>CAWBPU010000001.1:0-1421391 GCA_963790835.1 uncultured Chloroflexia bacterium
GGTGTTCGCGGTTCGAGGACTTTGGCTACACCATCGTTGGGAATCGAGCGGGTGAGGGGGTCGGTAAGGAAGACCTCTCGATTTTCTGTCATAGGTTATGTTCCCGTTGCTAGCTGAAATAGGGATGGCCGAGATAGTTCCAACCGTCGCGTGCGTCCAATAGACGATAATTAGTCCCATCATGATGACCAGGGAAAAACGGCAAGGAGACGTCCACGGATCGAGGATGCTACATTTCGAACAACAACGATGCACGGGTCAATCCGAAGAGCGATGCCAGCCCGACAATCGCTACGATCGTGTTAGCGTCCACATCTTCCGCCTGCAACGCAGTTCGAACCTCGTTCGCTACCGCCTCTGCAAAGATCTTGCAGGCTAGCTCCATGTCTTCGGGCTGCTCAAAGTATGCGTCACGGTACTCATGTTGCGACATCCACTTCGCGAAACTATCGGTAAGCTCAACAAGCTTCCACGAATGTCCTGCCTTTTTCGATACGAGTTCGAACTCTGGTATACGTAGGCGAAGGCGTCGCTCTTGCGTCGGATCATAATCGCGAACCACACCTTTTGTTGTCCTGCTAGCGTTTGATCCCACGGTAGCCGTACAATTCGGTCGTATTCTTTGACAAGTCCATCAATTTCACTCATGAAGATCCCGCCCGTTCTTTGTTGCGTAGCAGATGGCGAAATCCGACCTCAATGACGTTACCGGCGTGACGGTATTCTATCCAGCCTCGTTGGGATGCAAGCACAGCATATGCCTGAGCGGAATGAGTGGGCACATCAAGGAGCTGGGTCCATAGGGTATCGAAGAGACCCAGTCCTCGATTTCCAGCCAGATGTCCAAGAAGCAGCGCATAGCTTGTACTGGCTGGGCCTGCGTTTGCTCGTGAGCGAATTTTACGGCGATCGGCCCTGCAGATGCCCTGATGTTGCCGAGATGATGCAACATTCCGTGCGATTGTGGTTAGGTTGGAGGTTTATACGTTTCTGGAAACTGCTCACTGATACTATCACCGAACATTTGCGGTGTGACAATATCGTTTGCGGCGTGCTGAGGACAGCGATGCCGTTACTTTCAACAATGGGTCTCGTGCAACTGCGCAGAGCATCGCTAGAAGTGGCTGCTCCGATACGTTATCGTCCCAGAGGTCTCGTAATGCGCGAAAGAGGCAGCATATTGTGGTCAAGCGCGTAAAGTTCTCTGAGACTACGCAATGTTCGCAAACGGTTTGACGCTGTTTGCTTTAACAGTACATTGTGATCGACGATAGCTTGGCGATATTCACTATAGCTCGCTGACGCCGGACAGGCTGCCAACAAAAGCCGGAGTTCGGAAAGCATTACGGTAAAGCTCGTATGAGATTTGCCATAACCTCCTACAAATCCATGCTCGGCGGCTTCTGAATACGTTTGTGCTGTCACGCTTACCTCTATGTAACCGCCTCAAGCGAGACGGAGACTGCGGGCAATCGAGCATCGAGGGAGGTTGCTCATGCTGAGTAAAGCAGTCAACGAATCGCAACGAGCACCATGATAGCATACCCCTCAATCTGCTCGATCAAATATCATCACTTGGACTGACGAAGAGATGCGGAATCTGGTAAGTCATTACACAAGCAATACCGTTATCTATTGACCAACCAAACGCCAACCATTTGCGTAACAATGTCCGTGAGACGGATGTGCTATACTCGGTTCAACACAAAGCCCACTCCCACTGGCAGCAAGTGAGTGGGCCTGTGAAATTGAATTCACGCTACGCATATTCTAGCACCCCTGTCGTACCCTGACAAGCGGTGTAGTTGGGTGTAGCGTCTAGTGAAGGACGCAGTTTTCACCATGCCCCGCTCTCTCATCTCTCCTGTTCTAACACATGCTCTGCCATACTTAGACTCTCACCTCTATGTGTACAGGGCCGTCTTTACGTGTCAGTAAAGAAAAAGAAAATTCACAATAACGATATCATCGGAGAGCAAGGCATCGCCTTAATCCATCAGCGCGTGTCAGCGATGGGTCTACTCTGGTATCCATCGGGAGGAGTCGAAGCAGGCATTGATGGCGTCATCGAAATGCGAGATGTGGTGACTGGCGAAGTATTCAACTCAATCGTACAAGTCCAGAGTAAAGCCACATCGAAAGCATGGGCCGGAGAGACAGAAGAAGGCTTTGAGTACCTATGCAAGCAAGAAAGATCTGACTACTGGCTGAATGGAAATGCTCCAGTTATCCTCATCGTTTCACGTCCTATGACTCAGGAGGCATATTGGATATCAGTCAAAGAGTACTTTAGTGATGTGCTAAAGCGGCAGGCACGCAAAGTATATTTTGATAAGCATCGTGATTCCTTCGATGAAACATGCCGTGATGCTTTGCTTGAAATGGCATTGCCTAAAGATGCAGGCATCTACCTTTCGCCGCTGCCAAAGGCTGAGAAACTCTATTCTAATCTATTGTCAGTTATATCCTTTGCAAGTCATTTATTTGTAGCAGACACTGGCTATCGTGCCGCTGGTGAGGTTTGGACGAGCTTTAAAGATCTGGGCGTTCGTATGGGAAGCGAATGGGTTTTGGCAAATAAGCAAATCGTGAGTTTCCACGATCTTCTGACGAACATCCATGGAACGCTATTTGCGATCCTGGAACGATCGAACGTTTTGACACCCGTGAGTGGGCACTTTCAGATGACCCCGATAAGCAGAGATTGTTTGTTAGGCTAATAAGAAAAGCACTCCAAGAAAAATTAAAGCCAGAAGTTCGTTTCGACAAGAAAAACTCTGTTACTACTTTCAAGCAACAAAAGATTTATCCATACGCACGCTACCCTACCATAGCTTAGCCCAGTCAACAAGCCGGAGAGTATTTCGTCCATATTACAGCGTGAAGAGACCAGGGAAGGTATCGTACTACCGTCACTCTGCATTCAAGGATCAATTCTTGTGCTTTGATGACAAGTGGTACCTGGAAATTACGCCCACTTACTATTACACACGCAATGGCTATGACCCGTACCCTTTCGCAGAGAGTCAACTCGCAGATTAAACGTTTGGAGAAGAATCCGGCTGTTCTTGGACAAGTCGTGATGTGGGCAAGCCATCTTACGAGACAACCTGACTTACTCATCGGTAAATATCCGTTCCTAGAGTAGGAGATCTTCAGCAGTTTGAAACAGATGTAGGATTTGATGACAGTCAGTGGCTTGGTAAGGAAGAGGAGGATAAAGTAGAGGAAACTCGATTTTCACTTGAAGATCTCCTCTGTTCGGCTCATGAAACTTAAGAATTGCAAGAGCCTCTTTTAGAGTTCGGATTGGGTACCCATATTGATATCCGATTTGGAATCATGAATTATGGGCCTCTCGATGTTACTAACTCACTAGCTCCCAACGACATTAGGGTTGGAATTGTTGGTACGCCACAAACTGTAGAGGGTGTTAGTGGATGGCTGGAGCGGTGCCGAGAGGAAATTCCAGCCAAGCTTAGTAAGCAGCCGAATTTGTTTCCAAAATTTCCAGGCTGCAATACAGACACAGGGTTTCGCACATCACTTGTTCTAGATAGCCGATTGCAACGGACAATTCCGCAACGCAGCTTTGATAATATCAGCCGTATGACCACTACAAACCAGGTTATTCGCGAAGCTGTGGCTCTTTTACTTGACGAGCTTCACTACCTCGCCGAAAACTCTTCTGCGGACGTGCTAATTTGTGCGATGCCAATGTCGCTGCTGGAACGGATGGATCAGGATGAGCTTGTGCAAACTAGTGCGGCTGCCGGTGATGGAACAGAGGGCAATACGACCGACTCTCATGACATGCTCAAAGCAAAATGCCTGCGGGTTAAGATTACCAATTCAGCTCATCCTGCCGTCTACCTATGATCCAAAACAGCGTAGAAGTCAGAAGCAACGACCAGAGCGCATCAAACAACTTCAAGACGAGGCGACTCGTGCCTGGAATATTCATACAGCACTCTACTACAAAGCGAATGGCATCCCTTGGCGACTAGTTCGCGAAGCATCTGAGTTCGCTACATGTTATGTAGGAGTAAGCTTCTACAACTCCCTAGACAAGTCCCAGATTTTTAACTAGCATTGCTCAAGTGTTCAATGAGCGTGGCGAAGGGGTTGTGGTCCGTGGCGGTCCGCTTCGGCAGTCAAAACGCAGTCGTACAATCCACCTCCAAAGGCAAGACGCTTATAACTTGCTAACTGACGCCCTCAAACGATACCGAGCGGAACATAGGACGTTGCCAGCAAGAGTTGTACTCCACAAAACATCAACTTTTGAGCCTGATGAGCTTGATGGTTTTATCATGGCTGCGGTCGAACAAGGGATCGATATGTATGATTTTGTGAGCATTGGAGAAACATTCACGCGTCTCTTCCGTAACGGAGCCTATCCGCCTCTTCGAGGACATTTGCTCAGTCCTGACGCTCGTTCACACGTTTTATACACCAAGGGAAGCGTGACTTCTTTGAAACCTACCCCGGCATGTACGTGCCACGCCCTCTATTATTTCGCTGTGAGTACACGGAGCAAACACCATCGTTTCTTGGTCACGAGATACTGTCTCTGACAAAAATGAATTACAACAACACGCAATTTGACGGGAGTGATCCCATAACTATTCGAGCAGCACGCCAAATTGGTGAGATCTTGAAGTATGTTGGAGAACATGACGCGTTGTCTTCTCGTTATCGTTTCTACATGTAAAAAATTAGCTCTTTAAGCGGACAAACAAAAGTAGTGAACATGCCAGAATTGTTGAAGCTGGTGACAAAGCGGAAGCTCAGGTTCTAGATGAGATTGAAATACTAATTGGTATTGCGTTAATTCTACAGGAGAGTCGATGAGCAAGGTGGAAGCAGCATTTCATCAGGAGATGGTCAATACCTACAATGAAGCAGCGCGACTTGGGTATCGACCGACGCGATTCTTACAGATGGTCAATGAACTCGGTGGTCTTAGAACAGCACATAGGCTCTTGGCAACAGACGGACCATCCGAGGGGCTTGGACGGCTGTGGGAACTGGAGCGGCTAGACATCTCACTCGAAGCGATCGTCCTGAAACCACAGTACGCTGACCTGTTCAGCGAAGATGAGATCAAACAGGCACGTCAAAGGCTTGCTGATGTGCACTATAAGCCACCATGGGATAAAGTGCATGATAGATGAATGCTAACGACGTTGCTGTCACGTTAGTCTCATGCACTACGCTCAAGCCTATGGATACTTCATGACAAGTGGCGCAAGTTGCTGGGTACACGAAGCAATGTTGGAATAGGCAGGTTGATTCAAACCATTCAAGCATCGATTGACCTTCCAATAAGCATGGCCAGCATAACAACCTAGTTACGCTGTCGTAAGTATTAGTGAGGAAATATGCCAATCGAGGTAGGTATTTGGCGAATAGGCAGCAATATCGAGCGCGTCCACTTTTCATCCATTGAGACCGAAGCCAAGCTTGAAGACGTCCTCCATCGAGATATCAGCGTCCTCGACCCCAGTCTCATGGTTGTTGGCAGACAAGTTTCTACGATTTACGGCAAGTATATCGATCTCCTCGCTATCGATGCTGACGGCGACCTAACGGTGGTCGAGCTCAAGCGGAATAAGACACCGCGTGAGGTCGTTGCGCAAACGTTGGATTATGCCTCGTGGGTTCAGACCCTGACGCACACTGATATCACTGCCCTTTTCGCTGAGCAGCACCCGAACGAGCGCTTCGAAGAGGCGTTCTCCTCAAGATTCGGCATCAGCCCGCCCGAGACGCTGAACGAAAACCACAACCTCGTCGTTGTGGCGTCGGAGCTCGATAACAGCACCGAGCGCATTATTAGCTATCTCGCAGATTTCGAGGTACCGATCAACGTCGTGTTCTTTCGATATCTTCAAAGAGGCCACGAACGAATACATCGCCCGGACGTGGCTCCTCGACCCCAAGCAAGTCCGAGACACCGGTTCGTAAGGCAAGCGTGTCTAAAGGTACTAAGGAGCCGTGGAACGGCTCAGACTATTACGTCTCGTTGGGTGAAGGCCAACATCGGAACTGGCAAGATTGCCGCAAATACGGCTTCGTCTCTGCCGGAGGAGGTAAGTGGTATAGTGCAACACTCCAACTCTCAATCCGGGAGCACGTATTTTTGTGCATGTTCCCCAACAAGGATATGTTGGCGTAGGTAAAGTAATGGAATCATCAGTACCGGTGCGCCAGTTCACGGTGAAAAACAACGGCAGAGAAAAGCCGATCCTGGAGGTACCACTGAATGCGCCAAACATGGGCGAGTATGCAGATGATCCAGAGCGGACGGAGTATGTCGTGCGCGTTGAGTGGCTCAAGGCGGTTCCAGTCGCCCAGGCTATTTGGGAGAAGGGAATGTTCGCCAACCAAAACTCGGCTTGCAAGCTCCGCAATAAGTTTACGCTAGAGCGTCTAACCGAGCGATTCGCCCTCGACGAGGTGGCAGGATAGGAAAATGATAGAAAGCCGTGGTATTTTTCTCTTGAGTGGGGATAACGATCTTGTCGAAATGCAGGAGCAGGCTTACGATTCCGAACGCGTCCTACAGGAGCTGCTCGCGCGCTACCCGAATCTTCTTGCCGGTGATCAGATTGATAGTGCTGCCCCTCGACGCTGGCTACTTGTGGCACGCGAGGCATCCCTGCCGAGTGACGAAAGTGGCGCCGGACGGTGGGCTGTTGACCATCTATTTCTCGATCAAGACGCTATCCCGACGATTGTGGAAGTCAAGCGGAGCACAGACACGCGCATCCGACGAGAGGTTGTCGGCCAGATGCTTGATTACGCGGCGAATGCTGTCGTCTACTGGTCCATTGAGAAATTGCGAGCGACATACGAAGCTACATGCCGAGCACGAGCGTGTAATCCTGAAGAACAATTGGCGTCCCTCCTACAAGCCGACCCCGCAATTGATGTCGATGACTTCTGGCAGCGTGCAAAAACCAACTTACAGGCGGGCAGATTGCGGCTCATCTTCGTAGCAGATTCGATTCCCGCTGAGTTACGTCGCATCATCGAGTTTCTCAATGAACAGATGGACCCCGCTGAGGTACTCGCGGTTGAGATCAAGCAGTACGTCGGGAAAGGGCTTAAAACTCTCGTACCACGGGTCATTGGGCAAACAGCCGAAGCACAGAAAAAGAAGACCGTGGCGACGAGCCCACGCCTGAAATGGAATGAGCAACAGTTCATGGAAGCTCTGCATACCCGTCGAGGCGAGGCCGAGGTCGCGGTCGCGAAAATCATTCTTAACTGTGTGACAGAACGCGGCACGCGCATCTGGTGGGGAGAAGGTAAAGAAAGACGGCTCGTTCTTTCCTACGATCGACGTCGGGGGTACCATCCACTGGTTTTTCGCGGTGTGGACCAATGGTCGCATTGAAATGCAGTTTCAACATATGAGCAAAGAGCCGTTTGTATCCATGGAGAAGCGGATGGAGTTGCGTGAGCGGCTGAATGCGATCCCAGGGTTAACATTCCGTTGGACGGGCTCAGTCGACGCCCGTCATTCCCACTATCGGTGCTTAGCGATGAGTCTGCACGTTTGCAGTTTCTTGATGTGTTTGACTGGATTCTTCACGAAGTGCACACTCATGTCGCATAGCACGTTGTCGAGAGTCATATGATTTGGAGCGTTCATGGAAGTTATCTCGGCATCATACCGCACGGATATTCCTGCGTTCTACGGCGACTGGTTCATGGAACGCGTACGGGAAGGGTACGTTCGGTACCACAACCCTTATGGACCGCAGGTCGTCACAGTCTCTCTGAGACCGGAGGATGTCCATGCCATCGTCTTCTGGTCTAAGAACTATGCGCCGTTCCTCAAGCATCTGGATGAACTTGATCGACGTGGACTTGACTGCTACTTCCATTACACGATCACCGGTCTGCCACACGCAATGGAAGAACGTGTCCCAAGGCCAGTGCAGACCATCGAGAGCTTTCACACGCTGGCGAAACGGTATAGCCCCGGCCACGTCCAGTGGCGGTACGACCCGATTGTGTTCTCTCCGCAGACCGATGCCGCGTGGCATCTTCGGACGTTCGGTGACTCGCAGCACGCCTCGAAGGACTGACGCACACGTTGCTACTTCAGCTTTCTGGACATGTACGCCAAGGTCGACCGCAACATCGAGAAGTTGCCATTGAGCAAGCGCCCGTACGATCCATCGGAATTGACCAGAAGTCGAACTTGCGCTGCGTCTTGCCGAGATCGCCGCCGAGCATGGTATCACTCTGTACACCTGCGCGGAAGATTTCGCCGTCGGGGGACCGATCAAGCGCGGCTCATGCGTCGATAAAGATATCCTCGACGTACTCTGGCCTGAAAAACAGCGCAAGATCAAGGTAAGCAGCAACCGGGGTAAGTGTGGTTGCTACGACAGCCGCGATATCGGAGCCTACGATACCTGCCCTCATGGCTGCGTCTACTGCTACGCGGTCATCAATCGTCCGCTGGCGCTGAAACGCTACCAGGAGCACGACCAAGCACGATGCGTTGATCAAGCGCGGTCCGAAGCAACCGCCGCAGGCCGACGACGATCTCGCGAATCAATTACGTCTTGTCTGAGGGGAAACATGGACCCGCCCGTTCTGCCTGGTACTTGCGACATTAGACAATATGCTGGCACCCGGTGGACGTGTTCGTATTTCGCCATACGTCGAGAGCGCACAATTCAAGGTGTTGTTCGGGGAGGTCCCGAACCCCAGCGACGCTATGAATCAGCACGGGCAATACTGGCTGCCATCACGCGACGACTCGTAGGTCTGCGGACGCGTTGGAACTTTTTCGATAGCAACGCCGGTAAGCAATTTCACGGCCGCGGACTATTCAGAGCTGACTTTCTTCCCTCATATCTTGCCTACTATTTCACGGTCAACGTTCCAAAAGTACAGCTCAGTTTGCTCGAGCTCTTACGTCGTGGTGCGTTTCCCAGCAACTGAAGATACTCGACATAGGCGTTGGGACCGGCACGACCCTCATTGCGTCTTCTCGATTTTCTTTTACTTTGGGCCAGTGTCTGTGCGTTGCACGACACACCGTTTCCCATCAAGGATGTCCAGTTTAACGGACTGGATCGTAGTTCTGCCGCTTGCGAATACGCCAAACGTGTTGCCGATGCCTACGCCGATGCACTGAACGATGCACTTGCAGATGGGTCTGACGATGCCGACACACAATCATGCGGCGGGTTTCACGCTGGGCACGAGACGCACAATGGCGGATGCGTGATCTTGGTGCTGAAGCGATCGAATCGACGGCAATCCACGCTCGTTGTTGCGTCCAATGTGCTCAATCGAGCTTGAAGGCACACCATCGGGTAGCAAGAATCTCAAGACGTTATTCCATACGATTACAGTCCGACGCTGTTGGCATCGTCATCGAACCGGGTAGCCGTAGCTCATGCGACACAGTCTGATGGGTTGGCGGCGTCAGGCCATTACGCAGTAGTAAAGGACGGCTGACCACGCTTGGACCATGCGGGCAGGATATCGCGCTTGAAGATTCGGTGGCGTGCGACACGTGCTGGAACGGTCGGCGTGAGCGGCTACACCAGCCTCTCTTATACACGACCCTGATCGAACGCCTTGAACTACAACAAAACGACCCAGCGCGGTTCGACGAGTATCAGAACAGCCTGCTCTCCTGGAGCTATGTGATTGTTTCATGCGGGTGGCGGAGCGCCTCAGAAGGCACAGCCACGCATACCGGTCGACCGTGCCATGGCCTGGTCCGCGGAACAATCGATTCGATTCATCGGCGCATACACGGCACGTAGCGATAGTGGTTTCCAGGGTCCGGCTGCATATGATCCTGATGCATTCAAGGTTCGGACAGAGAAAAGGTGGGTCGAGTACCTGAAGTTTTGTCCGGCTGTCTTGAAGATCGATGGTACTACCGTCAAGGACTTCGCCATCAAGCGCGAAGCGGGTATGCAGGTTCTCGACATTGACCATGGTTCGACCGCAACTGTTCAGGTGCGCGTGTCACGATATGAAAACGGCTCTATTCGTCTCAAAACGACACCGGAGTTCGAATTGAAGCCAACGGGAGAAGCCGCTGCCTCCAACGGGGGATTCCTGCATTCCTATACGGCATCTACACGCATGGCAGTTGATGAGCTTGCCTACCGTCTTGTTTGGCTTTACGGAAATGCACCCATTTCAGCACCGCATTCTGGGACAGGTCATGACCGGGCGTAACATCCTTGGCATCGCGGCAACAGGTGGCGGTAAAAGCGAATGTTTTATCCTTCCCGCCATGCTCATGCCCGGTGTGACGGTCGTCGTCTCGCCGCTTAAGTCTTTGATGATGGATCAGTACGAGCAGCGCATCACCCAACGCTACGGACTTGACCACCTCACCACGATGCTTAACGGCGATGTGCTCATTCGACGAGCGGCAGGCGCGGCTCATTCGTATCGAATTAGGCTATTACAAGCTGGTGTATGTTACACCGGAACAGCTCGGGCAGGGTTATGTGTCGATAGCTTGCGACGTGCACACCAACGTGTCGGTATACGTTTCCTCGCACTAGATGAGGCACATTGCATCAGCCAATGGGGACATGATTTCCGTTCAAGCTATCTCAATCTGGTACGACGGCTCAAAGACCGCGCGAATCAAAACCGTACGTATCGCTTTGACAGCGACCGCAAGCCCAGCCGTGCGTGAAGACCTTTGCGACGAACTAGGGTTGATCCCGCGATTGCTCGATGAGGATGGGGATGTCTTTATCGAATCGTCGAATCGACCGGAACTCAACCTGATTGTACGCTCATTCGCCACGACCGAGAAAAAAGTCGATTATATCGTCGAGGCATTGCGTGACCTTCTCAACGCAACCGCCTGCCTCGCCACAAGGACGTTCGGCCGTTTCCGAGGCTGCCATCGTTTTCATGCCGAGGACTGGCGGTAACCCGGATCAGCATGATTACACCAAAGATATCGGCTAGACGGGCGCTTAGTGCCGGTGTATCAAATTTTGCTGCACATCTTGAGCGAACGCTGGAAACACGAGTCGCGATCTATCATGGCACATGGAGGATGATGATAGCTTTGCTGGTGAAGAGTGACGAATGCGACAGCGAAGATCGACCGCTTGGCGATTTCAGCGGTCGGACACGAAAATCTGAACAGCGTGCCTTTATCACGGGTAAGCGTGCGATTATGGTCGCGACCAAAGGCTTCGGCATGGGTATCGATAAGCCGAATATCCGTCTTGTGATCCATCGGACACCACCATCGAATCTGGAGGCGTACGCACAGGAGGCAGGTCGCGCAGGACGTGATGGCGAACAGGCTTCGGTCGTGTTGTGCTACAGCAAGGACAATCCGACTAGCGGAATGAATGAACAACCGATGATCGACAATTCAGATTACGGGATTCAGACATTCTTCCTCACGAACAAGTATATTCGTGAAGAGGATGTTCGTGTCATGCGTGCCTTTCTCAGAGGAGTGCAACGCAAGGTTCAAGACTACTATTACTTCACGAGTGGTGAAGTACTAGACTTTTTCAACCAGTGCCGAAATGATCCAAGCCTGGCAGGGCTATCAGCACCATATGCCTGGGAAGATTTACCGATTCGACGGTTCGGTTTCAGGGAATCTGAAGAGCAAAGAAGGCGTTTGAATCTTGAACATCAGATTGAAACCCAAACAAAATATATCAAAAGAATTCTGGATGTCATCTATCGTGTTCGCCCAAATGTTGAGGATATTGGTGAACGTATCACGTTGCTTGCAGAATATCATGAATGCAAAAACCGCCTCAGAAGTTCGCGTCTCAAAAATTATGATGCAATTCTCCAGTCCAACAGTTACTTTGGTGCCCTGTTGCGTGATTCACATATGACTGAACATGAATTCAAGGATTATTTGAATGGTGATATTTCTCAGGCTTGCCGAGCGGCTAAAGCTGTCCCCAGGGGACACTACGCGGCTCTTGGGCGACATAAAACAAGCCGAACAAGCGTATGATCCCAAAACAAAAAAGTGGACTCCAAAACTATTGGACTACGATAAAGCATTCACATCTGGCTACGGTCCTGATATGGGAAGGGGGAGCCTCCGTACAAGGTATGACTATGCAGGAGCACAAAATCAAACAAACATAGGATGGGAAGTTCTTCCCGGTGCTGCATGGTCTTCAGAGGATTTGTTTGAAGCGTATCTACACGCCTTTATGAGTATCCATAACGCCCGTAAGGAGAATGATTGGGAAGCCTATCATCGACTTTTGACCGATTATATTAGCACCTCGATCAAAGGTGGGCGTTCGTTCATCAAAAGTCAATGCCGACGTGCAGTTCTTCTGGGATATCTGAAAACATACGAAGTCATCACAGGTAGTACCTGCTTTAGCTGCAATCATTGCGTACCTCAAGAGGATTTTACACAGTTTACCAAGGAGCAACGCGAAGCCGCAGTTGTGCGCATGGCGGCAGAGATATCAACTCGTCTCGAAGAGTTTGAATCATACGCTGAAACCTTGCCAGATATAGGAATGGTTACAGACCTTCTCGAAGCAATTCGTCAAGAAGAAGCACGGGGGTATTCGCTCAAAGCATACGTTCGTGGCTGGACAGGGCGCTTGCTTCAGGATACACCAGATCATCGTGCTGCATTACTGGTGCGGCTGCAAACAATAATTGTGGATCAGATGATCGAAAGCTCTGCTGATGAATTCATCGCATGTGCAGAACATCTTGCTCGTGTTTGTACCGACGAGGAACTGCATCCAATCTGGTCACTATTGCAGGATACTCACCTGCAGGTACCTGCTGAATTCCGTATGTCGATCGTACAAGCCGAAATATGCCATCGTCTTGGTTTTGATGAGCTAGAGGAGCAAGCCCGAGTTCGCGTAGAATCATATGCCAACAAGGCAGGCAAGGTCGATAGTGAGCTCCTTGCGAGCAATTATGGCAGACTGGCCGAAGATTTATGCTGATACCTCGCTCCTTGCGAACGCAAGCCGTTACCAGCACTGTGCGCTTGAGCGTGGGCGTCTCAGTACAACCGTAGCAGATGGGCTCGCCTGGTATAAACCTATCATTAAGACCTGGGATCACTATCGTATTCACGAGGAGTACGATACATGTGCTACCAAGAATCGCTATGCTACTGCAGTCGGTATGCTTTATGCCTGGGCTGCAGAAGCCTACGATGTAGAAAAAAATACAGCGACAGCAATGGGTCATGAATCACCTGAGTAATCAAGATTGGTTACATGTTCGTCCAGCTCTGTCATCCGAGCTACCAATCTTTTTGCAACATATTGATCAAGCAGTCATCGCGGTGCAGCCTGTATTTGCTGCGCATGTAGCAGAGCTACTCGTACATGCTTCTCATTCAAACGCCCAATCGCGGCGAGTGCTTCTTTGCCTTGGGCTTGCCGCAGTAGTTGCTAGAATCGACGTTCCAGGCACGGTTTCCACAGAACTGCGTTCGATCATCCTTCGGGAGCATATCAGTCGAGCGAGGACCTCCCACTCTCATTAAAGCCATACATCCATGATGCCCCTTCTAGAAAGCTGATCATAGAGAATTTTCGAAGTAATTCTGCAGACGATAACAGTTTTATATCAGACTGTCAGATTGCGGTTCGTAAAGGTTCGCTCGAAAAGCAACAGTTGCTTTGGCTTCTTTTCTCAGAAATTCATGAGGACTTGCATGTCCCGAAAGTCTATGAACTCCGTGCTGAGCTTGCGCGACATTTAAGTCATGTGGAAGAAGAAGTAAGCATCTGGCGCGATTTGATCGAGTGCATACCGCAAGCGACTGCACAAATGAAGCCTTGGCTGTACCGTGCCAATGCAGCACTCGCTGAATTACATGCTCCAGCTAGTTCGATAGCCAATTCGGAAAAGTATCGACAATACTCTCTTATAGCTGCTCGGTTTAGCAACGACCAAACTCAAGCCGCACCTCATTACCGACATGCTGCATCGTTATGTAACTGGCAAATGGTCAAGGCAGAAATCGCCGAACTTACGACACGCGGATTACGATCGTCGCTCGTACCAGCCTTATTGCAGAGCTGGCTTGCGGTTGATTCCTCCTCACATGCAGAACCTGTCCTTGCCTATGGTGTCGGAATACCAAGATCTTTGGAGTTTATTTTCACAAAATGGACTAGAAACTATGGCGTCCGTCAGTTCCCTCACCACATCCTCCAAAAATATCCAGACGTTGTCGCACGATGTATCCCCCTGCTTGCCAATCCTGCCTTGATTGTGCGCTGTGCTCGCGCTGCGCTTGACAATGGATATGAATTCGACCGCTCACAGCTTGAAATACTTGTTGCAGCTGCTGCCAAGCTTGGTGAGTTAGGGGAAGAGCTTCTGGACAGCTTGATTCGCGAATACAACGATGCTTTCCGAGCTTTACATGCTTTCGAAGCAGAAACCGTTGCCCCAGACTTTGCTTAACTTTTGATCGTTGGATAAAACGATTTTGGCCTGAAATTATGAGTGATGAATCAGCTTATCGAATCCAGATACTACGGCAAGGGATTGATGTTGCGCTGGAGACATCACCTCAGCATATTGCATTGTCCCAACTTCAGCCACTTGCTGAAACGCTATTTTCTGACACCGAGGCAGCAAAGGAAGCACACATATTGTGGCAGCGGGCTTGTATATCCAATATACAAATGCTCGGAATTTATCTCAACTTTTGTGCAAGTAAACCGAAACTACAGCGTCTACCCGAACAAGCTGCTTAGTACGGTGATTGTCAGCAAGGAAATATCACTCCTGGATTTACTCCTGGATGTTGCCGAATTTCTCGATGGAAAAACGCCATACTCATGGCGAAGCAACTTCAGCGATAAAGAGCAGGTAGAATATAGTATATATAAGCGATTGGAAGGACGTGAGTTTGAAATACTTGAATCCTACTTCGACGCCAAACACGACCCAGAGCAAGCTGATATGCTTGCTGTCATCTATGCGCAGTTGCGCATTTGGTTAAGTCCCGAGTTACCTTACCCCCGTTGCTCGACAGATCGAGGCGATGTGCAATGGAGGACGCTTTGATGTTGCTCGTAAGTTCGCTGCAAGCTATATCGATAAGGATCTCCGGGTGAGTAGACATCGTCTACCAGCAGAAGTGTATATCAAGGGGAAGGAGCAGACAATTGCTCCACGAACCGAGCCGATTAATAGCGAGTACGCGCCAGATCGCTCAACTCTTGCTGCGGTGATTGCCTTCTGATACAGCTTATTTAGGGCATCTAAACCGCTCAAATTTGCGACGGTTTTGACGCCCAAGTTGACGCCCAAAGTGACTCCCGAGAGGGCAATACGCAGTGGACGCTCACAAAACAGGGTGGACGAGATTGGTGATTAGAAAGGGATAAAACGCACAGGGCAATACTGGGTGGACACCCCTCCAGACAGCTGAAAATTGTGGGGTCACCGGTTCAAGCCCGGTTCTTGGCACCAACCATATGGGCATCACAAAGGTATAAACAGAACAGGACCAGCATCACCACGCGTTCGGCTTATTGTTTAACACCGGATTCGCAGTTGCCATTTCAGGAATTGTGCTGAAAACGCGGATTGGTGTGAGGGCGTACGGACGCTCAACTAAGGTATACTACCTGATGACGGCTCGGGAGCGCGTCCCGCTCATTTCCGAGGCTATCTGCATGTCAGCCGCAGAAATGGAGGAATTGCTCGATGAAACGAACGCCGCTCTATACTCGTCACCGGGATCTCGGTGCCAAGATGGTGGAGTTTGGCGGGTGGGAAATGCCGGTTCAGTATTCAGGTATCGTTGACGAACACATCGCCACACGTACCGCCGCTGGACTGTTCGATATCTCTCACATGGGCCAGATCAATGTGCGCGGCACCGACGCCCTCGCATTTCTCGATAGCATTTCGACACAGGATATTTCCTCAATCCCCATTGGTTCTTCTAACTATTCGTTACTCTGCTACCCCGACGGTGGCATCGTCGACGATATCTTTGTGTACCATCTTCCCGATAAGTATCTCGTGGTCGTGAACGCCTCCAACGCTGAGAAAGATGACGCCTGGATGCGTGAACACACGGGTTCCTTTGATGTCGAGATCGACAATATCTCAGACCATACGAGCATGTTCGCGTTGCAGGGTCCCGTCGCCGACATGATCCTCGATCGTGTCGTCGATATAGATGCCCTCACGCTGCCGTTTCACGGTGTCGTGGAAGGGATAGTGTTGGGTCACGTTCCCGCGACCATCGCTCGTACCGGCTATACCGGTGAGGACGGCTTCGAATTGTTCTTCGCGAACGAGTATGCCGAGGAAGTGTGGGATGCGCTGCTCGAAACAGGCGCTCCCGACGGCCTCAAGCCGATTGGTCTAGGAGCGCGTGATAGCCTGCGCTTCGAGCCGAAACTTGCGCTCTACGGTCACGAGATCGACGCGACAATCAATCCGTATGAAGCGGGGCTCGGCTGGGTGGTAAAGCTCGACAAAGGGCCATTCGTTGGGCGTGACGCGCTACACCAGATCAAGACCGATGGTCCACGTCGCAGATTGGTTGGCCTTGAAATGGTCGGGCGCGGTATCGCGCGCGGTGGCTATCCGGTTGCGAACCTTGATGGCACCGTTATCGGTGAAGTGACGACGGGTATGCCCGCCCCGACGCTCGGCAAGAACCTGGCGCTGGCGTTGGTTCAAACCGGCAACACGAAAGTTGGCACCGAACTCGACGTGATCGTTCGCGGTAAGCCCGTACGCGCTCAGGTCGTCAAAACGCCGTTCTACCAATCGCGCTACAAAAATAAATAAAGTTACCCTTTATCATTCATAGGAGATGTATGTATGGCCTACATGACACCGGCTGACCTGCTGTATGCACCGACCCACGAGTGGGTTTTGTTCGAAGACAATGAAGTTACAATCGGCATTTCGGACTACGCTCAGCATGCGCTCGGCGATGTTGTGTTCGTGGACCTGCCGGAAGTTGGGCGAACGCTCGACAAGGGCGAAACATTCGGCGCGGTGGAGTCGGTCAAGGCCGCTTCGGATGTGTATGCTCCCGTGAGCGGCGAAATTATCGCCGTCAACGAGGCGCTGCTGGATGCTCCCGAAAGCGTCAACAGCGAGCCATATGGATCGGGCTGGATGATCAAGCTACGCCCTGCTGCCTTCGAGGACGACCGTAGCGATCTGCTGGAAGCGACCGCCTACGAGCAGCACGCCGCCGAAGAAGAAAACCAGCACTAGTCGCTCCATAATAAGGGTTGTATGTCACACTATATTTCAAATACCGAACAGGATCGCGCGGCGATGCTCGAGGCCATCGGCGTCGGTTCGGTCGCGGAACTGTTCGATGTGGTTCCTGCCGACCTGCGGTTCCCCGAATTGCGCCTGCCACCGCCACTATCCGAGCCGGAACTGGTCCGCGCTTTGCGCCGTACGAGCGCCCGTAACGACGATGCCGCATCATCCTCTGTGTTCCTGGGAGCAGGTGCTTACAATCACTTCATCCCCAGCGCGGTCGATGCACTGCTGCGGCGTTCCGAATACTACACCGCCTACACGCCCTATCAGCCGGAACTGGCACAAGGAACGCTCCAGGCGATCTTCGAATACCAGACGATGGTCTGTACCCTGACGGGTATGGATGCGGCGAACGCATCGCACTATGACGGCGCGACAGCGCTGTCGGAAGCCGCGATCATGGCGCTGACTTCCACCCGCAATAAGCGCACGCTGCTGGTCGCGCCAACGGTGCATCCGCAGTACCGCGAAACGCTGCGAACCTACACGCAGGGATTGGGCGCGACGATCACAGGCGACGAGAACACTGCCGACACGATGGAAACGTTCCTCAACCGCATCGACGCATCGACGGCGGCGGTAATTGTCCAGACGCCTGACTTCCTGGGACAGATGCACGACCTCGCGCCGATCGCCGAAAAGGTTCACGCCGCGGGCGGCCTGTTGATCGTCGCTGTCGATCCGATTGCGCTGGGACTGTTCCAAAGTCCTGGTGCGGCGGGAGCCGACATCGTGATCGCCGAAGGCCAGCCACTAGGGATTCCACTTAGCTATGGCGGTCCCTACCTCGGCATCTTCGCCTGTAAGGAGCAATACGTGCGGCGCATGGCAGGGCGCATGGTCGGCGCCACCACCGATATGAACGGCGATATCGGCTATGTGTTGACGCTGCAAACCCGTGAACAGCACATCCGGCGCGAAAAAGCCACCAGCAACATCTGCACAAACCAGGGGTTGATGATGCTGGCAGCGACGGTGTATCTGTCGTTGATGGGCAAGCATGGCCTGAAGCACGTTGCCAACGTCTGCTATCAACGGTCGCACTACGCCGCGAATCAGATCGCAGCGCTCCAAGGCTTCGAGATCGCAACACCAGAGCCGTTTTTCAAAGAATTCGTGGTCCGCACACCGCGTCCGGTCGCCGAAATCAACGCGGCGCTGCGCGAGCAGGGCATCATCGGCGGCTACGATCTGGGTGCGACCTACCCGCACCTTGGTTCGGCGATGCTCGTATGTGTTACCGAGATGAATACCCGCGACGATATCGATGCGCTGGTCGCAGCACTCGGTGCGTCGTCATGATGGGAATGTAAGCGATGCAAACGTATGAGCCTCCAATTTTTGAGCTAAGCGGCGTGGGTAAATATGGTACAAATCTGCCCGAAGCCGATGTTCCCACCACTGAACTGCCTGCGGCGTTGTTGCGGAACGACGACCTTGCGGGTATGCCTGAATTAACCGAAACCGAAGTTACGCGGCATTACACTCGTATTTCGCAACGCAATTTCTGTATCGACACCGGCATGTATCCGCTCGGCTCGTGTACCATGAAGTACAATCCCAAGGTCCACGAGGATGCCGCACGCTTGCCAGGGTTCGCCCTCGCGCATCCGTTGCAGGATGAGGGTTCGAGCCAGGGTGCGTTGCAGATTATGTATGAATTGCAATCATTGCTTGCTGAAATCGCTGGATTCGACGCAGTATCGTTGCAGCCCGCCGCCGGAGCGCAGGGCGAGTTCGCCGGAATCCTGGTGTTTCGCGCCTATCACCGCGACCGTGGCGATGACCAGCGTGTCGAAATCCTGTGTCCCGATTCGGCGCACGGCACTAATCCGGCGACGGCGGCGATGACAGGCATGAAGGTGGTCGAAATCAAGACGGGCGCACGCGGCAACGTCGATCTGGACGACCTCAAGCGCAAACTTGGACCACGCACCGCTGGCCTGATGCTCACGAATCCCAATACGCTGGGATTGTTCGACGAGCATGTGCGCGAAGTCGCCGATCTGGTACATGAGGCTGGCGGCCTGATGTATGGCGACGGCGCGAACTTCAACGCCATCCTGGGCATTGTCAAGCCCGGTGACATCGGCTTCGACTTCATGCATTACAACCTTCACAAGACCTTCACCACGCCACATGGCGGCGGCGGTCCCGGCTGTGGCGCGGTCGGCTGCAAGGATTTCCTCACGCCCTACCTGCCCGGTCCAATCGCGGCAAGGGATGACGTGGACGGCAAGGCCGTTTATCGTAGCGAAGTTCCAAGCAAGACCATCGGGCGCGTCAAGAGCTTCTGGGGCAACTTCGGTATGTTCGTGCGGGCATATGCCTACATCCGCACGCTGGGTGCCGAGGGTCTGCGTGAAGTCAGCGAAAACGCCGTGCTGAACGCCAACTACCTGCGCGTGAAGTTGCAAGGTACATATCCGGTGGCCTACGACCGCACCTGTATGCACGAGGTCGTCCTCAAAGGGCAGCTACGCGAGGCTCCCGGTGCCAGGACGCTGGATATCGCCAAGCGTTTGATCGACTATGGGTTCCACCCGCCGACGATCTATTTCCCCATCTCGGTGCCGGAATCGATCATGATCGAGCCGACCGAAACTGAAAGCAAGCGCAACATGGATGCGTTTGTAGCGGCGATGCTCAAGATCGCCGACGAGGCGCGCACCGACCTGCATATTCTTAAGGAAGCTCCGACAACCACGCCTGTGCGGCGGCTAGATGAGGTTGGCGCGGCGCGGCGTCCGATCCTACGCTACGACGCAGCACGTTTCCGCGAGTTGCGCCGCGAGGAAGAACACGCGACCTCGGACGAGCAACTGGCGGTGCCATCCTACTAAGCACTCGGTCCCACTATTCCGGGCAGGGCAGTATCACGTTGCCCTGCCCGGATTCCGTTTAATTCTGCTCCATCGCGGCAAGCCGACGAACAAGCGGCAATGCACATTCATCATCGGGTCTTCGTCTATCATGGCGCCAGCACGCGCACCACTTCCCACAAATCAATGCTGTCAGCAATGTACGTCCGTTTGTAACTCGTTGGTGACGTGTTCATCGCATACCATTCGGCGATATGAAGGTGAAACGCAGCCTTGTAGCGTGCGAACAGCAGGCCAACGCAGCCAGAGGATTCGTGAACGAGCCTGAATAGTACTCCGGCAGCCAGTTCCATCTGCTTCTACGATGGACGCACTAGCCAGATACATACCGACTTCATCGATCTACTGCACGCACGGCACATTCGATCCGGCCCATAAACGCCCAACTAGTGCCGACACTATTGCGTAGTTTCTCAGGTCAGGTACTCAACAAATCTGCATATCCACAACCAATGTGCTACCATAGACGCACATGCAAAGACGAGGTGGCATATGGCAATCGGCGAATCTTCCGTACGCGCGGAAACGCATATCCTTAATAACGTCCTGGAAGCGATTGGCGATACGCCGCTCATTCGTATCAACAAGCTAGCACAGGGTATCAGAGCAAACGTACTTGCGAAGGTCGAATTCTTCAACCCCGGCGGCTCGGTCAAAGACCGCATCGGTCCGGCGATGATCGAGGACGCCGAGCGACGGGGGCTATTGCGTCCCGGCGGTACGATCGTCGAAGCGACAAGCGGTAACACTGGTGCTGGCCTGGCGATCGCGGCAGCGATCAAGGGTTACAAGACCGTGTTCGTGATGCCCGACAAGATGAGTGACGAAAAGATTCGTCTGCTGCGTGCGTTCGGCGCTCGCGTCGTGATCACGCCGACTGCTGTCGAACCCGACGACCCACGCTCCTATTACTCGGTATCACGCCGCATCGCCGAAGAAACGCCTAACGCGATCCTGGCGGGACAATACTGGAATCCAGCCAATCCCGAAGCACATTACCGCACGACCGGACCCGAAATATGGCGACAAACCGGCGGACGTGTCGATATATTTATCGCCGGTATGGGTACGGGCGGCACGATCAGCGGCGTTTCGAAATATCTCAAGGAACAGAACCCCGACCTCATCACCGTCGGCGTCGATCCGATCGGTTCACTGTACGCAGAGTACTTCCGCACTGGTGTGCTTGGTCCGGCGCATTCCTATAAAGTCGAAGGTGTAGGCGAGGACTTCCTGCCGACGACCATGGATTTCAGCGTCGTCGATGATGTCGTGCAGGTGAGTGATAAAGAGTCGTTCGTGATGACGCGCCGCCTAACCCGCGAGGAAGGTCTGTTCGTTGGTGGTTCCTGTGGCATGGCGATGGCGGGCGCGTTACGCTGGCTCCGTACTAACGACGTGCGCGACGATGCCAATGTCGTAGTGCTGCTCCCTGACGGCGGCGGGCGCTACCTCAGCAAAATCTTTTCCGATGACTGGATGCGTGAAAATGGCTTCCTGGAAACCGGCATAGTCAGCAACATCATCGACAAGCGCGGGCGTAACCTGATCACGGCGACGACAAGTGACACGGTTGGCGAAGTGATCGGGCGCATGAAGGCCGACAATATTTCCCAAATGCCAGTTGTCGATAGTTCGGGCGTGCTGGAAGGTATGATCAGCGAAGTCGATCTGCTCAAGTATATGCTTGGCGGTGCTGGCGCGATGGATCATCCGGTGTCCGAGGTCGTGTCTACGGAAGTCCATACCGTCGGTGCCGATACGTCGCTGGATGCCGTCGCCGAGATTGCGGGCGCGGGGATGGTGGCGGTAGTTGTGGACGAGGACCATCGTCCAAGCGGCATTATCACCAAAATTGACCTGATCGACTACCTGGCGAATAAGGTTCGCTAGCGCTGTTCAGCTATCGCGGGGAGGATGCCGAGCATCCTCCCTTTTGCGTTACCGTTGAATCTTGCCCATCACAAGTTCCTGGATGCGTGCGGCCTCAGCGTCCAGTCCCTCGGTCAGTCGCACGACTTCGGAACGCACCTGGCGAATATACATGCGGTCCTCCAAGAGTTGCAGGTTGATCTCGACGTTGAGCAAGGCCGACCGCACCGCCGCATGCGCGAACAGCGCCGCCACGCCGATGTCGGAAACCGCCGCCTGATTGCCGCGTTCAGCGACGGGCGGACAGAGCGGCAGGATCGCGGCGGCGGCCCGCGCCGTACGCAGCGGTACCTCGGTCGCACGGCGCAGAGATTCCTGGATCGCATCACGCCGAATCGCTGTATCCGATTCCGTGGTACGGGGAAGTTTATAGGCTGCCGAAAGCCGGTTGAATGCTTCCACATCGGCTTCGGCGAGTTGTTGTAGTTCGTGGCGCAACGCTTCGGCGCGATCGAGCATGTCGCGCATTTCGGTTTCTACATCCGCAAAGCGCTTCTTGCCCACCGTCAGGTTGCACACCATGCTGACGAGTGCCGCGCCCATCGCCCCCCCCAGCGCCGCCGCCCCACCGCCACCGGGCGCTGGTGCGTTGCTGGCAAGCTGGTCCAGGAACGTCGTTACAGGCGCGTCGAAGCTTTGTTCCATCAGAGTATCCTTTCATGGTCGCACGCTGTCACGTTTATATCAACTTCGATCCTTCTACCTCGGCAAGTACCGTTGCCTTCTACCAGCATACCATGTATCATCGCATGCGCTAACCAAATGACCCTCTCCTTCATCGTATGCTCTGCATGTTGAAATGATGGGCTTGTTGGTTGAACTAGATAGGAGCGGCGCACAGCACTGGAGATGTATTCCCGGCTGCGTCTCCGCTGGTCAATGTCAAGGGGAATCGAAATGAAGATAGAAGTGTTGGATCACGGCTACATAGAGTTGTTGGACCATATGGGCACAGACCTCACCACGGTCGAAGCTGCGCGTGTTAGTTTCCTCAAAGGAACGACGAAACTGGGAGAGCGCGAGGAAAAGTTGATTCGTTATATGGCGGAACACGACCATACCAGTCCGTTTCGTCACGCAACCATGATGTTTCGATTCAAGGCTCCCTTATTCGTAGCCAGACAACTGTGGAAACACGTAGTAGGCATCAACACCGAATTCGATCTCGAAGAACGCTGGTCAGGATTCAGTGGCGGGTTCAAAGACACGGGTTGGAACGAGGCCTGTCTTACGGGAGATACTTCCATTACCTTCTTGTCACAAGGAAAGAAAACGAGCCCGGTGAGGTTGAGTGTCGATGAAATTGTTGAAATGTGGAATGTCCCCTGGCGTCGTGAAAAACTCATGAAGAAGCCCATACGTGTACTCGATGAGCAAGCGGGAGAGTTTACGCACTCGTATATATCGAACGTCTTCGAACGAGGGGTTCAGGATGTATACGAAGTCACGTTTTCGCATGGAAAGAAAGTACGGTGCACAAAATCACACCGGTTCCTAACTGATAATGGTTGGATGACCCTTGGTGATGCGCTAAAGCTTCGGCCCCTTCCTGATGGCGCAATCATGTTTTCCCCCGACCACATGTTTGTTGCCAATGGTCTCCCCGTAGCAGGTAACGGGAAGTATCGCGATAGACATTGGGTTGCTGATCAACGACGCAATGGAGTAAGTGTTCAGCAAATGGCTGAATACTGTCAATGTAGCTATCACACAATTCGAAAATGGCTCGCGATCCATGAGTTGAAATTTGACCGAAACGAAACACATTTCAAGCCAGGACAACAGCCCTGGAACAAGGATAAGCGATACCGAAGAGGTCCGACGGGATTCACTCCAACACAATATGCGGCTGTTCGAAAAGCACGTTCTGGCTCAGCATCCAATTTTTGGAAGGGTGGAGTCACTCCGGAACGCAAAAATATCGAGCGCTGGACGAGGGAGCAAGGACCAAATGTGCATGCTCGTTTCGACTACACATGTCAAAAGTGCGGTACACGAGGTGGAAAACTTCATTCGCATCATCTTATCCCAGTCTGGTATGACGAAAGTAAAGCACGAGATATACATAATCTCGTGAGCCTGTGCCAACCTTGTCATAGCCGCCTCCATGCTGAAAACAAGGAGTTGGAATTTGCTCAAGCATATAGTGGAAGCGGGAGTGTAATTATTGACTACTCACGGCAGCCCAGGCAAGCTGCACCTCGAAGGGTTATACCTCATCTCGTAGAGGCTGTAGGTGTAGAGTATATTGGCAAATTACAAACATATGATCTTGAGATCGCGGAGCATCATAATTTTGTTGCGAATGGAATGGTCGTTCATAATAGTGGTCGGTATGTGGAACTAAAAGATGAGTTTTACACGCCGGACGTGTGGCGGGCGCAGTCGGCATCCAACAAGCAAGCCAGCGACGGACAGATCGATGAGCAACAGGCCGCGAGCGAGGCGTATGCGGCCGGTCTTAGCGCGTCATACGAAGCGTACCGGACGCTGCGCGAACTTGGCGTCGCCAAGGAACAGGCGCGGGGGATTCTGCCACAGAGCATCTATACCCAATGGGTCTGGACAGGCTCGCTGCAAGCGTTTTTGCATGTGGTCGAACTGCGTGCCAAGCCCGACGCGCAGTATGAAACACAACTGTACGGTTACGCTGTGCGCGATATCGTTAACAGCGTGTTTCCGGTGTGTCTAGAGAAGTGGGAAGCGCGGAAGGGCGGTTCGCACTAACGGGCGATAGCGATGTAGAGGAGTGCGCCCAGGCAAAGGTAGGTGCCATACGCGATATAGGTTGGCACCGCCTTGCCAGTGGCGCGCACGACGATAATGCCGAATGCTACCAGTCCCGCCAGGGCGACTCCATAAAAGAGCGCCTGGGGTAGCCCCAGGAACCCCGCGAACGCACCGATGAAGGCGGCGAGGTATACGTCGCCCAAGCCAAACGGTGCGGCGACGCCCGGAAATATGAGTTTCGCCAGCACGAAGAAGAACAGAAACAACGCGGCGGCGACCGCGACGCCAATGCCAGAGTTGAGCCAGGTCATGGCATTGACCGGCGCGAGCGCAAACGTCGCGACGGTGGCGACGAGCAGTACCAGCGTATCGATCATCCTGATCTTGAAATCGACCGCGCCTGTATCGATCAGTACCAACGACACGACGAACAGCAGCAGACTTCGTGCGCTCAGGCCATAGCGCTGCCACAGCACGAACGCCATCAGCGCCGACAGAAGTTCGACCGTCAGCGCGAGCCAGGAACGGCTATGAAGCGCGCCCGCTAATGGCGTGTAGCGCTGCCATCCCCTCACCGAAGCGGTGACTTCGAGTTGGTGGGCGATGAGTTGATTGAGCGCCATTCCAGCAACGAGGCCGACGATGATAACAGCGAGTGCGATGGTGGTGTCGTTCATCGCTGTTGGGCGCGTGCCGCGAGGGCTGCCGCACGCATTGCATCGACCGGCGCGGCGAGGTCGGTCCACGCCTCGAACGCCAACGCTCCCTGTCGTACCAGCATTTCCAGGCCGTCCTGGGTGCGTGCGCCGCACGCCTGGGCGGCCCGGAGCAACGGTGTTGTGCGGTAGATCAGGTCGCTAACAAACAGGTCGGAGTGGAGCAACCGTGAGTCGATGGGCGATGAAATGCCGTCCGATCCCACCGAGGTCGCGTTGACCAGCACCGTCGCACGCTTGAGGGCAGCATCGAGCGCACGGTCGCCATCGGCAAGTACCGCGATCGGGCGATGTCTGGTGTTGAGGTGTGCGAGGGCGTCCGCGAGGCGCTGCGCTCGTTCGGGCGTACGGTTCACGATCGTGAGTGAGGCGATATCGGCACCGAGCAACCCCCATCCCACGCCACGTGCCGCTCCTCCCGCTCCAAGCAGCACCACATGCATACCATTTGGCTCGCAGCCGTCGGCACGAAGTGCTTGCATGAATCCGGCGACATCTGTATTAAGGCCGCGTAGCCGTCCATCGGGCAGACGTACGATCGTGTTCAAGGCACCCAGCGCCGCCACATCGGGATCATGTCCCAGTTCGTCGACCAGCGCGAGCGCCGCGGATTTATAGGGGATAGTAACGTTGGCACCACGCATGGGTGGCACGCGCAGCGCCCTGACGCGAGCGGGAAGTTCGGCTTCCTCGATCGACCAGAGCGCATAGTGTTCGTCGATGCCGTGCGCGGCGAACGCCGCACCATGCATCGCCGGTGATAGGCTCCGCGCTATTGTGGAGCCGAATAAGCCAACGGTAGGTGGGCGCTCGACCATTGCTATTGGTTACAGGAGCTGTACTGAGCGTTCAGGCTGTTAAGTTCAGCCAGCGTCCCTGCGTAGTCGTGTGACTTTGGTTCTTCGCAGTTGGCGATGAAGTACAAGTCCGACGCTCCATCACTTTCGTCTGGTCGTAAGGGACCAGGTCGTGCTGCGGCTCGTAGTGCGGCAAGACCCGGATTAGATATCGGTCCGACGGGAAGACCCGGACGATTTCGGGTATTGTAGTCGCTTTCGATATCCAGTTCGGCCTGGGTCAACCCGCGCCGCCACCAGGTTTGCTGTTCCTCGCTCCATCCGAGCGCATATTGTACGGTCGGGTCCGCACCGAGGAGCCCACCAGTTTCGCCCAGGTTTTCGTTCTTAAGGCGATTCCAGAAGATGTACGACAGGTGCGCCATTTCTTCGTTGTTCGCCGCTTCTCGCTGAACGACCGACGCCATCGTTACAATCTCGTGGACCGAGGCCGGACGGTCGAGCGTCACGGATGTTTCAAAGGTTTCGTAGTTGGCATCAAAGCCGTCGCTCAGCATCGTTTCGATCACTTCGGATATAGTGGCGGTCGCTCGTACACGATAAGTGTCGGGGAACAGATACCCTTCCAGGCTCTGGTCTTCGGGGATGCTTTCGAGGCGAGTATGGTTGACCTTGAATGGTTCAGGGTCGCGTGCTACCGTCATGAAATCATCGACGCTTGGTGCCAGTCCGGCATCGACCAGCACCTGACCGATCTCCTCCAACCGCATGCCTTCACCGACGCGAAACTGTGTTTCTTCGAAGGCTGGTTGTTCTGCTTCAAGCGTAGCGATGATCTCGCCCATGGTCATGCTCGGACTCAAAAGATACGTGCCAGCATTAAGTTTATCGGCGGCATCCTGTTCGCGCAGCATCAACTGAAACAGCAACGGCTGCCGGATCAGGTCTTGCGTTTTAAGATTCTGAGTAACTTCGACAGCAGTTTGGCCTGATGTTATTTCAAACTCGACCGGCTCGATGGCATCTGCATCGACCGGACGACGTAGTTCAGCGAGCAATGCGTAGCTGATACCAGCGACGACCAAGCTGCCAAGGACGACCAATAACATCAAAGCACGTAGTAAACGATTCACCCGTGGTTCTCCTCCTTGCAGGTCGCTCATTATAGCATGGTGATACAGGGAAGGACCTGTCAGGCCACAGATATGCACATGACAACCCTTCGTACCCCGGTCTTTTGGGACCCGAGATTGCCTGATCATGCGACATGGACCAGCATAAACGTGTCGTATTTTCGCACATGCAGGGTGAAGCACCCACGCGATGGTTGTCGCAACGGCCAATGCAACGTACAATCATGAGGCGAAAAGGAGCGTTATGGCCAGAGTCCTTATTCTACATGCTTCTGTTGGTTCGGGGCATAAACGGGCTGGTGAAGCGTTACAACAAGCCTTCATACGCCGCCAACCGGGGCAGGTGCAGCTTGCCGATGTCCTTGACTATGCGAATCCACTTTTTCGCGAAGCATACGCACGCTCATATATCCAGATGACCGACAAACTGCCTTCATTGTGGAGCTATGTCTACGGGCAGACGGATCGCGATATATTTCGCTATACCAACGAGATACGAGCGTTAGCTGATTCGATCAACGCCTGGGGTCTGCGACGGCTGATCCGGAACTATGCACCTAGCATCATCGTGTGTACGCACTTTCTGCCAGTCGAAGTGCTGGCAGCACGGAAAGCACGCTCGCGCCTCACCGAGCCGCTGTACTGTGTGCTAACCGATTACGCGGCGCATATGTTCTGGGCGTACAAAAATGTTGATGGCTATTTTGTCGCCGCTGAGCAGACACGATCGCAACTTGTGGAGCGTGGTGTCGCATCAAGCCTGGTGCGGGTCACGGGTATTCCGGTCGATCTGCAAGTTACCGTGCCCAAGGATCCTGCTGATATGCGAGCCGCCCACGATCTGCCTGCGACCAAGTCGGTCGTCACACTCTTTGGCGGCGGTTTGGATGATACACATGTGCGTATCATCCTCGAAGGGTTGATGAAAACTGATTTCAACGGCACCGTGATCGTAGCCGCGGGTCGGAACCGCAATCTCCAGGCGGCGCTGAGCGACCTCGCGGGGACGGATACGTTAGAACTGCGCGTGCTTGGCTTCGTGGACTATGTGGACGATCTCGTGGTGGCGTCGGATCTGGTCATCACGAAGGCCGGAGGCTTGATCGTTTCAGAAGTGCTGGCGCGGGGGACACCCATGATCATCATCGATCCGATACCAGGCCAGGAAGAAAGCAATGCCGATTATCTGGCGGGTGTTGGGGCCGCGGTCGGCATACGGTTGCCTGAACATGTGCCTTTTGCGATCACACAACTACTCGATGACCGTCCACGCCTGGTGCAGATGCGTCTGACTGCGGCGCGTGCCGCCCGCCCACGTGCTGCCCTCGATATCGTAGAAGAAATCCTGCGCGATGTGGGCGAAATCCCAAAATAACAGGTGTGCGCGCAAGGGAAGAATATCGACGTCGATATTCTTCCCTTGCGCGTTGTCCATCGCAATCCCGCTGCTATGGTTTTCGCTGATTGTCAGCACGAGGTGTTGATCGGTGCTCGGTGGCTGGCAGCGCAAACCTGAATATCGAACCTTCGCCGTGGGTTGACTCGACCCAGATCAGACCGCTGTGGGCGCGCACGAACTCTGAGGCGATGCTGAGGCCAAGTCCTACGCCCGCAATCTCACCTCCACGGTTATTGTTTGCCCGGAAGAATCGAGCAAACACATTGGGCAATTCACGCGGCGGAATACCAACACCTTGATCCTGGACCTCGACCACCATCCAGCATCGATGAGTGAGCGTCTGGTCGTGTGCATGAGGGGGCAAGCGCTCATCGTCATGCGCCCATACCGCGACCCGCACGTCGATTGCACCACCTTCGGGCGAGTACTTTATGGCATTGCCGATCAGGTTCTGGACAACCTGCCCGATCCGCATGACGTCGATGGATATAAGGGGTAGATTAGGTTCGACAGTGACCTGGAGTCGGTGGATATTCGTCTGTACCTGGGCTTGCTCCACGGCGTCGGATACCAGTTTGCCGATATCACTGGGCTTGCGATGTAACGTCAGGTGTCCTGCATCGGCGCGTGACAGTTGGAGCAAATCATCGACCAGATAATTGAGTTTCGCTGTTTGCTCGGCAATCACTTGCAGCGGTTGTTGTAACTGTTCGTCGTCGGGGTTTGCGCGACGTACCGCAATCTGGTGATAGCCCGAAATCGCTGTCAGGGGATTTTTGAGTTCATGTGCCACCAGCGAGACGAACTCCTCGCGCTCGCGCAAAATCACCTTTTCGCGCTCGAACAGTTGGGCGTTATGGATCGCTACCGCCGCCATGCCGCCGATCGAGGTCAGTGACTTGATGTGGCGAGGCTCGTAGGCATCGACTGCATAGCTATGGATGCCGATAGCGCCGATTGAGCGGTCGCCCGCGATCAGCGGTGTGAGCATGAGCGCACGTACGCGCGGCGCCGGGCCGAATACCGATTCGACCGTCGTGGATGCGCCGAGATTATTGAGACACAGCGTTTGTCCTGTTTGGATCACACTCGCGACCATGCTTCCGCGATAGGGTAGGGTACGGGGCGCCATCTCCCCGTCTTTGTCGCGTAGGTATACGAAGCGCACATCGCGGCGCTCATCGTCTATAAGTGCGACAAAAAAAGCATCGACCGGCATGAGGCTTCGGATACCATCATATATAGCGGGAAAGAGTGTCCCGTAATCGAGCGATGACGCCAGGTTGGAACTCACGGTGTTGATGACCGCTAGCTCGCCGCTGAGTTGTTCGTAGCGCAGCATAAAGCGCAGAATATACTGCAACGACATCAAGGCCGCGAAGGTCAGGATCACGAGGTAACGTGTGCCGCCTTGGGGGATCAGCACCTCAACCAACAACGCAAGTGGTCCGCAGATCGCGAAGCAGAGGGCGGTCCATAGGCTACTGTGTGACCAGAAATGCTCACCTATATCCAGTGGTTCGTCGCTCAAGGCAGCCGCAGTGTTGCCCAGCACGAGGCTGACGACCAGGAACGTCACCACATAGACCAGCAGCGGCAGTCCCCACTGTTGTGGAGGGGTGTTAAACGTGTCGCCGGTAAGTAGCCACACGATCAGTCCAGCACTGATCGTGCTGAGGGCAAGTTGTCCAGCGTTGAACGTCACGAACAGCATGCTGTACTGTGCTTTTTCGGATCGCATATAGGCGAGCGTTTGTGCCAGTAGAGTTGCCGCGAAGGTGACCACCATAGCGCTGAGTGCGCCGAATGACAAAAACGTAATGAAGGTAAATGTCACGCTGAGCATGATTATACGACGGCGAGGGAGTTGAATATCGAGCCATGTTTGCGACGCGACGATCAGCAGCAGCAACACCAGGAGTTCAACGGAAGCTTCAACGCGAAAAAAGGGGAACAGGAATGCGACAGCCACAAAACCGACGACGCTGATCAGTGAGCGAAAGATGAACGCCCGTTGCGGCATAGAGGATGTGGTTGTGTTTTCTAACAACCGTAGAGGTTGTCTAGGACTCATGGTTATTATGGCGATGATTCCACCGCGTCGTACGGTTGGATACTCGCGCTACTTCGTTCGCATACATATACGACCCCAGGCCGATGACCCGTATATATTGATGATACTATATTCCAACTGCATATGTCGCCTGTAGGGCGTCATGGCTGGCGAGATATACAAATATAACGCTGACGTCCGAAGTGATGGGCGACATATAAGGATCTATGCGAGTATTAATACTTTCCAAGGCGATGGTCGTTGGAACATATCAGCGCAAAGCTGAAGAATTGGCGGCGCTGCCTGGAATGGAACTCACCGTCGCGGTTCCGCCACAATGGATCGAGCCAAAAGTGGGGCCGACCGTGCTCGAACGGCGGTACGTCGAGGGCTACCGCCTCCAGGTGCTGCCGATGTGGCTCAACGGACACTTCCACGTCCATTTCTATCCAGGGCTAGCCCGACTGGTGCAGATGGTACAGCCCGATATCCTGCACATCGACGAGGAATCCTTCAACCTGGCGACGTTCCAGGCGATGCGGATCGGGGTCAAGGCTGGTGCACGCTGTTGTTTCTATAACTATGCCAACATCGAGCGAAGCTACCCCGCGCCGTTCAGTTGGTTCGAGCGCTATAACTTCACACATGCTGCCGCCGCTATCGCCGCGAACCAGGAAGCCGCAGCGATCCTGCGAGCGCACGGCTACGCGGGATCGCTGCATGTGTTGCCGCAGTTCGGTGTTGACCACGAGTTCTTCCATCCGCGTTCCACGCCACTTCCAGCATCGCCGTTTCGTATCGGCTATTTTGGTCGGCTGGTCGAGGAGAAGGGCGTCCTCGATCTGATCGAAGCGCTGGCACGCTTGCCGGAACACGCCCACCTGCGGCTCATCGGGAGTGGCGAATACGAAGCGCCGATTCGTGCCGCGATCGAGCGGCTAGGGCTGGGCGACCGCGTCGAGATCGAGCCCAAGGTACCGTCTGCCGAGATCGCTGAAGCGATGCGCGGGCTGCATGCCTTCGTGCTGCCGTCGCATACCACGCCGCGCTGGAAAGAACAGTACGGTCGTGTGCTGCCAGAAGCGATGGCGAGCGGCGTGCCGCCTGTCGGCTCGGACAGCGGTGAGATTCCGCATGTGATCGGCGACGGTGGCCTGGTGTTCAGGGAAGGTGATATAGACGACCTGGTGGCGAAACTCCGCAGCCTGATGGACGATCCACAACTGTACGGTGTATTGCGCGAGCGCGGACGCCAACGTGTGTTGCAACACTACACACAGCAATCCGTTGCTCGCGCATATTACGCGGTGTACGAGGAGATGCTCGGGCGTTAGCTTAGCGGTGCAGCAGTCGCCGCAACGCTTGTTCGTGGCTTTGCCGCCGTTCGAGATTGATGGGAGCCTGGGTGCGAGCGACGATTGCGCTTTCGAGGTGATACAACAGCCGGTACAGGTACATGCGCGCCCGCAGGTCGGGCTGCAAGGTGTTGCGTTCGCGGTAGCCGTACAGAAAGGAATCACCTTGCGGCGAGTGTTCAGGTTCGCGGAACGAGAACACACCGAACTCCCAGGCGGCGTCGGCGGAAAACGCCGTGTCCCATCCGACAATGCCGCTGATGCGCCATGTTCCTTCATCTTGCCGCAGCAGGATGTTGCCAAGATGGAGGTTGCCATGCACCAGCACGGGCGCTGAGGCTGTTTCCAGTACGGAATCGCCGTCGTTGATCTCGGTAATAATGGCGTCGATCATGGCGTGCGGCAAGGCACGCTTGTCGCGAGCGCGATAAGCGGCGCGTTCGAGCCGCAATAACAGCAAGTCTGCCCAGCGCGGATATTGCCCTAACGACCGCGTTGAAACATTGTAGTCGCCGTAGGCCTGCCATTGCAGGTGGTGGATCGAGCCGCACATGCGCCCGGCTTCTTCTGATAACGCCTCGCGCACGTCTTGCGTCAGATCTGGCCACACCTTGTCGGCCATCGTACCCTGCTGGGCCGCAAGCACCAGCACGTCACTGGGCAGGATGTCATGTGTGGTGTCAAGTGCCAGCACCTCGGGAACTGGTACATCCGAAAACTGGCGCAGACGGCGCAGGATCATCGCCTTTTTACGAAAGACAGAATCCTCAGGCTCGTCGCGGTTGAACTGAACCCGCATTGAGCCGTTGGCGATGAAATCATCGCCCGCGCCCGATCGCTCCAATGATTCGAGCGCCGGTAAGCGATGGCGCTCGAAGAGCGCCGTGATTGCTTCACGGTTCAGGTCGGTCGGCGCTGCCTGTTCTGGTGGTGTGGCCTGTGCGTTGTCGGTCATTTCCGTTTGTTCGTCCATGAACATCGATTATACATCGTTGGAACGCCGGGGACGATGATACGTCCCCGGCGTAGGGTGACTATCCGATGTCGCGCACGGCCTGTTGTACCAGGTTACGTACCAGCGGCACCTTGTAGGCGTTCTGGCTCAATGGGTGGATACCTTCGAGTGCGGCACGTCCCACTTGACGTAGCACGTCCTCGCTGGCGCTTTGCCCTTCGAGCAACCCTTCGGCGGCGGTGGCACGCACCGGCACGTTGGCGACGCCACCGACGACGATACGGACGTTCTGGAAATTCCCGTTCTGCACCTCGGCGGCGATGGCAACGCTTGCCAGTGCATAGGCCCATACCGCCCGGTCCATGACCTTCTGGTATGCGCTCTTGCCCGCGAAGTGTGGCAGCGTCACTTCCAGGATTAGCTCATCGGGTTGGAGCGTGTTCATGGTGTGGCGTTCGGCGGTCGGCGGTTGCAAGAATTCGGCGACCGGCAGCGTGCGCTCGCCGTTCGGTCCGGCGATGCGGAGCGTGGCATCGAAGGCGATGAGCGCCGATGGCGGGTCAGATGGATACACCGCGACGCATGGGGATTGGTCCCAAACGGCATGGAACTGGTTTTCGCCGTTGCGCGCGTAGCAGGTGGAGCCGCCCTTGAGCCAGCAGTCGAAGTCGCTGCGGTAATACCAGCAGCGCACCTGTTGGAGCAGATTGCCGCCCAACGTCGCCATGTTGCGGAGTTGTGGCGAGGCCGCAAGGCCAGCGGCTTCGGCGAGTGCAGTGTAGCGTTCGCGCACCACCGGATGACGATCCAGTTCGTCGAGGGTCGTGAGCGCTCCTATGTGTAGCCCGTCGGCATCCTCGCGGATGTAGCGTAGTTCTTCAGCGTGTTTGATGTTAATCAGCGTGGCGGGCGCAACGATGCCGTCTTTCATCAACGGAAGCAGGTCGGTCCCCCCTGCCAGTGGTCGGGTGTTGGGGCCGAGCAGCGCGATCGTTTCCGCGCCGCTCGTAGCTTCCCCATACGCAAACTTCTTCATGCCTGTTCCTTTGCGATCGCTACGATATCTTCGTCGTCGCTGTAGAGCGCTTCCATCACCCGTGCCGGAGTGATCGGGAGATGGGTGATCGGCGTTCCCAGCGCATCGGCAACCGCGTTGGTGATCGCGGCGGCGGTCGGGATGATGCCGGGTTCGCCCGCGCCCTTCGCACCCGTGGAGTTCGCTCGTATGTCGGGAATGTCGATCAGGATGTTCACGATTTCGGGAAGGTCGGCGATTGTCGCAAGTTTGTACCATTCCAGGTTCGGATTCATGATCGTGCCAAGGCGGTCATCGATCACGCGATCCTCGAACAACGCGAAGCCCATACCCTGAATCACGCCGCCCTGAATCTGCGAGGTGAAGGTCTGCGGGTTGATGATGCGCCCGGAGTCATGGGCGGCGACAACCTTGATCACTCGCACATTGCCGGTGACGGTATCAACTTCGACCTCGGCGAACTGTGCGCCGCTGGTGATCACCGACACATCCTCGTCGTTCGGACCACGGCTGCCCTTGCCTGTCAGCATCACGTCGCCCAACTCTTCCATCAGGTCCTTGAGCGTGATAATCGGTGTGTCTTTGCGATAGGCTGTGCCACCGCGAACCTCGATCTCTTCCTCAGGAACATCGTTCATCTGGGCGACCAGCGAGCATACATCGCGGCGCAGCGTGTTGGCGGCCTGACGCACGGCGGGTGTCATTGAGCCGGTGGTGATCGATCCGCCCGAGCCGGGGCCGTATGGACCCGCCAGCGAATCGCCGATAGCGACGGTTACATCGTCGATCGAGATGCCGAGTTCTTCGGCGGCGACCTGCGCGAGAATCGTACGTGAGCCGGTGCCAAGGTCCTGGATACCAGTCATAACCGTGGCGGTGCCGTCGCCGTTGAGGCGCATCTCGGCATAGGCTGGCGGACCGCCACCACCCCACCAGATTTGCGAGCCCATGCCGATGCCACGACGATAGCGCCCGGTCTGGGGCGCGGGCGGTGTGGCACCATGGCGCTTGTTCCACCCGATCGCCTCGGCTCCACGTCGATAGCATTCCTCGATCGGAAACGATGAGAACGGCTTATCGGACGTTTGATCGAGGGCGGGAATATTGCGGCGGCGCAGTTCGAGCGGGTCCATGCCCAGCTTGCGCGCCAGCGCATCCATCGCCGCTTCGAGGCCGACCATGCCTTCGACAAAGCCGGGAGCGCGGAAGGCCGTACACGGTACGAGGTTCGTGACCGCGCCCGTGGTGTTGGTGCGAACGTTCGGGCAGGTGTACATCATCTTGTGCGGGATGGCGACGGGCGGGATGTCGCCGTTGAAGTTCGCGCCGGTTTCCGTGATTACCTTTACGTCGATGGCGGTAAGGGTGCCGTCCTTGCGCGCGCCGATCTTCACCGTTTGCACTGACGAACCACGGTAGCCAGTTTCCAGGTTTTCGCCTTCGCGGTCGTACATCAGATGTACGGGACGGCGTGTGCGGCGTGCCAGTTCGGACGCCAGTAACGTATACGCATAACCGGGAAACTTCGCGCCAAATCCGCCGCCCATGAACGTGCCGATCGAGCGCACTTTGCTAAGGGGTAGGCCCAGTTTTTCCGCAGCGAACGATCGCACGCCATAGACGTGTTGTGTCGATTCGTAGATTGTCAGTTGGTCGCCTTCCCAGTGGGCGACACAGCCATGGGTTTCGAGCGCGTTATGCACTGCCGCAGGCGTACGCACGTTGATCTCGACCACGGCATCGGCTTGTTCAAAACCCGCCGCTACGTCGCCACGCTCGTCGGCGTTGGGCTTGCCGCTGGTGATGTTGCCTTCGGGAAAGACGTGCGGTGCGCCGTCGGCGATGGCGGCTTCGATGTTGGTGACGAAGGGTAGTTTTTCGTACTCGACCTTGATCAGTTTCAAAGCATCGTCCGCGATCGCGGGATCGATTGCCGCTACAACGGCGATCAGTTCACCCCGGAAATGTGGGTTGTTGGTCAGCACCCCAGTTTTGCTGCCCTTCATCTCAATCGCTGGCATGTTGTCGGTCGTCATGATCTCGATTACGCCATGCAGCGCTTCCGCCGCTGTGGTGTCGATCTTGACGACACGAGCGTTAGGATGCGGAGAGCGCAACACACGTGCCCACAGCATACCCGCCAGCAGCACATCGTAGCTGTAGCGTGCTTCACCGGATGCTCGTGCGATGCCATCGATGCGTGGCGTCGGCTGACCGACGATAGCGAGTTCCTCATTCTCGCCCCACACCGGCAATTCGGGACCATCGACAACCGCGTATTCAACGGTTACACGTCCTTCGACGTTGAGTTCACTTTTAACAAGCTTTGGCATAATCTTCTCTTTCGGCGTTACCGTATTGGCTCAGCGAAGGCAAACCAGGGATCTTCCACCACCAAACGCACTCGGTAGGAAGTATCCCGTAGCACTTCGTTACTTTTCGTTGGCAGTGGCTAGAACGGCGTTGATGATGCCTCGGTATGCACCGCAGCGGCATAGGTTACCAGACATGCCCGCGACGACTTCTTCTTCGGTAGGGTGCGGGTTGCGGTCGAGCAGCGCACGGGCCGCCATCAGTTGGCCGGGTGTGCAGAATCCACACTGGAGCGCGTCATGCGCGATGAATGCCTGTTGGAGTTGTGCGATCTTGCCGTCCTGGCTCAACCCCTCGACGGTCGTAATCGCCTTGCTGGTGCAATCGACCGCAAGTGTCAGACAACTATATACAGCGGTACCATCGACGAGCACGGTGCAGGCACCACAATTTCCCATATCGCAAACCAATTTTGTTCCGGTTAGTCCTATATCGATGCGCAATGCTTCGAGCAGAGTTCGGCGTGGCTCGACCTCGACGGCTTCCCGGCGACCGTTCACCACAAGCGTGACCGGCACCTTGTTTGGACCGAGTTGTTGCATGAGTTTCATCCTTCAGTGTGAATCTATTGTGCGGGCAGATCGGATCGGGCGTCAAATGGACACTGTACCGGTGCATGACAGGTAACAACGAACGCTATGACGCGGCGCTACACGATTGTAACGCCGCGCCAGTTATTAACCTGTGCCATTATAGGTCGACCTTTTTGTTCTCACCCCCATCATAGCTTTGCCCCGTAATAAGCGCTTTGGCGAAGCCGATCAGGTGCATGGCGGTGTTTGAGTGCGAATCCCAATATTCGGCTTTATCGACGTTCACGCGTAACAACGCGATGTTCGGATCGTCCTTGCCTTCGGGGAACCAGGCTTTATTGAAGGGATTCCAGAACTCATCAATCTTTTGACGGTCGCGTACCAGTTGGGCTGTACCTGATACAGACACATAGCGCTGGTCGTCTGGGTCGGCGAAGCTGACGTTGACCTGCCGATCCTGCTCTATTTCGTGGACTTTCGCGCTATCGGCACCCACCATGAACCACAAAACGCCGTCGAACTCGGCATCCTGGGTCGCCATCGGACGGCTCCGCAAACTGCCATCTTCGTCAACCGTCGTCAACATGGCGATGCGAATATCCTTGATAAGTTCGCCCAGTTTCTTAACATCGTTGGAAGATGTATCACCTGTCATGTCATCGCTCCTTCTTCCTGTTCATCGTTTATGCGCAATACATGTGCCAGTGAAATGGCTGTGCGGAAGCAAAAAAGGGAGGGTCATACTGCCCTGAAATAGTCGCTGGTGTCATTCATTGTCAGTCGTCGGTCGGTCACTTTCAAGGTCTTGACATGGCAAAACCGAGGTGCTACGATATACTCAGCAGAACAAGTGTTTGATATGTGAGCTTGTGCTTGTGCCTCTAAGCCCCTCATGGGCGTGCATTAAGAGGCTCCACGCACCTTCTGCGACATCTGTTATCGGAGTTTGTACACGAGAAAGGAGTATGTACGATGTCGAAGGACCTCAACAAGGTGCAACTGATCGGTCGACTTGGTGCCGATCCTGAAACCCGCTACACCGCTCAAGGCAGCGCCATCACGAAGCTACGTATCGCGACCACCCGCAACTGGCGTAAGGCGGAAGGTGAAGATCACGAAGAAACCGAGTGGACGAACGTCGTGGCCTGGAACAAGCTTGCTGAGATTTGCGCACAGTATCTTCGTAAAGGTGCGCGTATCTACATCGAGGGACGACTGCAAACCCGCTCGTGGGACGACCAGGAGAGTGGTCAGAAGCGCTACATGACCGAAGTCGTCGCCAACGATATGATCATGCTCGAAAGCCGTCGGGATAGCATGGGTGGCGGAGGGTATGAGGAACAGGATGTTGGTTACCAGGATGCAGAGCCTGGTGATGCGGAACCTGCTCGCCAGTATGCACCGCGAGCCGAGGCGAGCCGTCCTGCACAGCAGCCTGCTCGTGCTGCCGGCAATGACAATGGCGCTCCGCGCTCCGCGCCGCGTCCTGCACCATCGAATGCCGCACCGCGTCGTCCTGTCGCCCCAACGAGTGACGACGACGACCTGCCGTTCTAGCGCCGACGTTACGGGAGGTTTGCGATGCCAAAAGACTTAAACATGGTCCAGATTATTGGACGGCTGGGCAAAGACCCCGAAACACGCCATTCTCCGCAGGGTGGGGCACGGACCTTGTTTCCGCTTGCGGCCGGGCGTCGTTGGCGTACCGCTGACGGTGAAGACCGCGATGATACGCAATGGTTTAATATCGTGGCGAGCAACGACATCGGCGAACGATGTAGTCGTGAACTACGCAAAGGCACGCGCGTATACATCGAAGGGCGGCTGCAAACCCGTTCATGGGATGACAAGGAAACTGGGCAGAAACGCTATATAACCGAAATCATCTCGACCCATATGATCAGCCTGGATGGACAGCGCGATGGGGCTCTGCCGGCTGGTGGCGATGAGGATAGCGGCTATGGTGCGCCCGCAGGGGCGCCACGCCAGTTCTCGGCGCGTGCGTCGTCTGCTCGTGCTGCTGCGCCCGCTCGAGCCGCCGATACCGCCGTCGTGGAGATCGAGGAAGACGACCTGCCCTTCTAAACACGTGCGACATTGCATTGAATACCCCCATCCTTCCAAGGGTGGGGGTATTCTGTTATGCCATCGCGCCAGTCTGGTAGAACGTGCAGCGTGCGCGGACCGGGCAGCCATCGCAGGGCGGGCAATGGGTGGCGCATTTGATCGGCTGGGTGAACGGACGACGGGGTGCGCTGGTTTCGTTGCAACGTGGGCGGCGCGATACACAGTGGTGGATGCCATGTTCGATGATCAGGGCGTGGTAGTCCCAGAAGAAGCGGGCGTGGCGTCGTTCAGCGCTCGCAGGCTGCGGTTGGGTGTGCGGATCGGGATGCAAATCCTGGTCAAGATGTGGGTAACTGGACAGGTCGATGGTCGGAGGCAACGCTGCTTCGAGCAACCCGCGTAGCTTCTCATATGGCATGGTTGCGATGCCGGGAATGATGCCAAGACGCCCGAAGAAACGTCGGAGCGACGCATCAACCACAAAACTGGCGTGGTGTCCGGCATACACTAGCATCGCATCAGCGGTTTCCGGCCCGACGTGCGATAAGCTGAGTAATTCGCGGCGAACCTCGGTCGTCGGTCGCTGGAACAGGTTTGCGGTTTGCCCATCGTAGTGGTCCACGATGTATTGCGCCAGCCGTTGGATCGCCGGTCCTTTGGCATTGTAATAAGCGACGGAGCGGATAGCATCCACAATGGTCGGCAACGGTGCGGCGGCGAGTGCGTGTTCGTCCATCAAACCGAGCGCGTCCAGCCGGATGATCGCCTGTTCGGTACGCTCCCACGGTCCCTGTTGGACCAGAATCGCGCCAAGCATGGTTTCCCAGCGCCAGTTTGCCGTGAAGATAGGCCACCAATGCGGTTCGAAACCGTAGTGTTGGTGGAGCTCGGCATAGATGTCGAGCAATGTGCTAGTCAGTGGTTGTGCCATACGAACAAGTGTACAATATTCTCCCGCTCTGCTCGTGCGTCTGCTAGAATGCCTGAACCGAGGCATGCGCCGCATGCACAACGAAAGGTGGCCGACGTGTCCGAGGAAAACAGAACCGCTTTTTGGCTGGTGACGACACGCGGCCTTGAAAACGCCGCACGCGACGAATTACACGAGCATATACCCGATGCTACTGACGCCGAAGTATCTTACCGGCGTGTGCGCTTCACGACTGCCAGCGACCCAACCGATCTGCTCGCGCTACGCGTTCCTGACGATGTATTCGTCGATATCGTGACCTGGGACAAGATCGAACGCGCGCGGGTGTCGCTCATGCGAATGACCGACCGCGCTCTTCTGCTCGATCTGCGCGATGCCGCTGAACTGTGTTCGCGGCTGCGTGATCTTGGCACACCCCCGACGTTTTCGGTCACGGTGAACTTTGTAGGGCGGCGCAACTATAGCACCGATGAGATCAAAGAAGCCGTTGCTGTTGGGATCGAAGGTGGGCATGGCTGGGCCTACGAAGCACGCGACGCGGAATCCGATCTCAATATGCGTGTGTTCATCGAGCACGAAGCGGCGTATCTGGGCGTGCGCCTGGCAAAGCAACCGATTCACGAACGGCCCTACAAGGAAGCCACTATCGCCGGATCGCTCAAGCCGACCGTCGCAGCGGCGATGGTGCGCCTGGGGAGTTTCGAGCGTGGCATGAGCATCGTCGATCCGCTGTGTGGTGCAGGCACGATTCCGTTGGAAGCAGCCTTGATGGGATTGAACGCACGCGGCGGCGATCAGGACCCGGCGGCATTAGCGGCTGCCGCCAGCAATCGCGAACGTGCGGGTGTGAATGTATCCTTCGAGCGTTGGGACGCTCGCGCTATACCGCTAGAAGCTGCGAGCATCGATGGCGTTGTGTGTAATTTGCCGTGGGATCGTCAGGTCCTCGTCCATGATGATCTCGAACGATTCTACCCGGCGTGTATCGCTGAGATGGCGCGCGTCGTTCGCCCGGGTGGGCGCATTGTCCTGCTGACGAACCTGAGCCCACTGTTGCACGATGTCGCTACTGCCCTTGGCTTGCAGTGCGATAGCGAAACCGAGATCAGCCTGTCGGGACAAACCCCGACAATATCGGTCTGGCGAACGACCGACGATGGAAGCGGCGTGAACGACACGGATACAGATAACCAGACATAAGAGGCTAAGCGGGTGACCACGCTCGTTCCGATGGTAGTCTAGCGAAAGGAAATCAAGCATGACCCTTCATCCCGTACGCGTGCGGACGCAGCGTCAGATGCAGATGGTCGATATCACCAGGGAAGTCGAGCAGATCGTGCGAGCGAGCACCGTGCAGGAAGGCACGGTGCTGTTATATGTGGCGCACACGACCTGCGGAATCACGATCCAGGAGAACGCCGATCCCGGCGTGCAGCACGATATGCTGCTGGTGCTTGCCGATAACGCGCCACGCGAGGACCAGCGCTACCGCCATATCGAGGACAATTCAGCCTCGCACGTTCAATCCAGTACGATGGGATTTTCCACGTTTCTATTCGTCCACGAAGGCCGCATGGTGCGGGGGCGCTGGCAGGGTATCTATCTCACCGAGTTCGATGGACCTCGCGAGCGTACAGTGTATGTCAAGGTCGTGCAAGACATGCCTGGTGTATAGTTGGTCCGTTAGATGGGTTCGGCCAAAGGAGCATAGCCAAACAGTATGGACGGATATACCCTGATCACTGGCGCAAGTGGATTTATTGGCAATGCTCTGGCGCAGCAACTCGCGTCCGAGCGCAAAGTCGTTTGTTTATCGCGCAAGAAGCCGCAGGGCGACCTCGTGTTCGTGCGTGGTGAATTTCATTCGTTCGAGGATCTGCGCCAACTGGACGGATTCGCTATTGAGCGCGTCGTGCATCTGGCGGCGGCGACGGGAGGCAGTACAGAAGAAGATGCGCTGAACACCAACGTCGTCGGTTCACGCCGCTTGTTGCGCTACGCGCTCGACCGTGGCTGTCGCAAGTTCGTCATGGCGAGTTCAATCGCGGCGGTTGGGTGTCTGGATGCGAATTTCGTACCGCTTGCGGTGCCGATCCCCGACGATCACCCCTGTCTCGCGACTGACGCCTATGGATTGTCCAAAGCGCTCATGGAAGAAATCACGCGGTACTTCCATCGCGTGGTGCCGGATAGCGATTTTATCAATCTGCGCCTGTCGGTGGTGGACGATCCCGCCGCCTCGCCGCCATTGTATAGCGTCGATAACGTCCCGCACGCGCCGTTTGTACAACTCGCCCATGCCGACCGGGATTATGTGGTGCGTTTGATCAAAGTGGCCGTCGACGCACCGCTGCAACCCGGGGTACGCGTCTTTAACCTGGCCGGACCGCGCTGCAACACCCGGGATGCGGTCGCCGCCGTGCTGCGGGCGTCGCTGGGTAGGCGTGGCGATCACCTCGACCTGTCCTGGTATGACCGTCCGGGTCACGAGCATGACCCTGTCTATGCCATCGACAATCTCCGCACGGCACTGGGGCTTTCGGCAGAATAAGCATCCATAGGATTCAGGAAGGCAGAAGCGTGGGGAGCGCCGGAAAATGTCCGGCGCTCCCCACGCTGCGAGCAACACCACACAACGTGCTCGCGGCTGCGAACAGCGAGCAAAGGTAGAGGTTGTATGTATAAGCCATGTACGAGGGCAAGGTATAATTCCCATGCACGTAAGCGCGGGATGCTGGCGAGCGCCGATGCTTGTTGCCAACAACGTTGGAATACATTCCCGTTATAAGTGAGGAACGAATATGCAGGCACTGGTATGGACCGGCCCAAATCAGATGGAAGTTCGGGACGTTGAGCAACCTGAGGCACCCGAAGGTGAAGTACTACTGGAAGTCGCGACGGTGGGCGTGTGTGGCTCGGACCTCAGCGGGTATCTTGGACAGAACAGTCTGCGAGTGCCGCCATTGGTGATGGGACACGAATTTACGGGGGCAATCGTCGCCACAGGCGATGGTACACCACGATTGGTAGATGGCGAGCTCGCACAGGTTGGACAGCGTATCGTCGTCAATCCACTTATATCGTGTGGAACCTGCGATCTGTGCCGCGCCGGACGGGAGAACCTGTGCCGCAAGCGGCAGATCATCGGGATTCATCGCCCCGGTGCGTTCGCCGAATATGTGGCGGTACCGGCAAATCAATGCCATCGCGTGCCTGATAGCCTCACGGACCTGACGGCTGCCCTGACCGAGCCGCTCGCGTGTGGCATGCGTGCGGTCGCGCAATCGCAGATCAAAGCTGGGGAAACCCTCCTGATCCTCGGCGCTGGCTCGATCGGTTTGCTGTGTTTGCTCGCGGCACGCGACACTGGCGTAGAACACATTATCATCAGTGATACCAGCCCAGAACGCCTTGCCGTCGCCGCCGAGCTTGGCGCTACTGCGACGGTAAAGATCGGAGAACGTGATGTCCTCGATGAAGTGCGTCGCCTGACCGATGGCCTGGGCGTTGTCGCCGCCATTGATGCTGTTGGTCTTGACAGCACACGTGAACAGGCCATACGGGCCGTGCGTCCCGGTGGACGCGCTGTATTCATTGGCCTCCATCACGAAACATCCGAGATCGCGGCGAACTACGTGGTGCGCCAGGAGGTTGAGGTCGTGGGAGCGTTCTCATATCTGCCAAGTGAATTTGAACGAGCGTTGCGCTTGTTGGCAACTGGCGTCATTCCGGCTGAAAGCGCCTGGATCGTCGAAAAGACAATCGGTGAAGGGAGCCAGGTGTTCGCCGATCTCATCGGCGGTCGTGGCGGCTATGTCAAAGTCGCTATCACGCCCCGGTAAGCGGTGTCAATGAAAGGAGCGTCGTTGAACTGGATGCACAAGTCCGCATGCACGCTGGCGCTCGTGCTGGTCGTAGGGTGTGGCAGCGAAACGAACACGACCGGTAACATTCCGATCGTTGTCCAGGCTGGTCGGTTTGCCGACGATGCCACAACCACCGCTTCCGCTGCCACGCCGGATGCGGCGACGACGCCTTCCAGCCCTACAACGGCTGCCTTGCCGGGCGATAGCGGCGTGCCTGATGCCACGGAAACGATGCTGGACGCCGGTACCGCCCTGGATGCTACTGTCGAACCAACACGTACGCTGACAGATACACTAGAGGAACTTTCAACACCAGTTGGCGTTGACGCGGCGGTCGTCGTCACGCCCGAAGCACGACTCACCGACGCGAATGTTGGCAAGTTACGTGTCACGCTGCGCGGTGTGCGTGTTGCGGCGTTGAACGCCGATCTTATCGCACCCGGCGATAATCACGTCCTGGTCGTCCAGGCGAGTTTCGAGAACACCACCGAGAGTCCGGTTCTTCTACAAGTCAGTACGGACTTCTTGCTGCGTGATGCCGCGGGGAATCAGTATACGACCGAGTTTGTTGCGCGGGCATCGGCGCAAGCACGCGAACCTGACACCGTTGTTCCGGTAGGTGGGAGCGTCCAGGGTGAGATCGCCTACACAGTCCCCAACGCGGCAAGCACTTTTACCTGGGTTGTGAATAACAACGGTCAGCAGGTGATGCTCAACCTACCTGATAGTATGTTCGCTCCACCCGAAGCGACCGCGAGCGTGCGTGAGGGTACAGAAACACCGTCGGCGCTACCTTCAGCGACCAACGAAGAGTAATATTCAAGGAGTAGTTTGATGCGATCAGCCCGTATTGGTGTTCAGATTCGACCCCAACATACCACCTATGCCGCGTTCGCGGACGCCGTGCGTCAGGCAGAAGCCCTGGGCATGGACTCGATCTGGAATTGGGACCATTTCTACCCGTTGTTTGGCGAGCCGAACGGCAATCATTTCGAGGGATGGACCATGCTGACGGCGATGGCGACGCTGACGACCCGCGCCCAGATCGGGTGTCTGGTGTCGTGCAACAGTTATCGCAATCCCAACCTGCTGGCGGATATGGCACGCACCGTGGACCATATCAGCAACGGACGTTTGATCCTGGGCATCGGTTCGGGTTGGTTCGAGCGCGATTACAATGAATATGGCTATGAGTTCGGCACCGCACCTGACCGACTCCGAGCGCTCAAGCGCGACCTGCCAATAATTCGCGAGCGATTAGGGCGGTTGGTGCCACCGCCAATCCGCAACCCCTTGCCGATCTTGATCGGGGGTGGCGGCGAGAAAGTCACACTACGCCTCGTGGCGCAGCACGCTACCTTGTGGAATGGATTTGGACCGCCCGAAACGTATAAGCGGAAGAACGAAATTCTGGACCAGTGGTGTCATGACCTCGGACGTGATCCTGGCGAGATCGAACGTACTGTGATGGTGAATGCTGAAGAACTGGATAACCTGGATGCATACCTTGAAGCCGGTGCAACACACATCATTCTGGGTTGGAACGACCCATGGGAAGCGGCACCGCTCGAAAAGCTAGCGAAGTGGCGCGGCTAACGACCGTTAACTACCCATCAGCAACGCCAACGGCGACGGGCGAATCATTCGCCCGTCGCCGTTGGCGTTGTCCTTGCTGAGTATGAGCAGTCCTAGGAAGTCGTCGGTATGGCATCGGCATCATTGGAAAGCATAGCCTGGTTTGACTCGAGGCAGAGGGGAAGGGTGACAGTAAAGGTCGAGCCGTGGTCTGGAACACTTGTGACATCGATCGTGCCGCCGAGAGCGCGGACGATTTGATGCACGATATATAAGCCAAGTCCCATCCCCTCGTAGCCACGACTGGATGCTGCCCGTTCGAAACGATTAAAGATGCGCCCAAGATCATCGGCAGGAATCCCAATGCCTCGATCTCGTACCTGCAGCATCGCGGTCGCGCCCTGCGCCCATACGCATACGTCGATTGGCTTGGCATTCGAATACTTCACCGCGTTTGATACGAGATTAACCACGATCTGTTCGATACGTGCATGGTCCCAGCGTCCAAGCGCCGCAGAGTGTATATGTATTTGAATCTTGCTTCCCGCCAGCGTCGCCTGTTCCTCGATCGCACCTACGACATCACGCACAACATCGCCAAGGTCGACATCTTCGCTCGCCAGTTCAATATGACCGGACGCGATTTGAGATACGTCCATCAGATCAGTAAGTAGACGCGAAAATCGCTTAATCTGCCGTTTGGATGTTTCTAGCTTTGGCACAAGACGCTCAGGAGTCAGGGCCGGTCCGCCACCATTTTGAGCGGTGCGTAGCATGCTGTCGATCTGAAGCTGAAGCACGGTCAGGGGTGAGCGCAACTCGTGTGACGCGATCGAGAAGAAATCGTCGCGCAAACGAATCGCCTTCTGTGCGTTTTCATACAGTCGAGCATTCGCAACAGCAACTGCGGCGCGATGCGCGAGGTCTTCCGCGACAGCAAGATCTATCGTGTTGTAGAGCCGGTCCGACGTCGAGATCGCGAACGATAAGGTGCCGTGGATGTTTCCACGCTCGATGATCGGAACGATCATCGCCGAGCGCGGCATTATTTGTTTGAGCCGTTGTAGCTCATCCTCGTCACTGGTAAACGTCTGCAAATGTTCTTCGGTGATATTACGATACATCACCGACGCGTGCGTGCGTAATACGACCGGCACACCAAACGTGCCTGTTGCCGAATAGCGATACTTCTCGCGTAATGCATGACCGCGTTGTTCCGACGTCTGATCGTTATACACGCTGGCGATTTGATTGATTGTTCCGTCCGTATCCAGCACATGTACGACGCAAGCATCCGCGAGATACGGCACAGCGAGTCGTGCGATATTCGTCAGTGTCGTTGTCGTATCGAGCGACGAGTCGAGGATTTTGCTTGCATCTGCCAAAAAGCGCAGGTGCTGTTCGCTTCGCTTGCGGTCAGTGGTGTCACGTATGGTGACGACAACGGTATGAATCGTATCATCATCATCATAAAGTGGGCTAAGGACATATTCATAGCTCGACGCGCGAAATGTCGCCTCGTCGACGACCGGATGCCCTGTTTTGAACACACTCTCGCGTTGACGGTTAAAGAGTTCGATTTGGGCGTCGGATATCCCCCAGATTTTCCACAGATCAGTCGTCAGGTGCACGGCCGCCCGTTCCTCTGCGGTCATTCGCCCGCTCAGGCGCGTGTATCTACCTTGACGGTCGAACAGGAAAATCAGGTCGGGCGATTCGTTGGGACTGATCGTGCGAGCCGGTGATTGTACACCTGAAGACCGACGCGAACGGCGCGGCGTGCGAACGTGAGTTTGTGTCATATATTCTTCATCTCCGACCAGGAAACAACCTAGGATCGTGAACGGGATCGGCGCATAATTAAACGAATGTTGTGCAAGATGCAAAGATTCTAGGAAACCTGTTACCGGTGCGGAGAAACCTAGGGAAATGAACGGCAAGCTTGACGGGTATGGTAGCAGTTCGTGAAAGCAGCACCGATGCATTCCGAGTCGAGGAAAGATGACAGGAACGTAGCCTGTCTCTCCTCACGTGCGTAAGTATACACGCCTGTATCGTAGGAGGCAAGCACCAAAAATACCTACATATTGGACGGGTCTTTGCTGCTGTATGGGACTAGCGGACAGTGTCGTCAGCGCGGATAGCGATCAGAAACATCAAGATCGAAACCATACTAACCGCAAGAAAAAAGACTGCGACGAACGTTCCAATCATAGCAAACCTCGCTGGTGATGCTCGGAATCTGCCTCGGATGCTCCAAACCAGATCGCTGGTATAAGCTATTACGAGTATACGTAATGCAGCCCATATTTCCATAGCATCCAGATGAAACATGGCTGAGCATCTTTGGTTCTATCCAACGTTTCAAGCACCTGCCTGATGCGCGACTGATATATCAGGTAGCCAAATGCCACGCTCATAAGCAAAGCCATTACAAATATATTGCAAAAGTATTGCATGTTAATGCCAATGAGTTATTGACAATTGCCAATCCAATGATAATATATTGCCATAGCGGGTTACTTAAGGAGTGATCATCATGAACGAAGAGCGTTTGCAGGTACTAACGATGCTTGCAGCCGGTAAGATCAACGCACAGCAGGCCAACCAGTTGTTGGAAGTGCTGGAGAGCGGTTCAGCGACGTCGCCGACGGTCGTTGCGCCGTTCGCACCAATCTCACCCGTCGTACCTATCGCGCCGCATTTCACTCCGCCTCCAACGGTTCAGCCAGCGATACCAGCTTCGATGTCCTTCAGCATCGATCAATTGATCGCCCTAAGCGAACATGATATCGAGCCATCCTATATCGTCGAACTGCGCGAGGCTGGATTGACGCGGTTATCAGTAGATCACATCATCGAGCTTCACAACCATGACATCGAAGCCGAGTATGTACGAGGGCTGCGCGACGCTGGCATTACCGACTTTCGTCAGATCATCGAGCTTCATAACCATGACGTCGAGGTCGACTATATACAGGGCATGCGCGACATGGGACTTCCTGGCTTTGGATACGAACAGATCATCCGGATGCACGATCATGATATCGACGTAGACTATGTGCGAGACGTGCGCGAGACAGGTATGAAGCACGTTGATATCGACCTGCTCATCCAACTGTACGAGCATGGCGTCGAGGCTTCGTACATCACCGATATGCATCAGGCTGGCTTGCCCCTGATGAACGTCGAGCAAATCATCGAGCTCTATGACCACGATGTTCAGCCTGAGTTTGTCGAACAAATCCGCGAGGCAGGACTGAACGAACTGGATGTTCGACAGATCATCGAGCTCAGTGAGCGTGATGTCAATCCTGAATTGCTGCGTGTAATGCACGCAACGTATAAGGTATAGGAGTCAAAGATGAGTACGGAATCGATGCAGGTGTTGAAGATGTTATCCGAAGGGAAAATCAGCGTCGAAGATGCCAACCGCTTGTTGATGGCCCTCGACGGCGATACTGCATCCGGCACCGCCACTGCCCATGAGCGAAGGGTGGAACGACAAGATCCGTTCTTCATGCAATTGACCCCAAAGCAGTTATCTGAGCTACGGATGCACAACGTTACACCCGAATACGTGCGTGCCATGCGTAGCATTGGCTATCCTAATATCTCGGTTTCGCACTTGATTGCCTTGCGAACACATGGTGTGGAGCCCAGCTACGTGCAAGCATTACGCGAGGCTGGATACCTCGATCTCGTGCCGGAGCACCTAATACAATTACGTATTCACGGTATTGATCACTCGTTGGTGATGGTCTTTCAATCGGCGGAACAGCCAAAGCCTAGCATCCATGAGTTGATCGAGATGGGTATCCACGGTGTAACGGGCGACTATGTGCGCGAGATGTACGATTGTGGACTGAACCAGCTTCGCCCGCGTGAACTCGTGGAGATGCGGATTCATGGGGTTGAGCCTGGGTTCGTGCGCCGGATGATGGAAGCGGGTCTTACGAACCTCAGGCCCAGTGACCTGGTAGAAATGAGCATCCATGGAGTCGATCCTGCGTTCATCCGTGCGATGCACGATCTGGATGTGGTATCGTGATGAGATTGGTTGGTTCGTTTGGGAAGGGCGGGGTATGTATCCATTGGTCACAGGATGTCCTGTATGCGGAGGTCGTTTCCATATCGAGCGTGTCGCATGCGAGCAATGTCAGGCTACGCTAGATGCCAGTCTATCCTTAGGCTGGGTCGGGCGATTGAGCCGCGACCAGCTTGAGTTCGTGCGGCTGTTGGTCAAGAATCGCGGTAATATTAACGGCGTCGCCGGTGAACTGCGCGTTGCCTATAACACCGCCCGCAGCCGCATGGACGATATCGTCGATGCGATTGGATATGAAACGCCAGTGCCATCACCGCCAACGGGTCATCGTCGTGCGATTCTGGACCGTCTCGCGGCGGGCGAAATCACGCCTGAAGAAGCGATCCTTCTCCTACGTTCCTGATTGAAGTGAACGTTCTGTGGTCCTTGTCCCACGTATACGGCGCGACGCTTTGGTGTCGCGCCGTTTGTATGGCAGTCGACGAGTTGAGGGCAGTAGTATACTGAGCGTCCTGGATAGGTTATGGATGCAAAGGATGCACGCGATATGAGCCAGTTAACACGTCTCGGCGCCGATGACCTGGAGGCGTTGCTGAACGTTGCGGGGAATGCGTTTACGGGGTGGGACCTTAGTTCGAAGCAGGCGCGAGATGAAGCGATCGAACGCTTTACAAAGCTCCAGAATGAGCAGACGACGAGTGGCTTGTACGGTGCATGGCGTGATGGCAAGCTCGCGGGTGTCATGCGTTTGCATGATTACACCATAAACCTGCACGGCACCACGGTCAAAGCTGCCGGAGTCGGTATGGTTGCGGTGGGACTGGTACATAAGAAGCAGAAAGTTGCCAAGGACCTGATCTCGTATTTTTTGCAGTGGGCGCAGGACGAAGGCATGCCCATCGCCATGTTATACCCATTTCGACCCGATTTTTATCATGACATGGGCTTCGGCTGGGGTACGAAAGCTAATCATTATCAGATACGACCGGTGGCGTTTCCGCGTGGCTCACGCGAGCATATACGCATGCTGGATGCCTCCGATGCTGCTGCTGTTCACGGCTGTTACCAGCGTTATTACGAACGCACGCATGGTATGGTTGCCCGCGACGCCGAGCATTTCAAACGGATGCTGGAATCCCCCAAGCAACGGGTGGTGGGCGTCGAACGCGATGGTGCGCTCGAGGGCTATATCGTGTGGACCTTTGAATCATCACATCCTGGCAATGATATGATCAACGATATGCAGGTCAGTGAACTGGTGTATGAAAACAGCGCTGCGCTGAGCGAACTGTGCGCGTTTTTGCAAACTCAATCCGATCAAATCAATCGTGTTATGCTTCATTCACAGGACCCCTATCTGCATCACCTGCTCAAAGACCCACGCAATACATCAGGCAACTTCACCACGATGTCGCATGAAATCAACGCGCAAGGAATCGGCCTGATGTATCGTCTTACGGATCTGTCGAGCTTCTTTCGTGTCCTCGCGGATCACTCATTTGGCGATCAGACCTGTACGGTGCGCTTCACGCTTGCCGATTCGTTTTTGCCGGAAATGGCGGGCAGCACCACCGTACGATTCGTTGAAGGTCGCCCGGAAGTAGATACGAATGCGGCGCACGATGTCGAGATACGCCTGGACTGTACCCATGCAGTTGAACTATTGATGGGGGTAATCCCATTCAAGTTTCTGGATCGCTACGGTCTGGTCGAAACATCTGACCGCGGTTATATCGAAACCTTGCAGCGTATGTTCGCTGTCGACGAACCGCCAATCTGTATGACGTACTTCTAGGACATACCCGCAAGACGGGCGTGTACGCGTTCTGACACTTGTTCCTTGCGCTGCACGTTCCGTCGAGGAGAACGAACTATGTTTTGCCGTCCTATCGGTCAGGATATCGAGCTACGTTTGCTGGTCGCGCAAGATGCCGACACAGTATTCGCCCTGGTCGATCGCAACCGCGCGCATCTGCGGCTCTGGATGCCGTGGATTGACACCACGACCTCAGCCGACGACACCCGTACATTTATCAGGCAGGGTTTGCTGCAACTGGCAGACAACAATGGTTGCCAGCTTGGTATCTGGTATCGCAACGAATTGGTTGGAGTGGCTGGCTTTCATTATTGGAACTGGACCAATGGTCGAACCGAGATCGGCTACTGGTTGGATGAACGATTTCAGGGACGCGGCATCATGACTCGCGTTTGCTGGGCGCTGGTCGACTATGCGTTCGGCGAACTTGGGCTACGGCGCGTCGAAATCCGCGCTGCGGCTGGCAACGGCAAAAGCCGCGCCATCCCCGAACGGCTTGGATTTAGCCTTGAAGGCATCATACGTCAGATCGAACATGTGGGGGGTCAGTGGGATGACCAGGTGATCTATGGCATGTTGGTCCAGGAATGGCATCCTGAAACCGGAGGAGTATAATTGAAGCATCGGCTACTCGCCGTTGATGCACGTCACGCGTCGGTAGGGTCGCGCAAAGACGGCGAACTGGATACATCAATGAAAGGACATACTGATGACATCCACTTTCCATTCCCTACCTCGTTCAAGCGAATGGACCAGACCGGCTCCTGAACAAGAGTTTTATCAGCGACGTACATCGGAGGGGGACAAGCAACAAACCAACGTCCATTACGAACAGCCGGTCGACTTCTTTTATGCGATCACTGGCGGCGAATGGAATGTGTATTCGTGTAATCTTTGGGATGATGCGGCATATCATAGCGCGAACGATACCGCCGCACAGGAAGCAAAACTGGACCTAATGGCTCAGTTTATGGACCTTAAACCCGGTCAACGTATCCTCGACATTGGGTGCGGCTGGGGTGGACCGCTCACCTATCTTTGCACCCATTACGGTGTGAAAGGGGTGGGTTTGACGCTTTCTGCAACACAGTGCCAGGCAGCAGAAGAACGTGTCGCACGCTATGGTGCGGATGCCCACATTGTCGAGTCACATTGGCGTGAGTTCGAGGATGAAGGTGGCTTTGACGCTATCTATACCGACGAGGTTATTGTCCATTTCGAGGATCTGGACGGCTTTTTCGCCAAGGCGCACATGTTGTTGCACCCCGGCGGTCACTTCGTTAACAAGGAACTGCACTTCACCAGTAGCCAGTATAAGAAACTGAGCAGGGGGGGCGTGTTCCTGAATGAACTGTATGGATTAACCGGCAATTATCGTACATTAGCTGAAGAACTGGCGCTTATCGATCAGAATAACTTCGATCTGTTGGGCGTTCACTCCTGGGATAAAAGCCAGTACCAGATACAGGCCGAGCGGTGGCAAACCAATATGTACGACCAGCGGCACCGCCTCCAAGAACTGGTGGGGGAGGATTATTATCGTCGCTTCCGTACCTATCTCAAACTTGTCGGCAAACTCTTTCGTGGTCGTCAAATGAGCATCGACATCGTTGCATCGCAGAAAGTAGGCTAGCTTGCGTGGCCAGAGTATGGGGGTCACTAAAGACGTGGCCTCCATGGGGCATACCTACGTGCGCTCTACATAATCGGTAATGCTTCCAGCATTTTCTGCACCCCTGGTACATCATCCGTGTAGACATACAATTCTTGCACGTTCTGTGGTGATACAATCGTGACACGCAACCCCGCGTTGATCGGCACCGCTTTGAGGGTTGTCGTACGTCCGCGTCGCGACGTGATCATCCCGATGATGATCTTGGTGACGCGCGGATCATCGCGGAGGACAATGACCGCTCGTTGCGCGGCTGCGATCAGCGTCGTGTGTTTTCCGTTGAACTTTGGGCCTTTCAACAGACCCTTTTGTGATGCCATAGCTCCGCATTACCAAACACTATAATCGGTCGATAGGTGCAAGAAGTGTACCGTATTCGTCGGACGATGAGCGACCTATGGAGATGGAATACGGACGAAGACCCACTGCTCATGGAGCATGGAGGTGGACTATAAACAAATCTCCATCACCGTAGGAAAACGGTAAGTCTTATGATACAGGTCATTCCCAAGCGGTAATGAGAAATCCGTTTTCGAGTGAATGCCTGAATACGCTATTCGTGGCTATAAATAACTCCCTAGCGCTGGAATAGTGCTTGCGCGTCACGATACTCGTGTCGTTGATCGTTAGTCATCTCCAAAGGAAGGTCATATATGGATATTGGTGTTGTGTTTCCGCAAACAGAGTTCGGGAACGATCCTGGGGCGATTCGCGAATACGCACAGGCAGTTGAAGCGATGGGCTTTCGGTATATCCTGGCATACGATCATGTGTTGGGCGCGAGTACCGCGAACCGCCCCGATTGGAGTGGTCCGTATACCAGCGATACACTATTCCATGAAGTGTTCGTGCTGTTTGGTTTCTGGGCCGCCGTGACGCAGAAGGTCGATCTTGTGACGGGCGTTGTAATCTTGCCGCAACGTCAGACCGCGCTGGTCGCCAAGCAAGCCGCCGAGATCGACGTACTGAGCGGTGGACGTATGCGGTTGGGCATCGGCGTCGGTTGGAATGAAGTCGAGTATGTGGGCTTGAACGAAAATTTCAAGGACCGAGGAGCGCGGAGCGAAGAACAGATCGCCGTGCTACGCGCCTTATGGAACGAGCCGGTGGTGGACTTCAAGGGACGCTGGCATACTATCCCCGAGGCTGGTATCAATCCGTTGCCGGTGCAACGCCCGATCCCGATCTGGATCGGCGGGCATGGCGACCGCACGCTGAGCCGTATCGGGCGGCTGGCCGATGGGTGGTTCACACTCGGTAAACCAGACGATACGACCCGTGCCATGGTCGAGCAGATTCATGGCTATGCTCGCGAAGCAGGACGCGATCCCGCCGCTATCGGCGTTGAAGGGCGCCTTGATATCAAGCAGGACCCCGAAGCGATCTGGCGTAGCACGACGGAAGCATGGCGTGTGCTGGGAGCCACGCACCTCTGTGTCAACACGATGGGTGCTGGACTTCGTTCGCCGACCGAGCATATCGAGGCACTTCGACGCGTCGCCGCAGCGCTCGATGTACAGCCATGAACGTCGAAGCAGGTGGACATACGTCCACCTGCTTGAACTCAGCTTGCTCCGTATTAGCGAATGATCATCGGTGCGTAGACTTTGTGCTGCATGGCGGGCATTTGAACGGGAGGTATATCCACGCCGCGTATGATTCCCAGCGGATTGTACCCGGTGAACCCGGGGAAGATCGTCGCGAGATTTGGATTTGCCAGGCGCCGGATCAGGATTTCGCTCAACACCGTGCGGTAATCGGTCGTAATACGCAGATCCTGGTTCTGGTCCAGGTCTTCTAATCCAGGCCACCGTCCATGGATTTTGCCACCATTGACGTTGCCGCCCAGCACCAGCATGACGTTGCCGTGTCCATGGTCGGTGCCACTGCTGGAGTTCACGCCCAACCGTCGCCCGAATTCGCTCATGACGACGACCGTCAGACGCTTTTCGTAGCTATGGAGGTCGCTCATCAAGGCGTGCAAGCCGCGTGCGAGCATGTTGGTACGTTCCGCAAAGTAGCCGGTGCCTGCATTGCCTTGATTGTCGTGGGTATCCCACCCTCCAAAATCGACGGTTGACACCCGCAATCCCAGATCGAGTTTGATCATCTGCGCGACAAGCTTGAGGCTATCGCCAAAGCTGCCAGATGGGTACACGGCACTCCCAGCGGGCGTGTAGCTCAGTTCTTGCGCTTTCAGTGTTTCCATGACTTCGAGCGTGCGCTTGCCCGCGATGTCGATCGGTGTTGAACCGTTGTAGAATTTCTTGACGGTGTTGACCATGCTGTGTGGCATATCGCCTTCGAGGTAGCGCCAGGGTGCGCTGATCGCGAAGCGACTGGCGTTGTTCATGGCGGCGGCGTCGCTGTTGCCAAGCAGCGAATCTGGCAGTGTTGTCGAGGCTGCCAGCGTTGGCAGGAGCCCGTCGCCGGGCGATGTATCGAGGTGTCGCGTGATCCAACCGGTTGCCGTGTGACCGGCTCCAGGTGTACCACGTTCCATGAAATCCATCGCCTCGAAGTGGCTGCGTGTATCGTTGTCCAAGCCGCAGGCATGGACGATAGCGAGTTTACGTGCATCAAAAAGTTCTTTGAGCGGTCCCGCCTGAGGGTGGAGTCCCATGCGTGAGGTCATCGTACTATTGCCGGTATTGAGGTCCAACACCGCATTCGCACCCGTGGACGGGAGCGCGAGTTGCCCTCGTGATGTGATGTAGGTTGGATCGTCATAGGGTGCGACCAGACTTAAGCCGTCGCAGCCACCGCGCAGGAACACCACCACCATGATTTCATCCGTCGTGTTCGCCGCAGATTCCGTCGCGAAGGCTACATTGCTGACGCGCCCGCCCGCCATTGCCGCAATCGCGGCGCTACAACCAACCATAAATTGTCGTCGAGTAACGTTCAATGTATCCTCCGAAGGACAAGCGGCGGAGCCGCGACAAGATCAGCGAAATTGAAAGTCGGGCGTCATGGCTAGCAGTTGGATCATGCTGTTCAAACGATCCTTGAGCGCCTTCGGTTCGCCCCAATCCGGGCGACTTTTCAACGGTTCTGGTGGTCGGTTGGCATCATTGCCCTGGGCCATAAACGCGATCAAGCTGTCGCGCACGTCGGGAGCGATGGCGAAACCGCATAAGCGGTTGATCCAGTAGTCCACGATCTCGGTACAGGTCAATCCTTGTGGTGTGCTGCCCCAGGCGTCGATTGTCGACGTAGCGCCCCAGGATTGCGCGACAATATACGGAAGCTTCCAGCGTTGGAGCATGCCATTGGTGGTGATCCAGAAGCTTGCTACGTCAGGGTAGCCATCGGGCGACGCCCATTCGTAGAGTTTGTGTCCGGTGTCGCCCATGCGCCAGTTGATGCTGGACCAATTGAAACCTGCCTTATCGTCGTTCGGGTCGATAAAGTCGTTCGCAAGATCGCCGCCCGTCGCACGTAAAAAACTTACCACGAACTCGAACGGTCGCTTGATCTTCGCGCCCCAGGTGGTTTTGAACTCATTTGAAAGCAGGATCACGCGCAACACACGCTTGATCTGATCCGGCGAATCGACGTGTGCCAGCCATTCAGCGGCAGCCGCTTCGACTACACGCGTCGGCGGGTCGTCGCTGATAAAGCGGCGGCACAACTTGGTGCACAGGTGACGCGCCGTTGCAGGATGCCGCGCCAGCATATCGAGGATGCGGCGACCGTCGCTCAGTGGCGGTTGGTTGCGTGGAATGTTTGGGTATCCGTCAGGACTAAGCACAGTCTTGCTGGCAGTATCGTGCCACCTATGCTCGTACAGGAATTCGCCGGTGTTGGGAAAATGCCCATCAACACCATTCCACGAGCCGTTGGCGACCGTCCAACCGGTGAAGCAGCGCGAGGCTTCATACACATCGTCGTCGATATAGCCGCGAGCGTTACCGTTGCTGTCACCGCCAATCTTGCGTCGGTCATCGTAGAACTTAAGATATGCGCCGATGCCCAATGTATGGAGCTCGATCAGTTCACGCGCAAAGTTTTCGTTGCCGCCCTCGCCGCCGCTGGTTTTGTTGGTGACATTATCGAGGTAGTACAGCATCGCCGGACTCATCGCGACCGCTTCCAGAAATGCACGGAAATTTCCCAAACAATGCTTCCGAATCACGGTGCGGTCATATGCTGGAAACGCACAGGAGATCGCTGACGCGGAAACCGGAAACACATTGAAATGGTTGTGCCAGAACTCGACGACGATTTCTTGAAGCTGGCGCTTGCTGTGAACAGCGCGCAGCCAGGTCGCCGCCCGCACTTCCTCGAACGGCAACATCCGTTCGCGCCCATCCGTGGGCTTGTCCCACCGCGACAGCGACCACAACTCCGTCACGGATTTGTTGAGTGTGGTCAGCGGTCGTAGCTCGTTACATGCGGGATAGCCGGTGCCTGCGGCGTAGGTCATTCGCATACGGGCAGCGGCGATCCGTGCATCACAGGCGCTATCATCGATCGACAACGGGTTAAGTTGCTGCTCGACGTATGCGGTAAAACCCATGTTCCTGACCGCCTGGATGTCGCCAGGACGTGGACCATAGCCCATGCGGTGGAGTGCTATTACTTCAGGCGCTGGTGGTATCGTAGTGGTTGATTGCGGCGCGGCTGGCTCGGGTGCGTTTGGGTTGGCGGCGAAGCCAACTTCAGGCAGAGTTGTCACAGCGGCCACCGTGGCGCTTGCCGCGAGAAAAGTTCGTCGTGAAACAGACATTATATGTATCCATTACATGCATGCACGCCTCGCTGGCGCATGCCATGCAAAAAAACTAGCTGACTATGTTATACGTTGATCGCTCGCTATGAGCCATAGTCCATCGGTCCATTGAACAGATGGACGTTACAAAACTTAGATGGGGGGACTGATCTGGGAAAGAGGCGATTGAGGGGTGTGCCTGTGACTATCCCGTGCTCGTCGGGATGTTTAGATTCTTGGAAAAACCGTGTTCATGTTGAGGTGTTTGTTGGATACAATCCAACGGTACTGGAGCGCTTACGACATCGCACAGCTTGTTTGCACGTGATCATCAGTGCGGCTGAAGATGTGAACGCACAGCAGGGAGGACAACTGTCCTCCCTGCTGTGCGTTCGGTTGCGACGTGGTTTATTGACCGAGGGTGCGGAGCGCTTCTTCTGCGACGCCTCGGAATGGTGAGTCACCGGACGCTTGCGTCAGGTAGAGGCTGTATTCCTCACGCGCCAGCGCCGCATCGCCCGAACCGTTGCGCTTGCGGGCGTTCTCCCCCAGGTAGAAATGCACCAGCGCATCGTTTGGATCGGCGCGTATGGCGCGTTGGAGTACCTGCTCTGCCTCATCGAAACGACCCAGCATGGTCAGGCCAGTACCGAGCTTGGAGATGTTGCCGCTTGACGGCCTAATGTCGGCGGCATGTTGCCATGCTGCGATGGCAGCGTCGGCATTCCCAATGCGTGCCTGGATGTCGCCCAGGAATTGATGTAGCGCGATGTCGTCTGGATTAGAGGCGGAGGCAAGCGTCAACACCCGTGCGGCATCCTCGATCCGCCCGTTCTGAATGTAGCCATTCGCGAGCGTGTAGGCTGTCGCCGGATCGGTGGGCTGGGCCTCCTGCGCGTTCTCCAACTCCTGGAGCGTTGCATCGTCAACGGCAGGCTGCTGCACTTCGGCTGGCGCGGGTGCCGCAATATCCGGCACGTTAGCGGTCGTGGTGACCTTGAGACCGGGGCGAACACGGTAGATGTTGACCAACGGGTTCTGGTACACCGTATCGAGCGCACGTCCTTCCAGTTTGTTCCACTTCGCCAGGCCTTCTGTATTGTAAAAGGCGCGTTCGGCAGGTCCCACGTACACATACTCGACATTGTACTTCGCCAGCAAACTGGTGGCGATCGTTTCGTCGGTTGTATCGTAGATGCGGCGTACATCAGCCTCGCGGGCAATCACACCCGCCGCCGCACGTTGCTCGTCCTGATGCAGCCGACCAAGCACCGTGGGGAAGCCAGTATTGGCGGCGATACGTACACCATTGGCACGATAGAACTCAGCCTCGGATTGCAGGACCACCGGTAGCCCTTTGACGTTGGCTTTGAGCCAGCGAATCGCAGCGGCATCGCCGCTCAGATCGATCCGGTGTCCATCACTGTCATACGTGGCAGTATCCATGAACGCCAGACCGTCGAGGGTCAGTCCCGGGTGCGGGTCGAAGCGCAGCGAGCTACGGCTGGGTGTTGCGACGACCGGATAGGTCGCTCCCATCAGGAGCAACAGGCATAGCGGACCGATCCAGGCGCTCACGGCGAAGTCGCTCCCGCGCCGCAGCAGTCGCAGGATCATCGGCATTCCGGCGGCGGCCCCCAACGCTAGCAGCGTCCAGATTTGGAGTCCGAACTTGAAAACCGTATTCATGCGTTCCCAATCGCCGCCGGACAAATGATCGCGCACGAACACCAGTTGGATACCAAGGGCAACCATCAACCCAGCGGTAATCAGCCACAATACCAGCCACTCCTCGTCACGCAGCCGTGCCACAAACGCAAGCACCACCGCAAGCACCACCAGCATTGCCAGCACGATCGTCAGCCATGGGAAGCGTCCTGTGCTAGGCTGGGCGGTGGTGCTGAAGGCCCACGCTCCAAGTAATACGACGCCGACCAGGGTTGATACGCCTGTCGCCAGCGCACGCCAGGGTCGTCTCAAAAGCGGATGGTTGATGCGCTGCACGACTGCCCAGGTGATGCCAAACAGCACCGATACAGCGATGTAAAGATGAGGACCACTGATCAACGCCCATTGGAGTAGGGTGTCGCCCTGACGTACACGCCCGATGCCACCGACCATCGCCTGATAGCTCATAAAGAACGGCAGCACCAGCGCTAGACCAGCGAGGAGCAAGCCCACGGCGATCATAGCGGCACGTCCAAGGTGCCAGAGCTTTTGTGTAGCCGTCGTGTTATACCGAGCGGAACGCCACGCCCGCCCGATCAAGGCACCGCCCAGCACCATAGCGGACGTTGGGGCATCCCACGAGTTCGCGGCTGCCAGCGTCCCGAGCACCAGCGCACCAAGGCCGAGCGCGGCGCCCTGGCGGCGCAACGATGGCGCACGGTAGACTTCGATCGCGATGGCGATGCCGAGGATCGTCACGGGCAGTGCGATCATGTGCGGGTGAAGATCAGCGAAAAGATAGGAGAAGAACGGGAATTCGTTGATTGTGCCGGGAATAATGCGACTTGGCCCCCAGAACCAATCGCCTAGCCTGCTCGCCCAGCCGCTGAATCCAGAGCGTAGCGATTCCACCACCACGCCTATGCCACGCGATTCGCCAAAACGTACCGCGCTGGCGGCTGGACCAAGCACCGCGACCATCGTCGCGCCCAGCAGACCCCAACCCCACCGTCCGGTGAGGGTCCGTACAATCGTCGCTGAGCCGACGATCACGAACGCGAACAGGCTTGGCACGATCAGGTTGAAGGCGACCGCTGGATCGATGCCGGTCGCACGAATCGGTACCGACACCAGGAATAATCCATAGTAATAGTAGTTGATCACCCCGCCGCTGAAGAACGGATCGGGGGGCGGCATGACTGGCGACCGTACGATGGAATTGAGCATGCCGAACTCGAAGGGTTTTTCGCCACCGAGCCAGGGGTGCCACAGGTCGGGATTCGCCATTCGCACGAACGTCCATACGCCGAAGGCCACCAGGTAGAGCACTTCAACACGCCCGATCTCGCGCAGTACCTCGCGCGTACCTTCAGGGCGTGCAAGCGTTTGTCGCCACCGCTTCATATCGCGTGGGCGTCCGGCGGCGAGCCAACTGAGCGCCGCCAGCATCATCGCGCCCGCCACCAGTGACCACCACTGGTAGGTCCACCATCCGAGGCTGACGGGCAACCATATCGCGTAGCTCCAGACGGCCAGACCGATCAGCTTGCTCCACGCCCATCCTGTATCCCTGGCACGCGAGAAGATGCGGCTGCTGAGCGGTAGCGCCAGCAAACCCAGCACCTCGAACATGAGTAGCCAGATCAGGATCGCTGCGTAGTCGTTATTGGTTGCCCACTGATTCCAGGCGTATTCGTCGACGATGGGCAGCGTCGCAAGCGACTGGTCGAGCATGCCATCCTTGGTTGACGGCAGATCGAGGTTGATGGTGGGTGCTACGAACGGCACCACATCACTCGTCGTGACGCGCTTGAACAGCGTCCAGTCGTCGTCCTCGTACACAACGCTGGTTGCCCCGCTGCCCTGAAGCGTGCGTAACGCCGCCCCGGCGGTGTCGCCGTACATGGCGCGTTCGGCGGGACCGACGATGACGTAGTTCACGGCATACGCGCTGAGTTGTGACGCTGCCATTCGGAGATCGGAGCCGTAGATCGCGTTGAGTGCGCTGCGCCGCCCGTCGACCACGGTGTTGATGGATGGGCTGAGTAGCTTGCGGACCATCGTCGTGGCATCCGGGTCGGCGACTAACGCCGACAAGCCGGAACGTGCGATCACCGATGGCACGAGTGGCTGTGGCGCGACCGCCACGACGCTGCCGTTGCTGGCGTCGTCTATCAGTGCGGTGGTGAGCGCCTGGTCGTTTTCATCCAAAACGGGCAGCGAAGCATCACGAACCGTGAGCGTGGTCAGGATTAGCCCGAACACGAGCAGAGCCGTCGAGAACCGAGTGGCCTGGGTGAGAAGGCGACCGGTGAATTGTACGAAGGACAAACCGGAGCCGAGCGCGAACACAATCAGTACCAATCCCACCAGCGAGAGCAACGCGCCATCGCCGGGGGCTGCCTGGATCGTGATATGCCCACCGTACATGACCAAAGACGTACCCACAAGGGCAACGAAGAATGCCGGGGTGACACGCTGCACCTTGCCTTGCGCAGTCGCTGCTTCGAGGAGCAACCACACGAGCACCAGCGCTAACGGCGTTAACACCAGCAACGGCGATAATCCCAGGAACGCGCCGAGTGCCACCACAACGACCAACGCACCACCGACGCCGACCACGACGCGACGGTCGATCAGGCGCGATCCGACCAGCGTCATCACGCCCGTCAGAACGAGTAGAGCGAGGGCGTATTGCAGGACGAAGTTTGATATAGAGATGGGTGTACGTGCGAAGATGTCGCCACCGATGTTAATGGTAGGCGTGACGACCATCAACGGGTGCGCGAGTATGTACGGCACCACAAGCAACGCGATGGCTTCGATGGCGCGTCGAGCGGGTTGTTTCGGACGTGCCGTCGCCAGCAGCGCAATGGCGGCGATGGCGACCGCCCAGAAGCTCCACGGGCTTTGTGCGCGAAGTAGCGTGAGCACGCCAAGTGTCGCCACGAACGTCACGACGGGTTGCCACCACTGCCGCGCCCTGAATGGCGAAGGCATGACGGTGGCGAAACTGCGTACAAGCATCAAGGCACCCGCCGCCAGCACGGCGGCCGCCAGCACGGCGATGTTGCCCCGACCAAGCGCGCCCATCGGCGTTGCCGTCCCCGCCACAATGCCCGGTATCAGGGTGAGGATGGCGACCATGCCCGCGAGCCAGCGTGGTCGTAACCATCCTAACGCCGCCCAGGTGAGGCTGGCAAGCAGCGCCACAAGCACGGCGAGCCACACGTTGTAGGCGATTTCCGGTGCCACGCCGACCATACGTGTCAGGGTCGTGAACGGTACGAGCGCGGCGTATGGTGTTTCGAGTTGTCCGCCCGCGAATAACGGGTCCGGCGGCGGAAGAATCGGCGCTCGGACCATCGCCGCCCATTGGGCGCTACCAAAACCAGTGGTGGTCGCCGGAAGCGCGGGAGCGAGGCCTCGCAGTATTAACCCGGCGAGGAGTGCGACGACAAAAAAGGCATTGCCAGCCAGAATTGAACTGCGGTGGCGACGCCACAATGCCACCATCGCGAAACGTTCTGCCCATAGCAGACGCAGACCGAAGCCGACGACAATGCCGTACCACAACCCAAGGATCGTGCGGCTGACGGTGAACCGATCCAGGAGCGCGAGCAGCGCCATCGGTAAAGCAAACACCAACAACCCGAGGAAGCGCGACGAAACGATGCCATGATCCGGCAGCGGAATCCGCCAGCGTCGGATCATGGCCAGCGTCGCCAGTCCCAGCAGTTCGATGGCGAGCAACAGGGCGAGCGTGCCTGTCAGTGTTGGAGCATATGGCACCCCGACTGTCGTCAGCGCACGAGTGACGATGCCCGGTTGCCAGAGGTAGGCGCTGCTGGTCTGGTCGAGCCGCTCCCACGCATGGTCCGTGATTCGCAGGGCGTCGGGAGCCGCCGACGTAAGTTTCGCGCTGATGCGATACATCTCGCTCCATACCACGTCGCGGGTCAGCATATCGCGGGCGAGTTGTGGGCTGAAGCGCTCCGTGCGCCGGAAGATCAGCACTCGTGGATGATCGTACACGGTGAACTGTTCTTCTGCGCTCAGGTCGGGAATGGTCAGGCCCAGGAAGGATGGGAACGAATGGAAATCGCCCACAAGCTCGAAGCCCAGGCTACCGTCGAATAACGTCTGGTAATACCGCAAGGCTACCGGAAAGCGATGCGGCAACCGCTCGATCGAGCTATAGATCCGTGCCGATGATAGGACCACGTAATCAGCGCGAGAAAGCTGCGCGACCAGTCCGTCAGGGTTGACATTCGCATCGACTTGTTCGTTCGTGATCGTGTCGTTCTTGCCCAGGTACTTGGATAGCTCGTCCTCACCATAGGGTGTCGTTTCGACTAAACAGAACGGATTACAGCCGTTACCGTTGCCGTTGGTGTAGGGTAGCGCGTCGTCCCATTGCTCGGTCGTCAGGAACGAGCCGCGAGGAGCATTCGCTACCATCCATTCACCGGCGGCGACACGCGAATGTGGACGTGTATAGATGCGTGTAAAGCCCCATGCCCAGGACGCCGTGCATACGAGCAGCACGATAGTCGGGGCGGCACCGAGCAATATGCGCCGATTAGGGCGTCGGCGCCGCGCTCGTGCCAGGATGCGCAGACGTAGCCAACGACCGGCTTCCAGGCTACCGATGGCGGCAAATAGGATCAGTGGTGGGTAGATCGGCAAGAAATAGCGCAACGATGGGTTAAAGCCGCGTCCCTGCCACGCCCAGTACAGCGCGATCCAGACCCAGGGAACCAGATAGCGCCAACCCAGCATTGTGGTGATGCCGCGACGACCACGTCGTAGCAGACGCAATCCCGCAATGCCCCAGGCCAGCCATGCTACCACGCCGAGCGGAACCCCCATACCCCAGACAACCATGTTTTGCCAGGGCCACAGATAGGGGATGCGGCTCGCCCATTGGTGCGACGGTGGCATATCGACCGTTCCATCGACCAGTCCACTCACGGTGCGTAGATTATCCAGGAAGCGGGCTTCGGGCAGAATGTTCCAGATGTTGGGTCCGGTAAAGGCGTCGGGTTGAAACACGCGGAAGCTGACGAACGTGACAACGCCAGCCGCACCTAGCAACAACCCGGCACGCACGAGCGAGCGCAACGATGTACGTCTCCTGGCGGATGTGTCGTCGTTCGTGGCGAGGTCGAACGTACGCGCGTAATGCTGCAATGCCGCGAGACCAATGATCGCCGCCAGCGCGGCGAGATTAATCTTGGAGGCGACCGCCGCACCCGTCCACAGACCCGCCAGCAACGCATCGCGCCAGCGACCATGCAGCCCTAGCCGTGCAGCCGACACAAGCGCCAGTGTTGCGAACGCCACCGCGAAGTTGTCCGTGGTGAAGAAATGCGCTTGTTGGATCGACATGACCGTGACGGCGTATAACGCGGCGGCGAGTAAGCCCGCACGACGTCCATGCAAAAGCCGTCCGAGCGCGAATAGCGCTACACACGCCACCAGATCGAAGAAGCCGGACAAGGCACGCCCGATGACGAGTACATCTTGTGGACGGTCGATCACCGTTGCCACCACGCGAGTAAGGGTCGTTGGTAGCGTGCCGTAGACCCACATGCGCGACCAATCGTAGTTGCGCGGGTTGAGTGGCGACGCGGCACTATCCCAGTACTGACCGAGCGTTGCCGGAAGGCTGAGGTTGCTAACAGCAACACTCACGAAGCGTTCGTCGGGATGCAGGCCCTGGCGATTATCCCAGTTCGCCAGGTTGATCGAACGGAGCCAGCCGCCGATCACCAGGATCGCTAGCATTAAGGCAAACGTACTATAGCGATTGAGACGTGGCAGACGTAACCGTCTACGTTGAGATGTCCTGCTCCGGCGACGTGTTGCGGTTTCGAGATCGTAGATCAAGCGTGGTAGCTCTCCTGCTGCCGGTGTTCAGGTCCTGCGTGCGCCGGATGTCCGTACACGTACTCGGTTACGGCTGAACGCGCGGCTCATGGTTGCAGTGCTTCGGTGTTCGAAAGGTATTTTACCCTTAGTAGACCGTTTTGTGTATGACTTCTGGTCCCGGCACGACCGAACGTAGCGATTACGAATCGTTGAGCCGAGAAACGTAGAATACCTTCTTGTTGTTCGAGAGGTGCAGTTCGGCGGTAAACAGGTTTGCACAGGGCGTGAGTTGCGGCGCTGGCAACGGGGAACGGGGTCCCCAGATGACCACCTCAGGTTGTGGATGTTCGCGCAGGGTCGCGCACGTCAGTTTGTCAGTCGTGATGAATCGCACATTGCGTGACCGGTGCAACGAAAACTCGATGCCCTTTGGCTCGGGTTGGCTACGCGTTCCCCAGCAGCAGCCTACGACCACGACTGTCGTGTCATCGGGAAGGGCGTCGATGTATTTGGCGATCACGCGACCGAATGGTGTATTGTCATCCGGCAGTCCGGCAGCGTATGGTCCCCAATACCGCTCAATGTTCAGCGTTCCCAGCGCGGCAAGGACGAGGACCACCAGCACTCCCGCGGTGCTGCTCGCCACACCAGGCCAGCGTACGATGCTGCGCTGGAGCGTCGCCGCAATCCACCATAGTCCGCTCGCCACCAACAGATATGTCAGTGGCGCGACCGCGATCGTTCGTGAAGCGGATGGCACTTCGCCGGGAACGCTCAACACCAGCATTGATGGAAGCTGAAACAGCACGAATGGTATGAAGATCGCCGGACTCATGCGCCAACGACCACGACCCAACCAGAATGCGATGCCAACCAACCACAGTACGCCGCTGATGGCGTCGAGGTGCGGCAATGATTCGGGATTGCTGCGAAATACGCCATCGCCACGTATATTGAAGGCGGTCATGGCATGGTAGAAGTTGATCGCAAGGGTTGAGAGTGGGTTCGCTGACGTTTCGAGCTTGCCGCCGATGTAGCCTGTGAAAAAATTGGCGGGATTCTGCGCGACGATCAGGCCAAACGGCAGCGCGAATGGAATGAGCCATACGATGAACTGCACCAGATGCCGAGGACGAACTGCCGTTCCTGTCAACCAGAGGCAGAGCAGCGTGATGAACATCACCGGCGCGAAGATAAAGGTCTGTGGATACGTATAGAGTCCCAGGGCGCTGATGAAGGCACAACCAACCAGATCGGGTAAACGACCGTACTTCGCGACGCGCACCGCCAGCAAGATGGCGCTCGTCGCCAGCAAGGGAATGATAATCTGCGAATTACCAAGGCGGCTGAAAATCAGCAGCCACGATCCCACTGCGCCCGCGAACGCGCTCAGCAACCCTAGCTCGACGCTATGAAGTTGCCGCCCAAGGCCATACAATGTTATAAGCACGAGCAGGCTGACGATCACCGAGGCCAGTTTGATCCCCAGGTAGTTCATCCCTGTGACTGCCAGGATCGGGGCGACGGTGTAATGGTATAGGGGTCCAGCGCTCAGCACGAAGTATGTAGGCCATAGTCCCTGCCGGATTTCGTCCACGTACTCATAGACGATCGCGATGTCGCCATAGAACTCGCCTGGTATGCGATCGAGTTGGACGAGGCGCGCAGCAACGGCGAGCGCGATCGTGATGATGGCGAGCAGCACATGAAACCATGCGTTCCAGATGGAAACAGGTTTCGTCGCGCTCACGAGTGGTTCAGCGGGGGTCGGCTCGTTCACGAATGGCGTTTCCTGGTGTCGATGATTTCCTCGAACATGCGCTCGTAGTCTGTGAGCGTGCGCTCGATATCGAAGGCCGCGGCGATTTCGTCATGCGGTTTCACATAGCGTTCATGGTCGCGCAAGATACGCAGGATCGCCTCCGCGAGGCCGCTGCTATCGCCAATCGGCGCGATCTCGCCCATGCCTGTCATGCGTACTGGCATCCGCACGCCCGGAAGGTTGCTCGCCACAACGGGCGTACCGTTGAGCATGGCCTCGACCTGAACCAATCCAAATGATTCGGTGGAGTTGAGGCTAGGGATCACCAGTACATCGCAGTTCGGATAGAACGCACTCAACGTTTGCTGGTTGAGCGGTCCGGTGAACACCCAATGGTCGCCCAGGTGTTCGAGTAACGGTTGCAGTCGTTGGGCGTAGGCTTCCTCGCCTAGCACATTGCGGTAGGGACCTGCGAATAGCACTCGGGCGTTGGGATATTCCTGCAAAATACGCGGCATGGCTTCGACCATGACTTCGACACCCTTTTCGGTCGCCAGGCGTGCCACGAAACCGATCACCGGCCGATGTTCTTCGATGCTCCAGGTACGAGCGAAGGCCGCTTGCGCGTCCGGCTGCGATGGTGGTAGCTCGACTGGCGGCAGAATCACTCGCCATTTGTGGCGGAACGGACGCAGCAAGGGTGAATGGGTGGCGTAGTCTTCAGTGTATGCGACGATGCGATCGGCGAGCCGGGCGGCAACATAGTTCGCGCTAAAAACCACGCGGTCCACAATACGGTTAAAAAGACCTTTGGGTAACTGCAGGTCGCAATGGTAGGTCAGCACGACGGGCGTATGCGTGATCAGCCGCGCCGAAATAGCGATGCCCGCCGCGTCGAGTTGTGGTAAGTGAATGCTGGCGATGTCGTGTTCGCGGAGCAGCGCCCGCGCTATGTCGCCGAATCCCGGCATGATCACGCCCTTGCTGACCCGAAACGTGACAGGCGCACGAATGACGCGCACGCCTTCGATGATCTCCTGCGGCGGCAGGGTCGGGTCGTAGCGCGATGTAAGGACGGTCACACTGTGACCGCGTGCCGCTAGACCACGCGCGAGGCGTTCGACATAAATCGTCAAGCCACTGATATGAGGTCTGTAGTATGTCAACGCAAAAAGAATCTTCACAATTGCTGTCCGATCGCACGCAAAAACGTCCCAGGTTTCATTCAAGGGTCAATTGGAGAAGGCTCGTCCGTTCGTCGTGACGAACGATGCTCGAATCGTCGCAAGGTTCCGTAATCTGGATGCGATTATACCAGCTTGTCAGACCACGTCATCATGGTACGTTTCCCGATCATCCTGCGACCGATAGACCGTACTGAACCCAACCTGGGTACTATGTTCACTATCTAGTGCTCCCTCTACAATGCTATCACGCACCCAAATGCGGCGTGTCGTGATGGATTGAGTATGGATCGACCTACAACAACCGAGCCCTCCCAACACGGTCGCCCGATCCGGCGACCCGTTGGTTTGCAATCTGCCCTGGCAGCAGTCGCGGTGCCGCGCCTGTCGCGTTCGCAGATGCTGCGTGGCGCGGAATATATCGTTGGCATCGTGACGCTTGTGTTCTGGGCCTGGTGGTTCGTTGACGGCTATGGACGCGACCTCATGCACGATTGGCGTGCCGAACAGTCGCAAGCCGTAATGGGCGTGCCTGTCGTTGGCTTGGCGACGGTTACTACTACGCCCGCGCTTGGCGATTCGCTGCCGGTATCGGTAATAGCGACGCACGCCACATCAGCCGAAGGCCAGCAGTCCACTCAGCCTGCTCAGGTTGTTGATCCTCGTCCCACGCGCCTCTCTATACCGTCGATTGGACTTGATAGCACAGTCATGGAAGTGTTCTTGAGCGGCGGCGCGTGGCAGGTGGCAGATTATGCCGTGGGTTACCACCATGGCACCGGCCTTCCAGGTACGGGCAATGTCGTGCTTGCAGGACATAAAGGTCAGCGTGGGTCGGTCTTCGCGCAACTAGAATCCTTACATTCCGGCGCTGATATCTGGATTGATGCCGGAAACCAACGCTTTCACTATCAAGTATCGGCGACGGGCAAGGTGATGCCCGATCAGGTCAGCATCATGCAGCCTTCCAGTGAGCCGATCGTGACGTTGATCACCTGTACGAATTGGGATACCGAACGGTTTGTCGCAGTCGCCAAACTTGTCGATGTCGTTCCGGCGACCGCTGGCGTAACGACTGAACTTATATATGGTCATGGGGAACGTTGATGAGCGCACACAATAAACGACTGCTACGGGCATCACGCTGGACAGGATGGGAAGTGTTGTTGCTTGGTATGAGCATCATCATGATTGCCTTTCCTGCCCTGGTAACCGGGTACGCGCTGGTCAGCCCGACTGACACCCTGGCAGCTGAACGTATCTATCAAGCCGAAACATCGGTGCCTGAGCCAACCCAGGCCGTCAATTCGCCCACTCCGACGAATACCCGTACCCCTACGGCGACGAGTGAGCCATCGGCGACACCGACCGATAAACCTGCGCTGACGGCGAAGGTTAAGGCGCTTAATAGCTTTGGATATACGATCTCGACGGTCAAACCTGGTGAAACATTTCGCTACTACATTGAGGTCGCGTACGAGCTAGATAGTTCGTCAGGACTTGGGCTTATCGATAGATTCCCGAATGAAGTCACCGGGCCGAGTGTCCTCAATGTCATCAATGGCACGTGCGAGCCGATGAGCGGTCTAACGCTGCAATGCGAGGTACATCCACGCTCGGGCCAGGTTGCGACGGTCGTTGTCGAAGTCACCATGGGCGATGTCGCAAACAATACTCCGGTCAAAAATGAAGTAGAGGTCGTTTCGTTTTCTACCAATGAAAGTGTAAAGGCAAGCGTAACCGTGGTGCTCAAGGGTGGGAGCGCGGCGACCGCTACGTCCGCACCAACGTCCGCAGTTACGGAAACGCCTGTACAGCCAACAGCGACAAGTGTTCCAGCGACGAGCGTTCCAGCGACGAGCGTTCCAGCGACAAGTGTTCCAGCGACGAGCGTTCCAGCGACAAGTGTTCCAGTCCCGACAATGACGGATGAGCCGATCATTGAACCGACCGCGACAGGTGAAACCGTTGCGCAGCCGCGCCCGCCCAGACCGACAAACGCACCGCCACGTTCCGACTTGCCACCATCCACAGTAGAGCCGACGCCGACCAACCCGCCGATGTTGCCGGTTACGGTGTCGCCGGTCGAAACCTCCGAGGTGCCGAGCACGACGCCGACTGACGCGGCGACGGTGGTCGTCGAACCGACGGCGACTACACCCATCGTGGATGTGGTACCAACGGCGGTTATTCCACCTGTGAGTGCGCCGACGGCGACGAATGGTGGCGGCGTCGCGCCGCCCGAGCCACCCGCCGTGATGCCTGCACCCGTCGGTTCCGTTCCGTCGATGAGCCGCCCGGTCCTTAGCAATGGCGCACGTGGAGATGCGGTGATTGAATTGCAATCCATGCTTAACGCCTGGATCGCCGAAACCGGCAGTGCTGGCATCGCCCCGCTCGCGCTTGACGGGATGTTTGGTGCGGCGACGGAAATGGCGGTGCGGACGTTTCAGGCGGTCGCCGGACTGACCGTCGATGGTATCGTCGGTGCCCAAACCTGGACCAGCCTGGAAGCGTACGGTGGCGGTGTCCCACCAGTAGCTCCGCCGGTGGTCGTAGCCCCGCAGCCCCATGTGCCAGCCGAATCCGCGCCAGCCGTCGATCCCGGCGTCATGCCCACGGATGTTGTACAGACGGCGCCAGTACAAATCGCGCCCACGCCAACGTTCGCGCCAACGATGGTAGCGGTCGGGACACCGATCCCAACGACGGCTCCACGTTCGAACGTAGCCTTACGTTTCCACACATCAAGCGGTATCGCCGACGCCGCACCCGGCGATCTCGTGATGTTTACCATCACACTCCGCCATGCCGGACGTGGCGTTGGCGGCTCTGCGCCGATCTCACCAGCGCAACTGGCGCAGTCGGGCGATAGTGCGGAGACGAAGGGCGAAACCCTCCGCGACCTGATGCTGCTGGACGAAATTAGCCCCGCACTCGAAATCTTTGCCGTGAACAGTATCGGCATCGATGTCCGAGTAAACGGACACCGTATCGAGGCATCCCGCAGCCGGTTCGCTCCTGGCGACGCTGCCGTGATCGTAATCGGAACGCGAGTGCGCGATGGCATCGACCTGCCGACCATTGCGAACCAGGCCAGCCTGCGCCATAGCATGCTCGGAGGAACGCTCTATTCCAACGTCGCCGAGGTGCGTGTGAACGGCGTTCAACCAGCCGCAATATCCAACGTCGTTTCGATTGAACCCGCCACCACGACGCCTGTTTTTGCCAACGCTGTTGTGCCAAGCCCGACACCGGCCACAACCGATGCCACACCTTCGGTCACGCCCATCGCCGCCGGAATGGCACCAGCGGACCTTGGCACGCGACTGCCGACGACAAGTGGTGGCGGTGTTCCGTTCGGTGGCGTCGTCCTGCTGGGGTTGACCCTTTTCCTGCATAGTCTGCGTGTTCGCTCCGAACGCAGCGGCATCTAGCATATCGTTGGGAGAGCGAAACCTGAGTCCCGTTCTCCCAACGATTTGACTCCACACAGCCACGCTGTGTTTGTGCCTCATCCTCGTGCGAAGCCGCCAGTCGCGTACAATAGATAGATGTATGTTTTGCATCCAGCCGTCGTGCATTTTCCGATCGCCCTGTTGCTGGTCAATCTGTTGTTGACCTGGTTATACCTGCGGCGTGCCGATTCCTTCTACGACCGTGCCGCTTACGGTGCGTTGGTTTTGGGGTGGTGGGGGTCTGTCGCCGCCATCGCAAGCGGCACGCTGTCCGCGGCGTTCGAGTGGCCGGTAGATGGCAGCAGATTGACCTGGCTTAATATCCATGCCGTACTGGGGTTCGCCATCTTGTTCGTGTATGGCCGTGCGCTGCTGTGGCGACGGCGCGAACCGGGGGTATTGGATAGTCCAGACCGTCGCCGCTACCTCGCATTGCTGGTTGGCGGCGCGTTGCTCGTCGCCGCCGACGGCTGGGTAGGTGGGCATATGGTGTATCGTCTGGGATTCGGGTTGTAAGCCGAGTCAGGCCGAATTCGCACGATTGCCCCATGCTTCACGAGGGCGCTCATCGCTCAATCGATCACTGCGTCCAGGTCCAATGCCTCGCGGGCTTCTGCCGCCACGAATAGCGTTCCCGCAACACACACGACATCATCCACTTCAGCCAAAGAGCGAGCCGTTGCGATTGCTTCGGCGACGGTATCGGTCAGATATAGGGAGCCTTTGAGGTAGGGCTTGATGGCGTCGGCGAGAACTGCCGGGTCGGTCGCACGCGGGTGACGCGAGCGGGTCAGGATCACGGTGTGCATGTCGGGGACGAGTTCCGCGGCAATCGCCGGGATATCCTTGTCGCGTGATGTTCCCATAACCAGCAATCGTCGGCGCTGCGGTAATGTGTCGAGCGATTCGCGCAGGCGTTGCGCTGACGCGCCGTTCATCGCGCCATCGATCACGAAGCGGGGACCATCGCCCACGACTTCAAAGCGGGCGGGCCAGCGTACCGCCGCCAGTCCTTCAGCCATCGCCACTGGCTCGATTGTCAAGCCTCTGGTGGCGAGTAACATCGCTGCCCCCACCGCCACACGAGCGTTTTCGATCTGGTGAAGGCCACCTAGCCCAATCAGATCTGCGGTGACGGGAACTGGATAGGATAGTACTGGCTGAGCGGGCCTGTCGATCTGCCGGACGCCCTCCGCTGTTGCTTGCCACAATGGCGCGTGCGTCGTCGCTTCTCGCACGATCTCCGTGAGCGCTTCGTCGTCCTGTGGTGCGATCAGTACAGGCACGCCTGGTTTGATGATACCCGCTTTGTTATGGGCGATTTCGCTAAGTGTCGAGCCAAGCACCGCCATATGATCGAATGAGATCGGCGTGATGATCGAAAGATCGGGCACGACGACGTTAACCGAATCGTACCGCCCGCCCAGGCCGATCTCTAACACCGCGATATCAACCGACGCATCGGCGAAGTGCGCCAGGGCCAGCGCCGTCGCCAACTCAAAGGTTGTCGGCATACCCCAGGTCGGTTCAAGCTGTTCGACAATAGGCTGAAGTCGCTCGATGAGTGCTGCCATAGCGTCCTGCTCGATCAGCGTACGGTTCACCTGCACCCGTTCGCGCCAGGAATGAAGATGGGGCGAGGAATACAAGCCCGTGCGATACCCCGCTGCACGCAGCATTGCCTCGATCATCGCGGCGGTCGAGCCTTTGCCCTTCGTTCCGGCGATCACAACCTTGGCGTACCGCGCTTCCGGGTGATCGAGCGCGGCGAGCAACTGGTACATGCGGTCGAGATTAAAGCGCGCATGATCGGGCGACGGCGGCATCTTATTTTCGTAGTTGATGAAACTGTACAAATAATCGATTGCCGCCTGGTATCGTGGCGTGATTGTCGGGCGCGAAACGGGCATGCATACCTCGGTCTTGCATAGAAAGGGGAATTATAACGGACCACCGACGACAGACCACTGACCACCGAAGATACAGGGCTTTTGTTCAAGATTGCGGTCACATCTGTCAAAGGAGCCGCAGCGGACCAATCCGCTTCTCCTCGCTTCCTACAGGCTACCTGGATTGAAATGACACTATTGAGGGGTTTGGCGGAGATAGACAATTGTGGAAGTGAGGCATGGGGTGGACGTATCCACGTCTGAATGTGACTATGCTCTATCGTTCGTTGCCGCGCTTGAAGTTGCCCGTGATCTTCGCCATCACCAGTTGTGCTTCCAGGTGATCCAGACCTTCGAGCTTATCGAGGAACTTCTTTGCCTGTTCGCCTTTGACGGTCATGATCTGTTTGCCATGCCACGAGATGAAAACCTTGCCGTCTTTGTTGGCGCGATAGCTGAATACGCCTTGTTTGAGTAGGTGACGTTTGTCGATTTCGTGGTCCTGCACGTTGGTCCTCCTGCCCGACCAGTGTAATACGTTGGGGCTATAGCCCAACTCCCAGGATTCTGATCAAGCCGATGCTGATGATGATCAGGATTGCGAGTGAGCCGAACACGGCGACGGCGACGGGCTTTCCGACCCGGCGAATCGTCTTCAGGTCTACAAGCAACCCAAGCGCCGCCATCGCCAGGACCGTGAGCCAGCGGCTGGCTTCTCGCAGCACATCGGCGACGTTTTCAGGCATCAATCCAACCGAGCGAGCTATGCCGAGTAGTAGGAAGCCGATCAAGAACCACGGCACGAATTGCCCGATCCGGAAACGCTCTCCGGCGACGGGACGATGGTAGCGCAAGGCAAAGAATGTGACAACAGGACCGAGCATGAGCACGCGCAGCAGTTTCACCACGGTGGCGATCTGCCCACTAATGACGCTTACAGGTAATGTCGCCGCTAATACCTGCGGTACGGCGTACACGGTCAAACCTGCCAGAACACCATACTGGTAATTCGAAAAGCCGAGCACCGGCATCAGGAATGGTAGTACCAGCACAAAAACGACGCCCAGGATTGCAGTCAGGGAGATCGAGGCCGCTACATCCTCATGTTTCGCGTCGATCACAGGAGCGACGGCGGCAATCGCCGAGTTCCCACAGATCGAGCTACCGCAAGCGACCAGGATCGCCAGTTTCGGATTAAGCTTCAGCCCTTTGCCGAGCAACTGGCTGAGTGCGATGCCACCGACGACGACTATCACAACCGCCAATAAAAGCTGCGGTCCGGCGCTGATCAGCGCTGGAAGATTGACCGATGCGCCAAGCAGCACGATGGCTATCTCTAAACCCTGTTTTGCCGCAATATTAATCGCCGGGAAGCAATTGTCGGTTGTCGCCAGTGAAGGTGCGAACAAGCATCCCGATCACAATCGCTAGCGCGACACCTTCGATAACTGGGTGCCCTAGCAATGAGGTTTCAATGGATTGTAGCAGTGCCGCCAGAGCGGTAATAGCGCTTACAATAAGTAATCCTGCGCTATTACGCTTGAGCCAGTGCTTACCACTCCATTTCTGCCAACGCATCCTTCATGTCCTTTTGCTAATCGATGAGTATAGCATAGACAGAGTTTTCCTATAATGCCAATACATATTAATCATATGTGTGATAGTCTGTGGTTATGGCTCTAAACCTCCATCTTGTGCGCATGTTTGTCGGTGTTGCCGACGCTGGCAGTTTTACAGCCGCGGCGGCACACCTGCATATCAGCCAACCCGCTGTATCCAAGGGCGTGCAGGAGCTAGAGCGGCAGATCGGCGCAACACTGATCGAACGTGGGGCGGGCGTCGTTCGCTTGACTGAGGCGGGCGAATTGCTGCTGCGTCATGCTCGCACGCTCTTTGCCGCAGAACGCGCCGCCGAAGGAGAGCTTGCGGCGTTGCGTAACCTGGACCGTGGAACGCTGCATATCGGCGCGAGCACGACGATTGCCACCTATTTGCTTCCGGCGATCCTGGGCGCGTTTCGGTTGCGCTACCCCCAGATCGAACTCACGCTCACCAGCGGAAACACTCACGAGATCGCCGAACTGATGGCGAGTTACCAATTGGATGTTGCGCTCGTTGAGGGTCCGGTGGACGATCCGCGCATCGAAGTGCGTCGCTGGCGCAGCGACGAATTGGTGGTGATCGCGCCGCCCGATCATCCACTCGCTGCGCGTCCGGTGTGTGTACATGAATTGCTCGGGTATCCAATGCTCGTGCGTGAGCCGGGATCGGGGACACGCGAAGTCGCGGAACAGGCGTTGCGGGATCAAGGCCTGGAAATACAGCACGGCCTGGAACTCGGTAGCACCGAGGCGATCAAGCAAGCAGTGATAGCCGGATTGGGACTATCAATCGTCGGACGTTCCACCATCGCCGATCAATTGCGCCTCGGCTCGCTGTGTGTCCTCGATATGCGCGACCTGGCGATCCTGCGCGACCTCAATGAACTCGTGCGCGTGGGGCGGGTGCCAAGCGCGGTGGTTCGTGCGCTCGCGCCGTTCTTGCGCCCCGATGAGCATGGCTAAGTGTCGTCCATACCCGCAAGCTTGCGGTGCTTGCGAAGGAGCAGCGGAACCTCGTTGACGACGCGCAGGATCGCCCCCGATGGGTACACATCCAGCCCGGTGATGCCGCCAAGGTCGGTGCGAAATTGCCAGTGGCGCTCGAATGCCACGCCGAGCAGCGAACACAGCATCAATTGGATCGGCGTTCCATGGGTGACGACCGCGATATGCTCGCCATCGTGCGCGGCAAGCAGCGCACCCCATGCCGCCGCGACGCGCTCCCACAGGTCCGACAAAGATTCGCCGCCATGCACGCGGCTGCGCCAGGGATCGCCCCAACGCTCGCCAGCCTCTGCGCCATAGTGCTGCATGACCTCACCGTAGGTCAGTCCTTCCCACATGCCGTGATCGACCTCACCCCACTGCATGTCGATGAGCGGCACAAGTCCACGCTTCGCGGCGAGCCGTCGTGCAACATCGTCGGTTCGCGCCAACCCCGACGACACCACGACATCGAGCGGCAGCGTACCCAAACGACGGTCAATCGCCGCGCCGATCATGACGCCAAACGGCGTGAGCGGGCGATCCGAGCGGCTTTGGTAGCGACGTTCGAGGTTCCAATCGGTCTGTGGATGGCGCACCAACCACACTGTCGTATGACGACTAACCACGACCAACGACCAACGACGAATGACCAACGAAGAAATCAGAAGGCCGCAAGGCGATACCTTTGCCAAGATGTAGGAAGTAAAAGATACGTGTCTTGCTCATCTCCTGCATCCTGCCCCGCAAAAACGCTCTGGCGATGAAAGTATCAGTGTTGTGTTTCATCTCCGTTGGTCCGTCGTCGGTGGTCCGTCGTCCGTCAATACGTTTCTGCCAGCGCATAAATCGCGTGGTAGAACTGCTCGACGCTGGCGATATCGACCCATTCCTCGTGGGAATGGAGCCCCGCGCCCGTAGGTCCAAAGCAAACAGCCGGAACACTGGCTTCGCTGTAGAAGCGAGCGTCGGAGGCGAAGTGTTCGTTGCGGAACTTGGCATCAATGCCAGTTGCGCGAAGCGCCTCCGCCAGCCGTTGAACGTGCGGGTTTTCTTCGGCGGTTTCGAGGGCGCTGCCGTTGTGGAACAGCGTCACCTCGGCACCTGGGAAACAGGCACGCACGGTGGCGAATACGTCGTCCTCGGCTTCTTCGGGGACGCGCCGAATATCCAGACCCAGCACACATTCGACCGGCACGCGGTTCTGTGCATCGCCGCCGTGGATCGTTGCTACGGTTGCTGTGGTGCGCCACACCGGTTCGGCTGGGATGGGGTAGTGTTGAAGCAGACGCCCGATCCCCTCAGCCAGCGGCACGATCGGATTGCTGCCGTCCCACGGGCGCGACCCGTGCGCGGGATTGCCGAGTTGCCGGAGCGTAACCCATAAGATGCCCTTGGCGCGATTGACGATTTCGAGGTCAGTGGGCTCGCCCGCCAGGAAGAACTCGCCCGTGTAGCCGTGCGTGAACAGATGTGCCGTGCCATGTTCGCCGCCGATCTCTTCGTCCGTGACGAACTGCCACGCGACGTTGGGATGTTTCCCTTCCTCGGCGAGCGTCTTGAGCAATCGGAGCATCGCCGCTGCCGCCGCTTTCATGTCCTGCGTTCCACGACCGTAGATGCGCCCGTCACGTTCTTCGGGCTGAAATTGGTCGGGGCGTCCCGGCACCACATCGACGTGGGCGTTGAGGATCAGTGCCTTGGCGGGAACGTCGTCGAAGGCCGCCACCAGCGAGGGCTTGCCATCTGATTCGTGGCGGGAAACATGGACACCAGGCAAGGCGGCACAAAACTGCTCGATATAGTCTATGACGGCTGTTCGACCCTTGGCATCATCGGAAACCGACGGAATCGCCACCAGGTCCATCGTCAACTGTACAAGTTCATCACGCAAGGACATCCCATACTCCTAGCCGCGCCCGCCAAAAGATTGCTCCAGTGTGCGGCGGCATACGCTATCATTGTCGCAAAGGATAGCGCGAAACTGCCCAACGCGCCATAGATTCTGTGAGGATGATAAGGTGGCGTCGAAGGTCTTCGTCTGCGGCGTGGATGGCGGGAGGCTTCGTTTATAGGTGGATAGTGCTTGGTAACAACCCCGCAGATAGTACCGAACCCCTCCTGCATGACAACTCGGATGACTGTATCACATGCAACTACGCCTACCGCGATGCAACCTCGCGGTGGAGCACAAAGCTTCGTCGTCGTCGCCGCCGCTCGGGCTTTTCCTTGAAAGTGCGGGACCAATATGCTATAATCTCCTGTGTCGGCTAAACTGGAATAGTGACCATAAACGGTTGCTCGGTGAAGTCGATACGCGATAGCGTGTAGGGTGATGGCGGATCGTCCAATGGTAGGACAGCGGATTTTGGTTCCGCCAATCTAGGTTCGATTCCTAGTCCGTCAGCCACTACTTTTCTGACCGTAACGGGTAAGGACGCGCTCGCACATTCTACATGATCGAACATAGACAACGCTATATGATGCACCTCGACACTGCCTGTTGGCGGCTTGGATCGAGGTGTTTTGCAGCAGTAGGCTCGGCTGAGGCTACTGCTTTTTTGTTGGCATGCAAACAAAGCAACTAGGCGTCATCATCCTAGCGGCAGGAGCGGGAACGCGTATGCGCTCTCGCCTGCCCAAGGTGCTTCATCCCATCTGTGGGCGACCGCTCGTCGAACACGTCCTCGGCATCACCACTGCCCTCGAAGCCACCCGAACCGTTCTCGTGTTGTCGCAGGATACAATCGAGCCAGTGCGTGAGCGTTTCGGTCCGAATTATCACTATGTGGTTCAGGCTCCTGCGCTTGGTACCGGACACGCCGTGCAACAGGCACAGGCCGCGCTCGAAGGTTCGGTTGAGCGCGTGCTGGTGCTGTACGGAGCCGATCCGCTGATGCGGCTGTCGTCAGTCGAGACGCTGCTGGCTGAGCTGGATCGACCCGGCGTTGTCGGCGCGATCACCACCTTCGTTTCCGAACCTCCCACCGGTTATGGGCGCATCGTGCGCGATGAGCGCGGGCAGGTGTTGGCGATCGTCGAGGAGCGTGACGCGACCGACGCGCAACGCCAGATTACGCGAAGTCAATCAGGGCGTTGTCGCCTATGACGCGGCCTGGTTGTGGGCGCACCTCGATCGTCTCCAACCCAGTCCGGTCAAAGGCGAGTATTACCTGACCGATCTGGTGGCGATGGCGATCGAGGAACAGGGTCCTGGTGCCATTGCGTCGTTTGGGCTCGCGGATGCCACCGAAGCCTGGGGCGTGAACGACCGCTACGACCTGGCACAGGCCGAAGGCGTGCTGCGCCAGCGTATTCTGCTCGACCTGATGCGTGCGGGCGTGACCGTCGTCGATCCAGCCCATACCTATGTCGATGCGGGCGTAGTGGTGGGTCAGGATTCCGTGCTGCTGCCCGGAACGATGCTCAGAGGTACGACTGTCATCGGCGAGCGCTGCACCATCGGTCCCAACAGCGTGATCGAAGACGCTACTATCGGCGACGATTGCCAGGTCAAGGCGTCGTTTGTCGAACAGGCGATCATGGAAGATGGCTCGAACGTCGGGCCGTTGTCACATCTGCGCCCCGGCGCACGGCTGGGCAAGGATGTGCATGTTGGCAACTTCGCCGAAGTCAACCGCTCCACGCTTGGACCGAACACCAAGATGGGCCACTTCTCGTATATGGGCGATGCACAGGTTGGCGCGGACGTGAACATCGGTGCGGGGACGATCACCGCCAACTTTGGCGACAAGCAGATCGCGCCCGAAAAGCGCAAGCACCAGACCGTGATCGGCGATGGCGTCAAGATCGGTTCGGATACGATGCTGGTCGCTCCGGTCAATGTTGGGGCGGGGGCGAGAACCGGCGCTGGTTCGGTGGTGACGAAAGATGTTGCCGCCGGTGAAACCGTCGTAGGTGTTCCGGCGCGAACGCTCGGACCCAGGCAAGAATCGTAATCTCTGTGTGATGGCATGAACTACAGTTTTCGTTGAGGATATAGCAACATGATGGGACGGTTACAAGTCTTTTCGGGCAATTCGAACTTGCCGCTGGCACGCGAGATCGTCGCGCATTTGAACCTCAACCTGGGCGGCGCGCTTGTCGGAACGTTCCGCAACGGCGAAACGCGGGTCAGGATCGAGGAAAATGTGCGTGGCTCGGATGTGTTCGTGATCCAGTCGATCGTCCAATCCGGTCGATCATCATGTTATGGAACTGTTGATCATGGTCGATGCGCTTCGTCGTGCGTCGGCGGCACGCATTACCGTGGTCGTGCCGTACTACGGCTATGCCAAGCAGGAAAAGAAGACTGCCGGACGTGAGCCGATCACCGCCAAACTGGTGGCGAACCTGATTATGACGGCTGGTGCACATCGTCTGTTGACGATGGACCTGCACGCTCCGGCTATCGAGGGCTTCTTCGATATTCCAGTGGATCACCTGCAAGCCGGTCCGATCATGGTCGAACACTTCATTTCCAAAGGACTGCTGAACGTGGTCGCCGTGTCGCCCGATGCTGGCGGTGTGAACCGGGCGAATCGCTTTCGCGAACGTCTGGGCGCCGGACTGGCGATCATCTCCAAGCAACGCCCGGAACCGGATGTCGTCGAGGCGATCGATATGGTCGGCGATGTCGACGGCAAGATCGCCGTGATCGTCGATGATATGATCTCGACGGGTGGTACGCTGGTCGAAGCCGCGCATTCGCTGCGCGAACGCGGCGCGACGGACGTGTATGCGTGCGCCACACATGGCATCTTCGCGGGAACGGCTTTCAAAGAGATCTCCGCGTCCACGCTCAAGCAAGTCGTCGTCACGAATACGATCCAACTGCCGCCTGAAGCGGCAGAAGCCCGAATCGAAGTTATTAGTGTTGCGTCATTGTTCGCGGAAGCGATCATGCGTATTCATAAGGATTTGTCTCTCAGTGCCTTATTTACGTAACGCACCTGCCAGGCATGCATCCAGCGGGGTGTCCGGCTTGTCGGTAGGTAGGTGTGGAGGAGCGAACCTTTTTGGACCCTGAACGTAGTTTGTGGCTGCTCGGCGTCGTTGTTTGCCTTATACTCGCGGCAATCTCATCTGCCGCCGATGCAGCTCTTACCATGATCTCGCGGCAACGCCTGCACAATATGCTGGCGGACAAGCGCTCACGTGCGCAAGCCGCCGCCCGACTTTTAGAAGACCCCGCTCGCTTTAAAGCGGCAACCCTTACCCTTAACATCAGTGCTGCCGTCGTCAGTACTGCGCTACTGCTTGCATACATGCAGCCGTGGACGGCCTGGTGGCATCCGATCGTCGGGACGATTGGTCTGCTGCTGGCGCTGCTGGTCTTCGGCGAAGCGTGTCCCAAGATTCTCGCCTCACTCTATCCTGAACGTACTGCCTTGCTGGTGGCGCGCCCCGTCCAGTTTTTCGCCTATCTCCTGTTGCCCTTTACCGGACTGGTCAACCTGCTCATGCGTCCCTTCGTCAGCCGCACCAGGGCTGCTATCAGTCATGGTAGCGCCATGGTCAGTGAAGAAGAAATTAAGTTGTTGGTCAACGTCGGTGCCGAGGAAGGCTTGTTTCAAAAAGATGAGCGCGAGATGATCGAGGGTATCCTGATCTTTGGTGATACCCTGGTGCGCGAAGTCATGGTGCCGCGTGTCGATATTCAAGCCCTCGACCACGGCGCGAGCGTCGCCGCAGCCATCGATCTCGCCGTCGCTTCCGGTCACTCGCGTATTCCGGTATATCGCGAAACCATCGACAACGTAAGCGGCATCCTGTATGTACGCGACATGCTGCCTTTGCTGCGCGTCGGTGATTTGCAACACACCATTGGCGACCTGACACGCGATGTCTATTACGTGCCGGAAACCATGAAGGGCGACGAGTTGCTGCGCTCGCTGAAGGTGCGCAAGGTGCATATCGCGGTCGTCGTAGACGAATATGGCGGTACTGCGGGTCTGGTGACTATCGAGGATCTGTTGGAAGAGATCGTCGGCGAGATTCAAGATGAATACGATGTCGAAGAGCCGTATATCAAAGAACTGGCATCGAACAACTGGCTGGTCGATGCGCGCGTGTCGCTGGACGACCTCAACACTGAAATTGGCATCGAACTACAAACCGAGGAAGTTGATAGTCTTGGCGGTCTGGTGTACGAACAGCTAGGTACGATTCCACGTGTCGGTGATGAGTTTGAACTCAATAATGTCATCGTGCGGGTCCATTCGGTTCAAGGCGTCCGTCCTGAGAAGCTAGAGATCCTGGTGCGCGAGCCTGAGGAGCTAACACCTGTTGAGGTTGGCGAGGAGGTGCAACGTGAGCCAGGTTGAAGATTTGAAGCTGCTCCAGGCAGCGACCGAGGTACGCGAATGCGCCTATGCTCCTTATTCCAATTTTTTCGTCGGCGCGGCGGTGCTGTGCAGTTCGGGCAAAGTGTACGCCGGATGTAACGTCGAAAACGCGGCGTATCCGGCGACGCTATGCGCTGAACGTAACGCTATCTCATCGGCGATCGCGGCGGGAGAACGCAGTATCGTGCGTATCGTGGTGATCGCGGACTCCCCACGTCCGGTTTCCCCGTGCGGCATGTGCCGCCAGGTGATCGCGGAACTCGCTCCTAATGCTCGTGTGCTGCTGACCAACCTCGCGGGTGCGACCGAGGAAACCACCGCCGACGCGCTATTGCCAGGAGCGTTTGGTGCGCGTGATATGTAGGGTATGTGGGGCATAGTGTGCTTGCGTTGGTGGCTCCTATCACTTGACGCACGTTGCAACATCCAAAACCTAACCATACTGTCATCTTTGTGTAACGCGCAAGGTATGTACGATCTCCAGGTCGTTCTCTTACAATAGTCCTACAGAACGACGATGATATCGTCCGGGCATGATGAGGAGAGAACGATGGCCGCACACGAAGCTGCGACTGGACGCTGGGAACTCACCGACGAAGAATGGTGCGAGCTTTGCTTCATGACCATAGATGTTGAGAAGGCACGCGAACAGTTGGAGCAGGTGCTGTTATCGGGCGAACGACCTACGTTGCATGAACTCTGGGTTGCTCTGAGCGCCTACCGCGACGTATCAGACGGCATGCTGGAATACATGGCTGCGCGCCTGCGGGTCAAGGCTGGCGTCGAAGACCGTAACCGCCGAGCAGCCTGAACGCTATCGAGCGCGAATAAATAGCCCGTGCTATCGCTCCATGGCGTACGCACAAATGACCGGAAGCACCGACTAACATGCGGTGCTTTTGTCGTTTAAGTATTGGCAAGATTGCATTGGACGGCTATAGTAGGCCCATCCTCAGTACATTGTTCGCCTGTCGCTTGGCTTACAAAGCCAGAAGGGAGACAAGAGTGAGTATTCTTGGCACTAAAAGCATCCGTCGGTCGGTCATGCTGTTCGCCGCGAGCATCCTCGTGCTTGGCATGATGCCCGCACCCAGGGTTTCAGCCGCCCCGTTATGTTTCAACCAACCAGGTGTCACGGCCTGTGTGGCGGATGAGTTCCGTGCGTTCTGGGAAGACAACGGCGGCCTCACTACCTTTGGCTATCCGTTGGAAGCTGCCAAGCAGGAACAAACTCCGGAAGGTACGTTCATGGTGCAGTACTTCGAGCGCCAGCGCCTCGAACTGCATCCCACCACGCCAGCACCGTACAACATCCTGCTCGGTCGTGCCAACGACGAAATGCTTGTGCGCGAAGGCCGCGATTGGCGGGCGTTCCCTGAAGCAGGGACTGCCGCTGCCGATTGTGCCTCGTTCACGGAAACCATGCATAGCGTGTGCGGCCTGTTTTTGCGGCGCTGGATGTCGCAGGGCCTTGAACTGGGCGATGCTGGCACCAGTTATCGCGAGGCACTCGCGCTGTGGGGTCTGCCGCTGAGCGAACCGCAGCAAGAGCAAAACATCGACGGTGATACCGTAATGACGCAGCACTTCGAGCGTGCCCGAATGGAAATCCATACGATCAACGGCCAACAAACGGTGCTGCTCACACGTGTCGGCGCGGCGCTGGTTCCACTCACGATGAAGGTGTTTGCGATCAACGACTTCCACGGCCAGCTTCCGGCGGATCGGCGCGTGAGTAACCGCCCCGTAGGTGGAGCCGCGTATCTTGCGGCGTACATCAAGCAACGTCGGCAGCAAACGCCGTATTCGCTTACCGTCCATGCCGGAGATGCCGTGGGCGCGAGTCCGCTGGTTTCGGCGCTGCTGCAAGACCAACCGGCGATGGACTTTCTCAATACTCTTGGCGTTGATGTTGGCACGGTCGGCAACCATGAGTTCGACGAGGGTATCACCGAACTCAAGCGCCTGGTTGATGGCGGCTGTCATCCCACGGCTGGCTGCTGGGGCGGGGCGAACTTCCCTTATATCGTCTCTAATGTTGTCGAAACTGCTACTGGTAAAACGATCTTCCCGCCCTATTTGATCAAGAATGTGGCAGGTGCACGTATTGGCTTCGTGGGTGCCGTGCTGCGCGGTACGCCAGAAATCGTGACAGCATCGGGTGTCGCCGGTCTGGAGTTCCTGGACGAAGTGACTTCGATCAATGCAGCGGTCGCTGAACTGCATGAGCAGGGCGTGCATGCGATCATCCTACTGATTCACCAGGGCGGCGTCCAAAACGCCACAACGGGTGAGTTGACGGGAGCAATCGCCGATATCGCTAAAAACATTGATGACGATGTTGATGTGGTTGCGTCTGGTCATAGTCATACATCGATTAATGCGATGATCGATGGAAAACTTGTCACGCAGGCGCTCTCGTACAGCACGGCTTTTGCCGATATCGACCTGACGATCGATCGGGCCAAGCGCGACATCGTGGCAAAGAAGGCCGAGATCATTACGACCTTCAACGATGCGATCGAGCCGGATGCCGAGATCGCCGCCCTGGTCAAGAAGTACATGGACCAGACGGCTCCGTTGGCGAATCGCGTGGTGGGGACGCTTGCCACAGATCTGCCGAACGAGCAAAATGAAGCGGGTGAATCCGCTATTGGTAACTTGATCGCCGATTCGCAGCGGGCCGGCATGGCCACACAGTTCGCCTTCATGAACCCCGGGGGCATTCGTGCGCCGCTTGCGGCAGGCGAAATCACCTATGGCGAATTGTTCTCCGTGCAACCTTTCGGCAATAACATGGTCAAGATCGATCTGACCGGTGATCAAGTCTATACACTGCTCAACCAGCAGTGGCAGCCGCAACCGGACGGCAGTGTCCGCACGCGCTTCCTGCAAATCTCCGGCCTCACCTATACCTGGTCGGATGCACGCGCGGTCGGTGATAAGGTTGTCGAGATTCGTGGTGCCGACGGGCAGCCAATTGACCGTGCCGCGACGTTCTCGGTGGCGATCAACAGCTTCCTGGCGGACGGTGGCGACGCCTTCACGATCCTACGCTCAGGCACAAATCGTGTCGGTGGTCCGGTCGACCTGGATGTGCTGGTCGATTACGTGATGGCAGCCACGCAGCCGTTCAGCGCCGGGATTGAAGGACGCATCACTAAGCAGTAAGCGTTCATAACTAGCCAAACATAAGGAGGGCAGGAGCAATGTTGCTCCTGCCCTCCTTATTAGTCTGTACGCTTGGCTTACTTAGGAACGTCCAGGTCGCTCAGGCGCACTGTTTTGCGGCTACCGAACCGGATCGTCTTTTGGCCTTCTGTGGAAAGCTGCCCGCTTTTTTGCAGGTTGTTAACTTCCTGCTGCACGGTCTGTGCCAGATCGGATTCGCCCGTGTTGAGCAAACGTGTAACAGCGTTCTGAAGCTTCTGGGTCGCTCCTGCTACGTTGCCCGTCTCGATATCTTCGAGGGCGCGGGTTTGCAGCTTGAACGCGCTGATCTTTTCGACGATGTTCATGACCTGCGGGTTGACCTGGCGGGTCAGCGCCTGGTCGGCGGTAATTTGCAACACCAGATCGGTCTTGGCGCGTTCGCCAATGATACCGAGTTGCGGGATGTCGTAGCTGATCTCGACCTGTCCGATGCGATACTGTCCGGCGGGCTTCGGCTCCACCATCAATTCCAGCAGCAAAACACGCCGGTTGTCCTTTTCGAGTTGTTCAAGCGGAATGGTTACCGAGCGATCCGCCAGCGGCTTGTAGCCCAGGTTCTTGATCAGCGGCACGACCTGCCACGCCGCACGCGCCTGAACGCCTGAAACCAGTCGCACAACCGCGTTGGCGTTCTGGAAGATCGCGCCCTGCGCCTGCTGCACCACGGCCTGAAAGTTATCCTCGATCATCTCAGGGCGGCGCAAGTGCTCGACCTCGCCATGCGAACGGGTGGCAATCTCGGTCAATAAACGGTCATTCCATTCGTTGCCCATGCCGAAGGCCGAGATCGGAATGTTGAGTTGTCCGGCTTGATCCGCCATCGCCAGACACTCGTTCTCGTCCTTATCGGTTTCGCCATCCGTCAGCAGCACCAGACGCGGCAACGCACCTTGCGGGGCGCGTGCCAGTTCGCCAAGCCCTGCTGCCATGGCGCGCCCGATCTTCGTGCCGCCCTCGTCACGCACGCCATTGATCAGACGCTTGATGCTTTCGCGACCCGACGCCGGTTGTGCTGGAACCAGCACGACCGATTCGTGGCTAAAGATCGTAATTGCCACGTTATCGTTGTCGTTAAGACGGTCGAGCGCCAGTCCGACGGCGGCTTTCATCGCTCGTAGCTTATTGCCGCGCATCGAGCCTGAATGGTCGAGCACGAACGAGACGCTGATCGGCATCTGGACGTTTGCTATTGCCGCTGTTGGCACGATCTCGACCAGGACGTAGGCAACCTGTGACCCCTGGGTTGCCGGTAGGTAGGGTCGTGCCAGAGTTTGTCGTAATTGGAGTTCGCCAGCCATGCTATCCCCTTCTCGCGCTACTTCACGTCGCCGGTCAACTGATCCAGGGTCAGGCGCTTGGTAGCGTATCGCATCTGTTTCTGGTCGGCAGCGGACGGTCCACCGCCGATTTCCATCGTTTCTGCGGCACGAGTCATCGTGTTGGCGAGTTCGAGCTCGCCCAGGTCGAGCAGTCGTGTCGCCGCCGAACGAAGTTTCTGTGTCGCTCCTGCGACGTTGCCTGCGGCAGCCTCGTCCAATGCGCGGGTTTGCAGCTTGAATGCTGTCACGCGTTCGACCAGGTTCATGCTACGCGGATCAGGCGTCCCAGGTGTTGCGCTGAACTCCAGCATCAGGTCGGTGCGTACATGTTGGTCGAGCCTGTTGGACTGTGGTACGTCGTAGGCGAGATCGACCTGCGCGACACGATACGTGCCGGGTTGGTTCGCTGGCAGCATCATCTCGACCAGGATCGCCGCGCCAGTATCGCCCTGAATGTCACCAAGGTCGACATTGACTTCACGCTCTCCGATCGGTTTGTAGCCCAGATTTGCGATCAACGGCGTCACGCGGTATACCGCACGTGGATTAACGCCCTGCGCCAGACGCAGCAACAAACGGGCGTTCTGTACGGCGGTGCTTTGCGCCGCAGTGGTCGCGGCCTGGAAGTATTTGGCGATATCCTTGGGATCGGCGATGTAGTCTGATGTGCCGTTTGTCGCGGCGGCGAGATCGTCGAGCAGTTGCTCGTTCCATTCGTCGCCCAGGCCGAGCGCGGTCAGGCGCACGCCTTCGCCGCCAAGTTGCTGTGCCAACGCACGACACTGGTCTTCGTCGCCCCAGGTCTGACCATCCGTGAGTAACACCATATGGGTCACGCGGTCCGGTCCCATGCCTTTACGAATCTCGGCAATACCGGCCTCCAGACCGGTAGACATCGCCGTGCCGCCTTGCACCCGGATGCCCTCGACCTGATTTTTCAGTTCGTTCTTGTTGATCGCCGCCGTGGTCGGCACGACGACCTGCGCGGTTTCGTCGAACACCACGACCGACACGGTATCTTCCGGTCCCAGCGTATCCAGCACCTGGATCACGGCTCGTTTGAGGCTTTCGATCTTGTTGCCGTCCATCGAACCGGATCGGTCGAGGACCATGCCAAAGTTAATCGCCGCTTTGTGTGTCGTGACTACGGTCTGTGGTTTCGCCTCGATATGCAGATAGGCGACCTGTGCTGTTCCGGCGGGCAGCGGTGCGCGCGCCCATGTCGTCGAAAGTAGAATATCTTCAGCCATGAGTATACTCCTTCATTGCCCTCAGTTTATCAACCAGCGTGGTATCTTGATACGTTGCCCAAGGCATCCAGGGCTCACCACTCACTACGAATCTTGAGCCTCCGTCTGCCTTGGATCTTCGTCATTAGGTCGTTATGAAAATCTCACCAGAACTGCGGTGATGTTATCTTCGCCACCGTTCTCATTGGCCTCATCGATCAGTTGATCACACGCCTGTTGCGGATCCTCCACGGTATTGATGACTTCGTTCATGCGCGGATCGTGGACCATCTCCCATTGCCCATCCGAGCACAGGAATAGTGCATCACCCGGCAACAATCGCAACGGGAACGTATCAGTCTGCACCTGCGGCTTTTCACCTAGCGACCGTAAAATCGCGTTGCGGTGCGGGTGTGAATAGATCTCATCCTCGGTGATCTGTCCGATATCGACCAGGCGCATCACCAGCGAATGATCCTTGCTGATGCGGGTCAGGTGGCCTTCGCGATGCAGATATGTGCGCGAATCGCCTACATTCCCGATCACGCAGCGGTCACCGACAACCAGCGCGAGCGTGATCGTCGTTCCCATATCATTGCCCCGGCGCTGCCCTTCCTCGTACACTGCCATATTCGCTTCTTCGACCGCCTGATTAACCAACTGGATCAGATGTGCGTCGTCAACCGTCGAATCAGACGACGCCAGCATCACTAATTGTTGCGCGATGCTAGTGGCGGCGGCTTGAACTGCCAGTTTAGACGCGACTTCGCCCGCCGCGTGACCACCCATGCCGTCGGCGACCACATAGATTCCAGCGTTGATGGGCACGCCTGCGACAGCGATACGGAGTTCTTGACTCATCAAAGCATCTTCGTCAAGCTCCCGTTGTACGCCTACATCGGTACGTGCGCCCAACTTGGTCGACATGGAGCGTAAGGCGCTTTTCGCCGCGATCACGCTTTCGAGCGCCGCGACCCAGCTATCGGCGTCCTGCAGGTCGCCTGAGCGCCACGCCCCTAGCACGTCATCGATGGAATCAGGCGTTTCACTGGCCTGCGTTGTCGTCCCTTCGTCCAGTTTGCGGGTGAGGCGCGGCGACCGAGTAAGGTCCTCAATGGTGCTTGCAAGCTGTTGCAGATCGTTCATGCGGCTGGTTTCATTCAGCGGCTGAATGTCGCTGGCGTCACGCAGACGCAAACGGCGCTGTGGGCCGATGAGCAGTTGTGCGAGCGACAGGTCGCCGAGAGCGGTATCGTTGTCATGCAAGAATTGAAGTAAGTGCGCCAATTGGAGGGCGATCGGTAATGCATCCGCTTCGTCCAACGCCGCCGGTTGCTGGGGCGATTCACCGCCCGATGCCAGCAATTCAGCTAAGGACTGGTAGCCTGGAACATCGCCTTCCATCACCAGAAAGCGACGGTCGCCCGCTGTAAACGCGGTTGCCGGTGGCAGGAGCGCCCGTTGTGGTTCATCCGCCAGGCCGATCAACCGAGCGGGACCGGTCGCGGGTTCCGTGTCATCCAACGGCAATTCGGCGATCAGCACATTCCGCGGCACTAACTCCGCGCCACATTCCTCGCAGAAATGAGCTTGTTCGTCGGCAGCACGAGCGCCACAGACGGAACACACATCCGCAGGTGCGATGGCGTGATAGGTATGCTTGCCATCCTCCTCATCACGCACATCAACGATTTCGTAGCCACCCACATGAGATCCCGGTTCAAGACGCGCTGGCGGTGTCGTTGTTTCTGGCAACACCAGCGGCTGAGTTGGGGTGGTTGTCTCTTCAGGTAATCCAGGTTCTGCCATGATTTCCCCGTCTGAGTCGGCGATGAGTTTGGCTTGTAGCACACTATCATCTGCTGGCTGTTCGCTTTGATTCAACCGGATGTCGTTTTCTTTGGATGGTGGCGCACCGTCGTTCGGACCTGCCGATGGAGCAGCGTGCGAAGGCATAGCGTCAGGTGCGGCGGGCATGCTTGGCGGTGCCGCCGGGGTCGTATCGGGAAGTCGTGTGCCACATTGTCGGCAATACCGCGAGGTGGCTACATTTTCATAATCGCACGAGGGACACGTTACCAAGGGTCGGCTCCTTTTTCAAAGCCTTGAAGCTTGTTGCGTCGAACCAGGGGAGCATCCGCGCCCACAGCGGGCAACGCCTGGTCCATACGCCGGAACGTATCATACGCTATGACGCATGATACGCACCCTTTCATTTAGATGCTCGATCGCCCGTTTTGTTGCAACATTCGCGCCACCCTGTGCTCGCACGATCGGACTCCCCATACATAGCAAGTTTACGGCGAAGTGTCAATGTTGGAGCCGTGGAAAACATATGGTAATTTTCCGAAATGAGGCGAGCCCAAGGACGAGCATGGGTGGCTGGGAGTTTGTAGGTTCGGTCAGTACGCAGGAGCATACGAAATGTGAGCGTGTCGTTGACAAGCGTACTGCCTGTAAGACAAGCTGTCACGAGGATTGGGTATCTTGGGGTCTATGAAGGCAAAGAAGCCGCAGCCCTTCCAACGATGCGATCCCGCTCAGGCACGCCAACTGCCGGAAGGGAGGCCAAACGCTAGAGGTGTTGTCGTACCTGATGGAAACGGCATCTGAGAAGTGGTTCGCATGTCTGGATTCTATGGCTTGCTGCTAACGCCGCTAGCACGCATCAAATGTTGAATCGTTGAGATAATGTCTGAGATCGCTTGTTTTGGGCATATGCAAAAGGCAGTTCAATGAACTGCCTTTTGCATATACCTCTCAATGCCTCAGTATTCGACGGCTGAACTAAGAACAGGCTTGATGAAATCTCCGGCCCTAGAGTTCGCCAAGTTGTGTTTGGAGGCGTTCGGCGCTGGCGTATCGCAGATTGATGTGGCGCGCTTTGCCTCGTTCGTCGAGAATCACCGTCGCAGGTACGGTGAGAATGCCGAATTGCTCGATCAGGGTGGGGTGCTCCGGTACGGATAGATGAGCGACCTGCACGCCGTCGCCCAACGAGGCTGCGAGTTTCTCCAGGGCGGGTCGTTGCAGCGAGCGGCATTCAGCGCAACCAGGGGTCGAGAACGCCAGGATGGCGGGACGCCCCAGTTGTACGAGACCGGCAAGCTCTGCGATCTGAGAAGCCATCGGTGCGTTCTGAATGCGATAGCGTGTCCACAAGCGTAGCAGACCCCACACCGCGTATACCGCCAGAACCACTGCCAGGATAACCATACTACGTTCTAACATACGATTACGCCGCCGATCGCTTGATCACGCCTGAGCGTGCAAGATGAAAATACACAAAGCAGCCAGCACAAAACCCAAACACGAGGTTGACGCCTGCCAGGATCGCCACGATAGTAGATAGCACCCAGGCGAGGAGTGGCGCGCCAACGACGAATGCTACCGTCGCTGCGACGAGGAATGCCGCTCCCATGCCCTGCGCGAAACGATGCTGGGTGGCATCCTCAGCGTGAACGTCGGGCTTGATCAGTCCTGATGGGCCTAACACCTTGCGGTAGAACTGCTGAAAAAGTGCTGCTTGCGGAACGATCGTGCCGACGAGCATCACCGCCGCCACGAATCCGACGAGCATCGGCAATTGCAACAGATACGCCGCGACAATGAACAAGACGATCGCGCCTTGATTGACTCGGAGCGCACTTCGATCGACGACGGGTTGTGCTATTTGCTGCTGTAACATGATTCTTCTCTTGACCTCAGTCTGTGTTGCTGGTGATTGCGGCGCGAGCCGCAGTATGGCTTGCTCGCGCCTCAATCAGTCTGTTCTTACTTTTCGATCGGTACGCCGACGCTGTTGCCCCACTCGGTCCAGGAGCCGTCGTAGTTGCGGACGTTTGGCGAAGCCCAGCAGATACTTCAGCACGAACCAGGTGTGCGACGAGCGCTCACCGATGCGGCAGTAGGCGATCACATCCTTGTCTGCGGTGATGCCCTTGCTGCCGTACAGTTGTTCAAGTTGCTCGCGTGACTTGAAGGTGCCATCCTCGTTGGCTGCCTGCGCCCATGGAATGCTCTGCGCGGTTGGAATATGACCGCCGCGCAGTGCGCCTTCCTGCGGGATATTCCGGCATATGTAGCTTCTTGCCGCTGTACTCGTCGGGCGAGCGCACATCGACCAGCGCGACCTTGCCCAGCGAATCGCGTACTTCGTCGCGGAACGCGCGAATCTCGAGTCGTTGCGCTCCTTGGCCTGGTACTGCGTCGCCGGATAGCGTCGGTACTTCCTTGGTGAGCTCGCGGCCTTCGTCGATCCACTTCTTGCGGCCACCGTTCAGGATGCGCACGTCTTCGTGGCCGAACAGCTTGAAGACCCACAGGCATAGGTCGCCCACCAGTTGTTCTTGTCGCCGTACAGCACGATGGTCGTGTCGGTGGCGATGCCCAGCCGGCTCTGCAGTGCCTCGAAGTGTGGACTGTCCAGATAGTCGCGCACGAGCGGATCGTTGAGATCGCCGACCCAGTCGATCTTTTGTGCGCCGGGGATATGGCCGGTTTCGTACAGCAGCACATCTTCGTTGGATTCCAACGATGCGAACCTTGGGATCGTTCAGATGTGTCAGCGACCCAATCTGTCGAAACCAGGGCTTCCGGCTGTGCATAGTCGGTCATGTCTATTGCTCCTTGAGATCGTATATCTCACAACGTCCAGGGACGCTATGTATCCTATAAAGTATCGACCATCATACTTTCGTGCAAGCGCCGAGAGTACGCTCAAATCGGGCTACCGGAATGTACATCATCGTATAGGAGAAACGTATCACACCCGCTTAAGAATGTCAACAATATTTATGATATTGTTGGTCAACAATGTTTAGTATGTGCGAAGTGGTGCAGGCTTGTAGAAGTGAGGATACCCGCATAGAATAAGAGTTCCTGGATCAAACGGGAAGGATGTGGAGTATGCAGGTGTTGGTCGGCGTCATCATGGGATCGCGGTCGGATTGGGAAACCATGAGCCATGCCGCACGCACGTTAGAAACGTTGGGTGTGCCATTCGAGGTGCGGGTTGTCTCGGCACACCGCACGCCCGATCTGTTGTTCGAGTATGCGTCAAGCGCCCGCGAGCGTGGGCTTGAGGTCATCATCGCCGGAGCGGGCGGCGCGGCGCATCTGCCGGGGATGGCAGCGGCAAAGACGACGTTGCCTGTGTTGGGCGTACCAGTCGAATCCAAGGCGCTCAAAGGCATGGACTCGCTGCTGTCGATTGTACAGATGCCCGCAGGTATTCCTGTCGCGACTCTGGCGATCGGGCGTGCCGGAGCGATCAACGCCGCGCTGCTGGCGTGTTCGATCCTGTCGAATAAATACCCTGAATACCATACAGCCATCGAGCACTACCGTGCCGCGCAAACCCAGGCCGTACTCGATCATCCCGATCCCGAGGAACACCTATGATCGTCGGGGTGTTGGGTGGCGGACAACTTGGGCGCATGCTGGGGCTGGCAGGAATTCCACTGGGGCTACGTTTCCGGTTCTTCGAGCCAGCCTCGGATGCTCCCGCCGCTGCTGTCGGAGCGATCGTCCATGGCACCTATGAGGATCAGGAGGCGCTTCGCAGGTTCGTTGACGGCGTGGACGTCGTCACCTACGAATTCGAAAACGTCCCTGTCGCAGCCGCGCAGTTTCTACAAACGCATATCGACGTTTTTCCGCCGCCGCTGGCACTCGAAACCGCACAGGATCGACTCGTGGAAAAACAGTTCTTTCGCGACCTCGATATTCCAACGCCGCCATTCGCCGCCGTGGACGACCGTGCGGATCTCGATGCTGCCATCACAGCGCTTGGATTGCCCGCCGTTCTCAAAACACGTCGCATGGGCTACGACGGCAAAGGGCAGATGGTGCTACGGAGTGCCGACGACGTAGCGCGTGCATGGCAAACGCTCGGCGGTACGCCGCTGATCCTGGAAGGCTTCGTGCCGTTCAAGCGGGAATTGTCGATCCTGGCGGTGCGGAGCCGCACGGGCGAAACAGCCTTTTATCCACTGGTCGAGAACCAACACCGTGAAGGCATCCTGCGGCGCTCGACCGCGCCCGCTCCTAACACCAGCGCGGCGCTACAGGCGAGCGCCGAAGCATATGCCGCCCGTGCGCTGGATGCTCTGGGCTACGTCGGCGTGCTGGCAATCGAGCTATTTGAAACGGATGACCAACTGCTTGTCAACGAATGTGCGCCCCGCGTCCACAACTCCGGTCACTGGACCATCGAGGGTGCGGCGACCAGTCAGTTCGCTAACCACATGCGGGCGGTCGTGGGGCTACCGCTCGGCTCGACGGCGCTGCGTGGCACCAGCGTCATGCTCAACATCATCGGCGACGTGCCGGATCAGGCGCAGGTATTGGCGGTGCCTGACACGCATCTGCATTTGTACGATAAAGCACCGCGCGCTGGACGCAAACTCGGACATATCACACTTGTCGACGACGACGCACAGGCGGTCAACGAGCGAGCCGCACGTGTGGAAGCATTATTGTAGGGCGTGGCGCGGATTTTGGATGATACCGCGGGCGTACAAACCTGCATGGACGCTGCACGGCGATCGCGCCCCAACTGCCCGAAGCGCACGCATCACGATGAAGGTGCTTGACCAAAGCCGCAACACAGCCCCGTGGTGTTACGGGGCTATGCGCAGCATTCGATGTGTATTTTACGGACGCGCCGCTGGCTCCATCGTCATGATGGGTTGGCGGTGCAGCATGCTGGCCGCAGCGAACGCTCCCAGGAGTAGGAGGCTAGCGAGGATGAAGGGGCTTGGCTCGCCGATGTAGGCGAACGCCAATCCCGCCAGCAGCGGACCGAGCACACGCGCCAGTGCCGCGACGGACTGCGACAATCCCAGGACGCGTCCATATGCTCCCGCCGGACTCTCACGCGTTAACATGCTGTTGAGTGCAGGTGTCGCAAGGCTGAGACCAATCGAAAGCGGTGTAAGCGCCAGCAACAACAAAGGCCAGCTCTGTACCATCGACGATAGCACCAGACCTAGTGCCGCCAGCAGCAAGCCAGTACGAATAACGTTGCGCTCACCCCAGCGTTTCACGATAGGTCCGGTCGCCCCGCCCTGAAACAATGCTGCCAGTAATCCGCTATAAGCCAGGAAATAACCGGTTTCGCGTAACCCGAAACCGAAGCGGCTGAGGGCAAACAAAGCGAACATACCCTGGAATCCGGCCTGCGCGAGATTGAAGGCGAAGAAAATCGCGAACAGCGGAGTGAGTTGTCCCATACCCAGGATTTCGCGCAGTCCTGAGATGTCGAGGATGCGCGGCGTTCGCATGGCACCACGCTGCTCAGCGGGGAGCGATTCGGGTAACAGGATGACTGTCAGCACGAGGGACAGGAGCGAAATCGCAGCAGCCAGGAAGATCGGAACAGTGAAGTTGCCGTTTGCTCCCAATAGGGCGCTGATGGCGGGTCCAGCGATGAAGCCTATGCCGAACGCTGCACCGATCACGCCAAACGCTTTGGCACGGTTTTTTTCTTCCACTACGTCGCTGATATACGCCTGAGCGGTCGAAATGTTACCACCCGACGCGCCATCCAGAATGCGCGCGGCGAACACCATCGGCAGCGAGTTGGCGAAGCCAAGCATCATGAACGAGATGAACGTGCCGAGTTGACTCAGGATCAGGATCGGGCGGCGTCCGTAGCGATCGGACAATGCGCCGAGGTAGGGTGTAGCAACCATCTGGGCTAACGAATAGGACGCCAGCAGCAAGCCGATGGTCGTCGCGGAAGCGTTAAACGATTCAGCGTACAGCGGTAGAACTGGAATAATGATGCCGAAGCCGACGAGGTTGATAAAGACGATCAGAAAAAGTGGAATGAGCGGCGCTCCCCGACCTTTGCACATGACGGAATCCTCGAATATGAACAAATATAACGTGCGATGCGGGGTCAGCACATAGGGTAGTTTACCGCACGATGCCACGTTGTCGCAGCAAAGAAAGCAGCAGTTCTTCGACCGGAAAGCTCGGTTTCCAGCGGCACATAGGCGATATCGTGTCCGGCACAATAGGTAGCGATTTCCTCGCGCCAACCGCGCACGCTTTCTTCGTAGCGGCGTAGCAGATCGAGATCGGCGGTCAGATCGATCGGAGCGCCGCCTTCGGCGTCGAGTCAACCGTACATCACCGTCCAGTTCGGGCGAAACTTCCTGCGGGGCGAGGGTATGTACCACCGTGATCTCGAAGCGGCGACCGACCAGCGCCTGGAGGCCATCCTGCCAGTGTGCGTCCATCAGGTCGGAGCAGAGCAGGAGCGGTCCAGGTGTGCGTGCGGTACGGGCATAGCGCTGGCAGATCGCCGCGAAGTCGGCTGACGTTCCCGGCGCGAGGTCTGTCAGGAAACGAAATAGGGGCAGTCGCACCGCGTCGCGAACGCTGGGCGGGCATACGCACTTCGCGCTCCTGTCCGAACGCATGGAGTGTGACACGATCCAGATTACTGAGCGCGATATAGCCGAATGCTCCCGCGACCGCTTGGCGTAGCGCAGCTTGTTGGGCGATCCCCAATCCATCGAGCGGCTCGTGTCGAGCAGCAGATGGAGGGTTAGTTCTTCTTCGGCGACAAACAGCTTGAGAAAGAACTTTTCGGCGCGTGCATACAGATTCCAGTCGATCTGCCGAAAGTCGTCGCCTGACACATAGGGGTGAAAGTCGGCGAACTCGACCGACGCGCCGCGCCGTGGCGAACGTCGCTCGCCCTGCATGTCGCCAGCGATTGGGCGGCGCGCGATCAGCGCGAGCCGGTCGAGTTGCGCAGAAATGCCGCATCGAAGAGTGCTTCGGCTTGCGCCGGAGCGCTTTGGTTGCTCATGATGGCTACCGTGCATCTTCGCGGACGTGCTCCAGGATGCCACGCATAACGTCGTCGGCGGTCATACCCTCGGCCTGTGCCTCGAAGTTCAGGATGATGCGATGACGCAGTGCGGGCAAGGCGGCGGCGCGTAGGTCGGCGAAGGCGACGTTGTAGCGCCCGTCCAGCAGCGCGATGATCTTGCCAGCCAGGATCAACGTTTGCATGCCGCGCGGCGATGCACCATAGCGCACGATACTGTTTGGCGACGGGGGCAGCCTCACGAGTGTTCGGATGTGTGGCCGCGACCAGCCGTGCCGCGAAGTGCAGCACATGCGAGGCGATCGGCACTTCACGCGCCAGTGCTTGCATCTGCACGAGCATCGCGCCGTTGATAATGCGACGTGGCGTGGGTGTGTTCACGCCGGTCGTGCGGTTGGCGATCTCTACCAGTTCGTCGACGCTCGGAAACGGCACGTCGATCTTAAAGAAGAAGCGGTCAAGCTGCGCTTCGGGCAGTGGATAGGTGCCTTCCATTTCGAGCGGGTTCTGCGTGGCCAGCACGAAGAATGGACGGTCGAGTTTATGGATCGTCTTTGCTACCGTTACGGTGCGCTCTTGCATGGCTTCCAGCAACGCCGACTGTGTCTTCGGTGTGGCGCGATTGATTTCGTCGGCGAGCACCAGGTTCGAGAAGATCGGTCCTGGCTCGAAGCGGAACGCCTTGCGGCCAGTTTCGTCCTCGGCGATGATCGTCGTTCCGACGATGTCGGCGGGCATCAGGTCGGGCGTGAACTGAATACGCGAAAAGCGACAGTCGATCACGTCGGCAAGCGTGCGGACCAGGGTCGTCTTTGCCAGCCCCGGAACACCTTCGAGCAGAGCGTTACCACCAGCCAGCAGCGTGATCAGCGTCTGTCGAATGAGCAGCCGCTGACCGACGATGACTTTACCGACCTCATTTTCAACGGCGGTGGATGCTTCGCGGAACTGTTCGGGCGAAAGATTCGAAACATTCGCTTGATTCATTGGTGCGGTTGTCATCACTTCTCCATAAACGTGGGAACTGCCACGGGAACGGGTGAGCCTAGCCGCACCACGCACCACGAATAGTTGTTATTGACCCGGCGCTAACTCGCCGAAGTAATCGCGGACATAGCCCTTCAGATGCGGCGGAATCGCCGAACGGTCGAGTGCATCGCCCGCTGCATCGTGATATTCGCCGTAGACCTGCTCGTATGGTACCAGCGAAGGGTTGTTGGCACCAGGACCGTATTGCCCTGGCTTGACCTGCGTTTGCCCGCCGCTACCCTGCTGCCCCTGGACGTTCTCGCTTTGTCCATTCTCGCCGGATGGCTGGAAGGGCTGATACACTGTTTCGCTGCGTGAGCCGTTGCCCTGCGATTGTCCTTGTCCATTCTGCCCCGTATTGCCAGTACCATTCGATGTGCCATTGCCAAGGTTGTTGGCGTTCGAGCCGCCCTGGCCTTGTCCCTGACCCTGGCCTTGACCCTGCCCCTGGCCTTGTCCCTGACCCTGACCCTGACCTTGGCCTTGGCCTTGTTGTCCCTGTTGTCCTTGCTGACCCTGTTGTCCTTGCTGTCCCTGTTGTCCTTGCTGACCCTGTTGTCCTTGCTGGCCCTGTTGTCCTTGCTGGCCCTTGTCTGTGCCCTGTTGTCCTTGCTGACCTTGCTGACCCTGTTGTCCTTGCTGACCCTGTTGACCCTGTGCTACTTGTTGCCCCTGCGATTGTTGTCCGGCCTGAGCAACGCTCTGGCGGCCTTCCTGCAACTGTGAGATGCTTTGTTCGCTGGCAGCATTCGAGGCAATCTGTTGACTGGAAGCTTCGGCCTGCTGCGCCGCACGATCCAGGCTTTGCTCGGCAGCAGCAGCGTCGCCGCTTTCAAGAGCGTTGGCAGCGTTTTGAAGCTCCCGCGCCAGCGCTGGATCGACGTTCGCATTTTGAGCAGCTTGTTCGCGCAGGGCTTGTGCCAGTTGGTTGCGTTGTTCAGGGCTCATACTATCGAGGTTCTGCTGTTGTTGTTGCAGTTCGTTGGCGGCGTTGGCGTCGCTTGTGGTCGTGCCGTTCGTGCGCTGCGCCTGCAAACGACGTGCAAGTTGATCGAGGCCAGCGCGACGAGCATCAGCCTGGGGATCGAGCCCCTGGCGCAATCGTGCCTCGGCGCTTGAAAGCTGAGCCAGTGCTTCTTCACGGGAGTTCTGTGCGGCCTGTAGGTCGCGTTCGAGTTGGGCGAGTTCGCGCTGCAGACGTTCGCGCTCGGCTGCCGACAGTTCTTGATTGGCTCCGATCGCCTCGCGTTGCGCCTCGATCGTTTTGATCGTGTTTTCGATCGCTGCGACGACGGCGGCTTGATCGGCAATCACCCGGTTCTGTGGATTTGGCATGAACACGAGTGCGAGGCCAACCAGCAATGGTATGCCGAAGTGCAGCACCGTCCTGCGATTGAATGCCCAGCCTAGCTGTTGTGGGCGGATACGTTCGGATGTAGCGACAGCATCGGTATGCTGTAATTCCTCAACCTCATCCTCCAGTGGACGCGCACCAAGTTCGAGCGCGGTCGAAAGACGTTCGCGTAGATCGAGCATATGATCGACCCGGCGCGCTGCCGCCGTAGCGTCGACGCGATGGACTATCAAGTAAATTGCCAACCCAAACAACCACAGTACGAGCGGCACGAACGACCACCATAGCAGGTTGGAGATTGGCACTAACCGACCGATGCCCTGCAGTGCGATGAAGCCAGCACCGGGCACATAGGCGCTGCGTTGGAGCAAGCCTAGTGTGTCGCGTAAACGGAGCCGCCACGCAAGTGGGCGAAGTCGAGTTTGTAACAGGGCATTATTTGACTGCATTGAGTATCTCGTTCCGAAGGTGTTGAGCCTTCGCATGGCATTGTACTACGTTCATGGCTGGGATTCAGGATCCCAATACCTACTGCTACTTAGACGCTCAATCAGCGGGAAGAGTTCCGCGGCGGCACATATAGGCTCACTATGTGGCAAGCACGTATTCCCACCTATCACTGTTTCGTCGATAGCGCCTATATGTTGCCCATGTCTTGTGGTCAATGGACCACGGTTCGTCATGCTACAATGGGTTGCCGGAGGCTGCATGACAGGGCAACTATTCATTATTTTATGCGCGGGTGTTCTTTTTCTCCCGATCCTGGGTGCGATCGCCACACGCCTGTTGGCACATTACGGGCAGCGCCCGGTACAAATTGTGGGGGGGGTCGGCTTCGGCGCGGCGCTCATATGCGCCCTGATTGTTGGGACAGTTGATGCCGAACAGCTTGACCTCGGATCGTTCGCGATCTTCGTCCCACGCTCCGGTCCCATGATCGACACTGATGCGTTCACATTACGGCGCGAGTCTGTTACGGCGAACGTGACTGGTGCGCCCGACGCTCCCGAAGGTTTCGGCGACGTCGTTGCCGAAGCGCCACCGATGCTGCCACCCTCCGACGCGACGATCCTGCCAACGGTCGTGCCGCTAACCACAACTATAGAACCACCTGTGGAGTTAACAGTAGAGCCGACGCTTGGAGCCGACGCTGGAACCGACGCTGGAGCCGACGCTGGAACCGACGCTGGAGCCGACGCTGGAGCCGACGCTTGAGCCTGCGCTGGAACCGACACGTAAGCCTACAACCGTGCCGCCTACCGCCGTCGTGACGCGGGGCGATGATAACGCGATTGCGTACACCGTTGCCAGCGGCGACACGCTGCGGGGCATTGCGGAACGCTTCGGCATTTCGGTTGACGCACTGTTGCGCTACAACGGCTTGACACGCGCAGAAGGCGACTCATTACGTATCGGTCAGCGCCTGTATATCCCGCGTGCACCCTCCGCTGCTCCGGTCGTCCCGACACGCACGCCACAACGCACTGTGCAATCGTATATCGTCAAGAGTGGTGATACGCTACGAGGCATCGCCGAAAGCTTCAGTATCACAGTGGATGCGCTGTTAAAATTTAATGGGTTGACACGTGAAGAAGGCGACTCGCTACGCATTGGTCAACGTCTGTACATCCCTGCCCGGTAGTCCTTCGAACCAGTGGGAGCCAATCTTCTGCGTAGAGCGAGCACGATAGCACACCAGGTACTTCAGGTAGTGATGGCGCTGCTGCCACTTGTGGTGGGGTTGTCACTTCTGTGGATGCTGCCACAGACGGTCGAGGCGATGGATGTGCCAACGCTGGGACGTTGGCGGCTCGACCCGCTGGCCCTGGTGGGATGCTTTATCCTGCCGCTCGCCGCCGTGCGTCCTCAACCATTACGCTATGGATTTCGGCTCGCCCTTGCGGTCGGGGGGTTGATGGGTGCGATCCTCGCTACCAACCCTGTGCTACAGCTATTCGCGGTTGTGCTGGCGTCGCTGCTCGTCTATGACGGTTTGAGCCTGCGCTGGTTCGCCGCCCTCGCGTGCTTCATCCTCATTACGTTCGCACCCTCATTCCTGTCGTCCTCCATAATCCTCCATGTGACGATCCTGATGGCGCTTGTCGGAAGTGGTGGTGTGCCGTGGTCGGGGGGGAGCGGGGCCGGAGAAGCCGAGATTGTGCTGCGTCCTTTCTGGTTTGTTGTCTTGCTGCGTTCGCTCGTGCTCGAACCCTGGCCCGTCGCGACGGTCATCGTTGTTACGACGCTTGGTACAGTGCTGCTGATAATGGGTGCGTGGAGCGTGCTACGCACCGCTCCCATGGTGACACGCGACCGGATGTTGGCGGCGCTACTGGTGATGACGCTCGTCGCCATCGCGCAGAATACCACGCTCGGTATCGTCGCCGCGTTGTGGACGCTGACGATGTACGCGCTGTTGGTCGTCCTCGGACCTTCGCGCCGCCTCGCGCCGCTCGCGTCTGTGGCAATCACCTTTGGCGTTGCCGGATGGTGGACCGCTGGAGCGGTCGGCGCGGCGGGAAGTTTCCTGGGCGTGGCGGCAGTCGTCCTCACGACGGTTGCCGCGTGTGTCGCTGCGCTGCTTGGTGCGGCTGAGTCACCGCGACGGTCGAGTGTGACCTATTTCGTCACTCTGGTTGCCCTGGTCGTCGGTATGCCCTGGCTGACGATGACCGTGGCGCTACCGGTAGCGCAACAACTCGGCGCGGGACTGACCGCGCCCGGTCTGCTCGATGTGTGGTCTTTCATCGGCGTCAGCGCCATGGATGCTGGTCATCGCCGTGTGACGCTGGCTCCGAGTATCGTGCTTGCATGCCTGTTCGTGGTACTGTGGGCTGCGGTGTGGTTGTTGAGCCGCCTACGTGGTCTTGATTCGGCACGACCGCTCGGTCCGCTTGACGAAGGGACACACGTGGACGTTCGCGCACGAGTCTGGTGGTTGCGGTGAGCCGCCCATGAACGAACTGCTAGCTATCGTCGGGATGAGTTGGCGTCCAGTGCTGCTCTTTCCTGGTCTGCTGACCTGCCTGCTCCTGACGTTCGGTTCGTCGTTCCTCTGGAAACGCCCGCCCGTCACAGATGCGTCACGGACAAAGGATGCTCGTGGTCGCTGGGCGGGTCGCGATGATGCGCGGCTCGACCACGCTAGCGTCACGCATGTCGCGTGTATGACGCTGATGCTGGCGTTTCTGCCGGTGCCTGGATCGGGATGGCGCTATGGCCTGGATGTCGTCGTGGCGCTGGCGTTGGTGGAAGTGCCACACTGGTATAGGCTGCGACGACGCCTGGGGAGCGCTGATGCCATGATGCGCGGCGCGGCGGCGGCGGAAGTCGGGACGCTGCTCAACAGCTATCTGCTGTTGGTACTGGCGGTCGCTGCCGTCGCGCAAGCGAACAGTACACTCGTTCTCGCCGAATTACGGGGTGGCACGATGGTGTTGTGGTGGGCGGGCATCGTGGTATGGGGGGTGGCGTTGCCGCCGCTGCTGACACTGGGGTCATGGCGTGTCGGAGCATCGTACACCATTGGCGATCTGGTGCGGCGTGTCGCGCATATCGCGTTGCTCCTCGTGCTGGCGTTGCCCACAGGCGCGGGCTATCCTGGCCTTGCCGTCGCGGCAGTAGCGGCCTTCGGAGCGTTGGCGGCGCTCGACCACTGGTGGCGCGGACGTGCCGAATCCTGGGAACGGCTCCAACCGTTGATCGTGCTGGCATTGTTGGGCTTGCTGATGTATACCGCTGCGACGGCCTGGTACGCTCGTGCTCATTAAACGACCGAGGGCGTGGGTCAGAAACCCACGCCCTTCGTGCCGCCCGTCGCGCTTACTTGCTGTACTTGCGGTGACGGCGGCGCTCGTCGGTATTGAGCGTCTTCTTGCGTAGGCGGAAGTTCTTGGGCGTGATTTCCACCAGTTCGTCTTCGGCGATGTATTCCAGACAATCGTCCAGGCTCATCACGCGGGGTGTGTCGATACGCATGGCTTCTTCCGAACTCGATGAGCGAATGTTCGTGAGTTGCTTCTTGCGTGCGACGTTAACCTCAAGATCATCCTCGCGGATGTGCTGACCGACGATCATGCCCTCGTACACTTCCGTGCCGCTGGGAATAAAGAGGGTGCCGCGCTCCTGAGCGCTAAACAGCGCATAGGTGGTAGCAGTTCCCATCTCCCAGGCGATCAGCGATCCAAGCGCGCGCGTCTGGAACTCGCCGGAGAAAGGCCGGTAGCCGTTGAAGATCGAGTTCATGATGCCTTCGCCGCGTGTCGCCGTCAGGAAGTGCTGGCGAAAGCCGAGCAAGCCACGGGTCGGCACATCGTAGACGAAGTGAACCGAGCCGTCGTCATGCAGCCGCATGTCGCGCATGAGGCCTTTGCGTTGTCCGAGCATTTCCACGACCGGACCCTGGAACGCCGAACTGACTTCGACTTCGACCATTTCGTAGGGTTCCAGTATACCTTCGTCGGTGTGCTGGAAGATGACCTCTGGCTTTGATACCTGGAACTCATAGCCTTCGCGGCGCATGTTCTCGATCAAGATCGCCAGGTGCAACTCGCCACGACCCGATACCAGGAACTGGTCGGCGGAATCGGTATCTTCGACCTCCAGAGCCACATCGCGCTCGGTTTCACGGTACAACCGCTCACGAATACGGCGCGATGTCACCAGTGTGCCTTCGCGTCCCGCGAACGGGCTCGTGTTGATGCCGAACGTCATCCGCACGGTCGGTTCTTCGACCTTGATCGGCGGCAACTGGAGCGGCGTTTCGGCATCTGCGATAGTTTCGCCGATACTCGCGTCCATGAGTCCGGTCAGGGCGACGATATCGCCAGCCTGGACGTGCTCGGTTTCTCGGCGCTCCAGCCCTTGATAGATGAACAACTGGTTGATCTTCGCCGGTGACTGCGTGCCGTCGGCGGCAATGCGGACGACATTCTGTCCCTTTTGCAAGGTTCCGGCATGCACGCGCCCGATCACGATTTTGCCCTTGTAGTCGTCGTGTCCGAGCGTCGTCACCAGCAGTTGTGCGGGTGCTTCGACTTCCACGTCAGGTGCAGGGATCGAATTGATGATCTCCTCGAACAGTGGTTCGAGCGAATCGGTAATCTCGTGGGGGTGCAGACCGGCGCGCCCCTGGACAGCCGAGGTGTAGACCACCATGAACTCGGATTGCTCCTCGGTCGCGCCAAGGTCGATAAACAGATCGAATGTCGAGTTGACCACAAACATCGGGCGTGCGGATGGGCGGTCAATCTTGTTGACGACGACGATCGCTCGGTGTCCGCGTGCCAGTGCCTGACGCAACACGAACTTGGTTTGCGGCATCGGTCCATCGACGGCATCGACCAACAGCAGCACACCATCGACCATGTTCATCACACGTTCGACTTCGCCGCCGAAGTCGGCGTGTCCCGGCGTGTCGACGATGTTGATGCGGGTGCCTTTATAGTCAACCGCGGTGTTTTTTGCCAGGATCGTAATGCCGCGCTCGCGTTCAAGATCGTTCGAATCCATCATGCGTTCAACGGTTTGCTGATTGTCACGGAAAATATGGCTTTGTTTCAACATAGCGTCCACCAACGTCGTTTTTCCGTGATCGACGTGGGCGATAATCGCGATGTTGCGGATATCATTTCGTTTCAAGGTGCCTCACAACACAAAAATCCTCGGCACTGTGGGCCGAGGCAACAATGGCATGTTTGTCAATGTTATTGTACCATGTAGGAGTATGGAAAAACCAGCAACACGCGTCCCATCTGTCAATATTGCCTTTCGCACGTTCGGTCGTACCCTGCGCCACGGCTACGAAAACCTTGGTACGTTGGGCATGGTCGGCATCTTCTGGTATATCGGCGCGGCGCTCATCGTCACGCTTGGTCCGGCGACCGCCGCGCTTCATCGCGTCACCCAACCAATGACCGAAGAACGCGCTGCCAGTTGGCGTACGTTCCGCGATCACTTTCGTGTGGACTGGAAATGGAGTTCGTTACTGGTGTGGTTGCTGCTGGGCGTGCTGTTGCTGATTGACGTCAATCGGCAATTCTATGCACAAGCGGTCAGTTCGTTTCTGCCACTGTTCAGTATATTCTTCTTCGTTCTGGAACTGATCTGGTTTACAATCACGCTGTTTGCCATGACGCTCGCGCTGCGGCAAGAAGATAAACGGTTGCGAACGACGCTTCGGAACACCGCGATCATCATACTTGCCAACCTGCCGGGTATCATCGTATCGATGATCCTGTTATTGCTCTCTAGCATCGTCCTGCTCATTCTGCCGCCTTTGTTCCTGCTGGTTCCCGGCTACATCGCCCTGTGGACCGAAGAAAATGCCCGCTTGTTGCTCGTGGCGGGAGGACATCTGCCCGAAGACGAATTTGCAGATCAACCTTTCAAGTTCTCTATGCCGCGCAGAACAAACAAGAAAAAGTAACCCCTATCACGCTGCTTGCGCGGAACTCCACCACGTAAGCGATCCAGCACATGACCCTCGTATGAGGGTCATTTGTTATGCCCTGAAATTCTCATGAATTAGGGGCATGGCGCGGGACTTGCTAGCACTGATCAAACTATCCAGCGCTTTCTAAAACGATGTCAGAAGGAGGTGCCCGCCACTTCACAAGTCACGCAACTTTGTTCGACGTTGATCGGCTGCTGTGTGTGCAGCACATCAATCATTCATTGTGAGGAATGTATGTTAAACATGAACCGTCGAATCCCTTGGATCCTGCTCATCGCTCTGCTGCTGCCCATAATCGCAGCCTGTGGTGGTGGCACGACAGGAACAACCACTGAAGTTCAGCCCACTGCTGTCGCTCCTGCGGTTGAACCTACCACCGCCGCTGAAGCTCCTGCGGTTGAACCTACTACCGCCGCTGAAGCACCCACAACAGTTATGACCGAAGGACCCGCAGAGACGATGGCACCGGAAGCCACGATGGATAGTGGCATGATGGAAACCGCTACGGCCGAAGGCATGACGGAAACTGCTACGACTGCTGGCGGTAGCTCTACGATTGAAAAGCCCACGAATTTGTCACGCGACTACGATGGGCAAACCATTACCTACATAACCGGGGCAAACCAACTGGCTGAGGACTACGCGAAGCAGATGGCTGCGGAGTTCAAGGAACTCACAGGCATTTCAGTCAACGTATTGCGTGGACCTGAGTCCGCGACCGAACGCCTCGCTCAGTACCTGCAGCAACTTGGTGCCCAGACGTCCGATATTGATGTGTACGAGATCGACGTGATCTGGCCAGGTATTCTGGCTCAGCATGCTGTCGACCTTGGACCCGCCGTGCAGGAAACCGGCGTGACGTACTTCGATCGGATCATGAAGAACAATACCGTTGATGGCATGCTCATTGGCGTACCGTATTATACAGATGCCGGATTGTTGTATTATCGCACAGACCTCCTGGAAAAATACAATATTGCCAATCCGCCCGCGACCTGGAGTGAGCTCGAAAGTGCTGCGAAAACCATCCAGGATGGCGAACGTGGTGCCAATAACGATTTCTGGGGCTATGTGTGGCAAGGTGCTGCCTATGAGGGGCTTACGTGTAATGCCCTTGAGTGGCAGGTCTCCAATAGTGGCGGAACGATCGTCGAGCCTGATGGCACGATCACTATCAATAATGAACAGGCTGCCGCCGCATTTGACCGTGCGAGAAGCTGGGTTGGTAACATCTCACCGCCAGGAATCACAACCTACAAGGAAGAAGATTCCCGTGGTGTGTGGCAGGCTGGTAATGCTGCCTTCATGCGCAACTGGCCGTATGCCTATTCCCTCGGCCAGGATGATGCTTCCCCAATCAAGGATAAGTTCGACGTGACGCTGTTGCCGAAGGGCGATGGTGCCGATGCCCAGAATGCCGATACGTTGGGCGGTTGGCAGCTGATGGTATCGAAGTATTCGAAGTATCCGGAAGCCTCGACTGAGTGGGTGAAATTCCTTGCTAGCCCATATGGACAGCAGCAGAACGCGGTCCAACGATCGTTACTACCGACGGTTGCTGAGATCTATAACGACCCACAGGTTGTTGAAAAGAACCCCTTCTACCCACGTCTGCTGCCTGTTTTCCAGGGTGGCGCTGTGCCTCGGCCTTCGACTGTCACGGGAGAGTTGTATAACGACGTGTCCACTGCCTACTTCACGGCGGTCAATCAGGTTCTTACCGGCCAATTGGATGGTAAGACCGCCATTGAAAACCTCCAAGCTGACATCGAGGATATTTTACGGTAACCTCAGCTAACGTGTGGGATGGTGCCATCGGCACCATCCCACAGCATTTGGAGGCGTTAAATGAGCGAGCAGGCTATTAAACCTTCGCCACTGACGGCAAAAAAATCGAGGCGCACGTTTCTGAGTCCACCAGAAGGTGCGAACGCGAAACAGCGTGAGCGTCTCGGTTGGATTCTCATGAGTCCAACTGTCCTTGCTATCACACTTATCGCTCTGTACCCGTTAGTACGTACGTTGATGAATAGCTTCACAAACGCACGTCTTGGAAGTACACGGGTTCCTACATTTGTCGGCATTGATAACTATGTGCGTCTGTTAAGTGATCGTATCTTTATTCAGTCGGTTCAGCATACAATCGTATTTGCCTTCTTTTCGGTATTCTTCGAAACACTGCTCGGCATGATTATCGCGTTGGTCATCCATTCCAACTTTAAGGGACGTGGTATTGTCCGTACAGCTATGCTCATTCCGTGGGCGATTCCCACCGTCGTATCGGCGCAAATGTGGTCATGGATGTATCACGATGTGTTCGGCGTATTGAACGACTTACTAGTTGTCCGGCTCGGAATTTTGCCAACGAAGATCGCGTGGGTCGCGAATCCAACGACGTCGCTGGCATCGATTGTCGCCGTTGACGTATGGAAGACAACGCCATTTATGGCCTTGCTCCTCCTGGCAGGTCTACAAGTCATCTCGGCTGATGTGTATGAGGCTGCGACTGTCGATGGAGCAAACAAGTGGCAGCAGTACTGGCGGATCACATTACCGTTGCTTAAGCCGGCCTTGTTGGTCGCGCTGATCTTCCGTACCCTGGATGCTTTACGGGTGTTTGACGTTATCTTCGTCATGAAACAATATGCGGTCGAAACAATCAGTATGGCTGTCTACGCACGCCAGAAGATGATCGATTTGCAACGCATTGGCGAGGGCTCGGCGATCAGCGTCGTTATCTTTCTTATCCTTGCAGTTTTCGTTCTCATTTATATCCGGTTAGTACGGGTAGAGGAGGCGTGAAATGGCGGCTATGACTTCGACATCACGCCCGGTAAGAAAAGAGCGGGCATCACCGGGGAAGATCATCAATCGGGTGCTTTTCTGGATCCTGCTCGCCTTTATTCTTATATACACGATATTTCCATTCTATTGGGCTATCGTGTCTTCTATCAAACCGGCTTCGAGGCTATTCGTTACCCCAGTCGCCTACTGGCCAGAAGAACCGACACTGGATAACTATCGTGCTGTGTTCGCGAACCCGGATTTTGTACGAGCTTTGTTCAACTCGACTTTCGTCGCAGGGTCAACCGTCCTTCTATCATTAATCATTGGAGCAGTCGGTTCGTATGCCCTTGGGCGTCTGCGATTCCGTGGTCGCAACGTCATCATGTATACCGTGTTAGCCATGACAATGTTTCCGCAGATCGCCATCCTTGGCTCGCTCTACCAGATGGTTCGTACATTTGGACTCTATAACACACCGTACGCTCTCATCTTGACGTATGTCACGTTCACCTTACCCTTCACCGTATGGGTGTTGACGAACTTTTTTAAAGGGTTACCAGGTGAGTTGGAAGAAGCGGCATTGGTGGATGGCGCTACGCCGTTCCAAACCTTTTACATGGTTTTGTTGCCGCTAGCGGCTCCTGGCTTGGTTACGACAGGCCTGTTGGCGTTCATTTCAGCCTGGAATGAATTCCTCTATGCATTGACCTTCACGATTGACATCAGGGCGAAGACTGTGCCCATCGTTATTTCGCAGTTTCGAGGAACGTCTCAATTCGAGTTACCGTGGGGCAGCATCATGGCAGCGTCGGTTGTCGTGACTGTGCCGTTGATTATTCTCGTTTTGATCTTCCAGCGTCGTATTATGGCTGGCCTGACGGCGGGAGCTGTAAAAGGCTAAGATTATAGTCGGTACATATGCGTGTGTTTTCAGAGGTAAGTGTATGCTTACCTCTGATTGTTTAATGGTACCGCACGTTCTCTACCGAGGTCTGTTTCCCAAGGTGGCTGCACTGGTTTGTTTTCAACGCGGTTCGTCGTCAGTGGAATGGAAGTTGGCCGGGTATACCAGCGTTACTTTCGCTAGAACTCGCCCAGGTCGCCGACGCGCAACCGCTCGATGGCGATGAATCCTACCGCCGTGACAAGCATCAGAAGTGTGCTCATGGCGAGGGCTTGCCCGTAGTTGGCGATGCCAGGTTGTCCCAGGAAGCGGTAGATCACCACTGGCATGGTCGGGTACTCAGGACGGTTGATCAGCAATGTCGCGCCGAACTCGCCCAGCGAGATCGTGAAGGCGAACACTGCTCCGATCATAACCGCACGGGCGACGATAGGAGCATCGACCTCCCAACGCACGCGAGCGGGCGACGCGCCCAGCATCGCGGCGGCTTCGCGTAGTCGTGGGTTAATGCCTTTGAGGACGGGCAGCAGCGCACGAACCACGAAGGGAAAGGCGATCAACGTATGGGCGATTGGCACCAGCAGCGGTGATGCACGCAGGTTCAACGGGGGCTTGTCCAACGCAATCAGGTAGCCGAAGCCAAGCGTGACCGCCGACGTGCCGAGCGGCAACATAAAGAGCGGGTCGAGCAGCAAGCGCAGTCGTCGGCGCGGCACGATCAGCAAATACGTTGCTGGAACGCCGATGGCGAGGGCGAACACGGTCGAGATCGCGGCAAACATCACCGAGTTACGAATGGCGGTAGAAGGCGGCACGAAGAAGTACGAGTTTCGGCGGTTTTCGCTGAGCAGACGGTAGAACTGCAAGGACCACTCCCCGCCCAGCGCGACCGAGCGCACAACCAATGCCAGCAGGGGCGCGACCAGTAGCACCAGCATGAGGCCGATCACGAGGAAGGCAAACGCCCGCTGTCGCCAGTTTGTGAAAGGCTGCTCGACGCTACGCTGAGGGCGTAGATCGAGTGGAATAGTGGTGCGTTCTTGCAGCCGTGTATACAGTGCCGTAAGCGCGAGCGACACCACGATCTGCAACAACGCCAGCGCCGCCGCCACGGGCAGGTTGAACAACTCAAGGGTTTGGCGATAGATTTCGACCTCGATCGTCGCGAACCGCGCGCCGCCCAGGATCAGAATCGTGCCGAACGCGGTAAACGTGAAAATAAAGATCAGCAGCGCAGCCGCACCGATGGCTGGCATCAACAGCGGCAGGGTGACCTCGCGAAAGACGCGCACGCGATTCGCGCCCAGCACAGCCGCTGCCTCCTCCAACGATGGCGGCAGGTTCGACCACATACCGCCCACGATCCGCAGCACTACCGTGAAGTTGTAAAACACGTGGGCGATCAGGATCAGGGCAAGGGTGCCCTGGAGACGCAACGGCGGCGATGCCAGACCGAACATCCCCTGCAGCGTGGTGTTAACCAGTCCGGTAGGTCCGAGTAATGCGCCAAATGCCGCAGCAACAACCACCGTTGGCAGCACGAATGGCACCGTCGCGAGGGCGCGAACCAGCGTTTTGCCGCGCCAGCGTCGCCGGGCGAACACATACGCGGCGGGCAACCCCAGCGCGAGCGTCAGCGCTGTAGATAGGAAGGCTTGCCATGCGCTGAACCTGAGCACACGCAGAATGTAGGTGTCCGCGAAGATCACGCGGAGTGAGCCTCCGCCAGGGATATCCCCTGGCACGAGGCTCAGCCGCAGGATCGCTGCGAGCGGATAGAAATAGAACAGCAGAAGGAACACGAGCGGCACGCTGCCCGCGATCCACCACCATGATAGTCGTCTATGGGTCATTGCTGCATGATACGGGTCCATTCCTGGAGCCACGCATCACGGTTGCTGGCGATCTCGTCGGCGGGCAGGGTCGCGGGGTCGGGCGGGATGGGCGACCACTGCTGGAACTCTGTGGGCAACGTGGCGTCCCCATTCACCGGATATACGAACATCTGCAACGGCATGTCCTCCTGGAAGCGGGTACTCAGCATGTAGTCGATCCACTTCTGCGCCAATTCCTGATTCTGTGTTCCTTTCAGGATACCCGCGAACTCGATCTGGCGAAATGACGCACCAGGAATCAGAAGGTTGGCGGTCGGCGGCTCGGTATACTTGCCCTCGCTGAAGATGACCTCGGCGGGTGGCGACGATGCATATGACAGTACGATCGGCTGTGCGCCCTTGCCCGACGAGCCTGAAAAGTTGGTATAATAGGCAGTATCCCAGCTATCGACGACCTGCACATCGTTGGCGCGCAGGTCGGCCCAGAACTGCGTCCAGGGGTAGTCGCCCTCAGTGCCGAATGTCGCTATTGTCGTGAGCATGAAGGCCAGACCAGGCGACGATGTGGTCGGGCTTGGCACCACGATTTTACCCTTGTATTCGGGTTTTGTCAGGTCACGCAGCGTCGTCGGCAGCGGTAGCTTGCCATCGCCAAACGCAGCCTTCTCGTAGTTGAAGTTGACATAGCCGGAGTCGATCGGTGTGAGCCGGTTTTCGGGATCGAGGTTGAGGTCTGATGCCACCTTATCCAGCGCAGCGGGTTTGTATGGCTCGAAGATATCCGCGGCGATGGCGCGGCTGAAAAAAGTGTTGTCGATGCCGAACAGCACGTCGGCGAGTGGGTTACCTTTCGATAAGATCGCACGGTTGACCAGCGATCCAGCATCACCGCTTTCCAGGAAGCGCAAATTGACCTGGTTGGCTTGCTCGAACTCGGCGACGACATCAGCGCTAACGCTGAAACTATCATGCGTCATCACTGTAAGCGTGCGTCCGTAGTCCGGTGAGGCAATACTCGCGGCGGCTTCTGTGGTCGCGGTTTCTGCTATCGTTGCTTCTGGTGTCATCGCTGCTGCGGTGGTTGCCGCTTCTGGCGTGACTGTGGTGAAGGTCGTCGGCTCGGTGCCGCCTGTGGATGTGGTTGCGGCGGGTGCCGCAGTTGTAGCCGTGCCGCTCGTCGCGCTTTGGCCGCACGCAACGATGGTCAATAACAGCAAGAGCAGGAGCGAGCGGATTCCGAATCGTCGCATGGAATGTTCCTTCCAAAATAAAATGCCGCTGCGTAAGAACGCAGCGGCATATTTGCCTCAAGCTTCCCTACGCTGGTCCTAACCAGGTCAGGTTCAAAGGGTCCTCGGCAATGTAGGCCAAGTCTCAGCCGAACTTTATTCGGCACCCCTAGCAACTCAGTTGTTGGTGGCAATGGTAGCATGCTGCATGGGCAGCGTCAAACATTACGCTGGAATATGCTCATGTTCACTATGAGCGAACGTCCTGGACATTTCCGGCGATCAGCGTCCCCAGGCACCTTCCTGCACGGCAAGGCGGGCCTTGAGCGGTCGCCACCACGCTTCGTTGGCGGTGTACCATTCGACGGTGCGGCGCATACCTTCGTCGAAATCGACCTCTGGCTGCCAGCCAAGTTCGCGCCGAATCTTCGCGCTATTGAGCAGGTAGCGGCGGTCGTGGCCTGGACGGTCGGGGACGTATGTCTTGAGGCTCTCGGGCTTGCCCAGCAGGTCGAGTACGCGGTCCGTGATCTGCTCGACGCTTTGCTCGACGCCGCTACCGATGTTATATAACTCGCCGATTGTGCCTTGCTTGATGATCAGATCGATAGCGTGGCAATGGTCGGTAACGTATAGCCACTCGCGGCGGTTCGCGCTCGAGCGATAGAGCGGCAACGAGAGGTCGTCGATGGCGTTAGTGGCGAACAGCGGGATCAGTTTTTCAGGGAACTGGTACGGTCCAAAGTTGTTCGCACAGGTTGAGATCGTGACCGGCAGCCCGAAGGTTTCATGGTACGAACGCACCACGAAGTCGCCACCCGCTTTCGCGGCGTTGTAGGGCGTGCGCGGGCGGTAGGGGTAATCTTCGGCAAAGCTGTCGTCGCTGTCGAGGTCGAGATCGCCAAAGACTTCGCAGGTGCTAACGTGATGGATACGCGGCGTGCCTACACGGCGACACGCTTCCATCAAACCCTGCGTTCCCAACACGTTAGTGTGAAAAAAAGAAGCCGGGTCGAGGATAGCGCGGCTGTTATGACTTTCAGCGGCGAAATTGACGACGGTATCGATCTTGTGTTCGCGCAATAGGTGCTCGACGAGATCTACATTGCCGATATCCCCGCGTACGAACGTATAGCGGTCACCATAGCGCTGCACAACATCGTTGAGGTTATCGAGGTTGCCGGCATAGGTCAGGAGATCGTAGTTCAATACATGGTCGTCGGGATAACGTTCCAACCAGTAATCGACAAAGTTCGAGCCGATGAATCCGGCACCGCCGGTCACGAGGATATTCACACACACACTCCGTACATATCAACGACGACCGACGACCGATGACGAACGACCAACGCCATGGGGTGGAGCTATATGGACTCTGGCGCTGTTGATCGCAGAAGCATCGTGCATTGGCGTGTCGTTCGTGGCTAAATCATATGGGCGCAAGTTTAACATACAAACAGACGCCGCGCTGAACGTGGCGTTAAAGGGGTGCAGTCAAAGGTTGTCATGCGAAACAGTCCATGATTGCATCGACCAGTAGGGGCGCGGCTGACTTGCCAGCACGTCCTTGCCACGCAATCATGTGGCGAGGGATCGACGACCTCGTGCAGCCACGCCCATCCCCGTTTGTACTGGCACATCACCGGTCACGCAACGGAGGTGGGCGTGGCTGCAAAAAAACCGTGCCGTTTCCCACGTGTACAAGCACATGAGGGTCTGCTGGCAAACGAGCCGCGCCCCTCCACACCGTCATGTAATCATGCCGTGGGGCATCATACCTGTGATAACTCGTGCCTACACCACGTTGAAGCATCGCAGGGATTGTGCAAGTCAGGCAAACATGCTTCGATGCGACTCAACACGACCCACGTTGAAGGTTTACCATCGGCTGGGCTTTACTTTGATCACGTCGTTTAAACCAAAGGAGCGCACTCCATAGCGAGTGTGCTCCTTTGATGACGTAAACCGGGTTGAACTAGGAGGCGGCGACGCCTTCGCTATAGGTCCACGGGCGCACGTAATGGCAACTATAGCCGCCGACATGCTTCTGCAAGTAGTCCTGATGATATTCCTCACCAGCGTAGAACGGCTGGGCAGGTACGATCTCGGTAACGACCTTCGAACGCCAGCGGCCTGACGCATCGACCATTGCCTTCACCTTTTCGGCAGTTTCACGCTGGGCATCACTATGATAGAAGATCGCCGAGCGGTATTGTGTGCCGATGTCGTGACCCTGACGGTTGACCGTTGACGGATCGTGCATACGGAAGAACCATTCAAGCAACGCTTCGTAGCTCACCTTCTGCGGATCGAAGACGATCTCGACTGCTTCGGCATGGCCTGTATCACCGCGGCAGATGCGCTCGTAGGACGGGTTCGGCACGGTGCCGCCGGTGTAGCCGACGGTCGTTTCGATCACGCCTGGGATCTGACGGATTAATTCTTCCATGCCCCAAAAACAGCCACCCGCAAACGTGGCAACTTCGGACGAACCTTGACCCTGCATAGTATCTCCTCCGTTTTGGCCGAACAGTGCGGCGTACTCGCCGTAACCTTCTTGCTCCAACTGTTCGACCGGAATGAAGCGCATCGACGCGGAATTCATGCAATAACGCAGACCGTCCGGTCCTGGACCATCATTGAAGACATGTCCCAGGTGACAATCGCCGTCCCTGGAGCGAACTTCCGTACGCTTCATGAACAGCTTGCGATCCGTGCGCGTCAAGACATGGGTTTGATCGATTGGTTTGGTGAAGCTAGGCCAGCCTGTGCCGGAATCGTATTTATCGAGCGAGCTAAAGAGCGGTTCGCCGGACACGAGATCGACATAAATACCGGGCTTTTTGTTGTTCCAATATTCGTTCTGAAAAGGTGGCTCGGTGCCTTCGTGCTGCGTCACCTTGTACTGCGTAGGCGTCAGACGTTCGCGCAGTTCTTCATCCGAAGGTTTCTTATACGTTGTCATACTTTCCTCTCCCTCCCATGGGATGAGCGACATTGGTTACTCGATATCCCTGGCAGCCCTTTGATCATACATCGTTCATGCTATCCATCATATAGTACGCACACACATATCCGATGGATGTATGCAAAAGGGGGGGCAGATCACCTGCTTATCTTGCCCTCCCTTTTGCCAGTGTCGTTCGGTGCGCTAGCGATGTCGGTGTCGAGGGTAGCCGCTACAAACGCTGTGTTCGCCGGAATTGGCACAGCGACGTAGGTGTTCGATGGCGCTGCTCGCAGGTCGTTGTTGCCGTCCCAGGTTATCTACTGTGCCTGTCATAGTGACGGTATCGCCGGGGTAGACACACGGCGTCCGCGATGTATAGAGTGTAGGAGGTCCGTTCAGGGTATAGGTACCGAGAGACAATGTTCCATCGATGGGCTAATATAAGCCGAATAGGTAGAAAGGCTATGTAAAATATATGTGTGGATATCCGATTGTTCGTCGTTGTGACGAGCAAAGATTGAGAAGATTCGTGTATCAGTGCCCATATGAGTACGAAGATGCTCTGACACAGCTTGCGAGCGTGATAGGCATCATACGGGTAAGGATGGGTACAAGTATAAACGATGTTCAGCCGCCGCATTGCCGCTTCTCCTGGTATACTATGTGATGCTCGTACGGTGTTCTGCCGTACGTTGTTGTGTTTATTAGGGCATCGATGGAATATCAGCCGAATCTAAAAAATATTACAGGCGCTGGCGGCATGGTGGTCAAGGTCGAGGCGGGTAGCGTCGCGGAGCGCCTGGATATGCGCGTGGGCGACTTTGTGGTCGCCGTCGACGACAAGCCCATGCGCGACGTGATCGATTATCGCTTCGCGGTCGCCGAAGAACATATCGAGCTGCACGTCCAGCGTGGCGACGAACATCTCCAATTTGATATCGAGAAAGATCTCGACGACGACCTCGGCCTGGAGTTTTCCGAGCCACTCTGGGATCGGCTGCGTACCTGTAACAATAAATGCCCGTTCTGCTTTCTGACCCAGATGCCCAAAGGTTTCCGCAAGACGCTATACCTGAAGGATGACGACTACCGCCTTTCCTTCCTGTACGGCAACTTCGTGACGCTCACGAACCTCAAAGACGATGATTGGCGGCGCATCGACGAGCAGCGTCTGACGCCGATGTATGTGTCGGTGCATGCCACCGACCGCTACCTGCGCTCGGTGCTGCTGGGTAAGAGCGATGTTCCCGATGTGATCGCCGATATCAAGCGGCTGGGCGACATGGGCATCGAGGTGCATACGCAATTTGTGGTCTGCCCTGGTCTCAACGACGGCGAGGTGTTGCGCGAAAGTGTCGAGGCGCTGGCGGCACTGCATCCGGTGGTACAAACCATCGCGGCCGTGCCGGTCGGTCTGACCAAGTTCCGCTTTACCGGCAAAGCGCCGCAGTCGATCAAGGCGGCGATCCAGGTGCATGAAACGACCGATTGGATCGACACCAACTGGGAACGCCAGCCGCTGTGGAACGATACGCTTGCCAAGAGTGGTGCAGCGCCCGAATTGGGTTTCTGTGCGCGTTCGGGTGCGAAGGTCACCATCGACATTCCGTTGCGTACGTTCGGGCGAGAAGACGCCGCTGCGGTGATCGCCATGCTGGAACCCTATCAGCAACGCTTCCGCGCTGAACTGGGCTATGGCCTGGTTTATCCGTCGGATGAGTTCTATCTGTTGGCGGAGCAGCCGATGCCACCCGCGCATGTGTACGATGCCTACGATCAGATCGAGAACGGCGTCGGCATGGTACGCCAGTTCCAGGACGACTGGGAACAGGTGCGCTCCAAGTTGCCGTCGCGCTCGGCAACACCACGCCGCGTCGTCGTCGCGACTGGAACGCTCGCCGCGCCGGTGCTGCGTCCGATGGTCGATCGGATCAACCGTATTCCCAACGTCGAGGCCGTGCTTCAACCGGTGCTCAACGACTTCTTCGGCGAGACCGTCACTGTCGCCGGATTGCTGACGGCGGCTGATGTCGTGGCGCAACTCCAGCCGCTGATGCCCGCCGATCTGGTGGTGCTGCCACGTGTGATGTTCGACTAGTCGGGCGAGCGCACGATCGACGACTGGAGCCTCGAGCGCATCGAGGCCGAACTCGGCACGCAGGTGGTCCTGGGACGTGACCACGACCTGACGAAAGCGATTCGTTCGCTCGTGCGGGGACCGCGAACGCAGCCTATGGAGACTACACCGATGGTCGATCTTGTCGCTGCCTAATCCTGAACGGAATCAAACAACCCTGGATAGTTGTGTACGTCCGACGACGCGGAAACCGAGCCGAATAGTGAGCCTCTAAACGTTCCCATCCTTTGCTCCTGGTTCCCTCGTGTGAAGCCGTGATTTCTTCGTCGGGTCATGCACCACCCGACGACGGTATGCTCAAACTAGCGCAGCGTGCGCACGAGGAGAATATCATGCCCCAACCTATCGTCGCGATCGTCGGTCGGCCCAATGTCGGCAAGTCGACGCTCTTTAATAAACTGGTCGGCGAGCGACACGCGATCGTGGAAGATCTCCCTGGCACAACCCGTGACCGTTTGTATGGCACCTCAATCTGGGGTGGTCATGCCCTGACGGTGATCGATACCGCCGGTATCCTGCCGGGCGAGGAAAACGACGTCAACGCCTCGATGGCGCAGATCGTTCGTGGCACCCGCGCACAGGCACAACTGGCGATCGAAGAAGCCGATGTGATCGTCTTCATGGTCGATGTCAAAGAAGGCATCACCGCCGCCGATGAAGAGGTCGCCAGATCTCTGCGCCGCACCGACAAGCCGGTGGTGCTGGGTGTGAATAAGGCCGACTCGATGCAGCGCGTCCAGAATGCCGTCGAGTTCTATAACCTGGGCCTGGGCGAACCGATTCGCACTGAGTGCCTATCATGGCACCGGCACCGGCGATCTGCTGGATGCGATCGTCGCCAACCTGCCCGAACCAGTCGAGCCCGAAGAAGACGATTACACCGTCAAGATCGCGATCGTCGGTCGGCCAAATGTCGGCAAGTCGACGCTGCTCAACAAATTGCTCGGCTACGAGCGCGTGGTCGTCAGCGATATTCCCGGCACTACCCGTGACACGATCGACACGGTCGTGGAATATCTGGGCAACAAGATCCTGTTGATCGATACGGCCGGTATTCGCCGGTCGGGCAAGGTCGAGCGCGGCATCGAAAAATACAGCGTGCTGCGTGCGCTGCGTGCGGTCGAGCGTGCCGACGTTACCCTGCTGCTGATCGATGCGACCGAAGGCGTGACGGCGCAGGATACGCATGTGGCGGGCATGGTGCTGGATGCCAACAAAGGCATCGCGGTGCTGGTCAACAAGTGGGACTTGGTCGAGAAGGATAACGATACCTTCGACGACTATCAGAACAGCGTACGGAGCGCCTTGCATTTCCTGTCCCTATGCGCCGCTGCTCTTCATTTCCGCGCTCACCGGACAGCGTGTGACGAACGCACTGGAACTGGCGCTCGAAATTCAGAGCGAGCCCGCAATACACGTATCTCGACCTCGAAGCTGAACACGATTCTGCGTGATGCCGTGCGCGATCATCCGCCGACATCGATCCACAAGGGCGCACACCTGCGCCTGTTTTACGCGACGCAGGCTCAGGTAGATCCGCCAGTCTTCCTGTTCTTCACGAATGCCGCCGAGCAGGTCCATTTCGGGTACAAGCGCTATCTGGAAAACCGTATTCGTGAGGAGTATCCATTTATGGGAACGCCGATCATTGTGGTATTCCGTGATCGTGAAGATGCCTGATGCCCGCGCCTAAACAACCACGACCCGCGGTGCGTCGCACCCTTCCATCGCGCAAGGCGCAAGTCAAACTTCCGCCGCAAAAGTCGCGTCCGCAACTTCCTACCTATGCGGTGCAGACCCAGCCTGGCTTCGAGGCGATCGCCGCACGCGAAATCGGCGCTCGCTTCGGGACGGCGACGATTCACTCGACACACCTGATTGGCGACAAGAATGGGCTGGTGCTGTTCGACTACGATGGTGATCCCGCCGATCTGTTGGCGCTGCGAACGATCGAGGATTTGTTCGCGATCGTCGCTATGGCCGACGACCTGCCGCCGACGTTTGAAGCCCTACGCATCATTCAGGCCGAGATTGATCGTTCGACGACGCTCGCCTCCGCTGTACAACTCGCCCGTACCTTGCTACCAGGAATCGCTGGACGTGGACGCGTCATGTTTCGGGTTGTCGCACGACACGTGGGCGTCACCTCGTACCGTCGTATCGACGCTCAAGAGAAAGTGCTCAAGGCGATCGCAGCACGACGTGAGTTCCAATGGCGTCCAATGGAAGAAGGTGGGGTTGAGTTCTGGTTGACCCTGTTCGGCGACGCTGCATTGCTGGCGGTGCGCCTGACCGACGAGCGTATGCGCCACCGCGAATATAAACTCGACCATCTGCCGGCCTCGCTACGTCCTACAGTGGCGGCGGCGCTGGTCTGGTTGACCGAACCCAGGGATGACGATGTGTTCCTCGACCCGATGTGTGGCGCGGGAACGCTGTTGATCGAGCGCGCACAGATGGGACGCTACACCCAGCTGTATGGCGGCGACATCCGCGAAGAAGCGTTGGTGGTCGCACGTGCCAATATCGGACCACGCTACAAGCCGATCGAGGTGCAACACTGGGACGCACGATCCCTGCCGCTCGACGCTGCTTCAATTGATGCGGCAGCGGTCAACCTGCCCTTCGGACGGCAGATCGGCTCGCTCGACGACAATCGCACGCTGTACCCTGCGTTTGTGCGCGAAATGGTGCGGGTGTTGCGGCCCGGTGGTCGTCTGGTGGTCCTGACGGGCGATACCCGCACGTTCGTCACTGCCTTACGGGCTGCGCCGGCATTCGTGGAGCGAGCCACCTATCCTGTCGCTATCCTGGGACGACCGGCCATGGTGTACGTGCTGGAACGTCGCCCATGACCGCACCGCAGACCACACAACCACCGGAGCTTGGACCAAAGCATTTGTTGGAAACGCTGATCTTTGTGTCGGCTGAACCAGTCGCGCAAAGCGAACTCGCACGCGCCCTGGCGCTCGCCGAAGCCGATGTGGTGCGGCTGCTTGATGATCTGGTCGCCGATTATGCCGGCCGCGGGCTGCGGCTCGAACGGCATGGTGGGCGGGTGCAGTTCGTGTCCGCACCCGAAGCCGCGCCTGCGGTCGAACGCTTCTTGCGACTGGATGCCGCATCGGGCAAGATTTCGCCCGCCGCGCTCGAAACGCTGGCGGTGGTAGCTTACCGCCAGCCGATCACGCGCCCGGGCATCGAAGCTGTGCGCGGCGTCGATGTGTCTGGCGCGTTACGCACGCTGCAACAGCGTGGTCTGATCGCCGAAGTTGGTCGGATGGCCGCAGTCGGGCGTCCCGTGTTGTACGGCACCACCGAGGAGTTTCTGCGTCAGTTCGGCCTGAGTAGCCTCGCAGATCTGCCACCACTCGAAGAACCTCCCGTTACATAATCGTTTGCACATCGCCGTCGATCATTAGTGCCTGGTCCTTACGCACCGGCTTATTCGATGTCGAATTCGTGCACCATCAGCGCGTTTGGTCCGTCGATAGCGGCATCCGCTGCCGCTGCTCCAAGTGGGAGGCGTTCGCCATCCGTAAGGCTATACATGCCGATCATCAAGCGGTAGTGTCCGGGCGGCGCGTCGGGCGCGAGCGTGATCGGCATTTCGGTGCGCTGATAGCGTCCCGGCTCCCAGGTGCTGGTGGCGTGTGGTAGGTCCACCTGCCCGTAGCGTGCGCCGTCGGGACCGATCAGATGCCCGAACACCATGTAATCCTCGCTCGACGTGGCGCGTGCTAGCCAGGAGAGTTGGACGACCAGCGGTTGACCGCGTACGACTGCCCCAGCGGTCGCGCCATGCAACCTGAGCGCGGGGCTAAAGTCTACCTCATGCTCGACTGCCATCGTCGGCGGCGCCTCGTAAATCCATGCGAACGGTAGACCATGGATGCGTACGGTATGCAGCGGTGGTACAACACCGTAAAAGCGTCCGAGTGGTTCACCAAGCGGTGGTTTTTGGGCGCGATTGATGTAGACGACGACGTAGCCCGCATTGTCCGGTAGGTGTTCCGCCGCCCGCACGTCGATGATGCGTGCGTTGGTTTTCATGTATGGCTGAAGCGTGCTGGCGAGTGGGCTGATCGTGGTCACATCGGTGATGTTGGGCTGTTGGTTGAGCCACGCCGCCACCTGCTCCTGTGCCTCGCCCGATCCGAGCGCGACCATATTTGCCGCACGGTTCAGGCCGCCGAGCGCCTGATTGAAGGCGTCGATGCTGTAGGGGTGCCAGTATGCAGCGTTGAGGGGCGCGACGATCACCAGTGCGGCGAGCAACCCACCTCCGGCGATTGCACCCCAGCGCAGTCGTGGTGCATCCGGTCGTATTCCCAGGCGTTCGAGCCAGGTGACGAGGCCCATCAATCCCACCGCCGCCAGTACATCCAGCGCGGGGAACACTGGCACCAGATAACGATTGAGTTTCTTGGTGAAGATGCTCAGTCCAACGGTCATCACGACGACGAACAAGGTGAGTCCGGCGAGATCGTGGCGGGTGGCAGGTCTGAAGTGCCGCCATAGGACAGCGAGCAGGAATAACCCGACCATCGTCCAGGGCGTCAGGCGCAGAGCGAGCGATACCGGATAGAATAACCAGCCGGGTCGGTCGTCGCGCTGTCCCAGAAAGAAGTTTCCGCCCTGGTGTTCGCCGTCGGCCTCAGCTTCGACGCCCAGCCGCAGCAGATCGATGACCTGCATGGGTGCGCTCCAGGTCGCGGGCCATACGATCAGGAGCGTCAGGCCATAGATCGCGCACCAGATCAGAAATGGCTTGATCACGTTCTTGATGCGCCAGGGTGCGCCATCCTCGCGCCACGCGGCGGCGAGGGCAAACGCCAGCGCCATCGGAACGAGCACAATGCCGGGGGACTTGCTCAGGACCGCTAAAGCCGCACACGCGGCAGACAAGGCCAGTGCCCAGAACTGACGCCCGTGATGCCAGTACACACACGCCGCAAGCAGACTGAGCGTTGCGAAGGTCGCCAGCAACGCATCGACATGCAGCATGCGGCTATACCCGATCACGAACGGATCAACAGCCCATAGTATTCCAGCCAGTATCGCCGTGCGGGCGTCGAGCAGACGTCGTAGCAACATATAGCCGAGCAGGATCGCGGCGACGTGGAAGATCATCAGGGGCGTGCGGATCAACGCCAGGATCGTCGTGAACGATTCGTTATGGGCCAGCCCCGCGTCGAACACGGTGCGTTGCAACGTCAGTCCGACTGCACCCAGCCACATCGTTGTCACGCCGGGATGGGTGGTAATGGCGGTCGCGGGGAAGTTGCTGGAGTTGATCGCTTGCAGGAACGTATCGGAACGGGAAAGCCAGTAGTTCGATTCATCGGCGTTGATGAACAACCCAAGCGCGACGATGCGGGGTATGAATGCGACAAGGCCAAGTATAAGATAACTCAACGGAACCCAGGACGCCAACCGGCTCGTGAGCCCAGCCTGTTTCCGTGTCGTCGGGAGTGCCGACGTTTCCATGTGATATCCTCGAAGATGTGTCGTGCCAGCGTTCAATGCGTCCAGCGTGTAGGCTGCCTGAAAGCTATGGCTATCATGACGTAGATCGCTACGTGCCGATACTCGTGTTGCCAGGAAATCGCGGTTCGTGCCAAGGGATTATGCGGTGGAGTATACACGACTGCGTTGCACCCTGCCGAATCGGGGAGGGTTGCGTGGGATAGATGGGCGATGGTCACGCTCGATGGGAGCGTTTTGACGGTGTGAGATGTTACAATCCAGCCATGATTGAGCAAACTGTATCGCCGGACGGCGACCGACACGCAACCTACGATACCATCGGGCAAACCTATGCCCGCACGCGCCGCCCTGATGCTCGCTTCACTCAGGCTATTATCGATGCGATTGGCGTCGATCCAGGTGCGCTGATCGCTGATGTTGGTGCCGGAACCGGCAACTATGCGAACGAACTGACCGCGCATGGCTTTGAGGTCGTCGCCATCGAACCAAGCGCGGTGATGCGCGGTCAGCGCGAGGCGCAACTGCCTGTCGCTTGGATCGCGGCAGTCGCCGAACGCATCCCGTTACGCGATGGCGCGGTCGATGCTGCCATGTGTGTGTTCTCATCGCATCATTTCGCGGATTTCGTGGCATCGCTGGATGAACTTGATCGTATCGCACGTGGCGCGATCGTGTTCCTGACCATCGATCCGCGCCAAAGCGCGCCCTACTGGATCGATGAATACTTTCCGTCGGTCTGGCAGGAGAGTTTCAAGGTGTTTCGTCCAGTCGAGCAGGTGGCGGAAATACTGGCAGCACGAACCGGACGCGATGTGGCGATCAGATCGCTGCCCTTGCCATGGGACTTGCGCGACCTGGTTGCGGCGGCAGGATGGCGACGCCCCGAAATCTATCTCGACCCCGATGTACGCGCTGGCATGTCGCCGTTCGCGCTGGCGGATCAGGCTGAGGTCGAACGTGGTGTGGCACGCCTGGAACGCGATCTCGCAAGTGGCGCGTGGCAACGGTCCTATGGCACGTTGCTGCAGCAAGATTCACTCGACGTGGGCTACCGCTTCGTGATCGCGACGAAGTAACTCGCGGGTTAGTGCTTGGAAACGCGCATGAACGAGTCCTCGCCGACGTGGTACGCTGTCTTTCTGGACACGATGCCAGCGAGTGCGAGCGAGGCTGAAACTGCGTTCGTGGCGCGGCACCTGCCGCCCCGGCAGTTTCCGCGTCTGCTCGATCTATGCTGTGGCTGGGGCCGCCATGCCGCATGTTTCGCCGCGCATGGTTACCGAGTGCTGGGTGTGGACCTAAACGCGGCAGCTATCCGCAGGGCGCAGCAGATAGGTTCAACGAACGCATCCTATAATCCAACGATATGATCCCACAGGCCAGAAACGTCATGCGCGCTAAGCGAAAGGTGTGAGCTATGATCAAAGGTATCGTCTTCGACTTCGACGGCCTGATGGTTGATACCGAAACGTCAGCCTACGAGTCGTGGATGGAAATATTCCGCGAACATAACTGTGACCTCCCGCTGTCGAAGTGGGGACTAGTGCTTGGCGGATCGGGCGGCGAGTTCGATCCCTGCGCCTATCTCGAAGAACAGACCGGACGCACGCTAGAGCGCGAAGCGATCCTTACACGCCGGATGCAGCGTAAAACCGAGCTTGTCGCGGATCAACCGCTGCTGCCCGGTGTTCTCGGCTATCTCGACGCAGCGCAGGCACGCGGCTTGAAGTTGGCGGTGGCGTCGAGTTCCTCCCACCGTTGGGTCGATACGCACCTCGAACGGCTTGGTGTGCTACATCGCTTCGACGCGATCGTATGTTCGGATGACGTGGAGCGTGTGAAGCCTGCCCCTGACCTTTATCAAACAGCAGTCGCACGTCTTGGATTGCAGCCGCACGAGGCTATGGCGCTGGAAGATGCGCCCAATGGGCTACATGCGGCGCAACGTGCGGGTCTGTTTGCGATTGCCGTTCCCAACGCCCTGTCGGGGCAACTGGCGCTCGATCACGCCGACGTACGGCTGGTGTCGCTCGCAGACATGCCGCTCGATACGCTGCTTGCGACCGTCGATGAACGGCTGGCGAGAACGCAGCTACGAGGGTAATAGTCGTTGTAGCTCGTCCAGGGATGTGATAGGAGTCACGACCTCGTTGCTCCTATCAGTCTCCCATCTTGCACGCACTATTTCGGAGCCATCCGAATCGCGCCATCCAGCCGGATTGTTTCGCCGTTGAGCATGACATTCTCGATGATGTGCTGTGCCAGTGCCGCGTATTCTTCAGGACGACCCAGGCGTGGTGGGAAAGGCACCTGCTGACCGAGGGAGATGCGCGCAGGCTCGGGCAGTCCAGCCAGCAAAGGCGTGTCGAAAATGCCAGGGGCGATGCTCATAACTCTGATTCCCCAACGAGCGAACTCGCGTGCGATCGGTAGTGTCATGCCTGCTACCGCTGCCTTGGAGGCGCTATAGGCTGCCTGTCCGATCTGACCATCAAAGGATGCGACCGAGGCGGTCATGATGATCACGCCGCGCTCGCCTTCGGCGTTTGGCTCGTTCTTTGCCATCTGTTCAGCAGCCAGGCGTAGCGCGTTGAAGGTACCATTGAGGTTGATGTCGATTACACGGGTGAAATGATCGAGCGCGAGCGGTCCTTCGCGTCCGAGAACTCTTTCGGCTGTGGCGATACCAGCGCAACACGTCAACACCTGAAGGCTACCATGCGCGGCGACAGCCTGTTCGACCGCCGCCGCCATCGACGCCGCATCCGTCACATCGGTCGCAACGTATCGGGCACCATCGCCAAGTTCCTGCGCCAGCGCACCGCCACGTTCGCGGTTGAGGTCGGCGACGACCACACGCGCGCCTTGCCCATGAAATCGTCGTACCGTGGCGGCTCCCAGTCCACTTGCACCACCCGTTACCAAAGCACTGATTCCATGTAGCTGCATCGTCGGTACTCCTTCTGCTTTGTTGGTCAGTATTATCTCTACTGCTCTGCTGGCAGCATCCTAGCACATCTGCCAGGACGGATAGGTGCATCGCGTCATGCGCGACGCAGTCGACGGCTCGGTTGGTGCCAACATTCTGGCGCACGAGGAGGCTGCGAGTAAGGATGTGCCTGCGCTCGTGGCAGTCGTCGGAGCGATGCGGATAGATGTTTATGTGCGGAGTAGGTAGCCGCACGATATAGGGTCCGTGGGCGAATGCCTGCGGACCCTATCCGTTCTTCGGGGAACTTAGGCCAGCGAGCGGTTGAGGGCGCTCAGTACAGCCTTGATCGAAGCGAGTTCGATGTTGGTGTCGATGCCTGCGCCGAAGCAGATCGTCCCCGCTCGCTCGATCTGTACGTAGGCGACCGCACGCGCTTTCGCGCCGCTCGACAGCGAGTGTTCCGCGTAGAAGCGCACGTCAAAGCCGGGAGCGTCCTTCTGTCGCAGCGCTCGCACGAACGCATCGATCGGACCATTGCCGACGGCATGGATCTGCGTGCGATGCACCATCGATCACGACGGTCGCCGTACACGCGATAGCTTCAGTGCCGTCCTGAGCGCGTTGCGTATCGGAACGGAACGATTCGAGCGCGAAGGGAGCGTTGCGTTCAAGATACTCGGCCTCGAACGCGGCGTGAATCTCGGCATTGGATATTTCGTCGCCGCGTGCATCCGCCAGCGTATTGATGATACGCCCGAACTCGACGCGCATCTCACGCGGCAACTGGAAGCCGAACTCGGTTTCCAGAATGTAGGCCACGCCGCCCTTGCCAGACTGCGCGTTGATGCGGATGATCGCCTCGTACGAACGTCCCAGGTCCTTGGGATCAATCGGCAGGTATGGCACTTCCCACAACGCGCCTTCACTGTTGATCTTGCGCGGTCATACCCTTGTTGATCGCATCCTGGTGTGAACCGGAGAATGCCGTAAACACCAGTTCGCCCACATACGGCTGGCGGATCGGCACGTCGAGTCGTGTGCATTTGCTGATACACATCGCGTACGCCGTTGATGTCGCTGAAGTCCAGGCAGGGATCGATGCCCTGTGTGTACAGGTTCAGCGCCAGGGTCACGATATCGACGTTGCCGGTGCGCTCACCGTTGCCGAACAGTGTGCCTTCGACGCGGTCGGCTCCTGCCAGCAGACCAAGTTCGGTGGCTGCCACGGCCGTCCCACGGTCGTTGTGCGTGTGCAGGCTGATAATCGCCGTTTCACGCGAACGCAGGTTGCGGCAGAACCATTCGATCTGGTCGGCATGCACGTTCGGCGTCGACATCTCGACGGTCGCGGGCAGAGTTCAGGATAATCTTGTTGTCCTCGGTCGGCTGCCACACATCGACGACCGCCTCACAGATTTCGAGCGCGAACGTCGAGTTCCGTCGCCGAAAAACTCTCGGGCGAATATTGTAGGGTGACCTTCGTACCGGGAAGAGTCGGCACCAGGTCTTTGATCAGTTGTGCGCCACGCACCGCGATGCCAATGATTTCGGGCTTGTCCAGGCCAAAGACGACCCGTCGTTGCAGCGGCGAGGTCGAGTTATAGAGATGGACGATGACGTTGCTGTGCGCCATGCAGGGACTCGAAGGTGCGGATGATCAGTTCGTCGCGTGCCTGCACCAGCACCTGAATCGTCACGTCGTCAGGAATGCGATGTTCCTCGATCAGCCGGCGCATGAAGTCGAACTCGATCTGTGATGCCGAGGGAAAGCCGACCTCGATCTCTTTGAAGCCGATCTCGACCAGCGTTTGAAACAGTTCGAGCTTCTCGTCCACGCTCATCGGGATCGGCAGTGCCTGATTGCCGTCGCGCAGATCGACGCTACACCACACTGGCGGTGCGGTGATGACCCGCGATGGCCACTGGCGGTCGGGCAGGTCGATCTGTGGGAACGCCTGATACTTGGTGATGTGTCCGTGCTGCATCCCGCCCTCGCCACGGCGTTTCACGGGTTTAGTTTCCGGGTGTTCCGTCGGCAACACGCTCTCATCTTCTATGGGCTGCACATCTTCCAGCGATGTGCTTTTGTCGATGGGTTTGAACAACGTCAACCTCCTATGAGGACGCCCACAAGTATACCCCGTTCGTGGCATGTTCTGAATGGGGACAAGGACATTCGATACCACACGAGGCACGCGCCACTTTCGGCGGTACTGGAGTTGCCAATAGCGAAATAATGCAGCAAGAGGAGCATAGAATGCTGTTGCCGGAATTCTAAGCGGGTTCGTCTTTGCCAGCTTTTCCATCTACAGTTTACTAGGATGGTTGGTGCGTCAATCAACGACTGCCCCAGGTCGGCGATATCGGCATCATCGTGGATAGTATGCAACCATCCGATGCACCAACGCATTACACTGTTGAAGGAATCTCGCTCGATGGCACAACGCTGTGGGTTAGCGGGTTTTTAAAGAAGAATTAGAACTTATTGAGCCAAATCCCTTACACCTCAACCATTGACGACAAGATTAATACAACGTCTTTGGTGCGATTTCCTGGGCCTGTTCGTCGTACTGCGCGGCATCGACGTTGCCCCCGGTGTGTGCCTCCAGGATCGTGCCGATGCTCGGCAAGTCCGAGCGCGGCACATGTTTCTCTGGATTCCACAGGTCGGAGCGCACCAAGGCACGAGCGCACTGTATGAACGCCTCGCGTACCGTGATTACGATCACCGAGCGCGGAGCCTTGCCATCGATCACGAAGCGTTCGAGTAGCGCTGGATCGACGCTGATATGCGCGTCGCCGTTCACCCGAAATGTTTCGTTGACCCCCGGCACCAGGAAGATCATTCCAGCGATGGGATTTTGCACGATGTTCCTGAGGCTGTCGATCCGGTTGTTACCGCGACGGTCGGGCATCAGCAGCGTCTTGTCGTCCTCCACATGCACAAATCCTGGCTCATCGCCGCGAGGCGACACATCGACGCCCGACTGTCCACAGGTGGCGAATAACAAGAACGGCGAGGCGGCGATAAATGCGCGGCAATGCTCGTCCAGGCGGTCGATCTGTTTGAGGATCGCCCGCTCGCTCGGCTTCTCATACAGGTTGGTCAGTTCCTCGACCGACCGGACAATATAGCGTTCATCCATGAATTTCTCCGGCAACTTTACTGATACGACGCGAGCGCATAGAGCGAATTTGCGAAAGACTTTACGATGGCGCGAGGGCGTTAGCATCGTCTACGACCGCTCCCGGCGGTGCGGCGACGAATCCGTCAAGGAGCGGATCGGCGGTGTCGCGCATCCAGCGTTCGAGTTGTCCGCGCATGTTGGTGAGAATCTCGGCGTAGGTGCTATCCCCCACCAGGTTATGCTGCTCGGCTGGATCGAACACCAGATCATATAATTGCTCGAAAGCGGTGTCCTGTTCGGCCCAACCGTGACGCAGCCATACGTCCTTGCTTGGTCCGTTGTCACAGTTGGGCAGGACAGGCCGCACGCGCTCGCCCCAACGCCGAATATACTTCCAACGCTGCGTCCGCATGGCACGTTGCGGCTCGTAGGCAGCATGATACGTCACCTCACTGAACAAGGCGTCGTGGACTTCCGGCACTGTGCCGTCGAGGAGCGGTAACAATGATTCGCCTTGCAGCCATGCCGGACGCGGCAGGTTCAACAGGTCGCACAGCGTCGGCATGATGTCGATATGCCCGACCATCGCCTCCGAAACCACCCCTCCTTCGAAACCACCCGGCCCACGCACGATCAGCATGACCCCCGTGCCACGGTCGGTCAGGCTGCATTTCATACCGGGAAAGGCGATGCCGTGGTCGGTCGTACAAACCACCAGCGTCGAATCTGCCAACCCCGCGCCTTCGAGCGCATCCAGAATCCTGCCGATGCCACGATCCAGCGTGCGGGCGCTCTCACAATAATTGGCGAAGTCCTGGCGCGTTTCGGGCGTGTCCGGTAGCGACGCGGGCGGCAGCATATAACGAGCGTCGGTGGGCGGCTCACTGATGGGAAAAGGTCGATGCGTTTCAAAAAATCCGGCGGCGAGGAAGAACGGTTGTTGGGCGTGTGCCAGCCATTCCTCAACGGCGGGGGCGACCCGTTCGGCATGACCATCACGCTCGATGATTTCGTCGTAGCCTAACGTCGCAGGATCGCGGGCTTCATGCTGAATACCCGCCAGCGCCGTATGGTAGCCAGCGTCGCGCAGCACATACGACAGGTGTTGCCGCACATCGCTAAGACCGAAGCCACGGTGCGCGAGGCCCAGCATGCCGCTCTGGTGCGGGTATTGTCCGGTCAGCAGCGCGGCACGACTGGGTGAACAGGTTGGTGCCGCGCAAAACGCACGCCGGAACACGACGCCTTCCTCGGCGAGTTGCTGAATGCGTGGCGTCGGCACCGCGTAGCCATATGGCTGCACGTAGCGTCCGGTATCGTGCGAATGAATATAGAGAATATTTGGACGTTGCATAGTCACCAGGCTTGGCGTCAGGTGCCGCATGGCGATACCTGACGCAACCAGTTGCGATTACGACGAGTGTGCGCCGATAAACCCAAAGATACGCCGCCAGGCATCGGCTGAGGCGTCCGCGAACTCCTCGTAGCGGCGGTCGAAGAAACTGTGTGTCGCATCGGGATAGATCACGATCTCGTGTTCCACGCCCGTGCCGTCGAGCGCCTGGTCGAAGGCTTCGACCTGCTCGACCGGGATGCCCTGGTCGTTGCCGCCATACAATCCTAGCAGCGGCTCCTTCACTTCGCCCGCGACATCCAGTGCGGTACCACGTTCCGGGTCGAGAGCACGACCAAACCCCGAATAGAATGGAATCACACCGGCAAGTCCCCACGATTCAGTCGCCGTGTAAATGGTGAGGCTACCGCCGATACAGAATCCCGTCACAAAAGTAGCGCGGCTAGCACCCCCATGCGTTTCGAGGTATGAGATTGCCGCACGCGCATCCGCCAGAATGTTGGATAGCTTCAGTTGCGCGACATGTGGCATGAACTCAAACGGTTCGTCTCGCGAGGTCAGGCCGGCGGTTCGACCAAAATAATCGACCGCAATCGCCGTAACTCCCTGTTCTGCGAAACGTGTGGCGAGTTCCTTATAGAAATTGTGTAAGCCACGTACATCAGGATAGATCACGATCTGTGCATTCGACGGCTGCGCAGGGCGCGCCGCGAACACCGCAAAGCGGGTGCCATCTGCCGACGTTAGCACAAGGTCCTCGCCCGTTGTCGCCTGTGGTTCACCGGATGGCAGCGGCGGACGGGCATTGTCGTCATAACACATCGTTGATAAACTCCTTCGCAGTGTATCAACGATGTGTAGCATATATCGTGCTTAGAGCATCTCCACCGACAAAGCCACAGCCTCGCCGCCACCCAGGCACAACGACGCCAATCCGCGACGCCCGCCACGCTCCTGAAGGGCGTGAAGCAGCGTCACCAGGACACGCGCACCGGAAGCGCCGATGGGATGACCAAGGGCGATCGCGCCGCCGTTGACGTTCACACGATCCCAATCCAGCCCTAACACCTGCCCGTTGGCGAGAATCTGTGCGGCGAAGGCTTCGTTGATCTCGAACAGGTCGTAGTCGTCCAGCGTTGTGCTGGTCTTATCGAGCAGCCGCCGGATCGCATCAGGCGGCGCGTCGAAGAGCGCCAGGGGGCGTTTCGCCGCCTGCGCATATCCCGCGACTCGTGCGAGCGGCTGAACGCCCAGGGCGCGTGCGCGTTCGGCGCTCATCACGACCAACGCCGCCGCGCCGTCGGTGATGCCAGGGGCGTTGCCCGCCGTGACAGTGCCACTATCCTGTTTGAATGCGAGGCGAAGCCCTGCCAGTTGCCGTGCATCGGAATCGTGGCGCACTGGCTCGTCGTGTTCGATACGGGTCGTCTGCCCTTTCTTGCCCGGAATCTCGATCGGCGCGATCTCGCGTGCGAAGCGGCCTTCCTTCTGCGCGGCGGACGCTCGCTGGTGCGATTGCGCGGCGAAGGCGTCTTGCGCCTCGCGGGTGACGCCATACTCGGCGGCAATCCATTCCGCCGACAAGCCCATGTGGTGACATTCCACCGCACACCAGAGCCCGTCGTTCACGGTTGCATCGACGATCTCGCCGTTCCCCAGACGGTAGCCAAAGCGTGCCTGTGGCAGCAAATACGGTGCAGCGCTCATGTTTTCCATGCCGCCAGCGACGATCACATCGGCATCACCCACCCGAATCATGCCAGCCGCCAGCATGACTGCCTTGAGACCGGAGCCACAGACCTTATTGATCGTGAGAGCGCCCACGCTGTCGGGTAGGCCACCTTTGAGCGCGGCCTGACGTGCGGGAGCCTGTCCAAGTCCAGCGCTGATGACGTTCCCCATGATCGCCTCGTCGACCTGTGCGCCGTCGATGCCAGCGCGTGCGAGCGCGGCACGGATCGCGTGTCCACCAAGTTCGGGTGCCGCAATTCCTGCAAGCGCGCCGCCAAACTTACCGATCGGCGTGCGTGCCGCCGCGACGATCACCGCGTCACGATCGTTCAATTGAGCCATTGGAACTCCTTATATCCTTCGAGCGAGGGAACCTCAGATATACCTATAAACTGCACAACTCGTCCGCGTGGCGTAAAAGGTATCAACCGATTTCCACGGCAGCGGATCAGCACAAAAAGTGTAGCATGCACCGGCGAGATGACTCTCGCAGCGCCTGTAGGAAGGCTGTCAAAACCTACCGATCCGCGAAAAAGGGCAGATGTAGGGATAAGACCGTCGCCGGATATGGCGCAAGCCCGCCGATGCTCGTAGCTTGGCGGGCTTGCGATTCGTTCACATTCAAAAACGTTGCGGTTACAGCAATTCGCTCAAACGTCCGGTGCGGGTCCAATCGCCGGTAGGCGTGAACACGACATCGCGGGCATATGCGGCGGCAACATAGTCTTGATCGTCGATATCGAGTTGTTCCTCATCCGACAGCGGAGCTCCCAGGTCGTTACGAATGACGTACTTATGCAGTTCCCATTCGGGATGGTAGCGATTACCAATCCGCACGTATAGCTGGTTGAGCAATAGGTCGCGTAATTCGCTTTCCGGGGCTTCGAGTTGTGCTGCATTGGTCAAGCCGCTAAGGGGCAGCACGACATTCCATTTTCCAACCGGCGAGAACAGGGTATCCAGTTGAAAGATCTGGACGACGAACGATTGTCCGGTGCTGATCGAAACGCTGAAATGCTCGCTGAGCGGAACGCCAAGATCGTTGCGGTCGGCATACTCATGGATCGCCCAGCCGGAATGGTATTGCACGCCAAGTTGCTTATAGGCTTCGGCTCTGAACACCGTTTTGAGTTCGCCATCGTCGAGCGCCGACAACCGCCGAATATCCTGCCACTCGCCGGTCGGCGAACAGATCGCATCGGTGCCATACATTTCGGCTTGCCAGGTCTTACCCTCAGCTTGAAAGCGGAATGCGGGAACCATCGGTGGACCCAGGCGGTTCGCCAGCGCGAACTGGTGCGGCGCATAGTCGGGATGGAACACATGGTTGACCCGCCGATAACTCCAATCGATCAGGATGTCGCGCAAACGGATTTCGGGGGGAATGATCGGGTTGGGCGGCGGTGGCGGCTCGGCGGGCAAGCCATCATAGACGCTCGCCTTGAAGGACTCCCAGGGAAAACTTCGCGGGTCTGTTTTCCGACCAGGCGAAATATCGGAGTGACGCACGAAGCGCGAGCGGGGAATGTTGTATTGGCGCACCTTCGTTTGCATCAACCAGCGCAACGCATTGATCTGGTTATCGGGGTATTTGTCGATGCCATTATTCAGGTTTTCCAACTCGACGCCGATTGAGAACTGGTTGCATAGCGAATCGCCTTGCCAGTATGATACGCCCGCGTGCCATGCAATATCCTTGTCCTGTACCAACTGGTAAATTTCGCCGAGTTTGGTGATGTAATAGTGGATCGAAACGAGATGACGCCGGTCGCGTCCAGACAACGTATATAGATCGCCTTGACGTGAGCCTGCGGTCGCATGGACCACAATCATGTCGATGCGTCGGCCTGGAGCCATCGATTCATAGGCGTGTGACAGCGCCGGATATGGCGTGATCGGATAATCCATTCGCAACGTCCTGGTTTACGAGTGTGTATCGTAGCGGCGAGCGCATGCCGTGTCAAGTGAACGACAAAAACCTCCAGCGACAGCCAGAGGTTTTGGGCACATGATGGCGACCCCGATAGGACTCGAACCTACAACCTCAGGCTTCGGAGGCCTGCGCTCTATCCATTGAGCTACGAGGTCATGCGATTATGTTTATACCATGGCGCTGCTGGAAGCGCAACTGACGAACGACCACCGGAGAACGGTGAGCAAACAGATACGGGGGTAGGCCAAAACGCTTGTCATACATATCGGCGCTCCTTTTCCTTGGTCGTCGGTCGCTGGTCGTTCGTCAATCTCCGGTCGTTGGCGGTGGTTGCTTGTCAGTCCCTATCAAAAATACGCTATGATACCGCAGACACGTTCACAAACGTGCATGCTGCGCAACGCAATGTCGCGCCCGACCCAAGGTGGGTTCGGACGATTTTGAGATAGGGTACACCCGGGTAGCGAAGAAGGGCGAATGTATGATGACGTTCGAGCATGAGGTACAGTCATGAAACGTATTGGAATCGTCGGAGCAGGGTTGATGGCTGGCGTCCATGCTGCGCGCTGGAAACAGTTGCCGGTTGAACTTGTTGGATTTTACGCGCCAACCCGCGCCCACGCTGAAGCATACGCTGCGACGTATGGTGGGCGTGCAATGGATAGCCTGGAAGAATTGCTCGCGAACGTCGATGCCGTCGATGTGTGTACGCCAACATACGAACACATGGGCCCAGTGTTGGCAGCGGCAGCGGCGGGCAAACATGTCACCTGCGAAAAGCCGTTGGCACGGCATGTCGAGGACGCCGAAGCGATGATCGCCGCGTGCGAACAGGCGGGCGTACGGTTGTTTGTGGCACAGGTCGTCCGCTTCTTCCCTGAATTCGTCAAGGCGAAGGAGCTCATCGAAAGCGGTAAGCTCGGCAAGGTTGGTGTCCTCCGCACCGTTCGCGGTGGTAGTTTTCCGCGTCCCGACACCTGGTACGGTGAGTTCGACAAGAGCGGCGGCGTGATCCTCGACGTGTCGATCCACGACATCGACTATCTACGCTGGTGCTGCGGCGAAGTCACCCGAGTGTTCGCACGCGGCCTATCCTATGACAACATCAAAGCGACTGACCACGCCTTGATCACTTTACGCTTCGAGAGCGGCGCGATCGCGCATGTCGAAGGAAGTTGGGCGTATCCGAGTGGTTTCCGCACATTCCTGGAGATCGCGGGCGACGAGGGTCTGCTTACGGTCGATAGCGGCGAAACTGTGCCGGTACAGGTTACGCTCAAACAGGAAGCCATCGATGCGGGCGGCAACGTCACGATCCCTGGGGGCTTCATCGACGCCGCAGACGATCCCTACCTTCTGGAACTGGCGCACTTCCTGGACGGACTCGATAGCGGCGGGGAGTACCGCGTCAAGCCCGAAGATGGCCTCGCCGCCGTGCGTATCTCGCTTGCCGCTATGGAATCGGTTCGCACCGGACAGCCCGTTGACATCGCAACATTCAAGGAGACGCGAGCATGAAGATCGGCATTTTAAGCATCGCGCACTTGCATGCCATGAGCTACGCAGATGCTCTGAATAAGATCCCGGGTGTCCAGTTCGTCGGTGTCGCCAACGAAGATACAGGAGCCGGACGGCGCTTCGCCGACCAGTTTGGCACGCGCTTTTACCACAGCAACGAGGCCTTGCTGGCAGAAGAACTCGACGGCGTCATTATTTGTTCGGACAACAGCAACCACCGCCCGCTGACTGAGCTAGCCGCTAAACACACAAAACATATCCTGTGTGAAAAGCCCATCTCGACCAACCTCGAAGATGGACAGGCGATGATCGATCTATGCGCGGCGGCGGGCGTGAAACTCCAGATCGCGTTTCCAGTGCGCTTCTCGCCGCCAGTCATGGGTCTGAGACAGGCCATGCAACAGGACGCGCTCGGCAAGGTCTATAGCCTCAAGACCACCAACCACGGCACGATGCCTGGGGGTTGGTTCATCGACAAGGCGCGGTCCGGTGGCGGCGCGGTGATCGACCACACCGTCCATGTGATCGACCTGTTGCGCTGGTTCTGGAACACCGAAGTGACCGAGGTGTATGCCGAGGTTGGTTACGACCTGCTGCACCCGGACCTTGGTATCGACGACGCGGGCATGCTGTCGTTCAAGCTCGCCAACGGCGCTTATGGCACGCTCGACACGAGTTGGTCGCGTCCGAGTGCGTTCCCGACCTGGGGCGATGTGACGATCGAAGTACTGGGCGAGCGCGGTATCATCCGGCTCGACGCCTTCAAGCAACAGGTTAACCTATACAGCAACCAGGTTGGCAAGGCGCAGTGGATTCCCTGGGGATCGAACATGGACATGGGATTGATCCGCGACTTCATCGACATGATCGCGACGGGCCGCGAACCCTCGATCACGGGACGTGACGGCCTCAAGGCGCTCGAAGTTGCCCTGGCGGCGTATCGCTCGGCTGCGACCGGACAGGTGATCAAGCTGTAGCGGCGGACGATCGACTACCAGAAATGGACGACCGGAGCGATACAAGGGGCTGATACGCCTGGCAAAGTTCCAGCATATCAGCCCCTTGTATGTGATCCCAGGGAGAACGCGATGTGCGGTAAGCGACCGTCAGCGGTCGGGCGCCTGTTCTAGATGTTCCTCGATCTTATCAAGCATGACGTTCCAGGCTTGCATGCGTCCGATGTCGCCACCAGTGTCAGGGTGGTGGATACGTGCCACCGCCTTGCGTATCGCCGCGACTTCGCTACGAGTTAGATCAAAGCCAAACAGATTTGGAATCGATTGATCGTCGGCGGTAGTGCCATAGCGTTTCAGGCGCTCACATTCGTAACGCAGAACGGTATTCTCATGAACGGTTCGCACGAGGTTTGCGACCATCTTGGAATACGCTTCGGATGTTTCGGTCAGCTTCTGCGATTCTTTTTTGAGATCACGCGTTAACCGGCGCACTTCGGCCTGTGCCTCGGACAAGTCATGCTCTAGCAGTTCCGTGCGGCTTGGTGGTCGATACATAGATCGTGCTTTCTCTTCCCGCCCATCCATATCTGAAAATGACATTCCTTCTACAATCCATCGAGTATACCGCATCTCCAGTATACCTTCGTCGCGTTGCACTTCGGTAGGAGCTCATTGACACGACATCAACCCGGGCATACGTCGACATTATTGATGTAGTTTACGTCAAAAATTGTTCCAAAAAATCCTCCTTAAGACGGTTCTATTTTCAGGACGAATGCAGTATACTTAAAGGAGCAAGGCTACGATCAGGAAGAGTAGTCACATGGACCTGATAGAGACGGTGGGTCACTGGCTGTAAGCCCGCCACAGGAAGATGCGACGAACGTCACCTGGGAGCCGGTGTGGTGAACGGCGCACGCGCCCTAATCACATCTGGGTACGCCCATTATAGCGTTGGAGAGTCGCTGGATTTTTTCTGTCGGCTAAACCGGGGTGGTACCACGTGAGGCTGAGCCTCTCGTCCTTGGATGGACGAGGGGTTTTTTGTATGTGGAGAATACGATGCATCCGACAACTGCGCGTGTCGATGCGGCACTCCGCGATGCAGGCTTTCCGTCCGAAATACGAACGTTCGAAACAGCGACGCGCACCGCGCAACAGGCAGCCGATGCGCTCGATGTTCCAGTGGGAGCGATCGTGAAGTCGTTGTGTTTCTTGGCAGACGGTGAGCCAGTGATGATCCTGGTTTCGGGATCGAATCGCGGCGATCTTGCCAACATACAACAGGTGCTGGGGGCAACGCAGGTGGTGCGAGCCAGTGCCGACGACGTACGTGCCGCGACCGGGTATGCCATCGGTGGCGTCCCACCGATCGGTCATACCCAACAGATGCGGATCGTCATCGACCGCGACCTCGAACGATACCCGGTGCTGTGGGCAGCGGCGGGAACCCCCAATAGCGTGTTCAAAACGACTCCAGTTGAGCTTCAACGCATGACCGGCGGACAGATCGCAACTGTTGCCGAGGACGCCGGCGCGTGAAGCACGTTGGGCATACGATGCGCTGGGGGTTAGGGGCCGCGATACTGTGCTACGCTCTGCTCATCGGTGTGTTGCAATTCGTATGGCACACCGGCATCGGCGCTACCTGGTGGCTCGACGTACTCAACATCTTTGGGCTGTGGTTATACCTTCCGCTGCCCCTGGGCATCGTTGCGGCGGTCTTTGCCCGACCACGTGCGTTCGCATGGCTGCTCGTCGTGCCGTTGCTGGCGTTCGGTTGGGAATATCATGCGCTCGTGACCTTGCCAGCGCCCACGCAAACGGGAACGCCGCTGCGTGTGATGACCTGGAATATCCTGTGGTCGCCGCATTTGCTGGATCCGGTCATCGCGACGATCGAGCAGCAACAGCCTGATATCGTCGCCCTCCAGGAGCTTGGCGTCAAGCAGGCAGCGGTGTTGGCACCTCTGCTCGCCGAACGCTATCCGTATAGCGCCATCGCTGCGGGTGGCTCCGCGGGCCTGGGTGTGTGGAGCCGCTATCCCATCATCCATAGCACGCCACGCGAACAGCAGCATGATGGCTGCGCTTGCCAGCGCATGACGGTCGATATCGCGGGCATGCAGGTTCGGTTGATTAACGCGCATCCTGAGTCCCCGCGCTACCACTTGCGCCATTGGCGACCCTGGAAGCGATTGCCATATTTCCCGATTCCGATAGCGTTCAGCACTGCCTATCAGGATGCCGCCCATCGTGCCATCGCAGCAGAAGCAGAACGCACTACGGAACGACTGATCGTCGTAGGCGACTTCAACGTGAATGACCGCCAACCAAACTATCGATTGCTGCGGCGTTCGCTACAGGATGCTTACCGTGAAGCGGGCACGGGCTTCGGCCTGACCTTTCCGAACGCGAGCGTGCCACTGGGACGGTTCACTATACCGCCGCTGCTCAGGATCGACTATATCTTTCATAACGATGGTATCGTCGCGACCGCCGCGCATACTGTCGCCAATCCGGTGTCCGACCACCGTGCGGTCGTCGCCGACCTGTTGGTCGTCCCCAAGAGTGATCCGTAATCTACCAAGGAGCTATCAATGGACGCGATCAAACATATTCTGGAACACGCTGACCTCGCGAAACCATACAATGCCCGCGAAGTCGAAGAACCCCTCTATGCCTGGTGGGAACAGCAGGGCTTCTTCCAGCCCCGCGCCGGCCGAGGGCCGCGATCCATTCACGATCGTGATCCCGCCGCCCAACGTCACCGGACGCCTGCACACAGGCCACGGCCTGACGTTGACGATCGAGGATATTCTGATCCGCTGGCACCGTATGTTGGGCGATCCGACCCTGTGGGTGCCGGGAATCGACCATGCCGGTATCGCCACGCAGAACGTGGTCGAGCGTGAGCTCGCCAAGGAAGGCATGACGCGCCATCAGCTTGGGCGCGAGCTGTTCGTCGAGAACGTCTGGGAATGGAAGGATCGCTATGGCGGATTCATTACCGACCAGGAGCGCGACGTCTGGGCGCGTCCGCGGACTGGACTCGCGAACGATTCACGCTCGACGATGGCTTGTCGCGTGCCGTGCGGGTGGCCTTCAAGCGTTTGTACGACGACGGACTGATCTATCGCGGCGAGTACCTGGTCAACTGGTGTCCGCGCTGTAACAGCGTGATCTCGGATCTCGAGGTCGATCACGATGAGCGCCAGGGATCGTTGTGGTATATTCGCTACAAGGTCGCAGACGCGATGACGACGATTGGCGCATCGGCGACGACATTGATGCACCGTCGATCACGGTCGCGACGACGCGCCCCGAAACGCTGCTGGGCGATACCGCCGTGGCGGTGCATCCCGACGACGAACGCTACGCAGGCGTTCATCGGGCGCGATGTTCTGCTGCCGGCGATCGGACGACGCATCAAAGTGATCGCCGATCCTGACGTGGAGCGCACGTTCGGCACGGGTGCGGTGAAGATCACGCCAGCACACGATCCCAACGACTACGAGATGGGCAAGCGTCACGACCTGCCGTTCATCAACGTCATGAACAAGGACGCCACGATCAACGAGAACGGTGGTCACTACGGCGGCCTGGATCGTTATCGAGGCGCGACGGCAGACTGGTCGCCGATCTTGAAGCGACTGGTAATCTGGTCAAGATCGAGCCGCACACGCTTTCGATCGGTACCTGTAGCCGCTGCGGTACGGTCGTGGAGCCGCTGCTGAGCCTGCAATGGTGGGTGAAGATGGAGCCGTTGGCGATTCCAGCCATCGCCGCCGTGCGTGAAGGCCGCATCACAGATCGTGCCGGAGCGCTTCGACCAGATCTACTATCAGTGGATGGAAAACATCCGCGATTGGCCTATCTCGCGCCAGCTGTGGTGGGGACATCGGATTCCGGTGTGGTATCTGCGATACCTGCGGCAAGCAAACCGTGGAGATCGAAACGCCAGCAGCACTGCGCGCATTGTGGCAGCGTGTCGATCAAGCAGGACGAGGATGTGCTGGACACCTGGTTCTCGTCGGCGTTCTGGCCTTTCTCGACGCTGGGTTGGCCCGACGATACCGAGGATTTCTGGCAGCTTCTATCCGACCAGCGTGCTGGAAACTGGCTACGACATCATCTTTTTCTGGGTGGCACGCATGATCTTCATGGGTCATCTACCTGACCGGCAAGGAACCGTTCCATACGGTGTATCTGCACGGTCTGGTGCGCGACGAGTTCAACCGTAAAATGTCGAAGTCGCTTGGGAAACACGGTCGATCCGCTCGAACTAGGCGAGCAAGTACGGCACGGACGCCGTGCGCTTTACCTTCGCCACGTCGTCGACGCCCGGGCAGGACTTCTGCGTTGCAGCCGCTACGTCTGGAAGCGGCGCGCAATTTCGCCAACAAGCTATGGAACGCGACGCGTTTCGTGATCGGCAAGCTGGGCGATCTGCCGCGTGATGCGTCAAGCCTGGTCGGTGCGGCAAGCGCTGCGCAATCGCAGCCCTATCACGCTGGCCGACCGCTGGATCATCAGCCGCTACCATCGCACGCAGATCGATGTTGATCGGCTGATGAAGAGCTTACAACCTGGGCGAGGCCGGACGGCAGATCCAGACCTTCTTCTGGGAAGAACTCGCCGACTGGTATATCGAGGTGGCCAAGGTGCAACTGGAAGGCGACGCCGCAGCGCCAGACGTCTGACACGTATGGTGCTGTATACCGTCCTCGAAGGCACGCTGCGCTTGCTGCATCCGTTCATGCCGTTCGTGACTGAAATCGCCTGGCAGCACCTGACGCGCGGGGCGCTTGGGCGTGCGCTGATCGTCGCGGACTATCCCGCTGGGCGATGCGGCAGCGTTGAACGCCGACGCCGAGCGTGATTTCGTGCAGGTGCAGGAGATCGTCGCGGCATTCGCAACACCCGTAACGAGATGGGCGTGGAAGCGGCGCGCTGGGTCGATGCGATTGTCGTCGCCGGTGCCAAGGCCGCGACGATCGAGCAGGAGCGTGCGTCGATCAGCCGGCTGGCGCGTGTGTCGCCCGACACGCTTACAGATCGTCGATACATTATCCGAAAAACCACAGAAGCGCGACGGGCTTAGTCGCCGGAACCGTCGAGGTCTATCTGCCACTGGCGGGCATGGTCGATCTGGATAAGGAGCGCGCCCGTTTGCGTGTCGAACTCGAACGCACCGAGGCCGACATCAAACGGCGTGAAGGCAAGCTGGCGAACGAAAGCTTCACCAGCCGTGCCCCCGCCAACATCGTGCAGGGCGAGCGTGACATCCTGGCGACCGCGCAAACCACCGCTGAGAAGTTGCGTGAGCAACTGGCGGCGCTGGCGTAGCGGACGCGACCGACCACCGACCACCGACCACCGACAGCGCTCCGGTGGTCGGTGGTCCTTTCATTGGGCGCAATAGACCAACGGTATACCTGGTTCATGCTAGCCGCGTTACAGGGAGGAACACCGACACATGACTGACCAAGCGACCCAGCCGCCACGCGCCGCCGAAGAAGTGCATATGACCGACCTGGTGCTCCCAAACATGACCAACAATCGCGGCAACATGTTTGGCGGCGACGTGATGGCGCTGATGGATAAGGCCGCTGGCATCGCTGCTCTGCGCTTTTCGCGCCAACTGGTCGTCACGGCGTCCAGCGAACGCATCGACTTCCAGACGCCGATCATCGCTGGCGAGATCATTGAGGCACATTCCAAGGTTATCTATGTGGGGCGCACATCCATGATCGTGCGCGTGCGGATTTATGCTGAACATGCCCAGCAGGGCAAGCAGCGCGTGTGTACGACGGGCTATTTCAGCATGGTGGCAATCGATCCTGCCGGGCGTCCCGTGCCGGTGCCGCCACTCGACCGCCCCGACGAACAAGCCGAGGCCGAGTGGGAGATCGGGCGCGAGATACGCCAGGTAATCGATGCACGGCGACTTAAGAAAGCATAAAAAAAGAGGCTGATACCCCACGTGGGGTATCAGCCTCTTTCTAGGCGCTCGCGTTAGACTTTGGAGTCGAGGCCCGCGACGGTTTCGACGGCGGCCTCAGCGGCCGATTCGCCAGTATTGCGATGGCGGATGTACTCGATCACCATCGGCAAGAGCGAGATCGCGATGATCACCAGCGCCAACAATTCGATATGTTCCTGGATGCCTGGGACGACACTCCCCAGGAAATAGCCAATAAAGGTCATCGAGACGATCCAGCCGATGCCACCCGCGATGTTGTAGAACGCGAACTGACGATATGGCATGTTCGCCACGCCCGCCACCACCGGCGCGAATGTGCGGACGATCGGAACGAAGCGCGCCATAACGATGGCTTTGCCACCATGCCGCTCATAGAACGCTTGCGTTCGCAGCAGGTGCTTGCGCTTGAAAAAACGACTATCGGGACGGTCAAACAATGGGCGCCCTGCTCGCCGACCGATCGAGTATCCGACGGCATCGCCGATGATCGCGGCAGGAATCAACAGCATGTTGAGTACAAAAATGTTCATCGATACTTTGTTCGTGCCGATCAACACGCCAGCCGTCGCCAACAGCGAATCACCCGGTAGAAAGAAGCCGATCAATAGTCCTGTTTCCGCGAAAATGATCGCGGTCAGGCCAGCATAGCCGCCAAGATTGACGAGTCCTTCGACATCGCGCAGGAACTCAAACCAGTGCCGGAGCGTTTCCAACATTGTGCCCTCGTAGGATGGATTGGAGGAAATGTGGTAGGTTTAGTGACCCACAGATCCTCACAGGTAGGATAATACGTTCAAAGGTTCAGGAGAAGTATTCTTGTGTTGTCCGTTAGTGTACCAGCCAGAAACGGTGTGTCAATGATAGGGGCATTATCAATGCTGCGGTTGTAACGAATAGCTAGATCTTAGCAAGATTTAGCTATTCGTTACAACCGCAGCGGTATTAGGACGTACCATTTTTCGAGTTGATGAGCTACACGTATCAGTTACGTACGACGACCACCGGAGGCGAACCTCCGGTGGTCGTCGGTCCCTTGTAATAGAGGGCAAGGCTTAAACGGCTTCGATCAACTTCCCGACTTTGTATTCCGACGTGGCTTCCGCCTTCTGGATGCGTTGAATAACATCGTAGACGGTGGTGAGCGATTGGTCCGGCACCGCTGGACGTGTCGTAGTTGCTGTCTTGGTCCTGGCAGGTGCTGATTTCGCCGGGGTTCCCTCAGGCGCCGCGGCAGCCTTTGAGGGCTTTGCCAATGCCGGGGGTGCGGTCGTCGCATCCGCACGCGATGCTACAGTCGGTCCGGTGGGTGCCGCGGGCGCCGCTTCGATCGTTGTGACATGCACCGCGTCGGCAACAGCGAGCCACCACAATAAACGGTCGAACGCTTCCTGGTTGAAATACACGTCGTCCTGGTAGCGGTTGACCTGCACGTAGTGCTGGACATCCTGATCCTCGAACAACGTTTTGAGGACGCTTGCTACATCGACTGGCTCGGTTGCCGTTCCAGATAGGATACCTGACTGACTGGTCAGTGCTTTGATGAGTGAGACCGCCGAGGACGCCGCTTCTTCGTCCATGCCGCCATCGTTGAACGCATGGCGCACGACGCGCGGCAACAACCACTCGTCAATGCCGTTACGGCTTTCTGTCGCTCCATCCTTGGCGGCGACGACATCTCCCAGATGATGCGTAAATATCCACGCCCACAGGGTATTCCAGCTTGTTGTATCGTCACCCAGATTGGAACGAACATACGCGCTCGCTTTGTCGCCGGCAGGAGCGTCCTTCGCCAGTTCAAGTGCCGTGGCGACTTCCTTACGAATCGCAGTGGCGACAGCAACGGGATCGCCCGTGCCATTGGTCCAACCTTTGACCGCTTCGAGGACGGTGGTCGCTTTTTGCTCAATCGAGTCCAGAGTCGTGGTCACGTCGGCGGTGTCAGCCGTGCGCGCCGCCGCGAGTTCCCCGAATGTCGTCGCGTTCACCAATGCGCCAAACGGTGTGTGGAGCGGCTCCAGGTAGAGTTCGCGCAGTGCTTCGTCGATGCTCGGAACGCCACGACCGCCGAGCATCCCGGCTAGCCTGCCATAGGTTGTGCCGTTGGCGTCGTAGGCTTCGCGGAAATCCAGCAGCACGACGGTTTTGTATGCGCCAAGTTCTAGATAGATACCCTGGTTGGTGAGATCAGCGCCCGATCGGATGAACTCAGAGTTCGTTACCTGATCGCGGAAGATGTAATAGTAGCCATGGTCGCCGCGCAAGTTCAATCCCTCACCGAGCGTTTGCTGGCGCAAGACACGCTCGTCGCCATTGCCGGTACGGGCAGAGTATTGGGCGGAATTGCGAATCCAGCCACTCGTCGAAGCATATTTGTTATGAACCACCACCAGCGCACGCTCGTCGCCCAAACGGTTAGAATAGGCGAACACGTCCTCGTCCACGCTGCCATCCCCCTTGAAGAAGTCATACAGCAGGAAGTGATCGACACCGGCGAACAGATACCGACGATGCAGGATCGGGAAGACTTCGCGCTCGTGGCGGTCGATCAACCAGCGGTCCGGCGTTTCGTCGTAATAGGCGCGGCGGTATTCCATGCCATACTTTTCGGCGAATCCTTCCACCTGACCGTGACCGTACATCGGTAGACCGGGCATCGTCGACATCAGCGTCGTGACGGCGAAATACTTGTCGCCCTTGCCAAACTGCTCCACTGCGGTTTTTTCGTCGGGATTGTTCAGGAAGTTGACATAGCGGCGCAGGATTTCGGGGTCGAATTCCAGTGTATTCTTCATGACGCTACGATACTTTCCGTTTTCCTCGTCACGTAGCATGTTCATAAACGCGCTGTTGTAGACGCGGTGCATGCCAAGCGTGCGGACGAAGTAGCCTTCCAGCATCCAGAACGCCTCCGCCAGCAGCAGCGTGTCGGGCGCTTCGACGGCAGCGCGGTCCACGACCTCGCGCCAGAACTCCTGTGGCATCAAGCGGTCGAATTCGGCCTTGGTCATACCCAACCCTGCTCGCGATGCGATCGCGCCGCCGGTCCCTGGCTCCGGGAACCACAGTCGTTCGACATGCTTCTTCGCCAGCACCATCGCCGCATCGAAGCGAATGATCGGGAACTGACGTGCCACCGCCAAAATCGTCTGGATTACGGCTTCCCGCACGTCGGGCAGCAAGTAGTTGAGTTGTGCCGTATCGTTCCAGGGCATGCTCGTGCCGTCGTTACCATGGTAGATGTAGCGTGCTTGCCCCGTTCCATGGTCGACGTACTTGAACACCACCGCAGCGTCGGTCTTTGAATAGTAATGATCTTCGAGGTACACGCCCGCTCGTCCATCCGCCGATAGATTTGGACCGTTGAAGGAGTACGAGGGGTAGGGGCTGTAGTCAAGTTGCAGAAACCAGTCAGGGTGTTCGAAGACCCAGCGCGAGTCGATGCCCATATGGTTGGGAACCATGTCGCTGGCAAGCCTGATACCACGCGCCCAGGCGCGGTCGCGCAATGTGTCGATGGCGGCAGGACCGCCCAGGTCATTGGCGATCGCATAGTCGTCGAGCGAATAGGCCGACGCGACCGCATCGGTATTACCCATCATTTCTTTGATGCGCCGCGAAGCGATGCTGCGCTCCCATAGGCCAATCAGCCATAGCCCCGTGAAGCCACGATGCGCCAGTTCGTCCAGTTCCTCGTCGGGAATCTGATCGAGTTGGGTGATTGGTCGCCCATACTGTTTCGATAACTGGTCGAGCCAGACATAGGCATTCTTGGCGATCATCACCAGACGCGGCATCCATTCACGGTCGAGGGTAAAGCGCTCAGGGTCGGCTTCCATGCCCGCGAATTGGTAGACTTCGGCGGGTCCGGGACCGCCACCGGCAAACACGACCTTTTCTTCCTCGGCGATCACGTCGAGGCTGCCCAACACGCGCAACAGGTCGTTGCTGAGCAGGTAGCCCCAGTGGTCGCGGATGTACGCAAGCTGTCCACTGAGCGAATCTGGTGACATTTTCGCCGGAAGCCGTAACAGGTCGATCAGTGTATACGACCCGGTCGGCATGCCAAGTTCAGACCGTTTGCTGCCGTCGACGTCGAGTCCTGGTTGCGTGGCGAAGTACGCCTGGGTGCTCGTGAACATCTCGCCGTAGGATGTCGTTCCTTCGAGCCTCGAGTCGTCGAACAGTTCCACGAATGGTTTAAACGCCGGGTTCAGATTCGCCACCCACAACAGCAGCATTTCCTCGAAAACCAGTTCACGGTGGGTAGCATCCTCGGATTCGTCTGCGAGGAACTCCTGCGGTGTGGCCTCGCCACGATACACCTTCACGGCGGGAAACTCGTCTGCGAACTTGAGTAAGGCGGAATCGACTGCCTCAGCGCCCAGGCGCGCATCCAGCGCTGCGAGAGCATCGGACATTACCTGCGGATTAACTTCGCGCCGATATTCCGCGACGATCAGGTGAAGGATCTCGTCGATCAAGCCCATCGCGTTGAGTTGTCCGGCCTTGACGGCACGTTCGGGATGAGTGACTAGATCGCGCTTGTCGTTCATCTTTTGTGCGAACACACGCGCCGCACGAAAATTCGCGAACACAACGTTGCCAATGAGGGTAAACAAATCTTGGTCGAATTCGTAATAATCACGCGCATCGCGTGCAACATGAAATTCTCTACGGGCCAGTCCGCGACGCACTTTTTTCGGCATCATCGTCCTCCTGTATTATTGTTCATAGCATTCATCCTTGTGATGTGCCGAACAATCTGCTGCTTGCTGTTGTGTACAAAAATGTATTCATCTATGCTCTACAAGTATTCAGCAAGGTACGTATCGTCCGGCATATTGTATTGGACAGCACCTGATCCAGCCATCGCCGAACGTCGCACTGTACATCCTATCGCTACTAGCTAGCAACATAAATGCCGCCCAGAAGCGCTCTGAGCGGCACAACAAGCATATAGCACGCCAGAAAGCGGTATTTACACATCGAGACACTGTATATGCTGATCGAAAACCTGGTCTCCACGCAGACCGCTGCGCCAACTGACGACCGCTCGCAACGCGGCTCTCGTTTCTGTTGCAAGCTCAACGCCCGTCACGCGTTCGGCAAGCCGGACCGCCTGAGCGGCATAGGCGACATTGTTCTTGGGTTCAATCCGGTCGAAGTCGTCAAAGAACCAACCACATGATGTGAACATGCGTTGACGTTCTCGCTGCATCTCAAGCAATAGACCTATACGTTCGACTGTCGTGGTATCCAGCTTTCGTGTCGCCATCTCGCTCACGAGGTCATCAAGCGTTCGCTCTCCCAATATGACCTCGATAGAACGATGACGCAATTCCCAGGGGTCGGCGATCAGCGGGCGCAACGCTTCATCGTAAAGATGATCAAGGCGTGCGGCGAGTTGATCGAAGGCAAAGCGCAACGGCCACTTCCACTCACCCTGTCCGCCGGCACAATCACAATTGCCGAGCCAGCGCACAACACCGTGATGGCAACTCCACGACGTATTATCACGAATCTTGATTGTTCGGCGTGGCGGGTGCTCGCGCAGCCAGCGCGCCGGATACGTTGGTGTGATGCCGATCTGGGCGCTCGCATTCTTGAGCAAATGCGCCAGAAAGTAATCACGGAACGGCTGGTGATGCCCGTACAATTCGCCATCCGATGCCACCAGTAACAACTGCGGTTCGTCACGCGAAGCTTTCTCATTCTGGAAGTGCCGCCGCAGGTCATTGATTGCGAACGCATCGGCATTGCTCGTCAGCGCCGCGTCGAAGCTCACCCGTCCGCTCAAATCGCGGTGGTAGAAGAAGGCGACGATACTGCGCCCATCGGGCAATTCGACCGTGTAAGGTTCGGTGGGATCAAGGTCCCAGCTTTCGGCCTGCCATGGTGCCAAAATTGTAAACTCGATGCCGTGAGCCGCCATCACCGACAGCGTTTCGGTATCGACGCCAGCCTCGGGCAACCACAAACCCTGTGGAGCGCGTCCGAAGCGATGCCGGAAATCAGCAATGCCCCAACGGATTTGCGTTTCTTTATCGGCGCGTGTCGCCAGCGGCAGAATCGTGTGGTTATAGGCTTGCGCCATGGCATTGCCCACACCATAGCGCGTCGTATTTACGCGATCTTGCGCCAGAATCTGCTGATAGGTCGTCGGATCGTGGTGTTCCATCCAGCCAAAAAGTGTCGGACCGACGTTAAAGCTTAAGCGTTCGAAATTGCCAAGCTTCGCATTAGGTTCATAACATTCGGCATGGATGCGTTCGTTCCAGTTGCGGTATGGGGCGGCACCGATTTCGGACGGAATCACGCCAAGACGCGGATCTTCGCGCGGCGGTTGGTAGAAGTGTCCGTGTATGCAGATTGATTGTGTCGCCATATATTTGTCTTCATCGACTCCATAAGCAAACCCGTTGTGCATCATATACAAGCGCGATCGCAAAGTCAATGCACAGTTCGGCCGTCAGCGGATAGGTCGCTCGAACCACACAGAACGCGTCATATACGTCACGTTCGTCTCTACACGATAGGTTATAGTTGAAAGACAAAGCGAGAATAATGCAACAATCGATCCACCGGCAACGCGGGGCGAAAGCGGGTCTACAATAAGATGTGGATAGTAGCTTAACGATTGGAGAAGATGCTTTTATGTCGAAAGATCAATCACCACTTGAAGTACGCACCCGTTCGGTCGGGCCATGGCCTATGAATACCTATGCAGTCGTGTGTCCGCATACCCAGCAGAGCGTGTTGATCGACCCTGGTGCTGACCCCGAAACCTTGTTCGACATGCTCGGACGCACCATGCCCGTCGCGATCCTGCTTACCCATACGCATCCTGACCATGTAGGAGCGTTACAAGAGATGCGTTCGCGTCTAGGAGTGCCGTTGATGGCATATCCCGGTCCACACATCGACGACCTTGACCTGGACGAAGATCGCTTGCTCCATCATGGCGACACTGTGCAAGTGGGCGAGCATATGCTGACGGTATATCACACTCCCGGTCACACCGCTGATATGATCTCTTTCGCCAGCGAGGACCATCAGGACATTATCGTCGGTGACACGATCTTCGCGGGCGGTCCCGGCAAAACCTGGTCGCCGGAAGGCTTCCAGACCACGCTCGTCACGCTCCGCGATGTCGTCCTCCATTGGCCCGACCACGCCCGCTGCCACCCCGGTCATGGACCGTCCTTTACGATCGGCGAACGTCGCGCCGCTATCGAGGCGTTCGCTGCCCATGATCATGGGGACTTCTTCGGCGATGCGGAGTGGGCGTTATAAGTAGCCCACTCATTTCGTCCGCTGACGGCTTGCGGGAACATCAAGGGCGTAGATGCCGCGTGTTGAGCGTGGCGTCTACGCCTTGATGGTGTGGTTGTGCGACCATGTGATGGAAGCATACTGATGTCGTGCCTGTGATCAGGCTGCGCATGGTCAGAGCTTCAGTATAATTATGCCACCTACGTTCACACTTGGTCTCGCTGTACAGGCTCATTGAAAGGCTGAGGATCAATGCCCGCGAATCCACCTTTACCAAATCTCGTTGAATCGGCACATGCGCTCAACGTTGAAAACCTGAAATGGTATATCGGCGTGATAACCGAGCAGATACCAACCCGTAAGGGTGAACTTATCGTCAAATATGTTTCGGGGTTGACCGATGCGACGACAGTGCGACGATTATGGGACCGACTGACGCTCCTGCAACAGCAGGTCGTCGCCGAAGTCGCCTATAATCCCGAAGGCCGCTTTGTGAGCGAACTGCTGGAAGCAAAGTACCCCGGTGTTGCAAATCCCCGTAATCCACAGGGATTCGACGGTATGTACTGGTCCCTCAGCACCGGCAGAGAGAAGAAAGGTGCCGAACCCTACGACATGTTCTTTGTGCGTTCCTACGACTATGGCATATACATGCCGTCAGAACTTGCCGCAGTCGTCCGGACCATCACACCCGCTCCCGCGCCGTTCATGCTGCGATCCTCAGTGGAATTACCGACGATCCAGATGCCACCATATATGTCATATCCACCGGATGTATTCGTTAGCGCGACCGAACGTGCGGTGTTTCACGACCTCGCCGCGACGTTATTTCTGATCCAGGAAGGCAAGGTGACCATCAGTGCCAACACAAAAGCTCCAACCCTGGCGACCGTGCGGGCGTTGCGACAACGCTTGTTGCTGGGCGACTATGTTGGCGAAAGCTACAGTCGCGCAGAAGATGCGTCGCGCACGCTAGCGCTCGTGATGCTGGTACAGGCCGCACGTTGGGCCGCGCCGACAACGGCTGGCACCAAGCTGGAACTCACGAAAAACGGCGAGGCACTCTTGTACGCTCCATTAGGACCGGATCAGGTGCGTGAAGCCTGGGAGCGTTGGATCGCGAGCGACCTGGTGGACGAGCTTTCACGTATACGCGCAATTAAAGGGCAGCAAGCCAGGGAAACCAAGCTCACCAAGCCCGCCAGTCGCAGAAAGCAGATCGTGGCATCGTTGCGCGAATCGCCCATAGGGCGCTGGATCGATATGGACGACTTCTTACGTTTTCTGCGCGCCAACGATCAACTCCCCGCCATCGAACGTAACAATAATTCCATGCTCCACCTCGGCTCATCGGGCGAATACGGCTGGTTGGGCTACGGTGATGTGAAGTACTGGGACATTGTGAATGGCTCGTATATTCGGGCGTTCATGTGGGAATATGCGGCGACGTTGGGTATTGTGGAAGTCACCTATACCAGTCCGGAGGACAGCATCCATGACTTCGGTCATGCCTATGGTCTGGAGGATGAACCGTTTCTGAGTCGCTACGATGGGCTGCTCAGTTTTCAGATCACACCGCTCGGAGCATACGTGCTGGGTTTGGCGAAGGACTACACACCGCCAGAGGAGATCGTGGAAATCGGACCCGCCGTGCTGGCAGTGCTGCCTAACCTGGATGTCGTGGTCGTCGATCCTGTCCATATAGCCTACAACGACCGTGCGATCCTGGAACGTATTGGAGCACTCCAGCACGACAATGTGTATCGTTTGCAGCGCGACCAGATGCTCGACGCTGTGGAACATGGGCTGACGCTCAACCAGATCAAAGCATTTCTTGCCAGTCGTAGCGCGACCCCAGAAGATGCAATGCCCCAGACCGTCCAGGTTTTTTTCGACGAGATAGCGCGCCGGACGTCGGCCCTCCGTGAAGGTGGGCGCATGGTCGTGGTCGAAGGCGACGACGCGCTGCTGCTGACCGAACTGGCGCATAGTACGGAGCTACGTGCGTCGGTGCAACTTGCCGTGATCGGTCAGCGTACCGTGTTGCTTGTGCCGGAGGACCGCGAAGCCGCCGTCCGCAAGGGACTTCGTAAACTGGGCTACCTACCGCGCAAAGGCTGACACGAGCGATGCGTCAAGCCGCAATACCACCGGGGATAACCTCGGCGATATCCTGGATGTTGTAGCGATAGCCCTGTTCGGTCAGAAACAACTGGCGGTTCGCCGCGAAGTCCTGATCGCGTGTGTCGCGTGTGACCAGCGTGTAAAAGTTGGCGGTGCCACCATCGGCTTTCGGGCGCAACACACGTCCCAGGCGTTGCGCTTCTTCCTGGCGCGAGCCATAGGTACCTGATACCTGAATCGCCACGTTCGCATCAGGGAGGTCGATCGCGAAGTTGGCGACCTTCGATACGACGAGTACCCGCACTTCGCCCTGCCTGAACGCTGTATACAGTCGTTCACGTTCGGCGGTGGGTGTTTTTCCGGTGATCAGCGGAGCGCCAGTGCGGTCGGCGATCTGATGCAGTTGATCGAGATATTGACCGATGATCAGTACATTGTCTTCCGCGTGCCGTTCGAGCAGCGTGTCCATGACATCCAGTTTAACCGGGTTTTCGGCGGCGATGCGGTATTGCACGCGGCTATCACCTGCGGTAGCGTAACGCATGCGCTCGTCGGTCGGTAGCGGCATCCTGATCTCGGTACAGATCGCCTCTGCGATCCATCCCTGACGTTCCAGGTCACGCCATGGCACATCGTACTTCTTCGGCCCGATTAAGGAAAAGACATCCGTTTCGCGGCGGTCTTCACGCACCAGCGTCGCTGTCAGGCCCAGGCGTCGCCGCGCCTGAATCTCGGCGGTGATGCGAAAGATCGGCGCTGGCAGCAGATGCACCTCGTCGTAGATGATCAGCCCCCAATCGCGCTCGTTGAACAAACCAAAATGGGGAAACTCGGTGATCTCGCCCGTCTCGGTGTTGACACGTGAAGGACGGTACGTCAGCATCTGGTAGGTGGTGATCGTCACCGGCTTGATCTCTTTGCGCTCGCCGGTGTATTCGCCAATCTGATCCCGCGTCAGGGTCGTTTTAGCCAGCAGTTCGTCGATCCATTGGCGCACGGCGACGGTGTTTGGCGACAGAATCAGTGTCTGGCATTGCAGCAGCGCCATCACGCCGATGCCGACGACGGTCTTGCCCGCGCCGCACGGCAACACGATCACCCCCGAACCACCTTTGCTCGACCCTTCGTCATAGAATACGCGTCGCGCCGATTGTTGATAAGGGCGTAGCTCGAACGGGCGCCCATCCGCTAGCTCGTCGCGCATGGCAAGCGTCAGGTCCGCTCCCTCGACGTAACCTGCCAGGTCTTCGGCGGGAAAGCCAAGGTTTACCAATGCCTGCTTGATGTGTCCACGTGCCGCTGGCTCCACGATCAGCGCCTGGGTGCCGTCGCGTTCCACCAGCAAGGGACGACACTGTTTGGTGTGCCAGACCTGCGCGATCAAGGCTTCGTCATCGCTTTCGAGCGCCAGCGCCCCATCGTCGCGTCGCACGAGGCGCAGCCGTCCATAGCGGCTCACGTAGTCGGCGATGTCTGCCACGATGTTGGGTGGTAGATCGAACTTGGCGAAGCGTTCCAGAGTCGCGATAATATCGACAGCTTTCTCGCCCGCCGATGCGGCGTTCCACAACGACAGCGGCGTGATCTGATACGTGTGGATGAACTCCGGCGACTTTACCAGTTCGGCGAAACGCGCCAGTTCGTCGCGTGCCTCCTCATAGCGTGCATTGTTGACTTCGAGCAACAGGCTCCGGTCACTTTGTACGATCAGCGGGTTCTCTGGAACATAGGCCATAGACGATCCACCTTATAACGCTCACAGCGGCACAGCCGTTGCTTCCTTGTCGCAGTTTAACATGGTTTGATGCTAGCGGACGGTGAAGGTTGCGTATGGATGCTCCGTTGGTCGTTGGTCGTTGGTCGTTGGTCATATGGCATGGCTGAAGTACCTGAAGTCGAAACAATCGTGCGCGACCTGCAAAGCGCGGTCGTCGGCAAGACGTTCGCTAGCGTCGATGTGGTGCGTCCCGAAACGGTGCGCTTTCCCGCGCCGGACCAGTTCGCGGCGATGCTTGTGGGGCGCACGGTGATGGATGCACAACGGCGTGCCAAGCACATCCTGATGCCGTTGGGCGACGACTTGCTGCTCGAAATGCACTTCATGCTGTGGGGAACGCTGCTGCTACAGCCACGCGGCGCACCCCGCGCCCGAGAGATTCTGATCGTGTACCGCTTTGAGGACGGCCAGGAACTTCATTTTCTCGACACGCTGGGCTATGCACGGGCTGCGGTCGGCACACCCGCGGTGGTCGGCGAACGCCTGAAGATGGATGAGCTCGGACCGGAGGCACTTTCGCCGGACTTCGACGCGACTGTGCTGCTGCAACGCCTGAGCAAGCGGCGGGGGGCGCTCAAGACGGTTTTGCTCAACCAGCGGGTGCTGGCTGGCCTCGGCAACCGCGACGCCGACGAAAGCATGTGGGTGGCGCATATCGATCCGCGTCGCACGCCGGCATCGCTGACCAGCGACGAGATCGTGCGTCTGCACAATAGTATCTGTCAGTTGCTCGAAGAAGGATTGGAAATGCGTGGCACCCAGACCGACCTGTTCGGGCGGCAGGGCAGAGCCAAGCATCGCCGCTACGTCTTCGAGCGCACTGGTAAGCCCTGTCCGCGATGCGGCACCCCGATTGAGCACCTGCGGATCGGTGGGCGCAACACGCACTATTGCCCAAACTGTCAGGTATAACGTTCTTGTTTTTCGGTCATGGGATGAAGCCGAAGGGCGAGCGTTGTCGCCCATGGCAAGAAACCCAGCGCACGCCCGATTGCTTGCGAGGCGGTGTTGCTTTGTAGCGTTCGGTATTGCAGAACAAGGCCGCGCTCCAACGCGACGACGGCGAGCGCACTGACAGCAGCGGTCCCGAAGTTATGCCCGCGATATTGCGGATGCGTGATAATCGCGATATGTGCAAGCGCACCGCCCCACACGCTATAACTGGCAAGTGACACGAGTTGTCCATCAAGGAATACACCCGCCCGTACGTCATCAGCGTTGCCGCCACCGTGTTCCCAGTCGAGTTCGGCGCACGCCGCACGTAGGTGTTCGATCGCGCGGTCGTCATCCGGGACGAGCAAACGTGCTACGTTTCCACGAGGATGGAAGGTATATTGATCCGCATATCTTATGACGGCAGGACCGACGACGCGTTCGATGGCTTCGCTGCCAAGCAACGCGATGATAGTGTTTAGGTCATCCAACGCTTCAATCGTAAGGTGTTGGAGTGCTTTTCGTCGCGGTTCGAGCGATGGTGGAATGGAGATCAGCAGTGAACGCTTGCGGGTAAAATACCAGACGCCGTGATAATCGCCTAGTCCTGTATGGCCGACGACGAGGGTTTGGGACGTATTGAAGTGCTCAGGCGTGCAACCCAGGAAGGTGGCCCAATAGGTGTGGATGCGCTGTTGGGTATGCTCATTGAGCGTCGCCACGACATGACCTCGCAATACCATGGACGGCAATATAGCCGCCCATGGTTCGTTCTTCTCCCGACTAGCGTGTCAGGCGCTTGTAGGTGATGCGGTGCGGGCGATCTGCTTCCTCGCCCATACGCTTGCGGCGATCTTCTTCGTAGTCGGAGAAGTTGCCGTTGAACAAGCGCACCTGCGAATCGCCCTCGAACGCCAGGATATGTGTCGCGATGCGGTCCAGGAACCAGCGGTCGTGTGACACAACGATCGCCGATCCGGCGAACGCTTCCAGCGCTTCTTCCAACGCCCGCAGCGTGTTAATGTCCAGGTCGTTGGTCGGCTCGTCGAGCATCAACACGTTCGAGCCTTGCTTGAGCATCTTGGCGAGTAACACGCGGTTGCGTTCGCCGCCCGATAACACGCCGACCTTCTTCTGCTGGTCCGAGCCAGTGAAGTTAAAGCTGGCGACATACGCCCGCGAGTTGATCTTCCGTGTACCCATGTCGATGATTTCGTTGCGCTCCGAGATCTCCTCCCAGACGTTGCGGTCGGGGCTGAGCGTATCGCGGAGTTGCTCGACATAGGCTAGCTTCACGGTTTCGCCGATGGTGATCGTGCCGGAGTCCGGCTGCTCGGTTCCGACGATCATCCGCAGGAACGTCGATTTACCGGCACCGTTCGGGCCGATCACGCCGACGATGCTGCCGGGAGGAAGATCCAGGTCCATGTCTTCGATCAACAGACGGTCGCCGAACGACTTGGATACGTCCTTGAACTCGATCGCAGTGTTGCCCAGGCGAGGACCTGCCGGGATGTAGATTTCGAGGTCTTCGCGGCGCTGTTCGCTTTCCTGATTGAGCAACCGTTCGTAGGCCGTGACACGCGCCTTGCTTTTGGCCTGTCGCGCACGCGGCGACATGCGAATCCACTCCAACTCACGTTCGAGCGTGCGTTGTCGCTTCGAATCGGTCTTTTCTTCCAGCGCCAGTCGTGCCTGTTTTTGTTCAAGCCACGAAGAATAGTTGCCCTTCCATGGGATACCGTGTCCACGGTCGAGTTCCAGAATCCATCCGGCGACGTTGTCGAGGAAGTAGCGGTCGTGGGTGACGGCGATGACGGTGCCAGGGTATTGCTGCAGGTGCGATTCCAGCCACAGCACCGATTCAGCATCAAGGTGGTTGGTTGGCTCGTCCAACAGTAACACGTCGGGCTCGGTCAGCAGCAGACGGCATAGCGCGACGCGGCGGCGCTCGCCACCCGAAAGCACCGCGACGATGGCATCAGGGGGAGGACAGCGCAGCGCGTCCATCGCCAGTTCGAGCTTGCTATCGAGATTCCAGGCATCCAGGCGATCCAATTCCTCCTGGACCTCAGACTGTTCCGCGATCAGCGCGTCGATGTCGGCATCGGGATCGCCGAAGCTATTGTTAATATCGTCGTACCGCGCCATCAGATCGACAATCGGCTGTACGGCTTCTTGCACCACTTGTTTGACCGTTTTGTTAGGGTCAAGCTGTGGTTCTTGTTCCAGGAAGCCGTAGGTATACCCAGGTGCGCGCACAAGTTCGCCCTGGTAGTCTTGATCGACACCGGCGATGATCCGCAGCAGCGTCGATTTACCCGCGCCATTCAAACCCAGAACGCCGATCTTGGCTCCATAAAAGAAGGATATCGATATGTCCCGGATGACTTCTTTGTTCGGTGGATGTACACGCTTTACGCGCGACATAGAAAATATAATTTTGTCACTCATGCCATAAGTGTAACATGCCGTCCGATCTGATTGCTGTGTGTGCATAGTTCTGTCCCCGTTGGGTGGTGGAGAAAGGTCGTCGTTTCACGTTGTCAAAATGGAGGCCCAGGCGAATGGTGATTTGCGCGTTTCGTGGAACAAACCATGCCGCGACCCATACACGGGTATCCCCGCTCGATGAACAGAGGTTCGGACGTTGACGGAGTTGTGGGGCGCGGCTAGCTGAAAACTCAGCTAGTGATCGGGTGCCATATGTTATGATACGTGCCACCACATGAACGGAACACGAGCCATCATTCAGACAACAGCAACGAGCGACGACATGCTCATAGATACAGACTGGTGGAGGAGAAGGCAATGGATCGACGAATGACGAACTACGGAGGCGCTGACAGCGCACGCATCATTGTGATCGGCGCTGGCGGTGGTGGCTCTAATGCCGTCGACCGCATGGTCAGTTCCGGCGTAACCGGCGTCGATTTCATCGCCGTCAATACCGATGCGCAGGCGCTCAAACAATCGCTTGCGCCGGTGAAAGATCCAATCGGCGCAGCAGGCGACCCGCGGCCTGGGATCGGGTGGCAATCCGACTGATCGGACAGAAAGCAGCCGAAGAAAGCATCTCCGCCATCGCCGCCGCTGTGCAGGGCGCTGATATGGTTTTCGTCACGGCAGGTATGGGCGGCGGAACTGGCACCGGTTCGGCTCCCGTCATCGCCGCCGTCGCGCAGGAAGCCGGAGCGCTGACGGTCGGCGTCGTCACACGACCATTCGGCTTCGAAGGTGCGCGCCGCGCCAAGGTCGCTGAGCAGGGCATCGAACAACTCAAGCCCGCTGTCGATACCCTGATCACGATCCCGAACGACCGCTTGTTGCAGATCGCGACGCGCTCGACCTCGATGCTGGAAGCTTTCAGCATGGCGGACGAAGTATTGCGTCAGGGTATCCAGGGTATCGCCGAACTGATCACCGAGCGCGGCATCATCAACCTCGACTTCGCCGACGTTCGTGCGATTATGTCGCAGTCAGGATCGGCGTTGATGGCGCTTGGTCATGGCGTGGGACGCACTCGCATGATCGACGCCGTGACCATGGCGATCTCGTCACCGCTGCTGGAACAATCGATCGACGGAGCAAAGGGCATTATCTTCAACATCACCGGTGGCGCCGACCTGGGTATTCAGGAGATCAACGAGGCCGCGGACATGATTCGCCGAGGCCGCCGATCCAGAAGCCAACATCATCTTCGGCAACGCAATCAATCCCTCGATGGGCGATGCCGTGCGCATCACTCTGATCGCCACCGGCTTCGATGGACAAACACCACGTCCGCGTGGCATGGTGCGCGATCAACTCCCTCGTGCTTCGCAGTCACCGCTCGACTACGGTACACATCCGCGTAACATCGAGCCAGGTGCGGGCCGCTCATATGCCCCGCCATCGACGTCACCCGCGCCGGCCATACGACCTGGACCGCTGCGACCGGACACCACGCGCCCGCAGTCGAACCCTGGTTCCAATGAAGATGACGATATCCCACCGTTCCTTCGCCGACGACGCTAAAACTCGCCGCCAGACGAGCGTAACAAACGAAGGAGGCTGCATATGCAGCCTCCTTCGTTTGCACCAATAACGATGCTTTGTTTACAGCATCGCTTGTCTGGCTACGGATCCATCCGCACGACGACCTGCCGTGTGAACTTATCCTGTATCCAGCGCACTTCGCCGTCATACGAAAAGAGCTTGACCCACCCCGGTTGACGCTCCGACACGGCGAAGCGTTGGCGCTTGTACACACTTCCGGCGCGCCCGGTGGTTCCATCGGGACCACGGAAGGCTGGCACATTATCGTGGAGGACCTCGACGACATCACCACGTGGAATCCTTGGTGGTTCAGGCCATCCCGTTACCGGCTTCGCGCCCAGGAAGCGGGCGATACCCAGGGCGGTGGCCCGCGCTAGAAGATCGCGGTTCTTGATCATGAAGGCGCGATCTTGCGCGTTCGACAAGAAGCCAAGTTCCAGGATCACTCCCGGCGTATCTTCGGCGATGGTGTGTTCGTACAGGCCAGTGTTGAAGGCGTAATAACCGCGCATGTTGGCGGTGACACGATGATCTTTGGGCATCCCAGTTTGCTTGCCATACTCATCTTCGAGTTCGCGTACCAAGGTGTCGGTGGCAATCCAATCACGATAATACGTCGCGACCTTGAAGCCACGCGCCTGTTTATTATTGTTACCATCAGAATGGATCGCGACGAACGCATCGGCATGGTACGAGGGCGGAACATTCGACGGCAGCACGTAGGCTTCATTGCCCCACGAGCGCAGATATTCCGCGGTACGATGCGCGATATCGACGTTCAGATCGACCTCTTGTACGCCACCGGCACTTGCGCCGGTCGATGTACGGAGCCAGGAAAACTCATCGGCATGTTCATTGGTTTTCCAGTGTCCGGCCTGGATCGCGACAACCGGAGGGCGTTGTGCGCGAGTGGTGTGGGCAGGGATGACAGCGGCGATGAGGAGCAGCGCCAGCGCCGTCCAGAATATGGGTGAGCGGCGGACCATAAAAGCCTCTTTCTGTAGAGTGACCAACGATGCTACATAGTATGGACGACACCAACAGTGTATCACGCAATGATGTCGTCCTTGTAGTCCGCTTAAGGTCGTATGTGCTGTGGCGGCACCCCATGTGCTACTACAAGTCTGTTCATAATAGTTATGAAGGGGATGACGATGGAGTACAAACTGCTGGGACGTACCGGCTTGCGTGTCAGCCCGCTGTGTCTGGGTACGATGAACTTCGGACCGCAGACAACGGAAGCGGACAGTTTTGCGATCATGGATCAGGCGCTCGAGCTTGGCATCAATTTCTTCGATACCGCCAACGGCTACGGCGGTGGCAAGCCTGGCGAAGGCGTCACCGAGCAGATCATCGGACGCTGGTTAGCACAGGGCGGTGGACGCCGTGAGAAGGTCGTGCTGGCGACGAAGGTGTTCGGCAAGACGGGCGATTGGCCAAACCACGGACGGTTGTCGGCCTATCATATTCGCAAAGCCTGTGAGGATAGCCTGCGACGGCTTCAAACCGACCATATCGACCTTTACCAGATGCACCATGTCGACCGCGACACGCCCTGGGATGAAATCTGGCAGGCGATGGAGCAACTGGTGCAGCGAAGGCAAGGTCGTGTACGTCGGGTCGAGCAACTTCGCGGGATGGCAGATCGCGACCGGCCAACGGCTATCGCCAAACAGCGCCATTTCCTTGGTCTGGTTTCCGAGCAGAGCCTGTACAACCTGAATGCTCGCATGGTCGAACTCGAAGTAGTTCCGGCTTGCCGCGAATACGGCCTCGGCATTATCCCATGGAGCCCGCTCGCCGGAGGGTTACTCGGCGGGGCGCTGCAAGAAGGCATCCGAAGGTCGCCGCTCGTCCGAGCGGGCGCAGAAGGAGGTCGAGAAGAACCGCACCAAGCTCGAAGCCTGGGAAGGGTTCTGCAAGGAGATGGGCGAACAGCCCGCCGATGTCGCGTTGGCATGGCTGCTCAACAATCCCGTCGTCACAGCACCGATCATCGGACCGCGCACAGCCGACCAACTCAACGGATCGCTGCGTGCCACTGAGATCAAGCTAAGCGATGACCAACTCAAGCGCCTGGACGAAATCTTCCCCGGTCCTGGCGGCGAGGCACCCGAAGCATACGCCTGGTAATACACTAGGCTGAGGTGACGGAAATCGGCAGGGCGGCTATCGAATCTCGATAGCCGCCCTGCCTTGTGCTCTCTGGCAACGCACCGTAGGCGGTAGCTCAGAATGGATAGGGCGGCACCCATAGCCGCCCGCCGCCGATAATGCGCCAGGCGATCCCCACGACGAACAGCAGCAGCGCGAACCCAACCAGCACCCAATCAATCGCTGCCATGCGCCGCTTGTGTAGCCAGGTGCGCGGGCGCAGGCCAAACCCGCGCATATCTAGCGCGTCGGTGATATCCTCGCCGCTCACGATCGCGGTCATCGTTACCGGCACCGCAAGCGGCGCGAGGCGCCGGACACGGGCGATCACACCACCACGGAACTTGTCTAATTCAAAGCCACGTGCGCGTTGGGCGTCGATGGTACTGCGGAAATTTTCGGCGTATGTCGGCACGAGCCGCATTGCAAGGTCGATTGCGAACGCGATGCGGTCGCTCACACCTAGCCCGCGAAATGCGATCCCAAATTGCGTCGGTCTAATTGTGAAGGTGATCGGGATCGCCATAAACGCGCTGATCAACATACGCATCATCACCGTTAATGCCTGAATCAGATTAGCCCAGGTGATCTGGATGCCTAAAGGGAGTTGGACCAGCACGACATCGTTCGCCTCGCGTGAGCCTGCGCCAGCGATAAGTGTATTGAATCCAACCACGACGACGATAAAGAAGATAAAAAACTTCCAGGCGCGCTGCGTCGCGCTCCACGGCAAACGAGCTAACGAATAGTAGGTGACTGCAAGAGCCAGGAGCACCGACAGCCCACGTAGATCGCGCAGAGATGCAGCGGTAAATGCAGCAACCAGCAGCAAAATGATCTTCGTGCGTGGGTCGAGGCGATGGACGAACGACCTTTTTTCGACGTAACTGAAACTCGCAATCATAATCTGCCAAAACTGTACAGGTGGTGAGCTAGTGCTCACCACCTGTGGTGCATTTAGCGTCCGCTACGCTCCTGTAGCTGGGTATAGGCAATATAGAGAATCGGCACTAATACCGCACCAGCGATCAAATTCGGGATAATCACCTGGATGTACTGGAGCGGCACAAGCGCAGGCTCCGTATCATAGACCCAGATATCGGTAACGCTGCTAAACAAGAATGCCAGCAATGTCCCGATTGCCGCCCACGTAAGGATTGAGCGTAGGCTTGGCAGGTTGCCACCGCGCGCGCTCACGAATGCAAGACCTGATATTAAACCAAGCAGTCCGTTTCCCAGGCTCCAGTTCCACGAAAATCCATATCCCGAAAGTAAGTCGATGATGATGTTCCCGACAAGCCCTGTGAAAAATCCAACCCACGGCCCAAAGATCGCTCCGAAAAACATCGGAATCGCTACCGCGGGGCGAATCGCGCTATTAAACGGTCCCGGAATACGTATAAATGACGTCGCCCATCCCAACACTCCGTACAGCGCCGCGCCGATCGCCATAAATACGACTTCGCGCGTCCGAATCGCCCATCCACTTGTCCGCCCGGCATAGACTGTCATACCCGTCCCTCCTGAAAAGCTTTACACGCTCCAACGCACCCGAAGGCATTCCCGACGACGAACAATACATAAGCACACATCCGGCGACCACTCGCGCCAGTGGTGAGGAATCGACGATAGTGAGATCAGGAGACGGCGGCAATAGCCAGCGTTTCAAGGCGCTGAAAAGAGCCAGTGTGTTCCAGTGCGCGCACGTTTTCGCGCAAGAGCGATGTTGGCCGGAGACGACAGCGTTCGAGCAACGCCTCGTCCATCAGCACTTCATGGGGTGGACCATCCGCGACGATCTCGCCGCCCGCCATCATGACGATACGATTGGCATAACTGATCGCCAGGTCCAGGTCGTGCGTGATAAATATTTGCGCCGCGAAGCTATCCAATCCCAGGATACCATCCATGAACTGCGTATACGAACGATAATCCTGCCCTGCCGTTGGTTCGTCCATCAACAGCACACCTGCACGCATGGCGATGACGCTAGCGATACACAACCGTCGTTGTTGTCCGAACGATAGCGTAAGCGGCGGTCGCTCTTCCATGCCGCTAAGGTTCATCAATGCCAGTGCTTCGACCATATGGTGCTCGATCTCCACATCGCTTTGACCGATGTTGCGTGGTCCAAATGCGACCTCCTCGCGTACGGTCGGCGCGAACAGCATATGCGATGGGCTTTGAAAGACGTAGCCCACGACGCGTGCCGCCTGTGCGACGCTCAATTTAGTGAGCGACTGTCCTTCGAGCAAGACAGCGCCGCGCCGTGGGCGCAGCAACCCGATCAAATGCTTGACGAGCGTAGACTTTCCAGTGCCGTTCGGTCCGAGCAGCGCGATGCGGTCGCCACGATATACGGTGAGGTTGATGCCGCGTAGAACCGGACGTTCATCATACCCGAACTCGACATCGCGCACTTCGATCAGGGGCGCAGATTGCTTGACGGCGGGAGTTGCCACCGGAATCGGCGGTGTGATATTGAGTTCGTGCATGCGCCGCATCGCTACGAGTGCGGGCAGTTTCACAGCACGCGGATCGGCGAAGTCGCCCACGCGTGAGCCTGCGCCGTCGAAGATCACCCGTCCGGCGTCCATCAGCACGACACGTTCGGGCTCAATCGTCAACACTTCTTCGACGCGATGCTCCACGATGACGACGCCGCGTCCTTGCTCAGCCAGACGGCGGCAGAGTTCCAGCGTTTCCTGGGCGCTGGCAGGATCGAGGTTGGCGAGCGGCTCATCCAGGAGTAAGACCTTCGGGCGCAGCACCAGCACACCGGCGACGGCGAGTTTCTGCTTCTCGCCGCCCGACAGCGTAAACGTTTCGCGCTCGGCGAGATGCCACAGGTTTAGTTCGCGCAGCGTTTCCTCGACCCGTGCGCGGATTTCAGCCACGGCAACGCCTTGATTCTCAAGACCAAATGCGACTTCCTCAAACACATGCGATGCGACGATCTGTCGTTCGGGATCTTGCAGAACTGTTCCGGCGACTTCGGCGATCTCGGCCAGGGACAGCGCTTCGGCGTTCCGCCCGTCGAGCGTGATCGAGCCAGTCAATTCGCCACGGTATGTGCGTGGGATAAGTCCGTTGAGGCAGCGCAAGAGCGTCGATTTGCCGCAGCCACTCGGTCCGGCGATCAACATGACCTCACCAGCGCGAACTTCCAACGACACATCAACTAGCGACGGATCCGTTCCCCGACGATATGTGAAATTGAGTTGTTCGACGGCAATTAAGCTGTCTGGGCTGACCATAGAATATTTACCACAATTCGACGGCGTCGTTCATACAAGGCGCGCAGCGGCGGCGTTATTGTGGCATGAAGCATCGAATGTGTCAACGATTAAACGGGGGTCGTGCTATTCTTTTCTGCGTTCAATAATTGGTCATAGGGGTTGCTACGTTAGTCGGTGCAACGCGGCGCGTGCCGCCCAATAGCCGCCCATACCGTGCACGCCGCCGCCCGGCGGCGTGGAGGACGAGCAGATGAAGATATCGGGCAGCGGTGTGGTATACGGGACAAGTCGCGCCACCGGGCGTGTGAATAATTGCCATGCGTCCTGCACACCACCGTTGATGTCGCCGCCGATGTAGTTCTGGTTATAGCGCTCGAAGTCGGCGGGAGCCATGACGTGACGCTGGAGGATCAGATCACCGAAGCCAGGAGCAAAACGCTCGATCTGTGCCTCGATCGTGGTGGTCATATCCTCTGTCGAGCCGTGCGGCACATGACAATACGCCCACAGCGTCTGCTGTCCATCGGGAGCGCGTGACGGATCGAACAGGCTTTGCTGCGCCACCAGCACGTACGGGCGGGGCGATGTTTCGCCGCGCCACATCGCCCGCTCCGACGCGGCGATCTCGTCCAACGTGCCGCCCAGGTGGACGGTTCCGGCCTCCGTACAGGCACGCGCCTTCCAGGGAACGGGGCCACGCAACGCCCAATCGACCTTGAACGCGCCAGGACCATAGCGATAGCGTTCCAACCGCGCACGGTAGCTCGCTGGAAAGCGCTCGCCCACGATCGACAGCAGTTGGCGCGGCGTGAGGTCGAACAGGATCGTGCGGGCGGGTGGGATGTCCGCCAGCGAACCAACCCGCACGCCAGTCCGTACTTCGCCGCCGAGCGCTTGCAGGTACGCTACCAGTGCATCGGCGATGCGCTGTGAACCACCCTGCGGGAAAGGCCACCCGACCAGGTGCGCCGACGTGCCAAGCATGAGGCCAAACGCGGCGGTCAATGGATGTTCGAGCGGCTGGATCGCGTGCGCCGCCAGCCCCGCGAACAGTGCCCGCGCCCGTTCGCCGCGAAACTGTGTCCGCGCCAGTCCATGTGCCGAACGCACGGCTTGCAGACCGAACAGCGCCAGGGCGATGGGATGGCGCGGGATCGTGAACGGTCCGAGGACGTTACGCTCGATTTTGGGCCAGCGCCGCACCGTGGGCGCGACCAGGGCGCGATACGCGGCGGCATCGGGTCCGAGTGTCGCGCCCGTCGCCTCAATCGAGCGTTGGAGCAGCGCGGCAGTGCCATCGTCGAAGGGGTGAGCGCACGCCACAGGTGGATCGATCCAGCGCAGGCCGTGCTCCGCCAGTGGCAAGGCACGGAAGAAGGGCGAAACACGACCGAGCGGATGAATCGCCGAGCAAACATCATGGACGAATCCCGGCAAGGTCAGTGCGGCGCTCCGCATACCACCGCCGACGCTAGACGCCGCTTCGAGGACCAGCACCGAGCATCCGGCGCGTGCCAGCGTGATCGCCGCAGCCAGGCCGTTCGGACCTGAGCCCACCACCACGGCATCGTAGCGGCGTTCCTGCATGCTCATGGTGCGATTTCGCGACCGAGGACCGTTTGCCGGTCGCCCGTACGCTGGAAACCGAATCGTTCGTACAGACGCTGCGCCGCGTGGTTATCGGCCTGAGTATTGAGCGTCAATACGTCAGCGCGTTGCCGCACACAGAAATCGACGACCTCGGCGAGCAATCGCACGCCGATGCCGCTGCCCTGGAACGCGGGCAGCACGGCGATTCGCACCAGATGAAATAGCTTGCCGCCGTGGTGTCCGGTCACGAAGGCGTAGCCGACGGGTTTCCCACCGAACTCAGCCACCACGAAATAGGGCGACTGCTGGATAGCAGGACCGTATATCTCCGCGCCCTTGGCCCAGGGCAGCGGAAAGCAAGCCATATCCAGCGCGATCACGGCCTCGAGGTCGGCATCTTCAGCACGCCGCACATTCACTGCCTGGTTGCCAGTCGCCGGACGTGCGAAATGGATATTCTCGTAGCCGATCACTTCGACCATCGGCACGAAGCCGTTGAGCTCCAACGGACGGCGCAGCCATGGCTCGCTCCACTCGTCCAGGGTGATCGCCACCAGTGACACACCTTCGTGGCGGACGATATCGAACAGCGGATCGCTCAACATATGGAGCACGCGGTCGGGCGCGATCTGCTCCGCGATCAGCAGGGTCCGAATCCAGGCTACCGGAGCCGCGCGCCAGCCAAGGGTGAAGGCGGCAACGAGGCGGTCGCCCTGCACCAGCACCGCTGTCGGATCAGAGGAAAAGAGATCGGGCGTTTCCTCGATGGTCGCCGTCAAAAAGCGCCGACTGGCGGAATGAATCATTCGCCCCAGCGACACGAGATCGCCAGGTCCAGCCATACGGGCGGACAGCGTGTGCGGATCGATTTTACGGCGAAAGAATGACATGGTATGTAACCAGCGATCATGAAAGACGGATCACGAAACGTTCTTTACCAGCAGCCGAAACAGTAGCACATCCCGCCCACTCAACCCCTACGGGCAGACGCGATGGGCGAGCGCAGGCACGCCCAGATTCGCGAGCCGCACCGGACCCTCGCCTTCTTGCTCGAAACGCCAGTACCGGAAGTATTGTACGAGTATCGTGCGACCGTCAACCGTTTCCTGGTATTCCTCGGTCAGCGGTTGACCGTAAAAGATTTCGCCGCGCTTCTCCCAGAACGTCCTGAACTCGCCACGCAACGTATGCCCCGTATCGGAGAAGTAGCGCACGTCGGGCGCGTTGGGGTCTGGAACGCGCTCGATGGTGTGTCCCGCGAGTGACTGCTCGCCTAGCGGCGTCAGATGCACACGGTCGAGATACACTTCCGGCGTCTGGCCTTCGGGCCAATCGAGGTCGATTGGCTGCACATGCACGCTTTCGTTGAGTTCAAAACGCGCACGCTCGAAGTATTGCACCAGCATGCCGGTTTTGTCGCGGTACGCCAGTGTGATCGGTACGCCGAAGGTAGCCTCGCCGCCGAAGAAGCGCCAGAAATGCTTGAATGAGTCCAGCACTACTATGCCGTTGTCGAAATACAATGGCTCTTTCTTCGGCGGCAGGATAGGCGTGGGAACGGTCGTCAGGGTGAGGTCGGTATCTATGACGCTTGGCAATGCCGGAACGCGAGACACGCGGAACGGACCGACGGCGGGCTTGGCACTGCCGTCGCGTCGGTACAAGCCGTACCAGCCGTTCTCGTCGTAGCTATATGACAGGTGAACAGGTGGGTCTTGATACCACCAACTGAGCATCCCGACGAGCGCCCCCTGCTCGGTCAGCTTGAGGGCTTCGCGATACATATAGACCTGCGATGCTTCGTCAAAGAAGGGACCCCGGCAATCAGGTCCAGTAGGCCAGCCAAACTCCTCTAGCAACACCGGCTTGCTCGAACGACGCTTGACCTCAGCGATCATTGTCCCGAAGACCGCTGCATCGTAACTATGCACGCTGATCACGTCGCTGAAATCGGCGATAGCGCGACCGTCAGGTCCAGGTTGCCACAGGCTTTGCCACTTACCCACGCCCACCGTCAAGGGGTGATGGGTGTCGATGGCGCGTATCGCGTCCGCCATGCGTCCGAGCCAGCCCACCACGGCGACCGCTTCGCCCGCGCCCCAGGCCGGATAATGGTCGGGTTCGTTGTGGATATCCCACATCAGCACGCGGTCGTCGTCCTTGAAGGCGCTCACGATGGTGCGAAGGTAGCTCAGTTCATAGCCTTCCTCGTCGCTGCCGGGAGCGGACACGCCATCATGCCAGTCGAACAGCGTCACGATCACCTTGATATCGTGGCGTCCGGCGATCTGCACGAACTCGCGCAAACGCTCCAGCATCGAGGGATTGACGTTGCCGACGCCATCGCTCCAGCCTTCGACGCGACGGTATGGCACGAGCGCACGTACGACGTTCACGCCCAGATCGCGGCGTGCGCGTGCTAGCTCGCGTTCCACCAGCGGACCGTCCCATTGTAGCCACATGTAGCCCCACGGCTTGGATGATGGGTAATAGTTTAGACCTTTGAGAACCACCGGTCGCCCATTCTGTTGCAAACGATCGCCCACGACGCTCACGAAGCCGGGTTCGGGCGGCACAGGCACGGCGGCAGCCTCAAGTTCGACCGCAAGACGACCTTGTAGCACCACCGAACCGTCGGCTCCGCTGTGGACTTCCAGCCGCGCCCGCTCGAACCATTGCGTCAACACGTCGTCGCCGGAGCTATTGGTTTCGACGGTCGCCTCGACGAGTGGCAAGCCGAACAGCGCCGTGCTTTCGCGTTCCGTCGTGCCAGCATCCCCCAGATCAAGGCCGTGCGCTTGCCAGTATCGCAGGATCGCGCCGCAGACGTTGTGACCTGTCGGGGCGAAGAAGCGACAATTGGCGTCGGCGGCAACCGCACCGGACGTTCTGCCGAGTTGCGCCAGACGGTCGGCTCCCAGCCGCCCAAGTTGCACGCCGTAGGGTTCGGGGGCTTCGGGGTGGCGTTCGAGGCGATTACGCTCAAAATATTGCACGGTCCGAAGGCCGTCCGCCGTTTCTTCGGGGATCGCTGGTCCCGTCGGGATAGCCAAAGACCGCGAGGCCACCGTTGCGTTCCCAATAGGCGCGGAAGAGCGGATCGATGCAATCGACAACGCCAGGAACATCGCCAAAGCAGAGCGCTTCATCGCGTGGCTGTGCCGCGAAACTAGCGGGTGGTAGCAAGGCGGCGAGGAGAAGGAGGAGCAACATTGAAGGTCGGATGTGCATAGAATGTCTTTCTAAGCTACGATGATGGCCTGTCGATTTAAGTATACCAGGCTAGGGTTATGCGACTAGAGGCACAGCGTATTACCAAGGTGTTCGGCGATATCACCGTCCTGCATGGCGTGGCCTTTGGCGCGGCGGATGGCGAGATCGTTTCGTTGCTGGGGCCAAGCGGCTGCGGTAAATCGACGCTGCTACGTGTGATCGCGGGGTTAGAATCGGACTACCAGGGTACGGTGCTGGCGGACGGCGCGCCCGTCGATGCGGTGGCAGTCCACGAGCGAGGCTTCGGACTGATGTTCCAGGACTTCGCCCTGTTTCCCCATCGCACGGTCGCCCAGAACATCGCCTTCGGTCCACGTATGCAGAGGCTCGACCGGCGCGAGATCGAACGTCGTGTCGATGAAGCATTGGCGTTGGTCGGCCTTAGCGGCTACGGTAAGCGCACGATCTTCGAGCTTTCCGGCGGCGAACGTCAGCGTATCGCGCTCGCCCGCGCCCTCGCACCTCGCCCTCGCCTGTTGCTGCTCGACGAGCCGCTGGGAGCGCTCGACCGGACGCTGCGCGAACACCTGAGCGATGAACTGCGCGAGATCATCAAAGAGGCGGGCATCACCAGCGTGTACGTGACGCATGACCAGGTGGAAGCTTTCGCGGTGGCCGACCGCGTGGTGTTGATGAAGGCGGGGCGTATCATCCAGAGTGGCTCGCCCGCCGAGGTCTACCAACATCCCGTTAGCCCGTTCGCGGCACGTTTTCTTGGCCTCAACAACTTGATCGCGGGAACACTGGTGGAAGCCAGCGCGCAGGGACGACCCCAGGTACGAACGGTTCTTGGAACGCTGGAGGTATCCGCCACGCGCATGGCAGTAGGAACGCATACTATGGTGCTGATCAGGCCTGAGGCAGCGACTCTTGCACACGGAGTAACCACCAACATCGTCACCGGCACAGTGGAGCGGGCGACGTTTCGCGGGGGGCGAGAACGCATCATCTTACGGGCGACCGATGACATCGCGCTCGAACTCGACGTGGAACCGGGGACGGTCGCAGTGCACGAAACCGTCGTGCTGCACCTGCGACCGACGGCGATCACGCTGGTCGACGCGACCGAGGCGTAGCGCATGACCGACGACACGCTGACACCGACACACGTTGCCGAACTACTCCAGCGGCAGGAGCGATTACAACACGAGGCCGACGCACTCCTGGCAGACTTCGACCTTGTGGCTTTGCTGCGGCATGCGGGCGAGCCGTGGCGCGTCGGTAGTTCCGTGCTAGGATTGATGGCCTGGCGCGACATCGACTTCAACGTTCTGTGCGAATCGAATACCGCCGAGCGTGCTATGGACGCCGTGCGGCCGCTGTTGGCGCATCCACGCCTTCATAGGTTGCGCTATTCCAACGAAACGGGGCGCTTCAACGCTTCGGGTGAAGCCGTAGATGAGGGGTATTACGTTGGTCTACATGCGGTTACGGATGCCGGGGAGGGCTGGAAGATCGACGTTTGGTTTCTCCCTGCCGCCGTCCCACGCCCCGAAATCGCCCTGCTTCGGTCGCTCCCACCACAGTTAACCGATGACACTCGTCGTACAATCCTCTGGTTAAAGGATATCTGGCATCGCTTACCATCGTATCAGCATGGTGTGTCAGGCATTGACATTTATGACGCGGTACTTCAACACGGCGTTCGTACCCCCGCCCTGTTCGACGCCTATCTGCGCGAACGTGGCAAGCCCGCACGAACGTAGCAAGGCACAGTTTCACGTAGGTGATGTAGCGGAGCTATTCATGGTATCGCTGAATGGGCAGCAATTCGTATTCTAGACACGGCTCCTGAAACGTGGAGCGCCATGCCTGAAGGCATGGCGCTCCACGTTTGCTCAGGTTGATTATGCTAGCGTACGCTCATCGGCATGACGATATGCAGGAAGCCTTCGTGTCCGATCGGGCGGAACACGCCCGGCGTCGCGGCGGTCTGGGTTTCCAGAATCACCTGCGGCGATGGCATGGCGTTGAGCGCGTCCTGCAAGTACTTCACGTTGAGGGCGATGGAACCGCCTTCGCCGACGATCTGCCCCTCGATTTCGGACTTGTTATCGCCCACCTCGGCGGCGTTGGCGCTCAGCGTCAGGCGTCCCGGTCCGAACTCACCGCCCGATTCCAGCGTCACCTTGGCGATGTTGGCGCTGTTGGCGGCGAACACCGACGCTTGACGGGTCGATTGCAAGAAGCTATTGCGGTCCAGCACCGAGCGTGTCGCGTACTGCTTGGGAATGATACGCTCGTAATCGGGGAATTTGCCGTCGATTAAGCGGCTTACCAGGTCCACATTATCGCTGTGGAATAGCACCTGGCCGCCGTTTGGCGTGACTGTGATTTCGACGGGGTTCTCCGAGTCGCCGATGATACGACCAAGTTCGTTGAGCGCCCGTACTGGCACGATCAATTCCTGGGTTCCGGCTGGCTCCGGCAGTTCGATGGTTTTCACCGACATGCGGAATCCATCGGTTGCGGTGAACGTCACCGTGTTGCCGCGTATGCGGATCAGCACGCCCGCCAGCACCGGACGGGTGTCGTCGGTCGCGGCGGCGAAAGCCACCTGGTTGATCGCTTCGCGCAGCAATTCGGGGGCGAGTTTGAGGGTCGGCTGATCGGCCTGGACGATCGGAATCGTCGGGAACTCCTCAGCCTCAATGCCCTTAATGTTGGCTTCTGATCGCGCACACCGCACATTAACCGTCTGGGTGCGTTCGTCGAGCGTGAGGTTGATGGTATCGTTCGGCAGGTTGCCGACAAAATCGGCAAGCAGTTTCGCAGGAATCGTGACCGCGCCTTCTTCCTCGATCTTCGCACCGATCCAGCACGTGATCGCCAGTTCAAGGTTGGTGGACTGAAGTCGGAGACGACCGGAGTCCGTGGTCAGCAAAATATTGGATAGAACGGGTAGCGTGCTCTTGGCGGCAACGGCATGGCTGGCAATCGCGATACCACGTTTCAGGTTCTCTTGTAAACAGGACAGCTTCATACCAGGGCTGCGCTCCTTCTATCTTTTAAGCGTTTGGGCAAACAATAAATGTTGTTTGTGAATTATATCATGCCTGTACTTATCCATGCCTCGAAGTAGGTGTACTGGTAACCGTGCAAAGGTCGAGCGAGTCTTTCAGCAACAGGCTACCTACTGCGCCATACATCCTGCAAGGCACTGTAGCTCAGTATGACGATGCCTTCCTGTTCGATGATCTCGCGGGCATCTGCGGACATCAGGAAATCGTAGTCTGCACGCCGCACGGGCCAGCCATCGTCGATGGTCTGGGAGTAATTGTCGGCAATGCTCGGATGCACCGCCCAATCGCTTAATCCTGTGGGTAATTCGCGCAACATCTGGGCATATCGGCCTGACTTGCCCGCCGTTGCGATGCTGAAACTATCCATCAGGTTGTGATCGGCGGTAGGTAGACCTTGCTGTTGCAGCCGTTCACTGAGCGGTGGTTGGGCGACCCGCACCGCCACTCCATACTCCTTCGCCAGTCCAAGCGTCATATCGAACACATCGGCGCGACCGCCGCTGTGCAAGCAATGCCAGTCCAGGTGGGTCGGTGCGAGACCGGCCGCAAGCACGACCTCGATCTGTGCTCTGAACTCGACCTCTAGTTCCCGTAGGTTGACCTGCGCCAAAAACGCTGGAATACGCTTGCTGTCGTAGAACACGCCGCGTTCGTCGATCAGCGATGGCACCTGCTCGGTCGGCGTAAGTGGACCGTAGGTGTAGGTTTCCAGATCGCAGATGACCGTCAGATGTACGCCGAAGTCGATCGGCTGTTGCTTGAGCATCTGCATCCCACCCTCGGCACCAGGGCAGGGCGTCATCAAGGTCGTGGATGACACGACACCCTGTGTCAGCGTTTGGAGGATGCCATCGTTGATTGCCCCGTACATGCCAAAATCATCTGCGTTGAGGATGAGCAAGCGGGCATCGGCAGGATAGCCCAGCATATCGTTCGTTCGCTGATAGGTCATTGTTTGCTCCTTTGCATCGTATCACTTTAGCATGCTCGGTTGGGCTGTCATAACCTGAGTGTTGGCAGCATGCTGGTGTTACAATGTGACGTATGGCTGAATCATTTTTGTCGGGCAAAACGATCCTGGCACTCGAAACGTCCTGTGATGAGACGGCGGCAGCGGTCATTCGTGACGGTCGCACGATCATCTCGAACGAAGTCGCATCGCAGATGCACCTGCACGAGCGCTACGGTGGCGTCGTCCCTGAAGTCGCCTCCCGTGAACATATCCTCAACATTACGCCCGTGTTGGAAGCGGCAATCGCGCCGTTGCCGGGTGGTTGGGATGCAATCGACGCCGTGGCCTGTACCTATGGTCCGGGGCTAGCGGGTGCGCTTCTGACGGGCGTGAACGTGGCTAAAGGGCTGGCCTGGGCGCGTGGGTTGCCGCTGATCGCGGTGAACCACCTCGAAGCGCATATCTATGCCAACTGGCTGGTGCCTGAGGGTATTGCACCAGAGGAGCATCCCGATCCGCCGTTTCCGTTGGTTTGTTTGATCGTTTCGGGCGGGCATACCACCCTTGTACTGCTGCGTGACCACGGCGACTACCAACTGCTGGGTCAGACACGCGACGACGCGGCGGGCGAAGCTTTCGACAAAGCCGCTCGCATCATGGGTCTGGGCTATCCTGGAGGTCCACGGGTCGAGAAGTTGGCGACAGGCGTCGCGACCGAGGGATTGCGCGTGCCACGGGCGTGGCTGGGCGATTCCTACGACTTCTCGTTCAGCGGCGTCAAGACGCATATTCTGCATGCGGTCGCCGACCATGCCGCCCAATATCCTGAAGGTGATCCGCAATGGACCGCACGGCTGGCGGCGGCGTTCCAGGAAGCCGTTATCGATGTGCTGGTATCAAAAACGATACGGGCGGCACAAGCATTTGGGGCGCGGTGTATCCTGTTGGCTGGCGGCGTGGCCGCTAACCGGACGCTATGCAACACACTCATCGAACGTTCACCGTTGCCGGTCCATTACCCGCCGATTCGATTGTGTACCGACAACGCCGCGATGGTCGGCGCTGCCGCATATTTCCGCTACGAGCAAGGCCGCCAGCACGACTGGTCGCTGAGCGTCAAGCCCAACCTGAAACTCGTCCCGGCCTGAGCCAATCCTGGCAACGACCTACGTGACCAAAGAAGGATGCGTATGAAACTACTGGATCAGATCAAAGAGTTCGATGTCACCGCACCGTTGCCTCAGCGGCTCCTCGTCGTGGAGCAGCATTTCGACGCGCCACAGGTTGCCGATGTCGCCGCAGCCACCCGCGCTGCCCTTGACGAAAGCGAGCTGTTGAAGCGCGTCGAGGCGGGGGCGACCGTCGCGGTCGGTGCTGGCAGCCGTGGTGTTGCCAACGTGGCGATCATGGTCAAGGCGGTCGTGGAGCAACTTAAAGCGATGGGCGCGAAGCCGTTCGTGTTTCCGGCGATGGGAAGCCACGGCGGTGCTACACCCGAAGGTCAGCGCGGTATCCTGGCAGAGCTTGGTGTCACCGAGGAGTTTGTCGGCACCGAGATTCGCGCCACCATGGACACCATCGAGATCGGTCAGGTTCCCGGCGGTCCGCGGCTGTATCAGGACGCCTATGCCGCGCAAGCTGACGCGACGATGTTTGTCGCTCGTATCAAGCCGCACACCGACTTCCGTAGCCACATCGAAAGCGGCCTCGCCAAGATGTGCGTGATCGGGCTGGGCAAGCATCGCGGCGCGATAGAGATGCACGCGCTGGGAACGGCGAACTTTCAGAAATACCTCGAACCCGCCGCCAAAATCTATGCTCAAAACACGAATCTGATCGGCGGCATCGGTGCGATCGAGAACGCCTACGATGGGACCGCCGAGATCGTCGCTTTGCACGCCGAAGAGATCGGCGGTCCACGCGAAGCCAAGCTCCTGGAGCGTGCGAAGTCGTTGATGGCGAGTCTGCCGTTCCCGACCATCGACGTGCTGGTGGTGCAACGCATCGGCAAGAATATGAGCGGCACGGGCATGGATACCAATATCATCGGGCGTTTGATGATTCCTGGTCAGGCCGAAAATTTCGGCCCACCGCATATCGCCACCATCGCCGTCCTCGACCTGACACAAGAAACCCACGGCAACGCTTCCGGCATCGGGTTGGCGAACGTCACCACGGCGCGGGTTGCTTCCAAGATCGACTGGCACGCTACCTATACCAACGCTATCACTGCCGGTATATGGGGCATGCAGCGCTCAGCGTTGCCGCTCACGATGGCGGACGACCGCCGCGCTATCGCCGCTGTGCTGCGTGGCTGCGCTCAGCCGCAGGAAACCGCACGCATGGTGTTCATGCGCGATAGCCTGACGTTAGATCGTCTGTGGATGAGCCCGAGTCTGCGTGAGGACATTGAGGCGCATCCACGCCTCCGAATCGTGGACGAAGCCGCGCTTGAGTTCGACGCGGACGGCACGATGCTGTCGCCGTGGAGCATGAGTTCTCCAGGGTAGTATTTCAGCCTTTGACGTGAACCCAACATATAACGATGTACCTAATGGATATGCTATGAAACCAATCGTCCAGGTATCGCTTGACCTTACGGACATCGACGAAGCGTTGCGGACGGCACATATCGCCGTCCAGGCGGGCGTCGATTGGCTCGAAGCCGGAACACCGCTGCTGCTCGCCGAAGGGCTGCATGGCGTGCGGGCGTTACGTGCGGCGTTCCCCGACCATCCCATCGTCGCCGATCTTAAGACTATGGACGGCGGCTATCTGGAAGCGCAGATGATGGCGCAAGCCGGAGCGACGCATGTGGTCGTGATGGCGCGAGCGCATCCCGCCACTATCAAGGAAGTGGTACGCGCCGGACGCGATTTTGGCGTCAAGGTCATGGGCGATGATCTGGGAGCCGAGGATAAACCCGCGGCCTGTCGTATGATGCAGGAGCTAGGTGTCGATTATATCGTTCACCATGTTGGCTTTGACGAGCGCCGCGACCCCGACGTGCAAGCCGCCTATGGTGGACGGATGCCGAACCCGTTGGATGAACTTGCGGCGGTGGTCGCGGCGGTCGATATTCCGGTTCAGGCCGTGGGTGGCTTGAGTGTCGAACAGGCTGTGGCGATGCCAACTCACGGCGCACCGCTGGTGGTGATCGGCGCACCGCTGGTGATCGAAGCCGACGCCTTCAAGACCGTTCAGCACAACCTGCTATCGATCCTGACGGATATCGTCACTCGTGTGCGTGCCAATGGCGAGAACCAACCATAGGCTCACAGCGGCGCGGTACACATGCTGGTCATCCGGAGCGTTTGTTCGAGTTTGGTCCAAGCAGGGATGCACGACGAAGGGATGGAGCAATTGCTCCATCCCTTCGTCGTGCATCCCTGCTTACTCTCGGTCATGGGTCCCGACGTACTGACCGTGCTGTGGAACACAAGGACGAGCACTATACCTGCTGCGGTCGTCGGTGGTCAGTGGTTCGTTACTCCACCATCGCCGTGCGGTCGATGCCCGGCAGTTCGGGCTGCAAGCCGCCATCATCACGTAGGCCGAGGCTTTGGCGAACCTGCACGATGAAGTCACCACGATGGTCGGCATTGTCGACTAGATCGAGGTCGTCCGTCGTGATCGACACCATTGGACACATGTCGAAGCGCCGAAACCAGTCCTCGTAGCGGTGGTTGAGGTGTTCGAGGTAGCTCGCCGGAATATTCTGCTCGGATGGACGGGCACGTTTGGCAATGCGCTGTTGCAGTGTCGGAATCGATGCACGCATATAAATCATCAATGTGGGCGGGGTCGCGACATCGAGCAAGGCCTGGTACAAACGGCGATACGTACGGAAATCGCGATGTGATAGGATGCCTTGTTCGAGCAAACTTTTGACGAACACCTCGTAGTCCTCGTACATCGAGCGATCCTGTACCACCGAGATCGGTGTGTCGGCGATCTCCTGCTGCTGCTCGAAGCGCTGCGATAGAAACCAGATCTGCGAGTGAAAGCCCCAGCGCTTTGGATCGACATAATAATCGTCAAGATACGGCTGATCGGCGACGAATTCAAAATATGGTTGCCACCCGAACGCGTCAGCAAGTAGTGCGACCGCAGTCGATTTGCCGACGCCGATATTGCCAGCGAGGCTGACATACACGCGCGAACGCTGATTTTCCCCATTCATAAGCGTACTATTTTTGCTCCTGGCTGTTGATCTCGTGGACTATGGAGCGTGAGCGATCAGGCACGAAATGGCACAACGATCGTTACTGCGGTACCGCTACCCGGCATGGACATGATTTGCACTATTCCACCGATCTGCTTAGCGCGCTCACTCATCGACAACAAGCCAAGCGAACCACGTTCGGCCTGACGACGGCGTTGCGCTTCCACATCGAAGCCCTGGCCGTTGTCGCTGATGACGAAGCGAATCGTGCTATCAACATCACGAATTGTGATCGTCGCCTTGCTTGCTGCGGCGTGCTTACGTATGTTCATGACCGCTTCTTGAATGATGATAAAGATTGCCGTCTCATATCCAAGTGGCAAACGTGGCAACTCAGGCGGGATGTCGAGCGCGAGTTGTAATGTCCCCCAGGTCGGAAACTTGGAAGCATACTGTTCGAGCATCCAATATAATCCGTGTTCTTCCAGGCCCACAGGATGAAGTTCCAGCAGTACCGTTCGCAAACTGATCATTGCTTGAGCAAGCTGGTCGTCGAGTTCATCGATGGCCTGAGGCATCAATGTAGGTGCGCGTTCCATCACTCGTCGAAGATAGTTGATGTGCAGTCCAGCCGCTGCCACCTGTTGTACTGGTCCGTCGTGCAGGTCTCGTCCGATGCGTGCGCGAACATCGGCCTCCAGTCTGGTCAACTGCTCGCGGGCGACGCGTAGCTCCTCGCGCAAACGCTGTATTTCAGCGGAGGTATCAAACTGGCTTGAAGAGCGAGTAGGATTATTCATATCAGAATCCGAAATCCGGTTGCTCGAATCGCCAGATCGCATACGTGCTCGCGATGACGATCAGGGCCGCGACAAAATAGGCTCCATATAAGGGTGCTTGCGTAAGAAATACTGCTACCATACCGCATGCTGCCGCGATCAGCCAGCAGATCAATACGGTTTCACGACGCGAAAAGCCGCATGTGGTCAGCCGGTGCGAAAGGTGATCTTTGCCGGGCGTTGTGAACGGGTTGAGGCCACGCCGTAGACGCGAGATCGTGACCAGAGTTGTGTCGAAAATCGGCAGCAACAGAATCACGGGCGGCACCATCCAGGTCACGACAAAGGTATTGGTGAAGCGTAGCTTGATCGCTACCGCTGCCAGGATAAAGCCGATGAACAACGATCCGGTGTCACCCATGAAAATCAGGGCGGGATTGAAGTTGTAGCGTAGAAAGCCGATACAGGCGCCCAGCAGCGCTGCGCTGAGAGCGCCCACGAGATATTGCCCGTTGAGCGCCGCCAGCAACAGGAAATGCGCGGCGGCGATGGCGGCGACGCCGCCGGACAAGCCATCCATGTTGTCGAGCAGGTTCAAGGCGTTGGTGATCGCCGTGAACCACAGGAGCGTGATAGCGATGTTGAGCGGTTGCCAGGGGACGATATTGACCTGCAGCCCACTGACGACGACGATCGAGGCGGCGGCGGCCTGACCAAGCAGCTTAAGCGAGGGTCGCACGCCACGGGCGTCGTCGATGATTCCGAGCAACGATACGCTGGTCGCACCGACGACGATCGCGATAGTTTGCCTGATTTCGGCGCGTCCGCCGAATAACACCAGGGCGATCACGAACGCGCCGTAGATCGCCGCGCCGCCAAGCAGTGGGGGTCGGTTCCTGATGTACCTTGCGGTTGCTGGGCGCGTCGACGATGCCCGTCGCCAGCGCCAGACGCCGCGCAAGGGGTGTCGCGATTACCGAGAACAGCAGTGCGACGACAAAGATCAGGAAGAACTGGGTCACACGCTACGTCCCACCACTAACCTTACGTTGCTGTAGAGATTCGACCAACTTTGTAAGCGTCGTCACATCTGATTCGCGCTTCTGGGTTTTGGCAAGCTCAAGTCCTGCCTGCGCCTGCTGCAAAGCCAGGTCATATTCCTCGGTCGCACTCAGCGCCAGCGTGTATTGCTGGCGGTAGGCGACGCTATCCGGCACCGTGCTAATGGCTTTGTCGAAGGCGGTACGCACCGTCGTCGGGTCGCCCATCGCGGCGGCGACACGTCCCAGGGCCGACTGGATAGCGGCATCGTCGGGGCGTTTCTCTGCGGCGGCGCGATACGCGTCCATCAACCTTGCAAGCGCGGCGGGGTCCGCGCTTAGCGCGGCGATGGCGGGTTCGAGCGACCGTTCGCGATCATCTTCGAGCGAATTGCCGCGACGCCCGATCGCCATGGCGTATTGTTCCGCAGCTTCGGGCAACTTGTTCTGGATGCGGTACAGGTTGCCGAGCTTGACATACGTGTCGGCGAAGCGCGGATCGAGGCGTTCGGATTCTTGTAGTTTCGCCTCGACCTCGCTATATACCGCCGCTCCCTTGGATGCCAGTGTGGTCGCCCATTCGTTCAGGATCACTACGTCGTTTGGCGCGATGGCATGTGCGCGTTCGTACCAGTCGAGTGAAGCGTCCAGGTGCGCTTCTTCCTGGCGGAAACCATACCACAGCGACTGTAAGCGTCCGAGGTTGGCGGGATGGTCCTTGTTGCCGGGGTTGAGCGCATAGGCACGTTCGAGCACCAGACGGGCGTATTCCAGTAGTTGCTCGACGCTGCTGTTCTGCCACACGTTGAGGGCACGTTGGTCGGACGATCCACCTTCAAACAGAGTTGCGAGGGTGACGCTGCCCGGAACGAGCGGTGCGACATCGGCCTCGGATTGCGGGTTGCGCGCCTTGTAGGAATAGCCAAGCTGAATCAGGCTGTTGCCAAGCTGTAGATAGTAATAGTCCTCGTCTGGGCGCGTGGTCGATCGCGCTGAGCAATCGACTTAATTTGTAGATTTCTTCGTTCTGGTTTTGGGGTTGGAACGAGGATGCCTGGTTGTACCACATATCGGCGTAGCTGACTTGGACGTTCCAGAACCACACCAGTACCATTACCAATGCAGCGATCAAGGCGTAGGTCCAACTATAGGAACCGCTCGTACGCGTCGCTGTCGTGCGCGGCACGGTGCCTGGGCGGGTGGTGGTGCGTCCACCCTGTCCGCGCCCCTTCTGGCGCTTGGGCTGCGCGGCAGGCGCTTCTTCGACGACCGGCGCGGCGACAGATGCCGGGACAGCAGCGAGGGTGAGTTGTCCGTCGAGGATGCCACCGGCTACCAGCACGCCGAGCGTGACCCAGAGCATCGTCAGCGTCGAAACGATTGGAATACCGGTGAGCCCCTCGAAGATGTGCGCGACGATCATCGCCAGACAGGCGATGATATAGCACCTGGTAGTGAAGGTCGGTCGAGCGACGAATCAGCCGCCAGGCCAGCCAGATCGCGCTGAAGAACAGGAAGAGATAGCTCAGCAGGCCGAGCGCACCCTTCGTTACCAGTTCGTCCAGCAGGGCCTGGTGTGAACGATCCGGCGATGCGCCACGTGCTTCGTAGCGTGCAAGTTCGGGTGGATAGAATGGATTGTAGACCGTGAACATCGTTTCCGGACCGTAGCCGATGATCGTACGGACCGGGTTGGACGTGATCAGGCCGATCGCCCCCGTACCACTGCCGTCACCCGCCCAGATCAGCGTCCGAACGCGGCCGGTGCCGTCGTGGGTTTCCAGGAAGCGCCCAAAGCGTCCAACGTACGGCACACTACGCGAGGCGTTGAAAGAACGGCGCCTGCGACAGGTTGAAGGCCAGCAGGAAGCCGTGCGAGCGCCAGTTCGACCACGATCGCCGCCGCATCATGCCGCGCAACAGGCGCGTACTGGGAGAACGCCGACCGCTTTTGCGTTCCATGAGCCGGAACAGGAACAGGTTGATAAAGACGGCCAGCCCGGCCAGCAGACCGATCTGCGGACCACGGCTCTGCGAGAAGAAGATCGCGATCAGCAGCACCAGCAACACGACTGCATAGCCGGTCACCTCAAGCCACGCCCATGGAGCCTCGCCTTCGGTGGGACGGCGCGGCAGAAAGAAGTTGAGCATGACGACCGCCAGAATGCCTAACCCGCCCAGGCTGGTCCACACCAACCAGTCCGCGACCAGTGGATTGGGGTCGGTTTGTTGTGTACGCACGCGAGCCGGTATAGACCAGCAAGAACAGCAGCGCCCAGAAGCATGAACGTGCCACCGGCAAACAGACGTCAGCATGCGTGACGGCATATCGGTTTGACGCGACTCACCAGGGCGAACGTCGCGGTCAGGACCACCAGACCCAGCGGGAACACCCACCAGTAGCGGAAATCGTGATGACGCACCGCCGCACCGAACTTGAGCATTCCGAGCAGCAGCGCCTGTTGCGATACAAGCAGACAGCACAATCGAACCGCCCCAGGCGGCATCGGTGGCGATGGCTCCGGATGGAGCGTCGCGCGAGCCGATGATGCAGGACGTAACGATCCGCAACAGGACGAATGGTACGATCATGATCAGATAGGCGGCGACGAAGATCGAGTTGCCCATGGTCGACGAGATGCGGGTCAGCACGTCGCCTTTCCAGGGCAGCGGGTCTGAGTCCGAAATGCTGCACCATGCCATACATCGCGACCGAGAAACCCGTCAGGATGACGGTTGTGATCAGGCGATCGAGCTGTTCGCGTCGCCGCAGGTTGCCGACGATCACCGCGAAGATCGCGATGTAGGAAAGATTGGTGTAGGTGCCTTGCAGACGGTTATATGAGCCCCACCACGAGATGTCGAGGGCTGACCGAGGTGAGCGGTGGTGAACAAGAAGACACCGCCATAGACCAGCACTGGAATCGCCAGCGGCGCTCGCCACCAGGCCCGCCAGTTGATGCGCTCGTCCAGAACGGTCACGCGTTCGATCGCTTTGATCGCCCAGGCTGCCAGCATGATCAAGGCGAGCGAGCGCACCTGACGCTGTCGCCTTGTCTGGCTCGAAGTGACGTGCGATAAGCAGACTGAAGAAATATGGTGCAAAGACCAGCACGAGCAGCCAGCCGGCCTCGATGATGCGGTCGGCGAACGTGCCAAGTCGTGTTTGTCGAATCAAAGTTCCCTCTGTTATACCCAGAAGCACGCGCCTCGCCGACGAGGATCAGGTTGCAGACGCAGACGTAGTGGAGCCGTGGCTAGATTTCGCTCCTCGCTTGCCCTGACCTGGTGGTCGTCGGTGACGTGGTTCGTGCTGTCCTGTTTGGAGATTGCTGCTTTTTGGCTTGTGATCGAGGCATCGTCCGAGCATTGACGTGCGAAGCGGCTGGCTTCGGTCACAGGAATGCCGTCGAGCATCGCCGCCGATCTCGTCGACACGCTGCGTCGTCGTCGAGCGGTTCGACGGTCGAGCGTGTTCGGCCAGTCTTCGATCGTGCTTGGCGATGGTGTAGTGGGTGTCGGCAAAGGCGGCAACCTGCGGCAGGTGCGTGATGCAGATCACCTGATGGTTGCCGGCCATGCCCCACAGTTTCTCGCCGACCACGCCACCGGCGCGACCACCCACGCCGACATCGACTTCGTCGAAGACCAGCGTTGGCACGATGTCCACACGTCGATAGGATCGACTTCATCGCCAGCAGCAGGCGCGCCGATTCGCCGCCAGATGCGATCCGCGCCAGCGATTTCAACGGTTCGCCGGGTTGGGCGACAGCATGAACTCGACGCGGTCGATGCCGGTGCGGTCGAACGCGATCCGGTCGCCGGCTGGCACCGTCCTCAGCGTCACGCCGCTCGCGCTCGTCGGCGACATATTCGATCCGCACGGCGAACTTGACATGCGGCATCGCCAGATCGCTGGTCGATTGCGACGATACGCTCGGACAGGTCGTCGCCTGCGACCCGGCGGCGCTGCGACAGATCGCCCGCGACGTTGCGCCAGTTGGCCGCAGCAACGTCGTCTTCGCGGGCTTGAAGTTCGGCCATATGTTCGGCGGAATGGGTCAGGCGATGCAGTTCGACGGCGGCTTCCTCGGCTCCGCGTCAGCATCTTCGGCGACCGTGCCGCCATATTTACGCTGGAGGTTACGCAGCAGCAGAAAGCGCTCTTCGATCTCCTCGCATACGTCCGGATCGAAGTCGAGCCCTTCGCGATAATCGCGCATCGGTCGCGACCAGGTCTTCCAGCCGATACAGCACATCGTTGGCCTGTTCGAGGCACGCGTCGAGGTCGGAATCGTAGCGTTGCAGTTCGTCAATCGAACTGACGACTTTGCTCAGACCGTCGAGGACCGCCTGACCGCCGCCGCGCGCCTTCTTCGCCCATTGCGGTCAGCAGTGCGTAGGTGTTGTTGACCAGGGCGGTGATCTTGGCTGCATTCTGGAGCACTTTGCGCTCGCGGCGAGCTCTTCTTCCTCGCCGATGCGCAGTTTGGCGGCTTCGATCTCGTCGATCTGATACTGCAGCTCCTCGATGCGATCCTGGCGGCGTGCTGCCGAGCGATGCAGTTCGTCGAGTTGCGAGCGTACGCTCGCGCAGTTGATCGACGATCACGGCCGACCTCCTCGCGCAACGGCAGCAGATTGCCGTAGCGGTCCAGAATATCGATATGTGTGCGGGTATTAAACAGCGATACGCCTTCGTGCTGGCCGTGGATGTCAACCAGCCGGCCGCCGATCTCGCGCAGGGTCGCGCTATTGACGGCACGACCGTTGATACGGGCAACGCTGCGTCCGGTTTGTCCATTGATCTCGCGGGCGACGATCACCTGATCGTCGTCCTCGTCATACAGGTCGTATTCTTGAAGCAGCGGTACGATCTCGGCGCAATCGGCGAGTGACGAACAACGCCTTCGACACGTGCACTGGTCGAGCCGGCACGCACGAAACTTGTGTCGACCTTTTCGCCGCGCAGTGTGCCGAGCGCGTCGATGATGATCGACTTACCGGCACCGGTCTCACCGGTCAGCACGTTAAAGGCGGGGTACAGTTCCAGGTGAAGGCGGTCGATGATCGCAAAATCGCGGATATTAAGCTCAAGCAGCATCGATTATCCCATCGATTCCCTGCTTGGGAATTCGATATGCAGGCATAAAAGTGGCTCATAAAAGCACGAAAATTGTACCATAGTCGTTGCATGGCGCTATGCTATAATCCCCCGACCTTATCGATCTATTCCGTCATGCAGACGATTCGCATCGACGCTTGGAGGTTTCTCGCCTATGTCGCGCACGCACAATCCGCACATGAGAACAGGACCGGATCGCGGCTGACGAGGTTGTGCGTTTACCGGCACCTCTTGAGCAGCAGCTCGAGGAGATCATGATCGATGCGACGGGCGGTGCTCCGCTCGTTGAAACGCTGACTCAACTGGATATAGACGCCAACGCCGATCAGCGTGTCGTTATTACTGGCATCGGCGTCGTCTCGCCGGTCGGTATCGGCGTTGGGCCGTTCTGGGATGGTATCTCGTCGGGGCGATCCGGCATCGACACCTATACCTTCATTCCCAACTTTCGTGCGTATCCGAGCCAGATCGGCGGCGAGGTTAAGGACTTCGACCCGCGTAACTATATGGATTTCAAGGAAGCACGACGCATGTCGCGCATGTCGCAGTTCGCGGTCGCCGCTGCCCGCATGGCGTTCGAAGATTCGCGGCTGTCGCTCGACGGCATCGGGGATGATGTCGCCGTGGTGATGGGTGTCGGTTCAACTGCGTTTCCTGAGATCGAACAAGCCATGCGAATGCTGATCGAGAAGGGTGGCTCAAAAGTTAGCCCGTTCTTTATCCCAAGCTCGTTGCCCAATATGCCAGCCTGCCAGATCGCGATTCAGCTTGGTCTGCGCGGCAGCAACTCGACGATCGCGACGGCCTGTGCCGCATCCAGCCAGGCTATCGGCGACGGCGCGGCGATGCTCCTGCGCGGCGATGCCGAGGTCGTGTTCGCGGGCGGTGCGGAAGCGCCGATCTGCGAACTGACGCTGGCCTGGATTCTGCGCGATGCGGGCGCTGTCGAGCGGCTACAACGACGATCCGCAACGTGCATCACGTCCCTTCGACGCTGGACGCGATGGGTTTGTGGCGGGCGAAGGCGCGGCGGTGCTGGTGCTAGAAACGCTGGCACGCGCCCGCCAGCGTGGAGCCACAATATATGCCGAATTGATCGGCTACGGTGCGTCTGCCGATGCCTACCATGTGACAGCGCCCGATCCGGTCGGGCAAGGCGCGGCGCGTGCCATGCATCAAGGCTATGCGTCGGGCGGGCGTCTCGCCACAGCAGATCGACTACATCAACGCGCACGCGACCTCGACGCCGGCGGGCGACGCGGCGGAAACGTTGGCGATCAAGACCGCGCTGGGCGAGTACGCTTCGACGGTGGCGGTATCGTCCACCAAGTCGATGATCGGACATCTCACGGGCGCGGCGGGCGCGGTCGAGGCCGTCGCGACGATCATGGCGCTCAAGCATAGCCTGATCCCCCCGACGATCAATTATGAAACGCCCGACCCGGCGTGCGATCTCGATTATGTGCCGAACGTGGCGCGTCCTGCGGCGATCCAGGTTGCCATGTCGAACTCGTTTGGGTTCGGCGGTCAAAACGCCGCCCTGGTGTTCCGGCATTGGCAGGAGCGGCAACTATCGCCCGCCGAGATTGCGCTTGAAGCCGAGATCGAACAACGTCTGGATGAGCAGTAAGATGGAACAACAACCCGATTCCAACGCCTGTTTCGTGTGTGGGCGGCAAAATCCGTCCGGTCTTCAGCTCGAATTCTTCGAGAAAGATGGCGTGGTCGAAACAACGTTTACGGCACGTCCCGAACACCAGGGCTGGCCCGGGTACGTCCATGGCGGCATTCTGTTCGCCGTGCTGGACGAAACGATCGGGCGTGTCGGCTTCACCGTCGATGCGTGGTCCATGAGTGGACGCGTCGAGATTCGCTATCGTCATCCTGCGCCGATTGGTGTACCGCTCCAGATCACAGCAACGCTGGTGCGCGACCGCAAGCGTGCGCTCGAACTCAAAGGCGAGGCGCGCCTACCGGATGGAACGGTGGTAGCGGAAGCCAGCGGCGTGTACATGCGCGTGCCGGACGACTTGCGCCGCACGCTCGAACAACAGATTGCGGATGGTTTCTAGCGGACCACCGACGATGGATCACCAACCACCACCGACCACATGACCCATCCCAATCAACGGGATGGGTCATGTGGTGTTGGGTGTACCGGGGACGCATGATTTGGCATCGCATCATCCCCCCAAATCGAGCGTGCTTTTGTCCGCTCCTGGTGCATGGATTGCTGTGTTGATGGGCGGAGAACGCAACATTGACGAGGTTTCAGGCGTCCTACTGCGTGTATGTATACAGTGGACCTAAGAGATTATAAATACAGCTTGATGAACCAATGAGGATGACGAATGATAGAACTGCACAGATAGGCATTCTTTTCTGTCAATGTCAGTCGTTAGTAATCAGTCATCGGTGGTCGGTTTTTAGAGGAGGTTTTGTCGATGCGATTTTTTGATAACCTAAGTAAAACATTGTCGTCGGGTGTCGATCGTGCCAAATACGAAGCGGACAAGTTTCAGCGTACCAGCAAGATTAATAGCGAGGTCGCGAACCTCAAGGCGCAGACTGACACGAACATGCGGCAACTTGGCGAGCGGGCGCTCGAACTCTACCAGCAGGGATCGTTGCAAGCACCGGAGATCGCCAGTCTCGCACAATTGATCGCGCAATTGCGCGATCAGCAGGTTGCCAAGCAACTCGAACTCGATAAGGCGAACGCCGAAACATTCGAGCAATACCAGGCGACGCTTCCGGCGACACCGCCTCCCGCGAGTTACACACCCAACCAGAGCGTGCCGATCTCAAGTGATACGTCCGAGCCTGACTATTCCGCACCGAGCAGTTATGGCTCGCCCACATCGTCGAGTTATGGATCGAACGCGAGCGACTCGTCGTTGAGTGGTGTCGGTCCGGTTGGTACGACGCCCTATGCCTGTGCGACATGCGGCAGCGCATTGCCTGATGGCTCGGTGTTCTGCCCGAATTGTGGAGCGCGCAACGTCGCGTCGTAAAGACGGCCAGGTGTGCAGGGGATGCTGCTGATCCAGAGGACCAGGTCGCTACGTTATAGCGACCTGGTCCTCTCGTTAAGGTATGGGATGGATGGATGTTATCGGCATGCTCATTGCTCTGTGAGCGTGGCTATGAAGTACATGCTGCGCTGAGAATACAGCACAGCATGTTTGTAGCTAAGGAACAATCATGGAGCAACGGGTATATGATGGCGCGCTCGATGCGAACGGATTGGCACAGGCGCTTATCGACGAGTGGGACAGTGACGATACGATCGCACAGGGTTTTGGCGAAGGCGACCGATTAATTGTACAAATCGGTCAACGCGAGGCGGGATGGTTCAGCGACGAACCACATCAAGCAATTACCCTTGATATCGAGTTTGTTGCTAATGGCCTCCAGGTGACCATGGGTCAGCAGCAATGGTACAAAGACAATGGGGTGCAGATCTTTGCGGGTGGTTTGATCGGCTTTCTACCGTTCTTCTTCACCTTTCCGCTGGGCCGCCTGTTTGGTGAAGGTATCGATCAGCGTTTGCCATCACGAATCTGGCAATCAGTCGAACGCTATGCCGGTTCTTCAGGTGGCGCGGCGACTGGTAAGACGACACGGTTGGCTACAATACCTTGTCCTGAATGTGGTGTCGCTAACCCAGAAGGAGCTACGCGCTGCTCGGCCTGTGGGGCGAATCTCGCTGCTCCGCTGTCATGTCCGCGCTGCGGACATACGAACCCGCCGGGAGCTAAGTTCTGCAATCGCTGTGCTACTCAGTTACGCGAGTAGGTTAAGGTGTGGCACGTAGGAAGTACACGGTGTAATGATAGCTTCTCGATGGTATGGTGGTCCGTGGATCATGGCGCAGGTGTGGCACGACCTGCTGTTCGCGCATTGGCCTGTGGCCGTGGACGCGCTGCGCCCGTTCATCCCGGCTGAACTTGAGATCGATACCTACGATGGCGAGGCCTGGATCGGCGTGGTACCGTTTCGCATGTCAGGCGTACGTCCGCGCTCGTTTCCGGCGGTACGTGGGCTATCATCGTTCCCCGAACTCAACGTGCGAACCTACGTGCGTCCCCGCGATCCACGCCAGGGGCGTCCTGGTGTCTGGTTCTTTTCGCTGGATGCCGGGAATCCGATTGCGGTTGCCATCGCTCGCTCGGTCTTTCACCTGCCATACTATCGCGCTCGCATGTCCGCACGGAATGACGGCGATACCATCGTCTATGACAGTCACCGCACACATCGAGGCGAACACGCCGCCGATTTTCGAGCGACGTATGCACCAGATGGTGACGGCGTGTTCGCCCGCCCCGGCACGCTGGAAGATTGGCTCACCAGTCGCTATTGTCTGTATACGCAGGACCGACGCAAACGCCTGATGCGTGGCGACATCAACCATATGCTCTGGCCTCTCCAGCCCGCCGAAGCCCACTTCGAGCGCAACACGATGACCGCGCCCTATGGTATCGTTTTACCCAATGTCGCACCCTTGTTGCACTTTTCCAAACGACTTGAAGTGGTGGTCTGGCGTCTACGGCGAACATAGATGCTACAATAGTGCGGGGAAATCCTTTAGACCCCAGCGAGAGTATGCCGACGACCGATGTATTAGTGCTAGCCGTCGCTCGCCAACCGGGCGGCTTGATGATTGCCGGAATGACGACCGAGCGCGATCCTGTAACGGGTCTGCGTTGGGTTCGGAGTGCGCTGTCCACGCCCTTGTCGCTTGAAGACCTGCGCTATGCCGATGGAACTATCGTGCGACCGGGCGATGTAGTGCGGATGGAAGCACAAGGAGCCGAGGCACCACCGCCCCACCAAGAAAGTGTTGTGCTGGACTTTGAAGCACAGCCGGTGGAGCGTGTGCGCCAATTGACGGAAGAACGCCGTGCGGGATTCTTTCCCGCGCATCTTGACACCGATCCAGCGGCGGTGCTGCGCGAGCGCACGCGCTCGCTGTGTCTGGTCCGTCCTGATTACGCGCATGCGGTGATATCGTACGACGAAGATACCGGACGTTTCGAAACGCGCATCGCCCTCGTGGCAGGCAAACTGCGCTCGAACGAAGAAGGTATCGCCGTCGGCGATATTTATTGGCGTGCGATGGCACGGACATGGTTGGGCGACGAGCCGTATATCGAGGTTGACGACACCGATCTGCAAGCGCGGTTGGGCGATATGTACCTGGTGATCGGCCTCAACCGCAAAAGTAATCCGTTGATCCTGGGTGTCCATACTGTGCCACCTTACGAGGCCACGCTCGACGAGGATGCACTCTGATGATAGGTGAAGCGACGGCTCCCGTCGCTCGGCGCAACGTCGATAGTACACACCCACCATCGAACCCGCTGCTTGCCCTGACGCCAACGCTGCTGCATCTGATCACTGGCGACCGTCGCAAACAGGTCATGAGTTACCTCAAGCAGTGGGAACATCACACGACGCTGCTGCGCTACCTCGACGTGTGGCTGGCGCTAGCGCCGACCCTGGCGACGCTGCGCCAGGCGCGAGCCGAAGTTCTGATCGCGCTCGATCAGCCCGAAGTCGCCATCGAAGAACTCGACGCCATCGACGCGGAACGGGAGATGACGGCGGGACGGCGACAATTGCGCTTCACCGCGCTGGTCGCTATGCACGATTGGGAGGCTGCCGCCGCCTTAAGCGGTGGTGGCGGCGAACGTGGCGATCTGCTGATGGCACAGGGGCGCTTCGAGGAAGCAAAGCGTATCTATGCGGAACTCAGCGCCTTGCATGATGGACCGCCGACCGCCCGCGAAATACGCGCTGCGCTGGCATGTGGCGAGCAGGACCGTGCGCGCAAGTTGCTTCAGGAGCGTCAGGCGGCACGTGACGGCACGACGCCATCCATCGCCGAGCTACGGCTCGAACTGACGGTCGCAGAGGCACTGGAGGACGAGAAAACCGCTGGCGAAGCGGCGACGGCGCTCGAACAGCTTGAATGGACCCAGCGCGAGCATTTGATCGGGATGCTTGCTCTCAACAATCAGCCCGATCTCGAAGTTGTCCCTGACGTTCCCGCGCTCGAACCTGCGATGGTGGATGTCCCCGACGAAGTGATCGCCATGCTCCAGCAACACTGGGGCTACGATCACCTGCGCGGCGGTCAGTCCGCGACGATTGCACGCGTGCTGAATGGTGGTTCGCTGCTTTCCGTGCTGCCGACCGGCGCTGGCAAGTCGTTGACCTATCAGCTTCCTGCCCTGCTGCTCGACGGCGTGACCGTCGTCGTATCGCCACTGATCGCGCTGATGAAGGATCAGTTGGACGGCTTACCGCCCGAAGTCAAGGAACAGGCCGTCGCGATCAATAGCACCATGAGCGGAGCCGAAGTCGCCCGCTGCTTGCGCGACATGCGTGCGGGGCGCTACAAACTGGTGTATGTCGCGCCCGAACGCCTGCGCCAACGCGCCTTCGTGCATGCTCTGCATGCGACAGGTATCGCCCGCTTCGTGGTCGACGAGGCGCATTGTGTGTCGCTGTGGGGTCTGTCGTTCCGCCCCGATTACCTGTTCTTGCAGCGTGTCCTCGCCGAACTGGAAACACCACCCGTGCTGGCGCTGACCGCGACCGCCACGCCCGAAACCCGCGCTGAAATCACCGCGCAACTCGGCACGATGGATCTCGTGGCAGCGTCGGTGTTTCGCCGCAACCTGCATTTTTCGGTGGTGCAGGTGCCGAACGCCGAAGCCAAGACCGCGGCGCTGGTCGAGCTCTGCCATGAGATCGACGGCACGATCCTGGTGTATGCACGCTCACGCGACCGCTGTGAAGAACTGGCGCATCTGCTGCGCCGCAAGAACATCAAGGCCGGACACTACCACGCGCAGGTCGAGGACCGCAAACGCGCCCAGGACGCCTTCATGAATGGCGAGGTCAAGGTGCTGGTCGCGACGGTGGCCTTCGGCATGGGTATCGACAAGCCCGATATTCGGGCGATCATCCATTACAACCTGCCACAGTCCGTCGAAGCGTATTACCAGGAAGCCGGACGCGCCGGACGTGACGGGTTGCCATCGCGCTGTGTGCTGTTGTTTACGTCCGGCGATAAGGGACAACTGACGAGTTGGTTACGCCAGGACACCCTGGACCGCGATCATCTACGCTCGGTGTATCGTGTGCTGCGAACTAACGCCCAGAACGGCTATACCCTGATCGCGCCGGACGAACTCCAGCGCAACGTCGGCAACCTGGACGAAACGCAACTCCGTGTCGCGCTTGGCATGCTGGAACGCGTCGGGCTGGCGGTGCGCCACTTCGATATGGCGCGCACCGTGCGGGTGACGATGCTTGGTTCGTCGGACGATGACCTATGGCAGCAGTTCATTGCTGCCGCTGAACTACAGCCGCAGCGTTCGCGTCTGATTGTGATGCTTGACGTTGCCGAAGCTATGGCGATCCCGCCCGACCAGTTCGAGACAGTGCTGCTCACATGGAGTTCGGCGGGGCTGTTACAGATCGACGGTGGACCCCGCGACTGGATGCTCGAATTGCTGCCAGCACCCGCCGATACACCCGCACGCATCGAAGGTATGCTGCGCGAATACAGCGCACGGCAGGATGCGCGGGTCGAGGCGATGGTCGGGTATGCCAAGGGATTGAGTTGCCGCCACCAGGCGCTTGCCGCGCACTTTGGCGAGCGCCTCGCCCGCTGCGAGGACGCCTGTGATCTGTGCGCGGGCGATGCCGAAACCGCACGACGGCGCACCCACCTGCAAACCAAGCCCAACACCGTTTCGCCTAAGGATGAGTCCGGCGCGGCGGTCGTGGCGCTGCGCGTGCTGCGTGATCTGCCCTTCTCGGTAGGGCGTACGGGCGTCCAGCGTATCCTCAACGGCTCGGTCGAAAGCCCGGTAGGTCCCGACCGCTGCGCCGATTGGGGCGCGCTCGGTGGCTGGACCAAAACCGCGACCAACCGACTGGTCGAGGGCATGATCGAACATGGTCTGCTCGACCGCAACGAGAGCGGACAGTTTCCGCTGCTGGAACTGACCTCCAAGGGTATGCAAACGCTCGCCGAAGCGGAAGAATAGCGGCGGACGACGGACCACCGACGACTGACCACTGGAGAATCAAGGGCGGTGGTTCGTGGTGCGTTGCGTGCAGGATGAGCGAAGATAAGATGCCAGTAGTGGCGATAACGGCGAGCGACGAGAATATGCCGACCTGCGTTGGCCGTTCGTCGTTGGTCATAATCAAGGAGCATATACGTGAATAAGAAAACTATTCGGGATGTCGATCTCAAGGGTAAACGGGCGCTGGTTCGTGTTGATTTCAATGTGCCGCTGAATGACGATCGTTCGATTGGCGACGACACGCGTATTCGGGCAGCCGTGCCGACGATCCAGTACCTGCTCGATCAGGGCGCGTCGGTGGTGCTGATGTCGCATCTGGGACGACCAAAGAAAGGACCATCGGACGACCTGCGCCTCAATCCGGTGGCAACGCGCCTCCAGGAACTGCTTGGTCGCAGCGTCCAGAAGATCGACACGACCACCGGACCGGAAGCGGAAGCCGCCGCTGCCGCGCTCAAACCGGGCGACGTGCTGCTGCTCGAAAACACCCGCTTCGATCCCCGCGAGGAAAAGAACGATCCCGCGATGTCGGCTGAACTGGCGAAACTGGGCGATGTGTATGTCAATGATGCGTTTGGTGCAGCCCACCGTGCCCACGCCTCGACCGAAGGCGTTGCACGATTGCTGCCCGCCGTTGCCGGATTCCTGCTCGAAAAGGAACTGTCGGCACTCGGTGGTGCGATCGATGACCCGCAGCATCCATTCGTGACCGTGATCGGTGGCGCCAAGATAAGCGACAAGATCGCCGTGATCGACAACCTGCTGGGCAAGGTCGATGAATTGCTGATCGGTGGTGGCATGGCGAACACCTTCCTGGTAGCGCAGGGCTACGAGGTCGGTGACTCGCTGGTGGAAGCCGATAGCGTCGAGACCGCCCGCAAGCTGATCGAACAGGCCAAGGAAACCGGCGCGCACCTGCGTCTGCCGACGGACGCCGTGATCGCCGATGCCTTCGATGCCAAGGCCAACACGCAGGTGTGGCGGTCGATGCCGTTCCGGCAGGTTGGCGCATCCTCGACATCGGTCCCGATACCGTCCGAGCCTATTCGGAACTGGTCAAGACTGCCAAGGTCGTGATCTGGAACGGTCCGATGGGCGTGTTTGAGATGGCACCCTTCGCCGAGGGCACCCGTGGCATCGCCCAGGCGCTGGCGGATTCGGACGCCCAGACGATCATCGGTGGTGGCGATTCGGTGTCGGCAATCGAGCAGATGGGGCTTGCCGACAAGATGAGCCACATCTCGACCGGCGGCGGTGCATCGCTGGAACTGCTGGAAGGCAAGGAACTCCCCGGCGTTGCCGCGCTCAACGACAAGTAAGCGTACCCAACACCACGAAGGCCAGGAGCAGCATGCTCCTGGCCTTTTGTATCCCCGAATACGTCCGCCGTTTATAGCTGGAACGGACCCTTTGGCTTCACAAACTTGACCTTAATGTTCTCAACGTAGGTGCGAAGTCGTACTTCAAGCTCGCCCCAATCGGGACTAGCGAACAGACCTTCGGCATCGCTCCGTGTTTCCATCAGGCCAGACAGTACCATCTCCGGTCCCGCTCCGACGACGGTATACCACACGTCGTTGATTTGCAGTCCAAGCCCACCAAGGCGTGGTCCAAGCTCGCCCACGGCGAACTCGATGTAATCTTGCTCTTTGCCGTCCAGGATGTCCCAGGTCATGATTACCTTAACCATATTTCCATTGTAGCACAGCCTTTGATCATCGTTCTGCCCCTGGCCGAGCACCGCTATAGTGAGATGATGTGAGCTTCGGCTTGGTCCCCGAGTTCGAGGATTGCCACGGACGGTCGGCGTCCGAACCGAGGCTTGCCAGCGGAGCCAGGATTCAGAAACAGCACGCCTTCACGCTCCTCGACCAACGGAATATGACTGTGACCATAGATGTAGACGTGCGGGCGCGGGTCGGGCAGGTGCGCCATAAGGTTGCTTGGATGGTCGCCGATATGAGTCAAGTAGATGCGGAATCCGGCGTACTCGCGCAGTTCGGTGCGGCGGTAGGTGCGGTCCAGCGGACCACCCCAATCGACGTTGCCCGTGACGACGACGACGGGTGCGATGGCTTCGAGGCGCGGCACGATTGCGGGCGAGCCGATGTCGCCAGCGTGGATGATCTGTTCGACGCCCGCAAAGTGCTGCAGGACACGCGGGTCGAAGTAGCCGTGTGTGTCCGCGATAACGCCAATACGCATAGCTCAGCCTCCCGTTGAAAGATGGCGGCGAAAACGCTGCATGTTGGCATCAAGGATCGCCTGGCGTGCCTGATCCACATCGAATTGTGTGATCGACTGCAAGGATGGCGCTGCCTTGACCCAGGTGCGAAAACGTAACAGGGTGTAGATCGCCTTGAATCCATCCCGCTTGCGAATCTTCTTACCTTCCTCGTAGGTTCGCCCGAAGTACGAGATCGGCACTTCCAGGATGCGGTGGCCCTGTCGCAGCACTTTGGCGGCGATCTCTGGCTCGATGCGAAAGTCGCGGCTTTCGAGGTCGAGCGATTTGAGGATTGGTGTCCGCATGACCTTGTAGCAGGTTTCCATGTCAGAAATCCAGGCGTTGAACAGCATATTGGTGATGAAGGTCAACCCTTTGTTGCCGATGGCGTTCCAGAAGTACATGCCGGTGTGCGGACCCAGAAAGCGCGATCCAAAGACCACATCGACTTTGCCTTCAACAATCGGCCTGATCAGTTCGTAGTAATCCTGCGGATCGTACTCCATATCGGCGTCCTGGATCACCACGATCTCGCCCTGGGCATATTGCAGGCCTGTCCGAATCGCCGCGCCCTTGCCCTGGTTGCGTGGATGGCGATACACATGCAGACGTTGGTCGTCGGCGGCGAGTGCTTGCAGGATCGCGTAGGAAGTATCCGAGGAATGATCGTCCACGACGATGATTTCTTTGTCGAGGGTTATTTCGCGCACGAGCGCGAGGATATTCTCTATCGTCGCGGCCTCGTTATAGCATGGGATGATCACCGATAAGAGCATCGGACTAGTGCCTCCTGTGTGCCATGAACCACCGCATACGTCCATAACAGGTGTATGGCGTGGCGCGAACGGCGGGCATGGACATTGTGCAGCAATGATACCCAAGCCTGTCCGGGTGTCAATCGCGGCTCAGGTGTCGAAACGGGCGAGTATCTGGCGTGTCATGCGCTCGAACGGAGCGGGCGCGAAATCCTGGGCGCGTCGATGCGCTGCCTGAGCCAGTTCGTCACGCAAACGTGGCTGCTCGATGACGCGGAGTGTTTCGCGTTCGAGGTCCGTGAGGCTATGCCACAGCAAACCGTTGCGTTCGTGGTCCACGATCTCGGTCTGTCCGGCCTTGCCGATCACGATTGGCACGCACCTTGCCGCCATTGCTTCCACGGTCGAGATGCCGAAATGCTCGAAGCGTTCCGGTTCGCGCTCCTCGTCCTCCTGGTAGCCCGTGGCGTGCCAGAAGATCGATGCAACGCCGTACAGGGCATGGAGATGCTCGAACGGGATGTTGACATGCACCACGATGGGATAGCCCACTGCGGCAGCCCGCACGCTGTCAAGGTACGCACGATGCTCGGGCATAGTCTCGTCGCAGCCGCCCACCAGATGATATTCCCAGCCGCGTAACCCCTGGTCATGGAGCGCCCGAAACGCCGCAATCATCGCGAGGTGCTTCTTATTGTGGCTGCCAGCGAAGAAGCGTCCGACGCTGAGGATCATGGGTTGCTTGGTGGTTGGCACGAGCGCAGCGACATCTATGGGCGGGTATAACACCTCGCTTGGGAGATGCCAGCGTCGCTCGATCCAGTGTTGCGTGAATCGCGAGTTCGCCAGCAGCACGTCGTAGGACTGTGCCGCCGGAAGCACCTGCTGGCGCAGCATCGCGGCGTAGTGTTGCGGGTCGGCGGGGGTCATGGTGGTGGATGCCGCGAAGCGTCCTTCCTCGACACGCACGTTCTTTACGGCGATGCCAAGGTCGCGGTTGTCGTTGGCTAGCCCTGCTGCAAACGGATTGAACGTGGTGGTTTCAATAGTGAGCGCCAGTCGCCGCGCCTGGGCGACCACAGCAGGGAGCGGAACGCGCCAGGTCGTCCAGGCTCCATCCGTCGGCAGCACGCGCTGAGCGAGCCGCACGCCGTTCACGCTGATCTGCACGCTGGCGGGATGTGCCCCAGCGGGTCGCCAGCCATGCAGGTCGAGCCCCAGGTGTGGGGTGCCGAGTGACCAGCGCGAACGTGCACCGCGTTCGAGCGTCATACGGGCGACGTTGCCGGTCCACGCGAAGTCGTCCTCCGGTTGATACCAACCTTCGTCCAACACAAGGGCTGAGGCATCGGCGGTCGTCGCTGCCGCGTGTGGAAAGAACACCCGCAGCAACGAATGGCGCGAACGCGGCACGAACAGATCGCCATGCGACATGTTAACGAGCAGGTCGTAGCGTGCCGATGCTGCCGCGACTGCCTCGTAGCGTGGATCGAACGGCACGACCCGCAGGGCATCCGGCGCGACATGCAGGTTGAGGCGTTCCGCCAGCAGCGCAAGGTCGGCGGGCTGATGCGTGATGATATGAACGTCGTGGTCGTGCTGCACCGCCTCGGCGAACGCTCCCAGTTCGCGCTCGCCGCCGCCCAGTGTGTGCAACCAGCGGTCATAGATCGCGATACGCATCAGGTGGCGCAATGGAACAGCCCGCCCGTGTGGTGGGATTGTTCCATCATGGCGTGGTCAGGATGTATGCGGTTCAACATAGAATATGTCGCCATCGCGAGCCAACGTCAACCGTCCCTGGATACCGCTCGTGCCAGCGCCCTTGACGATTTTCTGGAACACTTCGTCGGCCGGTAGCACGTCCCAATCCGGTTCGTAGTGGGTGACAGCGGTGTGGGCGATGCGCCGACCCGCTAGAAACTGTCCGAGTTCGCTGGGGCCGACGTGGGCGAGTTCGGCGATCAGGAGATCGCACGGCTCGGCGAAGTCCGCCATTTCGTCGGAACCCGTCGGACCGTTGAGGTTGCCCGAATAGATGATGCGCGTGCCCTGCCACTCGCACGCGGCGCTATAGCTTTCAAAGGAATAGGTGCGTGGGGGTGGCGGTGTCATCGTGGCGATGCGCTCCCTGGCGTTGGCGAGATGCTGGTTGGGGTGCGCCTGTATCGCGAGGCCGCCCGGCAGCGTGTAGGGCTGCTCCACACAGTCCGTCAGCGGTATCCAGTGGATCGGATAACCGAGCCACTCCGGGATCAGGTAGCTCGCTTCCAGGTATGCCTGGAGCGCAGCGATGCCTTCCGCTGGAGCCAGTACATACAGATCGCTCCTTTTGCGAATGTGCATTGCCGTCTTGAGTACCTGTGCCAGTCCGCCATGATGATCGGCGTGCATGTGCGAAACGAATACGCCACGAATCTTGCGATGGTCGTAGCCGTGGCGGGTCAGCAGGGAACTCGCGCCGTCGCCAGCGTCCAGAATATAATGGTAATCGTCGTCGCTGTGGTGGGAGAGAACGATGGTCTGCCCGAAGCGATCGACCGCCGGAAGCCCCGAAGCCGTCCCCAGGAAGTGTGTTTTAATCGTCATACGTGTTCGTCATTCAACATGGCTGCTTATTGTATCGGCTCCCGCTGAAAGAGCAAGGACGGACGACCGTTGGAGAGGAACTGGTGAGATATACACACGTCTACTGTGTCATATCACACGCGCAATGTACATCTGATATTTGCACATGGGATACCCCAGCGTCGCTGATCGGACGTTGTCGACGCTGCCAGAGTTTTGGGAACACCATGATGATAGCAAGTACCGTCAAAAGGTTGACGCCGGACGTGCGCCCGTCTACACTCCTCTAAGTCGACCAATGGCGAACGACCAAACTAAAATAGCCGCGCCGGACGTACAATGTTGTTCTTTATTTAAAGATGTTCAGGTAAGCGGTCATTGTGGGAGATACATGATGCCACGCTCCGAAGCGAATGCTTGGAAATTCGGAACGCGATTAGTGCATACTGGCGCGCACGAACCGGCACCGAAATCAATTCCAACCACTCCGCCGATTTATACGTCGGCGACGTATTTGTATGGCTCGGCGGATCAACTCGACCGTGCCTTCGACGATAACGAACTGGTGTATAGTCGGTTCGGGAACCCGACGGTCGGCTCGTTCGAGGCCAACATCACGGCGGCGGAAAACGGGCGTGGCGCGATCGCGTTCGCGTCGGGCATGGCGGCGCTCCATGCCGCTGTCCTGGCGGCGGGAACGCCACGCGGCTCGATGCAGCCTGAGATGTCGCGGATCCTTGGCGCACGTGATATGTATGGATCGACGGCATCGCTGCTGCGCGACTTCTTCGGCGCACAGGGCATCGCCGTCGATTTCTGCGATATGTCCGACCTCGCCGCTGTCGCAGCGCAGATGCGTGCCGCGCCGCCGGATGTCGTCGTCATCGAGCCAGTGTCGAATCCGCTGCTGAAGATCGCCGACGTGGGCGCTATCGCCGATCTTGCCCACGAATACGGTGCGCGGTTGGTGGTGGACAACACCCTGCCGACCCCGATGTTGCTGCGCCCGATCGAGCTTGGCGCGGACCTCGTGGTGCATAGTGCCACCAAGTACCTCGGCGGTCATGGCGATGCGCTGGCTGGCGTCGTCGTCGCCGCCAAGCAATTGCCACTCGATTCGCTGAGCCGCTATTCTCGGTTGCTCGGCGGCGTGCTTGGACCCTTCGAGGCACGCCTGATCACACGCGGCATGCAAACCCTGGCACTACGCATGCGCCAGCATTGTGCTAACGCTTTGGAAGTGGCGCGATGGCTCGAACAACAGCCCGAAATCAGCCATGTGTATTATCCTGGCTTGCCGGACCACCCGCAGCACGAACTGGCGACGCGCATGTTCGATGGCGTGTGGGGCGGCATGGTGTCGTTCGACCTCAAACATGCCGAACGTGCCGCTGTTTACCGCTTCATGGACGCGCTCGAACTCGTATTAGCGGGAACCAGCCTGGGCGACGTGTACTCGCTGGTGAGCTATCCGGTGATGGCGTCACAACGCGATGTTGCCCCCGATGAGCGCGCCCGGCAGGGCATCGGTGAGGGATTGTTGCGGCTGTCGGTGGGCATCGAGGAGGCGTCCGATATCATCGCCGACCTCGAACAAGCTTTGCGGCGAGTTTCCGTCAATTCTTGACAAAGTAACCTAACTTACTTATAGTTATGGCATATTTGTTGAATGGCGCGAGGACATAACTGCACATGACAACCGCTCCAACACAGGACGCTACGATGAGCCGGTCGCGTTTCCATCCTGTGCTCGATAGGGTCGGCAATACGCCGTTGATTCCGCTCGGATCGCTGGGGGTGGACCTCGCTCCCGGCGTCGAAATCTGGGGCAAGGCCGAATGGTATAACCCTGGTGGCTCAGTAAAAGATCGGGCGGCGTTGTGGATGATTCGGGCGGGTGAGCGTGATAATCGGCTGCGTCCGGGTATGCGTATCGCCGATGCGTCGAGCGGGAACACTGGCATCGCCTACGCGACCATCGCCGCCGCGCTTGGCTATGAAGTCACGATTGCGATGCCCGAAAACGCTTCGGTGGAGCGTAAGCGTATGCTTGCTGCGTTGGGTGCCGAAGTGATCCTGACCGACGCACAGCAGGGTATGGATGCTGCGATCGCGGCGATCCGTGAACTGGTCGCTGCCGATCCCGATGGCTACTTTTATCCCGATCAATATAACAACCCTGCGAACGTCCTGGCACATTACGAGACGACGGGTCCTGAAATCTGGGCGCAGACCGACGGACGCATTACGCACTTCGTCGCCGGACTTGGTACGAGTGGGACATTCATGGGGACCGGACAACGCTTGCGCGAATATGACGACCGGATCGCGTTGATCGGCATGCAGCCAGACACGGCCTACCATGCAATCGAGGGCGTCAAGCATATGGCGACGACAACATCGGTTCCGGGAATCTATGATCCGCAGTTTCCTGACCGCATCGTCGAGGTACGCAGCGAGGATGCGTTCGAGATGGCGCGCTACCTGGCGCGCCAGGAAGGGCTGTTAGTCGGTATTTCAGCAGCCGCCAACGTCTTCGCGGCACGCCAGGTCGCGCAGGAACTCGAGCATGGTGTCGTCGTCACGATCCTGTGTGACAGCGCCGCGAAGTATCTCAGCGAACATTTTTGGGAAGAATAGATCAAATCATGCCTATCACCATTACCGAACAGGTCGATCACGCCATCCGCGAACAGGGCCGTGCGGAGTATCCGCACGAGTGCTGTGGGTTGCTGCTTGGCACGCTCGATGGCACGACGAAACGTGCAGTCGAGGCGTGGCCTGTTGCGAACGAGTGGACGGCGGATGTTGCGCTGACGGCCACCGAGGACGCTCATTCGCTACGCGACCGTTTCTATGTACCGCCCAAAGCCTACCTTCAGGCTGACCGGGCAGCACGCTCAAAGGATCTTGATATCGTTGGCTGCTACCATTCGCATCCCGACGATCATGCCCAGCCATCCGAACGCGATCGCGTTGGTGCCGCTGGTGTGGGTGGTGGTCCTGATTTCTCGTTTCTGGTGCTTTCTGTCATGGATGGACAGCCCGCCGAACTTACCAGCTCGCTACTATCTGGCGACGGCGCGGCGTGGCAACCTGAACCCTTACAAGTCGAGGAGTAACCGATGGCAACACGAATATCAATTCCAACGGCGTTGCGGCAATTCGCCGACAACAAGAATTCGCTCAGTGTCGAAGGCGCGACTGTCGGCGAAGCGCTCAAGCAGTTGACGACGACATATCCCGATCTGGGAACCCAGTTGTTCGCCAACGGAGAACTGCGTAACTTCGTCAACGTCTATGTCAACGACGACGACGTGCGCTATTTGCAGGGCATGAACACGGAACTGGGCGCACGCGATGAGATAAGCATCATTCCCGCGATCGCGGGCGGCTGCTAGGGGAAGGATATATGACCGCTACAACACAAACCGAACTGACGCATGAAGAAATTCGGCGCTATAGTCGGCACTTGATTATGCCTGAGGTTGGTCCAGCCGGTCAGCGTAAGCTGAAGGAAGCCAGCATTTTGCTGGTCGGTACGGGCGGCCTGGGATCGCCGCTGGCGCTGTATCTGGCAGCGGCGGGCGTCGGACATCTTGGCCTGGTCGATTTCGATGTCGTGGATGAAAGCAATCTGCAACGACAGATCGTACATGGCACCAGTAGCGTTGGCATGCCCAAGATCGAATCGGCACGCGCACGCATCGCCGATCTCAATCCGCTGGTGGAACTGACAACCTACGAGACGAATCTGACATCGGACAACGCGCTCGATATCATGCGTCCGTACGACATCGTAATCGACGGCACGGATAACTTCCCGACGCGTTATCTGGTCAACGACGCCTGTGTGATCCTGCGCAAGCCCAACGTGTACGGCTCGATCTTCCGCTTCGAGGGACAGGCGTCCGTGTTTGCGGTGGAGGAAGGCCCCTGCTATCGCTGTTTGTATCCGGAGCCGCCGCCACCCGGACTGGTGCCGTCGTGCGCCGAAGGCGGCGTGTTGGGTGTGCTTCCCGGCATCATCGGCACGATTCAGGCGACCGAGGCGATCAAGCTGATCATCGGACAGGGCAATCCGCTGATCGGACGCTTGATGCTGTTCGACGCGCTGGAGATGCGCTTCCGCGAGATGAAGCTGCGCAAGAACCCTAACTGCCCGGTGTGCGGCGATAATCCGACCGTGACCGAGTTGATTGACTATCAGATGTTCTGCGGTGTCGCGACGACCCCGGCTGGCTTGCCTGCCGAGGAGCGTGTCACGCCGAGCGAAGTCGCCACGATCCTCGCGGACCGCAGCGCCGAGCAACCATTCCTGCTGGATGTGCGCGAGCCGCACGAATGGGACATCGTGCACCTGGACGATGCGCACCTCGTTCCGGTGAATACCCTGGCGGGACACCTGGACGAGATACCCCGCGATCAGTCGATTGTGGTGTATTGCAAGACTGGTGGACGCAGCGCTCGCGCCTTGCAGTTGCTCAAGGATGCGGGGTTCCGCAACGTCCGCAACATGGACGGCGGCATTACGCGCTGGGCGACCGAGGTCGATACGTCGCTACCGACCTATTGATGGAGCCATCGCGCGTATCCAGCCGGATACGCGCGATGTGTCATGGTATCTGTATGGAGCGTTGCAAGGACGCTGTTTAATCGCAGGAGTATCTATGCGTATCTCATGTAAAGTCGAATATGGTATTCGTGCGTTGTTGGACCTTGCGCTCCATAATCAGTCCGGCCCCAGCCTCAGCCGCGAAACCGCGAGCCGCCAGAGCATCCCCGAAACCTATCTCAACCAACTGTTGTTACAGCTTCGTCGCGCTGGTTTGATCACGTCGGTGCGCGGTCCGCGCGGCGGTCACATGCTTGCCCGCACGCCGGACACGATCACCGTGCTGGACATCATGGAAGCGCTGGAAGGTCCCCTGGTGGTGGTCGCCGAGATCAACAACGATATCAAATCGTCCACACCCTCCGAAACTGATTCATTACTTACGGATGTCTGGGACGACCTGCGCCGCACCATGCACCAGCATCTCGCATCTACGACCTTGCAGGATTTAGTTGACCGCAAGCAGCAATACGATGGCGAGTTGATGTACGAGATTTAACGAACGAGCGGACAAGCAATGCTTGTCCGCTCGCACTCATACATCCTTGGAGGAAGGTTGACTGGCGACTTTCGCCAGTTTTTCTTTGCGCTCCGTTTCCCACGCTTCCCATTCTTCTTGGGTGATGAAGGTGCCGCCTTCGAGGGTTCTGCTCGTTTCCTTCCGGCGTGCGTCGAAATCGATCTCAAGCCGCATTATACGAAAACAGCGGTCATCCATCACATCCTTGTTGAGCCGATAGCCTTCGGCGGCCGAATCGCCGTAATCAGCTTGCAGGTCATTGCCCAGGTTGACGCGCACATGTACAGGGGTGCTACACCGCTTACACTTAATGTACAGGTGCATGGCGTTCTTGTCGGTCTGCTCCGCCGCGCTGCCGCCTCCCCCACCGAATAACCGTCGTAAGAATCCCATCGGTACTCCTTCGGATCCACCATCGACCACCGACGACTGACCAACAGGTTCTGCGATCGGTCATCGCTCGACGACTGGTTTCCATTGTTTGCTCTATGCTTAATCATGCCATATTTCCTGGTGCATGGTTAGGAACATCAGTCGTGAATCCGAAATCGAGCGACTGCGGGGTACGTCTGTGGGTGGGCGCGCGCGCCATACAACTCATCAGGAACGCATATAGTGCTGGGGCAATGGTCGCTGGACGACCTATTCCCAGACTTTGTGAGCCTTGACACAAACTCCTGTCAGCGTATAATCAGATGCGAATGATAACCGTTCCTTCGGAAAGGGAACGTGTGCATGCTGCAAAGCACTAGGGAGCGAAGATGCAGACGCTTCAGCCGTATTACCCGGTCGCTGTTCTATTAGTCCTTACCACGGTTCTGGCATTTGTCGTGATTGGTATGTCGTCCCTGCTCGGACCGCGAACGCGGCTCGAAGCGTAAGTTGATGCCATACGAATCAGGTATGACTCCCATCGGCGGTGCAATGCGCCGCATGCCTGTGCGCTTTTATCTGGTTGCGATGATCTTCATTTTGTTCGATATCGAAATCATCTTTATGTTACCCTACGCACTGATCTTCCGCGAACTGGGCGTCTTTGGACTGGCTGAAATGGGGTCCTTCGTCGCGATCCTTTTTGCTGGCTATATCTATGCCTGGAAATCAGGAGCACTGAAATGGGATTAGAAGAAAAAGCTGGCGACCTTGGCATAATCTCGACCACGCTGGAATCAGCGATCAACTGGGGTCGTACCAGTGCGATGTGGCCGATGTTGTTTGGTTTGGCCTGTTGCGCGATCGAAATGATGTCGGCGCAGGCGTGCCGACTATGATCTTTCGCGCTTCGGCATGGAGATCAATCGCGCATCGCCACGTCAGGCCGATCTGATGATCGTAGCCGGGCGCGTGTCGCGCAAGATGGCTCCGGTCGTGCGCCAACTGTACGATCAGATGTCGGATCCGAAGTGGGTCATCGCCATGGGCGACTGTGCATCGTGCGGCGGTGTGTATAACAACTATGCTGTGGTGCAGGGCGTGGACGAAATCGTCCCAGTTGATGTGTATGTCGCGGGCTGCCCGCCGCGTCCCGAAGCCCTGATTCACGGCATCATGACGTTGCATGAGAAGGTGCGTCGCGAAAAAATGGCTCCGCGCAAGCAAGTGGAAACCGTTGATGTTTCGCGCCGCCAACTGGCAACTGCGGAGCAACGCTCATGACGCTCGAAAATCAGCAGGTGCTCGCACGAGTGCAGGAACAGTTGGGGCGATGCGGTCATTGGCTCCAACGAGTATCGCGGCGACCTCGCCGTCACGATACGCCCCGACGCGCTACCACAGGTGGCGGCGTTTCTGCGTGATGACAGCGAACTACAGTACATTTTCCTGACCGGCGTTACAGGCGTTGATTACCTGGGACGCACGCCACGCTTCGAGGTCGTGTATCACTTCACATCCCCGCTCCACCAGCATCGTGTGGCGGTGAAAGTGGGTGCGGACGAAGATGCGCCACATGTCCCGACCCTCGCGCTTGATTTTCCAACGGCAAACTATCAGGAACGCGAAATCTACGATATGTTTGGTATCGTCTTCGACGGACATCCCGATCTGCAACGTATCCTGATGCCGGACGATTGGGAAGGGTATCCCCAGCGTAAGACCGAGCCGTTGGTGTATGAAGAAGTGGCCTTCACGTTCAATCACGATGAGATCGATGCACAAAAGCCGTATGCACGCGAATAACTTCCGCGCATCCTTCGTCTGGAGAAGTTCGAGATGAGTGTTGTCTATGATGAAGCGCCCGTAGAGGCTGCGAACCCTCAAACAACCATGCGCGGAGCGAGCAACTATCCAACGGCGGCCCAGATCGCTGCGGCAGCACGACAGATCGAGGTGCCGTCACCGCGTCAGATCGTCGCCTCCAACGCGGCGCGGACGCGAACCGGAAACATGGACGAGTCCATGGTGCTGAACATGGGTCCGCACCATCCATCGACCCATGGTGTGTTGCGGCTCGTGGTTGAATTGTCGGGCGAAACGGTGCTGCAACTCGCGCCGGATGTTGGCTTCCTGCATACGGGCATCGAAAAAACGATCGAGTCGAAAACCTATCAGAAAGCCGTGGTGCTGACGGATCGGACCGATTACCTTAATCCGCTCAACAACAACTTCGTGTATGCGCTTGCCATCGAAAAATTGCTCGACTGCGAGATTCCCGAACGCGCGCAGGTGACGCGGGTATTGCTGAGCGAACTGATCGCGCATCAACAGCCACCTGGTATGGCTTGGTACGCACGCGCTCGACCTCGCGGCGATGAGCGTCTTCTTGTACTGCTTCCGCGAACGCGAACTGTTGCTCGATATCTTCGAGTTGGTGTCGGGCGCACGCATGATGACCAGCTATATCCGTCCTGGCGGCCTGGCCTATGATCTGCCGGACGAGTTCAAGGCGACCGTGCAAGCGTTCCTGGATCTGATGCCGTCGCGCATCGACGAGTACGAAGCGCTGCTGACCGAAAACCCGATCTGGAAGAATCGCACGGTTGGCGTCGGTCCGCTGAACGCTGCTGATGCGTCGCGCTGGGCGTGACCGGAGCAAACCTGCGGGCGACCGGTGTGCCATATGACATTCGTAAGGTGTTCCCGTACTCAGGCTACGAAAAGTACGACTTCAAGGTGTCATCGGCACCACTGGCGATACCTACGATCGCTATACCGGTGCGAATGGCCGAAATGCGCGAAGCCATCAACATCGCTCAGCAGGCACTGGATAACCTTCCAGATGGGCCGTATGCCACAACCGACCGCAAGATTTGGCCTCCACCAAAGGAAGAGATCACGCTACTCGATGGAATCGTTGATCCATCACTTCAAACTGTGGACCGAAGGCTTCAAGCCGCCCGTGGGCGATGCCTATGTCGCGATCGAGTCGGCACGTGGCGAGCTAGGGTGCTACGCGGTGAGCGACGGGTCGAACAAGCCGTGGCGTGTTCATTTCCGTTCGCCATCGTTTATCAACCTGCAAGCGTTGCCGCATATGGCAAAAGGCAAGCTCGTCGCCGATCTGGTCGCGATGATCGCCAGCCTTGATCCGGTGCTGGGCGAAGTCGATCGGTGATATCAGGAACCGCACACGGTAGTGGACGTGACCCAGGCAGGGCAAGCCTTCCTGGTCGAAGATATAGATAAGGATCTCGTTGTTCCAATATCCGGCATCCAACACCCGATACTTGTATCTCCGTTGGCGGTTGGTCGTTGGTCGAGTCCCAAGGGAGCAATTGTGTTAGCTGATAAATATGCCGACGAGATTGCATCGCATCCTGGCACGCTATCCTTCGAAGCGTTCCGCGATTTTGCCGCTCTGTTATATCGCGCAGGATGAGTACGGCTTCTTGACCGACCGCACCGTGCGTGAGGTCGCCGATATCCTCGAAATGCCCTATACGGATGTGTTCGAGGTGGTGACGTTTTATAGCCTGCTGTACGATACGCCGGTCGGAAAGTGGATGTTGCAGGTATGCGATGACAATCCGTGCTGTTTCACCGGCGCGGAAGAACTGGTTGCTGATCTGGAAGCAACGGCTTGATATCGCAGCAGGCGGCATGACACTGCCGATGGCATGTTCTACGCTTGCAGCGCGTCAAGTGCATCGGTGCGTGCCATCGTGCGCCGGTGCTGCAGGCCAATCTCGAGTTCCAATACGACATGACGCCGGATAAGGTCGAAGGTTTGCTGACCGAACTGCGCGAAAAGGTCGCTCGCGGTGAGCCGATCAGCATTTCGGGGCGTTTCGCGGAACAATAAGCCGTGTGGCGTTCGGATGTGGCAGGTGCCAACCAACCCCACGTATTGAGGATAGTCACTATGACGAACGGAACACCTGCCCCAAATGGCTTTGGCTCGGAATATCCGAATCCGCTGCTCAAGGAATACATCGTTTATCGTAACCGTGTCGATCCCGAACATCGCTGACATCGATGTATATGTCGAGCGACGGCGGCTATGACGACTGCACGGCACGTCACTGACGACGATGCAGCCAGGCGGAAGTCATCGACTTCGTCAAAAACGCCGGACTGCGCGGTCGCGGCGGCGCGGGCTTTCCCGACCGGCGTCAAGTGGAGCTTTATCCCCAAAGATATCTTTCCGAAATATCTGGTCTGCAACGCCGACGAGTCTGAGCCGGGAACCTTCAACAACCATGAGATCATCGAGCAGAACCCGCACCAGTTGATCGAAGGCATGATCCTCATCTCGGCGTATGCGGTGGGTGCGACGACCGCCTATATCTACATTCGCGGCGAATATGCCTACGGCGCTCGCGTGCTTGAACAAAGCCGCTGCAACGATGCCTATGCGCGTGGCTTCATCGGCAAGAACCTGCTGGGGATCGGAACATCGACTTCGACGTGTATGTCCATCGAGGCGCGGGAGCCTACATCTGCGGTGAAGAAACCGCGTTGCTCGAATCGCTGGAAGGCAAGATCGGCCAGCCGCGCCTGCAAGCCACCGTTTCCGGCGGTCAAAGGTTTGTACGCCAAGCCGACCGTGGTCAACAACGTCGAGACGCTGACGAACGTGCCGATGATCGTGCGGAAGGGCATCGACTGGTACCGTCGTACGGCACCGAAAAGTCGCCCGGCACCAAGCGACGATCTCGATCAGCGGTCATGTCGAATCGACCGGGCAACTATGAGATTCCGCTGGGCATCGACGCTGCGACAGTTCATCTATGATGTCGCTGGTGGTATCCGCAACGGCAACGAACTCAAGTTTGTTATTCCGGGCGGTGCATCGACCAACTGGTTGGTCAACAAGCCGGAGCATCTGGATGTACCGTTGACCTGGGACGATCTGCGCGGCGATCGGCACGATGCTAGGCTCGGGCGCGTGTATCGTGCTGGACGAAACCACCTGTGTGGTAGCGGCGGCGATGAAGATCGACGAGTTCTACAAGCACGAATCGTGCGGCAAATGTGCGCCATGCCGCGAAGGTACGCACTTCCTGATCAAAGTCTGGGAACGTATCGAGCATGGGCATGGTCGCAGGGCGATATCGCCCTGCTGAGCGATATCGGACGCGAGATCGGTTTCGGTCCCGGTCATAACTGCTTCTGTTTGCTGGGACCGTCGGCGGTGTCGGCGGTGAACTCGGCGATCAAGTATTTCTCGGAAGAGATCCAGGCGCATATCGACGGCGGTCACTGCCCGTTAGGGTATACTCACGCGATGCCGCCGTATCGGCAATGCCGAGGGTGGCGGTGCGTGACCGTGGACTGTTCGACACGCTGCTTCCGTGTCGGAGTCTAGAGAAACCATATGCCAGATATTACGCTCACAATTGATGGAAAAGAGGTTACGGTTCCGCAGGGTACCGGTCGTCGTCGAGGCGGCGCGTGCGGTCGGGTGTCGAGATCCCGGTCTTTCTGCCATCACCCCAAGCTAACGCCTGTCGGCATGTGCCGCATGTGCCTGGTCGAGGTCGGCACGCCCAAGATGGACCCCGCGACCAGGCAACCGGTGCTGGATGCCGAAGGCAAGCCCGGTAATCGGATGATGCCGCGGCTTCCAGACAGCGCTGTACCAACGCCGGTCTCGCAGGGCATGGTCGTCAAGACCACCACCGCCGAGGTGACATTCGCACGGCGCGGCGTGATCGAAATGCTGCTGTCCAGCCATCCGCTCGATTGCCCGGTCTGCATCAAGGGCGGCGAGTGTCCGTTGCAGAACCTGACGATGGGCTACGGACCAGGCGTAGTCGCGCTTCGACTATGAGGACAAGGTCCACTTTCGAGAAACCTATCCCGCTGAGCCCGATGATCGACCTGGACCGCGAGCGCTGCATCCTGTGCGCTCGCTGCGTGCGCTTCGAGGATGAGATCGCGGGCGATCCGGTGCTTGGTTTCGCCAATCGTGGGCGCACCTGGCAGATCATCTCGAAGTCTGATCCATCCTTCAACTCGAAGTTCTCGGGCAACACCGTCGATATCTGCCCGGTCGGCGCGTTGATGAACCACGAGTTCCGCTTCGCGGCGCGCGTTTGGGAAGTCAAGCCGGTTCCGACGATCTGCCCACACTGCTCCGGTTGGCTGTAACATGACGCTGGATATGCGCTACCGCGATATCAAGCGTGTGCAGCCACGTGAGAATGAGCAGGTCAACGAAATCTGGATGTGCGACCGTGGACGCTGGGGCCATCACTTCGTCGAAAGCGACAAGCGCCTCGCAAAAGCCGATGATTCGACGCAACGGGCAACTGGTCGAAACGACCTGGGCCGAAGCGATCGAAGAGATCGCCCGCAAGTTTGCTATCGGTATGTGCAAACGCACACGGGCAACGTCATCGGCGGGTCTCGCCTCGGGACGTCTGGCCAACGAGGACCTGTACCTGTTCCAGAAGACTGATTCGCGAAACTGCTTGCAATCGCCGAATATCGACTCGCGTTCGGGCGCTGCCGACGAGGCCGAGCATGACGACATTGGCGTATGCCTACGGCATTGGCACCGGCACGAACCTGGGCGAGCTCGGCAAAGGCACAGCGGTGCTGGTGATCGGTGCCGATCCCGAAGAAGAAGCACCGGTGTACCTGTTGCGTCTGCGCGGCATCATGCGCCGTGGCGGTGACATCATCGTCGCCAATGGGCGCCCAACCAAACTCGGCGCTGACGCGACGCACGACGTGCGCTATCGTACGGCGACGAAGAACTGTTCCTGTTCGGCGTGCTACGCGCCATCCTGGACGCCGGCTGAAGAACAACCGCGCCTGGGTCGGCGATTACGTGCGTGGCCTTGAGAAGTTCCGCAATGCATTGCAACCCTACGCCACGGGCGAGGTCGCACAACGCACCGGCATCGCCGAGGACGTGATCAAGAGCAGTCGCCACGACGCTGGCGAAGGCCGAAAACCTGATCGTCGTGTACGGCCGCGAAGCCCTGACCGCGGGTAAGGCGATTGCCCCAGGCCATCGGCAACCTGTTGCTGCTGACCGGACATGTCGGCAAGCCTGGGAGCGGTGCCTTGCCGATCCTGCGCTACAACAACAGCCGTGGTGCGCTCGATATGGGCGTGCGCCCCGACCGTGGACCAGGCTATGCCACGCTGGCGCAAGCGCGGCCTGACTGCCCGCGAGATGTTCGAAGGTGCCGCCAACGGCAAATTCGCGCCCTGTATGTCGCCGGTTCCGACCCGGTGGCGGTGATCGCCTGCTGCGGCTGCCGCTCTGGAGCGCGTCGATTTGCTGATCGTGCAGGAACTGTTCATGACACCGACCGCGCAACTCGCGGACTGTGGTGCTGCCCGCCGCGTCGTTCGCCGAACGCGATGGCACGTTCACCAATGGCGAGCGGCGCGTGCAGCGCTTCCGTCAGGCGCGCGATCGCCGGGTGAAGCCCGCCCCGACTGGCAGATCTTCGCCACGCTTGGCCGTGCGCTGGCGCAACTGATGCCCGAACCGGCGATGGCAGCGGCGGAAGGTCGCACCAAGCAACCGCGGTGCGACAGCCGTCGCCGTCGCTCCTGCGGCGCGTCCGTGGGCATTCCGCTCGACCGACGACATCAACAACGAGATCGTCAAGACCGTGGGCATCTACAGCGGAGCGAGCTATGACAAGCTCCGTTCCGAAGGTGGTGTCTGGGGTCGTCAGCCAGTCAACGAGAATGTCTATCTATGACGGCACCTCATATACACAACACCGAGGGCGTTGGCGTCCAATGGCCGACACTCGCGGAACAGCGCAAGATCGACGTTCGATTTCGTGTTCTCAAAGCCAGCGGATAAGCCCACCACGAACCGGCAGTCTGATGCTGGTGACGGTGCCGCGCCTGTTCGACGACGGCACCCTGATGGAAAACGCCGACGCGCTGGCCTTCTGGGTGTCCGATCCGTATGTTGGCCTGAGCCGTGATGATGCCGGCACGCCTCGGCGTCGTGTCGGGCGACCAAGTACGCGTTACGTCGAGCGCTGGTGCGACTCGAACTCTGGACGCGGATCGTAAGCGACGCGATGCCAGGAACGGCACTGGTACCGGATCTCGCGAGCGATACCGCTGGCGCGTGATCCAGACTGGCGTAATGACGCCGGTTCAGCATCGAAAAGGTGCGAGGCGCTGAACAACGGCAACACTGATTCAGTCTGTTGATCACCGTGATCCAGGCGCTGCTGATCTTCTTGGTCTCGACGACCGCCTTCGCCTATCTGACGCTGTTCGAGCGGCGTTTGCTGGCGCGTTTCCAGAATCGGCTCGGTCCCAATCGTGTCGGACCGGGCGGCTTCATGCAGCCACTCGCCGATGCGGTCAAGCTCTTTTTCAAGGAAGACATCATTCCTGACAGGCCGACAAGGTGGTGTATACCATCGCTCCGGCACTCGGCATGATTCCGGCGATTCTGCTCTTTGCTGTCATTCCGGTCGGCGCGGACCTGCGGCTGTTCGGCACGGATCGTCCCGTTGCAATTCACTGACCTGAACGTCGGCGTGCTGTTCCTGCTGGCGGTGACCTCGATCGGCGTGTATGGCATTACGCTGGGCGGCTGGTCGTCCAACAACAAATACTCGATGATGGGCGGTATTCGCTCGGCTGCACAGTTGATCTCGTATGAACTGGCCCTGGGCCTGTCGGTGATGGTGCCAGTGATGCTGGCATCGTCGCTCAGCCTGCGCGAGATCGTCGACAACCAGGCCGGTTGGTGGAATATGTTCAAGCCAACCGGATTCATCGCGCTGCGTGATCTTCTGGCTGGCCTCGACCGGCCGAGGTCGTGCGTGCACCCTTCGACCTGGTCGAAGCCGAGCAGGAATTGGTTGGTGGCTACAACACCGAATATTCGTCGATGAAGTTCGCGTTGTTCTTCATGGCCGAGTATATCAAGCTGATCGCGGTCAGTGCATCGGCGTGACGCTGTTCATGGGTGGGTGGCACGGTCCGGGCGTTGGAATGTCTGCAAAACGCTGGTTTTGTCAAACATGGCAGCATTGGTATCGGTCGGGTACTTCCTGCTCAAACTTATGCTGTTCCTGTTCTGTTTCGGTCTGGATCGGGCGACATTGCCGCGCTTCAAGTACAACCAACTGATGGACCTTGGCTGGAAGCGGCTGTTGCCGATTTCGCTTGCGACGGTTGCCGCGACAGCGGTGCTGGCGGTACTCTTTGGCGATGCATACGGCTCATAGGCCGGACTACTTTTTGGCATAGCGAGGAAATGAAACGCATGTTTGACCTGATTAAGGGTCTTAGCACCACCCTCCAAGTATTTGACCAAGAAACCGGTGACGATCTCGTATCCGGAGGTTAAGCGCCCGGTACGCGAGCGTTTCCGTGGTCAAGCCACGAACTCAAACGCTTCGAGAATGGTCTGGAACGCTGCATCGGCTGCTCGCTGTGCGCGGCTGCCTGTCCTGCGGACGCGATCTTTGTCGAGCCAGCCGAGAACGATCCGAACAATCCACGTTCGGTCGGCGAGCGCTACGCCAAGAACTATGAGATCAACATGCTTCGCTGTATCTATTGTGGCTACTGCGAAGATGCCTGTCCGACCAACGCTATCGTGCTGGAGCACCAGTATGAGCTTGTCGTTCTACGATCGGAAGTCGGCGGTCTTTACCAAGGATATGCTGCTGGTCGCCGCCGATAAGGGGACGGGCGATCCGCCCCCAATCCTGCAGAACCTGAACCGTCCGCCGAATCCCCCGGCACAAATCGACCTGTAGTTCATGGCTGGATGCTCTCGTGGGCATCCCAACCGGCAACGGTTTGAATACCACTTCGGAGAACTATGGAGTACGTCATTTTCGGAATCACGGCGCTCGTTTCGATCGCGTGTGCTGTCGCGATGTTGCTGAGTACGAACGCGGTACACTCGGCGCTGTTCCTGGTGCTGAACTTCACCAGCGTGGCGGTGTTATATCTGCTGTTGCAGGCTCCCTTCCTGGCGATGATCCAGATCACTGTGTACGCTGGGGCGATCATGGTGCTGTTTTTGTTTGTGATCATGCTGTTGGGAGCTGAACGCGCTGAGGCGGAGCAAAATCGGCTGGCGTGGCAACAACCCATCGCGATCATCCTGGGCGTGTTGTTGTTCCTGGAAGCCGCCATCGTGATCTGGAACCAGCGTGCGATCACCGGCGCCACCCCGCCACCGACCGGGTCGAGATCGGCGCACCTAAAGCGATTGCTGAGTCGTTGTTCACGACCTATTTCCTGCCGTTCGAAATGACCTCGTTCCTGCTGCTGGTCGCGCTGATTGGCTCGGTCGTGCTGACACTCAAGAGCCGGGAGAAGGCAAACTAACACATTATTGGTGTAAGTTTTGGGGCAACAAAATGATGGGGTTACGGCCTCGTCTGCGGCGGTCGACTGTCAGTGGTCTGCAAAGGAAAAATGGTTATGGTTCCAACAATTTATTATGTCCTTTTGAGCGCCATCCTGTTCTCGATCGGCGCGATCGGCGTGCTGACCCGCCGCAACGTGATGGTCATCTTTATGTCGGTCGAGTTGATGCTGAACTCGGCCAATCTGGCGCTGGTGGCCTTTTCGCGGCAATGGGGCAACGTCGATGGGCAGAGTCATGACGTTCTTCGTTATCACCGTCGCTGCGGCCGAGGTCGCGGTCGGCCTCGCGTTGTTGGTCGGTATCTTCCGCACCAAACGGACGACCAATGTCGACGATGTTAGCTCGATGCGCGGCTGAGCGAGTCAGGCTCGTTCGCAGCGGTCGCTGCGTTCTGTTCGTTCCGGAGTGAGAGGATAGATGCTTGAAACACTGTTAGTCCTGCTGATATGTGCTGCCGTTGGTTGGGGTGTTGGTCAACACCCTCTTTATTCGTCCGGGCAGCAGGCAGGCTATGTCGCGAGCGGCGTGATGGTGGCAGCCTTCGCGCGTGGCACTGGTGATCTTGGTACAACCTGCTCGCTCCTGCCGGCTGAAGAACGCACGGTCGACTTCATGCTGTATGAGTGGATCAAGGCCGGGACCGTTGCGGTGCCGTTCGGCATTCTGCTCGATCCACTCTCGATGGTGATGGTGCTGCTGATCACGGGTGTCGGTTCGCTGATCCATATCTTCTCGATCGGCTACATGGCGCACGACTCACGTCCGGTGCGCTATTTCGTGTATCTGAACCTGTTTGTCACGTCGATGCTGATGCTGGTGCTGGCGAACAACTATCTGTTGTTGTTCCTGGGCTGGGAAGGCGTTGGTCTGTGTTCCTATCTGCTGATCGGCCATAGCTTCGAGCGCCGCGACGCACGCGATGCCTCGCTCAAAGCGTTCGTGTCAACCGCATCGGCGACATCGGCCTGATGCTGGCGATCCTGTTGATCTACAGCTACTTCGGCACGCTCGTCTTCAAGCAGGTGTTCGAGCGCGCGCTGGACGTGCTGGCGGCCAGAGCATCGGGTTCCTGGGTGGCACTATTGCACTGCCGACCCTGATCTGTTTTCTGATGTATCATCGGCGTCGCCGGTAAGTCGGCGCAGATTCCCCTGTTCGTCTGGTTGCCCGATGCAATGGCCGGTCCGACGCCTGCTTCGGCACTGATCCATGCCGCGACGATGGTGACATCGGGCGTGTATCTGATCGCCCGTGCAACCACGAAATCTGGGCTCTAGCTCACCGTCGATGCAGAACTTCGGCGTATGATGTCGGCGCACTCACTGCCTTCGTCGCCGCGTCGATCGCGATCGGGCAGTACGACATCAAGAAGGTGCTGGCCTACTCGACCGTCTCGCAGCTTGGCTTCATGGTCGCGGCGGTCGGCATGGGCGCGTATATCCGCCGGTATCTTCCACCTGCTGACACACGGTGTCTTCAAGGCGCTGTTGTTCCTGGCGGCTGGCTCGGTGATCCACGGCACACACGAGACGCAGGATATGCGCCGCATGGGCGGTCTACGCAACGCGATGCCGCGCACGTTCTGGACCTATATGGCCGGCACGCTTGCGCTGTCCGGTATCTTCCCATTCGCCGGGTTCTGGTCCAAGGACGAGATCATCGGACATCGCCTGGGCGCACGGACACTCCGGCTGCGATCATCTTGATTCTGATCACCTCGCAGCGCTGACCGCCTTCTATATGGCGCGGCAGATCTTCCTGGTGTTCTGGGGCACGCCAGCGCGATACCTCGTACCATGCGCACGAGAGCGAGCCGATCATGACCGTGCCGCTGATGATCCTGGCGGTGGGTGCGGTGCTGGTTGGCTTCATCAATACTACCATTCTGGCATGGCCTTCGATCACTTCCTGGAGCCGGTCTTCCACGAGGATGAGCCACTGGTTGAACTACTGGCACGATGTTCGTGACCGCTGATTCTGGCACTGCTGGCTGGCTACATCGCCTACCGCGTGTACGCTATGCACACCTGGCGCAAGACCTTCAAGGACCCGCTCATGCCCATACCTGGGCGTGTTCTTTGAAGGCTTTGAGACCGCCTGGGGTTCGGATTCCTACGTGCGTTTCTTCATGCAGCCATTTCGGGCGCTTGCCCGCTTCCTGGCGCGTGTGGTCGACCCGCGCGGCATCGACGGCCTGGTCAATGGTGCTCGCACGGCTGGTTGGTACTGAGCGGTCGATGGTCTGCGCCTCAGCCAGACTGGCTACCTGCGTTCGTATACGCTGGTGTTCCTGGTCGGTGCTGTCGCCGTGATCGGCTACTTTAGCTTTTTCGCGATGAGATGATGTACGACGAACGACCAACGACGAACGACCAACGAGGCCTGCATAGTGATGCGGCCAGGTTGGCTCGATTATCTGCTGTCGTTGGTCATTGGTCATTGGTCGTTGGTCGAATAATCGAGGATTCATAATGGCTGGTTTTCCTCTGCTCTCACTCCTTGTGTGGTTGCCAACGCTGGGCGCTCTAGCGTTGATGGTTCCGATGGGTGCCGATACAGCGAAGCGGGTGGCGTTCTTCTGGAGCCTCCTGGTGTTCGTGATCTCGCTGGCGCTGATTCCTGGGCTGGGCTTTTACAACGCAGCTGATGCCGGGTTGCAGCTACAGGAGCGTCTCAACTGGATCAGCGGATTCAATGTCCAGTACTTCCTGGGCATCGATGGCATCTCGATCTGGTTGGTGTTGCTCACGACGCTGCTGACGCCGATTGCGATCCTGTCGGCGTCCTGGAATGGTATCGGCACACGCGTGCGTGCGTTCCTGGCCTTCATGCTGTTGCTCGAAACCGGCATGCTGGGCGTGTTTCTGGCGCAGGACCTGTTCCTGTTCTATATCTTCTGGGAATTGACGCTGGTCCCGATGTACTTCCTGATCGGCATCTGGGGCGGCCAACGGCGCATCTACGCGACGGTCAAGTTCTTTCTGTATACCTTCGCCGGCTTCGATCTTTATGCTGCTCGGCGATCATCGCTCTGTATGTGCTGTACGGCGCAGAACATCTTCAGCGTGCCGACATGGTGCGCGACATTCAGAGCGGGGCATTTGCGCTCGATCCGACGGTTGCGGCGCTGGATGTTCGCTTGCCTTCTTCGTCGCCTTTGCGATCAAGGTGCCGCTGTGGCCGTTCCATTCCTGGCTGCCGGATGCGCATACCGAAGCGCCGACTGCCGGCTCGGTGATCCTGGCGGGCGTGCTGGCTGAAGCTGGGCGGCTACGGTTTCCTGCGCTTCAACCTGCCGCTGTTCCCTGAGGCGTCGCAACTACTTCGCTCCCGCGATCGGCGTTGTTGGCGGTGATCGGCATCATCTATGGGGCGATCATGGCATTCGCGCAGCAGGACATCAAGAAACTGGTCGCCTATTCCTCGGTCAGCCACCTCGGCTTCGTGATGCTGGGTATCTTCTCGCTGACGTCCGAAGGTATTCACGGCGCGATCTTGCAGATGGTCAACCATGGCCTATCGACCGGTGCGTTGTTCTTGATCGTCGGCTTCATCTATCGAGCGCCGCAATACTCGCGATATCGACGCCTTCGGTGGCTTGTGGAAGTCGATGCCGGTGTATAGCTTCCTGTCGCTGGTCATCGTCCTGTCGTCGCTGGGTTTGCCCGGCCTGAACGGCTTCGTCGGCGAGGCGACGATCCTGTTCGGCACGGTGACATCGCCGGTGCTGGGCTGAGGCTTCGCCGCCTTTGCCCTGATCGGCGTGATGCTGGCGGCGGTATATCTGCTGTGGATGTTCCGCAAGGTGATGATGGGCGATATCAACGACGCGACCGCCAAGATGCGCGACGTGACACGGCTTGAAGTGGCGATGATCGCTCCATTGGTTGCTGCTGATCGTGCTGATCGGTTTGTATCCAACGCCGTTCTTCGCCGGAATGGAAACCTCGGTGGCGGCGTTGACGCAACAGGTTCAGGCTCCACCGGTCGCGAACGCACAATAGACCCAATCGCGAGGCGGGGGTTACGTGAACCTCGCTTTGCTTGACCCGCATGGTGGGACGTCGATCACGAAACGGACACACGGATAAAACAGTATGCAATTACCTCTTCTCAACTGGTCCGCTATCGCCGCACCACTGGTGTTGATGGTCTGGGCGACGGTCCTGCTGCTCGTCGATCTGTTCATCACCAATAAACGTACGACCGCCTACCTGGCTCTTGGCGGTCTGGTCCTCGCGGCGCTCGCCCCACTGACCGCCTGGAATGGCCCAGCGACGACGAGCTTTGAAGGTATGGTGATCACCGATAATACGGCGATCTTGATCGACTGGATTCTGCTGATCATTACCGCAATCACGATCCTGTTTTCGACCGATTACAATCAGCGGCAGGGCATCGAGCGCGGCGAATATTAACCGTTGTGCTCTTTAGCACGGCGGCGATGATGTTCATGGCGCAGGGACATAACTTGATCGTGTTGTTCCTGGCGCTGGAATGGCTGTCGATCGGCCTGTACGTGCTGGCTGGCTTCGCGTATCCCACGCATTCGCTCGGAAGAAGCCGCGATGAAGTATTTGCTGTATGGCTCGTTCGCCGCAGGCTTTCTGATCTACGGCATCGCCCTGATCTACGGCGCGACGGGTACAACTGACCTGCAAACGATCGGAGCAGCGTTGCGAGCCAATACCTGAAGCGGTGACCAATCCGCTGCTGCTGGCGGCGTCGGCACTGATCCTGATCGGCTTCGGCTACAAGATTTCGATGGTTCCGTTCCATATGTGGACGCCGGATGTGTATGAAGGCTCGCCCACGCCGGTTGCCGGATATATGTCGGCGGCGACCAAGGCTGCAGGCTTTGCCGCGCTGATGCGCGTGGTCCAGATTGCGTCTGCCGTCGGATGTGCTGCCAGCCCTGGCAGATGGTGCTGGCGGTGCTGGCTGCCATGACGATGATCGTCGGCAATGTCGTGGCGGTCGCGCAGACCAATATCAAGCGTATGCTGGCCTATTCCTCGATCGCACACGCCGGCTTTATCCTGGTCGGCCTGGTCGGCGGATAATGCAGATCGGTTTCCAGGGCTTCCTGTATTACCTGCTGGCCTATGGCCTGACCAATCTCGGCGCGTTTGCCGTGGTGATCGCGCTTGAAAACGCGGGTGAAGAACGCTTCGACATCAAGGACCTATGCGGGCTTGGCTGGCGACAACCGGTGCTGGGCGTGGCGATGACGGTCTTTATGCTGTCGCTGGCCGGCGTACCGCCGCTTGGCTGGTTTCTTCGCCAAGTTCTTGGTCTTCACGGCAGCCTACTAGAGCCGGGTTCTGGTGGCTGGCGCTGATCGGCCTGATCACCAGTGTCGTCTCGGCCTTCTACTATCTGCGCATCATCGTCAACATGTACATGCGCGAACGTGAAACAACGGCGCGAAGTTTCACCACGCCACCGTTGCTGGTGGGCGTTGCCGTTGCGGCGATTGTGGTGCTACTGCAGGGCATCTTATCGTCCTCAGTGCTGCAACTCGTGCCACAAAGCCTGACGTTGGGTATGCGCTAGGCAAGGTATACGAATGAACGAGGGCATCAGATGCGTCAGCATCTGATGCCCTTTTTGTTGCTGTCATGCTATTTGGGGACGGTTCGTTGCGGCGTTTTGCGGGCGATGGTGGACATATCGTCTACCGTCGAGCTAACACGGCTCGATACTTGTCTGGTTCGCGTGTGGCCTCTGCACGAAGGGCATATAACTTGCTCTGGTGTAGTGAGCCTGGCTTGAGGGTTACGGCGGGTAAAACCCTTGCGGTGGAACTCAACAGCATGCTACAATCAAGGATACTGCGAGGAGGAATGTACAGTTAATGCGTGCACCCACAGTGATTACGATCGACGGTCCGGCAGCGTCGGGCAAGAGCACCCTGGGTACATTGCTCGCACAACATCTTAACTACGTCTTCTTTGACACAGGAGTGTTATACCGAGCGTTAACTGTTGTCGCACTCGAACGCGGGATCGAATTAGACAATCCTGTGGCACTCGCTCGACTGGCACGAATGACCTTGCTCGAAGTTCTTCCCCCGACCGAAGCAAGTTCGTACCCGTACGCGGTTGTCGCGGATGGTGATGATGTGACCATGCGGCTCCGAGATATCGCAGTTGACCGCAGTGTATCGACCGTATCGGCATATCCTGAGGTACGTACGGCTTTACGTGAGCAACAACGAACGATTGGCAAACGTGGCAATATCGTCATGGTCGGACGAGATATTGGCTCTGTCGTCATGCCTGACGCGCCTTTCAAGCTATATCTCGACGCTCCATTGAACGAGCGAGCGCAACGCAGATATGCCGAACTAAGCGAGCAAGGAAAGATGATTTCCCTCGCCACGGTCGCAGAAGATTTGCAACGGCGCGACATGCTGGACAAGAAAAACATGCTCGTGCCGGAGGATGCAGTCATCTTGCAAAACGCGGGTGTCGATCCACAGGAAGAATTAGCGCACATTTTGGGTCTGTTCGAGCGAAATACCACCGAGCAGGCGCAAGATATACAAAACTCGACGAGTTCCGCACCGGCGTCGCCGGCACGGTAGTATGGATATCCGCTGAGTAATCATGGCTGAACGTATACTCGTAGCAGACGATGATCCTGTCTTACGTGCGCTGATTACCGCTGTCCTCGAAGGGCAGGGATACGAAGTGACCGCTGTTCCTAGCGGTGACGCCTTGATTCGTACTGCCCACGATACGCTCCCTGATTTGTTGTTGATCGACGTGTTGATGCCGGTCATGGATGGTATGGAGGTCATTCGGCAATTGCGGAATGATACTCGCACGAGCCACCTGCCGATGCTATTAATCACGGCGCAAGCGACATCGCAACAGGCTGTGATGGGCTTCGAGAGCGGTGCTGATGATTACATTACCAAACCGTTCGACAACGACTTGCTGGTTGCGCGTGTACGGGCTAACCTCCGCCGAGCCGCGCGCATGCCCGTTAACAGTCCGCTGACAGGTCTGCCAGGAAACCTACTGGTCGAGGAAGAAGTAACCTACCGATTGCGGAACAACCGTGATTTTGGCCTGTTATGGGTCGATATTGACAATTTTAAGTCGTTTAACGATGCCTACGGTTTTGGACGAGGCGATCGTGTGATCCGACTTGTTGGCGAATTGATCATGGATATCAAGCGTGAACGTGCGCTGGAAGACGATTTCGTCGGTCACATCGGTGGTGATGATTTTGTTGTCGTCACTGCTTCCGAGGGAGCGATTCCCTTCGCGAAACGACTGATGGAACGCTTCGATAGCATGATCGGCGAGTTGTACGACGCCGATGACTTCGAGCGTGGCTATCTGCCCGGTATCGACCGTTTCGGAACGCCGCGGCGCTTTGGTATGGTCAGTCTGTCGATTGGTATCGTCAACGCACAACAGCGCAAGTTCGATTCGTATGATGAGGTTTCCACAGTCGCGGCGGAAGTGAAAAGCTTCGCGAAAAAATCGGCGGGGAGTTCGTTTGCTATCGATGAACGGCGCATGCCGGTGACACCTGTCCGCACCGACCGACGTGGACAGGCACCCCTGGTCCTGATCGCTTGCATTGACCATGACCGTTGCAATCGCATCCTGGCCGGTATCGAGCAAACGGGCAGCCGAACCCGCATTGTCACTGCGGTGATGGATACGGCGAGTTTGCTCGCCGACAATCCGGACCTGGTTGTTCTAGATACTGGTATACCGCGTGTCTGGCAAATTCTCAATGAATTACGGACAACGGTTCCCGGCTTGCCGATCGTGGTTGTCGTGAAGCAGGATGGCGAGGAATCCAGAGCGATTGCTGCTGGCGCACGCGCCGCGCTGCCGATGACAGTCACCATCGAGCAGTCCACCGCTGCTATCGGCGAATTGCTACGTTTGACCGAGGTCTAGACCGATCTAATCGTTTTCCGGCGATGTACTGCCGGTGCTGTAACGAGCGTTGCAGGCTCATCGTACCGTAGGGACATGATCCCGTAGCTCTTCCACTGAGGCCGCACAACATGGTCCAAACGCTGATCATCGTGCTGGCTGCGCTTGCTCTCGCTGCTGCTGCCGCCATCGCATGGCAGGAAGCCAATGGCCCTTCTATCCGGCCACCATCCAGGCGTCGGGCTCCCCGCGTGCGGAGGCGTTCGCTCCAATCCCCGTTCGTTCGTGCTGCGCCCCATCGGCCGCAAAACACGTCCGCTTCCGCATCAACGCCGAATCATCACGGTGTTGCAACGCCGGTTCGTCCCAATGGCAACGGCGCACCCCCCCAGCGGCATCGCGCACGCCAATATCCTGTAGCGCGCTCGGGGCGAGCTCTGCCCGCACTCAATACCATCGTGCTGCCCCAATGGCTGGTTTCGCGTGGTCCGAGCGGCATGCTGCTGCTGGCGCTGATCATCATCGTCGCGCTATGGTTCGCCGTCAGCCTGGTCATTCCCGATGCAGCACGTCCGGCTCCCGCCTCTGATTTCGTCATCCGTATCGCTCCTTTTATCGTGAGTGGTGGCGACGAACGCGCTGGTAGTCTGCTGGCTGAACAGCTACGCGACCAACTTTCCGTGCAAATGGGGACGCCGGTCAACCTCGATGTTATACCAGATGTCGTGACTGGAGCCGACGAAGCGTTGGCAGTGGCGAACGCCAACAGCATCGACCTGCTGGTCTGGGGCTCGGCGCTCGCGGGCGGGACCGCATCGACGCCTAGCTTGTTTCCCCACCTGACGTGGACGCCTGGTGTGCCGTTCGAGCCGCGACGCTGGCAAGGATATGACGCCCATCTCACGATGCCCCGCCATTGGGACCTGGCACTGGTGCCCCTCAACGGCAGTGCCGTGCTGCCGTCGCTGCTCGATGGCATTGTGCAGTTCTCTCGTGGTGATGCTGACCTGGCAGCTGCCCTGCTGGGCGACCTCGCCCGTCGGTATGAAGGTATTCTGCGACCTGAACTTCCGGCGACCGTGCGTTCGATTGTTTTTTGGGGCGAAGGCATATTCGCCGATGCCGAAGTGGAGACACGTCGCGCTCTTGACAGTGTTCCTTCGGCGCAACAATGGAATAATCTCGGCGCGCTACTACTGGATCAGCGCAAATACGAGGAGTCGCGCAACGCACTCATGCGCGCGCTCGAACTCGAACCAAACCTTGCGGCCCCGCATGCCAACATGGGGCGACTGCTGATGAACCAGGATCGTCCCGCAGATGCGATTCCTGATCTGGCGGCGGCGGCGCAGATCGACCCACGTCCGGCGATCCTGGCGAGTCTGGGCGAGGCGTCACGTCGTGCCGGATTGCTGGAAAATGCCCGCATTGCGATTGGCGAGGTGCTGAAACTTGATCCTGGCAACGGTCCGGCGCTGAGTGAACGTGCGATGCTGGCGCTCACCGATGTTCCGACGACGACCGGACGCCTGGAATGGGAACTCGAATCCACGCCATCGCGCACGGCAGCACAGTTGACCGAGGTGCGTGAAGAAGGTGAGCAAGGCGTGGCACAGGTCGCGGCGCTCCACGCCGAGTATCTGCGACGAGCCAACGCTTATGGCGTGGATGGACGTCCTGCCATGCAGCGCTTGATGGAAACCCAGGCACGTCGCCTGGAAGAAGAATTGCTGAATCGACGCTATCAACTTGTGCTGACCATGATCGAGCAAGGACGTTTGACGCAGGGCGCACCCCGCAACGGCTTCTGGCGGCTGTGGGATGCTATACGCGGCAACCGTACACCACTGGAGCAGGCTATCGATATGGACATGGCGGTGCTTCGTCAGGCCCCCGGCGGCAACCTGCAATATGAATTGCAATATCAGCGCGGACGTGCCGCGTACCTGGCGGGTGATTCGCAGTACGCTGCGCAAGCCTGGGAGCAAGCTATTGCCCTGACGACTACGGCTTCCCCGACCGCGACGCTGGCACCGCGCCCTGAAGCGCTGTATGGACGGGCGCGACTGTTGATCGAGGAAGGTCGTCGCGCCGATGCCAGCGTAGAGCTCAACGCCGCGCTCGCCGCGGATGAACGCTTCTTTCCAGCGCACGTTATGCTGGCGATGCTGGCAAGCGAGGATGGACGCTGGGCTGATGCCGAGCCTCACCTGCGCTGGTTGATCGAGCATCGCCCATCGACCGCGGCAACGGTGAATCTCGTGACGGCGCTGCGCGAGCAAGGACGACTGGGAGAAGCGGAAGCGCTGTTGCTGCCGCTCGCCAACCGTGACGATGCACCATCGCTGGTGCTGTTGGCACGGATGTATCGTGAAAGCGGGCAACTCGATGCCGCCGACGGAGCGCTGGCGCGTGCGTTGAGCGTCGCGCCGCAGTCGTCCGAAGTGTATGAAGAGCAAGCTCTAGTAGCGCTGGCGCGCCCCAATCCGAACTATCAGGCCGTGGATAAGCTCTTACAACAGGCGATCAAAGCTGATCCGTCGCGCCCAAGTCCACACGTCGAGCGCGGTAAGTTGCTGGCGACCGCGCTGGGTCGTTCAAAGGACGCGGCGGACGAATGGCGCGCGGCAGTCGCCCTTAACGCCAACGATCCGCTGGCGTTCCGGCGGCTGGGCGAAACGCTTCTTGAAAACGGTGCGCCTGAATCCGCGGTTGATGCCTTCAATCGCGCCTTGCGATTACAACCTGCCTCCCACGAGGCGCACCATGGTCTTGCCACGGCTTATCTTGCGCTCAACCAACTGGACAAAGCCGAAAGCGAAGAACGGCGCGCCCTGGAACTGGCAAACGGCAATTACACGCTGGCTATCGCTGGCCTGGCGGATATCTACCGTGAGCGCGGGCAATACGATGAGGCGATCGCGCAGTACAATCTGGCCTTAGAACGTGATCCAGCGCTGACGATCGCGTATCTAGGACTGGGGCGCACGGCGGTGGCACGTGGTAACATCGACATTGCGCTGGGACATTATCGGAGGGCGCTCGAAACGACGCCCAACAACGTCCCGCTGTTGCTGGCGCTCGGCGATGCCCAACTGGCCTCGAACGATGCCGCCGGGGCGCTGGCGACCTACGAGCGCGTCAAGCAACTATCGCCTGGAAACGCCGCAGCACTGGCAGGTTCGGGGCAGGCGCTGTGGAAAAGTGGGCGCATCGACGACGCGTTGAACGAACTCGCCCTCGCCGTCGAACGCAACCCATCGGACGCGACGACGATGCTGACCATCGGCGACATCAACGCCGCTCTGAACCAATCGGATCGGGCACTGGCGGCATACGAACAGGCCATCAAGGTACGCGAGGATTGGTACGAGCCACATTTCCGGCGTGGGATATTGCTCCTGGGACGGCAAAATACTGCCGATGCGATCGACGAGTTCCGAGCGACTGTGCGACTCAATCAGAACTTTCCGCAAGGGCATTACTGGCTGGGTCGTGCCTACCGGGCAGCGGGTACGTACACCGATGCGGTACGAGAATTGCGGCGTGCTATCGAGCTACAGCCCGATTATTATGAGGCACGCTATTTCCTGGGGCGATCGCTAGATGAACAGGGCGACGGAGCGAACGCTCGCGCCACGTATACGGCGTTACGCGACGAAGCACCGGCGGGCGATCCCTGGCGCGTCGAGGCCGAACGCGAGCTGAGCCGAATCGAGAACTGAACGCCCGCTGGTGGGCTAGCCTGGGAGTGATGTAATGCTGGTTAAAGCTGTTTCGCCGTCGGACTTACATAATGCCTACGCACAGTCACGATGTGCGGTATGTGTGCTGAACGACCGCGATGAGCGGCGGTATATTGACTATACGCTCTATGATCAGGTGACGAATGTACATTGGCGCGAGCAAATTCGCAACGCGCGCGGCTTCTGTGCGGCACATACGACCCGTATTTTGGTGGAGGGGCGTTCGGCCTTAGGTGTCGCTCTGATCGCTGAGGACTTGCTCAAAACGCTCCAGGAAGGTATCGGGAGCAATCAGAACAGTGGCACCCGGGGGTGGCTGCGCGGCGCGCTCGGATCGGCGGGACGTGCCATCGCCGCGAAGGTGCGGCCAACGAGTATCTGCCCGTTGTGCGGACATCTTGTGCAGCAAACGCCTGTGCATCTGCGTTCGTTGCTACAAGACCTCGCGACTGATGAGGGCCAGCGACTGTACGCGGATTCGGCAGGGTTGTGCGTGCCGCATCTGGTGGGGACGCTTAACATCGGCGATCCGCCAGAAGGGATTCCCGTGCTGGTCGCACGACAGAAGGCAGTATGGAGCGGGCTAGAGGCTGAGCTTCAGGAGTTCATTCGTAAGAACGATTATCAGTTCACCGGTGAGCCAAGCGGCGATGAGCGGGACGCATGGCGACGCGCATTTCGGTTGCTGGCGGGCTGGGAATCGGGGCAGCAACTACGCTGACGAGATGAATGTTGGTGTGGAACAATCGACAGGCGGCACGACGAATCGTCGTGCCGCCTGTGTGTATCCTACGATGTGATCGTTTCGAGCGGCTTGACGTTGCCGAACGATCGGGGTGGTCCCGCGACCGGCGCTGCCCAACGCACGCCGTTGGCGATTACGCGGCGAACTTCCGGATTGTAATAGGTCGGGTGGGTTTCGTGTCCGGGGCGGAAGTAGAAGATTTTGCCCGCGCCACGCTGGTAGCAGCAGCCGCTGCGGAACACTTCGCCGCCCTCGAACCAACTGACAAAGATCAGGGTTTCGGGTTCGGGGATGTCGAAGTGTTCACCGTACATTTCCTCGTGGTCGAGTTCGATGTACTGACCGATGCCTTCAACGATTGGGTGTCCCGGCGACACGACCCACAGCCGTTCCTTTTCGTTGGCTTCACGCCATTTTAAGTCGCAGCTTGTCCCCATGAGACGCTTGAAGATTTTGGAAAAGTGACCGGAGTGGAGGACGACCAGACCCATACCATCCATCACGCGCTGGTGAACGCGATCGACAATCTCGTCCTGCACGTCGCCATGCGCCATGTGTCCCCACCAGATCAGCACGTCGGTATTGTCGAGGACGTCAGCGGTCAGGCCGTGTTCTGGCTCGTCCAGGGTGGCTGTTTTGACCGTTAGCCCCGACTGATCACGTAGATACTCCGCGATCGCTTCATGGATACCGTTGGGATATACTTCAGCAATATGTTTGTGCTGTTTTTCGTGTCGGTATTCGTTCCATACAGTCACTCTAATGTCGTTTGCCAAGCTGGACTCCTTTCACATCACTGTGTTCGAATTGAAACCTACAATTCGCGTACCAGCAATAGTATCATGACCCACCACCGATGACCAACGACCAGCAGCGGCATGGCTGGTTGCCACGGTTACAGTAATGGACGCAACGGCAATAGGATCGTTTCGCCGATCTTGGCGTACCATGGCCGCGCGACCCATTCGTGGAGCGTCAGTTCGCGAGTATTGGTGAGGTCGTTTTCAAAGACTTTCTCCATTTGCTCGGCAAGCTGCGGGGCATATACTTCCATGTTGATCTCGTAATTTCCGGCAAGGCTTAGGCGGTCCATGTTTGCAGTCCCAATCGTAGACCACATGCCGTCGATTTGGGCTGTTTTGGCGTGGATCATCGCGTTCTGGTAGAGCAGCAACCGGATGCCGCCACGCAGACACCGCGTGTAGAAGCCACGTGCCAGCCAGTCGGCGACGATGTGGTTCGAGCGAGCGGGTAACAGGATACAGACGTCAACACCACGGGCCGCAGCCGCTTCGAGTGCCCGAAACATCGAACGGTCGGGGATGAAATAGGCATGGGTCAGGTGAATGTGGCTGCCCGCACGATCGATGGCCTCCAGATACATAGCACGGATCGGGAACATGAATGCCTTGGGATCGTTACGGTGGACCCGTATCTCGGCTTGCCACGAGCGTGTCGCTGAATCTTCGAGTTTGGGCAGGCGACGCGAACGATGCATGTTCCAGAAGTCGATAAAGGCATTATCCAGGTCCGCTACCACTGGTCCGGTCAGACTAAGGTGCGTATCGCGCCATTCGGTCGCGTAGCGTGCGCCGATGTTGAATCCGCCGATAAAACCGATCTTGCCGTCTACTACCAGGAGCTTGCGATGGTCGCGCCCGTACTGGCGCGGATCGAGAATACGCCACGGTCGCGGGAAGGTGCGGTGTCTGAGGACATGTATCGGGGCAGGAAACCGCTTGAATTGGCGAGGTACAACCAGGTTCGCGAAACTATCAAAGATGATGAATACGTCGACGCCACGCTTCGCGGCGGCGATCAGACGGCGCTTGAAATCGTTGCCAACTGCGTCATCCTTCCAGATGAATGTTTCGATCAGCACCTGTTCCTGTGCCGCGTCGATCGATGCGAGCATCGCCGCATATAGTTCCTCACCATAGGTATAGACCCGAAGCTTATTGCCCTCAATGTCGACTGGTTCCAGGCTCATCCATGGAAACGCTGTTGGAGCACGTCGTCGTTTGCGGAGCAGATCGACGGTAATCAGGCAGGTGATGACAAGAATCTGTGCAAGGACAACAATGCAAAAGATCCATAAGAAGATATTCAACGTCATAGTGGCTCTATCGTAGCATAATCATTATAAAAATCGTCACGCCGAATTCGCTGCAACGGTCCCCGCTGGTCGTCTATACTATATATGTTGTTCGTAGGTTGCATGGGCGATCGCGAGCACGTTGCCGGGGCCAAATTGACCTGTAACCTGTTCAAGTGCGACTTCACGGTCTTGGAGGTCACCTTGCACGCCGAAGATTTGGTCGCCGTATGCAGCGAATTCGGCGACAATCCGTTCATAGCGGTAATAACACAGTATATCCCAATCGACCGTCGTCGCTCCATAAGCCTGATAGAACACGAGACCATCCTCTGGATTGCTCCAATACCTGCCGATGCCGCCTCCAACAAACATCAGGTCGCGCTCTTTCGGTGCCAGCGCTGGATTATCCCAATCGACAATGGTAATCGCGTCGTTCGCACCCAGCATCACGTTCCCGGCGTGGATATCGGTATGACAAAGTACCAGCGGTGCGCTGTGCTGCTGCGCCCGTTCGGCGAGATGCTCTGCCCGTTCGACGATGTGCTCGATCTCGTCGTGATTGGCACGCCAGAACGTCGCGAACTGTTCGGCGATATGGTCGTCAAAGGTCCGCTGGCGCACGCTCTGAGCATAGGATCGTACGACATTGCGCAGATGTGGTGAGAATGTTTCGACGGGCAGACGTGCCGCCATGTTGGGTGGAATCCGCGTCGTGTGGATCGCCTTCAATGCCGCACCAAGCGCGGCCCATTGCGCCGCCGACAGCGGCACATTCCAGCCATCGGTGCCGTCGAGAAACGGGTATAGAATCCAATCGTAACCGTATTCGTGTACCCAGAGCGTGCAGCTAGTGGTGGTGAGCGGAGCCATGACCGCATGGATGCCCTGAGCGTGCAAATATGCCGGCACGGCGACAGCTTCTTCGGTGAAGTCCCCTCGTCGCAATTTCAAGAAGTAAGGCATACCGTCGCTGTTCGTCACGCGGTAGACAGCGCTATTCATGTCCGCGCCAAGCGGTAGGAACGTCACATCAGTTATAGTTAACGTATAGGCTGCGCCGAGCAGTCTGACGATCGCGTCGTCGCTGAGCGGGGGTTTTGTGAGCATGTAATGTGTCCCTCGTTGCTGCCTACTATACAACCTCTTTAATGACCGTGCTAAAATCAGTGTGGATGTGTCAGGAAAGATGAGGAGCCACAATGCACCATGATGATGAGGCAGCCGCGAGCTATTTTGCTCGAAGCGTACACGGTGAGTTTGCTACGATCCTGGCTGATCCTCCCTGGCAATTCACAAACCGAACTGGCAAGGTGGCTCCTGAACATACCCGCTTCGTACACTATACAACCCTGAAACTTGATGAAATTAAGGCGCTTCCGGTCGGGCAGGTCGCTGCCAAGCAAAGCCACCTGTATTTATGGGTGCCGAATGCACTGCTGGCGGAGGGGCTGGAGGTGATGAACGCCTGGGGCTTCACCTACAAGACGAACCTGATATGGCACAAAGTGCGTAAAGATGGTGGTCCCGATGGGCGCGGAGTGGGCTTTTACTTTCGCAACACGACGGAAATGATCCTGTTTGGCACCAGGGGTAAGCTTCGCACGCTTGCACCGGGTCGTCGGCAAGTCAATATCATGCGCACGGCGAAGCGTGAACATTCCCGCAAACCTGACGAGCTCTACACGATCATCGAGGAATGTAGCCCCGGTCCGTACCTGGAACTCTTCGCACGTCGCAGACGAGCGGGATGGGTCCAATGGGGGAACGAAGTCGATGTGGACATTGCGCCCAAGCCGAAACCGTTGCGGCGCTCACGCGCTCCCTTGCTGATCGAGCAAGCACGGCTGGCGCTCGATGACCTGGGGACGCTGGCTCCGGCTGAGGTGAGCCGTGACGAGTGATTCGCGCTGTATTGACGAGGCTATGGCGTGTGAGGGAGCAAGACGGGCGTTAAACACATCAGGCGACGCATGGTGCGTCGCCTGGTGAGCCAAAGGATGAAAGGTCGCTCGTGTGAGGATGTGTCCGAATTATTGTCCACCAAGGCCGGAGTTGATGCTAGAGAAAACGCCCGAGACGCGGCTGCCGAGAACGGTCAGGATGCCGATGACGACGATAGCGATGAGCACCAGGATTAGGGCATATTCGACCAGGCCCTGACCTTCTTCACGTGCGAAAAAATTGCGAAGCATTGTGTACGTCCCCTTGAAAATTACTACAAATCAGTCAAACTTGACTATGTGGAAACTATACAGGTCGGGGTGGTGTTTGCACATAGAACGGCAGTCCCCTGCTAGAGGGTACTTCACGTGATGCTCAGGGGGTCATTTGGTCATGCCACGCAAACAGGCACCCATGCACGAAGGACTATACCTGACCGTGCCATCCAAACTGGCATCATGGTACCAGAACATACCCGCTTGATGTGGTGCACGACCCTAGATTATGGCGAGCGCAACCGTACTGCTGGTTTGGGCGAAATACTTCCAGGCAGAGCCATCTGTATCTGTGGGTGCCGAACGTGCTGCTAGCGGAAGAGCTGGAGATGATGAACGCTGAGGCTCCATCTACACCATGAACCCGGTGTGGCACAACGTTCGCCAGGCGGTCGAAATCATGCGCACCGCGAAGCGTGAACATTCCCGCAAACCTGACGAGCTCTACACGATCATCGAGGAATGTAGCCCCGGTCCGTACCTGGAACTCTTCGCACGTCGCAGACGAGCGGGATGGGTCCAATGGGGGAACGAAGTCGATGTGGACATTGCGCCCAAGCCGAAACCGTTGCGGCGCTCACGCGCTCCCTTGCTGATCGAGCAAGCACGGCTGGCGCTCGATGACCTGGGGACGCTGGCTCCGGCTGAGGTGAGCCGTGACGAGTGATTCGCGCTGTATTGACGAGGCTATGGCGTGTGAGGGAGCAAGACGGGCGTTAAACACATCAGGCGACGCATGGTGCGTCGCCTGGTGAGCCAAAGGATGAAAGGTCGCTCGTGTGAGGATGTGTCCGAATTATTGTCCACCAAGGCCGGAGTTGATGCTAGAGAAAACGCCCGAGACGCGGCTGCCGAGAACGGTCAGGATGCCGATGACGACGATAGCGATGAGCACCAGGATTAGGGCATATTCGACCAGGCCCTGACCTTCTTCACGTGCGAAAAAATTGCGAAGCATTGTGTACGTCCCCTTGAAAATTACTACAAATCAGTCAAATTTGACTATGTGGAAACTATACAGGTTGGGGTGGTGTTTGCACATAGAACGGCAGTCCCCTGCTAGAGGGTACTTCACGTGATGCTCAGGGGGTCATTTGGTCATGCCACGCAAACAGGCACCCATGCACGAAGGACTATACCAGACCGGGCCATCAGGTTTTATGCCGGAGGCGACACGACGCCAATCGTCAGCAGAATATTGGCATATATACGCTGTTCACCGGTCGCGACGACCAGTACCAGGTCGTTTTCACGAGCGAGGTCGTAGAATGCGAACCGCTCCGACGTCGTAAGCGCGAGCGATTGAGGTAAGAGGTGTCGGAACTCCGCAAAGATTGGTGGTTCCGCGCCGCTGTCAGGTACCATCACGGTCGCCGCTTCAATCGGAATAGCGGCGACGAGAACACGTAGCACATCGGTGGCTGACAGCATGCCTGGAGCAAGGTTAAGATAGACACGCGCTGCTTCTGGACGAGCGCCGGTGGTGAATGGATAGTTGCCGTCAGCGATCAGGACGGTCGAACCATGACCGGCGCTGCCAAGTGCACGCAGGATGTCGGGATGGAGCAAGGTACCGTACAACATTATTGGTTCCCCTTCTATGCTCAGCGAGCACGTTAAATGCACGATCGGACGTTATGATACCGTGCATATCGGCAATGCCTAACAGCGATTTCATCGGTGTTGTAAAGTAGGGAAGTAGGGCAGGCGAGACACGCACAAAGGCCGGGACCTTCGAAGGTCCCGGCCTTTGAAACGTTACAACCTGGCTGACTAGCTCTGAGTTGCTGGAGTGCTACTCAGCAGGGAATCTAGCTTCGTCTTGTAGAAAGTCTTTGGACCTGCGCCCACGATCTGATCGACCATTTCGCCGTTGCGGAAGAAGATCAGGTTCGGGATCGCCATCACACCATACTGCGTCGCATAGCGCGGGTTCTCGTCCATGTTGACCTTGGCGACGACAACACGGTCGCTGTACTCGCCCGCGAGCTCCTCGAGGATGGGTGCGACAGCACGGCAGGGGCCACACCAGGGCGCCCAAAAATCGACCATAACGAGTTTATCTGAACCGAGCACGGCTTGCTCGAAATCGGCATCGGTGACGGTAACGGTATTTCCGGCCATCGTTTCCTCCTTGTATGTCCGGCGGGATCAATAATCCCGCCTAAATTGTACCACGCGCCTAGTTGATTGGAATGTGTCGCGTCAGGCTTTCCGGCTCCAGGTGCCGCTGTAAGAACATCGCACGCTTCTCGCCAGCCTCAATAATTACCTTCAGGATGGTCTCGGATCCATAGTCACCCAGATCGCTTGCGGCGGCGATGTGGTCACGCATGTTCTCTGCGATCTTGCCTTCGGCCTCGACGTCATGCTGAAGCATCGTTCGTAGGTCGAACATACCGGGAACTTCGTGGGTGATGTATGCGTTCTTCTCGATCTCCGTTGGACTGGCGACTGGTAGTCCACCTAGCGCGACGATGCGCTCTGCGACGATATCGAACTGGTCGTGAAGTTCAGTGTAATGGGCTTCTAGCAGAAGATGAAGTTCCAGGAACTGTGCACCCTCAACGATCCAGTGATGCTTGTGGTATTGGTGATAGAGCACAAACATACTGGCAAGGTCGGTGTTGAGCATGTCGATGACCTTGCTGGCGGTTTTCTTATCGAGGCCCAGCGGATTGGCTTTCACCGTACCTGGTTCTTGTCGCATGTTTTTTGTTTTTGCTGCGCTCATGCCTTCTTCCCCTTCGGCGTTGCGTCGTCGCTCAAAATCTCGTCCAGTGTCTCATGTTCCAGCAGGTGCATCAGGTCCTGTGTTCGCATTTCTTGCTCGCGTAGGTGCCGTTTCAAGAGATGCTCAGTACCGAAATCCTTCAGTTCGCGAGCGAGTTTGATGTTCGCACGGAGCCGGAGCAGAATCTGCTGATTGGCGACGATATCGTTTGACAGCATCTGCCGAATGTCTAGCACGCCCTCGGGTTCTTCTTCCAGATAGCCGCGTTCGATCTGCGCGGTCGGACCCGAAATCGGCACCCCACCCAGCGTGACGATGCGTTCGGCGATCTCGTCGGCTTGTAGATGAACCGCCGTATAGTGTTCTTCGAGCAGCAGGTGGAGGTCGTGAAACTGTGGTCCCGAAACGACCCAATGATGCTTCTGGTTCTGATGGAACAGCACGAACAGACTGGCAACATCGCGGTTCATCGCCTCGATGAGTTGTGCCGTCGACTTTTTGGGCAAATTGATCGGATTCCCGATCGTCGAATCAGCAGTTTGACGTATATCGGTTGCGACAGTTGGTGGTGTCATATGTATCTCCAGGTGCGCACTGATCGGATTAGGCTACCGGGCCAAGTGTCGGTAACTCTTTTTCTTCTTCAGGATTACTACCAACGCGACCACGGTCCAGGCTTTCGCTTTCGAGGTGCTTTTGCACGAATGCGGCACGTTTTTCGCCCGCTGTCAGCACTGATTTGAGCAGGTCTTCGGTACCCCAGTCTTCAAGTTCAGTGGCGCGGCGGATGTGCTCACGCAACTTCTGGGCGATCGTTGCTTCGGCTGTGACATCACTGGTCAGCATATCGCGGATGGCGATCGCGCCGTCAGGTTCTTCCTCGATGTAGGTAACTTCAAGTTGCTTGCGCAGGGTTGCCGCTGGAATCGCGCCAAGCGCATTAATGCGCTCGCCGAGTTCGACAGCGGCGGCGGCGGTTTGCTCGGCGTGCATCGTGAAAAGCTGTTCTAATTCGCGGAACTGCGGTCCTTCGATCAGCCATTGGTGCTTTCGATACTGGTGGTTAAGAATGTACAGGCTCGCAAGATCCTGATTCATCAATTCAGCCAATGCCTCGGCTGTTTTTTGTGGGATCATCAGAATGTTGTCTTCGACAACACCATATTCTTGTTCTACTTCGTATGTGCCGGATGCCATATGTACTCCTTCACCAACCTACGGTTCTGTCGCTACCAACGACATAACCTGCTCTTGGTCGTTCGTCTCTATACTGCGAAAGTGCATGCAACATATATGCCATTGGCGGGTGCCAGTAGTGTATAGCTCTCCACGAGATACGTGCGCGAGCGTATGCTATCATGCTGATATCTGACTGCGATCCAGTGGACATGGAGGATTTGATGACATCGACATACCCAACCGTCACCTGGCTGGGTCACGGGACGTTTCTGTATACCACGCCCAGTGGCAAGCACCTCCTCGTAGACCCCTGGTTGGAAGGAAATCCAAAGTTTCCAGATGGCTGGCTGGCGCGGTTGCAAGAGCTAGATGCGATCGTTCTAACACATGGTCACTTCGATCATGTCGGTGGGCTGATCGAGATCGCGCAATCTACACGCGCCCCGATCTTTGGTATATTCGACATGCAGTCATGGCTCATCGGGCAAGGTTTGCCCGAAAACCAGTTCACCGGCTTCAATAAGGGTGGTACGGTTGATGCGGTGGGCGTGCGCCTGACGATGCTCCCGGCGCAACACTCCTCGTCACATGAAGTCGACGGGAAACCCGTATATCTGGGCGATGCGGTTGGATATATGATGCGCTTCGAAGACGGCACAACGGTTTATCATACTGGTGATACCTGTGTGTTCGGCGATATGCGGCTGTACGCCGAGATATATAAGCCGGACACGGCGGTTATGCCGATCGGCGGTCATTTTACGATGGGTCCCGAGCAGGCAGCGCACGCGGCGAGGCTCATCGGAGCTCCTCGTGTCATTCCAGGTCACTACGGGACATTTCCAATCCTGCGTGGGACGCCCGACGAACTGCGTGCAGAACTAGGGGACGATGAGATCGAAGTCCTGGTGCCGCAACCGGGAGAAACGGTCGAGTTGCTTCCAGTTCAGCGTCAGTGATCCATTACTATTGTGGGCGTAACGCATCATAAACACACCAACCCTCAACGCCATCGTCAAGCAGCACTCGCGCCCAGCGTCGTCCACCACTGTCTACAGGACCTTCCAGTACACGCACGCCCGCGCCGTTATTGAGTTTCCCCACGATAGCGCCGGACTGGCTTGGCTCGCTGCGTACGTTGAGGCGCTGCCCGCCGTTGGTGGTGACGACAAACGGCTGTCCCTGTACCTCAGTCGGTACCGATGCCGGTGCCGTTGGTTCAGTTGGCTCGATGGTAGCTGCAGTTGTCGCCGTGGTTTCTTGCCCGGTCGCTTCGTTTCTGCCAAGTAAATTGCGGCCAAACAATGCTCCTCCAGCGATGAGGAGCAACATGACAAGCATGATCGGCAACCAGGGGAAGCGGCGCTGTGGTGTTGGGATAGCGGGCTGCATCGTCGAATCCACCGGCACCATTACCGTGGGTCTGCCCCGTTGAACGACGATCGTCGGGTCGTCTGCGGCATTCTTCGCGCTTTCGATATCGGCGACCAATTCGTCGAGCGTCGCATAGCGTCCGTTCATAGCGCGTTCAACAATACGTTCCAGCGGCGTAGCTTTCGCGGTGTGTCGTCCGCGTTTGGCTGGCTGCACACCCTGTGTGGAGCCGGTGACTGCCAATGCCAGCAATGGTGCGACCAGCGCGACTTCGTTGCCAGGGTTGGGCGCAGCGGCTCCCCAGTTGACGATCTGGAACAATCCTTCGGGTGTCATGCGCACGGTGTCGGCGTCGATGCGCGGTGGCGTCACACGCTTTTGTGCCGCTGCTCGCAACGTCGTTGCGACGACTTTCACGAGGTCGGCGGCGGCGGTAGGCGTAAGGGGCGCAACTTCGGCGAGTGACGATTGCGCCAGTTCCTCGATCACCAGAAACGAGTGTCCACCTTGTTCACCTTGGTCGTATAGCGCTGCCACGTGTGGCAGTTCCGCCACCGCCATGCGCCGAGCCTTGTCCTGAAGCGTGGATTCGAGATCGGTCGATGCTCCAGTAGCGAGCAGTTCGATGCCGACGGCACGATTCAGCAGTTGGTCATGGCCTCGGTGGATCGTGACCGCGCCATTGGTGTAAACCTGTTCGCCGACATGGTAGCGTCCAGCGAGAATGTTAGGTGCGTTATTCATGCTGCTAACGGAGTTCCAGCCGGAAGGACGGGCGCGGTTGCCTGCGCCCAGAAATCCGTCGCCGAGCAGATGGACGCCTCACGCTGAGCAGGAGCTAGCATCGGAACGCCAAGCAGATCATGGTGTGTATTCATCAATGCCTCAAATAACGCTTGACCATGTGGGTAGCGAGCGAGCGCTGAAGGGACCGTCGCGCGACTGACTATCCTTTCCAGCGCCAGTGGAACGCTGACGATAATATCACTCATCAGTGGCACGCGGTTGTCCACATGTTGGCGTGCGATCGCGGCTGTACTGGGACCGTTGAACGGCAACAAGCCCGTTACGGCCTGAAAGATTACGATACCGCACGCGTACATATCGATCGCCGGTGTAAGCATGCCGCCCGTTACCCTTTCGGGAGCAACGTAATGTGGCGAACCGATCAGGAATCCATCAGCGATGATCCCGGCAGGCATCGAAATACCGAAATCGATCAGTTTGACGCATCCTTTCTGGTCGATCATGATATTTTCGGGCTTGATGTCGCTGTGCATGATGCCATGGTCATGGCAGTATGCGAGCGCCTGAGCTACCGGAAGCATGTACTGGACGATGTCGATAGGTGCTAGCGGCAGCAGCGATGCCAGCGTCGTTCCTTCAATCAGTTCCATTATAAGGTACGGACGCTCGTCCTCGCCAAAGTCGAACACTTCGACGATGTTAGGGTGCCGCAACCCTGCGAGCGTTTGCGCTTCGACCAGTAACTGGTCGCAGAAACGACTGTCAGTGGCATACGCTGATTTAAGCCGCTTGATCGCGACGAATCGCTCCAACGAGCGATCCCAGCCTCGATAGATTGTCGCCATTCCGCCCGATGCCAGTGGCTCAAGCAATTGGTAGCGATTGCCAAGCAACATACGCATTCCTTCGTGTTTGGTTGCTGAATCGCAAGGGACGTGCCAGTGTGCAGTCGGTGGATTGAGCAGGCACGGTAACGGCTGTGGTTCACCTGCTTTCACAGGAACGCTGCTTGCTGTTTTGGATGTGTCTGCTGCTTTGACGGCGACTTGTACATAGAAGGAAACGCCATGGATAAATTGACTGCTGGGTTGATCGCCGCCGTGGTTGCGGTTGCTGCCGTCGCCCTCTATGGCGCACGTAAAGAAGAGACCGTGCCACAAACACAGCCGTCCATCGATCCCAACATGGTCATTGAATCGCCATTCAGGGGCGACGACAACATGGTGCGCCGCCCATCTTTCAAGGGTGATGATGGTATTGTGCGCCGCCCGCCGACGAACGACCAGCGACCATCCAACGGCACAGGTCACGTATAGGGGTGGTTTCCGTTAGCGTTTGGGCGTGATATCGGCTAATGTGCCATATTCGACGAACGAGCGCAGCCAATCGGTGAGCCTACGGATCGCACGACGGTCGATCGGCAGGGATAGATGGGTCGCACCCGGTACGATGTGCAACGGCGTTCCAGGGGGCGCGGCTGCGGCGAGCATCGCGGCTTGCTCGATGGGCACGACCAGATCGCTGCTGCCATACAGCAGGAGTAACGGACACTCGATCTGTGGCAAGCTACCAGGCAGATCGAGGCGACGGATCAGATCGAGCGTCCCGATGCGTGAGCGCGTCGGCGCGGTACGCCACCCCGTGATCAGCGGTAGGGTTCCGGCATACTGGTGTAGTTCCCACGTTGCTCGCCGAGCGACCGTCCAGCGTTCATTGCGGGTGGCGCGGCGGTTGACCTGGGCATCAGCCGGAGCCTCGAGCAAGGCTAATGCTTCAATCTGTACGCCTCTGGCGACGGCATGCGCCGCGATGCACCCTCCTAAACTGACACCGACGACACCAACCCAGGCCGACCGTTCGCGCAACCAGGCGATCGGTGCGCTGACATTTTCCAGCACACCCGGGAAATCAAGGGTGCGCTGATTGTCGCCATGACCATCGATATCGATCGCGCAGACTGTGATACCTGCGTCCAGCAATCCGTCGATCAAGGGCCAGCTATAATAGGTTTTGTGTGCTCCCGCCCCATGGAGGAGCAATACTGCGGCGTCACTGGGCGTGGCAGGCTCGAACACCAGGGCGGGGACGTATCCCTCGGCCATAGGAATCTCGACGGCGCTGGCACGGTGGGTATCCCACGTTCCGGCTTTGTTCCAAGTATGTGGTTGGATGTTGCGCCCACGCAGCAGCACCAGAAATACCGTCGCAGGTATGGCCAACAGGCTGCTGGCAACCATGAACACCCGATCGGCACTGCTCCATAGGATCGCCAGGTAGATCAGTGATGCAAGCGTGGCAAAGACGAAGGTTCGACCGGGCGAGAGAGAGGTCAGGCGCAGACCGCGCCAACGCCGGACCGCCGCGATGCCGTCCCATAATGGAGCCACAACGAGCGCGAGCACGACGAATCCTGTAAGGCTAACGAGGAACACAGCAGACTTTCCGATTAGATATCAGCATTTTATCATCTTTCGTTTGACTTTTCCCTGGTGGTGTGCGACAATGACGCCATTGTTATTGAACTGTCGAACGAGTTGTATGTGTCGGTGTTCGCATCATTGTCAGCTCCCTCCTCACGCATCCGCTTGGCAGATTCTGCTCCCAGGATATTATTACCCAATATTGCATGATTGTTAATCGCCCCCTTTATCCTTTCACCGCAATTGTAGGCCAAGAACGCCTCAAACGAGCACTCCTACTCAACGCAATTAATCCGCGTGTAGGGGGCGTTTTGATTCGTGGTGAAAAAGGAACTGCCAAGTCAACCGCGGTTCGTGCGCTTGCGCGATTACTGCCGCTTCAACGAGTTGTCGCCGACTGTGAGTTTGGCGACCCGCCGGATGACCCGCAACGTATGTGCGATCGCTGCTTGGCGCGTTGGAACGCCGGCGAAACATTGCCGGTAGCCGAGCGTCCGGTGCGATTGGTCGAATTGCCCGTGAATGCCTCCGAAGATCGCGTGGTCGGCTCACTTGACCTCGAACATGCGCTCGTCCGAAGGTCAACGTCGGTTCGATCCCGGACTGTTGGCGCAGGCCAATCGCGGTATGCTCTACGTCGACGAAATCAACCTGCTGGATGATCATCTGGTCGATCTGCTGCTCGATGCGGCGGCAATGGGCGTGAACACGGTCGAACGCGAAGGTATTTCGGTTTCGCATCCGGCACGCTTTATCCTGGTCGGCACGATGAATCCGGAAGAAGGCGAACTGCGACCGCAGTTGCTGGATCGCTTCGGCCTGGTCGTCGAGATCGGCGGATTACGCGATGTGGATATGCGCGTCGCGATCATCGAGCGTCGTATGGGCTACGAGAACGATTCCAACAGTTTCGTCGAATCGTGGGCCGGTGCCGAAGGCATGCTGGCAAAACGCATCCTGGAAGCGCAGATTCTGTTACCGCAGATCAAGCTTACCAGCAGCGATATGGGCATTGTCGCACGGCTCGCCGTTGAGCTTGGCGTCGATGGGCATCGCGCCGACCTCGCGATCCTGGAAGCGGCGCGAACGAACGCTGCTCTGGAAGGACGAGTGAGCGTCAGCCCTGACGATATTCGGGTCGCCGCCGAACTGGCGTTGCCGCATCGTCTGCGTCGCCAGCCTTTCGTTGATGTACAGATCGATGAGCAGCAACTCAACTCGATCATCCAACGCGAGGCCGAACGTGCCGATGGAGCGTCGCAGGAAAAAAAAAGACCTAGCTGACGAGGAAGGCCAGGGTGAGCCGGACGGCCTTGAGCAAGTTTCCGTCGCGCCGCGTGAAGCGGCACAGTCTGATGCACAGACGAAAAGCGGCGGGGATAAGCAAGTCAAGCCGGGTGAGATTTTCAAGGTCCAGCGGTTCGGTGCGGATGCAAAACGTATCGAGCGTCGGGCTAGCGGGCGGCGTTCGCGATCGCGGACGAAGCGCAAGAGCGGGCGGCAGATTTCGAGTCGAGCCACCAGCGAGCGCATTACCGACCTAGCATTCGACGCCACGTTACGGGCGGCGGCACCCTATCAGCGCGAACGTCGTGAACGTTCGGAAAAGCGACGGGCGATCCTGCTGGAACGTCCGGACTACCGGCAGAAAGTACGAGTGCGCCGTACGCGCAACGCGATTTGCTTTGTAGTCGACGCAAGTTGGAGTATGGCGGCGGAACAACGCATGCAGGCGACGAAAAGCGCCGTCATGAGTTTGCTCCGAGATGCTTATCAGCGTCGTGACCGGGTTGGGCTTATCACGTTTCAACGCGAAGGTGCGCGGCTATTATTGCCGCTGACCAACAGTGTGGAAATGGCGGAACGCCAATTGCGGACGATGCCAACAGGTGGAAAAACACCGCTCACGCACGGGCTGTTGCTCGGATACGATGTACTCAGTCGTGCGAAGCGGCGTGATCCTGAAATCCTGCCGTTGATGGTTGTGTTGACCGACGGACAGGCCAACGTATCGTTGACCGGGATGCGACCTCAGGAGGAAGCGTACCGTATGGCTGATTTCGTGTCAGAAGCGGAAATCAGTGCTCTGGTCATCGATACGGAACATCCGAATTTTGTACGCGGACTTGCGCGCGAGCTGGCAAACCACTTGCGTGCGCCGTATCATCATATTGCGGATTTGGGCGAGCGAACGCTCGTCGAAGTAGTGCGACAGTCAACACGATAGCGTAATGCGTTAGCGGAAGAAGCGACGCCAGGAATGGCGCGCGACGACGAAAGCGTTATGCGTTATAGGTCTAGTAGTTTTTTTGTACGGAGGCGTGGCGGACATGACGGATGCGGAGCGGACCTCGACCCAGGTCGAGGAACAAGAGCAAGCTACCCAAAGCGGTGGGCTGCTCAGCAAGATCGTAGAAACGACCAAGAACTTGGTCGAGACGGTGACTGAAACGGCGAAGGAAGTTGTCGGTACAGTTGCCGAACGGACACCGGCAGCAGTGTCATCCGTAGTTGAAAAAGTACGGAGTGATGACACATCGTCGGAAACACAAACGACGAATGCTGTCAAGGACGGTGGTACTGATACGCCCGAAGCACGACCAGTGGCTGTTGCTGAGTTCGTGTCCGGGAATGAAGATGCCGCCGCACCTACTGACGGAACTGACGAGTTATCACCAGTTGCAGAGGCGATTGATACGGTACAGGAACGTGCCAGTGCCGTCGTCGAGGCGCTGACTGGCTCGGACGAAACACCTGACGAAAGCACAGGCTCGACTGCGAGCGATGTAGCAGCGGCAGTACGCCGCCGCGTTTCTCGCGTCTATGGTGCGCTGACAGGTGCGGAAACGACCGAAACTCCTGCGAGCGAAGGCGCGTCGTATCAGCCTGCGGCTGACGAAAGCGCCAAGGGCGGACGCCCACGTCGCTTCAAGGATGTGCAGCCCGGTATGCAGCTTCAGGGTAAGGTCACGAGCATCGCGCTTTACGGCATCTTTGTCGATGTTGGTGTTGGTCGCGATGGTCTGGTCCACATCTCTGAGATGAGCGAAAAGCGCATTGATACTCCGACCGATATGGTACAGATCGGCCAGCCGGTCGACGTATGGGTCAAGAGTGTCGATCCTGATGCACGTCGCATCAGCCTGACCATGCGCGATCCGAACCGGCCCAAGCCGGAGCGGACCGAGCGCCGTGGACCGCGCAAGCGTGAAGTCAACCGTGAACGCCTCGCAGAAATGAAAGTGGGCGATTCGGTTGAAGGAACCATCAGCAGCCTGTCGAACTTCGGTGCCTTTGTGGACATCGGCGTTGGCAAGGATGGCCTGGTCCACGTTTCGGAATTGGCGGAAGGCCGTGTCGAGCGTGCCGAAGATGTGGTCAAGGTCGGCGATACCTATACCTTCAAGGTGTTGGAAGTCGATCCCGAAGGTAACCGCATCAGCCTGAGCCTGCGCCGCGCACAACGCGCACAGCGCATGCAGCAGCTTGAGCCGGGTACGGTCATGGACGGAACGATCAGCGGTATCGCACCCTTCGGCGCATTCGTCGATGTTGGTGTGGGTCGTGACGGTCTGATCCACATCTCGGAACTCTCGGGCGAGCGTGTCAATTCGGTCGAAGAAGCGGTCAAAGTTGGCGATAAGGTCCAGGTACGCGTGATCGAGGTCGATCCGAACTCGAAGCGCATCAGCCTGACTATGCGTATCGACGAGCCGCTGCCCAAGGAGCGCGAACGTCCTGCGGCCCGCACGCCAGGTTTTGGCGGCGAGCGCTCGTTCAGCCCCGCGGCATCGACAGGAAATGCAGCCCCAGGCTATGCGACGCCGAGCTTTGGCACGGCTGGTCTGCCTCCGATGGAGGAAGGCTCACGCGGTGGTAGTCGCCGCGGTGGTCGTGATGGCGGACGCGAAGGTGGTCGTGACTTCGGTGGGCGTGGCGAAGGCCGTGCCGCTGGTGGTGGCGCACGTCGCGAACGTCCCGGAGATCGTACTGGCGGACGTGCCGGTGGCGGCGGTCGTGGTCGCGGCGATGGCCGCAACGAGCGCTCCGGTGAGGGCTACGAGGCAGCCGAGGAGGTCTACACCGTTGAGGACCCAGAGGAAGAGGCTTTCTCAGGGGACGCAACGCTGGCTGACCTGCTGACGAAGTTCAACTCCGGTAAGGGCCGCGATCGCCGCGCCACCCGCGACGAGGACGAAGACAGTGACGCTGGCCGAGCCGACGCAATTCGCCGCACGCTTGCGCTGCGCGACGAAGAGTAGTCATACGATCCTCGGATAGCTCCAAGGTTCTGCCCTGAGGCAAGAGAAAAGAGACTGCGAAAGCAGTCTCTTTTCTCTTGCCTGTAGCATTACTCACAATTCTTGAGGCTTACACAGGCAACCCCTACTCTCCAGGCCGGCTACTCACCACGCTTCTTTCAATACGTACGACCATTGCTGTAAGGACAGTGAGTGCTACAGCACGAATCGTCCTGGTTCCGTCGCTATCTGCGGCTGATCTTGGCGGTTGTTACCCCTTCGCCGCCTTCGCCGTCGATGCCAGCCGCAAATGATGTTACTAACGAGTGCTGCGCTAATGCGTCGCGGACGATCTTGCGAAGTGTGCCGGTACCCTTGCCATGCACGATCCTGACATCGCTCAGGCTCGCAAGGTAGGCGTCGTTCAGGTAGCGATCCAGCACGTCGGGGATTTCGTGCGCTCGCATGCCGCGCAAGTCCAGTTGCATGGACACATCACGAGCAGGTGGCGGCGGTGCCGCCGTGACAACCGGGCGCGGCGCGAGTGTGACCGGTGCGCCGCTTTTCGGTTTGCGTAGCTCGCGAGCATCCACACGCATTCTGAACCCACCGACCTGGACATCAACCTCGCCTTCTTCCTCGTCCACGCTGATCACTTCGCCGTCGAGTTTGACGGACGCGACATGCACACGGTCGCCCGGTTGCAGCACGCGCGGTTGCTGTTGTGGTGCTGGCGCAGGGCGCGGGTTGCGTGGGCGGGATTGGTCCACACGCTCAGCTACATTCCGCAGACGGTCCTCGGCCTGTTGCATCCACTCACGGGTGAGGGATGCCGAACGTGTGTCGTCGCGCAGGCGTCGTAGTTCCTGGCGCACATCGCGTAGTTCGTTTTCAAGTTCACGCTCGAATGCTTCGATGCGTGATTGCCGTTGCAGATATGCTTCGTCAAGCTCCTGCTGCAATTGGTCGCGTACCTTTTCGGTGTCTTCGCGTAGCTCGGTTGCACGGGTCCGTTCGGCGGCTACGGCATCGCGTTCGCGTGCGATTCCGGCGAGCAAATCCTCGACCTGCTCGGTTTCTGCGCTGAGGAACGAGCGTGCGCGGGTAATCAGCGCGGGATCCAGGCCAAGCCGTGTGGCGATGGCGAGCGCATTGGAGCGTCCTGGTAGACCGATCTCCAGGACATACGTTGGACGCAGACTTTCGCCGTCGAAGGCGACCGAGCCGTTCTCGACGCCTGGGGTGTTGTATGCGAAGGCTTTGAGTTCGGCGTAATGCGTCGTCGCGATGACCATACATTCGAGGTCGAGCAAGCGTTCGACGATCGAGCGCGCCAGTGCCGCGCCTTCGGTCGGATCGGTTCCCGCGCCGAGTTCGTCGAGCAGCACCAGGGCACGTGGGCCAAGATAGCGCTCGCCAAGCTCCTGCAAGATCGCGATGATATGTGACATATGTGAGGAAAACGTCGAGAGGCTTTGCTCGATGCTTTGTTCGTCGCCGATGTCGGCGTATACGCCCGAAAAGATCGGCATGCGCGATCCCGGCGCTGCCGGAATGTGCATGCCGCTCTGGGCCATCAGGGCAAGCAAGCCGACAGTTTTGAGCGCCACGGTCTTGCCGCCAGTGTTTGGCCCGGTGATTAGCAGAATCCGCATGTCGGCGCCGAGCCAGATATCGGTCGGCACCACGACGTTCGGATCGATCAACGGGTGACGGCCTTTGTTAATCTGTACGGACGGTATGACGTTGCCTTCATCATCGGTAGCAATCGTGGCCGCAACGATAGCAGGTGCGACTGGCATCCAATTGGGCGCTGTAGCGACCTTTGGCGAACAGCAAGTCGATGTGTGCTAACGCTTCGACGCCGCCACGGATATACTCGCCCTCGTCGGCGATCTGTGCCGAAAGCATCTGCAGGATGCGGACGATCTCCTGATGTTCGGCGATCTGGAGCTCGCGCCAATGGTTATTGAGTTCGACGGTTTGCAGCGGCTCGATAAACAGCGTCGCGCCAGTGTTGGACTGATCGTGGACGATGCCGCGCAGTACACGCCGTCCCGTCGCTTTAATCGGTACGACGTAGCGACCCTCGCGCACGGTAATGATCGGCTCCTGGAGGGCTGATGCATATTCCTGCGACGCGACGATCGACTGGAGGCGCTCCATCAGGCGGCTGTAGGCGATGCGGATTTCGGAGCGGATGCGCCCCAGAGCGGGCGAAGCGCTGTCGAGGACTTCGCCGCCGGGATCGATCGAGCGGTTGATCGCGCCTTCGATCTCCGGCAGGTTGGGCAACATCGCCGCCAGGTCGAGCAATGGACCATATGGTTCTTCAGGTAGTTTGAGCAGCGCGACGCGCAGTTGGCGCATCGCGGCAAGCGTCGCGCTCACATCCAGCAGCACAGTTGGTTCGAGCGCTCCGCCGCGCTGGGCGAGGCTGACGGCGGCACGCACATCACGTGCGCCGCCAATGGTGATGTCGGGATGTTCGTCGAACAGATGACGGGCGGCGCTCGTCGCACGCTGCATGCGGGCGACTTCGGCAGCATCATCGTCAGGCTGCAAGTTGGAAGCAAGCTCACGGCTCGCGGAAAAGGATGTATGTTGTGCGAGACGCTCTAGGATTTTAGGAAATTCGAGCGTCTGGAGGGTGCGTGTATGTATTGCCATTGGTATTCCAACGTTAACGTGGGTACCGATGTATGCGTTCTCGTGTGCATGAGCGGTACCCTATGAATCCGTATTAAAAAGCGGCAACGCCGCTTCCGGTAGAAATGGCGCGACGGTAGCGTACATGCGCGGCAACACACGCTGAAGCAAGATTGGACGCATGGTCGATCTACGAACGCTGCGTTGAAATGTTGCCGTGAGCGGGAAGTCGGCTGTTGCTGCTGCATCATACCGCACAAATGCATAATTCAAGATCATTGTTATCACTACCGCAACCATCGCCGCCAGCACCATACCAAGGAAAGTTCCTACTATTTTGTCCAGATAGTCGAGCCGTCCCGATAGGCGTACATACCGGAAGGTGTACAATCCGGCAGTAAATAACAGCGCAAATGTCAATACCAGGATTAAAAAGAAACTGATCGACGAAGCCACTTGCTCGCTAGTACCGCGGCGCGTAAAAAAGATCGTCAGAAAGCGAAAATATAAGCTTGCCAGCACGATACTTGCGTAAAACGTTACCAACGCCACGACCAAACGAATGGTTCCCTGAAAGAACCCAATCGCCGTTACCGCGACGAACAAAAGGACAAGGAGCAGATCAACAAACGTCACGATGAACCTCCGGGCCATGAACGAGTGAGGGTGCGTTGGACTTCCGGCGTATTATACCAAAGGGCTATAGGGGCCGACGGTACTGCCTGATCACGGCTGAAGGGGTACTATGTATGGGTACTATCCGTGCGACAAGTGGCAGGCCGACGAGCGGTGTCTTTGCAGACACCCGGTGGAACGACAACATGCCAGTATTGCTCCACGGTCCATATCCTGCCTGATGACATCGTTTACTGGTTGCGAATTAGCAAAAGGATACGTTATGCCTCCACGCTTATGGACGCTCGCCGAGGCGAATGCGATGTTACCGGAAGTGCGACAGCTTGTGAAACGAATGCTCGCCGCACGCGCCGAAGTGGTCGAGTTGCAGCCCCAACTGTGGCCAGCGGTGGAACATGCTGTGTATAACGGTGGCAGTAAATCCCTGTCGCAGGCCACCCGGCAGATTCTGATTATCCAGGATGCACTCAATATCTTCGACGCGATGGGTGTTCAGGTCAAGGATTTAAACACAGGATTACTTGATTTCCCGGCGATCAAGGATGACCGGACTGTGTTGCTCTGCTGGCAATACGACGAACCCTCGATCCAGTTCTGGCACGACACAGACACTGGCTTCGGAAGCAGGCAGCGTATCACCGATTGGGAATAGACGCTATGCCTCTGGATGCCGTTGCAGGGCACGTTCCCAGCCCCCTGGCCTGACGATTGCGTCGGTCATGCGCGCGACCCGAACGATTGGCCCAACATCATGGACCCGCACGATGTCCACGCCCGCCTGAATGCCGATGACGACGGTTGCCGCAGTCCCTTCCATGCGCTCTTCCGGCGGCACGTTAAGAACCTTGCCGATAAATGACTTGCGCGACGTTCCCAGCAATATTGGCAAGCCCAGCACGTTGAAACGATCCAGGTGGCGCATGACTTCGATGTTTTGCGCGGGCGTCTTGCCGAAGCCGATGCCGGGATCAACGACGATGTTCTGGCGTGGAATACCTGCACGCAAGGCGTACTCGATAGTATGTTCGAGGTCCGCTATGATGTCATGCATGAGGTCATGGTAATGTACCTGCTGGTAATGTCCGCCCACACCGTCTCGGCTCGGTTGTGCGCGACGATTATGCATGAGCACAACAGGAACGCCACGTTCGGCGACGAGCCGCGCCAGATGCTCGTTCCAGCCACCTTCCGGTTGTCGTAACCCCCATACATCGTTTACCACATGCGCTCCGGCGTTCAGCGCGGCCTCGGCGACTGTGGCTTTGGAAGTGTCGATGGAGATCGGAAGGTTGGTCGCCGCCGCCAGGGCGCGAACGACCGGCACGACCCGCGCGCGTTCTTCGTCCGCTCCAACGATTGACGAGCCGGGGCGGGTCGATTCGCCGCCGACATCCAGGATATCGGCACCCTGCGCCACAAAGTGCTGTGCCTGTGCGACAGCAGTCGCCGTCACATCGGCGTTATCGAGTAACCCATCGCCCGAAAAAGAATCGGGCGTGACGTTAACGATGCCCATCACATAGGTACGCTCACCCCAACGAAATGAAGTATCGGCGATGGTTAGCCCATCGGATGAACGAGCGATACTCACTTTGCGGGACGATCCTCAGGCAATCGCTTATCAGGACGCAAAATCGGTGCGAGGCGGTCTAAACGTAAGCGCTCTTGTTCCCGATTGTACGAACGGATAAAGACCCACACCAGGAATGGAATGACGACCGGAAACAATGGACGAAGGTCCTGCAATTGTTCCCGATATGTGCTCAGTTGTGCCTGTATCGCAGAGCCACCTGGAATCACCTTGATGAGGCTGTTTTTCATCGCTGTATCTTCACCCTTATCGCTATAACACACTCTAGCTATCTGCTGTCAACAACCGTGCCGTGGGTCGTGTGCGGACGAATGAGGCCGGCTTCTAATCAGTTTGCCCTGGTAGCCCCATGGTATGCAGAAAGCCGATCACAACTTCGCTCACGTCTTCGGCGGAACGCTGGTCTGTATCCACAACTAAGTCGGCATGTTCGCGGGCTGACGTCAACCGTTCCATCTGTTCGTGGTGGAGCCATTCGGGAAAGTCAGTGCCACGACGCTGCGTGATGACCGGAGAGGAAGCTTCGAGGACAACGAGAGCCAGCGGCTTTCCGCCGTGCTTCCATAAATCATGAATAACGGAATGTTCCTGGGCGACTGCACGCGCCGTAAAACCTGCGGCACTGAGCGCTTGGACGAGCGTGCTTTTGCCGGAACCACACGGGCCGGCGATCACCACTTCGTCGGTACTCCAGGGCGTATCATGTGATTCGCCATCGTTGCTATAGGGTGATCTGTTCATCATGGATAGCCCTCCTTCGCTGGTAAGGGGATAGTTAGAGCATGATCATCCTGTTTGGGTTCGTCACACGAACGTGTTCCTTACCGTCGTCCCTAGCGTTTGAGCGGTGCGTCGTATGGAAACATCAAATCGAGGCTACGGATGCGCGGCTGAGCGTCGTCCTTCGGCAATACTCCCAGCACGATAATACTCATGTCGTCGGCTGGTCGCCCGCGATCGAGCTCGAGTGCACGGTTTAGGATCGAATGCGCCAGGTCGGACGGCTTGGGATGCTTTTCGATTTCGATATTCGCCAGAAAACTCGGCAGTTCGATATCTTCGTTGTAGCGATTGCCCGCGCCCATGATGCCGTCGGTGAATGCGACCAGGTAGAACGGCGATGTGATCTCATGTTGGTAGATCAGCGGCTTCGTGTTGGGATACAACCCGATTGGCTGTGATATTTCGCTGAACGACTGTACGCCCTGCGAATCGACAGTATAGAACGGGCATTGGTTGTTACGCGACATCAGTATTCGTCCGACGCTGAAATCGACTGATAGGATGTTGAGTGTCGCCGAAACTTGACCGTGACGGTAGCCATACAGGTAATCATGTACTGCCCGTGCTACCACGCCGTCCCGTGCGCCGTCCTTGAGCATAGCGATCGCCCGTGCGGTGACGAGGTTGCTCAGCGTTTTAGCGCCACGTCCGCTGCCCTGTCCATCAGCGATCACGAATGAGAAGCCGCCCCGCGGACGCTCGATCTGTTCGATGGTATCGCCGCTTTCGGCGGACGCATACTTACTAAGCTTTGCCACGCCAACCTGAATTTCCAACATGCCTCGTCCTTGTTACGAGCTACTATCCACAAATATCATAGCAGCATCACTGCGTCATCGCATGTTCGATCGCCGCGTTGATGTCGATGACCGTATCTCCCGAACCAAAATGCACCAGAAACTCAGTGTTGCCGCTGGCTCCGGTGACGGGCGAACGGGTCAAACCACACACGTTGAAGCCGATCGTACCGCCAAATGCCAGGATCTCCCGCAGCACGCGACGGTGAACGGCAGGGTCGCGCACGATGCCGCCTTTGCCAACGTCCTGCTGTCCGGCTTCAAACTGCGGCTTGATCAGGGCCACCACGAAAGCGTCCGGTCGCATCAAGCGTTGCATGGCAGGCAGTACCAACCGCAACGAGATGAAACTGACATCCACTACACCACAATCGGCGAGCGCATTGTCGGGCAACGCTTCGAGTTGACGGATGTTCGTTCGTTCTAGCACGACGACCCGTGGATCGATACGAACGCTGTAATCGAGTTGCCCGTAGCCCACATCGATCGCGTATACCCGCTGTGCGCCACGTTGCAGTAGTACGTCGGTGAATCCACCAGTACATGCCCCAACGTCAATCGCTACGGTGTTGGCGACATCGATACTAAATACGTCCAGTGCGTGTGCTAGCTTAAGGCCGCCGCGCCCAACGTATGGTAGGCCGCCGCGTACCTCGATCTGGGCCTCGAGCGTCATCTGTTCACCAGCTTTGGTGTGTTTCTGTCCGGCGACATATACCTGCCCTGCCATGATCAATCCCTGGGCTTTGGCGCGTGTCGGCGCTAATCCACGTTCCACCATCAGCAGGTCAAGTCGTACCTTTGCACGCATTCCGTTATTCACTCATTCCTGTTCGTTAGATAGTATACCGCGCAGGTGGCTCACATCATGGGGCTTGTGCAACGGCCTGCCGAAAGTTGCCAAACTTCAACGATTGTTATGCTCAGCAGCGGCAGCATAACCGTCTCCGATGTTGCACAAGCCCTTACCTCATGGGCAGGGCTCCGTCAAAGTTCGATCCCGAGCACGATTTTCCGCGAGATTGTCACTCTGAGCAGGTGCCGCTGGGCCCAGGAGGCTATCTCTCGTTCGGAACGATCCTTCACCGTGGTTCAGGCTGACGGATTTCACGACGTTGACGGAACCCTGACATCATGGGGTGAGCGGATATGGGCGCAACATAAATACTGCTATACTTAGGCAGCAAGGGATGGGAAACGAAGTGAGTTCAAAGTCGCCAATTATCATTGGTGTTGCGGGTGGTTCTGGCTCCGGTAAGACGACCGTCTCACAGGCGATTCTCACTCGTGTTGGACGCGAACGTATCGCCTATATCCAGCACGATTCTTATTATCGTGATCTCACACATCTAACGTTCGATGAACGTACTCGCGTCAACTACGATCATCCCGATTCGCTCGAAAACGATCTTCTGGTGCGCCATCTGGACCAATTGTTCGCTGGTCAACCCGTCGAAGTGCCGATTTATGATTTCACGGTGCATAATCGTGCGGTACAGACCGAACTCGTGCAACCGCATCCGGTGGTCATGGTCGAGGGAATCTTGATCTTCGCTGACAAAGAGCTACGGGAGCGCATGGACGTAAAGATTTATGTCGATGCCGATGCTGATCTGCGTGTGGTGAGACGGCTCTTGCGTGACGTGTCTGAACGCGGGCGGAGTCCGCAGTCGGTGATCGACCAGTACCTCAACATGGTCAGGCCCATGCACCTTGAGTTCGTCGAACCTTCCAAACGCTATGCTGACATCATTATTCCGCGTGGGGGCATGAACGCGGTTGCCATCGATATGGTGGTATCGCGCGTCGAGTATTTGCTCGACGCGCACCGTCACGAAGCCTAGAAGAAGCGCTTGAGCAAACCGATCGCGCCCTGCTTCCAGGGGACGCGGTGGGTCACACCCGACTGCGACGCGAACTGCTGCTGGTTAGCCTTGTACCATTCAAAGTTGCGAAGCAGCGCGTCCTTGTTGGAATACTTCGGTGCGTATCCCAGTCGCTGCTGTGCCTTCTCGATCGACACAAACGAATCCTTCGATGCCGTCTCGTAGACCCACTTGTAGAGCGGTGAGACGTGCAGCATTTCCAGGAAGCGCAGCGCCCAGATCGCGGGCATCGCTGGAAGTCCAACAACCTTTTTGCCATGTCCGGCGGCATCCAGCACCACCTGATAATCTTCCTTCATGGTGGTATATTCTTTCGCGCCGATGTTGAAGGTGTCGTTGACCACGTCGGTCGGCAAGGTTGCACACAGTGTGATCGCCGAGCAGAGGTCTTCCACATCCAGCAACTGGTAGCGATTGCGGCCGCTGCCGATCATCGGGAAATTGCGCTTGTCGAGCGCCCAATCGTAGAGCAGCGCGAATACGCCCAGGCGCTCTGGCCCGATGAACGACTTGGGCCGGATGATCGAAACGACTAGCCCCTTGGCGCGATATTCGAGGCACACCATCTCGGCCTGAATCTTGGCCTGCCCGTAGGGTCCGACACCTTCTAGCTTGTCGTTCTCATACAACGGGTGGTGGTCGGGAATGCCATACACTGCCGTCGACGAGATCATCACAAAGCGCTTGATGCCGTGCGCCAGCGCGGAATCAAGCAAGGTGCGCGTGCCTTCAACGTCGGTCGTATAGATGTCCTGCGCCGAATACAACGGAAGCGCTGCAGCGGTATGGACGACGATATCAATGCCTTCCATGGCGAGATCGACGGCCTGACGGTTGCGGATATCGCCGGTAATCGCATGAACGTGCGGACGCATATCGGCGTAGTCAAATGGCAGCACGTCGAGCGTAGTGATGTCGAAGTCCTGCGCGTGCAGATGGCGGGCGAGATTAATACCAAGGAAACCGGCACCGCCGGTGATCAATACCTTTTGTTTAGTCATATCAGTATCCCTTTTGCTGTGACACGACCAAGGATTGTAGCAGAAATTGAGGCGAACAGGCCGAAGCGGGCGATACGCTGAGCAAGCCTGCTATACTGCGGAGCCGATATGTGGGTCTAGTCAGGAGAAATTGTTTGTGAAGATTGCCGGATTGAAGGTCTCCATCGAGCGGACAGCATATCCAGCCTACACGCTCCTGTGCCTGGTTCCAATGGTCGTGCGCGGCGCGTATGTCGTGCTGTTCCAGCGCTCGGAACTGCGTAGTATCGGCACGTTGCCGGTGCTTGGCCTGTGCATCGCTGGCTATCATGCGTGTGGACAGTTTGTTCACCAACTCGGTCATGCGTTTGCGGCGCGTGCTGTTGGTCATCCCATGACGGGAATACGCTATGAATATGGCTTCTCCTTTTCGGAGTATCCCCCTGACGAGCCATCCCTGCCCGCCGCTGTCCATATTCAACGCTCACTCGGCGGGTTTAGCGGCAGCGTTCTACTTCTCGCAACTGCGCTGGCGCTATGGCTGCGGGTTGGACGTGTAGCTCATGGCTTCAAGCGGTGGGCACTCGGCTTCGTACTATTCGATGCACTACTCCTGTTCATCGGGTCGGTGCTCTCGGATGTGATGTACGTTGTCCAGCAGGGGTGGATCGAACCGCAACCGAACGACGAAACGCCCCGGCCGTAAGACCAGGGCGCTTTGGCTGCTCGATGAAGGGTTAGTTGCCTGGATCGTTTTGCGGCACCGGCACTAACCAGGTAGCTTTGCCGAATGGGGCATCCATAATCGATACTTTGAGCGTGATCGCCGACGGTCGTACAGGCTGGCTGACGGTGACGACGGCGGTTTCCTTCGCTCCCGGCTTGACCGAAAGCCGTTGAGCAGCAGCCTTGGTTTCGTCCAGGCGATACGTCAGGGTGCCATCGGTCAACGCGAAGTTGGCGTTGTTCATCGGCAGGGTGATCGTTCGCTGTGATCGGTTCTCGACCGACCAGGTGAGGGCGATCGCGCCGTTGTTGAAATCGACCGTTTCGAGCGAAACGACGATTTCTGCATCCTCGGCACGCTCCCAATACCATCGTCCTGTTTCGATGTCCCAGTTTCGACCCACGCGCTGCTGGAGCATCGCGGTGCCGTTGTTAATATTGGGCGACATGCCACTATCAGGGATCGTTGGGATCGGTTCAGCGGTGACGCGCATATCCATGATGCTGGCGGACGTGTAGGTAGTGGGTGTCGGTGGCCTGACGGCGACGCCATAGATCAGGGTGCCAACGGCGAACACCGTCAGCGCGCCGGTCATCCAGCCTTGTACACGATGTCGCAGCGTCGGAGGAGCCATGGGTGGGATAGGTGCCGCAACCACGGGCGGCGGTACCGCGACAGGCGTGAGCCCTTCGGGTTCGCTCGGCGCTGTTTCCCACGATGGCATCACACCGGCGAGCAGATCGTTGAGTTCCTGCCAGGGCGTGCAATGAAGCAGCCTGGGAATACGTTTCATCGCCGTGTCGGTTAACTCGATACCAGCCGAACGCTCCACGACAAGGTAGGTCGGCAACTCGTCAAGACCCTTGACCTGCACCTTCCAGTCGAGGTCGATTTGCGACTCTGCTTCCAGGGTTGGCACGATGACGACCACACGCTTGGCGGTGCGGAAGTCGATGTCAGGTGCTTTCTGTGCGGAAACGATATCAAGCTTATGATCATTCAAGAAATTTGTGAAGCTATAAAAGTAGGAAATGACCTGGTTGTAAGGGTTTTTGCGCCCGGGGTTCAGGGATTTCGTCGAGCCTCCACGACTGACGACCGTCCACGGTCCGTTGACAGCGCCAAAAACACGCCCGTCACAGTGTTTCAGTTCAAGAATAAAGATCGCATCTTGTTTCAAGATAACGAGGTCGATCGTATGACCACCAACACTGAAGTTCGCGATCATGACGTACAGGCCTTCTAGCCGATCAAGACCGCTCGCCAGAGCGATAATTGCCTTACGTTCGTTTGGATTCTCAGGCTTTTCTCCAATCCATACCTGAACTGCCACGCACGCCCCCATTTCCTATCACATACATCATACACATGTTGCCACGTTGCTGTGATGACATACGGATAACATCACCCTATCATATATCTGTCTTTATCGTCGCCTCGCACGCCCGGACGGCTTCGACGCTCGCGCCGGGGGTGTGATTGCATAGGTCGCCTTTGATTCTTGTGTGCTTTTGCCGTTCGCAGCTTTCGCCGATTTCGGACGCTCGGTCACACTATGCAGGAAACCTTCGGAGTCCTCGAGCGCAAGAGTACGCCGCAGCTCGACAACCTGGTCGCGCAGCAATGCAGCTTTCTCGAACTCCAGGTTCTTGGCTGCATCCTTCATCTGTTTTTCGGCTTCTTTGATCAGACGAAGCAATTCGTCCTTCGGCACGCTGATCGGTCCAGATTTCCCGACCACGTAAGGAGCCTGTTCTTCCGCGACCTTGCGAAGTTGGCTTGTCAGGTCGCGTACTTGCTTGATGATGCTCCGTGGCTCGATGCCATGAGTCTTATTATACTGCGTCTGGATGTCGCGGCGGCGCTGCGTTTCCTTGATCGCGATGTCCATCGAGTTCGTGATCCGGTCGGCGTACATCAAGACCGTGCCATCCACGTGGCGAGCCGCTCGTCCGATCGTCTGGATCAGCGCCGAACTTGACCGCAGATAGCCCTCTTTGTCGGCGTCCAGGATTGCTACCAGCGAAACTTCAGGAAGGTCAAGACCTTCACGCAACAGGTTGATGCCGACCACCACATCATAAATGCCCAGGCGTAGATCGCGCAAAATCTCGACGCGCTCGATCGTATCGATGTCGGCATGAATGTATTGCGTCCGAATCCCCATCTCCTTGAGGTAATCGGACAGGTCTTCTGCCATGCGCTTGGTGAGCGTCGTCACCAGGGCTCGTTCGCCATGCTCGATACGTCCTTTGATCTCGCCCAGCAGGTCGTCGATCTGGCCTTTGCTTGGCCTGACGTGGATGACTGGATCGATCAGTCCGGTCGGCCGGATGATTTGCTCGACCACATTGTCGGAATGTTCGTATTCGAACGGTCCTGGCGTCGCCGAAACGAAGATGGCCTGGTGCAGATGGCTTTCCCATTCCTCGAAGCGTAGGGGCCGGTTGTCAAGCGCCGATGGTAACCGGAAGCCGAAATCGACCAGCGTTTGCTTGCGGCTACGGTCGCCGTTGAACATGCCACGTACCTGCGGCACACTGATGTGCGATTCGTCCACGAACAACAGGAAGTCGTCGGGGAAGTAGTCGAGCAAGGTCCAGGGCGTTTGGCCTTCGGCGCGGCGATCCATGTGCCGCGAATAGTTCTCGATGCCTGAACAATAGCCCATCTCGCCCAACATTTCAAGGTCGTACAGGGTGCGCTGCTTGAGCCGTGCGGCTTCGAGCGCCTTGCCGTCGGCTTCGAGTTCTTTGACCCGTTCGGTCAGTTCGTTCTGAATGTCGTCGATGGCGAGTAGCATCTTGTCGCGGGTCGCGATAAAGTGCTTGGCGGGAAAGACGTCGATCGACTTGCGGTCGACCAGTAGTTCGCCGGTCAACGGGTCGACTTCGACGATCCGTTCGATCTCGTCGCCCCAGAACTCTACCCGCAACGCCGTTTCCGCGTTCGCCGGGAAGATTTCCAGGGTATCGCCGCGAACCCTGAATGTGCCACGGTGGAAGTCGATGTCGTTGCGCTCGAACTGAAGGTCAATTAACTGTCGAAGCACTTTATCGCGCTTGCGAACTTCGCCAGCACGCAGTTCCAGCTTAACCATGCCGTAATCTTGCGGCGCGCCTAGACCATAGATCGCGGAGACTGACGCAACGATCAACACGTCTCGGCGTGTTAGCAGCGATTGAGTTGCCTCGTGACGCAGACGGTCGATCTCCTCGTTGATCTGTGCTTCCTTCTCGATATACAGGTCTTTTGAAGGAACATAGGCTTCAGGCGTATACATGTCGTAGTACGACACGAAGTACGATACGGCGTTGTCCGGAAAGAACTCTTTGAACTCGGCAAACAATTGTGCCGCGAGTGTTTTGTTGTGCGCCATGACCAGGGTCGGACGTTGTAAGCGCTCGACCATCCAGGCCATGACCGCAGTCTTACCTGTGCCTGTCGCACCTAGCAACGTCTGATAGCTTTGTTCCCTTCTCGATCCCGGCGATGAGTTTGGCAATCGCTTCGGGCTGATCGCCCATGGGTTGATAAGGGGCATTGACCTTGAAGGGCGGCATCAAATCGTCCTAACGCTAACTCGTGTTCAGTACAGAAGGGATATATTATACCGTAGTCATGTGGGCATTGCTACCCTTTTAAGGACCAAAATAGAACATTTGAGCGCCAATTGCGGACGCTTTTCCTGCTGTATTGATCAGCGTCGCCACCCGTATTTCGTAGCATACCTGAAATAATCTACGAGTTCCCTAGCCTATAAATACCACAGCCCGCCGAACGTCCGGCGGGCTGTCGTTCGGGCTGACGCGGCCTGGCTTAGACCAGCGCGGTCTCGGTTTCGCGGTCGAAGATGTGCATGCGCGACATATCGAGCACGATATCGAGCGGCTGTCCGGCGCGGGCCGATGTGCGCGGATCGAAGCGACCGACAAATTCCTTGCCGCCCTTTTCGACGTAGGCATAGACTTCCGCACCCATCGGTTCGGTAACGGTCACCGTGCGTTGAGGGGTGATGTAGCATCCACACCGCTCGGCACGTAGCGTGCGTCATGAACGTCCTCTGGGCGGATGCCGAAGTAGACGTCGCGTCCAACATACTTGCCAAGCTCAGCTTGCAGTTCGTTTGGTACGGCAACGCGGAAGCCACCGGTATCGACCTGCATACCGCCGTCGCCTCGGGCCAACTTGGCTTCGAAGAAGTTCATCGAGGGCGAGCCGATGAAGCCTGCCACGAACATGTTGGTACGGGCGATCATAGAGTACCTGCGGGGCGTCAAGCTGTTGCATGATGCCGTCGCGCATAACGGCGATGCGGGTACCCATCGTCATGGCTTCGGTCTGGTCGTGGGTCACGTAGATGAAGGTCGTGCCCAGGCGCTGGTGAAGCTTGCTGATTTCCGAGCGCGTCTGCACACGCAGTTTGGCGTCGAGGTTCGACAGTGGCTCGTCCATCAAGAACACGGCTGGGTTACGCACGACGGCGCGTCCCAAGCGCGACACGCTGGCGCTGGCCGCCCGAAAGTGCCTTCGGCTTGCGATCGAGGTACTGGGCGATCGATAGCATATCGGCGGCTTCCTTCACGCGGCGGTCGATCTCGGCCTTGGGTGTCTTGCGCAGCTTAAGGCCGAAGGCCATGTTGTCGTACACCGACATGTGCGGGTACAGCGCGTAGCTCTGGAACACCATGGCGATGTCGCGATCCTTCGGTGCCACATCGTTCACGCGGCGGTCGCCGATGTAGATGCTGCCGTCGCTGATTTCTTCCAGGCCAGCCAGCAACCGCAGCGCGGTGGTCTTGCCACAGCCGGAAGGACCGACCAACACCAGGAATTCGCGGTCGGCGACATCGATGTTCAGATCCTTCAAAACGTGGACGTTACCGAAATACTTCTCGACATGTTCGAACTTGATGCTAGCCACAGTTCGTTCTCCTGCTATGGTGCCAGCAAACGCCCATCGCGTTCGCCAGGTGTGCCGACCGACAGTGGTCGGCGGGTTTCGCCGCATGAGCGACGAACGATCAGTTGCGATTGAAGCAGCACGGATTGAGTCTGCTGCCGTCCCTTCGATCACCCCGACAAGAAGTTCTGCTAGCGCTCTGCCCACGTCCCAGACCGGCTGTCGCACGGCGGTGAGTGGTGGAACAGCGTGCGCCGCAGATGACGGATCGTCGAATACGATCAATGCCAGATCGTCCCCGACCTGACGCCCCGCATCGTATGCCGCGTGCAGAGTGCCAAAAGCCAACGCCGCCGATCCTGCCAGAATCGCGCTCGGCGGTTCCGGCAAGGAAAGAAGGTCCGAAGCAGCGGCGTATCCTTCGCTTTCGGTTGACCCTCCCTCGACCACGAATTGCTCCTCGAACCGCAGACCCGCTTCTTCGAGCGCCGCACGGTAGGCCGCGTCTTGCTCGGTCGCCAACGCGAGATCGAACGATGGAGTGATCAGGCCGATTCGCTCGTGTCCGAGAACGATCAGGTGCGCGAGCGCTTCCATCGTTCCGGCTTCAACGTCGATGGCGACGAACGGACTCTGGTTGCCGGGGCGTCCCTCACATACGTGGGGTATTCCCAACGACTGTGCCGCTTCGACGCGCTCGTCGTCCTGACGAACGTCCAGGATGACCAGTCCTTCGATGCGCCCCGAACGGTACAAGTTGGCATATGTTGCCGTCTCGTCCTGTTCGGAGTACGCCGCCAGTAGCAGATCGTAGCCCGCTGCGGTTGCACCATCGGCAATCCCGCTCAACAACATGCCGATGCGTGCGCTGGTGCGCCCCTTGGGGAGCGGCAATCCGAGCGTTCTGCTTCGACGACGCTGAAGCGAACGTGCTACATGCGATGGTTGGTATGCGAGTGCAGCCGCCGCCGCCAGGACACGTTGCCGCGTCGCTTCGGAAACCGAGCCAGTGCCGTTCATGACATATGAAACGGTCGCTGGTTGCACGCCTGCTGCTGCCGCTACCTCTTTAATTGTTGCCATCGCTCAGCTACTTAAACGTTTAAGGTGTGCTGCGATAGTACACCCGATCCGCTATGTCGTCAAGTCAACAGTTGGATTGACTTCGGTCTGGCCCTCTGCTAAACTAGACCTGGTTTGAGCTTGAGGTTTATGGACATGGTTGTGGCACGTTCTCAGTACAACTGCTTTGATGCCAGCGCGATAGTGTTACGCGCCGGCCATCGTGCGCTGCAGCTCTATAGGTGTACTGTGCCCAAAACACGCGCTATGTAGTCATCCTGATCATACGAAGAAGATCTCGCAGCTGTGGGCCGGTACAGGTCCACAGCTTTTTTGTGCTCAGTGCACGTTGTGGTCCTGCCGGCTGCCTGCAAACAGGAGCATGTTAATGCCGATTATTGAGGTCGATACCGTTACCAAGGAGTTTCGTACTCCCAAACGACAAACCGGAATTCTGGGTGGTGCACGCACGCTGTTCACGCGTGACTACGTCGTCAAACATGCCGTTGCCGATATCAGTTTTTCGGTCGAGGAAGGCGAACTGCTGGGCTACCTGGGGCCAAATGGCGCCGGGAAATCGACGACGATCAAGCTGCTTACCGGTATTCTGGTACCGACGTCCGGCCATATAACTGTCGCGGGCCAGATCCCCTGGAAGCGACGTGAGCAAAATGCGCTCAACATCGGGGTCGTCTTCGGCCAGCGCAGCCAACTCTGGTGGGACTTGCCGCTGATCGAGTCCTTCAAACTGATCGCCAAAATGTACCGCGTCGAGCGTACGACCTACCAGCGCAACCTCGACCGCTTTACCGTGATGCTCGGCCTGGATGCGTTCATGCAGACGCCGGTGCGCCAGTTGAGTCTGGGTCAGCGAATGCGCGGCGACCTGGCGGCAGCCATGCTGTACGAGCCACGGATTCTCTACCTGGACGAGCCGACGATCGGCCTCGATGTACTGGCTCAGGAACGCATTCGGCGTTTCATCGAGGAGATCAACCGCGAACGACGCACGACGATCCTGCTTACGACCCATGACCTGAGCGATGTCGAGCGTCTGTGCCGTCGCATTCTGCTGATCGACCAGGGCAAGGTGCTGTACGACGGTTCGGTCGAAACGCTCAAGCGGCGTTACGCTCCCTATCGCGTCCTGGTCGTGCACCTTGCTGCCGACGAGCCAGCACTGGCCGAGGAGCGGCCGGTGGTCGTCGATGGGGCCGAGTTTATACGCCGCGAGGACGTAAAAGTCTGGCTGCAGTTCGATCCGCTGCAGGTCGCGCTACCGAGATTGATCGCCGATATTACGTCACGCTACACAGTAACCGACCTTTCGTTGGTCGAACCGGATCTGGAGCAAGTTATCCGCCAGATGTATGAGACACGCGAGGTCGCAGTATGAAACACCTCGCGCGAAATGTCCCGGCCTATCTACAGATCGGCGCACTACGCTGGCAAGAGGCTTTTACCTATCGCACCGACCTCGCGATCGAGCTGCTGGGCCTGCTGCTTAAGGTCTATTTGTTGAAGATGATCTTCGCCGCAGTCTATGCCGGACGCGAAACAGTCGGCGGTGTGACGTTGCAGGAAGTGATCACCTTCACGACGATCGCCAACCTGCAAGGCTACCTGCTCTTTCCCGTGATCGGCCAGTATGTACGAGAACGGCTGCGTGAAGGTCGGATCGCGCTCGACCTGGCGCGACCAGCGCCGTTCCTCAGCCAGTTGCTGGCGTATCAGGCTGGTACGACAGTCTCGTCGCTACCATTTTTGGCGCTGGCACTGCCGTTTGCAGCATTGTTTGGCGGTATCGATCTGCCCCAATCGCTCCCGGCAGGATTGCTCTATCTGGTCAGTCTGGGACTTGGCTATCTGGTTTCCGTGTTGATGGGCTTACTGATCGGGCTTCTGGCCTTCTGGACTATGGAGATCGACGGTGTGTTTACGATCTACGCTTTCGCCAACCAGTTCTTTGGCGGAGCGCTGGTGCCACTCTGGTTTTTCCCTGCGGCGCTGCGCCGCGTGGCCGAAGTACTGCCGTTCCAGGCTCAGACGTTCATCCCTCTGTCGATCTACACCGGGCAAATGACCGGCAAACAAGCGCTTCAGGGGCTCGGCCTCCAGGTGTTCTGGGTTATCGCACTGTCCGGTATTGCCTGGCTGGTATGGCAGCGTGCGATGCGGCGCGTTGTGATTCAGGGGGGATAAAATGACGACATTGTCGATCATGCTGAGCCTGTGGGCGGCTAGTGTTCGCAGCCAGCTACAATACCGGACCAATTTTCTGATCCTGATCACGATGGGCTTGATCTACCATGGCACCGGCTTCGCTTTTATCTGGGTCGTGCTGACACGCTTCGAGACCGTCGGCGGCTGGACCTTCGGCGAGATAGCCTTTCTGTACGGCTTACGTCTGCTGATCCACGCGGTCGGCTTCCTGGTCTCAGGAGAGATCCGCCAGCTTGACCATCAGATTCGGCATGGCGAATTCGACCGCTATTTAATTCGGCCACTCTCACCATTGCGCCAGATCTTAAGCCAGGGCGTGCAGGTGAATGTCTTTGGCGACCTGCTCGGCGGGATCGTATTATTCCTGGCAGCGCTCACGATGGTTAACATTGACTGGACAGCGGCAGTTGTGGTGTATCTGGTGCTGGCGATCATCGGCGGCGCGCTGCTTGAACTTGGGCTTGACCTGATGATCGCGACGCTCGCACTGCGCGTGCTCAACGTCCAATCGTTGTTCTTCGTTCTTGATACGTTCTTCAGCGATTTCGGCAACTATCCGCTCAAGATCTTTGGCGGTACGGTGCAATTTCTGCTGACCTTTGCGCTGCCGCTGGCCTTTATGGCCTATATTCCATCGGCGGTGCTGCTGGGCAAGACCGGCGAACTAAATGTGCCGCCCGTGCTCGCGATGATTGCACCTCTGGTCGGCGTGTGCTGGTTCACACTGGCGGTCTACATCTTTCGCTCTGAACTGCGCAATTATCAGAGCGCGGGGCATTGAGGATTTCTGTCCCAGATATCGGAACACGTCACAATTTGTAGGTAGTGTACGACAGTTGCATATAGGTACCCACACGGATGCCTGCGTGTAAGCCACTGGAGAACACACTCTGTAGATCCAAACATCGCAGGGCAAGCGCCGATACTCATGAAAAGACCCTCGATCCAGTACATTGGCTTGCCCAATCTAAACTGGATTGCCCTTGAAAATTCACGCGGTAAGACGATAGTAAACCGTGGTTTGAGGCTCACCTTCCAAAACCGTGCGAATTCATGCACAATCCCCGGTGACAAAACCTTCAGGAGCACCCCGTGAATCCGCACGATCAATGGCGCATCAATTCCGTCTGTCCTGCATGTAGTGGGCAAGCAAGGCAATAGTTGTGTCGCTCAGCGCTGGTGCAACGTCCTGAGCATAGGCAATTCTATCCCGATCCGCATGACACACTGAAAAGTACATCATCATTGACTGGACGTTGCACCAACCCTTCACTGCTGCCTGGTGCTGCGCTGTTGACGCTACTGCTTGCTGATTGGTGGTCAAAAGGGTGTGAGAAAGTCAGACGCAGATATGAGGAGCCAACGCTACTTGTTCGCACGACGATTACCCGAAAATCCTGTGGTGACTAGCGGGCTTCCCCGTCGCTTTCGTTCTATGTAGGCTGCCAATCAGGATATTGTGCCGCGAAGGTGGTCCAACGGTCGGGGTCGGGTCCAAGGCCATCGGTTCCGGCGAGTGTGAGGTCGTTGTAGCGCACGACCAGCAGGGCAACCTGAAGTTCGAGAATGGCGCGATCGAATCGCGACTTATCGGCCTTTGTATCGAGGCCGGTTGCTTGCCGCAGCGGGCGATTCGGAATCGGTCCCTGCTCGATCACGGTGTAGAGTTCTTGCGCCAATGTGCTGGTTTGTTCGAGCGGGCGATGTTGTTGCGCGTACAGTGTGCGTAGATAATCCATCGTACACAGGATCGCTCGGCCACCTTTGATTTTGCCATAGAAGATATCGTCGGGGTACGTCGCCGGCAGCGCGTTCTTCCATCCCCACACCAGACTCATCTTTTCGCCCCATCCGCCTTCACCGGGCTGCTTGTCGGGTGCGTCCACGACATCCCACAGGCCTGGCAGTTTGCCGCTGCGGTCCTCCATGATTGTGCAGATCTGCACCTGTTGCAGCCATGCGTAGGCATCTTCGACAGTGCGAATTCGTGAATCGTGGGTGGATGGCGGCATCGCTATCGCTCCTCGTGTGGGGATTGAGTGGAGGATGACCGGAACGAGCGCTCCGGTCATCCTCTCGCGGCTAGACTTCGGCGGCGGGTTGTTCTTCCTCGTCGCCTTCCTTCAACCGAACATAGGCGAAGGCCTGGGCGTACTCGCCACAATCAACGCCGTTCTCGCGGCCTTCGTTGGCGGCCCGTCGCGCCCACTCCTTCATCGTGTCGCCGGGATTCCAATCGCCTAACTGGCTTTTGTGCTCCTTCAACGCATCCATTTGCCGTTGCATATCTTCTTCTGTGATCGGAATCCAGACCGTCGCTTTGGTGGCTGCCGATAGATACACTTCGCTGACATCGTGGGGTTCCAGTCCTTCTTCTGCCAGGTCAAGTGCTGCCAGCAGGGTGTTCGCGGTCGGCATGATTGCGGCAAGCGTCGCGTCCGCGACCGCACGATGGTCAGGGTGGTTGATATAGTTCTCGGAGTAGCGGAAAGCAGGGTCCATCGTCAATACCACGTCCGGTTTGACGCGCCGGATAGTGCGAGCGATGTCCCAACGCAGCGCCAGCGTCGGCTCGACTTTGCCGTCGGGATACCCCAGGAAGGCAACGTCATCACAGCCCAGCACGCGGGCGGCCGCGATCTGTTCGGCGCGACGAATCGCCGCGAGTTGTTCGGGTGTTTGGTTAGGATCGCGCGAACCACTAACGCCATCGGTTACCAGGAGAAAATGGATCGTCGCACCCACCGAGTGCCAATGTGCCAGAATGCTGCCTGCCATAAACTCGGCGTCGTCGGGGTGTGGCGCGACGATCAAAACGTGTCGTGGTCGTGGATTCGGCTTAGGTGCCATGCGTGTATGCTCCAATAAATTCGAGGTCACTGGACCTGTGCGATCGGTATCGGCATCAACAACAACAAGAACAACAACAGTCCCGCGATCGCCAGCGCTTTGTGCGCTGGGCTAAGCTCCGGTACGTCGTTGAACGGCGGTGGATGCCGAAACCCAATTATAGTCGCTAGCGCCATCCACACAAACCAGGAGTACGAAAACAAGACGCCAAAGATCGCACACATCGCGATGGCACCATAGGCGAGATAGCGGGCGCGTTCGCCGAGCAGCGCATACGCGATGTGTCCGCCGTCAAGTTGTCCGACCGGCAGCAGGTTGATCATGGTGACGAGTAAACCAATCCACGCGCCGAACGCGACGCTGTTGATCTGCACGTCCATGCCGTTATAGGGCAGAAATTGACCATACACCAACCACTTGGCGGCAGCGTAGAGTAACGAGTTCCCTTCCTGCAAATACGGTGGATTTGCCGCACCGACCGTTGACCCAAACAGCCCCACGAATAGCAGCGGGATGGCGACGGCAAGGCCAGCCAGCGGTCCGGCGATGCCGACTTCGAGCAGTGTACGACGGTCCTCCAATGGTTCGCGCTGCACGATGACCGCACCCATCGTGCCTGTGAAGCTAATAAGTGGCGGCAGCGGGATGAAGTATGGCCAACTCATGGGCGCACCACGCAGCCGTCCAACGATGAAGTGTCCCATCTCGTGCGCTCCCAGGATTGAAAGCAAGGTCAGGGCGAATGGTAGCCCGAGTGAGAGTTGGGAGGGATCGAGTAACACACCGAACAGCAATCGCAGGTACTCGATCGACTGTTGCGTGGCGCTCGTTGCAGCCGGCAAGGCGGAGATTTCAACCTCTTGAAGCGCTCCCGTCCACAGCACCGTTACGACCGTGAGCAAAAACAGTACGATATTGATGCGAACGCGAGCGGGTTTATGCTGGATTACGCCCGGTACCGCCGTCAGTCGCACGCCCGTTTCCGTGCGTGCGAGAAAGGGCGTGAACCCGATGCCTTCGATACGTTGCCGCAGGGTGCGAAACGCGATGCGCGCATCACCCTTGAGTTGTCCGTCGATGGTAATCGCGCCGTCCTGGCGAACCATATACGATTCGACATCAATGGTGCCGTGCACGGCAACCCGTAGCTGGTCGGGCGCGGTTAAAGGGTTGATTTGTGGTATATCCATGAGTTCATCCGTTAGTTAACATAAAGCGTTCTACGTATATGGGTGGTATCTGGTTCTACTTGCCTGTGGCTGTGACCATCTGGTCGGTGGGCCCAGCGTCGGGCTGTTCTTCCTGCGGTCGCCGTGGTTGGTGGTCGTGCCATAGCAGCCAGACCGGAAGGCTTACAATGATGAACACCGCACCCACGACCACGGCCAGGGTGCGTGGAGTGTAGCCCGCGTCGTGGGCGACGCCGACGAGGAAGGTCGAAAGCGATGTCATGAGGGTGAGGGCGACGAAATCCATCGAAAAGATGCGCCCGCGCAGACGGTCCGGCACATACATCTGGATCAAGGCCGTGCTGAAGGTCCACTGGGTCGAGCCACCCATGTGCGCGAAGATGATCGCGAGGGCGGCGAGCAGCAACGAGGGTGCGCCGCCGAACAGCACATAGCCGATGCCGGTGATGACGAAGGAGGGAGCGATGGCACGCGCGAGGAAGCGCGAACTACTACCGCCGAGGCGACTGGCGAGTACGGGTCCGATGCCGGTACCAAGGCCGCGTGCTGCGTACAATAGCCCGATACTGAGGGCGCTATCGCCGCGCAACGGGAAAAGCTCCTCGCCATACAGCGACAGCAGCAATAACGCTCCGCTGCCGACGCTCCAGAAGCCCTTCGTGAACGTATACAATGCGATGGTACGGCGTTGGCGCAGGTAGCTGACAGCCTCGCGCAAATCCTGTAGTCCCGTGCTGGGTATGGCCTTGACGACACGCGGAGGCAACACGACGCGGGCGATGAAAAAGGCCGACAGGACGAACGAAAGTCCGTCGATCAGGAAAGCGGTGTTCGTACCAAGGTACGCGACCACGAGGCCACCGATGGCGGCGCCAATGGCGAGCATTGCTGACCAGGTGATACTCGAAATCGCGTTTGCTGCGATCAGCTCATCCTGGGCGACGATGGATGGAATGGCGGCCTGTCGTGCAGGCTCGAAGAACGCGCCAACCGCGAACTTCAATGCTGTGACGACGTATGCCAGCCACACCATGTCAGGTGAATCTATCAAAAACAGGAGTGGCACGAGCGCGGCGCGGATCAGGTCGGCGGCGATCATGACCTGTTTGCGCGGAAGGCGATCCACGACCACGCCCGCTCCCAGTCCGACAAGCGCGGGTGGCAAAAATTGGGAAACGATAACCAGGCTGACGGCTGTGCCGGACCCAGTGAGCGCGAGCAATAGCGAGAAGATCGCGATGCTATCGAGCCAATCCCCAAGTTGACTGACGAGTTGACCGTACCATAGCCACCGGAATTGCTTGTTCCGGCGTAAAAGTTCAAGATACCCTACCGACGTACGTTGTGGACTGTGTTCGTGCATGAGGCGAAGTATACTCGGACTGGCGAAGCGTGGATGGCAGGTGGGACAAGCTGTTAGGATGACATGCCTTGTATGGCCAGTATGGGCGACCTATGTCCGTTATGACAGCAGACTGGAATCGCTGAATAAGCTTCACCTTGGCATATATATTGATTGATTCGTGAGGTAGGACAACGTGTGGCGATGGATAAAAATAATTGTGGGGGTTGCGGAAGGGCTGCTCATGGTGCGCCTGATCGGTCTACTCTTTGCCGCCAGGCCAGATAACCGGATCTTCGAGGTGATCCTGGCGGTCACGTCTGTGCTGGTTTGGCCTTTTGGCTGGTTGGATCGCTGGGCAGCGCAGCCGCGCTTCGGCGCGCGCCTAGAACTCGCGACCCTCGCAACAATGATCCTCCTGGCGATCGTCTCACTAGCGTGGGAATCGTACCGCACCGCAAAAAAAAGAGCAGATACGTAAAGTGAAGGTTGAACGTGAACGATTTGTATACCAGTCTGGGACAATTCGTGGAAATACTTGCTATCGTGATGGTCGTGGCGCTCGTGCTTGCTGTCGTTGGCTTAACGCTGATCCATCGGCGACTACGGCGTTTGCGGGTTCCAGCGAACGCGAGTTTCACGACGACGCTACGGATGGTACCCCTGAGCCTGGTCGTGATCCTTGATCTGCTCGATCTTGCCCTTGATATGTTCGCTGCGCCGATCGTGTGGGTACTCCTCAGCCGCTATCGCTTGCAAGCGTTGCGGAACACGGCTGCGGTTGAAGCATTGATCCCGTTCACGCAGGTCGTCCCCACGCTCACGGTTGCCTGGTTTGCTGTGCGTATGCTCGATCTGGGCGAGCCGAGTGCGGGCATCATCGAGGCCGAACAGCGTTCCCCTGGTCACTACGAGCCGCGCATAGGAAGGTAATCATGAGTATTTTGAGTCTGTTGGTGTTGCTTGTCATCGCCGGAATCTGTGGTGCCCTTGCCGAAATGATCGTCGGGTTTAGCCCCGGCGGCTTTGTCGTATCGATCGTGGTCGGCGTGATCGGTGCCTACATCGGTACGGTCGTCGCGAATGCCCTGAACCTACCGCCGTTCTTCGCGATCAACGTCGGCGGTCAAACCATCGAGATCATCTGGGCGATTCTGGGATCGATCTTGCTGTTGCTCGTGATTAGCATGTTCCGCAGGAGTGGACGGCGAGTCGGAAGGCGTAATCGTTTCTGAACATGCGGACGCTTATCATTTTTAACCCAAATGCGGGTACAGCAGAAGACGAAGCAACACTTAATGACGCACCTCGCCCCGCTTGGCGAGGTGACGATCAAGGCAACGAGCGCGAAAGGTGATGCAACACGGCTGGCACGCGAAGCCATCACAGCCGGGTATGAATGTATCATTGCGGCTGGCGGCGACGGGACCATTAACGAAGTCCTAAACGGTATGTCGGATGATTGGGGCCGTGCGACGTTGGGCGTGTTGCCGCTTGGCACTGGCAACGACTTCGCACGTACCATCGCCATACCTACCGATGTCGAGCAGGCCATCGATATTCTGAAGCGTGGAACGGTCTGTACCAGCGATGTCGTGTGTGTTCAAAGCGATGAAACGCGCTACTTCCTTAATGTGTCGGCGGGTGGTTTTAGCGGCATCCTCAACGAACACCTCACCGATGAACTCAAGGCCACCTGGGGACCGTTGGCCTATATACGTTCGGCGCTGGCAGCCTTACCCGACCTGACAGATTATCATATGACGATCCAGTTCGACGATGCGGACCCGCAGGACCTTCTCGCCTATAACATCGTCATCGCTAACGCCCGTTCGGTCGCGGGCGGCATCCCGGTCGTTCCCCGGGCGATGATTGACGACGGATTGCTCGATGTGATGATCGTTCCTGCCACATCCCTGCCACGCTTGGCGATCCTCGTTCCGCAGATTCTGACGGGGAACCATCTCGATCAACCGGAACTGGTGTATCGCCGAGCGCGGCGCGTTCACGTCGAATCTCAACCCGGTATGTGGTTCAACACGGATGGCGAACTCGTCGGTAACCAGCCCGCAACCTTCACCGTGTTGCCCCAGGTGGTACGTTTGATCGTCGGCCCGGAATTTGATGCAGGGTCCATCAGGTCGCTGCAAGCGCAATAACGAGGGTCTGAAACCTGCAATGCAGGATAGCGAGAAGGAGAATGTATATGACCGATCGAACCGACAGTGGTTTACATACACCGCAGCATGATTCACGACAAGAACCACAACCATATACCAATCCACCGCAGGACGAGGACCGCGATTCAAACGAGTTCATGGACCAATTGGCGGGCGCGAACGTCGAAGGCACGGCCTATATCGACCAGTCTGACATCGAACGGTTGGAACAGATCACCACGACTGATGTGTACCAGGGCGAGACCGACGCGAATCAGGAGCTTGGCGAAGGTGGCGTGGAATCGTTCGATATGCTGATCGAGCAGGAAATGCGCGCGGGTGAAACTGGTGATGCCATGGAAGCGATCGAGGAGGGGATGACCTACGTGCCGCCCATCGACCCGCCCGTCACCACTGACTACGACGATCCCGAATCGGTCCAGGTCGCTGCTGGGTTCGGCACCTCGGCTCGTGACGTGAGCGATGTTTCGGGCGAGCGTTCGCTCGATCAGGAGGACGTGGATCGCTTTCACGATCGTGGCGATGATATGACTGCTTTCGTACGTGACGCACTGCGCTCGGACAGTTCGACGACGCATCTTGCTGAACGTTTACAGATCGCCACGATCGATGGCACCGTGATCGTGCGTGGCATGGTCGATGATCTGGACGATACCGATAACATTGTCGCTGTGATCAGCGATCTGGAAGGCGTCGAAACCGTGCGTGATGAGACGACAGTTGCAGGGTTATAAGCCCTCCAAGAGGTTAATACCTTGAAACTCGTAACCTTCCGGCGCTCCGGCGAAGGGTTATACGATGCACGCGCCGGTGTGCTGCTACCGTATGGTCTGGTCGACCTTCATGCCGCTGCACCGCTTGTCTTTGAAGAATGGGACGAGCGTCCATTGGATATGCTGCGGTTGCTGGACGGCTCCGAAGAAGGGCTCGGGCTGGATGGCGCCAACGAGATCGTCAACGCGGTGCTCGAACAGATCGGCGATGCCGTCAATGTCGTGCGCGACGAGGACGATCCAGACGAACTTGATCTGGCCGGTGAGGTGTCTATCGGTGGCATGTCGTTACTGCTGCCGCGTTCCGAGATCAAACTGCTGGCACCGCTGCCCCGTCCACGGTCGCTGCGGTTATTCGACACCTTCGAGGCTCATGTTGCGACGGTACGGCGGCAGCAGGGGCTAACTGTGCCGGCGGCCTGGTATCGCGCCCCCCTGTTCAGTTTCGGTAATCATGGCGCCATGATCGGACCAGGCGAAACGCTGTCGATGCCCGCGACCGAACAACTCGATTTTGGTCTTGAGGTTGGCTGTGTGATCGGACGGCAGGGACAGGACATCGCACCAGAGGGTGCTCTAGACTATGTAGCCGGGTTTACGATTCTCAATAACTGGGTGGCACGCGATCTGGAACGTGACGAGTTGGCGGCTGGTATGGGATTCGCCAAAAGCCGCGATTTCGCTTCGTCTATCGGTCCGGTGATCGTTACACCGGACGAGCTAGACGAATATTTCGACGATGGACGGCTCAGCCTGAGTACGTTCGCCCGTGTGAACGGCAAGGAATACAGCGTTGGTGATCTGGGCGATATGTACTACACCTGGGAGCACCTGATCGCCTACGCGTCGCGGGGCGTCACTCTCTATCCCGGCGACGTGCTCAGTTCAGGAACCGTCGCCCGTGGCTCGATTTTAGAACTAGGCGTGGAACAGGTGGGGGGTTGGATCGAGCCGGATGACACGATTGAGTTCGAGGTAACTGGCCTGGGGAAACTACGTAATCACGTTTCGTATTGAAACAATAGCCTCGGTGGAACGTCCACCGAGGCTATTGTTTGCTATATCCAGGTACTGATGCGTTGCTTGCCGATAAGATGTGAGGCAAACATGAGAAGGAGTACCCCAGGCCATAGAAACGGCGTGTTCCAGAGAACGGCAAGACCGACCCAGAACACCAGATGGCCGAGACCATGATTGGAGCGTGCCTTGGCATAATCCTTTAGAAATCCGCTCACGCCGATGAGAATCAGAATCCCAGGCCAGAAATTGCCGGTAAACACGAGTATACCCAGACCGATCAAAAAGACCGCGCCGCTATAGTCAGGCTGGCGTGTATGCTTCTTGAGGTTCTTGTGATGCTGGCGGGCCTGTGGCTTCGCCGGAGCAACATGAACATGGTGAGGTCGGGGCGCGATGTGAGGCACGGCTGTCGGTTGCAGCCGCACCGTTGGTCCGGTCGCCGGTTGTACCCGCACGTGTGGTGCGGGGGTCGCCGCATCGCCTATGGGCGCCGCACAATAGATACAAAAAGCCGCATCGCTCGGAACAGTACGCGCACAGCCAGGACAAAACATCGAACTTCCCTTTTCCTTGATTCAGTACGCACAGCATAGCTGTGCATAGTATCTATTTGACGTAGGAAGTAGGCAAAAAGTTGCGATGGTCGTCACGTCCCAGGGCTTCATCAACGTCGTGAAATCTGTCATCCTGAATGGAGTGAAGGATCTTTCCGAACGAGCGGCAGACTCCTGGCCCCGGCGGGCACCCGCTCAGCGTGACACTATCGACGAGTTAGTCGTCCTGAACGGGACGTTGACGGAGCCCTGGTCAAACCTGATCAGGCTTGCGATAGTTCCATCGAAAGTGTAGGTTGCATTTCTATTCTTGCAAATGGCGCATCGACATCCTCGCGTGCTTCGATAAGCTCAATGATAGGAATCGACAAAAAGATATCAACCAGTTTTGGATCGAACTGTGTTCCTCGACACCGTGTGATTTCCCCGCGTGCATCCTCAATGGGCAAAGCACGACGGTATGGTCGATCCGAAGTCATCGCGTCAAATGTATCCACGATGGCGAAAATGCGCGCACCCAGGGGAATATATTCCCCGCTCAACCCACTTGGATAACCTGTTCCATCGAAGCTCTCATGGTGATGGAGGACCACCAGGGCCGCGCGTGCAAGAAATGGAATATGGGCAATCATGCGGTACCCGATTTCTGGATGCTTCTGCATAAACAATCGTTCGGCATCCGTGAGTTTCCCCGGCTTGAGGAGGATCGCATCCGGCACGCCAATCTTACCAATGTCATGTAACAAGGCACCGCGCGACATATCATGCATGTCAGCCTCGGAGATCTGCAACCGTCGCGCTAACAGTTCAGTATATCGGCGAACACGCTGGGAATGTTCTTCGGTTTCTTCGTCGCGTGTATCGAGTGCGCGGCTAAGTGCGTGTAATGTTGCCTCGTAGGAATCCGTCAGGCGCGAATTCATTTGCTGCAGGTCCTCTACATACACGCGCGTTTGTCCAACATACTGAGCGAACGCAACGTGCATCATTGCAACAGGAGCCATCAAGGCGATAACCCCGACAGGTCCATAATCACGATAGCCTAACGCGACGATCAGCCCCAGGGAGCCCAGTACGACATAATGTGGCCACAGCCAGCGATAATCGCTAGACCATATCTGCCATGGATGGCGTTGTTCATCCAATCCACGCGCTGTACATAACAATAGTTGGTTGATTGCATAATACGCTAGTCCTGCGATGGCTGCGGGGATAATACTCGTAATGAGCGGTGCTGCGGTGAGTGTTGTTCCGACGATGGAAGCGCTGAGCAGATCCGCGCCACGTGCCGCAAGCAGCACGGTTCCAAAATTGAACAGCATACGATGCATCGGGCTCCGCGATTTGATGGTCATTGAAAGCGCGGCGGCCAGCGCGGTTACCAGAATGCCGACCCCATGGTAAAGGAACGCGGCACCAAGAATGATCACGACGGAAACTGAGATCTTTCCTCGTCCTGAAACGTCGATGGCTAACTGTTCGGCAATCACGGTCAGCGCGGCAAAAAGTAAGAGGCTCGTCCAGGGAACCGATTGAGTCACAGTAGATGCGTTGCTAAGTACGCCAGCGAGGACAATGAGAGCGATCAGTCCGAGGAGCAGGAGTGAGGGTTCGCCACGCTGCGTTTCTTGGCGGCGGCGTTTGGAATGTTTCCCTGATTGCGCAGTAGCTTGCGAGGTCGAATCCGGGCGGGCGGATGCGCGCGTTGCCTGCTTGATGAATCCCGACAATGGTCCCCGAACCTGTGCTGGCACTGGCTCGGCAGCGACCGATGGCATAAGATGTTCTCGAGCCCAATCCCCCGCGAGCTCCCGGGTTTCACGTCCGGCAACAACCACGCGATTTCGTCCGTCAGCTTTCGCCTTGTAGACTGCAAGGTCTGCTTCTCGCAGCAGCGTTTCCATGGTTCGCCCATCGTAGGGATACGTGCCTACTCCAATACTGATCGTCGCTCGAATGACTGCGCCTGTGCTTTCATGCTCGAACGTAGTCTGTTCGAGGGTGCTCCGAATGCGCTCGGCCAGATGTTGCGCCCCGTCGGTATCGGTGTCTGCTAGCATGACGAGGAATTCTTCGCCGCCATAGCGAGCACCAAGATCGTTGGCTCGTATGCTCGAGTGGATGATATCGGCGATGCCTTGCAACACCATATCGCCGGCCTGATGTCCAAACGTATTGTTGATATTGCGGAGATAATCGAGATCGCAGACCAGCAAACTAAACGACTGACCACTGCGATTCGCACGTTCAAGTTCACGCTCGATGACGGTCGAGAAGTGACGCATGTTTGCCAGTCCGGTCTTTGGGTCTGTCGATGCTTCTTCCTTCAAATTTGGGACATGAAGTGCCTGAAAGATCAGCAGCAGCGGCATACCTGCGGCCAGCCCGTACAGTGGTCCAATCATCCAGGAAACGGCGAAGCAAAGGCCAACACAAATAAGGGCAAATTCAAGGAGCAGGCTATCGACGGTAAACAGGCCACTCTGTCGAAGGGATTGCCCGCGCGCGAGCTTGAGTACCCAGGCAAGCATCAGGGCCTGGGAGAATTCAAAAACTAAAATAAGCGCCAACGTGGCGGACCAGTTCTGTGAGAACAAAACCAGCGAATCGTTGAGGCGATACTGGCCGGCGATGGCATGAAAACATAGGCGTGCCACCATTGTTGCAATCAAAAAGGACGCAATATTAAAAACTTGCCCAAACCAGGAGCGTCGATACACGTACCATTCGGGAAGAAAGGTGATAATGATAACTGGCACCAGGAGTGGACCCGGAAGGAGCACAAGAGCGGCAAATACTGGTGCGAGCGTGAGGTGATCCGAGCGCTGGCCGGTTGTACTTGTTCGGGCAACCAGGAATACCTGGCAGATCGCGGATACAATCGCGAGGCCGATGGCAAGCACGATATCAATCGTTGTGATTGGCGCATTATAATTGACGAGATGCCAGGCGCAAGCCACCGCACCAACGATATACAGGCTAATAAGGTATATACGTGCTACGCCGGGCATTTGCCTCATTGGGGACTCCGCAACAGTAGTTAAATCGTCCACCGATCATTCGGGAAAGAAACAGCCTGATCTGGTGAAGCGGTTTGATAACTATAACAGCGGTGGTACATCGTGAATAGAGCGGCTTTGAACCGTCGAACGGGGTGCATTGCTCCGACATTCAGCAGTACTAAAGTACCTTCAAGGTCAATCATCCCAGGTTCTCGTCATATATATAGTACTTACGTCCTAGTCATCCTTCCTGTTCTTCGTCAAATCACTCCATCCTTTTAGTACTTCATGGCTATCGCGATGTTCGCGGTAATCATGTATGATGTACGACATCCCCCAATCACGTTCAAACCTGCATCTCGTGGACCCTCGTTCGTTCCACGGTTTGTATGGCGCTACAAGTCAGTCGTAGGGCAAACCCATCGTGAGGTGGGGACGCAAAGCCACGGGTCCAGTTCCCCCATGCTGGACAGCCGGGTTGCCGGCTCGGCGAGGCCGCATCCTCGTCCCTCGAGCACAGGCAGCCAAACCTCTACGGAGATGCGCTCAGTTGTTATCGAGGAGGATCGCCTAGTGCCCACCATCGCATGCTGAACCCGTACCGATAAGGGCAAACCCGTCGAAAGGCGGGGACGCAAAGCCACGGGCCTACCGCGCAAGCCAGGGCAGCCGGGTTACCGAAGACGGAACACCCTCGGAGTACACCGTCGCACGGCGCACACCGCGCCACTAAATCTTTACCTTATAGGGTTCACATGTACCGTTCACATACCACCATCTTCACTGCCAGCTGGGGCCGCAAAATCAGCGCTCTGCTGGTGTTATTCGCCATCGTTTTCACGGGGCTCATTCAGCCCGCCGCCGCAGCCCAGGAAAGTCGAGTGTTGCCACAGTTGAAGCGCGAGGCTGCCGCTCATCCTGGTAAGACCTTCCGCGTCATCGTTACCCGCGTTCAGCGCAACACGAAGGCCGACACGGCACTGACCACCAAAGGCGGTCGGAAAGTCAAGAACCTGGCATCGGTCGATAGCTTCGTGGGAGAACTGACCGGAAGTCAGATCACGGCGCTGGGTAGCGATTCATCGGTCAAGTTCGTGAACTATGACGCTCCTGTGCGGAAGCTTGCGGTCGTCGAATCGTCCAAGCTGACCACGCTCTATCCCAAGGTCGTCAACGCCAGCGGGTTATGGACAACAACCACCGGTAGTGGTGTCGGCGTCGCCGTGCTAGACACCGGCGTGAGCGCCACGAACGAATTCAGGACGTCCAACTATCTAAACCGTGTTAAAGCTAACGTGACGTTCAACTCGGGCTTGAAAAAATCGCTCGACGGCAACGGTCATGGCACCCATGTGGCAGGCATCGTCGCTGGTAACAATTGGCAGAACGGCGCTATGTCGACCACCATCAAGGGGAAGTATATCGGGATTGCTCCCGAAGCTAATATCCTCAACGTTCGTGTGTCAGATGATAACGGCATGTCGTATGTTTCGGATGTTATCGATGCCATCGATTGGGTCGTGACAAATCGAACAACTCACAACATCCGTGTTATGAACTTGTCGCTCGTGTCGAGCGTGGCGGAGAGCTACAAAACCAGCGCGTTGTCGGCAGCCGTCGAGCGTGCCTGGTTCAGTGGAATCCTGGTCGTCGTCGCCGCGGGGAACGATGGTGCCAACACCATGCAGTACCCACCGGCCAACGATCCGTTCGTCATCACGGTCGGCGCATCCGATCCGATGAACACCGTCGCGCAGAGCGATGACACGATCGCTCCGTGGTCGAGCTATGGTACAACACAGGATGGTTTCTCGAAGCCCGAGGTCGTTGCACCTGGACGCTACATGGTCGCACCGCTGACCTCCACGACCGCCAAAATGGCGCTTGAGGATCCTACCCGTATCGTGGACGGCGCGTATTTGCGCCTTTCGGGTACGTCGATGGCGGCTCCAGTCGTGTCGGGCATCGCCGCGCTGGCGTTCCAGAAGCATCCCGAATGGACCAACGACCAGGTGAAATGGTTGTTGATGAACACCGCAACATCGCTCGCGGTCAGCGCGGGACAGGGACGCGGTGAAGTCAATGCCACGTCGGTGGTCAACTTTAGCGGTACGCCGAGCCGTGCGAATCAAGGGTTGACGGCGAGTGAACAGTTGATCGGACCGAACGGCGCGACGGTTTACACCAGCGATTCGACGGCCTCATGGTCGACGGCCTCATGGTCGACGGCCTCGTGGTCGACGGCCTCGTGGTCAACGGCCTCATGGTCGACGGCGAACACCTCGACCGTCAACTTCACGTCGGCAGACGAGAAAAGGGTCGAGTAACAGTGTAGATACTCCACTCCGGTCGCGCCAGTGCGCTCTGAACAGCTGTTCAGAGCGCACTGGTCATTTACACGTCAATATTTTGAGCTACGTCGCTAGCTGTTGAGGATGTGTTCACTCGAATCATCCATGGCTGGGTCATGATCGGTATGCTACAAACGAATGTCTGCCAGTATACCCCCCCGCGTCTGGGACTAGAGAGCTATCGTCAGCGACATGAGCCCCTTGTATAGTACCTGTATCCCCCAAATCACATACCAGTCTGCATCGCGTGGACCCTCGTTCGTTCCACGGTTTGTATGGCGCTACAAGTCAGTCGTAGGGCAAACCCATCGTGAGGTGGGGACGCAAAGCCACGGGTCCAGTTCCCCCATGCTGGACAGCCGGGTTGCCGGCTCGGCGAGGCCGCATCCTCGTCCCTCGAGCACAGGCAGCCAAACCTCTACGGAGATGCGCTCAATTGTTATCGAGGAGGATCGCCTAGTGCCCACCATCGCATGCTGAACCCGTACCGATAAGGGCAAACCCGTCGAAAGGCGGGGACGCAAAGCCACGGGCCTACCGCGCAAGCCAGGGCAGCCGGGTTACCGAAGACGGAGCACCCTCGAAGTACGCCGTCGCACGGCGCAGGTCGCGCCACTATTCATCCAATTTTCCTTATGGGGTTCACATGTACCGTTCACATACCGCCGTCCTAACTGCCAGCTGGGGCCGCAAAATCAGCGCTCTGCTGGTGTTATTCGCCATCGTTTTCACGGGGCTCATTCAGCCCGCCGCCGCAGCCCAGGAAAGTCGGGTGTTGCCACAGTTGAAGCGCGAGGCTGCCGCTCATCCTGGTAAGACCTTCCGCGTCATCGTTACCCGCGTTCATCGCGACACGAAGGCCGACACGGCACTGACCACCAAAGGTGGCCGGAAAGTCAAGAATCTGCAATCGGTCGATAGCTTCGTCGGAGAACTTACCGGAAGCCAGATCATTGCTTTAGGCAGCGATTCGTCGGTCAAGTTTGTAAACTACGATGCTCCCGTGCGTAAGCTTGCGATTGTCGAATCGTCCAAACTCACCACGCTCTATCCCAAGGTCGTCAATGCCACCGGCTTATGGTCGTCGACCACCGGCGCTGGTGTTGCGGTCGCCGTTCTGGACACTGGAATTTCGAAATCATGTGATACATCGGGTCGTATCGCGACGAAGGTCGTCTTCAATTCCGCGCTAACGGCAACCGACGATGGCAACGGCCATGGCACCCATGTGGGTGGAATTATTGCCGGTAACTCCTGGCAGTGTGATAGTTCCGCGATTGCTGGCAAGTACGTCGGCATCGCTCCCGAAGCCAAGCTCATCAACGTGCGTGTTTCGGATGAAAACGGCATGTCGTATGTTTCGGATGTCGTCGAGGCTATCGAATGGGTCGTGGCAAACCGGCGGGCCTACAACATCCGCGTCATGAACTTGTCGCTCGTGTCGAGCGTGGCGGAGAGCTACAAAACCAGTGCGTTGTCGGCAGCCGTCGAGCGTGCCTGGTTCAGTGGAATTCTGGTCGTCGTCGCCGCGGGGAACGATGGTGCCAACACCATGCAGTACCCACCGGCCAACGATCCGTTCGTCATCACGGTCGGCGCATCCGATCCGATGAACACCGTCGCACAGGGCGATGACACGATCGCTCCGTGGTCGAGCTATGGCACAACGCAGGATGGCTTCTCGAAGCCGGACGTCGTTGCGCCGGGGCGCTATATGGTCGCACCGCGGGCTTCCGCGACCGCAAAATTAGTGCTGCAAGACCCAACGCGTATCGTGGACGGCACATATTTGCGCCTTTCGGGTACGTCGATGGCGGCTCCGGTCGTGTCGGGCATCGCCGCGCTGGCGTTCCAGAAGCATCCCGAATGGACCAACGACCAGGTGAAGTGGTTGTTGTTGAACACTGCCACACGACTTCCGGTCGACAGGGGACAAGGACACGGCGAAGTCAACGCCATGTCCGTGGTCAACTTTAGTGCAACGCCGAGCCGTGCGAATCAAGGGTTGAGGGCGAATGAGCAGTTGATCGGACCGAATGGCGCGACGGTCTACACCAACGATTCGACGGCCTCGTGGTCGACGGCTTCGTGGTCGACGGCTTCGTGGTCGACGGCATCATGGTCGACGGCATCGTGGTCGACAGCGAACACTGGCACCGTCAACTTCAGTTCGGCAGACGAGAAAACGGTCGACTAATAGGCATTGCGATCGCGGTGGGAAGCCAAAGATAATTAGGCTTCCCGCCGCGTCTGAATGTAGCTCCTACGACATGTCTTGGATAAGACAGTAGCCCTATGGAGTACCTTCGTATGTTTCCTCTCCTTGTGATGCGAATGAATCGTCGATTCTTGATGATGATTCTTGCTTCTGTTCGGGGTGCTTATTGCCCCTGCCTGGACGGACGGTGCGTATGCGCGTCCGCGCGTGTGCCGTGGAGATCCAATCGTCGTTCTCACGGATAAACGTGTTCTCCGCCTGACGGTCGAAGTTGCAGCGTTTGCTGAAGAAGTCGACGAGGTCGTTTACACGCTGCATGTGCCTCGTGGCGTGCAGGCAAAACAGATCACCTATACGGGTGGTGAATTGGGCAAGAAGGAACGTGTTGAAATTATCGCCGATGTGGATGATGAAAACACGTACCTGACGACCACCCTGGTCACGACCACCGAACAATCGCAGGCACGCAAAGCTCCAGTTAAAGTGACAGCTATTGCCCAACTGCAGAACAGCCCACAATCACGGAGCGGGGCGACCGACCAGCCGATCATGCACGAATTCGTCGTGACAAAGTAGTGATGGCTCTGCCACCTATCGTATGATTAAACGCATCTTTCCTCAGCCGGCACTTGTGTTTGCATTGGGAACACTTGCTGTGTTGAGCATTACGATGGCCTTCCGCGGAGTATCCACGGAGGCCATCGTGTGGTTGGATGGACCAACGCTAGCTATCGCTATTGGACTGACGTTAGCTAGCCTTGTTGCCGATCAGCGCCCAATCCATGTAACCTATCATACGAAGGTGGCACTCACCACCGTACCGCTCTTTCTCATGGCCGTGTTGCTTCCGCTGCCTCTAACATTGATCGCAGCGGGTTTCAGCACACTCGTTGGCGAACTATTGGAACGCAAGCGGCGCGGGAGCCTCGTTTCCGATATTATCGGAGCAACCGCTCGTGCAATTATCGTCGGCCTCGTCGGAGCGGGTGCTTCCCAGATTATTGTTCCGTTCGATGAGTCTCGCCTTTTCGCCCTGTTCGTCGCAGCGGTCGCGATGTTTCTGGTGGATATCCTCGTCAGTTCGCTGGAAATCGCCGCAATTATGGGTGAACCGCCGCGGCGTATCATTGTCATGCTTGTTCGCGAAATCATGCTCGTCGAAGGAACACAATACCTTTTGGGTATCCTTGGAGCCGCTGCCGCGCTTGTTCACGCGAGCTTACTTCTGCTCTTACTCGCGCCTGTGTTATTTGTCTATCGTGCGTTTAAGAGTGCGCGAGAACTGCAGACGGGGACTCGCCAACTGCTTGAAAGTCTTGCAGACACCGTCGACCTCCGCGATCCGTATACAGGTGGTCATTCGCGCCGCGTCACACTGTACTGCGAAAAGATCTTGTCTGAAATCGGTCTCGAAGGGCCGGATGCCGAACTGATTTTGACGGCAGCACGGGTTCACGATATCGGCAAGATCGGCATTCCGGATGGTATCCTGAACAAGCCCGGTCTGCCTTGAGCCAGAAGAGCGGGCGATCATGGAAACGCATTCCGCACGAGGCGCGGAATTATTGCAGCGGTACCCAGACTTTGTGCGAGGCGTCGCCATCGTTCGTCACCATCACGAACGGTGGGATGGGCAAGGATACCCTGATGGGAAGAGCGGATATGATATTCCCTTTGGGGCGCGCTTGCTGGCGGTCGCCGATAGCTTCGACGCGATGACAAGCGACCGTCCGTACCGCAAAGGTATGTCCACGGAACGCGCTTGCACTATTCTTCGGGAAGGGCGCGGCACCCAGTGGGATGAACAACTCATCGATGCCTTCTTGCGCGTCGCGGAACAACTGCCCCGAGAGAGGGTATCGCCTGCGGCAGTCAGCGAGGATGCTGCTCAACCAGCGATTATTCCTATGGTGCATGTTTAGAACGCTTCACCGTATTGCGACTGCCATGTGCCTCTAAGCTATCCTTGAAACATACCATGACACAAAAAAAGGTCCGAGGATACGTATCCTCGGACCTTTCTCGATTGGTGGAGCTAGAGGGACTCGAACCCTCGACCTACTGCATGCCATGCAGCCGCGCTCCCAACTGCGCCATAGCCCCAAATGTTATATGGTGGAGCTGGAGGGATTCGAACCCTCGACCTCGTCATTGCGAACGACGCGCTCTCCCAACTAAGCTACAGCCCCGTATAACGCGCGTAAATATACCATGGGCGATGGGGCGCTGTCAAACACATTTTGGGAATTCTGACGGGTGGTCCCGGTCGCAGCACGTACACGCGAGCGGATTGACGCGCCGGTAGAAGCATGGGGCGTTGTCGTTCAATCGCCGGGCTCTGTCAACGTCCCGTTTAAGACGACTCCATTGTCGATAGTGTCACGCTGATCGGGTGACCGCTGGTCCCAAGAGTTTGCCTCTCGTTCGGAAAGATCCTTCACTCCATTCAGGACGACAGATTTCACGACGTTGACGGAGCCCTGGTTCAATCGTAGGGCTTCGTGGTGTGTCGTTCGTGCGTGCTATACTGGCGCTGGAACCGCCTTGGCTGGATATACGTCTAGGAAAGGATGTTGCAGCAAAAAACGTGAGGCAGTGATGAAACAGGTATATCAACGAGTGTGTGTCCTTCTTGTATTGTTTGCGACGGGCTGTGGCTCGACGCAAATCGGTTCTCGTGGGACGACTACCGCGCTGCCTGTTGCTCGTGCCACGGTTTCGGCGGCAAGTCCGACCACGCCGCCCGCAACGCCAACACTGGCCGCAACCGTCGCTGTTATGCCAACGGTCACTCCGCAAACGCCGACTACTGCCGCGACTGCCGCTGTAACGCCGCCCGCATCCGATGGCACGGCGACGGGCGAAGTTCGCAGCGATCTCGACGGCAAGCTACTGTTCATGCGTGGCAGCGACCTGTGGGTTTATACACCACAGGATGGTGCGGTGCGGCGGGTGCTGCAAGATGCCTATGAAGCGCGCTGGTCGCCTGACGGTAGCCAGATCGCCTTCGTGAGGGATGGCGACGTGTACGTGGCGAACGCGGACGGCAGCGCCGAACAACGCGTGTCCGATGCCAAGAGCGCGCACGCCCCGAAGTGGGCTGCCAACGGCACGCGGCTCGCCTTTGAACATGGCTCCGTCGCCGACGATGCCAGTGTGCGCGAAGTCTGGGTCTACGACCTGGACCGCGACCGAGCACGGAAGGTCGGCGATGGCACCGATCCGGCGTGGTCGCCTGACAGCGAACGCATCGCCTATGTGACGATCCCCGGCGAGGAAACGCCACGCCGAAACGAGTTACACATCGTCAATTTCTCTGGCGAAAATGATTCGACCGTTGTGGGCGACCTACCCACCGATACGCCTGCTATCGGGATTCCTGACAACAAGGTCGAACCCGCCGCTCTCGAACATATTATGCAGGACCCCTTCTGGAACGCGGATGGCACCACAGTGTACGTTGCCTCGTATGTAAGCTATCAGGTACTGACTGGCTTTTCGATCTGGGAGCGTGCCGATGCCACCACGGGCGGCTCGACGTTCCTGGGCGAATTGCCTGAAGTGATGGGGACTGCGCCCGCGCCCAACGGCAAGGCGGCATTGTTCAGTGTATCGAGCGCACGTGGCGATACCTGGTTTGTCGCTCGTGGCGTCGAAACCGACGATACGGATTGGGCATGGGCTGAAACGTCCAATGGTGTCTCAGCGGACGCTCCGGCGTGGTCGCCCGATAGCACTGCCGTTGCATATTATCAATGCTCGCTCGAAAAAGCCGAGGATTGTGGCCTGCGAGTGCGCGATGCTGAGGGTGAGGATGTGGTGATCGATAATGTCTTTGGGGAGGGCGGCCCTGATCGCTCGCGTGCATTGACGCTGGATTGGACACGATGAGCGACCGCTGGCCTCGTGTCCTGATGCTGGCACGCGCTGTGTTTCCGTTGCACGGCTTCGGCGGCATCGAACGTCATGTGTTCCATCTCTCGACTCACCTGGTCAAGTTGGGTGTGGACTTGACGCTGGTTGTGGGCGTGCCGCCCCAAACCATCACCGACGCCGAAGCGACGGCGCAGATTCTGGAGTCCGCAGCCATGCCGCCAACCAATGCCTTGCGCGTGCGGCAACTGCGCTATGATCGTACATCGCCGCTGCTACGTCCCAACAGCATCATCGGTCGGCAGATCAACTACCCGATCTTTTCGCTGGCTGAGGCGCGGCTGGCGCGACAGTTGATCCAGCGTAACGCCATCGACATTGTGCATGCGCAGGGGCTATGCGCGTGGGGCTTCGGCGTCGTGCGCCAGACCGACCGCAGCCTCCGTGACACGCCGTTCCTCGCTAACCCGCACGGCATGGAGGAATACCGCACGCCGTCCGTCCTCAAACGGATCGCCTATGCACCGTTCAGGGTGCTGTATTCGGCGGGTAACCGGGCGGCGGATCGCGCTATTGCCACCGATGCGTGCACACAGGACGACCTCCCGCGCTTTTTGGGCGTGGACAAGCAGCGGGTGGTGGTGATTCCGTCTGCTATCGACGTGGATGAATGTCTGAGCGCCGTCGATCCGGCCTTGGGCGTCGAACTCACGCACCGCCTGGGTATTGCCGACGACGACCCCGTGCTGATGAGCGTCGGACGCCTGGAACGCAACAAAGGGTTTCACATCCTGATCGACGCTCTCGCGCAGGTGCGTCATGCGCTTGGTCCGCGCTGGCGCTGGCTGCTGGTTGGCAACGGCAAGGAGGAAGAAGCCCTTCGCTCTCAGGTCGCCGCGCTCGGCTTGCAGAACCATGTCGTGTTCGTGGGTAAACTCAACGACCATGAACTGCATTCGTTGTACGAACAGATCGACCTGTTCGTTCATCCGACGCTCTACGAAGGCTCGTCGTTGGTGACGCTAGAAGCCATGGTCCACCAACGCCCGGTGATCGCGACGGCGACGGGAGGCATTCCCGACAAGGTGTTCACAGGACATACGGGCATCCTGATCCCTCCCGGCGATACACAGGCGCTGGTAACGGCGATACACTCGGCGATGGAACAGCGCGAACACTGGGCGGCCTGGGGTGTCGCCGGACGCCGCATCGTCGAATCGACCTTCGCATGGCCTATCGTGGCGCGGCGCACCTTGCAGGAATACGAAACGTTGCTGGGCAAGCGTTCGGCGTCCTAACGGCTTACTCCTGCCCGACGAACGTCAGCGCGATGCCGTCGAACGCAGCGGCGACGTTGCGTGTCCAGATGCCCGCCGCGCCGCCTGTGGCCGCTATGTTGGACTGCGACATCAGCAGGACGCGATCGACAAATAATCGCACGTGGTCGCCCTGCCGCTCCACGCGCAGGTGATGGTAGGCATCTGCACGAAAACATCGACCAAGCGGTGCTAACGAAACTGTCTGTAGTTCCAGGTTCTGTCCCGCCGCCTGGTGACGGAGTGCCAGCGAGTTTTGCCCCGGCAAAAGCTCCACGATGACATACCTATCCTCGTGGTCGTAATGTATGAACACACCCGCCGCGCTGTCTGTGCTGGCGGTGTCCATAAAGCGCAAGTTGACTTCAAACACGAATGACGGTGCGAGTGCGACTGCCTGGATTAATGCCGCTGCGTCCGGTGCGGCGCAGTCAGTCTGATGTAACTCGCTATGCTGAACCCGCCAGTCGCCCCGCACGATCTGCCATGCCTCCGGTCGTGCTGGTGTGCCATCCGGTTGGTCGAACAGATCACGGAAATGCGGCATGGGCGGCGTAGGCGCTGGCTGGAACGATGGACCATCACAAGACGGACGTGTGGCGTTCCACGTGAGCGGATCGATCCGCATTAACCGACCTGTGTGGTTGACATCCCAGGCGTGATAGACGATATATTCGTGCACGTTATCGGGCGCGGCGACGACTGAGATATGCCCCGGTCCGATTACTTCGCCAGGGACTGTGGTCAGGATATCGGGGGCTTCCGTGCCGGACTCGATCTGGTACGGGCCGAGTGGGTGGTCCGCGACGACGTAGCTGACACCGTAGTTTGGCTCACGCCACGCGCCGCCACTGTAAAAGCAATAGTAACGGTTCTCGCGTTTACGTACGGACGCTCCCTCGATGGTATACCAGTCCCACACCCGTCCGTACCATGCCCGCTGTCGCTGGTACACGTTCCAATCGGCATGAGGTCGCACCACGGTTCGGGGCTCGCCCGCAAGTGTCAGCATATCGACCATACGATCGACCAGGATGCCAGTGCCGACGCGTTCACCATCCAAAAAGTCGTGGCAATAGAAGAGATACCATGTGCCATCCTCGTCGCGGAACGGGTGGGCGTCGATGGTGAAGGGATCGTCGGGCGTCAGCACGCGACCGCTGTCCTGGAAGGGTCCGGCGGGATGTTGGGCGGTCGCGACGCGCAGTTGGTGGCCTTCGCCTTCCGGCCCACCCGCCGAGTAGTACATGTAGAACGTGCCGTTGTCGTAGGCGACTTCTGGAGCCCAGTACGACGCGAACGCGCCTGCGAGCGGCTGTAGTGCCATGCCAAGGTTCCGCCAGTGCACCAGGTCGGTGGAATGGAGGACCGGAAAGGTCATCCAACCGCGCCCGCTTGTTCCATAGGCATAGTATTCGCCGTTGAACGTAAGCACGAACGGATCAGCCATATACTCGTTGTATACGGGATTGGCATAGGTGTCGTCTGACATAAAATATTCTCCCTCAGGGGGTATGTGCTGAAGCGTTGTTTTAAACATCACGCGAGCAGGTTCGTAAAGGTCGGTCCCAAAAGTTTTTCGATATGAGGTGTTACCTGCCAGAAGGCTTTGAGGTCATTGTATTCGCGAACATGTTGCCGGTCGCCGCGTCCGGTCGATTTGATCGCCCGAATCATCAGATTGCGTGCGGTATGTTCGGACGAAACGAATTCGATTACATCGGTGCGGTAGCCCATGATTCGCAACGCCAGCGCACGGAAGGTGTCGGTCAAAATATCCGCCAGCCGTTCCTTGAGGATGCCATGACGCAATACAGGCTGGAATATATCCGACGTGATCTGATGATTGAGATCATGATGGCAACATGGGATGCAGATCAGCATCGGCGCGTCCCAGCGCACGGTTTGCGCGATCACCTCGTCGGTGGCGGTGTCACAGGCATGAAGCGCTAGCACGATGTCGATTGGCACGTCAGGCTGATAGTCGATGATCGGCGAGCGCACGAAGCAGATGTTATCACGGTCGAGGCGGTCGGCGAGCATTTCATCTTTCTGGATCAACGCCTGGTTGACATCGACGCCCACCAACCGTGCAGGAATGTCGCGAATGTTATTGAGATAGTGATAGGTCGCGAACGAAAGATACGCCGAGCCGCAGCCACAATCGACAATGTTGAGCGGGTGGCGCTGGAATTTGTCGAGTTCGCCCGTTGCATCGACGAGCTTCAAGAACTCGTTGATTTGCGCGAACTTGTCGCGCATGGCGGGCTTGACCTCGCCCGCCTCATTCATGATGCCGAGTGTTTGCAAGAAGGCGTCGGGTTTGTCGGCGGGCAGTGGTGTCGCCTTGCTGCGATTGTGTGTGAGATCAGGCGCGGCTTGTTGTGCGTTGGTCTTGCGTTGCACGAACACTTTGCCCTTTTTGGTGATCTGAATCTGTATATCTTCCTGGGTTGTTTCGAGATGGATTGCGCTGAACGGAATCGCAACGACTTCGCGGAGCGCCGTCGCTATCTGATCACCATAATAGTTTTTGGTCGTGTCTTTGCGCTCATCGAAGTGTGAAATCTGAACATGATGCTTGTTTTTGATGCGTACCGGACGCACAACGATTTTGACCCACGGCACACTGGCACCGCGCACGATGCCCTTCATGGTCAAACGCACAAAATGCTCTTCGTCGCCGATCGCCGCGACGAGCAGGTCCTGATAATCAGTGTCCATTATCCTCTTTATATCCTCAGGCATAGTATAACGAATCGTTTTCCACATCGTTAGATGAGTGTGGCTTTGCTATAATGTTTATATGATTAGAAACCGACAAAACCTGACTGAAGCATCCACTGCTTCCTTTTTGAAACGATTCACGATCATGCTTATGGTCGTTGCAGGATTGATCCTCGGATCATCGCGTACACGGCGCTTGCCGCCGGGGAAACGCTCCACCGTACTGATCAATCTGTTGTTCTTCGTCGTGCTGGGTGTTGCCAACGAAGTCGTTATGGGCGATATTTTAGCGCCATTACCGCTCGCTCGCTCGGCGTCGCTGGTCTCGGAAACGCTGGCGCTCGGCTGGTTCTTCTCTCCCGGTGCTACAAAGCCCGCATCCCGCACATTGTTCTATGTGCATATTGCGCCGTTTTTCGCCGCAGTACTTGGCGGTGCCGTCGCCACGCAGGTCGTTCGTGGATGGCGTGCTCGATGACGCAGACTGATGATTCGCTGATCCAATCCATCAGCGCCTGGTCGGCGTCGTTGCGTGCGGCAATTGGCACAGTGATCGTCGGCAAGGAAACGCTGATCGAGCGATTGCTGGTCGCGTTGCTGTGCGAAGGCCATGTGCTACTCGAAGATGTGCCAGGAACCGGCAAGACGACCCTGGCACGCGCACTGGCCCGCGCGCTTGGCTGCGAGTTTCGGCGCATCCAGTTCACCCCCGATCTGCTGCCGTCGGACGTGACTGGTGTGACTTTCTTCAATCAGCAAACCAGCACGTTCGAGTTCCGACCGGGACCGATCTTCGGGCAGATCATCCTGGCGGACGAGCTAAACCGTGCCACGCCACGTACTCAATCAGCGCTGCTGGAAGCGATGCAGGAGCGCACCGTCACGCTCGACGGCGAGACGCGCATGCTGCCGCGACCGTTCGTGGTCGTCGCCACACAGAACCCGGTCGAACTCGAAGGCACCTTTCCACTGCCGGAAGCACAGATCGATCGCTTCTTCCTGAAGCTGAGTATCGGCTATCCTGAGGTCGAGGAAGAAGAAGCGATTCTGGAACGCTTCGTTGGATCGCAGCCGCTGGATCATCTCGAGCCGTCGTCACCGCCGAGCAGATTGTGCAACTGCAACAGTTGGTGCCGCACGTTACGGTCAGCGATGTCGTGCGCCGCTATGTCGTAGAACTCGTGCGCGCAACGCGCACAACGATGCCGTCGAGCTTGGTGCCAGTCCACGTGGCTCGCTGGCGTTGTACCAGGGCGCGCAGGCACTGGCGGCGTTGCGTGGGCGTCATTTCGTGTTGCCGGACGATGTCAAAGAGCTGGCACCGGATGTTCTGGGCCACCGGCTGATGCTGCAACCGGAAACACGTTTGCGTGGCCGTTCGGCGCGCATGGTGGTACGATCGATCGTAGAAACAGTTCCCGTTCCGGTGGAATGAGGATGAGAACCTTTTTGCTATAATGCAGTTTAAGTGATGAGGATGGTATATAAATGATGGTAGCTGGAGTGCTCGCAGAATCTCGCTTGACCGGGCTCCAATCTGCTTAGGAAGGAGCACGAAACGATGACGGATATGTCAATGACGATGGGCATGAATGCGCAGATGCAGATGAAGGCATCGCCTGCACTGATTGCGCTGAACAACATGCTGATCTTATCGACACTTGAGCTCCAGCAGATGATTCAGCAGGAGATCGAGGATAATCCTGCGCTTGAGTTGTTAGAGTCGGAAGAAGTGTTGTGTCAGCGCTGTGGTCGGCAGCTGTCGGGTCCGACCTGTATCTCATGTCTGCAGGAAGACCTGCGTATGATGGAATCCGAGCGTGAGGATTATTCGCTTCCGCTCGACGATGAAGACTTCGATCCGTTGATGCTGGTCGCCGCGCCGCCGACGTTGTCCGAGAGCTTGTTGCGCGACCTCCGTGCGAGCTTGCCACGCGAGGACCATTTCATCGCCGATTATCTGATCGGCAGCCTCAACGAGCAGGGGTATCTTGATATTACGGTCGAGGAAGTCGCCAATACCCTGTCGGTTGATGCCGAGCGTGTTGAGCAGGTGCTTTATAAGCTCCAGGAGATCGCTCCGGTTGGTGTTGGTGCGCGTGATGTTCCGGAATGCTTGCTGCTGCAACTCAATCGTTTGAAGGGCGAGGGCGTCAGCCACCCCCATGTCGAAGTGATCATCCGCAACCATTGGCGCGACCTGGGCGAGCATCGCTACGGTGCGATCGCGCAGATGTTGGGTATTTCCTATGATACGGTGGTCGAGGCGCGTGACTTCATTCGTCAGAACTTGCGCCCGTATCCGCTCGATCGCTCATCGATGGATGGCGGCATTAACCCCTCACAAATCGCCTACCTGACGCCGGATGTGATTATCCGCGAGGAGGAAGAAAAGCTGGTTGCCGAGGTGATCGAGTCGCAGCGCTACTTCCTGCGCCTGAGCCCGTTGTATCAGGAGCTTTCGCGTCAGCCGACCAAAGGTGAGGATGCAGCGGTAACACCGGCAGAGAAAGATCATCTGACCATGTTTGTGGGACGCGCACAGCTATTCCTGACGAATCTGCGCCAGCGCCGCGAAACGATCCGGCGTATCTCGGAGTATCTGATTCAGCGCCAGGAACCGTTCTTGCGTAATGGTGTACGCCATCTATCGCCGCTGACACGCGCCGAAGTCGCAACGTCGATCGGCGTACATGAGTCGACGGTCAGTCGCGCGACGGCGAACAAGCATGTGCAATTGCCGTCGCACGAGGTCATCCCGTTCAGCCATTTCTTCACCGCTTCGCTGAGTGTGAAGGATGTGTTGAAGGAACTGATCTCGAACGAGCAGCGCCCGCTCACGGACCAGGAGTTGGTCGAGATGCTGCGCTCACGTGGCTTCGATGTAGCACGACGTACCGTCGCGAAATATCGCAACCAGCTTGGTATCCTGGCTTCGACGTTGCGCTAACGCTGTATTGTTGGTGTCCTGGTGACGCATGGGAACGGCGTGGGGACGTACTGCCTTTCGTGATAAAGGCAGTACGTCCCCGTTTTTATGGTCGTGGTCTGTCGCCTACAATCCCAGCGTGCGGATGAAGGCACGGTTGCGTGCGGCGCTGGCGGCGGGGGTGCCGAGCCCCGGCAACACGTCCTGTTCGACGACGATCCAGCCCGAGTACCCGATCTCCCTCAGGTCGGCGACGATACCGCGAAAATCGACTGCGCCCTGCCCGAGTTCGCAGAACACCCCCTGGCGTACCGCTTCGAAGTAGTTCCAGCCATCCTGGCGTGTCTGCTCGGCGATTTGCGGCTGGCAATCCTTGAAGTGGACGTGCCAGATGCGGTCAGCATAGCGAGCGAGAGCGGCACGGGCATCGCCGCCGCCGAAGGTCATGTGTCCGGTGTCGAAGCATAAGCCTAATAGCGTGGGATCGGTGCGGCGTAACAGTTCGTCGATCTCGGCGGGCGTTTCGACGTAGCCCGCGCAGTGATGGTGAAAGACAGTCCGTAGTCCCGTTTCGTCGCGTACAGCACGGGCGATGAGTTCCGCGCCGTGCGCGAATGTCGTCCATTCGTCGTCGGATAAGCCCTGATCGGGTGTGATGCGTCCAGCATTGGCGGTGCGTCCGGCGACCGCACCGTTATCATCGGCAAGCACGATGAACGTCCTCGTTCCGGCGGTGTCCCGCAGCAATCGTGCGGTTTGGAGCGCGGCACCTACGCCCGGCTCATGGGATTCTTCGCGTGCTAGCGCGACTGGCACGAACGCGCCGACCATCCCTAGCTCCCGTTGCGCCAGTTCCGCGCGTAATACCACCGGATCGGTCGGCATAAAGCCCCAATCGCCGAGTTCGGTACCCGTATATCCCGTGCTTTTGATTTGATTGAGCACTTCACCGTACGGCAACGATTCGCCGATCTCGTCAAACTCCAACACGCCCCACGAGCAGGGCGCATTGGCTATGTGTATAGTGTTTCCCATCATGTCCTCACATCGGTTGAGGCGTATTTTACTCGACGCTGTGACCCTGTTCTCGCAGGGTGGCGAGGGCGGTCGTTAGGTCTGCTGCTTTGACAAGTACGTAGTCGGTGTCGTAGGTCGAGATCGCGAAGATACTGATGCCACGCTCGGCGAGCGGTCGAGCTAGCGATAGGAGTATACCCGTGAGCGCGAAGTCGAGCGGACCGACTACGCCCAGGCAGCACCAATCGCGCTCAGCCGCCATGTCGGGTGACACATGGCGTTGTTCGCAGACGATGGAAAGTTCGTCGGGCGTGCGTGTAATCGACACGAAGCCTTCATTCGCCCAGGCGGGAACGGGCGCGTTGGGTGCGAGGCGGCAAACTGCGAACGTGGATGGAAGAACGATCAGGTTCAGATTCATTGTGGGCCATCCATATTCAGGGGAGGCATTCATGGACGGGTTGCACATTGCGGAATGAAAATGTGTTCGCCTCCGGTTATCAGGTGTCGGTCGTCAGTCGTAGTTATGGCTGTGGTCGATCGATCCAGGTCTGCCACGCCAGTTCGGTGGTGGGAAGGTCGATACCAAGCACCTCGGCGTAGGGTGCAGTGCCGGGATTACGCCCGACGCCGCCGCTGTATAGTCGGTCGAAGGCGTCCTCGCCATACGTGGCCTTGATCCATTCCACGAACGATGCCCACTGATAATACAGTTGGTTCATGGTGGCAGTTGAAGCACCCCGTGAATCGGTCGCGAGCGGCAACAAGGCACCCCGGTAATTCGTGGCTACGAAGTCGTGGAAACTCGATGCGCCACCGAGCCAGTAGCGACCCGCGCCCCAGGTTGCCACGCCTTCGCTCAGGATGAGGTCGGCTTGCATATGCGCCGCGCCGTAGCGATCCTGGGCGAGCTGGTGGACGATCTCGTGTGACAGGATGTTGATCGCACGCGTTTGCGGAATGTCAGCACAGGCGTACATGAAGATGGTGCGGACATTGGTATACGCTGCTGCGTCGAGGCTACAGCCACCCGGGCGACTATCGAACATGATGTTGACGGGTTGTGACAGCGTGTAGCCGGTACGTTCGCTCACGTAACCTATAGCGGCTTCGACTGGCTCCGCCATCGTCGCCACGACATCGTCGCTATAGGTCGCGCCTACGCCGGTATAGATGCGGGTGTTGGTGGTGAGCGCTGTCATAAGGCGCGATGATGATCCTGATGACGAGATCGGGGGTTGTACCACAATGGTTGGTTGCGATACGGCGAACGATTCAAACGCCTGTGGCGATGCCAGCCGCAGTGGTGCTGTGCGCTGCCGGAACACAAGTATGAACACAAGCATGGCGACCAGGATCATACCAGGACGCACCCATCGTGGTTGTGTTCCCAGGATCATCGCTGCTGCTCCGCTGTGCTCATATCCATGTTGCTCCGATGCGGTATCACCGTGACGTAGTGCGGAAAGGCCAACGCCGCCGCACGTATATTTCTAATGGCCACAGAAGCGCTGCGAATCCGGCAAAATACGGCCAGAACGAGATCGGTTCACGCACTGGCGGCGCTGTCAACGTCGTCAGGGCGTCGGCAGCGGACGGGATGACCTCGCCGCCACCGGCTCGTGCGATGCGCTCGACCAGGCCGGGATCAAGTTCCACGTCCGTGTATTCCTCCGCATACGGCTGGCTCCATCCTGCCAGGGCTTCGAGCCGCGTACCGTTCTTCTCCAGGGCGCTCGATAGGCGGTATGCTCCCGGCAGGATAGCGCCGTCGGTCGTCGGCATCGGGGCTTCGTAAGTGCCAGGGGCGCTTTGCTTGAGACGAATCGTCTGCTCTGCGCCCGCCGGATCGCGTACTAATACACCAATGTTCGCCAGATCGAGCGGACCGCCGTCGGTGTCGCGTGCTTCGGCGACGATACGAGCACCGTTAGCAGTCTGTTCCACACGGGTCTGGAGCGGTCCCATCGTCGGATCGGGGAAGGTGTATGACAACAACTGACTCCAGAACGTCGCGCTTTCGTTCCACGATTGCCACGAATTCGCCCAGTTCTCGCCGCTGTCTGAGGTCCAGGCGAGCGCCCGTCCCAGCCCATACTGCCAACCTGCCAGGATCGCGTCGCCGTCAGATGATTGCAGGATCATGTCGGCGGATGGCTTGAGTGTGGTCGCAACATACCCGTCGATGACTGGCAAGCGGCGCGGGATAAATCCACGGATCGTTGGGTGTGCCTGTCCGGCCTGGAGTGCAGGCTGTGGCTGAATTTCGCCTTCCACACGCGGGTCTTCGCGCAAAATCTGCGTTTCTTGCAACGTCAGCCGTGGGAGCTCCTGTGGGTCTGATGCGAAGTAGTAGCGCCCTTCGCCACGCTTCGCCAGATGCTCCAACAGATCGCGGTCGGCGTCCTCGCCGATGGCAATGGTCGAGAGTGTCACGCCGCCCTGGCGTGCTGAGTCTACCAAACGGTCGTAGTCGGGCGTGTCGCCATAGGAGCGCCCGTCGGTGAGCAAAACCGCGTGTTTCGCACCGATGTTGGCGACACGGGATTGCGCGTTGAGTTGGGGCAGACCTTCCGCTAGCGCCTGGTAGATATCGGTGCCGCCGCCAAACTGAATACTCGCGATGTCGTCCTGAATACGGCCCAGTGACTGTCCTTCGCTCAGGCTGGTGAACGGTACCACCCACTCGGTCTGATTGTCGAACACCAGTACGCCCAGGCGGTCGTCGGCAACGAGTGTTTGGGTTGCTGCAATCGCACCGCCTTTCGCCAATTCAAGCTTGCTGGTTCGTGGATCACGCCCATACATGCTTGCTGAGCGATCGATAATCAGCAATAACGCCACTGATTGGCGCTCGCGCCGTGGTGGTGGTTGCATTTCGACCGGCAGCACGTCTTCGAGAGGGGTGTTTTTGTAATTTCCCAGGCCATAGCTGTTCGCTCCACCAAGCACCAGCAGACCCTTGCCTAGCGAGCGGACATACTCGCGGAGCATCTGCTGTTGTTCGTCGGTCATGGCATCTGCGGCCACGTCCTGTAAGACGACTGCGTCGAAGCGATCTAATTCGGAAAGCTGACTCGGTAGGTCCTCGGCGCGACGTGCCTCGCTTTGCACGCCGCCGCTTTCTAGTAGATCGCGCAATTGTGCGGCGCTATCGGGGGCATGTTCGACGACCAGCACACGGGGTGGCGGTCCGACCACGACGGCGCGTTCCAGGCGATTATTTTCTGCGTGTGCGTCGTCCACTTGCAGTTCAGCCGCGTATCGATGGACACCGCTACGTCCAGCGGTGCCACTAAATGGCACGCTGTTGCGTCCAGCTTCCAGTTCGACTTGCTGCTCCGTAATTGCCTGATCGTCCTCGGTAAAGCGCAGCAGCACACTGGTGGGCTGTGTTGCCATCAGGACGATCTCGCCGCGGTAGCTTTGGCCTTCACGTAATCCTGCCGGAATGGCGATCTCGGCGACGCGGGTATCCAAGCGGTTGTCCGATGCCAGCGTCAGCACGTCGACTACGATTCCAGCGTTACGGAGTTGTGCCGCCGCCGCGTCCGCACCACTGGTCGTGGATGCGCCATCGGTGATCAACAGCACTCGTTGATTCGGCTCGACGTTTGGCTGGGTTGCGGCAGGATCGGCGAGGAGGCCACGAGCGAGTTCCAGGGCGCGGGGAATGTCGCTGGCAGTCGTATCCACGATCGGAATGGTGCTGTCTCCTGCGACTGCCACATCACGTCCGAACAGGGCGACCGTTGTTTCGTTTCTGCCGTGCTGCTCGGCGATATCCTGTGCCGTTTGCCACGCGGCGGCGCGTTGTTCTTCAGGAATGCTGGCGGAGCCGTCGACCATGATCAAGAGTGGCGGTGGCGCTGATGTTCCTGGCCTGATCGGGTCCGCCAGCGCAACGATCAAGGCCGTGAACAGCATCATGCGTAGTACCAATGCGGTACGCGCCAGTGTGCCGCGCCACGCGACAAGAAGAACGATCAGAAGCACGAATGGCAAGAGCCAGAGCAGTTGTGGAGTACCGAAGATCATGAGCTTGTCCGTGACGTGGTCCGCTGGGTTCCGGAGCGGGGCGTGGGCCGAGTTGGCCGTCCGCGCGAGCGGCGATGAGCGTAGAGCCACTCGACGGCGAGCAAGATGACTGCCGCCGCCAGGACATAACGCCAGAGTTGACGGTTGCCTTCGCGTGTGACAACCGTCGCTGCCGATGGTGTTTGCTGGATTGTGGGTGCGGCGCGGCTCCGCAAGTCGGATTCTCGGGCATCGAGTGCATTGACCGCGATCGCTTCGGTTTGACCGACACGCTGATAGACACCTGGTTGGCTGAGGATGCTATTCGCTGGCAGCGTCGCGCCGTCAGGCGCGACAAGTTGCTCGGGCGTCGTCTCGCCGATGCGTCGCGCTGTATCAGCCTGTGGTGCGAGCGTCCGCAGAGTCGCGGCGGTTAACAACGGGAAGGCAAGGCGGCTCGACATGTTGCTGGCGGCTGGATCGAAGGTCCAAACGGTCCGTGGATGATTCTCGTACACACCTGTAATCACCAGTGGAACGTCGTCGGAACTGAGCGCGGTCGTAGCCCAGGCTGGCATCGTGATAGTCGATGCCTTGGCGAACACGATCGCGCTAAGGTCGATCGTTGCGAAACGGCTATCACCCGCGGCGTTCGCCCGCAAGTTGCCTTGTGTGCCACTGATAGCGAGAAACCCGGAGTCTTCTGGTGGCGCGACGAACAGCGTCGGCACAGGTGGCAGCGGATCGGGGACGAAACCGACCAGTACGGCGATGTCCGCCGTCGGATCGTAGCGATAGATGGAAGCGTCCATGACCGCCACGTCGACGTTTGGCTGGGCGCGTAGCGAGCGTTCCAGCGGCGTCTCGACGACGCTTGCCAGTTGCACGCGCAAGCGTCGTCCGCCCGTCAGCACCGCTGCGGCGTGGTCGTCGGTCCCCAGTACGTCGCCAGGACTCAGGCCGGCTTCGGCTAAACGCACTCCGGCAGGTAGGGGCCAACTCCATTCAGCTTCGGCTCCACCGTCCAGGCGAATAGGTTCGGTTTCAACGACGACGCCGTCGAGCTTGACCTCGATGGTGCGGGCCGTCGGCGTGTCGCTAAGGTTCGCGACACGAGCATACAGGCGATGCCCACCATCACGCACGGGCCTCGCCGCGAACGCGACGATCGCGGCGTTATCGCCCGGTTGCCCGAAGGTGCGCCAGTCTACGTTGGCGGAAGCCGCCAGCGTTGTGTTCGCAAGCAGTTGCGGACCAAATGATCCGTCAGTTAGCACGACGATGCGCTGCCGGATGTCGCCGCCATCGGGTGTATTCGTTACAGCAGTTGCCAGATTAATCGCACCCGCGATATCGCCATCGGGACCCGCTGCCCGCAACGCATCTAATTGTGCGAGCAGACTCGACGCCGCTTCAGGTCCACCCTGGCCGAGCAGTCGGGCGGGCGTGCCGAGCGTCACCAGAGCGATACGGTCGCCCTGCCGTGCGTTCAAGAAGATACCACGCGCGGCGGCTTGCGCGTCCACGAAGCGCGATGAATTAGTGCTGTCGGCGGCAGCCATGCTGCTCGATGTATCCAGGATGACCGTTGTCTGGGTCGGCTCGAAGGCTGTTCCCATCAGGAAAGGTCGTCCGAGCGAGAGCGCTAACAGGGCGGCGACGAGCAGATGTAGCAGCAGTAACCACGAAAGCGGGATGCGGCGTGCTTTGCGTTGGGGTGGCGCACCCGCCATCGCCCATAATTCCAGCGAGGGAACACGAATGTTACGACGGCGCTGCTGCACCATATGCAGAATAACGATCACGGGCAGCGATATGAGCGCCACCAGCCCTAGCGGTGCAAGAAAGCTCATCGGAGCGCCTCCCGAAGTTGCAGGTATGGCAGGGCGGCGCGTTCGATCGATAGATCTGTGCTGAGCCTCGCGTACATGATGTTACGCCGATCACATGCCTGGGCGAGCCTGCTACACCATGCGTCGATGGCCTCGTCGTAGCGGTCCAGCGCGTCGTTATCGGCTTCCAGGGGCAAGTGTGTGCCACTTTCGCTATCCACCAGTTCGACATCGCCCTTCAGGCTGGGGCGGAGTTCTTCGGGGTGCAGCAAGTGCAGCAGCAGCACCTGCCAGCGTGGTGGATGGAATGGTGCCAGCGCGGCGGCCGTGCCTTCCAAAATATCCGCGCTATGGAGTAGGTCTGAAACGACGATGAGCAGACCACCGCGTGTTTCATGACGCAGTTGGCGCAAACGTGTCGTGCTGGTCACGCTGCCGCTTCCTTCGAGGTTCCCTAAGTAGTGCATAAGGTCGCCGACACGCTGGCGACCACTAGCGGGTCCCCACATCGTGGGATGCTCTGAGCCGAACGGCATCACCCGTAGACGGTCACCGTTAGCGAGCGCGACGTATCCAATCGCGGCTGCCAGGAGCCGTGCGTACTGCAATTTGTTTTGGTCGCCCTCGCCCCAATCCATGGATGAACTCGTGTCCAGCACCAGATGCACGCGAATATCCTGATCTGTTTCGCCGAGCTTGACCTGCAAGTGATCCAGGCGTGCGTAGGCGTTCCAGTCGACGTAGCGCAAGTCATCACCGATAGAGTACGGGCGATGGTCGGTAAACGTCGGTGCGGGTAGGTGTCGACGGCTGGGGTGGACACCATTAAGACCACCGCGCAGATCACGCGATGCCGTCAGGGATAATCGCTCTAGACGCCGCAAAAAGCGTTCGTCCAGCGCGGTTATTGGTGCCTGATTTTCGTCAGGGCGTCGGCGAAAAATAGTTCTCAACCACATCTCTGTACTCTGGTGGGATACGAAGGGGGTCTGCATCGCCGCTCAACGGGGCATCCGCGCCACCCCCAACGGCTTGCGATGCGCTATTGTCAGCGCGTGTTCCCCCGGCTTCAAGTTGGACGTTGGGACCCTGTGGTCCGGTTGCACTCGTCAGCGGTCCCTTGGCCTCAGGATCGGGCGGTAACGGCGTAATGTCGCCCTGGGCCTGTTCAGGATTTGTCTGGGTACCGCGACTTTCGCCGCCGAGCCCATCTCCCGCTCCACCGCCGCCTTGATTGCCGGACTGCCCGTCCGGTGATTCTCCCGCGCCTTCGTCGGGAGCGCCTTGTGCTGGCGGTGCGCTTTCGCCGCCCTGTGCGACTTGTTCGCCATTGCCGCCAAGTTCCTCGACAAGATCCGCGAGGCTGTCGAGGCCCTGTTGGGCGCTCGCCGGATCGCTCTCGATCTGGTCCGCTTGATCGCGTAACTGTTGGGCACGTTCGGGCTGCGACTGCTGAATCTGATCCGCTGCGCCGCGCAGATCGTCGGCGAGTGCGCTGCGGGCTTCCTGCGAAAGCTGGTCAGCCTGACCCGCCAGATCACGTAGTGCAGACGCGGCCTGTCCCGTCTGTCCCTGCTTGAGTGCGCTGCCAGCCCCACTGGTGGCGCTATTGCCACCCAATGCGTCACCGATAGCATCGGCGGCGGCTTGATCCTCCGGTGTTGCCGGAGCATCGGCTGGTGATGGCGTTGCAGCGACCGATTGCTCGGTTGGGGTTTGGGGTTGTTCGATGGGGGCAGCGGTCGGCAGCGACGGGATCGCTAGCGCTGATGCGGACAGGTTGTCGTTGGCACGACCGACGATAAATAAACCGACGGCGAGTAATGCCACACCGAGTAACATTTCCATTTCGCGCCATGGCACTATCGCCGACGCACGTACGCGTCGCCCGATGGCCTGCACGGCACTGGAGCTTTGCTCGACCAGACGCTCCTCGATCGGTCTCAGCGGCTCACCACTACGGTCGGAGCGACGAGCGACTTCGAGGCCGCTGGCGAGCATTTCGTGGGTTTGGAAGTGGTCGTCATAGTCGGCGAGTAACCGTGCGAGTGATGGATTTGTGAGCCACCCCTGTATGCTCAGAATCAGTCCCGCCGCAGCCGCGGGCGCGATCAGCATCCACCAAGGTCCTGTCAGGTTGAACACGCGAGCCAGCAACCCAACGGTAAAGATTCCAAGGGCGATCCAGAGCGCTCGGATCGTCAAGCGTAGCCTGCGGCGACGCGCCAGCGCACGGCGCAACGAACGAACGTCGCGGTGGAGTTGCGCGGCGACGGTCCTTGTTGGTCGTCTGGGGGTGCGTATATTCTGCGTCACTCTTGGTTGATCCTATGTCCCGCCCCTGGTGGCGCGGGTGTTGATGCCATCACATGCAGCTGTGTATGCACACAGAGCTTAACTATACGGTAGGGCAAGGCGTCGTTCGCTGGAACGTCGTTTCGTACTCAGCCCGATTAGCGCTGCGGCGCATACAAAACAGGCGATCGATAATGCTTGTTTGCCGCGCTCGATGATCGTGAGCAAGCTCTCGGCGCGTGTTGCGTTCGTTTGATCGCCAAGCTCCACGAAGGTGGTGTAGGCCGTACGAAGGTTCGATTCGGCGCGTGTGATCTGGAACTGCTTGATCAGCGCTTGTGACGCGATCAGTTGTTGTTGGGCGGCAATGCCACGCTGTGCCAGAGCCGCGAACTCCTTCATCACGTCGGCCTGTGCCACCTGTCCGATCGAATCGTACTGCTCGCGTCCGGTTGCGCTGGCGTTTGCGGCGGTAGCGTAATCGCCCTGGAGCAACGCCGCACGGGCGTTGGTCGCGGCTTCATTCGCCTTGAGCCCCACCCCGGACCGCGCCATCAGGCTGCGAGCCCGTTGTAAGGCTTCGGCGTCGCCCGAGCCTTCGATCGTCGGCATCAACCCGCGCAGGTTGGCGAGGGCACCGGCATAGTCATTGCGGGCGACAAGTGCCTCAGCCTCGGTCAGATCGAAGGTCGCTTTCGCTGCGGTCGACGATCCGAGTTGCTTATAATCCTGCGTGACGAATTGCGGTAGTTGATCTTGCCATTCACGTTCGAGGTCTTCAGCGCTCGTGCCGTACACCGCTGCGAGCGCGCTGCGGTAATTTGTGTTTTGCTGCCATGCTTCGACGAACGATCGGAACTGTGCCAGTCCGTTGCGTTGCACCAGAAACGCGACAATTGTGAGGCTTTCGGGGTATCCGACCCGTGGATCGGCATAGGTTGCACCCGGCGTGTTGAGTTGGCTCCACGATAATAACCCGCCGCTGCCGATGAGTTGTTGCATCAACTGCATCTTGGCTTCGAGTTGCTCGGTCGGTCGCTCGACATATTGCGCGATGCCTTCCTGCCAGGGTGTCGTAAGCCGTCCGTCGGAGAGATCCGCGGCGATGATGTGGGTCAGTTCATGCCGGATGTTGTTATGAATCTCTTCGGTGGTTTGTCCGATCGTTTGCGGAACGGCGACGCTGATCTCGCGGCGGCCTGTATGGGCATGTGCCACGACACCGGGCAGGCTCTCGGCTAGCGGATTCGCCTTGTAATAGAGGTCCATGGTCGGATAGATACGCAAAATGACGGGCGGCGGTGGACGACGCCCCCAGAATGCGCTGATTTCCTCATAGATACCGTCCACGAATTGCGCGTATTCTTGTGCTGTCGCCTGTGCCTCGGCAGGGTATAACAAAGAAAACTGCCGCGTTCGCATTTCTTGCCAGTTGGTAGTTTGGGCGTGGGCGGGAGCAACAATGAACGCAATGAGCGCGACGAGGAGCAAAATATGCAAACGTCGAAGCATCCAGATTCCTTCGGGATAGTCGGGCTAAACCCTGCTCGCAGTGTACCGACTTCGCTTCGTCACGTCAAACAGGGACGCCGGAAGATTCCGGCGTCCCTGTTTGGTCTATACGGTATTGGTTGTAAACTAACGGGCTGTGCCGAAGTCCTGCACCCAATAGGTTTTGTAGCGTGATGACTGCTCGCTTGCAACACCGACGCCGATCTCATGCAACCGGCAGTTCAGGATGTTAGCCCGGTGTGACGGACTTCGCATCCACTGTGCGATGGTCGCTTCGGCGGTTTGTCCACCTGCGGCGATGTTCTCCGCTGTCCGGCGTGGTTGGTAGCCCGCATTGTTGATGCGCTGCCATGCGCTGCGTCCATCACGTCCGGTATGGCTGAAGTAGTTATTTCGTGCCATATCATTGGCATGATGTTGGGCAGCATTTGCCAGGGCGGGGTTGACCACCAGAGCAGGACACGATGCACCTCTAATGTTGAGGCGTTGTGCATTCACAAGCTCGACGATACGAGTGGTTGCGGATGTGGTGGCGGCGAAAGTGGGCTGTGCGTGGATTGTTCCAGCAACGCTGACAAGCATAGCAAGTAGCGTAAACAGCTTGACACGTGGTCGAACTGCCATGAGGGGGCTCCTTCTCATCCACCATCAACATGAATGGCGGACATATGATCGACATGGATCGCGAATGTCGCTAATTGTACAGAATGTCGTAATGCTGTCAAGAGCCCAACGCCGGGAGATGGCGTTACTGTGGTGGTTCGACCGGTTGCAGATAGGTCGCTGAAGCCCAGCCGACTTTGCCCTGGCCTTCGATTCGCCACCAGGTCATCTCATTGGCGGTCTGCGGTCCTTCTAGAATCCGCACGGTGTCGCCTTCCTGAAAGCGTGCGACGATATCGTTTTTGTCGGTGCCAGGGGTTTCGCGCACACGCAGCGGGGCGCCCTGGGTTCCCGTGATGATCGCGAAGGCTTCGGGGCGTAGCGCGATTTCGGGCGTAGGTGTGACCATAACGACTTCAGTTGGCGGTATGAGCGTAGGACGAAGTGTTGAGGTCACGGTCGGCGTTTCACTGATATTGGCTTCGGCACTGAATCGTCCAGAACGTGATGCCGTATAGCCAAGGCCGCCGACGATCAACAGAATCGGAATCCCAATGAGCGCCCACCGTGCGACCCTGCGTGCTATTCGCTGGTGCTGTGAGCGGCGACGTTTGCGCTCCACTTCATCGTAGGCCAGCTTGTAGTCGTAATAATAGTGGTAATAGTTCTCGTCGAGGGCGTCTGCTTCAGCATCACGCTTCCCTCGCTCGTACATTTCACTCGGCATGAACCCTCCCCGGCAGTATTGTAGCATGTGAGGTCCGGTATCATTGTTGACGTTGTGTGCGGTGACGGGTACGATCACACCGAGAATAAATATGAACACAGTGCGAATTTTATTAGCGGATGACCACGCGATGTTGCGAGATGGCGTGATTATGATCCTGGAGTCACAACCGGGATTCGAAGTTGTAGGTACCGCTGATAACGGTGCCGAGGCGGTGATGTTGGCGAAGTCGTTACAGCCTGATGTTGCGGTGCTGGATGTCGCCATGCCTGAATTAAACGGTCTGGAAGCCACCCGTGAAATACGTGCCTGTTGTCCGGACACCAATGTGGTGATCCTGTCGATGCACGAAGGCGAAGATTACTTGCGCGAGGCGTTACGTGCCGGTGCCGCCGGGTACGTGCTTAAGCGTGCGGCTGCCAAAGAACTTGTCAATGCTATCAAAACGGTACGGCGCGGCGAATCGTACCTTGATCCAGCCCTGACCCGTACGCTGATCAGCGATTACGTGCGTAAAGTCGATCAGAACGATGCGACGACGGATACGTTGACCGAACGCGAACTGGAAGTGCTGCGGTTGGTTGCAGAAGGGATGACCAACCGCCAGATCGCCCTTAAGCTCAATATCAGTATCAAAACGGTGCAAAGCCATCGTGCGAACCTGATGGAGAAACTGGATCTGCACGATCGCACCGAACTGGTGCGTTATGCGATTCGGCGGGGATTGATTAAGGCATGATGTGATGGCGCTTAATGTGGAACGGGGCGAATGGCCCCGCACCATTCGCCCCGTTCCACCCAACCATTTCGATTGAGTGATGGAAGTATACCCAGGGAACGAGTGTTCAGGCATAGGGTGTTGACCTGATATTGCCTGGCTTCTACACCTTAGTAGATTAAGGATGACATGATGCTTTTTGGACCCCACCGTGGCGTGATTGTCGCGGTTCAACCCATAAATATTCACGGTACGCATATGTTCGACATCACCTACCAGTTGGACGACGAACAAGCACAGCGGTCGGCACGGCTTGGCTCGGAAGCGCTCCAGGGTACGCCCGTCGCCGGTGACCATGTGACTGTTCATCTCCTGATGAATGTTGTGACACATATTGAATCACCAGTCTAGCCATCGCCCCACCGCGCTGTTGTTCGCGCTGCTCCTCCTGGTGCTGGTAGGCTGTGGTGGTTCCGGAACGTCCCCCGCGCCTACGATGGTGGGTGAGCGGTCTGGCCTGTATGCAATCGACAAACTGGTGCGCTCATCGGTACAGGGGGATACACAGATCGATCTGCATCTGCGTTATGCCGAGCGTGCTGGCGAAGAACTGCGGCTGGTATTGGCACTGTACAACAACGGCACGGAGGACTTGCTCGCCGTTCCAGGGTTAAGCCTGGAACAAGCGACGCTTACCGGCTCTGCTCCCGCGACCCTTGTGTCGCGGAGCGCTGACTTCGAGCAGGGCATTGTGCCGGACGGCGGGTGGCTGGCTGGGGGTGCATCGAACGGCGACCTGACGTTTACGAATGTGGAAGGTTCGAACCTGACGTTTGAGCTACCCGGTTTTCCGCCTGTCATGTTTCGGCTCGATGCGCCACTGCGTGCCGCACCCGAACCGCAGCCCTCGAATACAGGTCAATATCTGCTCGGCTATGAAGCCCAAAGCGATGACATGCCTGGTGTACGCCTGGTGCTGCAACGGGTCGAGGTGACCGCCGACCAACTCAACCTTGCTGTTTCGCAGGTCGTCGATCCGTCGGTGGCGCGTACGCCCGGCATCAACTTCGATGGCACAGCGATCTTCGATGCTCGCTGGAATCAGTATCGTCCCGATGAGGTTGAGGGAAGCGACGCAGGAGCGGTACTGAGCGCGGACGGTCTGACCGAAACGTCGCAGTATGTGCTGCACTTTCCCCGTCCCCGCACTGGCGATGTGATCTTGCTACGTGTTGCCGGCTTTTCCCTTATCCGTATCCCATTACGTGCGGACGACGAACCATCCTGGGCTGAAACTCGCGACCTGCCGCCATCCTATCAGGCGCGTGCTGCATCTACCACTTCTCAGCAGCCGTTAGCCCGTACCAATGACCCTGCCAGCGCCTTCAAGTATCTGGTGGAAACCCTCAACCAGTCGCTGGCGACGGGCGACCTCGAACGCTACCTCGATGCGTTTGTTCCGGCAGCGCGCTCGGAGCAGGCAGCGTTGTTCGAACGTCTGCGAACGCTGCCGATCGAGGAGGTGGCATTTGTCCCTGACGGCACATCCACCGACGAAACTGAGGATAGCACCGGCACGTTCGTGGGTCGGGTGCTGTGGAACTACCGTGTGCGTGATGTGGAGCAGCACAACCTCTTTTCATCTCCCGTCGAACTGGTGATGGAACGGGATGGCGATGGGTGGCGTTTTAGTGCCATTCAAGGGAACCTGCCATTTTGGGCGGTTGGAGCGACCGAGGTCAAGCGCACGGAACGATTCTGGGTGTTCTATCGCCCCGATGATCGCGATGCTCTCGCGACAGTGGAGCAGGATGTCGGCGCGGCATTGAGCCGCGTCAGCACCCTGCTGCCGGATTACACCGCCGGCCCGTTCGTCATGTTCGTAACCTCCACCGCCGACGAGTTTGCGGCACAAACCGGACGTGATCCCGCACGATTCATCGGCGCTGCCTTGTCGCGCTGGTCGTTCCAGAATGATGCGATCTCGATAGCCAGCGCGGCGTTTTATATCAACGGTGCTGTGTTTCATGCCGATCCCAATCTGGACCGTCAACAAACTATCACGCACGAACTCACCCATTTAGTGCTTGCCCAGCAGACCATGCCGTTTACGCCACTGTGGCTTGTGGAAGGCATGGCGATGCATGTTTCCGACGACCTGCCCGCCGCCGCGATGCAGGAGCAGCGCGACAGTGGTGCAGTGGATGCGTGGCAACTGCAGGAGTTTACCGCCCTTCGCCGCTTTGGCGAACACGATCCTGCCGGTCAGCAAACCGCGACGGAGTATGCTTATTCGGCCTATCTGGTGCGCTATCTGATTGATACCTACGGCTTCGAGCGTGTGATGGAGTTCTATACCTCGTTCGCGCAGGTCGATGGTGCGTCGATCGTGGACGACATGGCTGAGGCAACTGCTCCCGATATGGTCGAACCATTGATGAGCCGCCTAACGTTACGACTTACTGCCTCAGCGCTCAAATCCACGTTCGACGTCGATATACTGACCTTCGAGCAGGATTATAAACAATGGTTGGCGAACGATGGCCTACCGGGAAATGGGTGACATGACAACCATGTTCAACGGACGCGCCTGCTTGTATCGTTGTCCCCTCTGTACGTTTACTACACCACTTATGAGAACACGACCCCTACCATAGTCGTGGCAAGGTGGCGCACCACTCACGGCTTTTTCGTCACCCTGCTGCCTTTGATGGACATTATTCCTCGGTCGCGTAGGCTCGTCGTCCATCGTCCGTGCTCCGGCTCCGTTGGTGGTTGGTCGTCGTCCTCGGCATACTGGTTGCTATGGTGAAGCCTAGTGGGTCGTATAGACCAAACAGGTAAGCTGCCCTGCGTATGCTGGAGAGAGGCTGATGAATTTTTCCCAATTTCCGACGCTACTGAAGAAAACGTTCGCCGAGTGGTCCGAGGACAATTGTTTACGCCTTGGGGCGTCGTTGAGTTACTACACGCTCGGTTCGTTGATTCCATTACTGCTGATTGTCGTATCGGTCGCTTCATTCGTATTGAATTTTACCGGTGGTGGGCAGGACATCAAAGACCAGTTAGTTCAACAGATCGCCGGTGCGGTCGATAATCCTGACCTTGCCCAACAAATTGGCGATGCGTTGACGGGGCGCGAGCAAAACGCGGCGTCTCAAGGCGTCTTCGGCGCGATCCTGGGCTTTGTGTTACTGATGATGGCAGCATCTGGTGTGTTCGGAGAACTTGATGCTGCATTCAACATCATCTGGGACATACCGAAAGATGAACAGGCGCAAGGGATTATGGGGTTCATCAGCACGAAGTTTTTGTCTTTCACGCTCGTCTTAGGTGTCGCGTTCCTCCTAATCGTTTCACAATTGTTGACGATCGTTCTCACCGCTGCATCTAACTATCTGCCGCTCGGTATTCTATGGACGATCGCTAACTTTGCGGTTCAGATTGGCGTTATCAGCGTTGTGTTCGCCCTGCTGTTCAAGTTCCTGCCCGACACCAATGTCGAGTGGGGCGATGTGATGCTCGGCGGTTTTTTTACAGCGATCCTGTGGATTGTTGGCCAACAAGTGCTATCTCTCTACTTCAAACTTGGCACGGATTTCTCGAGCTACGGCGCGCTTGGTGGCGTTCTGGCCTTTCTATTGTATGTGTATTATTCCAGTCAGATTCTGTTTCTTGGCGGCGAATTTACACAGGTGTATGCACGAACGCATGGATCGAAGAAGCCCGTCGAGGCCAAGGCTGCCGCGCCCGCACCCACGATTTCGAGTGATGCCGCTCTGATGATCGCCTCTGTCAGCACGATGGGCAAGCAGAGCCAGGACGCCCAGATTGCCGCGCTCAAGACCCGGCAGTATGCTGCTGCCGCAACTGGCGGCATTATCGGTCTCATCGGTGGCGCAGCGATCGGTGGTGCTGGTTTGGTGTGGGGCTTGGCACGTGGTATGTCGAAACTGCGCGGCCGCTAATTTATGATGTGGCTCCAATGGGCGCTTCGTGTGCCTGTTGGAGCATGTGCATTCGCTGCATTGCTGTACGCGTGAGTTCATCCGAGGTTGCGCCATCCTGTGGAAAGGCCGAAACGCCCAGACTTACTGTGATCGCGAGACGATTAGGTGTGTGTGGCGTCCAGAAACGATGGTGTTCGATCACATCGCGTAGGCGTTCACCTAGCCGCATTGCAATATCGGCGGGCGCGCCAGGGAAAATGAGCAGAAACGTGTTATCGTCGTACCGAACCGGAACGTCCGACGAGCGACTATGATTTTGCAGTAACACGGCGATCTGCCGAATGATATCATCGCCCGAACCCTGACCGTGTTTCTCATACAGCGCTTGCCAATGATCCACCCCGAGCGCCACCAGGCTGAAGGTCGCCGCTGGTGAGGCCTGTAGTCCGTCCAGGTGCTGCGCGAGCGTGATGTGTGTGTGTAATCCGGTGAGTTGGTCGCGCAGAGGCTGCGTAGCATGCGTGTGTTCCGCTCCTTCGAGTTGTAGTTCGGATGGATGACCACTCGCCGCGTAGCCAGCCATGGCGATCGCAAGGTAAACCGGCATCCCGAAAAGCAGTTGTACGATGTTCATGGTGCTGCTGGTGCTATATGCGAGCGGCATGAGATGCAATAGCATTATGAGCAGAATAGGCCAGATGGCACCTCGCCGTCCTGATAGCGCCGCCGCTGCTGATACTACGAAGAACAATGCTCCAAAGGGACTTGCCGCCCCTCCGCTCCATGCCACGAGTATCGCAACGAGCATCGCAAGCGCGATACAAGCTATGCTCCACCATTTCGGCGCGATACGCGACCATGGGAGGCAGCCCAGTACGACGGCGGCGACGACCCCTGCACCGGCGAATGTCGCAACCACGGTCGGTGCATCGCTGACCCGTGGAACATAGAACGTCGCCACCGCTACTGCGGCGAAACATACACCGATGAGCAAGCTAAAGAATGTATGGGCGTGCTTAAACGTTCCGGCGGTCGAAACCGCGGAATCCCGCAATGTTGATACAGTCGACTGCATAGTGATGATGCTACGCTCTATCCCTGGTGTTTGTAAGACCAAAAGGTCCTAGCGAATGCTGCGCCGATCAGGATCGGCGTTTTTGGATGAGGTACTAGCGATGGCAGGAAGTATATGATGCTGATCGCACTCGTAGTATTGCCACCCGGCCTGATGCACGCCCGCGTACGACTATTGGTTACTTTGTCCCGCCACATCGTCAAAATCCGTGCTGGTTTCGAGCGCATAGCGATTCCATGCCGCCAGTGCCTCGCTGATTTTGATACGGGCGCTTTGCAGTCGTACTCCGGCGCGATTAGCATAGATCACGTTGTTGTCATTAAAGAAGGTCAGCAGATCGTCGATGGCTTGTCGCTCTTCCGCAAGTCCGTGGACGTAGGCGGTATGTGCTTCGCGGGTACCGTCTGGCGGCAGCAGCCTGACTAATGCGGCGTCGGCACGGTGGAGTTCTTCCAGCAGGATACGGGCGGCGGCGGCACGGTCGATAGTGGTACGACTTTGCGCTGTTTGTTGCCGATATGTGGTGGTCGCCGCCTGAAGACCAGCACGAATCACCTTGATGTCGCTCCAATACTGATTGAGTGTGTCCTGTTGCTGTTGCGTTTCTTCTGTCGGAAGCGCGGCAGGAGCAGCCGCTTCGAGTGCCAAAAAGGCATCCATCACATCGGCGGTGGGAGCGGGGGCTTCGAGATCGCGATACGTTGAAAATTGTGGCAGCGGTTGTAGGATCAACATAGCGCGTAACACCAGGGTAACGCCGAGCAGCAGGAAGGGGAATAGCCAGACTGTGCGCCGAACCTGACGCCAGACAAATCGCGCATCGCGCCATTGGGTCCACCATGGACCGCCCTTGGTAGTCCGTGTGTAGTACGTGCCATCGTTGTCTGCGGCAAGCACCGTGTCGCTGCCGGTCGAGGACCGGCCTTCAAGCCGCTCGAGGGTTGTGCGGGCACGATCGTTGAGCGGGTTAATCTGGAGGACGCTACGCAGGCAAAAGAGTACATCGTCCGGGTCGTCCAGTACATCGCTCAGGGCGAGCCAAGCGTGTTCGTGGTAGGGATTGAGCCGGATTGCTTCACGTAACATGCGTGTCGCCATGGTTCGCTGCCCGCCGCGAGCAGCGCCCGTGCCCCGGATATAATAGTCTTGCGCTTCGGCGTCGAATGTTTTTATTGCTCGTTCAGACATCAGTGCTCGGGCAGTAATGCATCGACACTACGGTACAACTCCGCATCATTGATGAATTCCTCACGAATCGCGGCCCAGTTGCGTGGGTCCTCGTTGCCAAGTCGCCAGATCGCGATCCCACCTAGGTCCTCGGCTTTGACGAAGTTCAGTTTCGACAGGAGGCTGCGGTAGGTGGTAAACCATACCACTCGCATCTTACCGTTTTGACGATAGGTGAAATAGGATTCTTCGACCTGTCCCTGTGCGTCTTGTTCACGCAGGTTCACTTCGGCTTTGAATTCACGGATGATCTTCTGAACGTCGGTCCAGGTTTGTGGCAAAGCGATCTCGCCCTCGCCCCAGTTATAGGCGTAGAAGGGAATCCCAAGCTGAATTTTCGCGGGGGGAATCATCGTGCGAGCGTATTCTGATACGGTGCTGACCCATGACATTGGAGCAATCGGTCCGGAGGTACCACCCATCCAATGCAGGTCGTAGGTCATGATGCGTACGCGGTCGGCAACCTGCCCCAGCAGTGTCCAGTCCTGATACTCACCCAGACCATCTTCTGTCGCCGTTTTGGCATGGACCGCGACCGTCAGCAATTTGTTTTCCCCATGCAGCGCCGTGCTGAGTTCGCGCATGAAGTCGCTATAGCCGTTGCTGCTGGATGACGGAAGCATCTCGTAGTCGATATCGATGCCATCGAATTCATAGTCACGTATCTCCTGCATGATCGCGGCGATATGCGTGGCACGTCGGGCCGGATCGTTGAGGATCGGCAAAATTGCCGTGGGATCGTAGACATTATGAATGGATGGAATCACGAGTACGTCCGCCGCGTGCGCCGCCTCGACAAGCGATCGATCGCGAGCGCCGGTTTCGGGTACGAGTTGGCCGCTGGTGGGATCTGTGGTGTACCAGAACGGGCTGACTTCATCCAGAATATCTTTGTTGGCTTCGAACGAGGCACGTGCCGCCTCGGCATCGAAGGTCGTCGGCAACCAGGCCGCGATCAACCGCCCCGTTTTCGGGTGTGTGACCGCTACTGGTTGTGCTGTCGGAATGGCGACGGGCGGTATCGGCGTCGGCGTGAGTGTTGGCATAGCGGTGGCAGGAGCAACCGCTGGCAATTGCGGGGGTGTGGTTGGCAAGGCGGTTGGCCTGACAGCCGCCGCCGCAAGCGCCCGCGTGACGGTCGATTGCCGATCGAGCCACGAACCATAGGTGTCGTAGGTAAGTACAACCCATAACACCAGTAGCGCTACATAGATAGCGACCTGCATCGGATTTCGATAAGGATTTGGGAGGCGTTGCATGAATTGCTTACTTTCACCCAGGGTTCCGTCAACGTCCGGTTTCGCGTGGCTCACGTCTCGATGTTGCCATGCTGAGCGGATGCCTTCAAGGCACAAGTCTCGTTTCGTCGTACGGAAACATTCCTATGATCCGCACGCGGGTATCCCCGGTTTTATACAAAGCTCACGAATTTGAACGAACCCTGATTTTCACCAGAGCATCAAAACCGTGGGAACACGTCATGCATAATACGGTGTACTACGTCTGTTGGCAAACAATTCCACGAAACTGTCAGGCATGTGGAGCGTGTATGTCCCTGCTTTGAGCGCTTTGTGTGCTTGCTATAACTCTTATAGAACGTCGAGGGCATCGACGATCTCATAACGGTAGCCTTGTTCCGCCAGAAACAGTTGACGTTTAGCGGCGAACTCCTGGTCGCGTGAATCGCGGGTGACGAGCGTATAGAAGCGAGCGCTACGACCGTCGCTTTTGGGGCGTAGGATACGTCCCAGGCGCTGGGCTTCCTCCTGGCGTGAGCCAAAGGTGCCGGAAATCTGAATCGCTACGTCGGCGTCGGGCAGATCGATCGCGAAGTTGGCAATCTTCGATACAATCAGCACACGTTCATCGCCGCGCCGAAACGCCGCGAACCACCGTTCGCGTTCCTGGTTCGGCGTCTTGCCGGTCAACATAGGCGCGTCGAGCCGTTTGGCGAGAGCTTCGAGTTGGTCGATGTATTGTCCGATGACCAGCACATGATCGAGGCGATGATATTCGATCAACGCAAGGACTACATCGATCTTATATGGATTCTCGGCAGCGATGCGATAGGCTTCCTGTCGCGTTTCGCTGAGCGCCGCCCGCATGCGTCGGTCGGCGTCCATGTCCACCCGTACTTCTGTGCAGCGGGCTTCGGCAATGAATCCTTCGGCTTCAAGCGTGCGCCATGGCAGATCATATTTCTTGGGACCGATCAGGGAAAAGACATCGCGTTCGCGCCCATCTTCCCGCACCAGGGTCGCAGTGAGGCCAAGCCTGCGACGTGCCTGTAGGTCGGCGGTGGCGCGAAACACGGGCGCTGGTAGCAGGTGAACTTCGTCGTAAATCAACAAGCCCCAGTTAGCTTGCTTGAGCAGACTAAGGTGAGGGAAGGCGCCTACCTCGCCAGTCGCCTGATCAACCGTGAATGGGCGATATGTCAGCATCTGATACGTCGCCAGCGTGACCGGGCGAATTTCCTTGCGGTCCGCCGAATACTCACCGATATCATCGCGTTGGATCGTCGTCTTGTCGACGAGTTCTGCGATCCATTGGCGCAACGATACCGTGTTTGCGCACAAGATCAGGGTGTGTGTACGGGTTGTGCTGATCACGCCGATCCCGACGATCGTCTTGCCTGCGCCGCAGGGAAGCACGATCACGCCCGAACCACCCTGCGCTGCACCACGTTGGTAGAAGGCGTCGATCGCTTCGATCTGATAGGCGCGGAGGCCGAAGGGTTTGCCGTGTGCGGTCTGCGTCCGTAGTTCGAGATCGAGCGGCGAGCCAGCCGCGTATCCGGCGATGTCGTGGGGAGGATACCCCAACTCTACCAGTGCTTGCTTGAGGTCGCCACGCGCCGCCGGGTCGATCTCGACATTCCCTTCAGCGTCGTGCGCACCAACGAACGGTTTGATGCGTGGTTGTCCCACGATCCAGCCCAGCAGCGCCTCATCGCGGCTGCGTAGCACCAGGCGGTCGTCGTCGCTGACCAGTTGCAATACACCATAGCGTCCGATGTAGTCGGCGATTCCGGCGACGACAGTGGGGGGTAGGTTGGTGCGGCTGTAGCGACTGAGGGTATCCATGATCGCGTCGAGTGACACGCCAGCGGCGGCGGCATTCCACAACGACAATGGAGATATCTGATAAAAGTGGACGTGATCGGGCGATCGTAGCAGGTCGGAGAACTGACCAATCAGCGTACGCACGATCTCAGCATCGCGTGTATGGGTATCGAGAAGAATCGTGAAATCGTTCTGGACAATCAGGGGTGCTGAGTCCACTGCGTGCATATTCATATGGCGAAATATCGTAGCATAAATGTTCTATAATTGCACGCTCGGCGTGGTATACTATATGCTACCATCGAACCAAGAGTCGCTCTAGTCCCGAAAGATGGGACTATTCGTGTTTATCTGTTCCATGGTACTATAGCGTGGAGTCCATAGTACACTGTGTAGTAGGTACGGTCCCTGCTCGGGACTTCTTGCATATCTTGTCTACGCTGCTCACATGTACAATACATGATGAGGATTGAGGAAACTAAAAGTCCGGTGCATAGCAAACGTTTCGTCGCTGCCACAATGATAGTCGTTAGTGTGAGTCTAACCGGCTGTGGGGGAGTCCTCCGCACCGACGCGACTGCACCAAATAGTGCTGCGTTACCGTCGCCGACGCTGGAATCGAGCGTTGAGCCAAAGGGTGAGCAAACGCAGCCGGATACTGGTGTCGTCATCGATCCGGTAGCGACGGTCGCAGGCGAGGTCGTTCCACCGCCAGTCGAGGCCGTGCCGAACGAAGCAGCGCCCGTCGAGCAGCCGCCAGCACCAGCCGCAGAGCCGACGATCAATCCGGCACTCGCGAACGTCCAACTGCCTTCTGCCGCTGATATGGAACAGCGCTGGCGCGATATGCAAGTCGATCGTACCCCATTCGAGGCTGCCCGGCCCTATGTTAGTTCGGGTAGCGAAATCGTCTGGTGGTTTGATCCATTATTTGGTCAACTGGTACCCATCGGCGAATTACGCGGTGAGTTTTCGGCTCAGGCGAACTTTCGTATCAAAGGACAGTGGATCGGGGCGCTAGAAATCCCCTATCATGTTAACCAGGCCTATGGCATCATCGTGCCGGAACCAATTCTGCAACGTATGCAGAACGCTGGCAAAGGTGAATGGGCTGAAGTTTTCGTTTATCAAACAGGTGACATAACACAGAGGTAGCTAAGCTACGTCTGTGTTTTATATTTTTGTGTATGTTCCGTATATTTGTTATCAGGCGATAACGTGCAGATAGATCGGCAAAAGGAAGGTAACGGATGAGCAGTCGCTACTTGGATATGGTGCGGGGTGGACAACGCCGCCGTGGTGGTTGGCAGTTCACGGCAAAAACAGGACTAGCAATCCTTGCGGTTGTCGCGATGATCGGTTCTGCTGCCTATTGGTGGGGGGTCCAAAGCCAACTCACTTCTAATACCCTTATTGCCATGGCGTTCACTGCGATTCTGGTGCTGGCACCACCGTCGCTTGTTTCATTCCTGATTCCGTGGTCGCCCGCCGGAATGTTGCTACAGAAGATCAATGCACGCACGTCGGGCTATACTGTTATCACTGCTGCCGCGCTCTTTTTGCTCTATTATTCCTTTGATATTCAGTATGCCTGGTGGTCGGCGCAGCCTGTTGTCGCAGAAAGCGGCTACGTGTTGCCGCAGGTGCTGGTAGGAATCATCGGCTTCGTGATCATCCCCGCGCTGCTTTGGACGCCTGTCACGTCCGATGAACTGGTCGAGCAGGTGCGTCAGGCGCATCTAGTCAAGCGCTACGAACTGCAAACCCAGGCCGATATAGCGATCCTTCGTAACACCCTGTTGCGCGCCCAAGAGAAGGCCCTTATCGGTTTCGCTAACCTCACCGTGCAGGAACGCGAGGAACTAGCCTCGGTCATGCGCGGCCTTGTGCGTGGTATCGATGGCACGATGAAAGAAATCGCTTCGAGCGTCAAAAGTGTGTCGGGCGCGACCGTACCATTTAGTTCGCTGGAAGACAACGACCAGATCAAAGGCTATCTTGACTTCATTAGTGAAGCCTTGACGGACACATCTCTGTTGCCCAATAGCAACGCACAGCGAACCAGTGACAGTGCTCGGCTGACGGCACAGACCGGATCACAGACGATGCCAGCACGACCCGCACAGCAATACGCCGAGGAACGGCGCGGATTCTAGGCGGTGCATGGTCATTATTATTCAACCGGGGATGGCCTACCTGAACTGGATCTTCGTGAACTTGCCGATCTGCTAGCATCGGATTTGTACTCGAAGATGGAACGCAAAGTATACGGACTGTCGCGGCAGGACGTGGTGGAACTCGTGGCCCCATACGTCGGGGATTTAACCGATGGTGACCGTCATTCGATCGGGTGGCTGGTCTGGGACTTGTTCCAGGAAGGGCTAAAAATCGAGATGGAGAACCGCCGCCGTCGCTGATACGTGTGATGCGCGAATCAACACCGAGGTACATTATGTACCTCGGTGTTTTTTATGCCGGTTGCACGTATGGCGGCGGTCCTGTACCATCGCTTTACGCCTCTACTCCGAATCTGTGTTCAATATCTCGCTCGACCACGAGTGGTCGAGATACGAGGCGCCTGCTGGTTTCCTGAAAGGAAGGTCTAACCATGCGAGCATGTTTTGCGGTCGTCGTGATGGTATTGCTGCTGTTGTTGCCGATCCTGCCTCCGGCCTATGCTAACCCCGGCCCGTTGCTGCAACCCGCTACGCATGCGGGACCGTCCTGGGCCACTGACCGTCCGGCGACCCGCAGCGTACCGCAGCGGTGGATCGTTCAGCTTCGAACCCCATCACTCGTACGTGCCGCCGACGCCAGTCTGCGTTCGTTGCGTTCGGCGCCGACGAGCAAACTGCAGGTCGATGCACCTGCCGCGTTGAGCTACCGCCGTCAGCTTCAAGCCGAGCAGCAGACAGCCTTTGGAGCGTTACAACAAGCCTTCCCCGGCGCACAGCTTCACCAGCGTTATGATACGTTGTTCAATGGCATGGGTGTCATGTTGCCCAACGCCAACAGCACAGCATTGGCACGTATCCGCGCCATGCCCAACGTCGCTGCTGTCTACCCTGAGCAGTACTATAGCCCCAACCTGTTTTCCAGTGTCGGGCAGATCGGCGCGCCTGCTGTTTGGAATAACGTAGCGATTGGCGGCGTCGGCAACGCGGGTGCCGGTATCAAGATCGCGATCATCGACTCCGGCGTGCGGGCAGACAATGCCTTCTTCAACCCTGCTGGATTCAGCTATCCGGCTGGGTTTCCTCGTGGAGACGTGGCGTATACAACGCCAAAAGTGATTGCGGCGCGTTCGTATTTTCGCCCCGACCTGCCACCGCTTGAAGGGTCGGAAACACCCTGGCCTGGTCCCGACGATTCGAGCCACGGCACGCACGTCGGCGGTATCGCGGCGGGCGTCAACACGACGCAAGCCACGGTCGCTGGCCTCGTGGTGCCACTGTCAGGCGTGGCACCACGCGCCTATCTGCTCAGCTATAAGATCTTTTATGCTAACGAGTCGATCTTTTCCGGCAGCGGCGGCACTATCGAGATTCTGGCGGCGCTGGAAGATGCCGTCCGCGACGGCGCCGATGTTATCAACAACAGTTGGGGCGGCCTCGCCGATGCCGATCCTGCCGCCGACCCATTAGCCCAGGCCGCCAACGCCGCTGTCGATGCTGGCGTGACGGTGGTCTTTTCGGCGGGCAACGATGGACCCAATCCAGGCACCGCAGGTTCGCCCGCTTTCAGCGACAAGCTGATATCCGTCGGTGCGAGTACCTCGCCCCAGACTATCGTAGCGAGTTTCGTCGATGTCGTCGCGCCGGAAGGAGTGCCCGACGATTTGCGCGGGCGGCGGTACACAGCGGCGGCGTTTGGCGCACCGATTACCGACACAATCTTTGGACCAGCACCGTACCGTCCGGTCGCGTCGGTCACGAATTCAAATCTGGCCTGTGATGCGCTGCCTCCTGGCTCGCTGGCAGGCACGATCGCTCTGATCGAGCGCGGCACCTGCCCCTTTACCGTCAAGGTGTTGAATGCCCAGGCGGCGGGAGCGGTGGCTGCAATGGTCTATAACTCTGCGGCGGGTGGCGAATCGCTGGTCGTAATGGCTCCGGATGCGACCTCCGACCGCATTACGATTCCGGCGGTGTTCGTGCAGCGGTCGCTTGGCATCGCCATGACCGCATGGTGGGCGGGTACAGGTGAAGCGGCACAGGTGCAACTTGATCCGCGAGGTCGCGTGATCGACACCGCGCCGGATGTACTGGCTTCGTTTAGCTCGCGTGGTCCGACCTTCCAGGGTTCGCTCAAGCCGGATGTCGTCGCCCCGGGCGTCAACATCCTGTCGTCCGGCTTCGCAACAGGTGAGGATCTGGCTCCGCACCTTGGCTTCGGGCAGGTGTCGGGTACCAGTATGGCTGCGCCGCACGTCGCTGGTGGCGCGGCGTTGCTCATGCAAGCGCACCCCGATTGGTCGCCGCTCGATATCAAGTCAGCCTTGATGTCGACTGCCACGATGAGCGTGACACTGGACGAAGACCGTGAACAACCAGCCGATATCCTCGAACAGGGTGCGGGGCGCATCGATCTCGCCCGAGCCATCGCTCCTGGATTGCTATTTGACCGCCCGAACCTTTCGTTTGGTCGGTTGGTGCCAAGCCTGGAACGCCCGACAACAGTCTCGCTGGCGACACGGGTCCGCAATGTGAGTGGGCAATCCCAAACCTACACGCTCGCTCCCAACGTGAGGGGACCGAGCGACGTTCGCGTCGTCGTTACGCCACCGACGCTCACACTTGGCGTAGGGGCGTCGGCGATGGTCACAATCGCTTTAGAACTACCTATCGCCGCTGCTGCTGGCAACTATGCCGGAACGATCGCGTTCGACGGGCCACACCCATCGCATCTGCCGCTGCTCGCGATCGCCATGCCAGCCGTGCGTGGTCCAACAGTGTTGCTGTTGGATAACGACGGCAGCACCAGCCTGGAACTGCGCGATTATGCGGCGTACTATGCCGGTTTGCTGGACAACCTCGGCGTATCGTACACGTATCGCGACCTGGATGCGCTGGCAGGAGAAACGCGGACGCTGCCACTGCTCGAAGAAATGCAGCAGCATAGTATCGTTCTCTGGTTCACCGGCGATAACGCCTATCCAAGCGGGTCGTTCGCGGTGCCGACGCCGCTGACGCCCACCGATCAAGATCAGATGATCGCGTATCTCCAGGCGGGCGGCAACTTGATTGCCACCGGACAGGATCTGACCTGGGCATCCGACATCAACGCGGCACCCGATCCGAGCTACCAGCGTTCGGATCTGTATCACAGCTATCTGGGTGCGCGATTCGTGCAGGACGATGTGTACACCCGTACGACGACACTCGAACGCACGGCAGTTGGTACGGCAGCGCAGCCGTGGCTCGAAAATATTGTCCTTGATCTCGCGACGCCGAACCTGCAACCCTACGGCGCAAGCACCAGCGCGGGCAACCAGACCACAGTCGATGAGATCGGCCTGATGGACACCGATCCACGGCTGGTGGATCGCGTGACGAAGCCAATCCTGCGGGCGGCTAGCACCGGTGCCCAAGCTGGCGGTATCATCGGACTGACGCGTTCCGCCGAGCCGACGCTGGAGAATGGCACGCTGGCGTTCCCGTATCGCTCGACCTTCCTCGCATTCGGCCTTGAAGGAGTCCGCAATGATACAGGTACCACAACACGCGAAGCGCTACTGCAATCGCTGCTATATTGGCATGTCGACAGACCGCAAGTGAACCTGAGCGGTCCCATGACGATTGATGATCCAACGATACTGGCTCGGTACACGGCGACGGCGACAACCAATACACCCGCCCGCTGGATACGCTATCGCTGGGACTTCGGTGATGGTACGCCTGTTGTCGAAAGCTACGAGCCAGAGGTGATTCACCAGTACGCTCAGGCTGGCACGTACCACGTGCGCGTCGAGGCGATCAACAGTTGGGGACATCATGCGCTCTCGGCAGCGGGTGGAGATGGTGCGCTGATACCGGAGCCAGCCCCCGAAGCGCCGACGGGTGCGACGCGCACGTTCGCACAAACGGGGCAATCGCTGAGCGGACGTTTTCTAGCCTTCTGGGATGCGAATGGCGGTCTTCCCGTTTTTGGCTATCCGCTCGAAGCCGCGACTACCGCGCAGCCACAAAGCCAGGTCCTGGAACGCGCCCGGTTCGAGCTTCACGCCGAGAACGCTGCGCCCTACGACGTATTGTTGGGGCATGTGGGTGCCGATGTGTTGACGGCACGCGGCGTCGATTGGCGGGACTTCCCGACGGTCGCCACCGCGCCCGAAGGCTGTCGCTACTTCGCCGCGACCGGACACAGTCTGTGCGGGCGCTTCCTGGACTACTGGAACACCCACGGCCTCGAATTCGATAGCACGGCGGGTACGTCCTATGCCGAAAGCCTCGCGTTGTGGGGCTTGCCGCTCAGCGAACCGCACGAAGAAGTCGGGACTGATGGACAGGTGTATATCGTACAGTGGTTCGAGCGAGCGCGGTTCGAGTCGCATCCCGAATTTGCCGCACCTTACGACGTGCTGTTGGGGCGCCTGGGCGCCGAAGCCGCTGAGCGATGATGAGGCTCCGATCGGCTGTTATAATCCTGCTGTGAGTACACGAATCGCGATCATGGGCGGCACGTTCGACCCGATTCATTACGGTCATCTGGCGGCCGCTCAGGATGTATGCTGGCAATTGCAGGTGTCGCGGGTATTTTTCGTACCCGCGGCACAACAACCATTTAAGCTCGGTGTTCACACCACCGACGCCGAGCATCGCCTCGCGATGGTGCGGCTGGCGACGGATGATAATTCCCAGTTTATGGTCAGCGATATCGAGATCGCCCGTGGCGGTACATCGTACACGTACGATACCGTGCGAATGCTTCAAGAACAGCATCCCGACGATGAACTGATCTTCATCGCCGGAGCGGACGTGCTTCGTGACCTGCACCGCTGGCGCGCTATCGAGGACTTGCTGGCGTTGTGTCGTTTCGCTATTGTGCGACGACCGGGCTATGTGCTTGATTTCGACGCCGTGTACGCCCTCCTACCAACCGCACGGGGACGACTGATCGAAGTCGCTGGTCCCGCGATGGAGCTTTCAGCCACCGCTCTGCGCGAACGGCTCGCCGCCGGTTCGCCTGTGCGCTACCAACTACCCGACGCGGTAATCGCCTATATCGAGGACTATGACCTCTACCGAACGTGACATCGAGCGGGAAATCCGCACGCTGCTGGTGCCGACCGCAGCACAATGGGGCATCACCATTGACGAGCCGCAGCAGGAGCAATTCTTGCAATACGCGCTCGATCTGCTTGAATGGAACTCGCACGTCAATCTGACGCGCATTACCGCGCCGCGTGATATCGTCGTGCGGCACTTCCTGGATTCGCTGGCATGCGCGCAGGCGTTCAAGACACCTCCGCGTACACTCGCCGATATCGGAACTGGCGCTGGCTTTCCCGGGTTGCCGCTAAAGATTGTGTGGCCTGACCTGCACCTGACCCTAAGCGATAGTATCGGCAAAAAGACCCTGTTCCTCGACCATGTGCGGCGGAATCTTAGCCTGGAACATGTCGAGATCATCACGATGCGGGCCGAAGAACACGGACACGATCCAGCGCACCGAGGACGCTACGATGCCGTGGTGGCACGGGCGGTCGCGGCGCTGCCAGTGCTCAGCGAATATTGCTTGCCGCTACTGCGGATCGGTGGACGCTTCGTCGCTCCGAAGGGTGCTGACGGCGCAGCGGAGGCCGCGAGTGCCCGCGGCGCGATGGGACACCTGGGCGCGAAGCTTGTCGCAGTGATGCCCGTCACCCTGCCTGGCGTCGAGCCGCGCACCCTTGTCGTTATGGAAAAGACTGGACCGACGCCCCGTGGCTTCCCCCGCCCGCCCGGTATGCCCACCAAGCGCCCGCTTTAAGGTTTGACGCCGGAACAACGAAGGCATACCATGTGCGTGTAATCGTGGCGTTATAGTATGTATCGTCGACGAACGGACGTTAAGGAGGAAATACCTGATGCTTAATCGTATCCGTGATTTAGTCAGCGCGAATCTGAACTCAATGCTCGACCGCGCCGAAGACCCTGAAAAGATGGTGAACGAATATCTGCGCCAACTCAATACCAACTTGAGCGAGGCGAAGGTGAGTGTCGCATCGGCGATGGCTGACGAAACAAAACTCCATACCAAAATGGTCGAGCACCAGTCCCAGGCCGAGCAATGGCAGCGCAAGGCTGGGGCCGCGCTCAATGCTGGTGATGAGGATCTGGCGCGTCAGGCGCTGAGCCGCAAGATTCAGGCGCAAAAACTCGCTGATAGCTACAAACAGCAGTACGAGTCGCAGGATCAACAAGTCGAGGAGTTACAGGATGCGTTGGTCAAACTGGAACAACGTATCTCCGAAGCCCGCGCCAAGCGCGAACTGCTCATCGCCAAGCAGAACCGCGCTCAAACGCAGGAAGCCATCCAGCGCACCGTGCGTGGTTTGGGCGACATGAACGCCATGGATAAGCTTGGTGAACTCGAGGAGCGTGTCGACGACCGACTGGCTCGTGCCGACGCGCTTGCACAACTCAATCGTGGAACACTCGAATCGAAATTCGAGGACCTCGAAGCCAATCAGGAACTGGACGCTGAAATGGAAGCTCTCAAGCGGAGCATGGGACAATAATGAACCACGGGCCACCGACCATCGACCACCGGAAAATGGAAGCCACGTACATGCATGACGTATGGTTGTGATGTGTGTGCATGAGCAATCATAACGTTGTGGTCGATGGTCGGTGGTCCGTGCTCAGCTAGTGGTATTCGTCGCCGTAGCCGAATAAAGAGGTGCGCTCGATGTCAGACGGCAATCAATCCGTGAACACGTCCCGGCCTTCCGCCAATGAAGGCGAGCGCCAGGGATTCTATAATCCACCCCAGGAACTGGCGGAGAACTCCAACATCATGACGTACGCTCGCGAGAAAGGATTCGCGAACGTCGATGAGTTGTATGCCTGGACGATCAAGGAGCCTCAGCAATTCTGGAGCGAGATGGCAACCCGCTTTCTCGACTGGTACCAGCCATTCGAGACCGTATTGGACGAATCCGAACGCTCCATTCTACAAATGGTTCGTCGAGCGGCAAGATCAACATCGTTCATAACGCCATCGATCGCCATGTGAATGGTGCCGAACCGCGATAAGGTCGCGATCATCTGGGAATCGGAGCAGGGCGAGACCAAGACCTATCACGTATGCTGAGCTCGGAGCCGAAGTCAATCGCTTCGCGAACATTCTTAAGAGCCAGGGTGTGCAGAATGGCGACCGTGTGACGATCTATCTTTCGCGTGTGCCGGAACTACTGATCGCGATGCTGGGCGTCGTGAAGATCGGCGCGATGCACTCCGTCGTGTACGGTGGCTTTTCGACCGACGCGCTCCATTCGCGTATCGTGGATGCGCAGTCCAAGGTGCTCATCACCGGCGACGGCGGCTGGATGAACAACAAGATCGTCGAACTTAAGAAGATCACCGACGAAGCCGTGGATCGAGCCGTCCGATGTGGTCGGAAACGGTGATCGTGCTCAAGCGCACCGGCCACGAGATCACGATGAAACCCGGACGCGATGTGTGGTGGCACGAACTGGCGGCAGACCCCGCTATGGACGAGCCGTGTCCGACCGAGCAGATGGACGCCGAGGACCCGCTGTATATGCTCTATACGTCGGGCACGACCGGAGCGCCCAAGGGGTTGGTGCATACCTGCGGTGGCTATCAGGTGCAGGTCGCCACGACGCTTTCGTTCGTGTTCGATATCAAGCCCGACGATGTGTAGTGGTGTGCCGCTGATCCGGGTTGGGTTACAGGTCACTCGTACATCGTCTATGGTCCCTTGATCCTGGGCGCGACCCAGGTGATCTATGAAGGCGCGCCTTCGTATCCTGATCCTGGTCGCTGGTGGAACGTCGCCGAAAAGTACGGTGTGACGATCCTGTATACCGCACCGACTGCGATCCGTGGACTGATGCGCTTCGGCGAGGAATGGCCTCAGAAGTACGATCTGAGCAAGCTGCGTCTGCTAGGCTCGGTCGGCGAACCGATCAATCCCGAAGCGTGGCGCTGGTACCATCGCGTGATCGGAGCAGAACCGTTGCCCGATCATGGATACCTGGTGGCAGACCGAAACTGGCGCGTTTATGATCACGCCCAACCCGACGACGCCGCTCAAGCCCGGTTCGGGGACCAAGCCTTTCCTGGGCATCGAGGCCGACGTGCTGACCGAGGAAGGCGAGCCTGCCAGCGGCGAGGACGATGGTCTATTGGTGATCAAGCGACCGTGGCCTTCGATGCTTCGCACGATTTACGGCGACCCAGACCGCTATGTCGAGCGCATACTGGTCGCGGTTGCCCGGCTTCTATACTGCCGGTGATGCAGCCCGTAAAGATGAAGATGGCTACTTCTGGGTGATCGGGCGTATCGACGATGTGTTGAAAGTGTCGGGCTATCGGCTTGGCACAGCCGAAGTCGAATCGGCGCTAGTATCGCATCCCGCTGTCGCCGAAGCCGCCGCCATCGGCCTGCCCCATGAGGTCAAGGGCAACGCCATTCATACCTTTGTGATTCTGCGGCAAGGGTTCGAAGCATCGCCTGAACTTGAACAGGAATTGCGTATGCATGTCGGCAAGGAGATGGGACCGATCGCACGACCGGAAGCGGTCAATTTCGTACCGAATCTTCCCAAGACCCGCTCTGGCAAGATCATGCGTCGCGTCCTCAAGTCGCGGGCACTCGGACTGCCGGAGGGTGACACCAGTACGCTGGAAGCCTAGCATACAACGCGGGCAAACCTGTAGCATGACAAACGGCACGGGAGCGATCCTGTGCCGTTTGTCATGCTACAGGTTTGCCTGGTCGGCCTCGATCATGGCAATAAACGTATCGAGCAGTTCGGGGTCCCACTGTGGACCGTCGTTCCTGCGAAGGATGCTCAACGCTTTGGCGACGGCCATACCGGAACGATACGGGCGGTCCGAGGTCATCGCGTCGAAGGCGTCGACGATCGCGATGATACGAGCATCACGCGGAATAGCGAACCCAGCTAAGCCATCAGGATAGCCATTGCCGTCCCAGCGTTCGTGATGGTGGCGAATGATGGGTAACAACGCCCGTGCCGAGCGCAACGGATAGCAGATTGATTCGCCGACGACGGGATGTTGTTGGAGCGTCAGGTATTCCTCGGTCGTGAGCGGACCTGGCTTTCCCAGGATTGCTTCGGGGATTGCGATCTTGCCAACGTCGTGTAAAATCGCCGCCATGCGTAGCTCTGCCAGGTGCGCAGCATCGAACCCGAGCAGAAGCCCTAACCGTGCTGCATACTCTGCGAGGCGCTGGCAGTGGCCTTCGGTGTATGGGTCTTTGGCTTCAATCGCCAGAGCGAGGCTCAGGATAACACTTTCGCGGTCATCCAGGTCCTCTAACAATAACGCGTTGCGAACCGCGCTTGATATTTGCAGCGCAATCAGGCGACCCAGACCAATCGTTTCCATAGGATACGCATCAGGCCGTGTGCTGCTGAACGCTAGCGCACCGTAGACCTCGCCGTCAGCAACCATCGGCAACATCAGCACACTTTGCGCGTTGTCGACAAGCAATTCTGTATCAATCGCAGAAAGCCGCCAGTGCTCGTTGCTGCGTGTCAGCCTCACTGGGACGTTCTGTCCCAACGCATGGTCGACGAGGCCCGCTTTGGACAGATCAACGGGGCGCTGGACGATGGTTAACGAGCCGCGTTCGTGGATATACATACGCAGGTCGTTGGTGTGCTGGACCCGCAACGCCAACGAGCAACGCTGCATGGTCAAAATCCAGCGTGCATTGCTTCCAAGCACCTGCATGATCTCGTTGATCGTGCGGGCGGCCGTGATCTTAACGCCTATCTCAGCGAGCGTGGTGATCTGAATCGCTGGACCAGTCCCCGAGGCACGTACTGCAGAGCGGCTTTCCGTGGTGGATGGCGAGACAGGTGTCAGGGCAGTAGTGGCCATTGTTTTCTCTAGCTACGAACAGGGGCAATGTCGATTAAATAGTGTCGATTTCAACGCCCATCAAATCGGTGTAGGTATTTACACTCTGAAAGAGGTCTACCGTGGCGATGACCTCGAAAATCTCTGAGTCGGTTAAGCCTGCGTCGCGTAGCGCATTGGTGTCCGCGCTGCCCAATGCCGAAGCACGAGTTGCCGCCTTGCGAGCGAACACGACCATGGCCTGGATTGCTTCCGGAAGGGTATCTTCTTCTAGCTCATCGGCGATCAATTGCTGTAGCCATAGATCGTGGACGCCCTGAACCGACAGGCTATGCAGATGGACGGCCTTGGCATACTCGCTACCATTGATATGCGATACAGTGACACCGAGCATTTCCTTGACCGAACGTGGAAGCTGTCCACCCAGGATCGTCGCTTTGAACTTCTGCCAGTTCGCCGCGAGTAATGCTGGGTGTTCGCACATGGAGCGAAAAATGTTCGGGACGATGCCGAAACCAAGCTCCTGTTCGATCTCATGATAGGTTTGTTGCACAAGCGCGACATCGGACGACCTGGCTGCGATGGATGATGGGTTGGTCATGGCTACCATGATGACTCCGGTGGGCTAATACTGAATGATCGTTTGCTGCTTTACATTCGTTGTGCGTGGTGCTTCCAGAAACCCATACACGAGCAAGATGTAAATGATTTGTAACGAAAATCAGTATAGCAGTCAGAAGATCTCTGAGGATAGCCCAACGGTCCTTAGCAATAAGGATACATAGTATGGTACGGGTGACGGCTCCTATGCGTTACACTTCACGACGATTTTCGAGTGCACGACCGAGCGTGATTTCGTCAGCATATTCGAGGTCGCTGCCAACCGGCAGACCACGCGCCAGCCGTGTGACTTTGATACCGAGCGGTATGATGTCATGGGCGATGTACTGCTGAGTAGCGTCGCCTTCAAATGTCGCATTCGTCGCGACAATTACTTCGTTGATCGGCTCGATCTTGACGCGTGCGATAAGTTCGCGAATCTTGAGGTCCTCGGGATTTATTCCATCAACCGGCGAGATCGCGCCGTGCAGGACATGGTACAACCCACGGTATTCTCTGGTGCGCTCAATCGCCAGCACGTCCAGTGGTTCTTCCACCACACAAATCAGCGAACCGTCGCGGTTTGGATTCGAGCAGATCGCGCACAGTTCCTCGGTGCCGATGTTGTAGCAGCGGCTACAAAACATCGTTTGTTCCTTGACGGCGACGATCGCTTCGGCGAGTGCCTGGGCATACTCCTGATTGGAGCGTAACAGGAAAAAGGTCAGGCGTGAGGCGGTCTTAGGGCCGATGCCCGGTAGTTTATTGAGCTCCTCGATCAATCGTGCGATCGGCTCGACGGTTAAATGGTCCATGCCATTCGACATCTCCGTTCTCCTTTCCTATACGAACCGAGGAGGACGCAAGGTGTCAGGCACCCTGCGTCCTCCTCGGAATGGTGTGTGACGGCTAGAATAAGCCAGGGATGTTCATACCACCGGTGAGGCCGCCCATCTTGGATTCTGATAGGTCCTGGGCTTTCTTGGAGGCGTCGTTGAACGCGGCGGTCACAACATCTTGCAGTGTTTCGACATCATCGGGGTCGACGGCTTCGGGCGAGATATAGATACCGCGCAATTCGCGATGACCATTCATGGTTACGCGCACAGCACCGCCGCCTGCCGTGCCTTCGACGGTCAGTTCGCCCAGTTCTTCCTGAGCCTTCATAAGTTTTTTCTGCATCTGTTGCAGTTGTCCCATCATTTTGCGGTCCATCCAAGAACTCCTTTTCTGTGCGGCTCCGTTCAGATACCGCTGATGCGTATGGTGTTAGGGTGTGTCGATGCCGATGATCTCGGCTTCAAAAATATTGATCGCCTTGCGTACAAGTGGATCGTTACGCATGCGCTGAATCTGCTTCCGCATATCAGGCATTTCTTCTTGCTCGTCCATGGTCACGCGGATACGTGCGGTCGTCTGGAGCACCTTACTTAGCATGCGTTCGAGGACACGCAAGGTGCGTTCCTTTTCTAGCATACTTTTCTGCCACTTGCCGCGCCGTGCCAACAAGACGATCGTTTGCTCCTCGATGTTGATCGGCATGACGCCTTCAAGTTGGGCATAAATCATACGATCCTCGGCACGAACATCTTCCACGAACTGAGGCCAGATCGCCTCCACATCAGCCAGCGGGAAAGCAGCGTTGTCCTCGACCTCGATGATGCTCACCGGACCCTTTGCTTCTGTGGGTGTTTCGGATGAGCTCTCGGATGTGATCGGAGTCGTCTGCACGGCGTCTTGCGCTGGCGTTGTTTGTGGCTCGGCTGTTTCAGGTGTCGTTTCTGAAGGTGACTTGGTGCGTGGCGCGGGTTCTGCCTGTGATAGCTCCACCTTGTGCAGTGCTGGTTCTGCCTGTACTGGCTCCACCTTGCGCGGTGCTGGTTCCACAGGCGCGACGGGCCGGGCCGGTGTGCGTGGAAGCGCTGCGGCCTGCTGACGTGGCGCGGTGCGGACGCTGGTAGCCGACGGCATACCTGTGCTTGGGGCGGCTTGCGGCACGGCGAGGAGTTCCACTACCGCCAGTTCGAGTGGAAGCTGACCATAGGGACTATTCTTGAGTTGGTGGTCGAGATTGGAAAAGAGCTTAAGCCACCTGAGCAGTTGTTGGAGGTCGATGCGGCTGGCGACGCTTTGCATCTCATCCAGTGTTTCGCTCGGCAGATCAAGTGTCGAAGCATCGCCGGACGCCGCAAGCAACATGATCCCGCGCACACGATCCACCAGATCGCGGGCAAACTGGCGCATGTCAGCGCCGCCGTCGGCGATCTCGGTGATAACCCGTAATGCTACAGCGAGGTCCTCGTCCGCCAATGCCGTCACTAACCGCAATACATCACCGCTGTCGGCAGCGCCCAACAACACCTGCACATCGAGGACCGTAACCGCGTTATCAGTGGCGGCCATCAGTTGGTCGAGGACGCTGAGCGCATCGCGCATCGCGCCTGTGGCGGAACGTGCGATAATCTCGGCGGCGGCGGGTTCGAGGCTCACCTGCTCGGCTTCGGCGATCTGTAGCAGATGGTTGGCGATGTCACGCACGCCATGACGTGTGAACACAAAGCGCTGACAGCGCGAAACGATCGTCGCCGGAACCTTATGAAACTCGGTTGTCGCCAGGATGAACAAGACGTGGGGCGGCGGTTCTTCGAGTGTTTTCAGCAGCGCGTTGAAGGCCGCTGTTGAAAGCATATGGGTTTCGTCGATCACATACACTTTGGTGCGGAGTGAAGTCGGGCGAAACTGCACGCGCTCGATGATCTCGCGGGCGTCGTCCACGCCGGTGTGCGATGCCGCGTCCATCTCGATCACGTCGACGGCGCGACCTTCGGCGATCGAACGGCATGCCTCACATTGATCGCATGGTCTGGCGTCGACCTCGGCCTCACAGTTGACCGCCTTGGCCAGCAACCGCGCAACGGTGGTCTTGCCGACGCCACGCGGACCCGTAAACAGGTAGGCATGTCCAACTCGTCCTGCTCTGATCGCGTTGCGCAGAGTTTGGACGACATGTTCTTGTCCGACGAGTTCCCCGAAGGTCTGGGACCGCCATTTGCGATAGAGTGCCTGAGACGCCACGCTTTATCCTTGTGTTTCTACCCGTGTAGTATACCGCTGAAACCACTTTTTGAACGAGTGTGCGGATGCTCTGCTAGGATGCCGCCACCAGTTCCGGTTGACGTGTATGCCAGTCGGTTTCACGCTGGTACGCGTCGCCGACCTTCAAGATCGTCGCCTCATCGAATGGTCGTCCCAACAGTTGCAGTCCGATCGGCAGCCCATCCGAGAAATCACAGGGCAACGAAAGCCCCGGCACTCCAGCAAGGCTTCCCGGCAGCGTCAGCACGTCGTTGAGGTACATTGCGATCGGGTCGGACACCTTATCGCCGAGCGGGAATGCGACACTCGGCGTGGTCGCAGCAGCCAGCACATCCACCCGATCCCAGACCTGCTGGAAGTCGCGCCGAATCAGCGTGCGAACCTGCTGGGCCCGTCGATAGTAGGCGTCGTAATAGCCGCTCGATAGCGCATAGGTGCCGAGCATGATGCGGCGGCGCACTTCGGGACCGAAGCCAGCACCGCGTGTCAGTTCGGTTTCGTCCTCCAAGCGTCACGCCATCGACGTGCAGACCCGTAGCGCACGCCGTTGTAGCGTGCCAGATTGGCGCTCGCTTCGGCGGGGGCGACGATGTAATACACCGGCAGCGCATAACGGGTATGCGGCAACGAAACTTCCACGATCGTCGCGCCCAGGCTCGCGCAGGGTGTCGATCGCGCGTGTGACGGCGGCGGCGACCCGTGGCTCCATGCCTTCGACGAAATATTCGGCGGGGACGCCGATGCGTAGCCCGCGAATGTCGCCGTCAAGTGCGCCGCATAGTTCGGTACGGGAACGTTCGCGGCGGTGCCGTCGTTCAGGTCGGCACCGGCGATGGCTTCGAGCAGGATCGCGCAATCGTGGGCGGTACGTGCGAATGGTCCGATCTGGTCGAGCGACGAGGCGAATGCCACCGCACCATAGCGCGAGACGCGACCGTAGGTTGGCTTGAGTGCCGGTGACGCCGCAAAACGCGGCTGGCTGCCGAATCGAGCCGCCTGTGTCGGTGCCGAGCGCGCCCAGCGCCTCACCAGCGGCGACCGCCACCGCCGAGCCACCCGACGAGCCGCCGGGGACGCGTTCGATGTCCCATGGGTTGCGGGTTGGATAGAAGGCGCTGTTTTCGGTGGACGAGCCCATCGCGAACTCGTCCATGTTGGTCTTGCCCACAAGCACCGCTCCGGCGTTGCGGAGCCGTTCTACCGCCGTCGCGTCGTAGGGCGAGACCCAATCTTCCAGCATCCGAGCGCCGCAGGTGGTTTTCGTGCCACGGGCGCATAGCACATCCTTGATCGCGATCGGTATACCGGTCAGGGGTGCCGCGTTGCCTGCCGCGATGCGTCCGTCGGCGGCGCGTGCCTGCTCCAAGGCTCCTTCAGCGATCGACGCTCAAGAAAGCCTGAAGCGTGCCATCAAAGGCGTCGATGCGTGCCAGTGTGGCTTCGGCAAGGTCTACCGCGCTCGCTTCACGGTTGCGTAACAGCGCCTGTGCGGTTGCGATGGTGAGGTTTTCTATGTTCATGGTTGCTCCACGTAAGAATCAACGAACGACCACCAGCGATGGACACCATCGCATGTCGTGCATCTACGGATAGTATGTTAGTCGCTAGCGTGGCGTTCGCGCCAGGATGCGTAGCCCATTCATCATACCGTACAAGGAGGGGATGCTGATCGCTCCCAGCATCATCGCCAACACCCAGCGTTGCTGGAACAACAACAGACCAATCAGGATCACCATCAGCGTGCCGCCGCCAACGTCGACCAGGGCTTGAAAGCGCATCATTCTCTGCTGGATGATGCGCCGGAGGTCGGGATGAAGCAACCCAAGGACGAGCGGCAGAAAACGCAGGACCAGAACGACGGCCGCGCCGATCGCAATATAATTATCCATGAAACCTCAATAGGAAGCGATTAATAGCCGTTGCTGTCACGCCGGAACAGCGTTGGAATGGTGCGAGCGATGATTTTAAGGTCGAACAGGAGCGACCAGTTCTCGACATAATACAGGTCGTAGCGCGTGCGTTCTTCGATCGATGTATCGCCACGCAGACCGTTGACCTGTGCCCAGCCTGTCAAGCCAGCCTTTTCCTTGTGGCGGAACATATAGCGCGGAATCTGTTTGGTGAACTGCTCGACGAAGAATGGTTGTTCGGCGCGTGGTCCGACCAGGCTCATCTCGCCCAGCACGACGTTGATCAATTGTGGCAACTCGTCGATGGCATAGCGGCGGATAAACTTGCCCAATCCCGTGCGACGATCGTCGTCCGGTCTGGTCCATCCCGGTCCGGACGTTTCTGAGGTAGCGTACATCGAGCGAAACTTGAACATCGCGAAAGGCCTGCCGTCGAGGCCAACGCGCTCTTGCACGAAGATCACCGAGCCGGAGCCTTGCATGCGCACCAGCAGCGCGATAATCAGCATGAACGGCGACAGGACGACCAGGCCTATTCCCGCGCCGATCAGGTCTAGACCACGCTTGAGGATACGGTTGAAGTGCTGGTCCAGTGGTGAATTCTTGATGCTCAGCAGCGGCAATCCTTCGAGATCGCCCAGGCTGACTTCATTGTTGGTGATGATTTGGAAGGTGTCGGGATAAATCTTGATCGCGACTGGCGCATCTTCACAGGCTGCCACCAGTTCAAGGACGCGATGCGACGGTACGCCGGAGAGCGCGATCAACACTTCGTTGATGTCGCACACGCGCACCACCCGTCCGATGTCGCGCAAATGTCCCAGCACCGGAATACCGTCGATGTCCGAGCCAACCGTGTCGTCGTCTGACAGAAATCCCTGCACTTCGTAGCCAAGGTGTGGCGCCATGACCGACGACGCTGGCGATGCTGCGACCGATGTCGCCAGACCCAACGATCAGGGCGCGGGCGCGGTCGAAGCCGCGGGTACGGGCATGGTAGAGCAGCGAGCGACAGATGTTACGCAGGACGATCACTGCGAACATCGATAGCAACCAACCGTACACCAGGTTCTTGGGCGTGAATGGTAGTCGCACGACCGTGCCGATCACCGAAGCGACGAGCGTCGCGATGGCGGTCGCCACAAAGACCTTATAGGCTTCGTCCACCCGCGAACCAGCGCGTTTGATGCTGTACAGGCGATAGGCGATGAAGATCAGGGCACACGCGACGTTCAGCAGCACCAGAAACGATGCCATCGTTTGCACCGACGGTTGCTGGTAGGTGTTCTGGATCTCGGCGTTGTAGACCAGCACATACGAGCCGATGAATCCGGCGTTGATGCCAATCACATCGCCCAGGATCAGGGCCACGATCAGAAACATACGAGGACGCATGCCCCAGACTCGTTCCGGTTCGTGTGGTTGCTTCACTACCTCCTGCACGCGCTAGCTCACCTTTCGTCGTTCTGGCGACCGCAGGGCGTTTCGTGCGAGCGCCCAGGATTCTTTGGCGCTGATTCCTGCCTCGATGACCAGATTCAAGGGCTTCAGCGTACGTTGAGCATAATGTTTGCGGTGAAACACCCGCATGGCGTCATAGAAGGCACGGATCGACGGAATCGCCCGCTTGGTCGATGCGGCACGTTTATGATGATGCACGATTGCTGCCGGATAATACACGATGCGCCAGCCGTAGCTTTTGATGCGAAAGCACCAGTCAAGATCCTCGCCATACATGAAGAAGGCTTCGTCGAGTAGCCCGACCTCGCGCACAACGCGGTCGCGTACCAGCATCGCCGCCCCGACCAATGAATCGACCTCGTGTTTCCTCGCCGTCGTCGAGGTAGGTCAGGTTATAGCGACCGAAGCGACGGGAGTGTGGGAATAATCGCGCAAGTCCGGTCATGCGATAGAACGATACTTCGGGCGTTGGAAACGAGCGACGGCACGCCACATCCAGCGAACCATCGGGAAGCATAACCCGTGGTCCAACGGCTCCAACCTGCGGATGCTGTTCGGCATACGTGACCAGCAGGTCGAGCGCATCCGACGCGACTGTCGCATCGGGGTTGAGCAGCATGATGTAGTGGTCGTCGGCGGGTGGTGCCTGGAGGATACGAGCTAACGCCAGGTTATTGCCATAGGCGAAGCCACCGTTATGCGGCGCTCGGATCAGGTGAACCTGTGGGAATTCGTCGGCAACCATGTCGGCGCTGCCGTCTTGAGAGGCGTTATCCACCACGTAGAGCTCGACTGCTTGAAGCGTCGAGGCTGCGATGACGGAGCGAATCGCGTCCCGCAGGAGTTCTCGTGTGTTGTAATTCAGGATAACGACCGAAACACAGGCCATGTTGTTAAGACCAACGATCGCCGTTTGCGGTATCCCTGGCCCTCCAATTACCACCCGAATTATACCATGCGGCATTCTTGGAGCCAGCCCTGGCGCGGCTTGAGCCGTCGTCGGCGTCCCTGTGCTACCAGCGCGAGGCCGCAAACTTCCAGCCCGGTTCGACCTTCTGCATCTCGATCTCGTCGTCGCGGGCGGTGAGGCCACAGCGCACATACTGCTCGTGAAGTCGTGCCAGTGCCGCACGGTCGAGCGTAACGCCAAGGCCGGGTCCGGTCGGCACTGCCAGCGCGCCATCCGCGAAGCGCAGCGGACCACCTTCGATGATCTCGTCGCTTTGCCAGGGATAGTGCGTGTCGCAGGAATAGCGCAGGTTGGGTATGGCGGCGGCAAGGTGGGTCATCGCCGCCAGGGTGATGCCTAGATGACTATTCGAGTGCATCGAAAGGTCGCGCCCAAAGGTTGCACCGATACGTGCCAGGTCCATCGACGCCCGTAGGCCGCCCCATACATGATGGTCCATCAGGATCACCTGCTCGGATTGAAGGCGCACGCTGCCCGGCAAGTCCTCGAAGGCGGTCGTACACATGTTGGTCGCTAGCGGCATCGGCACGGCGCGGGCGACCTGTGCCATCGCTTCCTGTCCGCGCACCGGATCCTCATAGTATTCCAACACGCCCGCCATCTGTTGACCGTAGCGGATCGCCGTCGGGACCGACCACACGGCGTTGGGGTCGATGCGTAGCGGCGTGTCGGGACCGAACGCTTCACGCAGCGCGAAGATTGTCGCCACTTCGATCTCCGGGTCGAGCGTGCCAGCCTTGAGCTTAAGCGAACGAAAGCCGTACTCGTGGCACATCTGCTGGGCCTGGGCGACGACACCCGCCGGATCGAGCGCGGCGGCCTGTCGTGCCCTGGCCCATCCTGTCGCCGCATCGTCCGAGCCGAAACCGAGATCGCCACCGGCACCTTCGTGTTTGAAGAACAGATATGCCGCGAACGGCACGCGTTCGCGCACCGCGCCGCCGAGTAAGTCGACCACGCCACGATTGGTGGCTTTGCCCATGATGTCGAAGCAGGCCACCTCGATCGGGCTGAACACGCGGGCGATCCTGCGGCTGTCGGGGCGTGTCCTGGGAGTGGCGAAGTGCTCGGCGAGCGCGAGGGCCATTGGTCCGAGCGCGAACGGGTCGCGTCCCACGATCACATCGCGACTCGCTTCGAGGTCGGTGGTGATTGCCGCGCCGCCCGCTATCTCGCCAAGCCCAGTGATCCCATCGTCGGTCACGAGTTCGACGATGGTGCGGAGGGCATAGGGTGCATGGAGTCCTGCGGCGTTGCGGAGCGGCGGGTCGCCGAACGCGATGGGCGTTACGTGCATCTCTGCGATCTTCATCTTTGATTCCTCCTTGAACCGACGAATGACCAACGACCAACGAAGGTGGCGCTATCTGTGCTGGTGAGCGATTGTCTACACGGTGTCAGGCGTCGATAGAGTGTGTGTGACGACGTTGTAGGCCGCGAGTTGTGCGCGTAATTCCTCGGCTGACGTGCTACCGCGCAGCCAACGTGTCCAGACAAGCAGGCTCGCCTTGATCAGCCCAAGCCGGATGATCCAGCCGTAGATCTGTTGGCGGCGCGGCGTCCACCATTTACGCACGTAGCGGAGACGGGCGCGATGGAGCGCCACGAACGAGCGCCCACGAAATTGGCTGCTCGACGCACCGCCGACGTGGACTACATGTGCCGCTGGCACCTGCCAGATCGCCCAACCCGCTTCACGGCAGCGATAACACCAGTCGATTTCCTCGGCATACATCCAATAGCCTTCGTCGAGCATCCCAACCTCTGCCAGAGTCGTTGCACGCATGAGCATCGCCGCGCCGAGTGGGTGGTCGATGGCGAATGGCTCCTCGTCGCGCTCCTCGCGGTAGCGCCCATTGAGCGGCGAGGCGTATAACCGTCCGTACAGCGGTCCGCGTGGCGGGAACAGATCGAACCAGGCCATCGCGAGCGTCGGGAAATGCCAGGCGCCTTCCTGTGGGCGGGCGTCGGGATAGCGCAGCCGTGGGCTGCACGCCCCGACACGTGGATGCTGCTCCATGAAGGCGACGAGGGCTTCCAACGCCCCATTGCAGATCCAGGCGTCTGGGTTGAGCAGGAAGATATAATCGATATCGGCGACGACCGCTGCGATGCCCTGGTTGGTGGCGGCGGCAAAGCCCCGGTTGGTGGTGTTAGCGATCAGCGTGACGTTCGGAAATTCGGCGGCGACCATGGTTGTACTATCGTCGCTGGAAGCGTTATCGACGACGACCACACGCAGGTCGAACGGCGCGGTGCCTTCCGCGTACACGCTCGATTGGAGCGAGCGGCGGAGCAAGGTGCTGGTGTTATAGGAAACCGTAACGATGCCGATACGGATGTGCTGGTGTTGGCTATTCATCAGCCGCCAGTGTAGCAGCACGCGTGTGGCTGTCAACCGTTACAATGGTGTTGCATATCGTTTCACGTTTGCGGGAGTCACACGTCGGTCGAGCAACGAAGGGACTGTCCATGGGTACTAGCCAATCGTCACAGATCTATGAGATCGTCAATTTCGTTTCATTCTTTGACTTTCGCCGCGTCCTCGACGTTGGCGTTGGCTATGGGCAATATGGTTTCATGCTACGCCATCGTGTCGCCGGGACGATGGACCGTGAGGCCATGACGATCGACGGTATCGAAGGCTACGCGCCCTACATCAGCAGCATACAACGACAGGTCTATAACACGCTGTTCATCGATCGCGCCGAGGTGATCTTGCCGACGTTGCCCGGCCAGGCATACCAATGCGCCCTGCTGATCGATGTGCTGGAGCATCTCGACGAGCCAACCGCGCAATCGTTGATCGCGCAGCTACGGCGTGTCGCGGACGTGGTGCTCGTCAGCACGCCCGCCTTCTGGATTCCCCAGCAGGACGAACGCAACCCGCTGGAGAATCATGTGTCGCTGTGGACCAGGCGCAAGCTCACCGCGCTCGGCGCGACGGCGTTTCTTCCCAATGAGCAAAGTCATCTTGCAATCTTCGCCACACCCAGGCATCAGGCAGGCATCCGCGAATACGCCAACAAGCGACGACGCTGGGCAGCGATTCCCCTGCCGTTGCGCCGCGCCATCCTCAGCGTCCGCGCCCGCGTCCGACGGTAGGCTTTCTTCCATGGTGGTTCATTAGCGCGGGACGTGATACCCGCGTGGATACACCAGATACGCGGTGCCGCCTGAATGTTCTAGCCACAGCGGCTCGAACTCGCGGCGCAGATACGTGCGTCGTACGCCACTGTCACGCGGAGCATAGGGATCGTTGATGATCGGATTGCCTTTCGCGTCGAAGCCCGTCAGCACCACGAGATGTCCACTGCTCGACGACGCGGGAGCGCCCGTTAGGGTGCCTTGCTGCCAGCCAAAGCTCATGATCACGGGAATGCCCGCCGCGATCCATGGTTCGGCTTCGCGCAGACTGGCAAAGCGCGTGACATAGCCTTCCATGCCCTGTGTGCTGGCGTGGGCGACGTTGAAAGGCCAGTTGCCGTGTCCATCGAAGCGCCAATCGTATACACCCGCCACGGTCGCACGCACCCGTGGGGCACAGGGACCGGCACGCTTCTTCCAAAAGCCCAGCACCATCGAAAGCGAGGTCGGGCTACACCAGACTTCGCCGCCGTCCTGATATACCATCTGCGAACATTGCGGCACGTCCAGCGAACGGTTCCACAGGGCTTCGTTGCCAGCGACCAGCGTACGCTGGTCGTGACGGTGTGGTCGATACGGCGACCGCGACGGCGGAGATCGCAGGAACGGCGCTGGCGTTGGTGCTAAATAGGCGCACCTTGGCCTGATAGGCGCTCGCCATTCCGCTCAGGAGCAGCGTATCGACGGCAACTCTGCCGTCACCGTCGTCCTGCTGCGCGACGGAGTGGCGGCGCACCGTGCCGCCATCGGCGGCCCACACACCCATGTTGTACCATTTCGTCCAGCGGTCGCCGACCTTCACGCGCAGTTGTGTTTCCATCCACGATCCTGCGGGTGTAGCAGCGTTCCACGACGTCACTGCCTGCTTGAAGGCGAAGGTGGAAGCGACGATCGGACCCGTCGCCTCGCCCACGCGAAAGCTGCCGCCGTTATAGAAGTTGCCGCCAAAGTAGCCACCAGCGGGGTAGGGATCGCTGCCCGTCGTGCTCGCCGCCGGATCGAAGGTCAGTCTGCCGTCGCCTGGAAGGTTCACGCCGGACCGCTGCCACGGGCCAAACTCGCTGCTGGATGCGCGCCAGCGTGTCGTTGCCGTGCGGTACGTCGTATCCGCTGCGTGCGCGGGAACCAGGCTCACGAAGCAGATGAACAGTGCGATGCAAAAACGCAGGAAAAATGGGTGCCGCATGCGTGGAGGCTCCTTCGACTGACTACTGACCGCCGACCACCGGAAACGGACGTGTCGGCAAGGGGACAGCGTTATGGATGATTCCTGTGTAGTATACGTGGATCGCGGGTGCTGTCGATGATGCTATGCTGCCAACGTGATGATGACACGATGCGGGTACAGGAATTGCGGCTGCGAGGCTATATGAAGCCGTATGAATCACGGGATGCAGAAGCGCGGGCGGTATGGAGCTAGATGATGTTACTTTTAGCATGTCATATAGCTCGCCTCGGTGATATCGTTTGAGAAACTCGGTTGATCGTTCGTCGAACAGGAAGGGATAAACTATGCGTGTATCAGAGTTGAGCGATGCCATTGGCGATGAAAATCGGGCGGTGAATGCCCTCACCCGTAGCCTGAGCGGCTCGCAGTTTGACCGCATCGTAACGGGAGCATGGACGGTCAAGGATGTGCTGGGGCATATCGCCGCGTATCTGGAAGCCGACCGCGTGGCGCTTGCCGCCGCCATGAAGAAATCCAAGGAACCCGCGCCGTCCATGCCCTATGATACCTGGATGCAGGAGGCATACGAGCGTCGGCGGTCGCGCTCGTCGCCGCGCATCCTGGCGGAGTTGCAGGAAAACAACGCACGCTATCTTTCGCTGCTCAAGGGTTTATACGAGGAGGACCTGGCGCGGCAGGTTGAATGGTCGTGGGGTGAGCAGGGGACAATTCATGCTGCGATCGTGCGGGGATTGGAGCACCGGCGCAAGGATCGCGAGGCGGTCGAGGCCGTCCTGAAGGACGCGGTGTAAGGATATATTCTGACGGACAGCAACGAACCGGCGTCAGATGACGCCGGTTCGTTGCTGAAAACGTTATTAGTCTTCGCTACGGTTGTTGCGAGGTCCCATGCCACGGTCGCCGTTGAAGGCTGGTCGTGGACCACGGTCGCCGCCGCCATCGCCACCGCGATCAGGGCCACGGTCGCCGTTGAAGGCCGGTCGTGGACCACGGTCGCCGCCGCCATCGCCGCCGCGCTCAGGACCACGGTCGCCACGGAAGCCACCACGGTCGCCGCCACCACCACGGTCGCCACGGACGCCACCACGGTCGCCGCCACCACCGAAGCCGCCGCGGTCACCACCGCCAGGGCCACGTCGTGGTGCAGCACCAGCAGCTTTGCGCTGCTCGGCGGTTTCGCCGGTCAGGATCGCACGGCGCGACAGGCTGACCTTGCCGGTGCCTGCTTCGACGTCGATGACCATGACCTTGACTTCGTCGCCGATCTTGAGCACATCTTCGACGTTCTCGACGCGCCCTTCGGCCAGTTCCGAGACATGCACCATGCCGTCCTTACCGGGCAGCAGGTTGACGAACGCGCCATATGGCATGATGCGCACGACCTTGCCGGTGAAGATCTTCGCCGATCTTGATCTCGCGGGTCAGACCCTCGATGCGCGCCTGCGCCAGCTTCGGCACCCTTGGCATCGGCTGTGGTGATGAAGATCCGGCCATCGTCTTCGACGTCGATCTGTGCGCCAGATTCCTCGATGATCGAGCGGATCATCTTGCCGCCAGGTCCGATCACCGCACCGATCTTCTCTGGATTGATCTGCAGCGTGATGATGCGTGGAGCAGTACCGGCCAGTTCGCGGCGTGGCTGTGTCGATGACCTCGTTCATCTTGCCCAGGATGAAGCGCCGACCCTCACGCGCCTGTGCGAAGGCGATTACGCATGATCTCATAGGTGATGCCAGTGGTCTTGATGTCCATCTGCAGCGCGGTCACGCCATCGGCGGTCCCGGCGACCTTGAAGTCCATATCGCCCAGGTAGTCTTCGATGCCCTGAATATCGGTCAGCACCTGGTACTCGACCATCTCTCACCTGTAACCAGACCCATCGCCACACCGGCAACCGGCTTGTGAATCGGCACGCCTGCCTGCATCAACGCCAGCGATGAGCCACAGACCGAGGCCATCGACGACGAGCCGTTCGAGGCCAGCACTTCGGAGACCAGACGCATGGTGTAGGGGAACTCGTCCTCGTCGGGCAGCACCGCATACAGCGCACGCTCTGCGAGATGGCCGTGGCCGATGTCGCGGCGCTTGGGTCCGCGCAACGGTCGCGCCTCGCCGGTCGAGAACGGTGGGAAGTTATAGTGGTGGATGTAGCGCTTGCTGGTTTCGATACCCAGATCATCCAGGCGCTGAATGTCGCCAGGCGAGCCAAGCGTTAGCAATCGTCAGCACCTGTGTTTGTCCACGGGTGAACAGACCTGAGCCGTGGACGCGTGGCAGGATACCGACCTCGACCGAGATCGGGCGGATCTCCTGGGCGCACGGCCATCGACACGAACACCACTTGAGTGTCGCGGAGCGAACCTGCCTCTTTGAGTCAACGCATCAAAGACCTTGTCGACCGCCGTGGTACGGCCTTGAGCTCGATTTCTTCAGCCGTGTCTTTGGTGAATTCCGCCCGGACTTCGCGCTTGAGCGTCGCGGTGGCATCCTCGCGCGCTCATGCTTATCCGGATTGTTGAGCGCGGTATTCAAGCGGTCGCCCATGAAAGGCGAGATGCCGTCGTTGCAGGCTGGTATCCTTGACCGGCGCGATGAACTCGCGCTTCGCCGACTGCCAACGGCTTCGCGTAGTTGCTCTTGCAGGTCGCATAACTGCTTGCAGAGTGCATGGCCGGCGATCACGCCGTCCAGCATCTCGTCTTCGGTCAGTTCGTGTGCACCTGCTTCGACCATCAACACAGCGTCACGAGTGCCGGCTACGATCAGGTCGAGGCGGCTCTTGATCCATCTCGCGGCATCTGCGGGATTGGTGACGAACTCATCGTTGATGTATCCGACCAGTGCAGCACCGACCGGACCCGCAAAGGGGATGTCGGAGATGTGCAGCGCTGCTGACGCAGCAATGATCGAGAGCGGACCCGGATCGTTGATCTGATCGGTTGCCAGCGTCGTGATGACCACCTGTACATCGTTCGCGTAGCCCTTCGGGAAGAACGGGCGCAACGGTCGATCGGTCAAACGTGCGGTCAGAATTGCTGTTTCGGTCGGGCGTCCTTCGCGCTTGAAGAACGAGCCCGGGATCTTGCCAGCGGAGTACATGCGCTCTTCGTAATCGATCGTCAGCGGGAAGAAATCGACGCCTTCGCGCGGTTCCTTCGCACCGACGACGGTCGCGAGCAGAACGGTCTCGCCATACGGTCGCCAGGACCGCACCATCGGCCAGCAGAGCCAAGTCGCCTGTTTCCAATGTCAGTGTTCGGCCCGCGACTTCCATCTGGACGCGGGCAACCTTTTGTTCGGCCATACCTCTTAACGTTCCTTTGTGGCGGATGCTATCGCGCACCCGCTAGCGGGAGCAGGTTAGGCACTGGAGGCTGCTCACAAGACGGGTCCGTTGTGTTCAGCTCCAATTCCTAACGTACTCCCGCTTCTGACTTCTTGCTAACACACACGCCCGGAGGCAACAGTTGCCCCCGGGCGCTTCGTTAACACATCTTTTTCGCTATTCTGTGGTTTCCCATATCTCGCTTGTTGCAATCAATGGACCAGCAGAATTAGCCGCGTAAGCCCAGACGCTCGATCAGCTGTCGATAGCGTGGCTCATCCGTGCCGCGCAGATACGCGAGCAAACGGCGACGTCGACCGACCAGTTTGAGCAAGCCACGGCGGCTGTGATGGTCATGGGCGTGCGTGCGCAGATGATCGATCAATTGCACGATACGTTCGGTCAGCAATGCAATCTGTACGTCTGCCGACCCGGTATCGGTGCCATGCACCTGATAATCGCTGATCACTTGCGTGCGGTGTTCTTTTTCCAGTGGCATAGTGCCCCTCCTCAATAATCGCGCAAAGGCTTGGGCGTGCCTCGCGTTCGACATATACGTCGCTGGATTATACCACACACATTTTGTGTACGATGCCTTCAGCAGCGGCCTACCTTCGGTAGATGCTGCATTGCTCCGAATGACTCAGGACTGTTTGGGCGTCAAAGCCGGTAATTCGTTCGATGCGGACTTTCGATAGCGTCGCTCGAATAGCAGCAACGCGACTATGCCAAGGGAAACGCCGAACCAGAGCGTACAAAATCGGATGATAATGGTCGCTGCGGTTGCGCCCGCCTGTGTAAGCGTCGTCAGCAATAGGAGCAAGCCGGTGCTGGATGCCTCGCTGACACCAAGACCCCCCGGCAGGAACGACACGAGGCCGAACAAGGTCGAGGCCGCGAACACAAACGTCGCTACCAACAACAGGTTGCTCGTCAGTGGCTCGCCGAAGCCATGTAATACATACCAGAAGGCCAGACATTCGCCGAACCAGGACACGATGCTCACTACCGTCGAAACGAGTAGCAACTGCCACGAAAACAGGGCGAAGCTCGACGCATAGAACGAGCGCACCTGCGGGGCGATGCGCGCACCCACCGGTAAACGTTCGAGTAAGCTGAAACCACGCTCCGCCAGTGGTCGGTACTGCAAGGCTGCCAGGGCAACAACGCCGACCAGGAGCAGAATCCAGAACAATGGGCGTGCTGCCGGGTACAGGTTTAGCCCCACCGCCATCAGCAACAGCATTGCCAACCCATCGGTCAGACGTTCGGCGAGGACGATTGGCGCGGAGGCGCTCACAGGTGTGTTATTGATGCGTCTAAGTAAGTATGACTTAAAGACTTCGCCGATCTTCCCAGGCGTGACCGCCATGACCATGCCCGATGTGAACAGAAGCGCACTATCGTAGCGACTGACGCCCGCGCCGAAGCCGAGTTTGCGCAGGTAATAATCCCACTTTAGCCAGCGTAAGACATAGTTGAAGATCGTCCAAAACAGCACGGGCACCAGCATACGGTAATCGAACGTCGCAAAGCTCGTCCCAACATCACGCAGGTCGGCGAAGATGCCAAGACCCGCGAGCACCAGGGCTCCCAAAATGACCGAAACCGCAATCTTGCGCCCAAGACGCAAACTGGTGGATGCGGACGGGTCCACATCCACCGGTTCATTTGTATGCTGAGGGGAAGTATTCATGGTGCGGGGATTCTACCACAGCACATCAGGGTTGGTCGGGCTAGATACCGCGCCGTGCTGTCCACCACCATGCACCGCCAAGACCAATGACAAACACCGCCAGGACATAGGCCAGTGTTCGCCAGAGGTCGAAAGGTTCTGCGACGACTTCTGTCGGCGATGCATCAAGTTGTGTGGTTTCACTCGCCACATTGTCGCTGTTGCGGAGTGTGTCGGGCGCGTTAGCAAGCTCGCTACCTGCTTCGGCTGATGGTTGAGCCGACGATTGTGTGAGCGCCTGTGCGCCCTCGCCCATCGGCATAATTGGCTGGTCAGTTTCGGCAGCCTCGGACGATCCCGCGGCAGCGGCAGGGTCGTCGCTCGGCGCTGCATCCGCGGCGGCTTCCGCTGCCATGGTTCCTTCCGGAGCGGGCGCGGAAAGTGCAGCCATCGGTGGTTCGCTTGTGGCCTGGTCGCTATATTGCCCCGACTCTGCCGCACCGCCGGCGGGTCCCACCTCTTTCCCCGCACGCGACTCCATCATCGCCGCGGTCGGCATCGTGGCGGGGTCGTTGCTCGGCAGCGCGTCGATGCCAAGCACCACAAACAGCATAACTGCTGCCGCTAAGGAAGCGATGCGGAAGATCGGGAATAACAAACGGCGTGGGCGCACGGTCGCCGGATCGATCGTGAACGACCGACGCGGCACGGGCGTGGGCAATGCTCGAAGCATCGCCTGCAAACTCCGCAGGTCGGCGAGCTCGTCGGCGCAGGCTGCACAATCCCGCACGGTTCGCTCGGCCTGTTGTCGTGCCGCCACGTCAAGCGCGTTATCGAGATAATCGGAAAGCAATTCGCTGCGATCATCTGTATGTGTATGGGTCAAAGTATTTGTCATGGTCAGCAATCAACAATTAGCGCCCAACGAGCGACAAATCATACGTTTTACATGGAGCGATCATTAGCACATCATTCGCCATCAATGGTCGCTACTATCAAGACGATATTGCTGTGGTAAAAGTTCCCCGGCGCGAAGTACCTGGCGCAATTGGGTGCGGGCGCGGCTGAGACGCGACTTCACCGTGCCAAGCGGCCAACCGGTTGCGGTCGAAATTTCGTCGTAGCTGTAGCCCTGGATATCGCTCAAGATTACGACGATCCGTTGATCGTCGGGGAGCAACTGTATCTGATGCTCTAGCTCGTGCGCGAGTTCATCACGCATGGTACGTTCATCAGGTGGCTCGCTCGAATCGGTGAACTGGCGTGGAGCCTCGTCGGAGTCCTGGTCGAACTCGTCGAGCGATGTTTGAGGCCGTCGTTTACGCACGCGCAACTGGTCGTAGCAGGTGTTGGTGGCGATACGGAGTAGCCAGCCGCCGAACGATCCACCACGGTAGCGTTTGATGTTGCGGTACGCCGAAAGGAACGTATCCTGTGCGGCGTCCGCCGCGGAATCGGGGTCGCCCAGCATACGATATGCCAGCCCATAAATACGGTTCTGGTAGCGTTCGACCAGCATGTTGAACGCCTGTACATCACCGCTCTGGCTGCGGTTGATCAAGTCTGTTTCATCGGAAGCCATTGCCCCACGATTATAGCAGAGGGAAGGAAATGAGCGTAGACCATTTACCGTGCGTGACAGGGCTGCGTCAACGTCCTATTCAAGACGACTACATTGTCGATAGTGTCATGCTGAGTGGAGCGAAGAGTTTGTCTCTCGTTCGGAACGGTTCTTCACTCCATTCAGGATGACAGACGTGCGACGTTGACGCATCCCTGCAGTGCGTGATAGCGCGACCCATGGCGCTTGCAATCTCACCAAGGTTGTATAGGTAAGCAACGGTAATACGTTCTCCTAGCTGTGTATCACGGCTCCATAAATCGTTCGTCGTTGGGGTGTGGACCATTAAATCAAAGAACCCTCCAGAGTAATCCTGGAGGGTTCTTTGGTTGGATGCTTGCGATGTGGGCGAGGAAGTGATTGCCACTCCCCACACCCACAACGTGAGCATCCGCGACGCTAGAAGTCCATGCCGCCCATTCCACCGCATACCGCCGCCGCCGCCCATCGGCATGACGGGCTTGTCCTCGGGGATGTCGGTGATCAGCGCATCGGTCGTCAGGATCATGCTGGCGATCGAGACCGCGTTCTGCACGGCCGAGCGGGTCACCTTGACCGGATCCGGCACGCCCTGCTCGAGCATGTTGCCGAACTCGCCGGTGATCACGTTGTAGCCGATGTTCGTGTTGTTCTGCTTCCTTCTGGTGGCGGCGCACGGCGTCGATGATCACTGCGCCATCTTCGCCGGCGTTGCGGGCGAGCTGGCGCAGTGGCTCTTCGAGGGCGCGGCGCAGGATCTGAGACAGCTAGCGCTTCTCGTCGTCGTTGACGGTCTCGACGCGTGTCAAGCGCCGTGATGACGTTGATCAGGGCCACACCACCGCCTGGGACGATGCCTTCCTCGACGGCAGCACGGGTTGCGCGCAGCGCGTCTTCGACGCGGTGCTTGCGCTCCTTGAGCTCCGGCTCGGTCGCGGCGCCGACCTTGACCACGGCCACGCCACCGGCCAGCTTGGCCAGCCGCTCTTGCAGCTTCTCGCGGTCGAAGTCGCTGGTGGTCTGCTCGATCTGGGCGCGGATCTGGTCGATGCGGCCCTTGATCGCGTCTGCATCGCCATGGCCCTCGATGATCGTGGTCTCGTCCTTGGTCGAAACGACGCGGCGTGCGCGGCCAAGATCCTCGATCGTGGCGCTGTCCAGCTTGCGGCCGATCTCTTCCGAGATCACGGTGCCGCCGGTCAGGATCGCGATATCCTGCAGCATGGCCTTGCGGCGGTCGCCGAAGCCGGGAGCCTTGATGGCCAGGGCGTTGATCGTGCCGCGCAGCTTGTTGACCACCAGGGTCGCCAGCGCTTCGCTGTCGATGTCTTCGGCGATGATCACCAGGTTCTTGGTGACCTGCAGGACCTTTTCCAGCACCGGCAGGATTTCCTGGATCGACGAGATCTTCTTGTCGGTGATCAGGATGTACGGGTCGTCGAGGCTCGGCTTCCATGGCGCTCGGAGTTGGTGACGAAGTAGGCCGAGATATAGCCACGGTCGAGCTGCATACCCTCGGTGTACTCGGTCTCGTAGCCCAGGCCGCGGCCTTCTTCGACGGTGATCACGCCGTCCTTGCCGACCTTGTCCATGACGTCGGCGAGCAGCTTGCCGATCTCGGCGTCGGCGGCCGAGATCGGTCGCGACGTTGGCGATTTCGCTCTGGTCGCGAACTGGCTGTGCCATGTTCTTCAGGGCTTCGACCAGCACCGGGGTCGCCTTGTCCAGGCCGCGCTTGATCAGCATCGGGTTGGCACCGGCCGCGACCAGTCGCAGGCCTTCGGTGACGATCGCCTGCGCCAGCACGGTCGCGGTGGTGGTGCCGTCGCCGGCGACATCGTCGGTCTTGGTGGCGGCTTCGACCAGCAGGCGAGCGCCCATGTTCTCGAACGGGTCCTTCAGTTCGATCTCTTTGGCAACCGTCACACCGTCGTGGGTCACGGTCGGCGAGCCGAACTTCTTGTCGATGGCGACGTTGCGGCCGCGTGGTCCGAGCGTCGTCTTGACCGCCTGAGCCACGATGTCGACGCCGCGCTTCATTGCGCGCTGCGCCTCTTCGTTGAAATATACCTGCTTTGGCATGAGTGTACTCATGCTCCGTATAATGTTAGATGGCGAACGAGCGAGCGTGCTGACTCTTACTCGCTCACCACGGCCAGAATGTCTTTTTCGGCCAGGATCAGATAATCGACATCGTCGATCTTGATCTTCGGTTCCGGCATACTTTGCGAACAGCACGCGTGTCGCCGACTTTCACGGCAACCGGGGTGCGCTTGCCGTTGTCATCCAGCTTGCCGTCGCCGACTGCCATCACGGTGCCTTCCTGGGGCTTTTCTTTGGATGCAGTATCGGGCAGGAAAATGCCACCGCGGGTCTTCTCTTCCTTTTCCTGTGGCTTGAATCACTACGCGATCAGCCAAGTGGTCGAATACGGAAATCCATAAGCGTCCTAACCTCCTGATATTCATGTGTTTAGCACTCTCAATCCATTGAGTGCTAACCGCGTACTATCTTAGCCGCCTTGTAAGAAGTTGTCAAGCACACATGGAATGATGAAACAGCTGACACATGCAGGGGAGAATTAGGATGGTTACACGACAAACCGATGAAAACTGTCAAGCAGTTATCGGGATCGTTGTGTTAAGTGTTTGTTAGAATTTAGCAATCTCGTGTTGAGACTGCTGAAATCCACGAGGGGTAGTATACCACTAGTGTTTGTCTTCGACGATGATAGTCGAGGCAAGTCGAGGATCGAGAACGTGGCTGGCTTCATCTGCCCATACCGTGAGCGGACCGTCGAAGGGTTCGCGTGCTATCAACCGCACCTCAGCACCCGGAACCAGCCCCAGCCCAGCCAAATAGCGCAGTCGGTTACTATCCTGTACCAACACCTGACGAACGATCCCCTCATCGCCGACCGCCAGCGATGAAAGTGGATGATTAGGATCGGACGGTAGGGTGCCTTCCAGCGACGGGATCGGGTCGCCGTGCGGGTCGCGAGTGGGATTGCCGAGCCATGCGGCGATCCGGGCTTCGAGCTTTTCGGAAATAACGTGTTCGAGTTCCTCGGCTTCCGAATGGACTTCGTCCCAGGTGTAACCGAGTGCTTCGACCAGGTAGAGTTCTATCAGACGGTGATGACGAATCACCTCAAGGGCGATCTTCTCGCCGCCGGGGCTTAGTATCACACCATAATAGGGTGTGTGACTTACCAGTTGCAGGTCGCCAAGCTTTTTGAGCATGCCCGACACCGAAGCAGGCTTAACGTTGAGCCGTTCGGCAAGCACCGTGGTACCTACCTGCGTCTTTTCCTGTTGCAGCAAGTAGATCGTCTTGAGGTAATTTTCGATTGATACTGACACTCGTTGTTCTGATTCCACTATGTTTGCCTACGGCGTTTGCGGAACGCTCAGGTATCCGTTATATGTCGCCGTGTAGGTTCGTACTCCGTTGACGGCTTCGCTTTCTACTATGTCGCCCACCTGTCCCAGCGGAGAATTTGTATTGCGTATCGCGCCGGGATATTGTGCTTGTCCGGCAGTTAGATAGGCTTGTTGTAATGCCAACTCTACGTCTGCACGCGGCGTGCCGTCAGGTAGTTCCACCGATACAGTCGAGCGAAATGGCTGGAGCGCATAGGTCACCGGGACATCGATGGGCGCCGGATCGGATACGAGCGACTGGAGCGCGGGCAGCACCTCAGGTAGGACTGTCACACCGATCCCTGTTAGTCCTGCCGCTAGCACCGTCGCGGTGAGGATGCGCCGTAATGTTCGTCCGCGCCGGCGTCGCGGCGCGGGCGGCGCTGTCGTCGCTGGGGTGCGTGTTGGTGCGTTGCGCGGCTGCGCTTGCTGCGACGGCCTGCCGGGTTGTGGTATCACCGGTTGCGCTTGCCGTTGCTTCGGCAGCGGCTCTGCCACATCGCGTCTATCGAACGTGCGCGTCCGCAGGCGCTCGCCTGTTGGAATCGGCAGCGCTTTGCGGAACTCCGCGATGGTATGGAAGCGGTCGGCGACTTCCATCTGCAGCGCCTTGTCGATCGCTTTGGCGGTCCGCATCGAGATCGCTGGATTCAGCGTCGTGGCGAACGGAAACGAGAACGGCGGATGATCGCGGGGATCGCGCCCTGTCAGCAGATGATGCAGCGTCGCGCCCAGCGCATAAATATCGGATTGCACGGTCGCCAATCCTTGATATTGTTCCGGTGGCGAATAGCCCGGTGTGCCGACCATCGTGTTACGCTGACCAGGTTCGAGCAGCTTGGCGATGCCGAAATCGACCAACTTCACCTGATTGTCACGGTCGATCATGATGTTCGATGGCTTCATGTCGCGGTAAATCAGGCCCGCACTGTGCATATACTCCATCACATCGCATAACTGGTCGGCCCACTGCACCACCACATCCTCGCTGAAACGCTGTTCGCGTTTAAGCATGTCCTCCAGGTCTTCGCCATAAATGAACTCCATCGACAGGTAGTAACGACCTTCGTCGATGAACGAGCGGTAGACCTTGGGGATGGCAGGATGGTTGAGCTCGCGCAGCAGCTTGGCTTCTTCGACGAAGCGCATGATGCCTTCGTCACGTTCGGCCTGCGTTGCGAATGTGTCGTGCATCTCTTTGATCGCATACTCGATACCAGCCGCGTCGACCGCTTTGTACACCGTTCCCATTCCACCAGACTTGAGAACTCTGGTGATGCGGTAGATATCGTCGAGCAATACATCGGTGCCACATTGCTGGCAAAAGCGTGCGTCGGAGCGATTCGATGCGCGGCATTTCGGGCAAATCACCGGCAATTCGGTTGTTTGTGTCGTGCGCGTACTCATGGCGAAAGTAGCATAGCATAACTCGCTCCCACAGCGTAGTGCCGCGGCACGATCTCGTTGCATATATTGGAGCTCCAAAAATTGCTATGGGGATCTTCCGACGATCTGAAAGGAGGACATCATGCAACACATGGGACGTACGATGCTGAACGGTACGATCGCTGGTGCTGCCGCGACCACGACGATGACCGCTTTCATGCGCTTGGCACAATATACAGGTAACTATCGACGAGAACTTCCTCCCACAAACGTCACGCAAGCCGCCCTCAGGACGCTCCATGTCCAGCATCGTGTTTCTTCGGAACAGGAAACCGTGTTGATCGGATTGGCACATTGGGCGTTTGGTATGGTTGCTGGCGCACTGTTTGGCCTAATGATCAAAGCGAATCGCCATCTTCCACGATGGCTAGCCGGTGTGGTGTTCGCGCTTGTCGTGTGGAGCGTGAGCTATATGGGTTGGGTGCCCGCGCTTGGCATATTGCCGCAACCATGGAACCAGCGTAAAGAGCATGGCTGGATGCCGTTTCTGGCCCATATCGTATATGGCGCGACATTAGGTGTGGTTTTTGGCAGGTTGGAGCGGCGGTAGTCTATGAGCATACGCTTAGTGAAACCTCGTAAACGCATGCCGTTCGCGTATATCGAGGCAGGGTCGTTCCGTTGGGTCTACCAGGTGCAGGGCGAAGGTCCGCCGTTGTTGCTGATCCATGGTCTTTCAGGTTCGGTCGGTTGGTGGCGACATAACATACCAGTCCTGGCAGAACACTTTTCGGTCTATGCCATCGAACTGGCAGGATTTGCGAGTAATCGGCGCAGTCGCCCGCTACCACTGCGCGACAGTGCCAATGGTATTGCTGCACTGATGGACGAACTTGGCCTGGAACGCGCGCATGTGGTTGGACACTCGATGGGGGGGCATACGAGCCTGTATCTCGCGTCGTTGCATGCTGAGCGCGTCGAACGACTGGTTCTTGCTGCTCCAAGTGGCATGATCCGTGGTGGTATCGTTCCGATGGGCTGGCGATTAGTTCAGGCTACACGGTACGGTGCGGTCGATATGGTGCCGACGATCGTGTGGGATGCCTTCCGCGCCGGGCCGCTCAATCTATGGGCGGCTGCGCGGGCGTTGCTCAAAGATGATGTGACCGAGTTGTTGCCGTCGATCCAGGCCCCGACGCTGGTATTGGCGGGCCAATATGACATGCTCGTGCCGCCGAACATCTGTGAACTGCTGTCGCACGCGATCCAGGCTTCCACGTATCAGGTGTTGGATGGTGCGGGGCATAACTTGATGTGGGATCGGGCGAACGCATTCAATCAGGCGGCCTTGAATTTCTTGCGTGTCCCCGCGGAGCAAACTACGACACCATGATGCTGGATGGATCAGCTATCCAGCATCAGTCGGGCATGTGCAAGTGCTTCTTCGATGCGCGAGCCGTCGGGTCCACCGCCCTGTGCGGCTTCGGGACGACCGCCGCCCCGGCCGCCGACGACCGCTGCCGCTTGACGTAAGATGACACCCATGTCGTAGGATAATCCGGCAGCGCGTGCGAACACCAACTGCGCCTTGGTGCCGCCGATGCCAAGGAGTGCAACGCCGCCGCCTTCGGCGATCAGGCGTGCCAGGAGTCGGATCTGATCGAGATCGCGTTCCATGAATGTACGCACGACCACCGGCGTGATGCGGATCTGTTCGGCGGATGCCAGGAGTGCCGCCGCCTCGTGATGCAGCAACTGTTCTTCGGCGCTCACCAGAGCTTTACGACTGCGTTCTTCCGCGGTGCGTAGGCGGTCGAGGGCGACAGGCAATTCGCGTACGCCGATGCTAAGAGTTCCTGCAAGGTCAGCGAGCAGCGCGTTCTTCCAGCGGTATTCTGCCAGCACACGATTGCCGCACAAAAACTCAAGGCGTAGCGTATCGCCGCGTCGCTCGGTTCGGCGTAGGACGACGATGCCAACCTCGCCTGTGCTACGAGGATGCGTACCACCACAGGCCGAGTGATCCACGCCATCGACCGATACGACCCTGACGCGCTCGTAGGCTCCGGCTGGCTTCCGTAGCGCGAACGATTGCAGGGTTTCCTGGTCGACGAAGCGCGCCTGGATCGGGCGATCTTCCCAGATCAACGTGTTGGTCCAGGCTTCCACGTGGGCGAGCGTCGCACTGTCGAGGTCGAATCTATCGAGGTCGAGCGTCGAATAGTCCTCGCCAAGATGCACCGCCACGGTGCGAGCGTTGACGAGGTTTTCAAAGGCGGCGGACAATAGGTGCTGGCCATGGTGTTGCTGCATGAAGTCGAAGCGACGACTCCAATTGATCTCGCCCAGCACGTCAGTGGCATCCAACGTACCGTCCAGCCTGTGCCAGACCACATCGTTTTGCACCTGTGTGTCGATGACGCGCACGCCGTTGAGCATGCCATGGTCGCCCGGTTGCCCGCCGCTTTCAGGGTAGAAAGCCGAGCGGTCGAGGGCGACCAGCATATGCTCGCCCTCGGTGCGGCGCTCGGTCACGGTTGCCGTAAACGAGCGCAGGTACGGATCGTCGTAATACAGCCGTTCGGTCTTCATTAGGCGCAGGCTAGCTCAACGCGCCGACGGCGACATCGAGGCGAGCAAGCACCTCGTCCTTACCCAGGGCATGCAGCGTCTGGAATAACGGTGGCGATACGCGGCTGCCAGTCGCGGCGACACGCAGCGCCATAAACAGGTCGCCCGTCTTGGTTTCCAGTTGTTCCGCCAGGGCGCGAAGGTGCTGCTCCAGGCTGGCTCATCCCAGGTGTCGAGCCGGCTGAGGGCCTCACCTGCTGCGCTGAGTATCTCACGGGTCCTGACAGCATCAAGTTTCTTTGGCACCAGATCGGCGGGGTTGAGTTCGGTGGGTCGCTGGAAGAAGAAGCCGAGGAGTTCTGGCGCTTCGTCTAACGTTACCAGGCGCTCGTGGATCAACGGGACCAGCACCTGGAGATATGCTCGTTCGTCGGGGCTGGCGGGATCGCTAACCAATCCTGCCTGTTGCACGAACGGCAGGATGCGTGCAGCGACTTCCTCGGTGGAAAGTTTCCGAATGTACTGTCCATTGAACCAGTTGAGCTTGTCGATCGAGAACACACCACCGGATGCCGATACCTTTTCGAGGGTGAAACGCTCGATCAATTCATCGCGGGTCATCAGTTCGGTCGTTTCGTCGTAGCCCCAGCCGACCAGCGCAAGGCAGTTGGTGATGGCTTCCACCAGATAACCCCTGGCGAGATAGTCGGTGATTGCCGTATCGCCGTCGCGCTTGGAAAGCTTTTTCCCGCTCGACCCAAGCACTTGGGGCATGTGTGCCCACACTGGCTGCTCCCAGCCGAGATACTGGTAGAGCAATACATGGATCGGGAACGTGGCGATCCATTCGTCGCCGCGCAGAACATGTGTGATCTTCATCTCGTGGTCGTCCACGATCGCCGCCAGATGGTAGGTTGGAAAGCCATCGCTTTTGACCATCGTCTGATCGGTCAACACGCGGTTCTGGATTACGATCGGTCCACGCAACAGGTCCTGGCACACAGTTTCGCCGTCGAGCGGCACCGCGAGGCGCAATACATAGGCTTTTCCAGCATCGATCTCGGCCTGACGTTCTTCGGGGGTCAGATAGCGACAATGGCGATCATAGCCGGGTGGTTCGCGGCGTGCGATCTTTTCGTCGTTGACCTGTTTGAGGCGCTCTGATGTGCAGAAGCACTTATACAGGTGTCCGGCGGCTTCTAGCTGCTCGGCATAGCGATGGTAGATCGGCAAGCGCTCGGACTGGTGATACGGCGCGAATGGACCCTCTACGTCCGGGCCTTCATCCCATTGGAGGTCCATCATCCGCAGCGATGCCTTGAGTTGTTCCTCAGCACCTTCGACGTACCGTTTGCGGTCGGTATCTTCGACCCGCAGCAGGAATTGACCACCCGTACCGCGAGCGAGCAGCCAATTGAATAGCACAGTACGCATGCTACCGATATGAACGTAGCCGGTTGGGCTGGGCGCGAAGCGCGTGCGAACGGGTCCACCTGTGTATGCCATAACGCTTAATATCGTCCTTACATATGCATGCCGCGTCACAGGGTTGTGACTTCGCTCAGTATACCAGAGCAGGTCATAGGCAGGGATAGTCCTCCCCATGCGTTCAGGACCATCAAGGGGGGACTTTAGGACTATTGTTGCTCATCCTCCGTACTCTTATACTTCCGTCATCCACCTCATATCATCACGAAGGAAACGGGCTATGCGTCGGCGATCACCAGGTCAATCAATGGTCGAAATGGCACTTGTGCTGCCATTTCTGCTATTCGTTGTCCTTGGCATCATCGAGATCGCGTACTACATCTACACCTACACCGAACTGGAAAACGCGACGCGTCGTGCTTCCGAGCGTGCATCGAAAACGCCTCCCCTGGATGCATCGAATGCGAATGCGTCGAGTGACAAATGTACACAGCTCGCCGAACTCGATGCGATCAGGGGCGTGTATTTGAGTAAGCTGAAGCCGAGCAACATCATCTTTTTCTTTCCTACGGTGACTGAATCCGATGGAACAACGCGGCCAGGAAAACGTCAGGTTGGTGATCAGATCGAGGTTGCTATCAACTATCGTGGAGCGTTTCTGACACCGATTGGCAGTCGGACGTTCGGGAACTTTTTACAGTTTACGTTCAGGTCGCGCCGAACTATTACCAGTATTAGCGTTCCACGTGGATTTAACGATGATTGCTCGCGGCAGTAACGCACAAACGCCTGCGTTCAGGCGCAAGGTATATCGAGCAACGCGCAGCCTGTTCGGGCAGATCGAGCGGTCGCGCGAACAGTCAGGCCAGGCCATCGTCGAATTGGCACTCACGATCACATTCTTTTTTCTGTTGCTTGGTGCTGCTGCGGATCTGGCATTGATGTACAAGTCATACCAGAATTTGATCAACTCGACCGCGGAGGCAAGCGCGTATCTCGATTTTCAACCGAAGCGATCATGCCGCGTGATTGGCTGCGATGGTATTGCCGCGGCGAACCTTGAAGCGCGACGGCGCTTCCGAGCCGAACAAGGAGCGACGATCAGCCATGTCGCAAGCACCTTGGACCTCAACTCAAATGGAAAGGACGATTACCAAGAAGCCAACGGCATCAAAATGGTCGAAACGATGGTCCGGATCGACGCTGCCGACAACACCCAGATCGATGCAGCGGGCAGCGGTGCATTCGCACTCAAGCAATCGTTTGATCCGAACGGCACTGCCAACGTTTGTAAACAACGGGTGTCGGTGCCGCTGAGTCCGGCGAACCCTTCAGTGACATCTTGTTATCTCGTGATTCGTTCAGAAATCATTTATCGTCCTTTTCTTTTACGCCCGATCCTGGGAAACCTACGGATCATTCGTGCGATTTCTGTAAGGCGCATCGTCGTCGGGTCCTGACATCAATTGCATTGTCCTTGTGCCTCATTCCCCCCGGAAGCACATCATTTGTATTCTTTATTTGTCTTGTGGGAGGAATTGTATGAGGCACTTCCAGAAACGTCGTCAGCAAGGCCAGAGCGCTGTGCTGATGGCATTCATGATTCTGGTTCTTGTCGCAATGGTCGCCTTATCGGTGGACGTAGGCAACGCCTACGGGCAACAACGACGTGTCCAAACGATAACCAACGCTGGTGCGAAGGCTGGTATGGCTTCGGCGATGACCACCGCAACCAACGATGCTGTCTGGGCTGACGTTCAGCGTTCCCTGACGGGTAACCGAACGAAAATCACTGCGGACTATACCTTTACCGTCGATTACATTCTTGAAGACGGTACGGTTAGCCAACTGGGCGAATGGAACGGCGAGATGGCGACAGTCGTCAATGGCAACAGCGCGCCGCCTGCGAACCTCGAGCGTATGCAGGTCACCATGAGCGAACGTATCAAGACCAAGTTCGCCAACGTCGTCGGTCGCCCAACCCTGGGTGTTACCGCGAACGGTGTCGCGTGTTTTGGTGATTATGGCTATGGTGTGTATCCGATTGGTGTGCCGCTGGCGCTGCAAAAACCGGTTACCGATGCCTCCGGCCATGAAACGCAACCTGGTGTGCGGCTGTTCCAATCGAATGGTCAGGCGCTTCCATTCAACGATGCGCGCTGGGGCGCGTGGAACAGCAGCATGCAGGGCATGACCCTACGCATTCCGCTGACGACGAGCGTCAACACCTTCATTTCGGGTGTACACGCTCCGTTCCTCAACTGGGGCGGCGAAACGCAGACTGTCGGTACGACCTCGTACACCGCGCTGAGTATTCAAAAAGGCAACAGTGCGTTGTCCGCGGCCTTGATCGAACCAGGCACGCTCCAGGACGGGTTCCTGGAAGCGATCTCGGTTGATGCTGCCAAGCCGAACAGCAAACCGATGACGATCTTACAGCGTGGCGACTGGATCAGCGGTAGCGCGATCGCAAATACCACGGTGCAAAGCAACCTGAATTACTTGATCAGCAAGCAGACGAAGATGATGCTGCCGATTTACGACGCGAGTGGTGGCTCGGCGAGCCCGCAGACAGCATTTCATATGGTCAACATGGGCTATTTCATGTTGCGTGGAGCCAAGGTCAGTGGTAATACCAAATACATGGACCTCCTCTACTTAGGCACCGCCGTTGCTTCGCCGACCGAATGCGGTAGTGAAGAACCTGAATCTGCGATCAATCCCAAACAATTCACGATCAAGGGCGATGTTCTGAACAACCGCGTTTGGAAGAGTGGCAAAAGCTCACGCACCACAACCTACGACATCGTGGTTATCATGGATACCTCAGGCTCGATGGCGTACGATTGGCAAGACCGTGACGTAGGTGAAAGTGGCTACAAGGCTTCTAATGCCCGCATCAATGATGCGAAAAAGGTCGTACGAGACTTCGTGCGTGAGTACGATATTTCGTCGGACAAGGGTGATCCGGACGCACGTATCGCATTCGTAACGTTTGGTGGCAGTACCGCGGTCGTGCAGTCCGGGTTCCAGGCCGCTTGCAGCAGCGCGCTCATCGAGGATGAGTGTGGTAATAAAGACGCGAAGTGGTCGACTGTTCAGGTCAAAGCTGCTGCGATGACGCCCAGTGGGTATACACCCGGACCGAGGGCATTCGAAGCCGTTGAAACGCTGCTCGCAAACAAACGAACACCACCAGCGGGTAAAAAGTTCGCACAAATCGTGGTCTTCGCGACGGACGGTGTGTTCAACGTATGTGGTAATGCCGTGGGCGAGCGCCCATGTACGGCTGGTCAACTGACGCCTCGTGAGGGCAATGCAAGCAACAACGACGTTCTCTACAATTCCGCGTATAACGCGGTATCGGGACGACCGATCTGGCAGGCACAGCAGGTCGCGACCCGCATCAAGAACAGTGGCGCGAACATCTTTATCGTCGCGCTAACGCCTACATGTCGCGCTGGCGATACCGGCTGCTTCAACCCGGCGGGACTATCGGATATGAGCAGTGGTTCAAACTACTACCATCAAGCCAATGAATCCGGCGCGCTGGAAAAAATCTATGAAAACATTGGTGAGACCATTGTTTACGACACCTGTGTGCCGAACGAAATCACGGAACCGGTGAACAACGCGACGGTTGTGCTGACCAAGCCGGACAATCCAACCTGGCGCCAGCAGGTGAAGACCAATAGCGCGGGCATGTTCGAATTCGACGAACTACAAGCCGGACAATACATCGTCAAGGTCGAGCCGTCGATTACGGTCAAGAGCCCTGAAGATGACTTGACCCGCACGTATTCCCGAACCCGCAACGGACGCTCGTTGAGCGAGGAAGGTCAGGCGTCGGTCTACGTCAACCCGCAATTTGCGGATGGTGCGACTGTATCGACCCAGCTGCTGCTGTCGCTTCCATTCGACGCGAGCGGGAGCCCGAACAACGCCTGTACGATGCCAGCGGCTTCCGGTGATGATGATGACTGAACGATACCGCAGTCATAGCCACAATACCTGAAATAGTCGCGTGGGTCCTGGATGAGAACCATCCAGGACCCACGCGATTTCTTCCTTGGACGCCTCCTTTGTGTGTGCCTTCGCATGAAGCACCCACGCTTTCAGTTCTGAAAACGTCAACGCAATTGGTGACAAGTTCGGGGAATATGCTGGCAAATACACAACCTCGCATCCACGCCTTTGACTAGAGCTTGCATCCGTTCGCCTTTGTATCCACGTATCATTTGCCACTAGTTGTCCTGGCCTCAAGCGTGGCACATGATGCATTGATGAGGTAGGTGACAATAGCGGTAGGGATTGGGGAGCTTTGCGGACAGAGCGACCATTGTATCGTGCGGGTGTAAAGGTGCCCGTGTCACGACGCTGATTGCGATACCGTTTGAGGGTGGCAGGTAAGACCTGGAAGGTGCGAACACCATCTGGTCGAGACATGGCGCTGTCTAGGGCGGCAAGAACCTGAAGGCAAAGGTCTTTGGAGGATGCTGGCCTCTCTCGCGTACTCAATGCTCAAATAGCACGCAATCCATTTAAAGGTGGGCAAGGTTTGAGTATTCGTGATACGACGGAGGAAGACGGCACGCATGTGCCGTCTTCCTCCGTCGTATCGTCATGCTTGTGTCGCAGGTTCCTTATAGCTCGTCGGTGGCTGTTCGTCGTCGCTAGTCCTTGCGCCCACCTATCGAAAGTACCAAACCAGCATGGTGCTGTGGCATCGTTACGATTCGGATGTTACCCCGTATACTGCAAGCGTGGTTGTAAAAGCCTGTCGTGTGCTGGTTGATAGCACGCAACACCCCCATAGTCTGCAGTTCTTGCGAAAGGTATCAATCGTATGCGTCGCGGCAACAACGCAATTCTCCTGGTTATTGGCATCATGCTGCTGGTGGTCGCAGGTGCCGGGTTTTATCTGTATCAGTTTTCCGATGTGCTGACTCCAAACACCTCAGCGCAGGAACCGCTTCCCACCGCCGTCCCGGATGTCGATGTGGTCCAGGCTGCCATTGATGTCAACCCTGGCACGTTGATCGCTGATCCCACGACCTATTTCTTGATGGGGAAAGTATCGGCGGTCGCGTACAATGCGAATCCTTCAATCTACATGCTCAGCATAGACGAAGCTCGCAACCTCAAGGTGTTGGCAACAATTCGAGCTGGCGAGCCAGTGATGAAAGATTCGCTGGGTGTGGCTGGGCTATCCGCCCGTATGCCGACAGCGGTTCCCGGTCAAGCGGCACTCAAGGCGTTTCCGGTACAGGTTAACAGCCTATCGGGTGTCGCAGGTTTGATCGAACCTGGCGATTTTGTCGATGTGATGGCATCGTTCAACCTCGACGTGACGACGCTGCGCCCTGGTGCGGCTCAGGTCAGTACACAAGCCGATGGCAGTGTTACCCAGAGCATCGTTGAACAATCGACCACCGAAGGCAGCGTCAAAGTCTTGCTGCAAGATGTCCAGGTGCTGGATGTCGTCAAGCCCGCGCTTGTGCAACCGACGCCAGAAGGTGGCGCCGCACCGCCCGCCGAACCTACACCTGAAATGCAAGCTGGTCAGGAAGCTCCCAACGCATCTGGCACGACCTTTCAAGAAGGAAACTGGTTGCTGATCATCGGTGTCACGAATCAAGAAGCTGAAGTCCTGCGCTTCGCGCTGGATCGCGGCATCGGCATCTCGACGTTGCTCCGCGCCAGCGGCGACCATACACCTGAACGAACGGTCGGTTCGACGTTGCGCATCCTGGTTGACAACTATGATATGCCTATTCCCAATGGTATGCCTCCCGTCCAACAGCCTGGACCGCTGGAAGTGCCAAACGTGCCGGTGTTGCCACAGCAATCGGTCGACGCATGGGCACCGGAGATCTCCACCACGACTGGTCCTGATCAATAGCGGTTCGACTCAACGGTATGCATCGACCAATGGATGAAAGTAAAGTGCGAGGACCATGACTGATCAAATTGAAAAAATCCGTGTACTCATCGCTGACGACGTAAGCGAGACACGTGAAATCCTTGAGAAGGCGCTGTACTTCGAAAAAGATATGGCTGTTGTGGGCAAGGCTGCCAACGGGCGCGAAGCCGTGCAGATGGCGAAACAACTGCAACCGCATGTCGTGTTGATGGACATCAACATGCCGGAGATGGACGGGATTGCCGCCACGGAAGCAATTCTGGCCTCGGTGCCTGGCACTCAGGTGATCATGCTGAGCGTCCAGCACGAGCAGGAATACCTGCGCCGTGCGATGCTCGCCGGAGCGCGAGAGTACCTGATCAAGCCGCCTGATTCTGACGAACTGGTACGCTCGATTCGACACGTTGCGACGCTTCAGGGTAGCCCTCAGCGCTCGATCAGCGGTACGGCAACCGAGTCCGGTAAGGGCAATCGCGGCAAGATCATCGCCGTGTTTAGCCCCAAAGGTGGCGTCGGATGTACTGTACTGGCGGCGAACCTCGCGATCGCGTTGCGTCAGGTGACCCAAAAGCGCGTCGCGCTGGTCGATGGCGATATCAGCTTCGGCGACATCGGCGTTGCGATGAACATGCAGTCCAACAAAAACATCCTGGACCTGACGGGACGTGTCGACGAAATGGACGAACAGTTGATCGCCGATGTGTTGGTGCCGCATAGCTCGCAGGTGCGCGTGTTGCTGGCTCCACCTGATTCACAATCCGGTGAGTCGATCACGCCCGATCAGGTGCGCGGCGTATTGGAAAACCTCCGCAGTGAGTTCGACTACGTGGTCGTCGATACAGCGACAAGCTACGACGATCGTACCCTATCGATCCTGGATACGGCGGATCGCATCAGCGTCATCATGACTCTGGAACTGACGGCGATCAAGAACGTCAAGCAGTTCCTGGAGCTTGCGCGACCGCTGGGCTATACCGAAGAGAAGCTCATGCTGGTACTGAACCAGTCTGATCCGCGTTTCGGTATCCGCGTTGACGGCATTGAAGGGCAGTTGCACCGCAAGGTGGCGTTACAGATCGGCAACGCTGGTCATGATATGGCGATCTCGATCAACCAGGGTGTCCCGATCGTGATGGACCGGCGGTCGCATCCGGTGACGCGGAACCTGTTGACGCTGGCAGCGATGCTCGTACAAAGTATGTTGCCCGAATCCGAGCGCAATGCAGCGAAACCCGCGATTATTCCCAGCCCTGCCAGTGCTCCTGTAACGGTAGTGACCCGCACGACGGCGGCAGTGGATAGCCGACCATACAAGAACTTTTTGAGCCGCTTTATCCCGAAACGTAACGCTCGTTAGTTATACAAGGTTCTACGCTCATGTCTCTCCTTAAGCGCATCGGCGAACAAATCCCAGGACCGACGGCACAGACAGCCGTAACGCCAACCTCGCGCCCTGAACCGGCGATGAGTGGACGTATCACACCGGCGTCGCTGAACTCCGCTGCGGTGCCACGGACGGCAGCGGGCGAAACCGCACGCCCTGCCGGGGGTGCCGCAACACGGCCAGAAGATCACCCACGTGCCGCTGAGATTCGTAAGAAGGTGCAGGAGCGGTTGGTTGAAACGCTCGATCCACGTTCTGAAACGCAAAACATACAACTGGTGCGGCGTCAGGTCGAGGAAATCCTGGCAACCGTGCTGGATGGTGAATCGATCATCATCAGCCGTAACGAACGTATGCGCTTACTGGACATGATCCTGCACGACATCATCGGCTTAGGACCGTTAGAGGATCTGCTCGCAGAGCCGGACATCAGTGAAATCATGGTCAATGGCCCCAAGCAGATCTATGTCGAACGGAAAGGCCGTCTGGAAACGGTTCCAACTGTGTTCACCAACGACGAGCACGTGTTGCGGATCATCGATCGCATCATCGCCCCGCTCGGTCGGCGTGTCGATGAAATGTCGCCGATGGTCGACGCACGTTTGCAGGATGGCTCGCGTGTGAACGTCGTGATCCGACCGATCGCGCTCAAAGGACCGACGATCACGATCCGTAAGTTTGCCAAAGAGAAATATACGCACCTCGATCTGATCCGCTTTGGCACGATTACGGACGATATGGCGGATCTGCTGATGGGCTGTATCCGCGCACGGCTCAATATCGTGGTGGCGGGTGGCACCGGATCGGGCAAGACGACGACGCTCAATATTTTGTCGTCCTACATTCCCGACGATGAGCGCATCATCACGGTGGAAAACGCCGCCGAATTGCAGTTGCGCCAGGACCATGTGGTGACGCTCGAATCGCGCCCGCCCAGCGTCGAAGGCTCCGGCGAGGTGACGATGATGGACCTGATCATCAACACCTTGCGTATGCGCCCCGACCGCGTGATCGTCGGCGAGTGTCGCGGCGGCGAAGCGCTCGCGATGCTCCAGGCCATGAACACCGGACACGACGGCTCGTTGACCACCTGCCATGCAAACACGCCCCGCGACACGATCGCACGTCTGGAAACGATGTGCCTGATGGGCGGTATGGATCTGCCGATTCGTGCCATTCGCGAACAGATCGCGTCGGCGGTCGACCTGGTGGTGCAGCAGGAACGTATGAAGGATGGGTCGCGCAAGATCATCAATATCACCGAAGTGGTGGGCATGGAAGGCGACAACATCCAATTGCAAGATATCTTCTTCTTCGAGCAAACCGGTGTCGATGACAACGGCAAGATCATCGGGCGATTGCGCCCGACGGGTGTGCGTCCACGGTTCCTGGACCGGATCGAGCAAGCCGGTATTTATCTTGCGCCAGGGACGTTCGGGGTCAGTGAACGAAAATGAATGCTTCTAATCCGCTTCTTCTCTTTGCCCTTGGATTCGTCGTACTGGTTGTAATCAGCATGCTGGTGGTGAAGGTGATCCTGCGCCAGCGTAGCACAGCCAACGAACGCCTGATTCAGTTCACGGGTGGCACGCCCGCCGTGGAAAGCCAGGACATCAAGACCCGCATCAATGAAGCGGTGTCCAAAACCAGCCGCGGCTCGAACATCGCACGCGATCTGGCACGCGCCGACCTCAAGCTAACGGCAGGTGAGTTCGTGTCGCTCAAGGTGATCGCGGCGGTCGGCGTCGGCGTCATCTGCGCGTGGCTTGCGAGTGCAAATGGCGGGATCAGGAACGTTTCTAATTCCGGTCGGCGGCGGCATCCTTGGCGCGGTGCTCGGTTCGTTCTTGCCCAACGTGTATGTTGGATTTCGTTCGAAGCGACGAGTACGTGCTTTCAACAACCAGCTTGCCGATACGATCACGATGCTGGCGAGTTCGCTGCGTTCTGGCTATTCGCTGTTGCAATCGATGGACCTGGTATCGCGTGAGTCGCGTCCGCCGATGGCATCGGAGTTTCGGCGTGTGGTGCAAGAGGTCGGTTTGGGCATGTCCACCGAAGTGGCGCTGTCAAACCTGCTACGCCGTGTGCCGAGCGAGGACCTTGATCTGATGATCACCGCGATCAACATCCAGCACGAGGTCGGCGGCAACCTGGCACAGATTCTGGAAGGCATCAGCCATACGATCCGCGAACGTGTACGAATCAAGGGCGAGATTCGGGCGATCACCTCTATGCAGCGTGGTTCTGGCTACGTCATCACCGGCCTACCGATCTTCCTCGCGATCACCCTATCGACGATCAACCCTGGCTACATGGCACCAATTTTCACCTTTGGCTTGCCGCCAAACGCATGGTGTTGCTTCCCTGTTACGTGTCTGGCGATGATCGGTATCGCCTTTGTCATCATCCAGAAGATCGTCGATATCGACATCTAACGCACGGAGAGCCCTATGTACATGGTTATTGGAATGTCGGTGATCCTGGTGCTTGGCCTGGGCATGATCCTGATGTCGGTCCGTTCCAGCCGTCGTGCAGCCGTCATCGAAGAACGACTCAACAGTTTCACCGAAGGCACGATGACGCTGGAGGCTCTCGAACTCCAGTTGCCGTTCAGCGAACGTGTGCTGGCACCGATGATGAAATCGTTGCTGCAGTTGCTTGGCAAGGCATCGGTGGGCAAAAACGCTGAAAAAGTCAAGCGCAGCCTGGAACAGGCCGGAAATCCCAACGGCCTCACCCCCGCGATGTTCGTCGGTCTCCGCATGGGTTTGCTCGGGGTATTATTTTGCGTGTTCTTCGGCTTAACTACGGCGGGCGGCATGCCGCTGATGAATCGTATGCTCTACACCGCTGTAGGAGCATCCCTCGGCTACACGTTTCCTGGTATGTGGCTGGGGCGCAAGATCAAGACCCGCAAAAAGAATATTCTTAAGTCGATGCCGGACGCGCTCGACCTGCTGACGATCAGCGTCGAGGCTGGCCTTGGCTTCGACCTGGCGATCCAACGCGTGATCGACAAATGGGACAACGAACTCAGCCGCGAACTCAACCGCGTCATTTCGGACACACGCCTGGGCGTGCCACGCCGGGAAGCGATGCGGGCAATGGCGGCACGCTGTGATGTCGAGGACCTGAGCAACTTTGTGTCGGCGCTGGTGCAGGCCGAACAGCTTGGCGTCAGCATCGGTAAGATTCTCAAGGTGCAATCGGAACAAATGCGGATTCGTCGGCGGCAACGCGCCGAGGAACTCGCCAACTCCGCGCCGCTCAAGATGTTGTTCCCAATGGCGTTCCTGATCTTCCCATCGATCCTCGTGATCATCCTTGGACCAGCCGTGCCGCAGTTTATGAACGCTGGCCCGTTGGGGTAGCCTTATAATGAGCATCATATGCACAAATATGATGCTCCCGATCCCTTTGTCGAGGTGCGGCAGGCAATCGCCGCACAGCTTGGCGTTCCATATATCGAACTCCATCCATTAGACGGTGGCACCAACGACCGCACGTATACGGCGAGGTATGATAGCCAGCGCTGGGTCGTACGGATCGAAGACGCTGGTGGGGTCCAGTTGCGCCGTGCCTACCATGCTCAAACGCTGGCGCGGGATGCTGGTGTGGCAACTCCTGAGATCGTCGCCGCGCACCTGGACGCCGAATCATCAGACTATCTGTGGGTCGTGGAGGAGCGGGTCACGGGCGTTCACTTCGAGCCGACGCGGCTGCGACCTGCCGAACGCCACGCACTCGCCTTCGAGCTAGGCCAACAGTTGCGAATGCTGCACAGCGTCGTCGTGGCTGAGTTTGGCATCTTCCCACCCGATCCATGGGACCTGAACGTGGCTACCTTCGCGGCATGGATGGATCGTGAGCTCGAGCGTATGCCTGGGGCATTGGACCGAGCGGGCATGAACCTGACCGTCCTGCCACAAGTGAACGATGTATATACCATGCTGCGGGACACCTACACCGACCATCCCCGGCTCTGCCATGGCGACTGTGCGGATGCGAACATTCTGGTGGACCAGGGTAAAGTCACGGCATTGATCGATTGGGAATGGGCGAAAGGCGGCGATCCGGCGGCGAACATCGCCTATTGGGCGTTCTGGCAGGATGACGATGCCGCGTTGGACGCGCTGCTCGTTGGATATAGTGCCGACACGCCTGCCATGTTGCGGGAGCGCGTGCTGGCCTATCGAGTCGTCACCGCCATCGACCTCATGCACGTGTATGCGGAACACGGCGGTCCCGACGACATCCACTTCTGCCGCACGAAGCTGGAAAACGCGCTCCGCGCTCGTACATAGGGTGTCGCGCTCGCGTGCGCCCTAGTGTCTGTGGTGGGCGTGCATGGTGCGCGACGACGCCACGCGACAGGCGTTCTGGCCTTCGGGTGTGTCGAGCGAGCAGCCGCGAAACGCGCTGCCGTGGGCGTGTGGTTCTTCGGGTTGCAATGTCACGTGGGCGATGCCGAAGCGGTCGCGTAGCAGCGTGGTCGTCTGTTCCAGCACCTCATGCCAGTCGTTCGTGCCGCTCACTTCGACATGGGCGCTCATGGCGATCAAGCCCGATGTGACCGTGCGAATGTGCATATCGTGGATGTCGTGAACACCCTCGATCGCGCACACCGCCGTGCGTACCTCGGTCGGTTCGATCTCGGTTGGCGTTGCTTCGAGCAGGATATTGGTCGATTCGCTGAGCAGACGCCATGCTCCACGTAGTACCAGCAGGCCGATGACAGCCGATAGGATGGGATCGACGATGAACCAGCCCGTCGCGAGCATCACCAGCGCCGCCACGATCGCGCCCACCGAACCGAGCATATCGCTGACGACATGCAAGAACGCGCCACGAGTGTTGAGGTTATGCTGGTGTCCACCACCGCGCATCAACACCCAGGCTGAGGCTGCGTTCGCCGCCAGTCCGGCGACGGCGACGAGGAGCATCGGGGCGCTCCGCACCTCTGGCGGTGCGCTTAAGCGATGAAACGCTTCCCAGAAGATCGAGAGCGATATCACGATGAGCGATGCCGCATTGAGCAGTGCCGCCAGCACTTCGGCACGGTAGAAACCGAAGGAACGACGCGGCGTTGCCGGACGCTGCGCCAACCACATCGCGAACAGCGATAAAGCCAATGCGCCAACGTCAGTGAGCATATGCCCCGCATCCGCGAGCAACGCCAACGACTGTGTCAGAATGCCACCGATGACCTCAACAATTAAAAACGTCGTGGTAATGCCGAGCGCGATGGCGAGTGGTCGCCGATCTACACGTTCGCCAGGGTGGTGTAGGTTTTCGTGGCTATGCGTGTGCATGTTGCTCCTCTATTCACGCTATATAACACTCGGCAGACAATTTAGTGATTGCTAAATTGTAATTCTCCTTAGGGTTGTTTGCAAGGGTTGCGCCGTGAGGAAAGGTCGCATGGATGGGATGTTTTATTGCTTGGCCTGGATAGGATTAAAGGGTGATACAACGAGCGGCGCGTTAGCGGTATCCTTCCTGATATGATGAAAATATCCAATGAATCGCGTGCTACCGTGCTTGCTCGTCGTGCCGAAGTAGCCAAAACGTATTGGTCACGTCTGTGGGGTCTGATGGGACGCAAGACGTTAGCTGAGGATGCCGCTCTGGTGATCGTTCCCAACGGCTCGGTGCATACCTTCTGGATGCGCTTTCCGATCGACGTTGTTTTTGTTGACCGTGATGATCTCGTGGTGGGACTACGGGAGGCTATGCCGCCGAACCGTCCCTATGCTGGAGCGCGCAAAGCGTATCGCACCATTGAATTGCCGGTCGGCGTCATTCAGCGGACGGGTACCCAATGTGGCGATCGACTACGGTTCGACCCAATCGCGTGATGTCCCGTTGCGAACGCTTTTGTCGGGTCTAACTATCGGGTGATACCGCACCCGGGTACTCCTACCTCCGTTGACAGACATTTCTGTCCTATCCTACCTTACTTTATTGTGTGGTTTTTCACGTAGCTCGGAAACGAGATGTGTGTAGGTCCATATCCTGCTAGATGTTCCGCGCATTCTCGCTGTGCCGGGATGCATCAAAGGTACTTCGCGACGAGGATCTACCTATCCATGATTGAACCACAAATTATGAACATACCCGAACCTCCGCCGCGCACCTGGGGTTGGCGTACAGCCGTGCGCTGGCTGATGGTCTTAGCCGCGGTTTATGCTGTCGGCTGGATTCTGTTTCGAAGCGGCAGCGCCCTGACGCCATTTATCATCGGCCTCGTGCTGGCCTACCTGATGGTGCCGATGGTTGGACGGCTGGAGCGACGCATCCCACGATGGGCGGCGATCTTGGTCGTCTATTTGATGACCTTTGGCACCCTTGGGTTGGTGATCGCCTATATCGTTCCGCCTGCCATCGGACAGGTCGAGCAGTTGATTAGTAGCATCCCTGATTGGTACAACGATGGACGTACTGAAGTTGACAAACTGTTCACACGATTTCAACGCGAAGTGTCCCCCGAAGTGCAAGCCCAGGTAAACGATCAGGTCGCGAATATCCAGAAAACCGTGCAGGAAAACGCGTCGGCGTGGGCACAGGGTGTTGTCGCGCTCCTTTTTAGCAGCGTGCGGACGGTATTCCAAACATTAACCTTCCTGCTCGGCTTCTTGATCATCCCCTTCTTTCTGTTCTACACCTTACTCGATAGCCGGAAGTTGCCCAACACTATCAATTCTATGCTGCATCCGCGGATTCGCGATGATGTCTGGAATGTCTTCAAAATCATTGACACGATTTTTGGCAAATACATTCGAGGGCAGTTGATCCTAGGGGTCATCATTGGTGTGATGTCGTTCGTCGGCCTCATGATCCTGAACCTTTTGGGATTCGATGTCCGCTTTACGATTTTGTTAGCGATCATCGCTGGATTTGGCGAACTCATCCCGGTAATCGGACCGATTCTGACCGCCATTCCTGCGATCATCGTGGGGGCAACCGATAGCTTTGAAACGGCGTTATGGGTGACGGTGCTGTATGTCATCATTCAGCAGGTCGAGAATCAGGTGCTGGTGCCGCGCATCGTCGGCAACACGCTGAAACTCCATCCCGCGCTGTTGATGGCGCTATTGGTGATTTCCAGCCAGATCGGTGGGCTATTGCTCGTGATCCTGAGCGCCCCGTTGGCTGCGATTGCGCGTGACATCTTTCTGTACTTTCACCAGCGGCTCCTGGAGCCCCCGATTGCCCCTGCCGTCGCTATCAATCGTGTTTTAGCCGAGCCGACCGAAACAAAACCCACGAAATCTCGGCAAGGTGGCAAAGCAAACACAGACACCGATTCTGAACCTGGTCGTGCCCGCCGCGCCGATGATAAACCTTCGGACACGGCTCTTGGACGGCGACGCTCACGTTCGCGCCTGACATAACGTAGCGATTGGTGTGGCGCGATCATACGCAACAGGGACGGGAATCCTCCCGTCCCTGTTGTTTGCACAGCGTCCTTGACTATGCCTGCGGCAGTGGCACAGATTCACCCAGCAGCGTTCTGAGGATGTGCAGTGCCACAGCTTTGTCCAGCGGATCGTTGCCGCTGCCACACTTGGGCGATTGCACACATGAGGGACAGCCGTCCTCGCACGGACACTCGGCGAGCAACTGAGCGGTGATGCCCCACCATTCCTCGATGCGGTGGTACCCTTCTTCGCTGATGCCGACACCGCCCGGCACGCCATCATAGACGAACACCGTCGCCTCGCCGGTATCAGGATGCCACACCGTCGATAAACCGCCGATGTCCCAACGGTCGCACATGGTCAGCAGCGGCAACAGCGCGATCATGGCATGTTCGGCTCCGTGCAAGCCGCCGGGGAGATCAGCGCGATCTTCGCGCAGGCGCAACACATCGGGCGCAGGCAGCGTCCACCACACAGCCTGGGTCACGAATTCCTGTGGCGGCAGATCGAGATCGTGGTCGCTCAGAATGTCCTCGCGGTAGAGCGCCTTCCGGCGAAAGCCCACGACGGTACGGCGCACTTCGACCTCGCCAAAGCGTGCGGTCGTCGTACCGGCTTGACGCTCGTCTATAATTCCGGTGATTCGTACGTCCGTGTTATCACGCGCCTGGGTGTAGTAATTCACGTCTGCCTGACGTGCGACCGCCGAGCGCGTCACGAGATCGAGATCGAGCACCAGAAAGCTCTCGCCCTGGTGCAGATAGACCGCGCCAGTATGAATCTCGAACGGTACGCGGTTGAATGGCACGCGCTCGATCAACTGCCCCGCTTCGGTGCGTAGTTCGACGACTTCGCCGCCGGTGGCGCGGATCGAAACGTCCTGCGCTGGATAGCGCGTCCCCGGTACGAACACACGGTCGCCACGAAAGACGAGCTCGCCGTGTGCAACCAGGTCATCGACGACCGTCAGGGCTGCGTTGCCGAACCATTGCTCTGTTTCGTCGGCTTCCAGCGGGCGCTCGAAGGCCGCGCACAACAGATGGTCGGCGAGGATGTATGGATTCGCCAGCGCGATACGGGCATGTTCGTGCGGTCGTCCGAAAAACTCCTCGGGGTGGCGCATCCAGTACTGGTCCATGGGATCATCGAGCGCCACCAGGATGCCCGCCGATGGCGACTGGCTACGTCCGGCACGCCCCCATTGCTGCCAGGTGCTGGCTACAGTGCCGGGATACCCGTTCAGGATCGCCACATCTAGCCCGCCGATATCGACGCCAAGTTCCAGCGCGTTGGTCGATACCACGCCCCATAATTGGCCCGTCCACAAACGCTGCTCGATCTCACGGCGGTCTTCGGGCGTGTATCCGGCACGATACGATGCGATCCGCGCCGCGTTGTCATTGCCCTGCTCTTGCAGCCGCGAGCGGGCATAGCGCAACAGCAATTCGGCAATTTTGCGTGCTTTGGTGAAGGCCAGCGTGCGCACTTCGCGTGCGACGAGATCAGTGAACAGTCGGGTGGTTTCGATGTTCGCCGATCGTCGTGCGCCGCTCGCGACGCTGACCAGCGGTGGGTTCCAGAACATCAAGGTGCGTGGTCCGCGCGGCGAACCATTGCTATCGACGATATGCACGGCGTCGCCGATCAGGGCTTCGAGGTGTTCCTGTGCGTTGCCAATCGTTGCCGATGCCAGCACGAACTGCGGGTGGCTGCCGTAGTAGGCGCAGATGCGCCGCAGACGACGCAGCAATTGCGCGACGTGCGAGCCAAACACACCGCGATAGATGTGCGCTTCGTCGATTACCACGATGCTTAGATGCTGCAGCATGCGCCGCCAGCGTTCGTGATTCGGCAGGATTCCGACGTGCAACATATCGGGATTGGAGAGCAGGATGTTCGATCCGGCACGGATCGCGGCACGCTCGTCCTGTGGTGTGTCGCCGTCGTAAATCGCTGGACGAACGTGGGGTATGTGCCTGGTCAGGGCTTCCAGCGAACGAAACTGGTCCTGCGCGAGTGCTTTGGTTGGAAACAGGTACAACGCCCGTTGGCGCGGATCGGCAAGGACCGCCTCCAGGGTGGGTAGGTGATAGCACAGGGTTTTGCCCGAAGCAGTCGCCGTGACGATGCCAACATGTTCTCCGCGTCGTGCGACCGTGACGGCTTCAGCCTGGTGGCTGTACAAGCGGTTGATGCCCTGCGCCGCAAGCGCCTGCCGGATACTGGGAGCCAGCGGCGGATCGAGGTCGCCAAAGATGGCCGCCTGTGGTGATTGTTCGTGAACGTGGACGATCCGTTCTTGATAGTCGGGGTCGTTACGAATGTCGCGTAGTGCCTCCGAAAACTGCATATGTGTCGTGATTAAACCCCTTGCATGCCGAATGTTTCATGCTATACTACTTTGGTCCCATATGGAACTAGTACATTTATTGTGTCAGTACCATGTGCTTGGACAGGCCCCCACCCCCCAGGAGCCACCCCCCAATCACTATTGTAGTTGTTTTCGAGTGTAGTGCGCGCTGAATCATACATCTTGCCCCCCGTTGCGCCTGGCGCAACCATTGAATGAGACAGCCAACATCCCAGACTGAGCCATTAGGTCTGTTCATGGCTCTATCCTAGCCCACTTCGAGGAGTTTCGTTCGATGAAGCGGTTATTGAATGTTCAGGGTACCCGTTCCGCCTGGAGTTCTGGTTTGCGGTTGATGCTCGCCGTGATGATGTTGGCTGGTCTGGTTGCAACGGGTTCGGGGGCGGCACACGCGGCTCCCCTGCCCGTTTTTCGCGTTTTGGCTCCCAGCGCGGTTGCGGTCAACCAACCGATTGAGCTAACGTTCGCGGCGACGGGCATCAGCAACATCGCCGGCTACGAAACCAACGTCCTTTACGATCGCACCGCTGCTGAGTTTGATGGCCTGTCGCAAGGACGTGGCGATCTGGCAGCGCTCGGACGTGACGTGACCGCGATCGGTCCGGTCGAACTGACAAACGGCGTATCGTTCGGTGTGTACTCTTGTGTTGTGCAAGACTGCCGAACACGCAATGGAGCGCGTCAGGGCAGGGGCGGGAACGGCACCGTCGCGCTGGGGCTGCTTTCGATCACTCCTCGACAGGCTGGTACGCTGGTCCTGCGCGTCACCGGAACCAAAGTGGTGGATGCCGCCGGAAAGACGCTCGCTATCGCTGGTGCTGAGCAAAAGATTCTTGTTCAGGTTGGTACAGGTAGCACCAAGCGTTTTGCCGCTCCCACGCTCACCGTCGCAAATGGCAAGGCGACCAAGGCCTCCTCGCTCGACCTCAACAAAGATAGTCTGGTGAGCTTTACGGATGTGTCGGAAGCAACACTGGCCTGGACGCTGAATCGGCGTGCTGGCACGCGCTGCTCGGCGTCGGCTGCGCCCTATGGCGATGTGAACGGCGACGGCTGTGTCGATGTCGCCGACCTGCAAAGCATCGTGGCAAACTACAGTGCTGCGACCGCACGCCAGCGTCCAAGCCCCGCCGACACGCGACGCGGAGTTTCACCAGAAGCGGTTGGCACGGCTGAGGCTGGCCTCGTCTTTATCGTGAACTCGACGGCGGACACGGCTGATGCAAACATCGGTGATGGCGTTTGCCGCACCAGTGCCAGCGTTTGTACGCTGCGTGCTGCGATCGCCGAAGCCAACGCGCATCAGGGACCCGACACGATCCGTTTCGGCATCTCCGGTACGGGGACCAAGCAAATCCAGCTTGGGAGTCGGCTGCCGACGCTCAACGATATGACCGGTGGCACGACCATTGACGGCTACACCCAGACTGGTGCTACGCCCAACACTGACGCATTGAAAAGTAACGCGGCGATTCGCGTGCAGTTGCGTGGTAACGGTCCACGCGCCTTCAACCTGTTGACTATCACATCGCCTAACAATGTCGTTCGTGGTTTGTCCTTATTCAACATGATGGCGGGTGTGTATCTGAATGGACCTGGTGCGACGGATAATATCGTTGCCGGTAATTTCATTGGCCTCGACGCGGCGGGTGGTAGCGCACCGACCTACCGTGACGATTACACCATCGGCAACGTGTCGATGGACAGTGGTGCATCGCGCAACCTTATCGGCGGCACAGCCCTGGCAGATCGCAACGTGATTTCCGGCTCCTATACCGATGGCATTTCCTTCAAGTACGAAGGCACCGAGCGCAACCTGATCTACAACAACATCATTGGCCTTGCGCCGGACGGCATTTCACGCCGCACCATCTACGTCGAAAGCATCGATATCGATTCGCACGCGGCGTATAACATCATCGGCGGCACCGCACCGGGACAGCGCAATGTTATCGGCGGTGCCAGTCACCCTGCGGTCGAAATCTCGCACTTCCGCCTGACCATTGGCAACCGTGTTGTTGGTAACTTTATCAATACCGATGTGACCGGAGAAATCTCCACCAACGCGCAACGCAGCCAATACGGCATCATTTTCGAGGACGGCGTTGGCAACAACGTCGCGCATGATAACGTCGTCGGCAGCGCCTTGATCAGCGGCATCGACATCGTTGGACGCTACACTGTTGGCAACCGTGTGTACGATAATCTGATCGGCATCTCGCGCACCGGCGCGAAATTAGGCGACCGCCCATTCGGCGTGCGGGTATGGTTTGCCACGCTCGACTCACAGATCGGTCCCGGCAACGTCATCACCAACAGTCAAATCGGCGTCCAGATTTCTAATGTGCCGAACACCGGGCACACTATCACCCGCAACTCGATCTATGGCAACACGCTGGCTGGTATCGCGTTCGGCGAAAACAGCGTTCCCACTCCCACCCCCAACGACCTGGGCGATGCCGACAGTGGGCCAAACGGTAAGCTCAACTATCCGGTGATCAGCAGCGCGCAGCCCGGTGAAATACTCGGAACGGCCTGTGCCGGTTGTACGGTCGAGGTATTCATCTCTGACCGTGGCGCGGGACAATATGGTCAGGGGAAGACCTTCGTTGGCTCGGCGCTCGTCGGCGCGGATGGTACATTCAACGTCGCCGCGACCGAACTACAATCGGGTCAATTCGTGACTTCCACTGCCACCGAGCCGAGTACGGGCAATACGTCGGAGTTCGGGCTGAATGCACTTGTTACTGCGAGCCGCACGACGATGCTGGTGGCTGATACGTTCGAGCGTGCTAGCACGAATAGTTGGGGGAAAGCTGACGCTGGCGGTGCGTACACACTGTCGGGTACGGCGGCTGATTTCAATGTCGCCAACGGCTATGGCATGATCGCCACACCTGCTGGTGGCAATCGTGGCGCGATCCTGCTCGATACACCAGCGCTCAACACCGACTTTACGTTGCGCCTTGCGACAACGCAGACGCCAACGGGCGGTAGCCTGTTTGTGTATGTGCCGACGCGTCGCGTCAATCCTAACAGCGAATACCAGGCACGCCTGCGCTTCGACCCGTCGGGTAAGGTGTACCTGCAAGCCATTGCTAACGTCAACAACGTGGTAACGAACATCAGCAATCCTGTGGAGGTCGTTGGTCTCACCCACACGGCGAACGCGGTGTACCGTCTACGCGTCGCGGTGACGGGAACCAACCCAACTACCATCGCGATGAAGGTATGGACTGATGCAGCGGTCGAGCCTGCTCAATGGCAGTACAGTGTCACGGATACCTCGCCGTTGCTGCAACAGGCAGGTGTGATGGGTCTGCGAACATATGCCTCTAATAGCCTGTCGAATGGTCCGGCGCTGTTCGCCTTCGACGACCTTGCGATCATCGCCAGCGGTGAACCTGCTGCATCGGTCGCGGTCCCCGCTTCTGACACCAGCGTCGTCGCGGTCGATACATTCGATCGTACACTCGACGACAATTGGGGTTCAGCACGTCCCGGTGGTAGCTGGGTGACGGATGGCGTGGTCGCCGATTTCGATGTCAACGGTGGCATGGGCCGCCTGATGGTCCCGGTGGTCGGCAACGCTCGCGGCGCTCTCCTGACCTGGAACGATGTGCAGGATGTGAACGTCGCGGTGACCGTGCAGACTGATAAGGTGGCAACGGGCAGTGGTCAGTATCTCTATGTCGTGGCGCGCCGCATCGGTGCTGGCAACGAATACCGGATGCGCGTGCGCATTACTCCCGATAATAAGGTGCGACTGCAAGCGGTGCGTATGATCGGTGGCGTCGAAATGGCGCTCGGCACGGAAGTATCGGTGCCGTTCCTGGTGTTCGCGCCCAACACACCGATTCGCTTGCGGATGCAGGTCAGTGGTACGAATCCGACGACGATTAGCATGCGCGCCTGGGCCGACGGTCAGGTCGAACCGACGACATGGACCAACACAGCTACCGATTCGACACCGTTGTTGCAACAGGCCGGTGCGCTCGGAGTTCGTGCGTACCTCCCTGGCTCGGCGACCAACGCTGGTGTACTTTTCAGCTACGACAATTACCGTGCGACTACGATACTTGAGCCATAACCCAGACCATATACTCACCTACGTGCTTACAAACGGGTCGTCACTGGCGACTCGTTTGTGCATATTTTGCGTGGAAATGACAAATAGATGGCAGAAAGTTGTCGATGTTAGTGGGCATGAACATGGTATACTAGCTATGTATCTTCACGGGTTCCGACAGTGGATGCGTGATGTGACCTCACCCCACCACCACAATGATCGGACCCACAGGCCTTGTTTCGCCTAAGGCCATAGTTTTATTCGATGGCGACGTGAGATCAAGGAGGATCTTATGTTGGACGGACGTGTACAAACGCTTCTGGAAGAAGTTGCGAACACCTCGACAAAGCTTACGATCATGTTGTTGTTCACCGAACAGCCCAACTTGATCGCAACCCCATGCCAGCTTCAACAGCGCGTATGTCGTGATATATGGAGCGTGAAGCAGGCCTTGGATGAACTTGTTAAGGCGGGAGCGCTCAGAGCGCAGGGTGGTAGTTACGGTATCGTACCGGGCATGCACCGACAAATGTCGATGCTGCACCGAGCGTATGAGGAACCGCTGCGTCGACAGGAGATCATGCAGACGGTCATGGACCTCGAAAGCTATGCACCATATCGGAACATCATGGATGGCTCATCTGTAGCCGTCAAGATGAACTAATAGACATACAAAAGCGGGTTCGCCAATGCGAACCCGCTTTCCTTTCGCCCCAACCACGAACCTGCAAATTACGCCGCAATGTCCTGCTCTGATCAACATGGCTGTTCTCACCCGCGGCCATTCAGCTTCGATCTGCTGTAAACACTCCTTCGCACCGCTGAGCGTGTGTTCCCTGCCCATACGTTCGAGGTCGTAGCACAACGCACCCAACCGTTGCGCCCCAAAGTTCGCACAACTGCCCTTACATTTATGGGCGGCTTGCCGGACGGCTTCGGCATCACCCGCGGTGATCGCATCGTGGAGGGTGTGGAAAATATCTGGTGTATCGCGCAGGAATCCCTCGATCAAGCGTTGTACAAAGCCCGGATCGTCCGGTGTTTCGAGCGCCCGTAGTCGCTGGATACGCTTGTGATCGAGTGTCAGCAATGGCTGGCTGACATCAACCGTTGGCGCGTTCGCCGCACGCAAGCGCCGCAGCAACGCGGATTCGCCTCCAACTCGAGCCGGAGTTGATGGCGCTGGTGACATGGAAGCCGTTTCACCTGCCAGTCGTAGCATCGATGCTGGCTGTCGTGGTTGTTCCGGCTCAAGCTGGCTTGGCGCAGCGAGCCGTCTGGCAAGCCCTGATACTGGCTCGGATGCAACGGAACTGTCAGGAATCATCCAGCGTTGCAACATGCCGCGCAGGGTTTCGATATCGATGGGCTTGCTCAAGTAGTCGTCCATGCCAGCATCGATACAAAGCTCCCGGTCGCCTTCCATGGTGTTCGCGGTCATGGCAATGATCGGAATATGTGCTGCGCCCGATCGCTGGCGTCTGATCTCCCTGGTTGCCTCAAAGCCATCCATGCTGGGCATCTGGCAATCCATCAGCACCATGTCATAAGCGTCGCTGTTCACGGCTGCCACGGCTTCAAGACCATTGTTGACCGCCACTGCATCATAGCCAATCTTGTGCAACTGCATGACGGCAACCTGCTGGTTAATCGGGTTGTCCTCTGCGACGAGAACTTTGGCACGTCGTTTCCCTGATAGCGGTCCTGCTAGGCTTGCCGATTTCGCCGCTGGTAAGGGGATCGGTTGCGCCTGGGCGAGTGTGTCGCCATTCAGCGCCGCGAGCAGGTGGTCCTGGGTGATCGGCTGGGCGAGATAGGCATCGAAGCCAAACGACTGTGCGAGACTGGCCTGTCCTGGCTCGTCCCAGGTCGCCAGCATCACCAGGCGTGGAAGCTTGAAACCATGTTCGCGCCGAATCGCGGCTGCGAGTTCGTTTCCTTCCATATCACTGAGGTGTTGGTCTATCAGCACGACCTCATATGGCTGATCCTTTTGGACGGCATAGCGAAGCGCAGAGAGAACGGTAACACCACTGACCGCGCCATCTGCCTGTACGCCCCACGACGTGAGCCAGCGACGGGCTATCTCGCGGCTCGTGGCATTTGTATCGGCGACTAAGGCTCGTAAACCATACATGCCGGAGGGAATAGATAATTCTTCGATCACATGCTCCGCTGGTAATGCGAATGGAACCGTAAACCAGAACGTACTGCCCTGACCCTCGACACTTTCGACGCCAAGGCTGCCGCCCATAAGACCGACCAGACGCTTACAGATGGCAAGACCCAGACCAGTACCGCCAAAACGACGTGCTGTGGAGGTGTCCGCTTGCGTAAACGGTTGAAACAAACGCTCGCGTGCGGCATCCGACAAGCCGATGCCGGTATCAATAATAGCGAATCGGATCAAATGGCAGCGTGCTGTGGATTCGACGGATGTAACGCGCACGACCACCTGTCCGCGTTCGGTGAACTTAATCGCGTTGCTCAGTAGGTTCAGCAATACTTGCCGGATGCGTACCGGGTCGCCAAATACCACCCGCGGGACATCAGGCGCGACATAGGTCAAGAGGGTGATGCGCTTCTCGCGGGCTTTCGCACGCAGGATGTCGGTGGTACTTTCGATCAGAACACGTGGTTCGAGATCCAGTGACTCGATCTCGATCTTCCCCGCATCCATCTTCGTGTAGTCCAGGATATCGTTGAGCAGATTGAGCAGCGTCGTAGCAGACGTTTTCACGATCATCGCATAGCGGTGTTGTTCGTCGTTGAGTGATGTATTGAACAGCATATCCGTCATGCCCATGATGCCGTTCATCGGTGTGCGAATCTCATGGCTCATGGTTGCGAGAAACGTGCTCTTGAGACGCGACGCTTCCGCTTCGGCACGTAGGCGCGGAACCATCAACGCCCGATAGCTCAACAGCATCGGCGCGAGAACCGGCACGACCAGCCATGGACCAAACATCCATACAACCGCGAACACGTAGCCGAGCCAGGTATTGACGGCTTCAGGTAGCAGTGTGTCGAAATTGAATAGTCCCGAGTCCTGGAACGACGTACGTTGTGTGATGGCATGGTGCAGCGCGACGATACTGTGGGTGGTGATCAGGTAAATCACCACTGCGATCATGGCGGCGAACATCGCGCGCGGCGTATATAAGGCGGCATCTCGCGCGTTGAGCGCAACGAAGATATTGTGCGATGTAAGCGTGGCGATGGTATAGGTAGCCAGTGTGAGCGAGCGAGTCCGCCAGCTCTGCCGCTGCTTGAGGACGTGCGCCAGCACCCATTCGGCGATGAGTGGTGTGATGACCAGGGCGACCAGAAGCAGCGGCGGCAGCACCAGCGCGCCAGCAAAAAAGAAGATGTCGCTCGGACAAAAATAGAAGTGCTTGGGGTCGCGATGTGTGAAGGATTGTACGGCAGTGGCGAGGATCAGCAACGTGATGAAGATCGGGAGAGCGGAAAGCGTGAGATCAAACCACGACGAAATGCCTGCGATAGCGGCTCCCATGGTGATCATGCTACCGATGAATACTCCTTCACGTTTCGACATAGCTTGACCTATCATCTGACGAACGATGGTGACTGGACGTGATCTGATGTACCAACAAAGCACCGATAATTGCGAACCAGTCGTTTGTTCGTACATGGGGTTACTGGGTACTAGAATATCAGGGACATAGGTTCAGTACAACGGCTAGCGGTACCAGGTTGTGACAGTACTTTGTTCCAGGCAGAAATGGTGGTACGGCTGAGGGGATACGCGGTCAGAAAGCCATAAACCCCGTGTCAGTCGAGAGGATACGGTGATGATCTGCACGGGGTTCGAGTGACGGATGTGTCTGACGGTGGTAGTCAGGAACGGGTGTCGGTCCACGCCTGGAGTGTCGTGCCGTCAGGGCCTTCGGTGAGTTCTTCGACGCGCAGCGCGACCGATTGCAGATGTTCCTCACAGGCTTTGCCGAGTGTGACGCCTTCTTCGTACAATGTCAGGGCTTCGGCGAGTGGTAGCTCACCCTGTTCGAGACGGTCTACGACGTTCACAAGACGGGTCATAAGCGCTTCGTAGGTCTGCTTCTGTGGTTCTTTTCTCACATCACTTCCTTTGCTCGTCTGTGGCAGGGCTGGTTACTGTGCTGGTGACTGTCGTTCCAATCGTGCCGTCACGCACGTCCAGTAGCACGGTGTCGCCGACGCGGATATCGTCGGCGGACGTGATGACATGTCCATCGGTGCGGCGTGCGATGGCATACCCACGCTCCAGGGTCGCCCTAGGGCTGAGTGTCGCTAGGCGACGTTCAAGGTTGAGGCGGTCACGCTGCTTGAGCACGAGCTGGTGTTGCATCGACCGTTCGAGCCGCGCACGTAGTTGATCGAGGCGCAGTTGTCCGTCGGCGAGTTGCGTGCGCGGCGACAATCGGCGAAGTCGTGCCTGGCGTTCGGTCAACGCGTCGCGTGCAGCTTCCAGCCGCGATTCCATCGCTTCATATAATCGTAAGCGCAGGGCTGCAACATCTGCCACGAGTTCTTCGATATCGGGCGTCGCCAGCACGGCGGCGGCAGTCGGTGTTGCGGCTCGCAGATCGGCGACATAATCGACCAGCGTTGTGTCGGTTTCGTGTCCGACGCCGGTGATCACTGGTACGGGTGAGGCAAAGATCGCCCGTGCCACGCTTTCGTCGTTGAATGCCCACAGGTCCTCGACCGAGCCGCCCCCGCGTGCGACGATGATCAAGTCGGGCTGATGGTCGAACAGGTTGAACAGCGCTTCGACCAGGCTGGCGGGCGCGTCGTCGCCCTGCACAAGCGATGGCGCGAGCAGGACGGTCGCCAGAGGCCACCGCCGCTGGATCACCACCAACATATCGCGGAGCGCCGCGCCGTTGGGCGATGTGACGATGCCGATGCGCTGGGGATATTCAGGGAGTGGACGCTTACGCGCCTCGTCAAACAGACCATCTTGCTGCAGGCGCTGCTTAAGGGCTTCGAGTTGTGCGTGAAGTAAGCCGATCCCGGCCGGTCGGATCAGATCGACATAGAATTGGATCTGTCCCGATCCTTCCCAGAACGCGACACGCCCATGCGCCAGAATCGCGTGACCGTTGGTTGGTAGATTGGGTTGACGATCAGCTTGCTGTCGGAAGCAGACAGCGCGAATCTGTGCGTCACCTTCGCGCAAGGTCCAGTAGCAATGTCCGGCGCTTGAACGACTCCAGTTGGATACCTCGCCCTGCACCCACACATCGCCCAGCACTTCGTCGGACTCCAGAAGCGCGCCTAGATAGGCTGTGAGGTTGGAAACGCTAAGCAGTTGCATAATGGTCGCCGAGCATCGCGACATAGCGGCGGGTGTTAAGAACCACCGCTACGCTGAACGCTATACCGGCTCGATCACCATCAGTGCCTGGCCATACTCGACCGCTTGACCGTTCTCGACCAGAATTTCCTTGATATATCCCTGAATCTCGCACTCGATCTCGTTCATGATCTTCATGGCTTCGATGATGCCAAGCACATCGCCCGGTCGCACTTCGTCGCCCACATGGACATATGGGGCGTCTTTCGGCGAAGGTGAGCCATAATAGGTACCAACCATCGGTGCGCTGATCGTGATGCCGGTCGTCGGCACCTCGACTGTGCGTACCGTCGATTCCACGGATGACATCTGTGTGATGTAGCCCCCTGTGGGAGCGTTATGGGCTGCAATCGAGGATGCCATCGGAACGATGGACTGCTGGGCGATGCCACGCTTGATATGAACCTTGGCATCACCACGCCGGATCAATACCTCGGATATATCACCCTGGTTGACAAGCCGTAATAATTCTCGGATGTCGTCAGTCAACAGCGGCTCGCGCTCGTCGCCCTCAGTCATATAGTGGTTCTCCTTAGCGGTCAGTGAAGGGATTAGCTCACACGCTCGATGTAAGCGCCGGTGCGGGTATCGACACGAATCATCTGTCCGCGTGAAACGAAGAAGGGAACTGTGGTGACGGCACCTGTTTCGAGGGTGGCTGGCTTGCCGCCGCTCGATGTGTCGCCCTTATAGTTTGGCTCGGTGTCGGTCACGGTCAGTTCGACCGCTGGCGGCAGAGCGATGTCGAGGACTTCGTTCTCGTACATCAACAATTCGAGTTCTTGACCTTCCTTGAGATATTTTGCGGCGTCACCCACCACGTCGTCTTGCACGGCAGGTTGGTCGTAGGTTTCCTGGTCCATAAAGTGAAATTGTGCATCATCGCGGTATAGAAAGGTCACCTTCTTGTTTTCGAGATGCGCACGCTCGAACTTTTCGCCCGCCATGACGGTCTTGACCGTGGTTGAGCCCGTGCGGACGTTGCGTAGCGTTAGACGCACGAACGCCGTGCCGCGGCCCTGCTTGACGTGATTATATTCCATGATTTTGTAAAGTTCGCCATCGACGATAATCGCGATGCCTTTACGCATTGTGCCGGTATCAACCATTATCCACTCCTTCAATGTGTATATTGTTGTTATAAAGATCGTTTCCGCAAACCAACCGTGTGCTATCTATATGGGAATAACAGGGTCTTTTGTGGATTGTGTCAGGGTGCGAGCGCCCGTCGGCCCAAGCTCTACCAGGTCCTCGATACGTACACCGCCCCAATCCGGTAGATAGATGCCGGGTTCGATCGAGAAGATCGCTCCGGCGGGCAGTAGTGCGTCAAGTTGGCGGCGTAGACGCGGTTCTTCGTGGATCGCGAGGCCAACACCATGACCGAGACTGTGACCGAAGGCGTCGCCATATCCCGCTGCTGCGATGCGATCGCGCGCCAGTGCATCAGCGTCGTGACCGCTCATCCCCACTCGCACCTGTTCGGCGGCGTGGCGCTGCGCGTCAAGCACGATCGTATAAATGTGCATGAACTTCTCGTCGGCTTCGCCCAGGATCACCGTGCGTGTCATATCGCCGTGGTAGCCGTCGACCAATGCACCGAAGTCCATTACGATCGGACGACCAATGCCAAGCAGGTCGTTGCCCGCTCGTGCGTGGGGACGCGAGCCATTCGGTCCTGCCGCGACAATGATCGAGAACGCCAGTCCATCGGCTCCGGCTTCGCGCATCGCTTTTTCGAGTTCCCAGGCGACATCACGTTCGCGCATATCGGGACGCATGATGGTACGGACGTAGGCGAACGACTTATCGGTGAGTGCAACGGCACGTTCAAGCGCCGTCACCTCCTCGGCTTCCTTGATCGCCCGAATCTCCTCGATCAACCCCTCGACCATCACGAGTTCGGTATTGGGCGCGTGTATCGCCAACGCCTCGGCAAGTTCACGGTAACGCCCAAACGCCACCTGTCCCTCGAAGCCTAGTTTTCGCACGCCTTGCGAACAAGCAAGCTGTGCGATCAGTACTGGTTCCGGTGCTTCGGGCAGTGTACTCAAATGGAACGTCCATGCAGGCGATTCAATCGCGGCTTGGTGTTCGTAGCGGAAATCGGATACAAGAGAGACCGCCTGCGCGCTTACGAGGAGCGAGCCCGCCGATCCGGTAAATCCGCTCAGATAGCGCCGATTCTCGCTGGCAGTAATCCAGATTCCATCCAGCTGCTGCTGTTCGAGAACATCCCGCAATCGATCGATTCGCCCAGTCATAGCACTCCATGACAACACAAAACCTGCGGTTCGCGTCGAGCCGCAGCATGCAGTATAACATATGGAGCCGTCTGGCGGCTTGGACGCGCCAGGTGCGACAAGGGCGTGTGCTACCTCGGAGGACGGTCATGCTGATTGGAGCGAAGGGTCTGTCTCTCGTTCGGAACGATCCTTCACTCCATTCAGGATGACGGATTTCACAACGTTGCCGGAGCCCTGCCGCACCCCCTGAGCTTGTGCAACGTCGGAGAACGGTCATGGTGAGTGGAGCGAAACATTTTTTCAAACCAGGGAAAGATGCTTCGCTCCACTCACCATGACACTCTTTGAAGTTTGGCTGATTTCGGATGGATGTTGCACACGCCCTGCTGGTACGACGCTGCTGATCAGGTTTCCAGATCGTGGGCGAGTTCCGCCAGCAATTCTTTGACCTCACGTTCGCTCATTTCGGTCGCGCCTAAGTCTGCGGTCGCCCCAATGCCTTCTTGTTCTAGGAAATCGCGGATGTGTCCTTCATTCGCCGCGAGCAGTTCGCTCGTCAACACTTCGTCGAGACGTATTTTGACAGCCATGAGCCTCACTCTAGTTGAATCAAATTCGATATTCGATATCTCAATGCTAGCCGTAAGCGGGTTCTGATGCAAGTGCTTCGAGGATGCAGATCAGTGAGCCGTGATTGTCTGTACATGGTATCCTGACGGTATGGCACAAATCGAGCTTCCAACCATCGCCTTTGTTGAGGATGATCCAGAGATCGTCGAGGTTCTCAGCGTGTTGCTACAGGACATGGGCCTCGCCGCTTATGCTTGTCCTCCTGTCCTATCAGCGACCCAACACATTATCGCAGCACGACCAAGCCTGGTTATCCTCGATGTACGGATGGGGCAGGTGGATGGTGTCGATATCTTTCGCCAGTTGCGGGCTGATCCTGCCATGCAGGATGTTCCGGTGATCTTTTTCACCGCCACCGAGCAACGCGTGGCGGCGCGGCTGCCACATTATCGTGAATTGGGCGCGTCATTCGTGGTCAAGCCCAACATCGCCCAACTTTCTGAACGCATCGAATTCTTGCTCGCCTGAACGAAGAACGACCAGTGACGAATGTACCGGTCGTTGGGGGTGTTTTGGAGCGGTGTGCATTCAATGTTGACTCGCAATGCGCTTGGGCTGTTCGCGATGTGCGATGTAGCCGCCATCCTGCCAGAACAGTCGGCGCATGCGAGCAAGTCCTTTAAGATCACCCCAGATCGTCGGCGCGAGGTTGACACGGGAATCGGGATCGTCCACCCAGCGTACCGCGACTTCGCTGATGCGTAGCCCGTTGTGTTCGGCGAGCAGCAGCATTTCGGTGTCCCAGAACCATGTGCGATCTGCGACCAATGGCAACAGTTGACGTGCGACGCTGGTGCGCATGGCTTTGAACCCGCATTGTGCATCGCTAAAGTGTTGCCAGAACAACAGCTTGATCAGCATGTTATAGCCACGCGAGATCAGTTCGCGCTTGACGCCCCGCGTCACGCGGGAGGTGCGTGCGAGACGGGTGCCGATCGCGACATCGCTTTGACGTGCTATCAACGGAGCCACCAGTGGTAGAAAACCTTCTAACCCGGTCGATAGATCGACATCCATGTAGGCCACGATATCGGCATCACTGGTGAGCCAGGTTTCCTGTAACGCACGTCCGCGCCCCTTGAGCAGCAGGTGTACAGCGCGAACATCAGCATAACGTTCGGCCAACTGCTCGGCGACCGCCCGGGTGCCGTCGGTGCTGGCGTTGTCAGCGATGGTAATGCGCCATGCGTAGGGAAAACTTGTTCCAAGGTATGCCCGTAAGGATTTGACGCTTGTTTCGAGTTGGGCTTCTTCGTTATAAACGGGAATGACGATCTCTACCAGACCAGCGTTCGGCGTATCCATGATTTCCTCTTTTCCTTCACCACGAATCTCTGTGTCGTAGCATAGCTATGGAATGTGAAGAATCCATGAGGATGGCATATACATCCTATGTGGGTTGCCCCACTGTGCCGGACTGGTTGCCTGTACGCCGTGCATGGGACGGCTTCCTCGCATGGAATACGATGCGATAGATGAGCAGAGCTACCACGCTCAGTCCGCTCACGATATAGAGCCACTGGACGACCGGGCTCGTGCTATCGGTGCCGCTGAGTAGACCATGGAACAGCGCGAGCGCAAAGACGCCAAAGCTCGCATAGTGGAGGGTGCGCCACATGCCATAGCTGATGAAACGTCGGACGTAGAAGCTCAATGCGACGATGATGCCGAGATATAGCGCACTCTGTCCTAGGCCAACCGAAAGTTGACGATACGCCGTACTGGTGAACGGTACGAGAATCTGTCTCAGCGTGTAGCCGATGTATTGGTCGCCAAGTAGTGCGATGGCGTGCCCGCAACCAAACGCGAGGCCCAGAAAGCTGCTGTACTGGTGCAGGTCGGTCGCCGCCGGACCACCCGGCCACAGCCGTGCAAGTTTATTCGTGATAGATAATCCCAGCACCATCGAAATCCACAAGAGAATGTAGGCCACGAAGGCCATTGATCGTGAAACATACCAGTACGCTGTTGGCTCACTACCGGCGAGCGACGACTGGAGTGCCGGCATCCACGTGGAAGCAAATAGGGTGATTGTGCAGCCGACAACGAACGCGATTGCTGCCATCACGACTACGCCAAAAAAACTAAGGGTTGTATCTGACGGTTTGGCCGATTCTGGCGATACTGTGGTGTTCATAGGACGTGTCTTTCGTGGCAAGGCCACGTATAGTGCGTGTCTGAGCGCTAGCGTAGGGTATATTGCCGCATGGACGCGCTGTATTGCACAATGCCATCATCGTGGACGACGAGTCCGGCAAGTGCTGGTTGGTGGTCGAGCCAGCGCAAGCCGTCGGCGCTGCCTCGAATCAAGACCTGTTTCGCTGCGACTTCGGCCTCGGATGCGCTCGGCGCGATCACGGTCGCGCTCAGCACGTCGGTTGTGGCTGGCTGTCCACTGCGCGGGTCGATGATATGGTGCTGCCAGACGTTATTGCGCTGCCAGCGGCGATAGTCACGACCCGACGTTGCGACCCCGCCGCCAAAGACTGCTAACGTTGTGATGTCCTTGTCAACGGCGAGCGGGTGCGCGACCCCGATGGTCCAGGGTTGACCGTTCGAAAGCGCACCGCTGATGGCGATATCACCACCAGCGTCGATCAGCACGGGGCCGTCGCTTCGGAGCATCGCGACCGCACGATCCGCCGCCCAACCCTTGGCGATCCCGCCAAGGTCGATCCGTACCCCCTGGGGCAGACGGAGTGCGTGACGCTCTCGGTCACGCTCGATCAGCTTCCAGCTTTTTGTGGCTGGTTGCACCTGCTGAATCGCTACCAGTGCGGGCGATGATTGTTGCAGCACGTCGAACGAACGGTCATAGCCGGCTGCTTCGAGCGCGTCGAGGATCGTGGGTGAGATCAGCCCGTCGCTGGCTTCCGCTGCGTGTATAGCAGCGTCGACGACTGTCCACAACGTCGGGCTGACCTCGATCCATACGCCGGGGTGGCGGTTGAGCTTGCTCAACTCGCTGTCGGGGCAGAACCGGCTCAAAGCTTGTTCCCAGGCGGCGAATTGCTCCACGACCGTGGTTTCCAGGTTCGCGGCTGCGGTGCATGTTTGCTCCTGTAGCACCATCATCTCGCAGCCCATGGCATGGAAATGTAGTGTTTCCATCTGGCTTACCTCGACGAACGGGTGCGAGCCATCGGCTGCGTGTTGGCGCTCGATTGTTGCGTCGTCTGTTCAGTCACCGTGGTCGCCGTTGGGACAACCTCGACGACAGGTACCACGGTTTCCGTCGCCGTTGGGGCGACCACGACGACAGGGTTTGCCGTCGGAACAACTGGCGCCGGGACGACCTGGGCGACGAGCATGTTGGTAGTCACGGGTGTTGCCGCTACGACTTCTGCCGACTGCATGCTGGTTGTACTCAGTCCGGCCCAGCCGCCGAGTGTTGCTGTTATAGCTGCGACCGCCAACGCAAGTTTGATCGAAAAGGTGCGTACTTGCGGTCGCTTTTGTTGTTTATCTGCCATCGGAGTATCCTTCCAATAATTGCCGATGGAAGAAGCATACTGCGATGATGTTCACAAGGTGTGAAGGCAGTGTGGATATCGTGTGAACATAACGCACACGTCCCTACGAATGAAAATGCAGTCCGTCGACGGCTGTTGTAGGAAGGAGCGGACGATATGGCGACCTTGATCCTGATCTGTGGGCTGCCGGGAGCGGGCAAGACGACGCTGGCGCGGCAACTTGAACACGACATGCCCGCGTTGCGCTTGTCGCCAGACGAATGGATCGCGCATATCCTCGACGATCCAGCTAACGAAGCGGAATTGCACCGACTACGCACGCCCGTAGAAACGGTGCAATGGGAGGTCGCGATGCGTGTGCTGGCGCTCGGCCTTGATGTAGTGATCGAATGGGGGTTCTGGTCGCGCGAGGAGCGCCAAGTGTTTCGCGAACGCGCTCAAGCGATTGGAGCGCGAGTGGAGTTGCGCTTTTTAGATGTGCCGCTGGACGAGCTATGGGACCGTTTGCAGCAGCGTAATGCCGCCCTGCCGCCGGGGACGTTCGCCGTCACCAGGGAGCAATTAGATCTATGGGCAAGTTGGTTTCAGCCACCGGATGCCGCTGAGTTTGCCGAGTTCGACAACCGCAGTACGGGCGCACGCTAGCGGCTAGCGTGCGCCCGTACTGCGGTTATTTTTGCCAGTTGCCGCGTGTGAAGTCGGGGAACTCCACAGGGGCGCTACCCTGTGCGACCGACTGCTCGCTGAGTGGACCTGCGGCGCTCCATGCTGCGGTGTCGTACACGTCGATGTCAGGCACCTGGCCTTCGCGCATCGTTTGGATCAGGCGGTAGTTCATCACGAAGTCGATGCCGCTATGGCCGCCGACGGTGCGGGCGAGTTCGCCGATCCGCTTCCAAAGCGGGTGCTCGTATTCTTCCTTATAAGCGTCCAGCGTGTCCCAGTCGGCGTGACCGCCATGCTCGTCGTCGTTGGTCGCCTGCTCAACATAAATGCGCGGCGGATAATCGCGGAAGATACCCTTGGTTCCGGCGATCAGGTTGATGCGATCATAGGGGCGCGGCGTGACCACATCATGCTGAAGCATGATCGTTCTGCCCTGCACCGTCTTGATGATCGAGGTATTCATATCGCCGCACTTGTACTTTTCGGCGCGTTTGGAGCTATCGGCGGCGGTGTGTTCGTCACGGTAGGCGCTCAGGCTGCGCTCCATGGAACTCACGGATACCATGTAAGCGAAGCGGTCGCCACGGTGGATGTCCATGTACCAGGCGACCGGACCCAGGCCGTGCGTCGGATACAGGTTGCCGTCGCTGGTGATGTGCGGGGCGCGTCGCCACAATCCCTCGCCCTGGTCCGCCATCAAAATCGTGCGGAGGTCGTGGATGTAGGCTGCTTCGCCGTGAGTCAGATCGCCCAATACTCCGGCATGTACTAATCGGTTGATCAGCATCTCATTGTAGGAATAGCAGCAGTTTTCCAGCATCATGCAATGACGGCGGGTGCGTTCGGACGTATCAACCAGCAGCCAGCAGTCCTCGACGGTTGTGGCGGCTGGCACCTCGACAGCGGTATGCTTGCCCTGCTCCATGGCATATACGGCAACCGGAACATGGAGGTCCCAGGCCGTCGCGACATATACCAGGTCGATGTCATCGCGTTCGCAGAGCGACATATAGCCTTCGGCGCCACCCGTATAGACTGTGGGTTCGGGTTGTCCTGCTTCCACGACTAGGCCCTGTGCGCGTTGTGCGTGTTCGGCAACGCGGTCGTACACCGCTACGATGCTGACGCCTTCAACTTCGAGCAGATCGCGTAACAGGCTCGTACCCCGTCCACCTACGCCAACCATACCAATACGAACGACATCATGTCGTTCGAACGGCACTCCTTTCATCGTTTCAGCCATCGTTCATCCTTACACATAGTGAGCAATCGGTTCGATCAGTCGTGATCGCTTTTGTGAGATGCTTACTGTAACCGATATTTGCGATCTTCTGGATGAATATGTGTGGTTATGAGCGAAGTTGAACGTATGATTGTGTCATTGTCCTATACACGATAGGTCGTCGGCGTCGGGCAACCGATCTATCCAAGTATGACCGGCAGTACGTCGTAGCGATGCCACATCGGGTAACGCTGGATGTTCAATGTCTCCGGGTCGACCGCCAGCCGCAGGTTGGGACTACGGTCGAGTAGGTTCTTCACGGCGATCCTCGCTTCCATACGTGCCAGTGGCGCACCGAGGCAGTAATGGATGCCCTGGCCGAAGCCGAGATGATGATTTGGCGTACGAGCAATATCAAAGACGTCAGGATCAGCGAATGTTCGTGGATCGCGGTTGGCGGCTCCAAGCAGTGGCATCACGGTCGCACCCCTTGGAATAGTTCTGCCATGGAGCCGGATGTCCTCGGTTGGATACATCGGCTTCGTGCCTTGCACCGGACTCAGGAAACGGAGGACTTCTTCGATGGCAGACGGCATCAACTCCGGTTGTTCGCGCAGCCGCGCAAGCTGATCAGGGTGTTGCAGCAGCGCCACCACGGTGTTGGTGATCAGATGGACAGTTGTTTCATAGCCTGCCACGATCAACAGAATCACCATGCTTACCAGTTCGTCTTCGCTCAGATGCTCGCCGTCTTCTTCTGCTTGAATCAAGGCCGTCAGGATATCGTCTTGCGGGTCCTGCCGTTTGCGCTCGATCAGTTCCCGGACGAACGAGGTCGTCTTGCGTAAATCCCACAACAGCGCCCGTACAACTGACCAGCCCGAAAAACCGGTTGTAAGCACACGCATACTGCCGATGAACTTCGGCATGTCTTCGCTGCTCACGCCCATCATTTCGCTGATCACGGTAACAGGAACAGGCAAGGCGTAGGCTTGCTTGAGATCGACGGTGCCGTGTGTGTCGAGCTCATCGAGCAATTGGTGTGTGAGTTGTTCGATGCGCGATTCGAGGCGTGCCAGCGAACGCGGCGTGAAGGCCTTATGGACCAGATTTCGCAAGCGTCGGTGTTCGGGTTCGTCCGCGATGATCATACTCTGGCTCGCCAGAGCCACAGACTTGGGGACCGGGAATGGTAGCTTCCCGCCGCTGCCGGTCGCTGTCGCACGGTTCCGCACAAAGCGCGGGTCTTTGAGGACGCTGAGGCAGTCCTCGTAGCGCGAAAGGAAGTATACATTCATAACCATCATCTTGCCCTTATACACCGGGGCATGGTCGCGTAGCCAGCCGTAATACATGTACTTGTTGGCGGTAAAGTCTTTGCTGGCTACGTTGAGGGGATGGTTGATTTTGTGTGTGTCGGCTATCGTGCTCATGTTTGTGTATCCTTAGCACGTCATTCGTATTAACGTATCATACTCCCATAACAACAGGATGTCCGATGAACGATCCAGACCGAACGATCCAACCATTTCTCGATATGCTCGCCGCAAACGGCTTCGGCGGTTTCGAGGCTACGGTGCTGCGGGATCTTGCCGTCGAACTCTCGCCCGTGCGTCTGGCAGAAGGCGATGTACTGTTCGCACAAGGTGACGTGACCGACGGCTTGTATCTGCTGGTCGAGGGACGGCTTGCCGTCGAGGTCGTGCAGCCGAGTGGCATCACGCAGGTCATCGACCACATTAGAGGCAGGGACGGGTGTCGGCGAACAAGCGCTGCTGACGGACCAGCGTCGTACCGCAACGGTGCGGGCGCTCGAACCGTCGCGGCTGATGCGTTTGACCAGGTACGGATTCGAACGTATCGCACGGCGCGACCCGGAAGCGTTGCACCAATTCACGCGAGCCATGTACCCGCGGTTGCTACGTATGCAGTTGTCGCGTGTTCTCACGGGACTGTTTGGCGAACTCGACCCGATGCTGCTCCATAGCCTGCACGATGCGCTGGACCCGGTACGTCTGAAAGCGGGTGAAACGCTGTTCGGGCAGGGCGATCCGGGGGATGCCCTCTACATTATCCTGAACGGACGGCTCGAACTGCTGGTCGCCGCTGCTGATGCGAGCACGTCCGTAGTGGGCGAGGTTGGCAGCGGCGAGACGGTTGGCGAGTGGGCACTGGTAACGCGCGAGCCGCGTTCCACGTCCGCGGTCGCGCAGCGCGACTCCGAGATCATGCGGTTATCCAGGGAAGCCTTTGAACGATTGCTCGTCCATACGCCTGCGGCAATCGCACATCTGGCGCGTATGTTGCTGCGCCGCCAGCACGCCATGGTTGGACGCTCGCAACGCCCACAGCGCCTCACTTACGCGGTCGTGCCACTGAGCCCGAGTGTTCCGTTAGGCGAGTTCGCCCAACAACTTGCCACCGCGCTCGGTTCGTGGGACGCTGCCTTGCATGTGTCCAGCGCGGCCTGCGACCGTGCGCTTGATACGCCTGGTATCGCCCAAACGGAGCAGGATCATCCTTCCAGCGTCACCCTCATGAGTTGGTTGCATGAACAGGAAGCGTTGTACCCGTATGTAGTCTATCGTGCTGATCCGATCTGGTCGGCGTGGACGGTGCGGTGTATCGCACATGCCGACCGTATTCTGCTGGTTGGACATGCTGATTCCAACCCCGGTCTGAGCGACATCGAGCGGCGTCTGCGCGAGGCTGGCGTCCGCACGCGCACCGAACTCGTGCTGATCCATCCATCCTCGCGCAAGCAGCCGCGTGGCACACGCTTCTGGCTGGCGGAGCGTGTGGTCGCCGCACATCACCATGTACGATTAGAGCAGCAAGACGATATGGGGCGGCTGGCGCGACGGATCACGGGGCGGGCTGTCGGGTTAGTATTAGGTGGTGGTGGGACGCGAGGCTTCGCGCACATCGGCGTGATGCGCGCGCTGGAGGAGCGCGGCATTGCGGTGGATTACATCGGCGGCACCAGCATAGGAGCAGTACTGGGCGGGTGTTTCGCGGTGGGGTCGTCGTCGGACGATACCGCTGCTGCTGGGAAACGCTTCGGGACGCCCCAGGCATTGCTTGATCGCACGTTTCCATCGGTCGCGTTCTTCCGTAGCCGGAAACTTTCATCCGCGCTAGAAGCATTGTACGGCGACGTGCGGATCGAGGATCTGTGGCATCCCTATTTCTGCGTGGCGAGCAACCTTTCGCGTGCGCGCACTGTGGTCCATCAACGCGGGCTGTTGTGGCGTGCCGTGCGAGCGAGCGTTGCCGTTCCCGGCGTATTTTCGCCCGTCCTCTACAATGGTGATGTACTGGTGGATGGTGGTGTGCTGGATAACCTCCCCGTCGCAACCATGCGCGAACTCATGCCGGGTGGCACGTTGATCGCGGTCGATGTTGGAGTGCAGAACGAAAGCACCGAGCGCTACGATTTCGGCACAAGTGTTTCCGGTTGGGACGTGTTACGGCGTAAGCTCAACCCATTCAAGCGCTCGATGCGCGTGCCATCAGCTGTCGCCACACTGATCCAGGCATCCGGCATGAATGCAACGGCACAACGTGTTGTCAATCAAGCGCTGGCAGATCTGATGATCGTGCCAGAGGTTGGACGTTTCCCGATAGCGAATTTTAATGCGGCAGATGCTATCGCCGCTGCTGGCTATGACGAAGCCCAACGTGCGCTCGAAGCGTGGGGTGAACGCAAAACGGTACTATGAGGATCGTGTACACACAGGGCGAAATTCGCGGTTGTGGGTGCACAATTTTGTTGTTCTGGTGATAATCTCACCGCACGCTCGCAAAACTGCTGCTTGACAGCCTCCGATCAGCAGTGTAGGATTGCGGCAGTGACGAATATATAGAGTGACTTGAATGATGCTGTTCCAAACACAACCTAGCTCGTTCTCGAAAAAAGGCGATAAAAAACCGGACCAGAGGTCTGGGTAGTCGCGCTTGTCACTCGCCTGACGAACCGCCGCCAGACCTACGAAAAGGTCTGGCGGTTTTTTTGTGTCCCGGTATCGGTAACAGAACACTTATGGAGAACAATATGAACTCGGTCAAATGCCTGAAACAGCCTGTATCCAAACGCAACAGCGCCACCACGTCCGTCTCGTGCATCTGGTACGCGCAACGCTTGAGGAGCAGGTCTAATGTTTTCAGACAATCTAGTTATGGTTGATTCGACACTACGCGAAGGCGAGCAATTCGCCCACGCGCGATTTACTACCGATCAAAAGATCGCTATCGCCCAGGCACTCGATGCCTTTGGCGTCGATTATATCGAAGCAACATCACCGGCCGCGTCGCCCCAAAGCGAACGCGACCTCCGCGCTCTGACCGCCCTACCACGACGGGCACGTATCCTCGCTCATACACGTTGTACCCTTGAAGATGCCCGCCGCGCAGTCGATTGCGGCGTCGATGGCGTCAATCTCCTGTTTGGAACCTCACAATTTCTGCGTGACTGGAGCCATGGCCGTAGCATCGAGCAGATCCTGGAAGAAGCAACCGTGGTTATACGGATGCTACAGGATGCTGGCGTCGAAGTCCGCTTCTCCTGTGAAGACGCACTGCGCTCCGAGCGTATCGACGTGCTACATATCTTTCGCGTCGTCGATGGGCTTGGCGTCAATCGCGTCGGCATCGCCGACACGGTTGGCATTGCCACCCCACGCGAAGTCGAACGATTAGTCGGCGAAGTCCGCTCGGCTGTCGGCTGCGACATCGAGTTTCACGGACACAACGATGGTGGCTGTGCTATCGCCAACGCCTTCGCCGCCTGGGAAGCGGGCGCGACCCATATCGATACGACGGTGCTTGGTATCGGCGAACGCAACGGCATCGCGTCGTTGTCGGGCTTGATCGCACGCCTGTATCTTTCCGCTCCGCATGTCGTCGAACGCTACCGCTTGCGATATGCTGACCGAGATCGACACGATGGTTGCCGATTTCGTCGGCGTCGCGGTGCCGTTCAACTCCTGCATCACCGGCGACACCGCTTTCACGCATAAGGCTGGATTGCACACCAAGGCTGTGCTGCAACAACCGGCCACCTATGAAGCGCTTGATCCCGCTGTCTTTGGGCGCTCCCGCTCGGTGCTGATCGGGCATCGTCTGACCGGACGCCACGCCATCGCCCAACGCGCACAGGAACTTGGCCTCGTGCTTAGTCCCGACATGCTGGCAACCTTGACCAGCGAGATCAAGCGTCGCGCCGACGACGCGCCCCTTTCGATGGGCGAAGTGGATGCGCTGCTGCTGGCGGCGATTTCCAACGATTCCATCGATTCCATTGCCCTGACTGCTTCCGCCGTTTCGTCTTCCGCTACCCCCTGGGTACCTATTTCTTAAGTGAGGTTATCGTGGCTCAGACACTTTCCGAACAGATCCTTTCGCACGCCGCCGGGCATACGGTCCAGGCAGGTGACGTGATCACCGGCTCGGTCGACCTGGTGATGGCACATGACAGCATCTCGCCTAGCATCATCAAGGTGCTGCGCGAACAATTGAACGCCGAGCGCGTGTGGGACGCGGATCGCGTCGCGCTGGTGATCGACCATGTTGCGCCCGCCTCGAATATCCAGACCGCCGAAGCACAGGCCAAGCTCCGCCGCTTCGCACGCGAAGAAGGTATCCGCAATCTGTTCGACGTTGGTCGCGGTATCTCGCATCAGGTGCTTGGTCGAGGAACGACTGGCGCGTCCCGGTATGTTGATCGTCGGCTCGGACTCGCACTCGACGGGTTATGGCGCGGTTGGCGCGTTCGGCACCGGCATGGGGTCTACCGACATCGCTCTGGCGCTGGCGACCGGACAAACCTGGCTGCGCGTGCCGGAAACGGTGCGTATTCGCTGCACAGGCACGCTTCCAGCCGGGCGTCAGTGCCAAGGACCTGGGGTTGCACGTCGCCCGCGTGTTGCGCGCCGATGGCGCGACCTACCGCGCCGTGGAATGGCACGGCGTCGAGTTCCTGTCGGTGGGCGACCGCATGACGCTGGCGACGCTGTCGATCGAAGTGGGCGGCAAGGCTGGCATCGTTCCCCCGACCGGCAACATCCCCGACGATATCGAAGTGCCGTCCTGGTTGTTCGTCGATCCCGATGCCCACTACGAGCAGACGCTGGATGTCGATCTGAATGCGCTGACGCCGCAGGTTGCGATGCCCGAACTTTGTCGATAATGTATCCGATGTATCGGATCTGCCGCGTATCGCGGTCGATGTCGTGTATCTGGGCACCTGCACCAACGGACGCTACGAAGATATGGCTGCCGCCGCTCGCATCCTGCGCGGACGATCGCATCGCTCCCGGCGTGCGTATGATCGTCGTTCCGGCGTCGAGCCAGGCGCTGCGAACTGGCGGCGAACGACGGTACGCTGACTACGCTGCTACAGGCTGGTGTCGCGATCGGCACCCCCGGCTGTGGCGCATGTATCGGTCGGCACATGGGCGTGCTGGCACCGGGCGAAGTGTGTTTGTTCACCGGCAACCGCAACTTCCGTGGTCGTATGGGATCGCCCGAAGCACAGATCTACCTTGGCTCGCCCGAAGTCGCGGCGGCGACGGCGTTGACTGGCTATATCACCGACCCGCGAGACGTTGGTCAGCGGCGAATAACTGAAGCGTTGAGTGGCTTGCGTCAATCGCCGCGTCATGCTTGAAAGATAAAGGATTCTCATCATGGCAACTATCTGGCGCTTCGGCGAGGACGTAAATACCGACCAGATCGTACCGGGACGGTACGCACCGTATATGACCTCGGAGGCAGAACTGCCGACCTTCGCCTTTATCGAGGCACGGCCTGAGTTCGCCAAGCACGGTGCAGGCGGGCGATATCATCGTCGCCGGAAACAACTTTGGCTGTGGCTCGTCGCGTGAATACGCGCCACTGGCGCTCAAGCTGAACAACCTGGGCGCGATCATCGCGCCGAGTTTCGCACGCATCTTTTACCGCAACGCCTTGAACCTGGGTATTCCGCTGTTCGAGGCCGACCTGACCGCACCTTGAGGACGGCGAGACCGTCACGCTGGACCGCGCTCGCGGCGTGTTGCAGACCAGTCGTGGCACGATCGACACTGCCGCCGCCTCCGGCCTGGATCGCCGAAGTGTGGGAAGCTGGTGGTATCGTGCCGTTCTTCCGCTACACAGGCCGCTTCCCCGGACAACCAGCGGGCGACCAATGACGCCAGACCATACACTATCTGCCTGATCCCAGGCGACGGCATCGGCCGCGAGGTGATCCCCGCGGCGCGTGAAGTCCTGATCGCGACCGGACTACCCATGCGCTTCGTCGATCGCGAAGTGGGCTGGGGGTCGCTTCCAGCGCCACGGCAGCGCGCTACCGACGGAAACGCTCGATATGGTGCGCTTCGCCGATGCCACGCTGCTCGGCGCGGTTAGCTCGCCATCGCACCGTGTGGTCGGCTATCGCAGTCCGGTGGTTGGATTGCGGCAGGCGCTCGAACCTGTATGCCTGTCTCCGTCCAGTGCGGACGCCACCGCTGCCCGACCAGCGCCCGGGCGTTGATATGGTCGTGATTCGCGAAAACAGCGAAGGGCTGTAAGCGGGCGCGAGGAGCGCACCGGAACGCGACGAGCAGACCGTCGCCATCGCGCAGCGCGTGATCTCGGCGACGGGCAGCCGTCGCATCGCCGATTTTGCGCTGCGCTACGCTCGAACAGACACAACCGCCGCAAGGTGACGATCGTCCACAAGGCCAACGTGCTGCGCGAAACCTGCGGCCTGTTCCGCGATACCGCGCTCGATGTGTTCGCTCATCAGACCAGCGCCACGCCCATCACGGTCGATGAATTGCTGGTCGATACCGCTGCCTACCACATGGTGCGGTCGCCGGAACGCTTCGATGTGGTCGTGACGACCAACCTGTTCGGCGATATTCTGTCGGATGCCGCCAGCGCCTGGGGCGGCGGTCTTGGCCTGGCGGCCTCGGCAAACCTGGGTGACAATGCGGCGATCTTCGAGCCAGTCCACGGCTCGGCACCCGATATCGCCGGACGCGGTATCGCCAACCCGCTGGCGGCGATCAGCGCCGCCGCGATGCTGCTCGAACATATCGGCGAAGCACGCCACGCCGCGCATGTGCGTAGCGCTGTCGATGCCACCTTGCGCGATGGCATCCTGGCACCCGACCTTGGCGGCACTGCGACGACCGCCCAGGTGTTGAACGCGGTGCTGACGCGACTGCGCGGCGTCCAATCGGTCCAACCGCTCGATTATCAAATCGTCGCCCAACCATTAAATGCACTAAGCTAACAAGGAGGTTTCCCATGACTTGCCCAGAATGTGATGCAACCGTCGAACCTCTCCGCCGACCTGATCGAAGGCGAGATCGTCCCTTGCTGCCGATTGTGGAGCCGAACTCGAAGTCGTCAGCACCAGCGCCGGTGCAGCTGCAACTCGCGCCACTCGTCGAAGAAGATTGGGGCGAGTAGATGCGTCTCGGCATCATCTGCTCGCGTATTCGCGTCGAGGAGAAGCTGCTATTCGGCGCGTTCGAGCGTCGTGGTGTCTCGTTTGAGCGCATTGACGACGGCGAACTGGTCTTCGATATCGCGGATCGTGGTGCCGCCGTTCGACGTGATCCTGGAACGCTCGATCTCGTTCGGGCGTACGCTTGTATGCCCTCAAGCTGTTCGAAGATCGGGGCGTGCGCTGCGTCAACGCTACGATGTCGTCGCGACCTGCGGCGATAAGCTGTTGACGAGCGCGGCGCTCGAACGAGCGGGCGTGCCACAGCCGCGCACGCTGACGGCGTTCACGCCGGAAGCCGCGCTACGTGCGATCGAAACGCTGGGCTATCCCGTCGTGATCAAGCCGGTCATCGGCTCCTGGGGTCGCCTGGTGTCGCGGATCAACGACCGTGACGCTGCCGAAGCACTGCTGGAACACCTGGACGTGCTTGGCTCGTGGCAGCAGCATATCTATTACATCCAGGAACACGTGACCAAGCCGGGGCGCGATATTCGCGCCTTTGTCGTCGGCGACGAGACGATCTGCGCGATCTATCGCACCAGCGAGCATTGGATCACCAACACCGCCCGTGGTGGACGGCCAGCAATTGTCCGGTCGATGGCGCGGTCGGCGACCTGGCGCTGCGTGCGGCACAGGCGGTCGGCGGCGGCGTCCTGGCGGTCGATCTGCTGGAAACCGACGACGGACGGTTGCTGGTCAATGAAGTCAATCACACGATGGAGTTCCGCAATAGCATCGACACGACTGGCGTCGATATTCCTGGGCGCATCGTCGATTATGTGTGCGGCCTCGCATGATACGTGTTTCGATTGCCGGAGCATCCGGCTATGTCGGCGGCGAGTTGCTGCGGTTGCTGTTGCAGCATCCGCAGATCGAGGTCGCGCAAGCGACATCGCAGCGCCTCGCCGGACAATTCGTGCATGCGGCGCATCCCAACCTGCGCGGACACACGACCCTGCGCTTCACGCCGATCGAGGCGCTGGAACCCTGCGACGTGCTGATCCTGGCATTGCCGCATGGCTCGGCTGCCAAGCAGATCGACCGTTGGAGCCAAATCGCGCCGCGCATCGTCGATTGCTCGGCGGACTTCCGGTTGCGCGATGCCGCGGCCTACGAACGCTGGTACGGCAAGCCAGCATCCCGCGCCCGCGTGGCTGGAACGCTTCGTCTACGGTCTGCCCGAACTCAACCGCGACGCGATCCGCGAAGCGCATTTCGTCAGCGGCGTGGGTTGCAACGCCACTGCCGTCAACCTGGCATTGTTGCCGTTGGTTCGCGCCGGACTGATCGACACAGCGCGTCCCATCATCGCCGAGGTCAAGGTTGGCTCGTCCGAGGGCGGCAACGAATCGTCGAGCGCCAGCCACCACCCCGAACGTAGCGGCGTGGTGCGCTCCTTCGCTCCGGTCGGGCATCGCCACACCGCCGAAGTCCAGCAGGCGACGGCGCTCGCGGAGATCCACCTATCGATCACGGCGGTCGAACTGGTGCGCGGTGCGCTGGCGACGTGTCACGTCTTCTTGCGCGAACCGACTGAAGAAAAGCACCCTGTGGAAGGCGTATCGCGCCGCCTACACCAACGAACCGTTTGTGCGCATCGTTCACGAACGCGGCGGCATTTATCGTCATCCCGAACCCAAGATGCTGGCCGGAACCAACTATGCCGATGTTGGCTGGGCGATGGACGAAGCCACAGGCCGCATCGTCGCCCTGTGCGCCATCGATAATCTGGGCAAGGGCGCGGCGGGCAGCGCGGTGCAGTGCATCAACCTGATGCACGGCTGGGAAGAAACGACTGGGCTCACAGTTCTGGGGCCTTCATCCTTAATCATTGTGCGGAGTTGAAACATGAGCGGTCAACCTAACAGCCAATCAACATCTTCATTCGTTGTCGTCAAGATCGGCGGTGCGGCTGGCCTCGACCTCGACGCACTGTGCCAGGATATCGCCGCCCGCTGGCATGCGGGCGAACGCGTGGTGCTGGTTCATGGCGGCTCGGACGCCACCAACACCCTCGCGGAACAGCTAGGCCACCCGCCGCGCATGGTCACATCGCCATCGGGACATGTCAGCCGCTATACCGACCGTCGCACGCTCGAAATCTTCGCGATGGCGACCGCCAGCCTCAATCGGGCGCTGGTGGAACGGCTGCAAGGGTTGGGTGTTCCGGCCTGGGGTATTTCTGGCGTCGATGGTCGTCTGTTGCGTGCGCGTCGTAAGGCCGCGATCCGCATCGTCGAGGATGGGCGTGTGCGCGTCCTGCGTGACGACTGGACCGGAACGATTGAATCCGCCGACGACACGATGCTGCGTATGCTGCTCGGCGCTGGCTACCTGCCGATCATCGCGCCGATCGCGGCGGGTGAGAACGGCGAGATGCTGAACGTGGACGGCGACCGTGCGGCGGCGGTGGTCGCAGGTGCGCTGGGCGCTTCCATGCTGGTGCTGCTGTCGAATATCCCTGGCCTGATGCGGCAGTTCCCCGATCCGGCATCGTTGGTCGAACAGATCGAGGCCGCGGACCTGCCCACCGCGATGGAATGGGCGCAAGGACGCATGAAGAAGAAGTTGTTGGGAGCGCAGGAAGCCCTCGATCGTGGGGTCGAGCGCGTGGTACTTGCCGACGGACGACGAGCGCAACCGTTGACCGACGCGCTGCGGGGCGTTGGAACGACGATCGAGGCGATGGCTGTCGCCGTAGCATAGGACCGAACCATGATAGATGTACCAACCGAAATCGATTTCCAGGCGATGGAAGATCGCTATACCAGCGGCGTATATGCCAAGCGACCGCTGACGATCGTGCGCGGCGAGGCAAGCACGCTGTGGGACGAGCAGGGACGGTCATATATCGACTGTGCCGCCGGGCATGGCGTGGTAAACCTGGGACATTGTCACCCGGCGCTGGTCGCCGCGATTCAGGGTCAGGCCGCAACGTTGCTGACTTGTCCTGAGTCCATGCATAACGATCAACGGGCCCTATTCCTGAGTGAACTCGTGGCAGTGCTTCCGGCTGGCCTGGACCGTATCTTTCTGTCGAACAGCGGCACTGAGGCCATCGAAGCCGCCCTCAAATTGGCACGCGCCTCGACCGGACGTACCGGCGTCGTCGCTACGATGCGTGGCTTCCACGGGCGCACCTATGGCGCACTCAGCGCGACCTGGGAAGCGCACTACCGCGATCCGTTCGCGCCGTTGCTCGAAGGGTTTCAGCATGTCCCATACAACAACCTCGCCGCGCTAGATGCTGCCGTGGGCGAAACGACCGCAGCCGTAATCCTGGAAGTCGTGCAAGGCGAGGGCGGCGTGCGTCCTGGCAGCGCCGAATTCTTGCAGGGCGCTCAACGCCTGTGTCAGGAACGTGGGGCGCTGCTGATCGTGGACGAGGTGCAGACTGGCATGGGACGTACCGGACGTATGTTCGCTTCCGAACACTACGCGCTACAGCCCGATATTCTGGTGCTGGCGAAGGCGTTGGCTGGCGGCGTACCGATCGGTGCGACAGCCCTGGGTCCGCGTGTGGCAAAGCTTAGCCCTGGTATGCACGGCTCCACCTTCGGCGGCAACCCGCTGGCGTGTGCCGCTGGCCGCGCCACGTTGCAGATCATGCAAGCCGAGGATCTGCCAGGACGAGCGGCGCGTCTGGGCGAGGCATTCATCGAGCGCCTACGGACCATTCGGTCCCGACGCATCCGCGAAGTGCGCGGCATGGGCTTGATGATCGGCATCGAGTTGCGCGAAAAGGCGGCTCCCTTCATACGCGCATTGCAAGCGCAAGGCGTGCTGACGCTGCCCGCCGGACCGACCGTGATTCGTCTGCTGCCGCCGCTGGTGATCTCGGAAACTGAACTCGACCAGGTGTTCGCAGCACTCAGCGCCGTACTTGGAGAAGGCGACGTATGAGCCTTGAGTATCCGCTTGATGACCAACCTGGATTGACCGATCAGGACGCAATTGACCTGCTGCACGGATTGGTCGCGACGCCCAGCCTGTCGTGCCACGAACGTCCCGCCGTGGAATATCTGGTTGCGGCGATGCAACGGCTAGGCTTCGACGCGCATATCGACGGGGTTGGTAACGCTGTCGGCAGCGTCGGCACGGGGTCGCCGCACATCGTACTGCTGGGACACATCGATACGGTGGCTGGCGACGTTCCGGTGCGGATCGAGGACGGCAAGCTGTTCGGGCGCGGCGCGGTGGACGCCAAAGGACCGTTGGCGACGTTCGTCGCGGCAACCGCACGAATGCAAGCGGCTGGCCTGGGTGGCCGTATTACCGTGGTGGGCTGTGTCGAAGAAGAAGCGCCTTCATCACGGGGAGCGCATGGCGTTCTCCATTACCAGCCTGATTTCTGCGTCGTAGGTGAGCCGAGCGGGTGGGACACGATCACGCTTGGGTATAAAGGAAGTCTACGTGCTCGCGTACGTGTAACCCATGCCGCCGGTCATTCCGCGCACGACCGGGCGACGGCTTCCGAACAGGCCACGGAGCTATGGCAACGGTTACGCGCCTGGGCTGCCGAACGCAACGAGGGACGCGAACGCGCCTGGGACCAGACCATCCCCGCGCTGGTTGGTATCGCCAGTGGCGGCGACGGCATGGCGGAGTGGTGTACGCTGGAGCTTTCGATCCGGTTGCCCGAAGATTTCGGTCCGTCCGACGCCGAAACGGCATTGCGCCAGATCGTGGGCGATGCGTCGGTCGAGGTGCTGGGTGCGGTGCCTGCCTATCGCGCCGGACGCTCCACGATGGTAGCGCGTTCGCTGATCGCCGCGATCCGCGAGCAGGGTGCCACGCCGCGCTTTGTCGTCAAAACCGGCACCTCGGACATGAATCTGGCGGGTCCGGCCTGGAACTGTCCAATCGCTACCTATGGCCCCGGTGATTCGCGCCTCGACCACACGCCTGACGAGCATATCGTCCTGCGCGAGTACCTCAACGCAGTCGAAGTCCTGACACACGCGCTGCGTATGCTCACTGCGGTCGCGCAGCCTGTATAACGGACCGCTGCGTCGCCCGACATTCCCAATAAAGCAGAACGACACGTGGTAGCATTATCAGGTGTCGTTCTGCTTTATTGGGATAAACTCTGGACTCGATCTTGCTTATCCTCGTGGCGGAAGAGAGAATGAATCGAAAATCTGTTCTGAAACAGGATCGTTTCTGTCCGGTTTCATGTGCATACTACGAGTAGAGAGCAGGCGATTACAGATGGTTATGGAACCTTTGTCGCCGGGCCTTCGTCCGTATACTGGCTGAAGCAACGGGGGACAGTATGGGTAGGACGCGAATGGGTAAAGAGCGAGGCATCTCGTACATCAAAGACACGTCAAAGCGGCGCTCGCTTGCGATGAATGAAGCGTGGCTTGGACGAGTATGGCAACGCATGTTTCAGCGTGAACGTACTATCGGGTCGCTGACCATGAGCCGCGACGGGCAAGTGGTTCGTCAATCATGGCAGGTCGCGGATGAGCGAGCCGAGCTCGATTGCACCGCCTGTTGTATATAGACTCACTTTTTCATCTGCCTGATTCTCAGAACAAGAATACACGAGGCGTGTCAGACTCATATGTCTGGCACGCCTCTTGTTATATATAAGCTACATTCTGCTCGATGTACATCAACATCTATAGCGGTGCGGCAAATGTCCGCACAAGGAGCGATTATGCGTGTTATGGTCACTGGAGGGTCCGGCAGGGCCGGTCAACATGTGGTACGAGAGTTGGTCGACGCTGGACACGAGGTTGTGAATATTGATGTCGTCAATCTGGCGGGGCTTCCGGCTGAGTTCTGCCGGATCGACCTCACCGATCTGGGCGAGGTCTACGATGCATTTTTTCAGTTCCAGCCTGAAGGCGTATGCCACCTCGCCGCGAATCCTGCACCTAGCGGTCAGGCGCGTGTGGATGTGTTCGACAACAACATTCGTAGTACTTACAACGTGATGCAGGCTGCTGGGGATGTCGGGGTATCGCGGCTGATCTATGCGTCAAGCGAGATGGCGACGGGCCTCTTGACCGATGGCAAAGTTCCTACGCGCATCCCCTTCGACGAATCGGAACGCTATCCGTCGCCCAACGCCTACGCACTCAGCAAGTATCTGAGCGAGCCGATCGGGGATTCGATGGCACTACGTTATCCGAACACTGCGTTCATCGGCTTTCGTATCAATAACGTCATTCCGCCCGACCGTTATGATATGCTCGAAGGGAGGCGGCGTGAACCCGCCACCGGCATGGGCAACTTCTGGAGCTACATCGACGCCCGTGACGTTGGCACCGCCTATCGTGCCGCGCTCGAAGGAACAAGTAGCGGCAACGAGGTCTTTTTGATCGCGGCAGCCGACACCAGCGCCGAACTGCCGTTGCGCGAACTGATGGCGACCTACTACGACGGCTACGACAGCTTTGATCCCGAGCATGACGACTTCGCGTCGGCTTTTAGCTGCGCGAAAATGGAACGCTTCTTCGGCTGGAAGCCAACCTATAGCTGGCGCACATAATCACTACGAGGGACCGCCGAGCCACCGGGCTATGGCGGTCCCGATCTCGTGCGGGCGGTCCTCCGGTAGAAAGTGGAGGCCAGACCCAAGGCTGATGGCGGTGAGATTCCGCACGTTTGCTTCACACCACGCTACAGTTTCCGCGCCGATGACCGCACCCGGTTCGCCATATAGCAGCAGCTTTGGAATATCGGATGTGGTGATGAAGGCGTTGTTAGCTGCGACGATGGCGTGTCCATCGGCTGGCTGTCCTTCAATCGGGATTTCCTGAGGCCAACGCCATAGCGGTTCGCGGGATCGCTTCTCCTGGTACGGAGCGCGATACTGTGTCATTTCCTCGTCGGTCAACGTGCGTTGGGTCCCCGCTTGCAGCACGACCTCGACAAAGAAGTTCTCCTCGATGACCATGTGCCTACCTTGTGCCTCGGACCGCAATTGCTTGAACATCTCGCGTCCACCCTCGTCGAAGTCGTCCCATCTGTCGATGGGCTGGATGTGTCCTTCCATGAACGCGATCCGCTTGACGTTGCCCTCGTGCTGTCGTGCGTAGTGCAAACCAAGTGCGACCCCCCAATCATGCAGAACAAACGTAATATTGCTGAGCGCGAGGGCTTCGATGAATGCGTCGAGATATCTGGTGTGATCAACGAGCCGATAGTCGATGCTGGGTTTGCCGGAGCCGCCCATACCGATCAGGTCTACGGCGATACACCTACCGTATGGCTCAAGGTGCGGGATGACATTGCGCCAGAGGTAAGACGAAGTTGGATTGCCATGCAGCAAAATAATCGGATCGCCCTCGCCGGCGTCCACATAGTGCATGAACGAATCGAGAACATTGACCGTGCGCAACGACCCATGGTTGGGCATATCGGCGCTCCTTCCTGGCAGATTATGCCTGTTCCAGCACCGACAACGTGTTCCCCGCCGGGTCTTTGAACCACGCGATCCTGGGTCCTACGGCGCTGAAAATGCCGCGCTCGTCGGTTTTGACATACTCCTCGTCGTACACCTCGAAGTGTACGCCACGCTCGGTCAGTTGATCGACGGCAGTTTCGATGTTTGAAACAGGGAAATTGAGGATGGTGTAAGTCGCTGGAACATGATCAGGTTTCCCATATACCAGGATCGCGGTGCCGCCCGCGATATGGAGTGTCAGCATGCCGTGTTCTTCGGTCACGTCGAGGCCAAGCGTTTCACTGTAAAAGTTCTTTGCTCGCTCGGTGTCGTCAACTGAGAAGCCGGAAAATGCTTTGGCATCCTTGAACATCGCACCCTCCTGTGTAGCGTACAAATGGTTTTTTTGCTCCACGTTGTTCACTGCTCTGTGGCGCAATTTCTGTCATGCCGACCTAGCGGGCGAAGGCGCGGAAGGGATTGTGGCGGGTCAGTTGCTCGATCTCGCTGTCCGTGATTCCTGCTTGACGTAGTTTCGGCAGGAAGTGTTCGCTGATGTAGGTGAACGGCTTGGGTGTCCCGCCATGCGGTTGGGCGGGATCGTACCAACCACGGTCGTGGCTAAGCAGGATCTGGTTAGTATATCCTGCGTCCATCAGGCGCTGGATGCGCTCGATGAACATCGCATCGTTCTCAGGGTCGCCGATCCAGTCGTATTCGATGTATGCGCCACGTCGTGCCGCTTCAAGGTTGAGGGCGACGTTGGGCTCGGCGCTGGCATGAATCCAGATGAAGCGTTCGGCGGTGTAGCCCGCCGCATCGATAGTGTCGAGTTGGTCCATGACCACGCGCCCACGGATCGTATGGCTGCCGATCACGGCGTTGGTTGCTACGCCTGCCTGTGCTGCCGCTCGCAGGATTTTACGCTCGCTGGTGGTGATGCCATCGTCGCCCGCGCTCAGCTTGATCCAGGCCGCCTGTACGCCAGTGTCCTCGATCTGTTCGCCTAGCTCGCCTTCCATCCACGCCTGGAGTTCGGCCTCGTCGGCGGCGTGCGCCCATGGGGTGATCCACGGCTCCCGATAGATGCCCGTGGGGACGACCAGCGGAACGCCACTGGCCTCGGACACCGCTCGAAGCAGATCGGCGCGTCGCCCGACGCCGACGGGCGTACATTCGACCAACGCCGTAACGCCGCACGTTTGCGCCTTGATCAGTTCGGGCGCCATCAAGGCGACGACATCAGCCGCTTCGGCCTCGGCATATCCCGGCTGATCCCACGTTCGCAGGTCAACGAACACATGCTCGTGGGGCAGGATCATGCCGAGTTCGTCGGCGCGGCGGGGACCCAGGGTAGTGATTAATGTTGTCATCGCTCTGTCCTTTCGGCGTTATGCCGATTGTAGGATGGAGTGTTGGTCGCGTCAATCGGCCATGTCGCTCCCTGATACAATAGGCTTTACAAATATACACAGTCGAACAGTTCAACGTTGATGTGCGTCACGCAAGGTGACGCAGGAGATAAATCCCTATGTCTCTTGTGGAGCAGGTGCCGTGTTTCACGGAAACCGAAGCAATGTTCGCTCGTCGAGAAGCTGTACGGTAGAAGCGGTGTTGTACGCAGCCTTCCAGGTGACCGTGATCAAAATTTTCTGTTTCGTGCTGACGACGGCGATCAGTATGTGTTGAAAATCGCCAACGCCGGTGAAGACCAGCAGCGCCTTGACTTCCAACATCAAGCGTTGCTGCACCTGTCACAGCGCGTCTCTGAATACGCACTTCCCCAGGTTTGCATGACCACAGAAGGTGCATCGCTGACGCAGGTCGAGGGTGTGAGCGGGCTGCGGCATTGGGTGAGCCTATTGTCCTATGTTCCTGGCGTATGTCTGGCACAGGTCAACCCGCACACGCCCGCCCTGCTGGAGGATGTAGGACGATTGGTCGGCTCGCTTGATCGAGCATTCGAGGGATGGTCGCATCCTGATATGCACCGCGCTATCCATTGGGATATGCGGTATGCCGCGAAGTTGCGCCCACAACTCGCTGATATCGTGCAACCGGAGCGCCGGTCGACGGTCGAACGCATCCTTGATCGCTACGAGCAGCACGTTGCTCCACGCCTCGCCGAACTTCGCACGAGCGTGATCTATAACGACGCGAACGATTACAACGTGCTGGTCAGTCCAGTAGATACCACTCGCCACGTTGTCGGCACGATCGACTTTGGGGATATGGTCTACGGCGCGGTCGTGAGCGATCTCGCGGTCGCCGCCACCTATGCGATGTTCGGCAAGACCGATCCGTTGGCGGCGGCAGCGGCGGTTGTACGCGGCTACCATGCTGTGTTTCCGCTGCACGAGGCGGAAGTCGCGTTGTTGTTCGACCTGATTCGGACACGTTTGGCGCTCAGCGTCTGCCACGCCGCCACCCAGCAACGACATGCCCCCGATAACGCCTATCTTGGCGTCAGCGAAGCTCCCGCATGGGCGTTGCTCGACCAGTTAACCACGGTCAATGCACGCTGGGCGCATTACGTCTTTCGCGACGCCTGTGGTTGGGAGCCGTGTCCGCAAACGCCAGCGATCATGGGCTGGCTCGCGGAGCATCCCGAAGCTATCGCCGCCGTTGTCGATGCTGATCTGGCGCACGAGCCGCTGGTGGTGTTCGACTGGAGTGTTTCGAGCACCGATCCGATGCTCGACCATGTGCGCGATGCCGAACGATTCAACGCAGCGGTGTTTGATCGCATGCGCGACCTTGGGATGCGAATTGGTGTCGGGCGGTATGATGAGCCACGCCTGGTGTACAGCGCCGGACAGTTTGCTAGTGGTGACGCCGAACGGCGCACGGTCCATCTCGGCATTGACCTGTTCATGGCGGTGGGCGAACCTATATTCGCCGCGCTGGATGGTGTCGTTCACAGCTTCCGCGACAACGATCTGCCGCTCGACTATGGGCCGACGATCATCCTCGAACACAACGTGGATGACCTGCGCTTCTGGACGCTGTACGGCCATCTTGACCGCGAATCGTTGGAATGCCTGACCGTCGGGCAAGCCGTCCGGCGCGGCGAGCAGATTGCCCGTATTGGCTCATTGGAAGTCAATGGCGGATGGCCGCCACACCTGCATATCCAGATCATCACCGATATGCTCGACCTCGCGGGAGATTTCCCTGGTGTGGGAACGGCGAAGGATCGTAGGGTATGGCGCAGCCTTCTGCCCGATGTGAACCTGTTGCTCGGTATTCCGGCTAACCAGTTTCCTGCTCCACCCGATCAGCCCGCGCAGATCATTGAAACGCGCTCGCGTCACCTGGGCCGTTCGCTCAGTACGGCCTACCGACACCACCTGACGATTGTGCGCGGGTGGATGCAGTACCTGTACGATATGAATGGACGCACCTACCTGGATGCGGTCAACAACGTACCGCATGTGGGGCATAGTCGTTCCGAAGTCGTGCAAGCGGCACAGCGCCAGATGTCGGTCCTCAACACCAACACGCGCTATCTGCATCCGCTGCTGGCACGCTATATCGAGCGTCTTGCCGCGACGATGCCCGACCCGTTGAGCGTCGTCTTTCTCGTGAACAGCGGTAGCGAAGCCAATGAACTGGCGTTGCGGCTTGCCCGTGCCTACACACACCGTAAGGATATGGTGGTCCTTGACCATGCGTACCACGGGCATACGACGACGCTGATCGACCTTAGTCCCTACAAACACGATGGTCCTGGTGGCAGCGGCGCACCGGATTGGGTGCATACTGCACCGATGCCCGATCCGTACCGCGGTCCTCACCGTGGCTATGGCGTCACGACGGGCGCGGCCTACGCACGGGACGTGGCGGCACGCATTGCGGACCTCGCGGAACAAGGACGTGAGATTGCCGGGTTCATCTGCGAATCGCTCCTGGGATGTGGCGGTCAGATCGTGCTGCCTGACGGGTTTTTGCCGGAGGTGTATCGCGTCGTGCGGGCCGCGGGTGGCGTTGCCATTGCCGACGAGGTGCAGGTAGGCTTCGGGCGTGTCGGCACGCACCGCTGGGGCTTCGAGACGCAGGGTGTCGTTCCCGATATCGTGACGCTCGGCAAGCCCATCGGCAACGGGCATCCGCTGGCGGCGGTCATCACCACGCCCCAGATCGCCGATGCGTTCGCCAACGGTATGGAGTACTTCAACACCTTTGGCGGTAATCCGGTGTCATGCGCGGTTGGCCTCGCGGTCCTCGATGTAATCGAGGCAGATGGGCTGCAACAGCAAGCGTATGAGGTCGGCGAACATCTACGGGCGGGGCTACGGGCGCTTCAGGATCGCCACCCGATCATCGGTGATGTGCGTGGTCTGGGGCTATTCATCGGCGCGGAACTGGTACTCGACCGTGATAGCCTTGCGCCCGCCGACCGTGAGGCCGCATACATTGCTGAACGCATGAAGGACCACGGCATCTTGATCGGCACGGACGGACCGTTGCACAACGTCCTCAAGATCAAGCCGCCGCTCGTGTTTACGAAAGCAAATGCTGATCGTCTGGTTGCAACGCTCGACCGCGTACTCGGCGAGGACATGGTGCGCTGTCGCCTGGGTGGTGCCTGAACAGGACTCCGTCAAAGTCCCGTGTACGGAAAAATGTTCCTAGGGATTGTCACCCTGAGCCGCAGTGAAAGGACTCCCCATGAGTTGGGGAAAGATGTTTCGCTCCACTCAACATGACAATTATTGAGGTTCGGCTGCTTTCGACTGGACTTTGGCGGAGCCCTGGTGCCTGAATGTATGTCATGACCTCCGTGTGTGGTACGTGGTATGCTGCATCATAAGGGTAGCCTAATAGCGCCACAATAGGAGGAATCACTATATGGATCAGTTGATCGCCCAGATCACGCAACGAACAGGTATTTCCGACGAACAGGCGAAACAGGCCGTTGAAACGGTTATGACGTTTATCAAGGCCAAGCTACCGGAACCCCTGGCTTCCCAGGTAGATGGTGTATTGGGCGGAAGTGGAAGTCCGCTCGATTCGATCACGGACCAGTTGCCCGGTGGCCTTGGTGGTATGTTCGGCAAGAAGTAAGCGGGATGTAGGATGGAGCAGTCCAATCTCTGGGCTGCTCCATCCTAACCTGTTTTAGTGTTCTTTCAACCAGTCATAAAGGGCCTGTTCCAGATCCTGAAATGCTGCATCCAGGCTTGGATATTCGTCCAGACCTTCCCAGATCATGCCGCCGCTGTCAAGCGCACGAATGAATGATGTGAGCGGTGAATCATCGTCATTTCCGATCTCGATCCAGCCCCAATCCTTTACGAAATGCGCGGTATTGGGATAGAGATGGTCGAAGGTGGATGTGATGTGTGCTGTCGCGTGAGTGGGTGACGCTGGTTGCCGGGGCGTCGATCTTTCCTTCGGCTGTGAGTCTGGTACGCCCTGCTGACTGCGGTCGCGGTCCGCTAATTCCATTGGCGTCAGAATACGTATCTTGCTCATCTGTTACGTTCCTCCCAATGAAAGCCCGTGTTTCACGATGCTCGCTATTTGTGGTATGCCTGCTGATCACCATCATAAACGAGGAACATTGGTTATCTGGATGGAAGCGAAAGGAAGGAAAAGGGGAAAGTTGGTGGGTGCGCTGGGACTCGAACCCAGAACCAACGGCTTAAAAGGCCGCTGCTCTACCATTGAGCTACGCACCCGCACCCAACACGAGGTAGTATACCAGACTTCTCAAAAGTATATCGCCAACTTCAAGGGATTCGAGCCGCGTTTTGGTAGTGCCTACGCCGTATAATCTCCTCAACATTCCTGTGTATGCCATTGGCTACATGATAGGTTGAATTGATGGGGGAAGCATGACTACGCGCTCTGGACACGACTCACACATCGTCGATATCGGCGAGCAGGATTGGGATACGGCGGTCATCGAACGGTCGCGCACTGTGCCAGTGGTTGTTGATTTTTGGGCGGCCTGGTGTGGTCCCTGTCGGGTGCTTGGGCCGATCCTGGAACGGCTCGCCAGCGAGATGGATGGCGCATTCGTGCTGGCAAAAGTCGATGTAGATCAAAACCAGGGATTGTCGCAACAGTACGGTGTGCGTGGTATTCCGATGGTGATCGGCTTTCGTGATGGCAAGCCCGCCGACACGTTCACCGGCGCATTGCCCGAATCACAGGTGCGCTCCTGGCTTCGTAAACTGATCCCGTCGGGTGCTGATGCTCTCGCCGCCGAAGCCGCTACCCTTGCCACGACTGATTCGGCACAAGCCATCGAACGCTACCGGGCGGCGTTGGCGCAAGACCCGCAGCATCAGGCGAGCGTACTTGGCCTGGGACGCTTGCTAGTGTTGCAAGGCGATCCGGAATCAAGCGCCGTACTTGGCTTACTCTCGTCAGGCAGTCCAGGCTACAAGGAGGCACAGGCGTTGCTGGCGCTCGGCGAGTTCCTGGCGACGCCCGCCGATGCACCGGGCGATCCACGCTACGCGGCGGCAGCGGCGCATGCGCGGCGCGGAGAATGGGAAGCCGCGTTGGAGCAATTACTCGCCGCCGTGCGTTTGCCTGCGTCCAACGGCTCCAAGGGGGTTGCAGACCAGCCACGCCGCACGATGCTTATGCTCTTCGACGTGCTGGATGTGAATGACCCGCTGGTGCCGCGCTATCGCCGCTTGCTAGCAAACGCGTTGTTCTAGCATCAAACGGCAAAGAGGTGCAGGCATCCGTTGACGAATAGCAAGGGGTGCCGAAACCGGAAGCGGCAATGAGACGGCCCCTGACGATCTGGATCGTCAGGGGCCGTCTCATGTCTGGACACAACAATGTGTCAGGTCCGCGATCGTTTTATCATGGGCTTGGCGATACGAGGGTAGTGCCGCCCGTACGTTTCGTTCTGGTTCGCAGCCGCAGGAACCACCACCCGGCCACAAGCAGCAACACCATACAAATCAGCAACAGTGTGTTTGCGACCGTAGGAGAGGACAGATACGAGCCAAACCACGCGCCCTGGATGACCGTTACGAGCGATCCGAGCGACGTGCTTAACGGCGTGAGCATCAAGCCACGCAGCGGTAACTCGCCCAATACGTCAGGGTCGTGGGGGATCGAGTAATTGACGTATCGCACGGTCATGATCGTGCCCCAGCCGCAGAGCGCACCTGCGAAGGCTACCGCGAGGGCAGGCCAGCGCCGCAGGCTGTACAGCGCCATCGCCAACCCTACGGCGAGCATCGGCGCGAGGGCGGAGAATCGACGCATGCCGAACGAGCCGCCCGCCCACCAACGCAGGATGCTGGCGTTATAAGCTACATAAATCACCACTGCCACCAGCAGCGCGATGCCGGGACCAGGTCGCCGAATCGCGAACCAGAACGAGCCGAGCATTCCTATGAAGAACGCGGGCGTCCACCAGGCCGTACCGTAGAGTGGCGAGAACAGCACCAGGCCGAGCTTGATATTGCGTGGCGTGATGTAGTCCGTGCCGTGAGGTGCCGAAAGCCAGTTGCCGTACACGATCTTCCAGGCCAGCATTTGTGGGAAGAACACCACCAGCGCGACGAGTGCGGCGACGAGCGCCCCGCCCAGCAGTTGCCCGACGCCGGACCAATCACCTTTGCGAACGCGCCCGAGCAGATGCGGTAGCATCAGCAGCAGCGGCGTGATGAGCAGAAAGGCGGTGATCCAGTAGGTCACGATCATCGCGCCCGTCGCCAGGCCTAGCAGAATCCAGCGTCGCATCGTCGGTCGTTCGCTGAGGTAGATCGCCGCAAGCACGAACATAGTCGCGGTTGCCGCGGATTGACTATGCGCGAAACTACCCTCGAATTGCGCGTAATACAGCAGGTTTGAGCCAAGGAAGATCGTGATCGCGGTGAGGGCGGCGAGCGGTTCGGGAAACCAGCGTCGCACGATGCGGAAGCATCCTAGCATCGACACGAGTCCCATCAGGGAGCTTGCCAGCGTCACCAGCACGATATACGGTGGCGCATAGCCGTCCGCCATCCAACCGATGCCAACGGCGCGGCCCGCTAACGTGACCAGATGACCGAGGAGGAAGAACGGCGTCCAGGCCAGGGCAGGACCGACGCTCGCCAGATTCGGCGTGTGACCCGTGAGTGTGACATGAGCCGCCAGGTTGGTCGTGCGGAGTGGCGTGCGCGCTGGATCGAGTTCATCGGCGAAGCGTAGGTCGCCGTCGATGACCAGCGAGCGGATGTACGCGAAGTATTCTGTGCCGTCAATGCGGACAATCGGGGTAAAGAACGCTATCGTCGAAAGCAACCATACGGCGATAAGTACCCGTTCCCAGTTCCGAATGGGGATGCGCTGGCGTAAGCGCCAGATTGCCACGGCGACGAGCGCCGCCAGCAGCAACACCTGTATCGCCGGTTGGATTGCGCGGCTTTCCCAGGGCCAGCGCGTCCCTAGCAACGCTGTGATCACCAGCACGACGGCGGCAGCGCCAAGCGTTGGCAGCAGTGCGCTCTGCATCAACAGGCCAAGCCCGAAGACCAGTACCAGCGTGAGCGGCAGTCCCACCAGCAACACCCAACTGCTCGATAATCCGGCGGTGCCGAACGATGTGCATTGAATACCGCTGACGATCAGTCCGAGCGGGCGGTCGCCGCCCTGGGGTGGTGATGTCTGTACCATGCGGACGGTGCTGGCATCGCTAGAGGGCAGCAGCAGATACGTTGTGCGTAGTTGTGGCGACGACGGCACGCTGAGGGGTGCGTGTTTGCCGATCTCAATACGAACGTTGCCGTCGGGCGAGGGATCGAGGTGTTCGATCCGTAACAGGCCGCTGCCAGCGAGAGCGGGCCACAGCGGAAAACTACTTTCTGGTCTCGTCCAGTGGTAGGAGCGCGAAACGGCTCCATTAGGTCCCGGCAGCGAGTCCGAGTCTTCCTGACTATAAAAACCTTTGAGCAACGGCTGCGTGAGATATAGCATATCTTCGGAAGGACATTGGTTCGCGGCAATTTCGCTCACGAGTGCGCCCACCAGGAGCAGCACAGCGATGCCAACAGTAAGTATGTGGTGCGTGCGTCGGTTCAAGATGATCCCTAATCGTAATTGTCGGTCATAGTATAAACCAGGGCGTGCGGCTCGGCGTCGGCGGACAGTGGGACACCGCTCTGCCCGCTATCTGTGCTACTGTGTAATCTTCTAGGTAACGCATGACTCTTGTGATTCACCAGGAAGATGAAACGATGGATGATAGGGATACCCCATATCCCGATCATCGTTTGTAGGATCGGGAGATACGCGCTGGTATGGCTCATCCAACCTTGGACGATATACCCGACGGACCCGTTGTGGCCGCCAAACAATCAGCCTATATGATAGCGAAGTTCTGGCTTCCTGTTCTCGTGTTGTGCATCGCCGCGATGCTGTTGCTGTGGCGGGTCATGCTGGGTGGTATCTTCCTGCCTCTGGACATTATCCCCCATTTACACCCGTGGCGGTTCTCATACGAGCGCGTTCCGGTCAACAACGCCATCATCAGCGATGTGGTGCGCCAGATTTACCCGCGACGCTGGATCGCTAATCAGATCATCGCGCAGGGCGCGTGGCCCCTGTGGAACCCGACGATTCTGACGGGGACGCCGTTGCTCGCCGATGGGCAGGTCGCGCTGTTCTACCCGCTGAGTCTGGTGTTTCTGCTGGTGCCGCTGCCCTATGCCTTCGGTCTGTATACACTCGTCAACGTCGCGCTGGCTGGCATCGGCTGTTATGCCTTTGCACGCACGATCCGGCTAGGCGTGGGCGCTTCCATGGTCGTCGGTTTGTGTTTCATGTACAGCGGCTTCTTTCTGAGTTGGCTACAGTTTCCGGAGTTCAGCGGTGCAACCGCGATGTTGCCGTGGTGTTTCTGGGCGGTCGCACGGGCGTGTGAGAAACCGCGCTGGGGGCGATGGTTGGTTGCCGCCGCGGTGCTTGCGCTGCCACTGGTGACGCAAATCCAGATCGCCTTCTACGCATATGTCGCTGCCGGATGCTACGTGCTGGCACGCATGGCTGGCGCGACGACCTGGCGGGCGCGGGGGCGCATCTTCGCGGGTTGGTGCATGGCCGTTGTCCTGGCGCTCGCCCTCGGCGCGGTGCAAGTATTGCCCCAGATCGCCCTGTCGGCGGAAGGGCAACGCAGCGATATCGGGTCGGGGTTGGGGTCGGCCGATTTCTATTTCATGGCCTTGCTCCGGCTTATCTTCCCGCTCGCGGGCGGAACGCCGCGCACCGAGCCGCTCGCCTGGGGACCGTCGGTGCTACAGGTACCACAGGCGTATGCTGGCATTCTTCCACTTATCCTCGCTTTCGTAGCCTTGGTAGCGAGTCGCCATCGCGATCTTCGCTTCTTCGCGCTGTTAGCTGTCGGATCGTTCGCCCTCGCCCTCAGCACGCCGCTGCTGACCCTGTTTATCACGATCGTTCCTCCGTATCGCCAGTTTGCCGACCACACACGCTGGTTCGTCGTGTGGGGCTTCGCGGTCGCGGTCGCGGCGGGCATGGGCGCACATGCGCTCGCGACACGCAACACCGGCGTCCCGCTCGCGAGTTTACGCAGCGTGTGGGTGCAACGGGCTATGACTGCGGTTGGTGTTGTGCTGCTCGGCGTGTGGGCGTGGCGGCATCTTGCGATGTTTACGCCCCAGTCGCGTTATGGTGAATACTTCACCCTGATCCAGTCTTATCGTAGTGTACCGTTTGTGTTGGCAGGGCTGGGCGTGGTCGCCGTCGCCGTGCTTGCGGTGCGGCGTGTGTCGCGCTCGCTGGCCTGGGGCGTGATGCTGTGTCTGATCGGCGTAGACCTGCACTGGTATGGCAGTTCATACAACACCACGACTACGACCATCGCCAATTTCCACCCGACCGACGATCTGGTCGCCGCGCTGGCGGCACAGCCGTCAGCGCAAAGCGATGCTACGCTCTACCCGCCCACGCGGCAGACTACTTTTCTGCTCAGTCAGCCTGGACCATTCCGTATCCTGGGCGGCGATTATCTGGCGATGCCCGCGAACGTCTTGAGCGCCTACGGATTGGAAGACGTGCGCGGCTACCAATCGCTGTATCTCGCCCGCTATAACCGTTTGACGCGCCTGATCGACGGCAAGGACTACACGCGATTGGGTGAAGGCAGCACCAGTCTGTACGCCTACTTCACGTCGGCTTACGAGAAGCGCCGTTTGCTTGATATGCTCAACGTGGAGTTCATCGTCTTTCCACCCGAAAGCGACAATATTCCACGCTATGAGCCACTGGAACTGGTGCAAAAGGACGATGAAGGCAGCATCTATCGTAATCCACAGGTGCTGCCACGGGCGTGGTTGGTGCATGACGTCGAAACGCTCGTCGACGACGCCGCGCAACTTGACCGCCTTGCTGATCCGCGATTCGATCCGGCGATGAGTGCGGTCGTGGCGTCCGATGTTCCGGCGGTCGCACCTGCCGTCGGTCCTGAACCTGTGCCGAGCGTACGCTATACGCCCAATCGTGCCTTCGTACAGGCGAGCGCTTCTGCTCCTGCGCTCCTGGTGCTGTCGGATGCCTACACCGACGATTGGCGTGTCACGGTCGATGGTGTGGCTGCGCCGCTCGTGCGGACGAACTACGCGCTGCGGGGTGTCTGGCTACCTGCCGGAACGCATGAACTCGTGTTCTCGTACCGCCCACGCTCGTTCGTCGTCGGCGGTAGCGTCAGCCTCGCGACGCTGAGCGGCATTGTCGGTTGGGCGTTGTGGAACAGACGGCGTGTGTGGGTGCGTTCCGGCAAAGCGATGAAGCCTGCCGCCTAGCCGCCGATGACATACGCCAGCGCGTCCAGCAAGCCGTGTCCGAGCAGCAGCACGATGAAGCCGACAAACGGCGCGAACATACCGATCATCGCGTCAGGCCAGGTGCCGACGCGAAAGCGCAATGGTCGCGGCAGGAACCAGAAGCGTATATTGGAAAACGGGTGTAGCAAGCGTAGTCCGCTGAACGTCAGTCCGTCGGCGACCAGATGCGATATCCAACCCGCCGCGAAGGCAATTCCCCACCAGGTGTTGCGGGTCGATGTGAAATAAAGCGATATGCTGATGCTGGCGGCGACGATGAATAGAGTCGCGACCAAAGAATGGGTCAGGCCACGGTGGGTGGTTACTCGTTGAATCAACCACGCGACGATCTCGATCAATCGCGAAATGGTTTCACCCACAATCCAGGCGACCATACCGCCAAGTGTCAGGAAGAAGTCGCCGATACAACCCGTGCGGCGGCGGCGTCGCCACATACGGCGGGCGGTCTGCCGCCCTTCGCTGCGTCCCATTTCCTCTAGCTCATTGTCCGCGATGTCGAGGTCGGGAGCCAGCGCACCAATGGTTGCCAGTGCGACGGTCGCGCCAAGTTTCCATAATAGATTGAGTTCACCGGGCAATAATGCCCCTAGACCTAGACCGACGCCGACTCCAATCGCCATGTGTGTTTTCCCGCTGGGCATGGAATTCCTTCTCGCGCATGGCGCGGTTGTCGATACGAACATATGTAGTATCGTTGACACTTCGATCTGCGTCAAGCGCAAAACAGCACGGATGTGTTTCGCCGACCAATGACGAACGACCGACGACCAGCGGAGCGGGGCGACGAACAGAGAGCGATTAATTGCTGTGATGTGCGGTGAAGGCATCTTGCCGTGCTACAATTTTCGCATGATCGAACTGCGAACGCTGGTGGAGGCGACGGGTGGACGTGTAGCGACTGATACGGGTGAGACTTCGTTCTCGGATTGGTGCTACGATTCGCGGCTGGCTGGTCCTGGGCAAATCTTTGTGGCGGTCAAGACCGAGCGCCGCGACGGACACGCCTTTATCGCCGAGGCCATCGCCGCCGGATGCACGGGCGTTCTGTGTGAACATCCTCCGGCGACATTCGGAGCCTGCGTCGTCGTCGTAGATGATACATTCACGGCGCTCGAACGCTGGGCGTCGGCGGTTGTGCGCCAGTACGCGCCCACAGTGATCGGCGTCACGGGCAGCGTTGGCAAGTCCAGCACCAAGCGTGCGATCGCGACGTTGCTGGCTGGTGCAGGTCCGGTTTTCAGGTCGCGGCGGTCGTTCAATTCACTGTTCGGACTGCCGCTCGCACTCGGTACACTTGCGCCCGAACATCGCTACGCTGTCCTCGAAATGGGCGTGGACCGTTTCGGCGAGATGGCGCGGCTGGCGGCCTATTTCCCCCCGCAGGTCGCCGTAGTGACGAATGTTGCTCCCACGCATCTGCGCTACATGCGCGACGAAGGTCACATCGCCACCGAAAAGGGGGCGCTCGTCGCCGCTCTGCCCGCTGACGGCTGCGCGGTCCTCAACGCTGATGACCCGCATGTGCGGGCGATGGCACAACGCACCAGCGCACGCATCATCTGGTATAGCGCCACGGGTGCGGCTGCTCCCGATACGATCACGGCAAAGGATATCGAAACCGCTCTGGATGGAACTCGCTTCGTCGTGTGCTGGCAGGGTACGGAGGCGTGGTGTTCGTTGCCGCTCGTAGGACGGCATAGCGTCGAGATCGCGCTCGCCGCCATCGGTGCGGCGCTCGCCTGCGGCGTATCGTTCGCCGAGGCGGTGCGGCGCTGTCGCGACATCGAGCCGCAAAACGGACGCCTTCGACCACTGCCGGGACTGAACGGCAGCACGATCCTGGATGACACATACAACGCCTCGCCGCGATCTACCCTTGCGGCGCTGTACGCCCTGCGCGACCTGCCCGCCCGCCGACGCATCGCTGTGCTGGGCGACATGCTGGAACTTGGCGACCGTGCTTCGGCCTTACATCGCGCTTTGGGCGAATCGGCGGGCGCGCTTGTGGACACACTGGTGACGAAAGGCGACCTCGCCGCTGAGATCGCGGCGGGTGCGTTGTCCGCTCATCCTGGCGCTCCCGCCCCCGTCGTGACGCATACGATCTGGGATGCCGTACAGTCCGTGCGCTCGATGTTGGGTGCAGGTGATCTGGTACTGGTGAAAGGGTCGGCAGGCGCACGCATGGAAGCCGTCGTCGCGGCGCTGCTCGATCCGGCGGTGGTGGCGCGTGATGTTCTGGTGCGACAGGAAGCACCCTTTGATGTGGTGCGGGTCGCTGCTTCGGACCGCCCGACCTGGCTAGAGATCGACCTCGAAGCCATCGGCACCAACATGGAACGCATAGGTTCGCTCGTCGGTCCGCGTGTGGCGGTGATGGCAGTACTGAAAGCTGATGCCTACGGACATGGAGCCGTGCGCGTTGCTCGAACCGTGCTGCGACGCGGGGCGTCGGCGTTGGGCGTTGCCACGGTCGGCGAAGCGATGGTGCTGCGCGACGCTGGCATCCGTGCGCCGATCCTGGTGCTAGGCTACACGCCACCATGGCAGGTGCGCGATGCGCTCCGGCGCGACGTTCAACTGACCTTGTGGGAGGATGAGATGGCACAGGAATGCGCCGAAGCCGCCCGCGACCTCGACCTACCTGCCAGAATACATGTGAAGGTGGATACCGGCATGGCGCGGCTTGGCATTAACCCCGATGAGGCGCTGGCATTGTTGCGTCGATTGCGCCACCTTGAAGGCGTCGATGTGGTGGGTATGTTCACGCACCTTGCTACTGCAGACGCCGCCGATACCACCCAGGCAGAACAGCAACTCGAACGCTTCGCCGCGCTCGTCGCCGCCGTCGAGCGTCAGGGATTGCGTCCGCCTGTGGTACATGCCGCTAACAGCGCCGCGACGATTCGCTTTCCCCATGCTCACTGGGACATGGTGCGTCCCGGTATCGCGTTGTACGGACTCGATCCTTCCACCGATGCGCCGTGTCCGGCTGACTTTCGTCCGGCGCTCGCCTTCAAAACCGCGATCGCACAGGTCAAGACATTGCCGCCAGGATCACCGATCTCATATGGCGCGACGTTCGTCACCCCACGCACCACCCGCCTCGCGACTATTCCGGTGGGCTATGCCGATGGTTTCCGACGTTCGCCCTCGTGGCGCACGGTGCTGGTGCGCGGCCATCACGCCCCGATTGTCGGGCGCGTGTGTATGGACTATGCCATGATCGACGTGACCGACATTCCAGGCGTGGCCGTGGGCGACGAAACGGTGCTGATCGGTGCACAGGACGGCCAATCGATCAGTGCCAGCGAGGTCGCTTGCTGGCTCGGCACGATCAACTACGAAGTTGTCGCCGCGATCCTACCCCGCGTGCCGCGAGTTGTCTGACGACGGACCACCGACCACCGATGACGAACCAAGACGGACCACCGAAGCAGAGCCAGCACGTTCGGTGGTTATTCTCAGTTGGTCGTTGGTCGTTGGTCGTTGGTCAGTTCACGGAATCTCGTATAACCAGAATGTCGGACGGTCGGAAGCCGGATATGGGTACATGGGCGTGCGCCGGTAGTTGCCGCCAGTCGCCCGGTCGATCCAGGTAAACTCCTCGGCGGGTGCTTCGTCCGGTACCAGGAGCCTGGTGCCACTCGCGAACGGAGTTGGCTCCTTGTCGCGGTTGAAGATTTCGAGCGGCACGTCCGGCGCGAGGTAGTTGATGACATCGTGACGGGCGATGCGGCGTGGCACCGCATATGGTCCCTCGTCGGCGTGATCACGCAGATACAGCGCGATCGCGGTTTCAGGGGCGTTGAAGCGCCCCCAGATTTGCGGGTCGTATGGCATCACGCCGAAGTACAGAACGAGGTTGAGTGCGGCGGCGACCGTCACGCCGCTTGCAGGTACGATCCACGAATGCCGAGGCCAGATCGCGCCGAGCGCGACCAGTCCGCGTCCCGCTAGCAGCATCGCCGGAGCGATCATGCCAACGGAGCGAACGGCGTGCGGAGCGCCTTCGCTGAGCAGTGGCGGAATGAACTCGATCAGGAACCAGCCAAACAGAAAGATGTCCGTGCGCTCGATCCGGCGTACCGAGAGCCATAACCCGATCATCGCGGTTGCACCCGTCACGATGTCCAGCATCGGACGGTCAGGGGCATAGTGCCGTCCGTTCGGCTCGCCATACAGATGCCACATCAGCAGATAGCGATGAATGTTCATGTCCAGCACAGCAGTGGTGGAAAGCGCGAGGTCGGACGCGACGCGCAGGACTGACGTCTGCGACATGCGCAGGTTGAAACTATCGCTCTGAGTGAGCGCGTACCAGACTAGTGGTGAGGCGATTGCCAGCACGATCGTGGCGGTGAGCGCCAACCCTGGTATGGCGGTGCGCCAACGCGTCGCCGAGCGACCAAGCACAACGATGCACAGCAACGCCGCGATCAGCGGCATCACGCGGGCGGTATGGTACGTATAGAAGGCTAGCCCCAGCATGCAGCCACTGAGAGTGAAGTGCGCCCAGGCGCGACGGGTCGTTTCCTTGTGCTGGCTATCGAGTGCGGACCACAACAGTGCCAGTCCTGACAGGATGAACAAAGGATCGAGGACCGCCACGAAAGAGAGGCGACTAAGGCTAATGTGCCAGGCTGCGACCGCCATCAACGCGGCGGCAACCAACGCGGCGGGTGTGCCGACGAGACGACGACCCAAGATGAACAGCGCGAGCGGCGCGAAACTACCCGCCAGGGCCGCGACCACTCGTACGCTCTCGACGCGTACGCCGATCACCTCGATCACCAGAGCCGTCAGGTAAAACAACAGCGCTGGGTAATCGACACCCCCTGGCACATAGATCGGGCGAAAGGTCGGGTCGGCGATGATCTGCCGTGCCAGAATGCCGAAGCGCGCTTCGTCGCGCCACAAGCCCGAAGGGCAACGATGCAAGGTGATAAAAACGGACGACTGTCGCGACGACGACGATGCCGACCAACGCCACGATGATAACGCGCTTCTGTAATGCATGGGTAGTCCGCAACGACGCGAACGCTGCCGCCACCAGGCTACCGCCGACGAGCAGCATGAAGCCAAGCGGAATGAGCAATCGTGACGATAGCATTGCTGTGCCGGTGAATGCTGCTACCCCGCCCGCGATCATCCACCAGCGCGTCCCGATGTGTCGACGTGATACGAACCGTACCAGCGGCGGCGCGACGAGGATGGCTGCGCCGAACCCTGCGGCGTTCCACAGTTGCGGCAACCAGAAGGCGGTCGCGATTGGCGCGGTCCAACTCGCGGCGGCGAGCGCGGCGCTCAGCAGCGGTAGCAGCATGAACGTGATGGCGCGTCCCGCGATGTATGTCCCTACGCATGCCGACAAGTGCCAGCAGCGTTAGCAGGAACAACGCGCGTTCCAGGGTTGCCACGGGTGCGATTCCCGCACCGTTGCTCGCTGCGACAGCACTCAGTGCGAGGCCAACCTTGCGGTCGTCGCTGTCGCTAGCTTGCACAGGCTCTGCCTGCAGGCGCACCGTCGGGGCGGTCCAGCCTTGTGTATCGCGTGGGATGAAAAAGTGATAGGTCCGCCAGGATGGTTGTGCTGCAACATGCAGCGGCGGCAGGTGATCGGCGAAGAACGTGACGGCTAGCGGAGTGGGTGTCGAACGCTGTGGCGGTGTTGCTCGCAACGCGACGACGATGCTGCTTGCTTGCTCGAAGCCAGTGAAACGCACTTCCGCATCGCCATCGGTCCAGCGAAAGGGACCGTCGGCGTTCTGCTCGGCGGCTTGCACGCCACGAACTACACGGGTGTCACTGTCAGTGCCGATGTCGGTTTCAAATGCTGCGGGCGGTGGTGCCGCCAGCGCCAGTACGATACCCAGAACCGCGACCGCGAGCGCAGCCCACTGCCACGTTCTTAGCATCGTCCATTCTCGACGAACTTACAGCGGTCAAAAAAGAGCGCGGGGAGCGTTTGGGCGACGGTTCGCACCACCCCGACCTGACGTTCGAGCATGCCGTTCCACACCAGTCCATCTTTGATCGGGCGAGGTGGAAGCGACCACTGCGCGATCAGGCCGATATTCCAGGCGATCAGTAGGCCCCCAAGCGCGAACACAGCAGGTCGTGGTAAACGCACGCGGTCAAGCAACATGGCGAAGCCGAGGACGAAGATCGGCGTTGCTTCGATCAATCGACGAAAGCCGAACGAGCCGCTCAGGTGCCACGTCGAGCCGAACGCGCCGTTGAGATAGACCTGTGACACCAGCACCACCGCAAGGAGTCCGGCGAGTTGCCGGTCTTTGCGCCACAGCAGCGGCAGCCCGATCACGCCCAACAACCAGGCTGGTGTCCACAAGAACGCACCGTGAGCGGGATCGAACAAGGTTTGGAAGAAATGTGGACTGGACCAGCGGAACTTTTCGCTGACTGTCGAGGACGGTGCCAGTTGCCCGTTCAATGCCTGGTAGGTCAAGAACTGCGGTATCAGTACCACACCGATCACCGCCAAAAAGAGCAGGTGCTGGCTCAGTAGCGTTACTGCTTTGCGCCATTGGTGGCGGCGTATAAAGCCCGTATAGATGCCCAGGGCTTCGAGCGCGGGCAGCAGCATGAACAAGCCAAGCTGTTCACGGCACAACGTCATCAGACCGCCCAACACGCCCAGTCCGACCCAGGCAAGCGTAGAGCGATGTTCGCGGGTGAGGAGCCAGGTGGCGATAAAGGCTGTCGTCATGCACAGCGCCGGAACGTGCGACCACGGCGGCGACACGTACATGAAAAAGACTACCGGCGATGCCAGCCAGCAGACGATCACTGCCGTGGCGGCAGCCGAGGCCGACACGTAGCGACGTGCTAGCCGATACATGATCAATAAACTCGCGTAGCCGTATAAGGCGGTGGCGAGGGCGACCGAGCGAATGTACGGCGAGCTAAAGCCGTCCGCTGCCACGTCCGCGCCAAACGCCCGCGCTATCAGCACCAGACCGTGCGCCAGCAGAAAGGCGGGCGACCACAGGATCGCCGTGCCGATGGGCGCAAGGTTGATCGGAAGCCCAGTATTCGCGTTACGTTGATCGAGCAGCCCTTCCTTCAATCCAGCGCGGGGATTGAGTTCGTGGAAGCGCGTGTAGTCGTTGGTGAAGTCGAGATCGCCGTCGAAAAAGAGCGAGCGAATGTACACATAATACTCGACGGAATCGACGGCATAGATGCGGGGCGTGAGTAACGGCATGCATAGCACGAAGGCGATGGTGATCGCGACGATGCCGCGATCCCAGTGGTGCCGGGGGATGCTGGATGCCGATTTGAGGAGCGTTGTTCCCATTTGATCTATTCTACAATACGCACGAACGCGCCACGGGCAATACCCGTGGCGCGTTCGTGAATGAGCGAAGGATCTAGCGTGTAAATACTAACGGCAGGAAGGTTTGTGGTCCTTCCAGATCGTTGATCTGGATTGGTTCGGTGACAATGGTCTGATCGGACACGTTGACCGCACCGTCGATAAAGCGAATGAACATCTGGTAGCGTTGTCCTGGCTCGAAAGCATCGGAAAGCCCCATCGCCATATTCCATTTCAGATTAGAAACGTCGCCAGCGATCGGTACGCCCTTGAGTTGCCAATCGACATCCGAGGGTGTTTCGCCCGCCTTGCGAACGACGATCCATGCGCCGTAGTATTGACGACCGCTGTTGCGATACAGGTTGTCCGTGACTTTCACATTGCTGAGATCAACCGTGACAAACCCATCGCGAATCTCTGTCGGCGTGATCTTGCTGCCTGTTGCCAGCGAAACTTCCGGGGCCACGTTGTCATAGGTCATGCTAAACGAGCCGTTGGAAGGATATGTACGGGTGTTGCCCGCGTTGTCACTGAGCGCTATGCTGAAACCATAGGTACCTTGGACGGTTCCCGGCAGGAACGCTGTGCCAGGGCCACCACTGGTGAGCGGCTTGGTTTCCGCTTCTGGAATGGTGACACCCCTTGGAGCGCTGGTAAAGTTGAGCGTGTAGCTACGCAACCCGCTACATTCGTTGCTCGCATTCCGCAGGCTTAGATAGAACAAACTCAAGTTCGTATAATTCGGGTCGCCAAAATCGATCGGCGCTCCGGCGGCTCGAGCCTGATTGCCAGGTGTTTCGGTCGGTACATCCGTGCGTAGATTTGGATTACGAGCTTGAATCTCGGCCTCAACGGTGGGATCGTAGATAATCGAATCGCTGAACATCTGCGAGATGCCCGAACCGCTTTTCAGCCGCCCGTTTACCTGATGCATACGACATGCACCGTCGGACGTGTTAAGGGTGAACTGCACGGTTTGCGGCGTACCCGTGAACGAGGAGTTCAGATCAGCCGGGTCCGACCCATCTGACAAACCGAATTGGGTGGCCTGCGAACCGCCGGTATTACTGATGACCGCTTTCACCCTTGTTTCGTTGGTGTACAGTTCGCCGTTCTGCCCTGTGACAGGGTTTGGATCGGACAACTGCAGCGAGCCTGACGGCGGCAGTGGTGTCGGCGATGGGATCGGCGTAGGTGTCGGCGGGACCTTGGCAATGGCGGTCACGTGGCGGATTTCTTCCGCGCCTGGCGACTTATCCTGCCACAAGATGCTGATCTCGTTAGCGCTGGCGGCGGCACGAGGCCAGATCGACGGCACAGTATTGCCGATTGTTACGATGTCGTTGAGGGTCACGCCAGGAATGATTTCGCGAACGACGATTTGTGTCCTGGGACTTTCAAACACGCTCCAGGCAGTATACACACGCTGATTGCCGCTGCTGTACGTGATCGTTGGATAATCGCTCCAGTTGCTGCCTTCGCTGATCTGCTGGCGATCCCTCCAGCCGTTGCCGGAATTTTCCGCGTACAGAACGCGGTGTTCCTTGTTGGACCATACGGCGAACAGCGTCGTGCCATCGGTGGCCAACCCGGAGATATTGCCATATGCATCGGCAGGGCTGTTGGAGTTAGACCATCCGCCATTGCTGAAGATCGGCGTATGACAGTGGGCTCCCATCGACCGAGAACAGAACATGGATACGTCCATCGCTGGTCGCCACGATGCTTGGCGAATCCTGCGTACGTCCGGTTGCCCGAATCAAGCGTGAGCCGTCCCAGCTACCATCCGTCCAGATACGGTGGTACACCTGGTAGGTACCGGTGCGGTTGTCGATAAAGACAATATGTACGCGACCACTTGTATCGACGGTCGCTGCGGGAGCGTAGCCGCGTCCGCCACTCAGGGTCGTCGTTGCCCCATTCGATGGCCTCGAGCCAGAAAGGGTCATAACGGTGTGGCGAAGCGATTTACCACTATTGGTATAGAACACATGTACACGATTCGTTTCCACGGCAAGGGCGGTGATGTGTTCGACGTTCTTGCCCGCGTTATCGACGACTTGATATGGGGAAATGAACGATCCGTCGATGTTGTTGGTATACATCAACCGCGAACTTTCACCAGTAGGATTGTATTCAAGCCAGATAATATGGGTTTTGCCCTGCGCATCGTAGGCTACCGACGCATACACAGACTTGTCACCGGTATTGGAACGATTTACGGGGGCCGTCCAGGTGACTGATTGCTGTGCCGCAAATGCGTTCGTGTTCCACGAGAACACAACGATCAGCAGCAAACCAAAAGGCACCAATGCGAGACGAAAAAACTTCGAGAATTTCGTCATGGAATAATCCTTCCTCATGTAACGAATATGTGCTATGTCTATGCTCTTCCGAGAACGGGCGCAATTGTCCCTGTTGCTGGAATGACAAACCTCACGATGTCAAAAAAACCTATGCGGTCGAAAATCTGTCTGGGCTTGTGCGGACACAAAGATGCCAATTTCTACAATAAGTGTAACAGAGTCGCCGGAAACCGCCTTCTACTGAACATGATAAGTTTATGATATGTGTGTGCACGCCCTTCCCATCGGCTCAGCGTACCACGGAAGCACACAGCATGATTGCGTCAGCGGTCCCATGATAAAAGAGCAGATAGATAGGGGAGTGATAGGACTAGGATCAAACAGCGCACCGAGCGGTGCGCTGTTTGATCGGTTGGTTAGCGTGGGATGGCTCCGTAGCGCCATTGGAAGTAATGGCGTCCGATATTGCCCATTTCCACCTGGAACTGCGGTGGATTATCAGGCTGGAACGTCAGCACACGGCGTTCGAACGCCTGGACTAACACGCCATGCTGGACGCCGCCGACGTTGATGAACGTCCAATACGCTTCCGTGAGTGGCTCGCCCACCACGTAGCGCCAGTCGAACAGCGGATTGGCTGTTACGACATTGCCGTTCTCGGAAACGGGGCCAGACTGGTTCATGAAGTCCCAAAAGACTTTCGGAATACCAAGCCCGTTTATGCGCTGCGTGATCACCATCGAAGGATCGCTGTTGGCGTTCGTCATCAGTTGCGTCTTGATGCTTCCGTCAGGGGCGCGATACATCTCCTGGTTCGCCCGGTCGCTGTTATACGATTGGCGATACACCGATTTGAGGTCGCTATACAGCGGGAAGGTGTTCTGGATATCGCCCGCAAGCGGGATCGCGGCAGACTGGCGCTGTTCATATTGCGCGTCGCCGACCTGCATCAATCCCGTGATCAATTCGTCCGTCAAGCGTCCGTTGGTCACATACCATTGGTCGCGTGGCGCGTTCGGGTTGTTGATCTCCATACGGCTCTTATCGAAGTACTGCACCGTCCGCGCGCCATTCGGCGATTGGACATAATATTCGCCGACGCCGCCAGTGAACGCTGTTGGACCCCAGATCCACGAGTATGGCACAGCGTTGCGCGCCACCAACGAATCCGTGCGCGTCCACAGATTCGAGAATGTATCGTCGGCAAAGCCAAAGCTACCGGTGTCGGGAATGTTCGCGGGCTGTGCGGTTGCGGTTGGGACGGGCGCGGTCGGCTCCGGTGTCAGTGTCGGGCCAACTGTCGGCGTGACTGTTGGACCGCTGGTTACGGTCGGTTCAGGTGTGCCGGTCGACACAGGTGTCGACGGGAGTTCGCCGCCCGATGGTTCGCCCGGGACGCCGCTCCGTAGCAAAGCTTCTTCCGCTCCGCCCCGCTTGTCCTGCCACACGACGCTGATGCCGGCGCTACCGCCAGCACCACGCGCCCAGTTACCAGGTGCGTCGCCAATCTTCAGTACGTCGCTGCTGATACCCCCGCGCTGGATTTCGCGGATCAGGACCGACGTGTTGCTCGAACTGGACAGGCGTCCTGCCCATACCGCGTATATTTTGCTGTTCGCAGGGCTATAGAAGATCGATGGTTGATCGCTCCACTGGTCGCCGGAACTCAACTGCTTCGCGCCGCTCCAATCGCCATTCGATCCCTCGTTGTACCGGACCGTGTGGGCGCGGGTCGACCATACAGCGTACACCCGTGAGCCGTCGGCGGCCAGAGCTTGCTGGTTGGTTTCGTCGTTGCTGGGTTGCGACTTGGACTGCCAGCCACCGTTCTGGAAAATGCCGTAATACATGCGGGTGCCATTCTTGAACAGAATGTGGACGTTGCCATCGTCGGTGGCTGCCAGGCTGGGGAACGTCTGTGCGTCGCCACTGCTGCGGACCTGACGGTCGCTACCATCCCAGTTGCCATTCGTCCAGATGCGGTGGTAGACCTGGTACGCACCTGATCGATTCTCGATCCAGGCGGCGTGGACTCGTCCATTACGATCAACCGTCAGAGACGGTTCGTAGCCTTTGCTACTGCCGCTGCTCAAGCGTGTGGTGCTGCCCGTGCTTGGGCGTCCACTCTCGAGGTTAACAACGGTGTGGCTGACGCCTGTGTTGCGATTGGTGAACACCAGGTGAACGCGATTGTTTTCGACCGCGATTGCCAGGATGTGATCCTTGTTCTTGCCCGCGCCATCGGTGACTTCATAAGATGCACGGAACGAGCCATTGACGTTATTGGTATACATTAAGCGAGAGTTCGCGCTTCCGTCACCGGTATAGTCTAACCACGCGATGTGGGTCTTTCCGGCTGCGTCAATGGCAACAACCGGATACACCGACTTGCTGGAATTGTTTGATAGGTTGTTCGAATTGGACCAGCGAATCCCAGGGGCTGCTGCTGACACCATTGTGGTGGCGGTCACGATGCCGATGAGTGCTAGACCTACCGCGACGAACAGGGCGCGGTACGCAGATCGTAGCTGTACCATTTAGTATGCTCTCCTTGGAGTACACTCCACTATCAGCCTTGCAACGCCGTGCGCGACACCTCTGCTTGTACGCTGAACGGCGAATCATTATTGATGGTTTTTGGGTAAACACACCTTGCTGTGGCTGTTACATGTGAGGGTAGTATAGCATTGGCTCACGTTTAAGCTGTTAGCAGGCCCTGAAAAGCGTGTGACCGAAGGCTGACAGAACGTCCAAACAGGCTGGATCGTCTGATCGGCTATGGTACAATCCCGTGCTATCCGCAATGCTGGCTCGGTTCTTCCTAGGGTTATTCAGCTTATACTGTCCCTTCATATCGACCCGCTTTTGGGCAAGGAGAAGACGTGGCGCTCTACCTCGTGACTGGCGGTGGTGGCTTTATTGGATCGCATCTCGTCGAGCATCTGTTACGCGAAGGCCACAGCGTTCGCGTTCTCGATAACTTCGCAACTGGGCATCGTGCAAACCTCGCGCCATTCAACGAAGATGTCGAACTGATCGAAGGCGATCTACGGAGCGCCGAAACCGTTCGACGTGCGGTTGCCGGCTGTGAAGTCGTGCTGCACCAGGGCGCATTGCCGTCGATCCCGCGTTCGATCGCCGATCCCGCCACCAGCAACGCGGTCAACGTCGAAGGAACGCTGCATGTGCTGCAATCCGCACGCGATGCCGGTGTGCGGCGTGTTGTCGTCGCCTCGTCGTCGTCGGTATATGGCGATACACCGACGCTGCCGAAAGTCGAGGCGATGGCGCTCAATCCGCGTTCGCCTTATGCTGTGTCGAAACTTGGTGCCGAGTCTTATACCCGTGTGTTCGCGGGACTGTACGACATCGAAACGGTCGCGCTGCGCTATTTCAACGTCTTTGGTCCACGCCAGGACCCACGTTCGCAGTATGCTGGCGTGATCGCTCGGTTGATGCTGGCGGCGTTGCACGACGCCCCGTTCACGCTCAACGGCGATGGCACGCAATCACGCGATTTCACCTACGTCGATAACGTCGTCCAGGCCAATTTGCGTGCGGCGACCGCGCCTAATGTCAGTGGCGAGGTCTTCAACGTCGCCGCCGGAACGCGGCTGGAACTTAACGAGATCATTGCCATCCTCAACAAACTGATCGGACGCGATCTCAGGATCAGCTATGGGCCGCCGCGTCCCGGCGACGTGCAACATTCACTGGCTGATATCTCCAAGGCACGTGAGTTGTTGGGCTACGATCCTGCCATCGGAGCCGAAGTCGGGTTGGCGCTTACGCTTGATTGGTATCGCGAAAACGAAGGCCAACTCTAGTGCGATTGCTGTATTTCACCACCGCCTACAACGTCGGGCATCTCGATCGGGTGCATGAGGAGTTCCTGGAACAATGGATCGCGCTGGGTCATGAGGTGACGATCCTGGTTCCCGACACGCGCCGCGACCGATCCGAACGCTGGTCGCACGAAACCGACGCGATCGTGCCGGTGGTGCGGGTGGCGGTGAGTGCTAAATGGTTCGACCGGGCGCTCAACTGGATTAGTAGCCGCGTCTTTCACTACGATTATTTTTTGACGTTGCTCCTGTCATACCTCTCGTTCTTACGGCAACATCCACGCTTCGACCTGGTACACGTCGAATCGATCTATCCCATCGGCGCTATCGCCGCGCTAGCGTCCTTCATCGACCCCCGCCCCTTCGTGCCGACGATTCGCGGTGCTGATCTCATGGCGAACGACGACATCGGCTATGGCTATGCACGATTTCCGCTCACACGCGCTCTGATCCGACTGACGTTCGCTCGCGCTCGCGCCGTGCGTGCGGTGACGCCGGGAGCGGGCGAGATGGCACGCCGCTACGGGTGTCCTGCCGCCAAAATCATCATGATCCCGCGTAACATCCTGGCATCCTTTTACCTGCACGACCTCGAATCGTTCAGGTCCGAACAGCGTGCATGGCTCGAACGGGAGCATCCCGAAATCGTAGGGAAGCAGGTGATTGTGTCGGCGGGACGACTGCTGCCGATCAAGGGGTTCGATAGTCTGGTGCGGGCGATGGCTGCATTGCCCGACGCGATTGTGTTGATCTGTGGAGCGAATCGTCAAGATGAGCAGTTCGGCGATTACGCCGCGTACCTGACCCGTTTGAGCGCCGAATGTGGCGTGGGTGAGCGTGTCAAACTTGTGGGCGCGGTTCCAGGCCACCAGATCGAACGATATTTTGTCGCCGCCGATGTCCTTGCCGTGGCCTCGATCATCGAGGGTGGCAACCGGACGCTACTGGAAGCCGCGTCGCTTGGCACGCCATTCGTCGCGACCGAAACCGCAGGCACGCCCGACCTATTCACGACCGCCGAGGGTTTGACAGTACCGCCGCGCCGCCCTGACTTGCTGGCGGCGTCGCTGGCTCGTGTGCTGGCTGAATCCCCTGCACAACGCCAACAACGCAGAGAGGCGTGCATTCAGTCCACCCGTCGCTTCAAGGCCGCCGATGTCGCCCGCACGCTAGCTGATGCGTACAACGGATTGCTAAGTCGATCAACGGCGACTTAAGGCACCACCCAAGCAACACCTGAAAGCCACGAAGATAGACGGCATGGATAGCCATGCCGTCTATCTTTGGTAACCACGCACCTGTTACGGGAGTTTTACTACGACCACCGGATTGCGTGTCTCGTTGGGACGCTCGAACGACTTAACGATCGGGGCGACCTCGAAGAAGTCGCGGTTGGGTTGCCAGTTGTCACGTTCGTCGAGTTGAGGCTTGGGACCGATGCGGAGGCTGCTCAGCACGAGTTCGCCATAGATGCGTGCGCGTTCGACGATCGATGGTAGATGGTGGTAGGGTGCTGGGCCAAACTCGGCACTATAGAACTGCACATGGTCGGACAGTGTGTCCTCGGTATCGACCAGATATTCAATACCCTTCTGTTCCAGGTACGGGAGTAGTTCGCGCCGCTCCATCACGGGTACGATCTCGTGGTTGAGCTTGCCGTCGATGTTGACGACGGTATGCCCCGAATAATACTGGTAGATGCCGGAGTTCTTCGCGCCAATGACCGCTGTCGGCGGCAGGTTGTCACGAATCCATAGTGCAGCCTGATAGCTCGCTGGCTGGGTCAGTCCGGCGGTGGTACGCTGGCGCTGCCAGAATTGCACCGTCGCCGCCGTGTTGACGACGATGGTAAGGATGACCACGCCAAGCAGGGCGAAGCGACGGATGGGCTGTGGCTTGCGCTCGTAGAGGGCTGCCGCTGTCCAGGCGATCACGATCGTCAGGATCAGCGACCAACTGACGAAATAGCGCGGCAGGCTTTGTTGCATCAGATAGCCGTAGTACACCGCAGGAAGTGGCACGTATAGTAGCAGCGGCAACGCTTCCCATAGCGCACGGCGTAGCACCAACACAATCACGGCGATGAGTGCCATCACCGCGACCGCCATAATCGCAATCGACGGCACCCACTCGGCGGCAAAGGCACTATTTAGGAAGAATGGTTGCAGGATATTCGACAGGGCATATGCCCCAGCGTAGCTATGCAGATATGCGAGTGCCGTGCCGCTGCTGGGACCGAACGAGCCAAAGACGGCGAAGTTGAACCAGAAATATGGCACCAGCAACACAAATGTGGCGACGACGTACACGACGAGTAATGGTAGCTCGCGCCGCAGCCTGCGTTCTTGCCACGCCCACAAAAAGCGTGCGGCACTGATGGCGGCGAACAACAGCGATGCATCCAGTCGCGTCAAAATGGTGGCAGCGGTCAAGAGCGCGAACACGAGATTATTACGCATGGTGCCGAGGTCCAGCGCGTACAGTGCCCACAGCGTCGTTGCGAACATCAGCAGCGCCATCGCGGTTTCCATGCCGTTGACCGTCAGACGTACCATCATCGGGTTGAAGGCGTACAGTGCGACGGCGAGCAAAGCCGCACGTGAACCCGCCAGTCTGCGGGTCAGCAGGAACGTAGGCCAGATCACCAGCGTCCCCAAAATTGCACAGATGACCAGACTGGCGTTGAAGCCCCAGGTGTCGCCCATCCGCAGCACATATGGGATCGCGCCGAGAGTCAGCGTATAGAGCGGGTGGAAGCCGTTGGTCGGATACACACCATCCGCCGTAACGCCGAGTCCATACGCCCAGTTCCGTGCGATCGCAGTGACCATCCAGGCGTCGTCCTCCAGCAGCAACAGGTGCGTACTGAGGGGCAAAAACGCGAATATCAGGCGCAGCACGAGACCGCCCAGTGCAAAAACGATCAAAAGGCGCGTCACCGATGGAGCAAGGGGTGCGGTATCCTGTCGAAGCCGCTGCATGCAAACAAATCCTTTTATATACGCTTCGTGAACCTTGAAGCTTAGAGCATTCGGCTTAGTACGCGCTTGAACGGCAGTTTCAGACCAAGGATGCGGCGGCGTTCCGCTTCATCCAGGCCACCCAGAAGTCGCAGCGTGCCAAAATAGAGCACAACGCCCAGCCCGATCAGCCCAAAGACTGGCAACATTGCCACAAGTTTGGTGGCAGTGTTATCGCCAATGGTCTGAACAGGCCAGAAGTGCAGCACGCCCAGCAGAACCCCCGCGAACAGTGCCGTCGCCGCGCCGACACGTGCCGCGAAGCCGAACGGCAGCGTCAAACCAACCGAGCGCATACCATATACCAGCGTAATGAGCCGTGGCAGCACGCGCACGATGCCGACGACAACCGCGACGCCGAGCATACCGAAGTACGGTAACACTAATATCACCGAGGGAACGCTGATCAGCGCCACTAACCGCGATGCGATCACCGCAGGGTAACGTTCATATACCATCAAAACATTGTGTGGAATACTCAGCAGCGATTCCGCGAACGTAAAGATGACGAATACCAGGATCAGCATCGTGGCAGCGGTGTATTTGGGATAAAGGATCGCGACGATATACGGGGTCAGCACGGCCAGTCCGACGGCAGCGGGAACCAATAGCAGCAGCAAGATACGTGTCAGACTAGCATGGGCGTCCTGTAGCGCCGCCTGGTTGCGATCCACCTTCACGCGTGTAAGCAGTGGCGTGATGATACCGCTCAACGGTGTCCACACGTAGGCCAAAAAGTCCTTGGCGAATTTGTAGGCGAAGCTCAGAATAGCCAGATCGCGCATACCGAGTGATGCACTGAGCACGAATATCACGAATGGCAAGTCATAGAACCAGCCGGTGATCTGCATCAGATACGACACCGCCGCGTAGTTCGTGAAGCGGCGGCGGAGGTTTGGCACTTCCTTCTGAGCCCGTTCGACGATGATCAGGTGTTCAGTCGCACGCCAGGTCTGCCACGCTGCCAGCGCGATGCTGATGACCGGTGTGATCACCAGGCCAAGTAAGACCCCAGGGACTCCCCATCCCAGTAGCAAAAATACCGTGACCAGCAAGGGTTGGAGCAGCGATGTCGCCAGCGTAATCAGGTTCCAGGCGCGTTGCTTGAAATACGCTGTCAAGAATTGCATGTATACGTCGAAGATCGCGCCCAGGATCAGCAGCGCGACGACACCAGTGACGAACCAACGCCCATCACTTTCGATCTGACTCACCACGGTTTCTTGCGCCGTACGCTGCTGTTCGAGCGAAGCGATCTCGGCGCTATCGCCGCCTTCGGCACGTACCGCCGCGATCTGCTTGTCGATGCCAGCGAGTTCCGAGCGTTGCTGTCCCGCTACATAGTTGGTGAGCGGAGTCGCCAGCAGCAGCAGCGCGAAACTGACAACGACCAGGATCGCCAGTTTGAGCCGGATGACCTTGTTAATGAAGGCACGCACTGCAAGCCGACCGCCACCTTGCTCGACTTCTGGCAGATAGCGCGGTAGGGCACGCTCGATGCCCAGGTCCGCGTAGAGACCGACCGTAGATGCCAGACTGGTCAGCAGAAACACCAGTCCGACCTGTTCCAGCGACAGGATGCGGTAGTACAGTACGCTGGTGATGATGCCGACGGCAAAGCGCGTCGGCAGCAAGAGCGTGTTCCAAAGCGTTGCGCTCCATACGCGCTCACTCAGCGATGGTTGACCGGCGCTCATCGTGCGCGAACCAACACCAGTTCCCAGGTACCTTGGACGAACGTACGATACAGCTTATATGCCGGACCAACCACGCCCAACCGCGCCAGCAAATCGCGCACGCGACCTTTGATGCCACTTGCGGTCCCGGCACCCTGGCGTAGACGTTCTTCGCGAATATCCCAGACCTCGAAGCCGTGTTCGCGGGCGAGCGCACGAAACGCGCCGAGCGTGAAGTAGTGCATCTCGCTCAAGCGTTGTTTGTCCTGCAAGGCGCTATCGGCTTTGGAGCGTCCACGCCATTCGATCAGCCGTTCGGCGATGGAGCGCGGCAGGTAGTTGATCCCGACGAGGTGGTAGTGCGGATCGCGCCATGCCAGACGGTTGATCACGGTCAGCAGCACGCGCCCACCTGGACGCACCACCCGTCCGAGTTCGGCGATCAGGCGTTCGGCGTCATCGACGTGTTCCACCACATCCCAGCACAGCGCCATATCGAACGAATCCGATTGGTAGGGCATCGCCTCGCCCGTCGCGTTGACGACGGGCAGCGCCAGATCGTAACGTCGGGCGCGTAGTTGTGTGATACGACAATAGGCCGGGTTGAACTCACTGGCGACAACGTACGCGCCGTCAAGCGCCATCGCCACGCTCGTGCCGCCCATGCCGCTGCCGATATCGACGATGCGCAAACCTGACGGCTGTCCACCGAAGGATTCGATGGTATGCAGCCGTTCCTTTTGCCGTCGCTCTTGCCAGATGCGGTCGTCGCGCCAACGGGAGAAATCAGTTCGCCAGGTCATATGTTGCAGCCACGGGTCGATAGCGTGCGCGAGTTCGGTTTCGAGCGCCGCGTCGTGCGCGGGTTCAGGTTGGCTGGTGGTGGTGTTCATCGGTGTTCCAGATATGCGAATGGCGGAAGCTAGCGTTGCCGCAACAGCACGAAGTCGCCTTCTTGTGCCACGAGTTCCCACGCGGGGTTCTGCATGTATGTACGTAGCAGGTTGATCACGTCTTTGTTCCCGCCGGGAGGTCGGCTATCGGCGGCGATATATTCAGCGCGGTCGATATATTCCGCTGGATACGAGCCGTTGCCCGGAAAGAAGTAGAGCCGCTCGCGCTGTGCGAGATGCGGTCCCAGGAAGCTCGTTGCCGCCACCGCCGCGTCGGGCGGTACGTGAGCGATCAAAGCGTTTGCCGCCGCCACGCGCTCCGGCGTTTCGCGCACGCGCAGCAGACTGGGTACGACATTGTTAAGTTGCACGTTTGCCACCACCGCGATCAGGAGCAGCACAACCATGCCGACGGACTGCACGGTTCGCGGCGAACGCCATCCGCCCCGTTTGGTATATGTGGCTGTTGAAGTGTCTGCTCTCGTCCGTCGCTCCCCGTTGGTCGCGGGTACCTTATGAGTGCGTTGGTCGTTGGTGGTTCCTCCTATCCAGCGCCCGATTCGAGCCAGGCCTTCCGCTGCCCCGACGAGCAGGAACGGATATACGAGCGCCGGATACTGATAGTTCAGGCTCCACTGCACGCGGTTGGGCGTGATGATGTTCATCAGCAGCACCGGCAAGCCAAGCAGCGAGGTCGGACTGAGCAGCGACAGAAAACCCTGAAGGCCGAACAGTTGCCCCAGGAACATTAACTTCTGTTCGTTTTGTTCTGGGGTATTAATGCGGATCAACAGCATAGGATCGGTTGTGATGTTCCAGATCACTTCTCTAAGGTTATCGCCAAGCGCTTTGTAGTAGACCTGTCCGATGAAATCGCCCTGGCTGAAACGGGGAACGATCACGCCCAGGGCGATGGCGACCCACACCGGCCCCACGATCAGCGGGAACAGCGCGAACATCCAGCGGCGGCGCAACCACAGCGCAAGGAGGCCGAAAAACACCAGCGTAAAACCGGCCTCGGTCTTGGTAGACAGCATCAGCAGCAGCAGCAGCGCGTACGGCCAGAACTGCCCACGCTTGAGAAACAGCAATGCCCCCAACGCGAACGGGATCATAAACGCCCGCAGTTGGAACTCGTACATGTTGATATGCTGCGTGGTGGGATGGAGCAGGTAAATCGCTACTAATCCCAGGGCTTGCCACGGCACGCCGAAGGTGTCACGACCGAGCAGATACAATGGCCATGCCGCGATGCCGAGCGCGATGGTTTGCAGCACTAGTAGAGTATAGGGCGATTGGTAAATGCCATAGAGGAGCGCGAGCGGGAGTTGCAGCAGCACCGGGCCATCATCGAAGTCGTAGTCCATCATCTTGAACACCGATATCCGAAATGGTCTGCCGTGCAATGTGTTCCATATTGTCTGTTCGTTGCCCGCCATGTCGAAACCTTGGCGGAACCAGGCTAACTTCAAGCACGCCAGTATCGAAAAGACGACGATATAGAACGCGATCATACCTGCCAGGAGCCATCCGCTATGCTCGTTCGCCCACGCCAGCAGACGTCCGACAATGCTGTGCTTGCCCGTTGCTTTCGTCGTGTTAGAGGCGGTGGGGTGTAATACGACACCGCCCGCTCGGATGCTCGGCCCGTCGATGCTCATGGATGGTACCGCACGCACGCGAGGAATAGCGTTACAAGCATGAGATGTTGTTTGCGTGTCGTCGCTCGCGTTCTGTCATCTATCATCTACGCCCACACTCGCGAAAGTCGCATCAGCCACAGGTCGATCGCCGACAGGAACGTTCCAAGGTAAAGAACGGCGATCACGACGCCCATCCAGCGCCAGCGCCTCCAGATCAGGTCGAGGACCGCAGCGCAGGTGATTGTCATGGCAGGGATGATATAGAACAGGTGCTTATCGACCATCGATACCCGTGATCCGGCGATAAAGAACAACGTGGCAACGGCAACCCAGGACAGCATCAGCAGAAGCGCCAGTCGGTTTTTCCGCAGCAACCAGATACCAGGTAGCCCGACGAATAGCGGTAGCGTCACGCCATACCAGAGTGCCATACCGCTGGTGTATGTCGATGGAAGATACGGCAGCGGCGTCCACCAGGACCAAACCGGCATGTCGGGTGAACGCTGGTAACCAATCGAGACGATGTAGTTGTCGGCGTAGTCGCCAAATGGCTCGATCACGTCCTGCCCTTCGCCTTGTTCGCCCCCCACAACTGTGCGGGTGAAATATGGCAGCGTGCGCTCGATCATCGCTGGGATGTATTGGCCATAATAGATGACTACCGAGAGTGTAACCGCCAGGGCGAACGCTCCCCCAGGGCCAGCGGCGCGCGTCGGGCGATATTACGCCCGAACAGCATCGTCAGCACCAGGAATGTGACGATGAAGATGCCCATAAAGACCGCCATCACGGTGTAGATTAGCATCGTACAGAGCAAGATCACCGTCAGTACAGCAAAAACCTTCCGACGCGACAATTTGTGATAGCCCAACGCGATCGCGGTTGTCGCCAGCAGCGTCCACCACATGCCAAACGTTGTGGGAATATTTCCCCACGAGTGCAGCAGGTACGTGAAAGGCGTCAGGGCATAGAGCAACGCTGCCAGGAACGCCGCCCGCGAACGAAGCCCAAAGCGCAATGCTAGCAGCGCGATCAGGAACGTGCGACTGGTATCAACCAGCACTGAGAATACACTAGCGGTGGTTTCGAGCCGCCACGGGAAAATGGCGAAGATCGCTGCGAAAATATGAAAGAACGGCGAGTATGGGATAACGGGCCGATCCTCGCCCCATTCCTTGGTCGGCATCACTGATTCGGAGAACGCTCCGGGCAGGTACAGACGTGCGAGTTGCCCATTCAGGATGTTGCGGGTATGACGCATGTGCCAGGGAACGTCGATCGCATGGCTGTACGGGAACACCAAGCCCGTGGCCTTGATCCAGAAGCCGATGTAAAAAACGACCAGCAGTGACGGCAGTAACCAGGGTTCGGGTTGCAGATCGCCCACCCGTACGAACAGGTTCCAACTCCACTTTGCCACCAGCGTCGCGACCAGACCCGTCAGCGCCAGAATCGTCAATTTCGGGACAAGCACACCGACCGGAGCGCGATAGAACGCGCTAAAGTAAGCCAGGAGCACCAGTCCTACTAGCGGTAGTATGATCGCCAGGAGCGGACGCAGGCCACTGATACGCAACGTCACAAAAGCTAGCATCAGCACCGCCAGGACGTGCAGAAAAGCCAGGGGCGGCGGTGCGAAACCGACATCGAGCGGCAGAAAATCAGCACCGAAGAACACCACGCCCAACGGACGCGGATCGGTACCGTACTGTCCTGTCGATGTTGAAACTCGTAATTGGATATCGCCGGGGGACTGCGTCAGGATGTGATAGGTACGTTCTGTGCTTTGCAGCGGTAACAGCCATTCTTCGCCGTTGCCGCTGATACGTGCCTGTTTCGGCTCACCTGCCAGTAGGGGACTGGCTAGTTTAATTTGTGTTTCCCAGGTTCCCCATCCGATTCCGGGCAATGTCAGCGTGCTCTCGTCGCGGGTCCAGCGATAGGAAGGCTCGGTCCCGTCCTCGATTGTTTCCGGATCGTGGAAGTTGGTGAGGTACGGTTGCGCGTAGCGCCCGCCCACGCCAACGGTAAAACTTTCGGCACGGACGTAACTGATGCTGAGCGCGATCAGTGCCGCGACCGCAAGCGCCAGCAGCGCCCACAGATCGGCACTGTAGCCCTGGCGTCCGAATATATGAACATGACCGCGTGATGCGGCTGGTGAACGTAGCGTCGTGGTTGTCATCGGAAAGGCATTATACCCCGCTGAATACTTGTCGGCTATTGAGAATTACCTGATACCGAGAAACTGAATGCCCAGCGGACGTTGATCCGCCGAAGGAGCAGTGCCGGGATCGGCTTCCACATCGGCTGGCACCCACGGCTCCGAGCGCAAACGTAGCACCATTGTCGTGCCTGTCGTGACCTCAGGCAGTGCTAGCGCGAGCGTCGTCGCTTGCTCGCCGACGGGCTGACACCCTAGCTCGATCCATCCGCTGACCGCCACAGCGCCGCCTTCGGGATACACCGCTGGCTCAGCCGCGACCGCCGGACAGACCTGTGCTGCTCCCGCCGCGCGCGGTCGCTTTCCGGCAGCAACATCTAACGTGATCGTTTGCGTTTGCAGCGTGGCGGGTAAGCGCACGATCCCCGATCCGTTCGTCCACGATACACGTGGCTGTCCAGCGACGGGGGTTTCGCTGCGATAAAAGCCCACGACCTGCGACGCGGCATCGTCGGGCCCGAGTTCGGCGGGCCAGGACACGGTATCATCGGCGACCAGTTCGTATAACTGGAACGGCACTTCATTGATGTATGAGAGCTTGGGCTTTTGATTCGATAGTTGCTGAAACTCCGACAATTGGAGCGTCCAGGCGCTGAGTGGACGCGGCACGTAGCCGGGAAACAGCATATCGCCGCCGCTCGCCGATAGCACCAGGAACACCCTGCGCCCTTCGGTTTTCCAGCGCTCTACCTGTTCACCGAACGAGCCTGGATACTTCGCGGGCGTTCTGCCCTTGACCGGAAAAGCGTTGCGCCCGTAGATGTACGTCAGCGGCGCGGCGATCAGTTCCGACGTGTCGCGCACGGCGATGTCGGATGCGCCACCGCCACGCAACAACACGATGTCGTCCGGTCCAATCGCGGCGCTCAGCTCGTGCAGTTGCGCCAGCATCCCTACGTATTCGGTATGAGCGTAGACCGTGCGTCCGGTTACGACAAAGAACAGCAATAGCATCGCTGCCAGTATGCCCGATGCCGTTCGGCGCACGGCTTGAAATGTGAATGCTGGCACATGGAGCGCGATACCGTTCGCGCCAGACGGTATTGTTCGGCGCATGGCGGGACGTGCGTCGAACGTCGGCTGTGTGGCATCCGGTTGGTCGTCGCGCCGCAACCAGTCGAGCGCGTACACGATGCCGAGGATGAACGCCGGAAAGACGATCGGCACGTACCGCCGCAGAATGTAGATATATGTTTGGTCACGGGTACCGTACAACGACTGGACGAAGAACAACGTATAGATGGTGCTGATTGCCAGCAGCAACCAAAAGCGGCGGTCGACGCGCCACCACAAACGCAGCCCGCCGACGACACCCAGGACAATGCCAAGTGGCGACAAATACCAACCAAGGCGTACCATATTGGCCTGAGCGACCGCGATCACTGGCTTGGTCGGATATTGATCGAATGGAATGGCGATAGGGGCGCCAATGTAGCCCTGCAATCGTAGCCAGTTTTCCGGTGCGAGTGGAGCACTAAGGGTGGCACGGTCGAGGATGCCAGGGCGGATGAAGTATCCGTACACGGCCAGCAACCCCAGTGCGGCGACGATCAACCCAAGCAGCGGTTGTCGCCAGCGCTGTATTCGTGCTTCAAGTTTTCGCAGTAGACCCGAACGCTGCCGCAGTAGCAGTGCCGTGCTGATTAGCACCACCACGGCCGTTGTTTCCAGCGCAAGCCGCTGCCAGTTGCCGACCATGCTGCCGGGGCGTCCAGCGCTGTATTCCTGGAGTTCCGGCGTCAGCAAAGGCCAACTGAGCGTAATCGTCAGCGCGTACTTTTGGAGCGTCGGGACCGTCGTATCGATGAAGTATGCCCGTGCGATGAAGATGATATGCAGCGCACTATGCAGGAGCAGCAGCGCCAGCACGCCCGTCATCGCCGTGTAGCCGACATGCCAGCGACGGCTGAGCGCGACATACGCGATCAGCAGTACCAGCGGGGCGATGGCGAGCGGAAAGTCGATGCGTGTCAGTGCGAGTTGCCCGAAGCATAGCCCGACGATGCCGCCCCACCAGATACGCTGGCGTCGCTCCGTCGCATCGGCAAAGTGCGTGAACGCCCAGCATCCGCCGAGTAGCAACGCCTGGGTCAACGCCTCCGACGTCGGCATGCGGCTGAACCAGACCTGCGGCGACATGGCTGCCATAAACGCCGCAGCCAGGAGCCCCGCAGTCGAACCCGCGATTCGCCGTCCGAGCAGTCCAGTGAGCACGACGCCGAGCGTTCCCGCGATGCCAGTCGCCGCCAATCCATACACCGAGCCAAGCATCGTCACCCATACGGCGATGAAAGCGGGCCACAGATGGAAGAACTGCGGCACGACGCGCCCGTGTTCGAGGTCGCCCGTGCTGATGAAGAATCCCGCCGCACGTAGGCGCGTGGCTTCGAAGCGCTGGCTGTTTTGCACACCAAACACGTTGGAGGCGATCTGCCGCGCTGTTGTGTCCCCGCTGATTGCACGCTCGCCGATCTCCTGCACGATCTGATCGTGGACAACGACCGCGCCGGTTCGTGCGATGGATACGCCAGTGTTTGCGTACACGCCAGCGTCCAGGCCGCCGCGCACGACCTCGAAGGGTCGCGCTACGAGGATGCCGAACACAAGCGCGATTGCCGCCAGTCCTATGTCGAAGCGTCCGAATCGTTGTATGGGTTGTTGTGCGCTGTCCCGTGGCGGTCGTACCAACATACTAGCGCCACAAACCATAATTGTGGCGACGAGCAGGCTTCCATAGCTGAACCATCCGACCTCTGCCAACATAAGGGCCAGCAATGCTGTCAGCAGCACACTTACCAGTATGCGGGCGGTGATGCGCTCCATATTCCCGAACGTCGTCGCGCCGCACAAGCGCCAGTCGAGCAGAAAGCCTGGAATGTAGAGAAAAAACGGTACGCCGACGAGCGTCCGCAGGATCATTTCGAGGACGTGCATGTGGCGATTATACCGTATTGGTACGCTGACCACGGACGATGAGGCCACCGGAGATCATGATGGGTCATCCCCGTATATACAACGTACATACGAGAAGCGGTTGCTAGCCTGGGGAAAATCGTGTCTACGTTGGTTCTGGATCATTGGTCGTTGGTCGGTTTCCGCGCCAGAACAACAAGCACAGGCCGCCCAGCAGACTGATGATGATACGGGTAATAAAGATCAGGAATGATAGGGCGAGTGCGGATGCGGTGGATATGCCGAGCGAGCCTAGTAGCAGTACGAACACGCCTTCTCGTGCACCCAGACTATTGAAAAAGATCGGGATCAGACCGATGATGTCGCTCAACGGCACCATCAGCGCCATGTAACTCCATGGAATGTCGAGGCGCAGGGCTGTGGCGACGGCGATGTTAGTGGCGACCCACGACAACTGGTAGGCGAAGGAGAGCAGCATTGCCAGCGCGAGCGAACGCGGATGTTGCGCGTAGTCCGCGATTGTCTGCGCGATCTTCTGGATACGTTCGCGCCACGTGAAGGTGTTCGGCAACGGCAACCGTACCATGCCGCGCACCAGCAACGGCGTGGCGATCGCAAACGCCAGCGCCGCCGTCGCCGCCAGCACACACCAGATCGCGGTCCACCATAATTGAGGCGTGTTCGCCATCGCGTCGCGGCTGGCGCTGAGGCCAACCCAGGCGATGATCGTCAGCGCCAGAAATCCGGTCAGACGTTCCACGAAGACCGAGGCCAGCGCGACCGATGGGCGCGTGCGTTGCGAGGCATGATAGACCCGCACCGCATCGCCACCAATCACGGTAGGCAGAAAATTATTGAAGAATTGCCCGATCAGATACACCTGCACCGCCCAGCCGTAGGGAACATCCTCACCCGACGCCCGTAGCAGCAACCGCCATTTGAAGGCGCTGATCAGGATACCGGCGAATTGTAAGCCAAGCCCAAGCAGGAATAAGGGGACAACGAGGCGGCCCCAGGTTTGGAGCAACAGCGGAATGTCGATCTGAGTGAGCAGAAAAGCGATGATGGCGACACTGAAGATAATGCGTGTCGCCACCACGAGTCGCCGTCGCACGGTGAGATTCAATCTCCGTTGATTTCTTCGCGAATACGATACACTGATTGGTGCTGTCCGGTGGTCGCCGCCCGCACGATCATCTCGCCGACCAGACCGATACTGATAAATTGCATTGCCAGCATCACCAGCAGAATCCCCAGTAGCAGCAGTGGACGGTCGCCAATGGGTTGGAGTAACACAAGCCGCACGAAGCCCAGCACGCCAAGGATTATCGCTCCGACGAAGCCGAAGAATAGGCCAAGCAGACCGAAAATCTGCATTGGGCGCGTGGCATAGCTCAACAAAAAGCGTACAGTCAGCAGGTCGAGGACGACACGCATCGTGCGGGCAATCGTATATTTTGATTTGCCGAAGCGGCGCGGCGAATGATTGACGGGGATTTCGGTGACCGTTACGCCCTGCCACGAGGCGATTGCAGGAATGAAGCGGTGCAGTTCGCCATAGAGTTGTAGGTCTTGTACGACCTCGCGGCGATACGCTTTGAGCGAACAGCCATAATCGTGCAGCCGTAGTCCGGTCACCCACGAGATCAAGCGGTTCGCCAGGATCGATGGCAAGCGACGATTGATGAACGGGTCCTGACGACGCGCCCGCCATCCACTGACGACATCGTAACCTTCGTTGAACTTTTCGAGTAAGCGTGGAATATCCGCCGGATCGTTTTGCAAATCGGCGTCGATCGTGATGATCACGTCGCCGCGTGCGCGGTCGAAGCCTGCTGCGAACGCTGCCGTTTGCCCGAAGTTACGCCGGAACCGAATGACCCGTACACGCCCATCATGTTCGGCGAGCGTTCGTAACCGTGCGAAACTCGTATCGCGGCTGCCGTCGTCGACAGCCAAAATCTCATACGGTTCGCCAAGTTTTTGTAGCTCGTCTGTCAGACGGTCGTATAAAAACGGGATGCTTTCTTCTTCGTCCTTGATCGGAATCAGGACGCTGATCAATGGATTTGCGGCTGCCGGAATCTGTTGCGATGCGGGTAGCGTCGCGGCGACAGCGGTTGTTGTCACATCTTGTGCCATGGTGCGCTGATTATAACAGCCAATCGGCTTGAGGGAATAGGAAAGATCGAGGGAGAATCATATGCGAGGTGGGGCAGGCACATCAGTAGGCGTACCTGCCCAATCCCGGTCGTTCTAGGGCTAGAATAGCCTGGGTAGTTCTGTGAAAATGCGCGGCAAGCCAAACGCGATCGCGGCGGCAATGGCGAACAGCACGCCGAACGCGACGACGTTCCAGTTCAGGATTTTCGCACCGTCGATGGGTCCGAGTGGCAACATGTTGAAAGCGCCCAGTAGCGCGTTGATCAAGAAACCCATGCTTAGCCCGCTGACGAGCAGTGGCGCTGCGGTGTCTCGTAACGTGATGAACAGCACGGCGAAAATCAGCGCCAGCACCATGTTCGTCACCGGACCTGCCGCCGCCACCAGACCGCTTTGTCGTTTCGTCAGCCAACCACTGTGCCAAACCGCACCGGGAGCCGCGAACAGAAATCCGGCGAAGGCGATCAGGATCGACAAGATCAGCATGCCATCGTTCGCGACGAAGTGTGCTGTCGCGCCGAAATGCCGTGCGACGACACGATGCGCGACTTCGTGGAGGATTACCGCCACGCCAGCGGTCAAGCTTGTCAGCATGAACAGGGTGATAAATCGAGGGGTGGCAATGTTTCCACCGCTGTATAGGACCGCGAATGCGAGCGCCGTGCCGATCCAGGCCTTGGCGAACTCTAGTGTCTCGTTACGCGCCGTGGGATTCGTCCCTGGCGAATTGAACATTTGCACTCTATCTCCTTGAAATCGACGAACGACGAACGACCAACGCAAGCGAATTGCTTCCCATCGTATTATGTGCGCCCCATGTATGAAGGTTTCTGGTTCGCGCTCGTGCCGTGTCTCTACCGAACATAATCAATAACGTACATGCAGTGTACCATGACGGACTACGGGCAACGACGACTGACCACCGCACATCGACTGCCGACGACGCACTATGGACCATCGGAGAAGGATATGCGACCGTTGAAGGACAGCAAAGGTTCCCGCATGCAGTATGTTGAACGAAGTCGAAATATCTGTTCTTCCGTGCTATCTCCGTTGGTCGTTGGTCGTTGGTCGTTGGTCCGCTCCGTCGTCGTCGGTCTGTTCTGTCCACCCTTCTTCGCCGATCAGCGGCACGAAGCGCACCGGACCTAACAATTCTTCCTCGAAGGCTGTGCCGCGACGTGTCACACGCACGAGTTGCTGCTCATCGCGCTGTCCGACTGGCATCACTAGCTTGCCCCCATCGGCGAGTTGGTCAAGTAACGAGCGCGGTATGTGTGGACCGCCCGCCGCCACCGATATGGCGTCGAAGGGCGCATGGTCGGGCCAGCCGCGGGTGCCGTCGCCAGTTCCTACGTGAATCGAGCGATAGCCAAGCTGGACGAGCCGGTGTTTGGCGCTCCGTGACAGGTCACGATGACGCTCCACGGTGTAAACAGCACCGGCGAGGTGCGCCAGCACGGCGGCGGCATAGCCTGATCCGGTGCCGATTTCAAGCACCCGGTCGTTGTCGGATAGCGCCAGGGCTTGTGTCATAAGGGCGACGATGTAGGGTTGTGAAATCGTTTGCCCTGACGCGATGGGAAGTGCCTGATCGCTGTACGCGATCGGTTCGTGAGGGGCGGCGACGAAACGGTGACGAGGCACCCGTGCCATCGCCGCCAGCACGCGCTCGTCGATGATTCCGCGTCGCCGGAGCTGTTCCTCCAACATCGTTTGCTGTTCGCTGTGTTGGTCCATGTTCCATCCTTTCCACGATGCGCCGTGTGCATCGGGCAGGCAAATGAGTATTACGCAATGCGGTCCAGTTCCCGTATGATACCCACCACCAATTTTACACACCGTTCGAGCGAACGTGTATCGACGCTCGCAAAGCGCTGTCCGTCGGTGTGGCTGGTGATAGAGAGTGTGGGATAGCCAAGTCGCAACGGCAGCGCCGCCAGGGTACGCTGGCGCAGTTGGCGCGGCTCGGCGTTGATCGACACATCCGCGGCATCAGCACCACTGGCTAATGCTAGCAATGTCCGGTCCGAGCGATGTTCGCGCAGGATGCCTTCGCGTGTTACGTAGGCGGGTTGTCCCGCCGTGAGGTCGTGCAGATTGACGAACAGGGTGTCCGGCTCGAACGGGTAATGCTTTCAACAATTCGCGGATACCACTATCGCCCACTGATACCGCGCCGAGTGCCGCCGTCCAGAGTTCGACATGCTGGAGTTCACCCAGTTCTTCTGCGACGGCGACCAGCACTGCCAGGTCGCCCGCGCCCTGGATCGCCGGACGCAGGTTGGCACGTTGGCGCATTCGCAGGATCGACACCGCCACCGCCACCAGCGCGATGCAACCAAGTGCGAGCGCCCCACGCAGTAATGCCTGTTCGGCGGCTAGCCATGCTATGAATAGCAAAGCTTGCACCAAGATAAGTTGCAGCGCGAACAGCAGCAAGCGGCGCGCTGGTGCGGCGGGAATACGGTCGAGCGGCGCAATGATAACAACGCGGGTTCGTTGACGTTTGCCAACCGGAGCGCGAACGCCAATGACGCTTTGGCTTTGCTGCCGCCCGTGCAACGCACCGAGCAGCGCATGCCCTTCGACTTCGTTCCAGATGGCAAATGGCACGACCACTAGCATCACCAGCGCGATAATCGTTGTGACCGGTTGCGCCACGATCACGGCGGCGACGCTTGCGAGTGCCGCCACCAATATTGGAACGCTGGTGCCGAAAGGTGTTCCCCGTTCGGTTGGGATCGGCAGGACAGTGGCCTGTTGGTTGGCGACGTTCAGCCGCCCCGCGATATAGCCCGCCGCGTCTGCCTCGCCCAGACTGCCTGGCAACCGAATCGCCACGGCTTCTGAAAGGTCGCGTACGGTCGTAAGCAAGCGTTCTTCGAGTGGTCGCCGCACCAGCATGGCACGGTCGGGGTCGCGCCGCATCGGCGGCGGGGGTGGCGGTGCGGGGAACAGTGGCGTCATGGTGGAGATGGGGGGATATGGGAGCGGTTACGCTTTTCCATATCCCCGGGGTATATGCCTGTTATGGTTGTTTGCCGTAGCGCCACTGGTAGTAGTGACGACCGACGTTACCCATTTCGACACGCCATTCGGCGGGATTCGTGGGTGTGTAGGTCAGGACACGGCGCTGGAATGCCTGGACCAGCACATCGCGCTCGACGCCGCCGACCTTGACTTTGGTCCAATATGGTTCGCTGATCGGATAGCCCATGGCGAATACCCAATCGATCAGCACGTCCTGCCGCGAGCCATCGCCGACAGGACCCTGGCTTTGCAGGAAGTCCCAAAAGACCTGAGCAACATGGTGTCCAGTTTCGGGCACGTAATAAGCGAGACGCGACTCAGGCCGCAGATCGTAATTGGCGATTTTGCCATCGCGGCGTAGAAGTTTACCCCACTCTTGCCCTTGTCGGTTGGTGGTGCGCTGCAACAAGCCTTGCAGACTGGCATAGGTGGGTGCCTGCGGATCGTTGACATCACCGGCGACGCCGATTTGTGCGGCGGGACGCTTCGAGAACTCGGCATCGCCGATCTGCATACGTCCTTCGATCATCTCGCGCGCAAGCAGACCGTTGGTGACGTACCAGGCGTTCGCACGGTCACGCTTCCAGTCCGAAATCTCCATGCGGGCTTTGTCGAAGTACTGCACCTGGCGTACGCCACCCGGTGATTGCTGATAAATTTCGGCACGTCCCACCAACCCTGCTGGACCCCACATCCAGGTGCGGTCGGCTTTGCGCTCAGCAACGACCTGATCCGTGCGCGCCCACACAGCCTTAATCGCGGGGTCGACGAACTCTTTGTATGGTCCATTGATGAAGGCGGGTTGTCCTTTCAAGCCGCCAAAGGATTTTCCAAATATGCAGAAGTTCGGGTCTGTCGGATAGAACTCACATAATGCCGTCGCTGTCTGACCAATTTCGTCAGGTGTTGGCTCAACGATATTGGAAGTATCCGTCGGGAAGGCCGGATCGTCTGTCGGCGTTTCCAGTCCAGGCTCAACCGTTTCGGTCGGCAACAGGTTGGGGTCGGTTGTTGGCGTCGGTTCGGCTGGCTCACCTGTCGGCAGCGGTGTGCCGCCGGCGACGCTCAGCGGTTCGTAATACAGGTCGTAGGAGATGAATTGGTTGCCAATGTCGCCTACGTTCTTGACCTGCGCGAAGTAGAAGCCATCGACGGTCGGCACGAACTCGATACGCGGATCGAAGGTGCCGTTGGTATCGTCGCTGAAGTCCATGATGGAAGCGCCATCGCGATCAACAAGGATCATCACCGGATCGGCTCCCACGCGCTGCTTAGAATCGACATAAAGCGCATAGCGTGCACCTGTCTTGGCAAAGAACCGCACCCAGTCGGCATCGCCCGTCGGACACATACGATGATCTGGTTGTACTTCCCGAATCACCATCAGGCGTGCTTGTTCCGGCACGCCGTCGGGCTCGAATAGGTCGGTACAAAGTTCCGGCACGAGCGTCGGGGTCGGACCGTAGCTTTCGCTGATGAGCACGATGGTGTATGCCAGGTCTGTATCACCGCGCTGTCCCGTATCGCGGGCGCGAATGAAATAGCGCCCATCAGCGGGAATACGGAACGACTGGATGCGTGGCCTGATGTTCGTTCCCGGATCGTTACCGCGGGGGAAATCGTCGTTGAAAGCCAACAATATTCCATCTTTATCGTAGATGCCGAGCGCCATATCGAGGCCGGGTGTCATCGCCGTAATATCGACCGAAACGACCTTTCCTGCCGTCGAACCGAAGAAATACCAGTCCTCGTCGCCGCGTGGACACAGCACCCGGGTCTGTGGTTGATCGGGGCGTATTTCTGTGGCGCTGTTAAGCGTATTGTTGGGCTCCGCACCATCCAAACAGACAGGCCCGGTAGTAGGCGATGGAGTTGCCGTTCGCGTCGGTGAAGGCTCGGTTGTTTGTGTCAACGTTGGGGAAGGCGCGGGAGTGACTGTGGTTTGTAATAAGGCCTGAGAAGTATTAGAGTTGCTGGTTGATGTTACTCGAAAAAATCGTCTATCGACACCGGCAGGCGTACTGGCTGTGCTGATCACGGTGACCGTCACATTAACTTGATCCCCACCATTCAAGGTAGGATTCGAGGGTTCCGCGGAAAAGGTTAATTCTTTGATCGTTGGCTCGCTCGCAACAAAGCTAAACGTGAATCGATCTCTCGCGTCACCGCTATTAGTGACGACAAACGTATATGTTTGTATTTCTCCAGCAGTAATTGTTCTTTGATCGAAGGTTGGAGATACAAAGGGCTGGGGAGGTTGCGTCGCGGTGGCAGTTGGCGTTGTCGCTTGACGCGCCGGGCGCGCCTCCGTCACTGGTTCATGACCCGTTGGGATCATTGAAAAGAGCGCAAGCAGCAGGACAGCCGCGCCTGAAAGCAATGCACGGAAGGCAAACGATGGTTTACGGCGCATCGAGGTGTTCTCCGGGTAAAAGGACGAGCGAGACGATTATAGCATGCTCAGTGGTCAGCAATGGCGGGTATCAGGCATGGTATTCGATGTTTACGTAGCCGCGCCAGGAAACACACGCTCCTCCATCGTGCAATCATCGATTCCGTATGCTTCAAATGTATCAAGCTCGCGGCGCTATGTGGATGACAAACGGGTGATATCGCACCAGACAACGGTACCTGATGGTGCATGGATTCCAGCAAGATTGGGGAGCAGTGTACAAATGCTGTCGCGGTGTCACAATCGGCAGCATCGGAGTATATAAAAAACTCATCTCGTGAAAGAAGATTACGAGGTGCCGTTCCTCAATCCATGCCTTTGTTAGGATGCTCGCTGCTTCGCCGCATAGTAGTCGCACAAGTCATTTAGCACGCAGCGCCCACACTTTGGGTTGCTCCAGGTGCATATCTGCTGCCCATGGCGCAACGTATCGATATGGAAGTTATACAAAATCTGCGGATCTTCGGGGAACAATGCCAGCAGCAACGGATGAGCGGCGGTTGGATCGACTTTGGACCCGATCAATCCGACGCGTTGCGATACGCGATGTACATGCGTATCGACCGGCAACACCGGACGGGCGAAACAAAACAGCAACACCAGAGTCGCTGTTTTGGGTCCAACGCCAGGTAGGGCGGTCAGCCAGGCCATCGCGTCTGTGAGTGGCATGTCGCGCAGGAATTCGATATCAGCCTCGCCGCGCTCTTCGATAATGCGGCGTAGCACCGCCTGAATCCGCGGTGCTTTCTGGTCGGCGAAGTTCGACGGCGCGATGGCTTCGGCTAGCTCGGCTGTGGGTGCGTCGCGCACCTCCTCCCAGGTTGTCCAGCGTGAGCGCATGCGTTCGTATGCGACATCCTCGTTTTTGCCGGTGGTGCGATGTGACAGGATCGTGGAGATCAGTTCGTGCATCGGCTCGCGTCGCGGCACATTAGGCTGGTGTCCGTAGGCTTCCACGACGCGCTCATACATCGTCCATGCTTTTGCCTTCAACGCTTTGGCATCGACTGGTGGCAGCGTCACCCCATCATCTTCGCTCGTCGTCCTGGTCTTACCTTGTGCCACGGTGCTTCTCCTTCTCCTCACGTCCGGCATTCTATTCAGGGGGTGTTGCTCCCGAATCGTCTGCTAGATCTCTTTGGCGATCCGTGCCGTCGCTCCCGCGAGGTTGTCCTCATAGCGTGCTAGGCCAAACAGCAATGATGATAGGCGGTTAAGATAGGCAACCATGATCGTCGTGACACCCATATCGCCCTGGTGGAGCAGGTGCGTGGCGGCACGTTCGGCGCGGCGCACGACCGTACGTGCGACATCGAGCGTCGCTCCTGGCACGGTGTCGCCCGACGCGACGAACTGTTTGGGGATCGTGACGCGCCCGTCGAATTGAGCGATATGTTCTTCGAGGCTATCCATTTGTGGTTGTCCAAAGCGTGGGTTCTCGATAGCCTTGCCTGTGACAGTGGCGATATCCGCCATCAGCAAGTAGAGTTCCTTCTGCACCTGAAGGAGTGTTTCCTTGCTATCCTCGCCCTGTGCGTAGGCGCGTCCTAGTCCGATTGCGGCGTTGGCCTCATCGATCTCGCCCAGCATGGCGATCCGTAGATCGTCCTTCGCCATGCGCGGACCTCCTAGCAGGTCTGTATATCCGTCGTCACCTCGTCGCGTGAAAAACATCTGGGCTCCTCGTTTGGTCTGCTAGTGCTGCCATATGCATGCTCGTTCATTCAACTCTGTGTGTATGCATACATCGCTCCACCAATGCCGCGTGTGGTCGCTGTGGCGCGAAGTGTATGCTTTGCTGCGGGATTTCACAACAAGACCGTGATGGAATCAATCAGGCGCGAACAACCACCAGGTTGCCCGATTCGTAGCGCCGGAGTCCGCGATGGAACACCACTATCGCCACGGTCAGGCTGGCAGCAGTAAACGCCAACAACCCCCCCATCATCGACCACGAGAACGAACGCAAGAGTTGTACCGGCATGTAGGACACGAACCCGGCAGGAATAATCGTGAACAGGGCAACCTTGACCATGCCACGGAAGATCACGGTGGGATACGTGGAAAAGCTGATCATGGCGTTGGAAAATTGCTGCGCCAGTCCTTCTGCGCTGCCTAACCAGAACGCGAGGCTTTGCGTAATGATCGTAAACGCGGTAAAGATGATCGCACCCGTGAGTGTACAGAGGGCGAACAACCCGATCTGCACGAGCGAAGGACCGATCAGCAGGGTATACACAATGATGCCAAACAGCACATCGCCTGGTGCCGTCAGGTCCATGCGACTGATCAGGATATGCAAGAGTGTTGGTTTGGGAAGCGCCAGGTAGAAGTCGAGTTCGCCGCGCATGACCATACCCGCGATGTGTGTCGCACCCCCGCACAATGTTGTCGCGACGCCGAATGATGCGCCCAGGATCGCCCACATCGTCACGATCTCATCGCGCCCCCAGCCGCCGACGACTGGAAAACTGGTGAAGTAGGCCAGCCAGAACACCAACCAGATCACGTCGTTGATCAACATCGCCGCGACCTGTGACGCGAAACTCAGGCGGTACTCCATCGCACCCTGCAGGTTCGCCCCGATATAGCTCGTGATAAAGTCCCAGTACACGAGCGCACGACCACGGAGGATCAACCACCGAGCACCGACCGAGCGGGTCTTTGTTCCTCGTTCTGCCATGCTCATCCTCCCTGGGCGCTCACCTGGCGCAACCCCAGGTGATAGACTAACGCCAGTACGACCAACCCCACCGCGCCTACGAACGTAAGTGCGGTGGCCGCGGTGAGCCAATAGCCCATATCTGGGCGCACAAACAGGCGTGCCGGAGCATACACGAAGTATTGAAACGGCAATGCCTCGGCAATACGTAACAACCAGGTGGGATACGCTTCGAGCGGTATTAGCATGCCGCCCAGGATCATCAGGGCGCGACGATACAGGAGACGGATGCCGAAGGTGTCCTCGATCCAGAACGACAGGAGCGAGATCGTCATGTCCCACGCCCAATCTGCGAAAAAGCTAAGCAGCGTGAGCGAAAGCGCCAGCGCGAGCGCCAGGGGTCCGACTGCCATCGGGCCGACGACCAGAAACGCCACGACAACGCCCACCAGCAGATTGAGGCTAAACCGCAGTAAACGTTCGCCCAGAGCGGCACCCAGGTGATAGAGTGGATATGCGAGGGGTCGGGCGAGACGGTAGGCCAGATCGCCCGACCGAACTTCGCGATCGACCTCACTCGCCCCCACGCTTGATGATGTCATGATCGCTTCGGTAAAGGCCAGATACCAGATCAGTTGCACCAGCGTAAATCCGGTCTTTTCGGTTTGTCCGGTGGCACGCCACAATTGTGTGAAGATGAACAGGATCAGCACGATAAAAAGCGAACGCACCAGCAGTTCGCCTACATAGGCGAAGCGCGAAAGGAGCGTGATCCGTAGCACGCTCCACGTTTTACTTATCGTTTGTGCCACGCCACCCGGACGCCGTAGCGTATCCATCTTCAACCCTCGACCAACGTCGTATAAAGCCCGAAGGACGAACATGCGTCCTTTGCGGTCGTTGCTGATCCATCGTCGGCTGTCATCACTATTCTACGGTAACTGTCGTCAGCACCAGGCTGGAGCCGTCCGTTCCTGGCTCCGGCTGTGCCAGCGCCAGGCGCTCGAAGGTGTCCATGAGGTAGAGCCCGATGATTACCTTATAAGTACCAGGTGCGAGTGCACCGAGTGGCGTGTCGGCGCGGTCGATGACGACCTCGTTGGGTTGCCAGCGTCCGGTGGGATAATCATCGGCGCGTACGAGTGTATCGCGTTGGGCGACGGTGTTCCCCGCTTCGTCGACGACATGCACGAACAATGCATAGTTGCTGGGGATGGTTGCCAATGCTTGCCAGGTCAGATTGAGTTGCAAACTTTCCCCTGACGTGAACCTACGCTGGTCGGCGCCGTCCATCGGGCTGATCGCGGGACGTGGATCGCCGCCCTGTGCTTCGTAGCCCAAAAGCTTGATGCTGGTTCCGAACTGTGCAGCGCGGGGAACGATGCGTAGCGCGGACGGTTGCGGCGGGATTTCAAATACTTCGATATATGGTCCCGGTTGTCCTGCATCGTCGCCCGGAAATACCTTGAGCGGCGTCGTGTTCGCCCGTAGCGCCTCATATAAGGGAGCATCACGGCGTTCCTGGAACGCCTTGTTCGCCACCAGATAGCGATAATTGTTGGCACGGTACCATTCGAGCGGATGGTCGACCAGTGATGAAACAGGTTGCACGATTGGGCTTGTGGACCATTCCACGCCGTTGAGTTCAACGGCGATGCGTTGCCCCTGCGGCAGATTCCGCACGAAGGTCGATGCCAGGAACTGACTCCCAGGGGACGCCTCGAAGCGCGTAAATATAATCGCATTCCAGCCCTGCAACGCGAACAGCATCACCGTGAGAATCGTCGCCAGCGCCGCTAGTGGCTTCTTGAAGTGTCCTTGGAGCCACGCCACAATTTCCGCGCCTGCGATGCCGATTGGTAGCGCGCACAACACGAATACCGGCATCAGATTGCGTACGAAATGCACCTGTTGCGCCATCAGCATCAATATATAGGGGACGGCGAACGACAGCCATAGCAAACCGATGGTGCGGCGTCGCCACACCATAACGCTGATGCCGATGAGAAGTGCGATCGAGGCGACCGGGCGTGTGCCGTCGTTCCAGAAGAAGTCGAGATAGCCCGCGACGTTCCATGCGCCGTGGAAGTTGCCACGGGTGCCCTCGGCATAGCCGCGAGCCTCGCCGATGATGTCACGGATGAAATTCTCCCATGTCAACACAGCGTAGGGCATCGCCACTATGAATCCAACCAGCGCCGCAGTTCCTGCGACGATCAATCGTGGCAGATTGCGGAACGCCTGCCATTTCCACACCAGTATGTGCGCGGCGATCAGGGGCAGCACAATCGCCCCTGCATTGTATTTCGTCGCCGCCGTTAAGCCCGCCAAAAATCCCGCCATGATGTAGGCACTCCAGGTCGGTTGCTGCGCCATCGCCAAGATCGCGGTAAACGTCAAGGTCGCGAACCAGGCGCATGCTACATCGGTGGTCACATATTGCGAGTTTCGCATGTGGAACGACGATGTAGCGATGAACAACGCGGCAAAGAGACCTGCTCCGTAGTTCCAGGCTCGCTTGCCAAGCACATAGACCAGCGGCACCGTTGCGGTTCCGAACACAACGGTTAACATTCGGCCCCAGAAGAAAAATTCGGGGACCGTGGTGTAGAGGTGCGTCGTGACGTTCATCTGGTCCAGGGTCGTGTACAAACCACTTGCCAACCCCAGACGATAATGGAGGCCAAGAATGCCCACCAGTAGATAGAAGTACAACGTTGGCTTACGAAAGACGTGGGGGTTGAGATCGCCGGTTTCGAGCGTACGGATCACGTAATTGATCAGGTTGGGTTCATCGGGATGGTCGACGTAGGGCAGTCGCCAGCGCACTGCGTACACCCTGATTGCGAAAGCGAATAGAATCAGGCAGGTTATGCATGCGCCGACTCCCAGAACGATAGCGCGGTCATGCGATACATGCCAACCCCGACGGCTACGACATTTAAGCATTGTGTTCACGCTTTTGTTGTTCCCCTGGTATGGTTTCCAGGGTTGATGGATTGGTCGCGATAGATCGCCGCGATGATTTCTTCGAGTGGAGCATCCTCGATCGTGATATCCACGACGGGTAGCGCCGCCATCAACGCGCCAACCACTGCGGCGATCGGTTGCACGTCGGTATCGATTTCGAGTTTGACGCCGAAGTTCTGCGCCTTGACGACCGTTAGCCCTGGCATCTCCGGTATGGCGATCGCACCGTCGGTGCTTTCACGCAGACGCAGGTTGATGACCTTGCGACGCAGGTAGCGCCGTCGCATCATCGAAACTCGGTCGTCGAACATCACGGTGCCATGGTTGATTACCACCACCCGTTTACATAAGCGCTCAATATCACCGGCATCGTGCGAGGTCAGGAGCACCGATACGCCATCCTGCTGGTTCATCTCGCGGATGATCTCGCGGATCTGCTGTTTGGCGATCACGTCCAGACCGATGGTAGGTTCGTCAAGAAATAGGATGCGTGGACGATGCAACAGTGCTGCCGCGATCTCGCAGCGCATTCGTTGTCCCAGCGATAACTTTCGTACGGACGATTGGAGCAGTGGCTCAAGCTCAAAGCGTTTGACCAGTTCCGCACGGCGCGAGCGATATTCAGCCTGGGGAATCTCGTAGATGCGTGCCAGAAGATCGAAGGTTTCGCCCGCTGGCAGGTGATACCACAATTGCGAACGCTGCCCAAAAACTGTGGCAATGTTCATCGCTAGCGTGGTGCGCTGCTCCCAGGGGACTAGCCCAAGCACGCGTACCTCGCCGCTACTGGGATGCAGGATGCCGGTCAGGATTTTGATCGTGGTCGATTTACCCGCGCCGTTGGGCCCGATCAGCGCCAGCGATTCGCCTTCAGCGAGGTGCAGATCGAGGTCGTGGACAGCCGGAATCGATTCCCACTGCGGATGGCGATAGGACGCAAGCAGACCGCCGATGCCCGGAGCACGGACACGACGGCGAAACACCTTGCTCAAATGTTGCACAGAAACGACGTTAGACATTGATTGTATCAGATGTATAAACGCTACAGAAGAGACTTAGTGCATGCTATCGAGGATGAGCGTTGGTGGTTGGAGTGCTATGCCGCCCGCGGCCTCGAAGCGATCCATGAGTTCGATGAGCGTATCAAGATCGAGATCATGGAAGTGTGGAGGTAGTGCGCTCAATTTCGCACGGGCTTTTCGCCAGTTCAGTGTTAGACCACGTGGGTTGCCGCGCTGCCAATGCACCAGCGCAGCAGTGGTCTGGATGATTCCTTTATAGAAGAGTCGTATTTGAGGGTCGGTTTCGATCTTCCAGGCGTCTTCCCAGGCTTCGTGCGCATGCCAGTAACTGCCTCCGTTGAATAGGTCGATACCGGCGAGAAAATACGTGCGGTCTTTCACACCTAGTAGCGCGGAACGCTTGAATCAACCTCCGCTGACCACGCATCGATCCCTCCTGTCATATTGGTGAGATGCTCGAAACCCGCACCGTGGAGTGCCGTACAGACCTGTGCCGAGCGGACGCCATGGTGGCATATAACGATGAGTTCTTCGTCGCGTGGTAGAGCTTGCCACCAGGTTTGAATCTCACTCATCGGGAGGAGCGTTGCTGTGTCGATATGTGCGATGGTATATTCGTACTGTTCGCGTACGTCGATCAGCCGCAGGGCTTCGCCTGCGTCCAGGCGCTGCTTAATCTCGCGGGGTCGTGCATTTTTGAACGGTGGTGTTGGCGACATGGGTTTCCCATCCTGGATATAGTATGTCCCCCACTTAGTCGCAGTTGAGCATGGGGGTCGGATCGGTGTTCTGTTCATTATGCCAGATTTTGTAATCGAGGCTTGGACCGCCGACGCGACCCGTCGAGCCAACCGTGCCGATCTGTTGTCCGGCTTCGATGCGGTCGCCTTCTTTCACCAGGACGTTTTCAAGGTGCGAGTAGCCGGTGCGCCAGCCTTCGGCCCCATCCAGCCCAACATAGTTTCCCGCGGGCCAACTATCTAGACGTACACTCGCCATACCAGCGTGCGTGGCATACACCGCCGCGTTGCGCGATGCCCAGGACTCGGGGCGTCCGTCGCCGTTCGCATCGACTGCCAGATCGACCGCACCGTTTGTATTGGTTGGCTCGTGAGTTCCAGCGGTATATGATGCCATTACGACGACCGCACCATGTGTCGTACCGACCGGACAAAGGTGCGGATTGGCTGGTTCTGGTGGTCTTGTCGGCTGCGGTGTGGCGGTTGGCAATGCTGTGGCGGTCGGTCTAGGGGTGGGGACGACTGGCAGCACGATCGCCACCGGCAGCATGGTTGGTTCGGGCGTTGGTGGTATTGGCTCCGGTCGTGTGAGGACAGCAGGGATCGCGTCGATCACCTGTGCCGTTACCTGGCGCAATGTGTTACCGAGGCCGAGCGTACCGCTCAGGGCGACCGTCGCGGCGAAGGCAGCCAGCAGATACGCTTGCTCCGGTTGCCCTCGCCGCTGTCCGTCAATTGTTGCTGCACTCTCCCAGCCACTCCCCATGCTGTGCATTTCCTTGCTGAACAAGGTAACGAGCGCATGCTGGTCCTCCGGTGGAAGGGGGCGATCTTCGTACTCGTACTCCGCTAAACGACGCAGAGGGATTCCGGTCAATTGCGCGAGTTCGCCAAGCGACAGATCGTAGTGGCGGCGGAGTGTGTGCAGCGTAGACATAGCTATCCTTTTATGGACGGCGTGAAGGTGCGCTGTTCAGTGGTGCCGGGTTCGGGCCAGGGTCGGTGCCGAGCCACAGGAATGTGACATCGACGGTTGCCTGCGCTCCCCTCAGACCCAGCGCCCAATACGCGCCATCACCAATATCGACGGCTGAAGGGAATCTCACATACCCCTTCTCCGCTCGTCGTTTGTTGTACCGCTCGTAATAAGCGGCATGATCCTGGGGCCATCCCACCGGCAAATCCTTGAATCGATCGCGGTTGGCGTCCCAATAGTTATCGTTACGGTTCCAGGGCCCGACATCAGCAACTGGTACTACGACGCTTTTGCCATTTGCTGACAATCGCACCATGTATTCATTGCCGTTGCGGCTGGACAGCGAGTTCCATGATGGCAGCGACACGAACATATCGTTTCTCGTGATGATGTGTCCGTTCGCGGTTCGTCCGCCGACCATTCCCTGGCGTGTGACGCGCAAGCGATATGTAGGTGCATCGCCCACGGCTTTGGTCAACGACTGACTGGTGAATGGTGCGGCCTGTGGCGTTAGCATGACCTTCGACATGGTTGGCGTGGCTTCGGCATCGCCTAGCAGAGCAATACGGTGCTGCAACCAGCGCTGTGGTCCTTCAAAGCTGACGACGCTGTTGGTTGCGACATCCCATTCCCATTCGCTCCAGCGGTTGCCGTCGACGCTTGCGCGTACGCCGACAAAGTACTCGGTTCCGGTGGGTGCATCAGCAGTGTATTGAACATGGACGGAACCAAAGGTGGAGCCTACGTTCTGCGGAACAGAATCCCAGAGGCCGAAGCGATCGGCATCTGCGACTGCCGCAGGAGCAGCGTCAGCATCGTCACTTAAACGGAGCGAGCCGTCGCGACTTTGGATAACGCCTTTCGAGTCATACGTCGCCTGGTGGGCCATGGCATCCGGGCCAAATGGCGCAACAAGCATCAGTGTGGCGAACAAAAGCAGCACTCGGCTGCGGGTTGCCCTCAACAGGGACATGGCAACTCCTTCCGATCGTTGACCCGGTTCGCCGCCGGCTCTACGATACAGTTCCGGTCCAGTATACCTGGGTGCGTCAAGGATCGCCAACTACCAATCCGCAAAAACAAGCCATTATCGTCAAATTTGTCATGTTTCTGTCATTGACAGGCAGCAAAAAAGGGGAACTGAGCGGCTTCAGAACCGCCCAATTCCCCCTCGGTATCGTGCTACTGGCGTGTTTAGGCTGCCGGTATCGGAACGCCGCCGTCGCCATTGGCATCCGCTGCATCGGCCATGTTCATCTCTGCCGAAGCCAGGATATTTGGGTTCGCCTGTTCGTCCTGTGGTGGCTCAACCGAGAGCGCTGATACGACATCGCCCGTGTTGAAACGCATGACGGTGACGCCCTGGGTCAAGCGTCCAAGCGATGAAATGCCGTTGGCTGCCGTCTTCATGACGATGCCTTGCTTGCTGATCAGCGTCAATGAGTCGGTGTCATTGACGACTTGTGCGACGGCAACCATGTCGCCTTCGCGCAACTTGATCGTGATCACACCGCCCCCCGCGCGTCCCTTGACCGGATAATCGCTGAGTGGTGTGCGCTTGCCAAAGCCGCCCTTTGTAACGACCAGCAATTGTGCGGCGGGCGTCACCAGGTCCATGCTGATCACGCTGTCGTCATCGCCAACGCGCATACCCTGCACGCCCGAAGCCGGACGACCCATCGAGCGCACTTCGCTTTGTCGGAAACGGATCGTCTGACCGCCACGCGAGGTCATCAGGATATCCTCAGTTCCCTTGCTCATTCGCACCCAGCGCAACTCATCCTTTTCTTCTAGCCCGATCGCGATCAGACCGTTCGAGCGCACCGAAGCGTACTCGGTCAGGATGGTTCGCTTGATCTTGCCGCGTGTCGTCGCCATAACCAGGAACTCGCCATCGCTGAAGTTGTGGACGTTGAGGATGGCACGAATCTGTTCGCCCGGTTCGAGCGAGATCAGGTTGACCAGCGGTAAGCCTTTCGCGGTGCGTCCGGCATCCGGGACTTCATGCGCCTTGAGTTGGTAGACCTTACCACGGTCGGTGAAGAACAACAGATCGTCCATGGTCGAACAGGTCACGAGATGTTCAACGCTATCGGCTTCTCGCGTTGCCATACCCTTAATGCCCTTGCCGCCACGGTTCTGTACGCGGTATGTATCTGCTGGGATACGCTTGATGTAGCCACGGTCGGTAACCGTCACCAGCACCTGAATGTCTGGGATCAGGTCTTCCGCTGAAATGTCGCCGGTGGCTTCGATGGCAATGCGGGTGCGTCGTACATCGCCGTACCGATCCTTGAGGTAGCTCAGGTCCTCTTTGATTAGTTGGAGCACCTTGCTTTCGTCGCCCAGGATCGCTTCGAATTGCGCGATCAACGCCAGCACGTCGTTGTATTCGTCTTCGATGCGCTTCCGTTCCAGCGCCGCCAGTCGTCCCAGCTGCATCTCCAGGATCGCGTTCGCCTGAAGTTCGCTGAAGGTGAAGTTATTTTGTAGGTTCGTGCGAGCAGCGTCACGCGAACGGGATTCGCGAATTGTGGTGATGATCGCGTCCAGATTGTCGAGGGCGATCTTCAAGCCTTCCAGGATGTGCGCCCGCGCTCGTGCCTTGTCAAGTTCAAACTGGGTACGACGCCGAATCACGCTCTGGCGATACTCGATGTAATGCTGTAAGGCCTTCTTCAGCGTAAGCACACGCGGTTGGAGACCGTCAACCAGCGCCAGCATGTTCACGCCGAATGTGACCTGCATCGAGGTGTATTTGAACAGCGAGTTCAGTACCTTGCGCGGCTGTGCGTCCTGCTTCAGAATCACCACCAGACGGATGCCCGAACGATCCGACTCGTCGCGTACGTCGCGGATGCCGTCGATCTTCTTGTCTTTGACCAATTCGGCGATACGTTCCTGCAATCGCGCCTTGTTCACCTGGTAGGGCAATTCGGTTACGACGATGTTGTAGGCCCCGCGTGCTGCTTCCTCAATGTGAACCTTGGCACGAATCAGGACGTGACCTTTGCCCGTCGAATAGGCATTAATAATGCCTTCGTTGCCCAGGATGATGCCACCAGTCGGGAAGTCGGGTCCGGGGATGATCGTCATGAGGTCTTCGACCGTCGCATCTGGATTGTCGATGAGATGGGTGATCGCCTCATTCAATTCAACCAGGTTGTGCGGTGGAATATTGGTCGCCATGCCGACCGCGATACCGGCAGCGCCGTTCAGCAGTAGGTTTGGTAACCGCGCCGGAAGTACCGATGGCTCATCATAGGAGCTATCGAAGTTCGGCTTAAAATCGACGGTGTTCTTTTCGATATCATAGAGCAGTTCTTCGGCGATATTGGACAAGCGACATTCGGTGTAGCGCATTGCCGCCGCCGGGTCGCCGTCGATCGAACCAAAGTTGCCCTGTCCATCGGCCAGCATGTAGCGTAGGCTCCATTCCTGCGCCAACCTGACCAATGCGTCATAAACGGAACTGTCGCCGTGCGGGTGCATCTTGCCCAGCACATCGCCGACGATACGGGCGCTCTTTTTATATGCAGTATTATGCCGGATACCCAGATCCCACATCCCATATAGGATGCGGCGCTGGACCGGTTTAAGGCCGTCACGAACGTCTGGCAACGCACGCTGTACGATCACGCTCATGGCGTAATCAAGGTACGCCGTGCGTACTTGCTCGACGATATTAACGGGCCTTACAATGCCAATATCCACGCAGTCCTCCCTACTCGCTGTACATGCTCTTTATCCCATCGGAATGGTTAATTATACCATGCTGAGCCCTTCAGGTCGACCTGATACGAACATAGGTTCGGGCGTTATACGCCTGTGTATGGCCGGCGAGCCATGCTACTATAGCCCGGGTTTATACCACACCAGTGGAGGAGAATGATGCAATTACTGATGGTTCGCCACGGCGAGTCAATAGGAAACATAACGCGCGTTCTACAAGGACGTGATGAAGTACTGACCGAGCGCGGACGCATGCAGGCGCGAGCGGTCGCCGCGTCGATCGCGCAGCGCTACGATGTGCGAGCGATCTATGCCAGTCCGCTCGCGCGGGCCTGGGAAACAGCACACTTCATCGGTGCTGCGGTTGGTGTCACGCCGGAACCACGCGAACCACTCGCCGAGATCAACGTAGGTGATGCCGCTGGCCTGACGATTGAACAATGGATCGAACAGAATCCCGGTAAGGACGAAGCATGGTTGGCGCAGGGGATCGATTTCGTGTGGCCTGGCGGTGAAAGCGGTCGGCACCTGGGCGAACGCATCGCGGCAGAGCTCGATCGCATTATCGAAGCCCACCGAGCCGTTGACGGTTCTATCGTCGTGGTATCACATGGCGGCGCGTTAGCATGGGCAGTGGGGTATTTGCTGCAAGAGTCGCTGGAAAGCTGGCCCAGGCACGAATTTGGGAATTGTTCAATTACCGAAGTGCAGCTTGGCGCGTCGCCCAATGACGCGAACCTGTTCGTGTGCCGCAATGACCTTGCGCATCTGAACGATGTTCCGAACGAGGAAGTGGCGACCGGACAATTGGAAGTGTAGCGACATAGGGAGCGGTTAAACGACGAAGCGGACAGCATATGCTGTCCGCTTCGTTTACATGCTTTGAAAAACGTCCCTACCAGCGGCTGCTCGACTGGCGCTGTGATTGAAAGCAGTCCGAGCAGTACACAGGCTTGTCGCCACGGGGAACGAACGGCACTTGGGCCTCACGTCCACATGAGGAGCATGTTGTCGTGTACATTTCGCGCGGTCCGCGGTTTTCACCGTAGCTGCGGCCACCGCCGCCACCGCCGCCGCCGCCATAACCACCACCGCCGCCGCCGTAGCTATCGCCACCGCCGCCGTAGCTGTCACGGCTCGAATAGCCGCCACCGCCACCGCTGCGACCACCGCCAGCAGCCTTACGTGCTGCCCGGCAATCTGGACAACGTGTTGGTGCGTTGGTGAAGCCCTTCTGGTCGTAGAATTCCTGCTCGCCCGCCGTGAATGTGAACTGCGTTCCGCAATCGCGGCACGTCAACGTTTTGTCTGCGTAGCTCATCGCTCGCAATCCTCCCTGGGGATAAGACACAACTTGTTTGGCGGCTTGGGTTTCGATGAGCGAGGGGTGAGATACTGCGGTTGCAGGAACGCCCGGAGCTTGAGGACCAAACCATGCTAAACAACGTTTAGATCATACCATGTGGTTATTGGAATTGCAACCACGTATTTTTGATGAGTTGAATGGTTCGTACAACGCACGTAATCAATGTACGTTTTAGTATGTTCGTTCGTATGAGCCGTGTCTTGAACACCAGGGGGCCGTTAAAGTCCGATCTATTGTACAACTTACGATCACGTTTTTCATTCTGGGCAGCTTCTGAGGCGCATGGATCGCAGTGGCAAACGAACATGCATTTGGTTTGGAGCAGCAAACGCGGCGACGTTGATCGAGACCTGCTTAAACACCACATGACGGGCATAGCCCGTCATGTGGTGTTGGGGGATGAACTGGACGTTATTGCGCCCAGATTGGAGATACGTCATCGGTGCTGTTGTTGGTCAACTGTCGGGGCGCGGTTCGCGCATCGAGGTTCCGCAGATAGATTTCGCTATCACCTTCGATGTCCGACTGGTAGATCAACTGCAAGCTGTCCGGTGACCAGGTTGGAGCAATGTCGTTACCGTTCGCGCTGGTGGTCAGTGCCTGGAGCGCCGAGCCACTATCCACACTCATCACGTACAGGTCGAACTTGCCGCTGCCACGATCCGATGAGAAGGCGACTTTGGAGCCATCCGGCGAAACGCGTGGGTAGCGATCGTTCGCATCGTTCTTGGTCAGATTGACCCAGGTCGAGAGCGTTGCTTGGATGTCATTCAGCTTATCCTGACTGTAGCCGAGGTTCGCACGAACGACTTCCCAGTTTGCTTGACCGCAGTTCGAACTCCACACGATGCCGGAACCGTCGCCACGGAAGGTCGGATTCTCGTTCGCGCAGGGTGCTTTGGTATCCGTCAGTTGGACAAGTCCGGTGCCGTTCAGATTCATCATGAACAACTCAGCGTTCTTGTCGGCGTTCTTGGAGGTCGTACGATTCGACACGAAGACGATTTTAGTGCCATCCGGTGATACGGACGCCTGATAATCGTCGCCATCCGTCGGCTGCATCGCCTGCATCACCGGCGTGGCCTGGCTGCCGTCCAGCGCGTAGCTAAAGATGCGTCGCTTGTTGTCCGCTGTGACTTCGCCAATGATTCGGATTGACTTCTGATCCCACGAGCGCAACACCGATGTTGGCCTTGCGGCTACCGTATCCGGAGTGATCGGGCTCTGGTTGTTACCATTGACATCCGTCGTGTAGATGCGCTCGATAGTTTTGGTGCCTGTTGGACGGTTGGACGCGAAAGCGACCGGGAAGTATGGTGGTGTTTCCGGGTCCCAAGGCGTTCCCTGGTTAGCGTAGCGCCACTGGAAGTAGTGCTGTCCAACATTGCCCATTTCGACCTGATACTGTTCAGGATTAGACGGTGTATAGGTCAACACACGGCGCTCGAAGATTTGCGTCATCACGTCCATATCCTGACCGCCAACCCGTGCGCGGATCCAGTATGGCTCGGTGATCGGATAGCCAAAGGTGAAGATCGAACCGACGTTGCCGGAGCGGTCATAAAAGTCCATGTAGTCCTTGAACACCGCCGGAATGTTGTGTCCGGTGTTCGCGTTGAACTGGACGATCTGGGTCTGCTCGGTCGCCAGGTCCTGCCGTACGCCAATGTTGCCGCTTTTGTCGAACGTCGCGCTGATGCGCTCACCCAACCGTGGCTGTGCCCGGTTGTTGCCGCTGGTCGTCGCTACGAGACGGAATGAAGCATAGGTCGGTGCGTTGGGGTTGACCTTTGCGAGATCGCCCGCCACCGGAATCCCAGCCGATTCGCGCTGGTCATAGCTGGAATCGTCTTCATTATTGCCCAACTTGACGCGACCAGAGATCATTTCTACCGGCAACAGACCGTTGGTGACGAAGAACGGTGTTTTGGCAGCTTCGGGATTGTTGATCTCCATGCGGGCTTTATCGAAGTACTGCACCTGGCGCAGACCACCGGGGGCATCTTTGTAGAATTCTTTGTAATCCCACCATGGCGACGGTCCCCACGTCAGCGAGCGGTTACCGGAGTTCGCATCGGTTTGATTCCACAGGGTTTGAAACTCCTGGGCAGCGAAATTGTTGCGTCCACCCCATGGTGCAGCATCCGCTGATCCGGGGAGTGCGCTCATAAGTGTCGAACCGACCACTGCCGCGGCTGCACCTCGGCTGAGCCAGCGAAACGACCTTCGAGAATTCATGGGTCAAACTCCTTGCATATACACGTCGAGATGTTCACGTCTTCGAAGTGAGGGCATTCTAGCAGTGCTGTTGTCTTGGAGGAATGAGCGACCCGTGAAAGCACCATGACGCCCGTACTATATGTATAGAGACTGTCTGAACCCAAGGTGATGTTGCTGATACGAGGCTGGAGCGCCATCCATGAATAGACGGATTCGCCGTTTATTTGATTGATGAATGACCGAAAGAACAAGAATGGAATCGTCGAAAATGATTTCATTGCGAGAAATACAGTTTGAACTACAACAAACCATCACGGATGGCTTCCGTGTCCGTGCCGTCATGTTGCGGCAAACAGCGTCCTCCGGTATGCTCAACTCCATGAATCTAGATCGATCTCGGTGGCCTGATACCGCCCGGCGAAGCGCTAACGGACATCTTATGCTGGGTGGCTGTGACGTTTCGGCGCTGATGGAGCGCCATGGCACACCACTCTATATAGTAGATGAAGCGACGGTACGCTCGACTGCCGCCAGGTTGCACGCGGCATTGGCCTATTATCCCGCGCCCGCGACCATCCACTATGCGTCGAAAGCGCTGCTCAACCTCGCTGTCGCGCAACTGATGGTGCAATCTGGCCTTGGGTTGGATTGCGTTTCGTTGGGCGAACTTGCGGTCGCCCATGCCGCCGGTGCCGATTTCGCGGCGGTGCACCTCCACGGTAACGCGAAACCCTCACATGAACTGCGACAGGCACTCGAGTGGGGTGTCGGCTGCATCATTGTCGATAGCCTCGACGAACTCGATGTGCTGGGTGCGCTAGTCGCGGAGCGCGGAGGGACGCAACGAGTAATGTTACGGGTCAATCCCGGCGTCGATGTACATACCCATGCCCATATTCAGACCGGACAACTCGATTCCAAGTTTGGCTTACCGATCGCCACGGGTATGGCTGAAACTGCCGTTCAACGTGCGCTTGCGTTGCCCGGTCTGCAACTCGTTGGGTTACACATGCACCTGGGCTCGCAGATCACCGAGATGGAGCCGATGGAGCGTGCGATCGCGCTCTTGTTCGAGTTCAGCGCCACGCTGCGCGAGCGTTACGGCTGGACCATGACCGAATGGAGTCCGGGTGGTGGTCTGGGTGTTCCCTATCGTGCGGGTGATCCTGAACTTGCGATCGATGCCTATGTGCAACTGATCGCGGCGGCAGCCACCAGGAGCGCCGCACAAACAGGCCTCCCGCTGCCACGGATGTTCCTCGAACCAGGCCGTTCCTTGATTGCACGAGCGGTCGTCGCGCTTTATACCGTAATGGCCACCAAGACCATCCCCGACGTGCGGCACTTCGTTGCCGTGGATGGTGGCATGGGTGACAACATTCGACCCGCGTTGTACGAAGCACGCTATGATGTGATCCGCGCCGATTGCGCAGCGGCAGCGGAACAAATCGCGACCGTCGTCGGGCGCTACTGTGAAAGCGGCGATGTGCTGCTGCGTGATGTCGAGCTCCCTGCGGTCGAACCCGGGGCGTTACTCGCGGTGCCGATGTGTGGTGCCTACACGCTGAGCATGGCGTCGAATTACAACCTCGTCGGGCGTCCGGCGCTGGTGCTGGTCCGCGATGGACAGGATTATGTGATCCAGCGCCGTGAAACGCTTGACGACATCATGTGCCGCGATGCCCCGCTGCCTGGGACTAGGCAACCCGCAACGCTCCACGACCGTATGCCATCGCTGAACGTTGAGTAGATGATGAGGGAAGCTATGCCACCAGCGAAGATGGTTTCAAACGATAGGACGAACGATCTGTATGTATAGTGAATTGCTGCCATACCTTCGATGCGTCCGATGCACGGCTGCGACACTCGAACTCGACGTGCGCGAAACAGACCTCCACGAGATCGTAGCGGGCACGGTGCGTTGTACCGACTGTGGCGGGTCGATGCCAATCGTGGACGGTATCCTCGACGCGCTCATCGAACCATTGCCGCGTGTTCCAGCACAGCTCGTCAACTATAGTGCTGTGGGGGCGTGGGGTTACGAACGGCTCTGGCGCTGGCAAGCTCTTTCTCTGCTTAGTGGACAGCGATTCCCGTTGCGCGACGAGCTACGGCTCGTGCGCGGACTGATGCAGCCCGACCGTGGGGGCTTGATCGTGGACGCTGCCTGTTCGACCGCGCTCTACGGGCGGGCATTGGTCGCACCAGACGCGGTTGTTGCGTCAGTCGATCATGCCTGGGCGATGCTGCGCGAAGCTCGACGCTTCGCACGCCACGAAGGCAAGCGTATTTCGTGCGTGCGTGCATCGGCGCAGTTCCTGCCGTTCCAAAGTGGCTCGGCGAGTGGGTACGCGATCGGCGGATCGCTCAACGAGATCGGTGACATCGATGCGATGCTACGGGAGGCGCGGCGCGTCGTGCATGACGATGGACGATTCGTGACTATGCACCTGAGCCGCGCTACTACCATCGCTGGTCGGCTGTTGCAACGGGGCATGGCGACGGGCGGCATCGTATTCCCAACCGACCATGATCTCGGTGGGCGTTTCCAGGCGGCGGGATGGCGACGGATGGCACACTGGCAATGGCGGGTGGTCAACATTGATTTGCTTATCCCCGGGCTGTGAGCCATGCGGAATCGTCGCGTCACCTACATACTGTAGTGGTCGTGTGTGGGAACGAAGGAGTTTCGTCGTGAAAGGTACGTTCGTCGGAGCGCGTCGCATCAAGCTCGTGTATGCGATCTGGGACGCAGCGAGTACGCCCAAAGCGTTGGTGGTGCTGGTACATGGTTACGGCGAACACCCGGGGCGCTACGCACATGTCATTCGCGCCCTCAACCTCCATGGCTATGTTGTTTGTGCGATGGATCACAGAGGACACGGCGAAAGCGCCGGTGTGCGAGCGCACGTCGAGCGCTTCGATTACTTCGTGGACGATCTCCACATCTTTGTCACAAAGATGAGGGAAGCATATCCTGAGCTACCAATGTTCATGCTCGGTCACTCGATGGGCGGCCTGATTGCGACACGCTATGCGTTGTATCATCAGGATCTTCTCACGGCGATGGTCATCAGCGGTCCCGCTTTGCAGATCGGCGACGATGCTTCGCCGTTGGTCAAGCGTCTGAGCGGTATCCTGGCGACGGTTGCACCGCACATGCCGATCATGGTCGCTGGATCGGCGACCGAAAGCGTCCTCAGCCGCGACCCGCTGGTACAGGAGGCGTTTGATGCCGATCCACTGTGCTACAAGGGTAAAGTGCGGGCGCGTATGGGCTACGAGATGATGCGTGCATCGATCGACGCACGCCATCGCAGCGCCGAACTCGTGCTTCCACTCCTGATCATGCATGGCGCTGATGATAGGCTGACGAGTCCGCAAGGCTCGATACTGCTGTACGAACGCGCGCGTAGTGCCGATAAAACACTCAAACTGTGGGAGGGGTGCCGCCACGAGATTTTCAACGAACCGGAGAAGGACGACGTGATCGCAACCACGATCGCGTGGCTGGATGCTCATATCCCTGTTGTCGCGTAACGTGCATGTCCCATTCGTCGTTGAGATTACATGCCAGCTTCGGTGAAGTTGGCATTTATCTTGCTCTCACTTGTACTCGGCTTACGACGACCTTTTTATTTCCCAATATTCAAGCGAGCATACACTATGGCTGCAGCGGTACGTGAGGCTCATGGACCACGAGTGAAGAATGTAATCGAAATGCATGATGTTTCGAAACGATGGGGTGACACTATCGGCGTGCGAAACGTCACGATGAACGTACCTGAGGGGTCTATTTTTGGCCTGGTAGGTCCTTCCGGGTGCGGCAAGACCACAACAGTGCGTATGCTGACAGGCGTGTACACACCGACGGAAGGACACTTGACCGTGCTCGGTGCAACGCCCCGCACGTTTGATAAGCGGGCGCGTGAATTGATCGGCTATATGCCGCAGTTATTCGTACTGTACCCAACCCTGACGGTATGGGAAAACCTGAGCTTCGTCGCTTCATTGTATGGCCTCAACTGGTTCAGCCGCCGCAAACGGCTCAAGGAACTCCTCGATTTCGTTGAACTGACACCCGCTCGCAATACCCTGGCGCAGAATATTTCGGGCGGCATGAAGCGCCGCCTCGAACTGGCCTGTTCGTTGGTGCATGAGCCGCAGTTGTTATTTGCCGACGAACCAACTGCTGGCGTCGATCCAGTGCTGCGTGGCAAGTTCTGGGAACGGTTCCGGTCGCTCAAAGCCGAAGGGAAAACGCTGTTAGTCACGACGCAGTATGTTTCGGAGGTCGAGTACTGCGATCTCGTCGGGGTCATGCGAAGTGGCAAGCTGTTGATGGTCGAAACTCCGGACGGTCTGCGGCGACGTGCGTTCGGTGGGTTAGAAGTGATCGCGTTATCCGTCGATCCCGAAGATCGTAGCAACGCCCTGCAACTGATTGGAACGATGCCCTTCGTGCAACGTATCGATCAGAGTCCACCTCATCAGCCTCGGGGCACCATCCATGCCTATGTGGATGACGCGGGAGCGCGCATCCCCGAAGTGATTCAAAAGCTGGCAACTGACCCGACGATTGACGTGCGAAACACCCAGGAATTCAAGATTCCGTTCGATGACGTGTTTATCATCCTGATGGAACAGGCGGCACGTGAAGACCCGGAACTCGCAATTGGTGAGGCTGACTAATGTTCAGAGGACTTATTCAACTCCTGGCGTTCTTCGCCAAGGAACTGGCCGAAATTCGCCGTCAGCCTCGCCTGATTATCAGCCTGGTGCTGGGACCGTTCCTGATCCTGGCATTGTTTGGACTTGGCTACAGCGGCGAACAACCGCAACTGCGAACGACTCTTGTTGTACCTGCGGAGATGGAAAACGACCCGCGCATCGACGCTATCGTGCAGAACCTTGGTCCATCGTTCGATGTGGTCAGTATAACTAGTGACCAAAAGCAAGCAGCGCAGCAGTTGTCCGATGGCGTCGTTGATATCGTCGAGATCGTCCCGGACGGTATTGATCGATTTCTAGGCCGAACGGAACAAACGCCGATCACGGTGCTATACAACGAAATCGATCCACTCCAAGAAGCATGGATTCAGTATCTCACCTATGTTCAGGTCAAGGAGCTTAACTCGGCATTGCTCCTGAACATCGCCAGCGGAACGCAGTCGCAGCTTGGGTCGATGGATACGTACATTAACGAGGCACGCACGCAACTCGAAACGTTGCAAAACGGTCTACGCATCGCTGGCGGCGAACAAGCCCGCGGCGCGATCCAGCGTCTGCGCTCGAACTCAGGGCTGATTTTGGCCGGTCTGGTGCTGGCAAACCAGCAAGGAGAGAATGATGCGGCTCAGCAGAGCGTCGAGCAGATCCAGAATGATCTGACGGCAATCGAAAAAGCCATGGCAAGCGGGGGTCTTCAGGAGCAAGAACAGCGCATCGCATCGATCCGTGAACGTCTGGCGGAGGTCGAGTCAGTCTCGAAACAGCTCAAAGCTGTGCCGCCGGAAGTGCTGGTATCACCACTGATCAGTCGTCCACAGAACGTTGCCCAAACAAATTATACGCCCTCGTACATTACCTTCTACTCTCCGGGTGTTGTTGCATTACTGCTTCAGCATATGGCAGTGACGTTAGCTGCCCTGTCTTTGGTGCGCGAGAATCTGCTGGGTTCAGTCGAGATGTTCAGGGTTGCCCCGGTCGGCACCATGCAAATCTTGATCGGTAAATATCTGGCGTATACATTGTTTGCTAGCGTGATCGCGGCTGTTCTGACGGCGGGCCTCTACTATGGGCTTGGTGTGCCGTTGGTTGGAAGCGTGATGTGGTATGCCATTTCCGTGCTGCTGCTGATCTGGGCATCGCTCGGGCTTGGGTTCCTGATCTCAGCATTCTCCAAATCTGAAAGCCAGGCGGTGCAATTCTCGATGATCGCATTGCTTGGGTCGGTGTTTTTCTCCGGCTTTTTTCTGCCGCTGGAAAACTTTATCCCGGAGGTGCGGGCGGTTGCATACATCCTTCCGGTAACCCACGGGGTGCAGGCTCTACAAAACGTTATGCTCCGCGGGCGCGTCCCGAGCGACCTGTCGGTGGGTGGATTGAGCGTGATTGCCTTGGTCTGTTTCCTGCTAGCATGGTCCCTATGGCGGAGAAATCTTAAGCGGAGGTAATCGTATATGTATGAGGAAGACCATAGCTGGTCATTTGCAGTTGGAATGTTCGTTGGGGCGTTGGTTGGTGCTGCAGCAGCAAGTTTGCTGACGCCGCGAAGTGGAGCGCAGAATCGGGAACTGGTCCGCGAAAAAGGATTGGTGCTGAAGGACCGCGTTTCCGATGCCACGACCACCGCAGCCAACAAAGCCAGCGATGTTGCCTCGAACGTGAATGATTCCGTCAAAAGTGCTACATCCACGGCTACCGACCGAGCGAACGCCGTCGTCGCGACGGTCGCTGATACTGCAACCAGCACTGTTTCTTCCGTCCAGGGAGCCGCATCGAAGGCATCCACGACCGTAAGCGACACAGCCGCATCGGTCGCGACGCGGGTCAGCGATGCTACATCGACGGTAGTGGACAAAGCACGCGAGCTCAAAGACCAAGTCGCAGCGACAGCTAGCACTACTGCCGAGACCGTGCGCGAAAAAGTTGCAGTAGCTACCGACGTCGTTGCCGAAAAAAGCGGTGATTTGAAAGAGCGCGCCGCCGAAACCGTCGCATCAGTAAAATCGAGCGCTTCGGACGTGGTAGAAACAGTCAGCGACAAAGCTGCTGATCTTAAAGTAAAAGCGCACGACGTGGTGGAATCGGCACAGGATACAGCCTCGGCAGCAGCAGGTGTGGTGGCTGAGAAGGCCGCCGACGTAAAGGAACAGGCTAGCGAAGCCGTCGACATAGCCAAAGGAAAGGTATCCGAGGCGTCGGAAGCTGTGGCCGATACGACCGCAGATGCCAAGGAAACGGTCAAGGACGCGACAGCCAGAGCCGAAAACACAGTGAATAAGGTCGTTGACAAAACGAAGGACAAGGCTGCTGCAGTTACGGCGAAGGTAGAAGACAAAGCTAGTTCTGTTGGCGAGCGCGTTGAGAAGGTTGTTGAAGACTCGACCGATGACGATTCTACGATTACTGCCGATGCTATCGGTGTAAGCGATGAAGGACGCGCGTCGTCCCAACTGGATGAAGAAACCGACATCATCATCACAGATACGTCTGCGAATACTGGTGAAACCGTTCGGCTGAACGATTCGGACCAGCGTTCGAGCAACGCGTATTCTGACTTGACAACAAGTGGTGAGGGTGGCGACGTACCAGGAACAAGTGGACCTGGTAGGGTATAACGATTGAGGAGCCAAGGAGCTATGAAGACATTGCGGACTATCTTTCGTTCTTTCGTACTGGGAGCATTGGCAGGTTTGCTGATCGCCCCACGTTCGGGGAAGGAAACACGCGACCTATTAACTGAGCGCTGGAATAACTTCCTGGACGGAACGAGTGGTATCACCTTCGATGATCCACAGCCAGGCTCGGGCAGCGCCCAAGCATAACGTACAAGGTGAACGCATAGAGCAACGCCCTCGCAATTCTGCGAGGGCGTTGCTCTATGCCGTTGGGCTCTATGCGCTTTAGTGATATAGAAAACCAACCGATTGGTTGCCTGTTACATCGCTCGCAGCACCGGGCGCCACTGTTCCTACATCGTCAGACAGATCTTTGACGACCACAGACGGCATAACGTTTGCGATGGCCTGTGCGTTCTTGATGCAATCTTGCAGATGCTTTTCGGCCAGTGTGGCGGTCGCGGTATCACTCAGGGCGACGCCAGTCGTCTGCAACATCACATAGCCAATAATCGCGTGGTTCGTCGCGGTGTAGCTATCGCGTAGCGCCTTTGAAAGGCTTTGGGGCCTGACATGATCAATCGCTCCAGCGGCTACCCCGAACAATCCCGCAATGGCGGCCTTGACGGTGTTCGTGACGCCTTTACTGCCATCGCCGAAGTTTTTCGTCAGTGTTTCAAGTGCGGTCACGCGACTTTGTGTTGAGCTAACCAGCTGGCTGACTACGCTCTGTGCATCTGGACTACCTTCGGCAAGTGACACTTGCTTTTCAAATGCTTCCAGCAGGTGCTTCTCGACAGCCAGCATATCGCCGACATATGTTGCCAGTGTTTCAGTTCGGTCTCCCATATCGATGCTCCTTTTCTTTGTCTACATGAACCAGAGACGCCCTGTAGCATGATGAATGCCGTGAGGCATCTGTACACGACCGGAATACGGGCTATGCAATGTACGAGGCTGGAGCAAATAAACGTCGAGCATACACCTCATGTTCAGTGGTACATGCCTTGCACATCGGAGCAGAAGAACCTGGATGCGATTCCGCACCCAATCACCATACTGGCTAGCCTGAACGGGCGAAGGCCACTATATAGGAGCGTTCATGCTCGAATCCGTCGATCTGTCGCGCTCGCTCGACCGCAAAGCGTACGAGCGGCGGCTGGGGGAACTCCAGAGCGAACTCCAAGAGTTGCAACTCCAATTCCCGGAACAGCAGCGCTCGGCAATTCTTGTGTACGAGGGGTGGGATGCAGCGGGAAAAGGCGGCAGCATCAAGCGTGTAACACAGCGCCTCGATCCACGCTTATTTTCAGTCTATGGTATAGCAAAGCCGACCCAGGACGAACTCGATCATCACTATCTTTGGCGTTTCTGGACTAAACTGCCCGTCCGGGGCAATATGGTGATATTCGACCGTTCGTGGTATGGGCGGGTGCTGGTTGAACGTGTCGAAGGCTTTGCCTCCGAGGACGAGTGGCGTCGTGCGTATGATGAAATTAATGCATTCGAGAAAATGCTGACCGATGACGGAACGGTCATCGTCAAGTTCTGGTTGCATATTTCATCTGAGGAGCAGTTGTATCGTTTCGAACGCCGCTTGCAGGATCCCGCGAAGCGCTGGAAGATGAACGAAGAAGATTGGCGAAACCGCGCGAAATGGGACCAGTACGAGGCTGCCGTCGAAGATATGCTTACACATACAAACCAGCCGAACGCTCCCTGGGTGGTCATCGAGGGTAACGACAAACATTGGGCGCGAGTCAGGACGCTGGAAGCCACGATCGAGCAGTTCAAGCATGCACTCGCCGATCATACTTCTTCGGCTCCATCACCTGCTTCCGCTGATGAACACGAGAAATGAGGAGCATCAATGGCATCAACTGTAGTCGTATTGGAAGGTGATCAGACGGGACAGGAATTGCTCGAAGAAGCACTACGGGTCCTCGAGCCAAGTGTCACTGGTGTCGACCTTCAATTCGAGCGCTTCGATGTATCGCTCGCGAACCGGCGCGAAACGAACAACGAGGTTGTGCGCGACGCCGCCAAGCGCATGCGAGAAACGGGCCTTGGCCTCAAAGCTGCCACGATCACACCGGAAAAAGCCGGTGATGTAGGATCGCCCAACGCGATCCTGCGTAAATCCATCGACGGCACGGTGATCTTGCGCACTGGACGGCGCATCCCTGGCATCATTCCGGTTGGCGGTGTCTATGCCCCGATTTCGGTGGTGCGAATGGCGGTCGACGACGCCTATGGTGCCGAGGAACACCGCGAGGGCGAGGGCCTGGACGAATACGCATATCGCACCGAAAAGATCAGCCGCCGGGTGTGCCGCTCGGTCGCAGAGTTCGCGTTCCTGTACGCTGAACGTACGCACGCCAAGGTCTTTGGCGGTCCTAAGTACACAGTGTCCCCCGTGTACGAGGGCATGCTGAAGGAGGAGATGGACGCTGCCGCCGCCCGTCACCCCGGGGTACGGTACTCTCCCCAGTTAATCGATGCGACCTACGCGTTATTACTGACCGCATCAGCATCCGAAGCGCTGGTGATCCCCGCGCTCAATCGCGACGGCGATTGCCTTTCCGATCTGGTGATGCAGCTATTCGGCTCAATTGCGGGAGCGGAATCACTGCTGCTAGCATTGGACGATGACCTCAAAGTCAAAACGGTTATGGCGGAAGCACCCCACGGCACGGCTCCGGCTCTCGAAGGCAAGAATGTCGCCAATCCGATGGCGATGATTCTGGCGGCGGGTGCGCTGCTATCGTATGTGGATGATCCCAAAGGTAAGATAGCGGCACGGGCGATCTCGGAATCGTGCCTGGAGGCGGTCTACGAGGGCATCCGCACTGCCGACCTCCAGGGACATGCCTCCACGACAGCGTTCACAGACGAGGTTATCCGGCGCGTGCGTACCAAGGTCGAAGTGTGGCAGTCGCTCGGCTCGTAGCAGAACCATTCGACCACCGCTGAGAAACATGCTGCTCTCCGGTGGTCGGATGTCCGTCGTCAGGGTTTGTTACAAAATCTCGATGTCGGTCTGCGTGATCTCAACATCAGGGCGGTTGGTATAAATCCAGTCGATCACGGTCTGAAGTTGCTGCTGGGCGTGTTTGCCGTCGGCTGATACCGACGCAATGCCAAGCACGGCGAGTTGCCAGCGATCTTGCTCGGCCACTTCGGCGATCGCTACGTTGAACTCGTTCCCGATGCGGGCGATCATCGATTTGATGATGGAGCGCTTTTCTTTTAGCGTGTGACACAACGGCAAACGAATAACTAGAGTCAGGCTGCCAATTCTCATCAGTTGAGGGACCACCTATTGCCGGGTGGCAGCGGCGTGTTGGAGGGCGGCGGAAGATAGCGCATTTCGTCGTCCAGCGCCGCCGTCAAAGATTCGAGCCGTGTTTCAAGATCGGCTTCGAGTAGTTGCTGCTTGGATAGATAGGGTACCTGCAGTTGTGCCGATAATTGGAACGATATATCCAATGGATCACTTGGCAGGTCGTTAAGTTGCTGGGGTACGCCCGTCGCTCGCGTCATTGCTTCGCGGTAACGCTCGTAGAGCTTCAACAGGCGGTCTGCCTGTACACGCTGCTCCATGCCGACTTCATCGTCAAGATAATCGACATTGGCGACAAGGTAAGGTAGGGTCTGAATAACCTGCTTGATTTTGAAACGCTGACGGCCTTCTGCGACGATATACATGCGCCCATTGTCGGCGGGGAGGGTATTGGTGATGTATGCGGTTGTGCCAACGTCGTATGGTTCGGCGGGATCACCCTCGGCCTGTCCTTCCTTGATGAGTACGACGCCGAAAGGTTGGCTCAAGCTGATGCAGCGTCCGATCATCTGCTTATAGCGTTCTTCAAAGATATGTAGCGGCAGTGCGGCTCCCGGAAACAGAACCAAATTCAATGGGAACAAGGCCAGTAGCTGATCCACGCGCCTCTCCTTTCACAGCACTACGCTAGACATTATAGCCTAGACGTATTCTGGTCGCTCACCCAACGCCTCGCTTCGTCGCGGGTGCTAACTATTCCATCCAATTGTGCTGCTCGTAGTCCCTCCAGCAAGACGCGAAAACGCGGTCCTGGCGCGATGCCAAGTGAACGCAAATCGTTGCCGTCGAGCAGCGTCACGGTCGGTCGCAACTCCTGCAAATATGTGGCAAACTGGTTTTTTTCGGGCGTAGAAGCAACAATCATACCTAGTGTGAGGGTTGTTTCACTGAGATCATGCAACGCACGGTCGAGGGCGGACGGTGGCATGGAAAGCACGTCGAAGGTGTCGAGTACGCGGTGGAGCGTGTCCAGTTCGACAATGCGACGGCGCTCGCCACCGTTGAAGGGATAGTGCCGCAACACCGCGCCCCGTTCGGTCTCGTCGAGCCACCACACGCTCAGACCGAGCAACAGGAGCCGTCGTGCTTCGCCGCTGCATGCCTGACGTGCCGCCTGGAACGCGGCGGCAATCTCCGGTCGCCACCGCAAGCCTGGAAAGATGTGTGGCAGGATGCGCTGCTCAGCGAGGATCGCGAAGACGACTTCCGGTTCGGGTTCCTGGAAGGCCAACCAGACTTCGTTGAGGATACGTGCTGGCGTTGTCGCGGCGATCATATCCAGGTCCCCGGCCTGTCGGACCAGGGCGTCAGTGTGTGGCTCGACGGTGAAATGGAGCCGCGCCGCGAAGCGTGCGCCGCGCAGGATGCGGGTCGGGTCGTCGATAAAGGAACGATCGTGGAGCACCTGAATCGTGCCACGTTCAAGATCGGCGACGCCGCCTAGCTGATCGATGAGCGCGGGCGGGCCGTCGAGCCGGATCGCCAACGTATTGATCGTAAAATCGCGCCGCATGAGGTCGTCGGCGAGGGTGGATGGTTCGACCACGGGCAGTGAAGCAGGGTATGGGTACGTCTCGCGGCGCGCAGTGATGAAGTCGATGTGATATGGACGCTCGGTATTGTTGAAAGCAAGCTTGCCCGTGGCAAAAGCTTCGTGCCGCACCAGTTCACCGCCCGTCAGCGCCGCGCAGCGCTCGGCGATTTCGAGCGCATCACCCTCAAATACCAGGTCGAGATCGTCGAACTCGTATCCCAGCAGCAGGTCGCGCACCGGACCGCCGACCAGGTAACACGGTGTCCTGCTCGCACGTGCCTCCTGCACTACTACGGCCAGCACCGTCAGCACCTCTGGCGGCATCGTTTGTTCGATTGCCTGGGCAATATCAGTTGGGATGATGATGTCAGGCATGGTTGTATCGAGCGGATTACGCCGCCCGGCATATGACGTGACTAGAGAACGCCTTTGGTCGATGGAATCACGCCACCCAGTCGCTCGTCGATGCGGGTCGCACCGTCGAGCGCTCGGGCAAATGCTTTCCATAAGGCTTCGACTTTGTGATGGTCGTTGCGACCATATTCGACGCGCATATGCAGTGTCAGCCGTGCCCAGATCGCGATCGACTCGAACATATGCCATACCAGATCCGTCGAAAGGCCACCAACGTGGTCGGTCACGAATGCGGCGTTAATCACGGCATACGGTCGTCCGCTGATATCGATCGCCGCGAAGCACAATGCCTCGTCCATCGGTACATACGCGTGGGCCGTGCGAACGATACCGGCGCGGTCGCCCAACGCCTGCGCGATGGCCTGTCCCAGACAGATTGACACGTCCTCGACAGTGTGATGCTCGTCGATATGCAGGTCGCCCGTGCAGCGTACACGCACATCGAAGTTGCCGTGACGTGCCAGGTGATCAAGCATATGGTCGAAGAAGCCGACGCCGGTCGAGCAGTCGGATTGTCCGGTTCCGTCCAGGTCGATCGATAGTTCGATGGTGGTTTCTTTGGTTGCTCGTTGGATCGTCGCCGTTCGTCCCATCATTCGTCCGTTGTTGCGTGGCGGTTGATCACATCCATCACCGCGTCGAAAAGTTGTCCGTTGGTAGAAAACGCATCACCGCCGTGGATCGTCGGCGTGCCGTGCCAGTCGGTGAACGTGCCGCCCGCTTCCTGCATGATCGGCAACAAGGCCGCGCAATCCCATGCGTTCATGATCGGGTCGAGCATCATCTCGGCGCGTCCGGTGGCGACCATGATATGCCCGTAGCAATCGCCCCAGGTGCGTGTTATGCGGCTGCGCTGTGCTAGTTCGTCATAGACCGTGCCACGGCCATGTTCGGCAAAGGAGGGCGCGTCGGATTGCAGGAAGATCGCGTCCTCGATTCGGCTGACGTTGCTCACGCCAACACGACGACCGTTGAGCGTACAGCCCTGCCCGCGTGCCGCCGCCACAAGTTCGCCGGTCGCCGGAATGTTGCATACACCCAACACCGGTTCGCCGTCGCATTCGAGGCCGATCAGCGTGCCGTACAATGGCACCCCCTGCACGAACGACTTGGTGCCGTCGATTGGATCGAGGATCCAACGATAGCGCGCGCCTTCGTTGACGGTTCCCCATTCTTCGCCGAGGATGCCATGGTCGGGGTACTGGCGCATAATGCGCGAGCGCAGATATTCTTCCGCCTCACGGTCGGCGATGGTGACAGGAGATTGGTCGCTCTTGAATTCCGGCACGACATCGGTGCCAAAGTAGCGCAGGGTTATCTTCCCAGCGTTCCAGGCGATGTCCTGGGCAAAGTCGAGCAATTCGGTGAGCGTTAAGTCAGGCATCGAGTAACTCCCGAAGGGATTGGAGTACGATATCGTTTTGTTCCGGTGTTCCGATGCTGATGCGGATGCAATCGCGCAGACTGGGCTTGCTGTAATGGCGCACCAGAATCCCGCGCTGTTCGAGAGCCACTTTGAGCGCCTTCGCATCATGGTCGCGTACGCGCATCAGAATGAAGTTTGCCTGCGACGGAAACGGACGTAGCTGCTCGATACGTTGGAGTGCTGCATACACACGGCCGCGTTCGGCGACAATCGTGCGTACATTGGCCTGCAGATAGTCCAGGTCTTCCACAGATGCGATCGCCGCGGCCTGTGCCGCCATATTGATGTTATAGGGTGGCTTGATCTTCCACAGATGCGCGATAATCGGTTCGGGGATGATGCCGTAGCCGATACGAAGTCCCGCCAGTCCCGCCCACTTCGAGAACGTGCGTAATACGACCAGGTTGGGATATTTTCCCACTAAGTCGATGACACTGTCGCCGCTGAACTCAGCATACGCTTCGTCGATCACCAGGATGGCCGGAAGTTCCAGTAACTGCACAACTTGAGCGCGTGCCAGGACCGAGCCGTCGGGGTTGTTCGGCGACGGCAGAAAGATCATCTTGGCGTGGTTCTCAGTGACGGCTCTGGCTACCGCCTCGACATCGACGTGAAAGTCCTCGTCGCGTGGCACGGCGACGATGTTGCCGCTCACCAATCCGGTGTTGAACGAGTACATGCCGAACGTCGGCGGTGATTCGACCACTACATCGCCCGGCTCGATGAACAGGCGCATCAGCAGGTCGATGATCTCATCCGAACCATTGCCACAGAGAATCCGCTCAAAGGGCTGTCCGGTGTAGCTACTCAGGGCGCGTCGTAGCGGCGTTTGGTCGGGATCGGGATAAATCGCGTAATAAGGATATGCTGCGACCGCTTCGATGGCTCGCGGCGATGGTCCATAAGGGTTTTCGTTCGCGTCGAGCTTGATCAGGTTGCTCGCGGGGATACCAAGACGTTCACTCAATGCCTCAAATGGCACGATTGGTGTATAGGTTTCCAGTGCCTCAATATCTTTGCGGATCAGTGACGAGATTTCCATAGGCTGAATTATAGCATTATGAAGGCAGGGCGCGTTTGGTGCCGGATTCCAGGGCAAACACGCGGTGTGTGAAGATACCGGAGCGCCGCGAAGCTGTGCCCTGGAGCCCGTGCTATGCAACTATTTCCTGGTGTACGTCAGCAATGTCGATTGGCGTGGTGTCAAGCAGTCCAGCGAGATCGGCGGCGGCAACTGGACGCGCGAAATAGTATCCCTGACCGCGGTGGTAGCCGAGGCGTTGCAGGTGGGCTAGCTGGTTCGCGTTTTCGATGCCCTCGCCGACGATGTTAAGATTCAGTGCCTGCGCGATTGTTCGGATAGCCTCAACAATCGCATTATCGCTGGTGGGGTGTCCAAGTTGATCGATGAATGACCGATCGACCTTAAGGATGTCGATGGGAAACTGTTTGAGATACGCTAATGAGGAATACCCCGTCCCAAAGTCATCGATTGCCAATTGTACGCCAAGCTGTTTGATCTGTTGCAAGGTCGCGAGATTCGCTTGTGCATCTTCCATCAGGATGCTCTCGGTCAATTCTAATTCAAGACACTGTGGTGCAAGTCCGGTGCGTGCAAGAATAGCGGCTACGTCATTCGCCAGGGTAGGGTGCTGAAATTGGCGTGCTGATACATTGACGCTAACCGTTAGAGGTGGCTCTTGTGCATGCAGGTCTTGCCACAGTCGGGTCTGACGACACGCCTCCTCCAGAACCCACATACCAATGGACATAATCATTCCGGTTTCTTCTGCCAGTTGTATAAAGGCTCCTGGCAACAGCAAACCACGACCCGGGTGCTGCCAGCGGACAAGTGCTTCGGTGCCACTGATCTGGCCGCTCGGCAGATCGATGAGCGGTTGGAAAAATACCCGAAGTTCGCCCCGGTCGATCGCATGGCGCAGATCGGAGGCTAATTGCAATCGTTCCAATGCATGTTGGTTCATCGAGCGATCGAAAATCGCATATTGTGCTTTGCCACTGGTCTTGGCGCGATACATTGCGACATCAGCGTCACGAAGCACCGTTTCGGGGTGTTCCGTTTCGCCGGTGCTGATGACGATGCCTATGCTAACGGTGGTAAAAACTTCATGCCCATCGAGGTCCAGCGGTGCCTGGAGATTTGCCTGTATCCGTTTCGCAATTTCGAGCGCATCTTTCGTATCCGTAAGTTCATCCAGCAGTACCGTGAATTCGTCGCCGCCTAGCCTGGCCGCCGTATCCGCGGGCCGTAGGCATTGTTTCAGGCGCTCTCCAATTGCGATGAGAAGCTGATCGCCGCCCTGATGCCCAAGACTATCGTTGATGACCTTGAAATTATCCAGGTCCAGGAACATGACTGTGACCGATTCTTGCCGTCGGCTTGCTCGTACCAGAGCATGCTTGAGCCGATCGAGAAAGAGCGCACGATTAGGCATCCCGGTAAGGGGGTCATGGAATGCCTGGTGCTGGAGACGATCTCGCAGCGTTGTTCGCTCGGTAATATCTCGGGAGTTGAGCACGATACCGCCGACGCTCGTATCTTCGAGGAGATTATTCGCAACCATTTCGATATAACGCCACGTCCCGTCCTTGTGGCGCATGCGAAGCTCGATACTGGAGGATGTGCCATCCGTTGCCGCCGTATCACTCAGGTGCCGATGAGCAATTGGTTGATCATCCTCGTGCACGACAGCAACATACCTCGTTCCAATCCGCTCACCAGGATCATAGCCAAGAACGGATTCAACAGCCGGGCTTTCGTAGCGGATCATACCGCTGGCGTCCACCAGCGTAATGATATCCGATGCGTGTTGAATCATGGAGCGGAAATGTGCTTCACCCTTGCGGCGCGCCCGTTCTTCTTCCGCGATTTTTCGAGCAGTTAAATCATGCGCGACAAAACAAAGGAGTTCCCGCCCACTACGAACGATAACACTGGCGCTCAATTGGAGCGCGATCGGAATGCCGCCCCTGCCACGACCCAACCGCTCCCCAAGCGATACCTGGCGTAGCTGCAAGATGTGTTCAATATCGGCACGAACCTGTGAGGTTTCCACCAGTAAGATATCGCTTAAACATGGCGCGGACGGTTTGTGGCCGAGCAGCGAATACAAAGCGTCATTCGCTTCGACAACCTGCGCTGTCGAAGCATCGACCAGAAAAATACCCTCACTGGCCTGTTCAACGATCGCCTGATACAACGCTTCGCTTTCGCGCCGCTCATTCTCTACTTGCTCGAGCTCGCCTAGCATGGTGTTGACGGTGCGTGCCACACCTGCAACCTCATCGTGTCCCTCGACTGCGAGACGATGTGACAAACTGCGCCCCGTTCCAATCCTCGCGATGCTGGTGGATAGCCATTCCAAGCGTGACAGGACGGAGCGGCTAAGCAACACCAACATAACGCCGCCAAGCAGCATCCCCGCCAGCACTAACGAGACAACGAAGTATGCTACGATTTGCTTCCCTTGCTGCGAGATTGCCCGGTCGGTTATTGTGTGCAACCGTAGCGCAGGCTTGCCATAGACATCATTAAGCACCACTGAGCCATCGATTGTCTGAGCATCAATATATTCGAGAACTGTGGGCTCTGCTCTGCCTGCTGTGGAAGGACCTGCGCTGAGGTCGCGAGCCGGGGAAACGACGGGCTCAAGACGGATATCTAGATGCGTCCTGGCCGCTAGCTGGGCTATTTGCACGTCGTTCAAGAAACGACCGCTAATGAAGGTCCCATTGATCGGCCCAGTTCCGTCAGATGTCAAGATCGGGCGCGACGCTAGCAGCATCGCGCCTTCGGGCAACCATATCACACCAGACATCTGGCTATCTATATCCGGGTGCCGCAGCAGAAGATCGGCGTTGAACGTTTCTCGCATGAAGTAATCCGGCACCGGTATTTCATCTTCAGCTTCGAGATCGAACGCTACCCGATAAAGCGGTTGATCGTCCGCATTGAAAATCATGACGAGGTTTAGCCTGGTGTTCGTGAACATTGTTTCCACCAGGTTATTGGCGACGTATGCATCGTTTGCATCAACGGCGTAGGTATGCGTGTCATCCCAGTATGCGTAATCTGCGGTCGTCTGACTGAGTGCCGTCAGATCAGATTGCAGCGCGTCACGCGTCCGCGCGACATTCGTACGCGCTGTTTGATCTTCTAGCCGTTGGAAGCCGGCGAGCACAATAAAGTACATGGGCAGCGCAAGCATCAGCACAAGCGCCGTAAGCGTTGGCACAATGATGAGCAGGGTCTTTGCACGAAGCGTCGTTGGATATGCCCAGCGATTGCTGTGCGATTCCTGGCTGGATCGGTCGTGACGCTTACGCCGCAAAGCGATCGGAATACGTGATCTAAGGCGCATTACTTGTGTGACCGCTCCCCAATGTATATCTTCAGTCGCTGGACTGGCAAATGCTCAAATGCAAAACCTGCAACGAGCTCTGTCTTGCGAACCTCAATTCGCATCATATATGGATAGTCGTAATGTATCACGAAGACCATGACGAATTCTGAATCATAAGTACTGTTAGATGTTTCGCCAAAGTCCGGGGTCACCCTATAAAGTACTGCGCATTCGTGGCTGACTGAGAGGCAAAAGGACAAGTGGAAGAATGAGCGATCAACCGCCGCGAGCAGCGAATATGGTTCATTTCTCAGCACAGTCACCCGGCATCTGGCATGGCTGTTGCAACATCCTCTCCGCCAGCGGACGCTCGACTTCCCGTGTTGGGTTGCTCGTCATGCTATAATCCCGCGCGTGATGAATGAAATCGAGGCGACCAAACCAAGTATTACCGCATTTTTCCCTGCGTACAACGATGGCGGCACAATCGGCAGCATGGTGCTGGCGGTCCTTTCCACTCTGGAAACGATCACCGACGACTATGAGGTGATCGTCGTACAGAATGGTAGTACGGATTTTACGGTCGAAGTGCTGGACGAGCTCGCCGCACAATACGATCACCTTCGAGTGCTGCACTATGCGGAAAGCCTGGGATACGGTGGCGCGTTGCGCGTCGGCTTTGCCACGGCGTCCAAGGATTTGATCTTTTATACCGATGGCGACGCGCAATATGACCCACGCGAACTCAAGCTATTGGTGCCTGAGATGAAGCCAGGGGTCGACGTTGTGAACGGCTATAAGATCAGCCGCTCCGATCCTGTGCACCGCATCATTATCGGGCGCTTCTATCATCATTTCGTGAAGCTGATGTTTGGTTTCAAGTTGCGCGATGTTGATTGCGATTTCCGCCTGTTGCGTCGGTCGGTCTTTGATGTGATCGATCTGGAATCGCCTGACGGAACGATCTGCCTGGAGTTGGTGAAGAAACTTCAAGATGCTGGATTCCGCTTCGCCGAAGTCCCGGTGCATCATTATCACCGTACCTACGGAACGACACAGTTCTTTAACTTCCGGCGATTGCGCCGTGTGCCACCACAGTTAATCAAACTCTGGTGGAAGATGATCGTTCGCAAACAGCATATTCGCGCGATCGAGGCGCGGCGAGCGGCGCTCGCCACAAACGCGAAATAATCAACCTGGATGAGCATGAACACCGAATACCTGGACGCCTTCACTCACAAACGCTGTCTGATCACAGGAGGCCTGGGTTTCATCGGCTCGTCGCTGGCAGCGCGGCTGGTAAACCTGGGCGCACACGTCACGCTGGTCGATTCGTTGATCCCAGAATACGGCGGTAACTTCCATAACGTCGAAGGGCTCGATCCGGTCCGCACTCGTATTAACATCGCCGATGTGCGTGACGAGTACTCGATGAACTTCCTGGTGCAAGATCACGATTACCTGTTCAATCTGGCGGGACAAACCAGCCACCTCGATTCGATGCAGGACCCCTATACCGACCTTGAGATTAACTGTCGCGCTCAATTGAGTATCCTGGAAGCGTGTCGCAAACATAATCCGGCGATCAGTATCGTGTATGCCAGCACTCGACAGATTTATGGCAAGCCAGACTACTTGCCGGTGGACGAGCGCCATTTGCTGCATCCCGTCGATGTTAACGGCATCAATAAAATGGCAGGCGAGTGGTATCACATCGTCTATAACAATGCATACGGCATTAAGGCGTGCGTATTGCGGCTCACCAACACGTATGGCCCACGTATGCGGGTCAAGGATGCGCGTCAGACCTTCCTGGGCATCTGGATCAAGCAATTGATCGAGGGCGTGCCGATCAAGGTATATGGCGATGGTCTGCAGGTGCGTGATCTCAACTATGTCGATGATGTCGTGGATGCGTTGTTGATGACCGCTTCGAGCGATGGCGTCAACGGACAGATCTTCAACCTGGGCGGCGATGAAATCGTCAACTTCCGTGATCTGGCCACCTTGTTGGTCGAACTTAACGGCGGTGGCTCGTTCGAGTACGTCACCTTCCCACCTGAGCGCAAGAGCATCGATATCGGCGATTATTACGGCGACTATAGTTTGCTGCAGGGCAGGCTCGGCTGGCGGCCCAGGGTGTCGTTGCGCGATGGTCTGCAACGAACGCTGGATTTCTACCGCGAGCACCGCGAATTCTACTGGTAGTCGCCAGTAGCCAGGAAACGAAGGGACCACCTCTATCATGCGCGTACCTTTTGGCGATCTTGGACGGCATTTCGCGGCGGCGCAAGGACCGTTGGAAGCGGCTGCCCTGCGTGTGCTGCGTAGCGGGTGGTATGTCCTGGGTGCCGAAGTCAGCGCGTTCGAGGAAGAATGGGCAGCGCTCTGTGGCGCCCCTCATTGTATTGGCGTCGCCAATGGCTCGGATGCCCTACACATCGCCTTGCGTGCCGTGGGCGTCGAGGCTGGGGACGAGGTGATTACTGTGCCGAACGCGGCGGGTTATACCGCCTTCGCTGTGCGGCTGATTGGGGCGCGCCCCGTGTATGCTGATGTCGATCCGGCGACCTGGACCATGGACTCGCGCACAGTCGAAGCGCTGATTACGCCACGAACCCGCGCAATCGTTCCGGTGCATCTCTATGGCGCACCGGCGGCAATGCAAGAGCTAGCCCACATCGCGGCACGGCACGGCCTCCCACTGATAGAGGATGGCGCACAGGCGCATGGAGCCAACGCCGACGGTCGGCCTGTCGGCGCGTGGAGCGGCATCGCCACGTTCTCGTTCTATCCCACGAAGAACATGGGGGCGCTTGGTGATGGTGGCGCGATCGTCGTACATGACGATGCGCTGGCGGCGCGGGTGCGGCGGTTGCGGCAATATGGCTGGAATCCACGCTATAACGCTGTCGATCCCTACGGCCTCAATAGCCGCCTGGACGAGTTACAGGCGGCGCTGTTGCGTGTGCGGCTTGCGACCCTGAGTGCCGAAAACGACCGACGTGGCACAATTGCGGCGCGGTATCGCGATGCGCTGGCGTCTATCGCAGGGTTGGTGATGCCCGCCGATATGATGGGGCATGTCCATCATCTGTTCGTTCTGCGCGTGCTGAACGGGCGGCGCGATGCGTTGCGGCAAGCCTTGCTCGACCGTGGCATTGGCTGTGACGTCCATTATCCGCTGCCTGATTATATGCAACCTGCCTTTGGTGATCTGGGCTATGGAGCAGGGACGGCTCCCATCGCTGAACAGTTGGCGCATGAGGTGCTGTCGCTGCCCTGTTATCCTGAACTGCGCGACGACGAAGTCGACCTGGTGACGGCGGCTGTGCGCGAGGCGATGGAGGGCATGTGACCGAGCGTGCTTTTCAACTGCTCGTCCGGCGCTAACCATGGAAGCGAACGAATATTCGGTCATGGCAGCGGTCGAAGATCGCCATTGGTGGTACGCTGGTATGCGTGCGATCAGTGCTGCGTGGCTCGATCCGTTCTATGGAGCCAATGCCAATTTGCGGGTGTTGGATGCCGGATGCGGTACGGGAGGCAACGGCGAGTTTCTACGCCGCTATGGTCGGTCGGTCGGGCTGGATGTAGCACGGGACGCGCTTGTGCTGGGAACGCGTCGATTGCCCGGTGCGATTCTAGGCGGCTCGGTGATGGATCTGCCTTTCGGTGCGGCGACGTTTGATCTGGTTACATCGTTCGATGTGCTCTACCACAGGGCGGTAGTGGACGAGCAACGTGCGCTCGATGAGATGTGGCGCGTCCTCAAGCCTGGTGGTCGCATACTGATTCGGCTTCCAGCCTATCAGTGGCTACTTGCCAAACACGATCGGGCAGTGCATACCCGTCACCGTTATACAGCGAGCGAAGTACGAACCATGCTTGCTCCACTATTTATGGTCGAGCGTTTGTCGTATGTGAACACACTACTTTTTCCGCTGGCACTCGGCCAGCGGATGCTCGAACGAGTGTTCACAGGCACCGATGATGCGCCGTCTGACCTGACGCTGCCTGCTCCGTTCCTCAACAGAAGCATGCTTGCCGTAATGCTGAGCGAAGCCGAGTGGTTGCGCTATGCTTCCTTTCCGGTTGGGTTGTCGGTTCTAGCACTTGCACGAAAATGAGAACATACTGCATATGATGAAAACATCGTTGAACATACTTCTGCTGTGGTGTATAGGTCGTTCATGGTCCCCGGCAGCACAATCCAAAGCATCGGGTGTCGAGCGATTCTTGACGGCGGTTTCTCGCATGCCGCAGCTATGGAATATGCTGCGATGGATCGCAGAAGCCGGATACTATAAGCATTACGAGGTGATCGAGCAGGAACTCGAACCCTGGCGCGACGCCAAGCGCCGTTTTATCGATCTGGGTTGTGGCACAGGGCAGCACGCCCGGTGTTTTCCGCCACGGCGCTACATTGGGATCGACCCGACCCGCCCATATATCAAGTATGCGGCGGAGCATCGCCCCGGCAACTTCACGATCATGAACGGCAATGAACTTGGCGTGATGCCGGGAGGATTCGACGGTGCGCTGGTGCTGGGCGTGTTCCATCACCTGCCTGATGATCTGGTGCGGGCGTGCATGAACGAACTCGATCACGTCGTTGATAGCGGTGGTACCTTGCTGGTGATCGAGGACATTCCTCCACCGAGCATATGGAACATTCCTGGCCACATCATGCATATGCTGGATCGGGGCGAGCATATCAGGACCGACAGTGATTACCGGGCGCTGTTCGCACCGCACTTTGGCGTCCAAACGAGCTACACCATGCGCTCCGGGATCTGCGATTATCAGGTGTATGTTCTGGCGCGACCGTCGCACATACCCTAGTGGCGTTGTTGCGCCTGGTGCGGGCGGAAACGCGCTGGCTCCTTCGCTTTGGTGCCGAGCCATACCTCTGGGCGCTGGTGCTGCTGATGGCTTTGGCGAGCGTCGTGGCCTATGCACGTCCGTTCCGCTACGCCCTCGACATCGGCGGCGATGGAGAGCGCGAGAAGTTCGATGTCCCGTATCTCCGCGCCGGATTCAATCAGGATCGTGAGCGTCAGGCTGTCGACGCGCCCGCTTTCCGCTGGGTTTTCGCCGATGCCCGTGTCGCTTTGCCTGGTGTTGGAGCGTCTGCCCGTGCGCTAAATGTGCGCGTTATCTCTGGTCATCCGGAGGCAATCGTACCGAGCGCCTGGTTGGTGGGCGACCGACCGCTGGTGACGGTGCCGCTCGCCCCGCAAGGACGGTCGTATCACGTGTTGGTGCCTGACGGCCTGAGTGATATTGATCTGCGGTTCCAAACGCCGACCTTTCGCGCCCCCAACGATCCGCGTGACCTGGCGTTCGCGCTCGACGAGATTACCGTGTCAGCGTTCGCGGGGAGTTTGCCACCCCGCACGGTGGCGCTGTGGCTGGCATGGATCGTCGTTGCAAGCTATATGCTGCTTCGCCGCTGGATGCTTCCGCGCCCGCTTGCTTTTGGGGTTGGCGTGGCGGTTGTAGCGGCATTGGGCGCAGGGCTGGCATTTGAGCGTCTGGGCATAACGACGTTCTTGCCACGATTAGCGGCACTGGTGCTTGCGGCGTACCTCGTGACACTGGTGCTGTTACCGCTGCTTGACGCGGCGGCGCGGTTGCTCGATCTGTCCGTTTCACCCATCGAAGTACACACCGTCACCGCCCTGGTGATGTTGGCCTGGATCATCCGGCTCGGCGGTTTGCTGCATCCCCAGGCATATACCAACGACCTGGGGTTGCACGCCAACAATCTGCGTGGCGTCATACGCGGACAGATCATCTTCACCGAAAACCTTCCTGGTGAGGCCGGAGGTGGTCCCGCGCCGTATCCTCCCGCTCAATACGTGATGTTGCTGCCCTTTGGTGGGTTGGCAGACGCGGGTATCGTGTTGCAGATCGGCACGACACTCGCTGATAGCCTGACAATCATGTGGGGTTGGCTGCTGCTACGTGCGGCAGGAGCGAACGCGGGCGCGGGTTTATGGGCAGGGGGCCTGTATCTGTTCGCCCTGCCCCTGCTGTGGTCGTCGCTGGTCGGCGAGGTCGCGAACGTGTGGGGACAAGCGCTGGTCAGTCCTATGATGCTGGCTCTGTGGCGCTGGGAAAGCGTGCATCCACCGCCCACCATGCGTGGCTGGCTGACACTTGCCGCTGTTCCCGCCGCGTTCGTGATGTTTGCGCTGCTCGGCCACTTCGGCGTTTTCCTGTCGTTGCTGGTATTCTTCGCTGCCTATGCTGCCACGCTACTGGTGCTGCGTGGACCGTGGCTGCGCTTTGTGCTGCTGGCGGCAGCGTGTGTGGTCGCCAGCATTGTGCTGTACTACAGTGCCCACCTCCAGATCCTTGTGGAATCGCCGCAACGCGCAGCCGTGCCGTTCGGCGTCGGACGTGTGGCGGGACAACTCGGCAAAGCGCTGGGTGTGAGAGGGGTTCTTGGTCCGCTGGTGTCGGTGCTGGGACTGGTTGGTCTCATGATCGTCGCACGCCGTCTGCCACGCCTACGTTCGATTATGCTCGCGTGGTGGGTTGGTACGCTGCTGTCGCTCGCGCCCCTGCTCTGGACGGAACAGGCGTTGCGGTGGACCCTGTTTCTCTTCCCAGCGATGGCCTTGACCGGCGGCGTCGCGCTCGATGCGTTAGCGGCACGCGGACGTATTGGGCGTCTGGTCGCGTACACGCTCGTCGTGGCGCTCGTCGTGTGGGGTGCGTTGCTCTGGTATAGTCAGATCGTTTCATACAATCATTAGGCGTTTACTGTAATTATGCGAATTGTGCATTACAACCTGACGACAACCGCTATCGAGGGTGGCGTCGAAACCTTTGTCTGGGAACTCGCGCAGGAACAGGCGCGTCGTGGGCATGACGTGACCATCATCGGTGGGGTTGGACGAGTTCAACGTGCCGTGAACGGCGTGCGGGTGCTGCGGTATCCCTTCATCAGCCGCGCATGGTGGCGCTCGCTGCCGCCATTGCGCCGTCACTTCGAGCTAACCAAACTGTTGGAACGCTTGAGCATGTTGCCCGCCGCGCTGCCAGCATTGCTGTCCGCCCGCGCCGACATCGTGCATCTGCACAAACCGTATGACTTCCTGATCGCGCCGCTGATGCGCCTCCTGGGCGCACACGTCTTGTACCACGGACACGGCGAGGACTTCTACCCCTTCGATCGCCAGTTGACTGGAGCGATCAACGAGATGTTGTCGTGTTCGAGCTACAATGCCGAAACGCTGGTTGGACGCTATGGTGGGCATCCGTATGTGGTGTACAACGGCTTCGACGCGGCGCATTTTGCCCCGCAACCTGTTGACCCCGCGCTGCGCGATGCGCTGCTCGCCCCCGGCGAACGGGCGGTGCTGATGGTCGGGCGCTTGCAGCCGTGGAAGGGTGTGCAGTATGGCATTGAAGCACTATCGTTGCTCGATCCGGCGCTCCGCACGCGGCTCCTTGTCGGCGGTGAATCGCCGTATCGTCCCCAACTGGAGCAACTCGCTCGCGATCTGGGCGTCGCGGATCATGTGACATTCCTGGGAACGATTCCGCATCGTGAGATGCCGCGTTATTATGCCCTGGCTGATGTCGTGGTTGGGGCCAGTTTTGCCAGCGAAACATTCGGTATGGTCTTGTGCGAAGCGCAGGGCTGTGCGCGCCCGGTGATCGCTTCCGACTGGGCAGGTTTTCGCGAGGTCGTGATCCATGAGGAAACTGGCCTGGTCGTACCGGCGCAAAACCCACCCGCGCTGGCTACGGCGATCGAACGGGTGTTTGGCAATCCTACCGAGGCGCGACACATGGCACAGGCCGGACGTGAGCGCGTCCTGCGCCTGTTCACCTGGCCTGCCATTGCCGATCGGGTCGAGCAGGTGTACCGTCATGCGCTTGATGGAACTCCTGTCACATGAAGATCGTGATTGTCGGTATGGGTGGCGTGACGGCGACGTTTCGCAACTGGCCGGAGCGTGTGATCGGTCGTGCGTTGGTCGAACGTGGACACACTGTCGTCAACATCGCGTTCCACGATCCCACGATGCCAGCCCTCAGCAACGTGCGTGAAACGGTCGACGGTATTATGGTGCGCCGTGTACCGATTCGCCACGCGCCCAACAATCGTTTACGTGCCGTGCTGAACGAGACAGGACCGTTCGATGTCATGTACCTGCTGCACCCGCGGAATGTGCTGGCATACGGCGCGATGCGCTGGGCGAAGCGGCATGGAGTTCCGACAGTCTATACCTGGAACGGTCCGTTCCATGACCGTTACCTGATCGATGATCGTGAACGCCCCTACGACGAAACGCCTCACTACGAGCGATTGGTATGGGATCGCGCCGAGGTGATGCGCCGGACGCTGCGCAATGGGCGGCTACGCGACCATCTGCGTAATTACTGGCTCCATTGGCCGTTGCGGGCAGCGGACGTGTTGATGCCACTATCACAGCATGAAGCCGATATCATGCGCGCCATGGGCTTATCGCAGCCGCAGGCAGTCGTCCACCAGTGGGTCGATGTCGAGGCTATCCGCGCTACGCCACCATGACGATGTCGCCACTGACCACGAGCGCGAGCAACGTCTGTTGTTTATCGGGCAACTGACGCCACGCAAAGGCTACGATCTGGTGGTGCGGGCACTGCCGCAGGTGGTGGCACGGTATCCCAACGCACGCCTACAGATCGTGTCCGGCCTGAATCACGCCGACCGTGCGGCGATGGAGGCGATGGCAGGCGAGCTTGGCGTGGAAGCTTTCGTCACGTTCTTAGGGCGGGTCGACGATGCGGCACTGGTGAACCTGTTTCGCAACGCAACGGTGTATGTGACGCCCACGCGCTACGAGGGTTTTGGGTTGACGTTGCTTGAGGCGATGGCGGCCCCATGCCCGATCGTAACCAGCGATATTCCGGTCGTGCGCGATATCATCGAACACGGGCGTAACGGTTGGCTGACTGCCTACGACGATCCCGGTGCACTCGCGCAAGGTATCATACGACTGCTCGACGATGCCCCGCTGCGCCAGTCGTTGGTCGCGGGTGGTAGGGAGGTGCTCGCCGAACGCTTCAACGAGCAAACACAGGTCGCACGCATCGAGGCGGTGTTCAGGCAAGCGATCGCGTTGCACCGCTCCAGAGTATGACATAGGGAGGTTGATGCCAGCGATGGCTAGGGTATCGTCCTATGGCGCGTACCTTGGCCACTCGCGGGCTTCGGTGATGCGGTGGGCGATATCCTGTATGCTATGCGATGATGCATGGCCAGCGCCATCACATCTCTCACATGGTAGTCACGTAAAAAAGGCTGGTGCAAGTGGTTGCATCAGGGCCTTTGCAACATGCTGGCGAATGCCGTCTGACGAAACTATGGTACCGTTAGCCGTTCGCTGTCACTATGCGGGAAACGAGCCTCGTTTTGCCAGGCTGTGCCGTGGTAGTCTGTTTCAAGGAGTTTTCGATGAGCGGCGACATGCGCCTGTGTTATATCGCCTATCCAACCAGTCTGATGCTGCAATCGGCGAACGCGATCCAGACGTGGACTACCGTGCGCGAACTCAAGCGCTTGCGTCCGGCAACGCTTGTGTTAATCCCGCGCTGGTTGCGCGAGCCATCGCGCTTCGGCGAGGTTGGCGCTGTGCATCTGCTACGTCCTGCCATCGGCAAGCTGTCGCGCCTTCATCGCTCGACGCTGCTGTACTACCTCGAATACTCCGCGTTCGCCTGGATGTGCTTCGTATATCTGCTGCTGGAGCGCCTACACGGGCGGCGCTATGACGTGGTGTATGTGCGACAGGTGATCTGTGCGGCGTGGTTCGCGGGCGTGTTTGGGCGCTGGCTGGGCGTCGCGGTGATTTACGAAGCCCACGATTGGGAAACGCAGAATCCATCGCGTGCCAAGGAGCCGTGGGCTCGTGGGTTGCTGCATCTGCTCGACCGTGTGACGCTGACCAAAAGCACGGCGGTGGCATCGCTCACCGATCATTTCCTGCGCGAACTTCGCGCTATCGGCTGGCAACCGCGCCAGAGTGCGGTCATCCCTGACGCCTTCGACGACACGATCTACGAGCCGCAACCGCGTGAGGCTGCACGCGCTCACCTGGATATTGACCCGCGACAGTTCACGATTGTATATGCGGGCATGACCTTCTCGCATCGTGGTCTCGACCGACTGGTGCGAGCGATGACGGACGAATCGTTGCATCATGCGCGGTTGATCCTGGTGGGTGGGCGTCCCGCCGAGATCGCGGGCTTGAAGGACTTGATTGCGGAACTTGGCTTAGAGGAGCGTGTGCAACTTACGGGACCGAAACCGCCTACTACCGTCGCGCACTATCTCGCCGCCGCTGACGTTCTGGCGATCCCCGACACGGTGACGGATGTAACGGCGTCACCGCTCAAGCTGTTCGAGTATATGGCGATGGCGCGTGCCATCGTCGCCGTTGATCTTCCGGCTCTGCGTGAGGTGATCGACGAACGGGCAGCGCGATTCGTGCGGCGTGGCGATGTGGCGGACCTGGGGGTGGCGCTGGCGGAACTGGCGACCGACGCGCAGCGGCGAGAAACGATGGGGCGCGCCGCACGCGAGCAAGCCCTGCCATGGACCTACCGTGCGCGTGCGGAGCGTATTCTCGCGCTGTGCGAATCCGTGACATAGCAACGAAGCACAATCACTCAGGCGGTGCGGCGTCCCCAACCAAGATATAGCCCAGCGCCAATGAGCAGCAGTGGAAGCCACACAAAACCAGCTCCCAGGAACGCGGGAAGACTTGCGAACGCGATGATCATACCGACGCCGAATAGGATGACTGCTGGAAAGATAGGCCATGGCGATTGGACCTGGAACATGGAACGTCCCATGCCCAGGATTGCAAAAAAGGCAGCCGATAAGCCCCACAGGACCGATGCGCCGTTTGATGGCTCGGCCAATGGTACGCCTATACTCAGCCCTGCCAGAATACAGCCGGGGATCAACAGGCCGTAAAGACGTTTCCAGAACGCAAAGAACAGGAAGCAACTTCCGATTGTCAGCAGCACCATCCCACCGGTCATGGCATCAGGATCAAGGCCGAATCTTCCCAGCCATGCCAGCAGTCCAGCGGCGATCAAGGCAAGGGCGATGAAGTTGTTGCGGCGGGATGTGCTAGGAAGCGAATGTGATGTTGTGTTGGTCTGGTCAAGGGGCGTATGCTCAGTCGAGGTCAAACGTCGTGTTGTGGGGCTTGGTGTGGATGCGTCATCCTCGATACGTTCCCCGTGATACGTCCTGTCGTTGGCATCAGTTTGTAACATAGTACTCCTCCTGGCTAAGGTCGTATGTTGAAGCTGATCCTATGACGCCTCGGAGCATCCGAATGTTTCAGACGAAGGTGGAGTATCGCTAGGGGGCGCGGCTGTCATCCTGGGGTGACGCAGATTCGGTCGCGGCAAGCTGTCTGTGTAGCCGCCAGATCGTGCCGACCCGTGCGCGGTGCCATGCGGCGCTCTTGGGGCCGGTTTCCTTCATCAACACCAGTTGTCTGATCTGTGCGCGTAGGCGCTGTTGCGGACTGGCAGCGTCGTGTTCCTGTGACTGTTGCATCTCGTCGGGCATCTCACCACCCTTTGTACAGCAGGTCATCCACAATACGATCTGCGCCGAGATGCTCCTCGGCGATGCGCATGGCGTCTTCCGGTCCAACACCACTGTATTTGGTCGCGCCGGGATGAATGGTCATATTCGGCCCATAGTCACAGCGCCCCTGGCACCCCGAAACGATCAGGCTACTGTGGTCGTTCAGGCCGTGTTCATGAACTGCTTGACGTAACGCATTCCAGGCCGCCTGTGCGCCCCGGCGCTTACATGAATCATTATGACAAAAATAGACCCGATAATTTGACATGGTTGTTGCGGGTAGTTCCTGGTTATGTAGCAAAGCCCGCACCATGGTGCGGGCTTTGCGTCGTCTGATTCATCGCGCGCTCGATTACCGTTGTGCAAGCTCCTGCAAACCAGCGACATTGATCAAGCGCACACCCTGGCGGTCCATTTCAATGAGTTTTGCCACCCGGAACTGGTTGAGTACCTTGGTGACGGTTTCGCGATAGGCATTGATCATATCGGCCAGTTCTTGGTGCGTCCAGCGCCCGGTGGTCGTTTCGGGTTCGCTCGGTTGCGCGAGTTCGAGCAGCAAAGATGCGAGGCGTCCCGGAACCGATTTGAAAGCCACGTTCCCCAGACGGCGCGACAACGCTTGCGAGTGTCGCCCTGAGATCGTCCATCAAGCCGAGCGCCAGCGCGGGACGATCGACCATCAGTTCTTCTAGGACGGGGCGGCGTACAACCGACACGATAGTCGGGCGCAATGCCTCGGCAAAGGTATCGAAGGTGCCGTCGGAAAGCAAGGAGGCATGACCAAAAACTTCGCCCGCTTTGACAACCCGGACCGTCAAGGTTCGACCTTCCGGCGATAGCAGGTTGAGCGCGACACGGCCTTCTTTGATCACAAACAATTCTGATGCAGGCTCGTCAGGAGCATAAATGATGCCCCCTTTGATGAACCGTCGTGTGATACCACGCCGTTCGAGTTCGTCCCAGCGCTTGTCCGTTAATGACGGTGTTGTCATGCGGCTCTACCTTCCCCAGGCAAACGCTTGCCTGCCCAAAAACATATTATAGCACGATGCTCGGTCGTAAGCCGTGTGCGCTACGGCGCGGAAAGAATTTCGACGCCATGTTCGGTAATGGCGATGGTATGCTCGAACTGTGCTGAGCGCGATCTATCGGCTGTCAGCACTGTCCAACCGTCGGCCTGAAGCTCGGTTTCCGGCTTACCAATGTTGACCATCGGTTCGATCGTAAATACCATGCCGGGGCGCAGCAGCAGACCTGTTCCGGCTTTGCCGTAATGCAATACAGTCGGTTCTTCGTGCAACTTGCGACCGATGCCATGACCGGTATATTCGCGCACTATTGAGAATCCGCGTGGCTCCACGCTCTCCTGGATCGCGGCTCCGATATCGCCTAACCGCTTGCCAGGTCCGGCAATCTCGATCGCGTGCATCAAGGCTTCGCGGGTCGTATCGACTAACTGCTGTGTCCGTGCGTCGAGCTTGCCGACCGCGAAGGTGTAGCAGGTATCACCCTGCCAGCCGTCGAGTTTCGCACCGATGTCGACGCTGATGATATCGCCTTCGCGTAAGCGCAGATCGGATGGAATGCCGTGGCAGATGACTTCGTTGACCGACGCGCAGATCGTGCCAGGAAAGGGCGGATAGCCCGCTGACGATCCGCGATAGCCTTTATAGGAAGGTGTCGCGCCGTGGCTACGGATATATTCTTCGGCGATGCGGTCTAACTCCAGCGTCGTGACGCCCGGTTTGATATGTTCGTTGACAATCTGGAGTGTTTGCCCGACCAATCTACCGGCATCGCGCAATTTATCGATCTGGCGTCGATTCTTGAGCATCACAGGCATGTCGTGTATCGTATCCTTTTGGTACCCGAAGGCCCATGTAATGAACGTAGTAAAAGCTACCTCGTATTGTACCGCTTTTGACGACGAGAAAACACAACCGCCCTGGCACCAGGCCAGGGCGGTTGTACATCAGGTATCGCGACTTACCGCACCAGGAAGCCCTGATTGACGTTGGCGGGACTCAATAACACCACACTCGTAGCATCGGGTGCGACGTCGAATACCAGGCCGACTGACGTCAGAATGTTTGGCCCTGCCTGATCGTCGACGCTGATGTCGGCGGCCTGTCCGCGACCGAAGCGGTCCATGTACCCGACCGACGCAGCACGGTTCAGCGGGTAGATGCGCCCCTGTGCGTCCTTCAGTACGAAGAAGCCATCTGGGATCGACGCGGGCTGTCCGCTGCCGTTCGTGACGTTCACGATAACGATCTGGTACTGTCCCTGTGGTGCCGGGACATTCCCAAATGCTTCGCCAATGACCGACTGGAAGCCTGGATACGTGTAGGTCCATGCTCCTGCCTGTACTGGCGTGTTCACAGAGACAAGCGCCGGATTTGCGGCTGCTACGTCGCCGGTGGCGGGAGGATTGGTTGGGGCAACTTCTTCCGTTGGCGCGGCCTCTGGAGGCGCGGCGACCGGGGTTGGTACCTCTGCGATCGGTGGTACGACTGGCGCATCAGGCGGCACGACGACGATCACGGTTGCCTGTTCGGGTGGTGTGCCAGGATCTACCGGCGGTTGGGCCGTTTGTTCCGCTGGAACCTGGTCGCTTGGCGGCGCGGGTTCGTCGGTTGCCGGAGCAACTGTTTGGTCGGCAGGAATGGCAGTGATGCTGCCATCGATGGGAACGGAGGTGCCTTCGATCGGTAAACCGCCACCTTCGCCACCTGTCGTGGTGGGATCGGTGCCATCACCCACGCCACCAGCAATCGCCGATGCGGCTGCTTCTGCTGTCACGCCACTTTCAACGGTACCAGGTGTTTGTGCGACGTTGTTGTCGCGGTTCATGAGGAAGCTGATCGCAAGATACGTGAATAATGCGATCGCGATCAGACCAAGTACCCAGGGAAGCCAGCCGATACCGCCACGACGTTCTTCTTCCTCGACGACACCACCATCATACTCATCGTCGGCGTCCGCACGGGGCGTCTGCTGGTAATCCTGCAAGTCGAAGTCGTCTTCCGCAAAGGTTGGCGTCCAGTTGTCATCGCTGGTCGGCGCGTCCAGTAGGTCATTCGAATCTGCGCTGTCACCGGGTGGAGTTTCTGCTAGCGGGGTCGCCGCTTCCGGCTCTGCAGCGGACGTAACGGGTGTCGCTGCTGGCTGTTTCGCTGCTGCTCCCTGCGTTGATACAGCACCCGCGGTCGCAGCGCCCATGGCGGCAAGACCTTTGCGTGCAAGGTCGTTCTTCGGGTCGAGTCGCATCACGTTTTCGAGCGCGGTGCGCTTTTCTTCGCGGTCCTCGGCTACTCCGGCTAACCAAAGCCAGCCCTGAGCATTGTCTGGCTTTTCGCGAGTTACGAGCCGAAATAGTTCGCGTGCTTCGGCTTTATCGCCAGCACGGGCCGCTTCAATGCCGAGCTGCAAAATGCTTTCGGTGTCCGCCATGCTTTCTCCTTTGTTGCAGACCAGCACAATGAGCAGGAACCGCTGGGGCGGTCGACATTTCGCTGTGCGGCCTATTGTAGCATACTGCGATCGCGTCCTTTTTAGCCCCTTGCTGAGGGCTAAAACATGGGTTATCAAGCACAATTTCATAGTTGCAGGTGTCGAACGGACGTGCTATACTATCGCAGTCATCGACAACCTCGATGTCATATATATGTGAGCCTTTGACGTGCCTATGTCGAAGCGTCCACAACCGGTAAGAGTACACACAAGGAAGGAAGAGTATGCCGATCAGTGCTGAGAAAGAAAAGGCGCTTGCCGCCGCGATGTCGCAGATCGATCGCCGCTTTGGTAAAGGCTCGATCATGAAGATGGGCGAGGCAACCTCGCGTCTGGCGATCGAAACGATCCCCACCGGCGCGGTCGCGCTCGATCTCGCCCTGGGCGTTGGCGGTATTCCCCGTGGTCGTATCACCGAAATTTACGGGCCGGAAAGCTCGGGCAAAACAACGCTTGCACAGCACATGATCGCCGAAACCCAGAAGTTGGGTGGTGTCGCGGCCTTCATCGACGCCGAGCATGCTTTCGACCCGATCTATGCCGCTGCCTGTGGTGTCAATATTGAGGATTTGCTCGTTTCACAGCCCGATACCGGCGAACAAGCGCTGGAAATTTGTGAAACGCTCGTACGTTCCGGCGCGATTGATATGATTGTCATCGACTCGGTGGCGGCGCTCGTGCCCCGTGCCGAAATCGAAGGCGATATGGGCGATTCGCACGTCGGTCTGCAAGCCCGCCTGATGTCGCAGGCATTGCGCAAGCTCTCCGGTGCTGTTGCGAAATCCAAGACCGCGTTGATCTTCCTGAACCAGTTGCGTATGAAGATCGGCGTCATGTTCGGTAACCCCGAAACGACGACCGGCGGTGGCGCACTCAAGTTCTATGCTTCGGTTCGCCTTGACATCCGTCGCATCGAATCGATCAAGAGTGGTACCGATGTCGTTGGTAGCCGCGCCAAGGTCAAGGTTGTCAAGAACAAGACTGCTCCGCCTTTCCGTGTCGCTGAGTTCGACATCATGTACAACGAAGGTATCTCGCGCGAAGGTAACCTGATCGATGTAGGCGTCGACATGAGCATCGTCCGCAAAAGCGGTGCATGGTTCTATCTGGGCGATGATCGGATTGGTCAAGGCCGTGAAAACGCCAAGACATTCCTGAAAACCCACCCCGAATTGATGCTTGAGCTCGACGGGTTGATCCGCGCGCATATGACGAACGCTGCTGCCGCCGCTCCCGTCGTTCCTGTTCCTGAACAGGAAGAAGAAGACGACGACGGCATGTTCGAAGAAGCCTAACGATTTCAGAATCGGGCGGATCGCCCGTCCGTTGTACACATGATGTACAACGGACGGGTGTATCCGTCCTTCTTTCATTTAAAGCAATGCCAACAGGAACAATAACCTCTCTGTCCCTCCAAAGCGGTGATAAAGAGCGTGTGAACGTGTTTGTCGATGGTATATTTGCCATTGGTATCGATCTCACGACGCTGCAACAGGAAGGACTATACAAAGGCCAGCAACTCACCGAGGACGATTGGGCACGCCTCCAAAAAGCGGCGGTGTCTCGTAAAGCGTGGGATGCTGCCCTCCGGTTACTCGAAGTACGACCTCGGACCGAGCGCGAGATCCGAGATCGCCTGCGCCAGAAGCAGTTCGAGCCTGAGCATATAGAACAGGCGATCGTTCGTTTGCGGGACCTCGAGTTGCTAGACGACGCACAATTCGCGCGAATGTGGGTCGCCCAACGGGCTATGAGCAAGCCAAAAGGCGCGATGGCCTTGCGGGGCGAATTACTGAAGAAGGGTGTGGATCGCACCATCGCCAGTGAAATCGTCATGGCAGCGGTCGATGATGATGTGGAAAGCGAAGGATGTGAGCGTGTCGCCCGGCAGGCTGCTCGACGCTATGCGTCTGCTCCAGACTGGCAGACGTTTCAGCGGAAACTCGGTGCGATGTTGCAGCGCCGCGGTTATAGTTGGAATACTGCCAAACCGATCGTGCAGAAGCTTTGGCAGGAACTTCGCAACGATGCTGAGAACCTCGAAGACGATTAAAGGTGTGTAATGAGCCGCAACGAAACACTGATCCTAGTCAAAAACCCGCAAAGTACGGTCATCGATGGCCTGGACATGATCTTCGATGCGCGTGGATACCGCCGCACGATCCTGCGAACGATTGACCAGGATTTTTCGCCGATGCTTGGCGAAGAAGGTGGACCGCTGATCTTCGTGCTTTCGCAGCCGCAAGATGATTGGGTCGCGTGCTGGACTTCACTCCCGCTCGAAGGAGAATGGGAGATCGCCGAATCCCTTGCACAGGCACTGGAGGAACCAGTCGCATGTGCCGTATTGAGCGCCGATCCTGCACTTCATATCTATCGCTATTGGGACCAGGGGGACCTACGTGAAGAAGCAACGGCGGACATGTCTGATAACGAACAACTGAATGAAACAACGTTGCTTGCCCATCTTGCGCGGCATGGCATCACCGAAGCCCTGATTGATGATCGGGTGGATGGTTATGGGCGTGAACATATTGTGGCAGGCTACGTACCAATGGAGCAATTATAACAATGGCTGATATCACATATCTGGGACGTTCGAGCGTGCGCGTGCGGGGAAAAGAAGGAGTTGTCGTAACTGACCCTTTTCCACGCAGCGCCGCCTATGACATCGGCAAGGCGACTGCACACATCGTGACCGTCAGCAGCGATGATGCGCGCTGGAACAACACACAGGCGGTGCGTCCAATGACCGAGCGCGTGTATGTCGTCGATGGACCTGGTGAGTACGAGGTCGGCGGTGTGATGATCAACGGTGTGCGGACCTATCGCGATAAAGAACGTGGTGCCGAACGCGGGCGCAATACTATGTATGTTGTGCACCTGGATGAACTCTCATTCGCGCATCTGGGCGACCTTGGACACCAGTTGACGAGCCACCAGATCGAAGAATTAGGAAACATCGACGTGCTGTTCGTTCCGGCCTACGGTACGCTGCAACCCGCCGAGTTGACCGAAGTGATCAGTCAGATCGAGCCGCGCGTTGTCGTGCCGTTGTACGAAGATGCGGCACAACTTGATCGCCTGGCACATGAACTTGGCCTCAAGGAGTGGGTACCGCAGGAAAAACTGGTCGCGACGGCTTCATCCCTGCCCGCTGAAGGCGAGGAAACCCGCGTCGTGATCATGCAACCGCTCGGCGCGCTCGTGTCCCGGTAAAATCACCACCGTGTGATGCGATGGCCTCAACGTCAGTATGATGTTGAGGCCATTGTGCGTCTGGCGTGCGGGCTTCTATGGTAGGATGGTGACGTGGCATCCCTGCGCTCTGCATCACCTCGACAACCGCTCGGCACGACCGTGGTTTCCCTCGTCCGATGGGCTCTTCCCTGGCTCGTCCTTGGGGCCTTGCTCGTCGTGCTGGTATATCAGGTGCCGGTCCGACAGGACCTTGTTATCGGCTACAACGACGCCGGATACGTACAAGGATTTGCGGACGCAACAAACCGTTGGGGCGTGGTGACGGACACAACCGGTATACCCACGCCATATCGGTGGAGCGGCGCATCTTCGGTCCTCCTGTTTCCTCAAATCGGTCTGCCTGCGCAGATCACCATTCGATTGCGCGGCTGGCGTCCGGTGGGCGAAACTTCCCCACAGGTGCGTGTACTCCTTAACGGGCGGACGGAGCTAGGCACGGTAGCCACGGGTAATGACTGGCAGGAGGTGAGCTTTCCTATCAATTCCGGACTGCTCAAACCCCAGGACGTGTTCCTGCAACTCGATACCGATGCACTGTTGCTCGATGGCGCGACGGTGCGCGGCGTACAGGTCGAGCGGGCGGTCTTCATGACCGCTGGTTGGCCCATCGTTCCCTACCCCGCACAGATCGCTGGAGGTGCCTTCGCGACGCTGTTGGTGGCTGCGCTCGTGCGGCGCCCACGCTGGACGGTCGGTGTCGCCTGTGTATTGGCGCTAGGCTTCCTGCTCCTGTACCGCCTCGCCATCCTGCCCTTTGCGGTCCGCCCGTACTGGTTGCTGGTGTGCGGTGCTCTGGGGATAGGGCTCGTCATGCAGGCTGTCGCTCATCCTACACTGGCAGCGGAGGTGCGGACACGCTTGAAGGCACGCTGGGTTGATATGTTCGCGCTGGCCAGTGTCACGCTGTGGACGGCGCTGCTGGCACGTATGGCGCGTACCCATGTCGTCCTATCGCTGCCGGGGGTCGAAAAGGACTTTCGGGTCTTTGCAACACGTTCAGAAGCCTGGTGGTGTCCCGCTGGCGCCTTCGACGGCTCTGCGAACTGTGTCTGGCGTGCCGACGGCTTCTACCAGTTGGGGTACCCTGCGGTCGTGTGGGTGCTGCGTTCGGTGACGGGTGATAATGCATTCCTTGCCGCTCAAATCGTCGCGATCGTGTCGGGCGCGATGCTGCTTGGTGCGACCTACCTGTTCGCTCGCAGTATGCTGGGAGTAATTCCAGCATTGCTCGCGCTGCTGATCGTGGCATTTAACCGCTGGACGACGTCGTATGCCCTGTACCTCGGCACCGACATGCCTTTTGCCGCCGCCTGTGCTGTAACCCTGCTGGCGTTGCTGCTCATGCGTGATCGTCCGGCACGCATCTTTGCGGCAGGTGTGGCCTGTGGAGGTGCTTTCTTGATACGACATCCTGGTATCGTGCTGGTTGCGCTCGGCTGTGTGTGGCTCTGGTTTGACCGTCGCGCCGCATCACCGCCAACCCTGCGGCGCTGGTTGGCGTGGTGTGGTCTGCTGGTCGCTGGTTTTGTTCTAGCCAGCTTGCCGCAGATCGTCGTGAACCTGGTCGATACCGGCAAACCATTGTATTCTCAACAGGCTAAAAACATCTGGCTCGCGGTCTATGGCAATACCGACTGGAGTCGTTGGACTGAGGCACGCGATAGCATTGGTTTGAGCGACGTGGTGCTGCACGATCCGGCGCGTTTCGTCGCGAACTGGTGGGGCAATCTGCGGGCGTTTCTGGGTTCCGGCAGCGAAGATACCTCCGAGTTCGGGCGTTCGCTCGGGCTACGTCTGCTGACGTTTCCGGCGAACCTGTTAGCGCTGGCGGGCGTTGTACTGTGGGTTAGGGATGGCGACCGCACCCGGCGATGGCTGCTCGTGGTCGGTATAGTCTACATCGCCGCCATTTCCGTAGGTTTCATGTTGCCGCGTTTCTGCTTGCCGCTTCTGCCCGTCGCTGCGCTCGCTGCCGTGGATGCCCTGCGTCGTGCTTACCATCATCCGGTATTCGTGCGCTCGGTACGGGCAAGACAGGGCGCTGTCGCCGCTTGTTCACTTATGCTGATGCTCCTCGCGGGATCGATTGGGGCGGGTGAGCGCGAAGTGCTTGCGAACCAGGATGCGGACGCCGTCCAGGTTGTCGCGCTCGTCAAGCAGGTGCTGGGACCGGATGACCATATTGTAGCTTACCTGCCCCCCGACGATTTCCTGGCGAAGTACTCAGCCATCGCGCACCGTGTCGCCGCCGACCAACAGCCCGCGACATTTGCATTGTATACTGATGACACAGCCACCGCTTCGTCGTTCGACGGCGAGGTCATCGGTCGGTCTGGTCGTTATATGATAGAACGAATTGCTCCCTGATGCGATATCGTAGATTAATCCTTCCGGCGCTGATCATCATCGCCTTTGCCATCCGTGTGTGGTATCTGAGTATCAACCCACTGTGGCCTCAGTTCTCCAATGCCGACGACGGCGACTACTATCGACGGGCCTTGCGGCTGGCGGTGACAGGAGCCTATGTTGATGACGCATGGCTGATCCGCCCGCCCTTCCACGTGTGGGTGTTTGCGGCGTTTATACGTCTTGGCATCATCCTGGGAGGTGGTCCCGAGCTTGGTGTGCGACTGATCCAGGGTTTTCACATCGTGCTGGGCGTTGTATCGGTTCCGCTCTGCTATGTGCTTGGTACGCGCTTGTTCAATCGCCGCACAGGTATCGTGTTTGCTGCGTTCTGGGCGCTATGGTTCCCCTTCATCGAACTGATTGCTACGTTGTTCTCCGAGCCGATCTATCTTTTCTTGTGGTTGCTCCACCTGTGGCTGTTAGTGCGCTACGACGATCACGAACGGTTCCGCGACCTGATCCTCTCCGGTTTAGTCCTGGGTATGGCGGCCCTGACACGCTCCCCCGCACTGTATGCGCTCATCTTCGCCGTCCCCTGGCTGGTCTGGCGAGCGTGGGGCAAGGTGTATAGGGAGAAAGCTAGCGGTATATGGTCGACGCTCATGCGAGCGACACGGCGGGCGGTCGTGCCACTCGCGATTCTGGCTTCATCGGTATTCGTCGTTGTCGCACCGTGGACGTTGCGGAACTGGATTGAATACCGGCATTTCATTCCCGTTGATACCCTTGGTCCGATCAACCTTTGGCTCGACCTCGCTAATGGGGAATCTCGCGATTCGAAGATTGACACGCTCCGAGCGATGCCTCAGGCCGACCGTCAAGACTATGCCAGCGCACAGGCACGAGCGATTTTGCGGGAGGATCCGCTGCTGCCCCTTGAACCGATGTGGGGGACGTTTCGCCATATCATCAAGGCGCAGTATGTCGAAGATTATTTTGTGAAGCGTTCGTTCTTCGCCCGCCCATTACGCGAGGCCGCGCCCATCGGCCTGGCGGGCGACGTGATCTGGCTGATATTCAGTTTCGGTGGCATCATCGGCTTCTTACATCCCGCTACTGATAGGCCATTCAAGGTGTTGACGGTGTTGTGGTTCGGCTATTCTGCCGTGACAGTGTTGATCTTCCATGTCGAGCCACGTTATCTGCTGACGATCTGGGTCGTGCTGGGCTTGTACGGCGCTGCGGTAGTATCTGGTTACGCGCCTGTTAAGTTCGTGCTGCGTCCGCGTTCGATCCGCGCTGGCCTGACTGGTATAGCGGTTATGGTGTTGGCGATGCTGTTCATCACATACCGCAACTACCCGGCTCTCCTGGTTCGTGGCGTTCCACGTGAACTGGCGATGTACCAGAGCGAGCGGGCGTTTCGAGCCGGCGATTATGCTAAGGCAGAACGCGAGGCACGCGCCGCACTGGAAGCCGATCCTGGGTTCGTGGATGCTAATGTATCGCTTGCGTTAGCGCTTAAGGCGCAGGGACGCGCCGCAGAGGGGCTAGAAGTCCTCGAAGAAGGAGCATCTCGCCGCACTGACCTGGTGCGTGGTGATTTGATGCGGGTGCTGGGTGAACAGGATGACGCACGCGACCAACTAAGCGTGAGTGAAACACGTTCCGGCGAGGATACGCAGCGCTGGACGCTGGACAATATTCGACCGGAAGCGCTTTCTGTGCTCATACTGGGCGATGGCGGGTTGGATCTGGGGTATATCGACGGCTTTGGTCTGAGCGAAACGGCGGGTGGCCGCTCGATGCGCTGGCTACTTGGCGATGGTCAGATCGTGCTGCCGCTGAACGCGCCCCTGAAGCCAGGAAGCGTCGTGGCACTCGACCTGGCCGGACCTTTTCCATTGCGTGGTCCGCTCGAAATTATCGTCGAAGGGCGTTGGCGCTTTGACATCCCTGTCGCACCAGAGTGGCGCACCTATTACATCTTTGTACCGGAGGATATCGCCGAGCCACAGCAACTTGACGCTTGAACTGAAAGCCTCGACGACGATTCCGGCTCTAAAGGATCATACGAGCGATGACGCACGACCATTGAGTGTCATGGTACATCGCGTCGCACTTATGCCGTGATGTGGATGAAAGCATCCGTATATTTTAGGGTTTAACCGAAGAGGGGAACAGCGCATATGCGCTGTTCCCCTCCTTCGGTTTCCAGGAATAGGAACTTACTTGACTTCGGCGGTCGCGCCAGCGTCCGACAGCTTGGTCTTGGCCGCCTCGGCCTCTTCCTTGCTGACGCCTTCCTTGATGGCCTTAGGAGCGGCTTCAACCATGTCCTTGGCTTCCTTCAAGCCCAGGCCGGGGAGGAGGTCGCGAACTGCCTTGATGACGTTGATCTTGTTGGGGCCGATTGCCGCCAGGATCACGTCGAATTCGGTCTGTTCTTCGACCGGAGCAGCAGCGGCTGCGCCATCGCCAGCGGCAACGCCGCCGCCCATCATTACCGGAGCGGCAGCCGATACGCCGAACGCTTCTTCCATTGCCTTCGACAGCTCAGCTGCTTCGAGCAAGGTCAGTCCCTGAATGCTTTCCAGAATCGATTGTACTTTTTCAGAAGCCACGAGAATCCTCCAATAGTGTTCTATACATATGATGCAATCGCATCGTCAAATAAATCAGGCTTACGCTGCGTCAGCAGCTTTGCCCTGTCCGTCGGCGACTTGCGCGAGGATGTATGCGATATTGCGTGCTACGCCGTTGAGTGTGCTTGCAATGCGGGTCGCTGGCGAGTTGATAGCTCCCAACACCGTTGCAATGCTCTGCTCACGGCTCGGCGTGCTGGCGACGCGCTCCAGGTCTGTGCCTTCAAAGCGCGACCCTGCGATGATACCGCCGCGAACCTGAATCGTGGCCCGGGTACGGATTGTACGCAGATAGGTGTTGAGCGCCTTGGCTGCCGCGACCGGATCGCCATAGGCGAGTGTCAAGGTGATCGGTCCACCCAGGAACTCGTCCAGGCTGGTGATACCGATCTCATTTGCCGCGATCTTCGTGAGTGTGTTCTTGGCAACGATCATCTCGGCATCGACCGGACGCAGGATCGCTCGCAAAGCACTCATATCGGCGACGCTCAGGCCGCGATATTCGCTGACGAGAGCCAGTTGCGACCGCGATAGTTTGTCGCGCAGGACCCCGACGGCTGCGATATTTTCCTTATTTGGCATGATTTCACCCCCCTTCAAAAAGAAATGTGGCCTCGCCCGATGGAGCGAGGCCACGTAATCGCATCTTTCCCGAAGGGGAAGCAATCGTGTCTCGCCTAAGCAGGTGGCTACATGCCATTAAGCTCGTTAGAGCACCGGCTGTCTCGGGCAGAGAATATAAGTTGTTATCGTGTAGAGTCTACTGGTCTCCGCCTGTGCTCATCGACTGAGCAGCGGCGATATCAACTGGAATGCCAGGTCCCATGGTGCTGGTGAGCGTAACACTCCGCAGGTACACACCCTTGGTGCCGCTTGGCTTGGCACCCTTCACCGCGTCCATCAAGGCCGCGAAGTTTTCGCGAATCTGATCAGGCGTGAAGGAAACCTTGCCGATGACAACGTGGAGCAAACCTGTTTTGTCGTTACGAAACTCAACCTTACCACGGCGTACTTCAGACAGTACGCGGGGAAGATCGGCAGCCTGGACCACAGTGCCGCTCTTGGGGTTCGGCATCAAGCCTTTACGACCCAGGATACGTCCGAGACCAGCCTTACCAAGATCGCCCATGATGTCTGGCGTAGCAATGGCAACGTCAAAATCGGTCCATTCTTCGCGGGCGATGCGCTGAATCAGTTCGTCGCCTCCGGCGAAGTCTGCGCCAGCTTCACGCGCTACGCGCTCGGCATCACCTTTTGCGAACACCAGAACACGCACTTGCTTACCGGTGCCGTGCGGCAACGTAACCGTCGAGCGGACCTGCTGGTCGGCGTGACGGGGGTCGATGCCCAGGCGAAGATGCGCCTCAACCGTCGCGTCGAACTTCGTGAACGACGTATCCTTGACGAGTTGCGCGGCTTCTTCCGGCGAGTAGCGCTGTGTGCGGTCGATCTTCGTGGCTACAGCGCTATATTGTTTACCATGTCGAGTAGTCATAGCCTAAACTCCTTCGTGGTGACGCGGGCTACCGCCCTCCCACAAACAACATACAGAGCGCTGCCCCGTACCTTGCCCTATTGTACCAAAAACGTCCCGTTGATGGGCTCGTGTTATTCGGTGATCTTGATGCCCATCGAACGTGCGGTACCGGCAATGATCTTTTCGGCACCGTCAAGGTCAATCGCATTCAGGTCGCTTTGCTTGGTCGTTGCGATCTCGCGAAGTTGTGTTTTCGAGATCGAGCCGACGCTTGCTCGGCCAGCCGTTCCCGCGCCCTTGTCGATGCGCGCCGCCCGACGCAGCAAGTCGGCTGCTGGAGGCGTTTTCGTAATAAATGTAAAGGAACGATCCGAGAACACCGTGATTTCAACTGGAATGATCATTCCTACGTTGCCAGCGGTGCGCTCGTTATATTCTTTACAGAACCCCATGATGTTGATGCCCGTAGCACCCAGGGCGGGACCGACCGGCGGGGCCGGATTGGCTTTGCCTGCTGGAAGCTGAAGCTTCACCACAGCGGTAACTTTCTTTGCCACAACGATACTCCTGCCTTAATCTACAAGGCGCATAACTTGCAAGAAATCCAGTTCAACGGGCGTTTCGCGGCCAAAAAACGATACCAGCACGCGCACTTTGCCCTTTTCCTGATCAATTGCATCGACGAGACCTTCAAAATCTGTGAAGGGACCATCTGTGATTTTGACGGATTGCCCTACCTGGTAGTTTACACGTACCTTGGGAGCCTCTTGTTCCATTTGCTTGAGGATCGACCGAACTTCCACCTCTTCGAGTGGGGTCGGGCGGTTCCCCAGGCCAACGAAGCCTGTCACCCCGGGTGTGTTACGCACCACATACCACGAATCATCGGTCAATACCATCTGCACCAGCACGTATCCGGGAAAAACTTTTTTATGCACCGTTCGCCGCTGGCCGTTTTTGATCTCGATCTCGTCTTCGGTCGGAACAACGACTCGGAAGATTTTGTTTTTCATCTCCATCGAGTCGATACGGTGTTCAAGGTTTTGTTGCACCTTGTTCTCGTATCCCGAATATGTATGAATGACGTACCAGCGAGGCTCTTCAGTATCTTCGCTCGTCATGCTCTGGCTATTGCGTTCGGTCATCGGTTTGTCCTTAATCGGTTCTACGCCGTTTAGCGAACAACCAGGGCGTACAGGTAGCCGAGGACAAAGTCTACACTACCAAGTACTGCTCCCATAACCATGGAAAGGCCGATCACCACATACGTCAATCGCAACGCTTCTTCCCGGGTAGGCCATGTGACCTTCCGTAGTTCGCCGCGAGTTTCCCGCAGCCAACGCTGCAGACCGCCTTCCTGTTTTTCGTTCACCAATGCCACCTATGATTCCTCCGGCGAAGGTATGCGTGCTGCATACGCTTTACTATTTGGTTTCGCGGTGGACCTGATGGTTACGGCAGCGTGGACAATACTTGCGTAGTTCCAGTCGCCCCTGGTCATTTCGACGATTCTTCTCGCTCGTGTAGGTACGCTCGCGGCAAGCGTTGCATGCCAGCGTGATCACGATGCGATTCCCTTTCTTCGATGCCATAGTATCCTCTATCAGAAAACCTAACGTCAGAAACCAGATGACCAGGAATCGGTACCCGCCGCGCGGATAGCTGATTCCTGATGAACTGGTTTCTGACGCGGTTTGGCTACTTCGTGATCTTGGTGACGACGCCAGCGCCCACGGTACGTCCACCCTCACGGATGGCGAAACGCAGACCTTCTTCCACGGCCACCGGCGTGATCAGTTCCACGCCCATCTGCACGTTGTCTCCCGGCATCACCATCTCCATGCCTTCCGGCAGCGAGATGTTCCCCGTCACGTCCGTTGTTCGCACGTAGAACTGGGGGCGATATCCTGGGAAGAACGGCTTGTGGCGTCCGCCTTCTTCTGCCTTCAACACGTACACTTCCGCCTGGAACGTCGTGTGCGGCTTGATCGAACCGGGCTTTGCCAGCACCTGTCCGCGCTGGACATCTTCGCGCTCGATACCGCGGATCAAACAACCCACATTATCGCCCGCTGTGCCTTCGTCCAGCATCTTCTTGAACATTTCCACGCCCGTCACCACGGTCGGTGTCGGTCGTTCGGTCATGCCCACGATTTCCACGGTCTCGCCGACTTTCACGCGACCGCGCTCGATGCGTCCCGTCACCACGGTGCCACGGCCTTTGATGCCGAACACGTCTTCGACGGGCATCAGGAACGGCTTGTCCACGTCGCGCTCCGGCGTCGGGATGTAGGCGTCCACCGCGTTCATCAGTTCCAGGATCGGCTGATAGGCCGGGTCACTGAGGTCGGTCGAGGTCGATTCCAGTGCTGCCAGCGCTGAGCCGCGCACGATCGGAATCTCGTCGCCCGGGAAGTTGTAGCGGGTGAGCAGTTCGCGGAGTTCGAGTTCGACCAGTTCGAGCAGTTCCTCGTCGTCGAGCATGTCGACTTTGTTGAGGAAGACGACCATGGCGGGCACTTCGACCTGACCGGCGAGCAGGATGTGCTCACGGGTCTGGGGCATGGGGCCGTCGGGAGCCGACACGACCAGGATCGCGCCGTCCATCTGGGCGGCACCGGTGATCATGTTCTTGATGTAGTCGGCGTGTCCGGGGCAGTCCACGTGGGCGTAGTGGCGCTGGTCGGTTTCGTACTCGACGTGGCGGATGGCGATCGTGATACCACGAGCGCGCTCTTCGGGTGCGTTATCGATATCGGCGTAGCCCAGGAATTGAGCCTTCCCGCGCAGCGAGAGGGTCTTGGTGATCGCCGCTGTCAGGGTCGTCTTGCCGTGGTCGACGTGACCGATGGTGCCGACGTTTACGTGCGGTTTGTTGCGTTCAAACTTCTGACGTGCCATGATGAAATGGTTCCTCCTAACACATCTTCAACGAAAACGACCCGCTTGTATGCCGGATCGTTCGCAAAGGTGACTTGATTGTGGAGCCCTCAATGGGACTTGAACCCATGACCTCCTCTTTACCAAAGAGGTGCTCTACCACTGAGCTATGAGGGCTAACGTCCTATTGGCGAACAGCGACTCCGTTTAGAGAGTTCTTGGTGGGCAGAGCAGGATTCGAACCTGCGAAGGCGTAAGCCAGCGGAGTTACAGTCCGCCCCATTTGGCCACTCTGGTATCTGCCCGTATATTCAGATTGTATGGAGCCTGAGGTCGGACTCGAACCGACGACCGGCTGTTTACAAAACAGCTGCTCTACCAACTGAGCTACTCAGGCTCAGGCGCTCCAAATACGCCGCTTTCAACGGCCTGGATACTATACCATGCTGTCCTGGGGCTGTCAACGAAAAACCGATCATAATCGTTGCCGCTCGCTACGCTTTCGAGTATCATAACGGAAAGATAAGGGGAGGACTAAAACGCGGACGATACCCGGCGAAATTAAAAGTCGTTTCAGATACCGCGCTCACCTCCATTAATTGAAATTAAGGTGTGCGTCAAAAAAACGCTATTTCAAATGTCAAGGAAAAAATATTATGATGGTTTCAGGTCCGAACGGTAAGAAATGGACTCGCATTGATCTACATATACATACACCAGCATCCGAAGACTACGCCGAACCCAATGCAACATTTCTTGAGATTTTACGCGAAGCGGAATTACACAATCTTGAAATAATCGCCTTTACCGATCACAATTCGGTCGCCGGATACGAACGTATGCGCCGCGAGGTCGATTTCCTCGAACAGCTAGCACGCACGGGCCGCGCCACGCCAACAGATAACGAAGAGCTAGAAGAATACCAGCGCCTCCTTAAAGGGATTATGGTGTTGCCTGGTTTTGAGTTCACTTCCCATTTTGGCTCACACATTCTGGGTATATTCCCTCCCGAAACGCCGATCAGTTTGATCGAAGCGACCCTGCTTCAGCTTGGGGTTCCCGCCGACAAGATCAAAGGCGGCGTGACCAGTATCCCGGACACCGCACATATCACCCAGGCCTACGAGATCATTGGGAAGGCTGGAGGTATGGCGATCGCGGCGCATGTGAACGCTCCAACTGGCGTGATCTGCGAATCGCTCCGCATGGGCATGAGTGGACAGTCACGTGTCGCCGCAACCCAGCATGCCCAATTGACTGCTCTGGAGTTTGTTAACTACTACACCGATCATGGCACCTTCACTAGCCCTGGCTTCTTCAACGGAAGAACCGAGCATTACGAGCGTCGCATGTTTTGTGTGCAGGGTTCGGATGCTCACCGTGTGCGTCGGGCGCCAAGCGGCAGCGACGCGGCACATCGTCATGGCATTGGCGACCGCTATTTCGAAGCCGCGCTCGAACAGCCGTCATTTAGCCAGTTGCGCGACCTGTTTCGGAGCGACCGTTTCGACGATGTGCGCGTGCCCAAACGCTACCAGAAGGAGTGGGAGATCGACCAGTTACGCTTCGGTGTTCCATCCGAGCGTAATATCTTGCGTCCAACGGGCACCGCAAATAACGTGTTGCTACATGATGTCGCCGCGCTGGCAAACACTGGCGGCGGTACTCTGGTGCTTGGTGCTACCAATACTGAAAACGGGACGATCGAAGGTGTCGTACAGCCCGACCAGGTATCCGAGCAGTTGCGTGTTGCTGTCATGGATGGACTTGATCCGGCGCCTTCGCTGTCATTTGAACTGATGCGCTACGAAAACGGCGACGTGCTGCGTATCGAGGTCCGCGCTCCGCAACTGCCGCCCTATGTCACGCATGAAGGCGTGATGTATGTGCGACGCGATAGCGAAACTGTACGCGCGAACCGTGGTGAAATTCTGCAACTCGCTCGTCGTGCTCTGGCGGAAGGCGCAACCTCGCCGCTTGATAACGGTCAGGAGTTGCCGGTTCCCCGTTCGGGCGTGGAAATCGTAGACACCGAGCGCCGTAACGGTGAGTGGTTATATGAAATACGCGATCTGCGCACGACGCCCGGTGTGGTGCGGGAACGCGCTCAAGGACTGTGGGCGTACGCAATCGATCGTCACGAGGACCTGCGCGACGGACGTGTGGACCTCGAAGCGCAAATCAAGTGGGTCGGGCGGCTAGGCCTGTGGCGCACGTATCGGCAAGGCAATCGCACGAAATATGATCTGGTTCATCGCGACGCTAATGGCGTGATCGACCATGTGTTCTTCGGTGTCAGCGATTGGGGCCTGAACGAAGCATGGCAGGTGCTGCTGGAAGGGGTTAGACCGGCAGGCACGACAGAAGATCAGTCCATCGAGACGCTGCCGGAAGATGTTACGTTTGACGAGCCATCAATCGCGGTCCCTGAGCGGACCGAGGAGGCGTTCGGCGAGCGCCGCACACGCTGGCATGGTAACGGTGCTGTGCGGCAGATCTATCGTGCGTCCGATGGCACACCACGCTTCGATCTTGCGATGCGTTCGGGCAACGCTCCCGAGCAGGAATTTAGCGAGGTCGCTCGCGAACAAATCAACGAGAAATGGCTGCGGATCATCACAGTCGCCCGTCCGCGCACTGGCATCGAGGTGGTTTCGGACGAGTATGGCGACGATGGCGTGCGCCGCATCGCCTTCCGCGATCTGCGGACGGGCGATGTAAGCGCTCCCTGGCGCGTTGAAGAACTTAAGGAAGGGTCGGTGCGCGAATACGCCGCGCGCATGAACAAGCTCGACACCCCCCTTGACGATCGACAGGTGCGTTGGTGGGGCAACATCGGCTACTTGCGCCCGATGCGCTCGCAGGTCGATCTGGTGTATCGCGATGAATACGGTGCGGACCATGTGTATTACGCTGCACGACGCGAAGAATTACGCGACGAATGGCGTGATCTGCTCGAGCAATGGAACGAAAGCGTATCGCGTGCCGAACAAGTTGACATGCGCCGCCCGAACGAAGCCGTGGGCTGGGCACGTGAGCCAAGGCCGTCGTCGCAGCAGTCTGATCACAAGCCTAACCGGCACGTGATGGTTTACCAGACTCAGGAGCGCAAAGGATGATGCAAACGCATGTCGTTAGGTGCGGTCGCCACGCATGATCCCCATGTTTTTGCGTATGCTCCGTACCTCAGTATTGCCGTCGCCCGAAGACAAACCGGTGTACGTGCGCGATATGTTCGACAGTATCGCCGCTGGGTACGACCGGATCAATCGGATCATGACATTCGGCCTGGACAACGGCTGGCGACGTGCGGCGACCCGCGATGTCCTCGCGCCTGTTGATATATCACGGAGCGATGTACGCGTGCTGGACGTCGGCACGGGAACGGGCGATTTTCTTGCCATCGTTCGCCGCGAACGCCCCAACGCGCTGGTAGTGGGAGCCGATTTTTCGCGTGCCATGATGCGGAAAGGTCAGGAACACTACGGCGCTGTGCTGGGCGACGGTGGCTTCGTCGGCGGCGACGCCCTGCGCCTGCCCTTCGATGACGATACGTTCGATGCCATTACCACCGGCTTCGCGATGCGGAACGTCGGCGACCTGCCCCAAGCCTTGCGCGAGTTGCGGCGTGTCGTGCGCCCTGGTATGCGTATGGTTTGCCTGGAAGTCGCCCGACCGCGTTGGGCATTGCTGGTGTTGGGTCATCGTATCTACTTTCATACGATCGTACCGCGAGTCGCAGGTTTTCTGACTGGACAGTATGATGCCTACGCCTATCTGCCACAATCGGCGGAGCATTTCCCTGCTCCTGATCAACTATGTAAGATGTTGCGAGAGGCAGGATGGCGGAATCCGCGCTACCGACTCCTTGGGTTGGGTGCTGTCGCGATTCACACCGCCGAAAAATGATACGATTCCCGCTGCTCGTGTGCAGATGGTTGAAGGAGAATACATGATCGTAGTCGAACGACGACGAGTGATCGCGGCAACTGCCGATGCAGTGAAAGCGGTGCTTGCAGATATCGAACACATCCAGCAGTTGCTCCCCTGGGCCGATCAGGTCGACGTAGGACCGAGCAACGACGGAAGGGCGCGAGTAACTGTAACGTTTCGGGCATCACGCCTGGGAACGCAGCATATTTCGGGCGAAGCACGCACAACGCCCGATGGTATGCGCTTCGTGGCAGTGCGCCCGTTCGAAACCGACGCACGCTGGACTGTTCAGCCACGCGATACGTCGTGCGAAGTCACGAACCGCCTGTCAATCAACCCCGGCGATACATTTGGTATGCTGCTGCGCCTGGTTCCACAACGCATCATCGAGCAACGGCTGGGGCGTGAGCTTGAAACCGCACTTGATACCGTTGAACATCTCGTCGTAGCCAAATAAACTGACACCTCCTGGATAATCATCCAGGAGGTGCTGCTGTGTCACTTACCGAACGTGACGTGAAGCATCGACCGTTTCGACTGCATTGGCTCGACTACCATGTATCATCCAACCAACATATGCCGCGATCAGGGCGGTCAGCGGCGTGAAGCCACACGTCATGCCCAAAGATTGGGATGAGTCCGAAAACCGTGTTGAGACCAGGAATCAGGCCCATGATTGCCAGCAAGCCATACAGGATCGCAAGTCCACGAGCATATACGATGGAAGCGCTCAGAGAACGGTAGGCGGCGATTCCCCAGATGCCAATGGCGAGATGAACGATGGTATGGAGAAGGTTGATCGGAAATAAACCCAACAGACGAGGCCAATCTGCGTTCGTGCCACCCTGGTTCATAATCATTGTGCCATTAGGTGTGATAAAGCCAAGCAGACCGACGAGGATGTATACAATACCGACGATGATCGCAAACATTCGTGCATTCATGAATGATTCTTCCTTTACCGTTAATTTTCTGCTGTTGTCTACCGACGTAAAGGCTTGCGTAAAGCAAACTTTATGCCAGACTGGGCGGCCCACCCGAGCATGATGACGGACAGATTTTCAGATCGCGACGATACAATGCGAGAAAAAGGATGATCGATCTTGTGCGCCTCACGCTCAGTTTCTGTTTCGCCTTCGTTGTCGGCGGGTTGGGCTACTGGCGTGGCTCGCTGACCCGCGACGGCTGGGTGGCCGCTACCGTGGTTGGTACAGCCACAGCCGGAATCGGTGGCTGGGAATGGGGTATTCTGGTGATTGTCTTTTTCGTTACCTCATCTGCCTTATCGCGGCTGGGACGACAGCGCAAGTCACAGTTCGCCGCCAACAACTGGGAGAAATCCGACCAGCGCGACTGGGGCCAGGTGGCGGCAAATGGTGGCGTGGTGACGCTGCTGGCGCTGGTCTATGGCTTGTGGCCTCATCCGGCATTGTGGTACGCGGCTGTTGGCGTTCTGGCGACGGTCAACGGCGATACCTGGGCGACCGAGATCGGCGTATTGAGCGCAACGCAACCACGACTGATCACCAACGGGCGTCCGGTTCAGGCGGGAACGTCGGGTGGCGTCACGTCTCTTGGCTCGTCGGCGGCGCTCGTTGGCTCGTTCGTGATCGGGGTTGCTGCCGTCGTGTTGGGATGGCTCTTTGATACTGGCGCGACGTTCATCCTGCTCGCCGCCGTTGTGGGCGGCATGCTGGGTGTCGCTACCGATAGCCTGCTGGGGGCGACCGTGCAGGCGATTCGCTGGTGTTCGCGCTGTGAAGCCGAAACGGAACGCACCGTGCATGGCTGTGGCACGTCAACCGTGTTTAAGCGCGGTTGGCCCTGGTTAAACAATGATGCGGTGAATACCATCGCTTCTATCGTGGGTGGCATCGTTGCGCTTGGGATTGGCCTGAGCGTAGCGCGAATATTGACAGGCACATAGCCCCTCAGATACAATCGCGCTCGCAATGTGACCCCCGGAAAAGGATGCTTAATGTCCGCATACCTCGTGATCGTCCGGCCTCGTAATGAACAGTCGCATACCGATCATCCCCTGCGCGTTGCGGCTCAGAACCTTCACATCGTGGTCGAAGGTGTCGCCGAAGAACGTCGTTATCTGATCGGTGGAACCCTTGATGACACGGCACTGGCACGCCTCGCCGACGAATTGCTCGTCGATCCTGTCATTACTACGGCAACGGTTGTGCCGCTCGCCGGTGGAATGGGGCAGGATTCAGGCCAAGCTGATGGTTGGGCTATCGATGTCGCGTACCGCCCAGGCGTGACCGATAACGAAGGCGATAGTATTCGCGTCGGTGCTGAACATGCGGGTATTGCCGGTATTACCGGAGCACGCACGGTGCAGCGCGTTGTCGTGTCGGGCGCACTAGACCGTAGTGCCGCCGAACTGCTGGCGGATCGCGTCCTGGCGAACGATCTGGTCGAAGCAGTGTTGGTGTCACGCCCGAACGATGTCGTGGCCGCAAGCGAATTCTACGAGCGGTTGCTCGAACTACCCGCCCAGACCACGCCCACGATCAGCCGGGTTGCGCTCAACGACGCCGACGATGCTGCGCTGCTCGAAATCAGTCGCACGGGCGTGTTGGCCCTCGATCTGGACGAGATGCGGACGATTCAGGCTTATTTTCGCCGTGCGGAACGCGAACCGACCGATGGCGAACTTGAAACCGTCGCGCAAACCTGGTCGGAGCATTGCTCGCACAAAACGTTCAAAGCCCGGGTCGAATATCGGGCCACGCCTAGCGACGATGGCATTGCCGCAGCCGACTACCCCAAACTAGCTGAACTCAACACCGGATCGGTCGAGATCGATAACTTGCTCAAAACCTATCTGGTCGCCGCGACTGACCATGTGCGGCAGCCCTGGCTGTTGTCGGCGTTTGTCGATAACGCTGGTATTGTCGCGTTTGGCGACGATGATGCGCTGTCCATGAAGGTCGAAACTCATAATCATCCGTCGGCGCTCGAACCCTTCGGTGGCGCGAACACGGGCATTGGCGGCGTCGTGCGCGACGTGCTGGGTGTGTCCAGCCAACCCATCGCGAATCTCGATGTATTGTGCTTTGGGCCAGCCGACGAGGATCCCGCCTCGTTGCCCGCTTCGGTATTGCATCCCGCTCGTATCGCGGAGGGCGTCGTCGCGGGTGTGCGCGATTACGGCAATAAACTTGGCGTGCCGACCGTCGCGGGGTCGGTGCTCTACGATCCTGGGTATACCCGCAACCCGTTGGTTTTCGCTGGCACGGTCGGCCTTGCGCCTCGAAGTGCCCACCGTCAAGGTGTCATGCCTGGGGACGCGGTGGTGGTGGTCGGCGGTAAGACTGGCCGCGACGGCATCCATGGCGCGACGTTCTCATCGGTGGAATTAACCCATGACACTGCTGAAATCGTCGGCGCTGCCGTGCAGATTGGCGATCCGATAACGGAGAAGCAGGTGATCGACGTACTGCTGCAAGCCCGCGATCGTGGTCTCTTTCGAGCGATCACCGATTGTGGTGCCGGTGGTTTGTCGTCGGCAGTCGGCGAAATGGGCGAGCAAACAGGTGTGACGGTCGAACTCGGTTCGGTGCCAACGAAATACCCCGGCCTCCAACCCTGGGAAATCTGGTTGTCGGAAGCACAGGAACGGATGGTGCTGGCGGTGCCGCCCACGAGCCTGCAAGACTTTCTGAGCCTATGCGCTGCCGAAGATGTCGATGCGACCGTGATCGGCGAGTTCACGTCGGATCATTTTCTGACGGTGGCATTCAAGGGTGAGCAACTGGTGCGGCTCGAAATGGCGTTCCTGCACGACGGACGTCCTCAGCGCATCATGGAAGCCGCCTGGTCGCCACCGGCACCTGCCAAAGCGCAAGTCCTACAGCGCGAAGCGCAGGAAACGCTGCTGGCGCTGCTGAGTCATCCCAACATCGCTTCCAAGGAGCCGATTGTACGAACCTACGACCATCTGGTTCAGGGACGCACGATTCAGGGCCCCTTGCATGGACGCCATGGCGATGCTCCGACCGATGCGGCGGTGCTGCATCCACGTCACGACCACGAGGAATCTATCGCCATTGGCTGTGGGATCAACCCCTGGTTCGGACTGATCGACCCCTACTGGATGGCATTAGCGGTGTGTGATGAAGCGCTGCGTAACGTCGTCGCCGTCGGCGGCGATCCCGCCCGTACCTCTCTGCTGGATAACTTCTGCTGGGGCGATCCGCGCAAGCCTGATCGTCTGGCGGGACTGGTGCGGGCGGCGGCTGGATGCCATGATGCAGCCGTGGCCTGGAATATACCGTTTATCTCCGGCAAGGATTCGCTCAACAATGAGTACCGTGATGTCGATGGCGAACGAGTGCCGATTCCGCCGACGCTGCTGATCAGCGCGATGGCGATCGTGCCGTCGTTCGCGGCAATCACGACCGCTGAACTGAAAGCAGTTGGTAACCACCTGTTTCTGGTTGGCGCGACCCGCGACGAGCTAGGCGGGTCACATCTGGGTCTGCTCGACGGCATGACGGGTGGGAATGTGCCGCGTGTCGACCTCGTACGCGCCAAGCGAACCTTTAGTTCGCTCCACCACGCGATGGTGTTGGGGTTGGTGCAATCCTGCCACGACCTTAGCGAAGGCGGTCTCGGGGTGGCGGCGGCTGAGATGACCTTCGGCGGTACATTCGGCCTGAACATCGATCTACGTCGTGCGCCGTGGGAAGGCGAGTCCGCCACCAACGACCTGCTGCTGTGGAGCGAATCGCCTTCGCGTTTCCTTGTGGAAGTGCGACTTGAAGATGCTCCCGCGTTCGAGCGGGCTCTTGATGGTGTGCCATTTGGTAGAATTGGCAGCGTCATCGAGCAAGCTGAGTTCCGAATCTCCGGTCTAGCAGGGGAATCGCTCGTCGAATTACCTGTCGAGCACCTCAAAGCTACCTGGAAACGACAGACAATTGTATAACGGGAACAGTATCACACGAGGTATACCGATAGCAGATGCTATCGGTATACCTTGCGGGTCGCAGGCGTGCGTTGGGCGCGTCAGTCGTTCGTCGATTTTTGAAGGAGTGTAACGCCGTGGTGCCGCTACTTGTATTCCTTAGCCTCGCTGCCTACGCGGTAGCGGCCTACCTGCTCTGGGTGGATCGCAGCATCAGGCCGTTGCTGCTCCTGCTCGCCGGAAGCATTTCCACGCTATCCCAACCGCTGTGGGCGCGTTTGTTCGCCAACAAACCAATTGTTCCTGGCAACATCATACGTGTTGGGGCATTATTTGATGTGCCGTTCTGGACGGTTGTTGGCGGTGGCGTGCTGCTGGCGATTCCAGTGCTGTTCGTATTGTACGGTTTGCGTCATCGCTGGTGGGTCCAACACTATGCGACCGCGTGGGGCTTCTTCATCTGCTTCGTGCTGTTCTTCTTGATTGTCGAAGCATTCCTGGCGCGTTCTCGTATTGTACTGTTCTCGCATCCGAGGCTGCCGCAGGGCGGCCTCGCCGAAACGATCCTACAGGCAGTTCTGCTGGCGGGCATCAGTTTTGGGCTGTTATACACGTTCGTTTCCACGCGCCATTATGCGCTTCAGATTGCCTTGCTGCCAATGCTGCTGTCTGGCTTCGCGACATCACTCCTGCTGTTCGGCGTGCTGTGTAGTCCGTACTGGGTCGCACGTTTCCTGAACCAGTCGGATCGTATCATGCTGGCGAGTGCGGCTGTGAGTGTGCTGCTGGTGCTATGGGCGATTCACTTGCTGGCGAGTGGCCTCCACGCTGGGCGTCAGCAACGCCTCCAATGGCGCTAGCAATCCAGCAGTAGACCACGTTTCGAGAGTAGGAGGGGGCGAATATCCATCGTGGTATTCGTCCCCTCCTGTTGTTTGTACGCCCCTTGTGTGTTGGTCGCTCGTCGCTCGTGGGAGGCCAAATTAACGGCTAGACACTGTAAAACATGCGTGCTATACTACGAACGGTATTAGCACAAGAGTTCGTACATATGACAAGGAGTAGTTCCGATGTTTCAGCGCCTTGACCAGTTGTCTGCTGGCACGATGTTCATTATCACGGGGCAGGCCGGTGCAGGTAAATCACATCTCGCCGCTAGCGCACGACGATCCGGTACGATCTGGGTGTTAGATACCGAAGGTGCATCACAAAGCTTGCTCGGCAAGCCCGGAGTTCACACCGATATCCGTGCCGTGCAAACCCTGTCGCTGCGCCAGTTGCTTGACGCCATGCGTGAGATTCGCCGCGTTGGACGACCGGGCGACACGGTACTGCTCGATAGTATCTCGAAAGTCATCCAGGCCATGCGTTCCCACGCACAACAACGTGCGGGTGCTGAAACCGACCGCAAGACCTCGCTGTCCTACGATGAGCATGCGTCGGTGAATCGCAACATGCAGGCGATCTATACCGGTCTGAGCGAGCTGAAGCATGCGGGATTCCATGTGCTGATCATCGGACATCTGGCAAAGAAATATCAGTCGTCGGGCAGCGCTCTCGCCGACGCCGGACTACGTGTGCTCGCAGACGAAAACATCACCTACGAAGCTGACGCGATCTTGCTGGTCGAACGCACCGGACAGCGCCGCACCGTAACACCGATCATCAAGCCACCGCGCCACCGACATCTGCAACTCAACCAGGAATATCCAGCGACGCTCGCCACACTGTTCCCCGACCAGGTGCCGACTGAAGCATCCGAGCCCGCGGAAGCTCCATACTCCTCACCTCCTGCCAACGTGACGACGTTTCCCGCTGAGGAAGCGCGCAACGGTGCTCCGCGCACGCCCGAGGAAGCCGAACGTCGCTTCTTCGCACGCTATGGCGAAACCGTCGGGGGTGCCACCTGGAGTGCTGTGCAGAAATACCTGGGCTATCGTTCGCAGAAGCCGACGACCGTTGAGGAATGGATCGACATTGGCGCTGAGGTGAAGCATGCTGCACAAGCTGCCGTGCCTGAGGGCGAAGGCGCTGCGGCGTAGCAGATGCCCTGGGTCTGGTATAATGCTGGCCCGATGCCAAAACGAATTCCTCTGCGCCATGCCGTCGCTGCCTTTGCCGGTAAAGCCGCACAATACCTCAGTCGTCGCCTCAATGTAGGCGGTGGTACGACTATTCCTGGTGTCGTTGCCCGACGTATTTCGTCGGGCTTTTTGCGTGATCTCACGGCGGCCTTGCCGCATGGTGTGATCGTCGTGACCGGCACCAATGGTAAGACCACGACCGCACGTATGCTCGCTTCCATGATAGAAACTGTAGGGTGGAAGGTGCTGCATAATCGTGCTGGTGCCAACCTGCTCAGTGGCCTGACCGCTACCGCTGTGGCTGGTTCCGATATGTGGGGACGACCGGAAGCCGATGTCGCCATTTTCGAAACCGACGAAGCCCATGTGCCGCAGGTGATCATCGAAACGCGGCCACGTGTGATTTTGGTGCTTAACCTATTTCGCGATCAACTCGACCGCTATGGCGAAGTCGATACGATCACACAGCGCTGGCGCGTTGCGCTCGCGACATTGCCCGCTAGCTCGGTGGTCGTGCTGAATGCCGACGATCCAGCGGTAGCGGGGCTGGGCGAGGGCCTGACGTGCCGTGTGGTGTATTACGGCCTGGAAGACTTGCGGCATGGTGTGGGAGCCGCCCGCCACGTCGCCGATTCAGCGTTTTGTCGCCGCTGTGGCGCGCCGCTCGATTACGCTCCCAACTTCTACGGACATATTGGTCACTATCAGTGTCCGAATTGTGGCCTGGCTCGTCCCGAACCGCATGTGCGCTTGACGCGACTCGACCTCGACGCGACGAGTGCATCGACGCTCGAAATCGCTACCAGCGACACGTCGTTCGAGGTACATTTACCGATTCCGGGGTTGTACAACGCGGTCAACGCCCTGGCTGCAACGTCGGCTGCGCTCGAACTTGAAGCGACGCCACAACAGATTACGACAGCTCTCCAGGATTTTTCCGCGGCGTTCGGGCGCATCGAACGTTTTCGCGCCGCCAACCGCGATGTCCTGATGGCATTGATCAAGAACCCGATCGGTGCCAGCGAAACCGTGCGTATGATCACGGGCGATGAAGCCGCCGCCGATGCACCCCTGCTGCACCTGCTGATCGTCATCAACGATAAGATCGCTGATGGTACAGATGTGTCGTGGCTGTGGGATGCCGATTGGGAACGATTGGCGGGACGTGTGGCACATGCTGTTGTCAGTGGCACACGCGCCTGGGATATGGCGGTGCGGCTGAAGTATGCAGGTGTGGAGCCCGATCGCATCGAGGTGCTGCCCGAACTGCCCAAGGCGCTCGATCGTGCGCTGATCGTGGGTGCGGATGATGCTGTCGTATACTTGCTGCCGACCTATACGGCGATGCTTGAGATGCGCGAGGAACTGGTGGCGCGTGGCTACGTGCGTCCGTTCTGGGAAAGCTAGCTTATACCGATGCAGTATGCTGCTGTGATGGAGCAAGGGTGACGAAACGACGCTGGGACATTCGAACGCTGTTGATCATCGGCGGTGCCGCCGCCATTGGCGCGGCCTGGGCTGCCTACAACCTGTGGACTATCGGCGATTCTCGTGAGTCGCGTGTGTTCAATGGACTGATCTGGGTGGTATTCGCCACGCCGTTTGCGACGTTCGTAGGCTGGCTTGTCGCCCGACCGCGAGAGCGCTGGTGGGCTGCATTCGTTTGCTTCTGCCTGTATTTCTTCGCCATCTTTGCTGGTGGGCGTGTTGAATACCTCGTGCTGGGGGAAGCGGCGGCGAACTCGTCGCGGCATGCACTGTACTTCCGCAGTACGCTCGTGTTCGATATCATCGGCGCGCTTGTGATCGCCTTGCACCGTTCGGGTACAATAGGTACAATACCCTCACCTGACGGTGTTGCCACACAGATTGATGCTCCCAAAGCAGCGTCCAGCGGTGGATGAACCCCCAAAACTTGGAACGACGAAATACATACATGAAGGATTGGATTATTTGTCTCGTAGGAGTCGATCATGCGCTATTCCTGGGACAAAGGGCGATTCTGATGGCTGTTAGGTTGGGGGAGATGCATGTCGACACACTTGCCGCACCAATCTGTTCGCGCACGACTTGAAGCACACGAACAAGCCTGGCTCTCTCCGTTGGCGGCTCAAAGCGCCGATGCAACCCGTGAACGCGACGAAGAAGAGTCTGGTGCGCGGACACGTTTCCAGCGTGACCGTGACCGTATTCTCCATACCAAGGCGTTTCGCCGTCTGAAACACAAAACACAGGTCTTTATCGCACCCGAAGGCGATCATTATCGAACGCGATTGACGCACACGCTCGAAGTGACGCAGATCGCCCGCACGGTTGCACGCGCTTTGCGCTTGAACGAAGACCTGGTCGAATCGATTGGATTAGGCCACGACCTGGGGCATACGCCTTTCGGACATGCTGGTGAAGCCGCGCTTTCGCGTGCACTGGTCAGGCGTTTCGCCACAACGACCAGAGCCTGCGTGTCGTGGAGGTACTCGAACGCAACGGTGCTGGTCTCAACCTGACGGCTGCCGTGCGCGAAGGGATTGCCTACCATTCCAAAGTACGTAAAGACATCGAAGCGACCGCCTGGGGTACGGCGTCGACACTGGAAGGGCAGATCATCAAGGTTGCCGATAGCGTTGCCTATATCAACCATGACATCGACGACGCGCTGCGGGCAGGCATCCTGCAAATCGAACATTTACCCGCCGAAGTCGTCGGTGTGCTGGGAGCGAGTAACGCGGAACGCATCAACACGATGGTCTGCGATCTGATCGACAACAACTGGTGGGCGACCGGGGAAACCGAACGCCCTGCCGATGCGACGATCGGTATGAGCGCAGCGGTGCTCGACGCGACGAACGCGCTCCGCGAGTTCATGTTTAGCGATGTCTATCTTGTGGCCCCGGTCAACAACGAAGATGCCGTGTGAGTTTCATCGTCGAACGACTTTTCGAGCATTTCACCGCTCGACCTGAAGAAGTTCCCGCCGATCTGCGGGCGATAAGCGCAGAACGCGGAGATGAACCTGTACGGGCGATCATTGATTTCATTGCTGGCATGACCGACCGCTATGCCTTGAAGATATTCAACGCGATCTATGTGCCGCGCATCTGGAGTGCATAGGGACAAACACTCGTACGCTATCATCAGCCCGCTAACCTATAAGAGCCGCATGGCTCGAACGGCATCTCGATGAATGTGACAGAAGAAATCAAGCAGCGTCTGGATATCGTCGATCTGATCGGGTCGAGCGGTGTACAGTTGCGTAAAGCCGGACGCAACTTTACCGGCTTCTGTCCCTTCCATCCCAATGCCCGCACGCCCGCATTCTATGTGTTTCCACACTCGCAAAGCTACTATTGCTTCTCGTGCCATAAGGCTGGCGATGCCTTCACCTATGTGATGGAGAAGGAAGGGCTCGCCTTTGGCGATGCTCTGGAACAGCTTGCCGGACGAGCGGGGGTGCAACTCCCTGAACGTGACGAGACATCGCGGGAAGCCCGCGAACAGGAAAGCGCGCTCGAAGCCAAACTTCGACAGATCAACGAGGATGCGGCAGTCTACTGGAACCACCTGCTGCGAAACACCACCAAGGGGGTGCCGGGACGCGAGTACGTCGCCAAGCGCGGGTTGTCGGATGCAGCGCTCGAAACCTGGCAGCTTGGGTATGCTCCTGAGGATTGGGGCGATCTGCTACGCTACCTCACCAACCAGAAGAACCACCAACCAGAGGAGATCGAGCAAGCTGGTTTGATGATCAAGCGCGACCAGGGCGGCTACTACGACCGCTTTCGCAACCGCGTGATGTTCCCGATCCGTGATACGAAGGGGCATGTGGTGGGCTTCGGTGGGCGAGCGCTTGGCGATGATCACGCCAAGTACATGAACACGCCCGAAACCGCAATCTTCCATAAATCGAGTCTGCTCTTCGGCTTGCATCAGGCACGCGAGGGGATTCGCGCCAACGATAGCGCCGTGATCGTCGAAGGCTACCTCGACGTGATCACGGCGCATCAGGCTGGCTTCACCAACGTCGTCGCCCCGATGGGGACCGCGCTGACCGCCGATCAGGTACAGGTGATACGCAAGTTGACTGCGAATCTCTACCTGGCGCTGGATCAAGACGCCGCCGGAATTCGGGCGGCGGAAAAGGGTGTCGATTCGATCCTACAAACCAGTACACCCCAACTCGTCGTGCGTGGGCGGTCGATGGAGTGGGCGGTCGACCTGGATATGGCGGTGCGGATCATCCAACTGCCTGAAGGCAAAGACCCGGACGACATCATCAAGAGCGCTCCCGAACAATGGCGCACCGCGATCGCCAACGCGCTGCCGATCATCGACTTTTTCTTTGTGATGCACACACGCGGACGCGACCTCACAAATCCCGAGCACCAGCAGCGTGCGCTTGCCAGCCTTGCGCCGGTCGTGGTATCGATCAAGGACTTCGCCCGCCGTGCGGTGTATACTAGTCGCCTTGCCGATGTACTTCGTATGCCGTTGGGTTTGGTTGAATCCAGCCTGTTGCATGTGACGCGCCAGAATCGCCGTGTGACGCAGCTTGCAAGTTCTGTTCGCGGGGGGCAAAAGCCCGCGTCTGCGGCCGTGCCGCTTGACCCGTTCGAGCGCGAAGATTATCTGTTATCCTTATTGATGCGGTATCCCAAACTGCGCGAACGTGCCGAAGGCACGATGACCAGTGCCTTAGACGCTTTTCCTGAACTACGTGGCGATATCCCAACCGACCTTCAGGATGTGTTCAGTCGTGTCGAAAACCGTCTGATATGGCATGCGTGGATCACACAAGGAGCGCTGGGTCCCACCGACATTGGGGCATGGCTCCAAACCCTTGAGGAGGAGTTGCGTCCGCAGGTTGAACACCTGCTGGCATGGCAGGATACACCGCCAATTTCGGCAGTCGCACCGGCGCTCGATGTGCGGGAGCGGGTCACCAGCATCGTGCAAACGATGCGTCAAACACTAGCCCGACGACGGCGGGATGAGATGAAGGAGATGAGCCGCTATGTTGAAGACGAACAGGACCAAAAGCAACTTGCGCGAAAACTTCAACTTGTACTAGACTACTTCAATGTTGTCACAGCACCCCGACGGAGCACGGTTTTCCACGATCTTAATTCACGGCGCGAGGAATTCGGGTGATACACCTCGTTTGGACTACAGTATTTCAGATAACGACCTCTGGTGAGGAGAGTGAGCAATATGCCTAATCGTCCGCTCGATTATGCCGAGGATATCGGTTCGTTAGCGGTGGATACATCTAACGATGCGCCGGAACGGCAATCTAGGCCCGATGCTGTGCAGGCGCTCGAAGAGGTCGCCGCTGCTGAGGCCATTCATTCCTTAGACGATCTGCTTGCTCGTGGTCGTGAACGCGGCATGGTGACCCAAGAAGAAATCATGCAGTTGGTGCCTCAGAACGAGGACAACGTCGACCGTCTGGAGGAAATCTACGAAGCGCTGACCAAGGCTAATATTACTATTCTGGACGAGCTTGCGGAAGAAGGTGAGTTCGACATCAATGCCGATGTGAGCGATGGTGTGGACGATGCCGATCTATTCGAGGAGATCGAGTTCGTTCCAACCGCGGTGTTTACCGACTCTGGCGAAACGAGCGAAGCCGGTATCGGCGATACCGTTCGGATGTACCTGCACGAGATCGGACACTACCCGCTGCTGACCGCCGATCAAGAAAAGAACCTGGCACGCCAGATCGAGCAGGGCGAGCGCGCCAAGGCGCGACTGGCGAAGCGTACTGATCTGACGCCAACGGAAACAAGTGACTTCAAACGTAAAGTGGCTCTCGCCATGGACGCGCGGAAGCATCTCACCGAAGCTAATCTGCGACTTGTGGTAAGCGTCGCGAAGAAATATATGAACCGCGGCTTATCGCTGATGGATTTGGTGCAGGAAGGCAACATGGGGTTGCTACGGGCGGTCGAAAAGTTTGACTATACCAAGGGTTTCAAATTCTCGACCTACGCGACCTGGTGGATCAGGCAGGCTATCACCCGCGCCATCGCCGATCAAGCGCGAACGATTCGTATTCCAGTGCATATGGTCGAAACGATCAATCGTTTGACCAAGGTCCAACGGCATCTGTCGCAGGAGCTTGACCGCGAAGCGACTATGGTCGAACTGGCGTTAGAATGCAAGATTCCGAGTATCCTGGCAGAAGACCAGCGCCTGAAGCTGCAACTGCATCCTGCACCGATTTTAGAGGACTGTGAAGAGTACAATCCGTACTACGCGCGGATGCTTGCCGATGCTAAACACAAGGTCTTGGGATACCTGGATCACCCCGATCTGGAGAATCCTATCACCCAGCGCTTGATTCTGACCCGCGATGAACTCAAACGCAATCTCCGCCGTACGCCCGATGCGCAGGAGATCGCGCTGGAATGTCATATCCCGGAGATTCTGGGCGAGGACGTACGCATTCAGCTTCAAACGAATCCGGTGGCGCTCGTTCAATCGCACCGGCATTACGATCCGTTGCTGCGGCAGGTGATCGAGCGTGCGGCGAACAAGGTACGCGATATCCGGAAGGCCGCGCTCGAACCCGTGTCGCTGAACACGCCAGTGGGCCAGGAGGATGACTCGAATCTGGGCGATTTCATCGAGGATTCCAAGATCGAAGCGCCATCCGATGCCGCAACCAATCAGATGCGCCGTGAAGCGGTCGAGCAAGTGCTACACCAGTTGAGCGAACGTGAGCGTCTGGTGATCAAACTGCGCTACGGGCTTCAACTCAACGATAGCGAACGCCAGATGCTATTGGCGAATCCTAGCAAGCAACGCGGGTCGGATTTCGTCCTCGAAAATGGACGCGTCAACACGCTCGAAGATGTGGGACGCATCTTCGATGTCACCCGCGAACGCATCCGGCAAATCGAGGTCAAGGCCCTGCGTAAGTTGAAGCACCCCAAGATTGGCGGCAAGAAACTGCGCGACTACCTGGAATAAGGCGAATCGCAACAAAGGGGAGCAACACGAGTGTTGCTCCCCTTTGTTGTTCCCGGCCATATGTGGTCGGTATCCAGCACCTAGATCGGAGGCCAGGGCGTCGAGCGATAGCCGCCGGGACTAGGGTATTGGGGACGGCGTAGCATGCGTGCGGCGCGACGCTTGAGCGCGTCGATCTCCTGCGGATCGAGCAACGCGGCAAGTGCGATAGACAATGAATCATCTTCCGTTTCGAGCCGTTCGCTAAGTGCCCGAATGTCCTCGACCAGTTCTGTCGGGATCGCCTGTCCGGCGTATTCCCAGATCACCGTACGCAGCTTTGGCTCGACATGGAACGTGATACCGTGGTCGATGGCCCATACGCGTCCGTCGCCGCTTTGTAGCACATGTCCACCTTTGCGGTCAGCGTTATTCACCAGAATATCGAAGGCTGCGATGCGTTTGAATATGTCATCGTTCGTGCCACGCATCGAGAAATAATGGATATCGGGATCGGCGTCGATGTACAGTTGGACCGAGCCAAAACCATGTGGTTCGGCGTCACGCAACACAGTCGGCGGGATGATGTTCCAACCTAGCGTCGAACTAATCAGGAAGGCGGCGGCTTCGCGCTGGCAGAGCGTGCCCCGTGGAAAATCCCACAGCGGGCGCTCGCCGCGACGTGGCTTATAGATGCCCAGTCCGTCCAGGTCGCCATCGCTGACGCGCACGAGAAACGTATAGTTGCTCGAATCAGGCATCAACCCTTCGAGTTCGAGTGCTCCATCCGCAAGTAACGTTAGCACTCGTTCGACTGATACCGCCGGCTCTGTGTCCTCAGTAGGGCGCTCGTCCATTATTGAACCGTGTATGGACAGGCGATACCGGCGGTATCACCTGTCGGTACGTTGCTAGGCCGTCCGATGACCATTCTTCTTGATACAGAAATGGCCTTCGGGATTGATAGGTTCGCCACATTGCGGACAGCGCGGTCGCCCCTGTGCGACGGTTTCAGACGATCGTTGTGCGAGACTGCGGCCTTGTTCGCGGCTGAAGGTGAAACGTACGGTTTCGAGGTCGTCGCCTTCAGTTTGACCGATTTCCTGCGCGATGATCACGAGTGTATCCTGGCCTTCGTCGTAGCCCAGGCCAAGTTGACCGATCCTGAAGGCTTCCTCCAGCGGCTGCTCAAGCTCCATGTTCGTGATCGAAATGATATCTTCGGACGTATTCAGCAACGGATTCTTTTCCGCGAGATTTTCCAGAAGCTGTTCGAGCGCGGTTGCGAGGGCGCTGACCTGATCCTTTTCCAGGATCATCGAAAGTAATTGCCGCCCGCGTCGTGCTTGCAGATAAAATGTGCGTTGTCCGGGCTGGCCTACGGTGCCAACCGTGATCCGATCGACGGGATCGAGATCGTGCGTAAACTCCGGCATAAAACCTCTATATGTGTGTTCGGGACGAAAGCCGAGCGCTTAGCTGTTCGGTTTCGCCAACTTCTGCTGATGTTTCTTCCTGCGCCTTCGCTTCTTCTTTCGGCGGCTCTTCTTTTTCTGGTTCGAGCTTGAGTGGTCCGTCATCGTTGAGGCGATGCACCATCGGTCCAAACCGGGTGAGCTGGAGCACGCTCACCGAACATGGGCTGATCGCGATGCGCTGAAACAAATCGAAATGAACGCCGAGGTAGTGCGCCAGCGCCGCCTTGATCAAATCGGCGTGTGACACGACCGCCACAATCTCGCGTGGATGATCAGCGGCGATGGCTTCAAGCTCGCCAACCATGCGGGCTTGCATTTCGCGCATCGAATCGCCGCCCGGAAAGCGCATGCCACTGGGATAGGTCTGGACGACGCGCCACAACTCGTGCTTGTAGAGTTCTTCCAGCGTTTTGCCAGTCCAATCGCCGTAATGAACTTCGCCTAGTCCTTCGCGGATTTGCACCTGTAGATTCTTGGCGTGTGCCAGGGGCGCAGCAGTTTCCTGGGTTCGTTCGAGTGGACTTGAATAGATCGTTGTGAGCGGTACGTCGCGCAGTCGTTCGGCCAACGAATCGGCCTGGGCTCGTCCCTCATCGTTCAAGTGAACGCCAGGTGTCCAACCTGCTAGCCGCTTCTGCCCGACCATATCGTTAATTCCGTGGCGAATCAGTAGCAATTGCGTCAAGCTGGAACTCCTATAACCCTAGATTAACTCTATTGGATGATAGCACAAAATAATGACTGAGGGGGGAAATGCGGTTTCAGGTGCGTGGGTTGACTGTCAGCGTGCCATCAGGAGGAGACGATAGTTTCCGGTTCGTATCTCCATTATGATGTATGCTGATTTCAGTCCAAATCAATCAAACACCGGGCAGTAGGCTGCCGTCCATCTATCTCGCTCCGCTCCGTGTGGCATGTCGCCGTCACCGCAGCGCGGCCATGATTCCGATGGGATAGATACGACACGCGCTGAGTGCCGCTAGTTGTTAGTCACGGAGTCCCGTTATGCGCATACGTATGTTGATCCTCGTCGCTGTGCTTGTTTCCCTCTGGAATGTTCCTCCCCAACCCGCACAGGCGGCAGCGCCACAATTACGGGCGTTCTGGGTGGATGCCTTTCACGAGGGCATCAAAAATCCCGCTCAAACCCAACGGCTGCTGGCGGACGCGGAACGAGCCGGGGCCAATACCTTGATCGTGCAGGTGCGGCGACGCGCCGATAGCTATTACCGTGATTCAGTCGAGCCAATCGCCTCGGATGTCGCCAGCGGCTACGATCCGTTGGCGGACCTGATCCCACAGGCGCATGCCCGTGGCATGAAGGTCCATGCCTGGGCGGTCGCGTTGCCGTCGTGGAAGGACGGCTATCCGCAAGCCGACCGCAACCATGTCTGGTACACGCACGGACCCCAGACCGGCAACCAGAACTGGTTCATGATGCGCGACGATGGCAAGGCTGGTGATTGTGGTGCGGCCGACGATTGTGGCTACTTCCTCGACCCCGGCCATCCGGCGGCAGCGGATTACGTCGTCGGTGCCTTGACGCATCTGGCATCACGCTATAATCTGGATGGTCTACACCTGGACTATATCCGCTATCCCTCGGCTCGTTTTGGTTATAACCCAGTCAGCTTGCAGCGCTTCCAACAGGCGACGGGTCGCGGCGACAAGCCCAACCCTGACGACGCCCAGTGGATGCAGTGGCGGCGCGATCAGGTGACGAAGCTGGTCAAGCGTATCTACCTCAACATGCTGGCGCACAAGCCGCAGATGGAACTCTCCGTCGCGGCGATCACGTGGGGCGCGTCGCCGCCCAACGGCGACTGGAAAGGCTCGTCGCCCTACACACGCACGTTGCAGGACTGGCAGGGCTGGTTGAAAGCCGGATACATCGACTGGGCGCTGCCGATGGCGTATTTCACGCAGGACGATGCGACGACACGCGATTGGTACAACAACTGGGTTGACTGGATGAAGGCAAATCCGAGTTCGCGCCCGGTTGGGGTCGGCATCGGGTCATGGCTCAATACCCCCGACGGCAACATCGCCCAGATGCGTCGTGCCGGCGATGACCGCAAGCTACTCGGAACAAGCCTGTACTCGTATGCGATTCCGGTGAAGGGCAACCGCACCGCTTTCCTGGATCGTGTGCGCCAGGAGTTATGGTCGGACGGTGCGCCCGCGCCGACCTTCGCCTGGAAAACTCAGCCGCAGACCGGCTATATTCTCGGTCGTGTGACAGCCAACGCTGCCGCGTATCCGAACGCTTCGCTGCGGCTGACGGGTCCGGGTGGCGTGGAGCAGTGGGTCACATCGGACGGTTCGGGTGTGTTTGGCGATGTCAACCTCGCGCCTGGAACATGGAAGGTCGGCGTGAAGTTGGGACAAAGTGGCGAGGAACGCACCTCTGTCGTCGAAGTGGCGCCGGGGCGGGTAGCGCATCTGGAGATCGACGCGGGCGGTGCGGGTTCGCCGCCGCCGAATTCAAACGAAACTCCCATCGGCGCACAGGCCGACCGTTCGTTTGGGGAACTGTGGAACCGCACCGATCTGCCGGTAGCGCAGGGCAAGATTAGCCGTTCGTGGATGTGGGGACCCAAAAGCTTCAACACCTTGAGCGAAGCCTATGCTGAATCCGCCGGTGGTCGTCGCACCGTGCAGTATTGGGATAAGTCACGTATGGAGGTGACCAACCCCGGCGCGAACCGCCAGGACCTGTGGTTTGTGACCAACGGCTTGCTGACAAAGGAATTGATCAGTGGGCGAATGCAGGTTGGCACCGGAGCGATGGTGCAGCGAATGGCTTCGCAAACGCCAGTCGTGGGCGATCCGACCGGACAGGCCGCACGCTATAGCTACGCCAGTTTCGCCGGTGTTGCCTCGCTCAATGGTGATCGCCGCGTGAATCCCGCCAACGGTGCACAGGTGGTCAGGACCATCGATCAGAATGGTGGAGTGTCGGATGATGCCACGCTTCGCACGCTACAACGTCACCAACGCACAGTACAACAACGAGTTGGGACATAACATCCCCAACGTCTTTCAGTCGTACCTCACGGGTATGCCGCTGGATTGGGTCTTCGTGATGGGATACCCGATCACGGAGCCCTACTGGACCCGCGCCAGCGTCGGTGGTCAGATGAAGGACGTGCTGGTGCAATCTGTACGAGCGCCGCACCCTGACTTACACGCCAAGCAACCAGGAAGCGTTCCGGGTGGAGATGGGCAATGTCGGTCAGCACTACTATCGCTGGCGCTACGGCGACGCTCCCTGGGAATAAACCGCGTCACGTGTGTGAACACCGCCAATGGAGTACAATCCATTGGCGGTGTTCGTTTATATCAAGGATGACCCTATGCCTTTTGATGTCATCGTCGTCGGTGGTGGACATAATGGACTGACCTGTGCGTGTTATCTGCAGAAAGCAGGACTGAACGTGCTGGTACTCGAACGCAGGCCGATCGTCGGTGGTGCCGTTTGCACCGAAACGATGTTCGGCGGCTATCGCATCGACGTCGGCTCCTCGGCGCATATCATGATCCACCTCACGCCGGTCATACGCGAACTTGAACTGGAACGCTATGGTCTCGAATACATCGACATGGACCCCTTCGCCTTTTATCCGCTGGCAGACGGCACGGGCGCGATCGAGTTCTGGCGCGACCTTGACCGGACCTGTGCCTCGATCGAAACGATTTCACCGCACGACGCCGCCGCGTATCGTCGTTTCGTGGAGTTCTGGGGAACGATCAACGAAGGCGTGTTCGACGCCTTCCTGCGGCCTCCGACTCCTGGCAATCTCGTGCGGACCATGGCGACCGGACAGTTCAGCCGCGTGGATAACAGCGGCGGCTCGCTCGATACCCTACGCAGGTTGTTTACCTCATACGGTCAGCTGATCGACGAAACCTTTGAAAGCGAACCGATGCGAGCCGCGATGAGTTGGCTCGCCGCGCAGTCCGGTCCTGCTCCCGACGAGATCGGTACAGGCGATTTCGCGGGGTGGCATGCGATGCTGCACCGCAGCGGCGCGAAGCATCCACGCGGCGGTTCGGGCATGCTGACCCAGGCGATGCAGCAGTGTCTGGAAGCCCATGGTGGCACTGTGCGCCTGGACGCCGAAGTGCGCCGAATCGTCGTGCGCGATGGCAAGGTCCAGGGTGTCGAGATCGGCACGGATGCCGCCCAAGAGTTCATTCCGGCGTCCGTGGTCGTGTCGAACGCCCATGTCCAGACGACACTGCTAAAGCTGATCGGCGCTGATAACCTGCCGGGTGACCTCGCGCAGCGGGTCGAGCGCGTGCGCGTCGGCAACGGCTTCGGCATGGCGGTACGTTGCGCCGCCGATGCGCTGCCGGACTATCTGGCGGCTCCGTCTGGCGGCAAGCCGCATCCAAGCCATCATGGGCTGCAACTGCTGTGTCCATCGACGGCCTACCTCAAGCGCGGCTACGATGATTTCCGCACAGGGGTGCCAGCACGCGAGCCGTCGGCGATCGCTATGACCTTTTCGGCGATCGATCCCGATGTGGCTCCAGCGGGCAAACACACGCTGTTCGTCTGGGGGCAGTACCATCCCTATGAACTTAGCGATGGCTCGGATTGGGATAGCATCGCCGAACGCGAAGCCGACAAGTTGCTCGAAGTCGTGTATCGCTACGCGCCCAACATGCGTGGCGCTATCACCGACCGCTACATTCAGACACCGCTCGACCTCGAACGCAAACTTGGCTTGTTGCGTGGTAACGTAATGCACGTCGAGATGTCATTCGACCAGATGTTTTGCTTCCGTCCGTTGCCTGAACTATCCTCGTACCGTGTTCCTAGCATCGGCGGCCTGTACCTGACCGGAGCATCGACGCATCCCGGTGGCGGCGTGTTTGCGGCATCGGGCTACAACGCCGCGCATGTGGTGCTGGCTGACGTTCGCAAGCGCCGACGACCTGCATTGCGTCGTGCGGGAGCCGCTGGTTTCGCGGCGGGTGTCGCGGGAGCCTCGTTCGCACGTCGATTCCGTCGCAAAGGCTAACTGTTCGGCGAAGGTGTCACAAGACGCATGACGATCTCGCCGTCGTCGATCCTCCCGTCGGCTCGAATCCAACCGAGCGGGGAAGCTTTTCGGCGACGGCGTTGCCATGTACGAATGATAGTCGTGTTTCACGATGATCTGGTGATGCACGCAGCCGTTCGATGGCGGCAAGCAGGGCGGCGCGCCCATTGCCCTTCCCCTGATGGTGTTGGTCGATCATGATTCGTATAATCCAATCGTATCCCGTATCGGTTTCACGACCGAGCAGCACGAAGCCGACGGGCTGCCCACTGTGGTAAATCGCCAGTGGTAGCCATTGTGGTTCGACGTACACGTGAGCAATCGAAAAGGCGTTGGTGGCGACATAGGCATTCTGGTCGTCGCGGGTTTGTAGCGCCGTGACAGCGCGTAAATTCTCGCGTGTGATCGGTTCGAGCCTGATCATACTTTTCCTACCGTTCGTTTGTGCTACGGTCTGACGCTCAAGTGCCGTGCGTGAGCAGCATGTACACTTCATCGTCTGCGTCGATCTCACCCGTGTGCGTGAAACCTGCTGCGAGATATAGGGCTGGCGCGGCTTGGTTGCCCTGGTAATACGACAGGCGCGTTTCACGATAATCGGGCGCACGCTGGAAACGGTCGAGGAGCGCCTGGAGCGCCGCACGCCCGTAGCCCTTGCGTTGATGCTGTCCGTCGATCATAAAGCTATCGATCCAGTCCACGCCACATTCATCACGCCCGACCAGTGCGAATCCGACTGGCTCGGTGTTGTGGTAGATCGCCACGGGCGTCCATCGTTCCTCGACGGCAGCCTTCGCGATCGAAAACGCGACCCGATCGATCAGGAATGCCTGGTCGTCGCGCGGTTTGAGTGCCGTGACTGCCCGCAAGTTAGCGCGGGTTATGGGTTCGAGTGTCACCATGTGTGCGATCCTATCATACGTTTGCCCAACGCACCCACATCATGCGACCTGTAACAAAGTCGATTTTGATGCTTGACAAAGGTTAAAGCAGCATGCTATTGTGGCAACGACTCGAAATGTTCGAGCGACACCTTGCAATCGAGGCTGGAAACACGACCATGGTACAGGCTACCAAGTTCTAAGGATACGATTATGAAGATTAATAGTAGGAACATAAACGTAATAACCCATGGCATCCGTGTGTCTCCAGTTCGATGGATGTGGTCGCTTGATCCCTCGCGACTGCTCGCCCTGCGCGGCGATTGGAATGTTTATGGGAGCAGTGTGTCTTCCGGCAGGAGATCTATGTGTTGATGCTCTAGCATCGAACGCACATCACCGCCGTGGACACCCGAATCATCGGACCCACGGTTTTTTATTGCTCGCAAGCAGCCGTGGGGATATAACCTCACGGCTGCTTTTGTTTCTAATGGGGAAGGTACAGCCTTCCTATGCAGATATATCGGAGGGTTCCATGTTGGTTTTGGAGCGAAATGGAACGTTGCGGAGTCTCAGACGACCGCGACGACGCTTGCTCCGCTGGCTGGCCCGCCTTGTTCGACCGTCGAGACGACGCTGAACGAGTGGATGTGGCAGCGATGCGGATGCTGAAGGAACGGTATACGGAAGGAGCGCGAAGAATGATGCATATGAATACACGACGACAACGCGAACATGATGCAAAAATTTCGGCATGTGGTATGCCGCTGTTCGTGCGTTTTCGTACTGATGCGCTCGTTATACTTCCCACGCCGAACCTGCCTGGCGATTGCGCCGCGGATACTGGCGTATCTTCGCGCTGTTTCCTGTGTCGTTCATCCACCGTTACGCCGCTCGTATCCTGTCTGCCTGAAACACTCGGTCGCCTGTCATCCGTCGTCGGTTTCGTCCCTTTCCGTTATTCGTGGTCAATGTCAAGGAGCGCACGATGAGAAGTGAACACGCGCAGGTGTTGGATCGCCTCGACCTTCAGGCCAAAGCGCGTCCAGCGCGTTCGAGCGAGTACGATCGTGTAATAGCGTTGGTCGAAAACCGCTTTCCGGCGGGTGATGCCGCCGCAACGGTGCTGACGACGACCATGCACCGCGATCCACGTTTTCGTCCCGAACACCTGCGTGTTGTCGAGATCGACGGCAAGATCGTCGGCATGATGCTGTTCATCGAACGAATGGTACGCATCGGCATCGCGACGGTGCGCTGCGCCATCGTCGCGCCAGTGGCGACCGACAGCGACTACGAAGGACGTGGCGTGTGTTCGCTCGTCATGCGCGACGCGCTCGACTGGGCGATCAAGGATGGCTTCCATTTGTCGATGCTGTGGGGACATGCCTGGTTGTACCCGCGATACGGCTACGCGCCAGGATTAAAGCGGTATGCGATGGTGCTGAGCGCCGATCTTCAGCCGGTTGGCGACAACGGTTATACCTTCCGTCCGGCGACGACAGCCGACACCTCCATCCTCATGGCCTGTTACCACGCCACCACGGCAACAACCACGCTCGCCGAGGTTCGGTCCGATGAACCGTGGGAATGGCGTCCGGCCTCCGACCAACAAACGATCGAAGTTGTCCTTGACCCACTCCGTGTGGTGCGCGGCTACTTTCGCGCGTCCATACACGCGCACCAGATTGAAGTCCACGAGATCGCCGCGTTGGACGATCAGGCGGCGCAGGCGCTGTTCGACCGTTTGATCTACCTGGCGCACGCGGTGCCGGGGCGCGACGTGCGTGTGAACGCGACGCCCAACACGCGCTGGAGCCGCTGGGCGTTTGTACATGGTGCGTCGTCGGTGGTCAGTGGCGCGGGCGGACACGGCATGGTACGCGTCCTCGATATGCCTGGTTTCTTTGACAAGATCCTGCCTGAACTCGAACGCCGCATCGCGTTCTCTGAATATAGGCACGCCGAGGCGCATGTGCGCCTCGAAACACCGCTTGGCTCGCTCGGCATTGCTATCGAGCATGGTAAACCTCGTATCACCAACGGGCGCGACGCGGCGCTTGTAACGCTTCCATGGAGCGCCTTTGGCTCGCTGATGACGGGCTACCGTGCGAGCGAAACCCTGGTCGGACAGCCGGGAGTGCGCATCGAAGGCGATCACACACAGCGCTTGCTACAGGTGCTTTTTCCAGAGGGAAACCCCCACTGGTCCGTGCCACCTTATTTTTGGAGCTAACTTTCCTATGGAACGAATCACCGGTACCGTCATAAAATCTCAAAGCGGTTTCTTTTGGACGCGCACGGAGCACGGCGTTCTGCGTTGTAGATTGCGTGGGCGTCTCAAGCGTCTGCGCGTCGCCAGCGATATCGCGACGCTGGGCGACGATGTGATCGTGACGCCCACGCTCAACAACGAGGGCGCGATTGAGGAAGTACTGCCGCGCCGATCCAAGCTCGCACGGCGTGCTGCTGGACAAAAGGGCATCTGGAAGGAAGACGTGATCGTGGCGAACGCCGATCAAATCGTGATCGTCTTTGCCGTCGCCAATCCAGAGCCGCATCTCCGAATGCTCGACCGCTATCTGATCATGGCGGAATTGAACGAAATGCAAGCGGTGATCGTCGCGAATAAGTGCGAACTGGTTCCCGCCGAAGCATCGCGGGAATTGTTCGCGCCGTATGCCGCGATCGGCTATCCGGTGCTGTTCACCAGCACCAAGCAACACATCGGCATCGACGATCTGCGCGACCATCTCCAAAATAAGCTTTCGGCGCTAAGTGGTCCAAGCGGTGTGGGGAAATCAAGCCTACTCAATGCCATGCAGCCAGGATTGCAGTTGCGTACCGGAGACATCAGCGATGCGCTGAGCAAAGGCAAGCATACGACCGTGTTCGCCGAACTGCACCCGCTCGACGGTGGCGGCTACGTCGCCGACACACCTGGTATCCGGGAGATGGGCTTATGGCAGGTTCCGGCGGAGGACCTCGACTGGCTGTACCGTGAGTTCCGCCCGTTCATCGGTGAGTGTTTCTTTCAGCCCTGCACCCACCTGCACGAGCCGGATTGTGCCGTGCGTCAAGCCGTTGAAGATGGCGACATCTCGGCGGTACGCTACATCAGTTATTCCCGGTTGCGCGAGGAAATCGACGTAGCCGTGACCTATTAGGTTGTACCACACAAGGAGGACATTATGCAGACGTTAACGACACGCGCATTTGTGGGAGAAGATGATCTGGCTCCCATCGCCGATCTACTCAATGCCTGTGAGGCTGTGGACAAACTGGATGAAGGCATTTCTGTTGAAGAACTTCGAGTGGAGTTCGAGTCTCCCAGCCTGGACCCATCACGCGACGTGCGACTCTGGCAGAATGCTGAAGGACATCTGATCGGTTTCGGGCAACTCTGGATACCAGCGGAAGGCGAATCAGCCGATGGCTTCCTTTGGTTCAAGGCACATCCCGACCACCGCGACGGCGAACTTGAGGACGATATCATCGCATGGGGCGAGGAACGCATGCGTGAGGTCGGGAGCGAGCGTGAAAAGCCAGCACGGTTGCGGGCTAGCACCCGTGACACGAACCAACGGGTACTGGCGCTGCTTGAGCGAAACGGCCTATCGATCTCACGGTACTTCTGGCGTATGAGTCGTTCACTGAACGAGCCGATCCCGGAGCCGGAGCTCCCCGAAGCCTACACATTGAGCTACGTTCACGGCGAGGAAGATGTCGAGCCATGGCTGTTGGCATTCAACCAGTCGTTCATCGACCATTACAACCACCACGATATGACCCTGGTTGATCGGCTGCACCGCATGAAGTCGCCATATTACACCGCCGAAGGCGATCTTATCGTGCTCGCGCCGGATCGGTCAGTCGCCGGTTTCTGCTGGTGTATTGTTTCCGCGTCGGATAACGAGCGCAGTGGACGCTCCGAAGGCTGGATTGAATTGCTGGGGACGCGGCGGGGATACCGCAAGATCGGCCTTGGCCGAGCGCTGGTCCTGGCTGGTCTCCAGCGGCTTAAAGCTCAAGGCGTAGATACCGCGTTGCTGGGCGTCGATGGCGAGAGCCTGACGGGTGCGACCCGCTTATATGAATCGGTTGGGTTTCGCAAAGTCCTCACATCGGTGCAATACTCGAAGCAGCTATAACCTGTTTCCATATCACGTTGGGCTAGCGCTGCGCTAGCCTGGTGGAATGGCGCAGGTGAGATATACTTTTATGAACCTGTCGCTTCCACATCGCTGGCACTTGCTGGCGACGTACCTCAAACCTTTACGGCTGCGCGCCACGCTCCTGTGCGTGATGGTACTGGGCAGCATCGGCCTTCAACTGCTGAACCCGCAGATCCTGCGCTATTTCATCGACACGGCAGCGGTCGGCGGTGCGGTCGCGCTGCTGGTCCAGGCCGCGCTGTTCTTCATCAGTGTCGCGCTGTTGACACAAGTGCTGTCGGTCGCCGCGACCTATTTCGGCGAGCAGGTCGGTTGGGGCGCGACGAACGTGTTGCGCGCCGACCTCGCGTTGCATTGTCTGAACCTCGACCTTCCGTTTCACCACAAGCACACGCCCGGTGAAATGATCGAACGCATCGACAGCGACATTACGGCGCTGGCGAACCTGTTTTCGCAACTGGTTATCCGCATCCTGGGTAATTTCCTGTTGATGCTGGGCGTGCTGGTAGTGGTGTGGCTCGAAGACTGGCGCGTTGGCGCGGTGTTGTCGCTGTTCTCGATCGTTGCGTTCCTGGTGCTTAACTGGTTCAGCGACCGCGCCGTGCCGCACTTCACAGCGGAGCGTGAAGCCAACGCCAACCTGTATGGCTTTCTGGAAGAACGCCTCAACGCGTTGGAAGATGTGCGGGCGAACGGCGGCGGTGCCTATGCCATGCAGCGTTTCTTCCACTGGATGCGCGAACTGTACAGTAAAGGCCGCACGGCGGGCATGTTTGGAGCCAGTTTGTGGCTCGTCACCAACGTCCTTTTCACCATCGGCATCCTGATCGTATTCGGATCGGGGGCCTATCTGTTCCAGGCGGGATCGCTCACTATCGGCACGGTGTATCTGTTCGTGCAATACACCATGATGTTGCAACAACCGCTGGAGGAGATCGCCGAGCAGATGAAGGAGTTCCAGCGGGCGGGAGCAGGCGTCATCCGCGTGCAAGAGTTGCTGAACCTGCGCCCGACGATTCTGGATGGTCCGGGTGCGGAAGTCGCACCCGGACCGCTGGCGGTCGAGTTCCGCGATGTGACGTTCGCCTACGACCAGGACGAGCCAGTGGTGCAGCACCTCGACTTTCGCCTTGAGCCGGGAACCGTACTCGGTCTGTTAGGCCGTACCGGCAGTGGCAAGACCACGATGACGCGCTTGCTGCAACGGCTTTACGATCCTGCTGCTGGCGCGATCCTGGTGGGCGGGCAGGATGTGCGCGACGCTCGCCTCGCCGACCTGCGTGGCTGGATCGGCATCGTGACGCAGGATGTGCAACTTTTTCAGGCTAGCGTGCGCGATAACCTGACCTTCTTCGATCCCGCCATCGACGACGAGCGTATCGAGCAGGTGCTGCGCGACATCGGGCTATGGGAGTGGTGCGCGGCGTTGCCAGACGGCCTCGATACCGAACTCGCGGCTGGAGGCGGTGGGCTTTCGGCGGGCGAGGCGCAACTGCTGGCGTTCACGCGGGTGTTCCTGCGCGACCCCGGCCTGGTGATCCTGGATGAAGCATCCTCGCGCCTCGACCCCGCGACCGAACGGTTGGTCGATACTGCCATCGCTCGGCTACTTGAAGATCGGACTGGCATCATCATCGCGCACCGGCTTGGCACAGTGGCGCGAGCCGACGAAATCATGATCCTGGACAACGGCAGCATCGCCGAGCATGGCGCTCGCGAAACGCTGCTACGTGACGAGTCCTCGCGCTTCGCGCACCTCATGCGAACGGGACTTGAGGAGGTGTTGGCATGATCTGGCGAACTGCTTGGCGCATCGCCGCCTATCGCCCCTGGTTGTCGTTCGTCAGTTTCGTGGGTTGGGCTGGCTTCCTGGCCATCCCGCTTCTGACGGGCTTGATCACGCGCATGTTCTTCAATACGTTATCGGGTGATGCTCCCGCACGGTTTGGTGTCTGGGGCTTGCTTGGACTGCTCGCGGCGACGGAAGGCGTGAAGATGGTGATGTGGATTGGATTCTGGTTCCTGTACCTCACGCTCTGGCTTTCGCTCGAAGCGTTGCTGCGGAGCAACATATTTGGTTGGCTGATGCAAGGCTCTGGCACCCGCACGTTGCCAGCCTCATCGGGCGAGGCGGTCAGTCGTTTGCGCGATGATGTCATCGAAATGCTCTCGTTCATGGATGCATGGCTGGACACGAGCAGCTTACTTATCTTCATGGTTGGGGCGCTGGTGATCATGGCGCAGATCAACCTCCAGATCACGCTGGCTGTGTTCCTGCCTCTCGCGGCGATCGTCGCGGTGGTGCATTATATGGGGGCACACATTCGGCGCTACCGCAAGCGGAGCCGCGAAGCGACCGGACGGGTAAGCGGATTTATCGGCGAGATGTTTGGAGCGGTGCAAGCAGTCAAGAGCGCGGCAGCCGAACACCGGATGGTGCAGTATTTTCGTGGCCTGAACGCCGTGCGTGGCAAAGCTGCTTTGCAGGATCGTCTGTTCTCGGAGATCCTCAACTCTTTCAACACCAACACGCTCAACCTGGGGATGGGCTTGATTCTGTTGCTGGGCGCACAGTCGATGCGTGCGGGAACTTTCACCGTGGGCGATTTTACCCTGTTCGCGAGCTATCTGACGGCGATTGCGGCGTTTCCACGCTGGATCAGCCGCCTGCTGGCGGGATACAAGCAAGCGGGCGTGTCGATCGAGCGTATGCATGGGTTGCTCGTGGACGCGCCCGTCGGGTCGCTGACCAAGCACCGTCCGATATACGTCGAGGGTGCGTTGCCCGTCGTGCCGTTCGAGCCAAAGAGCGCAACGCATCGCCTGGAAATCCTGGAGATTCGCGGCCTCGCTTATCATTATCCTGCGACGGAGCGCGGTGTTGAAGCCATCGACCTGTTGGTGCCGCGTGGTGGTTTCACCGTTATCACAGGGCGCATCGGCGCGGGTAAGTCAACACTGGTGCGTGCCCTATTGGGTCTGCTGCCTGCCGACCGAGGCGAGGTGCGTTGGAACGGTGAGGTAGTCACCGATCCTTCGACGTTCCTGGTACCGCCGCGTGCCGCGTATACACCACAGGTGCCGCGGCTGTTCAGCGAATCGTTGCGCGACAACATTCTGATGGGTTTGCCGCCCGATCAGGTCGATCTCGACGGTGCGATCCGCCGAGCCGTGCTTGAGGATGATGTTGCCGGAATGGAGCATGGGCTAGATGCGCTGGTAGGACCGCGTGGTGTGCGACTGTCGGGCGGTCAGGTTCAGCGTGCGGCGGCGGCGCGCATGTTCGTGCGTGATGCCGAGTTGCTGGTGTTCGACGACCTTTCCAGCGCCCTCGATGTCGAAACCGAGCGCGTGCTGTGGGAACGGCTACGTCCCGACGAGCGCTCCGATGACCGACCGACCTGCCTGGTCGTTTCGCATCGTCGCGCCGCATTGCGTCGTGCCGACCAGATCATCGTTCTGAAGGATGGGCGTATCGAGGCGACCGGAACGCTCGACCAGTTGCTCGCATCGTCCGAGGAGATGCAGCGCCTGTGGACGGGCGAGTTGACCGCCGAACGTGAAGATGAAGGAGCATTGCTTGAGATTGCTTGAGGCACATCCAGTGGAGCCAGGTATCGCCTTGCTCCACTGGATGCGTTCGTTCCGGAGCCGGAAACCGTCGTTGCATCTCCAATTGCACAGCGATAGTATATGTGCAGTGTGGCACTGTACAGTAGGCCATAAGCTTCTGAAGCGGTGTAGGCCTATGCACGCTTAGAGCGCTGATGGCTCGCTGATGCGCGTTGCGGAACACCTGCTGTTACCGTTCACGTACACATTAACCCCTTGACTTTGCATTTTGGTGGGCGTATATTCGTCTTATTCAATACGAAGGAGCGCGATCATGTCAGCACAAGCCACGACAACCTGTATCTCCATGGAGTGCGCTTGCTGATCTATCGATAAGCCTCAACCTTATCACGACATTCTGATTACGGGCAGCGCCCGCAATAGCGCGATGTTTTGCTGACGCTTGCTGTCGTTGGCACCGACCATCGTATCCTGCGACCATGGAGGTAAGCTCCGTGGTCATGTTATTTAACTCCGACTATGCGAGCATAGCTTTGGCTCCCTGGTCGCTTTTTTTGTGCCGCTCATGGGGCTGACGATGCCCTGGTGATTAAATCCGTCATGGGCATGACCCATGGCATTTTGCTTTAACCCGCATGAGGATTATGTTGTACGAACAAACTGTTGTACCGACTCGTCACAAACGAGCGCCTCGACGCGCCCGTAGGTTATTGCTCTTTAACGCTCCGAAAGGACAAATATGCACGTACCTCTAACCCATTACCGGAATCTGCTTTCCGACTACCTTCGCCCCCAACAACGACGTGTTGTGCTGCTCGCCTCGTTGTTGTTCGGCGGCATTGCCCTGCAACTGGTCAACCCGCAGATCGTGCGCTACTTCATTGACACGACCCAGCAGGGCGGTTCGCAAACTGCCCTGACCGTTGCGGCGCTGTTGTTCATCGCGATTGGCCTGTCGCAACGTGCGCTCGCGCTTGGCACGTTGTACATGAGCGAGAACGTGGCGTGGACTGCCACCAACGCGCTGCGTACTAGCCTGGCGCGGCATGTGTTGCGGCTAGACATGCCGTTCCATAAGCTGCACACGCCGGGTGAACTGATCGAGCGCATTGACAACGACGTTGACGAACTCGCCAACTTCTTTTCACAACTCGTCATTCAAGTCGTCAGCAATGCTCTGCTGATCGTTGGCGTGCTGCTGCTGCTGTTCCGCGAGGATTGGCGCATTGGTCTGGGGCTGAGCCTGTACACGCTGCTGGTATTCGCCGTGCTGGGCGCGATTCAGAACCTCGCCGTCCAGCGATGGGACGCCGAACGCCAGGCGTCCGCCGAACAATTTGGTTTTATCGAGGAGCGGATCACCGGCACCGAAGACGTGCGTGCCAACGGCGGTGAGGCGTATGTGATGGCACGGTTGTACCGCCTGATGCGTACGACACTCGTCACACAACGCTCCGCAAACCTGCTGGGGAGCTTCACCAATTTCGTCACCAACGCGCTCGCGGTGTTGGGCTATGCTGTTGGCCTCGCGCTAGGAGCGTATCTGTACACGCAAGGCGCGGTGTCGCTGGGTGCGGCCTACATCATCGTCTTTTATGTTGGGATGCTTTCCGCACCGCTCGAAAGCCTGCGCGAGCAGATTCAGAATCTGCAACAGGCCACGGCGAGCATCGGGCGGGTGCAATCGTTGTTCGATGTACGCCGTAAGGTGACAGAGGATGTACGGGCGACGCTGCCCCCTGGCGCGTTGCCGGTGACGTTCGATGATGTGAGCTTTGCCTACGACGACGATCCCGGCATCGCTGCCACGACCGTCCTGCATGACCTGTCGTTCCGGTTGGAGGCGGGACAGGTACTAGGATTGTTGGGGCGAACCGGCAGCGGCAAGACCAGCCTGACACGGCTGTTGTTCCGGCTATACGATCCGACCGAGGGCGCGATCCGCATCGGTGATGTCGATATCAAGGGCGTGGCATTGTCCGACTTGCGGGCGCGTGTCGGCATGGTGACACAGGACGTGCAACTGTTTCATGCGTCGGTGCGCGACAATCTGACCTTCTTCAATCGGCATATCGATGACGGGCATATCCGGCAGGTGCTGGTCGATCTTGGGCTGTGGTCATGGATCGAATCACTGCCTGCTGGCCTCGACACGGTGCTGGGCGCGAGCGGGCAGGGGCTGTCGGCGGGTCAATCGCAACTGCTAGCGTTCGCCCGCGTGTTTCTGCGCGATCCTGGTCTGGTAGTGCTGGACGAAGCCTCGTCACGGCTCGATCCCGCCACGGAACGCCTGATGGAACGTGCGGTCGATCGGTTGCTCGAACCGGAAGGAGCGTCGCGCACGGGCATCATCGTCGCCCACCGCCTGCAAACTGTGCAACGTGCCGACCTGATCATGATCCTGGAAGCAGGTCGGATCGTGGAGTTTGGCCCACGTACCCAATTGGCGAGTGATCCGTCGTCGCATTTCTACCGTCTGCTGCAAACCGGACTTGAGGAGGCACTCGTATGATCGTGACGCATGCCAAAGCCGCCCAACCGAGAACCCCTTCCCCACATATCAACATCGGTCCGTTCAATTGGGGACTGATCCGCTATCGCCCGTTGGCCTACCTGGCGCTGTTCGCATGTGTGTTCATCTTTCTCGCCGCTCGGGTAGTACCGGGGCTGATTGAAAAAGCGATTTTTGACACGCTGGCGGGCGAATCCGCTGTCGGTTGGAGCCCGCTTACACTCGTGGCGCTATATGTGTCGGTGGAACTGGCACGACTGTCCACGCTGCTTGGTTCGGGTTGGTATGACGTAACCTTTCGGGTTGGTGTTGGAGCGCTCATACGCTCGAACGTGGTCGCCAGCATCTTGCGCCGACCAGGAGCAGTGCCGTTGCCGGTGTCGTCGGGTGACGCGATCAATCGGCTAAGCGATGATGTAGGGGAAACATCGGACTTTCCAACCTGGTTCCCACATATGGCGGGGCATATCGTTAGTTCGGTGGTGGCCTTGCTGATCATGGCGAGTATCAATCTCCAGATCACCCTGATCATCGTCGTACCGATGCTGGCATCAATCGTTGCCTCGCGGGTCGCCTGGGCGCATTTTCTGCGCGGGTGGCACGAAAGCCGCGACGCTGCCGGAGCAATCACGGGCTATCTGGGCGAAATCCTGGGTGCTGTACAGGCGGTCAAAGTCGCCAACGCTGAGGATGATGTGGTCGAACGCTTTGAGCGTTTGAGCGATACGCGACGGCGTGCGGAATTGCGCCAGCGTCTCGCACGCGGTGTGCTACATTCCATCAACGAAAACATCACCGTGTTTGGCATCGGCATCACGATCTTGCTGGCAGGACGCGCCATGAGCGCCGGAACCTTTACGGTCGGCGACTTCGCGCTGTTCGTGTATTACCTGTGGTTCACCACGGATCTGCCGTCGCAGATCGGCACGTTCGTGGGCGATTACTCCACGCAAGTTGTATCGATCCGGCGGCTCGAAGCACTCGTGGCACCGGAGCCTGGGTCGGTGCTGGTGGCACATCAGGAAACCTACGACCGTGGCGACCCGCCACCGACGCCGTTCGTTCCGAAGACCGCCGCGCATCGGCTGGATCGCCTCGATGTGCGCGGTCTGCGGTTCCGCCATGCCGAAAGCACCGGCGGTATCGCCGACATCGACCTGCGGCTGCCACGCGGTTCGTTCACCGTCATTACTGGACGTGTCGGTTCGGGCAAATCGACGCTGCTGCGTGTCTTGATGGGCTTATTACCCAAAGATGCGGGTGACGTGTTCTGGAACGGTGAGCGTGTCGCGGACGCCGCGACGTTCTTTCATCCGCCACGTTCGGCCTACATCCCGCAGGTGCCGCGTTTGTTCTCGGAAACGCTGCGTGACAACATTCTGATGGGCTTGCCCGAAAGTGCGGTCGATCTGGAACGTGCGATCCGGCTGGGTGTGCTGGAGCAGGACATTCCGACGCTCGAACGGGGCCTCGATACGGTCGTCGGACCGCGCGGTGTGCGCTTGTCCGGTGGACAGGTACAGCGTGCCGCCGCGGCCCGTATGTTTGTGCGCGACCCCGAACTGCTGGTAATCGACGATCTTTCGAGCGCTCTCGACGTTGAAACCGAACATCTGCTGTGGGAACGACTACGCTCGACCGAGCGTGGTGAGGATGTGCAGCATCCTACCTGTCTGGTAGTTTCGCACCGTCGGGCGGCGCTGCGGCGTGCCGACCACATTATCGTCCTCAAAGATGGACGCATCGAGGCCGAAGGGACGCTCGACACGCTACTGGCGACTTCACCTGAAATGCAGCGTTTGTGGAAAAGCGAGGAACAGGCACAGGAGGTATTGACATAAACATATCGCTCTGCTACTCTAGGTTTCGTTCGGTTGCGAGGAACACTATGCTTACGGCGGGTTATCTGTACGAATTGTGTGGCTTTCGTGGCGCAATACTGCGCGTACATAGGATAACTGCGCCCAACAAACGAGCTTAACACCTGACATTTCTCTAGTCGTTTCAAGCCGTGGGCCAGTTGAGGTTCACGGCTTTTTTGTGCCTTCGGCATGCCATGGACCCGCTGTGCCATACATCACCGGAGGCTCAAACCATGCGGATCGTGAATGGACAAGATGCTCTATCCAGACGAGTTAGCATTCTTGGAAACGCACAAAAATATATTAAGACGGCAACGATGTCCGCCACCAGCATTGTTGGTGATAGTCCGCTCTTTATGCTGGATTACGTCATGCGCGTGCTGCGTGTCGTCGTTTTGCTATCGATCTGGCGCACGGTGCTGGGCGTGGGCGAAGAAGCGTCCGGCCTGACTATTGGCGTGTTGCTGACCTACACGCTGATCGCGGAAGCCTTTGCTGATCCGCTCAACACCCGTACCAATATTGACACCGCCCTCTGGGAAGGCTCGATTGCTACACGCTTCCTGCGACCTATGAGCATGTACGGACAATTTACCGCCGAAACCGTTGGACGCTGGGTGTTCGGCTGGGGCGTCTTTTCGTTGCCGCTGCTGCTCATTGCGCCGCTGTTCGGTGTCAATCCGCTTCCAGCCAGCATCGTGCATGGACTGCTATTCGTCATCAGTCTCTGTCTGGGTGTATCGGTAGGATTGGCGCTTGAATTCATCTTTGCCGCCATCATCGTGCGTATGGAGTTGAGTGTCTGGGCGGTTAACAACATGCGTGCCGCCGTCAGCACGCTGCTGTCGGGTGCGTTGGTGCCGTTGTCGCTGTTACCCTGGAACTTGGGCACCATCTTCGGTTGGTTGCCGTTCGCGGCGATGGCCTCGGCGCCGCTGCGTATCTACACTGCCACTGGCAATCCGCTGGTGTTATTGCTCCTTCAGCTTACCTGGTCGGCGATTCTGTGGCCTGTCGCGAACTGGTCGTGGAACGTGAATCGACAAAGGCTGGTGAGTTATGGAGGCTAACGGTATTCGTGGAGCCTTACGCGCGCTGTTACGCTTGTGGTGGTTATATGCACGCATGGATTTTCTGTGGATCACCCGTGTGCCGAAACTCTTTCTGACCTTTTATCTTTCGGATGCGATCCTGAACATCGCGTCGGTCACGGCGATAGTGCTGCTCGCCGAACGGTTCGATGGCATCGGTGCGTGGACGCAGCCACAGATCATCTTCATGCTGGGATATGCGACCATCGTCACGGGGCTGGTCGAAATGTTCTTTGGCTACAATGTGCTGTACATCAGCCGCCGTGTCGGGCGTGGGCAACTGGATCATATATTGGTACAGCCACAACCCATGTGGTTGTCGTTGCTGACCGAAGGATTCTTGCCGTTCTCTGGATCAGCGATCTTGTTGCCAGGGTTTGCGCTGCTGACCTGGGCAATAGGCACGCTTGGCATGGCGCTCTCAGCACCATGGATTGGCTGGCTTGTGCTCAACATCGTAGCATCGGCGACAATAATGCTTGCCTTTTCCTATGCCTGGGGTAGTCTGGCGTTCTGGTCCCCACGAGGTGCCGAGGAACTCAGCACAGGTACGTTGGGACTGATGAACCAACTCAAAATCTTTCCGCTCGACGGCTTGGGCACGTTTATGACGGCGGGGCTACTTACGTTCCTGCCGACCGGCTTTATTGCATGGATGCCCTGTCGTTTTTTGATGGGCATTGATGCTCGTGTAGCGACCGGACTGGCAACACCAATTGCCGCCATCGTGTTCAGCCTTCTGGCTATCTTTGTATTCAAAAAAGGAATGGTCCAATATGGACACACTGGCTCACAACGCTACCTCAGCTTCGGACATCGTGGTTGATCTCAAGGGCGTGTCCAAAACGTTTCGCCAGCGTCAACGCTCGGAAAATTTGCGTGAAGCGTTTCAAACGCTGCTCCACCCGCGCATACGCGAGGTCAAGGCGCTTCAAAACATCGATCTGCAGATCCGGCGCGGCGAGATCGTCGCGTATGCCGGTCCCAACGGTGCAGGCAAATCAACGACGGTGAAATTGCTGTCGGGTATGCTGGTGCCAGAGCAAGGCACGGTGCGTGTGCTGGGCATGGACCCCATACGCGACCGCGTGCGTTATGTAGGTCGTATCGGTGTTGTGTTCGGGCAACGCAGCGAACTCTGGTGGGACCATCCCGTGTCGGCATCGTTCGAGTGGAAGCGCGTCGTATGGAATGTCCCCCGCGACCGCTACACGCGCATGGTGGCGCTGGTGCAAGAGGTGCTGGGGCTGAAGGATTTCTTCAATAGCCTGGTCCGCGAACTCAGCCTGGGGCAGCGCATGCGTGCCGACCTGGGGCTGGCATTGCTGCACGAACCGGAAATTTTGTTTCTGGACGAGCCGACGATTGGGCTGGACGTGCTGGCTAAACGCAACATGCTCCAATTCATCACCGAGATCAACCGCGAGCAGCAGGTGACTGTGATGCTGACGAGCCATGATATGTCGGAACTCGAACAATTGGCGGGGCGGGTCGTCATGATCGCGCAGGGTGAACTGGCATACGCCGGAGATTGGCAGCGTTTGCGGCGCGAATTCGGCGATCGTCGGCGACTGGTGCTGGAAACGGCAGATACGTTCGCGCCATCGTTCGAAGCTGCAACCCTTGTCCGAAGCGAGGCAAATCGGCATGAGTATGTATTCGATGCACAGCATGTATCGACTGCCACTCTGTTGCAACAGGCTGCCGCGCAGGTGGAGGTCATCGACGTCGAAACGCACCGTGCGCCAATCGACGATGTGATCGCAGATATCTATGAAACCTGGCAAGATCGTCAGGCCACGGATCGGATGGTGGCGACGAGCGGGATGGCATGATTCATGCGCGTACACACAGTAGTAGTGGCAAAGGAGTGTTTACATGGCACTGACACCTGAGGAGCGCAACCCTGAGACGACCGAAGGCATAGATTTCGGACCGAACGATCCACTGCCCGATATTCCAGACGCGGGCGACGATTCTGTACCGATCACATCGCCTAACCCGATCGATTTCTCATCGGATGGGCTCACCTACGCGGGATCGGTTGGGATGAGCACCTTCAACGACGGCACCAACGAAAGCCTGTTCGAGCGCACCGTCGATGCGTATGAGGATGCAGACGCCGAAAGCCCAATGTTGGGCGACGACGATGATACTCCTGCCGCTGATGGTGAAAACCGCGCTCGTATCTACTAATCGCACCGCACGGCGGTCCAAACGAGAAGCACCGGAACCATCCGGTGCTTCTCGTTTGGACCGCCGTGAGATCGTGCTATACTCGAAGACATGAACTCGTTCCCTCGTCTTTCACGGCGCGTCCGCCTGGCGATCGTACAGCTTGTATTGCTTGGAACCCTCGTGTGGACCTCGGTGCTGGTGGCACGGCAAAGTGCGATGCTGCCCGAACCAAGCGCCCTGGCTGCACCTATACCGACGACGCAAGCCGAACGCGATCCCGACCTCGTGCCGAGCGCCGTTCCTGACGGCGACAGTGAAACCGTCGGCGAGCCAACCCCAGCCACCGGAGTTACGCCGACGACCGGAGCCGAAGTGCCAGCACCCGATGTGTCGCAGCCTTCAGTAACGCGGGCATCGGTGATCGATACAAGCCAATTCTTCTACACTGAAAACTTTTACGCCACACAGATTCAGGCCTATCTGGAAACCCAGGCCGGACCGTTGAAGGGGGTGCGCGTTCCAATCGGGCGGGGGCAATATTCCTTCGCAGACGTTTTGGCGAGTCAGACCTCGCTATACAGCATCAACCCACAGGTTGTCCTTGCGCTCATCGAGCAACAAAGCGGTATTGTGACACAAGCCGATGGACCCGCCGATCGCGTCGATTGGGCGTTGGGCTTTCGCGGCGACGAAGGACGCTGGCGTGGGCTGATCGCGCAAACACGCTGGGCGATTCGCGAACTACACCACGCACAACGCGACTTTCCCGAACGCCCCGACCTGACATACAACGATGCCACACATTCGGCGATTCCTGCCAGTTTTGAGGTCAGCGACTACGCGGTAGCGCGTGTGCTAGCGGCGACGACGACTGCAGATCAGCTAGCCGCGAAACTCGATGGCGGCTCCGGCTCGTTCGTGCAGACCTTCACGCGCTTGTGGGGCGATCCTCGTATTACGCTTCCGCCAGCGCACGAGGTGGCCAGGCCGTTCATGACGTTGCCGTTGCCCCGTTCGTATGCTATCAGTTCGTTCTTCGACCATGATACGCCGTTCCTGCGAGAAAACGGCACTATCGTGACCTATCACGGCGATAGGGTCAACAATATCTCCTACGACGGACACGATGGCTGGGACTATGCGGCGGCGGCACCTACGAAGGTACTGGCGGCGGCGGCTGGCACGGTGGTGTATGCGGGTAACTCCGACGACGGGTGTGGCATCGCCCGTGCCGTGATCATCGATCATGGCAACGGCTATCGCACGCTCTACTGGCATTTAAGCGATATCCTGGTCGATGTTGGCCCCGTTGAGGCTGGACAGGAGATCGGTGTTGTCGGCGATTCGGGTTGTGTCACCGGGCCACATCTGCATTTCCAAACGCAGTTTCTGGGGCGTGACACCGACCCGGACGGTTGGTGTGGACCGAAGGGGCAAGATCCTTGGGCGAATCATCCGGCAGGACAGATCAGCACCTGGCTATGGAAAAACTCGCCATCCCCTTGCGACCTGCCGTCGGATGCGGTAGTGGTCGAACCAGGCGATCCGCTGTGGCGCAATCGCGGTCCAGGCTGGGAAGAACTTGCCGGAGGCATCGGCGGGTCGGCGATGATCGCGCCGAGCGCGGGTACGAGCCGCGCCGATGTGCCGCTCGCGGTCTGGATGCCACCGCTGACTAAGGCTGGACGTTACCGGGTGATCACCTGGATTCCATTTATCGTCAACATGATCGAAGATTCGACCGAGGTGCGCTACCTGGTTCGTCATGCGGGTGGCGAAGACGAAGTTGTGATCGACCAGCAGGCAGCGGCGAACTCATGGATCGATCTTGGCACCTACGACTTCGACCCCGGTCAATCAAGTTTTGTCGGCCTTGCAGCCATCGATAAAGCGCTCGGTACGAACGTCTGGTTTGACGCGATGCTGTGGATTCCGGTCGAGAACTAAGCCATGAGTAAAGACCAACGATAGACCCGTGCTGTCGTTGGTTGTTTTGTTTAATGTCGGTGGTGTCGAAGCGGGTTGACTGCCTGGCGAGGAACTGAATCAACAACGCCTACTAACCCTACAACCTCTGATGGTGACGGCACCCACTCGTAGTCTGGTTCCGTCAAACTCACCAAATTTGTCACTTGATGCCGCCGCAAGAAATCTATTCGAGGCTTAGAGGGACGCTTTGCCTTCAAGGCAATCGCTCGACATGGACCACTAAGGGTTAGTTGCTCGGAATTGGACGTTGACGTACCTCCGCCCGTCTCGTGACTGGCGACGCGCCGGACTATCCCTTGCTATAATACAGGCATGGATACTGACGTAATTCCTGACCTGCCTGGTTCCGAAGACTTTTCGCCGGAAGAACGTGAGATCGTCGCCGAACTCATTAGGGACCCCCGCTCGCTTTCCTGGCGGGCGCATTGTTTTTCCCTGGGCTACCTCTGGTTCGATCACGAACGTGCGGCTGAGGCACTCGCCGAGATTGGCGTGGTGCTTGCTGGGCGCCTGGATCGTTCGCTCGCCGGGGTCATCAGCGAACTACTGATGGGATTCGCTGCCGCACGCGAGGATCGACGCTACAACGAACTCGCCGACCGTGGTCGCCAGCGTATCGCCGAACTCGATGGTTTGCACCGCATCGTCAGCGCGGCGAACTCGTCGCGCTCGCTTGCTGCATCGCTGCAAACCGTTGCGGAAACCGTGTCCGATGTGATGAATACTGATGTATGCTCGATCTATCTGTTCGAACGCGACGAAAACCGTTTGGTGCTGCGGGCGACCAAAGGATTAAATCGGGGCGCGATCGGCGAGATGAGTTTATCGCTAGGGCAAGGCATCGGGGGGCGGGCAGCACAAGAAGGCCGTCCGATCATGGTGCATGACGTGCAGCACGATCAGCGGTTCCATACCGACCCGCAACTCAACGAGCAACGCTATGGTTCGATGGTGTCGATGCCGATCATTTTGTTTGCATCCGGCAACGACGTCTTGCGAAGTGACCAACTTCAAGGCATCATCACAGTCCAGAGTGTGTCACGGCGTTATTTCAGTGATGAGGAAGTCCATTTCCTCGAGGTCGTCGCTGGTGAGTTGGCGTTCTTTATTTCAAACGCGCAACGCTATCAGCAGACCGATGAACGTTTGCACCAGAAGATTCGTGAGCTAACAACGTTGCAAGATGTGTCGGCTGCCATCGCAGCGACCCTTGACCTGCAAACTGTGCTTGATATGATCGTAGGACAGGTAGTAACAATCTCGCACGTTGATCGCGCCGATATCTTCCAGGGTGATGCTCATACGCAGGATCTGACACTGGTCGCAACCCATGGCGGTCGTTGGGATGAACGCCTGCGACGAGTGATCATGCGTGCGATCACAGACGGTCATCCGATCGCGTTCGTCAGCAACGACGATCACGATTATCCGGAATTAAGCGAGATCGCACGCACTGAAGGCTTCAATTCACTGTTCTGCATCCCGCTCCGCATCGGCGCTCGGGTCATCGGAGCGATCTCGCTCTATACCCGCTCCCGGCGCTACTTCAACTATGACGAAGTACAGTTGCTTTCGGCCTTCGCCGACGAAGCTGCGATCGCGATCGAAAACGCGCGGTTGTTTAACGAAGTGCGGCAATCCCTGCGCGTCAAATCGACACTCCTCCAGGAGATGCACCATCGCGTGCGGAATAACCTGCAAACAATCGCTGCGTTGCTCGACATGCAACGGCGGCGCCTCGGCAACGATTCGCAAAGCGCGGGCGTTCTGGCCCAAACGTCGAATCGCATCCAGGCTATCGCGACAGTTCACAACCTTCTATGTGGCGAGGACGTGGGCGTGACGATGGTGCAGGACATCGCGCAACGCGTGATCGAGAACGTGCAAACTGGCTTGCTTGACGAAAGCCCGGTGGTCTTTCAGACTCGCGGCGAACCGCTGCCGATATCGTCGCGTGAGGCGACCGTGATCGCGCTGGTGGTCAATGAGTTGATCGATAACTCGCTCAGTCATGGATTGGCAGCGGAAGGTGGGCGCGTCGAGGTGGATGTGCGCCTGGAGGATGGTGATGTCATGCTGGAAGTGCGCGACGATGGACCGCGTCATCCGGTCGCACCGCAGCGCCGCCAATCGAGCGGCCTTGGTCTGTCGATCATAGAAACCCTTGTGTCAGTTGATCTGGGTGGTCATTTCGAGTTCAGTCGCGACGCCGACTGGGCACGAGCGCGCATCCGTTTCCCATATACTGCACCGTCAGCCGACGACGACGTGGAGGTGCGCCGCGATGTACGCAGTAACTGAGCGTTTGCTGAGGAAGCACCAGCGGCCTCATCGTCCAATGAGGGTATCTGGTAGAATCAAAGAGTGGGATTGATCGATACACATGCACATGTCCAGTCACCTCAATTCGACGCTGACCGCGCTCAAGTTCTCGAACGCGCTCGCGCCGACGGCGTGCGTTATCTGATCAATATCGGTTACGATCTTGCGTCAAGCGCCGCTAGTGTGGAGCTTGCCAGTCAGTACCCCCATATCTTTACGACAGCCGGAATTCAGCCGCATTACGCGCTCGAAACCGGACCCGATGAAATTGCACGGTTGTATGCGCTGCTCGATACACCGAAGATCGTGGCGCTGGGTGAAATCGGTCTGGACTACCACCATGACCGCGCACCACGCCCTGATCAGCACGCGTTGTTCGAGCGACAGCTTGGGATCGCGGCCGAGCGAAGGTTGCCGGTGGTGATCCATGCGCGAGAAGCGCAGGACGACACTGTTGCGATTTTGACTGCGGCGCGACATCCGCACCCGGTGATTATGCACTCGTTCAGCGGTGATTGGACCTATGCCGAAGCCTGTTTGAACTTTGGCGCCTACCTTTCCTTTTCTGGACCACTGACATTTCCACGTACCACTGACCTACATGATGTCGCTGTACGTGCGCCCCTCGACCGCCTGCTGGTCGAAACCGATTGTCCTTACCTATCGCCACATCCTTTTCGTGGTAAGCGCAACGAGCCAGCACGCGTGCGGCTGGTCGCCGAACGGCTGGCGATGCTGCGTGGAATGGCGTTTGATGAGCTTGCAGAGGTGCTATGGCGTAACACCTGTGTGGCATTCCGGCTCCCGATCGAGGCCTGGTCACCGTTCGATCGTAGTGCTGACGCGAATTAATCAATGATGCAAAACACTCAACCTACACCTGCACATTGGGCGGTCCGTTTCGCCCCGTTCGTCGCTACTGGCGTCCTTGGGGCAGCTGTGACAGTATCGGTCATGCAAAGCATCGCACGCTCCAACTGGACCAACAATGGTTTGGAAACGCTCGTACCGATCACGTTAGGCGGCCTGCTGATCGGCGGCATCTTTAGTCGCCTGCGCTGGTTGCCGGGGGCGCTCGCCTATCTGCTCGCCAGCGTACTGGGCGTGGCCTGGATCGTTTCGCGCATCGGTCCCTTGCTGGGCGATGAGCTACCGACGTGGCGCGATCAGGCGACCGAACTATTGATCCGGCTGATCATCCTGGTGCGTCTGGTCAGCAGTGGTGGGACCGGCGATGATGTCGTGCTGTTTATAACCGTGCTGGGGGTGCTGGGATTCGTACTTGGCTACACCTCGATGTGGTTCCTTCTGAGGCACGGATGGGCATGGCTGGTCGTCTTATTAAACGCGCTGGTGCTGTTGCTCAACCTGACGTATGCGTCGCCTAAGCCGCCCGCTGCCCTGTTCTTCATTTTTGTTGGCGCGTCCTTGTTGCTGTTGGTACATCAGACCTTTCAGAGCCGCGCACAGCGCTGGGAAAGCTCGCTGCTGGAATACCCCGATCTATTGGGGTGGCGCGTCGTGGCGTCAGGCGCGATGGTTGTCGTCGCTTTGATGGTGCTGACCACGTTTCTTCCGACCCGCATCTCGTCTGCGCAGGTCGTGCAGGTCTGGCAACGTGTGCGCGATCCCTGGCAAGACGTTCAAGCGCGCTGGGATCGCACTTTTTCGACGATCAATGCCCCTGCGAATGCTGCCGGTGGCGGGTTCGCCGACCGTATGCTGACACTGTCGGGCGCACGTTCGTTGGGGACTGGCCTCGTCATGGAGGTGACGAGTCCGCAATTCGACTACTGGCGTGCGACTGCCTACGACCGCTATAATGGCTCCTTGTCGTGGCTTAACACCACCGGTGATCTAGCGCGGGCAGCGCTTAGCCTCGACACCAGCGACCAGGCGCGAACGCCACTCGGAGCAAGCACCGAAATGGCGCTCCTCGATACGGTCGATCGTAAAGTCATGACACAAACCTTTACCCTGCGGCAAAACTTCGCGCTTGGTACGGTGTTCGCCGCAACTCAGCCTGTGTCAGTATCGCTGCCGTTGCTTGTCGAACACTCCTATTTGCCTACCGACAATGCTCCGGTGCCGAACTTCAGCGACACCTCGCTGATGATTTCGCAGGTGCCGATGCGATCGGGCACGATTTATACCGTCCAATCACTTGTTCCTAATGCCGACAAATCATCGCTGCGTAGCGCTCCCACCGATTATCCTCAATGGGTCAATCGGTATCTCCAACTGCCCGAAACGTTCTCACAACGCATACGCGATGAAGGATCGCGTGTCGTGCGTGAGGCTGGCGCGACCAATGCCTATGACAAGGCCGAGGCGATCCAATCATACCTACGCACGCTGACCTACGACGAAAAAATTCCTGCTCCGCCCGATAATCGCGATGGCATTGAATACTTCCTGTTCGACCTACGGCGTGGCTACTGCGATTATTTCGCGTCGGCGATGGTGGTAATGTTGCGTGCTGAGGGCGTTCCTGCACGTTTAGTGTCTGGCTACGCGGGTGGCACTTTCAATCCGGAGCGCAGCGTGTACGAGGTGCGGCAAAACGTAGCGCATACGTGGCCTGAAGTCTATTTCCCTGGCTACGGATGGCAACGCTTCGAGCCGACCCCGGCATCGTATACCGCCGTCCCTGATCGTGCCGAAACGGCGGAGGAGCAAGAAGCACGGGATAACGGTACGCAAGCTGATCCGAACTTGATAGGTCGTGATGCGCTGAGAGACCTCGATCCCGAAGCGCTTGAACGAGAGTTTCTCAATCAGCAAAATGGACTGAGCGCCACTGAGATTCAAGCCGCTCTGGAATTGCGCCAGGCAGAAGCAAGGCGTCGAACCTGGACACAACGCAGTGCGGCAGCGGCAGCAGTAGGTGGCATCGTGCTGATCGTGCTGGCGTTCCGTCGCCGCGCCCAGGAGCTACAGCCTGCTGCACGTGTGTACGAACGAGTGTTGCGTGCGGCACGCTGGGCGGGCATCAAGCCACATATGTCCGCCACCCCCGCCGAAGTCGCGGCGGAACTCGGCGAGCATATACCTGAGCAACGTGCATCCTTAAACCAACTCTCAAAAGCATACAGCCGCGAACGCTACGGCGATGCTCGTACTATTGAATCAACCGATGTCGAACCCGTATGGCGCGAGCTACGCTGGCCTCTCGTGGGAACGTTCTTCAACCGTCTGCTGCGCCCGCCATCACGCACGACGACGCGGAAACGCTAAACGACCACTGGCGATATTCCCAAATACAACGCACAGGTCGTCCAAAAACGATAACCTCAACCCATGGACAGAGCAACCCCCCACCATTACGGTGGGGGGTTGCTCTATCTCTAACGTAGGGTGTCAGCCAACTCCGTCTGCTTGCTGGCCCAAATTCGGTGCCGAGCGTTCGCGGTTAGCGGAAACTATCTCGTCATTGCACCATATTCGAGCGGATTCTGGTTGACGCCATCTTTCCAGACCTGGTAGTCGAGATGCGGACCACTGGATTGGCCAGTCGAACCGATATAGCCGATAAGGGTGCCACGGTCGACGACCTGTCCTGTTTCGACGGCGAACGATGCCAGATGCGAGTAGCTCGTCTTGTACTGGTCGCCCCGAACCCATACATGATTTCCTGCGGGAACGGAGTTCGGTGTGACTTCGACAACACCGTGCATGGTTGCGTAGATGGGCGCACCCTGGGTGCCCTGTGGATCAGCCGCGCCGTCGCCGTCGCCGTCGATGGCGATGTCGATCGCGCCCCAGGCAACTGCGGGGGCATGCGACCCAACCCCATAGCCCTGCGTCATCACTGATGCGGTGCTGTCAGTGGGATTGCCCCAAGGCATGTTCGCATCGTGGGTGTCAGCCGCCAGGCCGGTGCTGCCGGCGGGGGCGGGTTGAGCAGCGCTTTTCTCGAATAACGCACTCAACGGCTGTCCCGCGGCTTGCTGTACGACCGCAGCCGGTTGCGGTGCATCACCTCCCCAGGAACTCACGACCGATGTACGACTGGTGGCCCCAAAGGATGCCCAAATACCGAGTGTTGCCCCCGCCACGAGCAGCCACCGCGCCGAGCGGTGTTGACCCAGGGAATCGAAAATCATTGGGACTCCTTCTGCCAACCATCAACCAGATTCTTGACTACGTTAATATAACCGTTCTCGTCATTGTTATCAGAAGCAGGTGCATACTTGGGGATAATATCGTCCACCGTTTTACGGCCCCACTCGCCGACGTAGAGGTCTTTAATCAGGATATACCAGTCCTCGATGCCCTCGCCCCAGGACGGATAATCGCGGAACCGACCATAGCAGTTGTAGCCCGGGGTGCATATGATGTTGCCGACATTGTGAGTGGTGGTGCCGTCAGGCTTCCAGCCAGCCCATGCTGGATTCGATCCCGCGCTCGATTCGTGGACGAAGAACGCCAGGCTGATCGCCGGATTGATGCCGTACTTGATGCCGAGATCGTACATTTCTTGACCGTGGCCGACGGCGGGCGAGTTATATTCCTGTAAAACCCGTTCGATCTGTGCGACGGTGATGGTGGGTCCTCCAAGAACTGCGAGGCCAACCTCTGGAGCCGACATCGCCGCCGCAACCTGTACACCGCCAAGTGGATTGAATGTGCCACTCAGTCCGGGGGCAGTGCTGACCACGGTACGATTGCGACTCGGCATCATCATCCAGATGATCAGAAGTGCCGCTCCTGCAATGACGTACTGGCGTGTTCGCATTATTGTGGGTTCTCCAAGCTCTGGCGTTCGTCGGCGTTGATCAGGCGGAAACTATCACCGGTGTTAATATATATGATCTCTTCGTTCTTGACACTCACGACAAGGTCCTGTTTGGTATCTCCGTTTATATCATGGAGTTTTAGGCCAACCGGCGTCAAGTCCTCGTTCGCACCAAACAGGTACGGGCCTTGGAGCGTTTGGGCTTTGCTGACATCCCCCCCCGGCATCTCGATCACGACGACGCGACGATTAAGATTCATGGCGATGAAGTGAGTGGGCTGTCCCGCGCTTTCGTTATGCCCGACTATCCCCGATATCTGCTGTGTGCGGGGACGCCCATAGCGCAGGTCATCCATCCAGATTCTGCCCCAGCCGAGCAGAAGGCTTAGCGCTGCATACGCGATAAGTAAGCCCAGTCCGATATGTATGTACGGCCGCAACGCTTCCAACCGTGGCTTCCAATTCGGCACGTTTCCGACACGAGGCGGTGTCGGTTGGTGTAAATCACGGCTAGTGATGGCCATTGTCGTATCCTTTTTTTACTTGCATTAGCTCAGGTTTGTGTTGTTCTATTATACATAGAACAAGTGTTCTAAGCAAGCATCAATTCTCAGGCTCAGGTGTCGTATGAGTTTCGCTCTCTATGTATTTTAACGTACATAGTCTAAAGATCAACCCGACGTTCACGACATGTGACGATCGAACGAGCGATCAGGTTGCCCGAAGCAGTTTGAATCCTCTGAGATGTGCCCCGTAGCACGTGCCTAGTGTCCCACCATTGGCAGCCTGTTGCGGGTGAAACGCGCTGACCCTGGTACGGTCTGCGTCCCGGTTGATTGGGACGAATAGCTTTCCCAGTTGACGCCGTCCGATGCACGTACGCGGAAGCGGTAGCTACGTCCTGGAACACCGAAGAACAGCCCACTCGTTTGGGCGGTGCGTCCCATCGCGTTCCAACGGTTGGCACTCACGTCAAACGACTGCATTTCATACAGCGTAGCATCCTCACTGCTGGTCCAGTCAAGCTTGATCACGCCATTTGGCAGCGAAGCCGCGGTGAACAGGGTCTGCGGCGGCACGGTGTCAACATGCATGACCATCGTACGACTCACCGACCAGGAGCCACCACGGTCAACGGCACGATACCATACGGTATGATAGCCGTCCGGCAACGAAAGGCGCAGGATCGATCCGGTCTGCGTGCTGGTGGGGCCGTCGTTGATCCGATATTCGATCTGCTTGACACCCAGACCTCCCACATCGTCCGCGACGATCGCTGTCTGTTCCCCTGCACCCCATACGCTGCCGTATCGTGCCGCCGTCAGGGTTTCAAGTACGGGAATTGGCGTGAAGGTGCGTGTGCCGGGTAGGCTCCACCGATAGCGGACGTAAGCACCACCATCACGGTCGAAGTATTTAATCGACAGGACGTGTAATCCGGCGGGGAGCCACATGCTACTTGATTCCGATTGCATGGCATGCATGCCAAAGTTCTCGATCACGGTCTGTCCATCGATCCACATCCACGAGCCGTCGTCGCTGGTCGTCTCAAACGTGTAGGTCCCACTTGTAGGCGCGTAGAATGGACGCGTTTGTCGTACCACGAAGTTATCGCGCTCCCCAAACGGTCCGTCGCTCCCCCAATCTTTCGGTGAGCCGTCCCAGCTAAACGTCCCCAGGAGATCGCCTTCGATGACCGACGCGGGATCGGGGGTGCGTTGTAGGATACTGATAGGTATAGCTTTGAGGCGGTAGACTGACGCCTGTGGCAGACCCGTCGTCGTTTCAACCGAACTGACTTCGGGTGAGCGGCGTTCGGGATTGATCGTGATCGTCGTTTCGTTGCTGATACTGGGGAAGAACTGCACATTCTCGCTGAGGAGTGCGGGGCGGACTTTGAGCGTGCGGCTATAATTCGTGTAATTGTTGAAGCGGATATAGCCGATAATTGTGCGTGATTCGCCAGGGTACAGCATGCCGTCGATGCCCCAACGCCACGGATACCCCCCGTGATCGGCAGCACAATCGTACCCAAGCGCCATCGAGCCCTCGAAGCCGCTGAGGACTACCCTCACACGCGACGTTTCGCTCTGGAAGGCTGGATAGCTTTGTACATTGTTACTCCTAAAACACTCAGTTTCGTCGTACACATGCCCCACCGCCGGATCGCCGGTACGTCCAGGTAGCGGCATCTGTGTGTCGAGGTTCAGGTTTCCCGTGTTCTTGATCGTGAAACGTACGCCCAGCACGCCACCGCCGTCGACTGAGGTCGAACTATATTCGACATGGGTAAGCTCGGCGCGGGCGACCATAGGTGTGGCGGTCGGGCGTGGCGTCGAGGTTGGACGTGGTGCCGAGGTTGGCTGCGCTTCTGGTTCCCACACCCAGCGTAGTGCGTCGAAAAAGATTACACGCCGCGAACTATACGGCTCGCCAGTCGCGTCATCAAGATAGACACTGCCACCGGTGCCAGCGTTGTACTGGTAGGCGCCCAGGTCGAGCCACTCGCTTGATGTGTTCTGGTCGCGCACCATTACCGTTGTTCCGTAGGCATGTTCGATCCGATAGCGAGCCTGTGAGGTGACCGCCTGACCCGCAACGTCGCTACAGCCCTGTGGTCGATAGGCATACAGACGGTACCGTCCCGTGGTTGGGATGTTCGGTCGCCAGCGCCCCCAGTTCTCGGTCGCTCCCGAGGTTGCATATGTCCAGTTTGTCGCGCCGCTGAACCCACAGGCACTATCGTGCCAGGAGTTCGCGGATCTCGAAAAGCCTGCCTCGCGGTCGTCGATGGTCAGGTCGCCGTTGTCGGGTGGCGGTGGTGGTGGTGTGCCGTTGAGCGCATCGCGGACCCGCGAGCGGATCGAATCGAGGATGCCCATGGCGAGGTCGCCGGGACAAGACGTGTGGCCTGGTGTGACCTGGCGATGTCCGGCGATATTCGCCACCACCGAATCTTTATTGAAAGGGGCGCAATAGTTCGAGATCGAACAGCCGTAGTAGAAACTGCGCCCGAGCGGGTCGATGCCGCGCTGTGCTGCTTTCCAGGCCAGAATTTGTACGAGCGAATTTTGTGCTGCGTTGGTGGGAACGATTGGCGTTACGTTTTGCACGCCTGGACCGAACGTGCCAAGCAGCACCACGCCCATCGAGCCTTTGTTGCCCGTGTCATGGAACCCGACCGAATCGTTGTCCAGCGATGAAGAGCCATTACGTCCTTCGTAGACCACGCCATTTGGATCGATCAGCCAGTTGTAACCAACATCGCCCCAGCCCCGACTATAGGTGTGGAACGACCATTCGGCGCGTACGCGATCCGCCCAGTTCTTTTCGCCGGACCGCAGCGCATTGGGATCGGCGGTGTGGTGGACGACCAGGTGGTTGGCGCGGTACCAGGTGGGTCCGACGCTGTCGTTAAGAACCTTTGATCCGCCCCAGGAGGCGCGCGAAATGAAGGCGGGGCGCTCGGTGCCGTTCGGGGCCGCGAGGGATGGCTTGGTGGCGTTCGTTACATCGTTGCGAGCATCGACCGTGTTGACAACGATTTCGCGTAACTCCGGCCTACTACCATCAGAGGCTGCCGTCAGGGTTGTACGGAGTTGCCAGTAGCGCGAATCGCCAGCATAGATTGTCGAACTCCAGCCGATGTTCGGTTCCGTGAGCGGATCAAGTACATCGTGGTTCTCATGGATTTCGATCCATTCACTCCAATCGCTTTCATCTCGACTGACACGTGCCTCGATGACGACGCTGGTGCCTTCAGGAATACTGGCTGTCCAGCGCAGCATCATATACTCGAAGCGGCGTGGAGCAGTCGTGGCTTTCGTTTCTATGATACCGATCCGACCGCTCGGCCTGACGCCGCTGGCGGTGTCTGCGATGCCTTGCCGCTTTCCCGCGCTCAACGCATCGCCTGTGATCGTTTGCACGGCTGGCTTGAGGTTTGGTTCCGCGCTCTGGGCGTGAACCGCTCCATAGAAGGTCAGGGCGCAGGCGAAGGCTGCGAAAAGCGTGATACGGAGCATGCGAACGTTCATGGCGGAACCCCACTTGTTTACATGGTCGTCAAAAACGAGCACATGGAACCGAGCGCTCCCTGCAAGGAGCGCATCGATTGGTTGTATCGAACGAGTTACAGTCCCCTAGTTAGGGGGTAGGCGCACAGGATGGTCGCGCCTGAAGGTGGGGGGTGAATCCGACGGTGACACCAACTCGTACACCTTTGCCCTGTGGATTGCGTTCGGCATCGTTAGGACCAGAAGGGTCGCCCCACCAGTTGTTGGCCGCACCCAGCGCGATCGTGCTGGCGACGCCATACCTGTTCTGACCTTCAAAGGCGTTGTTATCCACCGCGAGGCTAAAGCCATCGGCACTGGGCGTAGACGAACTGAGTTGTATGCCGGTGGTGCCTCCACGGAAGGCGTTACACCGAATTGTGCCGCCCATCGCTGCTTCTGCTTGCAAGTCTAGCGACGGACCAGAAACACCAACAAACGCGTTGCCCTGAATATCAAGCGGTCCACCTCCTGCCTTGGTGACGGCGATACGGACGTTTGATGTCCCATCTGGTATCTGATTACCGCCGAAGATGTTGCCCTGCAACGTCACAGGCTTACCGGAACCCATCCGAATAAACAACGGCTGAGTGGTGGGAAAGTCGTTGCCGATGATCTGCGAGTTGCGAATATCGACCGTAGAGTTGTCGGCAAGGATGCCGCCGCCACCATCGGTCAGGATAACGCTCGTCAGGTTCATTGTGCCATTGGTACTCGACAGCGCAAGTCCTGTCCGTCCCGCATTGCGTAACGCAGTATGTTCCAGCACGATAGTACTACCCGGCTGTCCAATGATCCCGGTCCAGCGCCCTTCCGGTCCGATGAATCGCACCGGATTCGCGGCGGTACCAGCGGAGCGCAGCGTTCCCTCGATGAAAAGCTTGACACCAGGTTTGATGCGAACTTCCACGCCGGGATCAATCGTCAGCGACGAGCCAGCCGTCAGGATGTGATTCTGCGAAAGCGTGATCGGTCCCTGCGCGGGCCAGCGCACATCGCCCTGAAGCAGCACGGCGGGATCAGGCGTTGGCGTCACTGTAGGCGCCGGGGTAGCGGTCGGTGGAGGTGGCGATGTTGGCGTTGGTGGCACCGTCGCCGTCGGCTCTGCCGCTACGACCGGTGTCGCGTTCGGGTCGGTCGGTATGGATTCATCCGTCGGGAATGGCTGATTAGGATCGGTTACAGGCGTTTCTGCACCGGGGAAAGGCTCCTCGGGTGGAAAGGCTGGGTCTTCAGGAGGGAATGAAGGGTCCTCGGTAGGCAATGGTTCTTCTTCGGTTGGAAACCCAGGATATGGTTGCTGGTTTGATTCGTCCGGAGGCTGGAACGGTGGTTGGGTCGGAAACACCGGCTCGACATATGGCGGATTTACAGGAAAGTTAAAATCAGGCGTTGGCTGGTCGAACGGTGGATCGTTGGTTGGAAAATCAAAACCGTTGGGGTCATTTGTTGGGAACTGCGGAAGACCTGCGTCATCGCCTGGTACCGGATTTTGATCGGGTGGTGGATAGCCACTTCCTGAATCGACCGGTGGATTGTCAAAATTTGGCGGTGTAGGAAACGGCATTCCATCTTCGGCAAGTGCTGTGTCAGTGATCGGCGGGAATTCGGCCTGGAATGTCGGGATCGGCTCCTCGCCCATCACATCGCCACCAGCAGGCGTACCAACACCTTCAGGTGGCGGGTAGGCTCCACTCAGCACTGGCGTCGCCGATGTTCCGAGTCCGGCAGTATTTGGCGTGGCAAGCGGATCGACGGTTCCGACAAGAGCTACTTCGGTGCCGGAAGTTGCTGCGATTCCTGCCTGTGGTGATTTGGTAGGATCGGGAGCCAGCGCGTTCCAGGCAAGCGCCAAAGCCAGTACCAGTAAACAAACGGCTGGCACGATATATTCTGCGCGTGGCCTGACTCGGCGTACACGGGTAACTTGATTGCCTAATGATCGAATAGAACGTAACCTGCTCGCTCGGTCGCGCAAGCCTCTCATCTGCTCATCACGCAACTGGCGCAGGTCAAATTTTCGTTTCTGCATGTTAGCTCGATCCTACCATAATGCAATGTCCAACTGCAACGGGATGCAAGTGACATTATGGTGAAAAGTAGCCTATAAATCAATGGAATGCAATAACTTAATGTTGATGGTTCGGTTTTTGCTTACGCTTAAACGTCGGATTCATCGTATTCCGTATCCTTCGTCACCAAGTTGGTGGTGGTGAATCGCAAGAAAACTGGTGGATAGGGCTCCAGCAGTGTTGGATAACGGCGACTGCCCGTTGCCATTCTGAGCGCCACATATGTCTAGCCGTTCGCCAGGGCGAATGGAGGATGGCAGTATCCTATGCTCCTCGATGTTTCTTCTCGTAGGAAGCTGCGGATATCCCTAATGCGGGCGAAGAATCGTTTGCGTGTTTCGGGGACCAAACGATGCCTCGATGCGCAACAGGGTATCTCACGGACGTTGACGGAGGCCCGCCTGGTGGGTCGTAATGTTGCATCCTGATTGGAGGCGTGGTATATTTTACACAGCACGAACGAGGTGTCGTGTCCCCTTGGACGTGTGGAACCCCGCACCGCATTTTCAGATGGCGGTTTCCCTGTTACTGGTACAGGGCTGAGCAGTGAATGATGCTCCCTCGGAACGTAGAAGGCCAACAGATCGAGTACACCATTGCCACGCAGGATACATCGATAACATCATCTGTCATGCTTGATGCGTCTTGTCATCACGCGGTTCCTTTGCTCTGGTGATTCGACTAGTGATCGTTGATCCGCCCTCCCCATCGTCCATTATCATCCCCACCCTAATGAGGTTAACCACATGAGTCTCGCAGAATTAGAAACAAAGACCCTCAGCGATCTGCATGAAATCGCTAAGGAGATGGAAATGCCCGGCTATGCGCGTATGCGCAAGCAAGACCTGATTATCAAGCTGATGCATAGCAGACCGAACAGGCCGGCGAATGTGTTCAGTTCAGGTATTCTTGATATCGTCTCGGATGGCTTTGGCTTTTTGCGCTCGGAGCGTATGCTGCCTGGCCCTGACGATGTCTATGTGTCGCAGTCCCAGATTCGTCGCTTCGGTCTGCGTACCGGCGACCGCGTTGCTGGACAGGTGCGGCCTCCTAAAGAAAATGAGCGCTACTTCAGCCTGTTGCGGGTTGAATTGAGTCAACGGTATTGATCCCGAAATCGCCCGAAATCGTCCGCATTTTGAACAACTCACTCCGATCTTTCCTAACCGCCAATATAAGTTATCCACTGACCCGAATATTCTCTCAACACGGCTCGTTGATCTGGTGTCGCCGATCGGTCGTGGACAGCGTGGCCTGATCGTGTCGCCGCCCAAGGCTGGCAAGACGATGCTGATGAAGGCCATCGCCAACGGCATCACTGCTAACCACCCGGAAGTGCATCTGATGGTGCTGCTGGTCGGTGAACGACCCGAGGAAGTGACCGACATGCGTCGCTCGGTGAAGGGCGAGGTCATCTCGTCCACCTTTGACGAGTCGGTCGAAGATCAGACCAAGGTGACCGAGATGACGCTGGAACGTGCCAAGCGCCTGGTCGAAGGCGGCCAGGATGTCGTGATCCTGATGGACTCGATCACCCGCGTTGCGCGCGCCTACAACCTCGACATGCCGCCGTCAGGACGTACGCTCTCCGGTGGTATCGATCCGGTGGCGCTGTATCCGCCCAAGCGTTTCTTCGGTGCGGCACGTAACCTGGAAGAAGGCGGCTCGCTGACCATCGTCGCGACCTGTCTGGTCGATACGGGTAGCCGCATGGACGATGTGATCTACGAAGAGTTCAAGGGTACTGGTAACTCCGAACTGGTGCTGGAACGTCGCCTGGCCGAAAAGCGTATCTATCCCGGCCATCGACGTGACACGCTCGTCGACCCGTCGTGAAGAACTGCTGCTTGGTCCTGAAGTGACCCGCCAGGTCTGGACGATGCGCCGCATGGTTAACATGCTCAACGACAATGAAGGCACTGAACTGGTGCTGACGCGGCTCGCCAAGACCCGCACCAACGAGGATTTCCTGGCGACGCTCGGTCAGAAAATGTAGCGGCACTGATGCGGATTGCCTACTGGGATTGCTTTTCAGGCATCAGCGGCGATATGGCGCTGGGTGCCTTACTGGACGCCGGCCTCGACCTCGACCACCTACGGATGGAGCTCCAAAAGCTCTCCGTTGGTGGTTGGGAGATCGAGGCCGAACGTGTTGTACGCTACGGTATTGGCGGCACCAAGGCGCATGTACGAACGCAGCCGCAGCATGTTCACCGCCGTCTCGCAGATATTCGTACGATCTTACACCAAAGTTCGCTCGATCCCCGGGTGCGTGATCGAGCGTTTGCCGTGTTCGGGCGGTTGGCGGATGCCGAGGGATATGTGCATGGTGTGGGCGCTGATGCGGTCCACTTCCACGAAGTCGGGGCGCTCGACGCCATTGTCGATATTGTCGGCGTGGTGATCGGCCTTGCCCTGCTCGACATCGAAGAAGTCTATGCGTCGCCGTTGCCACTTGGGAGCGGCTGGATCAAGGCTGCACATGGCCTGATTCCGGTGCCGGGTCCGGCGGTTTTGCAACTGTTGGGTGCGGTACAGGCACCAATTACCGCCGATACGACGCCGTTCGAGCTTGTCACCCCGACCGGAGCCGCGCTCCTCGCCGAGTTCGCACGCTGGGACCGCCCCGCCATGCGGATCGAGCGTACTGGCTATGGGTTTGGCACGAAAGATACCGGACGCCTCAACGCCGTTCGGGTGTGGATCGGCGAGCAGCAAACGACAGCGCAACCGGCTTTGCATGGTGACGATACAACACAACAGGTCTTGTTGCTGGAAACCAACCTGGATGACCAGTCCGGTGAACAGGTAGCCTACGCTGCCGAGCAAGCGCTTGCTGCCGGAGCGCTGGACGTCTGGTGGCAGTCCATCGGCATGAAAAAAGGACGACCTGCGACGATGTTGAGCGTTTTGGCGATGCCCGACCGCGAAGCGCAAATGGTCGAAATCATGCTGCGGGAAACGACGAGCCTGGGTGTGCGTCGCCAATTGCTCGAACGCTGGGTGTGCGAACGCGAAATGCGAACCGTCGCGACGCCATGGGGTGATGTGCGTGTCAAGGTCAAGCGCTGGCACGGCAGCGTGCTTGGCGCGGCCCCGGAGTATGAGGATTGTGCGCGACTGGCGCGCACACATGATGTACCGCTCCAACATGTGTATATCGCCGCACAGCGGGCAGCAGAGGACCGACCACCGACGACCGAAGGCTGATCACCGTGTACGACCAGTCTCATGCACGCCATCAGTCGTATTCGGTCGAAACTGCTAAAAAGCGCACGGTCGCAGGCTCAAACCTGCGACCGTGCGCTTTCGTTTGTCTGGTGGTCAGTGATGCGCGATCAGTCGCTAGCCGATCGGCGTGCGTTCGCTTCGATCAGTTGTGGAAGTTCAGCCATGAGTTTGCCGCGTGTCACCAGACGGTCGCTACCCGCCGCGACCGCTGCACGGAGGGCATCCGAAGCGACGTGCGGTCCGAAGCACAACACTGGAACCTGAGCGGTCGTATCATCTGCTTTGAGGGCGCGAAGTGCCGCCTCCCAATCGTCGTTCTGTCCGATGTCGATGATGATGAGCGCCGTGTCTGCGCTCGTTTTTGCGGAAAGTGTCGATACGTTCGCATCGACCGTCGCGAATCCTTTCGCACGGGCGACATCGGCGATACGCGACGATATCATCAAGTCGGGGACAGCGATAACGATGGTTGTATTCATACTTCCTGCTGCGCGGGTGCTAGCCAGCGGCTAATAAGACCGCCTAACGCACCCATAAAGACCAGGACGATACCATGCACGATGGTGAATAATGAGGCTTGCTCCACGAAGAACGAATCAAGCATGAGGGTAACAATGCTGATCCCGCCGACAAGGGCACCATGAAGAATATACTCATGTTTCGCCCTACGTCCGGCAATGAAGCCTCCCAGCAGCGTGGAAAAGCTCAAAAGTACGGTTGTGACGACTCCCGCTGTCGTACTAAAATTCTGTTCGCGTGTTACCTGTGGGTCGAACATGCTGGCAATAGCGATGATAACCAGCGATATGACTGTATCCACGACGAAGCCAGCGATCACGGCTAGCCACACGATCCGTCCGGGCGGTAGTGTCATAAGGTGTATTTCTCCGGGCGTACAACCACGAGCAGGGTGGTCGCGTTATTTTACCATCCTACCCATTAGCCGCGCCATAGGTCCGTGGTCCCCGTAATGAGTGCTTCCTTGAGTGCGCCGATCACTGATATCCTGGGTGTAGGGGCCAAATGCTGTTCCATCCATCCGTCGTGTTCCTTCTGCGACGGAAACACCGGGTAATAGATGCCCGTGGGATAGTCGCGTAGAAACGTATCGCGGGGGATCGTGCGGTTGCCAGGATAGTGCTCAGCTATGCCGTCGCCGTCGCGGTCGGTGTCATTGGTCGCGAGGTCGAAGGCGGCGTCGAGCGGGTACTGTGCGTCCACGAAGTAGTATTCGCGGTGCTCGGTTCCTTGTCCATCGCTAAAGGGGTCACTATATCCGACCAGAACGATCGAATGCTGACCCCAAATGGTCAATGGACCAACCTTGTTCGCGCCAATCTCTACGATCACTGGAACGCCACGGTCGATCAAGGCTTCAAGAACTGCCGCCGCATTAGTACGACGCAACGATCCGAAGTGTGTGCCATAGCCATGGCGTTTGAGCAGCCAGCCAGTAACGAACGATGGCGTTCCTCCCGCCTGGCCGAACACATAGCGTTGAAATAAGGGTCCGGCTTCACGCACCAATTGATCTTTATCGACGACGTGATGTCCCGCTAGCAGGTTCATGGCGTTGGCGGGGGCGGTGCATCCACACTCGTTGATGCCTTGCTGTTGGACGGGCCAACTCTGTGGTGTGTCGTCGGCGACGACGCTATGAACGTAGGCTGGAAACGCCATGAACGGCTCCTTGTGTTCGACGAACAACGTATCGTAATTGAGTGGGGACAGCGTATCCTACGGGCGTTGTGCCTCTGGCGCCTCTGCTCTTGATGCGCGGCATTGTCCAGCTGTTCGCCGGATCAGCGAGCGCCACACACGAGGATATTCCAATCATCAATAGCCTTCGGACGACCGCTACAACGAGCGTCGCTCTATGGCCTGATCTTCGAGGCTCAGGTGCGTTCGGTCGTTTGCACGTACGATAGTATAGTGACCGTTCTCGACGCGAATTTCGGTAACCGAAGTGTTGCCGATAAAAATGTCGGTCGAGTCTCCGGTTTGCTGCTGGACATATTGCATCGCAGTACGGATCGTGCCACCATGAGAGACGATCAGCAACTGTTGGGCTGGATGCTCGACAACGAGTTTTTCGATCAACGCAGCGACACGTTCGCGGATTTCCGCGATGGTTTCTCCATGCGCTCCGCGCCGGAAGTCAATGCCGCGCTCGAAGGCATCCCAATCGTCGGCATACCGCGCCTTGATTTCTGTCGATGTCAGGCCGCTCCAGTTGCCAAGGTGCATCTCGCGTAGCTCGATCAATGGGTGAACCGGCATGCCGAGGGCTGATGCGATGATCTGAGCAGTGTCAAATGCGCGACCAAGATCGCTAGCATAGATGTGATCGAACGTTTGACCTTCGGCTGCGAAACGTTCGGCAAGCAGTACGGCTTGTTCGCGTCCCTGAGCCGTGAGCGGAATATCGGCGTGACCCTGCCAGCGCCCAATACGATTCCATTCTGTTTCGCCGTGTCGAACAAAGAACAATGTCGTCATGATCATGAAGGGAGCTTGACGCGCAGCGTGTCTCCCGATTCTCCTTCTAATAGTATGATCAACCCATCGTTTGCTAATCCCTGCGCAACGCCCGCAAGCCATGCGGCGTCATCCGCGGTCCAATCGTCTTTGAGGCGTGGCCCGAGCTCGTTCAACGCCAACGCTGCATCGTTGGGAGCATCACGCAGGGCGGCGACCAGCCTACCGCGATAAAAACGATTCGATGCGACATAGGGCGTGGCGCGTTCGGCGATGGCTCGTTTTGCGCGTGGGATGGCTGGTGATTGTGTAAAAATATCTGTATCGGCCTGACTCCAGGCCGCGTACGCCTTACAATTGGGTCGAAGTGGACACAGGGCACAGCGCGGGCGCGACGATGTGCAGATCAGGGCTCCAAGCTCCATAATCGCCTGGTTCCACGTATAGCCATTCGCTGGGCGGAACGGCAGCAGTGGCGATTTGCAGTAACGCTCGTTCGCTCGCCGGTGGTTCCATCGTATCGGGACCGACAAAGACCCGCCGGATCACCCGCCGGATGTTGGTATCCATAAAGGCGACATCCTGCTCGAAGGCGAAACACGCGACTGCACCCGCAGTATAGGGTCCTATGCCTGGCAGTTTTTGCAACTCGTCGGGGCTACATGGAAACGTGCCGCCATGGTCTGCCAGTACGACCTGCGCGGTTCGTTGCAGGTTCAGGGCGCGGCGATTGTAGCCCAACCCTGCCCAGGCCCTGATCACGTCGCCAGGCGAGGCCGCTGCCAGGGCTTCGAGCGTTGGGAACTGCGTCAGAAATGCATGATACTTTGGGATGACGCGATCGACCTGCGTTTGTTGCAGCATGATCTCGGAAATCAGGATGCGGTATGGGTCGCGGGTCCGACGCCAGGGAAGATCGCGGGCATGTGCGGCGTACCATTCGAGCAGCGCCGCCCGAATGGTCGTCAGATGTTCGCTAAGAGGTTGCATATCTTCATTGTACCGAACAAGAACCGCTGACAACTGTTGTGTATATCACGCTCCCTCGCTGGCGCGGTCTGTGAGACGAGTGTTGCGGGTTTCGGGTCCGACCAACAATGTCGCGATGCACGCGAGTACGAAGAAACCTGCGTACACCGCCAGTGCGACTCCCAGATTGTTACCGGATAGCCGTGCGCCGATAAAGGGCGCGATGATGCCGGCGACGCGTGCCATCGCGGACGCCCAACCCGTTCCGGTGGTGCGGACTTCGGTCGGAAACATTTCCGGCGTCAGCACATACAACGCACCCCAGGCTCCCAGCAGGACGAACGAAAGGAGCATTGAAAAGACGACGAAAAGCGTAGGTGTCGAGGCAACGGCGAACAGGAATGAGAATACTGCTCCGCCCACAAGGTATGCCGCCAGAGTCGGCTTGCGTCCCCAGCGGTCGATCAGCACCGCTGCCAGAATATAGCCGGGGATTTGCGCGAACGCCAGAGCGAGTTGTAATGGATAGGCGTACTGCTGGATAAAGGTAAAACCGCTGGCGGCAAAGATGCTCGGGAGCCAGGTGAAAATGCCGTAGTAGCCCAGCGCCAGGCTGAACCACATTACCGATAGCATGGCCGAGCGACGTACCAGGTTGGGCTGCCAGATCGAGTGGCGAACCGCCGTGTTCTTGGTTTCAGTGACGAGTTCACCGATATCGAACGGACGGTTGTTGATCTTTGCGACGTGCTCAAGTGCGGCACGCGCTTCGTCGGAGCGTCCCTGCAACATGAGGAAGCGCGGCGATTCCGGCACGGAGCGACGAATCCAGAAGCCCAGAATGCCGATCAGCGCCGATACGCCGATCAGGAAGCGCCAGCCAAGCTCAGGAAACTGGGGGATGAACGCCCATGCTAGCGCGGCGACGGCGATCGTGCCGACCGCCCAGAAGCTTTCCAGGTATATCAGAAATCGTCCACGCTCCTTGGCAGGTAGGTATTCCGCCATGATCGCGTAATCGACCGGCAGCGTGCCTCCCATCGCGGTTCCCGTCAGGAATCGTAGGACCAATAGCACGGTGAAGTTGGGTGAGAATGCCGCGAGTGTGCCGAAAATGGCGGTCTGCATGACCGTCCACAAGAATACCTTGCGCCGCCCGATACGGTCCGCGATAGTGCCCCATATCCACGCCCCCAAGAACATTCCGGCAAAAGTGAGCGATCCGATGTATGCGGCCTGTGGGCGGGCGATGTTGAAGGCAGCGGCGACCGGACCTATCAAAAAGCCAATCATGAGCACTTCCATCGCGTCCGCAGCCCAGGTCAGGCCATTGACCAGCAACAAACGCCATTGAAAGCGTCCCACGCCGATATGCTCGATGGCGTCGTCAATTGTCATGCTACGTTGTATCGTCGCTGCTGCCATGTTCCATCCTCATATGTGTCGAATGTACACTTACCGGCCACAAAACGAAACGGGACCAGTAGCCCCGTTTCGATGACCGCGCCTATTGTACCATTTGCTTATGAACCAAGCAGACGGTCGATAGCATCGCCAAGTTGTTTGAGCGTGGCGACATAATGTACCTGATCCATCATCGGCGCGTATTGCAGCATGTCGCTATCGCCCGACCCCCACTGTCCCTGGTGTTCGGGCGTGAACCACAACACCCGTTTTGCGTGACGTTTGATCGTCGTAACGCAATCGACGCGTGGATCGTTGTAGTTGTTGCGTCCGTCTCCCAGTACGATCACGGTCGTGCGGCGGTCGATGGTGCCCAGATGATCGCGGCAAAACGTCACCAGGCTTGATCCCAGGTCGGTGGAGTAGTGCCCTGGTGGGATGCGTTGTAACACACCCTCAATCGCCGCTTCCGGTCGCGCCCCGGTGAAATCGGCGGTGATGTCGTGAATGTCGTCGATGAATGCGAACGAGCGTGTGCGCGAGATCACGTCCTGGAGTTCGTACATCAGCGTCAGCATGAAGCTGGCGTGCGGACGCATCGACGTTGAGATATCGCAGATCACGGCAAGCTTGGGCTTGAGGCGCTTGCGGCGGAACTTCAACTCCAGGGGGACGCCACCGTAGCGCTGCGATGCACGCATCGTTGCCTTGGCGTCGAGCGTCCCCGCGCGAAACTTGCGATTGCGGAGCGCGGCACGTGTCCGCATCCGGGCCGCCATGCGCCGTACTTCGTCGCGCAACTGGTCGATCTCGCGTGATGAAAGCTGGTCGATCGGTCGATTGGTAAGTCTTTGATCGGGTCGTGCTTCATCTGCTCGGCGAGCTGCTTCGCCAGATTCTGACCGATGTACTGCTCGATCTGTTCTTGTAGCGTATCGGCGTTGCCTTCCGCCATCTCCATGGCCTGTTCGCGGCCTTGCGCGTCCATGCCCTGCTGCTTGAGCGCCTCTTCGAGTTGAGCAACAGGTCTTGTAACTGGTTAAGGCCCATTTGCCGTGCCATCTGGCTTGCCAGGTAGCGCTGCATTTGCGGCGAGGCCGAACGCGCCTGGCTCATGCCAGCGCGTTGCGCCATCTGCTCCAGTTCTTCGCGTGTTAGTCCTTTGCCTTCGGTCAGGCGTTGGAGGAGTTCCTTGAGCTTTTCGCTCAATTGCTGCATCAGTTCTTGAGTCGCCGCGTCAAGCTGTTCCTGCTGTTCTTCGCTCATGCCGCTTTCACCCGGCTGTTGCATTGGCGGTGTGCCGACGTTGAAAAAGGCAGGGAACAATTGCTCGTAGATCGGAAAATCGGCGTGTTCTTTGACCAGCGTCGTTCGTAGCGCCGCCTTGAATAACGCCCGGTCGGTAATACCCATCTGCTGGATCGCCCGCATCGAGTCGGCGCTTTCCGCTAGTGAAACACGCACGCCCGACGCACGGAGTGCTTGAATGAATTCAACGATCCGATCGTCCATGATGCCCCCGTGTGGTTGCTGGATAGTGGATTGTCGCTATCGAGAACGGATGTGATGTCATCCGCATCATCCTCCGGCGTTCATCAACCGCGGCCACTACTCCACAACCTGTATGCTCGCGTTAGTTGCGTCCGCGTCCGGTACTCTGGATCGCCCGACGGGCGCGCTGCACATCGCTTTCGTGCTTGAGCAGAACCGTTAGGGTGTTGTCCAGTGTTTCTCGGTCCAACGAGCGAGCGTTAAGCGCCAGCAATGCGCGCGCCCAGTCCAGTGTTTCTGAAACGCTCGGCGACTTTTTGAGGTCGAGGTTTCGTAGCCGGTGGACCAGTTCTACGCTTTGCTGCGCCAGCACTGGCGATAAGCCCGGTACTTTGAGCTTCACGATCCGCAGTTCTTCTTCTTCGGTTGGATAATCCACGAACAGGTATAAACAGCGCCGCTTGAGCGCTTCGCTCAGTTCGCGTGTGTTATTCGACGTCAGGATGACGGTCGGTTGTTGGACGGCGCGCAACGTGCCGAGTTCCGGCACGCTCACCTGAAAATCGCTCAACACTTCGAGCAGGAACGCCTCGAACTCCGAGTCCGCACGGTCGATTTCGTCGATCAGCAACACGACGGGTTTTTCCGATAGGATCGCTCGTAGCAGCGGGCGCTGGAGCAAGAAGCGTCGTGAGAAGAATACATCTTCTTCGGCAGCCAATCGGTCGGCGGCTTCGGACAGGCTCGCGGCGCCTGCCAGCGTTTGCTGGAGTTGATCGCGCAACAGTTGCGTATACAGCATCTGTTTAGCATATTCCCACTCATACAGGGCCTTGGTTTCGTCGAGTCCCTCGTAGCACTGCAACCTGATCAATTCGCGTCCGGTTGCTGCGGCGAGCGCTTTCGCGAGTTCGGTTTTCCCAACGCCTGCTGGGCCTTCCGCCAGGACGGGTTTCCCGAGTTTGTCGGCAAGAAAAACAACCGTCGAGATATCGTCCGATGCGATGTATTGCTGTTCGCTGAGGGCGTCTCGTACGGCAGTGATGTCGGCTAACGGCATGATCATCTCCTCTTCTTCCGATTCGCAGGCAGGACAGGGGGCAAAAGGGGCCAGATGCCAGCCGGTGGTGCCTGCGTACATCGCCTGATGGAAGCACTTTTAAATTGTACCAGTAACCGAGAAATGGGATTTGGAGATGGGAAGAAGGTGCGGCTGGTAGTATGAATCGATAGTTAATTGATCAACTATGGAAGCGAGGAAACGAACCGTCGAAAGGGCGCTTGATAACAAACGACCAACGAATCATCTTCGTTGGTCGTTTGTTGGTGGTCGGGCGTTGGTCGGCTTCGCCGCTACTTCAAGACCGCGAGTTGCTGTTCGAGCACCGACTTCTGCCACTCCACCTGGGCTGCCAATCCGTCATGTATACGGGTCGGGGCGTTATAACCCAACAGCTTTTGTGCCTTGCTGGTATCGGCGGCGGTATGGCGTTGATCGCCCGCACGGGTTTCTCCGCGCTGGATGCGGGCGGTCTTGCCGGTCAGTTCTTGCAGGGTGCTGAGGACGGCGTTCATCGTTACGATCTCGCCGCCCCCGAGGTTGAAGATTTGACCAACGCTGTTCTGTGGTTGCTCGAACACCTGCTCGATGCCGCGCACGCAGTCAGCGTAGAAGGTGTTGCTGCGGCTTTGCTCACCATCGCCGTACAGATTGATCGTCTGGTCGCTGAGCAGGGAGCGGATAAACTGGTTATAGGCCATATCAGGCCGTTGGCGTGGTCCATAGACCGAGAAGAAGCGCACGATCGTTAGCGGCAAGCCGAAGTTCTCGGCGTAGGCCTGGGCCAGTTGTTCCCCCGCCAGTTTGGTAACGCCGTACGGCGAGATCGGCGCGAGTTGCGCCGTTTCGTCGCCCGTCGCGAAACGCCCGTAGACTGATGAGGTCGAACCATAGATGAAATGCTTGACACCATTCAGCTTCGCGGCGTCCAACAAGCGCTGGGTCGCGAGCAGGTTACAGGTCATATACAGTTCAAAGTCGCTCCAGGAGCGTGGCAATCCCGGCATCGCCGCGAGGTGAAATACTGCATCGACGCCTTGCAGCAAGGTGCCAAGATCGGCGGTACGCAAATCCGCTTCATGGAAGTCGAACTGAGAAGTGCCGCCGATCTCACCAAGGTTAATCTCCTTGAGTGGACGCGGGTAGTACGGGATGAAGGCGTCGATACCGACGACATCATGCCCGCTCTGCATCAGTCGCTGGCTTAGATGCGATCCAATAAATCCGGCTGCTCCGGTCACCAAACATTTCGCCATAGTACGTGTGTCCATCAGATTGGCTGCTAAATGCGATGCGCTTATGTGGCTACCACGCGGCGACCTTCGCACGGGATGAAAATGGCTCCTACATTTTGCGGGCGATGACGATCAGCCGTTCGCTATCGCTCGTGTACTCGTCCAGGTCATACGATCCAAACACGGCTTCGAGCACGAAGCCCGTTTGTTGTAACAAGTACTCCATCTCAAATTGATACATCCAACGCATTGTAAATGGTAACACGTCACGCCGCACGATGCGGTCGGTTCCAATCTCGTCGTATATGAACTCGACGTAATGCGTCTGGTTGGCGAAGTCCGTGCGACGTAGAACCCACTTCTGGACGTGGGTGCCACTTGATGACGTGAAGCTTTTGGCGTGGACCATCACACCTTCATCGGCGGTTAGTTCGTGTGGGTCGGGGTTGAACAGGTCGATCACGAGCAAGCCATCGGGTTGCAGATGTTCGTTGAGCGTCAGCAATGCCGCTTGCTGGTCCTCGCCGTCGGACAGGTGCATGAATGAATTCATGGCAATAATGGCGAGCGCGAAGCGGTCCGGGAAGTTGTAGGGTGCGAATGTCAGCGATTTCGACACGCGCTCGATCTGCAATACCCCTCGCTTTGAGTTTTGCTCGTGCCACCTCGACCATTGCGGGAGAAATATCCAGCCCAACGACTTCCAGTCCATGCTCGGCGAGTGGAATAAGTACGCGTCCGGTGCCGCACATCGCTTCGAGGATCGGGCCGCCGGTGCGCTCGGCAAAGGGCAGGAACAGGTCGAGATCAGCGTCGAAGTCTCCGTAGTCATCGTCATACAGCCGTGTAAAGCGATCCCATTCGATCATGGTGTCAGCGCCATAATCAGAGCGATACCGCCAGCGATGGCTGCGGCGAGAACGATGCCAACGAGGACGACCGTGCCGGTGATGGCTGGCTCGAAGGTCGGCGTTCGTGGCAAAGTGCTCGACATCTGGCGCGGTTGCGTCGGCAGCGTTGATGAAGGCGGGCTGTACAAGGTCGGTGACTTTGGATTTGAGCGCGGCTGTTCGTATGATGTGAGCGAGCGTGGCGTCGGTGGGCGGCTATCACGCGCCCGCAATGCGATGACGGTGACCACGCCGAGCGCAACCACGCCTGCGACGATCATCAGAATTTGTTGGCTATTGATGGTAGGCGGAGTGATCGAGCGGACGATGCCCCAAAGCGGTCGTGCCAGGATCAACAAAAAGATGATCCATGAAATGTAGTTGCGCCCTTCCTTTTTGGGTTGTTTGGACTGTGGTGTTCTTGGTGTAACGGTCACGATATGTCCTGACGGTTCGACCGGCGACCCCTAACGAATACTATTGATCTTAGTGATAACGCAAGGGATTGTCAATGGCGCGGCGGCACCAATACACTGGGCGTCACGTTACTCAAGATGTCTGATTGTGACGTTCCCCCATTTTTCGTGCAGATATTCGGCGACGAGACGACGGTGGCAATAGTGTGGCTTATCTTCGCTACACAAGAGACACCCCTCGTTCAATAGATCTTTGGGTAATGATTCTTCAACTCTTCGCTCTGCCATCAACTGCAAGAACTTTTGCTCGTACACCCTCCAATCGCCTTTGTGCTTCTTATAGGCATCGAGTATGTCAGCGGTCGGTGCAAGTTCAGGTAGATGAATATAGTCAATATTGCAGATCGCTTTGAGGAAGTAGGTCAAGTCTTCCTTCTTCGCGAAACCAGCGAGTTGAGACGTGTTATTCAAGCGTACGTCGATCAGACGTTTCACACCATTACGAGATAACGTCGTGAAAAAAGTTTCAGCCGACTTTTTCGTGAATCCTATGGTGTTGATGTTCGTCACTTATTACATCTCCAATTCTTCTGTCAAAACTTGATCGGCCTCAGAGTCCCCCACAGACCTATGTCTGGTGCCTGTTTTCATACGCTTGTTCGACAATGGCATCCATCGTACTGAAAAAATCCGGCTGTAGGTTGCGAAGGTGTGCGAGCCGTTGTTTGGCTTGCGCCCTCGTCTCGATTATGCCGCTGGCTAAGATGTGCTTGATAGCTACTTCTTCACAATGTGATTGGCGGCATACGAGGATCGTTCTACCGTAGGTGATCGGGTTTTTTCGGAACACATAAGAGCCATCCTGATGCTATCGCACCTTGCCGTCAACGTAGCACGCGGGATGGTTGTTGTTTGCGCCGATCTCATTTGACGAACACCTATTTCAGGTGGTGTTGTCTGGGATATCAGCCAATAATTCACGCTTGGAATTGAGTTTTCTGTTGTGGACCATGCCCTGAAAGCGATGCCGTGACGACATCAAGTAAACGTGGATCAGCAGGCTTCTGAAATGCTATAATATTGGCTGAAAGTACACTGTATACTACTTGTTTACCGATTAGCCTAATCCAATTTTCATAGCCATCTGATACAAGGTTTCTCATCAATACATCGTTAAGAACGATTCTTCGAGTTTGCTGAAAGACGATCTGTTTGAATTGCATATCCGGTCCTAACACGGCGGCTCCGCCATAGCAGCGGATTTCTGATATGGCATTGGCGTACATTCGCCCCCTTACATATATAGATACAAACGTGCCGATTTTTTTGCGCCACTTTCGTCATCTTTACAATCGTGTAATGCGTATGCTACAATCTCGCCGCTCAGACTTTTCGTGGCCGTGATGAGGCTTTCGCCTGGCGATGTGCCATACGTTTTGGTATTCACCAAACCTTGGTGTCTTCTCCCACATACAGATGAAGTCCACGCTTCATCTCAATCTTCGTTTTTAGGGACACCGGACAAAGGAGTCGATATGTTCCGTGGGTTGATAGGCCTCTCTGCCTTCGAGCAGACAGCGGTGTGGACGGTTCTCCTGGTTGCGATCTTTGGTCTTGTCTACGCGCTGTTCTTGCGACGGGAAATCCTGGCTCAGGACACAGGCACTGATGAGATGCGCCGGTATTGGAATTACATCCGAGCCGGAGCCGAAGCCTATCTCGGGCGACAACTTCGCACGATCTCGATCCTCGATCGGTGTTCTGGCGGTTCTGCTCTTCGCCAGTGTGTTGATCATCCCCCCGTCGCCGCAATCACGTCAGGTCTGGGGAGAAAATGCGCGTATGGCTGTGGCAATCGGGCGCTCGGTGGCGTTCTTGATCGGCGCGTCGTTCTCGTACCTGGTCGGCGCGATCGGTATGAACGTCGCCGTGCAGGGAAACATTCGCGTCGCCGCTGCTTCGCGCCACTCCTACAACGGTGCGATGCGGATTGCATACCGTTCGGGAACGATCACCGGCATGCTCTGTGTCGGCCTGGGTCTACTCGGCGGCACAGTCATCTTCCTGTTCTATGGTCTTTCCGCGCCGGATGCCTTGCTTGGCTTCGGCTTCGGCGGTTCGCTGATCGCGCTATTCATGCGCGTCGGCGGCGGTATCTACACCAAGGCTGCTGACGTCGGAGCGGACCTCGTAGGTAAAGTCGAGGCTGATCTGCCGGAAGATGATCCACGCAACGCGGCGGTGATCGCCGACCTGGTCGGCGATAATGTCGGCGATTGCGCTGGCATGGCGGCGGATGTGTTCGAGAGCTTTGAAGTGACCATCGTCAGCGCCTTGATCCTGGGTATTGTGCTGGGTGGTATCCCGGTACTGAGCGGTGGCACATTCGATTTTCGCTACATCATCTTTCCTTTGATCGTGCGCGGTATCGGCGTGATCGCCTCGTTGGTCGGCAACTACTTCGTGCGGACCGACGAGACGCGGCGCAACGCGATGGGCGCGATGAACCGGGGGTTCTACACCTCGGCTGGCTGTCGCAACCTCGGGTTTCCTGCTCGTCACAATCGTACTACATGCGCGATGCGCAGGGCAACATTGAATGGGCGCCCTTCCTGGCGACCTTCTCCGGCATCATCCTGTGTATTGTGCTGGACAAAGTGACTGAGTACTTTACCTCGACGCACTTCAAGCCGGTGCGGGAAGTTTCGCGCTGCGTCGCAGACAGGCTCGGCGACCAACATCCTGAGCGGCCTTGCGCTGGGCTACGAGTCGTCGGTGTATGCGGTGCTGGTGATCGCCGTGTCGATCCTGGCCTCCGTGCTCTTCTTCGGCGGCTACGACCGTCCCTTCGAGGCGGTGCTGTACGGTGTGTCACTTACCGGCATCGGTATGCTGACGCTCACCGGCAACACGATCTCGATGGATGCATTCGGGCCTATCGCCGACAATGCCAACGGCATCGGCGAACTGGCGGGCCTTGAGCCCGAAGCACGCGCCATCATGGACGATCTGGACGCAACCGGTAACACGACCAAGGCCATCACCAAGGGTGTAGCGATCGGGTCGGCGGTGATCGCGGCGGTGTCGTTGTTCGGCTCGTTCTTCACCGACGTCGGCATCGTGCAAAGCGAACTAGGTTTGCCGGTGATCGAAACGATCAATATCGCGCAACCCGAGATCTTTATTGGGTCTGATGATCGGCGGCGCGTTGCCGTTCCTGTTCTCATCGCTCACGATTCGTGCGGTTAGCCGCGCTGCGTCGTTGATCGTCAACGAGGTACGTCGCCAGTTACGCATACCGGGCGTCATGGAAGGCACGGTTACGCCGGATTACGCCAACGCTGTGGCGATTTGTACGACAGCGGCGCAGCGGGAACTGGTTACGCTCGGCATGATCGCGGTGGTCGTTCCCGATCATCGTCGGTTTCTTGCTGAACATTGAGGCGCTGGGTGGTTTCCTGGCTGGAACGATCCTGTCGGGTCAGTTGCTGGCCGTGTTCATGTCCAACGCGGGTGGTGCCTGGGATAACGCCAAGAAGTACATCGAGGAAGGCAACTACGGCGGCAAGCGTAGCGAACCGCACAAGGCGGCGGTCGTCGGTGATACGGTCGGCGATCCGCTCAAGGATACGTCAGGTCCGGCGCTCAACCCCTTGCTCAAGGTGATCAACCTGATTTCGCTGCTGATCGCGCCGATCATCGTGACGGTGCGCCGAGATCAGCCGCTCAATCCGCTGCTGGCGCTCGGCATGATCGCCCTGATTCTGGTCGTCGCGTATCGCGATCTATCGCTCGAAGCGTGAGGCCGACGACCTGACCGATGGCGTGCGCATTTCAGCCGAGTGTTGAGCATGACGTGACCGTACAAGCTACTACGCCTAAATAACGGATGTTCTGCATCACGAGGCGAGTATGGCACCATGACGGGTGCCATACTCGCCTTTGGCGTTCTTGCGCCGGGGTTATGAAACCATGAACGAGATGGACCGTCGGATCAACGGTGCAGGATCGCCTCCATATGCTGCCGCAACGCTGCTTGGCGTGGTGCAGGGGTTGGGCGAGTTTTTGCCGGTGTCGTCCTCCGGTCATCTGATCGCAACGCCGTGGCTGCTCGGCCTCGAAGATTCAGCGCTCAACACCCACGCCTATGATGTTGCCCTCCATTTTGGTACCTCCACAACGCTGCTGGCGTTCTTCTGGCACGACTGGCTGGAGATGGCACGCCATGCCAATCGCTTCGATTCGGAAGCAGGGCGACGGCTGTGGTTGCTTGCGGTCGCGTCGGTGCCGGGGGCTGTCGTGGGTTATCTGATCGATGACCTGGCGGCGACCAGGCTGCGAAAACCACTGGTGGTGGCGGCGACAGTTGGCACGATGGGACTAGCGTTGTTTGCGGCTGACCGTTGGGGCAAACGCGACCGCACGCTGGCGCAGTTGGGCATGCGCGATGCGTTGTTGCTCGGTATGGCACAGGCGATCGCGCTCGTACCAGGCGTGTCACGGTCTGGTGCTACGATCACGATGGCACGGTTGCTGGGCTTTCGTCCCGCCGACGCCGCTCACTGCTCGTTCCTGATGGCGCTGCCGATCACGGCGGGAGCGCTCGTGTTCAAAGCACGCACAATCGAACGATCTCAGATCGATGGCCCGTTCCTGACGGGCGTCGTCGTGTCAGGCATGACGGGCGCGCTCGCGATCCGCTTTCTGCGGGCACTCCTCGCACGTCATACGGGGTTTCTGCCCTTCGCGCTCTATCGCCTCGCCTTCTCTACGCTGATCGTGGTGGTTTATCTTTTACGCAAGGGACGAACCCAGCGTTGACATAGACCACAATTACCTCCTGCTGCCGTAATCTCAGCAGGTACTTATTGTATCCCTCCTCTCGTTTTGCCACGTGTTTCTTCACTCTTTCATTCTTCGCTAGCCGCTCGTCTGTGCCCGGTCGTCCTCCGCCAGCATATGCTATACTGGCATACCGTACTGTGTACATATTCATACAGATTCCTAGCGCATGTAACGAAGCGAATGAGGAGTAATAGACATGACTAATGGATCGAAAGTCCAGATGACACGCGGCAAGTTCGCGGGCATCCAGGCAGTTGCAGACGAAAATGGTATCATCGCGGCTGCGGCGATGGATCAGCGCGGATCGCTCCAAAAGGCGATCAGTAAGGCCAAAGGCAGCGAAGCAAGTATTGCCGATATGGTCGAGTTTAAGTCGCTGGTCACCCGTGTTTTGACTCGCCATGCCAGCGCGATCTTGATGGACCCGGAGTATGGCCTCGACGCGATCAAGGAACGTGCACCCGGCACAGGCGTGTTGCTGGCCTATGAAAAGACCGGCTACGATGCCGACAAGCCTGGTCGCCTGCCGGATCTGCTGCCGGAATGGTCGGTGCGACGCTTGGCTGCTGCCGGTGCGAGCGCGATTAAGATTTTGCTCTACTACAATCCTGAAGATACCGCCGAAATTAATACGATCAAGCACGCCTTTATCGAGCGTATCGGCGCGGAATGTGCCGCGAACGACATCCCGTTCTTCCTCGAACCAATCTGCTATAGCGATGAGATCGGCGACGACAAGGGCCTGGAGTTCGCCAAGGCTAAGCCTCGTCTGGTTACCGCGTATATGGCGGAATTCTCCAAGCCACAGTATGGCGTAGACGTGTTGAAGGTCGAAGTACCAGTCAACGTTAAGTATGTCGAAGGCTCAGCCGCCTACGACGGCACGGCTGCCTATACCATGGAAGAAGCACGCGCCTACTTCAAGGAAGCCGCCCAGGCATCGCGTCTGCCCTTCATCTATCTGTCGGCAGGTGTTACCGACGAAGTGTTTCGTGCGACACTGGAATTGGCTGGGGAATCTGAAACAGGATTCGCTGGCGTGCTCTGCGGTCGTGCGACCTGGCAGGATGGCATCAAGGAGTACGGCAAGGGCGGCGCGGACGCGCTTGAAGCCTGGTTGCTTGATCGGGGCGTGCAGAATATCGAGGCGCTCAACGAAGTGCTGTGGCGCGGTGCCAAGCCCTGGTACGAATTCTATGGCGGCCTTGACAATATCGAAGTTGTCGATGGTCCACCGACTCCGCTCACGGTCGGAGCATTCGACGCCAGCAATTAGATTTCAGGAAAGTATCAAGCCAAGGCGCAAAGCGGGTCGCTGCTTTGCGCCTTTGTGGTCTGTGGAGTGGGATGATGGAACCGTACGATTATAGTCAGCGGAGCGGCGTCGAGCCGGTGTCTTGGGAGCGTTTCGAGCAATTAGTGCGTATTCTTGCGGAACAGATTGAATCGTTCGAGCCGCAACTGATCCTCGGTATCGCTCGCGGCGGTTTGTTTCCCGCCACGATGCTGTCGTTTATTCTGCGACGCGAATTTTATCCAATTCGGCTGACACGGCGACTTCACGATACTGTCGTGCGCGAAAAGCCAACCTGGTTGGTGCGCCCTCCTGAAAAGGTTGTGGGACGGCGCGTGCTGCTGGTGGACGAGATCGCCGATTCAGGTGTGACCCTGGAACTGGCAGCGGATGAGGTACGACGTCTGGGTGCGTCAGCCGTGCGGACGGCTACACTGTATGCCCATACATGGGCCGAGCCACGCCCCGATTACGTTGCGCTTACCAGTGACGCGCTGATCCTCAATCCGTGGGACCGCGAGGTATTGGTTGAAGGTCAGTGGGCGACGCATCCCGAACTCGCAGCAGCCCTGCGTGTCAATCGTGGCTAACGTCTAGCGTCCCACATAATCCTGACCGACTAATATAACGATGTCGACTCCGAAGGGAGCGGCATCTTTGTTTGCGCTCATGTCGCGCACACTATCAGGCGGCAGGTTGAAGAATTGCGCGAGTTTGGCCCGTACTTCTGGCTTGCCGCTGTAATCCAAAATCAGCGTGCTTGGATGATCGCCTGGAGGAGCATCGGCAGGGTCGGTGACCGTAAAGCCCTCGAGTTCGAGATCGAGACTGACCTGTCCTGCGAGGCCTTTGATGCCCTTGCCGTTTTGCACTTGGAGCGTCGCTGTTTCTGGTGCTGACGCGATGGCTTGCATTGGTCCCTGCTGAAACTCTTGCGCGATTTCGGCGACCGCCGCACTGTCCCAGTGGATGTCATAGCGATTGTCATAATTCTGGTCGAGTGCCACGGTTGAGGGGTTGATGGCAAAGCGCATGATGCGGTCACTACCGACCTCTTGCGCGAGTCCACCAAGACCACGCAGCGTGTTGATGTCATCGATCGGCATGGTCGTTTTGATCGACGAGCGCATTGCGTCAAGCAGTTTCGGGAGTGCTTCGACTTGTTCGAGGATTCCGCGTTGCCGCAGTTCGCGCACGGCCTCTTGAATCACCTGCTGCTGGCGTGCTGCACGTCCGAAGTCGTTATCGGCATGGCGTGTGCGAGCGTATTGCAGCGCTGTCTGACCGTCCATGCGTTGCAATCCCGGCTCGATCAACAGGCGCACGTAGCCGTAATCGTCGGTAGGGTATTCGGCGTCAAGGATGGTATGTGGTACGTCAACGGTAATACCGTTGATCGCGTCCACGAGTTGCTCGAAGCCCTGGAAGTTTACCTGGGCGGTGTAATCGATTGTTAGCCCCAGGAATTCTTCAACGGTGTCGGCGGCGAGTGCGGCTCCCCCTTCGTCGGGTCGTGTACCCTCGCCGTATATTTCAGGATTGGAGTAGCCCCACGAATACGCTGAGGTAATCTTGCCACCCGCGACATCATCACGGTAGGGAATGTGTACGAACGTATCACGCGGGATCGATAACATCGATGCCCACTTGTTGACCGGATCGACATGCACGACGATCAACGTGTCGGATCGTGCGCCGTCTTCCGGGTTCGCATCGCGAGCATCTACGCCGATCAACAGCACATTGAAGGCCTGTTGGAGCAAAGCCGGAGGCGGTCCTTGCACCTCTACCACCTGTGGACGCACATCTTTAACATTGGTCATATCACCGAGCGCACGAAACGTCCGGTCCCATACAATATAGCTGAGCACAACTATCGCCCCAAAGATCAGGACCAGCCACAGCGCACTACTGCCACCACCACTACGTGGACGGCGATTGCGATATGGCGATTGGGCTGGAGCGCGGCGTGCTGGTATACGCTGCACGCTACGAGTTGAACGGGGAGGCTGCGCCATGAGATCGGTTCCTTCGTCGCCTCAATCGGGGATAATCTAAAGGGCGCAAGAAATTGCGCCCTTCAGTCAATAGTATAACATAACGGACTGTATAGGAGAGTGGTAAAACACTGATAGTGCTAGTTGCCCGTCGGTCGAGCACCCAGCACGACCTCGACTTTCTGTTCTTTGCCATCTCGTAGCACCGTCAGCGTAATCGTTTGACCAACGACGGTTTGTGTCGCCAGGTAGTCGATGATGTCGGACGATGTGGTCACCGCCTCGTCGTCGATTCGTAGAACGATATCGCCACCAGTTGGATACGCTACCCCACGGACCTGAACCAAATCAGTACCACCTTGTAGTCCGGCCTTGTCGGCAGGTCCGTTTGGCACGACCTCACCCACTGGAACGCCACGCTGTACCGAAAGCTTGAGTTCACGCGCCACGGCTTCCGTGAGTGGTCGTCCCATCGAAATGCCAAGATATGGATGTTCGTAGCGTCCCTGCTTGATGATCGCAGCGGAAACCTTTTCGACGATGTTCGACGGAACCGCGAAGCCGACGCCCTCGAACGAACCTCCTTCGGAGCGGATGGCGGTGTTGACACCGATCACCTCGCCCGAACTATTGAACAATGGACCGCCTGAATTGCCCGGGTTGATTGCTGCGTCAGTCTGGATCACGTCGCCAAGACTGAACACGCCACCCTGCGATGCCGCACGGCTGGGCATGCTGCGACCGAGCGCACTGATTACGCCCACCGTCAACGTCGAATCAAGGCCAAAGGGATTGCCGATCGCGATGGCACGTTGCCCAACTTCGAGTTTACGCGAATCGCCAAGTGGCAGCGGTTGCACGCCATCCGGCAGTTGCCCGACTTTGATCACGGCAAGGTCAGAATCCAGATCGGTGCCAACAACGGTGGCTTCCAGCGTCGAGCCGTCAGTGAAGGTCACTTCAATCGTCGTGGCGTTTTCGACCACATGGTTGTTGGTGATGATATGGCCCTGCGCGTCAAGCACGAAGCCCGATCCCTGTGCCTCAAAGCCAAACTCCGGTACAGTGGGGGTCGCGTTGGGGTCGTCAGGCTGAATCCGCGGAAGTTGCAGAGTGCCTTGTGCTGCTGCACCCAGGATGTGAATGGCGACGACGGCAGGGCTGCGGTCACGATATAACGCCGTCAATAATGCATCTTCTGCATCAACCTGCTGCGTCAATTCACCCGATACAGTGGGGGCGGGTTTGGCGTCTGTCAGCGCAGGGGCAGGCGTCGATGTCGCAACGCCCGCAACCGTTTGAATGGCTGATGTCGATTCTGTATCGGCGTTTACAGCGCTCGTTTCGACGTTACTATTGTTGGTTCCTCGGACAATCGTAATAAACCCAAGGATCAGGAGCAGCAGGAGTGGCACAATAATAAAAGGAGCCATAATAACCTGTGCACGTTTCGCCATATCTCGTCCTTTCGAATGGAGCCTTCGGTTCAAGCAACATCGCTCATTTCATTCTACCATGGTGGCTCGGATCGAAACGGGTATGGTACATTTGAGCTATGGTACACTGATCTTTTGGGCGTAATTTTATGTTGGGTATGCGCTACTATCGGTCACCAATCCAATGGCTCGGAATCATCGTTCTGCGTCTGTTCGAACTTGGCATCGTCGGCCTGGTCGTCGCCACGATTGCCGGTGGTGCGGTGTACCTGCAATATAGCCGTGATCTGCCCGATCCGAGTACGCTTGGAACACATCGACCGTTTGAAACCACGCGCATCTATGCCCGCGATGGCACGACACTGCTGTACGAACTGTTCGACGGTGGTCAGCGCACCGTCATCTCCTATGCCGATATACCCTGGGCGTTGAAGGCCGCGACGGTCGCGGTCGAGGATGCAGGTTTTTTTAGTAATCCCGGCTTTGATTTACGCGGCATTGTGCGTGCGTTTTATCTCAACCGTGAAGGTCAGATCGTCTCGGGTGGTTCAACGATCACGCAACAACTGGTGCGTGGCGTGCTGTTGTCGCCCGAAGAACGTAACGAGCAATCCTACCGCCGTAAGATTCGCGAAGCGATCCTGGCGCTTCAACTATCGCGCCAATATTCCAAAGAACAGATCCTGGCGATGTATCTCAACGAGGTCTATTACGGCAACATGGCCTATGGTGTCGAAGCCGCCGCGCAAAGCTATTTTGGACATGGCGCCCAAACCCTCGATCTTGCCGAAGCGAGTTTGCTGGCGGGATTACCGCAGTCACCGACCATACTCAATCCATTGAACGATCCCGTCGCCGCCAAGGCGCGCCAAAAAATCGTCCTCGATCAGATGGTCAAAGAAGGCTACGTCACCTATGAGCAGGCCAATGCTGCTTACGCCCAGACGATCCCACTGCGTCCTGTGCAGGTCGATATTCGCTATCCACATTGGGTGTTCTACGTGCGCGACTTGCTGGAACGTGAGTATGGGCCTGAGTTAGTGTATCGTGGTGGTTTACGGGTTGTGACGACGCTCGACCCGGCGTTGCAAGACATGGCAGAGCGTGCCGCGAGTGATCAAATCGCCAACTTGCAGGACCGCAACGCCCACAACGCTGCTGTGGTTGTCATGGACCCACACACGTCAGAAATCCTGGCGATGGTCGGATCGATCGACTACAACAACGCTGCGATCGATGGACAGGTCAATGTGACGCTCGCCGAGCGCCAGCCTGGGTCCTCGCTTAAGCCGCTTGTCTACGCCGCCGCGCTCAGCCGTGATTGGACGCCCGCCACCATCATCTGGGATACCCCGACGGATTTTGGTGGTGGCTACAAACCACAGAACTACGACGAGCAGTTCCATGGTCCGCAACGTCTGCGGATGGCGCTTGCTGGTTCGCTCAATATCCCGGCGGTCAAGGCCTTGGCGCATGTTGGGCTTGATGCGTTCCTGGATCTTGCGCATCGCATGGGTATCACGACGCTGCAAGATCGGGATCAGTATGGCCTCGCGGTCGCGCTGGGAGCGGGAGAGGTGCGGTTGCTGGACCTGACCGCCGCCTACACGGCGTTTGCGAACGGAGGCATGGCGCGTGCGCCTGTGGCGCTCCTGAAAGTGACCAGCAATTCCGGCGCGGCCTTTGACACCGATCCGGCTCCCGCACAGCCGGTATTTGGGAACAACAGCGCGCAGGTGTCGTATCTCATCACCAGTATCTTGAGCGACAATGATGCACGAGCGCCGATCTTCGGCGTTGATAATGTCATGCGGCTCGACGGCGATCGACCCGCTGCCGTCAAGACCGGCACCAGCAACGATTGGAAGGATAGTTGGGCGCTCGGCTATACTCCGGATCTGGTGGTGGGGGCGTGGGTCGGCAATAACGATAATACCCCCATGTCCGAGGTCGCAGGTGCCAACGGCGGCGGTGAGATCTGGCGCTCGATCATGGAACAGGCGCATGCGGGAAAGCCTCCGGAACCGTTTGTGCGTCCGTCGGGCATCACTGAAGCTATGATCTGTAAGGCGACGGGAACAATCGCCGAAAACTGTGGCGATACCGTGCAGGAAGTGTTTCTGGCGGCGCACACCCCCGACCAGGAACAAGGCCAGTACGTAACTGTAACAGTGGGTGGCGATGGAACCTGCCTCGCCACGGACGCTACGCCGCTCGACCAACGGCGTACAGTGACGTTCTTGCAGCCGCCTCCCGACGCGAGTGATTGGGCTGCGGCTTCGGGACTGCCGCGCCCGCCGACCGTCCCATGTCTTACCGCGACCAGCACCACCAGCACGACGCTTTCGACGACGGCAACGGTTGCCGCGATCACCTCGCCAGATGCTGGGGCTGTGGTGGGTGGCCAGGTCACGGTGCGGGGTAGTGCCGCCGGGCAGTACATTCTGAGTTACGGCATAGGTAACACCCCCGCTACCTGGAGCACGATTGTATCTGGCGTCGGCGGCGTCACCAACGGACTACTCGGCGTATGGGCGACCGACGGCCTTGCGACGGGCGCCTACACGTTGCGACTAATCGTGGCGCTGCCAGGGAATCCAGAGCAGGAAACGCGTATCGGCGTCAAGCTCGATAACGCCACCGTGGCGGTGCGGCTGTTGCAGCCGCCACCTGATGCCGTGGTTCAGCAGGACGCGGCAGTCGCACTCACGGCGGAAGCCAGCGGTCCGGTGGCGCGGATCGAGTTCATGGTCGATGCTCAGGTGGTCGGCGGCATCGACGGGCGAAGCGGTCTTTGGACGTGGACCGCGCTAGGAGCAGGGCGGCATACGCTCGTCGCCGTCGCCGTCGCCGCAGACGGCAAGCGTGTCGAAAGCCAGCCGGTGGTTATTCGGGTGGAATAGCTGCACCCCATCCTGTGACGCAACACTGATATAGACGTATCGGTCTGCCGTAATCTAACCACACGCCCACCTGTCCGATGTGCGAACCTACCATGCGATCCAGCCGGTTCGTGCATGCCAGTGTTTGCCCGCACGTAGATGTGACACGAAGGCGCGGCGCAGCGTGGTGTCTTGCGGAAGCGCGTCGAGCATTCCTTCGGGCATCTCAGAGCCTGTGTAATGCTGTCCAAAGATATAATGGAGAATGTCGTGGTCGCTCACTGGTGGTGTGCGCTCCGGCACAAGTTGGAACCGCCGTTGAAATTGCACCAGATTCGAGGTTTGCGGCAAATACAGTGCGAGTTGGTCGTCCATCAGCCACGAGTGACACAGAAAGAATGATACAGGCTCGTCGGGGAAGTGACGGGCGAAGAAGCCGCGCGCCTGGGCGAACGAGGCATCACAGGAAGCTGCGTCCATGGGACCGACCGCCGGAATATGCACGTTGAGGACATAGCTATACGGTCGCCCCAGGAACGAAATCTCGCCACGGTTGAACCCCAGTCGTCCAAGCTCGTAGTTCGCGCCGCGAAAACGTAAGGGTAAACCCCACTGTCCCGATAGTCCCAGGCCGCCGACGCCATGTTCGGCGCGATGCTCCGTCAATGCCGTCTTGATCATGCCCAGGGTTTGCCATGATAGCTCGTCAGGGATGCCACGATCGGCATGGTAGCGGCGGACCCCCGGTACCACCGCGAGATATAACCACACATACAGATACCTGCCCACCGCACCAAGCTCGGCTGGCAACGTGGGCCATCCACCGAACCCAGCAGGGGATTCGCCGCGTCCCATATTGGCGAGCAGGTCGTGGTATGCACGGTCTAGCACCCACCAAAGTTCTGGTTGCGCGTTGGGGTCAGGTCGTGCCGCCAGCGTTTCCGCCTGGTCGATAGGATCGACGTTCAGATGGTTTAGCAGCAGGGTCGCCTGGCTATCGTCGGGCAGGTGTGGTCCATGTGACGAGGCTGGCCGATCCACGCTTCCCAGCCAGGTCATCATTTTATCGGTCAGGTGAAGTTTGCGTTGAACCTCAGACGGCTGCACGCTTTGTGACACTGGCAGGCTCCTTATTAATATGAAGGCGGATGACGAAACACTATTGTATGGCAAGTGTGAGTGTTGCTCGTGACACGTGCTGTGCTGGTATGGGGTCCGTTGGAGCGTTGACTGGTCCGTGCAATGCGAGCACACATTTCTGATCTGCAATTTCAGGGCGGAGCGAGTAGCGTATGGTTTCGTCGCACGAAAGCGACGTCTCTCTGCCACAAGACGGAGTATTACCGTTAGATCTGGCTTTCGTTTGTCTTCACTTTGCGCGATTAGTGCAAAAAGTAATGCATATGTGCGGTTGACAAGGCATTTGGCGCTCATTACAATACAAGGTAACTTAAAAGGCTTGTGCTATTACGCACAATCTTAGCGATTGGATAGGGTCTGAGGACACGGGTCTTCGGAGCTATAGAATATATAATGAACGGCGATGTAGCAATGATACAAGACCATACAGAGTTGCGCATGACTGGAAACCGCCAGGTAGTGTTGGAAGTGCTGCGTAACACAAGCGCACATCCCACTGCTCAGCAGGTGTTTTTGTCGGCACGTGACCAGCAACCGGGTATTGGCTTCGCTACCGTATATCGCACGCTGGATCTGCTTGTACGGCATGGGCTAGCCCAGGAAGTCTTTCGTGACAAAGATGGTGCGGCGCACTATGACGCGAACGTCACGCGCCACGATCACGCGATCTGCAGCCGCTGTGGACGTATCGAGGATGTGTCGGCTCCGTTGCATGCGCTTGCGTACGCGATCATCGAACGGCAAGCGGGCTTCCGCATTGACTGGCACGCGACGTCGTTTTCTGGCATGTGCGCCGAATGTGCTGCTGACCGCGACTAATCCGTAATAGTCTCACTAGAACTGTGGCCGGCTCCTTAAGGGAGCCGGCTTTTTTGTTGACCGCGTATCCTTTTCTGGTTGTCGGGTGTCTTATAATGCCCGCAACTTCGCAGGATAAGGTCAAGGTCGATGCAGGATATTCACTATTATCTCGGTTTCAACCTGGTTAACGGCATTGGTCCAGCACGCCTGGATCGCTTGATCGCCTATTTTGGCTCGCTCGAAGACGCATGGCGCGCTGACAGCGGCGACCTGCAAATGGCTGGTCTTGATGGTCGGACGACGCAAGCGCTCCAAAAGATTCGCTCGACAGTCGATCTACAAGCCGAATATCAGCGTATCAGCGCTACAGGCGTGCGCGTCATCTCGCGTGATGATCCATCCTATCCACCGTTGCTGCGCGAACTGGTCAATGGACCGCCGGTGATCTATGTGCGCGGCACGCTCGTGGAGAACGACCGCTGGGCGCTGGCGGTCGTCGGGACACGCGGCGCGTCAAGCTATGGTCGTGATGTGACTGTGCGGCTCGTGACCGAACTCGCCGCGGCGGGTGTAACGATCGTATCCGGTCTCGCGCTGGGCATTGACGCGATCGCGCATCAGGCGGCGCTCGAAGCAGGAGGGCGCACGCTGGCGGTGCTGGGAAGCGGTGTTGACCAGTTATACCCCACGACGAACCGTGTGCTAGGTGAAGCCGTTATGAAGCAGGGAGCGATCATCTCGGAATACCCCCTTGGCACAGCGCCTTCACCGACGAACTTTCCCCCGCGGAACCGTATTATCAGCGGTTTGTCGCTGGGCGTGCTGGTGGTAGAAGCCGCTGCACGCAGCGGCGCGTTGATCACGGTGCAATTCGCGCTCGAACAGGGTCGCGATGTATTTGCAGTCCCTGGCTCACTCTTTAGCTCCAAATCGGTCGGTCCCAACCAACTGATCCGCGATGGCGCGATGTTGGTGAGCCGTACCGAGGATATTCTGGAAGCCCTGAACCTGCAAAATGCCGTCGAGCAACAAGCTGTGTCTGCGGCGATGCCAGAAAGTGCTGAGGAGATCGCCCTCCTGCGACTGGTGGAGGCCGAGCCACGTCATATTGACATTATCAGCCGGGAAAGTGGGTTGCCGCAACCTGTGGCATCGGCGACGCTGGCGATGCTGGAACTGAAAGGATTGGTCAAGCAGGTTGGTGGTATGCAGTACGTGTTGGCACGCTAGCCCCTGAACATTGACAAGAAGAAGTGGTCACGAATACCCACGTATTCGTGACCACTTCTTCTTGTCGCCGGGTGCTACTTTTCGTCGGGTAAGCCGATGAGTTCAACAATCCGTCGCCATTGCTCCTCCGTCACCGGCATGACCGACAGGCGCGGTTGTTTCACCAGGGGCATTGCCGCGAAAATCGGGTCAGCCTTAATCGTGGTGAGCGATAAGGGCGTTGCCGCCCACTTGTCGGCACGTACGTTGACAACCACAAGCTTTGGGTCGTCTTCATCGGGATCGGGATACGCTTCACTTTCGATTGTTCCGACGCCGACGATGCTCGGGTGGTTTCCGCTGTGATAAATCAGCACACGATCCTCGTCGTGCATCGCCCGAATGTGGATCAAGGCTTGCGCGTTCTTTACGCCATCCCACATCGTTCGTTCTTCTGTAACGAGATCGGCGAAACTGTAGGTATCAGGGTCAGATTTCAAGAGCCAGTATGCCATTGTTCCGTCCGTTTCATCGAGCCGATAGATTCATGTTCGGCTATGGAGATACTCGATCATAGCAGATATGTGGCGCGATTACGCGACCAGTTTTCCGTCGCGCAGTTCGTACACCAGATCAGCGGCCTCGACGACGACCGGATCGTGCGTGACAGCAAGAACCGTGATGCGCTGTTCGTCCACGAGTTGCCGCATCAGGGCGATGATGTCGCGTCCGGTGTTGGAATCGAGTTGTCCGGTCGGCTCGTCGGCGAGAATCAACTGAGGACGAGCCACCAACGCCCGGGCCAGCGCGACACGTTGCTGCTCGCCACCAGAAAGCTCGTAGGGACGATGGTGCATGCGTGCCGCTAGCCCTACGGCGCCAAGTGCGTGTTCCGAGCGTGTTTCGCGTTCCGCGCGCTCCATCTTCTGGATGCGTAACGGTACTTCGACGTTTTCGCGTGCCGACAGTAGCGGCAACAGTCCAAAGGCTTGAAACACGAAGCCCATTTTGGTGCGTCGTAGCGCGACCCGTTCGTCTTCGGAAAGTTTGGTGGTGAGTTGACCGTCGATCCATATTTCACCGGCGGTCGGACGATCTAGACCGGCTATCAGGTTCAACAGCGTCGTTTTGCCGGAACCGGAACGCCCACGAATGACTACCATGTGTCCCGCTGGAATGTCTAGCGACACATGATCGACCGCGTGGATGGTTTCGCCGCCGAGCTTGAACTGGCGTTGGAGATCGTGGGTGACGATGATCGACGAACGAACAGCCATCACACCTTCCTGTCTGACATATCTGTATGGGGTTGTATGCATCGTCTGGACCGCATGTTAGCTCTTGCCGGGGCGTTGCCAGCGAGTATCGTCGGCAGGTATAGGCTCACGTATCGCTGGTTCGGGCGTGGCGGTCGGTTGCACCAACTCAGGATGCGGTCGGCGCGGCTCGTCCATGTCCTGTTGGTCAGACCATATGCCGATATGGTCTGCTTCGAGTTCGAGACGTACCCGATCTTTTAATCCAAGGGATTCGATGTAGTGCGCTGGAATCTGTAAGCGTCCGACGCGATCAAGCAGGGCAAATTCTTCTTCCAGAATCACATGTCCGGCGATATCACGGCGGCGGCGAATCTCGGTTGCTGTACGTCCGTCGCGAATGGCGACTACGCGATCGACCCGTCGCGCTACCTGTGCGTCATGCGTGACGACAATCACCGTTACGCCGAGTTTCTGATTGAGCTCGCGCAACACGCCGAAGATCGTATCGGCAGCAGCGCTATCGACTTCACCGGTTGGCTCGTCGGCGAGTAGCAGTCGAGGTTGGTTGGCCAGCGCGACCGCGATGGCGGTACGCTGTTGCTCGCCCCCGGATAGGCGGTCGGGACGGTGGCGGATGCGTTCCTGCAAACCGACGGACTCCAGCAGGTCGAGCGCCCGCGAGCGGCGAGTGCGCCCGCGCACCCCTGCCAGCGTCATCGGGAGTTCGACGTTTTCAAGTGCTGATAGGTAGGGTAGTAAGTTACGCGCTTTTTGTTGCCACACGAAACCGACGGTATCGCGTTTGTAAGTGACACGTTCGCGTGCGTTCATCGCTAACAGATCGTATTCGCCGACGCGCAGCGTTCCGGCGGTCGGTTCGTCCAATGCACCGAGGAGGTTCAGCAGCGTCGATTTGCCCGAACCGGATGCGCCCACCAGTGCGAGCATCTCTCCCGGCATGATATCAAGGTCGAGACCCTGGAGCGCGAACACTTCCAGGTCGGCGACTTTGTAGATTTTGACCAGGCTGTTCGCCACCATGAACGGCGATGCAGATTGGCGTATGGTGGTGCTCACAACATACATGGTAACAGTTTGCCCGGCCCACAACAAGCGCTGATATAATTCTCCAATGCTCGGATTGCTAACCCTGATCGTTCGCCGCAGTGTGCGAAACGCCCCTTTGACACTGGCTGTGCTGGTTGGATTACTGGTTCTGGTGACGTTGCTGGTCGCCGCCCCGCTTTATACGGCTGCCTTAGCGGACGTTGGCTTGCGCGCCACGCTCGCGGATGCACCCCTGGATGAGCGCAGCGTGCGCGTCACGATGCCCGCCGACGCACTGGCGCAGGACTCGTACGACGCCATGAACCAGCGCGTGCAACAGGCAAGTCGCGTGGCGACCTGGCTCGACCCGCAGATTCTGTCGGCGATACGTACAAAGCGCCTGCTGCTGCCCGAAGGCGAGAGTGACCGGCGTGTGGTGCTTGTAGAAGCGGAAGTCGCGCTGCCAAATCTGCGCATCGTCGAAGGGCGTATGCCCGCCGTCACGACGGCACCCGCAGCGGTCGAAGTGGTGCTTGGCACCGATGCCGCCGAGCAATTCAGCCTGAGTGTCGGTGACACGATCGATCTGTTAGAAAACCGTCAGGACGCGCCACTTGTGCAGATTGTGGTCGTGGGACTAGTCGAACCTGCCGACGTCACCAGCGTGTTCTGGCAAAGCGGCTTGCTCGATCTGGTGCCAGTCGTGAACGCGACACGACGCGAGGCGATGATGCTGGTCGCCCCCGGCGTGTTATGGCAGCGTGTCGTGCCGCAACTGCCCGCCAAACGGCGTTCTGGCGAATATCGCTGGCGTGTTGTCTTTGACACAACTGTCGTGAACGGCGACAACGCTGCGCAAGCCGAAAGCGCGATCCGTGGCGTCCTCGATACGACCACACGGGCGTTGCCTGATGCCGCGGTTGCCAGCGGATTCAGCGGCATCGTCTCCGGGTATCGCCAGCGCCTGTCGATCGCACGTGCTCCAATTCTCCTTTTGCTCAGCGAGATCGCCGGCCTTGCCCTGATCTATATCGCCTGGACCGCCGCGTTTCAAGCCGAAGCGACAGCATCCGAACAGGCTGTGATGGCGGCACGCGGTGCGGGCGTGCGGCAACTTGTCAGCGTCACAGGCGGTCAGGCGTTGCTGCTGACGATAGGCGCGGCGCTGGCAGGTATACCCCTGGCGCTGCTGCTGCTACGAGCAACCGCGAACATCGGTCCGGTCGCCGCCCTGGCGCGAACGCAGGGATTACGGCTCCAGGCCACACCGGACGCTGGACGCTATGCGCTAGGCGCCGCGCTGATCGGCCTGCTTACACTGGCGCTCCCGGCGATTCCCGCGGCGCGCCGCTCGATTGTGGCGCTCCGCCAGGGTGCTGCGCGTCCGGCGGGGACTCCACTGTGGCAACGGACCTATCTCGATCTGTTTGTGTCGGTCCTTGCGATCGTCGCACTGGTCCAACTCCAGTTGCAGGGCAGTGTCCTGCAACAACTGCGTGGCAGCTTCGTCGTTGATCCGTTCCTGGTCGTCGCTCCGCTGCTGGTGCTGGTTGCGGGCGGCTTACTGTTTCTGCGTCTATACCCGCTATTGCTCAACCTGGTTCGCGCCGCATCTGAATCTTTGCAAGGGTTGCCGTTTGCACTGGCATTGATGCAGCTATCGCGCAATCGTGCCGCCTCGACACGGCTAGTGCTGCTGCTGTCGCTGGCAGTCGCGCTGGGATTGTTCGCGCAAACCTTTGGGGCAACCGTCGCCCTTAATCAGCAGCAACGCGCCGGATACACGGTCGGCGCGACCGCACGGGCGACGCTGACCAACACACAACCGTTGCTGCCTGGAGCGTTACCGGAGAGCGTACGGGGCGCCTGGGCATTGCGTGATACCGTCAAGGCCGCGGGTGGACGCGGCGTTTCCGGCACGTTGCTCGCGGTCGATCCGGCGCATTTCGCGGACGTCGCGTTCAACCCGCCTGAACGTCCGATCGCGCCCGTCGCGGCGGTGATGGCGTCGTTGGGCGAATCGCCACCGCCCGATGGTATTGCCATCGACGGCCAGCCAAAGAATATTTCGATTGTGGTGAATCTCAACGGTGGTCCGTTCGTTCCAGCGATTATTCTTACCGATGCAGGCGGACGTTATCAGCGGTATCGACTGACCACCACCGATCCTGTCGGCGGTCCGCAGATGTATAGCGTTCCTCTGGAACTGCCCCCCAATGCCTACCCGCTGCGCTTCGTCGCCCTGGCGTTCCTGCCGGATGGCACGGTCCGCTGGAACCGTGTCAACGGCGAAATTGAGGTGCGGAAGCCGCCGGTGACGGTTGATATCGGTGCGCTTGCAGCGGACGGACAGGTGTTTGAGCGCTGGAACGACGAGCATGGTTGGGAAGCATTTTCGGATACGTCGCTCAACCCCGATCAACCACCAGCAGGGGAGGTGATGCTCGAAGCCACCGCAAACGATCTGCAACCTGTGACGATCATTCTGGGATTCGCCATGCGTGCTGCGATGCTCAGGCCGGACGCGCAGGAGGTCACGCCGATTCCAGCGCAGGTGAGCGCCAACTTTTTGGCGGCGAACAACCTCGCCGTCGGCGATACGGCCCTGTTTCTGTTGCGTAACCGATTAGTGCCGATCGAGATTCGCGGGACGGTCGAACGCTTCCCCTCGCTTGGCATCGACGACGAACCGTTTATGGTTGTGCAAGGACCGCGCCTGATGCGGCTGCTCAACGCGACATACGCTCGTCCCGTCACCCCGAACGAATTGTGGTTGGACATGCCCAATGACGAGGCAACGCTGAACACGGTGCAAGCCCAATCGGGCATCGGCACGCTGCTGGTGCAAGCCGCCGTGCTGCGGTCGTTCAGCCGCGACCCGCTGGCGGTGGGTGTGGCAGGTGTGTTCTTCCTCGGCTTCGTCGCTAGCATCGGCCTGACCGCCCTGGGCTTCGCCATCGCCACGTATCTGGCGGGACGGCGGCGTACCGTCGAGTTCGCGGTGCTGCAAGCTCTCGGCCTGGATCGCCGCGCCGTGCTTTCGATTATCGCGATTGAACAAGCCGTTCTGGTCGTGCTGGCCTTGCTGGCGGGAACGGTACTGGGTGTCGCGCTCGGTCGCCTGGTGCTGCCGTTCATGGCGGTGAGCGACCAGGGGCGTGCGACGGTGCCGCCATACGAGATTCTGGTGCCGTGGGGGACGCTGCTAGCGACATACGGGGCGCTGATCGTGTTGTTCGTGAGCATCACGATCCTGGTGCTGTGGTTGTTGCTGCGGCGTGGTATCGGCAACGCTTTGCGGATCGGCGAGGAATAACATGTTTTCACCACGGCATCTCGTTCGCCGTCTGCTGCGGCGTCCGCTGATCACCGCAAGCATCGTCTGTGGTATCGCGCTGGCGGTGGCGCTAGGTGTCGCTGGACCGCTTGCGTCGAACGCGCTGGCTGCGCTGGGATTACGTGCGACGGTGCAAGCCCTGCCTGCGATCTCGCAAAATATTCAACTCACGCGCACGGGGCAAGGTTTTACCCCAGCCTATCGTGAGCGCGTGCAGCAAGACTTGGGCGGACTGATCGACGCTTCCTACGGCGTTAGTTATCTGCCGCTGCTCGACGCGACATACGCATCTGAGTTAAGTCTGACCGTTCGCCTACGAGCGCAGGAACAACTCGTCGAGCATATAACCGTCACCGGGCGCGCCCCGCAATCGTTCGCCGAGCGTGGCACGCAGGGGCGGCTCGTCTGTGGCGGTGATACCGTACTTGAAGCCATGATCAGCGCCCAACAGATGCCGACGTTTAACGTCGCTGTCGGTGATCGCATCTGCGTTGATGGTACGCTGCCGGTCGAGATCGTCGGGACGTTCGCGCCACGCGACGAACAGGAATTGTACTGGTTTGGCGACCGTCGTCCGGTGGCGGGCGAGGTCGCGAACGCTGGCGCGGGTGGCAATACTCGCGTTGCTGTACTGATGCTGGCACCAGATGACTTCGAAAGTGTGTCGCGCATCGCGCCACGCCAGCAATTATCGTACACCGTGCGAATGCTGGTGCGACCGGAGGCGATCTCACTTGATACACTGGCGGGTGTCGATGACCAACTACGCACCTTCCGTACACAGGTCGCATCGTTGCAGCCGCGCACAACCTTGCTGACAGGGCTGGACGGTGCGATCGCGACCTACAACCAACGCTTCCGATTGTTGCAATCAGCCCTCGCGACCCTGCTGCTGGCGATCGTGATGCTGGCGATCGTGTATATCTTCCTGGTCGGTGCGCTGGCGACCGAACAACAAAGCGCCGAACTCGCCATGATGCGTTCGCGGGGTGCGAGTGGTTTGCAGTTGATGTTGAGCCAACTGGCGCAGGCGCTGACGCTTGTCGTGCCTGGTTCGCTACTTGGCGCTGCTTTGGGAGTGCTGGGAGTCGTGGCCTTGAGCCGCACGACGCTGTTCGAGCGGCTGCGCGGACGTGACGCGCTCGAATTACGTTGGACCACTGCGACGACCGCGATCACGGCGACCATCCTGGTCACGGTCGTCGTTGGTCTGCTTGTGGCGGCGTGGCCTGCGCTCAGGCAATCGTCGGTGACGCTGCGCCAGGAGCGTGCAAGACCGCCCCGGCGTAGTGGCTGGCGACGGGTTCAGGTCGATGTGCTGATTGTGCTGGGCGCGGTGCTTGGTTGGTGGCAATTGCGGCGCTACGGCAGCGGCCTTACGACCACCATCGACGGCGCTGCACAATTCAATCTGATCAGTCTCGCCGCGCCAGTGCTGATGCTGGCGGCGGGCGCGGTTCTGTTTTTGCGGCTCTTTCCCGTTGTTGCGCGTGGCCTCGGCAGCATGCTGGCACGCGGTAACGGCATCGTCCAGGCGTTGAGCGCATGGCAACTGGCACGTAACCCGCTGCTGTACGCTCGCCTGGTCCTGTTACTGATTCTGACGGTCGGGCTGGGTGTCTATAGTCAAACTATGAGCACGACTATTGCCCGTGAGCAGTTGCGGCAAGCCCTGGACGACGCCGGAGCAGATGTGCGTGTGCTGCTCGACCCCAACGACGATCGCGCTGCCATCGCTCGCCAGTACAACCCGGTGTCCGAGGCTACCGTTGCACGTATCGCCGCCGACGTGATGGAGAAAACCGACCTGACCGAGCGGCAGATCGGCACGGCGACCCTGATCGCTACCAATGGCGCTGATCTCGCTACAGTGTTGGAGCAATCGGGCAGCACCGACCAAGCGTTGCTGTCTACCTTGCGCCGTGCCAGTGCCGGAATGACCTTGCCACTTGGCCTTGCGCTGCCGTCGGGTGCCGATGCCCTGCGGCTCGGCGTTCGCGGCGATGCGAGCAACATCGTCCTGTACCTCAAGGTCGCGGATGTCAACGGCACGCACGAGATCGAGCTTGGACGCCCGACCGCTGAGTGGCAGATATTCGAAGCACGCTTCCCGCCGGACCTGCGTGAACCGATTACCCTGCAATCGCTGTTGATCGTCGCGCTACCGAATACCACCGGTAACGTGCGACCAGGGTTGTTCATCCGTCAGCTTGAAACCGTGAACGGCGACCAGCCGACGTTCCTGCGTGGCTTCGAGCAGGTGGACGAATGGGAAGGGCTGGGGACGAACAGCGGGCGTGTGAACATCGCCCGCGAACCTGTCGTCGCCGGAGAAACCATTCCCGTTGCCCGCGTGTCGTTCGGCTCGATCCTGCCGGGATCGCCTGCCGTCGTGCGCTTCAAGGTCGATGCAAACGTGCCAGTGTTCAGTTACCGTCCATCGTCCGGCGTGAGCGCCAGTCCCGGTCAAACGCTGCTGTTGCGGGTCGGCGAAGTGTTCGTCAATGCGCGGGTGCAGGAGCGTATCCCGCGCCTACCGGGCGAGAATATACCGGGACAAACGCTGCTAGTGGCGGATGAACGGCGTATGAGCGATGTGCTGACCTATGGACTCCCAACCGCCCTGGCCCCAACCGAGCTACGCATGGCGTTGCGTGACGGCGCGACCGCACAGCCAGCGCAGCCAACCAGTACCATCACATATACCAAAGCGGCGGCGCTGCTCCAACGCTCATCCGATCCGTTGAGCAACGGCGTGCGTGTGATCTTATTGCTGGGGTTTGGCGCGGCGGTGGTGCTGTCGGTGGTCGGCTTCCTGACCTACGCCGCGCTCACGATTCGGGCGCGTCAGATCGAGTGGTCCGTCCTCAGCGCCCTCGGCCTCCCTGGACGCGATCTGCTGCTACTGGTTGTGTTCGAGCAAGGCTTTGTGCTGTTGAGTGGCCTCGTCGCCGGATTGATCGTCGGCGTCGTGCTGACGTTCACGACAACGCCGTTTTTGCAGGTCGTCGCTCGTTCGACGGCGCTGGCATCGCCGACGATCGACTGGATCGCGCTCGGCACGCTCGCGGTGACGTTGGTGGTGGCGTTGGTAGGCGCACTCGCGATCCTGTTGCTGGCGATGCAGCGGCGCGGGTTGACTCAGGAACTTCGCATGGGCGAGGCGTAAGCGCTCAGGTTGCGAAGATCGCCGCAGGCGGGAGCGTCGGGATCAGGTTCGCCAGCAGGTGATCGTCCACGGCGATGCCTGCGGCCTCAAAGGCCAACAATACGGCACCGATGGCTGGCTCGAAGCGACTGTTGACGATCTGCACGTCGGGCGACGTCGTGCGTACCTGTGCGACCAGCGCGTCGGTGAGTAGACGCGATGGGTGGCGCAACACTCCGCCGGTGAGAACCAGTGTGAACGGCGTTCCTTCGATGCCCACCTGTCGCGCACATGCCAGCGCATAGTCGCCCAGCATCGCGCCGTGCGTCGTCACGATCCGGTAGGCTGTCGGATCGCGGTTCTCGGCTTCGTCGAGCAACGCACGCACCAGTTGCGCGATGCGCGTTGCTGGTTGCGGCGTCAGACGTCCCGTCAGCAGGTGCAACACTGCTTCGACGTTGGGAGCATCGAAATGCGCCAGTACACGTTGGGTCAGCGCCGTCGGTGGGTCAATGCCAAGCTCCGCACGATACACCGCGCGGAGCATCTTGTTGCCCATATCGTGACCGCCGTGCGGCTCCTGCCAGAAACTGGCGTGCCATATCTTACCGTCGGGGCTGCGTGCCGCCAGCGCCGCGCCCGTGCCACATGCCACGACTACCCCGTTGCCGTCGGGCGAACCTGCGCGTAAGCCGCCCAGCGCATCGTTGACCACGGTGATCGTGCGACCGAAACCGCGTTCCTGCATGGCCGCATGGAGTAGCTCGAAGTCCTCAGGCCAATCTGCGCCCGCCATGCTGAACGCACCAATGACAAGTTCTTCGCGCCTGACGCCCGCAGCGTTCAATGCTTCGACGACAGCGCGTTCGATCTCGCCGAGCGCCGCATCCACCGAGGGCGCACCGTAGATGTCGCCCCACCGACCGCGCCCGACACCCAGAATCGCGCCATCGGTGCGGGCGACCATTGCAATCGTCTTTGAGTTACCGCCATCGACGCCGAGGACGTATGACATGGATGCTCCTATTGACCGACGAACGACCAATGACGAACGACGAATGAAGATAGTAACGGTAGATGGTCTATCGAACTATTAGCACGATATACCATCTACTATGTGGTCGTCTTGAATAGTGCGACGAAGCCGCGTTAGCCGCGTGCCTCGATCTCCTCGATCGAAAGGTCATCCGACCAGGCATCGCGATCGACCAGGATCGTTACATTGGGTGTTTGTTGCAGGAACGAGGCCGGAACGTCGGGTGTGATCGGTCCAACCAATGCTTTGCGGAGGATATCGCGCTTGGCTTTGCCCGACACAATCAGCAGCGTTTCCTTGGCTGCCAGCAACACGCCAAGCCCTGCCGCGATGGCCTGAGTTGGCACGTCCTCGATGCGATCCCAGTATACAGCGCTGGATGCGATGCTCGATTCGGTCAGGTCCAGCACACGTGATGGCGCGTCCGCTGCCGATGGCGGCTCGTTGAAGCCGAGGTGTCCGTTCGGTCCGATGCCGAGTAGCGCGTAGTCCAGGCCGCCCGACCCTTCGACCGCTTCATCGTAGGCGCGGCACACCGCGTCGGGGTCGGCGGAATCACTTGGCAGACGCACGACGTTGGCGGCAGGAATATCGAGTGGCTGCAAGAACGCCTGATCCAGCCAGCGGAACAACGAGCGATGATCGTCGTCGGCAAGTCCCAGGTAGTCGTCGAGTTGGAACACATGCAGACGCGACGTATCGAACTTGTCGGCCTGGTACATCTCGGTCAGATCGCGGTACAGACCAACCGGCGAGTTGCCGGTGGCGAGCACGACATTCATTGTCGGGTTGGTCTTAATCTTTCCTGCCAGTATTTCGGCACCCTTGCGGCTCAGGGCGGCATAGTCGTCAACGAGAATGATACGCACGAATGAAACTCCTTTATAGAATGACCGACGACGAACGATCACCTGAGGTATTCGTTCGACGCCAACGTGTCGCTAATGATACTGTATGAACGCTGAACACCGTGATGCCACGAAGCGGCGCTGGCCTAGCGCAACAGGCGTTCAGGCAGATACTCTTTGAGCGCCGCCGCCATTTCGTCGTAGATCACTTCGGCTTTGTGCAACGAAAAACAGAGCGGATTGGACGCCAGTGCCCGAATCGCGTCACGGCGCGTGCCGCTCCAGGCGGCTTCGGCGGCAAGCGCCTGATATTCGCCCAGCATCTTGACCAGGCCAACAGTTTGCGATGGCATCGATCCTTGAACGAGCGGCACGACGCCGTTGCGGTCGACGTACCCTGGCACTTCCACCACCAGATCATCGGGGAAGTCCGCGATTGCGCCCTGATTCGGGACGTTGACAGGCCAGACTTCCTTGCGGTCGTTGAAGATCGCGTCCATCACGTCGATCGCCAGTTCCAGTTCGTGGATGCCACCACGCGAACGCCGTGGGTCGAGTTCGGGCGCGTCCGAATTGGCCTGCTCGCGGTAATGCTGCCAGTAGTCCGGCACCGACGCGAGAATGTCCTGCGATCGCGTCGTCGGTTTCGCCGACAGTTCGGCAAGCACCTCATCCTTGAAATAGTAATACTGGAAATAGCTCGCCGGAAGTGATTCCATCGTAACGGCGAGTTCGAGCATCCGAAGGCGGTGCTGGTTGGCATTCGGGTCAGCCTTCAAGCGCGCGTAGGCATCGCGCAACAACGGCATGATGTCCGCGCCGTCGTACAGGTGCCGCACCGACCAACAGCCATGGTTGAGGCCGATCATGGTTACGTCCAGGAGTGCTGGATCGAGGCCAGCCGTGCGGGCGATCTCCTCCGGGAAGATGATCGGGCCTTCGCACAGCGAAACCGTCGGGATCGACGTGTGCTGCGTCACAGCCTGGGATACCAGATTGATCGGATTGGTATAGTTGAACAGCCGTCCGTTTGGGCAGACCGTTTCCATGTCCTTGACGATGCTTTGCATGGCATTGATCGAGCGCAGCGCCATAAAGAAACCGCCCGGTCCTTGCGTTTCCTGCCCGATCACGCCGTGCTTGAGCGGTATGCTTTCGTCGACGTAGCGAGCCTCGAAGCCGCCAGGGCGAAAGCTGGTCAGCACGGCGTCGCAGTCCGTGAGTCCGGCACGCTGGTCGGTGGTGGTCGTTACCGTAAGATCGATGCCGTTGTGACGAGCCATCCTGTCGGCAATCGACTTGACCAGCGCGAGGCGTTCCGTGTTGAAGTCGATCAGGACAACCTCAGAGCCATCGAAATTTGTACCCTGCGCGATGAACGAAGCCATCGTCCCAGGGGCGCGTGTGCTGCCCCCGCCCACATAGGCCATTTTAATTCGCGCCATAGCGTCTCCCGTTCATAATCAGTGGTCTTGAACCGCCTATTTTACTCTACGGTGTACAGCATACTCCAAGGTGCAATCCTGCATTGGTATGGGCAAACGCGCCTTCCACCGCGAAGTTCCCGATCCATTGTTTTCGTCCTGGGCCGATCATGCCTGAGCCAGTGCGTCCCGGAAGAAACTTTTTCCGGTTTCAACGTCGCTAAAACATCGCGTTCGGTGCGATGGCCGTACGCGGTCTGGTTAGCACGCAGCCTCCTACTTGACCATGTACCGCGGTGTATGGTACAAGAGAACTGGTATAGACCTCTATAACACAATGTGGTGATGGACGATTCGCAAAACACTGCACGACTGGCTCCAGACGGAAGTTCGCGGTGATACGGCTGGTGCATGGCGAAAGCAGTGAGCGAGAGTAAAAGATACAAAGGGGTGTTCCTACATGACTGATCCTGTTCGTATTGGATTTGTTGGCTGTGGCAGCGTCATGCGCAATTGCTATATGCCGCTTGCCAAGCAACTCGAAATGCGTGGCATCGCCAAAGTCGTCGCGGTGTGTGATATTCATGCCGACCATGGGGTCTATATTGCCGACACCTATGGCATCACTGACTTCACGACCGATTACAAGGAACTCGTTGTACGCGACGACATCGATCTGGTTGTCGTGACAACCTCGATGCCAGCACATGGTCCGATCGCCAAGGCCGCCCTCGAAGCAGGGAAGCATGTGCTGGTCGAGAAGCCAATGGCGGTTTCGCTCGAACAGGCCGCTGAACTGGTGGAAATGGCGAAAACAAGCGCTGGCTATCTGTTACCTGCTCCGCATGTCGTCCTCAGCCCGACCTACCAGACGATCTGGAAGCGTGTGCATCGCGGCGAGATCGGCAAAGTCCTTTCAGCACGTGCCTTTTATGGTTGGTCTGGTCCGACCTGGGGCAAGTGGTTCTACGAGCAGGGTGGCGGTTCGTTGTTCGATCTTGGTGTGTACAACGTCGTGTCGTTGACCGGCTTGCTGGGACCCGTCAAGCGTGTGATGGCGATGGCTGGTATTGCCATCCCCGAACGTGTCGTCGACGGCGAGATGACCAAAGTTGATGCCGTCGATAACGCACATGTGCTGCTCGACTGGGGCGAGGGCGTGTACGCTGTGGTGACGACCGGCTTCACGATTCAGCAATACAAGGTGCCTGGTATTGAACTCTATGGCAGCACCGGCGTCATTTATATGAACGGCGAGGATTGGGACCCCAACGGTCACGATGTCTGGCAGAACGATGCGGGCTTCTGGGCGCAATACAAGGAAACCGATGCCTCCTGGCCCTGGACCGACGGTTTGCGGCACATGGTCGAGTGTATTCGCTCGGGGGAGCGACCGATCATCACGCCCGAACACGGCTACCATGTCCTCGAAATCATGCTCAAAGCGCAGGAATCCGGGCGTGATGGACAGGCCAAGATGATCGAAAGCACGTTCACGCCGCCCTCGTTCGATCTCGAAATCGAACAGCAAGCGGTCCACCTGATGCACGACTCAGGACGCACTACATGAGTTATTCACCATCACCACGGCCCACCTTCGACGGTCCGACCTTAATCCCGTATGCCGCCGCGACTCGTCATCTATGGGGCGACGCGGAGGCTGGGGAAGTCGAGGATTGGATTTATGTTTCCAGCGGGCAGATTCACCAACTAATGTTCGGGCTTGCGCCTGGCGGAGCGTTCCGGCATTCCGAAGCGCACCGCACGATCTTCGCCGCCGACGAGATTTACTATGTCGTCGAAGGCACGATGGTTATTTGTAACCCCGAAACTGGGGAGGTGTATCGGGTCATGGCTGGCGAGTCCGCCTTTTTCCGGCGCGATACCTGGCATCACGCGTTCAACTATGGCACGGGACACTTACGCGTGCTGGAACTGTTCGCTCCACCGCCATCGCAGGGAACATCAGGCGCGTATTCGCGCACGAAACCGTACCTTGCAACTTCGAATTACGGGCAGGAGCGCTGGATGGGGCGCTGGCCTATGGCGCAGCAGGAAGCGGCGGCGGCAGCGACGATCACGGTCGTTCGCGATGCTGACACGCTCTGGCGGCTCGAAGGTCGTGAACGGCAGGTTCTGGTCGGCCTCATCACCGCGACCGAGCATCTGACTACTGGCGTGATGCATCTGTTGCCAGGGCAGCACTCCGATGTGGAAACTCACGGCGGCGATGAAAGCCTGTATGTGCTGGAAGGTACGCTCAACGTCCGATTGCCCGAACACGATGGGCAGCGCTGGTACGAACTCAACCCGGGCGACGGTTTCTACTTGCCGGAAGGGGTGCCACATCACTATTACAACATGACGGGCGAGCCTGTGCGATTCCTGTTCGGAGTCGCACCACAGTACGCGCCACGAGTGGAGTGATGCACGCGACGGAGCCGCGCTGCGCTATCGGGCTGGACGTTGGTGGCACAAAGATCGCCGGTGGTGTGGTCAGCTTTCCATCGGGTGAGATCGTGGCGCGGGAAACCATCCCGACCGCCGCGCATCGCGGCGGCGCGGCGGTTCTGGAGGATGTCTTTGCGCTCGCCGAGCGTCTGGCTGACGCTGCACAGCAGCAGGGCTACGCGCTGCATGGCATCGGCATCGGCGTACCGGAATTGGTCGATGCTAATGGGGTGGTCGCCAGCGACCATGCTATCGCATGGCGTGGGGTTCCGGTCGCGCAACGCTTCGTGTCGTTGGCTCCCGCCATCGTAGATGCTGACGTACGGGTCGCGGCGCGTGCCGAGGCCGTATGGGGTGCGGGCCGTGCGTTTGCAACCTTCGCCTATGTCACCGTTGGCACCGGCATTAGCTACAGTCTGGTGCAGGACGGTAGTGTGTATGCCGGAACGCATGGCAATGCTCTGGTGCTCGGTAGCAGCCCGCTGACGACGACCTGTACGAACTGTGGAGCCGTGATGCACCCGGTCCTTGAGGACTTCGCCGCTGGTCCCGCCCTCGTCGCCCGCTATAACGCCCGGGCTGCACAACCCGTTGAACGAGGCGAGGATGTCATCGGCGCGGCTGCGAACGGCGATGATATCGCCGTCGAAATCGTTCGGACGGCGGGCGAGGCGCTTGGTGTTAGCGTCGGTTTTCTGGTAAACGTCCTCGATCCCGCTGCTATTGTGGTGGGTGGTGGTCTTGGCCAGGTGGATGGCCTGTACTGGTCGAGCTTTGTCGATGCGACGCGCGAACATATTTGGGCCGACGCTAGCCGCAATGTGCCGATCCTACATGCGGGTTTGCGGGTCGATGCTGGCTTAGTCGGCGCTGCGGCATTATGGTGGCAGCATATGGGCGAACATTAACCCAGGGAAGCTACGTCATCGGAGTAACGCGAGAACCGTATTGCAACATTGACGCGCTGTATAACCGTGTCTATATTCTGCGGTGGACAGCATGACCGATAAGCTATTGTCCGAACTCGTCGAACGCCGTTATTCGTAATACTGGCTTCTAAGCGCTGGGCAGGACGATCGCGAATCTTTTTTGCTGTGCATCCGCTTACCAGTACTTCGGCTATATCGTGCGATCGTTGGAGACTGCTCATGACTCGTCCTATTCGAACTGCCTTGATCGGCTGTGGCAGCGTATCTTTGATCGGTATCTTGCCGCAACTCGTGCAACCTGATGCCCGCGAACGTATTGATCTCGTCGCCGTTTGCGATGTTGTTGCGGAGCGAGCGGCGGCAACCGCATCGCAATTCGGTGTGCCGAATGCCTATGCCGACCCCGAAGAAGTATTTTCGCGTCCTGACATCGAACTTGTATTGATCATCACGCCGATTCCATTTCACCATCCTCTAACAATGCGTGCCCTGGCAGCGGGCAAACATGTGTATGTACAGAAAACCATGGCGACCACATACGTCGAGGCACAGCAGATGATCGCAGCAGCCAAGGAGTACGAGCGTGTATTGGTTGCTGCTCCTGGGCAGATGCTCGCTCCCGCGATGCAAAAGATGAAAGACCTGGTTGAGCGGGGTGCATTGGGCAAAATCTATTGGGCCTGGGGTAACACCGGTGGTTGGGGACACGACTTCGAGCCAACGCGACACGGCGATGATGTGATGACGGCGATTGATCCAAGTTGGTACTATAAGCGCGGCGGTGGTCCGTTACGCGATGCGACGGTATACATGCTCCACAGTCTGACCGGGGTGCTTGGTCCTGCGCGAGCTGTGACGGCGTTATCCGGTCTGGCGATACCTAACCGCGAATGGCGTGGCAAGACAATACCAGTTGATGTGGACGATAATACGCTGCTTTTACTCGATTTTGGCAGCGCGACGTTTGGCATGGCAGGTGGATATAGTGGTATGACTGGACGAATTGTGCAGTGGGGATCGATGGGTATCTATGGGTCCGATGGTGTGATCGAGACGTTGGAGATCGAGCCGCTGTCTGGACACCCTACCCAGATATACCTCAACAGCCGCCATGATATCCCGGAACTCGCTGACGTATCAGACGGAACCTATGTCATTCCGGGCTGGCTACCATACGTCACGCCCGAACATGCCGCGATCCCGGAGCCGCATGTGTATGCCGATATTATCCATTGCGCTGACTGCATCCTCAATGGAACCAAGCCCATTGTATCGGCTGAACATGGGGCTCACGTTGTCGAAATCATCGAGCAAGGCTATATTGCGGCACGGACCGGACAGAGGCAGGAACTTTCGAGCAGGTTCTAAACCTGTCAAGTTCAATTCAAAAATTGACATAAAGATTTTTCACTATTATAGTGGTATAGACCTCTATATCATCATCGATTTCCAGACGAATGAACAGCAAGGTTGCTACAGGGGACGAACAATGTCGCAGGAGTATTTCGAGCATTTCACACATCCACTGCGAAGTGTTGATACTTCAGCCGCTTTGCTCAAGCGTTTCTACCTGGTTGAGCGCGAGGTCATGCGCTCATTGGGTGGATGGCATCTGGCGGTAGCAAACTGGGAACTCAAGGTGTTGACGCCGCGCCACACCTGGCACGCTTCGCTGCATGCCAACGCCCTGCGTGATCGTGTGCTGGAATTACGCTACCCGAAGCGTGACGTTGACGCAGGACATGATCCTAAACTACTGGCGTTTCTCGGGGAACTCACGAAAGCCAGCACCGACGCCGAGTTCATGGCGGGCATATATGAGGTGGTCAAGCCCGCACTGATGGACGCCTTTCGCGACTACATGGCGGGCGGCGATGAACTGGACGATGCGCCATCGTTTTACAAGATCGAACACATCCTGCTGGACGAACGCAAAGACCTGGCGGAAGCGCGACCAGTGATGGCAGGTCTGGATGCCGCACAACGGGCTGCCGCGCAACCGTGGACTGACTATCTCCGCACGTTCCTACAGGCGATTGGTGGCATCAGCGGCGAAGGGGTAACGTCTGCCATCCCCCACAACCATCCGTGTGCTGGTCGTCCGGTCTATACCGTCCCACAACGCGCGCAACGCGATCCCCGCTTCAGTCCAGCAACAGTCGAAAGCCCGGCACGTCCGCCGCGCACAACCCGTGAGCGGCAGGTCTGGTTTGCCATCGATCATGCCAACGAAATCTGGGCAGCGGAAGTTCCTGGCGCGTTTATGTGGGAATGGTCCAACATGCCGTGGGCATTCTATATGGATGCCGCACGCTGGGGCTATGACGAGCAGCGCCATTCGGCGATGGGGATTCGACGGCTCGAAGCCTGGGGATTCCAGGCGGGCGTTGATTATCCAATGGTCGGCGACCCCTATCATGCGATTATCGAACAAGGTCACGGCCTCGACATGGTGCTGGCTTTGTTGTACTACTTCGAGCGCGATGCTCCTGCCTTTAAACAGCAGGTCAAGAAGCAGTACGACCAACTCGGCGACGTTTCAAGCGCCCAGGACACCGATTTCGATTGGGCGGACGAAGCGATACACCTGCGCTACGGCTACACCTGGCTCCAACACCTGCTGGGACCTGATGCAAAGACGCGAATGCCTGAAATGGTCAAGCAGGCTGGAGCGCTTTGGGATGCATGGCTCGCCGAACGCTGGGAGCGCGGTGAGGACGCCTACGGTCCGTACATGGAACGCATCGATGCCCGTATCGCGCAAGCAGAAGCCGAGGCACATGTCATTTGATGGTGGATCTACCTGCCGGCGTCATCGTGACCCTGACGAATGGTGCGTCCTTTCGCGTTGCTCCCGATGAGATTGTGTTGGATGCCGCGATGCGTGCCGGAATCGACGTGCCGTATTCATGCCGCAATGGAACATGTCGTACATGTATCTCGCGGGTGGTCGAAGGTTCGATCGAACATGATCCGCTCTACAGCGATGACCTGTTGATCGATGAAGATGAAGTCGATGCCGGATATCGTTTGCTGTGTTCTGCATTCGCCTATGCAGATAGCCTGCTCGATGTTGGACGTTAAGCCGATCGAGATGATACGTATCGAACGTCTTCGTGGATGGACATCACGCCATACGCATGTCTTGTAGTCAAATGTGGTATGTCATCCGCAGAGAGGGGAGAGTGAAAACGTACTATGCAATGGTCATCGTTGTCGTTGGAACGACGTAGCCCGATCCCGTTGTATTATCAGCTTGCTGAATTGATCAAAGAAGGCGTCCGAACCGGCGAACTTCAGGCCGGAGATCAGTTGCCATCCGAGCGCGACCTGAGCGAATTCGCTGCCGTCAGTCGCATGACGGCGCGCCATGCCATCGCTCATCTGGTGCTGGAAGGAACGCTGGTGGCGCAGCACGGACGTGGCACGTTCGTCGCCGAGCCGAAGATGACCTATGATGCCTTCAATCTGGTCGGCTTTACCGAAGAAACGATACGACGCGGTGGTGTCGTCGTATCACAGGTGCTGGAGCAGACCGTGGTCACGCCTCCAGCACGCGTCGCCGCCGGGCTTCGACAGGAATCGGACGCAGCCGTTAACAGGATCGTACGCCTACGCTCGGCAGGAGAAACGCCGCTGCTGCTGGAGACAAGCTATGTGCCGCTCATCCTGTGTCCGGACCTGAAACAACTGGACCTGACCAAACAGTCGCTGTATGCTTTGCTCGAACAGCAGTATGGATTACGGCTAGCCTATGCACAACAAACCGTCGAGGCTACAATCGCGAATGACTATGAATGCGCCCTGTTCGGTGTTCCTTCAGGAGCGGCGATGTTGTTATTAGAAGGAGTAACATTTCTGGATAATGGCGATATCGTCGAGTATTTTAAGGCGATTTATCGTGCCGACCGAATCAAGTTTTCTTTCGCTAGCCAGCGCAGGAGCGCCGACGATGTCGTGACGATGCCACGTATGAATCTCGTATTAATATAAAGTCGGTCGCAGGAAGGTTGCAGGGAACGGAGAAGCATCGCCGATGACGGTGTGGAGAGATGAAGAATGCAGAATTGTCATGAAGAACTAGGATCTGAAAGGAACAGATTTATGAAGGCCACGAACGATGATGTCGCGCGGAACCGGATCAATCGGCGCGACTTTTTCCGTCTTACGAGCGTCGGCGGCGGCGCGGTTCTGCTTGCCGCCTGTGGTAGTACGCCCGCAGTACCCGTCACGGAAGCCCCAACTGCGGCAGGTGCTGCAGCCGCCACTGTCGCTCCTGCCGCAGCAACCGCGGCTCCAGCCGCTCAAACCGACGAAAAGATTGCGCTGACATTTTGGACGCCGGGAGGCTCGCCCCAGTTCTGCGAAGGCTTCAACACGATCGCGAAGAATTACGAAAAAATCGCTACCAACGTCGACATCGGCGATACCCAGTGTGGCATGGGCGAGCAGAACTTCAACGAAGTGCTGCTGGCACGCATCGCTGCGGGCGATCCGCCCGACTCGACGATCCTGTGGACCTCGCCCGCCGCGTTGGGTGCGCGTGGTTCGCTCGAAGCGCTGGACGAACTGATGGCATCGTCGCAAAACTCGCAAAAGGAAAACTGGCCCGAAGGCGTGCTTGCAAGTTGCTTGTATGGCGGCAAAACCTACGGTCTGCCGATTGCCGCCGGTACCTATGCGATGATCTTCAACCAGGATATGTTCGAGGCGAAAGGAATTTCAACCAAGCGCGAGGATTTCCCGAAGACCTGGGACGAACTCCGCAAGTTGTCTAAGGAGTTCACGCGCTGGAACGGCGACACGCTCGAAAGCGCCGGATTTATTCCGTTCGCCGATCCCTATCAGATTCCGATCTGGGCGGCGCTGAACGGCTCGCAGATCTACGATGGAGCTAATAACAAATACACGATCGATTCGGAACAGAACATCGCGATGATGGAATGGGTCGTCGATTGGCTCAACGAAGAATATCAGGGCGATATTACCAAAGTCAACAACTCCGGTCCGTGGTCGGCAAGTCCCGACTCGACCGGGCAACCCCCAGCATGGCAGTCCGGGCGATTGGCGATGATGTCAGATGGCTTCTGGACAGTTGGCGATATGTACCAGTTCGATCTGACGTTCACCAACTGGGATGCGGCACCATATCCGGTTGGACCCAGCGGCTCGGAAACCGTATCGGGCTACTGGCCTAACTGGTTGGTGATCCCGAAGGGATCGAGCAACATTCAAGAAGCCTTCAAATACCTCGATTACATGACTGTCGATGGTATGAAGGTCTGGTTCGATAACATTCCTGACATGCCCGTCAATAGCAAGGTTCCAACCGACCTTGTGCCAACGCGTGCCGTTGAAAAGCGCGGCGAAGCGTTCGCGAAAAGCATCACCGAGTTTTTCCGTGGGCAACTCGCGATTGCCACGCCGATGTGGAACTCGCCGGTGCAGGATTTTGGTACCGATCAGTTGACGCGGGCGCTCGAACAAATTACCAACAAGGTGGCAACACCCAAGGACGCTTTAGCAGAAGCACAGCGCGCCTGTCAGAGCGAGCTTGAGAAGGTCCTCAAGAGCGGAGCAGCGTAGCCAACAGGTACAGGAGATAGAAATAGATGGCGACGATGACGACGCGGCGGGTGCTGTACAAACGTACCCGCATGGGACCGATGCGGCGACGGGAAGCAATCGCGGGGATGCTGTTTGTGTTCCCGTGGTTGTTGAGCCTGATGGTGTTCACCGCGTATCCAGTGATCGCCGCGTTCTACCTGTCGTTTACCGATTACACGATCGTACAACCGCCCAGGTGGGTTGGGTTCCAGAACTATCAGACGATGTTCACCACCGATCCGGCATTCTGGATATCCGTCAGCAATAGCGCATACTACGCCTTCCTCTCGGTGCCGCTCGGCCTGCTCGTTTCGCTGGTGTTGGCGTTGCTGCTCAACATTCGCGCTAAGGGCATCGGCGTGTATCGCACGATGTTCTATCTTCCGGCGCTCGCGCCACCTGTCGCCAGTACGATCATTTTCATCTTGATGTTCGATCCGCGAGCCGGACTGATCAATGAAATGCTCAAGATGGTCGGTCTGCCTGCCGTTGGCTGGCTGACCGACCCCCAATGGTCGAAGCCCGCCTTGATTCTGCTGAGCCTGTGGAGCGTGGGCAGCGGTGCGCTGGTGTTCCTGGCGGGGCTCAAGGAGATTCCACAATCCTTGATCGAAGCAGCGGCGATCGATGGTGCGGGGGCGTGGCAACGCTTCCGCCACATCACCATTCCGTTGCTATCTCCGGTGATTCTGTTCAACCTGGTGATGGGCGTGATCGGCTCATTCCAGGTATTCACCCAGGCCCTTGTCATTGGCAGCACTACTGGCAAACCGCTTGAATCCACGCTCATGTTCATGGTCCATATCTATCGCAATGCCTTCCGCTACTTCGCGATGGGCTACGCTTCGGCGTTGTCGGTCGTGTTGTTTTTGGCGATCCTGGTGGTCACGCTGCTGATCTTCCGTACGGCAAATGCATGGGTCTATTACGAAGGAGCCGACCGCCGTGGCTAAACGAGGAGCGACCTTCGAGACGGATGTCACTGCATTGACCTCGGTAGGACGGCGGCACAGGCGCGTCAATTGGCGGCGCGTGGCGGGAACGGTCGTCCGCCACGTTATCCTGGCAATTATGGCATTCGCGTTTATGATCCCGTTTTACTGGATGGTCACGTCGGCGTTGAAGAACAACACCGAAATCTTTGCACGCCCGATCCAGTGGTTACCGCCTGCCTGGCGTTGGGAAAACTTTCCCAACGCCCTCAACTATCCTGGCTTCCCGTTCTTACGTTTCCTGTGGAACAGCATCTATTATTCTGGGTTCGTGACGATTGGCACGGTGTTGTCATGTGCGGCTGTCGGCTATGGTTTCGCACGGATGCGCTTTCCAGGGCGCGACCTGTTGTTCACGATCACCATCGCCACAATGATGATCCCATCTATCGTTACATTTATTCCGACCTTTATCCTGTTCCGCTCGATGGGTTTGCTTGGAACATACGCGCCGCTGATCTTTCCGGCCTTCCTTGGCAACGCCTTTTATATCTTCATGCTGCGCCAGTTCTTCATCGGGTTACCGTGGGAACTTTCCGACGCGGCGCGCGTGGACGGCGCGGGTGAGTTTCGCATCTTCTGGCAGATTATGCTGCCGCTCACACGCTCGGCCTTGATGGTCGTCGCGGTTTTTACGTTCCTGTACACCTGGCACGACTTCTTCGGTCCGTTGATCTATTTATCGGACCAAGCGCAATACCCCTTGTCACTTGGCCTGTTCGCGTTCCGTTCGCAGCGCACGACCGAATGGGCGCTGATGATGGCAGCGGCAACGCTAGTTACGCTGCCGCTGATCGTAGTGTTCTTCTTCACGCAGCGCTATTTCCTCGAAGGCATTGCAGTCACGGGTATCAAGGGCTAACATAACGGTCACCGATGTGCAAGGGGTAGGGTTCGACACCCTTACCCCCTTGCGCCGTTCTGCTGATTCATCATTGCTGGTTTGCTTCTGTTGTGCCTTCTCCTTGCCCGCCGTGTCCCAGCGGTTTATAATTGATCCTAGAAATCAAAAGATGTGAACATGTGCGTGTTGCGAAACGCCTGGTGCTGTGTGTTTCGCTGTGCATAGAAGGAGTAGGTTATGTCAGGCCATTCGAAGTGGCATTCTATTCGTCGCTCAAAAGGTGTGCTCGACCAGCGACGCGGGCAGTTGTTTACCAAGATTGCGCGTGAAATTTCGATTGCAGCACGCGAAGGTGGTGGCGATGCTGATATGAACTTCCGGCTGCGACTGGCTGTCGAAAAGGCGCGTGCGTCCAACATGCCTAACGACAACATCCAGCGCGCCATCGACCGCGCCACCGGCAAGGGCGGCGAAATCTCGATCGACGAACTGTATTACGAGGGATATGGTGCGGGTGGCGTGGCTCTGATCATCCAGGCCGCCACCGATAACCGCAACCGTACCGCCGCCGAAGTTCGCGCAGCCTTCACCAAGGGTGGCGGTAACCTGGGCGAAAGTGGTTCGGTGGCCTGGATGTTCGAGCCAAAGGGTCTGATCACGATCGAAATGCCCGAAGGCAAGCCCTTCGACGCCGACGAGGTCATGCTGCAAGCCATCGACGCGGGAGCCGACGATGTGCAGGTGGATGAGAATATTATCGAGGTCTACACCGAATATACCGACCTCAATGATGTACGAACCCGGCTGGTCGATGCCGGTTTGCCCATCGCCAACGCCGAGCGCACGATGAAGCCCAAGTCGCCCTACACGCCGTCTGAAAAAGATGCGTTATCGGCGCTCAAGCTGATGGAACGGTTGGAGGACCTGGACGACGTGCAGAAGGTCTACAGTAACATCGACGTGACCGACGAACTTGCGGAGCGGTTCGCCGAAAGTGTTTAGTGCCGCAGCAACGAGCAGGGTATCATGCGTAGCCTAGGTATCGACCCCGGTACGGCGACGTTGGGTTGGGGTATCGTGGAGGAGGATGGAGCGGGCGGTCTGCGTATGGTCGATTATGGTGCGTTGACCACGCCTAAGACCATGCCGTTCCCTCTCCGGCTGCAATCACTCTACCAGGGTGTCACTGACATCATTACCCGCTATCATCCTGATACGGCAGGCGTCGAGGAGTTGTTCTTTGCCAAGAATGTCACCACGGCGATCTCGGTGAGCCATGCGCGTGGCGTCGTGCTGCTGGCTTTGGCGAATGCCGGGTTACCAGTGGGAGAATACCGTCCTATGGCGATCAAACAGGCGGTAACTGGCTATGGTCACGCCGACAAAGCACAGATTCAGGAGATGGTGCGTATGCAGCTTGGCCTTGACCACATCCCCAAGCCCGACGATGCCGCCGATGCCCTCGCCATTGCCATCTGTCACAGTGTCACCGCACCCGCTCTCGAACGCTATAGGGTAGACGAATGAACATACTACGCACCGCCTGTACTTATTACGCCAGCGACGCTTTTGGTCGTTGGACCTTGGTTTGCTGATGTCATCTCCCGATCTGGACGAATATCATGCCGATAGATTCGTCATTCATAACGAGAAGATTCGTCCATTGCTGCGTGGCGAAGGCGACCGCGACGGCAAGTTCTTCCGGCTGCAAACCTGGCGGCGTGAAGGGCTGATCGCACGTATTCGTATGGCTGGCTTCAATGTCCGTACGTTGCAAGACCGCATTGACGCACTCCATGCGGTACCTGTCGACATCGAACCGGGTCCAGAAGTATTTCGTGCGCTGGCGACACAGCGCGAACAGATCGCCGCCTGGGACCCTGAACGCTTGCGCTGGCGCGATTTGCCTGTGCGCGATGTCAACGGCGTGCGTGGCGTGACGCTGCGTGTGAACGAGCCGTTACGTCGCCGCAAGAGTCGTTCGGGTGGCGACTTCTTCATCGCGATCGCAGAACCAGGTGGTCGTGCAGGGCTGCGTCCTGTGCGCGAAAGCGACGCGATTCTGCACGCCTATGGCATGCTCGCTGCCGATGGACGTCCTGCGGTCATTCGATTCGAGCGCACGTCTGGTGGGTATTTCGTGCCGTCGAATCAGGCATTATTTCCCGAACGACACCGCGAAGCCCTCGAATTCCTCGCGTCGGATGACGAGCCGCCTTGGACCTTCGAGCGTGAACACATTGATCTCGTAGAGCAGGTGTTCGATACCCTGGCAGTCCGGTTGGAACCGATTCCGCAGTCCTCGTAGCGTCCCTGCTCCGTTGTATAAAACAAACGCCGCTACCATCGAGGTAGCGGCGTTTGGTGTCAGGTCGTCTTACTTGCGGCGGTTGCGCAGGAACGGTGGAATGTCCAGGTCGTCGGTCGGGTTGCTGTACGACGGTTGCTGGCGTGGTTGCTGCGGCTGCTGCTGGATCGGCGTCGGCACCTGCGGGCGTGGCTGATACTGCGGTTGCTGCTGCGGCTGCTGTGTTGGCGTCTGCATTTGACCGGGGAACGAGCGCGTGCGTTGCGGAGCACGTGGCACGTTGTCGAAGCCGGTAGCAATCAGGGTGATCTTCACCTCGTCGCGGATGGTCGGGTCGATGCGCGCACCAAAGATGATCTGCGCGTCGGGGTCGGCGGCGCGCTGGATGATGTCGGCAGCCTCGTAGACTTCCTGAATACCCAGATCCTCGCCGCCCGTGACGTTGAACAGTACACCCTTCGCGCCGTCGATCGACAGTTCCAGCAACGGCGACGAGATCGCCATGTTGGCGGCATCGACCATACGCGAATCGCCCGAGCCGCGCCCGATCGCCATCAACGCCGAACCTGCCTGCGTCATGATGCTCTTGACGTCGGCGAAGTCGAGGTTGATCAGGCCGCGCTCAGTGATCAGGTCGGAGATGCCCTGAATACCCTGGCGCAGCACTTCATCGGCCATGCGGAAGGCTTCCAGCATCGATGTATTGCGGCTGGTGATCTGCAGCAGGCGGTCGTTCGGGATCACGATCAGCGTATCCACGACGGGCTTGAGTTGCTCGATGCCCTGCTCGGCGACCTTGCGGCGATGTGAGCCCTCGAAAGGAGAAGGGCTTGGTCACGACGCCAACTGTCAGCGCACCAAGCTCCTGGGCGATCTGGGCGATCACCGGCGACGAACCGGTGCCGGTGCCACCGCCCATGCCGGCGGTGATGAACACCATATCCGCGTCTTTCAGCACGTCGTAGAGTTCTTCGGTGGTTTCTTCGGCGGCCTTCTGGCCGATCACCGGATTGCCACCCGACCCCAGGCCATGGGTCAGCTTTGGTCCGATCCGCACCCGCGCAGGAGCGCCGGAATGGATCAGTGCCTGGGCATCAGTGTTGACAGTAATAAAATCAACACCCTGGACACCCATTTCAATCATCCGGTCGACGGCATTCGAGCCACCGCCGCCAGCACCAATGACTTTGATAAGCGCGTGACCATCTCCTACGAGATCGAAGTCATTCCGACCATCCATAATCGCTACCTCCACATCTGCGGGAACGTAAAAAATGCTTGCTTAAGGAAGAAACTCTTTCAGCCACATCTTGAATCGGTCGTAGACATTACGCCAATTCCCGGCTTCCATGCGTCCTGCGACCGACCCCGAAGGATGGAGTAACCCTTTGGTGACACCCCATCGTACGAGTCCAACACCTGTGGCATAGGGCGGCGCGTCAACCGCGTCCGCTAATCCCATCAGATTCGACGGTACACCGATACGTACCGGAATACCCAGCATATCGCGTGCGAGTTCGTCCAGACCGGGCAGTTGTGATGTGCCGCCCGTCAGAACGATTCCGGCTGGTAACAAGCCCTCGTAGCCGGAGCGCCGGATCTCGGCACCCACGAGTTCGAGGATTTGTTCGACACGAGCCTGTATGATCTGGTTCAAGGTAATAGCGACTGATCTGCTGTCGCTCGCCAGGAGCAGAAGGATTCGGTGTCGATCGCGTCTTCCTCGGATTCCTCGGCTTCGCGGGCGATCGCATGACCGTATTTGAGCTTAAGATATTCAGCCGTATTGTGTGGTGTGTGCAGCACATACACGATGTCGTTGGTCAGGTGATTGCCGCCCAGAGGCAGCACCACGCTATGCCAGATGCCACCCTGGATGAAGATTGCAACGTCGGTCGTACCGCCGCCAATATCGACCAGCACGACGCCACGATCCTTGTCCTCCGGCGACAATACCGCTTCGCCGCTGGCTAGCGGTTGCAGCACCAGGTCGTCGATGACGACACCGGCCCGCTCGACGCTCTTGATCAGGTTCTGGATCGCCATCACCTCGCCGGTGACGATGTGCGTTTCTACTTCAAGTCGATACCCCGACATGCCAACTGGGTCGCGAATGTTTTCGTGACCGTCGACGATGTAGGCACGGGGTATGACATGAATCACCTCACGCTGAGTAGGAATTGCGACTGCTTGCGCGGACTCGACTGCACGCTCGACGTCGTTACGTGTGATTTCATGATCGGGCCGCGAGATCGCGACGACACCTCGGCTATTGAGCGAGCCGATGTGACGCCCTGCGATGCCGACATATGCGGTGCCGATACGATATCCCGATGTACGTTCGGCCTTTTCGACCGATGTACTGATCGCGGCTACCGCCTCGTCAATATTGACCACGACGCCTTTGTCGAGGCCCTTCGATGGGGAGAGGCCAACCCCCAGGATATTTACCCGGCCGTCATCGCGGACCTCGGCTACCATGGTGCAGACCTTGGTCGTGCCTACATCGATCCCGACTACAGTTCGGTTCATACGCTGATCCTTGGAAAACGCCGGCTGGACATCAATCGGAAACATTTTGGGAACGGAAGTGTAAAGCCGGACACACTAGTAAATGCCATTATACGCGATGCTAACGCGCTATGCAAAGATATCAAATCAGCCAAGATTTCGTGAAAATGGCTGACGAACGGTGATTGACGCATTCGTATTAAACCTATCATCGATAATAAGGTGTTGACGGTCGTAGATCTATAAATGTGAACGGTGTTGCATCGTGCAACAGGTAGCGCAACGTCGCTAATTTCTGGTCAAGGTTATCGCTCCGGCCGATCACCGCCTGACGGTTTTCGTCCAGGATCAATGACACGCCCAATCCTGCGTCCCACTCGATGCGGCTGATCGGCACCGGCAACTCCGTAGGTGCTCGCAAGCTGATACGTCGTGCCAACTCAAGCGCATCAGGATCCACATGATCGCCAATGGTCAGAGGACGATCCGGCGTCGTATCGACGATGGTGACCACGCTCTCGAACGGCGTATTCGCCGCAGGTGCGTCGAGCGCTTCAGGTGGCGGGGCTACTTCGACAGCCGCCTCGGCTGGTGGCGCATCCACGGGCGCGCCCTCAACCGGAGCGGCTTCTTCCATCGGGACTTCGGCGGGTGGCGCTTCTTCGGCGGGTGCGTCCGCAGGAGGCGCACCCTCCAACGGCAGTGCATTGTCCGCTGGAGGCGCGGCCTCGCTCGGCGGTGCCGCTGGTACATCCCTCTCGCGGTCGACCACGATGCCGTCCCAGGTGACTGCGAACACTTCACCGTTGTGCATCCAGCGCACCTCTGGCTTGCGTTCGGCGACGGCGACCTCGACCTTGTTCGGCAGGATCAGGCGCGTTCGCACCTCCTGTACGTAGGGGCTTTGTCGCACGCGATCGGATACCTCGTCGGTATCGACATACCAGATCGACTGTGTATCGACCGCAGCGAATGTGCGTACGTCGTCCGCTGTCAACGCCTGAATGCCCACCGCATCAACGATCTGCACCTTATACCGTGCGGACGTCAAAGCGTCGTACAGCCCCCAGCCACACAGACAGGCGATCAAGAGCGCCGGAACCTTGCCGGTGCGGACCAACCACATCAGCGAGCGTCGCATGCCCGGGCGCACCCGTGAACCCGCGGGATCGAGGTTATTCGGTTGTTGTCTGCGTTTAGCCATGGTGCACGCGCCGATCAGCGTGGCGTTCGAGTGCCAGTTCTATAATTCGGTCCAGCAATGCAGAATACGAACGTCCCGTTGCTTCCCAGAGCTTGGGATACATCGAATTCGCTGTGAATCCTGGCAGCGTATTGACTTCGTTGAGGAACACCGCGCCCGTTTCCTTTTCGATCAGGAAATCGACGCGTGCCAACCCCGCGCCGTCAATCGCTTTGAATGCGTCAATCGCCATGCGTCGAATCCGGTCGGACGCCGCTGGCTCGAGGTCCGCCGGAATCTTGTAGGCGGTGCGGCCTTCGAGATATTTGTCGGCGTAGTCGTACCATTCGTTCGCAGGTATGACTTCGCCACAGATCGATGCTTCCGGTTCGTCGTTGCCCAGCACGGCTACCTCGACTTCGCGCACATTGATACCTTGCTCGACGATGATGCGTCGGTCGTAGGCAGCGGCGAGCGCGATACCAGCGCGTAGTTCGTCACGGTCGCGGCACTTGGCGATGCCGACGCTCGACCCGGCATTGGCGGGCTTCGTAAACACCGGGTAGCGTAACGCCGACTCGATATGCTCGATCACGGCATGAGCATCGTTGCTCCAGTCGTGCCTTCGTAGCAATACATAGGGCACTTGCGGCAGGCCCGCCGCGGCGAAGGCCGCCTTCATCAGTCCCTTGTCCATCCCCACCGCCGATGCCAGCACGCCGCATCCGGCATAGGCCACCCCGGCGAGTTCGAGCATGCCCTGCAACGTGCCGTCTTCGCCGTTCAGTCCGTGCAGGATCGGCAGAATCACGTCGACGCGCTCGACTGGCGCAATATCACCTGGTAGACGTCCTGGCGTCGTCGCGAGTGCCGATGTGTGCGCCACGACGCCCTTCGCAGGTTCACGGGTCAGGAGTTTGGGATCGGCGTGCTGTTCCAGCGCCAGCAGCGGATCGCCGTCCCAGACCCAGTGCCCATCTTTGGTGATCCCGATTGGCACCACTTCATATTTGTCTTGATCGAGCGCGTTCATGACGGAGCGTGCCGACGTGAGGGAAACCTCATGTTCGGTGTTGCGACCTCCAAAAACGACGCCGATGCGTTGCTTGCTCATCCTAGAACTCCCCGATGCGCTGGATTTCCAGTTCCATCTCGACGCCGAATTCGCGCAGAACGCGTTCGCGCATGATGTCGGTCAGGCGTAACACGTCCGTAGCGGTCGCGCCGCCAGTGTTGACGATATAGTTTGCGTGAATGTCCGACACGACCGCGCCGCCTACCCGTGTCCCTTTCAGTCCGGCTTGATCGATCAGGCGTCCGGCGGTCGTTCCCGGCGGATTCTTGAACGACGAACCACACGATGAACCGCTGGGCGTCTTGGAGCGGCGAGTTGCCGCAATCGCCGCCATTTCGGCGATCAATGTGGCACTATCAGCGCGTTCGAGTCGGAAACGCCCGGATAGCACCAGCGGATGGAGCAGGCCGACATGTTCAAGCGGGTGGTCGGCATCCATCGCCTGTTGCTTGAGGCGACTGGTGCGGTAGGCATACTGCAACGCTGGCTGATCCCAGGCTTCAATCGTGCCGTCGGCAAGGAGCATTGTCGCATCGATAAGTGTTGTCGCCGTGTCGCCACCATAGCATCCGGCATTGCCGTAGACCGCGCCGCCGACTGTTCCGGGCAATCCTTCGGCCCATTGGAGGCCAGCGAAGCCGCGGTTGGTCCAGCGGCGGGCCGTTCCCGCCATCGGTGCGCCCGATTCGGCAACAAGTATGGCGCCTGATTCATCTTCTATGAGTTCAGTATTGGCGGCACGGTTACGGATCACCAGACCGGGATAGCCACGGTCGCCGATCAAGATGTTAGTGCCGCCGCCAAGCATGAAGATCGGCACGCCCTGCTCGCGTCCCCACGCTACAAGTGCCTGCAGATCGTCGGCGGTGCGGGCCTGGGCAAAGTAGCGCGCAGGACCACCGATGCGCCACGCGACATAGCGTGCGAGTGGTTCGTTGTGCAAAATCTCAACGTTCACTGGCGACCTCGTTTTCGAGCATGTGCCGGACGCTATCGCCGACTTTGTTGCCATCACCAGCGCCGAGCGTCAGCACCACATCGCCTGGTTGGACGATGTTGGCGAGCATCGCCGTGGCATTGGCGATGTTTCCGGCGGCGGTCGCCTTGTCGCCCGGAATATGCTGCACGAGCAGCGCGGCGTCGATGCCGGGAAAATCGCGGGCGTGTTCGCGTGACGCATAGATGTCGCCGATCAGCACGACATCGGCATCGCCGAATGCCATCGCCGTTGGCTCCAGTAGTGCCTGCGTGCGGCTAAAGGTGTGCGGTTGATAGTACACCACCAGTCGTCGTGCGCCGAAGCGAGCGCGGGCGGCCTGCAGCGTTGCCGCGACCTTGGCGGGATTATGGGCGTAGTCGTCTACGAACGTGACGCCGCCCGCTTCGCCTTTGTACTCGAAGCGTCGTGCCGCGCCCTGGAACTGTTCCAATACCTTGAGCGCATCTTGCGGCTGGATATTCCACCCGACGGCTGTCGCCGCGACTGCGCCTGCCGCGTTTTGCAGGTTATGGCGACCCGGCACCTGCAAACGTCCCTGCGAAGTCACCTCGTGGGGTGTGTAAGGTAAAGCGCGTCCACACACCATCGGCTTCCACATCCTCGACGCGCCAATCCGCATCGGGGGCAAAGCCGTAGCTTTGCCAGCGCGTCGTGCCATCCACGCGATCACGCACGCGCCCGACTCCGGAATCGTCGGCACAACCGATGACGGTGCCGCGTACCTGTTGGGCGAACTGCGCGAAGGTATCCTCTACATCCTGCCGCGACGGGTAGATGTCGACGTGGTCCCAATCAACGCTCGTAATGATCGCGACTTCGGGAAGCAAACCCAGGAACAAGCGGTCGTATTCGTCGGCTTCGATCACGAATGGCCCTTCGCCCCAACGGGCGAAATGGTCGAGACCCGGCACCGGACCACCGGCGGGGACGATGTAGGCCGGATCGTAGCCGAGCCGTGTCATAACCAGCGTCGCCATGGCAGTCGTGGTGGTTTTGCCGTGGGTTCCTGCGACCGCGAGCGTCGGCTTCGCCTCGGACCAGGTGTGCCAGATGTCGGCACGTTTCAGCACCGGAATCCCGCGTTCGCGTGCGCGGACCAGTTCGGGCTCGTCGTGGCGCACCGCCGACGACATCACCAGGGCGTCTACATCGGCGACATGTTCCGCCGCGTGTCCTCGCATGATCGTGGCTCCGCGTGCGGCGAGTTCGCGGGTGAGAGCATTTTCCTGGGCATCACATCCCGATACTCGATGACCTTGATCGAGCAACAAATGGGCGATCGCGCTCATGCCCGTACCGCCAATACCCAGGATGTGATACCGTTCAGCCATCATTTATTCCCGTATCTTAGGCAACCGTATAAAGACCACGATCAACAATAAAATCAGCAACAGCGCGAATATCGACGGCAGATAACCCCGCAGAATCGTCGCTTCGGGGTCAGGTGTTAGGATGATCTGCCCTTCCTGCTGGAACGACGTTGGCAGGAAGCGTGCGATATACGCAAAGACCTGTGACGCCACCAGAAACACGTTGACCAATCCCAGGACTGCACCCACGATCCTGCCGCCCCGTCCTAGCGAGCGCCGCGCACCGAGCACGCCGCCGAGCAGGTACGCAAGAAACACCGATATGATGAATCCGACCGAACGAAAAAAGCCTTCGTTGGTGTCGGTAATGAGTTGGCGCGATTCGATTTCGCCACCGAACAATGCCCCGAAGAAAAGCGCGAACGCCTGTACGACGCGGTTGACCAGCGTTCCCAGGTTGTCGGATAGGCGTTCGCCAAATATGATCAGCGCGACCAGCAACGCGCCTGTGGTAAGTGCTTCTTCGCGCCAACCCCGTCGCCAACCATACGCCAATCCGGCGATCATGAACGGCAGAGCGAGCAGCATCTGGTAGGAGAGATTGAATTGCATTCACTCGATCCCCTAATGAGCCAACAGAATAAGTTCGGCTGCGAGCCGCTCAGCCGCGTCAGGGCGAGCTAAGGTTTTGGATCGTTCTGCCATGGTGGCACGCGCCTCCCTATCAAGGAGCAAGCGTCGTACCGCCTGATACAGTGGACCTTCCAACGGTGAACCAGTCCCCAACATCTCACCGTCCGCGACGGTGACTGCCGCGCCACGTTCGGTGAGATACGCAGCGTTTTCGTCCTGATGCACAAATGGGTAGGGCACCAGTACGGCGGGCAAGCCGACCGCCGGAAGTTCAGCCAACGTCGATGCACCTGAACGACAGACGGTTACGTCCGCTGCGGTGAGCGCCTCCGGCATTGTTCCCGCCAGATACGGGTGCAGATGATAGCGTTCGCGTAATACCGCCGGAAGCTGCGAGGCAGCTTCGGCTAGAAACGTTTCGTCACCTTCACGACCGCAGACATGCACGATCTGACAGATTTCCAGCAAGGGCTTCATCAGCCGCTCGATCGCCCGGTTGATCGAACGAGCGCCCCGGCTGCCGCCATACACCAGCAGCACCGGCAGCGTTTGGTCGAGCCCGAAGGTCGCGCGGCTGGAACTGCGGTCGAGCTGGCCGAGCGACGAACGCAGCGGATAGCCCGTGACCACGGTTTTCTGGCGTGGCAGGAAGCTCAGCGACGGCTCGAACGAGCACGCCACCCGAGTCGCGATCCGCGACAGAAAGCGAATCGCCAGCCCAGGCACGATGTCAGGCAAATAGATCATCGTCGGTACGCCTACCAGTCGTGCCGCCACGAACAAGGGCACGCATACATACCCTCCGGTTCCCAGGATCGCCGCCGGTTTCAGTTGACGTAACATCTGGCGTGCCTGAAGCACACCAGCGCCGAGCGTCACCGTATTGCGTGCTAGCTGGATTGGACCACGCCCCCGCACCGCAGCCGACTGGATCGCCCGAAACGGCAAATCCGATTCCTGTGTGACGATCGCCTGTTCCATGCCGCCGACCGATCCAACGTACAGTACTTGCGGGGTTGTGCTATCCACATCCCAGGTTTCGCCCCAGCCCTCAGTGCTTGCGCCACGACCCTGCAAGCGTCGTCGGGCGGCGGCGTGCGCCGCGCCCGGTGCGACTGGCGGGGACGCTGGAAAGGCGTCGCCATCCAGTTGCTCGCTCGTTGGGGTTTGATACGACTTTGCGGCTAAAGCCGAAGCTACGGCTAGCGCTGGATACACGTGTCCCCCCGTTCCGCCGCCGCATAAAAGCAGCAAGGGCGGGGATTGCGGCGATTGGTCGCCGTTTGACCGCTTGTGGGCGGGATTCGGCGGTTGGGACGAGTTCTGGTGGCTGGTCGTCGACATATTTTGAAATATTCAGCAGTATTCCCACGGCAAAGAGACTCATTGCCAGGGAAGAACCGCCATAGGAAATGAATGGAAGAGTAACACCGGTGAAAGGAATGACTTGTGCCACGACCGCCATGTTGACGAACGCCTGGAAGGTCAACCAGGCGGTGATGCCGACCGCGACCAGCGCCGCGAACGGGTCTGGTGAACGTGACGCGATCCGAAAGCCGCGATACGCCAGGTACAGGAAGGCGATCAACACGAGCATCGTGCCGATGATGCCAAGTTCCTCGCCGATCACGCTGTAGATCGCGTCGGCATGGGCGGAGGGCAACCAGTTGAACTTCTGACGGCTCTGGCCCAATCCACGACCGATCCAGCCGCCCGATGCCAGCGCATACATCGCGTGGATCGGCTGGAAACCACCATCGCGATAATATTTCCAGGGGTCCTGATACACCAGAAAACGTTCGAGTCGGTAGGCCGCAGTCTGCATCAGCACCAACCCCAGGCCACCGCCCAGGAACAAACCTGCGATGATATGTACCAGGTTCGCGCCCGCCGCGAAGTAGACCGACACGCCGATCACCCCAAGGATGATGCTGGTACTGAGGTTCGGCTGCATCATCACCAGCGCCAGCACAATGCCCATGATCACTGTGAACGGGATCAGGCTGATCGTCATCGAGCGCAGTTTCGCGCCGCGTCCCATCAGCCACGAGGCCAGGTATACGATCAGGCTGAGCTTGGCGATCTCGGATGGCTGCACGCCGATCGGTCCAATGCGAATCCAGCGTTCGGCACCGCCGCGCTTGGTGACGCTTTCGGGCAGCAAAATCACCAGAGCAAGCAGAAACAGCGTGACCGCCATCAGCGGGAGCGCAAGTTTGCGCCAGTAGCGGTAGTCGAGCCGCTGCGGACACGAGCAAGCCGACGCATCCGAGCACGGCCCACATGGTTTGCCGGACCAGGTAATAGATTTGGGTGTGTCCTTCGTTCACGGCGATCATGAACGATGAGCTATACACCATGACCAGCCCAAAGACCGTCAGGCCAAGGACTAGCGCCAGGAGGGTGTAATCTGGTGGACGCTGTACTCGTTGATTCATACGCTAAACCCTTTGTCCTGCCAATGTCATTACTGCTATCGCCGCGATGCCGACCAACCCAACCAGGATGATGCCAGCAAACGCCCAACCAAGCGCGGGACGGTCGGCGCGCATCACCACTGGTGGATACACCCGTTCGTCCACCCTGAATTGTGGTGCCATGGCAAGTCCCGCGATGCCGCCCACGATCAGCCCGCCGATATGTGCCGCGTTGTCGATCGTACCTGCCAGGGCGAATCCAAACACAATATTGACGACGGCTAAGCCGATCATCTGGTTGACCCGTTCGCGTGATGCTTCCGCGCCCAGCAATGCGCGGGCGCGATAATAAAATGCGGCGAGCGCACCGATCAGGCCGAAGATGGCTCCCGACGCGCCGATCGAAAGACCGGGCGACCATATATATGATGCAATTGAGCCGCCGATGCCCGCCAGCATATAGATCGCCAGAAAGCGCAGATTGCCATAGATTCGTTCGGCCTCCGGTCCCAATGCGTACAGCGCATAGGAGTTGAACGCCAGATGAATCAATCCACCATGCAAGAAGATCGGTGTGATAAATCGCCAGTATTGCCCTGCATCGATCGCCGGACCATACTTGCCACCAAGTATCAGTAACGCGCCGTTAAAGCCGAGGCTCGACGAACCTGAAACCAGCATCGTCAATATGTACATCACGACGTTGATCGCCAGTAGTCCGTAGACAATACGTGGCCTGTTCAGCGGAATCCTGAGCCGAACCTGTTGCGGCTGGGCGTATTCCACGTCGCCTGCGGGCGGCGTGGCGGGACCGTAGCGCGGATCGGTCGCCTGTTCCTGGCGTTGCCCGAACTCTTGCTCGAATCGCCGCATGGCGGCGTTGGCGTCTTCGTCCGAGCGGTTGTCGTTTGGATTATTCATCGAGTGCCGCCACGATCTTGCGAAACTGTTCGCCGCGATCGAACTCGTTCACAAACATGCCAAATGAAGCACAGGCCGGAGATAACAGCACTACGTCTCCTTGTTCCGCTTGTTCGGCGGCATATGTGACAGCGCGTTCGAATGTGTCGTACGTCCCCAGGATTGGTACAGCTGTGGTTGTTAGCGCTTCGGCGAGCCGTGGGGTCGCCGTGCCAGCGAGCAGCACGACGCCTTTGAGCCGTGTTGGTTCGCCGTGGGCAAAGTCGCCTGCTACGGCGGCAAGCTCGCCGAAATCGAGGTGCTTTTCCGAGCCACCCGCGATCAGGATGGTCGGAGCAGATGTGGCACGCAGCGCCGCGACGGTCGCGGTCGGCGTGGTCGCGGTGGTGTCGTTGACAAAGCGTACACCACGCCATTCGCGCACAAGTTCCTGGCGGTCCGGCACACCCGCAAAGTTCGCCAGGGCGGCGGCGCTCGCCGTATGTTCCACTGGCGGCCGGTAGGCACGCGCCAGCGCGACGGCGGCGGCGATGTTGGCGCGATTATGCTCGCCGTGCAACCGCATCTTATCAGCGGTCGTCACACGTTCGTCGTTCCACATCAAGCGGTCGCCGTCCCACCACGCTGCTCCAAACATGCCGGTGTGCAACGCCGCGATCTGGTCGAGCGTGCGTCGGGTCGAAAACCAGGCCAGTCCGTTAGGACGCGCCACCGATGTTCGCCAACCCTGCACGCGCTCGTCGTCGGCGTTTAACACGGCGATGTCGCCGCGTTCCGCTGACTGGTGCTCGACGATGTGCATCTTGGCCGCGGCGTAGGCATCCATATTGGCATAGCGGTCGAGATGATCGGGCGAAATATTGGTCACGCAGGCGTACTGCGGGCTGAGTTCAGCCTCGCCCAGTCCTTCGAGTTGCCACGACGAAAGCTCGATCACCACAGGCGTCGTCGGCGTAATACGCGACAATTGTTGGAGCGCTGAAACGCGCAGGTTGCCTGCTACAACCGTATCGGGATACTGCTCGGCGAGCAATGCCCCTGCCAGCATCGTGGTAGTGGTCTTGCCGCGTGTTCCAGTGATGCCGACAATCGGTGCAGGGCACAGCCGGAAGAACAGCGTCATCTCCATCTCGATCTGTGCGCCATGGTCGCGGGCGATCTGTAAGTAGCGCGACTCGCGTGGTACGCCGGGATTACGGATCACGATGTCCGCCGTTGCGAAATCCTCGTCGCGGTGCTCGCCCAGCACATACTGGATCGGCAGGTCGCTCAGTGCTTCTAGCGACGGGCGCAAGATGTCGGGACCGCGCAGATCGGTCGCCGTCACCAGCGCACCCTGTTGTGCCAGAAAGCGGGCAACCCCAACACCCCCGGCGTTGATGCCAAGCCCCATGACAAGCACATGTTTTCCGCGCAGCTCGTTCGTCATCACTATGATTGCTCGTCCAAGTTATTCAAAGGGATCTGTGGTGCTAACGGCAACCCCTGCGATTCCGGCGTCGTGAGTGCCAGCGATACACCAAGCAGCGCGGCGATCATGCCGATCAGCACGAAGCGCTGCATCACCTGCATCTCCGACCAGCCGCTTAGTTCGAAATGGTGATGCAGTGGCGCGGCGCGAAAAATGCGTCGTCCCTCGCCATAGCGTCGCCTGGTCCATTTGAACCAACCAACCTGCAGGATCACCGAGATCGTTTCGGCGAAGAAGATGATGCCAATGATCGGCAGCAATAACCAGTGCTGCGAGATCAGCGCGATGATCGCCAGGGTAGCCCCTAGCCCCAACGAACCCGTGTCGCCCATGAACACCTGAGCCGGATGCGCGTTGTACCATAGGAAGGCGGCACACGCGCCCATCATCGTGAACGATAGGGCTGATACCGCGATCAGGCGTGGATAGGCCAGGAACGAGATGACGCCATAGGCGGCAAACGCCATCACCAGCAACCAACCCGCCAGACTATCGAGCCCATCAGAAAAGTTCACCGCGTTGGCTGTCGCGACGATGATGAACGTGGCGAGCGGAATATACCAATAGCCGATGTTCCAGGCACCCACGAACGGAATCTGCACCAGACCCTCGTTCTGGAGTCCGTATGGCTTGGGCAGATAGAGTGCGAGCGATGCCAGCAGTGCCAGCACGACCAACCAGACGAACTTGAAGCGCACCGTGAAACCGTACGTTTTCGAATGCGACCGTGTCAGTGTCAGGAAGTCGTCGAAGCCCCCCAGGATGCTGTACGATACTAGCACCGCGAGCGGCAGCAGCATCGAATAGCGCCCGACCAGGTTGAATAAGAGCGTCATGATCACGACACTGACCACGATCATGATGCCGCCCATCGTGGGCGTACCGGTCTTGATCTGGTGGGACTGTGGTCCTTCTTCACGCACGCGCTTGCCGATATCGTTGGCCTTGAGCCAACGCACCAGACGACCGCCGCCAAGAAGGGTCAGCAGAAACGCACCACCTGCCAGCAGGAGAGTGCGTGCGACATCGCTGACGACATCTATACGGAGAAAATCCACCTAGGACATTCCTTCCCGGCGCAGTGCAACGACGATCTGCTCGGTTGCTGCCACTCGCGCCCCCTTTACCAAAATATAATCGTCCACGCCTATATGCTCCCGCAAGGCCGCGCTTGCTTCCGTGTTGGTCGCCGCGTACACAACCGGCAGCGACGGATTGCATTCCGCCGCAGCGAGGCCGATCCAGCGCGCCTTCGCACCGACGACGACCAACAGATCGACGTTCTGTGCCGATCTGCCGACTTCACGATGCCCTTCTTCTTCTTCGGGACCGAGCTCCGCCATATCACCAAAGACGGCGATGTGGCGTCCCGGTGTTCGGGCGAGTACGTCTAGTGCAGCGGCGCACGATGTGGGCGACGCGTTGTATGAATCGTCCAGCAGCGTCGCGCCATTTAAGCCGGGAACGATCTGGAGCCGGGCCTGCGCATCTGGTGCGTTGAGGCCAATATCAATCGCCGCCCACGGCACGCCCAACTCACGGGCGATGATGATCGCCGTCATCGCGGTGTACACGTTGTGTTCGCCCAATAGCGCTGTCTGAATGCGACGTTCTTCCGTGCCAGTATGGACTGTAAATGCCATTCCACGTAGCCCGCCGCCTTCGATATCGCTTGCCCATACGTCGTTGCTGGCATCGAGTCCGTAGCATAACACGCGGGCTGCTGTGCGTTCGCGCATTGCACGCACACGGGAGTCGTCGCCGTTGAGAATTGCAAGGCCGTCTGCGGGCAGGGCTTCGACGAGCTCGGCTTTGGCGCGTGCTACGACCTCGCGCGTTTTCATGCGTTCGAGGTGCGAAACGCCGACGTTGGTCACGATGCCATACTGCGGTCGTGCCATGTCACACAGAAACGCGATCTCGCCTGGCCCATAGGTTCCCATTTCGATCACAGCCGCCTGATGCGTAAGTTCCAGCCGTAATAGGGTCAGCGGTACACCGATCTCGTTGTTGAACGAACGGACATTCGAATGCGTCCTCAGATGTTGCGCGAGCACGGTTGCCACCAGTTGCTTGGTGCTGGTCTTGCCAACGCTCCCTGTGATGCCAATCACCGGTACATCAACGGTGCTGCGATGATGCGCGGCGAGGGCTTGTAATGTCGCGAGCGGGTCCGGGACCGCAACCAGCGCCGGAACAGGAAGTTCGCTCGCTGTATTATCCACAAAAGTCACGTTCGCAGGAAGGTCGTGTCGTGCTTCTGCCGCCCAATCCGCACGTACCAGGGCCGCGTGCGCGCCCTGCGCGAATGCCGTCGCGACGTAGCGATGTCCGTCGGTGTTCTCACCGGGCAGCGCCACGAACAGGTCGCCCGGTCGTACGGCACGCGAGTCAATCGCGACATCGGTAAATGTCGCGCTCGTAAGCACAGCAGGGAGCGGCCCGAAGGCGCTCCCAGTAGGATGCTGTTGGTTGGCTTGGTGCGTTGTCACGCCCGACGATTCCTTCCTGTGCTACCGCTCACTTGCATTCATTGCTTGCCTATCTGCGATTGATCGATGATCTCTGGGTTTGGTGCCATGCGTAGGTAGGGCATCAGTTCCGACACGACTCGTTGATAAACCGGAATTGCCGTATTGAGACCGAACGGGTCGTCTTTCGGGCGATCGATCTTCACGAGTACGGCTATGCGTGGGTTTTCGGCAGGAGCCCATCCTGTCACCGAGCCAATCGTCGCGTTTGCATCATAGCCACCATCGACCGCGATCTGTGATGTTCCAGTTTTGGCGGTGACGCGGAATCCCGGCACCAATGGAACGGGGGCATACGAGCCAGTAATTGGCCCCCACACGACGGGTGCATAGCTGTTGGCGTTGTCGACCAGCATGTCGTTGATCTGCGCGGTCACGCCAGGGTCGATGACGCGGCGGACTGTCACCGGTGCAATATCTTCGCACTGCGTTCCCTTGCAGCGACGCTTGACCACATGAGGCCACATCAAATTGCCGCCGTTGGCAATTGCCGAGATCGCGGTGATATGCTGTATCGGAGTGACGGCGATACCTTGACCGAAAGAGTTTTGGTCAAGGGTGAGGTCGCTCCAATTGTCGCCGATAGGCCAATGGACGATCCCTTCAGCTTCGCCTGCCAGATCAATGCCGGTGGGTTGGCCGTAGCCAAACATTTTTATGAACTTATAAAAGTTGTCACGGCCGATGATTTCGCCGAACTGTAATGCCGCCACGTTCGACGAGTAGTACAGCATCTTCCCTGGTGTCGCTGCGCCGTTGCCTGCGCTGTTCCAGTTACAGATCGGCCAGCCATAGCGTTCAACACACCCTGGATCGTTGACAGCGCTGTCGGCTGTGAACGCGCCAGTTTGCAAACCGATCGCGGTCAGGATCACTTTGAACGTCGAACCTGGTTCGTAGACATCCGTCATCGCCGGATTGCCGTTATACATCTCTGGTTCGTATTCCAGGTAGCGACTTGGATTGAAGTAGGGTGTGGAAGCCATTCCCAGAATTTCACCGGTGGACGGCTCCATCACGATCACGGTACCACCACTGGCGCTGTGTTTCTCGACCGCTTCCTTGAGCGCGTCCTCGATCACTCGCTGAACACGGGCATCGATCGTCAGGGTCAGGCTGGCACCGTCTTCCGGTTCGACCAACCGCTGCGGGGCGATCCAGATCGGGCGCTGTGTTGCATCCTGTTCAGCTTGCAGCGTTCCGGTGATGCCTTTGATTTCGTTGTCGTAGAAACCTTCGACGCCGCTGATGCCAACACCTTCGTAATTTGCTACGCCTACGATACGACCCGCGAATTCACCCTGTGGATACACGCGCTGCGCTTCGGGGATGAGATGCAGGCCGGCGGGCGGAGCACCTTCCTCGCCAAGCTTGCGAATTTCCTCAGCGGCCTGGGGCTTGATCCAGCGCGCCAGTCGCACCCACTCGCGTTCTTTGTCACCGATGATCGCCAAAACAGCCTGTGGGTCCATCTCCAGCAGCGGAGCCAGCACGAGGGCAAGCTTTTCCGGCTCGCCGATGCGAAGCGGTTCGACGTACAAGCTGTCGTTGTACAGGTTGAGCGCCAGCGCCGACTCGGTGCGGTCATAGATCGTGCCGCGTCGCGGCTGCAACACGACGTGCATCTCAAGCTCCTGACGGGCGCGTTCGCTGAGGTCGCGTTCGCCGTCACGCTTGTAGACTTGGATTTCCACCAGTTGACGTGCTGTAAACAGGGAGAGCACGATTGACACGATCAAAATGACGTTGATACGGCGGCGGGAAATGCCCGCTGGTTTACTGGATGCGATTTGTGCCATATCAGTGCTGTGCTACTACTGGGCCGTCTGGCATTTCGATCGTTGCAAACCGCAACTGGGTAGTGGCAGCAGGGCGCATACCCATCGCGGTCGCACGTGCTTCGATCGCGTCAAGCCGATTGGCTTCGGCGATGCGATATTCAAGTTGTTGCGATTCGTGAACGAGCGTCACATGCTGCTCTTGAAGCTCCTGCAAGTGATAGCCTAGCGTTGCGACACGACCTGTTTGCGCGAGGTATAGGATACTCAACAGGCAGATCGCGACGACCGCTCCCGCTATCAAACCGGGATAGCCCAGCTTGAAGTAGGTCGGATACTGCGCGCGGCGCTCACGGGCGTCTTGTAGTGGTAGTGCATGTACAGTGACTGCCATTGTTCCTGTCCTCCTGCCTAACGTTCTCGATCCTCGAAACGGCGTGCGATGCTCGCGTTCAAACGCTCGCGTTTATTCGGGCGGCGATCCGTAGTTTCGCACTTCGACTACGGATGTTCGCTGTCGTTTCCTCATCGGAAGCGACGATGGGTTTATGTGTTACCGCGGTCAACCGTGGCGCATAGTCACAGTCGCGTTGTGCAAGATAGATGCACGGTCGTGCGCCTGTTCCTTCCGCCAGAAGATGTGGGCAACCCTCGGCAAACATGCGCGGGGGCAGCATACACACGGTCGCCTCGCGCTGAATGTAGTGCTTGACGATGCGGTCTTCCAGCGAATGAAATGAAATGACCGCCAGCCGACCGCCCGGACCAAGCAGCGTCGTCGCTGCCGGTAATGCGGTTTCCAGTGCGCCTAGCTCGTCGTTGACAGCGATGCGTAGTGCCTGAAAGGTGCGTGTAGCGGGATGAATTCGCCCACTTTTGCCTCCCGCTGCCCGTTGCACGACGTTCGCTAGTTCCACGGTAGTCGTGAACGGCGTCGCTTGTCGACGTTCGACGATATATCGTGCGATCCGGCGCGACGCACGTTCTTCGCCATAGCGAAAGATGACGTCGGCAAGATCTGTTTCGGGTAGTGTATTGACCAGATCCGCTGCGGTTGGTCCGGTTGTCGGGTCCATCCGCATGTCGAGTTCCGCGTCGGTGCTGAACGAGAATCCACGTTCAGCGGTGTCGAGTTGGTGCGATGAGACACCTATGTCCAGCAGCACCCCCGCGACATTGCTAAACCCATGTGTTTGGGCCAGCGTACCAATATCTCGGAAATTGCCATGTACGAGTGTGACCTGTTGTGGGTCGAAGCGTTCGCGTGCAGCCGCCAGGGCTGCGGGATCGCGGTCGATGCCAAGCACATGCTGTGCGCCTGCAGCGAGCAGAGCGGCTGTGTGGCCGCCACCGCCAAGCGTCCCATCGATGAACACCCCCCCTGGCTCTAGAACTAGCCCCCGGATAGTTTCCTGCAGGAGGACCGGCACATGCGAAAAGTTCGACATCGGTTATCGGGTAAGCGACAAGCAAGAAGCGCCAGCCTGCACAGGCTGTTTCATCGACGCCATCCTGCATGTACATCCATACGTCATAGTCCCAGGCTCGCGAGTGTTTCCGCGATTGCGGTGCTATCGGATGTTAACGCTTCCTGATTCGCTCGCCATGCTTCCGTAGGCCAAACTTCGATGTATGACCCCATGCCAGCCACGATGGCGTCGCTGCCGATCTTGGCAAAGTCACGTAACGAGCCCGGAACAAGAATGCGACCTTGACGGTCGAGTTCGAGCTCAAATGCATTGCCGAACAACATGCGTCGGGCTTTGCGTACTTCTTCCTGTACGAACGACAAGGCGTTGAGCTTGAGCGAAAGGCTTTCCCACTCTTCCTGGGGGTAAACGAATAAACACTGATCAAAGCTACGGGTGATCACCAGGCCTTGTTCGAGCTTTGCGCGATATCGAGCGGGAACGGCGATGCGCCCCTTTGTATCAACACTATGTTCGTACTCGCCTAGAAACACTTCGTTCCCCTAATCGTAAAGTTCGGGAAATAGAACGGATGTACTAATTCCCCACTTTTCCCCACTTTTCCCCACGCCTGAGGCGATTATACACCACCTGATACCCCTCAACAAGCAAAAATATACGTGTCGAGCGACATATGAACCTCACATATTGCTTATAAAGTTTTACAGGTTTATTGTGGATAACACTCGTATGATGCATCAGGGAGCGTCACAGCAATCGCATGATGCAAAATACCCTGTGTCGTAGTCCATCGCTGATTGTGCGAATGACGTTTAAGCAAAACGACATTATGTAGTATAACGAGGAACGTGCCAGGTGTGGATGAGGTTTCTCTGAAGTTCTGCTTATGGGGAGCGATCTTAACGATCACATAATTCGGGGGCTTTCGCTGAACGGTCCACGCTGTAAAGCGTGGACCGTACTCATGAGGTGATCGCGATCACCGATCAGGCGTTTTGTACGAGTTCCTTATAGCGTAAGATTGCGCCGATCCTTTCGTGATCGTCCAGGAATGGACTCGCGTGGACGATCTGGATCGTGGCTCCCTGCTGGTAGGAGCGTGTCGTAAACATCTCGCGTAGATTGATCGACCGCATCTCGGTTCCGTCATAGGGACAGGTTGGACGGAGACCGGTACGAATTGAACCGCAATTGGGGCATTCCCCACCAGTTCCTTGAAAATCCGCGTGTACTACCAGCGTTCGCACCTGGCCTTTGGTCAAGGCCATCGCCGTATCCGCAACACCCACCACGCCCAGGTTGTCGCCACGCACTTCGGCTTCAAGTTCAGCCAGACTGTTCGCTTCCTGCTTGTGCTCAACCGAGCGCATAATCGGCTCAAGTTTTTCCATGACCTTGGATATATCGGCTTTCATGTCGAGACGGATAATATCGACAAGTTTATCTTTGATCGTTTGAGGAAGCGAGTCCGTTACCATGTGCTTGATCGAGTCGTTGGCGGCGATGACCACATGTTGGACGTCGTGACGCTTGATGACCTGGCCTAACTTGTCGGCAATGTCACGGGTATGTGCTCTGATGATGTTATCAGTGCGGCGTTGAAACAACATCTGGCTCCAACCTCCAGCGTCGAACCGTTTAATCTGCTCCGATGCTTCGGTCGAGCCAGCGCGTTCGGCCTCATTGAGCGAAACAACGAGGATTTGTGATTCCTGACCATCGGCAAGCACCAACGCAAAGGTTTCGTAATCGTCCAGGATGCGTACGAGGTTGAAAATATGGGGGTAGCTATCTGCGACGACAGACGTTTCGACCTGCATGGGAACCGGGAGCGTTTCCCAGATGCCGGCAGCACTACAGGCGAATATTGCCAGTCCTTTCGCGTCGATGTGTGATTCATTGTAGACGTAGTCTATAATGCGATCGCGATCGGCTTCGATGCTTACGCGTTCTGCATGCTTCCCACGATACTGCCCGACGACTGCATTGAGCGAGTTCTCGAACTTAATTAACTGGGACCGTTTTCCAGTATGGTCTAGGGTTAAATCAAGGTATGCACTGAGTAATGGATGCTCGGTGGCAGGTAACGCCGTGAGCCTATGCAGCATTGCTTGTAATTCCGCTGACATATATACCTTCCTCTCGGTTGCTTACGCCCGGTCGGCGGGTGCATGTGTTCCCGAAGCTGACTCCTATCACTATGAATATTGTTGATACTGGTGTCGGTTACTTGCGGCTACCCTGGTCCGCGTTGCCGGGTGGCACCCATCCATCATCCTGACCCTCGACTGGCTGGCGGTTTTCCTCGGCGTTTTGCTGCTGGAAACGCTCTTTATCTTCCTGAGCGGTTTCTCGTGGTGAAATACGGTCCTGGACCTGTTTCTCATCCCAACCAAGTTGACGATTTGACATAATTCCCTCCTGCCATGTTGTATGGACTTACCCATAGATCGAGCAATCTTCATACCGCCACGTCCAGACGCGTAAAACGACGTATGTTGAGACGGCTAGTGACCTGGGTATCCTGGGGTTCGTGATGCGTTAGGGATGGTCTTCGCCGTCCGTAATAAGGACTGCTGCTACAGTATCGCGAGCGTTGACTATCAGCGTCGTTGTGTTGACATACCTGGCGATCAACGGATGAATGGAGAGCATCCCATGGTGTGTATTTTCGAGCAAGCCCAGATTACCTAGCCTCATCAACGCATGCTCAAACGCGTATAACGATATGATTGGAGCGTTCGCTGGCAGAACACATGCCTGGAGCAGGTGGCGTGGTATCCGCTGTCTGGGAGCGAAAACAGCAGCATAGGCGATGATCCTCAAGGCTAATCCATCCGTAGCGTTGGCATCGTCAAGCTGCCGATAGCTCTGTTGGAACGTGTGCGCCAGATGCTGTTCGTGGTCGGTCGGCGAGATCGTTCCCTCAATCATCGAAGGATGATCGAGGAGCGTCTGGTTAGGTTGCCGATCGATGTACTGAAGTTGGTCGAGATAGATTGCGGGTGTGAGGAACGTCTGGTAACGGTCGATGTAGGCGCCCGCGAGGTGTAAGGCGAGCGGCAGATCGCCAAAGATATCCGCGATAGTATCCAGATCAGCCCATTCGTCTGCGGCGTCGGAGCAGTAATGTTCGAGCAACGCAATACTCTCGTGGCGTTCAAAGACGCCTATCGGCAGTGTGCAAAGGCCGAGCAGAGGATTCCAGCGCGAGCGCCGACTGGTCACGATGACGCTGGTATTGCCGTTCGCGGGTCGCCATTGCTGCAGCAGGGCTTCATCCTCGCAGCCATCGAAGATCAGCAAGCGTGGAACGGCATCATGCCAGGAGTTCCAGACAAGGCGCACCTGCTCGTCGAGCGGGAGGCTTTCGTATGACGAGAAACTACCCGAAAAAGCATGGCTTCCTGCCTTGGCGATCCGTTCGGGGATCGCCCGTGGATCGGCAAAACTGATCCAGAATACGCCCCCAGCAAAGTATTGCCCGTAGCGATGCACCCACTCGGAGGCAGCCTGAGATTTACCGCTGCCGCCAATACCTGTCAGTACCACTGTTCCCATCGATTGTCCATACGCCTGGTCGTGTCCGCTCAGCGTTCGGGCGATCGTCAGGAGCAGCGCTTCGCGTCCCACAAAGAACGGATTGCGCCAAAGATAGACATGCGAACACGAGGGCAGTGGTGCTACTGGCGCTATGGAGTTGATTGGCATGTGCGCGGGTGTGCGTTCTTCGGTAATGTTCGCGCCGGGTTGTGCCGCCTTTGGATGTACTGCCTGCTGAACCCACGGCTTCAGAAGTACCCGATCCTGCGTCGGCAAGTGCATCTTCAAGAGTTCGGGAACCGAAGGATGACCGGCTATCTTGAATAAGCGTGATGTTTCGTGGATGTCCAGTTCAAAGGCGGCGGCGACCTGCGCGATCGGTTGCCATGCGCGAGGCCGTGCTGCACGTCCACGCAGCCAGTTGTCAATGGTGGCCTTGGGAACGTGCGACAAACGTGCCAGTTTCCCGGCGGTCCATCCTGTTCGTACCAGGAGCGCTTCGAGTATATCTGCTAAATGCTCTACCCGATCCATATCCTAACCTTCCCCCTGTATCTGGTATAGATACAAAAAGCCATTTATTTTTGCGCGGTCGAGACAAATGCATTCGGCGAACTCGTCTGCCATGCCATACTCAGGTACATCCTGCCCAATGAACAGATGATTTTCATGCTGGTGTGATTGCGATCGGGTAGAAGTACCGTAGCATGAGTATGGGACAGAATGGGGAGGAATGTGGGGTGAAGGGAAGGCGATGGAAAACGTTGGGATTACATGGTGCGTTGACGCGGATGATCCTATTTATTGTCACGATGTGCGCGCTAGCGTACCCATTGCTGGGGGCGCGGTCTGCATGGCACGTCGCCGCTAAGGCCGTGCCAACGCGCACGATTGGCGCAGCGCGTCCCGCGACGCTCAATATTCCATATGGCGAGGACGATCAGACGATCATCATGGCGATGCCCGATCTCGATCTTGCCGCGATTATGGCGGCTGAGTCACCGCTCGAACTACCACGCCTTGATTTCAGCGATGTGCTTGGGCGAGGGGCTGTCCCCGCGAGTGATGTTGCCGATGTGCGTGATGTCGTCGGCGATATCGCGCTGCCGGACACGCTGTTGCTGTGGAGCGGTGATTGGTTTGGACCGAAGTTGCGTCGTGCCGCCGAGGACCTGGGTGTGCAACTCAGTACGGATCAGTGGACGGCGCTTGAATCGATCGCGGTCGCACGGTCAGTCAACACGCGCTTGCTGCTGACGCTAGCGGCGAACAAAGACGCACCATCACGCTATGTGACACAGCAGGCATGGCTCAAGTGGCTCTACCTCGAATCGTCGCGCATACGCGATGCGCTTCGCCCCTATCAATCGGACGATCAGCCGTCGATCCGCTATCGCGACGGTCGCCTGATGGCGATGGAACCGCGTGTTCGCAACGCCGCCTCCTGGGTGCTGGCGACGAGCCTGGGTGCCGGCGCGACACTTGATGAAACCACTGCCTCGGTCGCCGATTGGAACCGTCTGTATGCTCGTGTGTTCGGATCACCAGCCAGACCCGAAGCACAGGCACCCGCCGCCGCGCCCTTTCTATACAAGCCCTATAACGTTGCCCTCACGGGCCGCGGCTACTATGATCATACCTATCCTTCGGTCGATAACGGTGGCACGCCCAACATCGCCGGTATGCGTAACTATCTCAACCAAACCAACGTCAACTATGATACGCACGACGGCGACGATCTGTGGATGCCCTACGGCTCGCCTGTCTATGCCCCGGTGAGCGGTTCGGTGCTGTGGACGGATGGACAGGCCGTGCTGATTGGCTACGAAAGCAATTCGTACCATATCTATATCGGACATCTCAGTCGCCGTGACGTGAATACTGGCGCGACCGTGAGTCGGGGGCAACAGATCGGGCTAAGCGGACGAGCGAATGTCGATCATATCCACTTCGAGGTACGGCATAACGGTAGACAGACCGATACGATGGGCTGGTATGGCGGTGGTGGCGACCCGTGTCCGGGTGGTCCTGCGCCCGCGTCACGCTACCTGGGATGTGAGCCAAGCGTCTGGTTGTGGGCTGACCAGAATCCGCCCAACAGCGCGGACACGACCCCGCCAACAGGTAGGCTCACTCAGCCTGCCGACCGTTCACAGACGAGCGATCCGATGTTTACGATTGCAGCGGATGCTTCTGATAGCGGTAGCGGCGTCAACCGCGTTGAGTTCTATGCGAGGTATGACAACGATTGGCACCAGGTGTGTAACGATACCGGCGCACCATATACCTGCACCTGGAATGCGAATTCGGTCGGCGACCAGGCGATCGTGTTCACGATCCATGTCATCGATAACGCCGGAAATCGTGCGATGGACCCCGGAGGTTATCGCACGGTACAACTTGGCCGCGAGCTGACGCCCCCACGCGGTCTATTCATTTCTGCGTCGACTGATTTGAGCATTTCGCTGGGTTGGCAGGATACGTCGGGCGAGGATGGCTATAACGTGTACAACGGCGTGTGGGACGGTTCGAACTGGTTCTTCATCCGAATTGCGACGCTGCCCGCGAATACCACTGCCTTCACGGACGCTCCGCTGAGTTGCGATGCCAGTTACGCTTATCAGGTTACAACATTTAAAGGTGGCAGGGAATCGACCCGTGGCGAATCGACCGTAGGGCGGACCAATGGTTGCCCACTCGGTCCTGTCCCACGTATGTATCTGCCGATAGTCAGGCGGTGAGGGTGGACGACTGACGAGCAACCGCCGAAGATTGATCTGCCAAGCATGACCGTGCGGGTGAGAATACCGACCGTCTGAACCTATGTGATACGGCTCGTGGTTGGGAGATTTGACTTCGTTGTATGGAGTAGCACAGGTGAGCGAAATAGGGTACACTCTCGATAGATTCGTGGCCTGAAACAGCGATAATTCTTCGCTGTGGTGATCGCCGATCTCTGGAAAGGAGTTTTGTTATGTGCGGACGTTTTACCCTCAGTACCCCGCCTGAAACACTCGCGCAACTGTTTGAACTACCTGAGGTTCCGACGCTCAAACCACACTTCAATATCGCCCCGACCGAATCCATCGCGACGGTGCGACAGCCGGACGCCGACAGCGAGCGTGAACTGGCGCTTTTGCATTGGGGCTTGATTCCGTTCTGGGCAAAGGACCGCAGCGGCAGCGCCAAGATGATCAATGCACGCGCCGAAACCGTCGCGACGAGTCCGGCGTTTCGTGCGGCCTTTCGGCAGCGACGCTGCCTGGTGCTTGCCGATGGCTTTTATGAATGGCAGCGCAAGGAACATGAGAAAGGCAAGCAGCCGTTTTATCTGCGAATGAAAGACGAATCGCCGTTCGCCTTCGCCGGATTGTGGGAACATTGGAAAGGACCCGAAGGCGAAGTCATCGAGTCGTGTACGCTGATCACGACGGTGCCGAACGACCTGGTGCGTCCGGTGCATAATCGCATGCCGGTGATCCTGCCACCCGAACTGTACGGGCTGTGGCTCGATCCTGAGATGCACGAAGTTAAGCAGCTGCAATCGCTGTTGCAGCCGTATCCACAGGAAGCTATGGAAGCCTATCCGGTCAGCACAATGGTCAATATGGTACGCAACGACGACCCGCAACTTATCGAGCCGGTCGCCGCATCATAAGGTAGCTTCATGACGACACGTTCACTGGTCGAGCCACGTCCGCTGGCGGCGACGGCAGCGGGATTACGTTCGGGAAACCTCGATCTTCATCAATACATCGAGGATACATGCGACCGCATCGAGGAAGTGGATCCGCAGATCGCCGCCCTGATGCCGGAACCAGACCGTCGTGGAAGGCTTCGGCGCGAAGCCGAGGCGCTGCTGGCGCGCTATCCTGATCCACAAACACGTCCCGCTTTGTTTGGTGTGCTGGTTGGAGTCAAAGATATCTTCCATGTCGATGGTTTTCCGACGACCGGCGGTTCGCGTGTGCCGCCTGTCGCGCTCGCCGGAGCCGAAGCGGTCAGTGTGACACGCTTACGTGCGGCGGGAGCGCTGGTCGTCGGTAAGACCGTGACGGCGGAGTTCGCGTACTTCGAGCCGGGACCGACCCGCAATCCATACAATCCTGAGCATACGCCAGGAGGATCGAGCAGCGGTTCGGCGGCGGCGACGGCAGCGGGTTTCTGTTCGTTGGCGATCGGCACCCAAACGGTCGGCTCGGTGATCCGTCCTGCCGCTTTCTGCGGTATCGTTGGATTCAAGCCCACGTTTGACCGTATCCCCACCGATGGATTGCTGCGATGTTCGCCCGCGCTCGATCATGTTGGTATCTTCACGCCCGACCTCACGGGTATGCACCTCGCCGCTGCGGTGCTGTGCGACGACTGGCAGCCCCAATCGCCCGCGCATATGCCGGTCCTTGGGGTGCCGGATGGTCCCTTCTTGCAGCAAGCGTCGCCCGAAGCGCTGACGGTGTTCGAGCAGCAGGTCGCCGCGCTTGTGGCCGCCGGATACAGTGTGCACCGTGTGCCGATGTTTGACGACATCGCCGACATCGCAGAAAGTCATACACGGTTAGTACAGGGCGAAATGGCGCGATCGCACGAGCCATGGTTTCCAACCTATGCGGAAGTGTATCGTCCGCGCACGGCCTGGGCGATCCGCAACGGCGCACAGATCGACCCCGCAGCCATCGAGCAGGCGCGCGCGGACCGTACGACGCTTCGCACACGCATCGAGACGGTGATGGACCAGCACGCCATTGATATTTGGCTTAGCCCGCCCGCCCTTGGCGCGGCTCCCCATGGCATCGCTGCGACGGGCGATCCGGCTATGAACCTACCCTGGACGAATGCCGGTTTGCCAACCACAACCTTTCCGACGATGCACATGCTCGAGGGATTGCCGCTTGGGCTGCAATGCACGGGACGCTGGATGGACGACGAGCGTTTGCTCGACTGGTGCGAACGATTCGCGGAAGTCTTTCGCTGACCACACGAGCAGCGGGCGCTCAAACCGTGCTACTATCAGCGCATACTATGACGGGGTCAGGAACACCACCGCGTCAGCACGTACGAGGGCATGTGACGTATTCTTTCCCGCCGCATGTGCATTGGTTCATTCGCCAGCACTCATCATGATGGCTGGCTAAAGCACTATGCCTGCACCCTTACATTCGATCGCCCGTCGTGCGCGTGAGTTCCGTCCGATCAACCTTCCAGCGATCGGCCCAGGCAGCACCATGCTCCCGCCAAGCGAGGTCCAACGCGGTATGCGACTGGGCGTTGCCGAAGGTGCATTCAACCAGATGCACCTTTCCCTCACGGTCGGCACACTGGCGACGGGGCTGGCACTTCTGCTGGGCGCGACATCGTTTGAATTGGGTATCCTGGGCGCGATGCCCGTGATCGGGGCGCTGATGCAGTTTCCGGCGGCCTGGTGGATTGAACGCTTCGGCGACCGACGCGGTGTCGCCGTTGTCGGGTCGCTGGGTCGCCAGATGTGGCTTATTCCCGCGCTGTTGCTGCTGGTTCCGTTTTCCACGTCCACCCGTCTAACGATCTTCTTGCTTGTGACCGCGATTGGGCAGGTGCTGATCGCAACGTCGATCAACGCCTGGAGCCATTGGATGACCGACCTGATCCCGCCGTCTGTGCGGGGTCGCTATTTCGGGGCGCGTGGTTCGCTGATGGGCTTCGCCGCCATGGTGACCGGGTACAGCGGCGCAACGCTGATCGACCGGGGTGAGGCAGGTGGTTGGCAAGACTATGCATACATCATCCTGCTTGTTGTCGCCGCGATCTGCGGCGCGGTAGGCTCGTTCTTGCTGACCAAACAGCCTGAGCCGCCGATGACGCAAAATCAACGCCGTAGTATGCGTGAGTTGCTCATGATGCCGTTGCAGCACCGTACGTTCAGGGCATTCGCCGGGACGTTCATCATCTGGCAAGTTGGGCTTGGCTCGGCTGCTCCGTTTTTTACGGCGTATGGCCTGACGGTGTTGGGGTTGCCGCTTCGCACGCTCGCGCTCATGGATATGTTAACGGCGCTGACGACGTTGGTGGCGCAGCCGCAGTGGGGCAAACTGGCGGATCGCATCGGGCAGCGCCGGGTACTTCTGATGTGCATGTTTGGCGTCGTGCCGTTGCCATGGTTCTGGGTGATTTCCACGCCTGACCGTATCTGGCCTTTGTACGTCAACGCGGCGATGGCGGGGGTTATGTGGGCCGGCTTACTGATGAGCCAGACCAATCGTCTGATGGAACAGGCTCCCGCCGATGGTCGAAGTGCGTATTTCGCGGCGTTCTCGGTTGCTACGGGTGTGCCCTACATGCTTGCCTCGCTGGCGGCGGGCGCGATCGTCTCGTTCATCGGCGTGCAACCAATCGTATTAGCGGGAATGCCCTTCCATCCCTACCTCTTTTTCTTTATGGCGAGCAGTATCCTGCGCCTCATCGCCACGCTCCTGGGACGCAAGGCGTTGTGACGGACCACCGACCACTGACCACCGACCACCGAATATGCCTAGCGACGTATGTTGGATGACCGTAGCTACTGGCGGTATCTAGCGGTAGGTGTTGGGTATATACGAGAAGCGGGTAATTGCCACGGCAACTACCCGCTTCCGTTTTTGATGCGCTATCCTTCTTTGTAGGCCTTCAAACTCCGGTGGTCGGTGGTCCGTCGTCCGCTAGACCGCTCGCTCGCTTCGCAACGCCGCGATCTCGTCGGTGCTGTAGCCAAGTTCTGCAAGGATATCGTCGGTATGTTGACCGAGGACAGGTGGTGCCTGGGTGATGTTGCAGGGCGTTTCGCTGAGGATGTAGGGAAAGCCTACCTGATCGATCGGGCCGAGCGTCGCGTGCTCGACGCGCTGGTGTAGCCCATAGGATGCGACCTGTGGATCGGCGAATACCTCCTCAAGATTGTTGATCGGTCCGCACGGCACCGATGCGACCTCAAGTCGCTGCATGATGTCGGCAGTATGCAACGTGGTGAACACGGCTTCGATCAGCGGCACCAGTTCGGTCAGGTTCGTGATGCGTCCGCTGTTGCGGGCGAAACGTGGGTCGTCCACCAGGTCGTCCAGACCCATCGCGCTGCAGAAGCGCGCCCAGATTGCGTCGTTGCCGACGGCCACGTTGACGAATCCATCACCCGTGTGGAAGGTCTGGTACGGTGCCAGAATCGCGTGGGCGTTGCCCGTCGAACGCGGTGCCTGTCCGCTGGCAAAGTAGATTCCGGCCTGATATGTCAGTAAGCGCCATTTGCCCGCCCAGCATTGATGTGTCGATATACTGCCCCTGGCCAGTCCGTTCACGATGGAACAGTGCATTGACGGTGGCATAGGCCGCGAACATACCAGAAACAATATCAGCGATCGGCACACCGAAGCGTGTCGGCTCACCGTCAACCGCGCCGGTGACACTCATCAGGCCGGAGGCTCCTTGCACGATCAAATCGTAGGCGGTGCGGTCGCGTGCTGGTCCCTGCTGACCGAAGCCCGAAATCGAACAATATACGATCTGCGGACGACGAGCGCGGACCTGTTCGTAGCCAAAACCCAGGCGTTCTGCGGTGCCGGGGCTGTAGTTCTCGACAACGACGTCGGCCTGTTCAATCAACCGCCACAACACCTCGCGTGCTGCTTCCTGTTTGAGATTGAGTGTGAGCGAGCGTTTGTTGCGATTGACGCTGAGAAAATACGCGCTTTCGGCCTCGATAAAAGGCGGTCCCCAGCTACGAGTGTCGTCGCCTTTCTCCGGCTGTTCGACCTTGACGATATCGGCTCCCATGTCGCCAAGCATCATCGTGCCGTACGGTCCAGCCATGGCGCGGGTCAGATCGACCACGCGAATACCTGTCAGTGTTTGTTGTTGCATAGCATGGCATTGTAGCATCGACGTACTCACTCGTTCGCCGTAAACACCGTCATTTCAGACAAGAGTGTTCACTTTTGTCCACGGGCGATTGGATGTTAAGTGTCTTAACGACGGTTGACTAGCTCTATGCCGAACGGTATAATACATGTAGTCACGAGTACCTTAACAATTTGGGGATGCCTGGTTTCGACAGGGAGCTGAGATTGTCGGTTGCGAACCGAGCCGCCCAGTCTCGTTAAAGGGGCAAAGCCATTTAACTGGCAAAACAAACTTTGCGCGCTGCGCGCTGGCTGCCTAATTTAGTGTAGCCCGTTCTGCTCGTCCTCAACCCGATGGGAAGGGATAGAACGTCATTTAGTCGGGTTGCTGCGACCGTACCGCCTGCTAGGGTCGCTTAAGATTAGCGGGCTGGCCCCCTTCCGCGCCTCGTCTGTTGAGCGCTGGGGGCGAGAAACTAATCAGCAGTCTACGTTCGTAGAGGCTTGCGATTGACCTTTCTGGACGGGGGTTCGATTCCCCCCATCTCCACCACTTCTCGTGACGCACCCGCGTCAAGCATCGCGCTTGACGCGGGTGTTTGTATTTAAGCCTGACGAGATGTAGATACGCCTGGAATACGAGAGTTCGCTTGGCCTATCCTTGTCCGTCCAAAAATGTATACCATACCGGGGACCTTGAGAGAAATCGTCGCGTTTGTTCAAGATCATATTTGTGATTTGCCAGAAAGCCGTGATAATCTTCCGAGGTCGTGCGATTCGGGTACGCCATCCGCGCTTGCTGGCCACGCTGACAGAAGAATCAACGACGCTGGTTAAACATGATGAGCAGTTCGATACAAACAGGAAGCGCGAAGTGGTGACGATGGAGGAACTACGAGCGGCGGCGCACAAGCAAGGCTTCGACAGCTTGGGTGATGTGGATCGCGCCGTGCTACAAGCGGACGGTTTTCTTTCGTTCTTCGGCAAGAAGCCATCGGACGAAGATACACGCCATCGTGAACTGATGGACGCGAGCAAGGCATTGCGCGAGGCGGTTGCGACGCTCCAGGCCAACAAATGACGGATCGACTTTGGATGACTACCGGAGGAGATGAGCGAACGGTACGAACCCGTTCACTCATCTCCTGTCGACTATGATGCGGCTTCCAGCACTACCTGCGTTTCGCCAAGAATCTCTTTGAGGTCTGCCAGTAGTTCCGGTCGCGGGTTGACGCGCTGTAAGGGTTCGAGGATGACATTGTTCTCGCCGGTCGGCAGATACAGCGATACCTGGTGTGCGCCCTCGAAGCGTTGCAGGACTTTATAGACCTCCTGCATGCAGCGAATGTCGGCGTCCGAGTTTTCCGAACGGCATAGCGTGATATGTAAATGGTAACTTGGTCCGCTGGGTGCTGGCGCTGCCGGACGAGTTTCCTCGTCCTTACGGGCAATCTGGATGCGCTGGCGCGGACGCATGACGGTCGCAGGGGCGGCCTGTGGCATCGTTGGCTCGCTGGGGGTAGGTATCGGTGTTTCAGCACCTACACTACCGTTCGAGCCGGATGCCTGTGCTACAGGCGCGTCATGTGGGGTCTGCGTTCCCGTTGCTCCGTTGTTCATACCATTTCCATGTGCCGCAATCGAACCGTTGCTCGCGGCATAGCCGTTTGCTCCATTGCCGTTGGCAGTATAGGCGTTCGACGCGCTGTTCCCATTCGTGGACTGGGTGTTCGATAGGTCGCTGGCTGCGTAGCCATTGGACGCCCCAATGCCATGAGTGTAGCTATTCGACGCGCTGTTGGCTGCGACAGGGGGGGCGGTGATCGAAAGACTGTCCCAATTGAAATCAGGCGGTGAGCTATCCTCATAGCCTCCCTCATCGAACCCGAGCGCAGACATATCCGCAAACGCGAAATCGTTAGGTGACACAACCACGGCGCTGGCGCCGTTGGTGTTGCGCGGTGCGCTGGGTTTGAGGCTGGTGTAGGGCGCGACACTATCGCACACAAGTTGCAGGGAATCGCGGCGCGTCTCGATCTTGCCGCCGACCGCTACGACGTTATCCTCGATCCAGAAGTCGCTGTACTTCTCGTATGCTTTGGGAAAGACCACCATCTCGACGGACCCTTCCAGGTCCTCAAGCTGTGCGGTCAACATGGTGTCGCCTTTTTTTGTCTGAATCTTGCGTAGACCCGAGAGCATGCCCATGAGTTCGATCTTCTGACCGACGTGTGCCTCGCCGATCTGTCCGAGCGTCAAACGGTTTTCGTCGATCGGCATCGACGCGAGCGCCTGGGTAACGGGATGTTCACTGATGTAGATACCCAGGAGTTCCTTTTCCCACGCGAGTTGTTCCTTCTGTTCGGCTGGTCCTTCGGAAATGAGCGGGTAGGTGACGCTGACGCTCGATGCTCCCTGGTCATTTGTGCCGAACATATCGAACATGCTCACCTGACCGGATTCACGCAGACGTTGTGCGTCCGCTGCCGCTGCCATCGCCTGATCGATCACGGCGAGCTTTTGACGGCGCGATCCATAGAGTTGATCTAACGCGCCGCACTTGATCAGCGCTTCATAGACCCGCTTTCCCACTTCCTTCCGGTCGAGGCGCTCGCACATATCCTCCATGGTCTTGAACGGACCATCGGCTTCGCGCACCGTGCAGATCGCCCTGATTGGACCCTCGCCAACACTCTTGACCGCTGAAAGACCGAAACGCACCGCTTTGTCGAGCGTGGCACCTTCCGGCAGTTCGCCCTCGATCTTCTCGATTGTGAAGCCCAGGCCGGATTTGTTCACGTCCGGCGGCAGCACCGCCACGCCCAGCCGCCACGCCTCGCCGACATAGCGAGCTACGTCCTCGATCGTCCCCGCGGCTGACGACAGCAACGCCGCCATGTATTCGGTCGGGTAGTGGGTCTTAAGGTACGCTGTCTGATAACTGAGCAGGCCGTACAGCGTCGAGTGGGCGCGGTTGAACGAGTAGCCCGCGAACGGCTGGATCAGGCTCCACAGATGCGTTGCCTGATCGAACGTCAGGCCGTTCTGCTGGCAGCCTTCCAGGAAGCGCGGTCCTTCCTGTGCCATCAGTTCGTGGTTCTTCTTACCGATAGCCTTACGCACGATGTCGGCCTTGCCCATCGTGTAGCCCGCCATCTGCATCAGAATACCAAGCACCTGTTCCTGATACACGATCACGCCGTAGGTATCCTCAAGGATCGGTTTGAGGATCGGGTGTAGATAGGTGATCAGGTGCGGGTTGTTCTTCCAATTGATGTACGTTGGAATCTGTTCCATCGGACCAGGACGGTACAACGCTACCATAGCGTAGATGTCCTGGATGCGCGTGGGGCGCAACTCTTTGAGATACCGCGTCATCGGCGGTGATTCAAGCTGGAACACGCCAAGCGTGCCGCCGCGACTCAGCAGGTCGAAGGTCGCGTCATCATCTTCGGGGATATCGGCGAGAGTGAAGGGTGTGCCTTTATCCGTGGAGATGTAGTCGAGTGCAGAGGCTACAATCGACAGGTTTGCCAACCCCAGAATATCCATCTTCAACAGACCGATATCGCCGAGCGTCGGTCCCTCGAACGCCGCCATGACGGCTTTCTCGTCACGGGTGGTTCGTTGCAGCGGCACCAGTTCGTCGAGTGGCTGGGCCGAAACGACCAGGCCACAGGCGTGTGTTCCGGCGTTGCGGACGACCCCTTCGAGCTTGCGTGCCCTGTCTACCAGGTCCTTGATCTGTGCGTCGCTCTCGTAAATCTTCTTGAGTTCCGGCACACGTTCGAGAGATTGGCTGATCGTCGTGCCAACGGGCAATTTTGGGATCAGCTTTGCGACCTGATCGACTGTGTTGAGTGGAATATCCAGCACGCGTCCAACGTCGCGCAGGGCCGCCTTCGCGCCAAGTGTGCCGAAGGTGATGATCTGCGCCGTGCGGTCGCGCCCATATTTGCCCGCAACATAGTCGATGATCTCGCCACGGCGCGAATCGGCGAAGTCCATATCGATATCGGGCATTTCCTTACGTTCGGGATTCAGGAAGCGCTCGAACACCAGTTTGTTGGCAACGGGATCGACATCGGTGATACCAAGACAATACAGCACGACCGAGCCGCCCGCCGAACCGCGTGGCAGACAGGGGATATTCTGCGTGCGTGCGAACTTGACGAAATCCCACACGATCAGCATATAGAGTGGGAATCCGGTCTGGTCGATCACGTCGAGTTCGTAGTGTAGGCGCTCCCAGTAGTGTTTGGGTGGATCGCCGCCCATGCGCTTGATCAGCCCTTCCTGAGAGATCTGGCGCAGGAAACTCGACGGGGTATGCTCGTCAGGCAGCGGGAAATTAGGAAGTTGCACACGACCGAAGTCAAGCGAAAGGTTACACATATCGGCGATGCGGCGTGTGTTTTCGAGCGCCTCGGAAGGATACGCCCGCATCAACTTGTGCATCTGGTCGGGTGATTGCAGGAAATAGCTTTCGTCGAGTTCGGGGTTTTTCGCGCAATACTCGTTCAGTGTGTTGTTGAAGCCAAGGCAGCGTAACATGCGGTGTGTTTCGGCGTCGGATTGATCGACATAATGGGCGTCGTTCGTCGCCACCAGCGGGATGCCGAGTTCGCGCCCGATCCGCACGAGTTCCTGATTGATCTCGTCAAGCTCCGGCACTTCGGGGTGCAGTTGCAACTCCAGGAAGTAGTTGTCGGGACCGAGCAGGTCGCGATACCAGGCCGCCGCTTCACGCGCTCCCTTGGCGTCCTTCTGTGTCAGGCGTCGGTTGACTTCGCCACTGACGCACGCCTGCGTCACGATCAGCCCTTCTTTATGCTGCGCCAGCAACTCACGGTCGATGCGTGGCTTGTAATAGTAGCCGTCAAGGTGTGCGTGGGTGGTAAGTTTCAGCAGGTTGCGATAGCCTTGCTCATTCTGTGCCAGCAGCACCGTATGGAAGTAGCCCTTGCCTTCGGGCGTCTTGTTGTCGCGCCGTCCGGGGGCGACATAGGCTTCGACGCCGATGATCGGTTTGATCCCGGCCTTTTTCGCCGCCGAGTGGAACTCGATCGCTCCATACAGCACACCATGATCGGTGAGCGCAAGTGAATCCATCCCCAGGTCTGCCGCACGTTGCGTCAGCTTCTTGATGTTTGATAAACCATCGAGCAAACTGTATTCCGAATGGGCATGGAGATGGACAAAATCGCTCATGAATCTTCCTAAAACGTTTTACACTCGATATCATGCTGCCCTTGCCGCGAGCATTGTTTCGGGTGTAGATTTGGATCAAGGTGTATGCTAATCTGCCGTCGATCTTGTGTTGAAATGCACGATCGTTCGATCGCGTTCCGGCGATGTCAGGCTCTTCCTAGAGAATAGTATAACATATGTGTTCTCAACGGCACGACCTTATTACTACCGACTGTAAATCGTTATGTCGAGAATGTACGATTGTACGATGAGCTCGACCCAGGAATCTCTGGCGCCATTCATACAGCTTGTTTTGAGGAGACACAAACCCACCCAAAAGGCAGAAGTGCAGTATCAGGGATGAATGCGACACGGCGTTGCGTGGTCGCCTCGGCATAAAGGTCATAAGCCACAATCGACACTCCGAACGCCTCAACCACGATATCGTCGCCTACTGCAATGGGTTGAACATTGCATGTATTGTCTGAACACGTCATCAATAATTGCCAAGCCTGACCCACTATCTTTTGAGGCGAGCCGAAGCTCGTCCACGGCCGGAGAAGGACGGATGTATTACTCGATTCACTCTTCCCACCCGTGAAACATAGCATGGCTACTCTGTTCGATTCATGTATTCCAGGCTTACGATCATACCAGCACAGTTGCGAAGGCGAGGATGGATTCGCACAGTTGATGGCTCAAGCATTTCAGCGCTGAGCAGAAAAGCAATCCTGGAAGACGGACGCGACAAAACTGTTCCAGAAAAGTTCGATCCAGAGTATGATAGATGCAATCTCATTATAGCCAAGGAGAGCGGATGGAATCGTTAGTTGTGGCCGATGTGATGCATACGCCCGTCATCAGTGTGTCCGACGAAGCACCACTTTCTGAAGCATTTGATCTCCTACTTAAGAACAAGATTAGTGGGCTTGTCGTGGTCGATCACTCAGGATTTCTCGTCGGCGTGATCTCACAATCGGACTTGCTGCGTGCATGGCGAGAAGGCTCGGAATACATGCCGCTTGCCAAAAATACGGTCAGCCAATATATGACCCAGGACGTAATCTCGTGTGCGTCGTATAAGCCACTGACCTATGCCATGCAGTTACTCAGCCAGCACCAGATTCATCGACTGATCATCGTGGAATCCCAGGATGGCGGTAGGTTTGCGAGTGACCGTATGCGGCCGGTCGGTGTATTGTCGCAAACCGATATCGTGCGGGCGCTTGTGCCGGATGGCGAACCGTCGATTGAAGGAAAGTAAGTGTCGGGTCTCATCAGGCCATAAGGGACGCCATACACCTCATGTATGGTGTCCAGCGCGCTCGTGCTGCCGGTTGGTATGCTTATCAGCTTGGTCAACAGTTCTACGCTCCTACCGGATCGCGGAACTGCGTCGCGTATAAGCGTGCGTATAATCCCGCTTCCTCGATCAGTTGCTGGTGTGTGCCTTGTTCCACGAGATGCCCATGTTGCAGCACCAGGATTGTATCCGCTTTGAGGATCGTCGATAGGCGATGCGCGATCACCAGCGTCGTGCGCCCCCGCATAACGGTTTCCAACGCATCCTGAATTGCCCGCTCCGACTCGCTATCGAGCGCCGAGGTCGCTTCGTCCAGAATCAGGATACGCGGGTCTTTGAGAATCACCCGTGCTATCGCTAGACGCTGCTTCTCGCCGCCTGACATGCGGTAGCCGCGTTCGCCAACTACGGTATCATACCCTTCCGGCAACTGCGCAATCATCTCGTGGATGTTTGCCGCCACACACGCGCTGACCAGTTCAGCGTCGGTCGCATCGGGCCGCGCATAGCGCAAGTTCGTCGCGATAGTGTCATGGAACAGATACGTTTCCTGCGTTACCATGCCAATGTGTTGTGCCAGGGTGTCGAGGGTAACGTCGCGAAGGTCATGTCCATCCAGGCAGATGCGCCCGCTGGACGGATCATAGAGACGTGGCAACAGATACGTGATTGTCGTTTTACCTGAACCGCTTGGACCCACCAACGCCGCCATTTGACCGGGCTTGACCTCGAATGAAACATCGTCGAGAGCCCAATACCGCGCTCCAACCGGCGCGGGTACTGGCTCGCTCGCCGTTATTGCCCCGACCGGTTTATCGCGCGGCGACAACGAAAGGGCAGCATGCTCAGGTACTTCCAGATACGAAAATCGCACATCCTCGAACTGAACTGCGCCTTTGACATCGGCGAGATGTACGGCGTTGGGCGACTCTTCGATCTCAATCGGTAGGTCGAGCACTTCAAAGACGCGCTCAAACGAAACCAACGACGTAGCAAGTTCCACCCTGGCGTTCACGAGTGCCGACAATGGTCCATAGAGCTGTGTCAGGTAGGCGGCGAAAGCGACGAGTGTGCCGGTGCTGAAACGTCCGCTGATGGCGAGATAGCCGCCGACCCAAAACACCATCGCTGTTCCCAGCGCGGAGGCGAGGCCGATGCCAAGAAAGAACCAGCGCCCGATCACGGCGGAACGCACGCCGATGTCACGCACGTCCGAAGCACGCTGACTGAACTTTTCGACTTCATCGCGCCGACGCCCGAACAGTTTGACCAGCAATGCCCCTGATACGTTCAGCGTTTCGCCCATCATGGCGTTCATCTCGCTGTTGGCTTGCATCTGCGAACGGGTCAAACGCCGTAGCACGCGCCCGACGCGGCGTGATGGCACGATGAACAATGGCAGGATTACGATGGCGAGGATGGTAAGTCGCCATTCCAGCGTTAGCATGATGCCGAGTGTGAGCGTCAACATTACGATGTTGGTTAGAATCGTGATCATCGTCCCAGTGACAGCGCGCTGTGCGCCAACCACATCGTTGTTGAGTCGCGAAACGAGTTCACCTGACTTCGTGTTTGTGAAGAAGCGCAGCCCCATACGTTGCATATGGTCGTAGAGGGCGCGTCGCAGATCGACGATGATACCTTCGCCGACACGGGCAGACTTGGAGCGTTGGAACACACCAACCAGGCCACTCAGGAGCGGTAGGGCGATCATGCCGATGGCGAGGAAATTGAGACGCCGCAAGTCCCCTGGTCGTCCATTATTTGGCAAAGCGTTATCGATCAGGTCGCGCAGCAGCAGCGGCGGGAGCAAGTCCAACAGCGAGCCGATCAGGATTGCGCCCAACATCACCACAATTGTCCTGCGGTAGGGCTTTGCGTAACTCCCGATGCGCCGTATCAGCGAACGGTTGATCGTGGGACGATCGCGTTCTTCATCAAACCGGACAAATGACCACCAGTTGCCCGCACCATGTCCACCGAGCATTCTATTCCTTCTCCGCATGTGCGGGTATCGTCATGACAAGTAGAAAGGTTAATCAAGCACACCGGATGCCATGATTAGGTAGCAGACGACCAATAGATCGAGCATCTGCTGGATACGATGAACCGTTATTTACTCAATGTATGAAGGACATCAGGGGCGTGGAGAAACCTCGAAAGGGGTCATCGCACTGTTTCCCCACCATCCGGTGACTGTCACCGCACCGTAGCTCACTTCCCCACTTTGCTGAAGTTGGCTGAACAGTTGCTGGTCGGGAACGTTCTGTAACTTGATTTGTCGTGCTCGTGTGGACGGAACTCCGCCTTCCGATAGCTCATCGACTAGCAAGATATCACCAGATTTTGCCAGGATGAAACAGTCAACTCGTAGCAACACGCCATCGAAAGCACCAGGGTTCTCGGCGAGGCTCGCAACCGTCGTGCGTTCGGCTGGATTGAGCGTGGCGCTCGTGGCCGTGAATTGGTAGGAAAAGCGTCCATCGCTACCGTATGCTCCGGGTGGGCTGAGTTGCCCGCGCAGCTTCAACACGTTAATGCCGTCCCCTAATTCCGCAACCGTTTGTTCGGGAAGTGGTTCCGCCAGCCATAACGAACGCTTGCCGTCGTCAACGCCGATGGGAGTACCATTGATCGTGAAGGCTGACACCAATACGCGGTTGTCGGCGGCGGAGGCGATGGGCGCAATGAGGGTCATCTGCCGCCCAACCCACTGTTCCGGTTCTGCCATGAGTGCCGGAAGCGATAACGTCGCCGGAAGCTGTGGCGTTCCCATAGCCGCGGTCGGCAGAACGGCGGGCGGTGCGCCATTGGTGCATCCCGCCAACGCGAGAACACAGATCAGTGCAATGAACAATCGCATGCACCTATCTTAGCATGGGACGGCGACGGGTGGGGTGCATCAGCGTCTATCGCCAGGGCTGCGTCAAAGTTCGGTTTACGAAACAATGCTCATAGAGATCGTCACCCTGAGCGGGTGCGCCCATGAGTTCAAGAAAAATGTTCCGCTCCACTCAACATGACAGACGTTCGATTTTGACGGAGCCCTGATCTATCGCAAAGGCTCCGTACACCTCCTCAACGCTCTCATTTCGAGCGATCCATGCGCCTTGCGGCTCGCCCAGATGAATAAGTACGCCCCCAGTCCGCCTTCTTCGGGGTTGCCAATCGTTCTCTTCACATGAGGCCGACGCAAGGAAACTTTTCGGGGTTTTAGAAGATTTCTCGCGTCGGCTCGGAACGACAACCAGAACATGCCGTGATTCATTCTTCGATCTTGACGGAACCCTGCGATAAACCTGCGTTTCCTCGAACTCAGACATGGCGAAACACCCGGTGGGTGTGTCCAGATGTCGCTTTGGAGTTACGGGAGTGATGCGTTCTTCTCATGTTGGTCTAATGCGGTCCCATATGAGAAATCGAGCTATCGCCGCCATTTGGTAGGCTCTATAGCGGCTTTGATAGGTTTTGACAGGGAGTTTGAGGGCAATGGCAGGTGCTCACCAGTATAGTTCATATTCGATAGCAATTGTAATTTCAAATAAAGATCAACGAGGCGGCAATGGGTTCGAAAAATTCGCGTATTGGTGGTTTCTATCAACTCGATCCCGCCGCACGACTACGAGAAGTTGGGGCGTTCGATGGTTTGAACGAAGCGGACCTTGCCGCGCTACGAGGTGGGCAAGGGGTTCTGACGATCGAGCGTGCTGACAAGATGATCGAAAACGTGGTGGGGACGTTCGAGCTTCCACTGGGTATCGCTACGAACTTTCGCATCAACAACCGTGATGTGCTGGTCCCCATGGTCGTCGAAGAACCGTCGATTGTCGCCGGTGCTTCATTCGCCGCCAAGTTAGCGCGTGCTGCTGGCGGATTCCAAACGTCCTCGACCCGCTCGCTGATGATCGGGCAGATTCAGCTCGTCAATCTTCCAAATATGGATGACGCACGGCTTGCTGTGCTCGATCACCGCGAAGAAATTCTGGTGCTTGCGAACGCGCAAAGTACGTCGCTGGTGAGGCTTGGTGGCGGTGCCGAAGATGTCGAAGTTAACTGCTTTGGAGATTCTCCTGCCGGACCGATGATGGTGGTGCATCTCATCGTCGATTGCCTGGATGCGATGGGCGCGAACGCAGTCAACGGCATGGCAGAAGCGGTCGCGCCGTTGCTCGAACGTATCACTGGGGGTCGTGCGTACCTGCGTATTTTGTCGAACCTTACTGACCGACGGCTGGCACGGGCGCGCCTTGTCGTCGAGCCGCGCACACTTGAACGCCCCGACATGACCGGCGAAGCCGTGATCGACGGCATTATTCACGCTTATGCCTTCGCTGCGGTCGATCCTTACCGTGCGACTACACACAACAAGGGTATCCTCAACGGCATCGATCCGGTTCTGGTCGCTACGGGTCAGGACTGGCGTGCTGTCGAAGCGGGGGCGCATGCGTATGCCGCCCGTGACGGGCGCTATACCTCACTCACGACCTGGTATCGCGACGACAACGGGTTTTTGGTGGGGGAAATCGAGCTACCACTGGCGGTCGGTATCGTCGGCGGCGCGACTCGCGTGCATCCCGGCGCGCAGGCCGCGCTCAAATTGCTCGACGTTCATTCCGCACGTGAACTCGCGGAAATCTGCGCATGTGCTGGTCTCGCGTCGAATCTGGCGGCGATGCGGGCGCTGGCAACCGAAGGCATCCAACAGGGACATATGAGTCTCCATGCCCGCCAGGTGGCGATGAGCGTGGGTGCGACGGGCGATATGGTGAGTATCATCGCCGACCAACTGGTCTGGGAGCGCAACATCAAAGCCGCACGCGCCAGTGAACTATTGGATGAAACAATGAGCGCCCTCGTGTAGTCCGCAGTACACCCCGCGCAAAGCAACAGGGAGTTGAGCATCGCTCAACTCCCTGTCCTCATTCTAGCTCTGTCCCTTATGGCTCTTGAATGTACCAGGTTTCGACGTTCCACATGAAGCGTGGTGAATCCAGCACGATTTCGCCATCGTTGCTCTGCACATCAGGGTTGATAACAGTGAGGACGCGATCCGTCCATAAGAACAGGTAGGGGACTTCGCGCCGGATAACCTCCTGGGTTGCCCCAATCGCGGCAAGGCGCTGCGTCACGCCATAGGTTGTACGGGCTTGCTTGGCAGCCTGTTCATACTCCGCGTTGTTGAAGCCGCCGATGTTGCGTAGACCCTGGCGAGTGTCACTTTCGCCCCCCCAGATGCGGTCGGCACCGAACAGCGCATAATCATCAGGATCGTAGAAACGGCTGGTTGGAACGCCCGCGCTGTTGGGCGCATCAACCCACGAACTGAGGATCAGGTCGAAGTCGTAGGGCGGAGCTAGCTTGCCAACCAACACGGTGCCGAAATCGACGCGCGATACTGTGAGTTGTACTCCGATTGGCGCGACCGAGGCGGCAATACGCTCGGCGGCGGCGACACGGCGCGGATCGTCGCCGCGCACGAAAAGCTGTGTCGCCAGCGTCGCATCCCCGCGTACACGCACCGTCTGCCCATCCGGCAACGTCCATCCGGCCTCGTCCAGCAGTTGCCGCGCGCGGTCAAGGTCTAGCGCTGGTGGCTGCTCCTGCGGATAGTCCCGCGACGCGGGAGAGATCGCCGACACCAGCGGAAGGGCACGCGGACCTGCGATCTCGCGCACGAGCGCATTGATGTCCACTGTAAGGGCGATAGCCTGACGCACGCGAGCATCGGCGAATATGCGATCCTGGCGTGTGTTGAACGCCATGAAGTAGAAGCCGTTCTCAGGATAGCCGCCCTGGCGCAGACTGGACGCGATCGGCTCGGTGGCGAGCGTTTCTGTGATGGGAAACTCGGCGGCGAGGAGCGTGCCATCGTTGAGGGCGCGTGTCACGACGTTGGGATCGGGCGCGATCACCAACGCGACACGGTCGAGGTGTGGCGCACCATGTACATACTCGTCGTTACGAGTGAAGCTATAGCCCTGATCGTTGCGGTCTACCAGTTTGAACGGGCCGCTCCCGATAGGATCGTCCCAGAAGTTGAACGCCGCGAGTTCTTCAGGCGTGCGGCTTTGCAGGCGGTGACGCGGCAAGATCGGCAGGGCGAGGTCCGCAAGGATCGGCGCGTAGGCTTGCGTCAACGATAGCACGACCGTGTTGCTGATCGGTGTACGGACATCGGCGATGGTGGTGCGAAGATCGACCATCAATGAGTTGGTCGACGTCATCGTCCGCATCGCGTTGAGCGTCCAGGCGACATCTTCCTCGGTCAAGGGTTCGCCGTCGTGCCATTGGAGATTGCTGCGCAGGGTAAAGGTGATGGTGCCACCGTCGGGTGACGTTTCCCAGCGTTCCGCGAGGTCAGGCTGTGGCGTGAGCGATGCGTCGAGCCGCATCAATCCGTTGTACATCAGATCGGCGATATATTCCTCGGAACGGCTACGCAGGTCCCACGGCTTGAGCGTCGGGAGCGAGTGAGGTATGCGTATCGTCAGGGTTCCCCCCTGTGGAAACGTCGTGGTCGTCGCAGTCGCGGCGGCGGTTTTCGTGGCGTCGGCACCTGTCGCGGTCGTCACGGTGTCAATGGTGCCGGTTGCCGTGCTTGTGGTCAGCGCTCCTGTGGTATCTGTTGGGGTACTAGGTTGGCTCGTTATGGCTTCCGGTGCTGGCACGGTCGCCGTCGTTTGTGCTGCGGGTACGGATGTCGCTGTGGAAGACGAACCTCCCATGTCACAGGCTGCCAGCAGTACAAGCATCAACACGGTCATAACCATGCTCACCATCAGGGAGCGCCGGTTCGATATCATTTACACATCCTCGACTCTCTAGTCGGCATTCGGTTCATCGTACGCTGCCGGACGCCGTTTTACACCAGGGCATTGTACACGTCTTCATGCTGGGCGGCGATGGACGCCCAAGAGAAGTGTTCGGTGAGTTGGCGTCCCGCTGCTCCCAAATGTTGACGTAATGGTGAATCGGCGGCGAGGCGGGCGATGGCGTCAGCGAGCGGTTGCGGCTGATTGGATTGAAGCAGCAGGGCATGTTCGCCGGAAACGAGCGGGGGGTGCAAGGGATGGGGAGGCTGCGTGGTGATGACGGGACGTTCGTGTGCCAACGCCGCCAGCAGGCTACCGCGTCGGTACGATGCGCCATCGCTGAACGGCAAGGCTACCAGGTCCGACGCCAGCAGGAAGCCCGAAACATCGGCAGGATTGCAATGTCCGGTGAACACGATGCGTCCGGTAAGCCCTAACCGTTCGATGGTGGCGCGAACCTCGTCGAGATAGCGCTGATCCTGCGGTTGGGGCGTCGCACCGCCGACGACGACGAGCCGTATATGGTGTGGCAGCGAGGCGAGCGCGAGGATCAGTTCGAGTAACCCTTTGGTTGAACTAACCAGACCGAAGAAGGCGATGACGATGTTCGTCGCATCTGCTCCAAGTCGTCCGCGCCACTCGTCGCGGCGGTAGGGCATGGGCGGCGCAACGTCGATGTTGCTACCGATGGGTATGACTGTCGCCGCCAGTGGCGTTCGAGCGACGAAACTATCCTGGTCGCCATGCGTCATTCCTTGCAGCGCGTCGTGATCGGCCTGGTTGGTCACGACACGTGCGTGTGCATCCACGAGCAAACGGCGTGTCACCCATCGGCGCACGGGCGCGGCTTTGGGCAATAGATACGGCATCCGCAGATCGTGCATGGTGACGACGACACGGACCTCGGGAAAGCGGCGTCGGATGAACCAGGGCGCGAGATTGATCGCCGGGTGCATGTGGTAGGCTCCGGTCTGATACTGGATGTGCACCAGGTCTGGATTCCAACGCTGTACCGCATGACCGATTGAGCCGAGCGAGCGCCACGACCACCCGTTCGTGATCTGTTGCAGAGCGAGATCGCTGTGGCTCGTCTCGGTCGCTGGGTGTCCGGTCGCGACGACGACGCGATGCCCACATGCGATCAGCGCGCGCCCCAGATGCTGGGTGTAATCACCGACACCGCCAGGATCGGGCGGGTACTCGGCGCTCACCTGCAGGATTGTATATGCTTTCCGTGTCACCGCGAGCGATGCAGCAAGGCGTCCGAGAACGACCACAGTTTGCCGAAGGCGTCGGCATCGCGAGGCGAAACACGGTTTAACGCCGCCAGCGCCCGGTCGTGTTCGCGCTGGGTCAAGGCGACGACATGTTCGCGTGCGTTCGTGCGCTCAAGGATCGCCAGGAGCGTCGTGATATCTTCTTCCGTGACCTGTTGTTGCCTGTAGATGCGTTCGATCGTCGCTCGGTCATCGTCTGCCCGCTCGTAGGCATAGACCATCGGCAGGCTCATCTTGCGTTGCAACAGGTCGGCAGCGCGGGGCTTGCCGGTCAGCTTGGGGTCGCCCCAGATGTCGAGCATGTCGTCGTGCATCTGGAACGCCAGCCCCAGTGCCTCGCCGAACTCGCTCATGGCGGCAACAGCCGCTTCGTCGTCGGTGGCGAGCCGTGCTCCCAGGCGTGTGGACGCAGCCAGCAGCGCGGCGGTTTTGCCGCCGATCATTGTGATGTAGCGTTCCTCGCTGATGTCGAATCGCCCCTCGCCTGTCATATCGAGGTGTTGACCTTCGACGATCCGCAGGATCGTTTCCTCGAAGTCCTCCACGACGGCAAGCACGCGCTCCGGTGCTACTCCGGCACGACGTAAGCCGTACAGGGCGCGGTGGGCGACCGAGAACATACCATCGCCGACGTTGATCGCGAGTTCCTCGCCCCACAGCTTCCATACAGTCGTGCGACCCCGGCGTTGGGCGCTATGGTCCTCGATGTCGTCATGGATCAGGGTGAAGTCGTGCAAAAGCTGGATCGCCGCCGCGAGCGGAAGCGCGTGCTGCTGGTCGCCGCCCAGCGCCGAACACGCCAGCACCGCCAGAGTCGGCCTGATCATCTTGCCCGGATTGGACGCGGCAAGCGCCAGGTTTTCGTCGCGCCAGCCCAGATGGTATTCCATCATGTCGTAGTAGCTACGAATGTTGGGATCGGTTGGCTGCGGAAGTGCCGCGTGCATGGCGGCTTTGATCTGCTCGGAAAGCGTGAGTTGTTGGGTCATGCCGCGAATCTCCATGAATACGTATGCCGTTGTTTGTAATGCTACCGTTATTTTCAGGTCTAGCCGTTCGATACACCAGGGGGGTAGACTGCAATGCAGAACGGGTATCGCGGAAGGCGAAAGGAGTGTTCCGCAATGGCACAGGCAAGTAAACCTGAATTTCGTTTCAAACCGGCGGAAGGCGGCTTGGTAAAAGTACTTGGCCCCCTTGAAACCGAGATAATGCAAATCGTTTGGCGCGAAAAGTTTACCACGGTTAAGAAGGTCCACCAAGCGCTACAAAAGATGCGCGAGATCGCCTACACGACCGTGATGACGACCATGACACGATTGGCTGAGAAGGGCGTCCTTAACCGCAAGCGCGATGGCCTGGCGTATGTATACGCGCCTGCCGTCACGAAGCGGGACTTCGAGACGATGATGGTGCGACGAGTGCTCGATGGCTTGATGGATGATTACGAGGAAGAAACGATCACCTATCTGCTCGATTACCTGATGGAAAACGATCCTAAGCGATTCGAGCAAATTACGGAGCGTCTCAAACCGACAGGCTAGCCCCTGGCCTCGCCCGTTCTCATATGAAGCGCCGACCACAACTGTGGTCGGCGCTTCTGCATATAACGATATCGGAGAGATGTCCTGCTGTCTGTGCCTACGGTGCTGGCTGGGCGTAGGTTGGCGCGGCGACGAAGCCCCACTGCGTTTGAGGCCAGTAGACCAGCCACGCTTTGCCGAGGATGCTATCGATCGGCAGGGCCGGATCGCCCGCCCACGAGCGCGAATCCTGGCTGTTGGTGCGGTGATCCCCCATCACAACCACGTGACCCGCTGGAATCGTGTATGGTTCGCAGAGTTTACCGCCGTAGCAATCGGTGGTATCGACCAGGTACGCGCCATCAGCTTTGGTTTCCGGTAGTAGCGTGCCGTCGATCAGCACCATACCGTTTTTGATCTGGATTGTTTCACCGGGTAGCCCGATTACGCGCTTGATGTAGTCCGCGCGGCCGCCAGTCTCTTTCGCAGATGGCGGTTCCAGCACCACTACATCGCCGCGTTGGGGCGTGCTGACGGGATACACGAGGCGCTCCGGCAGATCGGCGTTGCCCGGCAGCAACCGCAGCGGCGCGTTTGCGTCGAAGTGGAAATACACCAGCTTGTTGACCCAGATAAACTGCCGATCGTGAAACGACGGCTCCATGCTCGATCCTTCGATGCGGAAGTTCTGGACGACACCCCGGAAGATGAAGAACAAGAGCAGGATGAAGATGATCGTTTCCAGAAGCTCGCGAACGGACGAGCCGATCGAAGATGTGTGTTCAGATCTCACAAACAGCCTCGTGGTACAAAGGAACACCTATGTATCGTACGTGCGTGGGGATGTTTTAGTTGCATCGCCGTCGCTGCCACTACCTGAGCGTTCCCCACAGATCATAGTGGGTGGTGCGGTCCACATGGACGTCGACAAACGTGCCTGGTGTGGCGGTGCCACGCGCCCAGATCATGCCGTCGATCTCCGGTGCATCGCGGAACGAACGCCCGGCGATGAGCGGCGTGCCGTCCTCGGCGCTGCCGGTGCCTTCGACCAACATACGGATGTCACGGTCGATCCAGCGACGATTTCGACCAAGCGAAATCTCCTGCTGGAGCGCCATGGCTTCCGACCAGCGTCGCTGTTTGACACGATCGCTGATCTGCCCGTCCAACGTCGCCGCTGGAGTGCCTGGTTCCTGTGAATAACGGAAGAACCCGGCGCGATCGAACTCCATTTCGGATAGGAAGCGCAACAGTTCGGTGTATTCCTCGCGGGTTTCGCCCGGAAAGCCGACAATAAAGGTCGTACGGAGGGCGATATCAGGTACTGTGGCGCGTAGCTCATGCAGCAACGCCGCAGTCTTCGCGGTGTCCGGTGGGCGGCGCATGCGGCGGAGGGTCGCCGGATGGGCATGCTGCAACGGCATGTCGAGATAGCGGCAGATTTGCGGATTGTCGGCGATCGCCCGCATTACCCCTGGCGTGATCGATTGCGGATAGGCATACATCAGCCTGATCCAGCGATCCTGCGGCACGACCTGACACAATTCGTCCAGCAATGTTGCCAGACCGTCTTTAAGTTTGAGATCGCGCCCGTAATCGGTGAGGTGTTGGGCAACCAGGATGATCTCTTTGACGCCAGCATCGACCAACTCGCGTGCCTCGCCCAGAATCGCGCCCATGGCTTTCGAGCGCATGTCGCCTTTGAACGAGGGGATCGAGCAGAAAGCACAACGTAGATTACAACCATCTGAAATCTTGAGGTAGGCCGATGGACCACTCACATGCCGTTTGATCGGTGTCGTGCGCCAATCGCCATACTCGCCGATGGTGTCGCCAGTAGCAACACGCGGCGTTTGTGCCGTCAGTTGGAGTGGAATGGTCAGGGCGTTGGGTGCGGCGGAAAAATTACCCGGAAAGACCGAGCCGTTGCTCGCGTTGGCGAGAACAGCCGGAATCTTCATCCATTCTTTGGTACTCACGGTGTCGTCGAGCCCTGCGACATCGCTCAGGAGTTGATCGCGGTGCGATTCCGCCATACAACCGGCGGCGATAACACGTTGTCCGGCATGTTTAGCATTGGTCAGGTCTCGCAAGACGCCGACGGTTTCGTCGCGTGCCGCCTGGATGAATGAACAGGTGTTGACGATCACGACGTCAGCATCTTCCGGTGTTTCGACGACATTGTGACCCTGCCCAAGGAGCAGACCGTGCATGCCTTCGCTATCGACAGTGTTTTTGGGACAACCAAGAGTAACGATATGATATTTCATAGGCTCTAATAAGCTAGCGACCGCTGGCTCCCTGGGCGCTGCCCACGAGAAGCCAGCGGTCGGATGAATACAGTTTTAGCGATAATTTGTGAATTGCAACGGCATAGGAAAATCGTCGGCGTGTTCTTTCACCAAACGAATGACGATTTGAAGGTCATCTTTGCTTTTCGAGCCTATCCGCAAGGTATCTCCCTGGATACGTGCCTGTACCTTCGGCGCGTGTTCTTTGATCAGTCGTTGCAACTTTTTTGCGACGTCGTCGGCAATGCCTTCGCGCAGGTTCACAACCTGACGCACGCGCATGCCGGTGATTTCCTCGACACCGCCATAGTCAAAGATTTTAAGCGACAACCCACGGCGTATCGCCTTGGATTCCAGGATGTCGCGCAACGCCTGGAGGTGCATCTCTGAATTGCTGATCATGGTCAGGTCTTTTTCGTGCGTATCGATCTCAGAACGGCTATCCTTGAGGTCGTAGCGGGTACGTGCTTCGCGTAGCGTCTGATCGACGGCATTCGCAAGTTCCTGACGATCAAACTCAGAAACAATATCAAATGTAGATTCTGCTGGCATAGCGTGCTGGCTTCTCCGTGTGTACCTTAGGAACATCCCTGTGGTGTACAGGTCAGGCGGCGCGGCACACCGCTGACAGACCCTGGTAGACCCGCGACTGGCTGACCGTTGAAGATCAACTGCACGACGGATGTATCACCGACGTTAAGAAAGACTTCGTTCTGCGCTTCCCAGGTGAACGATTGTCCGGGGCGGACCAGGGCGTTGTATTCCTGTCTGCCATCGACATTGACCGTAAACCAGGAGCCAACCGATCCCGTCTGCGCTACCACATTGGCCTGGACGACGACAGGCGCGTTTGATGCCGGAGTAGGCGCGACGGCGGACGCCGACACAGCGGGTGCCACGGTTGCATTCGGGTCTCCGGGCGCTGCTGTACTCGTCGGCGCTGGCGGCAACGGAGATTGTGTGGTCCCGAGTGCTTGCTCGGTAGGTGTCGTCCAGGTTGTCGGTGTTGGCAGAACAGACGTTGGTTCGATTGGACTACTCCCCGCGATTGGGGCATCAGGCCGTGTCAGCATTCCGGTGCTGTTAAGCACAAAATACAGCCCAGCCAGTAGCAGCAGGACAGTGAAAAACGTGACAAAGAAACTTGGAATCAAACACGAACGCGAACGAGGTGGCACCGCAGCCGGTACGATCTGGATACGCGACGTCGGTTCACCGCGTTCCTGGCGGTAAAGCGACACCATCTCTTCGGGAGGTAGCCCAAGAAGTTGTGCGTAGTTCCGTACGAATCCCCGGGCATACACGTCGCCAGGGAGGCTCGCCACGTCGCCGGCCTCAATAGCTTGGAGGTAGCGGGGCAAAATGCGGGTTGCTGTCGAAGCTTCAGTTATCGAGATTCCAAGGGCTTCGCGTGCCTGACGAAAGCGCTCGCCCAGTTGCGTCATAAGCCGATCCAACCTTGGTTTAAGTAGATACTATTATACCCGACGGTGAACGAAGTTGCGAACACTCGAGAATCACCCCGAGATCAGTATAGCAGCCCCGGCTCCTATGCTGATCAGTGTCACCAGGACTGCAAACCCAATCATGATTTGTACCCCGGTGCTAAACGGCTTCCCTGCTGCATGGCGCTGTAATTCTTCTCGTATGAACGACCGCGCTTGCCGAAGACGCGCATATAAGAACATTCCAACCGTGCAGACAAACCGTTTATCCGAGCGGCTCATGCGTTTGACGTACAGTCGTAACAAAACGGACCATCGCCGGAGTGTAGGATTGTATCGTCCGAGGAGGATGACCCCCACGGCGATCATGAGCAATCCTGGACCCGGCAGCACAACCATCGCGATTCCAGTGATTACTGCAATCCAACCTACGATACAACGGACGCGGCTGGGTGGCGAATGGCGTTCCTTTGTACGGTACTGCGACATCATCGATATTGTACCAGTCCTATAGTACAGGATGCTCGTCATCGAATGACCACGTTGCGAGTGCTTCAAGTTCTACGACAATATGCGGGTGCAAGGGATCGATGCGTTTAACAAGGTGTATGTCTACCACACGACGGTCGTCGACACCAAGCGCCTCACAGATGACATCCTGGGCGATCTTTAGCCCTCCATCAAGGTCCCGCCGCAACGGCGATTCAAAATAAAAGTCGATAAACAGTGCCAGGTACCCTTTGCGTGCTATCTCGTAGAACGCCGTGTCGAACACTCCATCAAGTAATCGTAATGCCTGTTTCTTCCATGCGCGCGCGTCTGCGCTCAACACCCTGCGTCCTTGGACGGTGCTATATTGGTTGTTGACACCGGGCGGTAGCGGCAATTCAAACGTTACTCGTGCGACCATACTCCTATTCTACGCTCGGTTACGTGGTTTTGTTACGCGCATTCGTCGTGTTTTCGGCTACAAGAGTCCGTATTTTCGCGATCAGATCGTCGATATCGAATGGCTTCGTAAGGACAACAGCAGCCTGAGCCTGGAGTTCACGGCTGACGGGCGCGGTTGACGAAATAATAATCACTGGCGGTACCTGTGTGGTGCGGCTATGAAGCAATGGTAGAAATTCGCTTCCGGTCAAACCGGGAAGGTCTAGATCGAGTGTAATGACATCGACATGCAGCGTGCCTAGGACCTGCAGCGCCGCCGCACCGTCGGCGACGGCGACGATCTCATAGTCGTCCTCGTTCAGAACGTCTCGCAGAAGTTCGCGTACAGGCGGATCGTCTTCCACGACCAGAACTACAGGGTTGTTCGTTCGTTGTACTCTACCTGCCATATCGTACACCTCACCGACCACCGTGCGTGGTGCAAGTCATGCACCAGCAAAGCGGATGCCAGGGGTGAGCAGACTGGTATCGAACCCGGCTCCACGTATGAAAACGGCGCAGGGCAGCTATTTTGTAGCCCTGCGCCGTGTCTGCGATGGTCAGTCGGTCGCACTAGCGCCGTTCGTAGTTAGGCGCTTCCTTGGTGATGGTGACATCATGTGGGTGGCTTTCGAGCAAGCCAGCGTTGGTGATACGCATGAAGCGGCTGTTGGCGCGTAGCTCCTCGATCGTATGCGCTCCCACATAGCCCATGCCAGCACGAAGGCCGCCGACGAGTTGGAACATGGTCTCGCTCAGCACGCCTTTGTATACGACCATGCCTTCAATGCCTTCAGCGACCAGTTTGGTCGTGCCGGTCTGGAAATAGCGGTCGCCGCTGCCGAGGCGCATCGCGCTGATCGAGCCCATGCCGCGATAGGATTTGTAGGAGCGTCCCTGGTACAGTATCGTCTCGCCGGGGGCCTCGTCGACACCAGCCAGCATGCCGCCGAGCATGACGGTGTGTGCGCCCGCCGCCAGCGCTTTGGCGATGTCGCCGCTGTTCTTGATCCCGCCATCGCCGATGATCGGCACATCATGTCGTTCCGCCGCACGTGCGCAGTCGGCAATCGCCGTGATCTGTGGCATGCCACTGCCGGAAATCACGCGTGTCGTACAGATCGAACCCGCGCCCTGGCCGACCTTGACCGCATCGACGCCGCGTTCGATCAGGGCGATCGTGCCTTCGGCCGTCGAAACATTGCCGGCGATCAGCTGTACGTCGGGGAAACGTTCGCGCATGCGGGCGACTGCATCCAGCACACCCTGCGAATGACCGTGAGCGGTGTCGATGATCAGTACGTCGACGCCCGCCTCGACCAGCGCTGCCGCACGCTCGAAGTTTGCCATGCTCGGCTCCAATGGCGGCTCCCACCAGCAAGCGACCCAGGTTCGTCTTTCGCCGCGTGAGGATACTCGAGTTGCTTGGTGATGTCCTTGACGGTGATCAGTCCTGACAGTTTGCCCTGACGGTCGACCACCAGCAGCTTTTCGATGCGATGCTGGTGCAAAATCTCCTTCGCCTGCTCGAGCGTCGTTCCTTCGGCAACCGTCACCAGATCGTCCTGGGTCATCAGTTCGCTGATCGAGCGCTGCAGGTTCGTCTCGAATCGCAGATCGCGGTTGGTCAGGATGCCGACAAGTTCGCCACTGTCCGACGTGATCGGCACACCGGAGATATGGTATTCCGCCATCAGTTCATGGGCGTCGCCGATGGTCTGGGTTGGGCGCAGGGTGATCGGATCGGTGATCATGCCGCTTTCGGAACGCTTGACCTTGCGAACCATCTCGGCCTGATCCTCGACCGACATATTCTTATGGATGATGCCGATGCCACCTTCGCGTGCCATAGCGATCGCGAGGCGTTCTTCGGTGACGGTATCCATGGCGGCTGACAGAACAGGAATGTTGAGGGTGATGGTGCGGGTGAGGCGGCTGCGAACGCTGACTTCCGAGGGAAGTATATCTGAGTATGAGGGAATGAGTAGTACGTCGTCGAACGTGAGACCTTCGCGTGTGAATTTATCCTGCCAATCGATGGTCATGAAGGCGCTCCTTAATTGCGTGAGCCGAAGTTCACGCGGCTGTTCCATGTTAAAGGATGTGGGCAGCTAAACGCTGCCCACATTGGCTGAAGCGAGTTACTGTGCATGTCGATCACCATAGATCGGCGGATAGTACAAAACAACCCAGTGCGCCTGAGGCGAACACCGGGTCGCGCATCTTCTGATCAATCAGATGATGCGGTGAGGGTACCATGCTGAACAGGCAAGGTCAAGGGATCAGGTAACTGGTCACGTTCGCTTCGAGCGTATAGGAACGCGGGTCGTCGGTGAACAGCGCAACGCCATTTGCGGTTTCACCTTCGCCAAGAAAGCGAAAGGTAAGTTCGGTTTCTTCAAGCGTCTGGTCGCCGTCGAGCAACTCGACATGCACCAGCACATCCTCGGCGGTCGCCTGCCCGACGTTTTGGACTTGGAATGGCACCTGGTACGAATCCCCGCGTTGCTGGATCGCCGCATCGTCGACGGTGATGGTGAAGCTGATCGTTTCACCACCGCTCAGGCCACGCCAGATGAGCGCTGCGATGAGTGCCCCAACCAGTAATAATGTAATGCCGAGTGTCGTCCATTCAGCAGGCGAACGCCCGTCATCTGACCGTCCGGTTGTTGGGTGCTGAGTCGCTGATGTCATTTATCCACCAACCGCGAGACGCCCTGCCGAGCCACCAATGGCAGCAGGAAGCCCCAGAATGATCGTCCGGCTCGCCCACACGTGCCACGGGTCGGCGAACGATACCTGTTTGAAAAGATACAGCAGCGCGGCAGCAGTCAGCAACGACAGGATATAGGAAAACACGGTTTCCGTGATCGGCTGCTGAAACAAGCCTTTCTGCTGGCGGCGTGCGCCTTGATCGGCGAAACCTGCCTCAAACGTGATGATATAAGAAACGAGCAACGAAAACAGTACCAGGCCGATCAGTCTCCATTCGCTAATATTGACGCCGATCATCGGCACTTCTTCGGTTGGAGCGATCGAGAAGGCGATGAACAAAGCTCCGGCGACGGTTGCTCCTGCATCCATGAGCGTCCCGTGTCTACCGTTCGGACGACCACGGTTGTCGCTGTCATCTTTCGCAGCGGTCTTGTTATCAGTGGTACTACTTTCGTCGTCGCCAGTGGGTTCATCTTTGTTGCCGCTGAGAAACCCACTGGCGATCGACACGCCCAGGCCGAACGGCACGCTTTCGATCGCGATCATGCCGACGCTCACATGCCATGGACGACCGAAGTGCAACTCGCCCAACACTACCAGCGTGGCAGCAGCGCCGACGATACCGATTGCCAGAGCTTCGATGGCATCGGTGATGGGATGCTTGACTTGGGTGCCTTTGCGGAAGCCAGAAAAATGACCCAGCATCCAGTTGACGACCAACGCGAGCATAAGCAACAGCAGCAAGCGCCAAGGCTCGGCGTACGTACCGATCCACCAGCTTTCCATGGTATACAATAATGGAATACCAAATAAAAAGCCGCCAGCAAGCCCACGCACCAGATCGTTGAATTCCTGACGCCATGGATGAGCCGCAAATTGCTGTTGTTCTTCTTTTGGCGAGAGAATACGTTTATCGTCCATGCGATCCCTTGTCCCATTCACGAAGGGCATAAAACGTGCTGGTATACATTAGCTTTGATACGGTTGATTATGCTACTATGCTTCGTGGCCCGGAACAACAGAAGGCAAATATTATGAGCGACCTTAATATGTTTTATGGCCCGAATGCGGGCTATGTACTGGAACTTTATGAGCGGTATCAGCAAGACCCCAATGCGGTCGATCCTGAAACCCGCGAGTTTTTCGAAAACTTTCAATCCGAAGATGAAGCCACTTCCGCCCAGGCGGCACTAGAACCATTGGCACCCGAAGCCGTCCATGCGAGCGACACGTCGCTCGATGTAACGCATATCGTGTCGGTGGCGCGCCTCATTCGGTATATACGTGAACTGGGTCATCTTGAAGCACGCATCGATCCGCTTGGCGGCGACCCTCCCGGCGATCTTGGCCTGGAGATGGTAACACATGGTGTGACCGAACAAGACCTGGCGGTACTTCCCGCCGATATCGTGCGTGGACCCGTCGTAGAAGGATCGCACAATGCCCTGGAAGCGTTCGAGAAGCTTCACGCGATCTACGCCGGTACTATCGCCTACGAAACCGATCATATCCAGAGCTTCAAGGAACGCAGTTGGCTGCGTGATGCGATCGAAAGCAAGCGTTTTTCAGGTGCCTTCGATGCACAACGCAAACACGACCTGCTGGAACGATTGACCGAGGTCGAAACCTTCGAGCGCTTTTTGCACCAGGCATTTCTAGGGCAGAAGCGCTTTTCGATCGAAGGCTGCGATATGCTGGTGCCGATGCTCGACACAATCATCCGTGCCGCTGGAACGGTTGGCACGCGAGAAGTCGTGGTAGGTATGGCTCATCGTGGGCGCCTCAATGTGCTGGCGCATGTGTTGGGCAAGCCCTATGCTTCGATCTTCCAGGAGTTCAAGGCCGCCAGCCGCAATGACGGCGCACCGGCGTCAGAAAAGGGAACGCTGGGCTGGACGGGCGATGTGAAGTATCACCTGGGTGCGCGGCGGGAATACAAGGACAGCGGTATCGAGCAGATGCCGATCACGCTGGCACCTAATCCAAGCCATCTTGAGTTCGTCGATCCGGTGGTAATGGGACGTGCGCGTGCTGTGCAAGAAGATTGGCAGCATCCGGGCGCACCGACGCAAGATGCCAAAGCCTCGCTATCGATCCTGATCCATGGTGACGCAGCCTTCCCAGGGCAGGGCGTCGTGGCGGAATCGCTCAACCTTTCGCAGTTGCCCGGCTATGGCATTGGCGGCACGATCCATATCATCACCAATAATCAGATTGGCTTCACGACCGAAATCGGCGATTCACGCTCGACGCTCTATGCCAGCGACCTGGCGAAGGGTTTCGAGATTCCGATCGCGCATGTCAATGCCGACGATCCTGATAGCATGTATCGCCGTGGCGCGTCTAGCGTACGCCTTCCTGCACGAGTTCGGCAAGGATTTCCTGATCGATCTGGTAGGCTACCGCCGCTACGGACATAACGAGGGCGACGAGCCAACCTTCACGCAGCCGCGCATGTACGCCAAGATTCAGGAACACCCGACCGTGCGCGAGTTATGGGCACGTACGCTCCAGAAGGAAAACATCGTTTCTGCCGAAGAAGCCGATGCCATGGTTCGGACGATGCAGGAACGGCTTCAGGCTGCCAAAAACCAGCCTTCCGGCGGCATGACCGATGTCGATGATACACAGGTTGGCGAACAATTGACGAATGTTCCTGCAACAGGTGTGGACGCCGACCACATTACGTACCCTCAACAGTGCGTTGCTCAAGCAACCGGATACGTTCAACCTTAATCCCAAGCTCAACCGTTTGCTGCAAAAGCGGCGTGCGGCGATGGATGAGCCGCAATCGATCGATTGGGCGCATGCGGAAACCCTGGCGTTCGCGTCGATCCTGGCGGATGGAACGCCGATTCGCCTGACCGGACAAGACTCCGAGCGTGGGACGTTCAGCCAGCGCCATCTCGTGATGCATGACGTCGAGGACGGCACACGGTACGTGCCGTTGCAGAACTTGCCCGAAGCAAGGGCGTCCTTCGCGGTGTTCAATAGTCCACTGTCCGAAAACGCCGTTCTGGGATTCGAGTATGGCTACAGCACGCACGCGCCTGGTGTGCTTGTGTTGTGGGAAGCGCAATTCGGCGACTTTGGTAATGGGGCACAAGTTATCATCGACCAGTTCATTACATCGGGGCGCGCCAAGTGGCGGCAACGCACTGGACTGGTACTGCTGCTCCCGCATGGCTACGAAGGCCAGGGTCCTGAACATTCGAGCGCACGTCTGGAGCGCTTCCTGCAACTTGCGGCTGGCGATAACATGCGTGTCGCCAACTGTACGACCGCTGCCCAATACTTTCATCTGTTGCGACGACAGGCCGCGTTGTTGCAGCCTGATCCACGACCGCTCATCGTAATGACGCCCAAGAGCCTGTTGCGGCATCCCCTGGCGGCTTCATCGCTAGAGGACCTGGCAAACGACAGCTTCAAGCCGGTGCTTGACGATCCTAATGCGTCGCAACGAGCGGACGAGATCACGCGGCTCGTCCTGTGCAGTGGCAAGGTGTATGTGGACTTAATCGCTGCTGGCAACGTCAAAGACGCCACCAATGTAGCGATCGCTCGCGTCGAGGAATTGCATCCGTTTCCGGTCTATGACCTCGAAGCATTGTTCCAGCAGTACACTCATTTGCGTGAGGTCGTCTGGCTCCAGGAGGAGCCGCGCAACATGGGTGCATGGACCTATATGGCACCACGCTTGCAAGACCTGCTCAGTCCAGAGATCGAGCTACTCTATGTGGGCCGTGCGCCATATGCGAGTACCGCCGAAGGTTCGCTCCGGTCGCATGCGGCAGAGCAGACCCGTATCCTGCAAGCCGCGCTCGGTGAGCCGGTCGATCATGAATCTGTCGCGGATAGCCAAAACGTATCGGGAGTGCAAAATGCCGGTTGAAATTAAAGTTCCAGTGCTGGGCGAGTCAGTCGTCGATGCAACTGTGACGAAGTGGTTGAAAAAAGAAGGCGAAACGATCGCGCCTGGTGAGGCAATTGTCGAGCTTGAAACGGATAAAGTGAACGTCGAAGTGCCGTCCGAAATGGGCGGTGTGCTGGACAGCATCGTTAAGAACGAGGGTGACACTGTCGCGATCGGCGACGTTCTGGGTCTGCTTACTGAAGCGGGCGCTGCCGCCGCTCCATCCGCGACCAACGGCGCGGCGTCCGCTAGCAGCGATGCGCCGACGGTGCAAGCGGGCTATGGCTCGGACGTTTCGACCGCGCAGGAAACCAAGGGACAGCCCGCCCAGGATCCTGTCGTTGCCGATCCGTCTAGCCAGCCAACCAAGCCAGTCGATGTCGCGGCAACGCCGGTGGCACGCCGCGTCGCGGGCGACAACGCCCTCGATCTGCGCGAAATCTCCGGCAGTGGTCCTGGTGGGCGTGTCACGAAGGATGATGTCGTCAAGCGCCTGGAAGGCAGCGCTGCTCCCGCGCCAGCCGCCGCTTCGGTCGCACCAACGCCAGCACCCGCTGCCCCGGCTGCGGCGCCACGTTCGGCGGCACCAGCGCCTAGCGCCAACGGCCGTGAGGAGCGTCAGAAGATGTCGCGCCGACGACAAACCATCGCACGGCGTCTGGTGGAAGCGCAACAAACGGCGGCGATGCTGACGACCTTCAACGAGATCGACATGACGGCGGTTATGGACGTGCGTAAACGCCGCCGCGATTCCTTCAAGGAGCGCAACGGCGTCGGCCTTGGCTTCATGTCGTTCTTTACCAAGGCAGCCATCGGCGCACTCAAAGCGTTTCCACTGCTCAACGCCGAGATTCAAGGTGATGAGATCGTCATCAAGCATCATTACGACATCGGTGTTGCTGTCGGCACCGACGAAGGACTGGTGGTGCCGGTAATTCGAGATGCCGACCAAAAGAGTTTTGCTGGCATCGAGCGCGCGATCGGCGACCTGGCGACCCGCGCACGTAAAGGTCAACTGGCTATCTCCGACCTGCAAGGCGGTACGTTCACGCTCACAAACGGCGGTATCTACGGGTCGCTCATGTCCACGCCGATCCTCAACGCGCCACAGGTCGGTATCCTCGGTATGCACAAGATTCAGGATCGCCCCATCGTGGTCGATGGTCAAATTGTGATCAGACCAATGATGTACGTCGCGCTTTCGTATGACCATCGTATCGTTGATGGTAGCGATGCGGTGCGCTTCCTGGTGCGCATCAAGGAACTGGTCGAGGATCCCGAAGCGTTGTTGCTCGAAGGCTAGTGCCGAAGCGTTCCCGGATCGGAAGCCGCCGCGACCATCGCGGCGGCTTTTGTGTTTAACCTGCCGGCTCGTATACCTGGTGCAAACACTTCGGTCGCCGTACCGTGGCATGACGTCTACACATATAGACGGTGACATGCCAACGCTGGTTCGTCTGTTGTGGTATGGAGCATCGCTGGTTCGTGCGGTTCGTCGTCGTTCGCCAGCGTCGTGACCACCCACAGGTGACACGGCTTGTTTATCTCATCGTTCTGTTGGCTACCGTGGGTTCTTGTCACTGGCAATGTTGCCCATGCCTGAGGCGCTCATTGTGAACCGGAATCCCAACCTTCCGCGTTCGGTCAGCGCCGCCGCGCCACGGTTTCATCCTGCATCGACCTGATTAGAAAGCGCTAGAGTTTGGCGATCTGTCCCAAATCACCTACCTGTTTGACCATCTATCTACCCATCAGAGCTTTATCAGCCATAGGCGAGCCATGCTGCACCACAGTCATATTACGCAAACAATATCAGACTGTCATACTAGGGCTACGACCGAGTATGTATGTCATGGTGTGTCCACCATGGCGATATCGTAACCTTCGACGTTCGGAAGCGTTCCTTTGTTTGAGATCCGCAAAGGTTTCATATACGAATAGTTATAGAGAACGATGCTGCATATTCGGTGTTTTCCTTCGAAAGGAGGTGGGATATTTGGACGAACTGGTCGACAAGATTATCCGTCGAACGGAAATCGAGGAAGAGCAGGCTCGCCTGATTATCAGGATGGTTGAGGCCTACGAACGCGAACATCTTTACCAGAAGTTGCGCTCGCAGGAAAGATTACTATTCAACCAACGTGAAGGCCAGGATGGGTTGGAATCCCTGAGCGGCCGCGGCTTCCTTGGATGAGCGTCGCTCACAGGTAGTGTCGCATGACAACTATGATGCCACCCCCCAGGTCAGGCTCATGGTGTCGAGTTTCAAGGATGGTAGGGTCTCACAAAAGGTCCGTGTAGCAAGCTGCTACACGGACCTTTTGTGCTCATGTGGGTTATGGTTCAGGAACCACATTGATAGAGCGTCGATTGCATCTCTCGACCAGAATTCCAACCCTGTTGTGTTGTCGTGCTTTGTGTCGAGGTTGTTGTGCCAAGGCTCGCATCGGCCACGACACTACACGACGATTGGAGGTAGCTTGTGATATCGGAATTGCCGCCGCGACCGCCACCCTCGCCCCATAGTACGTAGCGCACATCGCCGTCCGCGACGAGTTTGGCGAGCGAGGCGGCGTCGATCACCGGGTCGCTGCCACTGAAACCACCCGCGTATAGCACCGGGCGTCCCGTTGCAAGCACATACTGTGCACCAGCGTGTGAACTCGGAACGACCATCAGGTACGTGGTGTCCTGGGTATTGGCCTGGAGATACGCCAGCAAACCCTGATCAACGGCGCGGTCGCCTGGTCCCATCGCCGCAGCAGCACTTGATTGCGTTGCGCTCGTTTGCGTCGCAGATGGCACGCCCTGAGGCATACGGTTGTCGCCCATATCGCGGGTGTTGCTGCCGCTATAGGCTTCGGGTAAGCTATTGTTTGACGATCGAGTGGTAGTCAGTCCGGACCACACGGTCGGTACCACGATCAGTGATGTCAGCAGCAGCGTGGAACCAGCGCGGGCGAACATTATTGTGGAGCGTGTGGCACTGAACAGCAGCAGTCCACCACCAGCAACCGCTAGCACGACCGGAACGGCGAACCACCAGCCGAGCGTGTCATACATCGCGGCGGCATAGACCTGGAAGGCCAGTGTCGTCACGGCTGCGCCGATCAATAGCGTACCCATGCGCCATGGGTGTGCAGCATAGCCGCGCCAGATGAAAGCCGCACCCATCGCGACGATTGCAGCCAGCGGTGCGCCAAGCATCGCCAGGTAGTACTGGTGGAAGAATCCGGCGATGCTGAAGAACACCACACAGGTTAGCAGCCACCCGCCCCACAGGATCAGCCCACGGTGGTAATCGTTGTTCGGTCGCCACCACTTCATGCTTACAGTCATCGCAAGGATCATGAGAAGGCCAAAGGGCAGCAGCCAACTCACCTGTGCGGCAAGACCGGACTGGAACAAACGCAGCACGCCCGCCTCGCCCGTGCCGAACCTACCCCCCGCACCCATACCGCCGGGGCCGCCCTGCCCGCCATCAGGGCGTGTCCCGCCCTGCCGGAAACCGCCGTCCGCTGCGGGCGTCGTTCCCTGTGTGGCGTTTGTGGTCGTGTTCGTGGTGGATGGCGTCACCGGAGCATTGGATGCCGTCCTGCTACTGCCGGGACCGCCACCCATACCCCCCGCAAGCCGCTGGATGCCGTTGTAGCCAATTGCCAGGTTGAGGGCGGAATTGTTCTCGCTGCTCCCAACATACGGTCGTTGGTCGGCAGGCGTGAGATCGACGATCACCGCCCACGATAGCGATATCGGCACTAGCACGAGCGTCGCCAAGGTCAGGTGGGCGATCTTGCGCCACCAGCGTTGCTCCGTACCCCAAAAGTACAGCGCGTAGAACGCAGGTAGCGGCAGAAATGCTTGCATCATTTTGATGTTGAAGCCGATGCCGACGAGCGCGGCACCGAGTACCAGGAAGCGGAGTCTGCGTGTTTCTGTGGCTTTAATGAAGGCCCATGCTGCCAGCAATAGGGTGAAGATCAGGGTCGCGTCGGGGGTATTGTTGCGCTCCACGGCGATTGCCACAGGCGTAACTGCCAGCACGAGTGCGGCAATCAGTCCCGCGACGTTCCCGAAAGAGCGTCGTACCAGATGGAATAGCAGCAGGACTGACAGGATGCCAGCGATGATCTGTGGTAGGACGACCGCAAAGCCGTTAACGCCCAGGAAGAAGGCCGAAATCGCCTGGAGCCACAGCCCGACCGGTGGCTTATCCACCGATACCGAGCCACCTGGTTCGGCGGCGACGAAAAAGAAGTTGTGCCACGATTGGAGCATACTTTCGACGGCGGCGGTGTAGTACGTATTCGCCTGACCAATCGCGTCGATGTTGGCGAAGCGCAGCACCGCTGCCAGTATGACGATAGCGGTGATGCCGATGGATGTCCAGGTGAGTCCAAATGGTAAGCGTAGTCCTTGCCGTCCGCGAGTGTTCCATGACGCTCGTGACATGGATTGAGATGATGATGCCATACGTCGCTCTCTTCAAACTGATTCGGGAAGCGGGTTGCTTCACTGTCAACGATAGCGCGAACGTATTCAGGAATTGTTAGCGTGAAATGTGGAAAGGATTGAGATTTGTTGGGATCGGCACGCCAACTTGTAGCATCCGTGGCGCTACGAACATAGGACGATTGGCTCATCACCGAAACCGCGTGCGATTGGTATGCTATACATATCTTCTGACTGGGGGGTGGGAAGATACAGGATGAGCGCCTCTGCAAAGGCGCTCGTTTTGTTTAACCGCCGAACGACCACGGGAAATGTACACCCTGGCGGCGGCTAAGAAACTACTTCGTTCCCTGAATCAACAGCGAACGGTTTGTGTCATACACCGACAGCCATCACCTAGGTGATGGCTGTCGGTGTAACGTCGGGTGTTTGTCGCACACGGGAGCCTCAGCCCCCGCATCGTCTTACATGACGCCGAGTTTTTGAAGGTTCTTCGCGCCCGTGCGTACCGCGTCCATAGCAGGGCCTTCGGTGAGATCCTGCTCGACGATGTACCACTGGGTTCCGGCTTGTCGGGCGGCAGCAACCAGTTCCGGCAGCGGTAGGATGCCTTCGCCCGTCGGCGCGAACAGGAAGTCAGAACGTCCGGTCATATCCTTGAAGTGCAGGGTCGGCACGCGCCCTGAAAACTTCTGGATGTAGGCAACCGGGTCCTCGCCAGCATGCATCACCCAGCCGAGGTCGAGCTGTGCGTTGAGCATGGCGGGATCGGCGGCGTCGAACAGGATATCGAGGCCGTATTTGCCGTCGAACTTGTCGAACTCGAACGCATGATTGTGATACGATAATTGAAGTCCGGCGGCTTTGCAGGTCTCGCCGATCTTGGATAACTGTTCGCCGATGCGGCGGTAGTCGTCCCCAGATTGGCGAAGCTCCTCCGGCAAATATGGGCAAGAGATGTTGCGCGCGCCAAGCGTCAATACATCCTCGATTGCCTGATCGAGTTGGGTTTGGAGCAACTGCAAACCGACATGTGCGCCAGCGGCGACCATTCCGAGGTCGTCGATCACGCTACGAAGTTCTGCCGGGGTATGCTTGCCATAGCCAGCGAACTCTACCGCTGCGAAACCAGCATCCGCCACCTGTTTGAGTGTGCCTGGGAAGTCCTTGGCGGTGTCATCGCGCAAGGTATACAGTTGAACCGTAAGCTGTCGTTGATTCATCGTACGTCGGGCGATACGTTGTCGGGCAACGCCGCCCCGCCCTCCTTTTGTCTTGTACTAGTTTTGGCTTCTATGCTACATCACTATGATAAATCTGACCAACCGCAACGAGGAACAATGTTTTATTGTCGATGTTCGTCTACATGTTATCGTCGTTTGACGCTCGTTGACCGCACACGTATAATCGCTTGACAATTGAACCTGAAGGCTAAGGAGCAGCATATATGAAACTGGCTGTGTTCATCGTTGACAATAGCCGTATTGATGCAACCGTCGATGCGCTGGTTGCACAAGGATTTCGCGTCACCCGCCTCGCCACTACCGGCGGCTTTTTGCGACGGGGCAATACAACGCTGCTCGTAGGTATCGAGGAAAACGACCTTGAGCGTGCGACCAGTGTCGTGCATGCCAAGGCTCCTGGAACGGTCTTTCTTACGCTGGACCTGGAGCGCTACGAACGACTATGAGAATGCTCTATGTCGCCGCGGGAATCGATGTCCCCGGCGCACATGGAGGATCCACACACACCTGGGAAGTTGCTCGTGGCCTCGTGGACCTTGGACACGAGGTTCTCGTTGCGGCACATAGCCCAAAACACGCCGGACGTAGTCGCGCCACCCGTTGTATGATCGACGGCGTTCGCATTCGCTACATTAATCTTCCGAAACCCCTAAGTCTTGCGAGTTACCCGCTGATCGCTTCCCTTATACGACGCTGGAAGCCTGCGGTGCTTATGGAACGTTACTACAATCTTGCTGGAGCGGGTGTACTGGCGGCTCATCGCGCCAACGTCCCTGTCCTGCTGGAAGTCAACGCCTTGATCGTCGATCCGCCGGCGGTCTTTAAACGTCGCCTGGATGACCGATTGGGTGGTCCTTTACGGCGCTGGGCCACCTGGCAATGCCAGCACGCGGCACGCATCGTTACGCCGTTGGCTGCGACTGTTCCCGCCGAAATCGATCGCGCTAAAATCGTCGAACTGCCGTGGGGTGCCAACGTCGACCGCTTCCAACCCGCAACCGATCACGTCGCCATCGCACGCGGTCGGCAGGAACTCGGCATCGCCCCGGGTCGTTCTGTCGTGCTGTTCGCGGGGAGTTTTCGCGGCTGGCATGGTGTTCATGACTTCGTACAAGCCGCCCTCACGCTGCTCGATCGCAACGCTCCGTATGCCTTCGTGCTGGTGGGCGACGGTCCAGAGCGAGCCGCCGCGATGGAAACTGCTGCACGTCATAGCGATCATATCCGCTTCGTTGGTAGCGTGCCACACGACGCGATGCCGCAGTATCTTGCGCTCGCCGATGTGGGAATCGCGCCGTTCAACACCACCTCCCATCCAGCCTTGCGTTCCGCAGGTTTTTACTGGTCGCCGCTCAAAATCTACGAATACATGGCGATGGGGCTACCTGTTGTCACGCCCTCCATCCCACCGCTCGACGCTACCATCCGAGAAGGTGTCGAAGGCGCGTTGTACGCCGAGGGTGATACAAACGCACTCGCGGAGGCGATCCAGCGCGTGTTGGATGCGCCCGACCGCGCCGCGATGGGACGCCGCGCACGTGAGCGGGTCGTGCATGATTTCTCCTGGCAGCGCCACTGTCGCGAACTCGACACGATCTTGCACCAGATCGGGGGATAACGTCATGCTTCTGCGATGCTGCCAAACTGCGCCCCGTTTGACGATTGGAACCTCCTGTCAGTATCAGCGGCGCGGCACGCTCTGTGGCTTCATCCAGGTTGATTGCTCTCTCCTGGTCGTTGTACGTTCTGCCGTGCTTGGTAGTTGGTGGCCGCTGGTCCATCCTCCCCTGGTCGTTGAACGGTGGTCGTTGGTCGGTGCCGCATGCGTATTCTGATCCCATCCGATGTATTTCCGCCGGGTGCCGGAGGCGCTGCCTGGAGTACTCATGCTTTGGCCGCTGCGCTTCAGGCACGCGGGCATGATGTGACAGTGATCGTGCCGCGTGCTACGCGAGCGCAGATTGTACCGATGGCTACCCGTGTGCCGATCACGCCGCTGATCCATGATGTGCTAGGTGTGCCGGTGGTCGACGTACCGTATCCGACATCGAAGCTTCCGTTCGTCGCGAACTGGTATCGCCATGAGATGCTGTGGGCGCTCATGCGGAACATGATCGTGCGCGAAGCATTGCGTGGCGGCGCGAAGTTCGACCGCATGATCATTCATGCCCAACATGTCCAAAGCGTTCCAGGGGCGGTCGAGGCCGGGGTGGAACTCGGTGTACCGGTCGTCGCTACCGTGCGCGACCATTGGCCCTGGGACTACTTTGCTACAGGTTTGCACGCCGACCAGATTCCTTATGCGACGAATACCGTTCCATCGCTGGCGACGGACCTGGTGACGCGCCTTGGTCCGTTGCGTGGGACGGTCGCGATGCTGGCGATACCATCGATGCTGGCGCACCTGCGACGACGACAGTTGTACCTCGCACGCACCGACGCTGTGATCGCCGTGAGCAAATACATCGCCCGACGCTTGCGCCCGATCGTGCCGCTGGAGCGTATACATGTGTTGCCGAATATCGTAGATGTCGATGCCATCGAGCGCGTAGGTGCTGAACCTCCCTCGGTTGCCGTCCCCGAACCATTCGTGCTGTTCGTGGGTAAACTTGAACCTAACAAAGGGGCGCACTTGCTCCCACTGGTGATGCGGTCCGCACGCGAAGCCATGCCCGGTCGCACGCTGCCGACTCTGGTGGTCGCGGGCAACGGTGCGCTTGATGCTACCATCACGCGCCAATGTGTTGAAGCAGGCGTTGCCGTGCGTATCCTCGAAGGCTGGACCGACCACGACGACGTGCTACGGCTGATGCGACGTGCCGAAGCGCTGCTGTTCCCATCGGCCTGGGGCGAACCACTCAGCCGCGTGCTGCTGGAAGCGTCGGCGGTGGGCGCGTGCGTTGTGGCGATGCCGACGGGGGGTACGCCCGAAGTGATCGAACATGGCGTGAACGGGATGCTCGCCAGTGACGCCGCCCAGCTTGGACGAACGCTCGCGCATACGCTGCTCGACCAGGATTTGACGGTGCGGCTACGGGCAGGTGCGATGCGCCGCGCCCGTGCATACTGGACGCCGGGGGTGGTCGCCGCGCAGGTCGAGAGCATCTATGAGCAAGTCATGCAATAATGTAGTACGAGGTGAAATGATGACAGCGCTAACCAGTCTGGAAGATGTGCGGCGCGAGATCGACCGTATCGACCGCGACATCGTGCGTCTGTTGGCTGAAAGGGGCGGCTTCGTCCGTGAGGCCGCACGCTTCAAACCTACCGTTGCGGATGTTCACGCGCCGCAACGCGTCGAAGCCGTCATCGCCAAAGTGCGGGCACTTTCCACTGAACACGGCCTCGATGCGGCGATCACGGAACGCATCTATCGCGCACTCATCGCGGCGTTCACCGAGCATGAGATCGAGGCTCACCGTCGGGGATTATGAGATGGTCGAAACATTCTTTTTCGCGTTTATCGTGCTGGTGCTGGCGACGATTCAGTTTATGCTCATGTCGGTCATGTGGCAGCGTTTCATGCGGCTGCTGCGGGTGCAAGAGGCGCGAACCGCACGGTTCGTGATTCGGAGCTACGGCGCGGACGACCGTGCGACCTACCAGGCGCTGGCGAAGCATACACGCCTTGATCTGCAGGAAATCGACGAACTGATCGAGCGACGAGCGCTCGGTGCGTTGCCCACGCCGCTGTCGGACCGTCAGGCCGGACGGCTGGCGGACGATCTACGCGCGAACGGTGCCGAGGTCGAGATCGAACACAACGCCTTCCCGATCGATACCACCGTACGCACATAACGCGGCACGCCGTGTCAGGAACTTGCGTGGATCGCGACGAGCGTCACGTCATCGTATTGCAGCGCGTTTCCCTGGTGAGCCAGCACCGCCGTAATGACTTTCTCGCAGACCGCATGCGCCGTGCTGATCATGCCGCCACTCAGCGTAGCGAGCAACTCGTCACGCCCGAAGAACGCCCCGTGTTCGTTCATCGCTTCCGTCACGCCATCGGTATACAGCAACACGGCACCATCAGGAACAATCGCGATGACCTGTTTGTCGAATACCGGCGCGTCGAGGATGCCGAGCGGCTGTCCGTTACGGAAGGGCGGGAGCCAGGTAGCTCCGGCACCATCGAGAATGATCGGCAGTTCGTGTCCGGCACGTACATATTCAAATGAGTTCGTGGTGTGGTCGAGTATGCCATACAGTACCGTCACGAACATTCCTGCGTCGTTCATATCGAGCAGATGGCGGTTGACATTTGCCAGCGCATCCTCCGGTGTCGCGGCACGTTCCGCTTCCGCACGCAACAGACTGCGGGTCAGCGCCATGAAGATCGCCGAGGGAATCCCCTTTCCCGACACATCGCCGATCACGATCCCGGTCGTCGTCGCGCTGAGGTTGATGAAATCGAAGAAGTCGCCGCCGACCGCACGCGCCGGAATAATACGGGCGTCGAAGTCGAGTCGTTCGAGACGCGGCAGGGTGCGTGGTAGGATGCTTTCCTGAATACGCCCCGCTAGTTCGAGTTCGCGGTCGAGCCTTTCTTTTTCAATCACCTGATCCTGCGCTGCTTTCAGATCATCCAACGCCTGTTCGAGTTGTCGGTTCTTGAGCTTGAGGTCATTGATTGTGGCGTTCCCTGATTCCCCCAGCCGTGTGCTCAACATCTTAACGACCTTGTAGGCGAGGCTTGGTTGGCGATGGAGCAGCGCGTCGAAGTCGGCATGCGTCATTTCAAGTAGTTCGATCCTGGTTCGCGCCCGCACACTCGCCGAGCGCCGATGGTCAGAATCAAACAGGCTCATTTCGCCCACCAGTTCGCCCGGACCGCGTACACTGAGCAGGCGTTCATCGGGGGTTCCTAACGCCTTGATGATTTCCAGCGCTCCATCCAGAACGACATAACACTGGACGCCTGTCTCGCCTTCCTCAAACATCATTGTGTCGATCGCGAAGACCACATGGCGGAGAGTGTGCACCAGATAGGTTATTTCAACGTCAGGAAGCGCAGCAAAGAGTGGAACCTGGGCCAGAATCGACGCATGCATCTGCTGCGACGTATCATCGTTTTGTTGTCCAACAGCATGTGAGTGTTGCATGTTCAAAGTGTCCAGATGATTCCCCGGCCAAAAGGATTGCCCGTTTCACTATAGCACCAGCGGCTACTGTCAATCATGCGTTAGGACTATAGTGCAACGATCACTCTCCGTCTATCATATACTGGTGCTGGTCTTCCCCAGGTATTAATGACAATACAAACTTGCACGACGCTTTAAAAGGTACGTTCCAGATGCAGACGTTGCGGCTCGATCGTCGTCGGGTACTGTTTACCCACAAACGGCGTGTAAACATTCATACCTGGCCGTTATTTTATCAAATGCTGGTACCATCCGGCTTGTTATTGATGGTCCTCATAGTGGCACTCCTGACGACGGCGTATGCGTTCCAGCGGTTCCAAACGTCGTCGGCTGCGTTGAAACGTTCCTATGAGACGATGCAACAGGCCGTTGAGATCGAGAAGTCGGTTGTCGACATGGAATCTGGTGTACGGGGCTTTGCCCTGACCAACAACGAATCATTCCTGGACCCCTATAAGAATGCTGCGAGTCGGCTCGACTCCCGGCTTGCGGAAATAAGCGCACAGATCGATGATCCTGTACAACAGGCTCATATTGATCGGATCGCCCAAACGATTCAAGAGTGGCACCAAAGCTTTGCATTGATTATGCTCGAAGACGCCCGTAGCGGACAGAATGTGCAGGCGCTGGCGCGAACCGGCAACGGTAAGCGGCGTATCGATGCAATACGGGCAGAGTTTCAGGTGTTTCGAAACACGGAAGAACGAACTCTGCAGACACGGGTCGCCGAAGATCAATATATCAAGCAGTTCGTCAGTTATGCTATCTATCTCGAGGTGATCGTCGGGATAGTGGCGCTAGCGTTGACGTTTCGTATTTCCCGCCGGATCGCCCGCCCTATCGAAAACCTGGCGGTTGCTGCCGTCCGTGTTGGCAATGGTAACTACGACATCGTTGTGCCGCAAAGCGGCTCGATCGAGTTAGCGCGGACTGGGCAGGCATTCACGGCCATGGCGCGGTCGCTGGTCGATGCCCGTAATATGATGCTCGCACGGGAACACGAAGCACATGCACGAGCGAATGAAAGCGAGCAGGCACGGAGCGAGATCAGAACGATCCTGGATTCCGTGGTCGAAGGTATAGCCTTCGTCGCGCCTGATCGAACCCTTCAAGCAGTTAATCGTCGCTTTGATGAGTTGTTCGGAGAAGTAGCGCCGCTCTTCGTCGGTCACCCGTTTGCCGACCTTCGCCCCCAATTCGATCGCATGTTTGCCGATTCCGAGCAGGTCTTCACCACGATCAAAGAAGTAATCGACAACCATGAGGGTGTAAGTAAGGCCGTCATCATTCAACAATGGCCAGTCCAGCGCGATCTGGAACTCTTTTCCAAGCCCGTTCAAAACGGCGAAGGTATATTCATCGGTCGCTTGATCGTGGTGCGCGATGTAACACAAGAACGCGATATCGACCGCATGAAGTCGGATTTTGTTTCCATGGTTTCGCACGAGATACGCACGCCAATGACCTCGATCAGTGGCTATGTCGATCTGCTGCTCGACGGCGAGGCTGGTGAATTATCGCCCATGCAGCAAGAGTTTCTTGACATCGTAAAAGATAGCGCGGATCGGCTATTGACGCTTGTCAGTGATCTCCTGGATGTCAACCGCATCGAAGCCGGACACACTGATATCGAACATATGCCGGTCGATGTTGCGGCACTCATCTACAGGGTCGGCGATTCATTGCATCCTCAGTTCACCGCGAAGCAACAGCACTGGACAACCGACATTCCGGCGCATCTTCCCAGGGTCTATGGCAATGCCGATCGTATCACGCAGATTCTGATGAACCTGCTCTCAAATGCACAGAAATACACGCCAGTCGCCGGAACGATTGGTGTCAGCGCAAGAACCGAGGGGAATACTATGCGAATCGCGGTCAGCGATACCGGGGTCGGGTTAAGCGATGATGAGCAAGAGAAATTGTTTACCAAGTTCTTTCGCGCCCAGAATCGTGCCACTCGTGAGGAAGGTGGCACAGGACTAGGGTTGACGATCACGCGCTCGTTGATCGAACTCCACGGCGGACAGATTGATGTCCAAAGTACACCTGGGGAGGGTTCGACATTTAGCTTTACGCTGCCGCTGGTTGACGAACTTCATAGGTAGCCGTTGGGAGTAGTTCGCACTATGGGGTGTAATCGTTCGTGGTGTAGAGGTTGCATGAATATCGTGTGGGACCAAACGCGCCCGATCACATTAAGGCATAATCGTGGTAGGATCGAACAACGGTGTGATGTATATTGTGCTATCGCACTGTATCCTGTTACTATGCTCGTCCGAACGACGATGCGAGGAACGTAGGAATGAGCATACGTATTGTTGTCGCAGACGATGAGGACGACATCCGGCGACTTGTGGCATTCACCTTACGACACCGGGGCTACACGGTCCTTGAGGCTGTTGATGGTCAGCAAGCGCTGCAGATCATTCGTGCCGAACAGCCCGACCTTGCCGTACTTGATGTCATGATGCCGCATATGAGTGGTCTGGATGTTGTGCGGGAAATGGCGTCGAATGTGGCGACCGCATCCATTCCCGTGTTGATTGTGTCTGCGAAGGGTCAATCCAACGATATTGAAGCTGGCTTGGCAACCGGAGCGACGAGTTACTTGACGAAACCCTTTTCCCCCCGCGTTCTCGCCGAAAGGGTCGCTACGATCCTGGGGCAATAAGCCAAGTTCCACGCCATTATCCCCCATAGCGTGTACTGGGCTTGATCCGACGAGTTTCATGGAAGAACATATACAAACGATCATCACAGACTTTGCGAACCGAGTAAGTCATAGTGTGGCTGCTCGTGACAGCAATGCGTTCGTTCCGCTCACCAGCAGGATCGTCACTGCACAGTTCGAGAACGCCCTGGCTGCACTTCTCGACGACGATTATACGGAAGCACAGAAATGTATTTCCGTCTTGAACGCGCTTGGTCTGCAATACCAGTTCGTGCGCTATGCTGATCCGCATCACGATGGCTTGCTTACGGGGTTCGTCGAGTGTGCGCGCCCTGGCACCCGCGCGTACCGGGGGTGGGGTGGCATGTTGGTTCGTTCGTCTGGCACACGGCAACGGGTGTATCAAGCACCCCATGTGCGCTTTGATACCTATACGCTCGAAATTGCAGTGCGTGCGTTCGTCGACGATCCAGGCGCGATTGCGGTGATTGTCGCCGGAGCACACCGCTATGCGAATGGCGAGAAACCGCCTGTCGCGGATGTGACGCGCACGCCGACGAACGTCTTTCATGCCCTGACCGCATACCTCGCCCACACCGCGCAAAGCGCTGGCGCACCACTCTGGTTCATCCAGTTTCACGGCTCGGTTGACCGACCACTGCAACCGATGATCACGGCGTCGAACGGTACGGAAGACCCAGATATGGCCAAAGACGATCCTCTGGTACAGATCAAGCGGCGGCTGAAAAAGCACGGTCTTCCGATGGGGGTGTGTGGGTGGGAGGATGACGATGGTCCCTATATGCTGTGTGGAACCGAGAATATCCAGGGGCTCTTGCTCGAACGTATGGGACTGCGCGCGACATTCATGCATTTTGAACTCGAACACCGCTTGCGTTTCGAATTTCACAAAGGAATCGATCCGGGCTGTACAACGATGCTAACGCTACTTGGGACGATTCGCGAGGTGTTGGACGTGACGAACGATCAACCGGCTTTATTCGCGGGCGGGTAATCGTTCGTCACGTCCAGTAAGCGTGAATTGCGTTTGGTGAAACAATATAAAGCCAGGACAGCGATGAACGAATCATCGCTGTCCTGTCTTTTTTCGCGACATGTTGAGGTCGTGGTTTACTCGATTGGCGAACCCAGGGTGCTGCGGCATGATGCGCCGGGCTCGGGTGTCTGTGGCCCGTTCTCGTATGTTTTGATGAACGAAGCGAGGCGCGGGTCGCTTGCGCTATCGACGCGCAACTGCACGCCCCAGGCTGACGCGATGACGGGCGAAGGGATATCTGGATAGGGCGACAACAGTCCCCAGCGATGCCCGCGTAGCAATCCACGTAATGTTTCTACATCGGCAGCCGCCAGGTCTGGCCGATAGGTAATCCAGACCGCGCCATGTTCCATGCTATGGACGGCGTTCTCGTTTGGCACTGGCTGATCGTAGATGCCACAATTCAGCCATGTTTGATTGTGCGCTCCACCGACGGGTGGGATCGGGTTATATACCTGGACGTCCTGCACATGGTCGCGTGATAGGTCTGAATATGTTTGAACACCTTCAAGCGCGACAGGTCGGGTATAGAGATAAATCGCGATCGCCGCGACAATGAGGATCGCCAGAAGGGCTACAGGAATCCAGAGCAGGAAATTTGTCGGCTTCTTCTGAACTTCGCGTCCACGGCTGCGATTTGCCGATCTGCGCGGTTGGTTTGGACGTGTAGTCATGTTTTCTCCATAGAATTGGTGTGGGTATTATCCCATAAATCGTTTGTGTGTATGGTTGTTTACTGCACCAGCAACGGCTCGATCTGCTCGTCGAAGTCTTTTTGCGTCAACTCGCCGATGCGCGCGAAGCGAACGACGCCCGTACGGTCGATGACATACGAACGTGGCATCTGTTGCGCCAGCCATTGTGCGACGATGTGACCTTCGCTATCCAGCGCGACCGGATAGGTGACACCATATTCCTGCACGAAGGCCTGGACGGCATCCCGCGAATCGCGCACCAGGGCATTGACGCCGACCACCTGTAGCCCGTCGGCATTATACTGCTCGTGCCATTGCACCAGGCGCGGCGTTTCTTCCACGCATGGACCGCACCAGGTCGCCCAAAAATTGACGACCACGACGCTGCCCTGCAACGCGGCGAGTTCGACCGTCGAGCCGTCAAGCGCTGGCAACGTGAAGGCTGGTGCTGTCGCGCCGATGGTCGGTGGTTCGGTGCTGCGGGATGTGGACATGCAACCTGCCAATAAGCACAGCACGACGATGAAGCCGAGGGGGCGCGAAATCATGATCAACCTGTCACACTACGAAATCTTCCTATAATTATAGCGGAGCCTTGGGTCGTTGTCCTTACATCGCAGGGGAGGCATGTATCAGGAGCATCATATGAGAACCATTGTCATAGGTATACTTGGAATCGTCCTGCTTGCAGCATGTAGCACAGGCGCAACGACTACCACCGCGGCGCTGCCGACACTGACACGTGATGCGACCACAGACGGCGCTATCCAGGTTGTTCTTGCGACGTCCGAATTCGTCGTCGGACCAAACCGTGTTGCCCTTGGAATACTCGAAAACAATGTGCCAATCGCGGACGCCGCACAAACACAGGTCAAGACGCGGTTCTATCGCATCGAAGGAGAACAGGCGATGCTGGTAGGCGAAGAAGCGGCACGCTTTTACGGCGAAGGCTTAGGCCAGCGCGGAACATTTATCGTACATCCGACTTTCGACCGTGCCGGACAATGGGGGCTGGAAGTCGAAGCGCAACGAGCCGGACATCCCGCCACGACGCAACGCCTGGGCGTTACTGTGCGCGAGCGTGGCAGCGCGGCGATGATCGGGACGACGGCACCCCGCACGTCCACGCCCACCAGCGCACAGGTCAAAGACCTGAAAACGATCTCGTCGTCGACCAAGCCTGATCCGCGGCTGTACGAGCTTTCGGTCGATCAGGCAGTGACAAGCGGCAAGCCTAGCTTGATCCTGTTCGCAACGCCGGGGTTTTGCCAGACGCAGGTGTGCGGTCCCGGCGTCGATGTCTTGAGCAGCCTCGCCGATACGTTTGGAGTGAAGATTAACACGGTGCATGTCGAAGTGTACCAATACCCTTTCGAGCAGTTGCGTTTCGTGGGAGCGATGCGCGAATGGGGTTTACTCACTGAGCCATGGCTGTTCCTGGTCGGTGCGGATGGTACGATCCTCAATCGCTATGAAGGCGGCATCACCGTGGACGAACTGCGACCAGATGTTGAAGCCGTGGTAGGAACCTGATCTCAACCGACCGATCGCCGACCCCGAAGCTTATAAACCAGGGCGAATGACTGATACAAGGAAAGGGATGATGAAGCTCAAAAGCTCATCATCCCTTTCCTTGTGTTCGATACGGTTACAGTGGCACGTCTGTGGGGAGCTCGACAGGTGCACCGCCGTTCGCGGATGATTCGCGCAATGCCAGGATCAATTCCTGGTCAAGCCGTGCCTGATAAGGACCATACGACGGCTCGGTGCCATTCCGAACAGCATCGACCAGACTCATCAGGCACCCGGCTACGCCGATCTCGTCGTCGTGCCATTGTGGTCCATGTCCCTGCTGTTTTGGGCGAAACGGATTATCCCAGCGCACCTCCGGCAGATCGGGGTCGCCTGTGTGGGCGACCATCGACGACAATGCACCACCGTCGACGCGTTCCCAGCGTCGTTCCAGTGTGATCAGATGTGGCGCGCCGCCGCTGGCGGTCAGGTGCGTCAACTGTTCCTGTACGTCCAGTCCCATGCCGACCGTGATCCCCATGCCCTTTTCGGCGAGAAAGCGGCTCGACCGCCACCAGCGCAACGGTGAATCATAGCCGACGTTGGTCCAGTGGAAGATGCCAACACGCCCGTCCGCCCATTCGACGATGCCATGTTCCTGGTTTTCCTGGCGGGCCTTCATCTCGTCCGAACCGGGCGAACGCGCCGCCGCAAGCTGGTAGTCGCGCACGATTCCGCTGACCCGGGTTGGCCTGTCGCTGAAGCCGAGGTAGCTCCGCATGACACTCATGCCATGGTAGCCGTGACCCGCGAAGTCGTTGAAAGAACTGTAGATGCGCCCAAAGATGCCGCTATTGATAAGTTTCAGCTTGATCTGTTCGAGCGGACGGCGATGAAACTGTTCGGCAACCTCGATCTTGAGGCCACGTTGCTGTGCGGCCGCAATGATCGCGTCGGCGTCGTCAAGATTGTGCGCGATTGGCGTTTCCAGGAGCACATGTAAGCCATGTTCGACCGCCATCAAGCCGACTTCGCCGTTGGCGGCATATGTGACCGCGATTACGCCGATGTCGGGGGCGGTTTCGCGGATCAGGCGATTGAGATCGGTATATGCAGGAACGCCGAGGTTCGCGCCCGTTCGTTGCGCGGACGCCTCGCTTCGACCCCATACTGCCACCAGTTCGAGTTCGGGAAGCGCGGCGATGATTGGTCCGTACATGTAGCTTGCCCGTGCTGCAGTCCCGATAATCGCGACACGTAGACGAACGCTAGGTTGAGCCATAATCATTATCCTTCGATGATCAGACATATGTAGCATGCCTGTCAATCATGGAACAATTCTTGCATCTCCACGTGAATACCCATAATGCCCATATACATCTTCATTGTTTCGGCTTGCATGAGTCTGTGCCGGTGCTCTGATTAAAGAGATCCAAACCTACCAAAAAGATCGAAGAACTAGTTGAAGAACTGCAAGGATGCAGAGCAGCCGACTACGAGACGATTTCCTTGCCCACCAAAATTCGGAGATGATATGAACAATCGGCTGCGATGCCTGACACAACTGCGTGTGCTAGCACTGGGCGTAATGATTATGCTGGTGTTCTCACTCGTATACACACCTTCGGCAGCCGCTCATCCTCTTGGTAATTTCACTGTCAACCTTTTCAGCAGCATCTCCGTTCAACGTGACAGTATTGGCATCATCTATGTGGTGGACAAGGCTGAAATCCCGACGTTTCAGGAGTTCGGCGCGACCATGCCGCAAGGTACAGCGCAGACGGACTATCTGAATAGTGTTGTGCCGTCGCTCGTCGCCCATCTGCGATTGAACGTCGATGGACGACCGACGACACTCGATGTGGCGAAGCAAACCGTCCAATTTTTGGAAGGGCAAGGCGGTTTGCCGACGACTCGTATCGAGCTCCACCTTGCGGCGACCGTGCCATCGGTTGCGCTGGGCGAACAGCACCAGATCGCCTATGAGGACACGAACTTCGACGATCGGCTGGGCTGGCGCGAGATCGTGGTGGCTGGCGGGAAGGGCGTGCGTATCGCACAAACCGATGCATCTGCTGAGGACCGCACCAACGCCCTGCGAACCTATCCGGAAGATATGCTACAAAGTCCGCCCGATCAACGCACCGCGCAGATCACCTTTGTAGGTGCGCCCGTGACCGATGTTCAAGCGAACACAACGAGCGCGGTTGCAGGAACCGCTGCGGGACGTGGCACCGATAGGCTGTCATCTTTGATTGCTTCCGATGAGATCGGACCATGGTTCATGGTCGTGGCGGTCATACTCGCCATCGGCCTGGGCGCGGTCCATGCGCTTTCGCCGGGACACGGCAAAGCCATCGTCGCGGGGTATCTCGTAGGTTCGCGCGGTACGGCGCGTCATGCCTTTTTCCTGGGGCTGACAGTCACGATCACGCATACGCTTGGCGTGTTCTCCCTCGGCCTGATTACGCTGTATGCGTCGCGATACATTCTCCCCGAACAACTCTATCCCTGGCTTGGTGTTCTGTCGGGTCTGCTTGTCGTGGTGATGGGCGTGACATTGGGCGTGCAACGTGTGCAAGCATTGCGCGCTCCGTACAGCGGTGCGACCGCGAGCGATGACCAGGCACATCAACAGGCTTTTGGCCTGATTCACGAGCATGGTCCCGACACACATACACATATGCCGCGCACGCGGAACGGTCGTGTCACCTGGAAAAGCCTGCTACTGCTTGGCGTCTCCGGTGGTTTGTTACCGTGTCCATCCGCGCTGGTGGTGATGTTGAGTGCCATCGCGCTTGGTAGGGTCGGTTTTGGTTTGTTACTTATCGTGGCCTTTAGCGTCGGGTTAGCGGGAGCGCTGACCGGCATCGGGCTGCTTTTTGTATATGGCACACGCTGGATTCAGCGAATGGGTAATCGTCCGCTCGGCGGATGGACAGCGCGTGTGATTCCAGTGGCGAGTGCTGCCTTCGTTACCATTGCCGGAATTGTTATCACTGGCAGATCGTTAGTGGAAGCAGGGCTCTGGAGATGGTGAGTGATGTTTTCCCGGCCTCTGCGATAGCGATGTGACATTCATCACGGGGAAAGGAGGTGTAACTGGAAGTCCATGCCTCTCAAGAATTGCTCGTCGACGGTTGAACTGGCAACAATACATACCCAAAGTAAGGAATGACCAATGAGTCAAGCCCGTAGAACTACCCGCCGCCTGTCGTTTTTGCTGACACCCGTGGTGCTGCTCGCAGCATTTATGGTCGGTCAAGCACCGAATCAGGCGACCGCGTCGAGTCACCGTGAAGCACCATTGATCGCAGCGGACCCGTATGTTGATAACACGGACACGTATGCGTTTGTCAGCCCGGATCGCCCTAACACCGTAACATTGTTGGCGAACTTCATTCCATTTCAGTTCCCCGAGGGCGGCCCGAACTGGTACTGGTTCGATGAAAACGCCGTGTATACGATCAACGTCGATAACGTTGGCGATGCCAAGAGCCACATTAAGTATGAGTTCCGTTTCACAAGCAGTCTGCGTAATGGCGCAACCTTCTTGTATAACACTGGCCCAGTCACTTCATTGAATGACCCGGACCTGAACTTCCGTCAAACCTATTCGGTGACTCGTGTTACACAGTATGGCAACGCGACACCACAGTCGCAGATCATCGGCGCGAACCTTCCGGTGCCGCCAGTGAACATTGGTCCGAAGTCGACGCCGAATTATCCGGCGCTGGCAAGCCAGGCGATCAGGACCATTGGCACGGGCGACACGATCAATGTGTTCGCTGGACCCCGTGACGACTCCTTCTTCGTCGACCTCGGTTCGGTCTTTGACCTGTTGACACTGCGCCCACAACCGGCCCCGGTTGGCTACGCGAGTGGCTCGCCTCGCACCGGCGTCGATGGACTGGCAGGCTACAACGTCCATACTATCGCGCTTCAGGTGCCAATCTCACAGTTGCTTGCACCGAGCAGCAGCGATCCCGTCATCGGCGTTTGGTCCAGCGCAAGCCGCAAGAAAACCCGCGTGCTGAATACGATCGCTGATGTGTTCTTCAACGGCGCATCGGGCTTGAATGTCCAGAGCGGCGATGACGTACAGGTATCTCGCCTGGGTATGCCACTGGTCAATGAAGCCGTCATTCCGCGAGCGCTCAAAGATGCGTTCAACACGCTGACACCAGATCAGGATCTGGTTGTGTTCGCCCGTCAGGACGACCGCATCCCGCAGGAAGTGTCCGACCTGCTGAAAAAGAGCGTCCTGGATCCCGAACTTCAGCGTTTGCTGAAGGGACTCTATGGCGTGCCCAACCCGACGGCGGACGCACCCATGCAGCCACGTAACGATATTCTGTCGATCTTCTTGACAGGTATCAAGACGACCAAGCCGTTCACGATCCAGACTGCTGGTGGTCCGGTAACATTGCCCGCCGATTTCAACGTCAACCAGCCTGCAGGTGTGCGACCGGCTGAAATGCTCCGGCTCAACACCAACATTAAGGGCGACCTGTGTAAGCCCGATCCCGACTACAACCTCGGTTTGCTGGGTGGGGATGCCTGTGGATTCCCGAACGGACGCCGTATGCAGGATGATGTGACCGATATTGAACTGCTGGCAGTGGCGGGCGCAGCGTACAACGTCACCACCACGGGTGGCGAGTTCGACTTCAACCCGGCGCTCGTTGGCGTTCTGCGTGATGGTGTCAGCAAGAACGATGTAAGCTTCTTGAGCACCTTCCCCTATGCGGCGACGCCGCACCAGGGCGCGGATCACAACCATGCCAACCTGTTCCATCTCCGTTTGATCACCGTTGCGAACGTGTCACCGGAAAGTATGCGCCAGGGCGGTGCCCGCGACAACTAAGCCGGTCGCTTCCGACCCGTTCGCATAGCGGACAAGCCGGAAGCATGTATCCTTGAGTGACCGGTACGCCCGAGCGTACCGGTCACTCCTCAACGAGCAGAATGTTATGCGGGTCATGACCAGAAAAAGTCCTGAATTGATGTTGCTTGCCGCAGTACTGGTGTTCGCCGCGACCTTCGCGTACCGTACACTGGCGGAACGCACACCCCAGGTGTCGGTTCCGACGGGTCCGGCACGTGCTCCTGTCGAACTGAGTGCTGCTGATACGTTGGTCGCGTTGCAGGATCGCGTGCGGCAGAATCCCGACGATCCGAACGGCTATGCGGCGCTCGGCATGGCTTATCTCCAACGGGTGCGTGTGACGGCTGACCCGATGTTGTATGGTAAAGCGGAACAAGCCCTGGACGAAGCGATCAAGCGCGATCCCAAGCAATTCGATGCATTGATCGGACAGGGATTACTAGCGTTGGCACGTCACCACTTTGCCGATGCTGTGCAATGGGGCGAGCGGGCGCGTGCAATTAATCCTTTTAGTGCCGAGGTCTTTGGCGTGATCGGCGATGCGCAAACCGAACTCGGTCAGTATGACAAAGCGCTTGCGACGATCCAGCAGATGGTCGATACCAAGCCGAATATCAGTTCTTATAGCCGTGTGTCGTATCAGCGTGAACTGCATGGTGATGTGGATGGCGCGGTTGCGGCGATGAAGCAAGCCATTCAGACGGGCAATCCTAATAGCGAAGAAACGCTATGGAGTGCCTACCAGCTCGGCAACCTTGAATACAATCGTGGCAACCTTGCGACGGCTCAGCAAGCCTACGAGGCCGCGCTGGCGATCAATCCTGACTATCGTTACGCTCAGGCAGGTGTCGCTCGCGTCGAAGCAGCACAGGGCAATGTCAAGGCGGCGATTGCAGCCTACGAAAAATTGGTCAATACGCTGCCGCTGCCGGAGTTTGTGATCCAGCTTGGCGAGCTATATGAGGTGAGCGGCGACAGCGCCGCAGCCCAGAAACAATACGACCTTGTACGCACGATGCAGACGTTAAACCAGAGTGCGGGCATGAATGTCGATCTCGAACTCGCGTTGTTTGAAGCTGACCATGGCACCGATCACGAGGCCGCGCTCGCGTTGGCGCGAGCCGCATATGCCAAACGTCCGACGCTGTATGGTGCCGATGTTCTTGCGTGGGCGTTGTATCAGGCAGGAAAATCTGATGAGGCGCAACAATGGAGCGACAAAGCGTTGACGCTTGGCACCCAGGATGCGCTGCTGTATTTCCATGCTGGCATGATCGCTTATGCCAATGACGACCACACGATGGCTCGCGAACACCTCCAGCGCGCCCGCGAAATCAATCCGCACTTCTCATTGCGCTACGCCCCTACCCTCGAAACGACCCTCCAACGTTTGAAATAAAACGAGAGTGATGCGTGCCGCTCACGCATCACTCTCGCGAAATATCTCCGAAACGAGGATAACGCCAGTCTTTGTGGCTGCATGCAGCCCGACCTGTTCGGCGCGCCTCCCCGCCTCTGGCTACCTACTGTCCCTTCACAGCGGTCCAGACATCCCCGTACAACGCCGAATCGCCCTTGCGCTCGATCCATTCGAGCCGTTTACGCATGTCGTCGCTCGGCGTAAACTGCAACGCTCGCGTTTCATCGGATAGCAGCGCCAGCGATGCGGCGTTCGGTGTCAGGAAGCCGGTATAATCGGTGATTCTAGCCCCGATGCTCGCGTCCAGCATGTTGTTGATAAAGACGTGCGCGGTGTAGGGTTGTGGTGCATCGGACGGGATGGCTAGATTGTCCTGCCAGATCGCGCCGCCTTCCTTCGGTAAAATCCAGGCGATGTTGGGGTTTTCGGCTTTCGCCAATGACGCCTGACCGTTCCAGGCCTGGGCTATCACGACCTCGCCACTCGACAGCGTGTTTTGGACGTTTTCGGAATCGTAACCAGCCAGCAATGGCTTTTCGGCTTCGAGCAGCGCCTGTGCTTTTGCCAGTTCATCGGGGTTCGTAGAATTGTACGAGAAGCCTAGATAGCGTAGCGCGGCACCCACGCCCTCACGTTCGTCGTCGAGCATGCTCGCTCGATTCTCATATGCGCTAAGTTGGGTGGTGTCGAACAGGCTAGCCCAGCTATCCGGCGCAGGGCTAACCTGGGTTGTATCGTAGGCGATTCCGGTCATCCCATACTGGTACGGTACCGAATATTCGTTATTGGGGTCGTAATACAGGCCGCGCTGGTTCGGGTCGAGGTTCTTGAGGTTTGTTAGCACTGATTGATCCAGCTTCAACAAACGATTCTCTGTTCTTAGGATGTCGACCATATAGTCCGACGGGACGATAATATCGTAGCCGGAGTTGCCCGCCCTGATTTTAGCGGCCATGTCTTCGTTCGAAGGATAGGTGTCTAACGTCACCTTGACGCCGCAGGCTTCCTCGAAATCTGCCAGGATGTTGTTGTCGTCTTCCTCAGGAATGTAATCTGCCCAGCTAAAAATATGGAGGCTGTCGCCGAGTTTGCTGGTGTCGCCACAATCCCAGGTGCCGCCAGCAGCGGTTGCCGTGGTTTCATCTGCGGTAGTGGCTGCAGTGGTTTCCTGCGCGGCGGGTGCGTCGTCGGTCGTCGGGGTGTCGCCGGTGGCGGCGGGTGTGGTCGACGTCGTCGCCGTGTTGCCACAGGCGACGAGTGCGAACAAAAGGAAACAGGCGAACGAACGGTTGATCATTCTAAACTCCCACGAATATGAAGCGCCATTGCTGAACGATGCCGGAGGCTACCCGACTCTGGCTAGCGCTGGCGGCGTTGAAGAAGTAACGAGGCTGCGACGAGCGCTACGGATGCGAGAAACATGATCGTCGAAAGTGCGTTGATCTCCGGGGTGATCGAACGACGGACTCGGCTATACACCTCAAGTGTCAGGGTATTGACGCCGGGACCGCTCGTGAAGAATGTAACCACGAAATCATCCAAGGATAGCGTGAAGGCGATCAAAGCACCGCCCAGGATTCCCGGCATGATCAGCGGCAAGGTGATGCGACGAAACGTGATCCACGGATTCGCTCCCAGGTCTTGTGCTGCTTCTTCGAGTTGTCGATCAAAGGCCCGCAGACTTGCCCGCACGACAACTGTTACAAACGAGATGTTGAAGGCGATGTGCGCGATGATCACCGTTCCCAGGCCGGTACGCATGCTCATGCCAGTGACAGCGTTGATCAGCCGAAAGGCCAACGAGAAGAACGCCAGTAATGACACCGCCATCACGATGTCCGGCACGATAATCGGCAGGTATACCATGGCGTCGAGCGACGTGCGTCCACGAAAGCGGTAGCGCTCGAACGCCAGCGCGAGCATCGTTCCCAGGACCGTCGCTACAATAGTGGATACGATAGCGATCACCATGCTCGTGCGGAAGGCGTCAGCAATGCGTGCGTCGCGGAACATTTGCCGATACCAATCGAGCGTCCAACCTGTCCATCGAGCGTTGAAACGCGATTGATTGAACGAAAACAAGATCAACACCAGAATCGGTGCATACAAAAAGATATATGACCATCCCGCGTTAACCGCTAGCAGACGTGAGGCCCAGCGCGTGGGTTTTGGTGTTTTGAGTACCGTGCGGGATCGTCCGGTGAGTGTACTGAGACGCTCACCGGCGAGAGGCTTTGGGGCGCTGTTCATCGGTCGTTCTCCGGTGTGGCGCGAAAGTAGAGTAGGATGAGAACCGTCAGCACGATCATAAAGACCATGGCGATCGCCGCGCCGAAGGGCTGATTTTGCGCCGAAAGAAACTGACGCTCCAGTACGTTGCCGAGCATCGCCACCTTCGAGCCACCCAACAATTGGGGTACCACGAATGATCCGGCGGTAGGAACGAACACGAGCACCGAACCGGCAGCGATGCCGGGCATGGTCAACGGCAACAGGACGCGCCAAAAGGTCGCAGCGCGACTGGCATATAGGTCCTGTGCCGCCTCGGTGAGCGTCCAGTCGACCCGTTCCAGCGCCGCGTACAACGGCAGCACCATAAACGGCAACTCACCGTAGACAAGGCCGATCAGTACGGCGGTCGTCGAGTTGATCAACGCCACGGTTGGGAGGCCCATGCTTTCGAGCATCGAATTAATCAAGCCCGTGTTATTGAGCAAAAAGCGCCACGCATAGATACGCACCAGAAAGTTTGTCCAGAATGGGATCATGATCGCGAAGACCAGCAGCGTGCGCCAGCGTTCAGATTGACGTGCGATGAAATACGCCAGTGGATAACCCAGGATGAGGCAGAGCCCTGTCGTGACGGCTGCGATCCACAAGGATCGCCAGAAAATGCGGAGATACAGTGGGTCGCCGAACAACTTTACATAGTTGTCGAGGGTGAATGTCCAGGCGATGTCGCCCGTGGATGTTCGTTGGAGAAAACTATAGATCGCAATGATCGCGAACGGCAGGAGAAAAAAAAGCGCGATCCATCCCGCGCCAGGCCCGATCAGTCCTAGAAGACCGCCACGATCTCGCCAGCGCGAGGAACGACGAGGTGTGTCGTACGACTGTACATCATATGTCATCCACCCACTCCTCAGTATCCAGCAACAACATGCTGAAAACCAAACTTCCAGGACGGCGGTACGCGCCCCGGGCCTTGCCAATCAAGACCTTCTATTTTACAGGAAAATGCGGATCGCATGATCGCTCGCGCTCAAAGGTCGTCGCGCAATCCTGACTCCTGTCCATCGTCCGCCATACTATGTGCACTCACCGTTCCACTAAAGTCAAGGTCCTTGAGGCGCGGGTTCAGGTCGGTCAGATCGTCTTCGGGACTGTAACCAAGCAATTGACGGGCATCTGAAATATCGAGACGTTTAAAGCGGTTATCGCTAACGCCATGCACGATCGCGAACCTGATGGTATCGGCGTCGATGCAGCGCTGGATCAACTGATTAAGGTCGCGCTTGGAAACGAAGGCGTCGAGCATTGCTACGCTGTCTGGTTCAGCGGCCTTGCTCAACGGTTGAAAGCCGCCGATGCGAATCGCCAGGACCGACAAGCCTTCCTGTTCCGCCATGTACCGACCCAGGGCTTCACCGAAACACTTGGTGACGCCATACATATCGCCAGGGTTGACTGGCTCGCTGGTTTTCACCTGCACATCGGACGGGTAGCCGGAAACTGCATGGATCGACGACGCATAGATCACCCGGCGACATCCGGCAGCCTTGGCGGCGACGAAGGCGTGATAGGTTCCAATGATGTTGTTTGGTAACAGCGATTCCCAGGTCGCGCTCGGACTGGGGTCGGCGGCGAGGTGGAGGACCGTGTCGATGCCCGCACACAGATCTTTCAATGTTTCCAGGTCTCCAAGGTCACCGACTACCACCTCGCCGTACGCTTGCAAAGCGCGTGCATCGTCGTCCATCTCTTGCACCATCAGCCGCAGGTCATAGCGGTTGTGGGTATGTTCAGCGAAAAACGAGCCGATATTCCCTGCCGCCCCGGTCACCAGAACGCGCCGTGATGCCGTTGTGATATTCGCCAGACCTGCTGTTCCGGCGGTGAAAGACTGTGGCATGCTGTTCTTCCCCTTTGGATGTCTTTGAAGCCTGATGCACTGCAAGTCATGTGCCGCATACAACTTAGCCAGCCAGCGCGATTACCAGGATGCCACAGAAGATTGAAACCGCGCCGACGATGCGAACGGGACCAAACGATTCGCCAAGCCACAGCCAGCCGATCAACGCGGCGAAGACGATGCTGATCTCGCGGACTGCACCGACGTAGCTGGCGCGTGACAACGCGTAGGCTTGCAACACCAGCAGGTAGGTCAGGGCGCTGGCGATGCCGACGATGCAGATGCGTCGCCAGTTCATGTGCCATTCAGCTTTGATGAGTGTTGCGGGATAGCGCAACAGCACGAAAGGCGCGACGAATACCGCGGTGGCGACCCCGATCAAGGCAGAATACGGCAGTGGGTGGATCAGGCGAATAGCAGCGGCGTCTATCGCCGAATACATGGAGATGAACACTGCAACCAGCGCCGCAGCCCGCAACCCACGTGGGCTGACGGTCTGAGAGCGCCGCTGCCACAATGTCGTACCGCCGACGAGGACGATGCCCGCCAGGACGAATGCCAGCCCTATTGCGCCGGCGGGTTGCAGTCGCTCGCCCAGGAACAGGATCGCCCAGAGTGCGAGCAGGGCCGGGGCTGCTCCACGTGCGAGCGGATAGACTAAAGAAAAGTCGCCTTGCTGATATGCCCAGACGAGTGCGATAAAATATGCGGCTTCCGCTATCCCACTCGCGATGACATAGCCCCAAACCTGAGGTGGGATTGTGGGATAGAAAAAGAGTAGGGGTAACAAACATACTGAGCCGACGACCAACGACCACCATGTAAAGATACGCTTCTCACCTGCTCGCTTGAGTAATAGATTCCATCCTGTATGTCCGATTCCCGCGACGACCAACAAAACGAGAGCAGTGATAGGCACATTTGGCTCCTTGATGTGGCTATTATACGGGGGATAGTAATGGTGAATGAGAGGGCAGCCATACAGATATACCTGTCGTGCGTTGCTGCTCAACGGGTGGTGATGCGGAAAGGAGATCCATGAAAACCTATGTTGTCGGCGATATTCATGGTCAACGTGACCAGACTATTACATTGTTGCGTGGTGCCGGGTTGATTGACACGCTGGAGCGGTGGAGCGGTGGTGATGCACTGCTGATCTTCATCGGCGATTTCTTCGACCGGGGACCGGATGGTGTCGGCACGGTCGATCTGGTGATGCGTCTCGAACGCGAGGCTCCAATGACGGGTGGGCGTGTGCGGGCGATCATGGGGAACCATGATATGTTGATACTATCGGCGTATTACTTTCGCCACCGCCCCGCTGGTGGTCCGGCGGGTAATTTCCACGACGACTGGCTCCACAATGGCGGCATTGCCGCCGACATGCAGCGGCTGACGCCCGACCATATCGCATGGCTCGCCAATTTGCCCGCGATGGTGTTGGAGCATGACCAGTTGTACATGCACGCCGATGCGATGTTTTACGCGGAGTATGGTCGCTCGGTGGAAGAAGTCAACACGGCGATTCATAGCCTGATGCACGAGCCGACCGAGACCGCGTGGGATCGCCTGCTAGACCAATTTAGCCAGCGCTTTGCCTTTACCGATACAGGCGGCGATCAGCGAGCCAGGAGTATGCTGCGGACGTTCGGAGGACGGCAGATCGTGCATGGACACACGCCGATCTGGAAGATGATCGATAGAGCCGCGGAGGATATCACCGAGGCATATGTATACGCCGACGGCCTGTGTGTGGATGTGGATGGTGGAATGGTTACAGGAGGCCCGGGCTTCGTGTACGAAGTATCGCCAATGGAAGCGTGACACTGAAGCGGCACATGGTCGGCGGCAATCCGTTAGAATACACAGAACGTAACACTAGCATAACCCCGCATCATTGGATGGGATGGTATATGAGTTCTGTGACAACACCTCGACGTGGTACTTCTCGTAAGCTGCTCGCGCTGATCGTCGGTGCATTGGCGGTGGCACTGATTGTCGGGTTGCTGATTCCCTCCAGCAACGGAACGCGGCTCCAACCAGCGCTCGGCATGCAAAGCAGCCTGGGCGCGTTCATCGCGTTGGCTGTTCCAGCCTATCTCGCCGGTATCTTCAGCCTGATTTCGCCGTGCTGTTTGCCAATCCTTCCGGCCTACTTCTCGTTCACCTTCGGCGCCAAGCGCCAGCGCGTGGTCGCGATGTCAATTGCGTTCTTCCTGGGACTGGCGACGACGATGGTCGTGCTGGGTGCCAGTGTGACCGCGCTGGGTGCGCTGATCTTCCCATATCGTGACCTCGTGACGCGTATCGGCGGCATCGTGATCGTCGGCTTTGGCATCATGTTGTTGTTTGGCAAGGGCTTCACCGGCATGCAGGTGACTGAACGACCTGCGGCGACATTGGCTGGCACCTATCTGTATGGCCTGACCTTCGCTTTCGGTTGGAGTGCGTGTGTTGGTCCGATCCTGGGCGCGATCCTGACCGCGCTTTCGACAACTGGCCTTTCGGTGCTGAGCGGCGCGATGCTGGCGTTTATCTATGCGCTCGGCCTCGCGACACCCCTGACGTTAATCGCGACGTTCTTTGGCAACCTGGGTGGCTCCCGCGCTCCGGCGTGGCTGCGCGGCAAAGGCTTCAGTGTGAACGTCGGTAGCCGCACGCTGCATTTACATACGACGCAGATCGTCAGTGGCTTGATGATCTGCGTCGTCGGGGTATTGTTGGCGAACGGTCAGTTGGCCTGGTTCACCCAACAGGCATCGACAGGCTCGGCGGCGCGCCTATCACTGGATATCGAGCAGTGGTTGGCATCGTGGTTCCGCCTGGGCAATTAATCCGATTTCTCCGCATCGTCACTGAGGGTTTGCCACGCACGGTCAGCACGCTCCGCCACTGCCTGATCTACGGAATCGGGCGCGTAGCGTGCCCGTTCATATGCTTCCGTCAGGGTTCGGAGCGACGTATGATCCCGCGCTATGCTGTCGAGCGCGGGCGCGAACTCGCGAGGGGTTTCGTCCGACCGTCGTCGCTTTTCGGCGGCCTCACCACGTAATAACATCTGCACGTAGCGGCGGCGGATCCGCGTCGCTGGATCCTGGCCGACCATGCTCCGCAGCACATCGCCCAGTCCGCCTTCGCCCACACGACGCCGCCGCAACGACGCCAATACGTTAGAAATATCGTTGCCGAATCCTCTCCACGAGAAGATCGATTCGCGTTCCTCATTTTGTCCATCGATGGGAGCAGAACGGCGACGGTTCGCAAAGTAAATCAGCACCAGCAGCACGACGACCGGAATTACTAGCAGCAGCAGTGTCGTGAATGCCAATAGATCAAAGGGCGTGCTGAGTGCCGCCTGTGGTGTGGGCTGGTCCGGCAGCGCTGTTGCCGTCGCCAACGGCATGACTGGCTCGAGTGCCTGTGGCAAGAGCCAACCGCGCAGGTATTCGAGGAGCCTCACGGCGAGCCAGATGACCGGGCTGAACAGCAGCGCTGCGGTGTAGATGACCACCGCTGCTACCTGGCGCAGCAGCGTCCCAGCGGGACTGGCGACGAGCGACAGGGCGACAACGCCGACAACCAGGATCAAGGCGCTACTCAGAGCGCTCGACCGTAACCACATCCATTGTGCCGCACGTCCCCCATCGCCCTTGACCGTTGTAATGCGCGTGATCGACAGGCCTAACAGGCCAAACATCAACAGTACGATGATCCAGGCTGGAATGTTCGGCGACGACGTGCTGATGCTCGGCGTTAAACCCTGACCGAACCCTGCGACGGTTACGACCACAAGCGCCAGTAGAACCGCGATGATGGCGCGCCGGAAGCGCTGCACCATATCGGAATGACCAATGTCTAGCAGTTGTGCGCCGCGCCACCATCCTACGGTTGCGGCGATGAGGGCGGTGTAGGCTGTTATGAATTGCGGGCTATCCGGGTCGAGGAACGTACGCCAGGCGGCGAAGCCGCCACCATCGGCGCGAATATGCCATGTCACCGCCCAGCCTATCGTTAGCACGGCAATCGCCGCCGATTGAGGCCGGATGTGTGACGACTGGCCGTTGATCGGCTCGAACCAGTCCGTGACTATCGCTGACATTGCTACGACAACGCCCACGATCCACCATCTGAGCGTCGAGTATTCACCGCCCGTCAGGAGTATGCCGACCAGATAGATCACGGTTGTTTCAAACAACACCAGTACAAGCGTTTGTATGAGCTTGAATGGTTCGAAGCGTGGTCGACGATTACCTGACATCAAGAACCACCTGACCGGGTTCGGGGCGCGCTGTCGTGCGTCGTCCGCCGCTGTTGCTCCACGGGCTATCAGGCAGGACGTGACGAATCGTCACGCCTGGAATCGGCTGCGGGGCTATCGCACCGCAATACAACCACACGATATGTCGCCCGTTTCTGGCGAGGCGCAGCAGCATATGCTGCATCGCTTCGCTCGGCACGGAGCTAATCACCAGGAGTGTCGCGCCCCAGGGCAACGTCGATCCAAGTCGCCGCAGCAGTTGTGGCATCGGTGCTATCGAATATGGTACGAGTTTTGCCAGGGTTTCCATCAGCAGTGGGAGTTGCGCTGCGCTCCGGCTTGGTGCGAGGCGAATGAACTGTTCCTCGTCGGCGGTGGCGCAGTTCGCATACAAGCCTATGCTCCAGCGTGCGTTACCAGCCGCTGTCGCGATCGAAGCGGCGGCGCTGATCATCCATTCGGCAAGTTCAGGTTGGTGACCTTCCCAATAGTGCTCGAAGGTGTCGAGGTCGAGCGCGATGGCGATCTCCTGACTTGTCGTCGGCTCATAGACCCTGGTCTGCATCTGTCCGCGCCGTGCGGTCGCGCCCCAATGAATCGTTTTGAAGGGGTCGCCTACGCGGTAGTCACGAATGCCAACCGTGCGGGCGGGGTCGGTCAGCAGGTGTTGCGAGGCACGTAGATCGCCTAATGGGTGACGTGGGTTGAAGCCCAGGCTTTCGAGCGGGATTAGCCGCGGATAGACCACAAGCGCATTGCGGGTCGCGATCACCGTATCGACGGTATACAAACCCCACGGGTCAGTTGCTTCAAGCGATACCGGACCGAAGGCGAAATAGCCCCGTTCCGGGCATCGCACGGTCATGTGCCAGGTGATGGCTTCGTAGGGTCGCAGGGTCGTCCAACGCACGGTATGTCGCATACCGCCCTGTGCATAGGGCAGCACCTGTGCGTCGAGGACCTCGAGCCGTACCGATACTGCGTCGTGGATGCGTAGCCCCGGCACCGCCAGCAGCTTGGAATTGCGGATACGTATGTCCAGCTTTACTTCATCGCCCACGAAGGCACGGTCCTGGTGGATCGTGCGCTCGTAGCTCACGTTCCGCAGGATCACGCGGCTCCAGAAATGGGCCACCGCCAGAGCCAGCAGCAACAGCCCCAGCAGCAGAGCGAAGCCACCTTGCCCCAGCAGTAGAGCCAACAGGAAGAAGGCGACCAGAAAATGTGTGAAGTCCGCCTTGAACATCGTTTCGCCTTTGCATGCTGCGCCTTCATGCGAGCGCAAACGAGGCTTCGATGCAGCTAGCATCGAAGCCTCAACGTACGTCAGACATCCAATAGCGCTGACCAGTAATGTCAGGCTGCATCGCCCAGGTTGAATTCTTTGAGCTTTGTTTGCAGGACGCTGAGCGACAATCCCAGGCGTTGAGCGACTTCGTTGCGGTCGTTATCACATTGCCGCAACGCTTCTGCCAGCATGATATGCTCGGCTTCGTGCAGCACGTCTGCCAGCGACATGCCTTTGCGAACGCGGTCCGCCAGATCGAGTTGACTGGATGACCGTCCCGTTTCGAGCGAGAGCAACTGGCTGGTAATGACCTTGCCCTGCGATAGGACGACTGCCCGCTGGATCTCATTTTCAAGTTGGCGCACGTTACCGGGCCATTCATATGCGATCAGCCGGGTCATGGCTTCTTCCGAAATGCGCGTCGGCGCTGCCGCCGGGGTGTAGCGATACTTGTCGAGGAAATGCTCGACGAGCAGCGCGATATCTTCGATGCGTTCGCGCAGCGGTGGCATATGGACCGTGATCACGTTGAGACGATAGAACAGGTCCTCGCGGAAGTTGTTCTTGTGGACTTCTTCCTCGAGGTCACGGTTGGTTGCCGTAATCACTCGCACATTGACTTTGACCGTCGCCGTGCCACCGACGCGCTCGAACTCGCCTTCCTGTAACACTCGCAAGAGCTTGCGTTGTGCGGTTGGCGAAAGCTCGCCTACTTCATCCAGGAAGATCGTGCCGTTATTCGCTAGCTCGAAGCGGCCTTTGCGTTGCGCGACCGCGCTGGTGAAGGCACCCTTTTCGTGACCGAAAAGTTCGCTTTCAAGCAAGGTGTCGGGTAAGGCCGCGCAGTTGACCTTGATCAACGGTCCGGTGCGGCGTGACGAATTGGTATGAATGACATTCGCGACCAGTTCTTTACCGGTGCCGGTTTCACCCGTTACCAGCACCGTCGCGTCGCTTGCCGCAACACGACCGATGGTTTTGTAGATGCGCTGCATCGCGGGACCCTGTCCCACGATGCGGTCGCGTGTATCGGCAGGGTTGCCCTTGGTTTCTTCGAGTTCGCGAACCTTGGACGCGAGCGTAATATGCTCGAACAAGCGTCCGATGCTTAGCACCACTTCGTCGAGTTCAAACGGCTTGGTAAGATAATCGTATGCACCACGCTGCATCGCCTGAATACCGACGGATGCGGTCGCGTGCGCTGTAATCATGATGACGGGAATGTCGTTGTTGTTCTTCCGCAACCGATCGAGGACGTCCAGCCCGTCGATTCCGGGCATGCGCACGTCCATGAGTACCATCGAGTACGTGTCGCCACGCGCAAGGCTGGTCAGCACTTCTGTGCCGCTTTTCGCCTCGCTCACGCTGTAGCCTTCGCCTTCTAAGAGATCTCGGAGAAGGCTACGAACGCTTTCATCGTCGTCGGCGACCAGGATCGTGCGGGACCTGTTCAGCTCACTAGTCAAGAAGCATGCTCCTTCATGAATGTAGCTGGCAGAAAGCAATGGGCGTCAAGCAGGACGCTTCAGACATCTGAACGCTACCATACGTTCCCTTGAACCTGGTATTGCGACAAATGCGGTTTATTGCCACAAGCATGCTATGTGTCAAAGACAGAAATTGCAACTCAGCTTTCTAGCCAACTCATCAATCATAAATTATAGCGGACGCAAGGGTGTACGGCAACTTTTGGTGTTCAGAAAGCGAAAAACGCATTCGCGTGACTAGCTCTCCACACGCTCGATATGAGCTCCTAGCATACGCAGACGCTCCTCGATGCGCTCGTATCCGCGATCGATCTGATTGATGTTCTGGATGACACTCGTGCCTTCGGCGGCTAGCGCCGCGATCAGTAACGCCATGCCTGCACGGATATCGGGTGAGACCAGCGTTTCACCATGCAGAGGGGTCGGACCGACGATGATCGCTCGATGCGGGTCGCACAACACGATGCCTGCACCCATCGCGATCAAGCGATCGACGAAGAACAGGCGATTCTCGAACATCTTCTCATGGATCAACACGGTTCCGGCGGTCTGAGTCGCCACGACGATCGCGATACTCAGCAGGTCGGTCGGGAATCCAGGCCAGGGCATGCTCTCGATCTTGGGGATGACTGTGTGGGAGTTCGGGTGTACGCGCAGTTCCTGGTTGGCAGGCACGATGATATCATCGCCATCGTCGTGCCAGGTTACGCCAATACGCTCGAACATAATGCGCGTGATGCGATGCTCGGCGGGACGTGCCTTGGCGATCCTGATCTCGCTACGTGTGGCGGCGGCAAGGCCGATCAACGATCCGACTTCCATGAAGTCGGGGCCGATATCGTAGGTAGTGCCTTTGAGGCTCCGCACGCCGTCGATCGTCAGGGTATTGGTGCCGATGCCGTCGATTTGTGCGCCCATCTGTTGCAAACACCGACATACGTCCTGCACATGTGGCTCGGACGCGGCATTGAAGATGCGGCTCGTGCCTTCGGCGAGGACCGCTGCCATGATCGCCTGTTCGGTGCCGGTGACGCTCATTTCGTCCAGCAGAATGTCTGCACCGCGCAGACCATCAGAGTTGACGATATATTGTCCGTGCGCTGTTTCGACGTGCGCGCCAAGCGCTTCGAGGGCAAGAAAGTGTGTATGGAGGCTGCGTTTGCCGATGCGGTCGCCGCCTGGACGGCTGACCACGACCGATCCACGCCGTGCTAGCAACGGCCCGATCAGTAGTGGCGCGGTGCGAATGCGCTGACTGAGCAGCGCGTCCGGCTCGTCCGCTCCAATCTTGCTGGAGTCAAGGGTGATGGTGCCATTGTCCTGCTTTTGAACATCCACGCCGAGTTGAACCAAGAGTTCGAGCTTGGTTCGGACATCGCCAATATCGGGCATATTACCGAGGGTCAGCGGCTGATCGGTGAGCAGGCAGGCCGCCAGCAGAGGCAAAGCCGAGTTTTTATTGCCAACCGGAGTAATGGTACCGCGTAGTCGATGCCCACCCTCGATGTTGAATTGCGCCATAAAGATTATTCGTCCTTTGTTTCATCGTGTGGTGGAACGTTGTTCCCACCGGGAAGCAAGCGGCGAATACGACGCAATAGTCCAACACGCGGGGTCGATTCGCGTGGTGCAAGCTCTTTCGAGTCGGTATTCTTTCGCCGCGTCACAAGTTCACGCGCACGTTGCACACCTATTGCCATGGCTTGCTTACGAAGCTGGTTGAGCCGCGTGGGTGACAGTGCTTCGCCTTTGCTGTACCACAACGCGGCAGCCTGACCAGTGGCATATGTGCCGCCATATGCTACCGCAACTTTGGGAACCAGGCCAAAACCGGGGATCAAGCCGATCAGTTGGCGTGCCATCTGCCGCCACAAAAAGCCAGAGCCGATCACGGGCATGATCTCGCGTATCTGCGCCTGAAAATCGGGCGGTGCGCCATTCGCCAGCCCAAGCTTGTAGACCATCAGCGCCTGATTCTTGGTCAACACCAGCATGTCGGCTGCGTTGAGCGGGATATTAAGCACCGGAATGAGTTCCGGCAGCGACGATGTGAGCGCGAATGTCGCGTTGGAAAACGATGTATCGGCGATCAAGCCACGCGAAACCGCGTCGCGGAAGCCCGCTAATTGGCGTGCAGTAGCGATATGGTACTCCTCCGGCAAATGCTCGGTGAGCTTGGGGATCACATCGTCGGCGATCTCCTCGCTGGTCGCGGCGTCCGTGAAGATGATCGGGATCGGTCCCAGGTCCGGCTCGCGTCCATTCGCCATCAGTGGCAGGCGCACGGCATTAAGGCACACGCCGACCAATGGCACCGGCACGAGCGAAAGTTTGTCAGCGACGCGCTCGATCTCCTGCGATGGCACGGTCGCCCCATCCAGCACGAGCACAATCAAGGTGCCTTGTTGGATTTCCGGCTGCCGATCCCGCGACAGCGAAAGATCATATTCCACCAGCGTGTCACGACGAGAAGATGCAGGACGTGCCGGATAGCGCTCCGCCTGACCGCGCAAGGCGCGGACGAGCGGAGTTCGAGCATCCTGTTCGCCGATGATGATGATGCTGACGGCCTGTTCCGCTTGTTCACGGATGTCTCCGACGTTAAGTTCGCGGACGGTGTTCCAGACAGAAGTAATATCGCCGAATTTTGGCACGTGTCGCTACTCCTCTCGATGATTGCTCGTACTGGCAGGTTAGCATTTCCTATGCCAATTGCGTTATAAACGCCTCTGCTACCACTCCGGCAAGATATCGTGGCGGTGTCTTACCGCCGCGACGCCGATTATGGCTAAAATAGTAGCATGAACGCTACATTCGATGTATTACCGCCACAATTCTTTGAAAATGAAACGCTGCGCAGTAACCCGCAAGTTACTCGGACAACGGCTGGTGCGACGTATTGGCGATGAATATCTCGTCGGGCGCATCGTCGAAGCCGAGGCATACGGTGGCGCGGACGATTCGACATCACATGCGTTTCGTGGCCCAACACCACGCGCTGTGGGCATGTTTGGCCCAGTCGGACGACGCATACGTATATCTGATCTACGGCATGTACTCGTGCTTCAACGTCGTCGCCCATCCCGCTGACGGTGTAGGCGCGGTGCTTGTTCGGGCAGTGGTACCAGAGCTTGGCGTCGAACGCATGCACGAACATCGCGGCGCGGTCAAGCCGCGTCTGCTTGCCAACGGACCCGGACGCCTTTGTATGGCGCTCGGCATTGACCGTTCGTGCAACAACATCGATCTTTGTGATGCAGCGAGTCCAGTGTTTCTTGCCAGGGGTGTAGATATCCCGGATCATGCGGTCGTCTCCGGACCGCGTGTGGGCGTCAAGGGCCGTCCCGACGATGTCGCACGACCGTGGCGATTGTTGGTGATGCCCGCCGCTCAGCCGTCGTTGAATGAGGCAGGGTAGATCTCGAAACTACCATCGTTGAACAACACATAAATCTGTGGACCATGCCCGTTGGCGTTCCCGCTATAAAGCATGATGCCACGCAGGAATCGCTGGTAGACACCTGTCGAGTGCCACTTCCGGCGCTTGCGCCCAACCGAGTGTGTTTTCGATGGCTGGCGTCGTGCGCCAGATTTTGCCAAATCCAAGTTCGGGGGCGAACATGCCCATGAGGCGGCGACAAGGGAGCGCCCAGGTTCTCGCCGTCGCGATAGGAGTTCGCATACTGGTTCCAGCCAACCCCTGGCACCAGCACATAAATCTGCTGGTTGCCGCTCCACCAATACATCGTGCCATTCTCGAAGATTTGCTCAGCCGCTGCACCGCTGGCTTCTTCGCGTGTCGGACAGCCGAGATCGTCCTGAATACGCTGATTGCTGCGCCACAGCGCCCCGAAAGCTGCCATCGAGCGGTGCGGGACAGGCAGAGAAAGCGGGTGTGTCCGTTGGGGGTAGTTCCGGCTCGATGGTCGGGCGAGGCGGTTCTGTCGCCGTCGGTTCGGGCGTATCGGTAGGTGTCGGCGGTTCGGGCGTATCGGTAGGTGTCGGTGGTTCAGGTGTGTCGGTCGGTGTCGGCAGCGTAGTCGTAGGTACTTCGGTTACTTCGGGCGGTTCAGTCGGTGTCGGGGTTTGCGGTATGGCGCTCGGCGTGCGTAGGGGCGTGGATGTTAGCGTGCTGCGCGTCTGGGTTGGTTCCGAGCGTACTGTCGCGGCTGGACGGGTTGTCGCGGCTGGACGGGATGCGCGTGGTGGCGCGGTTGCCGCGGGTAATTCCGTTGGTTCGACAGTCGATGTTGGAACGAAGGTTGTTGTGGGCGTTGTCGTGGCGGTCGATGTAGTGGTACTAGCACGTCGTACTACCAAAAGTTGATGTTGGCGTGTCCTGCGCGACCGGCGTCGTTGCTTCCGGTGTCGATTCAGCCGCCAGCACATCGGTGCCTGTCACAGCAGCGGGTGTTCTCGCATTGGCGAACAGCGCGACGCTCACCAGCACTACAACGGCTGCAAGCACGCCGAGCGCCGTGTAAAGTCGGGAACGTTGGCGCACGGACCGCGTGTCGCGAACTGGCGCGGACATCACCTGCGTGGTCGTACGCGTATTGATGTCATTGCGCTGTGCTATCGGTGGAACGATGATACCGACCTCGGTGGTTTCGCCCGTCGCGGCGGCAAAGTCGCGGGCGAACTCGCCCGCCGAGGTGTAGCGGTCATCGGGATGCTTCGCCAATGCACGCCCGACGACGGCGTCGATGGCTGGTGGAAGCTCCGGCACGATCGACGAGGGAGGTGGTGGTTCCTGTTGCAAGTGCGCCAGTAACACCGTTTGTGCCGATCCATCGAACGGCCTGCGTCCGGTGATCGCACGATAGACCATCGCTCCGAGCGCATAAATGTCAGCGCGCCCATCGATGTGTCCTGATGGGGCGAGGTGTGGGTCGATCTGCTCGGGAGCAATGTAGTCGGGCGTGCCGACGATCACGCTCGATTCAGTCAGTGATGAGGATTCGAGCGATTTGGCGATACCGAAGTCGGTGAGCATCGCGCGACCACGTGCGTCGAATAACACGTTGCCCGGCTTGATGTCGCGGTGAACGATGCCGTGTGCGTGGGCTTCTTCGAGTGCTGACGCGACCTCCGAGATGAGAATCGCCACTCTCGATATCGGCATGCGTCCTTCGCGCTGCAACAATTCGGCGAGTGATGGCCCTGGCAACAGTTTCATCGCCAGGTAGACGAGACCGTCGACTTCGCCAACGTCATAAATCGGGGCAATATATGGATGGTCGAGTGATGCCGCGGTGATCGCCTCGCGCCGGAAACGTTCGACGAGGCTGGGATCGGCGAGGTATTGAGGGTACAGCACTTTGAGCGCGACGTTGCGTTGCAACGCCGGATCGAACGCCCGGTAGACTGCTGCCATGCCGCCGCGTCCGATCAGCGCCTCGATCTTATAGCGACCGAGATATTGACCGATCAGCCCTTCGAGCCGCATGATGCTGCCTTATACCTATGATACATAACGGTGGTGCCGCTTATCGTACTGCATAGTGTGTGACCTTCGCCTTTTAGGTCCAGTCGCTGTGTCGAGATGAATCCGGTTCCACGTATCGGTATCATGTGGAGTCGCGAACTCAGATGTTCCTGTTCTGACACGAATGGCTGCGGCCCGTGTGCTTCTGGTTGGCAAACCTGGATTAAATGAAGCATACCAAATCCAGGCGTTGTTGTATCGTGCGGAAGTCTTAAGCGAGTGTTACAGAAATCGCGACAACGGGCGCTGTTGCATGTCAGGGCAACCTGCACATTGCTGTGTGACCTTACAACAGATCGATTTCAAGAATGCGATCATGTCCGGCGAGGTCGCGGTGGAGCATGACCGTCGCGGCTGGGAACGCAGTCTGCGCTACATGCATCGCTGCCATGCCTTGCCATGCCCCGAGTTCGATCAACATCGTTCCTGTGACGTAGCGTGGTGCGTCGTGCAGCAGGTCGCGGATTACCGCCAGTCCGTCCGCGCCGCCACCATCGAGCGCCAGGTGCGGCTCGTATTGTCGCACGTTAGCGTCTACCTCGGCGAGGATTGTATAGGGGGGATTGGACAGCAGCAGATCGACGGGCGCAGGCAGCGCCGCTAACTTGTCTCCATGGAGCAGCGTTATACGCTCCGAAAGGCCGTGCCGTCGCACGTTGACGGATGCTACATCCAGCGCATCTGTCGAAATATCGACGGCATACACCAGTGCGTGCGGCAGATGATGGGCGACAGCGACGGCGATGGCACCGCTGCCCGTACCAATATCGGCGATTCGCATCGGCTGTTGCCCGTAGCGAGCAGCCTTATGGAGAGCTATATCGACCAGCAATTCCGTTTCGGGGCGTGGCACCAGCACCCGTGGATCAACCGCGAATGGTAATCCATAAAATTCGCGCTCGCCCGTAAGGTAGGCGACTGGCTCTAAGTGTGCACGCTGTGCGATCAGAGCGGCATAGCGGGCGGCGGCTATGGCATCCAGTGGATCGCGCAGGGCAGCGATCAACTGTGTGCGACTGGAACCCAGGACATGCGCCAGGAGTAGCTCGGCGTCGAGTCGCGCTGTTGGCGAAACGGCACGCAGCCGTTCGGTCGCTTCCTGCAATGTTTTGCCGACGGTCGTCATTTAGACTCATCCGTTGCGTCTTGTGCGCCACGTCCGGTGTTAGGACGTGGCGTTTTGAGGCCTAAGCGTTGAAGCAGTTTACGTCCGTCCGCGCTGCTGGCAAAGTTCCAAAACTTATCCATTACGCTGTCATGCTCACCGCCTCGCCGCCGAACAAGGAACCATGATTGTTCGAGTTCCAATCCGCTCACCGGTACGATGCCAACATCACGGGTGCGTGGCACACGATGGTGTGGCAGAAAGGCGATCCCAAGGCCATCGGCGGCGGCCTGTGCTGCTAGCGTGGTTGAATCCGTTTCCAGGGCGATCTCCAGGTCGGTCGTCGCGCCGATACGCCGCCGAAGGAGGTCCTCGATTGCGCGACGAAGCATGGTGCCACGCTGTGGAACGATGAGCGGCACGGCCCGGAGGTCGGCGACGCTCGGAGCCTCTCTCTGGATCAGCCTGTGACCACGCGCCGCGAGACACACGATTGTTTCGTAGCCCAGTGGCAGCACGTCCAGCGAACGTCGTCGCGGATGCTCGTCCACGATGACGCCTTCGACAACCCGTTCGGTCAGCCAGTTGAGGATGCTATTGCTTGGTCCAACTTCGACCGTGAATTGCACGGCCTGGTGAACGCCGCGAAAGGCTGCCAGTAACGTCGGTAGCAAGCGTTCACCCGTGGAAGGCGCACAGGCAAACCCGATATGTCCTGTAACCTGGCCTTGCAGTCCAAGCATATGCCGCTCGGCGCGGTCGGCGAGCGCGACGATTTCGCGGGCGTAGGTCAACAATTCCTCGCCCGCGTTGGTGAGGCGCATACGTTGCCCGACCCGCCGAAACAGTTGCGTACCTGATAGCTGGGTTTCCAGGGTACGAATCTGCTGGCTGACTGCCGGTTGGGTGAAGCCAAGTTGAACCGCTGCCGCCGTGAAGCTGCCGGTGTCGGCGACTGCGAGAAATGTATGCAGATGATCGGCGTTTAGCATCGCATGCTCTGGCTCCGGTCATAGGATGGCCGCTCGATGGTCCGTTGGTATAATAGCGCGATGCTCGTTGCTATGATATCCATACAAATCACGCGGGGTGAACTTTCGCCCACCGTGATCGTCGCGCTGGTGGCGATCGTTGTGGTGGGCGTGCTTGCGGTTGTCGTGTCGCTCCGCATCGCTCGACGGCTCCGCGCCATCGGCGACGAGGGACAGCCGCTTGATGACGACGAAACGCCGCACCACGAGGCGCTGCCCCGGAACGACGAGTAACGATTACAGATAAAAGAAGCCGAGCGCCGCGATCAGGTAAACGCTGAGGAGCATCGCCCCTTCGAGCCAGTTCGATTCGCCGTCCACGGATATGAACGCGGCGATCAAGACGCTTAATCCCAACACCATCACCTCGAACAACGAGAAGAACAGCGTAAGTTCGGGGCCGAATAGCAGCGAGATGAACACAAGCAACGGTGCTACGAACAGCGCGATCTGCATCGATGAGCCAAGAGCGATCGTCATCGACAGGTCCATCTGATTCTTCATCGCGGCCTGGACACCCACCAGATGTTCCGCGACGTTGCCGACAATTGGGATCACGATAATGCCCAAAAAGAGTTCGCGGACACCAAGCGAGACGGCGACAGGTTCGACAACACCCACGAGAAATTCACTCATGAACACAATTGCCACCGTGCTTACGGCGAGTATTGTGAGCGAGGTCTTGATGCTCCAGCCTTTGCCATGGTGTGCTGCATCGACGGGAGCCTTGCCTGCGACGTGGGCGTCGCCAGCGGTTTGTGGCGCTGCCGTCGTGGCAGGTTCGTTCGGTGCCTCTGCTGTGCCTTTATCGCTGTCGCTCGGAACTGATATATCAGACTCAGCACGTAAATCACGATCAAGATCGCCGCGACGCCGAGCGAAATGATGTTAAGGCGAGGGTCCTGTACAACGGTGTTAAAGATATCGAGACGGCCTTCCTGAATCTCAACCATGAGTTCGAATAATGTCGGTATCATCAACCCGATCACGGCGAGCAGCATCATCGAAGCGGACATCCCTGCTAACCCGCGGTCAAAGCGTTGCACGCCATGGCGTAGGCCACCGAGCAGCAGGGCGAAGCCCATAATCAGCAGCAGGTTGCCGATGATCGAGCCTGTGATCGACGCTTTCACCAATTCAAAGTTGCCCGCCCGAATCGCCACGATGGTGATGATCAATTCGGCGGCATTGCCAAGCGTCGCGTTGAGCAAGCCACCGATACGTGGTCCCGTATGAACGGCGAGTTCTTCGGTGGCCTCGCCCAGCAAGCCAGCCAATGGAATGAGCGCGAGTGCGGATGTGGCGAAAATGAGGATGTCATTGTGAACGAATAGTTCGGCAATGACAGCGATCGGCACGAAAATCAGCATGTAGCGTAAAAACCGCATAGCCTTGATTCTCCTTCTAAAGTCCCTGGATACAAACATTCGACCGGAGCCAATCGCAATTTCCGGTCCTCACCACGTCCTCTACCTCTGCCATGCGCTGAGCAATGCCGTAAATGAATAGAGCGCATGATACTCGATGCACATCATTTTCAACAAGAGCCGATGCTTACGGCTCGGCGAGGCCTCGGCACGTCGGGGCACAGCAGCGCTGTACCTGGATAGCTCACCTGCACTGCAGCGGCATCATAGGTCATCATTTACTGAGGTTAGTGGTGCGTCGTGGGGGGCTCGTCAGCAAAAGGTTCGAGGTTTTTGTTGACAACTGCCGATCGCAATGGTATATTTCCTGCCGTTAACGCGGCGTGGAGCAGTGGCAGCTCGTCGGGCTCATAACCCGAAGGTCGGTAGTTCGAATCTATCCGCCGCTACCAATTCGCCGGTGTAGCTCAGGGGTTAGAGCGATTCACTCATAATGAATAGGTCACTAGTTCGATCCTAGTCACCGGCACCAATCCAGACACCGACTTCATCTCGAAGTCGGTGTTTTGTTTAACGACCTACGCTCCTGTCACCAACAAACTACGGTCATGCGGAACCGAGTGCGTCACCGATATCCCTACTGTGAGTGAACGATGAAGCAGGGTAGTCAACAGGCGGAACCGATTGTACGTGCGGTCGCGGAGTACGCCGCCGCGCACACGATGTGGCAACCAGGCGCACGGCTTGTTGTCGCCGTGTCGGGTGGTCCAGATTCCATTGCGCTGCTCCATATACTGCATCGTCTCGCGCCCGCGCAAGCGCTTGCGCTGCATGTGCTGCATGTCGACCATGGTCTGCGACCTGATGCTGGCGCAGATGCAGCCTGGGTGGCGCAGCAAGCGCACTCCTGGGGCGTGCCGTGCACCGTTGTCGCGTGCAACGTACAGCCACTTGTGAGCACCTATGGTGGTGTCGAAGCCGCAGCACGGGCGTTGCGCTACGCGGCCATGCGCGACCTGGCACTGGAACTGGATGCTACCGCCGTTATGACAGCACATACTGCCGACGATCAGGCTGAAACCGTCCTGATGCGCTTGTTGCGGGGAAGCGGCCTGACCGGACTCGCGGGGATGCGACCACACCTCGCGTTCGACCAGTGGCAGGGGATCGGCGTTGCTGCTCCCGTGCCATTGCCGCCCGTGGGACCCGCGCTCGTGCGTCCAATGCTTCAGGTGTCGCGGGAGATGGTTGTGGCATATTGTGAAGCGCATATGCTCGATCCACGCTACGATTCGTCCAATTTGTCGCCACAATACCTGCGAAATCGTGTGCGGGGTCACATTATTCCTCAGCTGAAAGCGTATAATTCTCATATCATCGCGACACTTGGGCGTACTGCACGTATTTGTGCGGAGGAAGATGCATTCCTAGTCGAACTTGTAGACGCACAGTGGCATCGTGTGGCAAAGGTCGGAGACCAGCACATCACAATCGAGCAGTCACCGTTTCTGGAACTCCATGCAGCCTTACGTCGTCGGTTATTGCGTCGCTCCGTCGCCGAAATCGCGCCATACGTGGCGCTCGGCGCGGACCATCTCGACCGCATGATGGAGCGGGCGCACACACAACAGGGAAGATTACAACTTCCTGGTGGTGTGTGGATGCGGGTCAGCCGCGGCGCGATCGTTCTGGAATGTATGGCAGGACACTGAATGTATAAGGACTTCACGGCTGTGTTGCTGACTGCCGAGCAGATTCAACAACGCATTGCCGAACTAGCGCGGTGAGATCAATCGAGATTACGCGACGATTGATAATTTATTGCTGGTCGGCGTTCTCAAAGGGTCGGTCATGTGCATGGTCGATCTGGCACGGGCCATCGAACGCCCCGTTGCAATCGACTTCATGGCAGTATCGTCCTATGGACTATCGTCGCAAACGAGCGGTGTGGTGCGCGTGTTGAAGGATCTGGATGCCGATATCGGCGGGCGGCATGTGTTGATCGTCGAGGATATTGTCGATTCTGGCCTGACACTGGCGTACATTCGGTCGAGTCTGGAGCGGCGCTCCCCGGCGAGCCTCAAGATTCTGGCGTTTCTCAACAAGCCGGAACGCCGTGAAGCCGACGTGACGATCGACTACATCTGGATTCGACATTCCCAATGAGTTTGTTGTCGGTTATGGGTTAGATTACGCCGAACGGTATCGAAATCTACCGTTCATCGGTATTTTGAGTCCCGACGTATATGCACGTAGTTAAGAGCAATTGCTCATACATAAAGGTGGGTCATAGTGGCTAAAAAGGGACGCGGGATGGGCGACAATCGTTGGCTGCGCAACAGCTTCGTCTACCTGATCATTCTGGTCGCGGCGGTCGCGCTGTTGGTGCAGTATGGCATCAATGGCAGCGGACGTGTGCAGGCGCCGAGCTTCGATCAGATCGTCCAGGATGCGCTGAGCGGGTAAAATCGAAAAAATCGGTGAATACAACGGCAGCGATCGGCTTGATGTTGTGTACGCGGGACAAAAGAACACAATCGTCACCAACAAAAATTCCGTCGCAGTCGATGTATGAGATCTTGACGCAGGAACGGCAGAATCGCCTACAGGAAGCATCGTTCAGGGTGAGGAAATTCCGAACCTGAACGATCCCGACCATCGAGGTCTATCAGCCGCCAGTATGGAACGGCATCCTCGGCGCGATTACGGTCGTGCTGCCGATGTTGCTGCTGATTGGCTTCTTCGTCTTCTTCATGCGCCAGGCGCAGGGCTCGAACAATCAGGCGATGTCGTTCGGCAAGAGCCAAGCAAAGATGTTCACGGGCGACAAGCCGACCGTGACCTTTGCCGACGTGGCAGGGCAGGAAGAACCCAAGCAGGACCTGACCGAGGTCGTCGAGTTCTTGAAGTTCCCCGACAAGTTCGCCCAACTTGGCGCGCGCATCCCGCGTGGTGTGCTGATGGTCGGACCACCAGGAACCGGCAAGACGCTTGCTGTCGCGCGCCGTGGCGGGTGAAGCAGGCGTGCCGTTCTTCTCGATCTCCGGCTCGGAGTTCGTGGAAATGTTCGTCGGTGTCGGTGCCTCACGTGTGCGCGACCTGTTCGATCAGGCCAAGCGCAACGCGCCGTGCATCATCTTCATCGACGAAATCGACGCGGTTGGTCGCCAGCGTGGCGCGGGCCTGGGTGGCTCGCACGACGAGCGCGAGCAGACCCTTAACCAGATCCTGGTCGAGATGGATGGCTTCGACACGAACACCAACGTGATCGTGATCGCCGCGACCAACCGCCCCGATGTGCTCGACCCGGCGCTGGTGCGGCCCGGACGTTTCGACCGCCAGGTGATCCTGGATGCGCCGGATGTTCGCGGACGACTGGATATCCTGAAGGTCCATACCAAGGGCAAGCCACTGTCCGAGGATGTCAATCTCGAAGCGATCGCCCGGCTCACGCCTGGCTCGTCGGGCGCTGACCTGGCGAACATCGTCAACGAGGCGGCGATCCTGGCGGCACGGCGCGGCAAGAAGCGCATCGGCGGCACTGAGCTTCAGGATGCGACCGAGCGTATGATGATGGGCGGACCTGAGCGACGATCTCGCGTGTATGACGCCCAAGATGAAGGAACTGGTCGCCTATCACGAGGCCGGACACGCGATCGTCGGTCATGCGATGCCCAAGGGCAACACCATGCACAAGGTGACGATCGTTCCACGTGGTCAGGCGGGCGGCTACACGCTGGCCCTTGCCTGACGAAGATTCGTTGGGCCAGACCGTCGGCCAGTTCGAGGCGCACATGGTCTTTGCGATGGGTGGACGTGCCGCCGAAGAACTGGTGCTGGGCGATATCACCACCGGCGCGAGCGGCGATATTCAGCAGATCACGCGCATCGCACGTGCGATGGTCACGCGCTACGGCATGAGCGAGAAGCTTGGACCGAGTTATGCTGGGCGAAGTTCAGGAGATGATCTTCCTGGGCCGCGAAATCAGCGAGCAGCGTAACTATTCCGAGGAAACCGCACGCCAGATCGATGCTGAGGTCAAGCGATTGGTTGACCAGGCACACCAACGTGCGCTCACGATCCTGCGTGGCAACATGGACGTGTTGCACGAGATGGCGAAGAAACTGATCGAGATTGAAACGCTCGACGGTGTTGAACTACGTGAAATCCTTGGTCGCGTGGATCGCTACGACGCCAACGCCAATGGACATCCTCAGCAGGATGTGCTATCGACCACACCGCTCGCGTAATACGATAAGGTTTTGGGATGCCTTGAGCGTCCCGACGAAGGCTCCAGCATATGTGCTGGAGCCTTCGTCGTTAAGCAACCATGGATCGAAGGCCGAACTGAGGGCGGAAGGGCTGTCGTCGTATCTTCGTCATCTTATGAGTTATGAGGTCGGAGGGGACACCTTCCATACCGTAATCGGCCTGTTGGCCGGAAGCCACAACCATGGAATCCATGTTCTTGTGAGCGCTCAATGAAGGATGTTTCGACAGGCGCGGCATAGCCCTGGGCGCGAAGGCTTGTTTAGTGTCAGTTGTTCTCCGACAACAATACGTTGTCATTGTTCGGCATCTGTCCGCCGCTAGCAATCCTGCTCGATCATGATGTTGTCGATGTAGATATTGCCGCCGCCGCTCCCGTAACGAAATACGAGCCGAAACGACGCGAGCGCAGCCAGGTCGTTGGCGGTAAGCGAAACGCTGGTCCATGTTTCAACGGGTAGTTCCGTTCCAACAAGCGCTGGCATGCGGAGATGGGCATATGTTTGAGGGTCCTCGAAGCTTACTTCCAGGGCATCGTTTGCGGCATTCGCTGCTTTGTACACATCGAAGCGGAGGCGCACGCTCCCTTGAAGATTGCGCCGCACGAGTTGTAGCAGTTGTGTGTTGCCTGTGATCCTGGCGCTATACCTTTCGTTCTGGTCGTCGGTCCACCTGTTGATCACCGAACCGTAGACCGAGCCAGTGTTTGGCCAGTCGTGTTCGCCGTCTTCGAAATCGCCGTTGCGGATCGCGCTGGGTTTGCAGATCGGTTCACCGTTGGCGATCTTTGGAGCGTATACGCGATGAAGGTCGTCTTGTGTCGGTTGAGTGTTCCATCCCGCGGTGACGAACACCTGCCGCACCAGATGACAATCTGCGGTGCTGATAGCAGGAACAACTGCAGGCTGGACGAGTTCATCACATGCCTGCACCATCAGGTCACGAGCGGCGATGAAATCGGAGTCACTGGTGAGTTTCATCGTAAGGGTGCGATACGCGATCTGCGCCAGCTTTTCGCGCCCAAGGTGTTGGGCGATGGCGTAGGCGACATGATTGATAATGCCGCTGTTGACATGCACGCCGCCATTGTCGCCGCCCCAAGTGTTTGGCAACACGATGTATTCGCCCAGCACACTCGGTTGTCCATAGCGTGTCGGATCGGCGAGCGAGCGGAGAGCATCGTCTGCTACGGCGGGCGTATACACCGCTTCACCGATCTCCCAGTTATCGCTATCGATCAGCGCCCCGAAGATATCGGAATACGCCTCGTTGAGCGCCCCCGATTGTCGGGTATAGACCAACTGTGCCGTAAACTGCGTCAGTCCGTGCGTGAGTTCGTGCGCCACGACGTCTAATGAACGCGCGAGCGGAGCGAACGTACTGCCGTCGCCGTCGCCGTACACAACCTGTAGTTGTCCAGGGTCCCAGAAGGCGTTGTTGTAATTCTGGAGGTAATGGACGCTGGAAACGAGTGCCATGCCGTTGCCGTCGAGGCTATCACGCCCGAAGGTCGAACGGTAGTAATCGTATATCTGCGCGGCGTGGTCGTGGGCTGCGTTGATATCCTGATCCGCGACGGGGTTTGCGTAGGTGGTCCGGCGCAAAGTCCCCGGTAAATCGAACGAATTCTCCGCGTCGAATGTGCGAATATTCCTCGCCGTCGGGAGTGTTTGCAATAGATCGAGCGCCGCGCCTGTGCGGGCGTCGATTTGGATGCGCCATAGGGCAGGAGCATTGGTGCGAACCATGACGATCCAGGCGAGGTAGTCCACGGTGCTGTGACGCACCACAACGAGACGTGGTTGTCCTTCGGTCGTGCCGCCGACGACGGCACGGGCGCGTTGTGATGCCTCTGTACTGGAAATGGCGGGTGCGAGCGTCGACGGCCGTGGGAACGGCACCAACCTACCGTGGACAGTGTGGAGGCTGCCAGTTCGGTCGATATCGGCTCGGACATCCCCACCCTCAAGCACCAACCCGGCGTAGCGTTGCCCGAAGCGCACGCTGGTGTACCCTCGGCCGTCGCGGTCGATACGCTCGATCACCAGTTCGACCGCCGGATCGATCAGGCCAAATATATCGCCATAGCGTTGAAAAAAACGACTGGCGGTGGCTCCTTCGTCGCCGCGCAGACCATCGGCGAGGTCACCCTCGATCAGTCGCAGTATTCCCGTCGCGTCGTCGAAACGCGCACGCACGGGGCCACGTTCGCGTTCGAGTCGTGCGATTCCCGCGTCTGGCGTGAACTGGGGACGCCTATCCTGCGCTCGACCAGAGGGAACAGGCCACGCTACGCCCAGTAGGAGAGTGAGGAGGACGATGCTCAGGAAGCGTTTCATGCTTTGAAGCCTTGTTGTGGTCGAATGAATGCGGGAACGGAGAGTTTATTCCCACCAGTTACGAAGACCGCTACCCATGAGTTCGCGGGTTTCGGTGCGGGATGACACTTCGCTGTCGCCGCGAAAACGCCGAACATAGCCGAGCGTGGAAAGTGCCAGGAAGAACAAGGCCATGTTGAATACGACACCCGTCAGCAGCACCGCCGTTCCAGGAACCGGCCCGATGGCTGCGCGTTCAAGCAGCGTAACAAAATCGGTGGTCGGCGTCGGATGGATCGCGACTTTGATCATCCAGCTTAGCACCAGCACGATAAAAATCCAGCTATAGTTGCGGCGTAGCCGACGGCTCATCGCTTCCCACAGGGTCATATTGAAGCGTGGCTGCAAGAGGTCGGACGCGAGCAAATCGCGCCAGTTTTCGTCTTCGGTGACATCGCGCTGTGGCACCAGTAGTCCGGCGAAGAACTCGGTCTCCATCAAACGCACGCGCACGCGCCACAGAGTCGTAATAGCGGTAGCGCCGCGCCTCGATGAACAGAAAGAAACCGATCAGCAACGAGTTCAGCAGAATCATGACATGCGTGTTGGTCGGGCTGGAGAAGGCGAACGAAAGCGTCGCGCCCGTCGTCAGCACCGCCCAGTTGGTCGTGCCATCGAGCCGCGTGCGCCAGGTGTTGGCGCGTGACACTTCGCCACGATACAGATGAACCAGCGCTGTGTTGAATTCGCTGGGCGTGAGCGGTCGCACACCAGGAACCGTTGCGGGTGGTGCCGCAGTTAATTGCAAGTGGGCGGGGTGTGTGAGCCATCGTCGCTTATTCTACCATGTCATCGATCCAGCCCATCGCACGCCATTCGGCATAGCGACTTCGCAGTACAAGCGACCAGCCAGGATTCGATGTGCTCGGCGATGCGTTCGAGCGCGTGCCAACCAGATGCACCAACGGCACGTCCGACCAGCGGCGGCGGCAGCGGCGCGGTGAAGCGCAGGTAATCGACGATCCAGCGCAGGCAGTCACGCGGACCAAGCACGATGAGCGCCGTGCCGAATGATCGGGCGATAGCACCGCGCAGCGTATGGTTGACGATGCGACCGTAGTCACTCCAGCGCATCCGATCCTTGAAGAAGCGTTCTGCAACGGGTGTGCCGAGGTCATTAAGGACACGTGCAAACACGTTTTGGAGCCGGTTGACGGTGTTGGGCGCGTTCCAGGGGTGCATGAAGCGACTGAACACCCAGTGCAGTGCCACATTGGATTGGTAGGCGCTGATCTGTTCGAGCCAGCGCGGTTCGAGCAGATCCCAGCGTAGTGCATAGTCAAGCAACGCGGTCGTGCGTGCAAGGTTGCGCACATGCGAACCGAAGCCGGTGAAGGTCAGCGGCGATTGTTGGGCGGCGGCGTCGCCGACCGGCAGGACGCCATGTAGCAACGGCGCGGTGGTGCGGCGTTCGGTGTGACGCGCATGGGATGAAGCCATAGACCGGCTTATGATGGCGAAAATCCGGTCCTGGACGTTTATAGGTCGGCAGCAGCGCGAAATATTGCTCGAATAGATCGAGCAGCGAATGGTCGCCGTACATCGGACCAACCCGGTCGTAGTAGAACAGGTACACGGTAAGTTGGTCATCGCGTCCGGCGAAGCCTTCCCAGATCAATTGCTGTCCGTTCTGCGCGTCGGCGACAGAGACCAGGATGTCGCCGACCGTGGGATCGTGTTGATCAGGCCGTGTGCCGTGTTCCAGGCCGCTGATGACGCTGCCAACGGTTGGACAGACACCCGCAAATGGTTGTCCGCGATGGCGTTGAATCGACAGCGGCGAGGTCGCGCCCATGCCGTCGAGCAGCAGCCGAGCGCGTAGCCACTGCGTTGCGCCGTGTTCGTCGGCGATCTCCACGGCGACGGCATCCGGCGAAGCCTGCACGCATCTGAGGGTGCGGTGGTCGAGGATCGTGCCGCCCGCTGCCTCGAACTTAGCGCGGACGCGGCGCAGCAATTCTGGCGCGTCAAGGCTCACGTCCAGCACACCATCCATCCATAGCTCGGACGGCTGGCACGTCGATTGTAGCGCTGTGGAAGCGCACGACGCCGCGCTCGTGACGATGGGCAACGATGTGCGTGAGTTCGGCGGCGTCAAACACGCCAAGGCGTACGAACGCCTGTAGTTCGGCGTCGGAGATGTTCCATTCGCGGTGCGCCCGCCCCACCCGGTCGCGATCGAAGATCAGCCACGCGATAGCCGCGTCGCTGCATGACGAGTGCGTGGAGCAAGCCCAAGGCCACCACCAGCATAGAGCAGATCCCATTCGCCATCGCACAGCGGCAAGTCTGCGACCTCATGGTGAAGATCGGTGGTCGTGCGCCCCTGTTCCAGCGCGGACCAGCGCCCGTCGAGTGCGACGACGGCCTCTAACTGCGCGAGCGCGTCCATGCCCTCGAAGGCGCTGTAGGTCAGCGGATGCGTTTCGTGCAGTGCCGCGAGGGTCGTGGGGCGTCCCGTGTCCCGCGGTACGACGCTCATCAACGACCGTCCTGAGTGGTTGCGACATCCGCGTTGCCGATCAGGTCGCCGACGATCTTCGCGCTCGACATAACACCCGGCATCCCGGCGCCCGGATGCGTGCCGGCTCCGACGAAATACAGGTTGTCGAGTTCTTCGGATTGATTGTGTGGACGGAAGTAGGCGGATTGGGTCAGGATCGGCTCGACCGAGAAGGCGCTGCCCAGATACGAGTTGAGCGTATCGTGGAAATGCGGCGGCGTGATCATGTGTTCGGACACGATATGCTTGCTGAGGTCGGGCAGGTATCGTTCCTCCAGAAAGCGCATGATCGAGTCGCGATAGGGCGTGCGGCCTGTTCGCCAATCGGTGCCTGAGCCAAGATGCGGCACCGGCGACAGCACATAGAAGCTGTCGCAGCCAGGCGGTGCCAGCGACGGATCGGTGATCGTCGGCACATGCAGGTACAGCGAGAAGTCGTCGGCCAGTTGCTTCTTGGTGAAGATATCGTCGAGCAGCGGCTGGTAGCGCTTGCCCAGGATAATGTCGTGATGCGCCAGTTTTGGTCCATCCGTGCCGCGATACTGGCGGTCGGTGCCGAAGTAGATCACCACCAGCGACATCGAATAGCGCATGCGGGCGAGGCGACGGTCGGTGTATTTGCGTCGATAGGCGGCGGGCAGCAAGTTCTGGTAGGTCCAGGCGACTTCGCCGTTGCTCACAACCGCGTCGGCACGCATATCGGTACCATCCTGCAAGCGCACACCCGTGGTGCGGCGTCCCGCGACCAGAATTTCGCCGACCTCCTGGTTGTAGGTGATCGTGCCGCCGAGTTCCTCGAATAGCCGCACCAGCGCCTCGACCAGTGCGCCCGTGCCGCCCATCGCAAACCAGACGCCCCACTTGCGCTCCAGAAAATGAATCAGGGTATAGATGCTGGTGGTCTGGAAAGGATTGCCGCCGACTAGCAAGGGATGGAAGGACAGCACCTGGCGCAGCTTTTCGTTGCGGACAAATTGTGAAACAAAGCCGTAGACCGTGCGATACGATTGCAGTTTCATCATATCAGGGATGATCTTGATCATGTCCCAGGGATGGGAGAATGCGACATCGGCGAGTTCGGTGAAACCTTTGTCGAAGATCTTTTCGGTGCGCTCGACAAAGTCGCGATAGCCCGCGACATCGCTCGGTTCGAGCTGCTCGATCTGCGCGACCATCTGATCCCTGTCGCCGTTGTAGTCGAAGGAACTGCCGTCATCAAAGAAGATGCGGTAAAACGGATCGACCGGTACAAGTTTGACATAATCTTCGGTTCGTCGTCCGGCATTGGTGAACAGGTCGTCGATCATGAAAGGGCGCGGTGATCACCGTTGGACCGCCATCGAACTTAAAGCCGTCCTGCTCATAGACATAGGCTCGTCCACCAGGCTTGTCACGTTTCTCGACGATTGTAACGTCGTGTCCCTGTGTTTGCAGCCGAATCGCGGCTGATAGCCCGCCAAACCCCGAACCAATCACGATGATGCGCATAGATGCTCCAATCTTCTGTCCTTTCATGGTACCACTGAGAGTATGATAAGAATGTGGATTTTTGGGATATCGCATAGCGGACGATGACGCTCTGGTTCGGTATAATGAACCTATCATGCAAGATACGAGTTTGGACTCATCCGAAGAAGTACGCGGCCTCGTTCGTGCGGGTCATGCCGCGATTCGTGTTGGCGACTATGAAGCCGCCCGCACGACCTATGAGCGTGCCGTTTCCCTCGATCCCGAAAACATGGAGGCGCAGGATGGGTTACGCGATGCACGAACGACGGATCGGTGCGCGTGTACGCGAAGGCACTATCGATACCATCGAGTATTGCTACCGCCACCCCGAAACCGAAACCGGGCTCCATTGTGTGCAGTGTGGGCGTCCGATCTGCTTCCGCTGCTCGACACCGGCAGCGGTTGGACAACTCTGTCCGGAATGTCGCAAGGGACGCCGCGCCCCGAACTATAAGGTATCGCCCGCCAGCCTTGTCAAAGGCGGCGCGACAGCCTTCGTCGTATCGGCTTTCGTGTCATCATTTATCCAATTTGTGCCGTTCTTCTTCCTATTCTTCATCGGTCCGGCAATCGGCGAACTGGTCCTGCGAGCCGTGGATTGGGCGACGCGCAACAAGCGCGGGCGTCCTATCCAGATCGTTGTAGGCGTTGCGCTGGTGCTTGGCGTGTTGGCGGCCATCGCGTACTCCGGAATCCGCAATCCCTTATCGCTGTTAATTTATGTGGTCCTGGCGGTCGGCGTCGCCGTCACCCGCTTGCGCTAGGCACGCGGCTTGATAGTTTCCTCGGTCGTGTGCAAACCGCTCGGTTGCGGCGCGCCCACTCACCCGTAAGGAGATGATGCAAATGTTTACACGTATACGAACAATCTGCGTAGGAGCCGCTTTACTGCTGGCGCTCGCCGCATGCGGCGGTTCCACACCTGCCGAAACGACGCCCGGTATCCCAACTGCCGCAACAAATGAGGGACTGACCGCATATCCTGCACCTACATCGGCTATTCCAACTGATATGACGGCCTATCCCGGCGAAGCGCCAGACGCCCCGACTGGATGCTCCTTCGGCCTACCCAGGGGTGACGACAACACCCTAAGGTTGCGACACATACTGTCAAGTGGTATACTTGTATGGACGTAGCGACCGTCTTCGAAAAGTGGGTTCAGCCCACTTTTCGCGTTGTTTGGGGCTGAAAGGCGCAAAAAAATAGATGAAAAGCGACTTTTACGCTGCCATTTCCTTGATTGCTGCCGAGCGTGGTATTCCACGCGAATCGGTAGTCGAGGTAATCGAGCAAGCGTTGATCAAAGCATACCGTTCATATCTTGGTAATAATCCGCCTCCGGTTGAAGTGACAGTGAAGCTTGACCCGGTATCAGGGGAGGCACGTGTCTACGCCGAGAAGCAGGTCGTTGATGATGTGTTGGACGACCGGCTTGAGATCGATATTGCTGATGCACGCAACATTCGGGCTGACGTCGATCTTGGCGAAACAGTCCTTGTCGAATCCACTCCGCGTGACTTCGGACGCATCGCCGCGCAGACGGCGAAGCAGGTCGTGTTACAGCGGATTAAGGAAGTCGAGCGCGATCAAGTATACGGCGAGTTCATGGATCGCGAAGGCGAGATCGTGACCGCGCGTGTGCAACGCCACGCTAAAGGCAATGTGATCATGGAACTGGGCAAGGCCGAAGCGGTTATGCCGCCGAAGGAACAAAGCCCAAGCGACCGCTATCATCCGAATATGCCATTCAAGGTCTATCTGGCTGAACTGCGGCGCGAGGACCGTGGTCCACGTTTGATCGTGTCTCGGTCGCGGCCTGAATTGATCACACGGCTGTTCGAGATGGAAGTACCGGAGATCTACAACGGCTCTGTCGAGATCAAAGCGATCGCCCGTGAGCCAGGTGTTCGCACCAAGGTCGCGGTTGCGGCTCGCCAGGAAGGCGTTGATCCGGTTGGCTCATGCGTGGGAATGCGTGGTATTCGCATCCAGAATATCGTTAATGAGCTGAATAACGAAAAGATCGACGTGATTCAGTGGTCACCCGATCCGCGTACGCTGATCGCGAATGCGTTGTCACCGGCGACGGCGATTGAGGTTCAACTCAACGATGACAACACTGCGACGGTGATCGTTCCCGACAAGCAGCAATCGCTGGCGATCGGTAAAGAAGGTCAGAATGTGCGGCTCGCCGCGAAACTGACTGGCTGGAAGATCGATATCAAGAGCGCGACCGAAATGTTAAGCGAGGAGCGCGCGTTGGATGAAGCGCGTTCGGCGGCGGAAGCCGCGGCGCTCGCTTCGGAATCCGCCCTACAGCTTGCGCCCGTCGAGTACCGCAAGGTACGTGCCGATGGCATGATCACCTATCAGGTGGCGACCTACGGACCACTGCCTGCTGAGATGGCTGGTGAAACAGTCGAGATTCGGGCAACGCAAGATAAGTTGAACATCTATTATGATGGTCAGTTGATCGCAAGTTATATTATCGACGAGTCGATGTAGAAAGTGTGAACGATGCAGCCTCGTGGAGTGCATCGTCTAATATAGAGATATGGCGACACAGAAGGCAAAAGGACCACGCCCGAAACATATTCCATTACGCACGTGTATAACGTGCCGGAAGGTGGATGCGAAGCGGGGTCTGACGCGCTTAGTGCGCGGCGCGGATGGACGTGTAAGTGTCGATAGCGCCGGTAAACGCCCTGGACGAGGTGCTTATCTATGTGCCGAACGCGGATGCTGGGAATCTGCACTCAAACGGACGGCGATTGAGAGAGCCTTAAAGATAGAACAGCTGCATCCCGAAGACCGGCAATCATTAATCGCATATGGAGCGGCATTGCCGACGGGATCAGAGGAGGATAAAGTCGAGCCAGAAACCAATCTGGCACGCATATAAAGGCGAATAGGTTCCACAAACCTATGTCGTCGGTCGAAGGGAAGAACGATGGTTTCTTCCCTTTCTTTTCTTAGAAAGATGTAGAAAGGAGTGCCGCCAATGAGTGTGCCTTTGAAACAACGTGATCCTCATGGTGATGATGAAAATACTAATACGCGGGTAGAGCCGCGCGGCAACCGCCCTGCTGCACCGCGCCCCGCCACCCCGGCCGGACAAGCCGGACCGGCAAGTCAGGGTGGGCAGAGCGGACCAAGTCGGCCCGCAGCCAGCGGACCACGCCCGCAAAATAGCGGAGGCGCACCGCGCCCGCAAAACACCGCAGGCAGTACACCGCGCCCGCAGAGCAGTGGTGGTGGCGGTCAGCGCCCGCAGAGCAGCGGTGGTGGTGGTCAACGCCCCGGGGTGGTGGTGGTGGTGGTCAACGCCCCGGCGGCGGTGGTGGTCAGCGTCCCGGTGGTGGTGGTGGTGGTCAGCGTCCCGGTGGCGGTGGTGGTCAACGTACACAAACGGCAGGACAACGCCCACAGGGCGGCGGTCAACGACCTGGACAACGACCTCAGTACAACAACCAGCGCGGACCCGCGCGAGGTACACCTCAGACCGTCGTTCCGCGTGCGCCAGTTCGCCCTCGCGGACCCGTTGAACTTCAAATGACCATGACCGTACGCGAACTCTCAGAGGCGCTTGGTGTGGGTGCTTCTGACATTCTGCGCGAGTTGCTGAAAAGCGGCGTGATGGCGACGATCAATCAGCAACTTGATTACGAAACAGCAGCATTGATGGCGGCTGAGTTCGGCATTGAAACCACGCAGGCCGCGCCGGAGGAGATGGTTGGACTCGTCGATAGCATCGACGATGTCCTTGCCGCCGAAGATGCGGGAGACATGAAGACACGTCCTCCGGTCGTCACGATCATGGGTCACGTCGATCATGGTAAAACGAAGTTGCTCGATGCGATTCGTTCGACCCGCGTCGCCGAAGGCGAGGCTGGCGGCATCACGCAGCACATCGGCGCCTATCAGATCGAAGTACATGGACGCAAGATCAGCTTCCTCGACACCCCCGGCCACGCTGCTTTTACGGCGATGCGTGCGCGTGGAGCGCAGGTCACTGATATCGTTGTGCTGGTGGTTGCCGCCGACGACGGTGTGATGCCACAGACCGTGGAGGCAATCGCGCACGTCAAGGCTGCAAAGGTGCCGATGATCGTCGCAATCAACAAGATCGATGCTCCCGGCGCGAACGTGGAGCGCGTGCGACAGGAACTCGCCAGCGCCGATGTGTTGGTCGAGCAATGGGGTGGCAATATTCCATCGGTCGAAGTTTCGGCGAAGAACAAGACCAACATCGACGACTTGCTCGAAATCATCTTGCTGGTCTCCGATATCGAAGGCTGGAAGGCGAACCCGAACACGACCGCGGTCGGGACGATTGTCGAATCAAACCGCGACAAGAACCGTGGTGTTATCGCGACGGTGTTGGTACAGAACGGAACCTTGCGGCTGGACGATGTGGTCGTCGCCGGATCGACCTATGGCAAGATTCGGGCGATGTTCAACGATGCTGGCAAGCGTATCCGCTTTGCCGAACCCGCGGCTCCAGTCGAAATCCTTGGTTTGCAGGATGTGCCACGTGCTGGCGATATCCTGCAGGTGTTGGATGATATCTCGATGGCTCGCGAAGCCGCTGGATTGCGTCAGCGCCAGCAGCAGATGGAGCAGATGACCTCGCAGCTCAAGATGGGCGGCCTCGAAGATCTGTTCGCTCGTATTCAGGCCGGACAGATCAAGGATCTGAACGTCATCTTGAAAGCCGATGTGCAGGGCTCGATTGGCGCGATCGAGCATGGGTTGACGCAACTCAACACCAAGCATACCGAGGTGCAGATCAAAGTGCTGCATACCGGAACCGGCGCGATCTCGGAATCTGATGTCAACCTGGCAACTGCGTCGACGGCGATCATCATCGGCTTCAACGCCCGCCCTGACCCGGCAGCACGTCGTCTGGCCGACCAGAACGGTATCGATATTCGCTTCTACCCGATCATCTACCAATTGCTCGAAGATATCGAGAAGGCATTGGTCGGTATGCTTTCGCCGGTCGAACGCGAAGTGGTGGACGGTTTCGCCGAAGTGCGAAACACCTTCCGCTTGCCGTCGCGTGAAACCGTGGCGGGTCTGTACATCACCGAAGGGCGCGTCATGCGTAACCATCAGGTGCGCGTGCTGCGGTCGGGCGTGGTTATGTTCGACGGTCGTATCGCCTCGTTGAAGCGATTCAAGGACGACGTGCGCGAAGTTCAGACGGGCTACGAATGTGGTCTCGTGGTGGACGGCTTCCACGATATCCAGAACGGCGATATGATGGAGTTCTATCACAAGGAGCGGGTCGAGCGCACGGTCTAGCGAACTCAACCGTTTCTGCGTTAGCAGAAGCGGGCAGGTAGCGCCACATAGCGGGCGCTACCTGCTTACGATGAGTGCTGCCGGCTGGTCCGAAAACTTGCATGTCACGACGAACTGAGCAAATTGGCGACGAGATTCAGCGCGTACTCGGCGAAGTGATCCTCAACGAGGTCAAAGACCCGCGTGTCGGCTTTGTGACTGTCACGGGCGTGACCGTCACGCCGGATTTGAGTCGTGCCAATGTGCGTGTCTCGATCATGGGCGACGATGCACAACGCAAGGAAACCATGCAGGCGCTCCAACGTGCCAAGGGATTCCTGCGGCACCGCGTCGGCGATGAAATCACACTGCGGATTGTCCCTGAGCTTGTGCTACACCTGGATACCTCGCTCGATCACGCCATGCGTATCGGCGAACTTTTGAATAATATCGAGGTTGAACGCACCGAAAACCCACCGCTTATTGATGACTCGAAGGAGTAACGCAAGAACCGGCGTGTGACGCAGCAAATGCTGCGTCACACGCCGGTTCTTGGCTATCTAGATGCTGTATTCAACCATCGAAACCGCTGCGCCTGCGCTGGCGACTTTCTTTCAACCTGCGAATGGCGAAACGTCCCACGTCCTAATCATCACCCATGTGAATCCTGACGGTGATGCTATCGGTTCGTCGGTAGGGTTAGGATTGGCGCTCGAAGCGCTGGGGCACCGTATCACCATGCTCATACCGACCTCATCGCCTCCCTATCTGTCGAAGATGCCCGCTCTCGAACGCGTGCAGGACTTTTCGGCGAATACCGAACTCCCCGCGGATGTTGATCGTGTCGTTTTGGTTGATACCGGCGACGTGCGGCGTATCGGCAAGGTGTGGGAACTTGCGAGCGACTATCTGCTGGCGCGTCCCATCGCCGTGATCGACCATCATGTAACCAATACTGGCGAAGGCGCGGTCAACTACGTCGATCCGTCACGTTCCTCGACCTGCGAAATGGTCTTCGGTCTGCTGCGTGCCTGGAACGTCGAGCCGTCGCAGGACGTCGCTACGGCACTCCTATTCGGCATCATCACCGATACGCAGAGTTTTCGTACCTCGAACACAACACCGTCGGCACTGTGTGCTGCCGCCGAACTGTTGGGGTTCGGAGGTAATCGCGAATTGATCGTGCGAGAAGTTTATAATGCAGTTCCGGCGACGACTGGCAAGCTTTTGGGACACGCGCTCAATGCCATGCAGTATGACGACGAGATTGCCTGGACGCATGTCAGCACTGCGATGCAGGACGAGACGGGAGCAGATGACGACGCGTACTCGGAAGTGACCGATTACCTGTCAGCGCTGGGTGGCTTTCGCGCGATCGTTCTGCTTAAGGAGCGTCGTGACAACACGGTCAAAGTGTCGATGCGCTCTGTGCCGGGCGTCGATGTTTCGGCGGTGGCGCGTGTCTTCAATGGCGGCGGTCACAAGCAAGCGGCGGGTGCGACCATCGTTGCGCCGTTGCCCGAAGCCGAGGCCCAGGTGCTGGCGGCAGTGAGGGCGGAACTCGCCCGCACTCCCCGCGCTTGAGCCGCTCGATGCTGCACGGCTTCCTTAACATCGATAAGCCTGCTGGCATGACGTCGCATGACGTAGTGGCGCGAGTTCGGCGCATCGCCGCACAAAAGCGCGTCGGACACGGCGGCACGCTCGACCCCGCTGCGACCGGCGTGCTGCCGATCGCTTTGGGTGAGGCCACACGGTTGTTACCGTACGTCGTCGATGGTGCCAAACGCTATGAGGCCCATATTCGGCTGGGTGTGACGACTAGGACCGACGATGCCGAAGGCGAGGTCGTGAGTGAGCGTCCGGTGCCAGTACTCGACGAGGCCGACATCAACCGTGTGCTAGCGCAGTTCGTGGGGTCGATCCAACAGGTGCCGCCGATGTATTCGGCGATTCAGATAGATGGTCAGCGCCTGTACGACCTCGCACGTCGGGGCGTGGAACTCCAACTTGACGCCCGTACGGTGGAGATCGAGCGCATCGACCTGCTTGGCTGGGCGTCGCCCATGCTCAATTTGGATGTGGTCTGTGGTAAAGGGACATATATCCGTGCCGTGGCACGCGATATCGGCGCACAGCTTGGCTGTGGGGCGCACCTCGCGATGCTGCGGCGCACGATGGTCGGCTCGTTGCTCATCGCCGACGCTGTGCCACTAGAAACGTTGCTTGACGAGCCAACGCTCCTTGCGCACCACCTTATGACGCCTGAATCGGCGGTTGAACATCTGCCACGGGTGGATGTGGACGAACGGACTGCGCAGCGCGTGCGTAACGGTCTACCGCTTGACCTGCCGCCGCATGATGCTGAGGTCATGCGCGTGCATGGTGTGGATGGTGCATTGCTTGCGCTTGTCCAGTATGATAGCAGTGCGTGGCGACCGTTCAGGGTCTTTGGATGGCGGTAATGTACATTCAACACAAGCAGTAGAAAACCTCTATGCAACTGCACGATTCTTTAGCTTCCATCTCCACTACGCTTCCGGTTGCACTCACGATCGGAGCGTTCGACGGTATCCATCGCGGACACCAACATCTGATTGGCCTGACCTGTGCCGCAGCCCAGCGCATCGGCGGTACAAGTGTTGTCATGACCTTCGATCCGCATCCCGATAGTGTGCTACATCCCGACCGTCCGCGCCAGGTGCTGACGGATAATTCTGCGCGTATCGCCTTGATCGAGGCTGTCGGCGTCGAACATCTGGTAATTGTGCCGTTCGACCGAGAACTGGCGCAACTGGCGGCGCAAGCGTTCATGCAGCGTGTGTGTGATGCGATGCTGCTTAAGGAGCTATGGATCGGCCCTGATTTCCGGCTGGGCGCTGGCGGTAAAGGCACTGGCGACGTGCTCGGTCGGATCGGCAACGAGCTCGGCTACAGTGTCCACCAGGTAGAGCGCTATGTGCTGGACGCACATGAGGTCACCTCGACGCTTGTGCGACACGTGCTAGGAGACGGCAATGTCGCGGAAGCCGCGCATCTGCTGGGGCGTCCGTTTGTGGTGCGTGGCGAAGTGATTCATGGCGACAAGCGCGGACGCACGATCGGCTTTCCGACCGCAAACCTGGCGATCGATCCGGCGCAAGTGCTTCCCGCCAATGGCGTATACGCCTGCCAGGTCTTTTTGCCCGGTGAAGTTGCACCCCGGCAGGCTGTGACTAACATCGGTGTCAGACCGACATTCAATGCGGTCGAGCGGCGCACCGAAGTGCATATCCTCGACTGGGAAGGCGATATCTATGGCGAAACGCTGCGCCTCGCCTTCGTCGAGCGATTGCGTGGCGAACAGCGTTTCGCCGGAATCGACGCCTTGATCGCGCAGATCGGTGCTGATGTCGAGCAGGCACGGGCGGTGCTGAATAGTGCGAACTGAGTATCGCACACGCTATGTCGTGATAACCGCACAATCATAGATGTTCCCGCGTCTAGCTCTGCCGTAATGCTCTGATTTGCTGACGGTGAATTGGCTGTGGAGAACAGCCACCTGCTCCTGGTCCCCATGCGTGACGAGGTTACTGGTTTAGGCGACACGGATCTCCGTATGTGCCGCGGTGATACCTCGGCTCATTCTCCTGCTCGTCCCACGGTGTAACGCTTGCTAGGTAAACTGAGCAAGGAGACTCAGCCATGGAAATCGAAGCCAAGTTTCGCATAGCCAAACATATCAAAGCCCGCGCGATTGAGCATATAGATTGGACTCCATACCATCTTGGACCGCGTGTCGTGCATGCCCTGCGCGACACGGTGTTGGACAATGCCGACCGTGCGATCACTGGCTCGAAGCACGCCCTGCGCGTACGTGACGACGGTCTGCACACCTATCTGACGTTCAAAGGACCACCGCAGGGTGAAGGCGGTCTGCACCGTCGCGAGGAACTTGAGGAACTGATCGATCCCGCCGTCGTTGGCATGCCCCAGGAGTGGCCTTCCACTATTCTCGAACAGGTGGTCGCGCTGGTGCCCGACCTGGCCCTAGAGCCGATAGTCGAGGTCCACAACAAACGCCGCTCCTGGCAACTGTGGCAAGGCGAGCAGGTGATCGCCGAGCTATCACTCGATCGTGGGGAGATACGGGCGGGTGGGCGCACCGAACCGCTGCACGAGATCGAGATTGAATTGAAAGAACTCGGTACCGAGGACGATCTGGCACACTTGGTGGAACGACTGAATCACGCACTGCCGCTCGCCGACGAGCCGCGAACCAAACTGGCGCGCGGGCTGCGCCTGTTGGGCAAGAAAGCCAAAGGGAAAGCGCCTGCCATAAAAATGACTCCGTCCGCCGATCTCGCCGAAGCAGGGCGGGCAGTGCTCCGCAAGCATTGGTCGAAGCTACTCAAGAACGAAGACGGTGCGCGCACGGGCGACGTGGAGGCGGTCCACGATATGCGCGTGGCAACGCGGCGTATGCGTGCCATGCTTGAAGTCCTGATGGTGGTGTATGAACAACGGACGGTCGAACGTCTGCGTAAAGGTCTGAAGCGCCTCGCCGCGGCACTGGGCGTCGTGCGCGATGCGGACGTGTGGATCGAGGCCGTGGATATGTACGGTGCCGGACGTTCGCCGGAGGAACGGGCGGACTTGACGCCGCTCATACAAACGCTTGTGGAGCAGCGCGCGCGCGGACGCCGCAAGCTGATGCGTGAGCTCGAATCGAAACACATGGCTCGATTACGCAACGAGGTTGCGGCTTTCGTAGATAGTGCAGGTGCCGGCGTGCGGGCTGATGCGATGGGGTTGCGCGTGCGCGACCGTGCCGGGAGCGCCCTATGGGCACGCTATGAGGAACTGCGCGCCTTCGAGCCAGTCATGCCGGTCGCGCCTGTGGAAACACTGCATGAGGTACGTATCGCCGGAAAGCATCTGCGCTATACGTTCGAGTTGTTTGCTGATGCGTTGTCCGACGACACCAAGGAATTACATGGGGAACTGGTCAGTGCTCAGGAACATCTGGGAGCGTTGCACGACGCCGACCTTGCCATCGCCTTTGTCGATAACTTTCTGGCTGATGATAGCGAAAACGAAGCGTTGCGTGCCTATCGTGCGTTCCTGGAGCAAACTGTGCAGCGAGAACGGCAGGCTGCCGAGCGTTCCTGGGTGACGCTGGACGATCCTGCGTTTGGGCAACGGCTGGCGGCGGCGATTGCGGCGCTGTAGGCGCGACGGATATACTACCATTTCAGGTATTAACCCCAGGGGAAGCAAACAATGGCGAGCGAAACGATCAATATGCGTAGTGTCGAATCCGCCCAACAGGAGATGTTGAGCTATTTTGATGTGCTGCCCACCGAACGTGTGGCGCTGGTTGCCGCGCTCCATCGTACGTTGGCGGAAGATATCCATGCCGATATGAATGTGCCACCGTTCGCGAATTCGGCGATGGACGGGTACGCTGTGCAGGGCAGCGACCTTGCGGGCGCTAGTGGGCTTGTCCTTAAGGTCATTGGCGAGGTTCCGGCGGGTGGCGTCGCGGATCGTGCCGTCGAGCCTGGAACAGCCATGCGGATCATGACGGGAGCCCCGATGCCGGACGGTGCCGATACGGTTGTACCGTTCGAGGAAACCGACGAGGGACGCCCTGACTCCCTGTTCAGCGCCGGACAGGTGCGCATCGTCAATAGGCCACCAACAGGCGCGAACGTGCGGCAAGCCGCCGAGGATTTGAAAGTTGGTGCGCTCGTCGTCAGGGCGCATACCGTGATAACACCGGCGATGATTGGTCTGCTGGCGAGCGTGGGTGCCGCCGAAGTCGCGGTGTTTCGCCGTCCGCGTGTCGCGATCCTTGCGACCGGCGACGAACTGGTTGAGGTCGGCGAGAAGCCCGGTCCCGGTCAGATTCGTAACGCGAACGGTTATGCAAACGCGGCGCAGGTGTTGGCGGCGGGTGGCGAGCCGCTGCAACTGCCGATCGCTCGTGACACCGAAGCGGAGCTACGGGCACAACTTGAAGCCGGACTCGCCTGGGGTGCCGACCTGTTTCTGACATCGGGCGGCGTGTCGGTGGGCGATTACGATGTCGTGAAGAAAGTCTTGCAGTCGATGGGCGAGATGCAATTCTGGCGCGTGCGGATGAAGCCTGGTAAACCGATCACGTTTGGACATATCAACGGTGTGCCACTACTTGGGTTACCGGGTAATCCGGTGTCCGCGATGGTCGTTTTTGAATTGTTTGGACGCCCCGCCCTGCTCAAGATGCAGGGACGGCGCGTGCTGGAACGCCCTATCATCCAGGCGGTCTTTGACGGTTCGATCCGCGACCGAGGCGACCGTCGCCAGTACGTGCGGGTGCGCGTTCGCTGGCAGGACGGCGAGTTCCGGGCGCGTGCCACCGGCGAACAGGGCAGCGGTATATTGTCGTCGATGCTGGGTGCAGATGGTCTGCTGATCGTCCCAGAAGGCATGTCTGACGTTGTGCCGGGGACACGGCTGGATGTACTGATGCTGGTGTGGCCTGAAGCAGACGACCTCGACGGTGAAGGAAGCGACAACGGCGGCGACGATTGTTGCTAGCGATTGCCCCGATCACCTTTGGGTACCTCTGCTATACTGAACAAATGTGCATACTGGCTTGGAGCGAGCAAGTGTTCGCTCCATGTTGATAACGAACTAAACAAACGTGCTTTACGACGATACAATCGCGGCGATCGCAACGCCGATAGGCGAAGGCGGCATCGGGATCATTCGGCTGAGTGGTCCCGATGCGCTGCCCATTTTACACAAGGTCTTTCGTCCGGCTCATGGCTCGTCACGCTTTCGTCCTCAACACATGCGTTACGGACAAATGGTCGATGAAAAGGGCGCGACAGTCGACGAAGGACTGGCGGTGCTTTTCGCTGCCCCGAACTCGTACACCCGTGAGGATGTGGTCGAACTCCACTCCCATGGGGGGGCGCTCACATTGCGGCGTATCCTGGAACTGGTGCTGCACCATGGCGCACGCCTTGCGGAACCGGGCGAGTTCACGCTACGCGCCTTTCTCAACGGTCGTGTCGATCTGGCACAGGCCGAGGCTACGCTCGACTTGATCCAGGCGCGAACGCAGACCGCGCTTAGCCTGGCCCTCGATCAGCTTGGCGGACGTTTATCGCGCTCGATCAAAGATGCACGCTCACAGGTGCTCCATTCGTTGGCCTATGTCACGGCGTTGGTTGACTTCCCCGAGGATGATGTGCCGCAAGCTGAGGTGGTCGCGCCGCTGCGTGAGGCGCTCCAAACGCTCGAATACCTGTATCGTAGCGCAGACCAGGGCATCGTCTTTCGTTATGGTGCGCGGGCTGTGCTGGTCGGACGACCTAACGCCGGAAAGTCCAGTCTGCTGAATGCTTTATTACAGGTTGATCGTGCGATTGTGACGCCGGTGGCTGGCACTACCCGTGATACGTTGGAAGAAACCGCTAATCTCAACGGCGTTCCGGTCGTGCTGATCGACACGGCTGGCATCACCGAAACCATTGATCCGGTCGAACAGATCGGCGTGGAACGCTCGCGGCGTGCGCTCCACGCCGCCGATGTCGTGCTGTTGGTGCTGGATCGTTCCGAGTTGTTGACCGAGGAGGACGATGCGATCGCCGCGCTCACCGAAGCGAAGCCAGTGGTGCTGGTGCTGAATAAAGCCGACCGCGTGAGCATTCTGGACGAGACGCATGTTAGTCGAGCGCTATCCACACGTACGCGCTAGCGTGACGGTTTCGGCACAGACTGGCGACGGACTGGATACGCTGGGGGAGGCAGTGGCACATATACTGCTCGCGGGTGCTCCTCTGACTGGCACATCGCTTATCACGAATCCACGTCACCGCGACGCGCTTGGACGGGCGGCGACGGAATTGCGCGATGCCATCGCAGGGCTGGAAGCGCATATGCCGATTGACCTGGCGGCGATCCACCTTACCGTCGCGACGCAAGCGTTGGGCGAAGTCACCGGCGAATCCGTCGGCGAGGATTTGCTTGCCGAAATCTTTAGTCGTTTCTGTATTGGGAAATAAAAACATAGCTACTATATCGAAGGACAGGCTATATGGCGGTAGGCATTGATCGAGTACGCGCTCATGTGTACGTGTCGGGGCGGGTGCAGAATGTCAATTTTCGCTCGCATGTGCGCGACGAAGCCAAACGTGCCGGAGTGGATGGTTGGGCGCGCAATCTTGGGGACGGTCGTGTTGAGGTCGTGTTCGAAGGAACACGCGGTGGCGTGCAGCGGCTTGTAAGCTGGTGTTACAGTGGACCGCCGCAGGCCGAAGTCGAACACGTCGAAGTCGAGTGGGAGGACGCGACCAATAAGGAAGGTCCATTTACGATTATGTGGTAGCGTGCCTAGGCACGCGTCTTTTCATCGCCGACCCACTCGTTTCCACCGTCAGCCCAGGTTTCTCGCTTCCAGATCGGGGCGATCTCCTTGATGCGATCCATGATATAAGCAGCGGCGTCGAACGCGCCGCGTCGATGCGGAGCGGCGACCACGACCGCCACTGCTGTTTCGCCAATCTCTAGCTTGCCCGTACGATGGTGAATCGCAACGCGCCCGATCTCCCAGCGTTCGGCGGCTTCGGCGGCGATGCTCGCCAGTACTGGCTCAGCCATCGACGCGTAGGCATCGTAATAAAGATGTTCGGTTGCCCGCCCGTTGAAATTATCACGGGCGATGCCAGTAAATACCACGACCGCGCCATCGGCGGGCGTGCGAACATATTCGGATAGCGGGTCTGTTCGTAGGGGTTGTTCCGTTACCACGAACGGTCGAAACACGCTATCTTCTCCACCGCTGACCGGAGGAATAAACGCAACCTCGTCGCCATCCTGGAGTGCCGTGCCGGGATCGGCATAAGTCTGGTTTACCGCGTACATGAGCGAACGCGTGGCTGGCACGAGTTCGGGGTATTGCTCGCCTAGCCGTGACCACAGATCCGCGACAGTCGCGCCTTCGGCGACCTCCATTTCTAGCGATGACGTTCCGACGATATCACGGTGAAGCGCGAAGAATCGAGTGGTAATGTGCATGGCAATGCCTTTCAAGGTATGCTACCTGGTATCCGTTCGTTGGCATGGAGGCAGATATCCTGCGCGTCCTTCATCTGTATAAGAATTATGCCCCGATCATTGGGGGTATCGAAAACCATATCAAAATGCTTGCCGAAGGTGAGGCCGCACGTGGGCTACAGTCCACCGTGCTGGTGGTGAACGATGCAGGGCGTACGACGCGCGAAACTGTCAACGGCGTCGACGTAATTCGGGGCGCACGTGTCGTCAATTTCGCATCGACGCCTTTCAGCGCGGCGATGGGGTTGGTAGCGTTGCAGCTTGCGCCCGATATTGTGAATCTCCATATGCCGTACCCTCCTGGTGATATTGTAGCGCGTGCCGTGCGTGGACGCCCGGCGCTCGTGCTGTCGTATCATAGTGATGTCGTGCGCCAACAACGTTTGTTGCAGGTCTACCGACCTGTGCTTGAGCGAACGCTGGCGCGTGCGGATCGCATTATTGCGTCGAGCGCGGCCTATGTCACCTCATCGCCCTTCCTACATGCGTATGAACATAAAGCACGCATTGTGCCGTATGGTGTCGATGGTGTGCGTTTTGGCACGGTCGATTCTGAGGTGATCCAGCGCATCCGACGAACTGCACGCGGTCCGGTGCTGCTGTGTGTCGGGGTGCTGCGCTATTACAAGGGACTGCATGTGGTGCTTGAAGCACTGTGCGAGCTTGACGCGACGCTGATCATTGTTGGTGAGGGCGGCGAGGGTGTGCATCTTCGCGCACAGGCTGAGGCATTAGGTATCGCCGACCGAGTTCAGTTTGCGGGGCGCGTGCCAGATCGCGAGTTACCAGCCTATTACCATGCGGCAGATGTGTTCGTGCTGGCGTCGCATCTGCGTGCCGAGGCATTCGGTATTGTGCTGCTGGAAGCAATGGCTGCCGGTTTGCCGCTGGTGACGACTGAGATCGGTACGGCGACGAGCGAAGTCAACGTGCATGGACAGACCGGCTTCGTAGTGCCGCCCAATGATGCTCCAGCGCTTGCACGCGCGTTGAAGATACTGCTGGCGGATCAACGACTGCGGGAGTTCTTCGGTCACAACGCGAAGCTACGGGCGAACAAGGAATTTACCCCCGATCGGATGGTTGAACGCACGGTGAGTGTTTATAATGATGCACTAGCCGCCCATGCGACGGATCGATAGAAGGAACGCATGAACTCTGATTTACAGCACTACCAGGGCGAGGCCTCGCGGCAGTTCAAGGAGCATCAGGACGCGCTCGACCGCGTACTCGAAACCCAACTTGATACACTCGCGTTGATGGCAGACGCGCTGGTGCAGTGTTATCGCGCTGGACATAAAACGATCTGGTGTGGGAACGGTGGCTCGGCTGCGGATGCTCAGCATCTTTCGGCTGAACTCGTGGGGCGTTTTCTGATCGACCGTCCACCGCTGCCGTCGCTGGCACTGCATACCGACACGTCGGCGATCACGGCGATTGGCAACGACTACGGCTACGAGCAGGTATTCGCACGACAGGCACAGGCGTTTCTGAACGCAGGCGATGTGCTGGTCTGCCTTTCGACAAGTGGCCGTTCTCCCAACGTGGTAAACGCGGCGCTCGTCGCCCGCGAACGCGGCTGTGCGGTGTTGGGATTGCTGGGTCGGGACGGCGGCGACATACTGCCGTTATGCGATCTCGCCCTGGTTGTTCCCGCTCAGGCCTCCTACGTTATCCAACAGGTGTCGATGATGGCAGGACATTTCCTGTGCGATGCGGTTGAGCGGGCGATGTTCGCCCCCGTCGCCGGGTAAGCCGTGCGTCCTGCTATCTTCCTCGACCGTGACGGCACGATCAACGTTGAAGTTAACTACCTCCACCGCCCTGACGATCTGCGGCTCATCCCCGGTGTCCCCGAAGCGATTGCACGCCTGAATTGCGCTGGTTGGTTCGTGGTCGTTGTGACCAATCAGGCAGGCATCGCACGCGGCTACTACGATGCGGATGCGCTGCACGCGCTGCACGCTCATATTGATATGGCGCTCGCGGCACATGGCGCGCACGTCGATGCCTGGTTGTTCTGCCCACACCATCCCGACTATTCCGGCGTGTGCGAATGTCGCAAGCCCGCCCCTGGCATGTTGCTGCAGGCGGCGCAACGCTACGACCTCGACCTCGCTCAAAGCTGGCTGGTAGGTGATTCGCAGGGTGATCTTGGCGCGGGTGCGGCGGCGGGGTGTCGTACTATTCTGGTACGCAGCGGCTATGGTGTCAGTGTGGAGCAGTCCATCGAACGAGGCGAGATAGGGCGGCCCTTCGCTGTCGTGGATGCCCTGCCGCAAGCCGTCGCAACGATACTCGCAGTGGAACAGCAGACATAAGCGTCGTTCCTACCACGACACTCATTTCAGACCTCGATCCCGCGTGTCCGGAACGCCTCAATATGTTCTGGATGGTATGGCTCCCTGAAGCGCTCATGCAGCAAGCGCATGTCTTGCAGGTCCTTGTCTTGTAGTTCATAGCCCGTGTGTGTCGCCATCTGTATGCGCGCCGAAAGGCAGTACACGGGCGTGTTCGCGATTGTGCCGCGTCCTTCGAACGATTCGGCGGGGAAGATCGTGGTGTCGTCCCAGGCTGGCACGCCGTTGTTCCCTCGGTCGAAGCGAAACACATGGCAATCAAGTTCCAGGGCGTTCGGGTCCCGCAGTACGAAGGCTGTCGCGACCTCACTCCGGCCTGCCTCTTCCCTACCGATCAGTTTGACTGGACGAGTGAACGCCATCCAGCGATTCTCGGACCATATTTCTGTGAGCCTAAAGTCGCGAGCGGCGAGTATATCAGCCATCGTTGTCAGGTCGTCCATGCCAACGAACAGATCGAGATCTTTGTGTGGGCGCGTTTCGGTGCCGAGCAAAGCATCGATGCCCCAGCCTCCGCCGATCCACACCTGTATGCCATGTTCCACAAAGAGGGTATACAGGTCAACGACATCTTCTGCTTTCATCGGTTGACCCTTCCGCGCGAAGCTGTGAACGGCGCTCCTTCTATGGTGCGCGAGGATTGAAGTGGGTGGAGGCTGAGGCGCTCAGCACGTTTCAGCCTCCACGGTTGCGGCTACGACCGCTTTTCGTCGGTCGCGTCGTCGGCGTCTTCTTCGGTGGTCGGCACCAGCAGGCGCGGCTGTTCCTCGATGGTGCGTCCCAGCCCCAGCGACGCGCCAGTCGCCGCCATCAGCACCCGCGTATTGTCGATGAGCATTTGAATCTGGTTGGCCTCATGCTCCTCGCGTGGCAGCGCCATGACGAAGTGGCTGAGGATTTCGCTTTGGCGCTGGATCAGATCCTCGTAGGTTGCATCGGGTTGCTCGGCGCGTAGCTGTTCGAGGTGCAGGTCCAGCCATTCGCGAAGTTGTGGCACCGTGTCCGCCGACAGATGCGCGGCGGCACCTGCCACCAAAAATCTATCGCCGACTGGCGTGAGATGGACGATCAGCACTTCGCCGACTTCGACGCGACGAGCGGCGGCCTGATCTTCGATGCGTAGTTCAACGTCGTCCCACAGCGTTTTTGCCATGAAGCCGCTGTTTGGCAGGATCCCGGTGATCTCATACGGGCGTAGGCGTACATCACCCCAGGTCGGCAGCATCGCCGCTTCGGCGGGCGTCAGGTCAAGGGCGGCCGGATCGTCTGCCAGTTGTTGGACAGGCGTTTGTCCTTGCGTATTGGCGTGATCGAACATAAACCAGGTCAGGAAGCGCTCAGCGCCGCGTTCTTCCACGTCATCCAGCTTCTCGATCTCGTCGACGGTGTGCTGGTTGTTCCAGAAACGACTGAGCGCGGCGGGAAACTCGTTCGCGAACTGCGCCGCAGCGTCCATGACCTTGACGGTCAGGCTGTCGTTTGCATTGCGTAACAGGCGCTGATCGCTCTCGCGTGCCGCGTCGATCGGTCCATGACATTGTTTATATTTCTTGCCGCTGCCACATGGGCAGGGATCGTTGCGTCCTATCTTTGCCATCGTTGCTCCTCCACCATCTCGGTGAGTATACGTGTGGACGGTCGCTCTGTCGAATAGCCCGAGCGTTCGCAGTTCTCCGTCAAAGTCCCGTGTATGAAACAATATTGATAAGGATTGTCACCCTGGGCGGGTGCCCGCCGGGCCAAGGGTCTCTCAATCAGTTCAAGAAAGATGTTTCGCTCCACTCAACATGACAGACGTTCGACTGTGATGGAGACATGTTCGTTCCATCTTGTCCGTCCATCTTCATGATGCGTGTGTTATACTCAAGGTCCGTGGGTACAGAAATGCCAGCGGAAATATCATCATTTTGGAGCCGACAGGCCCGCTACATATGAAGCCTTAAGGGGAAGGTCACCTGACCTTCCCCTTCGATTTGTGCATTTAATCGTGGTACACGGGAGACATGGAGCATGGCGAAATATATTTTTGTAACGGGCGGCGTGGTTTCGTCGGTAGGCAAGGGTATTACGGTCGCGTCGATAGGCCGGTTATTGAAAGCGCGGGGCCTGGCGGTGTCGATCCAGAAGATCGACCCGTACATCAACGTCGATCCAGGTACGATGTCGCCGTACCAGCATGGGGAAGTGTATGTGACCGAGGACGGCGCGGAAACGGACCTTGACCTCGGCAATTATGAGCGCTTCATCGACGAGAATCTTTCGCGGCTCAACAATGTCACAACCGGACAGATTTACTCGGCGGTGATCCAGAAGGAACGGCGCGGTGATTATCTGGGCGGCACGATTCAGGTCATCCCGCACATCACCAACGAGATCAAAGCCCGTATCGCCGCCGTGCCGAAGGCATCGGGAGCCGATGTGGTGATCGTCGAGATCGGTGGCACGGTCGGCGATATCGAATCGCTGCCGTTCCTGGAGGCGATCCGCCAGATGCGGAAGGACGCTGGACGCGACAACGTCCTGTACGTTCACGTCACGCTGCTGCCGATGGTCACGTCGTCGGGCGAACTCAAGACTAAGCCAACCCAGCACTCCGTCATGGAGCTACGCCGCGTCGGTATCACGCCCGATGTGTTGATCTGCCGTTCGGATCACGAGATGAGCGAGGAAATACGCGAAAAGATCGCGCTGTTCGGCGATGTGGATCTGGACGCGGTGGTGGCTCTGCCAACCGTTTCAACGATCTATGAAGTGCCGTTAATCCTGGAACGTGCCGGACTGGATGCATATATCGCTAACGAACTCGGCCTTGACGAACAACCCGCGAATCTGGAAGAATGGGTGTCGCTGATCGATATGATCAAACATCCCAAGCGCACCGTCCCGATTGCCCTGGTCGGCAAGTACGTGCAACTCAAAGACGCCTACACCTCGGTGATCGAATCGTTGCGACATGCCGCCTACGCGCAGGGCATGGATGTCGATATCCGCTGGGTTTCCTCGGAAGAACTCGAACGCGAAGACCCTGCCAATTTGCTCAAGGGTGTGTATGGTATCGTCGTACCGGGTGGATTTGGCTACCGGGGAGTCGAAGGCAAAGTGATCGCGGCACGGTACGCACGCGAGCATAAGATTCCGTACCTTGGCCTGTGCCTGGGGATGCAGTGTGCCTCAATCGAATTCGCTCGCAACGTGATCGGCGCGGCGGACGCAAATTCGACCGAGTTCGATCCAAACACGAAATATCCGGTGATCGACTTTATGCCCGATCAACTCGATATCACCGATAAAGGCGGCACGATGCGCCTGGGAAGCTATCCATGTGTGTTGGAACCGAACACGCACGCTGCCGAAGCCTATGGGCGCGAGGTCGTGTTCGAGCGCCATCGTCATCGCTTTGAGTTCAACAATAAGTATCGCAAGCAGTTCGAGGCGCAGGGATTCGTGATTTCGGGACATTCGCCTGATGGACGTCTGGTCGAGATTATTGAGCTACGCGATCACCCCTGGTACGTAGCGTCGCAGTTCCATCCGGAGTTCAAGTCACGCCCAAGCCATCCCCATCCGTTGTTTGCCGGGTTCATGGGCGCGGCTTCGCAGACGCTACTGAGCGGAGATCAGCACCCATTGCCGTTTGAACTTGATCGAGCGAACGTAGGGGCGACCGTTACCGAATAGATGACCATCGAGAATGTTTGGTCAGCGCGCCAGGGCGCGGCATCTTCCCCGCAGTTGGAAGGCGCCGCGCCCATTATTCGTGAGGCTCCGCGATGGTGATCAGGCGGAACTCTTTTGTCAGTACGCCCTCGCGGATCACCTTGTCACCGATACACGAAACCAGCGTCAGACGCTCGCCGTCGGTAGGTAAGATATATTGCACTTCCTCAGGCCGCGCCTGGACCTGCTGCGTGACGCGATAGCTGTATTGCTGCCCATCGGACATGGTGATTTCGATCGGTGCTCCCGGCTGAAGTTCATGCACCCGTGCGAAGGGCGCGGCGACGTTGGGCGAATCGAGCCAGCGCAGCACATGCCCCCAGAACACGACATTGGAGCCCTCACCGGGCACCGCACTTGCGTTGTACCAGCCCGCATCGTGCTTTGGCACGACTGGCACACGGTGCTCGTCGATGCCCACTGATACCGGCTCGATGTCGAGGTCAACCGCTGGAATCTCCACGCGTACTGGCACGAGTTGGAACACGCCGGTGGGATTGGAACCGTTTGGTACCGGGTGTGGTGTGGGCGGAGCCACCTCTGGCGCAAGCGCAGGTGGTTCGTGAGTGGGTGTGGCGACGATAACGCTTGGAGTCGGTTGCTCGGTCGGAAAGACTGTTTCTGTGACGGCACTTGGTGTAGGATACGTGCTCGATTCAAGCGGCACGCTCGTGGGGACACTGAGGGTGGCTTTAGTGGCCGGTACGGTTGGCACCAGGATAGTGGCTTGGCTGGTTGGGATAAGTTGCGCAGCGGTGCCGTCGTTCGGCGTCGTCGAATAACCCGCCGAACGCGCCCGAAGGAATAACGCCACCAATAAAACCAACACCGGAACGAACCACCAACGCTGCATACTTGTCGATCCTTTCACGCCCCCAGTATTCTACCTGCGGTATCATCCTCGAGTATTCTACCTGCGGTATGATACCCCTGAACGACTTGTAGTGTGGAACATGGCTGCGTTCACACGTACCGAGGAGCTTGACAATGACCGAAACGATCTCACCAACGCCCGAGATTGCTATGGATATAGGCTATAATGCCGCGCTTACGGATGTAGCGCTGTATGACGCAACCGCAGAAGGTCGGTTGCGGTTGACCGGAAAGAACCCGGCTTCGTTGCTCCACCGTTTATCGACCAACAACATCGAACGGCTCACGCCTGGTAGTGGCACTCGTACCGTTCTGATCAATCATAACGCCCGCATCATCGACCTGCTGACCGTGTACGCGCTGCCTGAACACGTGCTGGTTGTGACATCGGCACCGCAACGGGATGCGGTCGAGGCGCTGATCCGCAAAAATATCTTCTTCATGGACCGTATTGTGGTCGAAGACATCACCGCGCAAACGGCGCAGTTGCACCTGTATGGTCCACATGCAGCCGCGACGATCCTGAAAATCACAGGCATCGATCCTACCGATTGGGCGCTGCATCACGTACAGGCGGCATCATTCGGCAGCGGCGATAGCGCGGTTGAAGGCTGGATGACGCGCACGCTTCCTCTGGGTGGCGATGGATTCAGCCTGTTTGTTCGCTCGGAGGATCGCGCCGCGCTCGAAGGTCTGCTCCGTGATGTGACGGTGTTGACTGCAGAAGCGTTCGACGCGCTGCGCATTGAGCAGGGCTATGGAGCATCCGGGCAAGAACTATCGCTCGATTACATCCCGCTTGAAACGCGCCTGACCGATGCGATCTCGTTCGACAAAGGCTGCTATGTGGGCCAGGAGATCATCGCTCGCATGGATAGCCGCAAGCGCCTCGCCAAGCAATTGATGGGTCTGCGGCTGTCACAGCCGGTTCAGGCAGGAGGTCACATCATGCGCGACGGCAAAGAAGCAGGTGACCTGACCAGCACGACCGTGTCGCCGCGTTTCGGCGCGATCGGCCTTGCCTACGTCCGCACGGCTTCCGCCGAACCTGGCACGAAGGTTGCGGTTGGCGATGGCATCGAAGCGGAAGTCGTCGCACTACCGTTTCAATAGTTTATCCGATCACCGATCACGATCGCAACGCATAGCGGAGCAAACCATGCTTTGATATGCGTTGTTGTTTGTCACGAATAAAGGTCGGGGCGACAGCGCCCCCTCGCACTACATTCGTGCCTATAGTCAGTCGAAAAGGAGCATTGTGCCCGCGTATTTTACTGAATTACTGGAACGTTGGGGACATACGATTCTGGACCAGATTCCGAATCTTGTACAAGCGTTACTCGTCGCCGTGCTTGCCGTGTACCTCGCCCGGCGGACGCAACGTACCGTGGAGCGGCTTGTCGGTCGGGAGCGCCGCCACCGCGAAATTGCGCGGGTGTTAGGGCGTCTGGTACGCATCGCAGTGTTGATTGGTGGCTTGTTGCTGGTGCTGGGTATCTTCAACCAGACGCAGATCCTGGCGTCGTTTCTCGCCAGTCTGGGCGTCTTTGGTTTGCTGGTGGCGTTCGCGTTGCAGGACATCACCAAGAACTTTGCTGCCGGTATTCTGCTGCTGATCCAGCGTCCGTTCGCGTTGGAGGACCGCATAAAAGTCGGGTTATTTGAAGGTATCGTGACGGATGTTTCGCTGCGTGCGACTGTGATTCGTACGGCGGATGGACATGAAGTATTGATCCCGAACGCCGATGTATTCAGCGGCGCGATCACCAACTTGACGCGCTATCCACTGCGCCGCCAAACTGTGCCAATCGTGCTACCGCTCGACATCGACGGTGAAACCGCGCAACGCGTGCTGGAAGCAACGTTACGCGGAATACCGCAGATCGAGCGCGAACCGCGCCCTGTCATTGCCTCGACGGGTGTGACAGCCGCCGAGCAGCAATTTGAGGCACGTTTCTGGATCAAATCGACGTTGCCAGAATTGCCTTCGGTCGTATCGACAGCCGTGCTGGGACTACAAAAGGGCGTCCAGCAGCTTAAAGGCATCGAGCATGAAACCACTGTTGCGTTTACCGCCGACATGGACCTCACCTAGAGTCTAGTGGCTGGTTTCTCGTGCCAGGTAGTAGGTCATGCTGTGGAGCAGCGAGACCGGATCAATGTGGCGAATCCACACATCATCTGGCACCTGAACCGTGATCGGTGCGTAGTTAAGGATGGCGCGCACGCCAGCCTCGATCAGTTGGTTGACAACTTCCTGGGCTTTGGTTGCGGGAACGGCGACGATCGCGAGCTTGACGCCTTTCTGGCGTACGACCGTGGTCATTTCGCTGTCGCCGCGCACTTCTAAATTGTTGATACTCGTGCCAATTTTGGCGGGATCGCTGTCAAATAACGCGACGATCTGTAGACCTTTTTCGCGAAAGTCATCGCGCCGCGCGATGGCCTGTCCAAGATAGCCCAATCCAACCAGAATCATTGGCCATTCCTGGGTCAAACCAAGGATGCGGTTGATATGACCCAGCAGTTTTTCGACGTCATAACCGATGCCTTGCTTGCCGAACTCGCCGAACCATGATAGGTCTTTGCGAATCTGAGCCGCAGTAACATTGATGCGCTCGCCTAGTTCCTGCGACGAGATTGAATGGGTTCCCTCGTCCAGCAGGTAATTCAGAGTTCGGGCATAAATCGGGAGTCGCCGGATGACGACATCGGGAATATCTGGTTGTTCCAGGGAAGAATGATGTTGCTGCACCTAGACCTCGCTCATATTCGGGGCATTGTACTACGAGTTTAGGGATATATTAACACTTTTCACAAAGTATTGAACGTAGAATATGCGGATGACGGTATAATGGGTATAGTTACCACAGAACGACATCTGATATAATCGATCGCATCGATATTGGAGGTAGGTTGCTCCAAATGCTAGGGTGGAAATACGTTGCGCGTGTTGTACTGGCAACAGGAATGATATTCGCGCTTGCGGCTTGCAATAGCCAGTCGTTCATGGGAACGACGACAACAGTGTATGATCTCACTCAGCGTCCGAGTGAGTTTGCCGATAAAGATGTCACCGTTCAGGGTATGTATCTCTGGAAACCAGGTGATCCTGGTACGTCGATTTTGATCCCCGCGCTCAGTACTGCTGACGGCGTGCGCGACGCGCAGCCAATCTTTGCCAGTGTCACCTGTGAAACGAATGGCGAATGTACGCCTAGTACGACCGCTGTCGGCGAGCCAGGCACAGGCGCGGTATGGTTAGAAGGTTTCCCCGCTGATGTGACTTCGGCGCTCCATACGCCGGGTGATTCCGTCTGGGGCTTCGTCGAAGTGACAGGACGTTTCGAAAATGCAGGGAATTACGGTCCCGCCGGTGTGTATCGCTACCGCATGACCGTGACTGGCGCGAAGCCGCTGCAAACGGTCGAGCATGTTGTTGCGACGATTCCAACCGGAACCACGGAAGGTGTCGTGCCGTTTACACAGCTTGTCGATAATGCCGACCAATATAACGGCCAAGAAGTCAAGACACATGCATATTACTTCTGGAGCCAGCCTACATCGGGAACGCTGACCGAAGCGGTAACCCGCGAACAAACCCCTGAATCCGAGGCGGGGCTGAATCCGCAGCCGCAAGGACGCACTATTGCGCTTGATGGCTTTCCCCCTGATCTTTCTTCGCAGATTAATGTTGGAGAGAACAACAGCTATGTCTGGGGTTTGGTCGAGATCACCGGAACATTTGAAAGCAACGGCAGCTGGGGGCCAAACGGCGAGTACAAGCAGCATATTACGATCACAAATGGTCAGGTGACAGTCCTCGAACCGAAGAAGTAAACACCGTGTACCTGTTTATCGAGCCGATGCGTGAAAGCGATGTGCCACGCATCCAGGAGATCGAGCGCCAGAGCTTTTCGACGCCCTGGTCGGCAGCGACGTACCTGCGTGAGCTACGTTCGCCACACGAGTGTCGCTACATCGTAGCACGCGGCAGTACCACCAGGCCACGTCACCTTGACGCTCCAAGTCCAAGCCGTCGAAACTGGTTCGCGAACTTACTTCCTGGTTTTTTCACACCTTCGGTTGAGGCGCCTAGCCCGTATAGCATCGCGGGCTACGGCGGTGTCTGGCTGACGGTCAACGAAGGACATATCACCACGATCGCAACCGCTCCCGAGATGCGACAGCGCGGTGTAGGCGAATTGGTGTTGAACGGCCTGATCGACGGCGCACGTGATCTTGGTGCCGAGGTGTTGACATTAGAGGTGCGCGTGTCAAACATTCCTGCGCAGAAGCTCTACCTTAAGTATGGCTTTGCCGCGAAGGGGACACGCCGCAAGTATTACACCGATAACAACGAAGACGCCCTGATCATGTGGACTGATCAGATCACGACGCCGGAATACCAGAATCGTCTACATGTGCTGCGGTCGAAGCTCGCGGAACGCTTACAGCAGGCCGAAAACGAACCCGCCGCCGAAATTTCCTAGATCAGCGCATCCATTCCGGCACGTTCCTGCTTGGTTTCACGCTGCATCAAATCCACGATCGCCTGACGTGGTTCCTTACCGCTCCACAGAATTGCATGCAGTTCTTCGGTGATCGGCATCTCGATGCCGTGGGTCGCCGCCAGTGCCCGGGCCGTAGCGACGGTCGTGACACCTTCTGCGACCTGTCCTAATTGCGCCTGCGCCTGTACTACCCCAAGTCCTTCAGCCAACGCCTGGCCCAACCGTCGGTTGCGGCTATAGGGCGATGCACATGTCACCACAAGGTCGCCCAGACCCGCTAGCCCAGCAAAGGTCATCGGGTGTGCTCCATAGGCGAGGCCGAGGCGCGTGATCTCTGCCAGTCCACGGGTAATGAAGGCAGCTTTGGCGTTGTCGCCAGCGCCCATGCCGTCCGAAATGCCCGCGCCGAGTGCGATGATGTTCTTGAGCGTTCCGGCAAGCTCCACCCCTACCACATCGTCGCTGGTATAGATGCGCAGCAATGGGTTGGATAGCACAGTTTGGGCGCGACGGGCGAGCACGGAATCGGCGAGGCCGATGACGGAAACAGCGGGCTTGCCTTCGAGGATTTCACGGGCGATGTTAGGACCGGACAACGCACCGACGCGCCCATCGCCGCCGACCTCGTCGGCGATGACCTGGCTCATGCGTTGCAATGTATGTTGCTCCAGACCTTTGGCGCAGGACAGCACGATTGTCGTTGGTGACAGTGCGTCGCGGATCGTGCGGCTGTTCTCGCGCATACGCTGGGACGGCACGGCGATCAGCACGATTGTTGCGTCTGGGAGGACCGCGCGAGGGTCGGCTGAAATGGTCAGTTGTGGGGGAATCGGGACGCCGGGTGCGGCGCGTGGATGTTCGCCGAGCGTGTGCATCTGAGCAGCTTCCGCCGCCGTTCGTACGAGCAGGGCTGTCGAGCGTCCCATGCGCGCATACAGATAAGCGAGCGTCGTACCCCAACTTCCGCTGCCGACGACTACGATCTCATAGGGCGTTCCATTCATCGCGTCATCCTTTCGCCCGTATTATACGTCACCGTTGGTGGGCGACCCGGAGAGAGGGAGCGGCGATGCCAGATCGTGCATAGCGTGATTGTGGCAAGGGGATTATGCTAGCGCGAGCGCCGATAGCGTTGCTTTTATAGTAGTGGAGCAGCGGAAAACGTACAAACCAGTGCTGAAAATACCACCGGTTTGTTGTGCTTCATTCGCGGGCAGGATGCCAGTGAACACTGGACCGCCCAGCCCAACCGCCAGCTATACCAACCATATCTGCCAGTGCATATGTTGTATACGCCAGCAAGGGCATCCCAATGGGATGCCCTTGTATAAGTACTGGGATGGTAGTAGTGATGTTATGAACGACGGCGACGATACGCTGGCCGGGCTGGAACTCGAACCGGAATGAGCACAGGTTGAGGCTGTGGCCGTTGCAGCAACTTACCCAATGCGGACAGCATATCACCGATGTTTAACAATGTTATGATGATCGAACGCATATTTGTTCTCCTGTTTCTTGCCTATAGAAAAAGCAATTCGCTTGCCACTGTCCACAGCTTATACTACGTAAATGCAGCGTATTCGGTTTTCTGCATGCAAGCGGACGCCGATCAGGTACAACATATGACTATTGTACTTTGACAGTGGCCGATGCACAACCTATAATTCCCGCATCCGAGACTACGCAGTGTGGGCGACATGATATTGTCTTCAGCCCTACCTTCATATGCAAGATAAGACGTTGCACATTGGATCGCACACATCGACGTAACAGAATCACGCAGATCGGCTTTGGGGCGGCTCGCCTCCTGGCTACAACCGATTTCACCAGTATCGACGAGGGAGGTTCTAACAAACGCCGTGCGTAGACGAGACATTAACTTATTGATCCTTACGGTCATCGTGACCGGAGTCGCCTTATGGATCAACCTGGTGCCACGCGCTAACCCAACAGATCCGAACGACCGCCGCCAACTGTGGCTGGGACGGGACGTACATACGCGCTATGGCCTTGACCTGCGCGGTGGTACACAGGTGTTGCTGAGTTCGACCGACCCGAGCATCACTGCTGAACAGCTTGATATCGCACGGCGCACGATCGAACAGCGCGTGAATGGTCTGGGTGTTGCGGAAGCGACGGTTCAAACGTCTGGCAACAATCGCATCATCGTCGAACTTCCCGACGTAGCGAATCCTGAACAGGCACTCGAAACGATCCGCTCGACCGGTAAACTGGAGTTTGTCGATCCTGCTGACCAGCAACTTGCGGACGGACAACTCGTTCGCACCAGTGGTAGTCCTGATCCGGTCGTCCAGCGTCCAGCTGCTACCGGCGCGCTGACTTCTACTGGCACGATCTCGGAAACCGCTCCGGTAGAGGAAACGGCGACTGGACCGATCTTGCAGGTTATCGCTGATGGTGCATTACTCGACCTCAACTCGGTGCAGCCGGGCGTCGATACGCAAGGCCGCCCGTTTGTCGCGTTTAGCTTTACCGGCGAATCCGCACGCACGCTCGAACAGTTCACTGCTGCGAATGTTGGCAAGCTGATGGCGATCGTACTCGACAACCGTGTGCAGTCGGTTGCAACGATCCAGGCTGTGCTCCCTGGTTCCGGCCAAATTTCCACCAATACCGTCGCCGACCGCGATTCGATCTTCAACGTATTGAAGTACGGTTCGCTGCCGGTTGTGTTTAAGGTCGAATCGAGCCGCAGCGTTTCACCGACACTGGGGCAGTCTTCGATTGATGCTTCGTTAATCGCCGGTATCATTGGCCTCGCCAGCGTCGCGTTCTTTATGATCATGTACTACCGATTGCAGGGCGTGATTGCGGTGCTCGCATTGCTGATCTATACCGTGATATCGTTCGCGCTGTACCGCCTCGTGCCGGTGACGCTAACGTTGCCCGGTATCGCCGCGTTTATCCTTTCAATCGGCCTTGCTGTTGATGCGAATGTGTTGATCTTCGCACGCACGAAAGAGGAATTACGACGCGGACGCCCGTACTTGATGGCGGTCGAACAGGGATTTGACCATGCGTGGCCTTCGATTCGCGACTCGAACAACTCGACCCTGATCACCAGTATCATTCTGTACTGGTTCGGCTCGAACTTTGGTGTGAGTATCATCAAGGGTTTTGCCCTGACGTTGGCGCTCGGCGTCATTATCAGCTTGTTTACTGCAAACGCGGTGACACGTACCCTGATGCGCTTGGTTGTGCGGACGGGCCGCTTCAACCGTGCATCGTACTTTGCGGTTGAGGAACGACCGGAACCTGCCACCGGTGCAAATCAACCAGTGATGGAGGCGTAAGTGTTCAACGTTGTTTCTCATCGGTATTGGTTTTTTGGTTTTTCGCTGCTCCTGATCATACCAGGATTGATTTCGTTACTTCTGTTCGGTCTGCGCGTCGGCATCGACTTCGAGGGCGGCACCGTCTGGGAAGTGCTGATCCCTAACCGTACCACTGCGCCGACGACCGATGAAGTGCGCCAGGTATTTGCACAGGGCGGCATAGATGCGAACGTGCAGCTTAGTCCGCCCGATGCACAAAATCGTGCTATCGTCACCGTTCGTACACCCGAAGTTGCCGAAGGCAGCTCTGAGAAGGAGCAGGTTACGACTGCCCTTCAAACCGCATATCCTGGCGCGGAGTTGACCCGCTTCGAAACGGTCGGTGCGACTGTTTCGGGCGAATCGACCCGACAGGCCGTGGTGGCTGTGCTGGCGGCGTCGGTGGTAATCCTGGCCTACCTTACGCTCTCGTTCCGCAAAGCACCCCATCCAGTGCGTTTCGGCGTGGCAGCAATCCTGGCGATGATCCATGACGTGCTGCTGGTGATTGGCATCGCCTCGATCTTGGGTCAACTGATCGGCCTGGAAGTTGATGCGCTGTTCTTGACGGCGCTGCTGACGGTCGTGTCGTTCTCGGTGCATGACACCATCGTGGTGTTCGACCGTGTGCGCGAAAATCTGCGCTTCCGTCGTTCCTCCGACCGCTTCGAGGATGTCATAAACCTGTCAGTGGTGCAAACCCTGTCGCGCTCGATCAACACACAGCTTACATCGTTCCTGACGCTGTTCGCGCTGCTGCTGTTCGGTGGTCCGACTATTCGCGACTTCGTGCTGATCATGTTGATCGGTCTGGTATCGGGTACGTACTCGTCGATCTTCAATGCCGCACAGATTTTGGTGGTGTGGGAGAACGGCTGGGGCCGCGACTGGAAGCTGGCACGCCAGCAGAACAACACGAACACCACCGCGAGCGCCGCTGTCTAACGCTCCAATCTGAGGCTTGGTGGACGCATCGCCGCTTGATGTGGCGCGAATGAACTCGTTGATCGAAACATACAGCATGGCGAATGTTCGCCATGCTGTATGTCGTATATGGTGACTTTTTGCTACAACCCATATTTCCAACCATCGATGCATTTGACTACGACCTGCCACCCGAACTGATCGCCCAAACGCCGGTCGAGCCACGTGATTCGTCGCGCCTGATGGTGATCGACCGCGCCGCAGGGACGATCGAGCATACCCGCTTTCGCGACCTGCCGCGTTACCTGGTGGCGGGCGACCTGCTGGTGGCGAATGAAAGCCGCGTGCTACGCATGCGTTTGTTCGGACGCAAAGCGACGGGCGGCAAGATCGAAACGCTGCTGCTGCGTCAGCACGACGACTTAAGCTGGGAGGCGCTGGTGCGCGGCAAGCATATCGGCGCTGGTGCACGGCTCCACTTTGGCGAGGGCGAGGGTGGCGTCGGCGCGACGGTACTTGAAACGCTGCCACACGGCGGGCGATTGATCCGTTTCGATCGGGCTGTGGAGCCGCTGCTGCCGTCGCTGGGCGTCGTGCCGCTGCCGCCCTACATCCACACCATCCTTGAGGACGATGAACGCTACCAGACAGTGTATAGCCGGACCCCTGGCTCGGCTGCCGCGCCGACTGCCGGACTACATTTCACGCCGGACCTGCTCGCTCGTCTGCAATGTGACGGCATCGAATGGGCGACGGTGCTGCTGCATGTAGGACTGGACACCTTCCGTCCAGTGCAGGTGGACAACATCGCCGAACACACCATGCACAGCGAGTGGTATCAACTCGACGATGCAGGGGCGACGGCGCTGAACCAGGCACGCGAACGTAGTGGGCGTATTGTCGCGGTCGGTACGACGGCGGTGCGGGTGCTCGAAACCGCCGCCCGCGATCTCGCAACCGAAGGCGTGTTGGTGCCGTCCACGGGTGATACTAACATCTTCATCTACCCGCCCTATCAATTCAAACTTGTCGGTGGGCTGATCACGAACTTTCACCTGCCGCGCTCGACGCTGCTGATGCTGGTGTCGGCGTTCGCTGGCTATGACCTCGTGCGCCGCGCCTACGCCGAGGCGGTCGAGCAACGCTATCGCTTCTTTTCGTTCGGCGACGCGATGCTGATTTTGTAGAGGCATTAAACAGCGAGGCGGCTCCCACCAGGGAGCCGCCTCGCTGTTGCCGCTAACTGCTTACGCAGTCACCGGCACGCCGAATGTGAAGTTGCCAGCCGGATCGACATCCACGACGACCGTTTCGCCCGGCTTGAACTCGCTTTGCAACAGTTTCATCGCCAGCGGATTTTGCAACCGCTGTTGAATCACTCGCTTGAGCGGACGTGCGCCGTAGATCGGATCGTAGCCTTCCTCGCTCAGCTTGGTGCGTGCTGCCGCCGACAGTTCCAGCGAAAGCTTGCGGTCGGCGAGTTGCTTCCGCAACCGTCCGAGTTGAATCTCCACGATCGCGGCGATTTGCTCGCGTCCGAGCGGCTGGAACACGATCACTTCGTCGATGCGGTTGAGAAACTCCGGTCGCAGATGTCCGCGTAGTTCTTCCATCACTCGCACCCGGATCGCATCCTGCTCGCGTCCCTGCTGGGTCATCTCCTGAATCGTCGGGCTTGCGATGTTGGAGGTCATGATCACAACCGTGTTCTTGAAGTTGACCATGCGCCCCTGTCCATCGGTCAGTCGTCCGTCGTCCAGCATTTGCAGCAGGATGTTGAACACATCGGGATGGGCTTTCTCGATCTCGTCGAACAGTATCACGCTATAGGGCTTGCGACGCACGGCCTCGGTCAGTTGACCGCCCTCCTCGTAGCCAACGTATCCGGGAGGCGCACCGACCAGACGTGCCACGCTATGCTTCTCCATGTATTCCGACATGTCGATCCTGACCATGGCTTGGTCGTCGTCGAACAGAAACTCCGCCAGCGCACGCGCTAGCTCGGTCTTGCCGACGCCAGTCGGACCAAGGAACAGGAACGAGCCAAGCGGACGGTTGGGGTCCTGCATACCAGCACGCGCACGGCGCACGGCATTGGAAACCGCGACTACTGCTTCGTCCTGCCCGATCACGCGCAGGTGCAGCCGTTCTTCCATCTTGATGCAGCTTTTCGACTTCGCCTTCGAGCAATTTCGTGACGGGCACGCCCGTCCAGCGTGCGACGATCTGGGCGATGTCCTGCTCGTCAACCTCCTGCTTCAAGAGGGTGGAACTCGCGAGATTGAATCTGTGTTTCACCTTCGGCAAGTTCGCGTTCCAGTCGCGTCAGTTGGCTGTATTGCAGTTCGGCGGCGCGGTTGTAGTCGTACTGGCGCTGCGCCTGTTCGATCTGCAACTTCACCTGGTCGATCTGCTCCTTGATATGCTGAACGTTGTGCAGCCCTTCGCGCTCGGATTGCAGCTGTGCTTCCAGTGCCGTGCGTCGCTCCTGGAAGTTGGCGATATCGGCTTCGATGCGTTCGAGCCGCTCCTTGCTGGTGGCGTCCTTTTCCTTCTTGAGCGCCTCGCGTTCGATCTCAAGCTGCATCATGCGGCGCTTGAGGTCGTCCAACTCCTGCGGGTCGCTGGTGATCTCCATGCGTAGCCGCGCCGCTGCCTCGTCGATCAGGTCGATCGCCTTGTCGGGTAGAAAGCGATCCGAGATATAGCGGTCGCTGAGCACGGCGGCGGCGACCGTCGCGGCATCGGTGATGCGGACGCCGTGGTGCGTTTCGTAGCGCTCCTTGAGTCCGCGCAGGATCGAGATCGTGTCCTCGACGCTGGGCTGATCCACCATGACAGGCTGGAAGCGCCGTTCGAGCGCGGCATCCTTTTCGATGTACTTGCGGTACTCGTCCAGGGTCGTCGCGCCGACCATGTGCAGTTCGCCACGCGCCAGCATCGGCTTGAGCATATTGCTCGCGTCCATCGAGCCTTCGGCAGCACCCGCGCCGACGACGGTGTGCAACTCGTCGACAAACAGCACGATCTCATCGGAATCCTGAATCTCTTTCAGGACCGCTTTTAGTCGCTCCTCGAACTCGCCGCGATACTTCGCGCCAGCCACGAGTGCGCCCATGTCGAGCGCCACGACCTTTTTGTTCTTGAGCGATTCGGGTACGTCGCCGCGCACGATGCGCTGCGCCAATCCTTCGACGATGGCGGTCTTGCCGACGCCTGGCTCACCGATCAGCACCGGATTATTCTTGGTGCGGCGGCTCAGCACTTCCATCACACGCCGGATCTCCTCGTCGCGTCCGATGACGGGATCGAGGCGTCCACGACGCGCCACGTCGGTCAGGTCACGCCCGTATTGTTCGAGCGCGGCATAGGTTGATTCGGGGTTGGCGCTGGTCACGCGCTGCGAGCCGCGCACGTCGCGCAACGCCGCGAGGAACCCATCTCGCGTGATGCCTGCTTGCCGCAGCAGACGCTGGGATGTGCCGCCCGCATGATCCAGCAATGCCAGGAAGAAATGCTCGGTGCTGACGTACTCGTCGCCGAAGGCGGCTAGCTCGTCATGGGCGCGCACCAACACCTGACGCAGACGCGATCCCATCGTGATTTGTGCCGTGTTGCCGCTGGCACGCGGCAGTCGATCGACTTCGGCGTGAACCTGCTGGGCGAGGTTTGCCACAGGTACATTGATCCGCTCAAGCACCTGTGGCACAACACCGTCGGATTGTTCGAGTAATCCATAGAGCAAATGTTCCGGCTCGACCTGGGAGTTGCCGTTGCGTTCAGCCAGGTTCTGCGCGGCGACGATCGCCTCTTGTGATTTTTCAGTAAAACGATTTGTATTAAATGCCATATGTGTGGCTCCTTGTTTCGGTTTGCTGTACATAATCATACAGCACCGATGTTAGAGCATCACTGGCGAAGTATTAGAGTTGTGTTAGAACCCTACACCTTACGAATACGATGAATCGTCGCGCTGAAATCCTCGAGTTTTATCTGCAAACCCGCGTTGTGCAGCGACGCGCCCGAACGGACGTACTCCGAGCCTTCGGGTGCGTCGGCGCGTGCGACATCATAGCCGTGCATTTCGGCGGGGCTGTGACCACCCAGGCGTTCGACAGTGTATCGCGCCGCAGGGTCGAGGCCGCGCAGGTAGATCGAGGGCAGTTGTGCGGGCAACGGGATGTGCGTCCGAAACACGAACACGACGCTTTCGCTCTTGTCCCTGGCGACGTACTGGACCGCCGAATATGCCGACTCTTGCGGCGAGCGCAGACGGTACAGGTCGCCGAATTGGACGAGATGGCGAATTTCCTTGTATACCGCCACCCACTTCGCCCCCTCGGCACGTCCTTCCTCGCCCCAATGCAGAAGATGCCCGCCGACGCCTAACGAGCCACACATGCTGACCAGGAACCGGAACTCCAGCGACAAATCCTCCGATCCCATGTCCGTAACCCAGGCTTCCATGGTGTTGGCAGGATATATCTGCGTATAGCCTTCCTGGATCGCCAGCCGTGCGGTTGGTTCGGTGTTATCGCTGATCCAGACCTGATCGGCGACGCGCAGGATGCCGACATCGGCACGACCACCGCCGCCTGAGCAGCTTTGCCAGATCACGTCGGGGTGGCGTTCACGCAGCGTCCCCCACACGCGGTACAGGCCGTACACATAGCGTACCCAGATTTCGCGCTGGTCGCCGGGGGCGTCAGGCCAGCCCGGCTCGCTGGCGTTGCGATTCATATCCCACTTGATGAAGGTAATGTTATGCTCCGCGAGTAGCCGATCCAGCAGGTCGATGATGTAGTCCTGTACGTCGGTGCGTCCGAAGTTCAGGATCAACTGGTCGCGTCCGGTGGTGCGGGCGCGGGTGGGGAAGTGGATCACCCAATCGGGATGCGTGCGGTACAGGTCACTGTCGGGATTGACCATCTCCGGCTCGACCCACAGCCCAAAGTCCATGCCAAGGGCGTTGACCTGCTCGATCAGCGGTTGCAGGCCGTTGGGGAACTTCTTTTCGTCGGGCCACCAGTCGCCAAGTCCGGCGTGATCGTCATTGCGTCCGTGGAACCAGCCATCGTCCATGACGAATAATTCGATGCCCATGTCGGCGGCGTGGCGCGCGAGTTCGATCTGCGATGCCTCGTCCACGTCGAAGGTGGTGGCTTCCCAGGAGTTGTACAACACTTTGTGGATCGTATGACCGTGGGGGATCACGGTGTCGCGCACGAAGTCGTGCAGCGTGCGTGACGCACCGCCGAAACCCTGATCGCTCCACCCGCCGTAACTGCTCGGCGCGGTGAACGTTTCACCCGCGTTGAGCCGCCACGCGAAATCCCAATCGTTGAGGCCAATCGACAGACGCGTTGAGTTGAACTCGGTGCGCTCGGCGGACAATTTCCAGTTGCCGCTCCAGGCCAGCACGCCGAACCAGACCGCGCCCGTGTCCTCGTCAGCGTTGCCACGGTCGATGGCGAACCAGGGGTTGTGGTTATGGCTCGTGGTGATGCGGCGGCTTTCCAGTATCTTGCGCCCGGTCTTGATCTGCTCGCGTTGGAGGTGCATCTCGTCCAGCCAGCGTCCGCTGACGTAGGTCATGCGGTAGTCGTCGCCGTGTGGTAGATGCCATTGCGCCGACCACAGGCGCTCGATGGTAATTGGCTCGTCACCCTGGTTCGTGGCGACGACCGTCCGCTCGATCAGATTGTATGTCTCATGCACGCGGTAGACCAGCACCACATGCAGCGGGTACACCGTGTCCTGGAGGTGAATCTGTAGTTCAGGGGTTGCGCTGTCGATCACCTCGGCACGCTCGAAGCGCAACACGACATCACGTACACCGTCGGCGAAGGTCACTTTGATACAGGGGTCGATGAACTTCATGTTCTCGTACCCTGGATACTCTTCTGGCAACACCTGGGGCGGGTTATTGAACGACGCCCAGCCACGCGAATTGCTCACCGGAGGATAGTCCTCGGTGTATGGTAGGCGCTGTCCCCAATACCGATGGATCAGCAAGCCCTCTTTGTTGATACCAAAAGCATATCCGCTCGTGTTGGTTTCGAGAATCCAATCTGTATCGTGTGCATGTATCGGCATTATTTACCCCATAGATGTCATGTCGCCAAGGGCGACCAGTGGTTGCTCGCTACAGGTTAAAGGATAAGTTGTGCGGCTGCAACTGCGGACTATAGATGAGGGGCGACCTAGCATCGTTGTGATACATGAATAACATACAAGCCGCTATGTGTTGACATAGCGGCTTGTAGAAACTCCGACTTTGAACGTTTATGAAGCTAGCTCGTGCGCTTTGTCACCTGGTCGATAATGTTCCCGTTGCCGTGCTGCTCGTCGAGCATTTGCGGCAGCATGCGTGCCAGGATCAACGTCGAAAGCGCGGACTGTTCCTGTCCTTCGCTCTTGATTACAATCGCACGCGGAGCCGTTCGTGCCAGCTTTTCGGCGACTGCCAGGCGGCGTACAGCGAGCTCATAGCGCAGCACGGCGCGGTTGTCCTGGTAGGCCGTGCCAAGGTGCTGCAACGCACGCGCCTCGTTCTGCGCCGCCGTGAGCGCGACCTGTCCGCGAACCTCGATTTCGAGCCGGATGCGGTCGGCCTCGGTTTCACGCTCCTGGAGGGTCTGTGCCACGTCTTGCCGGGCTCTGTTTTGCGCGGCCTTGACCTGGATCAGCTTGGCATCGCGTTCCTTGCGGGCGCGTTCGGTTTCGAAGAGCAGTGCATCGGTGCGTTGTTTTCGCACGAGTTCCCATTCGCGTTCGTAGGCGGCGAGCTCCTTGGCGACACGTTCGCGGGTCGCCAGATGCTGCTGGTATTGGTCGGGCAACTGCACGTCGGGAATGTTCGCACCCGTGATGCGCACGCCATACGAGGCGAGTTGGCGGTTCAGGTATTCCTGCATATCGCCTACATCGCTGCCGCGCAGGTCATAGGCACGTTCGGTCTGCACCTGGCGACTGCGTTGCCGGATCGCGTCCTGCACCGCGCTCGATAGCACCATGCCGAAGTTGCTCGCGCCCAGGTTGCGAACAAAGGCGATCGGGTCTTCGATCCTGAACTTGAGAAAGAACTCGATCGCTTTGAGTGGCACGTTGTCACGGGTGGGACACGCCAGCACCGGCGCGGTGTAGGGAATCTCGGTCGATGTGTCGACGACGGCATCGACTTTCTGCCAGGGCCACCACAGGTAGTGTCGTCCCGGTGCAACGGTGCCGACGACCTGACCAAAGCGCGACAGGATGCCGGTGGTGCCTTGCTCGATCTCGACGATCGAGCCACGCCACCAGCGCAGCAGCGCCAGCGCCAGAATGGCAAATCGCCAGCAGAAGCATCAAGCTACGAGTGGCGGCGCTACCCGCGAAGACTGCCGCGCCGATGAAATAGAACGCAAGCCCAGCCAGGAACAACCAGCCGAAGCCGCGACGCTCCTTGGGAATTACCACTGGCACAAGTTGTCCGTTTTCGCCAGAGCGCAGAATCTGCCGGATTTTGCCCCAGGTGGCTACCGCTTCTTTAATGCGGGAAGAATCACGGATAATCGGTGCGCGCTCATGCTTGTTCTCCTTCATCGTCAAGTGGTCTGGTATCGCTCGATGTGGCCGTAATAGGTTCCATGTCGAGTGCGGTGACGATGTTTTTTGCGTTTGCTCCATCGGCAGCGGCAACCTTCGCCTCCACCGTTGCCAGTTGCTTCAGTTGAATGCCCCGTGCTTCGATGCGCGACCGGATTTCGGGCAATCGGTCGCGAATCGCCGCCATGTCGCTTTCGGCATACAGCGGTTCATCGTCGATGCCTAGCATCTCGCGGGCGATCGCGGAATAGTCGAGTTGCGTTTCGGACCCGCCGACCTGTACGATCTGTGGCAGACGGTCCGCGACTGCCTCGATGCGTTCCAATATATCCTGTTGAAAGCGATATTGCAGGATTTCGGGAAACTCGGCAGCGCTGACGGCACGCAGATCGAGCGCCTGGGCTTCCAGTAGCGCGGCGTTAGCCTTCGCCACACTTTCGGCTTCGGTCATCAGGCGGCGGGCGTAGGCGTTGGCACGGTCAACTTCTCGTTCGTGAGCGACATCGGCCTGTGCCTGATAGGTGGCGATCTCTGCCCGAATCGCCGATAGTGTTTCGGTCAGCGATGCCAGTTCCTTGGCGATGTCGCCCTCGTCCTGTTCTTTGCGCAGCTTGAGCTCATACTCGTAGGTATAGGCTTCCTTGGCGACGCGCACCATCTCCGGCGCTGCCAGGTCCATGCGGTAATCCTGGCTAGAGGGCTCGGCATGGGTGATGTTGGCGTTGACAAAGCGCACCGCGGGCAAGAATTGCTGGTTCAACGAACCGACCAGCGTGTGGGTGCTTTCACCGACCAGATCGTAGATGTCCTCGGCCTTTTGCTCGTAGATCAGGGCGCGGGTGACTTCGCTGATCGCGTTTTGCAGCTTTTCGGCAAAACCACGTACGCCACCGAGCGAGAAGATGAACGCGGCGGGGTCCTCGATCTTGAACTGCAAAAAGAGGTCGACCGAGGCGTTGACACGGCTGGCGGTGGGTGCTTCGCGAATTGGCGCGTTATAGGGGTATTCCTTGGTCGTGTTGACGATGTAGCTGACACGTTTCCAGGGATTGAGCAGCATCGTGCGTCCGGGACCGACGACGGCTTCGAGTTTGCCGAAGCGGGTGATCAGCGCCTGACAGCCGTCGGGAATCATCACATAGCTTTGCCGCCACAGGGAGAAGCCCGCGAAAACCAGCAGCAACAGCCAGTAGTGCGGTCCGAAGAGCGTCCGCGACATATTGCTGCTGCCCACCGCACTATCGACCAGACTGGTTGATACCGAACCGATCAGGCCGACGATCAGCAGAACGACGACCCAGGCAATCCACCCGAACGAGCGGTGACTCTTTGGAACGACGACCGGCGAGATCACATTCGTCCATTGACCGGCTTGCTCTTGCTGGGGAAAGCTGCGGTTGGTGATCTCGGATGCTTCGCTAATCGGCGCGACCATTTCGTCAATACGAGTTCCCGCCGCCTCACCGCGTTCGCGGGCAGATAGAAAATCCTGTGCATTGACGCGGAACTGCTCGAATTCCTCGCTTTGGGCGACCTCGTTAATGGCCCGGAGCGTACTTTGTAGTCTACCCATGTTTAGGCGGCGCATTCATTGCGCCGGTCCTCCTTTCTATGCCGCAACATGTCTCTGCGGGTGTTGAGCAGGCTTGTGGAATGACAAGCCGCGTATCGTACATCAAAGAGGCGATAAGAAACCTTTCCGACAGGTTACAGGTCGATGCCATCACCCACACTGACCGTCATGCTATGCATGATAGCATGAAGGTTGATGCTTTTGCTGCCCATGCATCGTTCGTGATTCGTCAACCTTCGTAGCACGCGTTTTTATCATACTCGTGCAAGCAACAATGAGAACCGTTTATTCGTCAGTATCCTGAGTGTTTAGGAGCGTAAACGGCCTACGATGCCGTGTCATCTCATTACGTTAATGCTCAACTTTCGAGGGAAGTCTGATGACCGGTTGATGTTGCATCCCACTCGCCAGGATTACGCACGACCTTCCGGACAATCCGCGCAAGTATGTCAACTTCCAGGGTGAGCGAATACGTGGCGTTTGATGCCGTTTGCCCAACGGCACATGACCGTGGAGCAAGGGATAGTTGAGGTGAATACATGACGGTACAAGATATTCCGTCGGTCGACAGTGCTTCTTCATCGTCCGTAACCCTATCGGGATTCGTGCGTGGGGCGCGGTGGGCGTATGTCGGGGTCGTGGGGATATTTCTAGCAAGCATCGTTGTGCAGGTTTTTTTCGCGGGAGCAGGTGCACTCGTCGGACCGCAATGGTGGGCTTCTCACGAAACGGTGGGACACATCATCGATCTGATCGTGCTCGCTATGTTCATCGTCGGTTTGTTCGGAAGGTTGCCGTGGCGTATGCACGGGTTCAACCTACTGGTCTACGTTCTGTATATAATGCAATACGTCTATTTATGGGTGCTACCTGACGTAACAGGTGTTCCAGTGGTACGCGCACTGCATGCGGTGAACGCCCTGGCATTGTTTTGGCTCGGCTTGTATCTGCTGCGGCAGGGGCGGGCGCTGGCGCAGGTAGCCTAAGAAGGAACGTTTAATGTCCAATATACAATCTCGAATACTACAGGTAGTGACTGGAGCGGGCGTGTGCCTTACGCTTGTGGCGTGTGGTGGTGGCGCGTCAGGTGGCGCGCTGTCCAACAGTAGTGGTGCTGCATCCTCCGCAGGAGCGACGGTGAACGTGGCGGCGAAGGATTTTTCCTATGATCTGACACCAGCGGACGTGCCAGGCGGCACGGTGACGTTCGATGTGAAGAACGTGGGCGCGACTGTCCACGACTTCAAGATCACCGGTAACGGTGTCAATGAGAAGACTACCTACATCCAGGCAGGTAAGGACGACTCGTTCACAGTTGATCTCTCGCCGGGTACATACAATTATCTGTGTACAGTGCCGTCCCATAAAGAACTTGGTATGGAGGGGTCGTTTACGGTTAAATAAGGTCGCTTGCCCCATACGACACGGACCTTCCATAATATGTGGAGGGTCCGTGCGTTGTTAAGCGATTGCGCACTGCTTTCCCACAGTCATATATGCAGGCAATGTTAAATGAAGCCTGGTATGAATATGGCTCTATCACGCAGCCACTACACCACCCTCGAATTCCCCCGTTCAACCTCATGACACGTTGATTCCTTGCCGCCGATCGTGGCACTCCTCTTGCTCTTGATTTGCTCGAATAACTGGCATGTGGAAACAGTAACGATACATAACATCGTGGTTCTTAGTCGGAACTGCTGCGTTGCTGTAGGCTTTACCAGGTGAGTAGTAATGATGTGCAAAACTCATGTTAAATTGCCTCGTTTAAGCCGTAACTTTTGTGCCTGTAATGCGATTTAACATGTAACTGGATGGAATCGTACTGTTCCAATCACAGTTTGAATGGATGCCGACCGACATCATGGCGGAACGAGGAGGGTAATCAGGTTATGGAACACGACGAAACAAACCCGCAGACCCAACACACACCGGAACTTGATGCAGCGGAGCTTGAATCCGAATCCGTTACAGAGCTCCCTGACCGAGAAGCGATGACAGTTCTCAGCGGAGGTCCTGCACCAGTTGGCCCGATCTGGGGATATGACGAATTGCAGCCACCCGCCGAGCCGTATTCAGCGCAGTAAGCAGAGCGTAGTTCATCTTGTCATCGGATTTATCGATTCGAATTGGTGCATGGAGCAGTAACCTGCACAGCGGGTACTGGCATCAGATCAGTATTAATAAAAGGAGTCTCACCATGTCGGACAAAGAACTGAGCGCAGAAGAACTGGAACAGCAGGAAGTCGCTGAACTGCCGGATCGTGAAGCTATGTCGTTGATTAATGCCAACCTGGCTGCTCCTGTCAACGCAGCGGTTGCTGCCAACGTGTTGTCGGACAACTCAACTGCGACAGCCAATGCGACGCAGGACGTTGTCATCGATCAGAGCAACTAGGGAGCACTCGTTCATCGCGTATTTATGTGAACGAACGTGGGCTTTGCAGTAATGCGGAGAGCGGCAATGGGAAACGATGCATTGAAAGGCGCTATTGATAGTCTGAAGCAAGGTACGAAGCGTATTGCAGAGGCAGCGCAACGGGCCGTGGATGAGGACAATGGTAGCCAGATCAATATCGCAGCCCGTAAGAATATTGTTGTCGCGCAGACGACGGGCGAAGATGACTCTACGCAGCATGTGTCTGCTCACCAAACGGTGCGCATACGCCAGCATGGGCATGAGAGTCGCTCGGAAACCTCTGGTCCGGACTCGTCAACTGCGGATGGCAGGTAACTGACTTTCAGGTGAATATAGGTGGGTGTGACTGGCACATCCAGGGTGATTGTGAAAGGGAGTGTCTGATGGCTGAACATGAAAATAGTGAACTGAGCGCGGAAGAGATCGAGCAGCAGGAAATCGCCGAACTGCCGGATCGCGAAGCCATGTCGTTGGTGAACGCCAATGTGGCAGTGCCGGTCAACGCAGCGGTAGCAGCCAATGTATTGTCGGATGGCTCGACCGCGATTGCGGATGCCACGCAGGATGCAGCAATCGATCAAAGCACCTAGGCTCTCATCGTAATCGGTCAAGCGGTTTAATATCGTCATCGAGCAAGTATTAAGGAGAGGCACCATGTCAGACAAAGAACTGAGCGCAGAAGAACTGGAACAGCAGGAAGTCGCTGAACTGCCGGATCGTGAAGCCATGTCGTTGATTAATGCCAACCTGGCCGCTCCTGTCAACGCAGCGGTTGCTGCCAATGTGTTGTCGGATAATTCGACAGCCACGGCTAACGCAACGCAGGACGTTGTCATCGACCAAAGTAACTAGATAAACGGCAATGAATAGTGCATCTCCTGTTGTGATACATGAGCCCATTGGAGATGCACACCACAAGGAGCGACACAATGTCAGACAAAGAACTGAGCGCAGAAGAACTTGAGCAGCAGGAAATTGCCGAACTGCCGGATCGCGAAGCCATGTCGTTGGTGAACGCCAACGTGGCAGTGCCGGTCAACGCAGCGGTAGCAGCCAATGTATTGTCGGATGGCTCGACCGCGATTGCGGATGCCACGCAGGATGCAGCAATCGATCAAAGCACCTAGGCTCTCATCGTAATTGGTCAAGCGGTTTAATATCGTCATCGAGCAAGTATTAAGGAGAGGCACCATGTCAGACAAAGAACTGAGCGCAGAAGAACTGGAACAGCAGGAAGTCGCTGAACTGCCGGATCGTGAAGCCATGTCGTTGATTAACGCGAATGTGGCCGCTCCTGTCAACGCCGCTGCAGCCTTGAACGTGCTGTCCGACGATTCGACAGCCACGGCTAATGCGTCGCAGACTGCGGACATCGATCAGAGCAATTAGCTAGCCAGCCGAGTGCGAATGTAACTGTATGGTTACGCACTATGTAGTAGTTGAGGATCATTGTTTCGTTCTATAGCAAGGCATAGTACGAACGTATGACGCGTGGCTCCTTAGCTTAGGCATAGAACGTGCATGAGGAGCCAACCGCCCGCTACGCAAACTATGCGTAGCGGGCGGGTTGTCGTCATAGGTCAGGCACACGGACGAAGATGGTTGCGAGGTTTCTGTGGGCGCGGCCGTGCATTTGGATATTACGAGGAGCAGGTACATCTTATGGCTGAGCTAGCGCAGCATTCCGATAATGTGAAACAACCTTCCCCTGATTCGGTCGCCGATTCACAAACACCGGCTGAAATCTCCGACGAATCGGTAGCGGAACAGCCAGCGCTGGCCCCGAATGTCGAACTCAGCGGCGAGATGCAAGAAGGCGGTTTTGAGAACGCTCAGTGGCTGGTTCAACGTGACGGCCGCTTTATCCAGATAACTGAACTTCTGTATCGCTTGCTGGAACAGATTGACGGCCAACGCGATCTGGAAGCGATCGCTGCCGGTGTCTCGGAGGCGACCGGAAAAAGTGTCAGTGCCAATAACGTCCGAACACTGCTCGCAAAAAACCTTATTCCAAAAGGGTTAGTGCTGAAGGCTGATGGTACTGCCGTAAAGCCAGCCGGTGAGGCTGCACGTTCTCCACTCGCCGTCAAAATGCGTATGGCGATGGTTGATGCGCGCTTCATCAGGCCGATCACGAATGTTCTACAGTTTTTATACAAGCCTGTGGTTCTTATAAGCGTGATGGTATTAGTGGCGGCGGCTCAGGGCTGGCTCTTTTTTGTGCATGGTATAGCTCAAAGTACGCATGCCGCGCTGAAAGAACCTGGACTCCTCCTCATCCTGTTTGCCATAATCGTTCTTTCGGCTGCCTTTCATGAGTTCGGCCATGCCTCTGCCCTGGAGTATGGGGGCGGTAAAGTGCGTGGCATGGGTGCCGGCATTTACTTGATGTATCCAGCATTTTATACAGATGTAACTGATAATTACCGCTTGCCACGCTGGTCTCGCGTGCGTACCGACCTGGGAGGGTTTTATTTCAATCTCATCTTTGCCCTTGCCATGATGGGATTGTATATGCTGACCGGTCAAGAATTTCTCTTACTGGCGATATTATTGCTTGACCTTGAAATCATTCATCAGTCATTGCCCTTCGTACGGCTAGATGGGTATTGGGCGTTGGCTGACTTGACCGGAGTGCCTGACTTCTTCTCACAAATTGGTCCCTATTTACGAACCGTTCTCCCTCTACCCTGGTGGAAAGGGCCTAAATTACCTCCATACAAGCGCTGGGTCAAATTTGTCTTCGGCGCGTATATTTTGATAACGATTCCCCTGTTGGCATTTCTTCTGTTCACAATGATAAAAAGCGTCCCTCGTGTACTCGCAACCGCCTGGGAATCCTTTGGGGAACAGCGTGTCGGGCTATCACAGGCTTATGCAGCCGGTGACATACTCGGCATACTTTCCGGGGTTGTTCAGATCATCACCCTTGCTTTACCGACGCTCGGTTTAATCTACGTTTTGTATAGCCTTGGTCGCAGGGCGATCACCGCACTATGGAATTGGAGCAAGCCCACTCCTTTACGTCGGGGTATCGGTACGCTTGGCAGCGTTGCTGCGGTTGCATTGCTGGCCTATCTTTGGGCACCCCAATTGCCGTGGGATCCACAGTCATCAGGTCCATTGTATGCGAAAGGCCAGTTCGTGCCGATTCGACCAGAAGAACGTGGTACCGTCGGCGATGCCATCAATGATATACCGGTGATGCGAAGGTTTGTTCCTGCTAACTTTACAACGGAAGGCAATCCAAATCCGGTAGTGGCGACCGCCGAACCTGAAGCGACCGCGGTTGGTGATCCTGCTACGACACCGACACCTGGTGCTACAGGTACGGTGTCGAGTGTAGGTACGACTGTCGAGCCCGAGGCATCGACAACGGCAGGAGCGACAGCGACAGCCGGAACAGCGGCTACACCTTCCGCGACTGGACAAACGACGGCGACAGCCGGAACGACGGCGACAGCCGGAACGACGGCCACACCTTCCGCGACCGGACGTACGACAGCATCACCTACGTTGGAAGTCACTGCACTGAGTTCTACACGCACGACTGTCCCGGCAGCGGCGACAACCAGACCAACTGTTGCACCGACGACAGCGCCGACGACTGCGCCAACCAGTGCGCCTACGAACGCACCGACGACTGCGCCGACGACTGCGCCAACCAGTGCGCCTACGACCGCACCGACAAGCGTTCCAACGACGACGCCTACTGAGCTACCTACGGCGCTGCCTACGGCAAGTCCGACAGTTGTGCCGGTTGACCCAGGAACTACAACTGTGCCTGCTGTGCCGCAGAACAATGCAAATGCATCGGATACCGTAACGCCGGCACCTTGAGAATAATGAACATAATTTTCATCTGACAGCGAGAAGGAGTTCTAATAAATGGTACGTAGACTGGGGACGTTACCAAGAAACTGGATAGTGCGTGTGCTGGTTGCCACCTTACTATTTGCCGCAGCCGCGAGTACTGTGAAAGTTCAGGCCGCCGTCAATGACGGCGGTGGAACGATGAGTGGAGCGCCCGCGCCAACGGCAACGTCTGCTCCCGATGCAGCAAACACCAGCGCTTCCTCGGATGCTCCCATACAGGCAAAGAATGATGGCGCGGAAACGGGAGATGAGGAAGACGGTGTTTCTTATAATGAAAACTCAGGCGGTGGCGGCGGAAAAAATAACATCCGTATCGTCAACCGTAAGGATAATCGTCTACGGGTGAAAGGACGTGTCCAGCTTAACCAAATTCCCGGACAGAACGTTGCGCCAGTTAACCTTGCATATGCATATGCATCATGCACTGACTGTCAAACTTTCGCCGTGGCACTGCAGATAAATCTTATTAGCCGCAACGCTTCAAAAGTTACGCCGGAAAACGCAGCGATTGCCGTAAACTATGAATGTACACGCTGCTACACTGTCGCACGTGCTTACCAATACGTGTACAGCGTCGATGATCCAATGCAAGTGCCTGAGGAAGTGACTGAGCTTATCAAGGAATTGAATAAGGAGCTCAAATCGATCCATCAGGATAAGAATATCGCGTTAGCCGATGCCGAGGCGCGGATCAATTCGGTCATTTCTCGCTTCGCTGCGCTTGCTTCCAGTTTGAAAGAATCGCGGGACGAGGAACGGAGCGCGTCAAGTCCTGACGTGACACCTATCCCTGAAACAACCGCTACCCCAGATGCAGCAACAACCGCTGCAACGCCCACTGCCCAAACGGCAAGCGATGGAACGGCAACTGTGGCACCTGAGGCATCCGTCGTCGCTCCGGTCGATCCGGCGACTACGCCTGCTGCTGCTACACCCACGGTACCTGCGGCACAAGCAGCGGCTGCATCGCCGACGATCACATCGGCTACGCCAACTGTGCTTTCGGCAACTGCTACCATAACTGCGAGTATGACACCAACAGTAGCTCCCTGATATAGTCTGATAGACAATCCACGAAGAGAGTGCTGATGCAGCAGAAAGGACCGGCAAACTGCCGGTCCTTTCTGCTCCGTACATTGACGACTGAACGCCACGGTATTCAGGTCAAATCTGAACAATTTCGTGTAACTGGCACGTCGTCACACAGTGTTTACTGTCCAATTATTCCACCGTCACCGACTTAGCAAGGTTACGCGGCTGGTCAACGTCTGCGCCACGATCAACTGCGATGTAGTAGGCTAGCAGTTGCAGTGGGATTACCGTGAGTACTGGCGTAAGCAACGGATCGGTCGCTGGAACCTCGATTATCCAATCGGCTTTGGAACGCATTATCGTATCACCCTCAGTAACGATAGCGATCACCTGTCCGCCACGCGCCTGGGCTTGCTCCACTTGCGAGAGCATCTTTTCGTACAAACCATCGGCGGGGGCGATGCAGACCACCGGCATCTCGTCGTCGATCAGGGCAATTGGTCCGTGCTTCATCTCGCCCGCTGGATAACCTTCCGCATGGATATAGGATAGCTCCTTGAGTTTGAGCGCACCTTCCAACGCGATGGGATAGTTTATGCCGCGTCCCAGGAATAGCATGTCGGTGGTGTGTCGAAAGCGTTCGGCAAGGCGTTCGTACACATCGGTTTCTTCGAGCATAGTGCCGATCTTATTGGGAAGCGCCAGCAACGCGCCCAGATGTTCGCGCACTTGATCGGGACTGAGGCGTCCCCGTACCTGTGCCAGTTTCAACGCCAGCAAATACTGCGCGACGACCATACACGTAAAGGCTTTCGTCGAAGCTACGCTGATCTCGATACCAGCGTTGAGATAGACCACGCCACCGTCGGCGATACGCGCCACCTGAGAACCAACGGCATTGACGATACCGATGCTCTTGACCCCTGCTGCCCGGGCGATCGCCATGCCCGCCAACGTGTCAGCGGTTTCTCCTGATTGCGTCACGACCATCAAGACCGTGCGCTTGTCCAGCAGCGGGTCACGATAGCGAAACTCCGAGCCGTAATCGACCTCAACACGCACGCCCGCCAGCGATTCGATCAGAAACTTGCCGACCAACCCGGCGTGCCATGCCGTGCCACAGGCGATAGTATAAATACGGTCGATGTGGCGTAGCTCCTCGTCGCTCATACGGAGGTCGGGCAAGTACACTCGGCCTTCTTCCAGGTCGATGCGGTCGTGGATCGTATCGGTGATCGAGCGTGGCTGCTCGAAGATTTCCTTGAGCATGAAGTGTTTGAAGCCGCCCTTCACGGCGGCAATTGGGTCCCAGGCCACATGCTGCGCGGTTTTCTCCAGCGTGGTGCCGTCAAGACGGCAGTACTCAACCTTTCCTGGCCTCAATATGGCGATCTCATGATCTTCCAGAAAGACCATACGCTGGGTGTAATCCAGGATGGCGGGCATGTCTGACGCCACGAATTGTTCGCCCTCGCCTTCGCCGATCACTACTGCTCCGGCATGTCCAAGCCGTGCTGCTAGAATCAAATCAGGTTCGTCCACGCTCATCGCGACCACGGCATTGCCACCTTTCAGCATGCCCAGGGCGCGTGCGAAGCCAGCCTGAAAATTGCCAGTGTTGGCGGTCTCTCGTTCGATCAGGTGCGCGATGACTTCGGTGTCGGTCTGTGAATCGAACACATAGCCATTCGCCTGCAGATCGTGTTTGAGCGTGAGGTAGTTCTCAACGATGCCGTTTTGAATCACCACGATGTCGCCGTTCTGTGAGCGGTGGGGATGGGCATTGTTCTCGGTTACACTCCCGTGCGTCGCCCAACGGGTATGCCCGATGCCCTGGTGCCCGAAGGCCGGACATTCGCCTAGTTTTCGCTGAAGGTTGCCGAGTTTGCCGACCGAGCGCCGGATCAGCAGGTCGCCCTCGTACACAATCGCCACACCTGCCGAGTCATAGCCGCGATATTCCAGGCGTTGCAGTCCGCCAACGACCACATCGCTAGCGTCACGGGGGCCGACATATCCTACGATGCCACACATAGTTATATGATCCTTAAATAGCTGGATGAAAACCGGTGTGTGATCGTGGGGATGGCAGGGCAGGCAAGGGTAAAGGATAGTGCGCGAAGCACCGTCAGCGTGCAGACGCTATCGAGCAAGCAGCCCGCGCATCGCACCACTACACACGTACATATAAATAAGCGCTAGATGTCCGAGTTGTGCCATCGGTCGCCCGGTGGTTTTGGAACATCATTACAGGAGGGCGCTACTACATCCTAGAGGCATCCGCTGATAATCGCTTTTCCCGGACGCGCCGACGAACGCTGTGTGTGGATGACGGTCGGGGCGTGCTATGCCCGCGAGCGGTCCGCGTGTCGTGGCGGGGGTGGTCCGGTTAGCACTCGCCTTGCGGCGAGGAACCTCTTCCTCGTTACCTGTGCCTGGGTCGCCGGGACGGTGCCATCTTATGTGGCTCGCTCGCGGCGCGACTGAGCAACAGGCCATGCGCTTTATATTTCGGTAGCTTGGACACTCCTTCGATAACGCCCTGCGACGACCGGTCTTTGACCACCTGATGCGGGCGACGACGTGCGTGACTCGACTCACAAGATGCTAGATAACGTGCAGCGGCTTTGCTGGGTGGATGGCGCGTAGTATACACGAAAGCTGATTCTGCTGTGTGATGAATTGATGATGCATGTGTACGCGCAACCAGGTGGAGCGAGCCTCCCACGACACCAATTCCCGTGCCTCCCGCTATACTATCATGATGGTATGTCGTCGCCATACAATGTGGCGTAATGGTTCTTAAATGGAGGGGTCGCATGCCGGTCAAGGCGTTGATTTTTGACTTCGATGGGTTATTAGTTGATACGGAGACGTTACATCACAAGGTCTGGACCAGCATCTACCAGCGCCACGGCGTCGCGCTACGGTTGGACCGTTGGCTGCTCGACCTCGGTACACATGGCATGTTTGATCCATGCGCCGATATCGAGGAGTTGTCCGGGCAGCACGTCGATCACGGGGCTCTACGCGAGGAACAGCGCGCCGAACACCACCGATTGTGTGAACATGAACCGCTGCGCCCCGGCGTTAAAGCGTTGCTCGACGCTGGCAAGCAAGCAGGGTTAACGATGGCGGTCGCGTCAAGTTCCAACCGCGAATGGGTGGAACGCTGGCTTGGGCATCACAACATCCGCTCGTATTTCACCTGCGTGCGAACTCGCGACGATGTGGAACGTGTGAAACCTGCGCCTGACCTGTTCCTTGCCGCTGCATCATGTTTGGGGAGCGAACCGGGGCATTGTGTGGTCTTCGAGGACTCGCCCAACGGGATGCGGGCTGCTGCCGCCGCCGGTATACCCTGCGTGGCTGTGCCGACGAATTTATTGGAAGAAGTGGAGTTGCCCAACGTCGCCATGCGTTTGCGCTCGCTCGACGAACTATCGCTTGCCGAGCTGATCGAACGGCTGGATGCACTCACCACCTGAGTGGGACGGATATGTTCACATGGTCGCACCAAGTTTTTGCCTATGTGCGGCCATGTCCTGTTACATCAGGCTGTTGCCCATATTCCCGCTCGCCGCTGCCAGCGTCCGTATCTGATACCAGGCTCTCGCCATGCGAGTGTTGCTAGACGGATAGACGAAGTGCGCTTTCGACTTCATCGCATTGCCGTCGTAACGCACTCGTGTCAGCTAGACTGAACATCTCACGATCGAGAACACGCTGAATTTCCCTGACCTGATGCTGAATTGCCAGGGTGCGGGTTCCGCTGGGTGTGCGTTGTGCCAGCGTTCGCAGCACACCCAGAAGGTAGCCTGTAACGTGTACATCATCTGCTGCCTGACGCCGAATTTGCGAGAATGCGGCATCCACGAAATCATCCCATGTGGGCGTGCTGAACAGATAATGCGTATGACCACTGCTTCCACGTTGCTCAAAGGGCGGGAATGTGCAGTTCGCGATACGTCCCACCATGTCGCCCAGGTTCGCAAGGCAGTATTCTGCAGTAGTAGGATCATTGAGCGCAGGTGAAAGCGCTTTAAGGGCGATGTCGGCAAGTTGGCGTATGCCGAATAATGGGTCCTGGAATAAGGAGCGTTCGCGATCTAGGACGAACGCATTCTGGAGCTGCTTGTGCTGTGTCTCATTCAACGTGGTGTTGCCAGGCCACTCGATCAGTATGCTCCCCTGAGCAATATAATCTCCAACGCAGGGTTGTACCCACAGCCATGGTGTTGTCCCATCTGTCGTTGCGACAAGGAGCGGATGATCGATATTCCGCAGAAACCCGGCCTCACGGGAATGTACGAATGATGTCTTTGCCGTGTGTCGTAGTTCATCGACCAGTAAGCTGATTGGCTGGTGATCCAACACCGTTGTTTCGTTCGAATCTGATCCCGTTTGGTCGTCCAGCGTGTAGACGCGTTCAAGTTCGGCGACCGTTTCATTGTGTATACGGTCGATTATGAATGCGACCTGTAATAATTCCGAAATATGGTGAATAAAGTAAATTAGTAAACCGAGACAGACCAGCGCAAGCCCAAGTACCACAGCAACCGAAAGAACCGGGACGAACGCAGCAGCGCCGTCGGTCTCGTTTCGCGTTTGGCGCAGGATCAACAGCGAATACACAAAGGTCGCGATATAGGATCCTAAAACGATATGATTGCCACGATCGTCGGTGAGGGTCGTGCGTAGGACACGCGGCGAGAACTGCGTCGAGGCAAGCTGGATCGCGATGATCGTGATGGAAAATGCTATCGATACCGATGTGACCAGTGTCCCCGCGATCATCGTCAACAACGCCTGAGCGGCGTCGGGTGTACCGCCAAACAGCCATGTACGAAAGGAGCTTTGGCGTGCGGCGAGCCGTACGTCGAGCGAAAGCGTAATTCCTGAAAGAATGACCGCGACGACGACCAGCAGCGACGGCTCGAACCACAAGCTAGCTTTCAGGTTTTCCCAGGTGTTACGCAGTTTCGCGCCCATGCAGGTTTCTCTTTTCGGTGTTCCTGATACGGAGGTTGCGCTTTGACAATCCTCTGTTGATGGCAACTGGTGTGCCGTGGTTGGAGTGGGTATCGTATGTCAATCGACGACCTGTATATATAGGTCTTTTGGCGGATGCACGCGGTTTGGATCTGTGCTAGGGTGAATGCAACTTTATCGCAACGACAAGCGTATAAGGGTATGAAGGCGGGTGGGACCCGCGTACGTAAGGGAGCAGAAACGTGGCTGAACCGAGTGGTGAATGTGTACGTCGCGCCCAGGCGGGCGATCCGGCTGCCATCACCGAGTTGATTCAATCACAGCAGCATTATGTGTACAGTATCGCGATGAGCGTACTACACCAGCCTGAGGATGCTGCAGATCTTACTCAGGAAGCATTTGTGCGGCTCATGCGTGTGCTGCCTCAATATAATGGCGAAAGCCGCTTTACAACCTGGTTGTATCGCATGGTCGTCAATTTGGGACGTGACGAATTGCGTCGCCGTGGACGGCAGGTGCCAGTGATCACACCATCGGAAACATCCGAGGACGAAGGACTGGACCCGCTTGCCAGTGTTGCGTCCGAGGACCGTTGGGGCGATCCAGTGCGGGCATATAGTGATGTAGAATTACACAGTGCAGTGCGTCGCGCTCTGGACCAACTCGATCCGCAGTATCGTACCGCGCTGACGTTGTTCTATTTCAACGATATGAAATACACGGACATCGCCGAAGTGCTCGATTTGCCGCTGAACACGGTCAAGAGTCACATCAGGCGCGGCAAGGAAAGGCTCGCAGCATTGCTGAATGCCTATGAAGAAGGCTTAGCCACAAAAGAAAGTGACCGTAATCTGTCGAATGCGCCGGTCCGTCCGGCTTCGTTCGCGATATCATAAAACGTATGTACAGCGCATCGTGATTCTGGATGGGGAGATGGACATGGAAAGCCGCAAGGCAGACTACATGCATGATGGTATGCGAGAGCAATTAGATATCGATGGTGCCACCATCGCGTCGGCTAACTGGCGTGTCGAAACGGCACTCCGTTCGGCCTTTGTCGCCGAAGCGCCAGCAGAGTTGACTGCGCGGCTTCTTGCTCTTGCCGCACCTGCACCGCAAATGTCGAGATTTGACCGTGCGTTGCAACAGGCGATGGTTGTTCCCGTACCCCCTGAACTGGCACAACGGTTAGCGCTTCTGGCATATCCACAGGGAGTGATTGTTCCCGCTCGTAGCCGCTGGATGTGGGCGGCCTATGGTTTTGCGGCGATCCTGTTGGGTGTGATATTGGTGTTCGCTGCGCAGGCATTTGGTCTTGCTTTGCAGCAACTTGGCGTTCCTGATCTGTGGTCTGATATCATGCGGACCCCACAGCAGTGGTTAGCACAATTCTATGTAGCATTCCCACTCGCACGCTATGTTGTCAGCGGCCTGGTAATGATGCAAGGTGCGTTACAGTGGGTGCTGGTCGGCCTGATCATGTGGATGGTGTTGGAACTTCGTACGCCACAACAACAAACGGTCACCGCGAGGTGGAATTAGCACCCTAACCCTTCGAGGAGAATAGCCGGAAAAGCTGCAAGCCCGCTGAGCATATGCTCAGCGGGCTTGCAGTTTGCACCTCCTGGTATGCTGTCTCTACTTGCGTTGGTGTCCTGGAGCAAAACACTGGTTGGTGCGAATGTTCTCTGGTGGACAAGGGCTGATCGATAGCTTACTCGACCTTATATTTCCCCCACGTTGTGCTGGCTGTGGGCGACGAGGCGCGGTGCTGTGCGCGGGATGCCTCGTGCGCTGTCGTGCGGTGCGACGCGACATCAATACGTCGCAGCGACGCCCGCATGCTCAGGCGGTCCTCGCCAGTGTCCATGGTTTGTACAAGTATGACGATCCGTTACGCGAAGCGATCATCAAACTGAAATACGGGCGGCAGCGCCGTCTTGCCGCACCCCTTGGGGTGTTGTTTACCGCCGCGCTGCCCGCACACGTCCACGGCTGTGACGTTATCCAGCCTGTGCCGCTGCATCGTAGCCGGATGCACGAGCGTGGTTTCAACCAATCATTCCTGTTGGCACAGGCTGTCGCGTCCGCGATCGGTAAGCCTGTCAGCACACACCTGGAACGTGTGCGCCCGACCATGCAACAGGTGGGGTTGAACCAGTCTGCACGCGAAGCCAATGTGCGCGGTGCGTTCGTGTGGCCTACAGGCGTGCAAGTGCCCAATACAGTGTTGCTGATCGATGATGTTCTGACAACAGGGTCCACGCTTTGGGAGTGTGCGCGCGCCATGCGCGCGGCGGGTGTGCGCGAGGTCCATGCCCTCGCGTTGGCGAGCGGCGATCGCTGATTATTGTGTGGTTGCTTCGGTCTGCGGGACTTCCGGTGGCGTTTCACCCGAGATCAGCATTTTGAGCGCCCACCATAGTTGTGAATCGTTGGCGCTCTGCGGGTCGTTGGGACGCCCAACCGGGAAAGGAACATAATATTTTTCCTCTGTCGCGTACAGCACCTGATGTTGCGGCATGATGCTGATATGGTGGATCTCATGCTTATTTGGCGTTAGCCAGTGCGCGATGGTAATGCGAGCGGATGAATCGTCGCTCAAACGTTCGATCGACTGCACCGAGCCCTTACCATACGTTTTCTCGCCCAACAGCGACGCACGGTCGCGGTCGCGTAATGCGCCTGCCACGATTTCGGATGCGCTCGCCGATCCTTTGTTCACCAGTACGACCATGGGAATGTCGAACATCTTGGGATCGTTGGCGTTTCTCATAACGTTTTTGGCTTCGAGCGTGCCGTCGCTCCACTCCTCAAACAACGCCGTACCACCGTCCAGGAAACGCCCCAGCACCTCCTGGGCACTTGTCAATAACCCACCCGGATTATTGCGAAGGTCCAGGATCACGCCCTTCGGTTCTTCTACCAGCAACTTTCGCAACGTTTTATCGAGTTCAGATACGGTTGTCGCTTTGAATTCGGTGATCTGTATATACGCGATGTCACCGTCGATGACTTTGCCGCGCACGCTGACGACAGGTACGGCATCGCGAATGATGGTGAACTCGATTGGCTCGTCAGTGTTGGGGCGCAGAATCAATAGCTTGACGGGCGTACCCTGCGGACCCCGAATCAGGCCAGCGGCCTTTTGCGTCGCGGCTGCTGCGTCCAGATCGACAAGCAAGGGGGCGAGTTCGGCACCGTTGACGGCGAGGATCACATCGCCTGCCAGGATGCCGCCTCGTTCGGCTGGTGCGTCTTCGATGGGCGCGATGATGCGTAGCTGTCCATCTTTCCATTCGATGTATGCACCGATGCCCTCGAACTTGCCGGACATGGATTCGCGGGTCTTTTCGGCGACTTCGGGGCGTTGAAAGAAGGTGGCTTCATCCCCCAGAGATTTGAGCATGCCTTCGATCGAGGCGTACACCATCTCTTGCTGGTCAAGGGGTTCTTTGCGATAAAAGTTGCGTTCGACCAGGTTCCAGGTTTCCCAATACACCCTGAAGTTGCTGCGAAGATCACCAGGCGTCGATAACTGGATCGCGCTTGCTGGCCCGATCACCGTGGAGAACGGAAGCGCACTGCCGGCGTATAACGCTGTCGCTGCTCCACCGACGAATGCGAGAATCCCGACTAGCAACGACGAACACACCACCCACCAGATCGCCCACGATCGACGCACCATGATGAACTCCTGTTATTGACCACGGACCACCGACGATGAGCTACCGGAGATCGTGAGTGTTTCCAAGGCCGTTGAGCAGCGCGTTAAGAGTTCCCCACAAAGAGAGTTGGATTATGTTGTTTTTTGAGCCGAGAAACGTATGCGAGGATAGTATATCCAGGCTGTCGTTCGTATGGTTTGGTAGTCCGTCGTCAGTTGCCCCTACTCCATCTCGCCATATTCGAACATCGTGGCTGCGATGGCGGCAAGTGGTGCTGTCTCGGCCCGCAGAATACGAGGACCGAGCGTTACACATTCTACATTGTACTCTGTTGCGATGTCGATCTCTGCCGCGCTCCACCCGCCTTCAGGACCACTAAACAGGGCGATTGAAATCGGCGTGGTTGGCGTCGAACGCAACGCTTCGCGCAGACTGACGGCAGTGTTGCCCTCCCAGAGCAGCAACGTGCGCGACGCGACGATCTGTTCGCATGCATGTGCGAATGGCTGGACCGGTTCGAGGCGGGGCAGGTATCCGCGTCGTGATTGCTCGGCGGCTTCGCGGATGATACGTTCCCAGCGTTCGACTTTGGCGGTACCGACGGTTCGGGCATCATCGATCACCGAATGTTCGGTGATGACGGGGACGAAGGCGGCGACGCCGAGTTCCGTCCCCTTTTGTATCACCCATTCGAATCGCTCCCCTTTGAGCAGAGCGATGTAGAGCGTCAGGTCGAGGTGTGGCGCGCTCGCTTCTCGCCGCGATTCGATGCTGCCCTGGATGTAGTGGCGTTCCACGGCATCTAACACAGTGTTGTACTCCCAACCCGTGTTATCGAGCAGGGTGATCGCCATCCCTGGTTCGAGCCGCAGCACGTTCGCTAGTTGATGCACCAGTGTTGCATCATCGCTCCAAACATCGTCGCCGCGAATCGTGGCAGGATCGACGAAGAAGCGGTATGTGTTGCTGTTCGTTGTCGCACGATGCGAGCGCTGGCGTAGCCGTTTCGCCATCGGTCTAGCGTGCCGGTGTGGTCGTGGGCTTCTGATGGACCAGCGCCACCCACTCACCTTCCACAACCCGTTCGCGTGCCTCGAACCCGGCATCGGCGAAGGCTTGTTCGACTTCGGCGGACCGATCCAGGATGATGCCGGATGTGATCAGGAAGCCGCCGGGCCGCAATGCCTTGGTATATTCCTGCGCCAGCAAGATATGCACGTTTGCCAGGATGTTGGCGGCGATCAGCTCGAACTCCTGATCTGGTTGCAGGGAAACAGGTACACCAGGCGAGAGGTGCGCCCGGTCTTTCTGCCCCCAATCGCTGCCTAGCCAGTGGGGGAGGTCACTGCCGCCGCCCAGGCTGCCTTCGAGTACCTGCACATCTACGGCGTTACGCTCGACATTTTCGCGGGTCGCGGCGACTGCGATGGGATCGTTGTCGATGGCGACGACATTGTGCCATCCCATCTTTGCAAGTCCGACCGCGAGGATACCTGAACCACAACCAAGATCGAGCGCCGTATCGCCGGTGGGTGCATAGCGTTCCATTAACTGGAGGCTCAGTTGGGTCGTGGGGTGTAGACCTGTGCCAAAGGCCATGCCGGGATCGAGTTCGAGAACGAGATCGTCGGGCTTTGGCTCGTATTCCAGCCAGGACGGAACGATGACCCATCGTGTGCCGATGCGCTGGATCGGGTAGTAGGATTTCCAGGAGTTCGCCCAGTCTTCTTCTTCCAGTACGCGGGTTTGGAGTTCGCCGACGCTCCGCATCATGCCGAGCGCCCATAGCCCCTGTTCCACTCGTGAACGAATCGCATCGCTGTGTTCGTCCACTGGAATATAGGTGCGGACCGTCACCGGAACGTGCGGGTCGATGGTGTATTCCGGACCATCGGGTGAGCCAACAAAAGGCTGCTCGATGGCGACGCCGCCATTGTATCCGGCAGTGGCGAATAGCTCTGAAACTGATTCGACCGCTTCTTGTTCGATCTGGACGCTTAATTCAAGCCAACTCATTGTGGAGCTATGCACGAAGGTGCCGCACCTGGACGGCGTAGCATCTTCGCGTTCGCTTTACCCCCATTTCCATGTCGTGCCATTGGGCGTGTCTTCAAGTGTCACGCCCTGTTCGGCAAGTTCCTTGCGTACCTGATCCGCCAGCGCCCATTGTTTGGCGGTGCGCAGTTGTGTGCGAAGCTGTACGAGCAATTCGATAAACGGCGCGGCTTCGTTTGCAGTCGTCGTGGTCGCCGTCTCGACCAGCGTCAAGCCAAGTACGCCGCTGAGTTCGCGCAGCTTCGACTGTGCGGCGTCGAATGAGGCTCCGGCGAGCCCGGCTGTGCGCGCCGTGTTGATCGCACGTACAAGGTCGAACAGGGCACCGAGCGCTCCCGCGCTATTGAAGTCATCGTCCATGGCGCTTTCAAAGCCAGCCTGTACGTCCGCAATCGCTGAGTCCAGCGTCGCGTCAGGCTCCGTGCGCGTGCCACTCGCTGGACGCAACCCGCTATGAAGACGTGCGAGCTTGCGCTCAATGTCGGCGACCACCCCATCGTCGTAGGTCAATGGAGCGCGATACGACGACGACAGAATCAACAGACGCAGCACATCGGTTCCGTGACTGGCGAGAAAATCCTCGATCGTGACGAGGTTGCCCAACGACTTCGACATTTTTTCGCCGCGCAGTTGCAGCATGCCATTATGAATCCAATAGCGGGCGAATTGCTCGCCCGACGCGCTTTCGCTTTGGGCGATCTCGTTTTCGTGATGCGGGAACACCAGGTCGTTGCCACCACCATGGATGTCGATCTGGGTACCGAGTTCCTTGAAACTCATCGCCGAGCATTCGATATGCCAGCCAGGACGTCCATCGGACCACGGCGACGACCAGGCGGGTTCGCCCGGCTTCGCCGCTTTCCAGAGGGCGAAATCCAGCGGATCCTCTTTGCGCTCGTCGGCGGCGATACGCGCTCCCGACCGCATGTCGTCGACCTTACGGCCGGACAACTTGCCATAATCGGCATCGGAGCGAACGCGGTAATAGACATCGCCATTGGCATCGTAGGCCGCGCCTCGGTCGATCAGTGTGCCGATCAGTTCAACGATCTGCTCCATGGTGCGCGTGGCGCGCGGATAGGCCGTTGCCGGCAGTACATTCATCTGGGCGACATGTTCGAGGAACTCATCGATGTAGTATTCGGCGAGTTCGGTTGGGTCGCGTCCTTCGGCGTTGGCGCGGTTGATAATTTTATCGTCAACATCGGTGAAGTTCTGGACGTGTCGGACCGTGTAGCCACGGTATTCGAGATAGCGCCGGATCGTGTCGAACACGATCGCCGACATCGCATGGCCGATGTGCGCGCGGTCATACACGGTAGGACCGCACACATACATCCGCACGACATTGGGCTCGAGCGTTTCGAATGCTTCCTTGCGCCGTGTGAGTGTGTTGTATACCTGAAGTGGCATGGAAAATCGCTCCTGTGCTAAATGCCCCAGCCCGGACCGCCATCATAATCGTCGCTATTGTGCAGACCGGCAAATAATTCGTCCGGCATGCGCCAATGTGGCACCTCGTGTTCGGCATGGTGGCGCGAGGTTTGTTCTTCGAGTTCGTGTAGCCGTAGTTCGAGTTCACGGACCTTGGTGTGTAATGCGTTAAGCATCGCGCCTTCGGGATCGGGCAATTGCTCGACGCGCCGTGACGTGCCGGTGAGCGGATCGCGGGTGCGGACGATACGGGCGGGAACGCCGATTGCGGTAGCATATGGTGGTACATCCTTGACTACCACCGCGCCGCCCCCGATGCGTGCGCCGTCGCCGATTGTGATCGCGCCCAGGATCTTCGCACCAACGCCGACGACGACATCATTGCCCAGCGTCGGGTGGCGCTTGCCCTGTTGCTTACCGGTACCACCAAGCGTCACGTCCTGGTGCAAGATCACACGGTCGCCCACGATGGCGGTTTCGCCGACCACTAAGCCCATGCCGTGATCGATGAACAAACCCGAACCGATCTGTGCACCGGGATGAATTTCGATACCAGTCAAAAAGCGGACGATTTGCGACATTAGACGAGGAAAAAATGGAACGTGGGCGTTCCACAATTCATGCGTCAAGCGATGCAGCGTGATCGCATGTAAACCGGGGTAAAGAAGGATTTCCCAGCGATTATGTGCTGCGGGATCGTTGCGTATGATCGCCTGAATATCGTCGCGCAATGCCTTGAACCAGGCGCGCATAATAGCTCCTACTGGTGGTGACGCTTGGCATCATGGGCGTGCCAGGGCAGCGTCAGAATTGGTGTGCCAATGGTTTTCGGGATGCCGGTATACCGGCATCCCTCATGACACATCCGTCCGACGCATAGAAGTACCAGATGGAATATTGGTTGGCGATTCACGTAACGTCCCAACACACTGGCTCCGGTTCGTTGGGTTACAGCTAGCTTGCCCCATCCGCTGACGAGCCAGCAGTTGAAGGCGTGGCTGCCGCGGGAGAACTTGTGTCTGCCGCAGCGGGCGTCGCATCGGTACTCTTCTTGCTCGTATCCTTTGGAGGCGAATCTGAACTCGTCGTTGATGTATCAGCCGCGCGTGACGATCCTGATCGCGAATCAGTACTGTACCAGCCCGAGCCTTTAAAGACGATCCCTGCGGGCTGGAAGATACGTCGAATCTTCGCGCCACATGCAGGGCAGGTGGTCAGGGGTGTATCCGAGAACTTTTGAAACTGTTCAAAACGATGACCGCATGTATCGCAGCCATAGACATAGGTAGGCATACCTGCAATGCTCACTTCCACAAACTGAGTAAACCGCATAATATTGTAACGCGCTTCACGGCACGCGGCAACCGTTGCAGGTAACATACCGCAGAATGCATCTACTTTGATAGGATGCGCTCAGTCTAAAATGAGAAAGAGAGGACCAATGAACATTATTTTGCCAACCGCAGGACTTGGAACACGCTTACGCCCCCACACTTATTCCAAACCGAAGCCATTGGTGCCGGTCGCTGGGAAGCCAATGCTCGGGCATGTACTCGACCGCCTGGAAGTGCTGCCTATCGAAAAGCTGGTTTTTATCGTCGGCTATCTGGGCGACCAGATCGAGCACTACGTGAATACGGAATACCAATTTCCAGCCGAGTTTATCGTCCAGGAGGAACTCAAGGGACAGGCGCACGCGATTCAGTTGGCGAAGGGACGTTTGTCTGGCCCCACGCTGATTTTATTCGTCGACACGCTGGTAGAAGCGGACCTACAACAACTCAAGACGACCGAGGTGGACGGCGTGCTCTACGTCCAGGAAGTCGAAGACCCGCGCCGCTTCGGTGTCGTCGAAGTGCGCGATGGACAGGTCACACGCTTGATCGAAAAGCCTGACACCATGGAAAATAAGTTGGCAATCGTCGGATTGTACTATGTGCGTGAGGTCGAGGACTTGTTTTCAGCGATCGACGAGCTCATCGAACGCAACATGCAGACCAAAGGTGAGTTCTACCTTGCGGATGCGTTGCAACTCATGATCGACCGTGGAGCCAAATTCACCGCTGACGAAGTGAGCGTGTGGGAGGATTGCGGCAAGCCAGATACCGTGCTGCAAACCAATCGCTATTCTGCTCGACCAGGGTTACACGCATACCGTTGAAACGAAAAATGCCGTGATCGTACCACCGGTCTATATTCACGATGGTGTTGTCATCGAAAATAGTGTTGTCGGTCCCCATGTTTCAGTGGGCAAAGGATCGATCATTCGCAACACGATCGTACGCGATAGCATTCTCGACGACGGCGTGAAGATCGATGGCGCGATTCTTGAAGCGTCAATTATCGGAGCGGGTACAGAGGTATCCGGCACGGTCCGTACGCTCAATGTTGGCGACGCGTCGAGCATTACCGGTCTATAGTTTTGCCTGTCTGCGGGAATGTTGCTACCCTACATACTACGTGTGTCGTTACCGATGTGAGAGTAGAGTTGTCATCTGTCGCTTGCTTGGGTTCGTGACGATATAGAGGATACAGCAGGGCTCCGTCTAAGCCCCGTGTACGGCACAATGTTCATGGAGATTGTCGTCAGGGTCTCCCGATGCGTCCAAGAAAGATGTTTCGTTACGGCTCACCATGACAGACGCTCGACGTTGACGGAGCCCTGACAACAAAGCTGTTAGTTAAGCACAATTTTCGGTTTGTGCTATTATGAAATAGCTTGACAGAAGGCAGGGCGCATGATACCATCGCGCAACTTCCGGGACCGCCTTTGCACGTGTTTGCAATTGGAGGTACGACATACTGCCGATTGTCAGCCGATGGAGCGGGCGGAGTGATGCATAAACAATATAGGCGACACGTTTGTGGTGGAACCAAGAATGGAGAGCGCTCCATGTCCACCGTGTCATGTATGTTGTCCCCGCAAAGCTCGTTATCCAAACTAAGCTATACATCGCATGGACATATCGAAGCGGTCGATACCCACAGGTGGTAAATTCGTAAAGGAGGCAACTCCCGCGACGAGTTAACAAGTTACCGGACCGTTTGTTGGAACAAGGGATGAACGTCATTCTTTGTCTGTTGAACCCACCAAGTGAATTGCCCAACCATGGGCAAAGGAGCACAGTTCACGATGAATTCACCACGATGGCGAAATTCGTTTGCCTTCCTACTGCTACTCGTCCTCATCCTGCCTATATTGGCTGCATGTGGCGGACAGACAACGACCCCGGCGGCTGCGCCGACGACTGCGGCTGCACCGACAACCGCGGCTGAAGCTGAAGTTCCTACAGAAGCACCGGCAGCGCCAGTTGAAGAAGCAACCATGGCACCAGAAGCAACCATGGAACCAGAGATGACCATGGCACCAGAGATGACCGAGGAAGCAACCACGGACACCGGCAGTTCCGATGGCAATGCGGTCAGCCCTGCTGGCAACTACCTTCGTACAAACTTCGGCGCGGAGCCGGATAACGTAGACCCACAGAAAGCGTCATTCGTTGGTGAAATTCGCTTCATCATGCTGAACTACCTTCCGCTGATGACGTTCGATACGGAACTGAAGCCAGTTCCTGGTGCGGCTGAGAGCTTTGAGCTTTCGGACGACGGCATGATGTTCACCTTCAATCTGCGCCCCGAACATGACATACTCGGACGGCGAGCCTCTGACCGCCGAAAACTTCCAGTATGCATGGCAGCGCTTGTGCGACCCGAACACTGCTGGCGACTATGCAAGCATCGCATTCCCGGTGGTTGGTTGTGAAGAATACTTCACTGCTTTCGATTCGGGCAGCGTTGACCGTGACCGATGAAACGGCACTGCAAGGCCTGCGCGATGCGGTTGGCGTCAAGGCGGTTGACGAGAACACACTTGACGATCCAACTGAAGGAAGCCGCACCATACTTCCTGAACGTGGCGGCACTCTGGGTTGGCGCACCTGTGCGCGAAGACCTGGTTGAAGCCGGCGGCGAAACATGGTGGAGCGACCCGGCAAACTATATCGGCAACGGCCCCTTCCAGATCACGGAATGGGAACACCAGAGCCGTGTGCGGTTCGAGCGTAATGAAAACTACGTTCTGACCAAGCCGACCTTCGAAGCAATCGAAGGCTCGATGATCACCGAAGGAAACGTTGCGTTCGAAGCATACCGTGCGGACGAACTCGATATTGGTGGCGTCGGTTCTGAAGAACTTGCCACTGTCGAAGGCGACGATCGAGCTGAAGTCGGAGTTCTCGCAGTCGGCTGGCTCGTGTACCTTCTACCTCGGCTTCAACAACGCTACCGCACCGTTCGACAACAAGGAAGTGCGTCAGGCGTTTGCCCAGGCCATCGACCGCGACGCCTACACGCGTGACCTCGAAGAAGGATTGGCATTGCCAACCCTGAGCTTTATTCCGAAGGGTATTCCTGGCTACGATCCGACCGAAACCCTGTGGGCATTCGATGCTGAAGCAGCTAAGGCCAAGCTTGATGCCGCTGGCTTCGACTAGCAGCCAGGAAATCAAGTATTCCTTCAGCGGCAACTGCTACGGGCCGCGCCCGCGCAGAATACCTGGCGGCAATGCTGCAGAACAACCTGGGCGTGACGATCACCCTTGACCCCGTTGATCCGACCGTCTACTCGTCGCTGTTCAAGCGCGCAGCGGCTGAGAAGCCCCAGATGTTCTTCCTTGGTTGGTGTGCTGATTATCCCGATCCGCAGAACTGGACCTCGTTGGTCTTCCAGACCGGTGGTATCGCCGCCGATCGTATCAACTACTCCAACCCACAGTTGGATGAGATGACCAAGAAAGCTGACCTGTTGCCGGTGGATAGCGCAGAACGCGCCCAGCTGCACAAGGATGCCCAGCACATGCTGGTCGAGGACGCACCTGTGGCCTTCATGTACAACGACACAGCCAACACACTGATCAAGCCGTGGGTCACCGGCATTACCCAAACGCCGTTGGACTACTTCCCAGGTATCTTCGATCTCGGTTCGATCGAAATTCGGACGGAATAGGAATTAGGATGTACTGCAGGACGGACCGGCCTCTTTACGAGTGCGCGGTCCGTCCTGCGCTTTTCTGGAAAGGCAGTAGCCTATGTTGGAATATACAATTCGTCGCCTCCTTTGGATGATTCCGGTCTTATTGACGGTCGGATTGGTCACATTCCTGGTTATGCGTGCTGCGCCTGGTGGTCCGTTCGATCGTGATCCAACACGCCGTCCGTTGTCTGCCGCCGCCCAAGCACGCCTGGAGGCGAAGTTTGGCCTTGACAAGCCGGTCTGGCGTCAGTTCATACGCTATATGCTGGTCGACCGCGATGTTAGTGCAACGACTGGCGAAGCTACCTGGGTGTGCGGAGCGATTTGCGGCAATCTTGGCCCTACTTTTGCCTCACGTGGAGCGCGTACCGTCGAGGATACGCTGTTTACTCCAGAAAAGACCCGTCCAAGTAAATTCTACTATTCTGCGCGGCTTGGTCTGCAAGGTTTGGCTTTGGCGGTGCTCATTGGTATCCCGCTGGGTGTGATCGCTGCATTGAAGCAAAATACGATTATTGACTACACGGCGCTTTTTATCTCAACGCTCTTTACCGTTTTACCATCTCTTATTGTTGGTTTGCTTTTATTGTTGTTCGCGGTACGTATCCTCAACAATTGGGGTGGCTTTGTCGATACGTTTGGTAAGTTTGAGGTGAATCCTCGCGACTGGACGAGTATGAAGCCCTGGATTTTGCCAACATTTGCGATTGGCTTCGGCTCGATGGCGTTTATTACCCGCCTTACCCGCTCCTCGGTGCTTGAAGTGATTCGTCAGGATTATATTCGCACAGCGCGAGCAAAGGGTTTAGCGGGATGGACGGTGATCACGCGCCACGTACTCAAAAATTCACTGATTCCAGTGATCACCGTTCTGGGACCGGCGCTGGCGGGTCTGCTCACTGGTGCATTGTTCATCGAAACGATCTTCAATGTACCGGGAATGGCGCGTGAGCTCGTCAAGGCTGTCGGACAGCGTGATTATTCGATGATCATGGGCGGCGGACTGTTCTTCGCATTCCTGATCGCTTTTGCAAATTTGAGCGTCGATCTGGTGTACGGGCTGCTCGATCCACGCATCAAAGTTGGAAAATAGGAGGTTTTCATGGCAGTTACCGCTCCAGCCTCCACGCGAATGAACGAAGAAAATGTAGAAGTCGGAATGCGGAAAGAACGTTCCCTGTGGAGCGACGCGTGGCGACGACTTCGACGAAATAAAGCCGCTATGCTCGGCCTGATTATGATCACGATTTTTGCGGTTATGGCAATCTTTGCCGATGTATTAGCGCAAGACCCGACACTAAATATCGTGCCAGGGAACGGCTATCGTCCTCCGGCCTGGGTGCAAAGCGAAAGCAGTAATGTGCGGGAGTCGGCTCCTGGGAATATCCGCTTGGCACTGACAAGAACGGCCGTGACGTGTTGACGCGTCTCATGTATGGTGCGCGCGTTTCGCTGGTTATCGGCCTTGTACCAACCTCGATCGTTGTGTTGATCGGCTTGGTTATCGGGCTTACCTCAGGGTATGCTGGCGGCCGTACCGACAACTTGCTGATGCGCTTCACTGACGTCATCTATGCTTTCCCTGACCTCCTGTTCCTGATTATCATGATGAGTGCGTTCCGTGACACCTGGGCCGGACAATTCCTGGGTGGCATGTTACTGTTGTTCTTCGCCCTATCGAGTGATCAGCTGGACTGGCATGGCGCGGCTCATCCGCGGTCAAGTGTTGTCGGTCAAAGAAAAGGAGTTCATCGAAGTCTGCACGAGCGATTGGTTCGTCGCGATCCCGCATCATGTTCCGCCACCTCTTGCCAAATATCCTCGCACCGATTATTGTATCCGTAACATTTGGTATACCGGGTGCGATTCTCGCTGAAGCGGCTTTAGGCTTCTTGGGTATTGGACTACGACCACAAACACCTGGTACACCGTCGCCATTTCCAACATCCTGGGGCGTACTGATCCAGGAAGGGTATGTTGCTATCAATTCAAGTCCATGGATCATCTTGTGGTCCGCACTTGCCATTGGACTTGTAACGATGTCGTTCGCCTTCTTGGGAGACGGTCTGCGGGATGCGCTCGATCCACGCGAGAAACATTAGGTTCAGCAGCTGATGGGTTCCTTGGGTGGTCAATGTTGACGATAGTCGTACATCGACCACCTTTTGTTACTTTCGGCTCCTGTACAGAAAGAGAACTGTATGGCTCCATTGCTCGAGGTGACCGACCTCCAAACACACTTCTTCACCGAGGACGGGCTGGTTAAGGCTGTTAATGGCGTTTCCTTTTATGTCGAAAAAGGCGAAACGCTTGGAATCGTTGGGGAGTCGGGGTCTGGGAAGTCCGTAACATCGCTGTCGCTCATGCGCCTTGTGCCAAATCCTCCTGGAAAGATCGTCGGCGGGAAAATCATGTTCGACGGTGAGGATCTGCTCAAGTACGACGAAAGCGAGATGCGCAAGATTCGCGGGAAGAACATTTCGATGATCTTCCAGGACCCGATGACGTCGCTCAATCCAGTACTTACGATTGGACGCCAGCTTACCGAAACGCTCGAACTGCACATGAAGATGAATGTCGCGAGAAGCGCGACGACGTGCAGTCGAATTGCTCGCATTGGTCGGAATCCCTTCGCCAGAAAAGCGCCTTGACGACTATCCCCACCAGTTCTCCGGTGGTATGCGTCAACGTGTGATGATTGCAATGGGCCTGTCCTGTAATCCTGATCTGCTGATCGCAGACGAGCCGACGACCGCGCTCGACGTGACTATTCAGGCCCAGATTCTGGAATTGATTAACAAGTTGAAGGCCGAACTGGGCATGGCCATCATCATCATCACGCATGACCTTGGGGTTGTGGCGCGTATGGCAGACCGTGTAAACGTGATGTATGCTGGTAGAATCGTCGAAGAAGGCCCGACTGACAAGATTTTTAGCGATCCACGGATGCCATATACCATCGGATTGCTACAGTCGATTCCTCGCTTGGATGATGTGCGAGGCCGCCGCCTTAACCCGATCCGGGGCCTTCCGCCGGATTTGATCTCGCTTCCCGAAATTTGCCCGTTCTCGGCACGCTGCGATTATGTGCAGGATGTTTGCACGGAACTCGTGCCTCCGTTGCGTCCAGTCGAGGCACAACAACGTGCTGCATGTCTGTTCGATGTCCATGCCCCCTGGGTGGCTAACGATGGCCTATCGCCACAAGACCAGACGAAAAATCAGACGCCCGCTACCGAGCGAGTATAAACTTGAACCTTCACGTGTGAAGTTGGGACGAATGTGTAGACACGAAGCGGACGGATGGTCGTTCGGCGACGTGACGATAGAGTATGAAGGCTGCGAGCCGGTAGCCAGCAGTTGGCTACTTTTGTGGAGGCATTAGTGAGTAACACTCCTGTATCCGATGTCAATAAACCTGCGGGCGAGACGATTCTCGAAGTCCGCGACTTGAAGATGTATTTTCCGATCACATCAGGTGTGCTGTTTCGTCGTCAGGTCGGTGCGGTCAAGGCCGTTGATGGAATCAATCTCCAGATCACTCGGGGCGAAACACTTGGGTTGGTCGGTGAATCGGGCTGTGGAAAATCAACCGCCGGACGAGCTATCCTGCAGTTGCACAAGCCTACATCAGGCGAGGTCATTTTTGAAGGGCGTGACCTGACCAAGCTCAATTCTGGTGACATGCGTGCTGTGCGGCGCGACATGCAGATGATCTTCCAGGACCCGTATGCTTCGTTGAACCCGCGTATGACTGTCGGCGACATCATTGGCGAGCCGATCGATGTGCATGGTCTGCGAAAAGGGAAGAAAGCACGGACCGAGCGTGTCCAGGAATTGCTGGCGTTGGTCGGTTTGAACCCCTACTTCATCAACCGCTATCCGCATGAGTTCTCCGGCGGACAGCGACAACGTATCGGTATCGCCCGCGCCCTGGCGGTCGAGCCTGACTTCGTGGTTTGTGACGAGCCGGTGTCGGCGCTGGATGTGTCGATCCAGGCCCAGGTGATCAACCTGCTGCAAGATTTGCAGCAGCAACTCGGCCTGACCTATCTGTTCATCGCGCACGGCTTGAACGTCATCAAGCACATCTCAGATCGCGTTGCGGTGATGTATCTGGGTCGCATCGTGGAACTCGGTGTTTCCGAGGATCTGTATCAGCAGCCGTTACATCCGTACACGCAGGCGTTGCTATCGGCGGTGCCGATTCCCGATCCGGTCATCGAGCGCAAACGCCAGCGCATCATCCTGGAAGGCGACGTGCCTAGCCCAATCAATCCGCCGCCCGGATGCCGTTTCCATACACGCTGCCCGATCGCCATTGATCGCTGCCGCGTAGAGGACCCGCCATTCGAAGATTATGGCAACGGACACTTCGCCGCATGCTGGCGTGCGCGTGAGGTCGATCAACTGTTACCGAACACGGCGCGACAGGCTGAAGCAGCGGCAAGCCACGCTGCCTAACCCCATCATACGTTGTGAACTGACGCAACATCAGGAAATCTCCTGGTGTTGCGTTTGTATTTAGGGTCCGACACAGATGGGGAGCAACGTGGAATGAAAGGGTGAATGTGCGTAGACGAGTAGGCGTGCTGTATGCAGCGGGTTTGTTGTTGGTGGGGTGTGCATTCCCACTCGCGTCGTCCGACCAGCGCGCGCAACCAATTGCGACCGCCACGGCTGGCAACTGGACACTCCACCTTGTTCCGGTCGCGCAAGACTTCGTGCAGCCCGTGCATGTTACGCACGCAGGTGATGATAGTGGACGCTTGTTCGTTGTCGAAAAGGCTGGGCGTATCCGCATCGTGCGCGACGACGTTGTTCAGCCCGACCCATTCCTTGATATTACTAACCTTGTAAGGTCGAGTAGTTCGGAACAAGGTCTGCTCTCGGTCGCGTTCCACCCGCGTTATAAGGAAAACGGCTTCTTCTACGTTGATTACACCGATCAGTCCGGCGATACTGTCATCGCCCGCTTTCGTGCTGCCCCGGATGCTGATCGTGGCGATGCCGCGAGTGCTACGACGCTGCTAACGATTGAGCAACCCGCCGCCAACCATAACGGCGGGCAGATCGCCTTCGGCCCTGATGGTTTTCTTTATATTGGCATGGGTGATGGCGGTGGCGCGGGCGACGTGCGTGGGAACGCGCAGAACCCCGCCGTCCTGTTAGGGAAGATGTTACGGATAGATGTCGATGGTGCCGAACCGTATGGGATTCCGTCGGATAACCCGTTCGTCCGCACCGAAGGAGCGCGTCCCGAAATATGGGCGACGGGACTTCGCAATCCCTGGCGCTTTTCCTTCGACCGTATGACGGGCGATATGTTCATCGCCGACGTTGGACAAAACCGTTTGGAGGAAATTAACATCGAGCCTGCGAAGCAAGGTGGCCTTAACTATGGGTGGAACGTCATGGAAGGTCGCGATTGTTACCAACCATCCAGCGGCTGCGAGCAGAATGGCATGGTGCAACCGATTGCGGATTATGCACATGACCAGGGTTGCTCTGTGACGGGCGGATTTCGCTATCGCGGACAGACGATGCCAGCTTTCGGCGATGCCTACTTTTTTGGCGATTACTGCTCCGGCAATATCTGGTCGCTCACGAGCAACGGCGAGGATTGGACGATGACTGCGCTACTGGATACCGACCTGACCATCAGTTCGTTTGGTGAGGACGAGCAAGGCGAGCTATACGTTGTCGATATGAATGATGGCGGTTTATACCATTTGAACGCGAAGCCCGCCACGCCCTGATAGGTCAGACGGACTGCTGTTTGAGCGCAGGGGTTGCAGCACGCTTTGAGAGATGTTGCAGCCCATGCGCTGACAACGTATGAGCATGATACAAGCGAACATCATCCTACACCTCAGCCTCGATGGTGTGATTACGTTTCAAGGACGCCATAAAAAATCGCTCATATGTGCTTCTGGTATACTTGGATTACACTTTTTCCTGAAGGATGCTCCATGATTCCCCATAAACTGACCGTTCGTAACTTCATGTGTTATCGCGACGACGTGACGCCGTTGCATTTCGATGGCATCAACGTCGTGTGTTTGTCCGGTGACAATGGTGCCGGGAAGTCGGCGCTGCTCGATGCGATGACCTGGGCATTATGGGGACGCGCTCGCGCCAAAAGCGACGACGATCTGATCGCGCTCGGTCAGGAGGACATGGAGGTCGACTTCGAGTTTGTGCTGGATGGAACGCTGCGACGCGTCGTGCGACGCCGGACCAAGGGCAAACGTGGGCAAACCATCGTCGATTTCCAGGTGCAGGAGACGGATGGTACCTGGCGACGCATCAGCGGCGATGGCGTGCGCGATACAGAAGCGCAGATCGTCGCGGCGTTGCGGATGAGCTACGACACGTTCATCAATTCGGCGTTTCTGCTGCAAGGACGTGCCGATGAGTTTACAACGCGCAAGCCGACCGAACGCAAACAGGTGCTCGCCGATATCCTCGGCCTTGCCGACTACGAAGACCTGGAAGCGCGTGCCAAGGCTCGTCGCGCCACCTGCGATGCTGGACTGCACAACCTGGAAGGATTGCTCGCCGATCATCAGGCCCAGGTGGACCGCCGCCCTTTTCTGCTCGCGCAACTCGCCGAAGCGTTTGGGCGTGCCGGCGAGATCGACGAGGAAGTGACCCGGTTGGAAGCCGAAACCCAGCGGTTGCGGAACGAATCGGAGCGCTTGCGCCAGATCGCTGCCACGCGTACGACCTTACAGGAGCGCATCGGGCACAACGAACGTGATCTGACCGATCTGCGACAAGACATCGCTTCCACCGAGGCCCGTCTGGCTATCGCCGAGGCCATCGTTGCACGACAACCAGAGATCGAAGCGGGTATGACGGCGCTGGGGCGCACCGAGCAGCGATTACAGGAGTTCGAGCAGCTACGTGAGGAAGCCTATCGGCTCAACGACGAGAAGAAGGTGTACGACGAAGCGCTCGCACAGATGCGGTTGCGGCTGGAAGCTGATCGTGACCGCTTGCGTGACGATATCGCACGGCTACACGCTCAAGCCGAGCGGCAACCTGAGCTTAAGGTGGCGGCAACGGAACTCGAAAGCGAGGCCAGCGGCTACGCTCAGTTGCATGCTGACCTTGCGGGCTTGCGCGAGCAGCAAGCGGTGTTAGAAGAACGGCAGCAACAGATCACCACCTTGAGGATTCAGGTGGCGGAACTCGAACAACCGATCAAGGATCAGCGGCAGGCGCTCATTGTCACGCAAACGAACTATGTACGCAGCCTCGAAACGCTGGAAAAGAGCGTTGGACGTTTGCCAAAGTTGGAACGCGAGCTACGGGCTGCGCAAGCGTCACTTGCCGAACTCGACGTCGCCGAGCAGCAACTTGCTGTGATTCGTGACCAGATCGCCGCTGCCACGGCGCAACGCGCCAGTATGCAGGAGCGATTTGCCGCGCTGGAACGCACCGGCAAAGAACTGCGCGAAAAGCTGGCGCTCATTAAGGCGGGTGAGGGTGTATGTCCAACCTGTGGCAGCGCACTGGAAGGCGGTCAGGAGGGTGTCGAGGCCACCTACGAAGCGCAACTCGCCGATTTGCGCATCGAATACCGAGCCACGAAAAGCTCCCTGGAAGATGCGGAAGTGGCGCTGGAACGCGATACGCCTGAAGCCAACCGTTTGACTGAATCGCTCAAAGGACGTACGGCGTTACAACGGCGAGAAGCCGACTTTGCATCGCAGCGAGAGCAAGCGCGGCTTGACCAGGAACGGTTGCACGACGAGCAAAAGTCGCTCGAAAGCGTCGATGCACAACTCGCCAACGATGAATTTGCTCACCCGGAGCGTGTGCGGTTGCGCGATGTCCAGCATCGCCTCACGCAGCTAGGCGATGCTCAGGAGGTGCGGCATGACCTCGACCGCGTGCGTAAACAAATCGCTACGACGGAAACATCTTTGCGCGGTGAACAGGATTTGCACCGACGACAGGCGGCCACTGCCGAGCAGTTGCGCATGTCGGTGATGGCGCAAGCGGAAATGGTGCCGCTACAGCAGCGATTGGATCAGGCCGAAACACAACTCATCGAGGAGCGTTACGGCGAAACCGAACGCATTGCCAGCGCGAATCTGCTGGCGGCGATCAAGGCGCTGGGCTATACACGCGCCGCGCACGAAGAACTACGCCAGGAACGTCAGGCCTTACAGCACTGGACGCAGCAGCAAGCCGAACTTGAACGGGCGCAAACGTCGTTACCTGACATGCAATCTGCGTTGCGTCGAAACCGCGAACTAGCGCAACGCCGCGACGCTGACCTGCACAAAGAACGTGAGGAAGCGGCCAAGCTGGATTTGCAATTGCAAGGACGGCAGGCTGTCGAGCTCAAGCTCGGCGAAACCGAGCGCACGCTACGGACGACGAAGGATCGGCAATCGTTGGCGCACCAGGAGCTTGGACGCACCGAGGCGGATGTTCACCGTGTGGAGCAGGTTATGGAGTTGCTGGGTGGCTATCGCGCACAGCATACACAGCTTGTCGAACAACGTGGTATCTACGATGAACTGGTGCAGGCGTTTGGTAAGAAGGGTATCCAGGCGATGTTGATCGAAACGGCGATCCCCGAATTGGAGCATGAGGCCAATGAGTTGCTCGGGCGCATGACCGACAATCAGATGAACTTACGCTTCGAAACACAACGCGATAACAAGAAGGGTGATACCGTCGAGACGCTTGAGATCAGGATTTCGGATAGCCTGGGAACACGCGACTATTCGATGTTCAGTGGTGGCGAGGCCTTTCGGGTCAACTTCGCGGTGCGTATCGCGTTGTCGAAGTTGCTGGCGAAGCGTGCCGACGCGAATCTCAAGACGCTGGTCATCGACGAGGGCTTCGGCACGCAAGATGGGCGCGGACGCGACCGGGTGGTCGAGGCGATCAACACCGTCGCGCCTGACTTCGAGCGTATCCTGGTGATTACACACATCCAGGAACTCAAAGACCTGTTCCCGCATCACATCGAGGTTACGAAAGGCGTGTCAGGCTCGACCTGGAGTATTGTGTAACCGACCAACGACGAACGACCAACAGGTCTTGTCGGTGCTGTGTTGGACGCCTAAAGCAAAGTGCCTCCAACATAGTATCGGTTCCCTGCTCAGTAACGAAGGACCGAGAATATTTGACGCGCTATAGCGCCGTATGCTATACTTCGGCGCGTCAAAACGCCAGCATAGCTCAGTTGGTAGAGCAGCTGTTTCGTAAACAGCAGGTCAAGGGTTCAAGTCCCTTTGCTGGCTCCATTACATATTCCAATACAACCTTTTCCTTCAAAACTCCGCAACACGCGGAGTTTTTTTCTGCTGTGATCTGGTATCCCTTCGCTCCTTACATGTTGCTCCTCACTTTCCGATTGCTATATGCTCTCTACTGATGATTGTATCGCCTCCTCCACACCGCTTTCGAAACAGGTCGATAGCGGTGTCCTCTGTCGTAAGGCAGCGGCAAGACCTGCTTGCAAGGGTTAAGTGATTCTGCCACAGCTATGCTCACCGGACGAGTAGAACCGCGTGTACGTCGCGTCTGGTACATGAGTTGCTAGGTACATCCCATAGTGTGTTCATTGAACACACTATGGGATAGATGGGAGATTCTGATGAATGTACGCTTAGTACGACTGCTGGCGGTCGTTGTTATGATGACTTTAGGACTGGCAGCTTGTGATATTGGGACTAATTCGACGGCGATAGAAAACGCACCTGCTCCTGAAGCGACACGTGCCCGTGTGCCGGAGGCTGCGTCGAATACAGAGGCAGAAACCCTAGCACCCACGCAGACAGCACTCGTGCTTGCGTCTGATAACGCAGCGGCACAGGCAACCGCTGAATCTGTGTCCGAGGTGCCGAACGCCACTGTTGGTGTGGAAACAACAGTCCCTGATACCGCGCCAGCCGCTGATGGGAACGCCGCCGCACAAACATCGGAAGTTGCACCGCTCGAAATCGAGAAAGTAATCGCTGCGGTGAACGGGCGTGTCGCGCCTGCTGTCGTGACGATTTCGACCTCGGATGGCCTCGGGTCGGGCTTCTTGATCGACCAGGAAGGCCATATTGTCACCAACAATCATGTGGTGGCGAATGCACAGAACGGTGAAGTGCTAGTGTCGTTCAGTGGGCTATTCGACACGTTGGGGCGTATCATTGGAACCGATCCTGACAGTGATATCGCGGTCGTCAAGGTCGAGGAATTTCCTGATGGTGTACAACCCGTTGAGCTAGGTGATTCAAACGTGTTGCGTATCGGTCAGATGACGATCGCGATCGGGAATCCGCTCGGTCAGGAACGTACCGTGACGAACGGAATCGTGAGCGCACTTGGCCGAACGATTTCCGAACAGACCAGCAATTATGCCATCGGCGGTGCGATTCAGACCGATGCGGCGATTAACCCTGGTAACTCGGGAGGTCCATTGCTCGATTCATCGGCTCGTGTGATTGGCATGAATACAGCAATCCTGTCACAGAGCGGCACGAGTTCAGGCGTCGGTTTCGCGGTGCCAGTGAATCTCATCAAAAAGGTTGTGCCAGAATTAATCAAGGACGGCACGTACGAACATCCGTGGCTAGGCGTCGAGATGGCTGAGGTGTCAACCTACACGGCGAAACAACAGAACCTGCCAAGTGCCGGTATCTTGATGCGTTCCAGTGCCGCCGATACGCCCGTCGCTCAGGCCGGAATTACCAATGAGGTGATCGTGACTGCTATCGATGGCAACGTATTAACGTCGACCGAAGACGTGATCGCGTATCTCGAAATCAACACAAAGCCGGGCGATACAGTTACCTTGAGCGCGGTACAGCAGGATGGCTCATCGAGCGATATCCAGGTTACTCTGGGTTCGCGACCGAGCGTTGCTGATCGGCAAGCACAACAAACAACACCGTAACACACGTTACGTAGGTGCCGAACTGATGAAAAGCGCGGCATCGCTCAATCAGCGGTGCCGCGCTTCCGTGCTCATCATACCCTCAACCTGTGATTGGATGTATGCCCAGCATCGCTTGAAGTTCATACAGTTTAAGCATCGCCTCGCGTGGCGAAAGCTCGTCGATCTGAACATTCATGAGGAGAGCGAGGGCCGGGTGGAGTTCAGGGGTTGCTGGTCGCTCCGGCTCGGCGGGTGGGGTGGTTGGGAGCGTATTACGTCCAGATGCCTGAGGCGTGCTGGCGTGTTCTTCCAGATGCGCCAGCACCTCTGTGGCACGTTCTAACACCGAGCGCGGTATTCCCGCCATACGGGCGACGTGGATGCCATACGACCGGTCGGACTTGCCTGGTACGACCTTGTGTTGAAAGACGATGTGATCGGCGTGTTCGGCGACGGCGACGTGATAGTTGCGGACGCGCTCGAGCGAATCGGCAAGTTCGGTCAGTTCGTGGTAGTGCGTGGCGAACAGCGTGCGACAACCCAGGCGCGGCGATTCGTGGATCGATTCGATGATCGCCCGTGCGATGCTCATGCCATCGTAGGTGCTCGTGCCACGTCCTAGTTCGTCCAGCACCACCAGCGAGCGTGGTGTCGCAGAATGGAGGATGTTCGCGGTTTCGGTCATTTCGACCATGAACGTCGAGCGACCACCGACGATATCATCCTGTGCGCCGATGCGGGTGAAGATGCGATCCACCAGTCCGATGTTTGCTTTGTCGGCGGGAACGTAGCAGCCGATCTGGGCGAGCAGCACGATCAGCGCGGTTTGGCGCAGGTACGTACTCTTGCCCGCCATGTTCGGTCCGGTGATGACCATGATCGCCTTGCGGGCGTCGAGTGCGATATCGTTGCTCACAAAGTCTGCGCTGCCAAGTTCGACGACCGGATGACGCCCACGCACGATGTCGAGTTCGGTGCCTTCGCTCAGCTTGGGGCGTACATAGCGGCGACGCACCGCAACCTCGGCGAACGATGCGAACACGTCAATTTCGGCCAGGGTGCGGGCTGCCCCTAGCAGTTGCTGTTTATGGGCGGCAACATCGGCGATGACGCGGGCAAGCGCGGTGCGTTCGAGTTCCAGCAAACGGGCGCGGGTGCGATGCAGACGCGCTTCGATCTCCTGAAGGTCGTAGGTAGTCCAGCGGTCGTCGCCGGTGCCGCCAGGAACACGGTGATAGGTGACGGGAACGAGGTGCGCGGGTGTGTTCTTGCCCGTGGTGACGATCCAGCCGCCTTTATAGCAGACGAGTTTCAATGTTTTGATCGCCGTCTGCTCGCGCTCGTGTTCTTCCCAGCGTCGTAAGTCCGTGTGCAGCGTGGTGAGCGTCGTCATCACGGCGTCGAGTTCGGCGTCATAGCCCGTACGGATCGCGGGCAGTGGCGGTCGCTCGATGCCGTCGCCGTCGTCGTCGCTTTCCTCGCAGACAGCCCGTTCGAGCAGGTCAAGGGCTTCGGCGCACACGTCGAACGCGGCGGGGAGGTCATCGAAGGCTCGGTCGTCGAATAGCCTATCGTCCACCAGGGCGGCGACCTGTGGCAACGTGCGGAGGCTGTCGCGCAAACGCCGCAAATCGTCGGGTCGTGCCACGCCCTGTAGCACGCGGTTCACCAGGCGCTCGATATCGCCGATATTTCTCAATACGTCTCGTAGTTCGGCACGCTGTAGGGTATCCTCCACATAGCGGCTGACTTGCTCCTGTCGCCGCTCGATTGGCGCGAGTTGCGTGAGTGGTTGCGCCACCCATCGCCGCAACAGCCGCGCTCCCATCGGTGTTTGTGTGTGATCCAGCAGGTCGATCAAGGCTCCGCGTTTGCGCGAGCCAAGCGGCGCGAGCAGTTCCAGGTTACGCTGCGTCTGCTGGTCCAGCACCATGGTCGTGGCCTGACTGACCACCTCCAGGCGCTCGATCTGTGGCACCGCGCCGCGTTGTGTTTCGACCAGGTATTGCAGCACCGCTCCGGCTGCTCGTGTTGCTAGAGGTTGTCCTTGTAGCCCATAGCCGTCGAGCGTGGTGACGTTGAACTGCCGCAATAGTTGATCCGTGGCGGTGGCGAGGTCCCAGCGCCACGAAGGCCAGACCGTTACGTGGCCTTTGGTCCATTGCGGGTCGTCGGTCGCGGACGCCATGGGTGGCGGTTGGAGCGGTTGCACGAGTGGCAGCAACGATTCCTGGCTGATCAGGACTTCGGCGGGCAGCAGGCGCATCAGTTCGCCTTCGAGTTGCGTCGTCGCGTGTTCCCCGTCGAACTCGGTCGCGACGAACTCGCCCGTGGAAACATCGCAATAGGCCAGCCCGTAGGTCGTGCCTTCGACCACGATTGCCGCAAGGTAGTTATTGCTGCGTCCGTCGAGCAGATCGAGGTCAACGAGCGTACCGGGAGTAAGTACGCGAGCGACCGAGCGGGTGATGACTTTCTTGCCCGGTCGGTCGGTCGTGCTGGTTCGTCGTCTTGCTCCACGATCACGACGCGATGCCCGCGTTGCAGCAAACGCTGAGCGACATCGCGCATGTTCGGCAGCGGTACGCCCGTGAAGTCCACGACTTCGCGCCCAAACGGTCGCGGCTTGACGCGCAGGTTCAACTCCGCGCCCAACAGGCGTGCGGTTTCAAAATAAACCTCGAAGAACTCGCCGTTGCGCCACAGCACCACCGCGCCGGGATGTTCCATCTGCGTGCGGCGATATTCGCGTAACATCGGCGATAAGGCTGTATCTACTGAACTGGTCATCATGCGTCTACTTTTTGTTATGGGAACAGGCTTTTCGTACCATGGTGGAGGATGGCATCATAGCGCGTGTGCGTCAATGGACGACACCACACCTCGCACGTATATTCTACCGTCGATTTAGGTTGTTTTTCCCTATCCAGGCCAAATCGAGGATGCTACCATAGTGTGTGGGATCGTTGGCTACGAGATTGTCGAATCGTGGAGTGGAAAACTGAGTATGCATGCACATGACAACCTAACAACGTTGTTTGGCACTCGCCTGCATCACGTACTTACGAAGGGGTTGCGTTTGGTGCAACCAAGTTGCGGACCGCGGGTATAATCAGACGTAGTGCTGTGGCGTTGCCGTTTGAGCCGACGCAGAAAGCGCGATGTGTGTTTTGCGAAGGGAATATGCGATGCCCAGCATCATTGAACGTCACACACGCGTTATTCGTCGAACAAAGGAGTGTCGCCGATGTCTACCGGTCCTCAATCTACTGAAACCCCACTACGTTTTGCCCTGATCGGCTGCGCTGCTGGTATCGCCGTAACGCACCTCCAGGCACTCGCGAAGTTGCCAGGGGCGCAGATCGTGGGAATGTCCGATATCAACGCCGAGGGTGGAGCGGCGCGTGCCGCCGAAACTAATAGCCCGTTCTACACCGACCATCGCGCAATGCTCGCCGAAACCAAGCCGGACGTAGCCGTGATCGTCACCCCCCACCCATTCCACGCGCCCATCGCCTTCGATTGCTTCGATGCGGGCGCACACGTACTGGTCGAAAAGCCCATCGCAGTGGAGGTCGCCGACGCGGACCGCATGATCGCCGCCGCCGATGCGGCGGGGAAGCTTCTCGCCGTCAATTTTCAACAACGCTACCGACCGTCCATCGAAGGGGCGCGAGCGCTGATCGACGAAGGTGTGATCGGCAATATCCTGCGCGTCGTCTGGATCGAGCCATGGTTTCGCACCGAAACCTATTACAAATCGGCATCGTGGCGCGGCACCTGGAAAGGCGAGGGCGGTGGGGTGCTGATGAATCAGGCACCCCATACGCTCGACCTGCTGTGTTATCTGGTTGGTCAGCCCGCGAAAGTGTGGGGTTGGACGCGCACCATGCGACATTCGATGGAATGTGAAGACAGCGCCCAGGCTATGTTGGAACTCGCCAATGGCAGTCCCGGCTACTTCGCCACCAACACCATTGAGGCCGGACAAACGGGGCGCTTCCAGATCATCGGCGACCATGCCGCGCTGGATATCGAACCCAAACGGCTGATCCTGACACGCTTCCAGCCCGATTCGGATTCGTACATGATGACCAGCCCGGAGATGTGGGGATCGCCACAGGCCGAAACCGAGATCATCGAGTTCGCGGGGACCGGCGATGGACACCTGGACGTGTACCGTGACCTCAAGAACGCCATCGAAACGGGCAGGACGCCGCGCACCGCCGGACGCGATGCGATACAGGCGCTCGAACTCGCCAACGCGATCACGCTTTCCAGCTACACCGAAAAGCCTGTGACGTTCCCCATCGACCGTGCGGCCTACAGCGAACTGTTGGCGTCGTTGCGCGCTGGAACCGCGCCATCTATGGAGTCTGTCGAAGCATGACCGACGCAGATACTCAAATCAGGCCGATGGTGCGCTTTGGCATCGTCGGCGCTGGCATGATCGCCGGGTATCATGCCGAGGCGATTGGGCTGACAGACGGCGCGAAACTTGTCGCCGTCTGTCGTTCCGACCGAGGCAACTGCGCCCAGGCCGAGGAACGCTTTGGCGTGCCGTGTGAGCCAAGCTACGACGCGCTGCTGGCGCGTTCTGACATCGACGCTATTTCGATCTGTAGCCCGAGTGGATTGCACGCTGCACAGGCTATCGCCGCTGCGCGAGCGGGCAAGCATGTGCTGGTCGAAAAGCCTATGGCGCTGAATCTGGCTGACGCTGACGCGATGATAGAGGCGTGCCGCGAAGCGGGCGTGTGGCTGGCGGTGGCGTTGCAGCGCCGCACAACACCGATGTTTCAGGCGGTGCGTGAAGCCATCGTCGCGGGGGAACTTGGTAAACTGGTGTTGGGAACCGTCAACGTGCCATACCAGCGCACGGCGGCATATTACGAGAGCGCGGACTGGCGCGGCACCTGGGGGATGGATGGCGGTGGAGCCTTGATGAACCAGGGTATTCACCTCGTCGATCTACTGGTCTGGTTCATGGGCGATCCTGTAGATGTGCGAGCGCACGGCACGACGCTGGTTCATCAGATCGAAGTCGAGGATTGCGTTACGGCGTCGCTGCGGTTCGCCAACGGTGCGCTTGGCACTATCGTCGCCACGACCGCCGCTGCCCCAGGATTCCCGCATCGCGTCGAAATCTACGGCGACCGTGGCGGCGTGCAGATCGAGGGCGAACGGGTGGTACGTTGGGATGTTGTGACGGGTGGTGCGTCGCCACGCATCGTTCCGACGGCTCCATCTGGCGCAGCGGAAGCGGCAGGAGCAGGGGCGAGTCCTTCCGGCATCGGTGTCGAAGGCCACGCCAAGATCATGCACGATTTCGTCGGTGCCATCCGCGAGCATCGCGCTCCTGTAATCGACGGTGCAGAGGGTCGTCGCTCGCTGGCGCTCGTGCGTGCGATCTACCAAGCCGGGTTGGATGCCAAAGGATAAGCATGCGTATCTTACTGGACACCGATATAGGCGACGACATTGACGATGCCTACGCGCTCGCGCTGGCGCTGATCGATCCCGATATCGAGTTGGTCGGCGTGACAACGGTTTGGGGCGATACGGTGGCGCGGGCGCGTATGGTGCGACACCTGCTGGACCTCTACAAGCATGGCGACGTGCCAGTGTACAGCGGGGTCGGCAACACGATCCTGGGTGATTCGCACATCGCGGTATCACGAGCCCAATTGGACCTGACGCCTGACACGATGTTTGCTGCCAGTACGGTGCATGCGGTTGATGCAATCCGTAACACCTATGCTCGGCCTGACAGCGATGTTGTGCTAGTAACGATTGGTCCACTGATGAACCTCGCCCTGGCGCTGGCGATCGATCCGACGCTGGCGCAGCGTATTCCGCATGTATACGCTATGGGCGGCAACTTCGCGAGCACCGAGCCAGAATGGAACATGCGGTGCGATCCCATCGCATCGTCGATTGTGGTGCGCTCCGGTGTGCCGTTGACGCTCGTTCCGTTCAACATCACGCGACAAACCGGTCTGGGTCCTACCCATATTGCCGCGCTCGAAGCCGTTTCGGACGACGCTGTGAAATGGTTGATGCAACTCACGCACGCATGGCATGCCGATAAACCCCATGCGCCTGTGCTGCACGCTCCCCTCACGGTTGCCGTGGCTGCGAATAGCTCCTGGGCGCGTACCGAACGGTTTGCGGTCGATGTTGCCATCGAAGCAGGGGCGCTGCAGGGTACAACGGCTGTTGTTGCCAATCGCGAACCGACAATTGACGTTGTGACCGAGGTTGACGGACGGGCGTTCGCCGACTGGTTCACGCAAACGCTGGTGGGTGGTCAGCCCGCGACCATCCATCAGCGACCATTCACGACGTGAAACATGTCGTGCTTCTTAAATGATTATGCTGCCGAGTATGCACAGGACAGTATGATGCTTTGTGTACGTCTTTGGCAATCAGCGCGAGGATGAATTCATGCGATTTGGTTGTTGTGTTGCCCCCGAAGCAATCGGCGTGATCGCCGACGCTGGTTTCGATTTCTGTGAACTGCCTGCACGGGCGGTGCTGCCGATGGAGGACGACCGCGCTGCGCGGTCGGCGCTTCAACAACTGGCAGATGCCCCGCTACGACCTGAAGCGTTCAACGTGCTGGTTCCGCCGCAGTTGCCGCTGGTCGGACCTGCCGTAGACCGTGATGCGCTCCAGACCTACCTGCGCCGCGCCTTCGGGCGCATGGTCGCGCTGGGTGGTGTGGTGGTCGTGCTGGGGAGCGGCGGTGCTCGACGGATTCCTGACGGGATGCCACGCTCGCAAGCGCTCGATCAACTGGCGGATTCGCTTGGCCTCGCCGCGGATGAGGCTGCCAGCGCCGGAATCGAACTTGCGCTCGAACATCTCAATCAGGGCGAGTGTAATGTGTTTACCACGCTCGCGGAATCACAGGCGTTTATCGAAGAACGCGGTATCGGCCTGCGACTGCTCGCCGATCTGCACCACCTGGAACTTGAGCACGAGCCGCTCGATGTGGTGACAGCGGCGGCTCCGTATCTGGCGCATGTCCATGTCGCCGACGGTGGTCGCAAGGCTCCTGGCGGTGGTGGCTATGATTACGCGGGCTTCATGCAGCGGTTGAAAACGATCGGGTATGACCGCCGTATTTCGGCGGAATGTAGCTGGGATGACCTGGAACAACAGGCTCCAGCGGCGTTGCGCTTCATGCGCGAGCAATGGAATGTGGCCTGATCGCTGACGATAACATGTTCATGGAGGAACAGAGATGACACAGGTGGATACTTCCACGCAGCCATATCAATTTACACTGAGTGCCTTTGGCGACGAGATCGCCGACGATCTGGCGACGCAACTGGATGTACTGGCTTCGGAAGAAGTCTTTTTCCTCGAACTGCGTGGAGCATGGGGGCGCAACGTTCTCGACCTCGACGCCGCGCAACTACGTCAGGCACGTACGCTCCTTGACGAACGCGGTTTTGGCGTGTCGGCGATTGCTAGCCCAATCGGCAAGTCGCCGATCGACGAGCCGCGTTCCTTCGAGCAGGAACGCATGCAGCGTGCGATCGCGGCGGCTGAAGTGCTTGGAACGTCGCTCATTCGGGTGTTTTCGTTCTTCGTTCCGGCGGGACGTGCAGCGGAACATCGCGATGAAGTGGTCGAACGCATGCGCCTGCTGACTGAACAGGCAGCGGCGTCGGGTATGACGCTGGTGCATGAAAACGAGCGTGCGATCTTCGGCGACCTGCCTGAGCGTTGCCATGACATCCTGCGGTCGGTCGATTCGCCCGCGTTGAGGATGGCCTTCGACCCGGCGAACTTCGTGATCGAGGATGTTCATCCGATGGACGACGCCTGGGCTATGCTCGCGCCATATACCACCCACATACATATCAAAGATGCTGTGATGGCCCAAAAGCGCGTCGTTGCTGCGGGCGAAGGCGATGGGCAGGTGCCGCAGTTGATTGCCGCCCTGAAACAGGCTGGCTATCGCGGCTTCTTGACCCTGGAACCGCATCTGGTCGTGGCGGGTGCTTCGAGCGGCTTCAGTGGCACCGATGGTATGCGAACCGCGATCAGGGCGCTACGGGCGCTCTTGTGATGAGATAGATCGTTGGTCTACAGATGCAAAGGGACGTAGATGGCAATACATAAGGCGCTCCTGGTAGGAGCGGGTGGCATGGGTCGCGCCTGGGGCAAGAACATCCAGGGCAACGATGACGTCGAACTGGTGGGGTGGGTTGATATCAGGCCGGGAGCGGCGGCGGCGGCGATTGCTGACACCGGACTACCGAACACGCAACCCTACGAGGACCTGGGCGATGCGATTGCCAGGGCACAGCCCGATTTCGTCGTCGATGTGACGATTCCAGAAGCACACCATGATGTAACACTGCAAGCGCTGGCGGCGGGGATTCCAGTGCTTGGCGAAAAGCCGATGGCGGATTCGATGGAACGAGCGCGCGCGATGGTGGCCGCGTCGGAGCGTGCGGGCAAGCTGTATATGGTCAGTCAGAGTCGTCGCTACGATCCACAACTGCATGCGCTGCGGCGGCTGGTGGTGGAACAAACGGGACCACTGGGCATCCTGAACTCGGACTTTTACATCGGAGCGCATTTCGGCGGCTTTCGCGACGAAATGCCCAACGTGTTGCTGCTCGACATGGCGATTCATACCTTCGACGCTGCCCGCTTCGTGTGCGATGCCGATCCCGTTGCGGTGTATTGCGATGAATTCAACCCGCCCTGGAGTTGGTATCGCGGCAATGCGTCGTCGACGGTCATCTTCGAGATGAGCGGCGGGTTGCGCTATACCTACCGTGGCTCGTGGTGCGCGGAAGGCCGTGCGACATCCTGGGAAGCGGAGTGGCGAGCGGTGGGTCCGAACGGCACGGCGACCTGGGATGGTCACGTCGCGCCTGTCGCCGATATCGTTGTCGAGGGCGGGAGTTTTCTGTCCAGGACCGAGGAGCGGCGCGTGTCGGTTGATGAAGATATGGCACGTGGCATCGCCGGGTCGTTACGCGATTTCGTCAACGCGCTCGAAACGGGCGCGACACCGATGGGCGAGTGTCACGACAATATCAAGAGCCTTGCGATGGTGTTCGGGGCGATCGAATCGGCACGCACCGGGCAGCGTATCGTGCTGTAATGGCTGGCGCATGCACCTCTTTGGGTGCATGCGCTGCCGGCTCAATCTGCCGCCCACAGATGGGCGTACTTAAGGCCAGTGCCGGTGTTGAATAGCACCACCGTTTCGTCTGGTGCGATCCAGCCAGTTTCGAGCAAATGTAGTTGCGCCGACAGGCATGCCGCGCCTTCGGGAGCAGGGAAAATGCCAGTCAACGATCCCATCATGCGGGCGTGTTCGATCATGGCGGCATCCTCGACCGCCAGCGCCGTGCCATGACTTTCGCGGATCGCCTTAAGGATCAAGAAGTCACCGATAGCAGCCGGAACCCGTAGGCCATCGGCGACCGTGTGCGCCCCCTGCCACATCGTCGCATGATCGACGCCCGACTCGAACGCCGCAACAATTGGCGCACAGCCCGTCGATTGCACGCTGACCATACGCGGTCGTGCGGAACCGATCAGCCCCATCTGTTCCATCTCGTCGAAGGCTTTCCACATACCGATCAGTCCGGTGCCGCCGCCTGTGGGGTAGATGATCACGTCGGGCAGCGTCCAACCAAGTTGCTCGGCGATCTCATAGCCCATGGTTTTCTTGCCCTCGATCCGGTACGGTTCGCGGAGCGTGCTGCAATCAAACCAACCCTGCTCGGCGGTGCCTTCGCGCACTCGTGCACCGCAATCGGTGATCAGGCCATCGACGAGCGTAACCTGTGCGCCCAGCACTTCGCACTCGGTCCTGAATATCTGCGGTACATCGGCGGGCATGAACACGAATGCAGGTATGCCCGCCGCTGCTGCATAGGCGCTCATCGCTCCGGCAGCGTTGCCCGCGCTCGGAATCGCCAGCTTACTCACTCCTAGCTCCCAGGCGCGGCTCACCGCCGCGCTGAGGCCGCGTGCCTTGAAACTGCCCGTTGGGTTGGTCGATTCATCTTTGATCAGGGTGTTGGGGCAGCCGATGTGCTCGCCAAGACGCGTTGCCCGAATGAGCGGCGTCCAGCCTTCGCCCAGCGCGAGGATACGGTTGCTATCCTGCACCGGCATGACTTCTTCATAGCGCCACATATCCGGGCGGCGCTGTGCCAGGTTCGCGGGCGTCAGCGTTTGCCGCGCACGTTCGAGATCGTAGCGGGCGAGTAGCGGCTTGCCACACGCGGGGCAGAGGTTCATCAACTGGTCGTGCGGGTAGTTGGCTCGGCACGCACCACATTCGAGGTGGGTCAGGGCTGATCGTGTCATCCGAAGTCCTTATACGACAGGTTCAGGTATACAGGTCGTCCACGGGCATGGTCCAGCCAGGATCGGCGGGTTCGGCGTGCGCGATGTCGCCGACACGAAAGACGAGTGGCTGGTCGGGAGCGTCGGCGCGATAGGAAGTAATGGTATCGGCATGCAGTAGATCGACATCCCATACTACCTGTGTTCCGGCTGCGAAGTAATCGGCACGCTTGCGGGCGATGGCGCGTTCGGCTTCCACACCGTAGTCGTCTTCGCTACGGACTTCTGCCGCGAAGATCGGTGCGCCGTCATAGAACTTCATGCCGGTGTCAGGTCCGATATGGTAGGCTGCGTCGGGGCTGAATGATTGGCGATGCGGCAGGTTGACCCGAAACCCTACGTTGTCCGGCACGGCACGACCACGCTTTGTACGCCGCGCATAGGAACGCAGGCTAGACGCAATCTCGAACGCGGCGCTCCCCGGTCTAGCACCTGTCGGCGACATAACAACAAGTTCTCCATCGACTATCTCGGCTTTGATATGATCAGGAAGGTCGTACAAATCCTGAATGGTCGCCTGTGGTTTTGTCGCCATGTTGTCCTCCGTCATGTGCATGGTAGCACGATGTGCCCCTATCATGCAGCCGCCTGTCCTTTTCGCCGAAGGTCGAACCCAGCAACCGTGCTGAGTTCGACCTCCATCCGTAGTCGCCGTGCGTTAGACGCCGCTGAACGCGTTGAAGCCACCATCGACTTGCACGATCACGCCGTTGACAAAACTGGCTCCCGGCCCGCACAACCAGATCAGGGTGCTGACGAGTTCGTCGGCCTCGCCGAAACGTCCGGCGGGTGTGTGGTCGATGATAGTTTGTCCGCGCTGAGTCAGACTGCCGTCGTCGTTGAGCAGCAGTTTGCGGTTCTGGTCACCGATGAAGAAGCCAGGGGTGATGGCGTTGACACGCAATCCCGCTCCATACTTTCTGGCGAGTTCGCTGGCGAGCCAACGGGTGAAGTTATCGACGGCTGATTTGGCGGCGGCATAACCCACGACGCGCGTAATGGCACGTTGGGTGACGACCGAGGAGATGTTGACAATCGAGCCACGCGGTGACCCCTCGGTACGACTGGTCATGGCCTCGCCAAAGACCTGACTTGGGAGCAATGTGCCGAGCAGGTTGAGGTCGAACACTTCGCGAAAGGCGTCTTCAGGGAGTTCAAAGATGCTCTGGTCAGGCGTGAGCGTCGCACGGGCGACGTTGCCCCCGGCGGCATTGACCAGGATATCGACGCTGCCCCAGCGTTGTAGAACAGCATCACGTGCTGCTTCCAGTTCAGCTTTCTGCAAAACGTTGGCAGGCAACGCCATCGCTTCGCCGCCACGGGCGATGATTTCGTCGGCGACGGCCTGAGCTACGTCGGCGCGGCGTCCCATGATCCCGACCCGCGCACCCGCGAGCGCTAGCCCGCGTGCCATCGCGCCGCCAAGCACTCCGGTGGCTCCCGTTACGACCGCGACCTGTCCTTCGAGGCTGAATAAGCCCGCTAATGATTCTGCCATGTGCGCTCCCTTACGTGTGTGGGTGGTTATCGTCGGACACTATGGTAAACGATCGGCAGAGCAGACGCGAAGCGCAGAGGATATGTTCTCGTGACTATTTAAAGACCAATGGTAAATACGTTTCGGCGATGTTATCGGCGAGCACTGCCCAGGTGCCGGTATGTAAGATGCTCGCCGTAACAGTGTTTGCATTTGGATCGGCGATACTTGATAGCTCCTTGTTCCAGTGGCTACCGTCCCAGAAATACAGTGCAAAGTTCGCCTCGGTTTCCTCGGTGAATAGGTTGTCCTCATAGGCGATTGTTGCGGTGAAGGGCGTGGTCGGTTGAAGCTGTGAGCCGGAGACGCTATCGACAGCCGTGAGCGCAAAGATATGTTGTGCATCCAGTAGTTTCCCTGTATCGGGTGCGTCCGAGGAAGATTTCGGTGTATGGGTCAACGTGACCGGACGTGTGAACGTTCCCGCCGCGACCTCGTAGCGCGTACCATCGACGTCTGAGGTGAGTACACCGCCACTGACTGGTATCGGTGCTGTGGAAGTTGGACCATACCATAGCACTTGCATCCCGCTTTCTGATTCGGCGAGATAGATGTATCCGCCTCGGCTGTACAGGTCTTGCCTATGAATGCCTAGCTCGTTTTCTGGTGTCAGATATTGGGCGAGCAAGATGGGATTCTGCGGGTCGTGTACATCGACAATTTCCAGAGTTGAGCGCGGCGCATCCGTAGGTGGTTGAGTCTTGGTGCTGTGTACGTATAGAAGATGATGCTTAACGTCGATGCTGTTAGGACGAAATTGTGCTGAGTATGAGCCTATGACCTGGGGATGATCTGGATTCGAAACGTCCGCAAATACGATCGAGCTAATCTCGTGTGTCTTGCCTGTAAAATAGATTATTCCATCGGACACAACTGCACGAGAGCTAGATGTTACATCGTCGGGAAGTTGCATCTGGCTGCGACGTTTTGGCTGTGTAGGGTCGCTTACATCCCATATTTCGAGAAAGTATCTGTTCTCAGGTGTGAACTTCTCTCGAATCGCGTACAACGTGGTACCCTGTATCTCGACTGGTGATATCTGCGACTTTGCATCTGTTAATATAGTTCCCAGGATCTTTAGCTGATCGGGGCTACTGATGTCGATAATGTATACTTCGTTGGCGTTATTGAATGTATCCGAGCCTACATAGAGGCGGTCGCCGACAGCTTTGAGCCAGTCTACCCATAGTCCTTGCCATTCGATGGGAGCAGTTAGCACCGAGCGCGGGACTGGATGGCGGGGATCGCCTACGTCGATCACACGAACGATATCATATGTTCCGATGTACACGTTCCTTCCGGCAACGTCAAGTTCATTCGTGTTCACCTGCTGCGGATTTTCTGGGATGTATGAACCGATTTTTTGGATGCTCGATGTGTCTGCAATATCGAGAACGTGTATGCCAGTGTAACCGCTCGCCCAATATACATGGTCATCGGCAACCTTGATACGATTGATTGCTCCATCCGATTGCCAAACTTCACGTGATCGAGGTGCATTGTCATTCGTGAGGTCAAGCAGTTCGAGCCTCATCGTATGACGGAGGAGCGCAACGCTGCCTTGAACATCGATCGTGGGTGTGGTTGTGAAATTGGATATGTCATAATTGCCGCGCGTTTTGGGTTGCGATGGATCGCTGAGGTCCAGTCCATGAAAACGCCGATCTGATTGGAAGTAAACGGTTGTGCCGACGAGATGAGGAGAAAAGGCGGAGCCTGCATAGACTGCGCGCTCAACGATATAAGCAGGGTCTTGTACATCTAGCAGATGTATCCCATCTGGCGCTGTGATGATCGTAAGCAGGTCGTTGAACACAACCTCTGCATAATTATCATATGTTTTACGAAGGACAGGGTGAGATGTGTCGCTAACATCATAGATGTAGGTTGTGTAGCACTCACCATATCTCCCGCAAGGATAACTGTCTCTCGCATACAGTACATTGTTGTGAACATCCATCAACATGGCGTTAAGTTGAAGCCTGGAAATGAAACGCGGATTTGAAGGATCGCTGATATCGACAGCATCTAGCCCTTCCAGCGTTGGTATATAGGCGATGATCCCGTCGATGGAGAAATGGAAATAATAAGAGCGGTTATATGTATATGTACCGACCAAGAGAGGAGATGCAGGATCGCTCATATCGATGATACGAAAGTTGCCAGCATCTGCAACATAGAGTTTTTTGCCTTGAGCCAACATTGCCGTTTCAGAACGGGTCACTGGATATCGAGAGCGCAGAACGGGCGTTGCATGGTTGGTCGCGTCGATGATCACGATCTCATTCGTTTGTCCCATGGCATACACAATATCGTCGGCAACCTGTAATTGTTCTGGAGTTGTGGGAAGCTCGATACGACCCACTTGAATTACAGCACTCGGATCGCGTGTATCGACAATGTATAATACCGAGCCTTGCGTAAAATAGGCGTACCCGTCATCCAGAACACTCGCGGCATACGTTCCGCCAAATTGTGTTTTTGCTATTATCTCTGTGCTTGGATTTTGAGCGTTGTTCTGGGGTATTGACGTTTCTATTATGGAACGTGGATGTGCATGAGAAGGACGAGATGTATTGGTGAAGCCGCATGGAATCAATACGCATACAAAAAGTACACAACGCACGACTAGGCGATGACGCATGATCGTCTCCATTGAGGTATGACGAGTATATGGTTGTGGCGGAGCGATCTATATATACGTGAGGACGAGGATACTGTCAAGGGCAGCGCCGAGCGGCGCTGCCCCGTGCTGCTACATCGCCCAGTCCATCGGGGTAGGCTGGGTAAAACTCGACGTGATCTCGACAGCGCCGCCTTGCGACATGGAGGTGTCGATGGCGTTGAGGATTTCAACGACGTGTGCTGCTTGCGCGCCTGTCGGACGCTGTGGACGGTTTTCGGCGATAGCGTCGGCTAGCTCGACGATGGCGCGGCCCCACTCGGTCCCTTTGTACGGCTCTTTGACATAGGGTACAGGTTCATAGGGCTTCTGGTATTCGGCGAACTCCACGGCGGCGTCGAAGTTTTGCCAGCTATCCATATGCAACGAGCCGAGGTCGCCGTGGAACTCGATGCCCTTCTGCTTGCCGTGATGACCAACATAAAAGTTGGTGGTCAAACGTGTCACCAGACCGCACTCGAATTCGATGGCAGCCGTCACCCAATCCGGTGTGTCGATGTGGAACGCGACGCCTTCCTTGGTCACACGGTCGGGATGCACCACAGTGCCATAGCCGGTGGCACGGCGCGCCGGACCAAAGATCGTCGTGAGGACGGTCAGCGGGTACACGCCAACGTCATACAGTGCACCGACCTGGTAGAACGCGCCGGGTGCCGGGTGCCACGATTCGATGCGCCCCCAGTTGACCTCGGCGTAGGCTACGCGCACTTCGCCAAGCATACCATCGCGAATGGCCTTCCAGGCTGTCTGTTGCGCCTCGCCCATGAAGGTGATCGGCGATGAACTCAGCCGCAGCCCTTTGCTCTCAGCCAGTTCAACCAGCGCTTTGGCATCCTCATACCGTCATCGCCAGCGGCTTCTCGGTATGTACATGTTTGCCGGCGTTGAGACATTGTGTGATCACCGCGGGGTGAGCGTGGTGGATGGTCAGGTTGAGCACGGCTTCAACATTGTCGTCGGCGAGTAATTCTTCCAGCGTTGCGTAGGCCGTGCCGCCGTAGTTCGGCGCAGTAGGCTTCGGCGCGTGCGGGTCGATGTCGGAAGCGGCGACGATCTCGATCTGCTCGTAAGGTTTGATTGTTTTGGCATACGGTCCAGCGATGTTGCCGCAGCCGACGACGCCGATCTTAAGTGGATTTCCCATGAGTATGCTCCCTCACATACAGGAGAAACGTAGATGTCCTCCCGCGTAAACCCGTGTGTCAGGATCGCCCGAGCATCTGCTCCAACATCGGGAGCATCGCACGGCAGTCTTCGGTCGGATCGTAGTGTTCCGGTTCATGTTCGATCGCATACGGCCCGGGTAGCCGATGCGTCTTGAGGACGTCTGACACAGCGTTCGATCGGCACGACCCCCTCGCCGTAGCGACAGGTTTCATGCGCTCCCACTGCCAGCACATCCTTGAGGTGAATGTGAACCAGATGGTCGCGCAACTCCTCGATCGCGACAGCGGCATCGTAGCCCTGCGTGCCGAACCATCCCGTATCGACCGCCGCGCCGATCGTGCCTTCGCCACCGTCACCGATCTTCGCCAGCAGCTCGGCTGGCGGTTTTTTCGGGGTGGTTCTCGATAGCCAGGCGCACGCCATACTGTTTGGAGCAGCGCGACCGCAGCTGGCGATCGAGCACGAGTAACTGATGTGTTGCCGCCCAGGATCGTGGTGCCGACGGCGACCGCGAGCTTACAGGCATGCTTCGAACTCGTCAGGTGTCGAGCCAAAGCCACCCGCCAGGCTGTTCACGGTGATGGATCATGCGTTTCGAGCAGACGTTGGCGATCTGCGAGGTGTCGGTCGGTCGCCCACGACCAGTTGAGATGCGCGAGTCCACAGGTCGATGGCCTCGAAGCCCATCGCACGCACCTGCCTGCAGCATACTCGTCGAAGCGTTCCTCGAAGGTCTTGATGGGGCGATAGTAGTCATTGGTTGCTTTGTCACCTGGCCGCATCCGCCGGCCATGTCGTATCGAACTGACGAGCCGATTTGGCGAACGCCGACATGACGGTTGATCGCTCCTGGTGACATCGTCACTGGATGCCTCCTAGATGATTTCGAGATAATCCGGTCGGGCAGCGCCGGGAACGGTGCGGTCGGCAGTGTTTGATACCAGTAGGCGACCGATGCGATGTCGTCCTGCATCGGCAGGTAGCGCCGACCGCTGCGCCAGCCCAGCGCCTGGATCGTGACGCGCAGATCCTGCTCGAAGCGAATCGGGTCCATGATGTGCCAGCGATACATGCCGAAGCGCTGTCTGGGCATCGTACAGTGCCATCGGCCGGATCACCTGCGGCAGCCCGGCATAGGGTGTCGTGAACTCGCGGTAGCCGCCGTTTTCCTTGCCGAGGTCGAAGTTGTACGAGCCGCAGAAATAATCCTCGGTGCCGGTGCCGCAGATCGTCGGGATAGTCGTCGTCGCCGTCCATGAAGAACTTGATCTCGCCTTCGCCCCACCAACCGCTGTTGTTGACGCCCCAGGCCATGTAGGTGCCGACATACTGACCCTGACCGCTGACGCCGTCGAGGATCGTGTACACGTCCTTGTAGGGCAGCGGATTGGTGCGGCGGAACTGTGCGTGGAAATAGGCCGACATCTTCGGGTACATCGGTCAGGGTGTAGTTGATCTGGTAGTACAGCGTCATCGCTTCGTCCGCGATGTTGGTGATCGTGATCCGGCAGCGCTTGCGGAACGGCATCTCCCAGTAGCAGTTGAAGGCGCTGCCGTGGATTAATACAGATCGCCAGCGAGCTAATCTGTGCGTAGCGTCCGTAGCCGCTGGCGAAGAAGTCGCCGACGGGACATTCGACCGATGGCTCGTCCGCGTCATCCCAATAGATGCGCAGGATGCTCCAGCGCCAGTTGCCGGTCGGGGTCATCCAGATTTGCTGGATCGCGCCGGAATCCTGGATGTCCGCGATCACGCGCGTTTCCCCGGGCTCGATGTTGATCGAAGGTGAGAGCTTCCACCCCACGCCCAGGTCGCGTGCGGCGAATGCGCCCGGTGCCATCGGTTGCTCGCCCGCCTTGACCCTTCTCGCCCCCAAAATTTTCGGGACTGATCGAACGCGACTTCGCGTGTGATAACCGTGGAAGAACACCAAGGTTCATCCCAAGCCCGTTGAATGAAGACAACTGACAACTCCTTGACGACCGACCACCGGCCCGTTCACGACAAGCGGATGTATCTCACGTGCCGCGACGATAGGATGTGGCCAGCCTGCACACATGCAATTGTGGCTGGCGCTATCCACCAACCACAATGCATTGTAAATCCATAGGCAAGTTGTTTTGTTGCGGCTGCGACGAGCTATTCCACCGGCAGGGCTAACCCCTGCGCGCCACGCTGTGACGTTGTGGCAGCCTGGTCGTAGCGCCGCAACAGCGTAAGGCCGAGGTAGGCCCGCCGCACGCGCTCCTCCGTTAGAGCGAGGGCGGTGTTTTCAAGGTGTGTGCCGCTGGGATAGACGTTGGGCGCGTTGCGAAGGCCAAATTTGAGGTAGATCGGAGCGGCGACGCGCACCAGTTCGGGGATGTCGTAGTGGCGAATGAAGCCGCCGAAGTCATCTGGAACCTCGACGTACACGTCCAACGGCACATCGACGGCATGGCGAATGGCGGCGATCTGCGGCACGGTCAGGTCGGTAGCGACGTTGAGCGTCCCCGCGCCGAGTTGCTCCAGCACTTTCGCGCCGCCAGGATTGGTCGGAGCCATCAGGACACTGATCTTGACCAGCAGATCGGCGGGTAGTTCGCCCGTGCGTTTCGCATGATCGATGGTCCAGAGTAGCCCCTCGTCGGCGACCAGTACGCTACGGATACCCAATGCACAGGCACGCCGCACATCCTCGAACGCGTACACCAGTTGGTCGGTGCCACGCGACCGTGCGCCGATGCTCTTTCCTGCGCTCGTCAGCACCTGTGATCCGATGTCCCAGGCCGCACGCGGACCGGCGAATAAGCTGACCTCAATGCCCGCTTCACGTCCCAGCCGTCCCATCTCCTTGATTTCGGCATCGTCGAGCAGCATGATGCCGCTGCCCTGCGATACCCGATGGAGCGGAATGTCGTAGTGCTCGGCGAGCGTCAGCACACGTTCGAGCGCCCGTGGTCCCTCGACTGAGGGTATCTCGACGCGATACTGTGCGCCGTCGGGGAAACGCTTTGTGGACGCACGAGCGCCAGTGTCGTCGCGTGGTAATCCGAGCCGTTCAAAGAAATCGCGTGTCGTATCCAACGTTGGTCCTTTTCACTAAGCGGTGGATGTGTCGGTATTGGGTTCCTGTTTGGGTGGTGCCGGTTGCTGCGGCAGCATGTCGCGGGCGTTTTCCCACGACCGCAGCAATGTCGCTTCTTCTTCGCTGTTAAGCGGGTTCTGCCGATAGATGCGTGCCGTCAGCAACCTCCCAACTCGTTCGGCGGGGTTTTGCACGACCGGCACCGTGCGACCCAGCCGCTCGGCATATTCCTCGATCGAATCACCGGGATGTGGGGGGATACCGGCACGACGCCCATAACGATACAACTCGACCAGCACACGCGCCGGACTGAGTGGAATCTTGCGGCGACTGGCGAACAGTACGCCGATGAATGCTGCCAGGATCGCGAGGCTAAGTGCGATCAACGCCCAGTTCATCGTCGGATTCCCCGTGACTGGCTCGGCCTCGGTCACAGGCGCAGGTGCGGGGCTATTTGGCGTTGTGAGGCGTGCTGGAATCTCTCGTATCGGCGTCGGCTCCCAGCGCGTCCATCCCTCGCCTTCGATATAGAGTTCAGGCCAGGCGTGCGCATCCGATTCGTGGACCGTCCAGGTACTGGTGGCGGCGTCGTATTCGCCGGTGGCGTATCCTGTGACTACACGGCTTGGAATGCCGACTGCGCGTGCCATCATCGCCATCGCCGAAGCATAATAGGTGCAATAGCCCTGCCCCATCGTGAACAGGAATTGATCGACCGCATCACCACTCAGTGGCAAGGGAGCGACTTCATAACTGTACTGCAAGCCGCGCAGGTACATTTCGATTGCAGTCGCCCGGTCGATCTGGTTGCGCTGGTCTGCGGTGAGCTGGTTTGCGAGATCGACGACACGCTGCGGTAGCTCCGGCGGAACAGTACGGTAGGCTGACAGCGTTTGTTGGATTTCGATCAGATCGGCACCGACGGTGCTGGGTGCTGCTGGGGGACGTGAGTACACTGTGTAACTGGTGCCTTCGCCGATCCAGCCCACCGTATCGCCCTGTGCATTCGATTCGATGGTGGTTTGTGCGGTTGCGGCGACGATGTTGGGAACGCCATACAAAATCTGTCGCCCCGGCTGTACGTCGGTGATTTCCTGCTCGATGAAGCCAAGGTCTGGGTCGAGGAGGTCGAGTGGCGAGATCGTGCGCGACGAGATCGGTCCGGTTTCCCATCCACGTCCGTTGTAGCGGCTGAAGATACGACCGCGCCAGTATGGCAGCGAATCCGGCTGTACGGCTGGTGCTTTGATGCGTAGAGCGACTTCCTCGCTGCCGCCCGCCTCGAGCGAGCGTCCTAGTTCCAGGTTCTCGCCCGGTCGTGTGCTGCCGACACGGGCTGTGCCGCCTCGGTCGCCAGTCTGCGGATTCTTGGCGGCTTCGGACTTATCCAGCCGTGCCAATCCCGCTGGGAGCCGGACATCGGTCCAGAGCCAGGTGGTGATGGGGTTGTACGGAACGGGCGGCGTCAGGATGCCAAAGACGATCACGACGACAAGCATCGCAAACCCGATCAGGCCGACATCCCATTGCAACGAATCGCTGAAGCTATAGTTTTTCTGGTCCCACATGCGCTGGCGCGTGCGAAACGCTCCGACGATACACAGCAATAATACGACGATGATCGCGAACACGACGTATATCGTGCGTACACTTGCGGTCATTGCCGTCATAATCAGCGTCGCTAAAAATGGCAGACAATACACAAGTGGTGGTCGCTCGCGTCGTAATCCAAGCGCAAGGAACGCCGCGGAAGGATAGCTGAATACCGCGATAATGCGTGCCAGCGCCCAGCTTAATGGCTGTGTGCTGCCGTTCCAGGCCTGTAAGAGCGTCGTGCTCGTCGATTGCCACGCTGCTTCGAGAGAAGCGGGTAGCACATAGGTCGCCGGACGACGCCACGATAGGATCAAGGCACGCGCATCGGCTTCGATGATACGCCATGGCGGTACGAGGTCGAAGATGAAGAACGGCACCAGTAAGGCTGGAATGATCCATACAATGCGTGTACGCCGCCCGAGCAGAAATGTGAGCAGGTAACCTGCTGTAACCGCCAGGAGGGTGGGTCCGCTGTCAAGCAGGAGCTCAGCGTTGCTGATGAGCGATGGCAAAAGCAGCACCGTCACGAAACCCAGCAGGAACACGCCCCAGCCGATGCGCGGCGGATGCCGCCGTGCGAATCTAATCAACAACTCCACAATCGTTAACTTTCTACTCGAATGGCACGACCGAGCGGCGAGATGCGATACCCTGGATCGCGCTGCCGTGTCGGTGTGATGAGTTGCAACGGCACCCCGGTGTTGAATACAGCGTAGCGGATGCCAAGCCGTTCGAGCCGTTCGCTGGCTGCCCCATGGCTTTGCGTGCCTTCAACGAGCAGCACGGATGCCGATGCGCCGCCGCCCGTCAGACCTGCGAGCGATCCCGCCCAGCCGACGCTGGTATCGGGCGTAATGACGACCGCTGCTGCCCGCCCCTTGACTACCGATGCAAGTTCGCCGAGCACGTCACGCAATGGCACATCGCCGTCGGCCTGAGCATCCACCAGCGCACTCATGAATTCCCATAGATGTTGTCGCCCACGGCCTGGACGCACCATGCGGCGTTCGGCTCCACGAGTGAATAATCCCACCGTGCGCCCTTCGGCGAGCAACATGTTGGCGAGCGAACATGCTAACACCACGCCGAGTTCCTCGGTCGCGTCGTCTCCCGTTCCCTGTTGCACAGCGCGGGCGAGGTCGAGCACGATCCAGATCGCCCCGGCGACCTCCTGGTCAAACTCCTTGACCATCAGTTTGCCGGTGTGCGCGACCGCGCGCCAGTGAATGTAGTTGAGCGGATCACCCGCGCGATAATCGCGCAGACCTCCAACCGTGGTCGTCGGGAGGATGTTGAGCAACGATGCCGTGGCGACGCCGCCGCGCTGCCCGCGTGGTCGTTGCAGCGTCGGTAGATGCACCAGTGGCGGATACACGATCATTTCCCGACTGGTCTCGTCAACGCGTACGTAGCGGAATAAACCAAGTGGGTCGGTGAGTTCGAGCGTAAGGGGACCAACGCGATAGCGCCCGCGGCGCGTACAAATGGCTGTTGTCGTCCATTCCTGAAAAGCGTTTGGTCCGGCCGCGCCGACCCGACGGGCGTTGTATCCCGGCAGAGTCGATGCGTCGTCAACCTGGAGCCATAGCAACGGCAACCAGGAATTGTTTCGCGCTTCCCAGCCCTCGATCAATTCGTCGCCAACCTGCGCCCAGCCGCCGCGCATCTCGCGCAGTAGTTCGACGCGTGGACCCTGATAACGTACCCAGGCCCAGGAGATCAGGAGCAACCAGCCCCACAGGTAGGCCAGGTAATACAGAATGTTATAAGGGACGACGACCGCCAGAGCGATGAGCAGCGGAAAGAGGACGACTGTCCAACGCGAAGTGACGCTGATGCGACCACGAGCGGGCTGAACGGTGAAGCTGAACGCCGCAGCACGCAGGTCAAGCAGACGCTCCTTCATGGCGCGGCTCGCCTTTCTGCTTGCAGGAACGCTCCTTCATTCTTCGCTGAACGTTGTGGGACCATTACGTTCAGTATAGTCCGTTCCTGTGTGACGGGCAAGGGTAAAACATCGGTGGGTGCATCCAAGAGTTATCAGAAAAAAGCCAAACACGAAAGAAAGCACTCGACCGAGGGCAACGGAGCATCAAAGGTTGTCATTCCGAGCTTGTCGAGGAATCCGTTTGATGGGTGATGGTGGGGAGATCCTGCGGCTACGCCAGGATGACAAGGATGAAACGCCGTTGCGCGTCGATGAAATATCTTCCCTGCGCTCTCTAACAACGCTTGGACGCACCCATTGGGCAGGAGTTGATGTCGGCGCTCCGCCACGACTGATGACACGCCTTCGAGCGTGCTATCATCTCACCATGGGCATACGGAATTATCTGATTGGAGGCGTTTCCGGCACTGGTAAGACGACGGTCTGCACCGAATTGCAGCGGCGCGGCTACCATGCCATTCATGGAGACAGGGAATTGGCCTATCTGGGCGATCCAGAAACCGGTATACCGACGGATGGCCTCAGGCACGAGCATTCGGCTGCCTTTATATCGGAACATCACGTTTGGGATGTCGATAAAGTACATGCCCTCGTCGCCAACCAGGATGATGCGGTGACGTTTTTCTGTGGCGGTTCTAGGAATTTCTCAAAGTTCATCGATCTGTTCGACGGCGTTTTTATCCTTGAAGCCGACCTGGACACAGTGAACCGACGGATCGATGAGCGAGTGGCAGTGGACCCAACTGATTGGGGTGGAAAACAAGCCGAACGGGAAGTCACTGCGCGTTTGTATCAAACGAAAGAAGGCATTCCGAAAAACGGTATCATCATCGACGCCACCGCACCACTCGCGCACGTCGTTGACGAGATCATTCGTCAATGCGATGCGAAGATACCACGGTAGAGCGTTATTCACGAGGTGAGTGTCCGGCGCGTCGGTGGTTACAACGAGGAGGAGCAGTGTACATGATATTGCTCCTCCTCGGCGTCTAGCGGTCGTGGAACTGGATGCTATGCCGCATCGTTTCGTAGTTCGAGTGTGCCGAACGCCGCCGCTCCTGGCGATGAGCCGTCAAATACCTGCACGTCGCGTCCGGTTTCCTCGGCGTAACGTGCGGCGATGCGCCGCACGTCGTCGCCACGGTCATGTAATCCAAGAATCGCGACCGTGCCGCCGCTACCACCCCCGGTGATCTTGGCTCCGAACAGACCGGATTGTGATCCCTCCGCCAGCACCAGTTCCACCAGACGATCCGTTCCTGCCGTTCCCAGGCCACAGGCACTGTACGAACGATGGGACGCGACCATCAAGGCGCCAAGTTCCTGCCGCACAGCATCATTCTGCTCGCCGAGCAGCAATTCGCGGAATCGTTGCACACGGCTATGCTCGTAGATCGGGTGCGCGGTGCTTCGGCGCACGGCGTAGGTGCGTGTAGGATCAATAGTGGTCACGTCGTCAGTCGAGCCGCCGTAGCGAGCCAGGAAATCGACACCGGAAAGTTCCTCCGGTACGACCGCGCTGAGTTCACGCTCCCATAGCTCCGGCCCGATGTTGGCGAGGTAGCCATGCCAGCGCGGATCGTCAATCGTGATGCGATTGCTTCCGGCGTCGTCTGCATGTAGTTCTGCATGGTCGGCGATGATGCGATAGCCCATGAAGGCGGCGGCACGCACGGAACCGTAATCCGCGCCGCCGACGGCGTGCCGGATGCCCGAATCGATGCCCCACACCGACAGGTCGGCGGGCAACGCTACGGTCGGTTGTAGTTCGGCAGGCTGGCATAGCAAGGCCATCAGTTGCCCTTCCTTGCCACACGCCGAAGCCATCTGATCCATGATGCCGCAGGGCGCGCCGACCACGCGGTTTTCGACCATCTGACACAGGATCGCCAGGGTGCGCCCGTCCAGATCGTGTCCGGTCGCGCCGCAGACCGCTTGCATCGTCGCGACCTCGATCGCCGCCGACGAACTCACGCCTTTCCCCGCAGGGACTTCGGAATGAATGAACAGCCGCAACCCACGGTCGAACGTCAGACCTCGCTCCTGGCCCAGAACTATTAGAACGCCCGCGACATACGCAACCCACGCTTGTGCCGGATCGCTGGCGAACAGCACACGCGCTTGCTCATATGAAAGTGCGCCGCTCGCTGGAAACAGCGCCGCGAGCGGGATTTCAACCGCGGCATTATCGATGCCATTGGCGGCTTCAGTCGAATAGATATACACCATGGGCTCTGCGATGGGTTGTGCTGCTACTAAGGTTGCGACGCCAAGCGGTAGTTGCAGCACAAGCGAACCTGAATAGTCGGCGATGCCGCCCATCAGGTCGAGTCGTCCAGGGGCGCGTGCCAAGGTGATCGGATTGCCAGGCTCGAAAAAGGCGGCATGCTCGTTAAGCAACGACATGAACCGTGTGACATCCGGCAGGGTTGCCGATGGAGACGTTTCAAGCGTCCACATGTGCGGCTCCTCCATCCGACCATAAGCCGCGTTCCTCCAACGTCGAGCGTAATACTGTTTCGACCTGTTGTTGAATCGCGACGTTGGCGTAGCCAATCCATGAGCAGTCGGAGGTGACATCGAGCGGCGCGGCGAGGCGTTGTCCGTGCTCGTCGGTGACGACGACGCCCGCTTGGCGTGCGATCAGTTCGGTACACAGGTCATAGGGATGGCAGCACAAACCTAAACTGAGGCCACGCTTGCGTAGCACCGGTTCGACCATCGGACGCAGGTCAGCGATCCAGCGGTCGTGTCCCATCAGCAGTTCGTATAACTGACCTCCTGTACAAATATACTGATCCTCGAACGCGAGTGCCTGACCCGCCTGGACCGGGCCAAGCACTCGTTCGACCACCAGATCGTCAATCGTTGCTAGTTCGCCACGCAGACCGGGGAAGAAGCGTGCTAGCCCGCCATAACCACGAGCGATGGTTGCTTCCCGCGATGGCGTAGCATGCAATGGCTGCGTGGTGCCGTCGATGCGGTTGTAGCGTTCGCCGCCCACCTCTCCACCCGCGATCACCCACAGTGAATCGGATAGGTGTTGCTTGACGAGCGGAATCTCGGTCTGTACGGCGATCTCGATGTCGGCGAGTGTCGGCAGCGTGCCATGCATCGGCGCGACCCCCGTCAGAATCCAGGCCGCCCGTTTCTGGTACATGATGCCGCGCGTGCCGTCGATCGGATCGACGATGACGCAGATTTCCGCTTGATCGATGGTATTGCCTTCCGGGAGAATCAATTGCCCTGTAGCTCCCAGTCCTTCTGCGACCAGTACGCATGGCCATTCGAGAGCGATCTGCGCGAAGGCTTCGAGCAGTACTTCTTCTGAGATGCGGTCGATAGCGAAGATCGTATCGCCGCCTTCGTCCTCGGCGACGACGGTTGTGAGTTGCTCGGTCGCCATTGTTTCACAGGCGGCGACGACGCTATCACGGATATCGTTGTGAATCGACCGTATGCGATCGAGTAAACGCTCTTGGTCGCGAATCATTCTACGCCTCCTGCGGTGTAATGGACGGTCGGCATGGACAGCAATTCCGCTGCCTTTTCTTCAGGGGATGTGTCGCTCAGAAAGTTACCGCCGCCGATTTCCGGTCCTGCCAGATACTTCAGGGTGTTAGGGCGGCGCAGGGGTGGCAGAAAGCCGATGAAGAAGTGGAAATCGCTGTAGTCGCCGCCGTTCGTGGGTGCCTGGTGGAGCGGCATGACGTAGGGGAATGTTTCCTTCCACAGATTGTCATAACGCACCGTGACGTTCTTGAGCGCGGCGGCGAACGACGCGATCTCGCGCTCGTTCAGTAGCGAGATGTGCGGTACGGTGCGCTTCGGTGCGACAAATACTTCGTACGCGTAGCGTGCGAAGTACGGCAGGAACGCGATCGCATGTTCGTCTTCCCACAGGATGCGCCGTCCGTCGCGTTGCTCGGCGGCGATGATATCGCCCCACAACGACCGCCCGTTTTCGCTGCGGTAGCGCCGCGTGGCTTCCCATTCGGTGTCGAAGGTTTTCCAGGTGAAGTTCGTCGCGTAGATCTGACCGTGCGGGTGGGGATTGGATACACCGACGACATCGCCCTTGTTCTCGAAGATCAAGACCTGCTCGACTTCGGGACGATTGCCCAGGTCGGTGGTCTGCTGTTGCCAGACCGTCGCGATAGCCGCGATATCGTCGACCGGCATCTCGGCAACGGTCAGGTCATGTCGTGGACTATAGCAGATCACGCGGGCGATGCCGTTAGCGCGACGCGTTCGGTAGGGCGATTGCTGTGGCTCCGGCTCCGGCGAGTTAGGGCCGACGCATGGATGGTCGTTATCGAAGACATACACGCCGGTATAGTTCGGATTCTGTGCGCCACTGATGCGCGCGTTGCCCGGACACAGATAGCAATCCGCCGCGAACTGCGGCGGTCGCGCCGTCTGCGAGCCGACGACCGCGCCGCTCCATGGGCGGCTCTGGCGGTGCGCTGCGACGATGACCCATTCTTCACGCAGGGGATGCCAGCGTTCTTCCCATGATCCCAGGTGGTGTGCGTTCGAGGATTCCATTGTTTACGTCCTTTGAGTACATCGTTGATTCTATTCGGTTAGATCGAAAAAAGTAAGCGGTGAGGCAATATACCACTGCTTTACGCGTATGCGGTTACGAAGATGTGTCCCTGGAGCCTTGCTGGAGCCACACGCGCATCGCGCCAGCTTCACGATTGTCCCAGGCATAATATGGGACAGCACGAACGGTACACGCATGTGTGGTGGGGGGTGCGGTTCGGTACAGGAGACCTTGCCAGTTCGATGCTTCGATGACACGTGCCGGACCCTCCAGCACCGTGATGCCATTAAGTAGATCGGCCTCATGTCGTGGTTGCAGCCTCGCACCGTCGTCGATCAGCACGCGGTTGATTGGCTGCTCGTTATCGGTTTGTTCCAGGCAGTAGAGGAGCGGACCACGCTGCAAAGCGATCTGTCCCTGGTCGCTTTGCACATCGGGGTGAGCGTGCACCATTTCGACTGGCATCGGGAGGTCCAGCACCACGGTATCGCCGGATTCCCAGGTGCGCTCGATCACGAGATAGCCACGGTCGAGGTCGTCGGTGGCAATGGGTTGCCCGTTGACACGTGCGGTCGCCCCCTCACACCAGCCAGGAATACGCAGACGCAATGTGCAGTTGAGCGGCTGCTCGGCGTCGACTGTGAGTGTCACCATGCCATCCCAGGGATAATTCGTGGTCTGTGTGAGTCGCACGCTACCACCGCCCATATCGAACCTGGCATCACCACCGATATACAGATGTACGACGATCTCGTGGTCGCTTTGTGCGTAGACATAGTGACCCAACGAAGCGAGTAAGCGGGCGATATTGGGTGGACAGCATGGACAAGCGAACCACGGTTGCCGATGGTGTCCACCCTGACTGGTCAACGGGTTCTCATAGTAGTAGGCTTTGCCGTCCATACTGACGCTGCTCAGAACACCGTTATACAACGCGAGCTCGAGAATGTCCGCATATGTGCGGTCGCACGCGATCTGGAGCTTGCGTTGCGCCCAGAAGATTAAGCCGATGGATGCGCACGTTTCCGCGTACGCACTCTCGTTCGGCAGGTCATAGTCCTTGGTGAAGCCTTCGTTGCTGCTGGATGTACCGATGCCGCCAGTCACATACATGCGCGTTGTCGTGAGGTGCTTCCATAGGCGCTCCGATGCTTGCCACAGCGCAGCATCGTCATAGACGCCAGCCAGGTCCACCATCGCACTGTAGAGGTACACTGCTCGCACGGCATGACCGACAACTTCGTGTTGCTCGCGGACGGGCGCGTGAGACTGGTTGTACTCGTAAGACCTGGCCCAGAAGTCCTCGCGTCGTTCGCCGCGTTCGAGCGCTTCACTATCGAAGTAGTTGGGTTGCTGTCCGCGCTGGTCTACAAAGTAGCGGCTCAGTTCCATGTAACGCTGTTCGCCGGTTGCGCGTGCGAGTTTCACGAGCGCGAGTTCAATCTCTGGATGACCGCAGTACCCTGGTTTTTGGTCCGGTCCAGGGCCAAAGGTGCGGTCGATGTGATCGGCATAGCGACACATCACATCGAGCAATGAGCGCTTGCCCGTCGCCTCGTAATGGGCGACGGCTGCTTCCATCAGGTGTCCCGCACAATACAGTTCATGCCAATCGCGCAGATTGCGCCAGCGTTGCTGCGGATCGACCGAGATGAACCAGGTGTTGAGGTAGCCGTCGCTTTGCTGCATGCTGGCGATCAGCGCGATCACCTGATCCAGTGTCTGGTCAAGTTCAGGATCGGGATGTGTGGCAAGAACAAAGCTGGCAGCCTCGATCCATTTCGCTACATCTGAGTCCCAGAACATTGTGTGGGTGCCGTTCCAGCGCCCGTTGCGTATCTTCGATGCTTCAGGCCAGTGCCGGCCCAGCCGAAAGGCGTCGATGCTGCCGACACGCAGCAGTTCCCCATAGATATGCCCGATGGTGTTTTCGCGATTTGCTTGTAGCCGTGGCGACCAGAATGCATCTTCAATGCCTACGCGTGTATGTGATAAAGGTGTGTAGGGAGTGTGTACCGCATGCACCTTTGCTGAATCTATATCGCTCACTTGTCGGGATGGCACATCGTTGTCCTTTCATAGGTCGAGTGGGTGGTGAACGCCAAACGACGATGGTATAAGATAGCATCAACCGGCAAATATGCAGTGAACGGTAAAGATGGCCACACGCCTTACTCAAAACGCACCCTTACCACTCACCCACTGTATCGACATCAGGTAGGACTTCCTTGCTATTGTTAATGGTCGCTCGATTCTTTATAGTATTCACAGGTTCAGTTGATTCTAATGTTTATTGATTTAGGAGATTCCACGGTTATGCTTCGTAACTTTTTTGCTCGTGAAGAGGGACAGGGTCTGGTCGAGTATGCTTTGATCCTGGTTTTGATCGCCATCGTCGTTATCGGTATCTTGACTGTCCTTGGCAGCCGCGTATCAGGCGTTTTCTCCAGCATCAATTCGGGGCTTGGTGGTCAGTAAGATTTCTCTCATGCCAAAATATTTTTTGGTACTTCCATTTCAATTTCATCTTTCGTATAAACACAGGTGACACATCGTGTCACCTGTGTTTGTGCTATGTTCACAACCTGGTATAGCCAACGCGTGTATTGTTTGACGTGGGAACACCGAGCGATTAACAGAAAATAGCCGTACCCACCGTGATGGCTCTCCTTGTTCCCGTCGTACGATTCTGCTAGCATACGTGTTCCGGGATGCCACATGGCCCCCATATATTATCCAGGACAGGTTATGCTTTCTGATCGTCGTATCGCATTGATTGGTGCCGGCATGATGGGCGAGGCGATGATCGCCGGACTCCTCGAAAAAGAGCTCGTCGCGCCTAACCAGATCGTTGCCACTGGACCGCGTGAAGAACGTCGCGACTATCTCCAACAGCGTTTTGGTCTCTCCGTGTCGGACGATAACCGTGCTGCTGCCGAGCAAGCAGATATTATTATCTTCGCGGTCAAGCCCCAGGTCTTCACAAAAGTACTCCCCACGTTGCGTGGTGCTATACATCCCGACGACCTCGTTATTTCGATCATCGCTGGTATTCCAATCGCCACGATACGTGATGCGCTAGGACACTCGACGATTGTACGTGCCATGCCTAACACACCCGCACAGATCGCCGAAGGGATGACCGTATGGACCTCGACCGATCTGGTATCGGAGGCTCAGCAGTCTGCGGTTCGGCAAATCCTGGGAGCGTTGGGTAAAGAACACTACGTCGCGGAGGAAAAATTGCTCGACGCAGCCACTGCATTGTCCGGGTCTGGTCCTGCCTACTGTTTTTTACTGCTGGAAGCAATGGTCGACGCAGGAGTACAACTTGGCTTCGCGCGGCGTGTTGCCGAAGAACTTGTGTTGCAAACTATGTACGGCTCAACGCTGTTGGCGATGCAATCGGGTAAGCATCTCGCCGAAATGCGAAATGATGTGACCTCTCCTGGTGGAACAACTGCTGCGGCGTTGCGGTCACTCGAACGCGGTGGTTTGAGGACGGTGCTATCAGATGGCATCTGGGCTGCATACGAACGGTCACGGGAACTCGGTAAATAACCGGGCTGTTCAACCAAGAAGCGCCGCCGGACATATGTCCGGCGGCGCTTCTGTGACGGGCAATAAGAATTTAGTAGTTGTCGCGCCGATCGCGGTCGCCGACGCTTCCGCTGTTGTCGAGGTCGAGGCCCGTGAGGCGCTCGGTGCCGCTGCCAATATCACCGGCTGTGTCTTCGACGACGCCTTCATCGCTTGGGACATGCGATACATCATCGTAACGGGTCGATGAGCTGTTCAGCGGGGTTGTGCTTGCCGATCCGTAGCTTGTCGAAGCATCATCTTCGCCGGTAGCGGCGTCCTTGGCTGCTTCGCCCGTTGCGTCACCAGCAGCGCCAACGCCTGCGCCAGTCACGGCACCAGCGATGCCGCCAATAACCGTTCCGACTGGACCACCGACCGAGCCAATGGCCGCGCCGGTTGCTGCGCCAGCAACACCACCACCGGCCGTACCGACCTTGCTGCTTTCTTCCCATTCTGACTGGGGTGCGTCGCCACTGTCAGAGCTTCGTCCGTAGCTTGCGGTATCAGTCGACATCGTACGGGTCGCGTAGCGATCGTCTCCACCAGTCGCTGCGTCATCCGCTGCTTCGCCTGCTGCGTCACCGGCAGCACCAACACCTGCGCCAGTCACGGCACCAGCGACGCCGCCGATAACCGTTCCAACCGGACCGCCGACCGAACCCATTGCCGCGCCAGTCGCCGCGCCTGCAATACCGCCGCCCGCTGTACCAACCTTGCTGCTTTCTTCCCACTCCGAGTTAGTGGAATCTCCAGTGGTGCCATAGTCGGTGCTGCCAGTAGTGGTAGCATTCGTGTCCTGATACACGGGTGTCGAGGCCATGGTTGAGGTGCTTGACGTATTTGTCACCGAACCAAGTGCTTCACCGCGTGTCAGCGAGGCGCGGTTATCACCATATGTGGTATCGTCTTCACCGGTCGCTGCGTCATCGGCTGCTTCGCCTGCTGCGTCACCGGCTGCGCCAACGCCCGCGCCAGTCACGGCACCAGCGACGCCGCCGATAACGGTTCCAACCGGACCACCGACCGAACCCATCGCCGCGCCAGTCGCTGCTCCAGCAACAGCGCCGCCCGCTGTACCAACCTTGCTGCTTTCTTCCCACTCCGAGCTAGTGGAATCTCCAGTGGTGCCATAGTCGGTGCTGCCAGTAGTGGTGCCATAGTCGGTGCTACCGGTAGTGGTTGCAGTCGTGGCCTGATAGGAGGAATCGCGGTTTCCGCGGTAGGTCGCATCATCCTCGCCGGTTGCGGCATCCTTGGCTGCTTCACCGGCTGCGTCACCAGCAGCGCCAACGCCCGCGCCAGTCACGGCACCAGCGATGCCGCCAATAACGGTTCCGACTGGACCACCGACCGAGCCAATTGCCGCGCCGGTTGCTGCGCCAGCAACACCGCCACCAGCCGTGCCGATCTTGCTGCTTTCTTCCCACTCGGACTGGGGTGCATCGACATCGCTTCTGTTGGACGAATCATAGTTCGATCCAGTCGCACCAGAGGCATATGGTTCGGATGTGTCGTCGAATCGTGTCCAGCCGGACGAGCGATAATCGGCGGCACGATCATCGATATCGACCACATTGTAGCTATCGAGGATGTCCGCGGCGCGGTCGGCCTGCGCATCGTCGGCTGCCTGTACTGTAATCAGCGTGCCGCCACGGCGGATGCCTTCAGCGTATATATTGGCGTCATCTTCAGGAATACCTGCGCCAACAAGACCACCGACCAGGCCACCTGCTGCCGCGCCGATACCAGCGCCAAGGGCAGTGGTGCCAAGCGTTGTTGCCAGCGTGCCTGCGGCAATGACCGGACCGATGCCGGGGATTGCTAAGGCACCAAGCCCGACCACAAGGCCCGCGAGACCACCGACGACTGCCCCACCTGTTGCGCCAGCCCCGGCTCCTTCAGCCGCTTCGGTTTCACCATCGGTTGAGTATTCGCCACTCGCATTGCTTGCGACAATGCTGATATCGTCCGCAGTGAATCCTGCGTTGTTAAGGTCCTGTACTGCCTGGTGTGCTTCCGACGTGTTGTCGAAAAGTCCCACAACTTGCTTCGCCATGCTTAGTCTCCTTCGATAAGTATCCGAACAACATGTCATGCTGGCCGAAACGTTCCTGGCCTGTTGTATAGCAGATGGTATGCCACTGTTCGGTTTGTAGCAATCACTTTTATGATAATGTCTGCATTGCTAGGATTCGATGCGAGTGTAAAAAGATTGTTTCCGATTTAGGTATGCTCATCGATATGTTCGATGTCGATGTGCTCTTCACGGAGAACAACACTTGCTTTCTCGGTTTGATCGACGCGGCGTTTTGTGATACGAATCTCCTCTTTCAATACCAGCCGTTTTTCGACGACCAGCATTTCTTCCAGGACTGGTATGATCAACGTATCGCCTCCTGGCGCGTACCGATCACTCCATCGATTGGACGACCAATCGTCGTGCGTTCTACAGTGACCTCTTCGCGAAAGACGGGCTGTTCAACGACCTCTTCGCGTTCTTCCACACGTTTGTTAACGCGCACGCCGCCACGTTCGACCGTTCGTGTCCCAACACGTACGTCTTCCTGAATCACGGGAATGATCGTCGGCTGTTCAGCCGATACAACTTGAACGGCAGATGCTCCGGGCGCAATAGCGGTGTCAGTCAAATCCGAATCCGTAATTCGTTGGGTTTCGTAGAGCGTTCTAATAATAAGGTGAACCGTTCCATTCTCGATGCGATAAGTCGTGGGTTCAAGCATATGGTCTGCCCATCAAGACGCCGAACCAAAACACGCTCCGGCTCGTTACCATTAGACAGAACATCCTCGACTGTACCGATCTCGCTGCCGTGACCCATCACGAGCATGCCACGCTCAATAGTAGCCATTCTGCAGTTCCTCCTCGTGGACTGCTTCCTATTGCAACCCATGTGTCATAACATCGTGACGGCAACCATATCATTAGCTATCGAATGAAGCATAGGCTGAGATGTACGCAGTATGAGCAGGGCGTGTGCAACGTTCAGCCGAACCTCAATGGTTGTCATGCTGAAGGGAGCGAAGCATCTTTACCTGGGCAAGATGTTTCGCTCCACTCATAAGACAGACGTTCGACGTTGAAGGAGTCCTGATAATGTGCCTTGTTAGGTTGCGGTCCCTCGTTATACAGGACTATACTTATCAGTATGAACGATCAAGTGTTTGTCTGGATCATATTTGTGTTGGTGGCGGCGGTCGTGATCATCGGTATCGTGATGATCCAGCGCTTTTGGAGCGCACAACTCAACATGTCGGATGAGGATGTTGCATTCGAGCGGCGCATATCGGCACTCAACGAGGGTCAGGCAAACCGGCGACGCGATGATGAGATCGTGCGTTTAGTAAGTGGACAGGAACAACCGATCGTTAACGATGACGACGAGCATACATAGCTGGACGACGAGGGATTTTGCTTCTAGGTGAGCGTCAATAGTCGACTGAGCAGAAACCAGAGGAGCGCATAGAGCGCAAGGAGGACAAGGATATAGGCAGCCCGAACGAGTACACGATTCGTTCTATAGCCTTCATATCGTGCGAGTTGGAAATCGATACGCCGCCGGATGCTTGGCACCCGGTCGAATACGCCCATTGGTAGCAACGACAGGCGGAACAATTGTTCCCCGAGCTGGTGAGTGGTCAGAACAGTGGTACGGCATGTCTGGCAGAGTTGGATGTGATGTTCCACGATACGACGGTTGCGCTCATCCGCATATCCATCCGCATATTCTCCCAGCATTACCCCGATATTAGTGCAGCGCATCGGTCAAGCCCATCTTCCTAACGATCTGCTGCCGAGCCTGTGCCACGGTTTCACGGATCGATGCTACATCATCGTCCATGATTACGGCGAGCCGGTCAATGTTTAATTGTTCGTGATAATACAGCAAAAGCACGATGCGCTCATAGGGTGGAAGTGTGGCAAGTTGATCGAGCAATGCCGCTTGCCAGCCTGTTGCTTCTGAATGAAGTAAGGCCACGTTGATGCCACGTTGGATGTAGCGTTGTAATACCTGCACAAGGGTACGCCACAGCATATCACTATCGATATTACGCCGTCGTGCAAGACGCTTGAAGCACGTTTCGGTGGCCTCGGTCGCCAAAGCGGCATCCCCCAGCGCCTGGTACGCGATACCCAGGACTCGGACAAAGTAGTGATGTCGTACGTCGATTGGGCGCGCAGATGTGACCATGGGATTATTGTAGCATGAGGACCGGCAGCAACACATATGTTGCTGCCGGTCCTCATGTCTTGTATGGTTTTGCGAGAATACTAGCTCGAGGCTACCATTTGCCTAGCACGCGCTGACCATCGGCAAACATCGCGCCGACTGAGATGCCTTTATGGATGCGCAAGATCACTTCGCCCAGCAAAGACGCCACTGACGTAATTTTGAGCCCATCCCAGACTTCGTTGGGCGGAAGGGGCACTGAGTCGGTTGCGATGAGGAGCTCGATCGGACTCTGGCGTAGCCGGGTGATCGCTCCTGGTGGCAAAATCGGGTGAATACAGGCGCCGACGATGCGTTTTGCACCATATTGTTTGAGCAATTCGGCGACTCGTATCATCGTTGTGCCGCTGACCACTTCGTCGTCGATGATCACGCAGGAGCGTCCTTCGACATGTCCCAAGAGGTTCATCTGCCGCTCGGTCGAGCCGCCACTGTGGCGAGTTTCGACGATCGCCAGGGGCGCGTCGAGGATTTCGGCAAAGTTCCGCGCACGTTTTGCGAAACCCAGGCCGGTCGCTACGATGGTCAGGTCGGGCAGGTTGAGTTCGCGCACTTCTTTAAGTAACAGATGCACCGCGCTCATCTCATCGAACGGAATACGAAAGAAGCCTTGAATCTGACCGGCGTGCAGGTCGAGTGTTAACACACGATTCGCGCCAGCAACTTCTATCATGTCTGCCAACAGTCGTGCTGTGATTGGCACACGGGGCTGATCGCGCTTGTCGGTGCGGCTGTACGCATAGTAGGGTAGCACCGCCGTGATGCGTGCCGCAGAGTCGCGCTTGCACGCATCGATAGCCATCAGCATCTCCATGATGCGATCGCTTAGCGGTGTGTATAGGGATTCGATCAGAAAAACATCCTGTTCGCGGACGCTTTCTTCTAGCTTCACGAACAAGTTATCGTTCTCGAACTTGGCGACGTTGAGTTCACCGTGCCGTACGCCGACATAGGAGCAGATTTTGCTCGTCAGTTGTGGGTTACCTGTGCCGCCAATAATGCGGAGGTCGTCGAATCTACTCATATTTTATGACCTCACTGCTGCTCGAATTGGCCGACTTCGACGTTGTCGAACCACACGACGATTGTATTATCACGTTCCTCAACCTCAACCTGCTCGCCGATCAGGCGCTGCTCGACGGGACCATAGAGTGTCCCACGGACGCTGATCTTACGGTTGCGCCCAACTTTGCGCGTCATGCGATTGCTTCCGGCTTCATCAGTCTTGGGAGTGGCAAGATTTTCGCGCATCCAACCGCCCATAGGAAGTACGATGCGGTCTTCGACGATTTCAGGAAGACTGCCCAGCAGGGCAGCACGACGCCGACCGATGAGCAGCCATAACAGCACAGTTCCGCTGATCGCCGCGATGATTTGGCGGCCTTTTTGTTCGTTCATCGTCGTAGCGTGTTCTCCTTGTCGTTAGCGTCTGGTGGATTATTTGTCGTTCGTAGACTACGTAACAGGGTGAGATTGCGAATATCGTCAGTGGCGTCCGAACCTTTGGGTGTTTCGATGATCATGGGTGTTTTGAAAAAGCGTTCGTCGTTGACCAGGGAGCGAAAGCCCTGCAGCCCGATTTCACCGTCACCGATGGGTGCGTGGCGGTCAAGGTGGCTACCCAATTTGCCGCGGCTGTCGTTGAGATGAAAGGCTTTGATCGTATCGATGCCAACCAGCGTGATCAACTGGTCGATGGTGGCATGATACCCTTCCGCTGTGCTGATGTCGTATCCCGCCGCATACATGTGACATGTATCAACACAGACCGCGACACGCTCGCGATGGCGCACGAGATGCAGCAAACGTGCGAGGTCCTCGAACGTGCCTCCCAGCGTCGTCCCCTGTCCGGCTGTGGTTTCGAGGAGAACGGTGGTGGTGCCACCTGTTCCTGCATCGAAGAGGCGGTTAAGCGCATCGGCAACCCGTTGAAGCCCGGCATCCAGACCAGAGCCGGTATGCGCTCCGGGATGAAGCACGATGAAAGGAATCTCTAACTGTTCGCAGCGCTCTAGCTCGTCGGCGAACGCAGCAATTGACTTTTCCCATAGCTCATCGGTCGGCGTCCCAAGATTGATCAAGTAGGAGCCGTGGACTATGAGTGGCGAAATAGCCGAACGTGTGGCTTCGGCCTTGAAGGCGATGATGCTTGGTGCATCCAACGGTTTGGCTTGCCATTGTCGTTCGTTCTTGGAAAAAATCTGTAGGGTGCGACAACCGGCTTCCTCGGCCCGTGCAAAGGCTTTGTGGATACCGCCGGCGATAGACATGTGCGCTCCGAGGTTCATTCCGCCAATTATAACATGCTGCTCTCAAGTGGACAGGCGTATGTTCTGCGAACACCATCGACTGTCCAATCGACGTGGGTGGCCTACCACAGTTGCTCTTGCTGGACTGTTGCCGTCGAGGTGCGATACATACCGAGAGCGCGGGCGATCTGACGTAGCCCACTATCGTCTGGCTTGAGGACACCGAAGCGGGTCGGAGCATCCGCCTGTTGTGCCAGCGTCCAGCGGAATGTCGCCGGACGAAGCTCAAGTGGCATTGGGTCGGACCCTCCCAGGTGGAGAATACCATCGGCGAGCATGGTGCGAACTGCTTGCGCAAGTGCTTCAGATGCCGGGCTGGCATGCCCATTGATCGGCACAATGGATACCAATGTCGCCTGACCCTGCTGCAGCGCTGTACGCAGTTGCGCGGAAATGCGGCTACGCGCCAGTAACGCGCCATAGGGCAATACACCAACGATTCCGCTGGGTTCGAGCGCAAGCACGCCATCACCATCTACATAGAGCGTGATCCCAAGCTGTTGGATGCTCGTCAGGAACGATTGCCATGGCTCGACCTCGTCGCTTTCGTACGTTTGCCCAATCAGCGTAATAGATGGCTCTTTTGGAGGCCAACAGCCCTGGACGTAGAGGGTGAGGGGTGGTTCGGCGAGTTCGCGAAGCCGCTGTGGATATGTTGGCGAAAGGTAGGTGATCGATGCAATGCCCATACGATGCAGGCTTTTGATCCCCGCGACGGTGGCAGCATGTTGGCGTGGAGCCGCGACGATCCGGCTGATCAGGGCGGGCGGCACGCCAGTAGCGCGTAGCTCTGATGATGGCGCACGCAAGATCGTGCTTGCGTCAGGCCAGCGTTCCAGCAGTCGCCGCAGCAGTGCGGCGTTCAGACCAGGAACCTGGCATAACAGAACCGCTTCTGGTTCAGAAATCATTGTCTGCTGCCACTGTTTGGTAATGCTGTACGCATATGCGTGGTAGGCTGGGGGCTAGTTGTCGCGTATCGACTGGTTGCATCAGCTTGGCGTTCATTCATCGTCCATCATCCATGCTCTGGATTGTACTCTAGCCGGACGACGAATGAACGCTATGGTATAATCAGAGCAATGATCGGCTCGTGCCGAAGTACTTATATATTGAGGTAAAGATCATGGGCAGTTTTGGTGTTCCCGAATTGTTGATTATCCTGGTTATCGTCATTGTTCTGTTTGGCGCGAGCCGGTTGGCTGGCATCGGTAGCTCGCTGGGCAGCAGCATCCGCGAGTTCCGCAAGCAGGTTCGCGATGACGATGATGTCACTACGACGACCACGACTGTGACCCGCACCGACGATGTGAGCGATTCAACTCGCCACTCGTAATACGCGAATCTACGTAAGGAGAGAGCGTTGGAATAAGGCGTGGTATTTCCATGCCTATTTCAGCATTCATAACATAAACGGATGGCAGATTTAGTCGATCAGGCACAAATCACGGCGAAGGCAGGCGACGGCGGTGACGGCGTTGCGACATTTCGGCGTGAAAAGTTTGTGCCGCGTGGTGGCCCAGATGGTGGAGATGGCGGTCGTGGAGGCGACATCTATCTCGAAGTCGATGTTGGCCTTAATACGTTGTTGCGCTTTCGGTTCGAGCAAGAGTTCGAGGCTGAAAAAGGCGGGAACGGTGGTTCACAGCGCAAACACGGGCGCAATGGCAAAGATTTGGTTGTGGGTGTACCTCCCGGTACGATCGTCCGCACCGAGATCGAAGGTGAAACATACTCAGTTGATCTCGTCGCACCTGGGCAGCGCCTGTTGGTAGCGTCGGGAGGCAAAGGTGGACTGGGCAATGTCCACTTCAAGAGTTCGACCCATCAGGCTCCGCGCATCGCGGAACTTGGACAACCGGGCGAAATGTATACTCTTGACCTTGAGCTACAGCTTATCGCCGATGTAGGTTTGATTGGCTTTCCAAATGCTGGAAAATCGACTCTCCTGGCGGCGATTAGTGCGGCACGACCCAAGATCGCGAATTATCCCTTCACGACCCTTAGCCCGAACCTGGGTGTGGTCGAAGTTGGCGATCAGCACTTTGTCGTCGCAGATATTCCAGGGTTGATCGAAGGCGCGCATACGGGTATCGGGCTTGGACATGACTTTCTGCGTCATATCGAACGCACACGCATTCTGGTGCATGTAATCGACACGGCAGGCACCGAAGGACGCGACCCGCTCGAAGATTTCGTCAAGATCAACAACGAACTTCGGCTCTATCAGCCCGACCTGGCCAATCGATTGCAACTCGTTGCGCTCAACAAACAGGACTTGCCGGATGCACGCGATCAGGTCGAGCGATTGCGGAGTGAACTCGGGGTCGATGCAGAGTTGATCTTCCCGATCGCTGCCGCGACTGGCGAAGGCGTCGCGCCACTGCTGCAAAAAGTCGCTGAGGTCTTACGCGAAATCCCGAATCCAGTGCCGCTTCGTGCGCGAACGGATGAGGTACTAACCTGGCCGAAGTCTGTGCGCGATCCTAACGCTTTTACGATCACACGAGAAGGCGATGGGTATCGAGTACACGGACAAAAGATCGAGCAGACGGTTTCTATGCTTAACTTTGCGCAGCAAGAATCGCTCGATCGCCTGCAGCGTGTGCTGGATCGCTCCGGGATTGCCAAGGCATTGTATGCCGCTGGCGTCGAGGAGGGTGACACCGTGTATATCGAAAAAGCGGAGCTCGTGTGGAGCGAGGAACTCAGCCGGTAACTGAACTCCCGTTGCTGCCCGGTATGCGCTCAACAGCGCTACCGGTGCATGCAGTACGGGCGCGTCGATTACGCCTTGAACTTCAGTTCCTGGTGGTTCTTGATGTTTTGCTCGCGACGCTTGGCTTCATCGTCGCGTATTTTTTGCGCTACCGCTATGGCTTCCTCAGCTCGGTGCGCTATCCTCAGCCGCTGCAAAGTTTCCTTCCAACGATCGCGCTCCTGGTTCCGACGATCCTGGGACTGTTGTATTGGAAGGGTTTATACCACCTGCCCCGAAATGCTGGGTGGTTGACGCAGTTTGGCAAGATCGTATCGAGCGTCACGACCGCGATTGCAGTGACGATCGTCATCACATTCTTATTCTCTCCCGATTTTTATTCGCGCCTGATCTTTCTGCTCGCCTGGGCGAGCACGATCGTGTTGCTGGCAGCAGGGCGCTTGCTGGTCCATTCGTACCGGCATCGTCGTTGGGCTGCGGGACACGATCTGGAGCGGGTAGTGGTGGTGGGTGGAACCGGGCTCGGACGCCAGGTGATGCGAAACTTACGTCGTTCACGCTCGTTGGGCTACTCGTTGATCGGCTATGTTCACGACACGAACGAAGATGAGACGTTGAGCGAAACGTCAGCCAATATCAGCGAAACACCGTTGCTCGGCACGCTGGAACAGTTGCCACAAGTGGTGGCACAACGCAACGTGCATCATGTGATCGTCGCGCTTCCTTCCTGGCAAAACAAGTATCTACCGCGCATTGTTGAGATATGTCACCAGATGGGCGTGCCGTTTCAGGTTGTGCCGGATTTCCACGAATTATCCTTCGACCGTGTGACAATCCAGGAGCTACGCGGCGTTCCGCTGATAGGGTTGCGTGAAAACGTGATTCAGGGATGGAATTATGCCCTCAAGCGGGCGCTGGATGTTGGTCTTGTGCTTGTGACGCTCCCGCTATGGGGTACGCTGTCCCTGGTAATCATGTTGTTGATTCGGCTCGATTCGCAGGGTCCGGTGATCTTTCGTCAAACACGCCTGGGACGCAAAGAGCGTCCGTTCGAGTTCCTTAAGTTTCGCACGATGGTGACGAATGCCGAAGAACTCAAAGCGGCTTTGATGGAATATAACGAGAACGCGGGTCCTCATTTCAAGATGAAGCAAGACCCGCGCACGACACGTGTCGGGCGCGTCCTGCGCCGTACCAGCCTCGACGAGATTCCACAACTCTGGAACGTGCTACGCGGTGAAATGAGCCTTGTCGGACCGCGCCCGGCGGTGCCGGAAGAAGTCGCGCAATATGAACCGTGGCAACGCCGCCGCATGGAAGTTATGCCCGGTTGCACCGGCTTATGGCAAGCCACCGGACGTTCCAATACGACCTTCGATGAGATGGTACGTCTCGATATCTATTACGCCGAACATTGGTCGGTGTGGTTCGACCTCAAGATTCTCCTGCTCTCGATTCCCGCGGTCGTGCTCGGTCGCGGAGCATACTAATAAAGGATACAACTTCATGCGTGTATTGATCACCGGCGGAGCTGGCTTCATCGGGTCACATCTGTGCGATTATTTTCTGGCACGGGATCACGAAGTCATCGCCATGGATAGTCTATTGACTGGCTCGACCGATAACATCGCGCACCTTGCCGGACATCCACGCTTTAGCTTCGTCAAGCATGACGTGACCAACTACATCTATGTTGATGGACCGCTCGACGCGATCCTGCACTTCGCAAGTCCCGCTAGCCCGATCGATTACCTGGAATTGCCCATCCAGACGCTCAAGGTCGGCTCGCTGGGGACACATAAAGCGCTTGGATTAGCAAAAGCCAAGAACGCCCGCTTCCTGCTGGCTTCGACCTCGGAAGTGTACGGCGATCCGCTGATCCACCCGCAACCTGAAACCTATTGGGGTAACGTGAACCCCGTTGGCCCGCGTGGTGTCTACGACGAAGCCAAGCGCTTCGCCGAAGCGATCACGATGGCCTACCAGCGGTTCCACCATGTCGAAACGCGTATTGTCCGTATCTTCAACACGTATGGTCCGCGCATGCGTCTGGCGGATGGGCGCGTCGTGCCAAATTTTATCCAACAGGCATTGCGCCACGAACCGTTGACGGTGTATGGCGACGGACAGCAGACACGCTCGTTCCAATATGTCAGCGATCTGGTGGAAGGCATCCATCGGTTGTTGATGTCGAACGAAAACGAACCCGTGAACATTGGGAATCCGCACGAATTTACCATCAAGGCGTTCGCAGAACTGGTCAATGAGGTCACCAACAATCCTGCAGGTATTGTCGTCAAGCCCGACCTACGTATCGAGGATGATCCACAAACGCGCCAGCCGGACATCACCAAAGCACGCGCACAGCTTGATTGGTCGCCACAGGTCGAACTCAACGAAGGTATCCGCTTGACCGTTCCATATTTCCGCGCACAACTTCAGTCGCTTGGTCAGATCGACGCGGATGGCTAACATGCCAGTCGTGGGTCAGGGTCGAACGATAGCGCTGCCACGCTGGTGGTCGGTGCTCCTGGCGCTGCCCGCCGCCCTCGCATTGGCTCTTTTACCACTTCCGTATGCCGCCGTCGCTATCGTCGGGCTATTCGTTCTGGTCATGGTCATCGTCGATCCTGTATGGGGCCTGTATGCCTCGATCCTGTCGATTCCAGTGCAAGAAATGATCACCCTCCCAGCCGGTTTGACGGTGACTCAGGTGGTCGTGGTGCTGGCGGCTGGCTCATGGGTGCTTAAGGTGTTGGCGCATCCCAACCGTACGCTTGGTTTACGCTACCAATGGCCCTGGCTATTGTTTTTGGGTTGGCAACTGTTGGCGGTCGTGATGACCCCCTATAGTCTCGCCGCTGGGTTCCAGCAGTGGGCGAGGTGGGTCGCGGCGTGGTTGGCGTTTGTGCTGGTGCTCGGAACGGTCACAAATCGGCGGCGTATGTGGGGACTGGTGATCGTTCTGCTGATGGCACCAGGATTTTCGGCGCTCCTCGGTACGTTGCAATTCCTCAATGCCACCGGCAATGCGTCGTTCCTGATCGCGGGAGGGCGTTTTGCTCGTGCGACGGCGACGTTTGGCAAGCCAAACTCGTATGCTGGCTATATGAACATGGCCTGGCCGCTCGGCCTGATGCTGGGTATCTACTGGTTCCAACGCTGGCATGCGCTGAGGCGATTGATGGCGGCATCGCGTGTGCTTCCCGCATCTGTCCGACGTATGACCGAACCGTTCCGTCATCTGCGTGGACAGGTCACGACGCTGCTTGGCCTGGCGCTGGTGAGCGGCGGCGGCGGTGCGTTGATCCTCTTTGGGTTGTTCGCATCATATTCACGCGGCGGGTGGCTAGGCGCGATTGCGGGCGGTATGGGACTGGCGCTGTTGGCGGGACGACGCTCAGCACTTATCGCCAGCGGTATGTTGATCCTGGCACTGCTCGTAGGTGTCATCGGCGCGTTCAATACGTTGCCACCCGTGGTTGTCGATCGTATCGAGGCCATAACCAACAACCTTCGCATTTTCAACGCTGCGACGGTCATGGTTAACGACGACAATTTCGCGGTCGTGGAACGTATGGCACACTGGCAAGTGGCGTGGCGCATGTGGCAGGCGCACCCCTTTCTGGGAGTCGGTCCTGGAAACTTTAATGAAGCGTATTCTGAGTTTTTCCTGGGTCGATGGTCGATCTCGCAAGGACACGCACATAATTACTATCTGCATATTCTGGCGGAAGCTGGCCCCATCGGTCTGCTGCTGTATCTCGTACTGTACGGCGCTATGTTTGGGCAAGCGTTACGTGTGATGCGGCGCTACCCTGGAACGCTATGGAGCAGGCTCGCGCTTGGTGGCTGTGGTATCATGCTCGCCGTTGCAGGCCACAATATTTTCGAGAACCTGCATGTTCTGAACCTCGGTATTCAACTTAGTGGCGTCTGGAGCCTGATGGCGATCGCCGAACGCCTCGCTCAACAATCCGAACTTCCTGCTTAGAAGCCAAGGCGCTTTGTACTGATACGACCCTGTGAACGTATGATGGACACCAAGAAATTATGAAACTTTCATCCTTCGGCGATAACGTCGATGCTCCTGACGCCGAAACTCCCGCTCTCCCACCTGAGGAGAACGAGGATCAGGAGCTTGATCAGGGTTTCGTCCTCAAGGATTGGCTGCTGCGTCCACGCACCCTGATTTCATTTGTCGTGGCGCTCCTGATCATCGTCTTTGTCTTTCGTGGCAATAGTATCAACGTTGGTGAAATTGTGCAGCAAGTACAGCAGATCAACCCATGGCTGTATCTGCTGGCGTTCGTCTGTTTTTACCTGACGTTTCCTATTCGGGCGCTGCGCTGGCAATACCTGTTACGCAACGCGGATTTCCCGCTGCCACAGGGACGTGGCTCGTGGGCGTCGCTCGGGGCGTTGACCGAATACCTCGGACTGTCATGGTTCGCCAATTGTGTGGTTCCGGCAAAGCTCGGGGATGCCTACCGCGGATACTTGCTCAAGCATAACGGTGGCGTGTCATTCTCGCGCTCGCTTGGCACGATCTTCGCCGAACGTTTGCTCGACATGATTGTACTGTTTGGTTTGCTGGTGGTGTCAGGTTGGGAAGTGTTCGGCGCACAGATGCCACCGGCGACGCGCGTGATCTTCTTGTTCGGCTTCGCCCTGGTGGTGATAATCGTGGTCGGTCTGGCGGCGATGCGCTACCTTAGTCCATATATTCGTCGCCTGGTACCAGGGCGGCTGCATCGCGTCTACGGCGGATTCGAGGCAGGCACGCTTGGTTCGCTCAAGCCGCGCTCGTTGCCGGTGCTGTTCGGCCTGACCGCACTGGTCTGGATGGGTGAGTCCCTGCGTCTGTTTCTGGTCATCGAAGCCATGGGAGGGCTCCACCTCGGCCTTCCCGCGATCATCTTTGTCGCATTGGCTTCCTCATTGTTGACGACGATTCCGGCAACTCCTGGTGGACTGGGTCTGGTCGAAACCGGCATCATCGGCGTGCTGATCTCGCCGCTGTTCAGCGTCGCGCCTGTGATGGCGACGGCAGTTGCATTGCTCGACCGTGTGATCAACTATTGGAGTATCGTGGTCTTCGGTTTCATCCTGTTCCTGGTCAGCAAGCGAAAGTGATGTCTATGCCCGACGACAAGCGACCAATGATCAATGAAAGAAATCGAAATAGTCTGTGGCAGTACGCTTCATCTCTTTCAGCCCACATATACCCGATTGCTTGTTCGATCTGTTCACGCTATGTCGTTCTCAGCTTCGTTGGTCGTTGGTCGTTGGTCGTTGGTCGCCGGTCATGCGTATAGCCATTGACTATAACGCTGCATTGCGGCAGGTCGCCGGGATCGGGCGCTACACCCGTGAACTGGTACGGGCGCTGGCAGCGGCTGGAAGTAGCGATCAGTTTGTGCTGTTCTACGCCAGCCGAGACAGCCAGGGTGCGTTTGGCTACCAGGCGCTTCAGGATATTAAAGCGACGTATTCCTCGGTCGAACTCGCGCCGATTCCCGTCGCGGAACGCTGGCTACCGCTCCTCTGGCAACGTGCGCGGTTGCCGTTGCCCGTGGAGCTATGGACAGGCAGGGTCGATGTGCTGCACGCGCCCGATTTCGTGCTGCCGCCGTCGCGTACGCGCCGCACGCTGCTGACGGTTCATGACCTGAGCTTTCGGATTCATCCCGAAGCCGCCCATGAACGACTGCGGCGCTACCTCGAACGCGCTGTGCCACGTTCCCTCGATCGCGCGTCGCATGTAGTAGCCGACTCCCACAGCACGGCGCGTGACCTCGAACGATTGATGCACGTCGATCCTGCGCGGGTGACGGTGCTGTATCCCGGCATCGGGCCGGAATTCCGACGCGTCGAGGATAAAGAACGGCTCGCGACGGTGCGTGCGAAGTACAATCTACCACCACGTTTCTTCTTTCACATCGGTACGATCGAGCCACGCAAGAACCTCGAACGGTTAATGAGCGCCTATGCCACGGTACGGGCAGACGACGCTTCTGCGACGGGCGAAGCGCCGATTGGCTTGCTGCTCGCCGGAAAGCCGGGGTGGTTATCCGACCCGATCATCGCCCGCGCACGGCAAACGCCCGGCGTTCTGCTGCCGGGTCCGGTTGACGATGCCGACCTCCCGGTGCTTCATTCTCTCGCAACCGCGCTGGTGTATCCTTCGTTATATGAGGGATTCGGGTTTCCGCCGCTGGAAGCGCTAGCATGCGGCACGCCAGTGGTGACATCGCACACGTCGAGTATTCCCGAACTGGTGGGTGAGCGGGCGTTGTTGATCGATCCGATGGATGAAGGCGCGCTCGTCGCAGCACTGCGTCGTGTACTGAATGAGCCTGCGCTGACACTTGCGGCGCGACACGAAGGTCCGGCGCAAGCGGCATCGTTCACCTGGGAACGTACCGCACACCAACTTCTTGACATATATCATTCGCTTGGTGGTCATTCCAACGGAAATACCATCGAGGAAAGAAGGCGCTAAATGCCTGCCGTCGATCAAACTGGTCAATCTGTACGGCGGGATGGTACGTACAAAATTGGTCGCATCATTTCGCAGATATTCCACCCGACGGTCAATGGATTTGCCTCCTACATAGTGGTGGGTATCAACGGGCCGGGAATTACAAGTATACGTTCGGGGTTGGGTTGGGCTGCGGCGTCGATCCTGATCGTGCTGACGCCGCCATCGCTGTATTTCTACCTGCGGTTGTTCCGGGGGGATTATTCCGACGACGATGTTTCGCGCCGATCCGAACGCACGGGATTGTATCTTGTCGCCGTGATATCGGTCATCATCGGTTCATACCTCCTGTATCTGCTGGGCGCTCCGACGACGTTTCTGCGATTAAACGCGGCGGCGGCGGGTGTGGCAGTCGTCGCGATGTTGATTAACTTTAGCTGGAAAATCAGCGTCCACTCGGCGTCAATCGGTACACTGGCGATGCTGGCAACCTTGTTCACACAATGGCTCGGGCTTGCCTTATGGATTTGTGCCGTCATCGTCGGCTGGGCACGGGTACGGACCGGTAATCACACGCCGATGCAGGTGCTCGGCGGCTGGAGTATCGCGATCGTGGGCGTGCTGGTGGCGTTCGGGATCGGCCGCTGGTAACGATCAGGACCTGAGGCGACGTTCCAGGCCAGTGAAACGCCCCGCGACCTCGTTGTTACGCACTGCCATTTCAATAGCGAAGCGGTCGCCGACGATCACGACCAGGTGGCGGGCGCGTGTGACGGCGGTGTACAGCAGGTTGCGTTGCAGGAGCATGGCATGCTGGCGCACCAGCGGGATAACGACCACCGGAAACTCCGCGCCCTGCGCTTTGTGGATCGACGTGGCATAGGCCAGTTGCAAGTCGTCCAGGTACGCCCACTCGTAGCCGACGATGCGCGGACCCGTGACTTCCTCGTAGCGAACGCTGAGTGTTTGCGCATCGCCGTTGACCTCCACGATCTCCCCAACATCCCCGTTAAATACGTCGAGATCGTAGTTGTTACGCACTTGCATCACCCGATCTCCGACGCGATAGATTGTATCGCCCCAGGTACGCTCGTCACGTCCGGGTGCGGCGGGATTGAGTGCTTCTTGTAATGCTTTGTTGAGCGCCTGAACACCGGCGGCTCCACGATGCATCGGTGAAAGCACTTGAATCGCACGGCGGTCGTAGCCGAAACGCCGTGCGATGCGGTCGGAGACCAGATCGACAACCATTTCGGCGCATGCCTCAGGCTGTGGGCGCGGGAAGAAGAAGAAGTCATCCAACGCTTCAGTCTGCGGCGGCTCGCCCTGGTTGATACGATGGGCGTTGGCGATGATGCCCGATCCCTCGGCCTGCCGAAAGATCAGGTCGAGGTGGACGGCAGGCACGGCCCAGCTTTCGATCAGATCATGCAGGACGTTGCCGGGACCGACGGACGGCAGTTGGTCGGCGTCGCCCACGAACAGCACATGCGCGTGGGGTGGAATCGCTTTGAGCAGATGGTTGCATAACAGCACGTCGAGCATGCTTGCCTCGTCCACCACCACCATGTCTGCCTGGAGCGGGTTGTCACGGTTGCGTTTGAACTGGAAGCCGACGCCGGGAGCGTATTCCAGCAAACGATGGATCGTCTTGGCTTCGGCTCCGGTCGCCTCACTCAAACGCTTGGCGGCGCGGCCGGTCGGCGATGCCAGGACATAGCGTATGCGGTGGGCTTCAAGGAGTTCGATCACGGTGCGGAGGGTCGTGGTCTTGCCGGTGCCGGGTCCACCCGTCAGGACGCACAATTTGGTCGTCAAAGCGGCTTGCACCGCTTCGCGCTGCTTTGCGGTCGGCTGGTGACCCTGTTTGCGCCCAAGCTGATCCCAGAAACTCTCCCACTTAAAGCGCTTGAACATTGGCGCTATCGCGGACGGGGCAATCTGCAACGTCCTGATCGCGTTGGCGACGCCGAGTTCGGCACGGTAGAACGGCAACAGATACACATGTTGAAGTCCGTCAACTTCGTCGATATGCACGTCGCCCATGGCATCGACGTTACGCAGGGTCGTTTCGATCAGCGATACATCAACTTCCAGAAGTTTTGCTGTGCGATCTACCAGCAGATCGGCGGGAAGGTAGCAATGCCCGTCGCCCGCGGCTTCGCTCAGCACATGCCGTAACCCTGCCCCAAGCCGGAATGCATCGGTATGGCTGACACCCTGCGAGTGCGCCACCTGATCGGCAGTGAGGAAGCCGACGCCATGCACCTCGTCGGCGAGCCGATAGGGGGATTCCTTGACGATGCTCAAGGCTCCCTCGCCATACTGCCGATAGATGCGGATGGCGAGCGTGGGTGTGATCTCGTAGCTTTGCAGCAAGTTCATCAGCGTTTTGATGCCTTGTTGCTCGTTCCATGCCCGGGTGATGGCGCTGACGATGACCTTGCCGACCTTGGGAACGTCGTATAAGCGATGTGGTTCAGTTTCAATCACGCGCAGGGTGTCGGCACCGAACACATCCACGATACGTTGCGCCATCACCGGACCCAGCCCTTTGATCAGACCGGAGCCTAGATATTTACGGATGCCTTCGGCGTCGGCAGGCAGCACGGCTTGCCACGCGGTCGCGGCGAACTGCCGTCCGTGGTTGGGATGGCTGGTCCATTCACCCTCCAGCCGTAACGCTTCACCAACCTGCACGCCGAGCAGTTTGCCGACAACCGTGACAAGATGACGTTTGCCGGATGGCTGTACACGGGCGACGGTATAGCCAGTTTCGGGGTTATGAAACGTGATGCGCTCTAATGAGCCGTCGAGAGTAGCCATCGCTCAGTCGGTCTGCTCCTCGTCACGTGCCTGGTAGAGTGCCTTGAGTTCGACATAATGCAGTGCTGGCAGATGGCGTCGGGCGATCTGGTCGGGGCGCATCGGGCGAATCTTGCCGGGAACACCCAGCACGAGCGATTCGGGCGGCACTTCCATACCTTCGGGAACCAGCGCCCCCGCGCCCACGATACTGCCCGCGCCGATGTGGGCGCCGTTGAGGATGATCGCGCCCATGCCAATCAGAACACCGTCGTCCAGGGTCGCACCGTGAACGATGGCACGATGTCCGAGCGTGCAATCATCACCCAGACGCACCGGAAAGGTTGGGTCAGCATGGATCACGCAGCCATCCTGCACGTTGCAGCGTGCGCCGATGGTGATCTCGCCTTCGTCGCCGCGAATGACCGCCATAGGCCATACGCTCGTGTCAGCCCCGAGTGTCACGGTGCCGCCTACATAGGCACGGGGATGCACGTATGCCGAGGGGTCGATGTGAAGGCGGTCGGTAATATCAGGCCACTGCATTGTTGCTCCTAGCGTTCGATCCACATGCCGAGGATGCCATCGTCGACTTTGATCGTTTCGCCGGATACTACGTCGAGCGTCCATACACCAGCGGTGTCGGCGAACACCAGGCGTTCGCCCTTTTGATCCCAGATCCGAATTGACTGAGCGTACTGGTCGAAGTATGGCAACAGATTTGTGAAGGCCTTTGATGGCTCGAAGGTATGCAGTGCTCGTGACTGCCCGGTCACCATATCGACAATATTCCAGGTCAGTTTCAAATCTTGCTGCATGCCGAAGGCCGCTGGACGCGTTTCCGCTTCGCTGGGGACGGATATGTAGGCGATCTTGCTGCCGTCGGGCGACCAGACGAAGGCATACGCCGGAACCGCCGATAGCGTACGGTCCTCCGTGCCGTCCATGCCGACGATATGCAATGGACCGATGTTCGCTCCTTGTAATGGCGAGTACGCGACGGTCTTGCCGGTTGGTGAAACGCTGAAAAACATGCCGTCCCGGCTGCTGGCAAGCCGCTGCTCGATGTTGCCTGCGTCATCTAACCGTGAGAGCGTCGCGCCGGCCTCGTCTTGCAGCACAACCACCGATGCCTTGCCATCGCCCAACCACGCCGGCGCGTTAAACAGTGCTGGCGCTGCCGCCAATGGCTGTGGCTCGCTGTCGTCGAGACTCCAACGGGCAATCGAGCCGCGTGGTGCCACGCCACGGGTATGGAGCAGCAGTTGCTTGCTGTCTGGACTCCATGCGAAGTAGGAAGGCTCACCGGGCGTGACTTGCTTGACCGTCGGTTCGCCACGAGTGTTGACGTTTTGCAACAACATGCCCTCGGTCGAGCCACCCAGGAATGCAAGTTGCCTGCTATCTGGCGACCAGTAGAGATAGAAGGGCGCGACTGTTGTGCTTGAAAAGAGTGTGGATGGTTTGCCGCGCAGATCGTGCATAATCAGGGACGAACGCACACCTGAGTCCTCGCGTTCTGCTTGAACATAGGCCACGCTGCGTCCATCGGGAGAGGGAACCGGAAAGTCGTAGGTGCGTGTTTTGCCGTTGGCGTCGTTGGTCAAGGCACGCTGAGCGCCTTTATCGTCGACGAGCCCGAGGTTGCCATCGGCATGCTGGACGAGCAGTACAGGCGTTGTCGGTACAGAGCCAACAAGCCACACGATGCTGCCCATGATCCCCACGAACACAACGAGCGCTGTTCCCAGGACCAGCAGTACTGCACGTCGCACGCTTTCATCCTTCCACCTGCGGGGTGTATCGACAATTCACCTTGCAGTATAGCATTGTCAGGGGTCGCTCGCCCGTTGCGATCATATGTCGCTGAATCCCTCCAACCACGCATTATGGTATACTCAGCCTTCGATTTGGAGCGTTGCGTATGACGATCAAGCGTGCGGTCGGGCGCCAAACAGCGCGCGTTTTCGAACGCACCAAACTAGTGCCTACCCATGTTCAGCGGCAGCCAGCGCGCATGGAGGAGATCGAGTTCGCTGGTTTGCACTGGATCGATATCCAGTTGCCGACAGTGGTCGAGATGGATATACTCGAAGGCCGCTTCCCTTTCCACCCGCTCGATCTCGAAGATTGCTTGAGCAAGGTGCAACGCTCGAAGCTAGACGTGTATGATGAGGACGAATATCTGTTCCTGGTGCTGCATTTCCCGATCTTCGACCGCGTACGACGGCTGGCGAATCCGGCGGAAGTCGATATCTTCGTCGGGCGGGATTATGTGATTACTGTCCACGAAGGACGCCTCAAGCCGCTCAATCGTCTCTTTCTGGCTTGCCAAAAAGATGCCGTCGAGTGTCAGCGCGTGATGGGTCGTGGGTCGGGCTATCTGCTGTACAGCATCCTTGACGATTCCGTTGATTATTGTTTTCCGATCATGGGCAAGATTGGTGAGCATATCGAACGCATCGAACTTGAAATCTTCGACCGTGACATTCGACGGCTGGTGCAGGAGCTTTCGTACGTCCGGCGCGACATTATCTCGCTACGTCGTATCATTAAGCCGAACCTACCTGTGTTGCGCCACTTCGAGGCGCGGACGTTTCCGTTTCTGCGCGTCGAAGAAGAAGTCTATTTCGGCGATGTGCTGGATAGCGCCAACAAGCAGTGGGATATGCTCGAAGATGACAAAGAGATTATCGAAGGGCTAAACGATACACTTGATAGCCTTACCTCGCATCGCATCAACGAAGTTATGAAGATTCTGACCGTGATTTCGGTCGTGCTGCTGCCGATGACGCTGGTTGCGAGTGTGTATGGTATGAATATCGAATCGCTGCCATATGCCACCCATCCATCGTCATTTGTCATTGTGGTTGGCTTCATGATCACCAGCGCTGTGTGTATGTTGTCATATTTTCGTTGGAAGGGTTGGATCTGAGCGCTCGGCATACTTCAGAACAAGGATTCCTGACCAACCTGCGTGTCGCGTTGCTCGGGAACGGACGCTGGACGACAGCGCTCCTGGTGGCGCTGGCGACGGTGGTCGGGGTTGGCGCGGGCGCGTCAGTATCCATCGGCGGCTGGTACATTGGCTGGGCGTTACTGGTGGTGGCGGTCGGCGGCTACATTATCATGCGGTCGCCCATGTCCTCGCTCGTGATCGTGTTCGCGATTATCACGCTTTTGCCTTTTGCGACGCTGCCCTTCAAGATCGCTATAACGCCCACGCTGCTAGAACTCATGCTGATCGCGCTGCTGATAATCTGGTTGCTGCGACTGCTGGCGGTGCCGGAGTACGATCTACGGGCGACCATGCTTGGTGGCCTGGTGCTGCTGTTTCTGACCTTTACGGTATTCTCCCTGATCATTGGTGCGAACGGGCGACCCGATAACCTCACACTGCACAATTACCTCAAGTTTGCCCTGGGGGTGCTGTTATATTTTTCCGTCGTCAATGTCGTGCGGACACGCACGACCATGCGCTGGGCGTTGCGGGCGCTGATCATCGGCGGTGGCGGCGCTGCCTTGATTGGCCTGGGTTTGTATGCCCTGGACGATCCACGCGCCCTGCGGGTGCTTGTTTCACTCGGTCGCCTCGGTTATCCCACCAGTGGTCGGGTGTTGCGTTTCGTGAACGACGACCCCGATGGCGTCGAGCGTGCCATCGGCACCTCGGTTGATCCTAATTCGTTCGGCGGTATGTTGTCGCTGATCTGTGCCTGTGCCATGACCCAGATATGGGCGAAACGTCCGGTGTTACCTCGCTGGAGCACGATCGGCGTCGTGGGGGTGATGGGAATATGCATCTTTCTGACGCAATCTCGTGCTGCCCTGGGCGCGATCATTGTGGCGGTGATGTTCCTGGCGACGGTGCGCGAGCGGCGCTTGTGGTGGTTGATCATCGGTGGTGGCGTCGCCGCCTGGGTCGTCCTGATCGGCCTTGGCTACGGTGATCAGTTTACCGAACGTATCGTGGAAGGCGTGCAATTCCGCGACCAGGCCAATCAAATGCGGTTGGCCGAGTTCAGCAATGCCATCGAAATCATCCAACGCTATCCGGTCTTTGGTGTTGGCTTCGGCACCGGACCCGAACTTGGCCTGATCACGGGCGTGTCGTCAATTTATCTGGCGATGGGGCAGCGCATTGGTCTGGTCGGACTGGCGACCTTCCTGGCGATGATGGGCATGTTCTTCTGGCAATCTTTTCGGGCAGCACCACACCTGGATGAGGAACGACAATCGTGGTTGCTAGGTATTCAGGCCGCGCTGTTGGCGGCGCTGGCGACGGGATTGCTGGATCACTACTACTTCAATATCGAATTCAGCCATATGGTCGCGTTGTTCTGGGGCGTGGTTGGTCTTGGCAGCGCCGTCACGCTCATCGACGACCGGACGCACGATGAAAACATCTTGGATCGAGGAAACGCATGACGCAGACACTGTTTACTCCTGAATCTTTGTACGAACTAGGTTGGATTTCCGATCCGCAGGTCGCACCCGACGGCGTGCGGGTCGCCTGGGTGCAGCACTGGATCGAAGAAGGGTTGAAGGACGGTAAGCAAACGCTGGTCTATCGGACCGCCCTTTACCTGAGTGATGGGCCAGAAGCGCAACCACGTCGCCTGACGCGCAGCGTCGGTGCCGACGACTGGATGCCGCGCTGGTCGCCTGACGGCAAGCACCTGGCCTTTCTTTCGACCCGTGATGATCAGCGAGCGCAACTGTTTGTGCTGGAACTCGATGGTGGCGAGGCACGCGCCATCACCAAAACCGCGACGCTGTCGGAGGGTGTGCGTGAATATGGCTGGCATCCGGCGGGTGTCGCCTTTTGCGTTGTTTCGACGGGCCACAAAACACCGCAAGAACGTGAGATCGATGACCAACACGATGAACAGGTCTTCGACGGACGCTTGCCGATCAAGGCAGACGGTGTGGGGTTGCTTGGTCCCCGTCGTCCCCAACTGTGGCAGGTCGAACATGACGGTTCTGGTTTGCGTCAGCTAACGGAATGCCAGGGCAACGTCCAGAACGTGGCCTGGTCGCCGCAGGGCGGCACGATTGCGTTCGTTTCGACGGCACGTCCCGAACACGAACGGCAATACACCTCGGATATTTTCCTTCTAGATCTGGGCGATGCAAGCGTTCGCCAACTCACGCATTCGGTTGGTCCGACGAGCTATCCAGTCTGGCACGCTGACGGCCAGCGCCTGTTGTTTCTGGGACATGACAAACGGCGCGGCAATGCCACGAACGTCGGCGTCTGGGTGATCGATATCGCGGAGGGCGACCCCCGCTGTTTGAGCGATGAACTCGACCGCTCGGTGGGATGCTCGATCGCCTCGGACTCGCACGCCGGATCGCATTCGGAGCGTCCCGTATGGGACGACGATGGAGTGCTGTTTGTGGCGACTGACCACGGGCGTTGTGGGCTCTACCGCGTGGGTGCGAACGGTGGTGCGGTGGAACAGATCAATACGTCGGGTATGTCGCTGATCGGGTTCACTGCGGCGAACGGAACGATCGCATTCAGCGGTGAGTCGAACGCTCGCATGGCGGAAGTCTTCACCATGACCAGTGACGGGCATCGCGTCGCCCGACGTTCGCACGCCGCTGATCATATCTTCGGTACATATGAAGTCAGCCTGCCCGAACCGCTCAATTTCACGGGCGCGGACGACTGGGATGTACAGGGCTGGATCCTCAAGCCAATGCCGTTCGAGGAAGGCAAGCGCTACCCGCTGATCCTGTACATCCATGGTGGGCCACATTTCGACTATGGTAATTCGTTCTTCCACGAGTTTCAGGTGCTGGCGGCGCGAGGATATGGCGTGATGTACTTCAATCCGCGTGGGTCTCGCTCCTACGGTGAGGTATTTACCGATGCTGTACGCCATCACTATGGTGAAAAGGACTTCGAGGATCTGATGGCGGCCGCCGACGTTGCCGAAGCGTTACCGTGGGCCGATCCAACGCGCATCAGCGTCATGGGCGGCTCGTATGGCGGTTTCCTGACGAACTGGGCGATCTCGCATACTGATCGTTTTGTCGCCGCATGTACCCAGCGCTCGATCACCAATTGGGTATCGTTCGTCGGTACGTCTGATATCGGTGTCGAGTTTGGTGGCGACGAGATGGGTGTTATGCCATGGGAAGATGAGGAATTCTTGATGTCGAAGTCGCCATTGCGCTACGTCAAGAATGTGCGCACGCCGACGATGATTTTCGCGCAAGAAGGCGATCATCGATGCCCGATGGAGCAATCCGAGCAGTGGTATACGGCGCTGGTCTGTATGGGCGTTCCAGTGAAATTCGTGCGATTTCCGCTCGAAGGCCACGGATTGTCGCGTTCGGGAGCGCCGCGTCGCCGCGTGCGGCGTATGCACCATATCCTTGACTGGTTCGATCAATACACCGCGCAGCCGACGACCAGCGGTTGAGCGCCGGGACGTTTGACGTGAATCCCGTCGTATGTTTGGCTAAACACATACCGGGATTCGTATAAAGTTTGGACTTGGCCGCTTAACTGCCACGATGCAGGATACGCCGATGCGCCGTGTTGTTTTGGTCATCGCTACGCTTACGACCCTCGCCTCTGCTGCCGTCATGCGTACAAACGCCGTTCAGGTGTCCAAGTTGCCGGATGGCTTTGTCGAGGGCACGCCGATTACTGGCTTCAACCGTCCGATCGCGATTGTGTGGTTACCGGATGGACGCATGCTGGTTGGCGAAAAGTTCGGTTCCATCAGGATGGTTCAGGGTGAGCAACTGCGGGCATCACCGGTCGTCAATATCGCCGTGACGCGCATGTATGATGCCGGACTTCTGGGCATTGCCGTCGATCCCAATTTCTCGACCCAGCCCTATATCTACGTGTACTACACTGTTGGAACCAGGAGCCTGAACTACCAGGGTGTCCTGCACAACCGCGTGTCACGCTTTCGTATGGAGGGCGATCAGGCTCTATTGCAAAGTGAGCAGATTCTGATTGACGACATCAATGTGGATACAACGTCCAATCATAACGGTGGCGACCTGCAATTTGGCGACGATGGAACCCTGTATATATCGGTAGGCGATGTTGGACGTTCAGAAACCGCGCAGGACCTGGATTCGCCGCACGGCAAAATCCTGCGAGTTGATCCAGAAACGGGCCTCGGGTTGATGGATAATCCCTTCCACGCTCCTGGTAATAGTGTTCAGCGCAACCGTGTGTGGGCCTATGGTCTTCGTAATCCGTTCCGCTTTACGTTTGCACCCGACTCTGAGATGTTGTATGTCGGCGATGTGGGTTGGCAGACGTATGAGGAACTGAACCTCGTCGGTGTGGGACGAAACTACGGCTGGCCTATGCAGGAAGGACCAAACAAACCTGGTGCGCTGGGCGTAGAGGAGCCTTTATTCTCCTACGCGCGTAGCTATAATCCGGACAAGAGTCTCGATGACTGTACGGCCATCATTGGCGGAGACTTTGTGCGCGGCGAGAACTTCCCGGCGTCGATGCAGGGTGTGTATTTCTTTGCCGATTACACCTGTCAACGCATCTGGTATAAGAAACCAGGGGCGGCACCGACGCTGTTCACCCGTGAAGCCGGAAACATCGCCCATCTGGCGTTCGGCCCTGACGGCGCGTTATATTACACCGATATCCTGGCGAACACGCTGCGGCGTATTTACTTTGCGGAAGGCAACCGGCCGCCAACAGCATATGCTCAGGCAACACCACGCATCGGGGTTGTGCCACTGGCGGTAGCGTTCACCAGTCATGGCAGCGCCGATCCTGATGGTGGTGAGCTACGCTACTTGTGGGACTTTGGCGACGGAACAACCTCTGCTGAACCAGCGCCTGAACATCTCTATACCAAAACGGAGCCTGTCACCGCAACGCTCACGGTCACCGACGAAGGTGGCGCGACGGTCCGCGCCCTGCCAATCCGGTTGTGGCCTGGGGACACCGCTCCACTACCGGTGATCGAAGCGCCCGCCGACGGTATGCGTATCCGCGCTGGAACCGCGATTCTGCTGCAGGGCGCGGCAACGGACGCCGAGGATGGCGACCTTACGGGCGATGCGCTGCGCTGGGAAGCAGTTTTACACCATGGTACGTCACATACGCACCTGTGGGATGTAGGCACAGGAGGTACGTTCCGCATTGTCATGCCCGCGCCGGAGGACCTGGTGACAGCGGGAGCGTCGTACCTTGAAGTCTCCCTAACGGCTGAGGATCAGGAAGGCGCGACCAGTAGCCACACGATCCGCTTGTTGCCGGATACCGTCACGTTGACGTTCCAGACCGAACCATCCGGTATGGAGGTGCAACTGGATGGGCGTGTGTACCGTACGCCTGTGATGCTCGAAGCAGCAAAAGGGTGGGCGTTTTCGGTCAGCGACTATTTTCAGGCCACAGGTGATTGTCAGGGCTACACGTTCGAGCGTTGGTCGAACAATCGCCCCCCTTCACATCTGCTGGTAACACCTAATGTCGATATGACACTCACCGGCACGTTGCGACAAGTCCCGTTGTATTGTTACCATCTACCGTTGCTAATGCATTGATGTAATAAATACGTCATAGCTATGGGGCATTTATCTCGCAAACGCGAATCACGCATCATCAGGTAATCAGTGCGTTTGAAGCTAGCGCTGGTAAAATATGGACACGCTATGGCTCAAAGCATGCTCGTTTATTTGTAGATGCCGCTTTGCGGTGTCGTAGTCGCTGAAAGCCTCCTCCTCGCTTTCACTCAGGAGACGTATGACGAATCGAAGGTTACGCCGGACAATCAGTGTTTGCACTACGCTGTTGTTTGTTGCCCTGATTACTGGCGTTGTCACAACATCGTTGGCGAATCAAGCTTCTCAGATCACGGCGAACAGTGTGTTCTTACCGTTGGTCTTGCGGGAAACGCTGAGCAAAGTGCATTTGCCATCGATCAGTAACCGTTCACCGATCGTAACGAATTTCGGTGTGCAGGCTGACGTGCCAGACATCAGAGCCGCGTTCCTGGAAACCCTGGGTGTGGAATGGCTGCGCCTTGACGGACCAAAGTGGGCTGAGATTCAAGCGACTGAAGATGGTGCCTACGATTGGACAAAGGAAAGCGCCCGCAAGTTCGACCAGGCTTTATTGCAGTTGCAACGTCGTAGTCTTACTCCGCGTATTATTCTGATATTGCAGGGAAGCCCGGCATGGGCGACCATAGATGGCAGTCGCTGTGGACCGATCGCCGCCACTCATTACGAAAAGTACGCACAGTTTGTACGCGCTGTTGCCCAGCGCTATCCGAACATTACCTATGTGGAACTCGGCAACGAACCTGATGTCGATATTGGGGATGTGCCGTCGAATAGTGGTTTCGGCTGCTGGGGTAAAGCAAACGATGAGTTCTATGGTGGTCGCGCCTATGGCGACATGCTTAAGGTCGTCTATCCTGCGATTAAAGGTGTGCGTTCGTCGATTCAGGTGTTGAACGGTGGCTTGCTGCTCGACCGCCCATTTAATGCGGCGACGGGCGCGAATCGCTCGGGACGCTTTATCGAGGGTGTTTTTGCCACGGGTGCCGGCTCCTCATTCGACATTCTAAATTACCACCACTATTACAATTATACGAATGAAGTTCCAACACCTGATGGTGTGTCCAACATCGGTCCAGGCGCAATCGACTGGAAGGTGCCATACTTGCGTGAGCTCATGCAACGCTATGGTGTTGCGGAAAAGCCCATGTACAACACCGAAAGCGCGTTGTTGTGCCGCGTCGGTGCTGACAAGCTTGCTGCGTGCCATGACGCGCAAGGTAATATGGTCGGTCGCCTGATGGCGCGTGCGTCTCGCGACCGTATTAATGCGGTCATCTGGTACCTGCTCGATAGCGACCGTTTCTATTCGACGGCGATGGTAGAACCCAATTCGAGCACCACGCGACCTGTTTATGATGCTTTCAAACACGCTCGCTCGTTGCTTGGCGGTGGTCAGTATGTGGGAGCACTAGCCAATCAGCAGAGTGATGTCGAAGGTTACCGTTTCCAGAACGTCGGGCTGAGCGTGACGATCTTCTGGTCGGACCAGGGCGGAAAAACCGCAACAATTCCAGTTCCGGTCGGCAGCACTCCACGCTGTACGGATCGTGCCGGTGCCAGGATCGATTGTCAGAACATTAACGGCACCGTGACGCTGCCCGCAACATCGCGCACAACCTATGTCACTGTTCCCTAGGTCTTCAATTTTCGGGGTCAAGGGTCCATTTAGGAAGCACCGGACAGGTATCGCCTGTTCGGTGCTTGCATAGTGAAATGTACGCGAATAGTGATCGATAAGTATTCCATCCAAGATACACAAGCGCGAGATCTATCCGGCTTACTCGGCCTCGTTCGGCGCGGGAACCCTGCGTTCTTCGCCACGCTTTGGTGTGTTGGCGTTTCGTTCCTACTGGTCGCAATGTTTGGTGGGCGAGGGTCTGATGATCCGTTCATAACCTACCGCTACGCGCATAATCTCGCCACCGGAAATGGCCTGGTGTATAACCTGGGCGACCGGATCCTGAGTACCACGACGCCGTTGTACGCGATGCTGCTGGCTATCTTCAAGGTCGTGGGGCTCGATATCCCCTGGGTGAGTAATACAATCAGTTGCTTTAGCCTGGGCGCAGGAGCCTGGGCGCTATGGGCGTTGCTGCAACGCTGGGGGTGGTCATTTGCGGCGGGGGTCGCCCTCGTGATGTACCCGCTTTCTTCGCTCCTGTTGGTGACGATAGGCCTGGAAACCCCGTTCAGCCTCGCGGTAATCTTGTGGGCGATGCTGCTATCCGAGCGCGAGCGTTGGACTGGCGCGGCGGTGCTGTTCGCCGTCGCGACGCTGACTCGTTTGGACGCCGTGCTGGCGGTGGCGATGGTCGTCGCCTACGGAGTGGTGGTGCGCCGTCGCTTCCCACCCTGGCGCGCCATCCTGACCTACTGTATGTTGCTGGTGCCATGGGTCGTCTTTGCCACCGCCTATTATGGTTCTCCCCTACCTGTGACGCTGACAGTCAAACGACAACAAGCACTCATGCCGCAAAGCGATAGCTTCGCCAAAGGCATTGGGCTGTTTTTTGTTCACTATTGGACGGTTGCGTGGCTGTGGCCTCACCTCGCCTGTGCGGTGCTAGGCGCGATCGCGGTGTTTGTACGTTTCCAGCGTAGTCTGCTGGTGCTGGGTTGGATCGTGGCGTATACCGTCGCCTATGTACTGCTCGGCGTGACACGCTACGGTTGGTATTACGCGCCGCTGGTCATGGGCATAAGCGTCCTGATCGCCCTTGGCATCGAAGCGGTCTTTGTGATGGGGCGCAAGCCCAAGAGCAGGCGCATCGCGGCAGCGATCACGGTAGTGGTGCTCATGGGGCAAGTCTATTCGTATCTAGCCTATCACCGTGTTCAGAACGGGCGACTACATATCTATCACGAAGTCGGGACGTGGCTTCGCGACAACACCGAGGCAGATGCGACCATCGGAGCGTTGGAGGTCGGCATTATTGGCTACTATGCGGAGCGTCGTATCATCGACTTCGCGGGACTATTACAACCGGATACGGCAGCACACTTTAGTCCCACAACCAGCTATGAAGATACGGCGATATGGTCAGCACAGGTCTACCATCCTGATTATCTGATCCTCCACGAGCACTACTTCCCGCGCCTCGAAGCGTTGCTCGCGGATCGTGGAAACTGCCATCGCCTCAACGCCTGGACTGATCCAGACTACGAAGCCATACTTGTGGCGTATAACTGTCTCTGGTAGGCTCAGTCTAGCGCGACGATAGCGATGCTATCGCGGTCGTATACGATGCGGAATGCCGCGTTATCACGGAACATGCTGAGGTCGAAGGGCGCGCTCTGCCCGGTGTGCTTGCCTCCACCCACGTAGATATAGTCAATTCCGGCCTCGCGACATAACCGAATTCCTTCTTCCGATGGCAGCGGGTGTTCGCGCAATGCTGCTGCGAATCCATTAGTGCGTTCGGTGAAGGTCGCATCTTCGGCCTGTTCACTACCGTAGGTGAGTGGTGGCAGCGTCGAGCGACGTTCGGTGAGGAGCGGAATCCACCATCCTCCATCCGATCCTGCCAGCAAGGTGTCGGCATAGGCCGGGAGCATATTGACCAGGAACAACGCATCAGGAGCGGTGTTTTCCCTGATCCATGCCATTGCCGGCTCGTCAGCGGGCGAAAAGAGTTGGTTCTCAGGGGCGAGTATGTTCCGTTGCCAACCAACACCCCACGCGGTCGCCGCGATCAGCACCAGTGCCGCAGCAACCGCTATACCCTGTGGACGCCAGCGGGCAAGCCACGTTTCGAGCAACCCAAACGGATAGGCTGCCAGCGGCAGCGCGACGAGATACAGCGCGATATATACCGTGAACCAGACGACGATGCCCGCCCCTGGTAGCCCTACGACCTGCGGTACCACCAGCACGATCAGGAATTGACCCCAGACCAGCAACAGTATCATACGCCACTGACGGCGCGCCAGCGATGCTATGGTGCCGGCGACAGCGCATGCGATCAGCCATGTTTTGAGGTAGAAGGGTGCGACCGCTTGCAGCGTCGCTCGTTCGGCGATATACGCGTTTCCGGCTTTTTCGGTGACGAAATTGTTGGCGATCTGCAACAGGTAGCCGTTGAGGGTATTCCATAACCAGGGTGCGGCGAGCAGCACGGCGGGAGCGACGATCGCCACGCTACGGAGAGCGATCTCGCGCACCGCCGACCACCGCGGATCGCGAACGAGCAGGCCGATAACGTACGCGCCCAGGAACAAAACTGCGAACAGCACCACGATGTAGTGGATCAGAGCTAAACAGGCGGTGATGAGCGTTGCCAGCACGATCGGACGCCACGAACGTTGCGGCGCTTCCAGCACTACCATCCAGCATACGATCAGCACTGGCAACACGACCTGCCCCGTCAGTTGTGTATAGCGACCCCAGTTTACATAATACAGAGGCTGTGTGTTGACGAAGCCCACGAGTACCATAGCCCATAGCCCGACCATACGATTGCCGCTGAGCCGACGCCCCAGCAGGTACATCGTCGGCAGCGTGGCGACACCAAGCAGTTGACCCGTGTAGACCAGACTGCGCGGTACGTCGACGCCGCTGAGCCAGTGGAAGAAGGCTACATCCGCGTGAAAGCCGAAGTGATAGGTAAATGTGCGAAGTGGTGCATACGGCTGCCAGGATGTAAATAGGCCCCCATTATCGACCAGCAATTGAGCGATCATCGTATGTTGGTATGAATCGCCCCACATGCCGACTGGTAACCCGCGCACGATGTACAGACGCGCTATGAACGCGACCAGGAGTGTGCCGATGAACAGCAGCAGATGGGTCGAAATGGTGGATGGGCGGGCGAGCCTAACCGAGCGCCATGACCTACCCCACACGAGCGCACCACAGGACAGAGCCACATACATGATGGTGAGCGGCATCGACCACGGAATCTGAACGAGGTGGACGAGTTCAAGCAGCAGCGACGGGATCGCCAGGCCGATGCCACAGGCCATCGCGAAGCGTTCGGGCAACGCGACTGGAATCCCAGCCCACAACCAGCGTAGCACGGCGAGGCCCGGTATGACGAAGACAAACGTGCCGACCATCCCGACCAGCAGAAGTTGGGGGATATTGGCGAAGCCCCATAGCACGACGTCGCCGCTGGTTAACAAAAGAGCGGCGAACCATAGCACTCCGGCGAGTAAGGCGACTACCAGGCGAGGCATTGAGCGTGGGTATGTTGCAAGCTGTTTCATGTGGTGGTGTCGTGATAGGTGGTGGCCGCCTGTCGCTCGCTCGCTTCGGCGCTCCACTCGTCAACTTCGATCAGGCTCGTGGCGACCTGCCGGTTGAAAGCGACCTGGCGTTGTTGTAGTTCGTCGAACTGTCGGCGCAGGTCGGACTGGAACCATGCACGTACATAGGCGGCGACGCGGCTCACCGGATTACGGCCTCCTGTCGCTGGTAATGCCGCCACTTCCGCAAACGTGTGTAGATGTGATAGATCGACTAGTTGGCGCAGGCGTGGGGCGGGATGGTTACGATTCGGTGTTGCTGCGGCTCGCTCAACCAGGGCGAGTAATTGGTCGCGAACGATGTCGCTCTGGAATAGGTGTGCCCGCTGCTGCCCGCGCTTGATTACTGCCGTGCGGAGTGTCTGGTCGTCGAACACGCTCACGATGCCCTCTGCTAGTGCCTCGATATCGTCCGCTACGACGATGCCAGCATCTGCTACTGTTTCCGGCAAGGCGGCGGTGGCAGTCACGACCACCGGAACGCCGCGTGCCATGGCTTCGATTACCGGCACGCAAAATCCCTCGTGAGCGCTGGCGCTGACGACGACGGTGGCACCGCGATACAGGCTTTCCAGTTGTGCCTGTTCGACGCTGCCCGTATAGCGCACCGCCTCGGCGATGCCTAGCTCGACGGAACGACGCTGGAGTTGTTGGACGACGGGTGCGTGTGATGGTCCCCGAGCATCGCCCGCTAGCACCAGTTGTGCGTCGGGGACGCTGCGGCGTACCACCGCAAGGGCTTCCAGGAGCATTTCAGGACGTTTGTGGGCAGCAACGCGTCCGACATGCAGAATGTAGGGTGGTGTTGACACCGCTTCCTGCGTATCCGGCGGCGTGGGAACGATGCAGGGCATCACGACGATGCGGTCGCGGGGGAATCCGGTCAAGGTATGGAGTTCCTCACGGGTCCATGCGCTACGCGTGGTCGCGAGGCTGGCGAAATGTACCAGTCCGGTGCGTCGTCGCGACATCGCAAGGTACTGGCGCGCGGCGTCATCCTGCCAGCGGTCGGGTGGCGACACACCATGGTAGCTCCACAGGATCGGGGGTGCGGTCAGCAGACGCAGGGATTCCGCGAGGGCATAATAGGCTGGATAATCGCAGATCACGAGGTCGGCGGATTGGACAGCATGCCAATATTGACTGCGATGGAACGTCGCGCCGTCCACTGTCTGGGTCACGTCCACAACGTTCTGCGGCACGTCGTTGCCGATCGACTCAACGTAGAGTTCGACCATATGCCCTGCTTCTTGAAGCAGTCTGGTCCAGTGGATTAATTGTAGTCCGACTGCATCCGCGCCGCGCACATAGATCGCGAGTATGGCTATTCGCACGATGTGTACCCCAGTATGGAGACGCGAGGTTTCATTGTCATGCCCCGATCATGCGCATACGTTGTTCGATGATGTCCAATCCATGCGCCCATGTCCATTGTGTTGCGTCCTGGGCAGCACGGATGCCTTTACGTTGGCGTTCTTCTGGCTGTGCGGCGACATGCCGTAACAATTCTACCAGCATCGTTTCATCGGGGTCAGCCCAGCGGGCATCGCGGTAGTAGGGATGGGATGCTTCCGCCGTGACCAGACCACGCGAACGCAGTGGATAGCCGTTGTCGGCGTTCAGGAACGTTGTCTGGGCGCTCCAATCGGTCGCGATCGCGGGCGTACCACATGCCATCGCTTCCAAAATCGGCATTCCCCAACCTTCGCCTCGTGTCGGTAGCACGAAGCAATCGGCGCTCCGATACAGGTCGGCGAGTTGGTGGACGGCTAGCGGCTGGTTATAGATCAGCGCGACGGGTGGCGCGTCGTCAGGCAGCGCTTGCGCAAGCGCGGCAACGGGATGCGGCATCGGGAACGGTGCAATCGACCTTTAACACCAGCAGCACCGGATCATCGGCGCTAAAGGCTGCGCGATATGCACGCAACAACACGTCCCATCCCTTACGCATACCCCAGTCAAAGACCGACAGAAACACTGTGCGTTCGCCCAGTGTGGTACGGTGAGTGCCGGGATGAAAGTGGGTCGGATCGACGCCGAGCGGCACGACGACGATCGGACGTTTGACACCACTGGCCGTCAATACGTCGGCTCCCCATTGCGAAGGCGTCCATACCTCGTCCATTTGATTGGATTGCGTAACCCATGACGGCACCATACGATCGACCTCGACCATAGTGTAGCCGATGCGGTAGGCTCCGCTGTTTTTACTGAAACGATCACCGGGCGCGTATACCACCTGCGGAACGTCCAGACGCACCGGCGCGGCTTGCAACGCTTGAATGCGCGGATGAAGATGTCCCGCCGCAATGTATTCGTCCTGATCGGCGCCATAGAGATACAACGGGCGCACGGCGGTGCCACGCTCGTCGAGTCCGAGAACGAAGCGTACCGCGGAACCGCTGTAGCCGGTCAGCGTGGCGAAAGTTGAATGCCATACCAGAGCGGTCATAGGACGGACCTAGGTGGCTGGCACATAGCGCATGATATACATAGGGCTTCCCTTGATTGTTGGTCCTCGGCGATCACTCTTGGATATCCTCTGATTGGTATCGTGGTGCTCGTCTTTTAGTGGTCAGTGGTACGCTCGTGTGCCAGGTGTTCTTCCAGGCGGCGGCGTGCCGCACGTTCTTCGTCCAAATGGACGACCAGGCTATCGATGATACGGACCAGCGACGCGTTGGCGCGATTACTTTGTGCCAGTTCCGGACCAAGCAGCAACCACGCCAGCCGTGATCGGATGCGTCCGATCACGCTCTGCGGCTGTGGACGAATCTCCCAGGTAGCATGCAGGGCTACAAGTTGTTCGCGCAGATACGGGTCGCGTAACGCGACGTGTGTGGTCGGGCTGAGCGACCCGAGCATACCCTGACCCTGCTCCAATGCACGTGCGATTACGTCCATCGGTGGGTCCGCGCCGATCTCGTCGACGATAAACAGGCCACGCTCAGGCATCTGGTTGTGGCGTCGTGCCACCCTCATGTTGAGCCAGGATGATCCACTGCCATGCAAATAGCGTTGGCGCGACCAGCAACGCCAACTTTTGTAGGCCCACCACGATGCGGAAGCCCAATGTTCCTTTGCCCGAACGCCATAGTTCTTCCACCGGGAAGGGAGTTGGGCGTGTGCGTAGTGGCACCAATCCGGCCTCCCGCAACGTATCGTGGGCAGTGCTGCGTGTGTAGAAATGAAGATGGGTGCGATCAAGGATACCGCGTTCCATGCGTGGAAACTGGCCCAGCAACAACATCAAGCGCACGGCGATATGGGCGACGTTTGGCAGCGAAACGATGAACACGGCGTCAGGCGTGCCGCTTTGCTTCAGTTGCTCGAGCACCCCAACCGGATCGGCGGTATGTTCCAGCACATCACCGCACACGATCACCGGATACGTGGCGTGGGGGATTGGGGCGTCCTCGATCATCTGTGCCCAAACCTCTCGGTAATAGGTTCGGGCGTGGTCGGCCCACACCGGATTCGCCTCAACGGCATCGATCACAAAATCGGAGCCGTGAAAGATTTGTCCGAGGAACCCTTGCGCGGCTCCTACGTCCAGGATTGGACCACGCTTGATACGGCGAATCAGGTTCGCGATCTGCTGGTGACTGCTAGATGGGTCATCATGTTGGCGATAATGGAGCACGAGCCCTCCGAATGAATAGAATCAGCGTTTATGTGGTGATGGTCGAGCGCGGCCTATCGGCTTGATTGATTGTGGCCGCGTCGTCCTCGACTGCCTTTTCGCCGCGCAGCATACGAGCTTGTAGCAGTATGACACAGGCGAGTACCCACAGCACATTACGGATGGTGATAACAAGGATCAGCCACGCTGGCATGATCCCAGTCGCAAAAACCTCATAGGATTTGCTGAAATCCCCATGGATAGATCACGCCAGTCAGCGCCGCTATCAATACCCATATACCGTAGTGGCTCCAGCGCCAACGGCTGACGCGGAACTCGCTGGCGGCGAGTACGACGAACGGCAGCACCCACAGGAGATACTGTGTGGAAAAAACCTTGCTTGTGCCAATCGAAATCAGCATCGTGAGTGCCCAGGCTGTTGCTGGACCGATGCGGTCCATGAAGAACCAACCGTACAGCAGCAGCAACAGCACGATGGTGAAGCCGCTCAGCAGTGGGATCAATACGGCATCAGATGGGGTAAACAGGTTGAACGAGCCAAACGAGAAATCGACCTTCGCCGCTTGAGGATCGAGCAGCCAGCCGATGCTGGCTCCCAATGATTCGACCTCCAACGGTCGTTGACCATGGTAGGCCAACAATCCACGCAGTTGAGTGGGATCGATAGCCCACATACTTCCGATGGCGATGAGCAGACCCGCCGCGCCTGCCAGCGCAGCGCTGATCGGCAAGCGGCGCGTCGTGCGCCATTGCCATAGTACGACGACAGGCATCAGGATAAGTGGATAGAGTTTGAGGGCAATGCCCAGCGCCAACAATAGTTGCGCGAACACCCAACGCTTGCGTGTTCCGGCAGCGAATGCCAGCGTCGTCACCAGTACGATGAAGATGTCGAAGCGGAAGGCGGCAGTCCCCCACGCGCCGAGCGCAACCAGTAAGAACATCCAGAAGCCGCCACCGTTGACGCGATCGATCGTGACCATGGTCAACCACATCGCTAGCGCCGCCCACACCACCCAGCCCAGCATATAGTTTTCAGGGTGCAAGTATTGTGGTACGACGAATAGCAGCGCCGAGAGTGGTGGGTATTCTCGCGGTAATTGTGGTGGTTCGCCAAGCAACTTCTTGGCATAATCCTGATACAGCCATACATCACCCGCGCCTTGCAAGCGGGTGGTGTTCGGGCCATACACGAAATAGAGCAGTATGACGATGCCCATCAGTAACAGAACGGCCCGTCCTGTCATGTCGGCAACTGGTTTCCACGATCGAGTCACGGATGTTGCTCCCGATTTGCCGTCCATTCGGTATACCCTGATTATAAACGGTGCAATGATACGCCATTCAGCCTAATCAGACGCCGTTGCCGAACAGAATGTCCGCTTAGGTGAAGCAGGATATGCTTAGGTCGAGCCCGACCATAAGCATATCCTGCAATGTGAACAACCTATCGCGATGAAGCTGAATACCAAATACGAGCAGCGGAGAGTGCAAGGACGAGGGTGCCAGGAAAGGCGATAGAGTGGAACGAACAAGAATCGTGCTCTCAGGCTATTGAGCAGCGGAAGCCACGGAATCCGTGCGACACAGCAATCTAACGAAGCCCGCAACGCGCCAGCACTCTGGCGCGTTGCGGGCTTCGCTCGTATAAACGCAAACGTTCCTGGCGCACTGAGCGCCAGGAACGTTTGCGAAGCAACTATTTATCGCCTGGTGAATGGTGCGTATACATAGCGTAACCGACTGACTGTTTCAACCGTGATCGGGATCACGACGTCCTTCGCGCCGGGTGAGCGTACGGTGATGGACGCTGACACGGTGCCATTTTTTCGTGGTGATTGAATCGTCACAAGAAGCGGATCGCTTTTATTTCCGCTCTTACGATTGAGTGAAACGATACCCTGTGGATCATTTTCTGTGACGGTCCAATTCTCGGCAAACGTGATACGAGTGGTGCGTTGTACGCCTTGTTGAACCAGAAGATCTATTGATGTTTGTGATGGCCTGAGCGATGGCACGCGTAATACGCCCGTATGTTGGGCGTTCCCGCGAAACATGGGCCAGGATGCCTTTAGTGTGCTATTCGGCAACTCCCAGGCATTGATCTGCGCCTTTCCAGGGTTGTTCGATGGGCCATTGCCCGATGCCGAAATAACGTCGAGCTTGCCATTACCGTCGATATCACCAATGGCTGGAGGCGTGATGCTATACGAGCCATAGAATGAGGGACGGTCTGGGTCAAGGTTACTGGTCGCCGTCAGTTGTGTTCCTGTTTTACCACGCATGACGACAACATCCCATGCCAGGGCAATAAAAACGTCATCGATTCCATCGCCATCATAATCGCCAAGCATGGGACTGGTTACTTCAGGATCAGGTAAGTATTGGTTGTTGAAAATATCTCGTGCGAGTGTATGCCACAAGACGGCTCCGGAAGAACCATCGAATGCATATACTTCGCCGTTGACGACGCCGACAACAACTTCAAGCCGACCATCTCCATTTATATCGCCAATAGCAGGAGAACCAATGACTTGTTTCGGGAGGTTCTGACGCCAGCGTATGCTGCCGTCATGGTTATACGCTGTAAAATACCGACCATATGGCTTTCCTTCGCTTATTGATCGGTACTCGCCTGTTCCAATGAATATTTCGGGTCGTCCGTCGTCGTTCACATCTGCAACCGCTGCTGACGACTCAATTATCTCATCTTGATGCTTGATCCATAGGATGCTGCCATTCCCATTGAATGCGTATAAGTCTCCACCATCTTCAGTGTAACGCTCTATGCCTCGATAATAGTGGCTATCAACGCCAATAATGACATCCAGGCGGCCGTCACCATTAAGATCCGCGAGCGCAGGTGAGGACCAAACGGTATCGAGGACAAATTGTGGCCAATTTGGTAATAATGTGCCATCACTATGACGAGCATAGACATGTTGATCAAATGCACCATAAACAATTTCGACGCGACCATCGCCATCAATGTCCCCAACTGACGGAGATGTCGCAATGCCATCGGCGTACCCATCTGGTTGACCATTAGTTCCGGCATTGTCGACACCGCCAAGATCTCGAGATATTTTTGGCCATCCAGGCAGAAGCTTTCCATCTCGATTTAGGACGACAATACCTCCATGGGTTGGATTCGAAAAAACATCACCGCCTGTGACGATCACTTCCGGAATGCCATCGCCAGTTACATCGGCAACGGCGGGAGAGGAGCGAATAGGAACAAGTTTCGTTGAATGTTTTAGCCCTGAAATGTTTTGTGCCGCCCTGTTGATGACGGGGCTTATATCGTATGACCATCGAAGGGACCCGTCATGACGAACGGCATATACGACGCCGTCAACTCCACCTACGACGATATCAAGTTGACCATCCAGATCGAGATCGGCAAGTGTAGGGGGGCTAAACAGTATACGGGCGCCAGATAACACTACAGGAAATCTTGGTCGTTGGCGTGCTTCGTACGCTTGCGTCGGTGATGGATGAATGAGCAGGATACTGCCCAAGAACGCAAGAAGGATAAGGGGTACACAGTTATTCCTCTTCATGGTTCCAATGTCCTTTCTTTTGAATACCCATGGTTTTGTTTGTGTGGCTGCTGGTATTAGGATTGTACCGTAAAAGGCTCGCATTTCTCTAGGATAGCAGGAACAGATGACCGCATGATGCTTGAGGCTACGTGTAAAAGGACTATAGTACCGTATACCTGGCTGAACAAGAGACGTGCTGGATACTTCAACGTCAGGCAATCCAAAAAGCGTTGGTAAAGAGGACTGTACACGCGATCAAGAAGATGCCGAATAGAAGCATTACAAAGTGACGTAACCATGGTCTATCGAGAAGTAAAGCAAGACCAATAAATATAGGAAATCCAATAAGTATGTGACGAGGAAGGCTTCGATGCCAGCTTGTGATATATGCTGGGAAGATAAGGCAAAGAGTGAATAATCCATACGTCAACGAGATTCTTTTGAAGGTTACGACGATAAGAAAGATACAACCGATCCACGTTATTACATAAAACGTAGTCAATGGCCAATCGAGTGCGCTATAATATCTGTACATTAATGCTATGGGGATGATCCATGGCGGACTGATTCTGTTGCCTTCCCAACTCTGCTGAGCAGCAATGAATGCAAATGGTGTTCCGAATCGCCACCATTGGTATGACATGAATAGAATAATTCCTAATGGAGGTAAGAATATACTGATGGCAGAACGATGTTTTAACTTCTTCCAGTCCCATTTATGATGTGTAAGATACTCTACTAGCAGTACCGGCGTTATAAAAACTCCAGGTAAGCGTGTCAACGTGAGAGCAAACCCAACGATTCCGGCAAGCCACCATTTTTGCTTACGTATTGCCCAAAGTACGATGACAGCGAGAACAAGTGCGAGTGATTCGCTGTATCCAGCTATAAAGAAGAATGATGTCGGAAACGTGAGAAGCAGTATAACTGAACGGCGTGCAATAGTATGGCTGATCTCCGAGCTTACGAGGTCATACAGGAATAGAAGAGCCACCAGCATGGCAAATTGTGAAACAGCTATTGCTGACACTTCGCTATTTATATTTGTGATGAATGATAGTGCTTTAACAAGCAATGGGTAAAGAGGGAAAAATGCTATGTTAGGCCATTGTTCATCGTGGAATAAATACCCTCGTGTCGCAATGTCCTGATAATGGATACTATCCCATCGTATCCAACTTCCAATAAATACATTCCACAAGAATCTGTCGTGATCAAAGGTCATCCCATCAGTAAAAACTTTACTTGCGTAGGTATACACTAGACTGCTTTGCCATATGCCAAAAGCACATGTTATCCAGAGTGTTATAATCCAAATAATATATAGTGGTCCAATACTTAGGAAGGCCTTAGATATACGTTGGGTCATTGTGCGTGGTGTGCGGAATAATTTAGGAAGAACAAGGATAGGTCGTACATAGTATCCTGTGTATTTACGATATCCAAAAATCATTAATAAATAACAATGTACATGTGTATAATATGGCGAGCATCACATTCAATAAGATTGTTTTAACCCATACTTTTTCTGTGATAATCCCTAGTATGATAAACCCTGGAAATGCCATAAGAACATAACGAGGCAAACTTTCGTTCCAGCTACTTAGATAGGGCGGGGTCAAAAACAGAAGCATTACTAGACCGTATATGATTGGCAATTTCCGAAATGCTAAAATCGTCAGTAGGATAAATCCGAGCCATATACTTGATTGTAACACCTTCATAGGCCAGTCAGTAGAAGTGAGCGTCATCAATAGTTCATATGGCATAGCCCAAGGCGGCTGGAGCTGGTTCTCCCACGCTCGTTGTGCGATCATGAAGGCGACTGGAGTGTCGAACTGCCACCACTGATACAGCATGAATAAAGCAAGGCCAGCAGGGGGCAGAACAATTGAGAAAATACTCGGTCTTGTCAATGCCTTCCATTGAAACTGATATGTTTGCAGATAGGCGAATGCCATTATTGGAGCGATTAAAATCCCTGGTAGGCGCGTCAAGGCAAGGAAAAAACCAGCCGTACCAGCGACCCACCACTGCTGCCGCTGTATCGCCCATACCGAACAAACTAAGAGCATTAATGCAAGCGACTCCGTATAGGCTGTTACAAAGAAAAATGACGTCGGGAAGGCGAGCAGGAACATGATGGTACGATAGGCGATATTATCGTTACGCAACTGCGAGACAATTTGATATAACAGGGTAGATGTTATAAATAAGGCTATATGTGAAATAATTAAAGCTGCACTCTGAAAACCTAGGCCAAACGCATACATGATACATCGAACGACTATGGGATATAGGGGGAAAAATGCTATAGTTGGCCACTGACCAGTTATTTTATACCCATTTTTTGCGATATCTTGGTAGAAGCCTGTGTCCCAATGGAACCAGGAAGTGCTCAAGATTTGTGACCATGATATGAGTTGGTCGTCTATACTCCCAAATATTGTGATATGTCGCCCAGTATAATAAACATCTTCTGAGAAGATTATCGCAAATGCTGCTATGCCCAAGAGCGAAAATTTCCAATATAAAAGCAATAAGTAAATACCAGTATTTGGATAATTGAATGACTCGTTGCTAATGCGTATGAATACAAATGAAGTTGCGATGGAAGCGATTGCTATGGAGAGAAGGATGTTTATAGATATACTGCTGTTACGAAAAAATACCAATGACAAGAAATATAAGATAACACATAATATAGTACATGCTGTTTTCACTTTATAGTTGTTCAATGATTGGGCAAAATGCGAAAATAATACTAATAGTATTGAAGTCAGTATAAAGGAGCTTAGTGGGACATTTGTCTGTGTTGATTCGATCGATAGCCAGTCTAGGTATATGCCAAGATCTCGAGGATCTGATTCTAGGTGAAACGTTGTGCTATTGATATATAGTCGAAAACGAGAATCACCTGTAGGTGGTAATAACACATGATAAACTCGTACGCTGTCCGGATTCAGAGTTACCTGATGCACCGATGTCCCTACAGATGCATATAGTGGTATTTTCTGAGAATTAGAACCTAGTCGGATGTTGGCTATAAATGTTCCGTTGCCAGCTTGCGGTAAAAATAGCGTTGACGATCCTGAAGTATATGCAAATGAAAAATGTTCGTTTTCTTCGGGGCTGTTCAGGCCAGTAAGAGTTGTAGATGAGCCAATATCCTGTTGCTCAAAAAAAGAACGAGAATAGACAACACTAAGGATTACGACATTACATATCGTAATCAGGAATAATTGAATAAAAATGCTGGGGAATGTACGTTTTTTTGTTAGTGTCATGAGGAATATATGGCATTCGATAGCCATATGCTAAAACTACCAAAAGCACTTATATAGCCGAGTTATAAATGCAATTCGGTAGATATGTAGGTTCAACCATAACAGATGGCTGTGCTATGCAATATTGATAGGCCATCTTATCATACCCCATCGTAATAGCGGCTGTCAATCGGCGATTAACTCGAAAAGAACCTGCACAAAATCGAGGCTCGCACAGGATGACTGTACGTAGAGAACTGGGCTACGCAGGCGGACTCCGCGTGCAAAAAAGAGATGTGAAAACTGAGAGTACCGTGTGAATGGGCGTTCCTGACGTGTCACGACTGAATCAGGCGTTCTGCAACGCCATAGGGCAGGAGCCTCGCGTTAGAATGAGCTACGAGGTAGGTGAATGGAGTGTAGTTCGGCTGGACCAGGTATCAATGAATGCAGGATCAACGACTCAAATGTACGACTTGATAAGGGCTTCAGTCAGAATGGTCTCGCTCGCTTGTATTGTGTCGATGTACCAATCGGGAAAGATGAACTGCACCTCCCCGAACCGCAGACCCAAGGCGCGCTGGGCCATTTCGAGCGGGAATGAGTTTTCATTCGAGCATTCGTTGACGAGGTTGCTTGCTTCAAGCGATCGAGCTATGGCAGGGTGGCCAGCGAAGTGTAACGATGACCGACACCGAGCGTCGGACCTCTTGTGTACTTATCGAGTGGCTTCCGCTGTGTCGGCGATATGCTGTACGGCGCGTTCGAGCGCGGTTTCGAGGCGGGCTTCCATCACGGGCCAGGTGTAGTTACGTTGCACGAAACGACGGCCTTGTTTGCCAAGTTGAACCCGCAAGGCCCGATCTGCTAGCATCAGGTCAAGACAGGCCGCGAACTCCTCATAGTTTGTATAGAACAGCCCGCCATCGCTTCGCAGCGATTGCTCGCGTAGCACATCGGCGACGCCGTTGACCAACGTCGGCCTCGCCGCGGCCCAGGCTTCCAGGCATACGATCGATAGGCTCTCGAACTCCGATGGCAGCACTAACATCGAGCACTGGCCGAGTAACTGCTGCTTTTCTTCTTCGCTCACAAAACCAAGGTAGCGGATATCGGGGCGGTCGGGAAGTTCCATGTCGAGGCGTCCCGCAAACCACAGTTGAATCTCGGTCGAGCGCTCGGTGCGATAACGTACGAAATGCTCGTACAGTCGATCACAACCTTTGGAGCCATGCACGCGCCCGATGTATAAGAGCGTTGGAATAGTATCGGTTGGTTCTTCTGTTGTGGTCGCCCCCACATCGACGCCAATGGCGACTTCGCTGCCGGGAATATGGGCTATGTCAAAGACGTGGTTGAGAAAGGTGCGCTCGGTCGTCGTGTTGAAGATCATATAGCGTGGTGCCGCGAACAGGTGACGGAACATCCGCAAATACAAAGGTGGTTCGTCGTGGGCGGTTGGCACGAGCACCGCTTTATGGCGCACCAACGGCAAGCCAAAGTAGGACGTGCAATACAGGTATGTCATAAACACGAAGACGTCGAAATCGGCTTCACGTGCCGCTATTGCATCGAACAATGCCGACGAATACGGTCCCTGCTGGCGCATCCATTCTTCTTCGTCCGCGTCGGAATGTGGACCGCCATAAATCATGTGAGTGTACTGGTCGAAGGCTGCCAGGTCACGGGGAGCATCGACCGGAAAGCGGTGGACGCTAACGCCATTGACGTTCTCGACGCCGCTCGGATAATAGTCAGCCCAGGTCAAATAATCGCGGGCGCAGGTCGTCAAGACCGCAACGTCGTGGCGTGGTGCCAGTCGTTCTGCCCATAGTCGGCACTCCATCTCGGCCCCACCATGAACATCCTGACCGTAGCGTTGGACGACGAAGGCGATCCGCATCGTTACTTCCCCCTCGCAATTGTTCGAAACACGTCCAGGAGTGCGTGGCGTAGTTGTTGGTCCGTGAACTTGCCTGCGTGAGTGCGACCATGTTCTTGCAGCAGACTATAGTCGGCCTGGTTGTCCCACAAATCGTCGATCTGTGCGGCCATCTCGTTCGGCGTGCCGCGCAAAATCAGCCCGCCGCCGTTCATGGTTTCGGGAATCGGCGGTACGTTGTGTCCCACGACGGGCGTGCCAAAATAAAGCGATTCGACGATCGGCACGCAGAACGATTCCCATTCCGATAGCGACAGGTAGAAGCGGGCGTGACGGTAGAAACTGGTCAGGACATCCGGCTCGGTTACAGGTCCGGTGAACACCACATCGTCGGCGATTCCAAGGTCGTCGGCAAGCGTCTGCATGTCATGAAGGTAGCTCGGCAGCGACTGTGATCCTACCAGAAACAGTTTGACTTCCGGGCGGCGCGTTCGGAGCGCGGCAAAGACCCGTAGCATCGCGTCAACATCTTTTTGCGGCACGATGCGCCCGACGAACAGCAAATAGTCGAGGTGCTCGAGCAATGGGCGCCATGTGGGCGACTCCGCACCTGTGAACCGCGCCGTGTCAACGACCAGCGGGAGCTTGTGGATCGCGCGGTAGCCACGCCGCTGTAAGTCGTCGCGCACGTAGTCGGTATGAACCACCACCAGATCTACATCGTAGACGAAGGTGCTGAGCAAGCGCTCGCCTTCCTTACATAACCATTCCATATGCGGATCGTAGCCATGGAACAGGTGCGCTGGGCTGACATTATGCGAGTTCGAACACAACGAAGTCGGTGCTGTCATGTAGCCAGTGGACGTTATCGGTGTAGATTGAGTAATGAAACCAGAGGATATCGCGTCCGGTGGGTTGATAGGCACTGGTATGGTAGTGTGGCACCGGAAACCGCACGTTAGGATGATCGGCATACAGCATCACCTCGCAACCCCAGGACTGTAGGATCGGCACAAGCGCCAGGATATAGTTCCCGATAGCATCGCCGGGCGACATCGCCGCCGTCATCATATGAATTGTCAATGGTTGGTGGCTGCCAGTGGGCGTCATCGCGATGCTGTCCTTTGAGCATACCCGCCACTGGTTCCCAGGAAGGCCAGCAAACGGCTAAGAATGGTGTCCCATGTGAAATGACGGGCTACATAGGCGCGTCCTGCCGCGCCCATTTCACGGGCGAGGTCCGGGTGCTCAGCATACCAATCGAGGCACGCGGCGAACTCGTTCGCGGTACGAAAATGGAGCCCACCACCCGTGATCTGGCAAAATTCACTGGTAACGGCGCAATCGCTATGAACCAGTGCAGGCGTGCCGCTGCCCCATGCTTCCATCATCACGAGAGAAAAACTCTCGTTGACCGACGGTTGGCACAACACCGTCGCAGCGGCGTAGGCATCGTGAATGTCCTCGACCGGCAGGCGTCCCAGGTCACGGGCAGCACCGCTCGCCACCAGATCCGCGGGCAGTGGTTCGCCGGGGCCGCCGATACAGACCAGTGGAAGTGTGCCACCCTGTTCGTTGTAGTGCCGGAACGCTTCCAGCAGCAGCGGCGTGTTCTTGGTAATATCGCGTCTTCCGGCGTACAGCACGAACGGACCTTCGACTGCATAGCGATCGCGGAAACGCTGTGCGTCGGGGGTGCTGCCAACGTCGACGCCTTCGCCTAACAGGAGTTGCGGCATGCTGTCGAGCGCGTACAGGCGCTGGGCGAGCCGTTGTTCGGCGGGAGCATTGAAAATAAGCCCGCGTACATTTTCGATCGATTGGCGGTATAGGTGCATGCGGGTGTAGCCTTCGTCGTGGAGGCAGGGGATCATATAGCCGTCGACGGCGCGGCGTGAACCCCAGTAGGTCGTGCCAAACATATATGGCATAAAGATGAACAGACGATCCTTACGATCACGTTCGACCGCGTCTTCCAGGTCGTCGCTACCGACGATCTCGCGTACGAACACGGCCTCGTCCAACAGGCTCAAGCGTTCGCCCGCCAGCAATCGCAGGTGTACCCGGTCGAAGACGGCTGCGTTGCGTTTGCGAACTGCAAATCGATGCACCGGCACGCCGTTAACCGTGGATATTCCTGTGTCATAGGCTGGTGATGTCCAGTCGGTCATCAAGCCGCCGCCTGTCGTGGTGAAGACCTCGGCGGCGATGCCGCGTGCGCGGAGTTCTTCAGCGTTCCGGCGACACTGGTATTCAGCACCGCCCGCGATCTCCTTGCCGTACCATGGGATCACAAACGTGATCGTCGGTCCGTCCCAGGTCCACGGTGGCGAAAGGACGCTATGCTCCAATCCGCTCCTCAAGCTGTCTGATGCGTTCGCGCAATTGCACAAGTTCATCGCGCAAGGATTCAAGTTCAGCTTCGCTGGCACCATATTGATTGCGACGTGACAGGCTGTTGAACGCACGCACCGCAGCGGCATTGAACTCGGTTTGGCGATAGATCATCGGGTCAAGGTAGCCGCGCACCTCGAAGTGTATACGCCCGCGCACGACATTCCACACCCGTCCGAGGATGCCCGCGACCGGAGGCAGGTGCAAGGGCTGATATATTTTGTCCCATTGCGTGTTGAGGGTATGCAGCGTAACACCAAGTTCAGTATCGACCTGCGGCCCTTGGCGCTCCGCGATGCGTCGGCGCACCTGGCGCATGATCGCGGCAACGTCGACCGGAGAGTCGTGTGTTGTGAGTGGCGATGGTGGCTGGTTATCGAATTGGGTCATGCTTGCTGAACCTCTTGGCTTGATGCACGAACGTATATCCTGCTGCGCTACGTGCGCGTGATTCTTCCTGGAGCACGACGCCGTGCAGTTCCTTCAACATGTCTACGATACGGCCGTACGCCTCTGGGCGCTCGCTGATATTGGCGCGTTCCACCATAAGACGGGGCAATGCTAACAAGCCGTACAGGTAGGCTTGCTTGCGTGCCAGGCTATCGCTCGTACTCCAACGCTCGATCTCGGCACGTTCCTCCGGCACCCATTGTTCCAGTTGTTCGAGTGAGCGCCATTTCAACAGAAAGCGTACCCGGCTGCGATGGTAGATTCGCTGGTGGTTCGCGCTCCGCAGAACCAGTGATGTGCCTTCGTGATGGAGCAACCGTGCAGCAGGTGCGTACATCACGTCGAAACCAGCCGCACGAACTCGGTAGCAGTAGTCTACATCTTCATAGTATGCAGGGCTGAAACCCTCGTCAAGCAACCCGACCGTACTTAAGAGGTCCGTGCGAATGGCCAGCGCGGCACCCGTTACGAACTCGACCGGCGCATCCTCGTCGTATTGTCCATGGTCCGGCTCGCCCGCTCCGCGATGCGTTCCCGTTCCCAACGGCCATAGAAGTGTACCACCCGCATGCTGCAACGTCGTTCCATCGGCGGCGAAGGCTTTACAGCCGATTACGCCCGCTTGTGGATGGCGTTGCCATGCCGCGTTGATCTGTGTCAGCCAATCAGGCGCGACCTCGGTGTCCTGGTTGAGTAATACGACCGTTTCAGGATGGAAGCCGAAGATTTCGGCAACCCGTCCGTCGCAGACGGCACGTAATCCGACATTATTGCCCCCCGCAAAGCCCCGGTTGGTGTCGCTTTCCATCAGGGTAACGTCGGCATACGAACGGACGATGCCAGCCGAGCCATCGAGTGAGGCGTTATCGACGACGAGGACACCGAAATCGTGCGCGTAGTCCTGGCGCATGAGCGCGTCCAGGCAAGGCCGCAGAAAATGCTCGCCGTTGTAGGCCAGGACGAGCACCACGACGTTGGTCATGTGGTCGCTCCTTCGTCTGTGGAGCCATCGTGTGTGGTGGTCAACGGCGATGCTTGAGTTGTGTCGTGGTGTGAGAGCGTTGCAATGTGTTCCGCGAGGATGCGATCAAGTTCGTCGCCCGCGACGACGGCCTGATCGAGGAGTTGGGTTGCATAGGCCAGTCGTGTCAGGCGGTCGTTGAGTTCGCCGCCAAACTCCCCCAGCGTATCGAGCCGTCCATGCAGATCACGCTCCAATATGTCGAGGCGTGCGCTGAGCTCGCCCGTGAATTCGGATACTGTGTCGATGCGCGTGTTGGCATCTGCGTTGAGCACGTGCACATAACTGTTCAGCGCTTGGATCTCCGTGCCAAGGATCTGTACATCGGCTCGCAACGCCGACACTTCGCGTCCGTTCGCGGTCACTTGTGCCATGACCGCATTGAGTACAGTATCGAGATCGTCACGATCCTGGAGGGTGTACAAAAACTTGACGAGGGCTGCATTGAACTCGCGCTGCTGCGCGACAAGTGGACCCACCACGCGTAACACCGCTTGATGCAGTAAGCGGTCCGCGCTTCCCGCGCTAGCGGGAAGCGTGCCGAACTGCCATGATTGTTCCAATTGTTTGAGCAAAGGTTCCTGTTCGTGACGCATCGTCGCGTTCGCTCCTCGTTGCATGTGGGGCAAGGCTGGTTGAACCGTTGTTTCAGGTGTCGTAGGTTCGTCAGTGGATTGTGCCAACCGTTGGCTGCGCCATGGAGCGCCGCAGAACGCCAGCAGGGGTTGAGCAACCGCGTCCCACGTGTAGGTGTGCGCGAGTTCGACCGCGTGACGGGCGCTAGCTGTCCGCAGGTCGTCGTCGTCAAGGAGGCGCACGATCGCGTGAGCGGTTGCCTCCCGGTCGCTTGGTGGCACCACGAGCCCCAGACCTCGTGAACGTACCAGATCAGCGGCGGCGTCACCATCAGCGACAATACTCGGTAGTCCCGCCCACAGATGATCGAGGAAGCGCGACCGCACCGCCGCATAGGCAGTTTCAAGATGGTTGTGGTGCAACGACACCGCGATATCGGCTTCGTGCAAGACATTCGCTCGCTCGCCGTAGGGAACCCATTGATCGTAAAAGAAGATATGTGTGTCGAGCAACCCCAGGTCTGCCGCACGTTGTCTGGCGATGGCAGGCGTTCGCATCGGTTGGATCGCGCCAGGGTGCTGCCCCGCCAGAAAGACTAACCGCGCTGTGTGATGCCGTGCGACAACGGCGGGCATGGCTTCGACCAGCGTGTGCGGGTCCATCCAATCCCATAAGCCGCCGGTCCACAGCAGGATCGCATCATCCGCGCTGATGCCGGGGACAACGCCGCGTAGCACTGCTCGCTCGTAGCGCGGCGGATCGCTGGACAAGCCAAAGGGAACAACATCGATCAGGCGACGCAGCGTAGGGTCAGCGTCCGTCACGGCGTGAGTAATGCGTCCTGCTGCCATCAACGCGCCGATCAGCAGGTCGCGCTGGCGTTCTGTCGCGCACATCAGGAAGTCGCCTGCTCGTAGTTGGCGCTGCAACAGCGCCAGGTCCTTGCGGTTCTGGTGCATGCGCTCCTGCTCATCGCGCCCACGCCAGAGCTCCAGGTTTTCCAACAGCACTGGATCGTACAAATCCAATGCGAGAGGTTGCGCGATATCGACGAGGTGCTCGTGTTCCAACAATAGGAAGCCGTTGGCGACGACGATATCTGTGTCGAGCCAGGTTTCCAACGAGGCCTGGTCGCCCCACTGATATGAGCCGCAGGTCACTCCAGGTGGTGCGGTGTCGATGGGTTGGGGTGCGACCAGCGTAACATCGTGGACACGAGCCAGCACGCGGGCAAGCTCCCAGTAGCGGATACCGGTTCCCGCCATCCGGCTCCCGATAATATCATGACTGATAATCAGAATACGCTGCCGTGCTCCGGCTGGCATTGGCTTACCCCCGTCGTCTGGCACGATTAAGAATACGCATGAACGCGCCGTTCGCGATCCTGTTGATCTGGCTCTGGAGCGTCTCAATCTGCGATGTTTGCCACACCGAACGGGCATGGAGGTCGGCAAGGGCAGCATCACGCTGCTCGACCATGCGTACCAGGTCGGCGATCTGTTGGTGCTGTGACGCCACGGTGCTTTCGAGCGCTGATGACTGCACCACGGGCGCTGGCGTGGGCGGTGCAGGCGGTGCTGCTTTGTTCTTCAGGGTCGCGAGGTCTACCAGCCAATTGACCGATTGCCGCCAGTCATCCGATGGTGTGTCCGTTTGTGTTACCACGGTTGCACGCAGCATCTGTTCGACGTGTTCGAGCCACTCACCGCGCCCGTCTTTTGCCGCGACGATACAATGCCGGTAGCTCGGTTCGCGTCGCTCCGACGCCGCCAACCAACGAATGTAGTACTGGTCCACGCGCATGTGGATTTCTGGATTGTCGGTCAGACCGAACAGGTAGTGTTTGGCAATCATCATCAGCAGCCAGCTATGGATATAGCCGGACGGATAAGTGGTGCAGGTCGTCCCGGCTTCGCGGAACAATGCCTCGGTCGCGTCCAGTACTGGCAAACCGTAGCCGCGGTGCTCGGCTAGCTGCGCCTGGATTCTGCCAAGTTCCACTTCGATATAGCGGAAGAGCAAATCCTCGGCGGCTTCGACGACCGGTTGTTTGAACGGCGCGACCAGCACGATACCATAGCGCGCCACGCGCACTAATTCATTGACGAAGTTGGCGCGAAGGTCGGCGGGGATATGTTCCAGGGTATCAGCGGTGGTCACGAAATCAAAGGCGTTGTCGGGAAAGTCGAGGCGCGTGCCATCGCCGCGCTGATAATGCGGCAGATCGCTTTCCGCCTGGTCGAGTACCAGTACGTCGTCGTCCGGCAAGAAAGACAGGATCGGAAGTGCATCCTCCCAAAACAGGGTTTTCGTCCACCCGCCGACATCCAGCACGGAAAATCGTTGCTGATCCAGTGCGGTACGTGCTGCGCCCAATGCTTCACGGAGCAAGGAGTAGCGTCCAAACTGGTCGAACGTCAGCCAGGGTGGGAGTTGATCGGCGTACGATACGTCAACACCTGTGATGGAATGTGTTTCGGTCATTCTTGTCCGTCCACGTGATGCGATCACGAGATGCTCAACCCGCGTTATCATAGGGCGAACATGCGTAGTGCAACTGATCCAGGCGCATGCTATTGGAGCTAACAGCCAGATGTGCCTGGCAGATGGCGCGTCACATGCGGTTGGCAAGTGTACCATATCCAACCAGTGACCTACCAGTGGAGAGCACCGCCGCCGGGTTTCTACGTTGTCGTTGGATTAATCCGTTCCTGGGTAAAGCCGGGTACACGTACTTCTGAAATCCCATACCCGGTGGATCGACACCATAATGGCAGTGAAAATGAGGAATACCATGCGACATATTATTACCGGCGGTGCCGGATTCATTGGCTGTAACCTGGCGGATGCTTTGCTCCGTGATGGCGAGGACGTAACGATCTTCGATAACCTATCACGCCCCCGCACCGACCAGAATCTGCGCTGGTTACAGGAACGGCATGGGTCCGTGCTTCGCTTCATCCATGCCGACGTACGCGATGCCGCCGCAGTTACAACCGCCATCGAGGGTCATGATGTGGTCTACCACCTGGCGGGTCAGGTCGCTGTAACAACGTCGGTCGTCGATCCACGTAGCGATTTCGAAATCAACGCGCTGGGGACACTCAACGTTCTGGAAGGCGCACGCGCCGCGCAGACACCGCCAATCGTTTTTTTCGCGTCCACGAATAAGGTGTACGGGGGCATGGAAGATATCGCCATCAGCGAAGGACCTATGCGCTACGGCTACACTGATCTGCCGGAGGGAATTCCCGAAACGCAAAATCTCGACTTTCACTCGCCGTATGGTTGTTCAAAGGGTGCCGCCGATCAGTACGTGCGTGATTACGCCCGCATCTATGGCCTCAGAACGGTCGTGTTCCGGCAATCTTGCATCCTGGGACCACGCCAGTTTGGTGTAGAAGATCAGGGCTGGGTAGCTCATTTCGTGATCGCGAGTGTGCTCGGACGCCCGCTATCGATCTTCGGCAATGGTAAGCAGGTACGGGATATGTTGTATGTGGACGACCTCGTAGCTGCCTATCGTACCGCGCTCGCTCAGATCGACCGTGCATCCGGCCAAATCTATAACATCGGGGGCGGCGCTGCGAATACTATCGCGATCTGGAGCGAGTTCGGCCCGTTGCTCGAACGGTTGCTCGATAGGAAGATCGAGGTGCAGTACGGACCTTGGCGACCAGGCGACCAGCCTGTATATATCAGTGACATCGCCAAAGCCGAACGCGAACTTGGTTGGCGTCCGTTGATCGACGTCGAAGAAGGGATACGCCGTTTAACCGAGTGGGTGCGAACGAATCGTGCCTTGTTTGACTAGGCCAGGATAAACTCGGGCGTACAGATCGTCGGCCACTCATCGCCCTTGCGCCAACGGTAGCGTATCTCGCGATTGTGAATAATCTCGATGCTGGTCTGGTCTTCGCGATAGGTCAGGAAACGACCGCGAAAGGAACAGATCTGTTGAGTCGCAAGCGGTGTGGTGGGGGGTATGACGTTGGTCGCATAGAGCGCCAGTGCGCGGAACGCTTTGTCGTTCCACCCCACGACATGCACGATGTCGCGCACGTCCGGAATACGCGGTTCGCGTTGTAATACACGCGACCCTAGTCCACGGGCAGTCTTGATGCCGCCGCTGCCGTCCTGTCCTGCCAGCAGCCATTGCAGAGTCGGCTCGATATTGATACTCAGGCCGTGAAGCCCCAGCGCATAGGCCGCTCGCAGGATGTCGCCGGTTCCGGCGATCCACTGCGGATAGCGGTTCGCACGCTGGCGACCGTAGATAATCGCCGGAAACGAGCCGTCAATCAAGCGGTGTCGATGAATGAACGCGAAGGCACGCCAGGCCGCGTCGAGGAATGTTTTGTCGTCAGTCCATTCATAGGCTTGTAAAAAACAAGGGATGCAGCGAGCGATAGCAAGCGGCAGAAACTTGGCAGGCACGCGGGCGGTGCTCAACTGGTATGGGATTGCACCGTCCATTGGGTCATTCGGTGCATAGATCTGATGCTTGACCACCACCCGCAGCGCAGGTAGCGCATAGCGTTCGACAAGGTCGGTCGTCTGGCGTAGCTCCCCATGGCGAAATAGCGCTTCGCAGATCGCAATGGTGCGGTGGGGATAGAACATCGCTAGGCCGGGAGTGTCGCGAAAAATAGTATTTTCCTCATCCCATAGCGCGTCGATGATGATGCCGTGGATCGTCAGTTCACCGGCTGCCGCATAGGGCTGCCAGACGGCACTTTGTGCCTGGTGCAGCGCGAGTGCCAAATCGAGCAACGCCGCCGCGCTCATCGCGATATTCGAGCGGACTTCGTCGCGGTTTGTATCGCTGGTGCCAAACTGCCCCTGTGGTGATTGCCCTGCTAGCAGATCATCGCCCGCCCATTGTGCCTTCGCCAACCATAGGCCATCGCCTGTACGGCGCCAGAGATGGATGTATCCTGCGATGATGCCTTCGTAACGCCAATCCAGAGCCGTGTTGGTATTACTAAAACGTTGTTGCCACCAGTGTGCTTGCGGTCCGGTATATCCTTGCGGACCGCGCATACTATCGAGCCAGCGGTCGAGTTGCCCGACCGCCACATTGATGCGTTGCTGGTTAGGAGATATGACCGTCATTCGGGTCGCATTCCTGCCCGTACTTCGATCAGTCCGGTCATGGCGAAGGCCATGGCCGGGCCCTGTGTCGCGAATCCACGGCGCATGGCGAATTGTAAGCGGTCGCTGATGTCCGGTCGGGTGAGATCGAACCGCGTCGCAACCCGCCGTATTACACTCCACCATAGGGTTTGAAAGCCAAACGTGCGTTCGAGCCGAAACCCACTTTGAAGCAGTGTGCTACGGAACCGGAGGAATCCATATGGCAGAACGCCGACAGCGGCTGGATTGAACGATCGTCGGAGCGCAGATAATGGCAACGATTGCACAATCGACAGCAGGCTACCACTCGGTAGCTCAAGGCTAAGTGCTTGAAGCTGGTCACTCCACGTTGCGCGTTGTGGTTCGAGCCATGCTGCGCCGATCCACGCTTGCGCGGGCGGGCGTTCGGGATCGTCGATGGTGAAGAAGCGATCACCCAGCCGCCGCCGCAGAACGTGCTCCCAGGTCGGTTGCGAGGACACCAGCAAAATTGGTCCACGGGTCGCGCCAAAAGAAAGCGCGCAGGTATCTAGCGCGTACCGCGGTCCCGGCGCGAGTTCATGATGAACGAAAAGTTCGCCGCTCACCCGTTGCCGCCTTTTTTATTGCTCATCCGTGGTTGCCTCTTGATGTGTCCATGGCGTATCGTTTTCGGGCTTATGGCAATCGTTCTTCGAGTTGTCGTAGCGCGGTAACCAGTTGCACCTGCCGTAGGGTTGTCGTGAGATCGCCACGTGTCCGTTCGAGCACAGCGCGTAATGCATCTGTCGTGCGCCGGAGGCCGCCTGTAACTGCATCAGGGTAATCGACTGTCACCAGTAAACTGTATACGTCGTCCATCGCCGTCAACAGTCGCTCGCTATCCGTGGCGTCGCCGTTGCGTAGTCCATCCAGTATGTAGCGTCGTAGTTCGCTGGCGGCCTCGGCGAGACCGTTGAGATACGCAGCAGCCTGGACCTCAAGCTGTTCCGCCGACGGTAATTCGCTGCCACGGACCAGCGCCAGTGTCAACGAGGCTTCAGCATACTCCTTCAATGCATCTTGCGAATACCCGGCATGTAGCAGCATCGGGTAGTCTTGCAATCGTTCACGCAGTTCCTTGGCGCGGGCGGCGGCTTCACCGAGTAACAAATCGGCGTCGGCCCACTCATGCCTGTGGATCGCACGGATGACATTGGCACATTGCCGGACAAGAGCGCGAGACGCGACCAGAGCGGTTTCGCGGGCGGCGTTGATCGCATCGAGTTGTGCGACTGCTGTCGTGATGCCTGCACCCAATGAACCGAACTCAATAGCTGAAGCTGGTTGTCGCTGTGTCATCCTCGCTCCTTTTCGGATGGTCGCATCACGTCCGACATACGTCGTTACCTGCCGACGAAGCAATAAGCGAGATACCGTCCGACTTCATCCACCACTGCGTCGAGGCTGATCGCTGCGTCCCCTCCCGCCGGTAAGCTATGCAATTCCAGGCCGTGATCGCGTGCGATCTTCAACAGACGCAGTGCTTCGACAGGTTCCGCCACCAGCATTGCGTCGGTGATCCGCATATCTTGCAAAACTTGATGCACATGAGCGAGTTGTTCGATCTCGGTTGCCTCGTTGATCTCGGTGATCTTGTCCGTGACGATCCCACGTGTGATCAAGGCTTCGCGTGCTTCGATGGTTTCGCGTCCGGCAAGCACTATACGTGAAATGCTTCCCGCGAGATACAAACGAACGGCACGATCGACACGCGCCTCACGTCCTTGTGGTGTGCCATCGACCATCAATACGGCAGTATCGGCGGTCACGGCTTCGTCACGACCTGCCTGGGCCACGACGATCGCGCCGATGCCGACGAGGACGACCAGGGCGAGAGCAAGACCGGCAAGAATACGGCTGAACGAGCGTAGCAAAACGCTCACGGCTACGTGTGGTGTCATAAGCCTTCTTGTATGGATATCCTATCAGCTTTTTATCATCGTAGGACGATCGACTTTGGAGCAATTACCGCATACGGTCAAGTGGCCGGTCTGGGGCCAGTACCAGATACGAAAGCCCAACGCCGACCAGCGCTGCCAGCACGGGTGCACCAGTTATCAGGTGGGTTGACCATGTAAGCCCAAGCGTGAGCTTGAGCGCAACCAGGTAGCAAGTATACAGGATCATTGGAACGAGAAATGCGAACCAGCGAAACGCAGCAGGACGTGCGCTCGACGGTCGCAACAATGTCAAAAGCGTATCTGCCAGGATGCCCGCAACGGCGGCAACGATGATCATGAGATGGTGATCTTGAAGGACGCTCATGAAAGCCGCGTTGAGCGTAAACATAATCGTCAATGCGCCCCAGGCCAGCCGCCAATGACGAACTGCCATCAACACGAATCCCATGAGCAGCGCAGTTTGTAGCAGGATGCCGCCGATTCCTTGAACCTGACCACGATCTCCATCGCGCCATAGCGCAGGCCAGTAGTCCATAAAGGGATGCAGATAGCCCGACATAAAGGTAATTATCGAGAGTGTAAACGTGATTGATATGAGCAATGGCAGTTGCGCGAGAAGGCTTGACGGCGACGACGCGGATGTTGTTCGCCAGGCGGCGCGCATCGGACTGCTCATAACCAGCACCATCCCAAAGGCGAGAAGCACGTGGGAAGGGCTAAGCAGTGCTTCAAAACTTTCCTCGATGCCAAAGAGTGTGTGCCAGACCAGATCAAACGCGCCACCGAACGCAAAGACGATGGCACCCGTCAAGGCGCGTTCGTAACCCGCCGGAATCGCCAGGTGCCATGCATACCCGCGGAGACGGTTCAGGAGCATCATGCCGCCCAGGCCGCCCACGACAGCGGCATACCCGCTATAGAATATGGCATGCCATGGCGTAAAGAAACTTTGATCGACTCTGCCATGGTTGTGCGCCCAGCCGTCGATATAAAGCCCTGAAATGAACCAGGTCATCAGTGCGAGCATCACCCAGGTGAAGCGTGGTGCGGCACGTGCTTGTTCGCGCTGCGTGGCGGGCGTGGCAAGGCGGGAAGCATACGGAATATGTATCATTGTCCACTCCATTCGGCACAGCGATGTGCGGCTTAAGGTGCTCGAAGTTGCTTCTAGTGTACGCGAAAACGTACTCATTTTGCTTGCGTGATGCCTGGAATTGGCGTATCTTAACAAGGAGATTGTCGCCTGGTGATCCGCTATGTGGATCAACGTGGGCGGTATACTGGACTGGATATAGACTGAAGCGTCACAGCCTGTCTTGGATGTCGAGGATTTGGAGGAACGATGAGCGACGAAGCAAACGGTCAAAAGGATGGTTCTGAAGAACAACAGCCTATATTGACCAACCGGCAAGGCCACCCGATCTCGAATAATCAGAACGTTCGAACTGTGGGCGACCGTGGACCGACGGTACTGGAAAATTACCAGTTCCTTGAGAAGATTTCCCACTTCGATCGCGAGCGCATCCCTGAACGCGTGGTGCATGCTCGTGGCGCCGGGGCACATGGGTATTTCGAAGCATATGGCACGATTGGTGATAAGCCCGCCAGCACCTATACCCGTGCCAAATTGTTCCAGGAGAAGGGGAAGCGTACACCAGTGTTCGTGCGTTTCTCATCGGTGATCCATGGTGGACACTCGCCCGAAACGCTGCGCGATCCGCGTGGTTTTGCCACAAAGTTTTACACCGAAGATGGCAACTGGGACCTCGTGGGCAACAACCTTAAGGTCTTTTTCATACGCGATCCTCTCAAGTTCCCCGATGTGGTACATGCCTTCAAGCCCGATCCGGTGACAAACCGCCAGGATGCCAATCGCATCTTTGATTTCATCAGCCTGACGCCCGAATCGATGCACATGATCACCTTCCTGTTCAGCCCACGCGGTATTCCGGCGAGCTATCGCCACATGGAAGGCGCGGGCGTAAACACGTACAAGATGGTCAACATGGCGGGCGAGGGCGTACTGGTCAAGTACCACTGGATTCCGAAGCAGGGCGTGAAGTCGTTGACGCAGGAAAAGGCTAACGAGATTCAGGCAACCAACTTCAACCATGGTACGCAGGACCTGTACGACGCGATCGAGCGCGGCGATTTCCCCGAATGGGAAATGCAGATTCAGGTGATGTCGGACGACGATCACCCTGAACTCGATTTCGATCCGTTGGACGATACCAAAATCTGGCCTGAGGACCAGTTCCCGATGCTTCCCGCAGGGCGCATGGTCCTTGACCGTAACCCAATCAATTACTTCGCGGAAGTCGAACAGGCCGCCTTCGGTACAGGCGTGTTGGTCGATGGACTCGACTTCTCGGACGACAAGATGCTGCAAGGTCGCACGCTGTCGTATTCGGACACGCAGCGCTATCGTGTGGGACCGAACTACTTGCAGTTGCCGATCAATCAGCCAAAGACCCACGTTGCCACCAATCAGCGTGACGGTCAGATGGCCTACAATGTCGATGGCAACGATGCTGGTGGTAACCCGCATGTCAACTATGAGCCGAGCAGCCGTAACGGATTGGTGGAAGCCAAGCCGTCGGGTGCGCCGCACCAGCCTTATGTGCAAGGCCCGGTCATGCGCCAGACCATCGCTCGCACGAATAACTACGTCCAGGCAGGCGCGCAATACCATGCGTTCGAGGATTGGGAGCGCGACGATTTGATCAACAACCTCGTCACAAATCTCAAAACCTGTAATCCTGATATCCAGGAACGCATGGTCAACCACTTCCTGCAATGTGACGCTGAATATGGTCAGCGCGTCGCCGAAGGGTTGGGGATCAGTGTCCCCGAAGCCGCCGGTTCAGCCGCCGACTAAGAACTGTTCGCGTAAGAAGCACAGGAGCCGCACATCGATGTGCGGCTCCTGTGCTTAATCGTCCTACCTGTGTGCTTCTGCCTCCAGCGTTACGCTACGGCTGTATCGCCTCCCACTCCGAATTCCACACCAGCGGCATCACACCGCCGATTGGTTCCAACACATAGCCGGCGAACTGCTTTAGCGCGGTGATACGTGGGTCGAGCGCACCATGCCCGATGCAAGCACGCACCATCTGTGCTGCCCTGCTATCCCAGCGTTCTAGCTCGCTCAGCCGTCGCTTTGGCTTGGAGGACCAGCGCCCGTGCAGACGATCATGAATTTCAATCAGGTGCTCGACCACCTCAACGATCAGTATAGTCGCGGTAGCATCATCGCTCGTCGCAACATCGTCGAGGTCGCGCAGCATATCGGCGACCGAGTATCGCGGTAGCCAACGCATATGCTCATCAATGGCGGGTGGTCCCTGCTCCCATATGGCACGCGCTTCAGCTTGGAGTTCCGCGATCACGCCATGCGGATCGTGGATCGCTGTGCCGAAGGTGAACATATGTGGATCGACGCCACGCCCATCCGCGAAGTAGCGCCGAATCTGGAACGGTGGGTTGATGAACAGTTCGAGTTCGATGCCATCCACGACCAGGTTGCGCCGCTGGCGTTGTGGTAGGTCGATCACCACATGAGCATCAAGGTCGCTATTGGGCGCGGGGGTGCCGTGAATGCGCGATCCTGTCGCCAGGATGCCCAACAGGTGTGCGCTGAACTCCGCGCCGAGCGTGTCAATCAGATAGCGGAACAGGTCTGCGTTTTGCTGCTGGATCGGATTGGGTGGTGCGGTCATCGTGGCTTCCTCTGCTGATCGGCGAAGCCACCATACTACATCAGGTATTCAGAACAGGCGCATGTTGTACAACCGTCACTGGTTTTGAGCGTGTGGCACTTAAGTGTTTGCCGAGCGCGATGCTGGGGCGCTCGATCCAGCGTTCGGTAGCGGCGGCGACGAGCAGCATCAACGCGAGCCACACGACCATGCTCAAAACTGGCGGTCCGACCATTGGCACGACGGCGAGAACCAGCAGGTGTAGGAGATACAACGAGTAGGAGATCGAGCCGAGCCAGCCTAGCACGCGCTGCTGAAGCCAGGCTGGGCGGTGGAGCGCGACGAGGACGAAGGCGAAGGCCGCGACGGTCGCGGTAGCATGTGTCCGACCTAGTATTGTGCTGCCTTCGCCAAGCCCCACCAGCATCAGCGTTACTAAGAGGAACGGTGCGACTTTGATTAGCGACTCCCCTGCTGTATGTGAGCGTTGCAGGACGGCTCCACACCAGATGATCGTCAGAAAGAGTGGGTAGTAGAGTGTGAATCCAATCCCTGGTACAAACGCGGACGCCAACGTGATCAGAACGAGTAGCAGACCCACCAACATCGTTTTGTGCTGGAGACCAAGCAATCCTACCACTGCGACGACGACATAGAATAGGACTTCGATGTGCATCGACCAGAACACTGACAACACCGAGGGTACATTGAAGAAGTTCGGCACCATCGTCAGGTTGAGCAGGTAGGTCGTGTTGAGGCGTGCCTGATATAAGGGTGTTTGCGGCAACCATCCTGCTCCCTTGAAGATCGCCGCGATGCCAATGGTGAGCCAGTACAGCGGGAACAGGCGGCATAGGCGACGAATCCAGAAGGTGCGCTGTGACGCATGGCGCGCGAACGAAGTGGGTATGACGTAGCCGCTGACCAGGAAGAACACGACCACGCCGAAGCGCCCGATGCCATGCAGGATGGGCTGTTCGTAGCCGTAGAACAATTGGAGGGCGTGGGCGACGACGACGACCAGCGCGGCGATGCCGCGCAGCGCGTCCAGGACGAGCAAGCGTTCTGATGGGTATACAGATAAACCAGATCGTCCAGCCACGGCGCGTTCCCTTTTCTTTCAGCCTGTCAGGTGAGATAGAGAGACAATCTCCTGTTGATTGTAGCGGGGCGCGTGCGTGGCTGAACGACCCATTAGTCCCCTTCCCGGCTAGGGAAGTTGTAGCGGCGGAACGCACCAGTACACCAACATTCTTTCGTTGTTGAACCTGTGGTCACAGTCGTCACACGATATGTATACCCGTCTGTTTCGGATGGAATGGTGGATCTCGTCGCAGCGTCATCGACTGTGTGTGGAAGATCATCGAGAGGATATGAATTGCTATAATAATGCCAGATAGATCGCGCTTTGGTAGTAAGCGAGGAAGGGCGAACAATGTTGATCGCAGTCATTCTGCTGATTTTAGCGTTTCTGTGGGCTGTGTCGCTTCGTAACGAACGCTTTGGGAAGTTATGGTATGGCACGAAATGGGACAAGTACCGAGCCTCCCCTGAGCGTTGGCGCCGCCTTCATATATGGAGATGGTACATTAGTGGCGCGTATGGATGCATCGGCCTCGCTGGTGCGGCGTATACCCTCCTACAAGCGTATGATGTACAAGGATGGAGATTATTGCTCATGCCAGGGATATTCCTCATCTGTTCAGTAGCCTGCGTGATTGCTTCGTTCCGTTACAGGCCCTCACGGAGCTTGGCGAATACACCGTTGCAGCGCAAGAATTAGCACATCCTCATTAACACGTGGGCACAGCAAAGGCCGGACCCCTCTCAGGATCCGGCCTTTTGACGCCCACGCTCATTACGTGATCGAGCTAACAGGCGATTAGATATCCAGGTTGCGAACCTCGACCGCGTGCGTCTGGATGAAGCGGCGGCGCGGTGGCACATGGTCGCCCATCAGCATGGTAAAGGTTTCGTCGGCGGACTGTGCGTCCTCCGATGTGACCTGCAACACCAGACGGTTCGCTGGATTCATCGTGGTTTCCCACAACTGTTCCGGATTCATCTCGCCCAGACCCTTGTACCGCTGGATCTCGATCTTGCGGCGGTCGTCCTCTGGTACTTTCATCACGAACTCGTCGCGCTGGCGATCCGAGAACACGTACTGTTCCAGCTTGCCGAACTTCATGCGATACAACGGTGGCTGCGCGATGTACAGGTGTCCGTTGGTGATCAGCTCGCGCATGTGGCGATAGAAGAACGTCAACAAGAGCGTTCGGATGTGCGCGCCGTCCACGTCCGCGTCAGTCATCAGCACGATGCGATGGTAGCGCAGCTTGGACAAGTCCAGGATGTCGCCAACGCCAGCACCCAGCGCCGTAATCAGCGCACGGACTTCGTTGTTGGCGAGCATCTTGTCCAGTCGCGCACGCTCGACGTTCAGAATCTTGCCGCGCAACGGCAGGATCGCCTGGAAGCGGCGATCACGCCCCTGCTTGGCTGAACCACCTGCCGAATCACCCTCGACGATGTAGAGTTCACAATGCGCCGGGTTGGTGTCCGAGCAATCCGCCAGTTTGCCGGGAAGCGAGAAGCCTTCCAACGCACCTTTGCGGACGGTATCGCGGGCTTGCATGGCGGCCTTGCGAGCACGAGCCGCGAACAGACACTTTTCGATGATACGCTTGGCGTCGCTGGGATTTTCTTCCAGGTATGTGGCGAAGGTATCATTGACGGTCGCTTCGACCGCTGTACGCGCCTCAGGGTTGACCAGTTTTTCCTTAGTCTGGGACGAGAACTGCGGGTCGATCAGCTTCACGCTCACGACGGCGGTCAAACCTTCACGCACATCGTCGCCCGAAAGATTGTCATCCTTTTCCTTCAGGATGTTCTTGGCACGCGCATAGTTATTGATCACGCGCGTGATCGCGGTGCGGAAGCCGGTGATATGTGCGCCGCCGTCGGCGTTGTTGATGTTGTTGGCGAATGCGTAGATCGAATCGCGGTCATAGCTATCAGTGTATTGCATCGCGACTTCGACGTTGACGTTCTCGACTGTACGTTCGGCATAGAACGGCGGTTTGTGCAGCAGGTCCTTTTCTTTGTTGAGGTGCCGTACAAAGGAAACGATACCGCCCTCGAAATAGAACGACGTTTCGATGTCTTCGCGGTCGTCGGCGAAACGAATACGTAATCCCTTGGTCAGATATGCCATTTCGCGGAAGCGCTGCGCCAGCACACGATAGGTGTAGTCGATTTCACGAAAGATCGTTGATATCGGGAAGGAAGCGGACATAGGTGCCGCTGCCCTCGGCATCGCCAACTTCGCGCACGCGACCCTTGGGAATACCGATCTTGTAATCCTGGCGATACAATTTACCGTTTTGCCGAACTTCGATGTACATCCATTCGGAGAGCGCGTTGACCACGGACAAGCCCACGCCATGCAGACCGGCAGACACTTTGTAGCCGCCTTCGCCGAACTTGCCGCCGGCGTGAAGTACGGTCGCGGCAAGTTCCATTGCCGACTTCTTGTGCTTCTTGTTGATGCCGACCGGGATACCACGTCCGTTGTCGCCGACCGATATCGAGTTATCGGCATGAATCCGCACGTCGATGCTATCAGCATATCCGGCGAGTGCTTCGTCAACCGAATTGTCGACCAACTCACGGATCATATGGTGCAAGCCGTTGATATCTGTAGGCCCGATATACATACCCGGTCGCTTGCGAACGGCCTCAAGCCCTTCCAGGACCGTGATCTGTTCGGCTCCATACTCATGTGTGACTGTCGTGTTTGTCATGCTATCCTCTGGTTTATGTGCGCTAACGCACGAACGGTATACGGGCAAGCACCCGGAATCTACGATTCGCTGGCACGAACCAGCGAACGATTATAGTAAAAAACAAGGTGGGCTGTGGCGAGGCCAGTACTGATATATGCGCTAGCGAATACCGCCACGAGCATCCCCACTACGGTCGTTTCCATCCCTCGCCAGATCACGCCCAGGCCAGCCAAAATAACGCCGATGAGCAGATACAGGCTAACCACTCCCCAGAACGACTTACGTACGATAAGCAGACTTGATAGTAACGCACGAACCGGATTGGAGCGGTTGAGTACGACCGCATCATATGCAAAACTGGTCGTGAACATAAGCCACACCACCGTCGCCGTGAGTACTGCCATCAGGAACGAACCAAGCACCGGCACGAAGTACGCCACACCCAATACTAGAAAGAGCAGCGGCACGCCCCCAACCAGTAAGAGCACGACGATCAGCCCCTGAATCCCCATGATACGAGCCCAGGTGTCCAATACCCGTATGAACCAGTTGCCAGTCGGCGTGTCACCGCGCACGGCATCGGCGAGGGGAAGGAGGTACAGGGCGAGCAGCAACGAAAAGATGATGTTCAGCGCAAGGATTGAGCCGAACAAGCTGAGAAAGCCGCCGACGTACCACGTCGTTGGTTGCCAGAGCTGGATCGCTTCGCTGGATGGTACGAGCGCAAACAATCGCCGCCAGAACCAGAAGAACCATCGTTCTTCCAGAAGGCCTTCTACCCGTAGGTCGAATACCTGCCCTTGTGGGACGTACGGTTCAAGTTGTGCGCGTGTGGAATCCCATAACACCGGGTCGATGCTGCGTAACCAGGCGAATAATGGTTGGAGGGATATGCGCGGACCTAGCCAATACCAGACATTTAGAAGGACCGGCACCAGCAGCGCCGCAGCGGCACGGTGCGACGTTCTAAACCCGCTACTCAGCGTGTCAACAAGTGATGGTGGTCGAACAGCATTTGTAGCATTACGATGCATCATTTACGTGTTGTATTATACCATATCCGATCACTTCTTGCCCGCTGAAAATAACACATTTGTTCGTCAAATGTCAACGGTTCAACGTGCGTTTTTCCTTGCCACATCAGGCATAACTGCGATGGCTATGCTATAATTCGGGCAACTTTCCCTGGAGGAAACGCTCTATGCTCTCGTACGAGACGATATCTGATGCACTGCTCGATAGCGCAGAGCAGGCTGGTTTAAATGTGTGGCAGTCGGACGAGTTACTCGATCCGCATTCCTTGTCACGCACCTTTAAACTGTCCTGTTTGCCGCAGGGCCTTGCCGCCCCGCGTGCGCATTCGGTTCAGGCGACGATCAAGTTCCAGTGGGACGCGGCGATGACTGCGATCTCCACCATTGGAACTGAGGCGCTGTGCGAGCGTTACCATGGCGATAATGTTGCTTGTCCTCACACACTCGTAGGGTGTGCCTACGAATCTTCGCTCGCACTCGAAGTGTCGTATACACTTCCGATTCATATGACGATTGATGGCGACCTGCAGGTACTGGGACGTTTGGTGCAATCCGTGCAGGATATCCACCGTGGCATGGTCGACCACAAGAATGTCATCAACGTCGAGGCCAACGTACAATTTATTGGCAGCACGACCCGTGTCACTGCACTCAAAGCCAAACAGGTCTGGACGATTGGCGATCCGATCCACGATCTCGACGGCCTCGAAGATGTCCTTGAGGAAGCATGCGCCGAAGTACGCGATGTGCTGACCGCACTGACTGGCTATTTCGCGACCGTCTCGGCAGGTGATGTGGATGAATCGCCGATGTCCATGCATATCGATCTGGACGACGACCGGATCTATCTTCGCCCGCCGACAGCCTGAGGCATCATAGCGGGTTGACGAACAGTTGAAAGGAGCACGGGCAACCGTGCTCCTTTCGTATCGCGGCAACATACGACTCCTGTATCCCGACGTTTTCATCGCCGCATGCTCCGAGGACACGCATGTTTCAAGGATTTAGTGCCAGCGCACTCGATACACTTACGTTGCCCGGTATTGGTGAGCGCTGGGCTGCCGTGCAGCAACATCTGCATCCTGTGCTGCAGGAACTTGCCGAGCAACTCCAAATCACCGGACAGGCCCGCTTCGAGCGCGAATGGTCGCTGTACGAAGTCAGTTGGAAAACGGCACGATATCTCAATCGAGGGCGTGGACGGCGCGAACCTATCACTGAGTACCATTTCGCCCTTGACCGACCGCCACGCGGCTCGGGTATCTACGTCGGTGTGTCCAGCGAAGAACGGGCGGTGCTGGTTGGTCTGACGCTGTGGGGCGCACGCAAGGAATCGCTCCGTCGGGTCTGGGAATCGAGCCGTGCGATATGGCAACCCTTGGTTGACGCTATTCCCGAAGTGCGCTTCATCGGCGACCGCGAAACCGGCGGGAACTGGCTTGACACCTACCTGCGCTCCGACGCTCAGTATCTGTGGGCGGGCTATCGCTATGCCTGGGACGATCCGCAGATCGCGACCCCGGAGTTCGGTACGACGCTGATCGAAGATGTGCTACGCCTGTTGCCGCTCAACGAAGCGATCATGGAGGATGTTGAAGCGCTCGATTGGGCCGGCGAGAGTTTGGTGCGGGAACGCCAGGGACCATACGCGCTCACGCCGCACCTGCCCGCCTTTGAAACTATCGCCGAACGGATCGGTGCCAACGGCTACACCTACGATGACCGGCTGTTGCGTGCCTATCATGTCGCGCTGCAAACCAAGCCGCTGGTGATCCTGCCCGGTATCTCCGGCACAGGCAAGACGCGCCTTACACGCCTGTATGCGGACGCCGTGCATAACATTCCGTCGTCGACGCTGCAAAATCCCTATTACCTGTTGGTCGCCGTGCAACCAGATTGGCATAATGCGCGTGACCTTTTGGGCTACTACAATGGCCTGACTGGAATGTTCCATCCCACTGCCCTGCTGCGTTTGATGCACAGGGCGCTGGGCGAGCCACTCCAGCCTTTTTACGTATGCCTGGATGAACTTAACCTGGCACGTCCTGAATATTATCTGGCTCCGATCCTGTCTGCACTAGAAACCGCCGAACATCTGATCGACCTCGGTGCACCGGGCGAAACCGTTACCACGCCGGACGGACTGACGTTGCGTAATCCATTCAGGTTGCCATTGAACATTGCGCTCGTCGGTACGGTCAACATCGACGAATCGACCTTCGCGTTGTCCGACAAGTTACTGGATCGCGCCAATGTGATCGAGTTGAGCGATATCGATCTGGATGCGTACCGCCAGAGCTATCAGGGACCAATTGATCCGTTGGCATGGACGCTTCTCGTGGAGTTGTATGAAATCTTATCGCGTGGTGGACAGCCGTTTGGGTATCGCGTCGTCACCGAAATCTTGCGCTACCTGGAAGTCGCACGCAATGTCCTGCCGCTGGAGCAGGCGCTCGACCAACAGATCAAGCAGAAGATCTTGCCAAAGCTGCGCGGCGAGAATACCCCGCGCTTCCGACGGATGCTCGAAGAGGTGAATGAGGTGTTGTGTGTCGCCGACGAGCACGGTGGCCTACGCTTTAGCGAATCGGCGCTCAAGGGACGCAAGATGTTGGATCGGCTGGAACGAGAAGGATATACCGATTTTTATAGTTAGTGATGGATTGCGCTAGTACACTTGGGCCGAAGGATCGCCACCGTTTGTCATTACTGAGTGGAGCGAAGAATCTCTTACGATTGGCTGATCCTTTGGTTCCACCTCAGGATGACAATAATAAACGACCGTCCTATCCACGCAAAGCTGTACTAGGTTAAAGGAATACGAACGACGAATATTACGCCGCCGGTATCCGCATCGCGGACGTCAAGTGTTCCATCGATGTCTTGCAAACGATAGCGTAAGCACCTGATATGGTGAAATCCAGGCAAATCCGCGGTGCCATCCAGAAGGCCGTTGCCATGATCACGTACCGATAAGACAAGCGACGGTGGCGCTGTTTCGTCCACCACCAGGTCGATATCGGCTTCACAGGTTGTTGCATGGCTCTGGATATTATCCAGGCCGACCTCGACTGCCTTCGCCAGCAGGTGTACATGGCTTTGAGGCAGGGCGCGTTCTTGCTGCGGTAGGTTCAGACGCACCTGAAGCCCACGACTGACCGCTTCTGCGACCACATGTTCGATTGCCGCGTGCAGTGCCACAGGAACCTGTTCGAGCGTTTGCGCGGATGGGCGTGTAGCTCGCCACACTGTTGGTGCATTTTCTGCTTGCTCTGGCTCGATCCTGGTCGTTTGTTCTGCTCGCGGAACAAGAGGCTGAGTTTCCCTGTAGCGAACGACGTTTTCCAACAGGTCGGCTTGCGCCGTATGATCAGCGTGGCGGTGCGTGCGCCATTTCCATAATTCAAAGCTAAGAGGCCAGATCGTCGCCGCAACCAGCATACGAACGTAGCCTAGCGCAATTGTCGGGACTGCTACCGCTGGACTGAGCGAGGAAGGCCAGGTGGTCCATCCTATGAGTTGATCGATCAGCACGGCTCCTGCGACGGCCCCAATGACGCCAAGCCAATGAAAAAGCGCCCCAGGCACTATCAACGCGCCTAGCATGAACAGCAAAAACGGGCTGAGCCACCCGCCACTGACCCAGGCAGGTAGTGCACTCAGAACGACATCGATCAACAAAAGTGCTGGTATGCGTGTGGACCAGTGGATGATTTGCGGTAGAAAGAGACTCCAGATTATCGTGTAGGCCGCGCTGCAGGCGCTGATGATAAATACTGTCGTGGAAGAGGTGCTATCCAGGGGAGAAATGCCCGCGACAATTAATCCAACTGTCATCATCCAGATGAGACAGCGAAATATGATCGCTGGAACAAATGCATGGTTCGGTTGCATCATCGCTACCGTTATAATATGCGCCTTCTTCGCCATGGATATGTGGTGCGTCTGATTCGCTCGTTTGGCTCTATGATTAAGTGTAGCAGAATCTACCAAACCCAACAACTATTACCACGACAATTCAAGGGCTTCTGCAACGTCCAACTGAAAGCAGCCGAACCTCAAAGAGTGTCATGCTGAGTGGAGCGAAGCATGACACTCTTTGCGACGTTCCACGCGCCCTTCCGACAATTCGGCAAGAGAGGAGCAGCAGAGCAAAGAGCAGGTAACACTACCGTACAGCAACGTGTTGCATGCCCCATATGGCGATGGTATAGTAGGGCGCGTGGCCCCGTAGCTCAATGGATAGAGCATCAGTCTTCGGAACTGAGGGTTGGCGGTTCGAGTCCGTCCGGGGTCGCCACACTTCACAAAAGGTCTGATGGTGCAATACCAATCAGACCTTTTTTGTTGCCCTGCATGAGCAGTCCTCACGAAAATAGTCATGCAACCAATTTCCAAAATTCACCAACCATACGAGATCCTTTTTCACCGCACGCTCCGTAGATTGAGATAGACGAGCAAAAAGCTTCGCCGCTTCCAGGAAACACGAAGGCTTGGTCCTGAAGGTAAATAGTCCTGGTATGCAATATGCTATTGCGTAGCAGCAGCCTATATATCACAAGCGGTGTTTGTGACTGCTCGCGGGGAAGACCACAGCTTATGCTGTGCGTGTGAACGTAACTCGACTTCCGTGTGTGAAGAACCATGCACACGGCGCGTTAGATTCCGTTGGGGAATATGACGCGAAGGTATGAATCCTCACCAGTGGTGAGACATCGTAGTACAGGGGACAGTATGAACAAGCTCCAAAATCAGGTGTCGCGACGCAACATGCTCAAGACGGTAGGCATTGGCTCTGGTATCGCAGTGGCAAGCTTCAGTGCTTTGTTCGCGGGTGCAGATGATGCCTTCGCAGCACCGATTGGACCGTTCGCCCACGACGCGCAGGACTCTGTTGCAACGATTGCCAACCTGGCAGCAACCGCGGAAACACTGGCAGCGACCAGCTACTTCGGCACGTTGAACCTGGCCGGTTTCAGCTTGAGCGACGAAGCACGAATGTACATGAAGTACGCCTTGAGCTCGGAACTCTATCACCTCGCAATCTTGCAGTCGCTGGGCGGCGGATCGTTGGTGAACGAGTTCTACATTCCTGAAGCATTCCTGTCGGACTTCTCGGTCAACACCCAGACGTTCATCGCCGCCGAAACCGCGTTCACGGGTGCGTACCTTGCGGCAACGCGACGCTTCGCAGAGTTGGGCCAGCCACGCTTGGCAGTGACAACAGCACAGCATGCCGCGACCGAAGCAGAACACCTCGCGCTGACCCGCGACATCGGTGGTCTGTTGCCGAACCCGAACGGCTTGCCGGCACCGATCTATTACAACGTGTCGGATGCCGTTGGCACCCTGACCCCGTTCCTCACCGGCGGCCCTGGCTTCATCGGCCCGGTTCAGTTCCCAGGTGTGGACGCGATCAATGCTTTTCTCGGCGACACGCAGGCAGTCAGGGTTCCACCCTTCGTTGCCCTGTTCTAGTCGACACACCCGTTGGAGCGAAGGTCGGTGGGGTAACCCACCGACCTTCGCTTGTTGCGGGGAGCCTACGGCAATGGTATAGTACGCGCATGGCCTCGTAGCTCAATGGATAGAGCATCAGTCTTCGGAACTGAGGGTTGGCGGTTCGAGTCCGTCCGGGGTCGCCATACGACCGCTCACCTCCCAGGTGAGCGGTTTGTTGTTAAGCTTTTATTCCTCGTCGCGGCGTGCTAGCAACATCACGGCTCCGAAGATACATAATCCAGTGACGCTCAACGATGCCAGCACAGGTGGCGGCATTCGAGGTCCATCCGAGCCAGTTTCCCCTCCTTGTGGTTCGCTGCCTCCTGCTTGTGGTGGTCCACTTTCGCCACCAAAGCGCCTTTCATTGTGGAAATACAGTCCGAGCAGTCCTGACAATGAAACGACCAGAAAAACAGCAACTAACCTGGTTCGCATCGTTCCCCGCGCCCCGATTCCTAGCACCGATGCGATCAAACCAATGATGACTGCTGCAAGCCCGACCAGTTGCAACTGTTGGTAATGGGAGTAAATGAGCAGTTCTGTGAGAAGAACTAGGAATCCACCAGCGATCATCGACATAACCAGAAGGTGGAAGCGGCTTCGAACAATGGCCTGTATGGTCAGTAGCATATAAGCCTCCTACATCTACATCCCAATGTACTATGGTTACGGTCAACTGTATACTGGTGTTTATCGTATGATGATGACATCCGCTTCCTCGTTCCCATTCGTGCTAACGTAGATGACCTGTTCATCACGTTAATGCGCAAAACCAGAGAGCTCAGGCGTTCAGACAAAGTGGCAGATTGTTCGAGAGCATTGACACCGACCGGAAATGCAAGGGCAGGCCACTATTGAGACTGCTCTGAGCATCGAAATGTCGTTGAACGGGCATGACTATACAGGCATCCCCCATACCGGGATCGTGTGTCAGAAAGTCAACGGAACAGTGGCGGGGTAGATACGAGGCTGATGCTGTGACGCTTTCATGATCATGCCAACCATTGTCGCAGTTTCACACACGGTTACAATATCCCCAACACTCACCACAGCTATTCGTGTGACGTGCAGAACCAGGATCTACTACATCGGCGGCTTCGGTCGTCTGTGGTCAGGTTCATAGGAGGTAATTATGGTAGAACGTGATTGGCAAGCGTACAATCGTGGAGTGATCGAGGAATTTCGGGCGAACGGTGGCAAGTCCGGCCTGATTTTGTTGACGACAACTGGCGCAAAAAGTGGCCAACCGCGTGTCGTGCCGCTGAACTATAGCGTCGATGGTGAACGCGTGGTGGTGATCGCGTCTAAAGGTGGCTCGCCTACCCATCCTGACTGGTATTACAACCTGGTGACGCATCCGGAAGTGACAATCGAACGTGGTGAAGAAACATATCAGGCGCGCGCGTTCGTGGCCGAAGGCGCGGAACGTCGACGATTGTTCGACCAGCAAGCTGCTAAGTGGTCATTCTTTGCCGATTACGAGCGCAAGACGGCACGCGAGATTCCTGTGATCGTCTTTGAACGTATCGAGTAGCTGTCTGGATGGTGACATGCAGGTGTGGATACCACGGCACGAGGAGCAAGGTGCCCAACGATGCAGGGCGGTGTGTTTAGGCGACAGCACTCAAGCCACACATTTTTGACATAGGTATGTTGCGCAGATACAGCATCGGATTCATCCGATGCTGTATCTGCGCAACATCGTTAGAACCCTTGTGATTGCATCCATTCGCCAAAGCGATCAATCCAGCTATCGCATGGCAAACCCTGTTTACGAATACCGAAGCCATGACCACCCTGAGCATAGATGTGGATTTCGGCTGAGCGTCCCGCAGCATGCCATGCTGAATACAAACGCACGCATGGTTCCGCTGCGATCGCGTCGTTATTGGCGACCACTGTAAAGAAGGGTGGAGCATCGGCGGGGATGATCAGATCCTGCCACAATGCCCCATAAATTGGAGCGACGAAATCGAGGCGGCTTTCGGCCTCGTTGGCGAGCGCGACGGCAGCCGAAACAAAGCCACCGGCGGAAAATCCCATCATGCCAATCCGATCCGAGGAAAGTCCCCATTCGGTGGCCCGTTCGCGAACGATCTTGACTGCTTGTTGCCCGTCCGCCAGCGCGATTGGTCCATGTTCGCGGCGCAGACGCTTAAGGCGTTCGACGCGATTTGGATCACGATCCTGGTGCAATCGATCTTCCTCGCGGGGAGGAGTTTCGATGACCCGATATTTCAGCATAAAAGCGGCGATGCCACGAGCGGTGAGCCATTGAGCCACTTCTGTACCTTCGTGTTCGACGGCGAGAACTTCCAGGCCGCCGCCAGGGCATACGATCACTCCGGTTCCGGTTGCTATCTGGGGATCAGGGAGAAACACGGTCAGACTTGGCTCGGTCACGTTGCGAACGAGCTTATATAAGTACGGTGCGGGTGCGTGTATTTCCTGTTCTTCCTGACTCCAGGATGCTGTTCCTGGTGCACCCTCCGGCCACAAAACTATAGTTTCATTATGGTTTGCATGTTGCATACGTTGTTTCCTCTTCGAATGTCATGTGCGGTGATATCCACATGGTCATTCTTGTGTGCCTGACATTAGTCTTGCACGTCACCGTCGATCAGCGCTCGGACAAGCCGGAACCCGACAAATGGTGTGCGTGTCGTCGGTGCGAGCCGGAAGCGACAGGCACAGCGGGCGAAGCCTTCAGGGTTCGCGTAACACCCACCTCGCAAGATGCGCCGTATTTCGTGGGTAGAGGGGTCATTGTGCCAGGGCAACCGCGAACGGAGGCGTGACCACATGCGTGGTGGCTTAATTGTATCTGATGCGGCGTTGCGCCCGTCATCATCGCTGTATGGATAAGGTGCTTGCAGCGAATTTGTCCACTCCCATACATTCCCCGCCATGTCCAGTAAGCCGAAAGGACTGGCTCCATCTGGATAGGAGCCAACAGGCGTCGTGCCGGTACGTCCTGCCTGACGTACGTTACAGCGCGTGGGGTCGAAGGTGTTCCCCCATGGATACTGGCGTCCGTCGGTGCCACGGGCGGCTTTTTCCCACTGTGCTTCGGTTGGCAGCGACCAGGTGATGCCGGATTCTGCAGACACCCAACGGGCGAACATGTTTGCTTCTTCCCACGATACATCGACGACCGGATGTGTGGCGAGTTCGAGTGGCATGGCATCGCCGCGCCATGTGATCGGCGGGCGCAAACGGGTCGCACGTACGCCATGCTGATACAATTCGTTGGTGACAGGCACCATCATTATTGCAAACGCCTCGACCTCTACGCTATGTTGTGGGGCTTCTTCGGCATAGCTTTCGCGGGTGCCGCCGTAGCGCTTGGCGAGGCCGCTGCGCTCGGCGTCCGGTGTTCCCATGAGGAACGATCCTGCCCGGACGACCTCGCACGGCATATCAAGGTTGATCGTCGTCATGGCAGATTGTCGACGAGGCGCTCGAAGGCGTCAGGCGGCAGTAGGTCAAGTGAGGCGACGACGATATCGGCGTCGAGCGTTGCATGCGACGAAAGCACGCCAACCGTGTGCATTCCGGCACGCTGCGCTCCCTCGACACCCACATGCGCGTCTTCCACGACGACGCAGTGCGCCGGATCGGCTCCCAGTCGTTGGGCGGCGAGCAAGAAGATCGCCGGGTCCGGCTTGCCGATAGCAACTTCGTCCGCTGATACGATCGCGTCGAAATATTCCGCCACGCCCATAGCCTCAACGATGACATCCAGGTTGGCATGCGGCGCGGACGAAGCGATCGCCTGACGCCACCCCCTGTCTTTGAGCGTTTGCAGCCAATGGCGCACTCCAGGCAACGGCTCGATGCCGCGCTGTCGCACGAGGTCGCGGTATAACTCCTCCTTGGCGTTCGATATGCGTATGCTTTCTTCGTCCGCCAGGTCGGGACCAAGAAATACGCGCAACACCGCGTCGTTGCGTTGTCCGAACGTCGATTGAAATTGCTCATGTGTGACGGTGATTTGTTCGCGTCCGAGCGCTGTCACCCATGTTTCAAAATGGAGCGCTCCAGAATCGATGAGTGTGCCATCGACATCCCAGATAACTGCTCGCGTTGAATTACCTTCGTTTGTTTGCTGCGTCGAATCCATCATGTACTCCGGTCGTCGTCGCTGACGCATAGCCTCGCACGATGTTGGCGGTTTATGTCGTTCTGACGTTGTTGACATTGGAAATGCTGGGCAATTGTACCAGCATCGGTACCTCCCAATGTCATGTGCAGGTGTGGGAAGCACGCAAAACACCTATAACATGACCGTGGAAAGCAAAATCGAAAGGGAAAATACCTATGCTAGCTCCCATTCGCTCTGACATGGCGTGGTAATCATACTAAAGCAGGTAAAATGCGATTGGTGCATGCGAGGCAAGCACGACAAAGGCATCACAACTGCCCATACGTGGTGGAGATGCGGAGAAGGAAGAGAGTATGCGAAAAATTGCCGCGGTGGCATTGATAATAGTTATTGCGGCAGGGTTCACATGGTGGTATCGCTTGAGCGCGGCACCGTCCAGCATTGCTGGTCAGATAAGTGCGGTCGCAGCAGCATCGGGGGACGACGATCCACGTTGGCAGCGTGTGACCGCTCCGCGCTCGTTCACATTCCCCGCCGATCATGGACCGCATCCCGAATACCAGACCGAGTGGTGGTATTACACCGGAAATATCCGGGCAGACGATGGACATGAGTTTGGATTCCAACTGACGTTCTTTCGACGTGGCCTCGATCCCGAGCCAACGCCCCGAGCGTCACGCTGGGCGACCGAGAATGTCTACCTGGCACATTTCACCGTTACCGATATCACGGGCAAGCGCTTCTATGCTGCCGAGCGTTTCAGCCGCGATGGTGCGGAACTGGCAGGGGCGAGCAGCGATCCCTACCATGTCTACGTCGCGGACTGGCAGGCGACCGGCAGCGGACCCGAAGATATGACCATGCGGCTACGCGCGCAAACCAAGGACATGGCGATCGATCTGGAACTCCACGCCACCAAGCCACCGACCTTGCAAGGCGACCGGGGTTTCAGCCCGAAGGGGCAGGAAGTAGGCAACGCTTCCTACTATTATTCATTGACACGCATGGCTACGACCGGGCGTGTCACCGTTAGCGGCACCGAGTACAAGATCGTGTCTGGCGCGAGCTGGATGGATCGCGAGTGGAGTACATCTCAGCTTGAATCGAACGTCGTGGGCTGGGACTGGTTTGCGCTCCAACTGGATAACCAACGCGAAATCACCTGGTACCAGTTGCGCCGCGCTGATGGTAGCATCGAACCTGCCAGCGCAGGCATGTTGACCGCTCAGGATGGCTCGACCACGCTGCTTGGTGCGAATGATGTTGTCCTGGATGTGCTGGACTATTGGAATAGTCCGCGTTCAGGTGCACGCTACCCGTCGTCCTGGCGTATGCGCGTACCCCAGGAGGGCCTGGACCTGACGATCACGCCGCGTGTTGCCGATCAGGAGTTGCCGGTATCGGTCGTATATTGGGAAGGCGCGGTGAGCATTACGAGCGCGACGGATGCCCCTCCGCTCACTGGTCTTGGTTACGTCGAACTGACTGGGTACGCTCCAGACGGCGCGGGTGTGCCAGAGCGCTAAGGTTCAGCGTATAATCCGCATCAGTACACGGGAGGTCCATGCTGACGTTATTCATTTCCGCTATCATTCTTGGCATCGCGTTTTGCGCCCCTCCTGGAGCGGTCACCGCTGAAAGTCTGCGTGCCGGAATAGCAGGCGGCTTCAAGCCAGTATTTCTTGTGCAGATCGGGTCGTTGATAGGGGATGCAACATGGGCGATCATCGCGCTCGCTGGTGCCGCGATCCTGGTGCAAAACGCCATCATCCGATTCGGCCTTGGCATTGTCGGCGTCGCGTTTTTATTGTATCTGGCCTATGGCGCGTTTCGGGCTGCCTGGGATGATCAACTACCCCAAGCAACGGCAGGACAGCACGGGCATTTCGTGCGTGGCATGCTGTTATCACTGACCAATCCCTTCGCTATCGCCTTCTGGCTCGGCGTCGGCAGCGCGATGGCGGCGGTCGGCGTTGCTGCGCCACAGATCAGCGATTTTGCCGTCTTCTTTGGCGGTTTCATGTTTGGGGCTGTCATATGGGCGTTCTTTATTTCAGGAGCTATCGCCTGGGGGCGCCGCTTCGTTCACCAACGTTTCTTCCGTTGGATCAACGTATTGTCTGGCTGTGCGCTGGCATACTTTGGCCTGAGTTTGGGTTGGGGCATCTTCAACTAGGCCCGATCTCGTTGCCTGCCAGGAACTCGCGTGCGCCGCGTACCCGGGTGGTGAGTATGTGGCCTGCTTTGCTTAGGTCGAACACGACGTTGGCTGGACGTCGTAACCCTGTGGCTGCCAGCGTAGTCGAGCGTAGCGACTGCAGGCGCGATACCGTGGCGACGTGCTACGAGTACGCCGAGTTCGTGACGGCTGATCGCATCAGCCCCCGCGACGTTGAGTATGCCCCGTTCGGTTCCTCCTGCCAGTTCGACCAACGCTGCTGCCAGGTCCGGCGCTGCGACCGGACATCTGATCTCGTCGGTAAACAACGCCTCGGTGCGTCGTCCCGCGGCGATGTCAAGGATGAAGTGCGTATGTTTGTCTGGTGGTGCATCGTCGATGATCAGCGACGTGCGGACGATCAGTGCATCGGATGATACTGCTTTGATAACCGCTTCCGCTGCCGCTTTGGACGCGCCATACGGGTTGAGTGGTACTGGATCGTCCTGCTCGGTATAGAGGGCATCGCGTCCTTCAAAAAGCGCATCGGTCGATACATGAATCAGCCGCGAATTCCGGCGTGCTGTCGCGATGGCAAGGTTTGCCGTGCCGCCGACGTTAACCGCCCACATGCCCGCGCCCACAAGTTTTGGGTACACTGCGGTGTTGATGACGATAGCGGGTGTATAGCGCTCGAACGCCGCTTCGACAGCAGCGGCGCTGGTGCAATCGAGCTGGTGCAACCGCATGCCTTCGACGACAAGGGGCGTTGAGAAATACGTGCCGACGACATCCCACCCGGCGTCACGAGCGCGGGCGGCGACCCTGCGCCCCAGTGTGCCACTCGCGCCGACTACCAACGCTACGCCGTTCATTCCTCGTCGCCTTTATACGATGCGTTGAGCATGTCGAGGGCAGCCCGTGCGGCCGCCTGAGTCGCGGCCTGTTTGCTGGTCCCGTTACCGGTGCCGAGCAGATCGTCACCAGCCCATACTTCGGTGGTGAAGCGGCGATCATGGTCTGGCCCCTCGATCCTGACCGTGCGGTATTGCGGTGTTTGGCTGCGCTCGTATTGCACACGTTCCTGCAGTCGGCTTTTCTCATCCAGCATCAGGCCGTTGTCGAGGATGTATTGCACTTCCGTTTCGAGTATCGGACCCAGGAACAGCGCCGCGCCGTCAGCACCCTGGTCGAGGTATACCGCGCCGACGAGCGCCTCGAATACATCCTCGAGCAACGGATCGCGTTCGCGCCCACCCGATCGTTCCTCACCACGACCGAGTTTGAGCGCGGCACCCAGGTCGAGCGAACGAGCGAGGCGTGCCAGGGTCGATGTTTTCACCAGGGCAGCTCGTAGCGTTGTCAGATCGCCCGCGCTTTTGTCAGGGAACCGCTCGTACAAAAAGCGTGCGGTCAGAAAGTTGAGGACGGAATCGCCTAGGAACTCCAGGCGTTCGTTCGAATCCGGTGTTTGGTCCCAATGTTCATGCGCGAACGAACGATGTACCATCGCCATCGCCAGCAGAGCCGGATCGCGAAAGCCTAGCCCTCGTTCGTGCAGATACAGTTCAAGTTTTTGCAGCGCTGTCATCGGGAACAACCATATGAGGGGTCGGAATGTATCATACTACCTGCCGGTACATCCACGACCACACCGTTCATTATATTGACATGTCAGGCGTCGTAACGTCGCAAAACCAGGCTGACGTTATGCCCACCGAACCCAAACGAGTTTGACACCACTGTACGCAGCGCCGCCGCGCGTGGTGTATTCGGCACAACATCGAGATCACATTCGGGATCGGGGGTGCTGTAGTTAATGGTCGCCGGAATTAGCCCTTCGCGGATAGCAAGCGTACACACGACCGCTTCGACCGCTCCGGCGGCACCCAGTAAATGCCCGAACTGTGATTTGGATGATGATACCGGGATCGTTTTAGCCTGATCGCCGAACACCGATTTGATCGCCAGGGTTTCGAGGCGGTCATTGGCTGGCGTCGACGTTCCATGCGCGTTGATATAATCGATGTCGCTCGGTTTCAGTCCGGCTTTCTTGATGGCGAGGCGCATTGCGGTGGCTGCTCCTGAGCCAAGTTCGTCGGGCATCGTGATATGGTAGGCGTCGCCGGTCGCGGCATACCCAATCAGTTCTCCCAGGATTGGAGCACCACGTTCGAGCGCGTGTTCCAGACGTTCGAGCACCAGAATACCGGCGCCTTCGCCCATCACGAAGCCGTCGCGGGTGGCGTCGAACGGGCGTGATGCATGTTCCGGATCGTCGTTTCGTGCGCTTAGAGCGCGAGCGTTGGAGAATCCGGCGATCGAGATCGGGACGATAGCGGCTTCAGTGCCTCCCGCGATGATAACATCAGCATCGCCACGCTTGATGATCGCCGCTCCTTCGCCAATGGCGTGTCCGGCGGTAGCACAGGCAGAAACGGGCGCGAAGTTTGGTCCTTTCGCGCCGATGCGAATCGATACCATGCCAGCGGGCATGTCCGCGATCATCATCGGCACCAGGAATGGGCTGACACGACCGGGACCGCGTGACGCAAGCGTCCCAAATCCTTCACTGAGCGTTTCGATGCCGCCGATGCCGCTGCCGATGATCACGCCAACGCGATCTGCGTTTTCCGGCGTGATCTGTAGCTCAGACGTACGTAGGGCTTCGTCGGTGGCGGCAATGGCGTACTGGATGACCCGGTCGGTCCGGCGTGCTTCCTTGCGGTCGAGGATCGTCGTTGGATCAAACCCTTTGACTTCGCCTGCGAACGACGTGTCAAAGCCATCAGTCGCGAAGCGTGTGATCGGTCCGATGCCGCTGCGGGCTTCTTTGATGCCTTGCCATAATGTTGGAACATCGAGCCCCAGTGGGGTGATCGCGCCCATGCCGGTGATGACAACTCGTATTGGGTTGTTCATTCGTATAATTCCTCCGTCGCTCATCATCCTTCGTGTCCGAATCAATACAGAGCGCAACGTATCATGCATATGCTTTGGAAAGCAGGCTATGGCAATTATAACAGCGTGCGCCGCTGGCGTCTTGGGTTCGGCTTACGCCCGGTCGTGCAGTTTCAGGAATGCCTCGGCTTCCCTGACCAGTGACTGCGAGCCGATGTACAACGGTGTCCGCTGATGAAGTGTTTGCGGCTCGATATCGAGGATGCGCTGCGAGCCATCTGTTGCTGCCCCGCCTGCCTGCTCGACGAGAAAGGCCATGGGCGCGGCCTCGTACAATAGCCGTAGCTTGCCGTTGGGCATATCGGGGTCCTTGACATCGGAGGGATAGTAAAAGATGCCGCCTTCCATCAAGTTTCGGTGCAGGTCCGCCGCGAACGAACCAATATAGCGTGACGAGAGTGGCTTGCTCGGTCGTTCGTCATCGAGTCCTTGCAGCCAGTTCGTGTACGCACGCACGCCCTTGCTCCAATAGCGTTGAGAACCCTGGTTCGCGCTGTAGTACTTGGGCGTGTCGGGAATCTTGATGTTATCGTGCGACAACAGGAATTCGCCGAGCGAGAGATCGAGCGTGAAGGCATGCACGCCGTCGCCTGCGGAATACACCAGCATCGCGCTGGGACCGTAGAGGATGTATCCGGCTCCGACTAAATTGCGTCCAGGTTGCAGCACATCAATGAGCGCCCCCGGTCCAGTGGTGGAACGGCGGCGGTAGATGCCAAAGATCGTAGCGATGCTGACGTTTACATCGGTGTTGGATGATCCATCCAGCGGATCGAACACGACAGCGTATTTGCCAGTGCCGCCATCGGATTGTACCGGCATGACATCTTCATCTTCCTCTGAAACGATCACGCTGGTGCGACCGGCGGCGGTGAGGATGCTCACGAGGATATCGTTGGCGTACACATCCAGTTTTTTTTGTTCTTCACCTTGCACATTGACGCCGCCAGCCAGTCCCAGGATTTCGTTGAGTGCTGCGTGAGTCACTTCGCGTGCGATCAGCTTGCCAGCCAGCGCGATGTCATACAGCAAATCGGAGAACTCGCCTGTCGCGCCTGGATGCATGATCTGGCGGTCGGTGATATGACGTCCGATGGTCATAATCTCATGGCGTGGCATACTATCGCTCCTTTTCGTGACACTATGGCTTCTTCCCTCTATGGTAAACGAGGAACGGCTGAATGAGGACGTGGCCGTATGGAGAAGCATCGCTCCATATATAGTTTCCGAGGTTAATCTCGCCAGCACAAGCGTACTTTTGTTACAATACAGACTGCGATGGGACCGGTCACGCGCTGACGGTCCCGTTCCTTGTTGTGCGCGAAACGAGGTGGGAATGGAACTGGCAAGTCTACTTGCGTTGGTCAAGACGCATAAGCCGTTAGAAGACCTGGTTGAGACGCTTGACCAGCAAACGAACGCACGTGTTGTCGTCACACCTATTCCTACTGCCGCACGCTCGATCATTACAGCGACGATCGCGCGCGCGCGCCGTGCACCAGTGATGTTCGTGACCTCGACCCTGGATGCCGCTGCGCGACTACGTGAAGACCTGCTGGTGTTCATGGGTGATGAAGCTCCGGTCTATCTCTATCCTGCCGCCGACGCGATGTGGTACGAACATATGTCGGTGGGCGACGATATCATCGGGGCGCGCCTGCGCGTGTTGCTAGCGCTCACCACCTACACCGCCGATCCTGGTGCGGGCATCACGGGTGGGTTGCCGATCGTGATCGCTCCAATCAAGGCGTTGATGCAGCCGACGCTTGCTCCGACTGACCTCGAATATTCGATGATTGCGTTGCAGGTTGGTCAAAGCGTAGACGTGCGCGGATTTCAGCAGCACATCAGCGCGGTCGGCTATCGTAGCGTCGCCGCCGTGGAAGCGGTTGGTGAATGGAGTAGCCGCGGCGGCATCGTTGATATTTGGCCTCCGACCGATGATCGACCGCTCCGTGTGGAATTCTTTGGCGATGAGGTCGATAGTCTGCGACGCTTTGATCCGCTCACGCAGCGTTCGGAACGGCGCGAACGCCAGGTGTCGATTCCGCCGCCGCACGAAATCCCGTTCTGGCGGCGCGATATGGCAGCCGACCAACTGCTGGCATTCGACCTGACAACCCTGCGTGGTGAAGTCCAACGGGAGTGGGAAACCATTGCCGAACGGTTGCGGCAAGGTGAGGCATTCGAGGGACGGGCGTTCTTCGCGCCCATGTTCACGCCGGAAGGCGACGGGCCATGCTCGTTGCTGCATCACCTGCCAGCAGGATCAGTATTCCTGCTGGGTGAGGCACGTGACGTTCGCACTACTGCCGAGGAATTACAGCGGCAGGCCGAGGAAACCCGTGCATCGCAACGGATGACGGGCGAGATGCCGCCAGACTACCCACGCCCCTACCTGGCGTGGCAGGATATCGTCGCGCGAGCGTTGCCGCTTAACATCGTCGACCTCAGCGTACAGCCGACTGGCGACGGAATCGGCAATTGGGGCATGACGACCGACGTACACGACGAGCTCATGCCTACGGTGGTGTCGGTGTCGCCTACACTGTTCCAGGCCGCTGACCGCTTCGCCGGGCAGATGAAGCGTTTACTTGACGAGATCGAACAGCGCGTAAAAGCGGATGAGCATGTGGTGATCGTTTCGCCGCAATCGAGCCGCATCGGCGAGTTGTGCGAAGAACGTGGATTACCTGCCTCCTACGACCTCGACGACGACGAGCCGCTTCCGTTGCTATTGCTGATTCATGCGAACATTGCCGAAGGGTGGGTCAGCCCAGACCTGCGCCTCACGGTGTTTTCGGATACCGAAATGTTCGGGTTCCAGCCGCGGCAGCCAGTCGTCACCAAGCGCAAACGACAGCAGCGCGAGATCGACCGTCAGGCCTTTCTGCAAGCACTTAAACCGGGCGATCATGTCGTACACATCGAGCATGGTATTGCTGTGTATGAAGGATTGCGCCGTATCGCCGTCGAAGCGGTCGAGCGTGAGTATCTGCACCTACGATATGCCGCTGGCGACGCGCTGTATGTGCCGGTCGATCAGATCGACCGGGTGTCGAAGTATATCGGCGGGGCTGATTCAACTCCGGCGCTGACGCGGCTCGGCACCGCCGACTGGGAGCGTGTCAAGCGGCGCGTCAAGGCTGCCGTCGAAGAACTGGCACGCGAACTGTTGGAGTTGTACGCGGCACGCCAGACCGCCGAACGTCCACCGTATTCGCCCGATGGACAATGGCAACACGAACTCGAAGAAAGCTTTCCATTCATCGAAACGGACGATCAGCTACAGGCGATCACGGAAGTCAAACGCGATATGATGCAGTCGCGTCCCATGGACCGCCTGATCTGTGGCGATGTGGGCTATGGCAAAACCGAGGTCGCGCTACGGGCCACGTTCAAGGCCGTGCAGGATGGGCGACAGGTGGCGGTGCTGGTTCCGACCACGATCCTGGCGCAACAGCACTATGACACCTTCCGCAAGCGTATGGCAGCATTTCCGGTCGAAGTCGAGATGCTGTCACGCTTTAGAACTCCACGCGAACAAAAAGAGATCATCAAGAAGCTTGGCAACGGCGCGATCGACATCATTATCGGGACGCACCGCCTCTTATCGAAAGACATCGAATTCAAAGACCTGGGCCTGGTTGTCGTGGACGAGGAACAGCGCTTCGGCGTCAAGCACAAAGAACGCCTGAAGGCGCTGCGGAACGAAGTCGATGTGCTGACGCTCACGGCGACGCCGATTCCACGCACGCTGCATATGGCCCTGGCTGGTATCCGTGACTTGAGCGTGGTCGATACGCCGCCCGAAGACCGTGTGCCAATCAAAACCTATGTTGTTCCCTATGACGAATCGTTGGTGCGCGATGCCATCATGCGCGAGATCGGGCGCGGCGGTCAGGTGTTCTTTGTCCACAATCGCGTGCAAAGCATCTACTCGGTGGCGTCACGCCTGGAAGAATTATTGCCGGATGCTCGCTTCCTGGTGGGGCATGGGCAGATGGACGAACGCGAGCTTGAGCGCGTGATGTTCAAGTTCTTCAATGGTGAAGCCGATGTGCTGGTGTGTACCACAATCATCGAGTCGGGCATGGATATTCCACGGGCGAACACGATCATCATCGACGACGCGACGAATTACGGCCTTGCGCAGTTATACCAGCTACGCGGACGGGTGGGGCGTTCGACCCAACGGGCCTATGCGTATCTGATGTACCATGCAGGAAAGCGTATCACCGGCGATGCACAGCAGCGTCTGCAAGCGATCCAGGAGGCGACTGAACTTGGCGCGGGCTTCAGGATCGCGATGCGCGACCTGGAAATACGGGGCGCGGGTAACCTGCTAGGACCGGAGCAGAGCGGTAACATCGCGGCGGTGGGCTTCGATCTCTACACACAACTACTGTCGCAAGCTGTGACAACGCGCAGGTTGCCTATGGCTGAGAAACCACCGACGAATCGGGCAGAACGTGCGAAGCGGGTCCAGGCGGTGGAGGACATGCGCCGTGCAGGTGCGCTTTCCACGACACCCACTCGTGTCGATAGTGATGTGTCCACAAGCAATGCGCCGATCACGCCGATCCCGCTGGTCGCACTGGACCTGCCATTGACCGCGTTTCTGCCGACGGATTATATCGCCGACGATGCGCTGCGGTTACGGGTCTACCAGAAGCTTGTCGGCGCGGCATCCGCCAACGACCTGCGTAATCTGCGTGCAGAACTGCGCGACCGCTTCGGAGTTCCACCGGAGCCTGCCGAGAATCTCCTGACATGGTTGGAGCTCAAGGCGCTGGCGCTGCATGCTGGAGTCCCGGCGATCGCTACGGGTGAGGATGAGATCACGGTCCGCCTGCCGGAGAATCCGAAGCTCGACCGGACGCGCCTTCTCAATATGGTAGATGAGGCTGTGCGGGTGGGTCCGCAGTTCATTCGCATCAATCGGCGTGCTGCTGGTGACACCTGGGTCGTGCGATTGCGCGAAGTGCTCGAAACGCTGGGCTAAACACCCCGCGTTTCGAACATTTATTGATTCTACGCGCCAGGCATCGTCGTAGGGATACGCAGATTCACGGTTGTACCACGCTCTGCTTCGCTCTGCCATTCCACGGTGCCGCCAAGTTGCTGTACAAGCAATTGAATCGATGGAATGCCGCGTTTGCCAACCGCTGGCTCGCTTGACATGCCGATGCCATCGTCGACAATCTGTAACACGAACTGCCCATCTTCGATGAAATAGGTGATCGTGATCGTTCCGAAGCGCTGGTCGGGAAAGGCATGACGGTAGCAATTGCTGACCAGTTCGTTCACGATCATCGCGATAGGGGTTGCTATAGGCAACGGCAGATACACGGTCGATCCATTAAATTCTACTGGTGCCCGTCGCCGTGGGCTGTAGATGCTCTTGAGGGCGACGGCGACGGCACGGATCAGTACGTCGACATCGGTGGGGTCGTCCTGCAAAATCTCGGACGTTTCATAGACCATCACGACCCCTCGCACACGTCCCAGAATACGTTGGACTGTTTCGCGCACGGCTGGGTTCGTTTGGCGTCGGTATTCGGCCTCGATCACACGATACAATGCCTGTAGATGCGTCGAAACATTGTGTAAGAACTCCCGCCGTAGCACAACCTCGGTTTCGGAGTGTGTTTGCGAGTTGCGTAGGTCGGTCTGTACCTGTTCAATTGCTTCGCGGAGCGCCTCATTTTCGACAATCAGCGCACGAGCGCGTTGATCGCGGCGTCGAATCGCCTCGATTCGCCCAAGCAACTCTTCGGTCATGAAAGGCTTTCGCAGGTAGTCGTCTGCGCCAAGACGAAAGCCGTGTACGGGTCCGTTGGGTTCGTGTGAGGCTGTAAGCATGATGATCGGAAGGTCTGCTAGCTCGCTCATCCGTACATTCTGGCACACATCGTAGCCGCTCATTCCAGGCAGTCCAACATCGAGAACAATCAAATCGACAGCCTGTTTCGCAAGCATTTCAAGTGCTTGTTCTCCGCTTTCCGCCATGATAGGTTGATATTCATGCGTGCGTAGGAGAAGTTCCAGCATGTCACGTGTGTCTGGATCGTCTTCGACGACGAGGACGTTTGGATATGCTCTCATCGGGTTATGTGATACGTTTGCCATAGTATGCTGTCCTCTTCGCCTCATTTGTCGCACATGTCGACCAGCGAGTGTACGCCGGACAACTATTAGAGCGAAGCAATCATCCGTGAACGAAGGAAATCGTTGAGGCTCACTACTACGTCTTGGTGCTGATACGAGTATAACACGTACGTTTTGGGCATCTGAAAAGACTGTGGGTATTGACCAGGACGTGTGCAACGTTGGAGAACGGTCATGCTGAGCCACGGCTCAGCATGAGAATCGTTGATGGTCGGCTGCTTTCGGCTGGATTTTGCACAAGTTTTGGGTATGGACACACTCGTAGGGCAGGAAATGGAAGTGTTCTCCATCCCTGCCCTACGAGCATCTAGAAGTTAAGTGTGAGAAATGGTTATAACGACTAGACAGTCGTTGCGTCCGAGGAAATACTCCATTTCATGTTTTGCTTCAAGAGTACGAGTGAACGTCCCTGGAGCGGGTACTCCTTCATCGCCTCGGTGATGACTCCTGTCTGAGTGTCCGATGCCGTATCGAATACAACCTCCCAGGCTGGGTCGCGATCGGTTCCTGGCATCGTGAAGGGTACGACATCGTAATGTGCGTTGAGAAGCACCAGAAAGACATCATCTTGCAGGTGACGTCCACGCGCATCCCATTCGTCCATAATCGCACCGTTGAGCAACATGCCCATGGCACGAGCCTGGTCGTTGCTCCATTCTTGATCTTCCATCTCCTGACCATCAGGGCGATACCATTCGAGATCGCTAATTTGAAGGCCATGGATGCTGCGCCCCTGAAAGAAGCGGCGACGATGAAAGACCGGATGCTCGGTCCTGATCTTCACGATTTTGCGGGTGAACTCCAGGAGTGCATGACCCTCGTCGTCCAGTTGCCAGTTAATCCAGCTGATCGCGTTATCCTGGCAATACGCATTGTTATTGCCGCGCTGGGTTCGCCCGAACTCATCACCGGCAAGGATCATGGGTGCGCCCTGTGACAACAGTAGCGTCGCCAGAAGGTTGCGCTGTTGTTTAGCGCGGAGTGCCTTGATTTCGGGGTCGTCGGTTGGACCTTCCGCGCCACAGTTCCAACTGTTGTTATGGGATTCACCATCCTGATTATTTTCGCCGTTTGCCATGTTGTGCTTATCGTTGTAGCTCACGAGGTCTTTGAGCGTAAAACCGTCATGAGCAGTTACGAAGTTGATGCTGGCATAAGGGCGGCGACCAGTCGATTCGTAGAGGTCGCTCGAACCCGTCAGGCGGTAGGCCATGTCCGCGATCTGCGCCTGGTCACCTTTCCAGAACTGGCGCACGGTGTCACGGTATTTGCCGTTCCATTCCGCCCACAACACTGGAAAGTTGCCGACTTGATACCCGCCGGGACCAACATCCCACGGCTCTGCGATCAGCTTGACCTGCGACAGAATTGGGTCCTGATGGATGATGTCGAAGAACGCCGATAATCGGTCCTGTTCGTGCAGACCCCGTGCGAGTGTCGCCGCGAGGTCGAAACGGAATCCGTCGACGTGCATTTCTAGCACCCAATAGCGTAGGCTATCCATGATCAGTTGCAAGGTGCGCGGGTGCAACATGTTCAGGCTATTGCCAGTGCCAGTGTAATCCATATAGTAGCGCTGGTCGTCGGGCATCAAGCGGTAATAGCCGCCGTTATCAATGCCCTTCATCGACAGTGTTGGCCCCAGGTGGTTGCCTTCGGCGGTGTGGTTATACACCACGTCGAGGATCACCTCGATACCGGCGGCATGCATCGCTTTAACCATAGCTTTAAATTCGGTCACTTGTTGACCCACCGTGCCGGAACTGCTGTAGCGTCCATCGGGTGCGAAGTAGCTAAGGGTGTTGTACCCCCAATAGTTGTGCAAACCGCGCTCGACAAGTTGGCGGTCGTCGACGTGGTGGTGGATCGGCAGCAATTCGATTGCTGTAATCCCTAGTGACTGCAGGTAGCGAATTACCGGTGGATAGGACAAGCCCGCATAGGTGCCGCGAAGGTTTACTGGTACTTCGGGGTGCAGGCGTGTAAAGCCCTTGGCGTGCATTTCATAGATGATCGAAGCATGCAGCGGCGTTCGCGGTGCGCGATCTTCGCCCCAATCGAAAGAAGGGTCCGTAACCGCTGCACGCGGCATAAATGGCGCGCTGTCGCGGTCGTCGAAGCTGAGATCTGTGTCGGGATTGCCGATCTCGTAGCCATACACGCTGTCATGCCATTGGATAACGCGGCTAACGGCTTTCGCATACGGGTCCACGAGCAATTTTGTCGGATTGAACCGGTAGCCGTTCGCGGGATCGTGGGGTCCATAGACACGGTACCCATACAATTGCCCTGGCTGTAGACCCGGTACATAGACATGCCAGACCTGATCGGTTTGCTCCGGTAAGCGAATGCGTTCGCTCTCGTAGGGTGTGTCAGGTCCATCGAATAAACAAAGCTCAACTGCGGTGGCATCTTCTGCATACAGAGCGAAGTTGACACCCTGCGCGTCCCAGGTGGCGCCTAGTGGATACGGTTGTCCAGGCCATAGCTCGCGCACCGGGGCTTCAGTAGCGTTGGCACTTGAAATGATTGGCGGGCTCTGGTTCGGGCGCTCCAGCAAGAAGCGCAATGCCCCATGCAGCCGGTTCGCCCAGGCTGGCTCGTTGTGTTCTGCGGCAGGTTCCTCGACACACAGGATGTCGGTTCCTGGACGAAAACCTTTGTCGATTAATACGGCGCACAAACGGCGGAAATCGACCAGTTCCTCGGCCCCTTCTTCCCGACCGATATCAACGTACAAAGTGCCTGGTACGAACGGCGTGCGCTGGATCGTCGAAAAGATCGCCCGGTTGGCGAACCATAACGACGGGCTCATGACGCCAGCGAAACCAAAGGTTTCGCTGTTCTTGAACATGGCGTACAAGCTGATCAGGCCGCCGAGCGACGATCCCATGATGCCGGTGTGGATCCGGTCGGTTTGCGTGCGGAACTCGCCGTCGATATACGGTTTAAGTGTTTCGACGATAAACGAAAGATACTTATCGCCCTGCCCACCGCCGTGCGCCTCGTCAACGAACGGAGAATACTCATTGATGCGATCTTCACCAGTGTTGGCGATGCCGACAACGATCGCCGGATATCCTTCCTGGCTGACGCGTTCCATCGTCTCGTCGACCTGCCATTCCCGGTCGTAGCTCGTTGCGTCGTCGAACAGATTTTGCCCGTCATGCATGTACATCACGGGGTATCGTTGTTCGGTATTAACATCATAATGTGGCGGCAGATATACAAGGATGTCGCGTGTATTTCCTAGTTGTGGACTTTCAAAATCTTTGATAACACGGACATTTCCGACGATCGTATTTTCTGACATATAAGTAGACTGCTCCTGATTATCCTGGGTTTGCCCTATAAGCAAAAGGTGTTCCACGGTACTTCTATGTACGTGGAGTTGATCATGCTCTCTCGACTGTATAGAAACAGATGTATCATGCACCGGCACAATGTGCCTATCCGAAGGTTCTTCCCGCAGCACCGCAAGGAAATAAGCAATGCGTAACGCCCTGTACCGTCTACTGGTTGTTTGCCTGATCGTGGCTCCGTTGGTCGATCAGGCGCGAGCGGCGTCTCGTATGGTAGGGGTCATCGTCGAGCTGAACGATATACCTGCCGTGGTTGTGTACGCCACCGAACGGCCACATGGCGTACGAGCCGCACAAACGGCGGCGCGAAATTCACTGTCAGCGCTCGTACGCGAGCAGGACCGCATTACGGCCGAGCTTAGCAATCTCGATGGCATTGTGCTGGCGCGAATGCAGCGTGCCTACAATGGTTTGATTGTGTTAATACCCGAGCGACGCATTGCAACAGTGCGCGCACTACGTGGTGTGCGGTCGGTCCACTCTGCGGTTCGTCACAGCCCCAGCAATGCACGGAGCGTGCCTTCAATCGGAGCGCCTCAAGCATGGACCTATGCGAATGGCTTCACAGGACGTGCACAGAGAATCGCGATCGTCGACACAGGGATCGACTACACCCACGCAGACTTCGGGGGATTGGGAACACAGGCAGCGTTCGATGCTGCCCGAGCTAACACTGCCGTCCTTGAACCAGGGAGCGGCTTCCCGAGCATCAAGATGCCCAACGGAATCGACCTCGTTGGCGATCAGTACAATGCCGATAATGCTACCATGTCGGTTCCCGTTTTGGACTCTGATCCGCTAGATTGTTACGGACATGGTACCCACGTTGCGGGCACAGCCGCGGGCTATGGTGTTGAGCAGGACGGCGCGACCTACCGGGGATTATATGACGCACAGACACCATTTGACACCATGCGGATCGGTCCCGGTGTTGCACCGGAAGCTGCCTTGTACCCAGTCAAGGTATTTGGTTGCAGTGGTTCGACGATTCTGACGCCTGCGGCAATCGAGTGGGCGATCGACCCTAACGGCGACGGCGATTTCAGCGACCGTATGGACGTGATTAACCTGTCGCTTGGTGCGCCGTTTGGTTCCGGCTACGATGCGACTACTGTGGCAGCGGATAACGCCGCCCTGGCTGGTATCGTGGTGGTGGCATCGGCTGGCAATGACGGTGATACCACGTTTGCGAGTAGTACGCCTGGGACGGCAGATCGTACGATCGCGGTGGCGGCGGCGAGTGGAACCACGCTTGCCTCGTTTAGCTCACGCGGACCGCGTCGGGGTGACGCTGCGCTCAAGCCGGATATCACAGCGCCCGGCGTAGGTATCAATTCGGCTGGACGTGGGCGTGGCAGCTACGGGACGTATCTTTCCGGTACCTCCATGGCTGCCCCGCATGTTGCGGGCGCGGCGGCGCTGCTGCGACAGGCTCATCCTACCTGGACCGTCGAGCAGATCAAGGCCGCGTTGATCAACACCACGACGATGCCTTTCAACATGAACGGCGCAACCTACTCGCCGACGCGCAGCGGTGCCGGTCAGGTTGATGTCGGGCGGGCGGTACGGACCTCGGTGGTCGCGTTTGGCGCGGACGAGCAGGGTAGAGTCGCACTATCCTTTGGTTCACTTCAGATCGTGGATCGCTACGCCGTCGTCAAAAATCTGCGAGTTGTTAACGAATCCCCAGCGACCCAGGTGTTCAACGTCCGCGCCACTGCAACGAAGATCGCGACGGGCGCTACTGTACGACCGCTGATCGAACGTATCACGCTGTCCGCTGGTGGGAGTGCCACGATCCCGGTGTTGCTCGACGTGCCAGATGCAAGCCTGCTGGTTCCGGCTGCGGACGCGACCAGGGCACGGACGGCCCTGAACCAATCCCGTCACCACCTCGGCGAAGTCGCCGGATCGATTGAACTGACTCCGGTTGCGACGGATGCCGAGGTGCTTGTGGTGCCCTACTACGGCACGCTGCGCCGCGCCGCAACGATGAAGGCGACCGCCGCACGCAACGCGGAAGCGACGAACGGCGAAATCGCGTTACAGTTCGCAGGTACAAGCAGTCTTACCACGACCCTGGCATCCGTCTACGAACTTCAACTGCGAAGCCCGAAGTTGCTGCCGACGCCAACCGAGGAAAGCGGAGTGCTGATGCTGGGCGAGGCCGCCGACCTGCAATATGTTGGTGTCACCGTGGACAGCACTCAAGGCGGGCGCGCATCGAGTAGGGTATCGTTTGGCTTGGCGACCTACGCGCCCTGGTCGACACCGAGCGAAACGACGGTTGTGATACAGATCGACGCGGACCGTGACGGCATTTTCGACTACAGCCTTCGCACCTACGACGGCGGTCCGGCCGGCGTCGGTAGTGTCGGCGACGTGTTTCTGGTCGAACGTACCGATCTCCGTAGTGGGGTGACCTTACAGATAGGAAGGGTGAACTATACCGCCACCCCTGAAAGTGGGCTGTTCAATGGGCGCGTGATGGGATTTGGGGTGAGGGCAGCGGACATCGGTCTGAGCGATACGCGAACTCGCTTCGATTATCGCGTTACGACCTATCACCGTGATGTGACTGACGATGCTGGTGTCCCGGTCGTGGTTGACGTAACGCCGATACTTAGTTATGACATCGCTCGGCCCGGGTTTGCGACCTCAGCCGACCCAGTGCTCGTTGACGGAACACCGCTACATTTCATCGCTGATGGAACGATTGTGTCTGTCGCGTATGATGCTGAGAACGTTCAGCGCAACCGGAGCTCTGGCTTGATCATCCTGCACCATACCAACAACGTTGCGGCCCAGGCCCAGGAGATATCGATTGCCCTTCCTGTTGCAACGGCGTCGCGTATCTATCTGCCGCTGGTCCGGCATTGATCGTGGCGATCAGTTGTTACGAGGTGTGCCACCGGGCTTGTCCAGGAACGAACGTTCCATGCCGGGTGCCGTGGTTGGCGAGGGCTGGGTCGGCTGTATGGGAAGTGTATCGCGCATAACCGGACTGTCGCCAGTTGGCTTAGGTGGTCCGTTGGGCTTGGCTGTCGGAATAGGTGCGGGCCGCGAGGCGGTGAAGAACATTTGGAGCAGTTTGAATAGGCTGACGACCAGCGCGACGATAGCAAAGGTCCATGCTCCACCAAGCACTAGCAGGTCAAAGTGTTCGAGGAGAAAACGGCTGCCGATGCTATCTCTAATCCAACTCGATTGGGTGTCATTCCCCCCCTCGCCAAAACGCAGCGTTTGGATCAGGCGCAGGGACAGGCCGACGAGCAACGTGGCGTTGATCAGCCCCAGGATCGTCCCGGCGATGCGTTGTAATCCGGTTAATTTGGCGGCTGTGCGTGGCAGCAATGATGCGCTGGCGTAGCCGCTGAACAGCGCGGTCACCCACAGCAGCACCATTGAGCCGATCAACTGACCTGTCGTCGGTTGCCAGCCAGTCCGCTGTGCAATGGCCGCCCCCCAGCGTTCACCCCACATCGTCACCAGAAATGCGCCCAGTAGCACGCCCACGAGCGCCATAACCTCTTTGGTTGCACCACGCCGTAAGCCATTAAGTGCTCCAACAAGGAGCGCAATGCCAACTACGATCGTCCCCAAGAGCGCCATATATTCCTCCGAGCGATGAAGGTGTGCCACGCTACCCTAAGAAATCGTATTCTAGCACAGCCATCCTATGCCATCCGGCAGTTGTTTATCACTGTCTCTGGATACTATTATGTCGGTCGCCACGTTGGTCTGATGTATCACGATGTCATTCACATGGTAGTATCGTCGGATATCGGGGAAGGTGATGAAACGATTAGAACCCTTCAACCTGAAATGGTTGTACCCAGGTATGGGTGTCAAGCGCTGGTTGCTTTTACTCTTTGCAGCGATAACGCTTGGGGCGCTCGGTCTCGCGCTGTTTTTGCGGTCGTTATATGAACAGGGCTATCGATTGCCGCCATCTTTCTATTATTTGACGTTGCAATTCTGGTCGCGCCCCGTACGTGCGCTCATTTTAGCGGTTGTCGCGTTGCTAATGGTCGGGATCGCGATCAAGCAATTGCAAAACTCGTTGCTGGCGGTCGTGCTACCAAAAGCACGATCGCGGGCCAGTCTGGCGAACCTGGTGTATGCGCATCGCGTCGCACCGTTAGGCCCGCGTGTTGTCGCCATCGGCGGTGGTCACGGGCTTTCGACTCTGTTGAGTGGTCTCAAGGAGCACACCGGAGCGATCACCGCGATCGTGAACGTTGCGGACGATGGCGGATCGTCAGGGCGGCTGCGGGCAGAATTTGGCGTACTGCCGCCTGGCGATATTCGGCGCTGTCTGGCGGCGCTAGCCGAAGTTGACGAAGGGTTGATGAAGCGTCTGTTCGAGTATCGCTTTCCGGCGGGAAAAGGCCTGGAAGGGCATAGCTTTGGGAATCTGTTCATCACGGCGCTGGACGACGTGACCGGCTCGTTCGATCAGGCGATCCAAACGGCATCGGACGTGCTGGCGGTGCGCGGTCGCGTCGTTCCCTCGACCCTGATGGATGTCACATTGTCCGCCGAATTGCGCGTGCCGGATGGCGCGGCACCACGCACCATCGCCGGGGAATCACGGATCAAAACGGGTGGATTGCCGATCAAGCGTGTATACCTGTCACCCTCCGCGGTTCCGGCCTATCCCGACGCGGTGCGCGCGATCCAGGAAGCCGATCTGGTGGTGATTGGACCTGGTAGTTTGTTCACCTCGCTGCTACCTGTACTGCTGATTCATGACCTGCTGCAAGCCTTACGTACGACTTCGGCGTTGCGGGTGTATGTGTGTAACGTAGCGACCGAGCCGGGCGAAACCGATCACTTTGGCGTGCGGGCGCACCTCGATGCGTTGTTTGAGCATCTAGGCGACGATTGCATCGATATCGCGCTCGTAAACGACAACGAGCATCCCGATAGTGACTTCGCGCCGGAATGGCGTGGGCGTACTGCAATCGTGCCGTTGGACCTTGACACGCTGACTGCGGTCAAACTGATCCATGCCAACGTGATTAACCCACACAATCCGTTGCGCCATGACAGTGCCAAACTCGCGGCAGAACTCATGCGAGTGTTACGAACCACACGTGGGCATGGCTATCAGCGGGCGCGGGGCACGCGACGCCAACATATACATACATCCGCTCCTTCAACACTGTCGGATCGGCGCTGAACTATGCTCTGCAGCTAACCAACGCTCGACATTGCCCACGAGGAACACTATGTCGTGGTATTCTTGTTGCGCGAAAAACACACGTATTTACAAATCATGGTGTGGAGCAGCGCGAATCTGGGATGAACGTCGTCCCCTTACAAAGAGCGCTAGCCAGCCACATAATAGACCCTAAAGGAGTAGCAATTTATGGCACGAGTAGCAATTAACGGCTTCGGACGGATCGGTCGCCAAGTCTTCAAGGCGTTGCTTGAGCGGTATCCCGACGAAATCGAAGTAGTTGCGATCAACGACTTGACCGACAATGAAACACTGGCGCATCTTCTACGCTACGATTCGACCTACGGTGCATTCGACGGCATTGTCGAAGCATCTGAGTCAACGATTACGGTTGAGTTCGGCGACGAGCGCATCGAGATTCAGGCGCTCGCCGAGCGCGATCCGGCTGCATTGCCGTGGGGCGATCTGAACATTGATATCGTAATCGAATCGACGGGCCGCTTCACCGACGCCGATAAGGCACGCGCTCACATTACGGCTGGCGCGAAGAAAGTGATCATCAGCGCTCCGGCAAAGGGCGAGGACATCACGATTTGTCTGGGCGTGAACGAAGAGAAGTATGATGCTGCTATTCACAATATCATTTCGAACGCATCCTGTACGACCAACTGCCTGGCCCCGGTCGCGAAGGTGCTCAATGACACCTGGGGTATCAAGCGTGGCTTGATGACTACTATTCACTCGTACACGATGGACCAGAACCTTCAGGACAACGTACACAAGGATCTTCGGCGCGCCCGCGCCGCCGCAATCAACATCGTCCCGACGACCACGGGCGCTGCTCAAGCAGTTGCGTTGGTGATCCCGGAACTCAAGGGTAAATTCGATGGCTACGCGCTGCGCGTGCCGACCCCGACTGTTTCGATTGTAGACTTTGTGTGCGAACTGGAGCGACCGGCGACCGTCGAGGAGATCAACGCTGCATTCCGTGATGCTGCCGCTGGTGAGCTAGAAGGCATCCTGGGCGCGTCGGATGAGCCGCTGGTGTCGAGCGATTACATCGGCACGGAATATTCGACAGTCGTGGACCTTCCGCTGACGATGCAGGTTGGCGATAACCTGATCAAGGTCGTGGCCTGGTACGATAACGAGTGGGGCTATTCCTGCCGCGTATCGGACCTCACGGCGCTGATTGGCGAGGACTTCGACACCGACGTCTAGCTACTGACTATAGTTTAGAATGGAAGGAGCGCAGATGCGCTCCTTTTGTCATTTACTACCTACCTTCTGAGCAACACTTATGTTGTCTGTTTGCATCATTGCCCGCGACGAGGAGCGCCATATTGGTGCCGCGTTGCTGTCGGCGCAAGCTGTGGCATCCGAACTGGTCGTTTTGGTCGACACGCGCACGACGGATACAACCGCCCAGATCGCGATGGCACATGGGGCGCAAGTTCATCACGAACCTTTCCGGTCGCACGCCGCTCAGCGCAATCGTGCGCTAACGTTATGCGGCGAACCGTGGGTGCTATTCCTCGACGCCGACGAACGCCTCACCCCTGAACTCGTCGTCGAACTGACGCGGCTTACACTCCTGCACCGTGCGTCTGCGAACGAGGCAGCGTACGCTGGATACAGCCTGCCGCGCTTCAATCTTTATTGGGGACGGCGTTTACGTGGTGGCGGCTGGTATCCCGATCGCCAGTTGCGGCTGCTGCGCCGCGACCGAGCGCACTTCGACGAGCGCCGCCTGATCCATGAGTTCGCCCAGGTGGATGGCAGCGTTGGAGAGTTGCAGGGGCATCTGCTCCATATCAACATCGAGTCATTGCGTGAACTGCGGACCAAGCAACGTGAGTACGCCCTTAAGGAAGCCGAAACGCTCCATAGCGATGGCGTGCGTGCGCGTCCACGCAACCTGGTCCTGCAACCGCTGCGAGAATGGAAGCGTCGCTTGTGGACCTGGCGTGGCTATCGGGATGGGTCCATGGGCTTATTCCTGGCATCGGCGATGGCATACTACGAGTGGGTCAAATACCGCCATCTATGGCGGCTGCAACGAGGAACCGCACGATGAGCGCCGCACACTCCCCAACCGACCTGGGCATCGTCATCGTAAGTTGGAACGTGTGTGATCTGTTGGAACGCTGCCTTACGTCGATAGCGACGAGCCTCGTCGGTCGAACGCTCGCGTATTCCGTCATCGTCGTGGACAACGCTTCAACCGATGGAACAGTTGCGATGGTCCGGTCGAGTTTCCCCGACGTGCGGTTGCTCGCCAACGCTACGAACCGTGGGTTCGCCGGGGGCGTCAACGATGGACTGGCGCAACTTGGCGTACAACAGGGTCGCTCTACAGAAGATTCCCCGCGCTATGTATTGGTCCTCAATCCTGATACTGAGATCGTCGGCGATGCGTTGGCGCAACTCGTCGCCTACCTGGACGCGCATCCGCGGGTAGCGGTCGCGGGACCGCAACTGCGGTATGCCGACGGGTCGTTACAATCCTCCCGCCGCCGTTTTCCCACAATTGGGGCATTGTTCTGGGAATCGACGTTCCTTGAGCAGTTGTGGGGGTCGAACCCGTGGGCGCGGCGCTATCGCATGGAGGACTATAACTCTGCTGTGGAACAGCCCGTGGATTGGCTGGTTGGCGCGGCGTTGATGGTGCGGACGAGTGCGATCATCGCTGTGGGCGGTCTGGACGAGCAGTTCTTTATGTATTCAGAAGAACTCGAATGGCAGGAACGCATCACCCGATCGCAGCGTACTATAGACCCGATCATGTATCTGCCCCAGGCTGTTATCAAGCATTATGAGGGACGGTCGAGCGAGCAGAACTTGTTGCGGCGTCACGTCAACTTTCAGCGCTCCAAGCTGCGCTACACACGAATGCGCTTCGGGCGGGCGACAGAATGGCTCTTGCGCTGCTTTTTGCTAGGTACCTATGCCGTCCAAACCGTGCTTGAAGTGGTAAAATGGACGCTAGGACACAAAAGACCGCTCCGGGCGGCTCGTGTCGAGCAGTATATACAGATCATACGATCCGGGTTGTAGCCGCGTTAATATTTGACACAGCCTACCCGCAATGTTATACTCCTCAACTGGTAAAAGGTAATGTAGCGTCATTCACGACGCAAATTCTATTTGCCAGGCCATCTTGACGCGCAGCCAATGTACTGCGACAAAGTGGGCCTGAGCACTTTTTTTGTGTTAGGAATCTTCGGTTATAGTGCAAGGCCACCCGCGCCGGCTGCGGGTCCCAGGCTAGGAGGAATAATGCCGACGATCAATCAGCTGGTGCGAAAGCCGCGTAAACCGGCAATCAAGAAAACAAAAGCTCCGGCACTTCGATTCACCCTCAATATTCTTAAGGGTCGTCTGAGCCGTGGTAAAGGTGCACCGCAGAAGCGCGGTGTATGTACGCAAGTGCGAACCATGACCCCGAAGAAGCCGAACTCGGCGCTCCGCAAGGTTGCTCGTGTCCGGTTGTCGAATGGTCTGGAAGTGACGGCGTATATCCCCGGCGAAGGCCACAACCTTCAGGAACACTCCGTGGTATTGATCCGCGGTGGTCGTGTGAAGGATCTTCCCGGTGTGCGCTACCACATCGTGCGCGGAACGCTTGACACCCAGGGTGTCAACAACCGCAAGCAGGGCCGCTCGAAGTACGGAACGAAGAAGAATGTACAGCCAGCCGGCAAGCGACGATAGGATTAAACGATGCCTCGACGAGCAAAATATGCCAAGCGCGTTACTCCGCCGGATTATCGCTACGGTAGTTCGCAGCTTCAACTGTTCATCAACAAAGTAATGTTGAGCGGCAAGAAGGCTGCTGCCGAGCGGATCGTCTATGACGCGCTCGACCGGCGGCGAACGACTTGGGCCGCACACAGATGGAAGTGTTCGAGACCGCACTGCGCAACGCAGCGCCGACGATTAAGGTCGAGCCGCGCCGCGTTGGTGGTGCGACGTATCAGGTTCCGGTCGAAATCAAGGGCGACAAGCGCTTCTCGCTCGCGATGAGTGGCTTATTATCGCCGCGCGTGCCCGCACGGGCCGCCCGATGGTCGATCGCCTGAGCGCCGAACTGATGGATGCCTTCAACAACACCGGCGCGACGATTCGCCGCCGCGAAGAAGTGCATCGTATGGCTGAAGCCAACCGCGCATTCAGCCACTACGCACGCTAACGAAGTAGTCAGTAGCCAATGTGTGGGTGGTCGGAATACTCCGTAACCGCACATGTTGGCTTTAAGCGACATGCTGACGGTATAATACTGATACGGCGATCTAGCCTTCGCCGTATCAGTAGTACTGCTCACTGACTACCGATCAATCATGGCTACTGACTACTGAGAATTATCATGCCACGACCAGCACCATTAGAAAATATCCGTAATATTGGCATTATCGCTCATATCGACGCCGGTAAAACGACGACGACCGAGCGCGTGCTGTATTACACCGGCAAAAGCTATAAAATCGGCGAAGTCCATGAAGGCACTGCCACCATGGACTACATGCCCCAGGAACGCGAACGCGGTATTACGATCACCGCCGCCGCAACCACCGCCGAGTGGAACGGTTATCGCGTCAATATCATCGACACACCCGGACACGTGGACTTCACGGCGGAAGTTGAGCGCTCGCTGCGCGTGCTCGACGGTGGCGTTGTGGTCTTCGACGCGGTTGCAGGTGTGGAGCCGCAGTCCGAAACAGTGTGGCGTCAGGCCGACAAGTACGAGGTGCCGCGCATCTGCTTCATCAACAAGATGGACCGCATGGGCGCGAACTTTGACCGTACTGTTCAGCATGATCCGCGATCGCCTGGGCGCACGTCCCGTGCCGATCAGTTGCCGATTGGCGCTGAAGACAATTTCCAGGGCATCGTCGATCTGTTCGCCAACAACGCCGTGTTCTACATGGACGACATGGGCAAGGAACAGCGAGATCGTCGATATTCCTGCCGACATGGAAGCCATGTCAGCCCAGATGCGCGAACGAACTGGTTGAAGCGATCGCCGAAACTGACGACGAACTGACCCTGCTGTACCTGGAAGGCGAGGAGATCGGCGTCGACGAACTCAAGGCCGCCATGCGCCGCGCAACCATCGCCAACAAGCTGGTGCCGGTGCTGTGTGGTGCCGCGCTCAAGAACAAGGGTGTCCAGCGTATGCTCGATGCGGTGGTCGATTATCTGCCATCGCCGCTCGACGTTCCGCCGATCCACGGCGTGCTGCCGGGTGCGGTAGTTGGACCCGACGGTGAAGAACCTGAGCCAATTCTGCGCGAGACGAGCGATACCGCGCCGTTCTCAGGCCTGGTCTTCAAGATCGTTGCTGACCCGTTCGTGGGTAAGTTGGCCTACTTCCGCGTGTATTCGGGCAAGCTCGAAGCCGGTTCGTATGTGCTGAACACCACCAAGGGTAGCCGCGAACGTATCGGTCGCTTGCTCCAGATGCACGCGAACCACCGTGAAGACATCAAGGAAGTCTACGCTGGCGATATCGCCGCGATGGTCGGACCGAAGCAGACCTTCACGGGTGATACGATCTGTCGATCCCGAAAATCCGATCGTGCTGGAAAACGATCAAGTTCCCTGAACCAGTGATCCAGGTCGCGATCGAACCAAAGACCAAGGCCGACCAGGACAAGATGGGTCTGGCGCTCGCTAAACTGGCCGAAGAAGATCCGACATTCCGCCTTTCGACCGACCAGGATAGCGGACAGACGATCATCGCCGGTATGGGTGAGCTTCACCTCGAAGTCATCGTTGACCGCATGATGCGTGAATTCAAGGTCGAAGCGAACGTGGGTAAGCCACAGGTCGCCTACCGCGAAAGCATTACGACGAAAGTCGAAATCGATTCGAAGTTCGTTCGTCAGTCGGGTGGTAAGGGTCAGTACGGACACGTCAAAGTGCGCTTCGAGCCGCTGGGCGAAGGCAGCGGATTCGAGTTCATCAACGATACCGTTGGTGGCTCGGTCCCACGCGAATACGTTCCTGCCGTCGAGCAGGGCATCCGCGAAGCCATGGGAACTGGCGTGATCGCTGGCTATCCGGTGGTTGACATCAAGGCGACGCTGTACGACGGCTCATTCCACGAGGTTGACTCGTCGGAAATGGCCTTCAAGATCGCCGCTTCGATGGCGCTCAAGGATGGTGTTCGCAAGGGTCGTCCGAACCTGCTCGAGCCGATCATGAAGGTCGAAGTTACGATGCCAGAAGAATATCTTGGCACCGTGCTGGGCGACTTGAACTCGCGCCGTGGTCGGGTCGAGGGTATGTAGGCGCTGGGTAACGCCCAGGTCGTCAAGGCATACGTGCCATTGTCGAACATGTTCGGCTATGCGACCGACCTCCGCTCGGCGACACAGGGACGTGCGAACTATTCGATGGAATTCGATCACTACGAGGCATTGCCGAATAGCCTGGCAGAAGAGATCATCGCGAAGAATCGCGCTTCGTAATTAAGCCGTGGGTGCCTCGCACCCGCTCAGCACAATTGCCCAGGCTTGTCCTGGGCAATTGTGTTATATGTAACCTTATATGTTGCTGACCAGTCTCCAAAACCCGAGAGTCAAGGCAGTGGTCGCGTTGCGCGACCGCCGCGAGCGCGACCGTAGCGGCGTGATGCGTGTGGAAGGCTTCGAGGAACTCTCGCTGGCGCTGGCGAGTGGTGCTCGGCTTCGTGCGTTGTTCTACTGCCCGCAGCTGTTCGCCACGCCCGATCAGATTGATCTGGTAGAACGCATCGCGGCGATGGGCGTGGATGTGTACGAGGCGACCGTTGAGGTATTTGGCAAGATGGCCTATCGCGAGGGGCCGGATGGCTGGCTGGCGGTCTGCGACACCCTCGCTACGCGTCTAGACGATATCAGCCTCAGCACTGTGCCGTTCCTGATCGTCGCCGAAGCCGTGGAAAAACCTGGCAACCTGGGGGCGATGCTGCGGACCGCCGATGCCGTCGGCGTCGATGCGGTGCTGGCGGCGGCGCCGATCACCGATTGGGGCAACCCCAACATCGTGCGGGCCAGCAAAGGCGCGGTGTTCAGCGTCCCCGTCGCGGCGGCATCAACAATGGAAACGCTCGACTGGCTGCGCGAACGCGGGATCGCAATTGTCGCGGCAACTCCGGCGGCGACGGCGCTGTACACCGATGTCGATCTACGCGGTCCCATCGCAATCGCCGTCGGCGCGGAAAAGCACGGCCTGAGCGATAGTTTTCTTGCTGCCGCCGACATACAGGTGCGGATTCCGATGTGGGGGCGCGTCAACTCGCTCAACGTATCGATCGCGACCGCGCTGCTGGCCTATGAAGCGCTGCGGCAACGCAAAGCGCACGATGCACTAACCCGACACAACCGAGGCATGACACCATGAGCGTAGCCACCCAACCATTTCTGTTGCTCGATTCCCCCGACTGGACCGATTATGCATTGCTGGATTCGGGACACGGCTCGAAGCTCGAACGCTTCGGACCATACACCTTCGTACGACCCGAACCACAGGCGATCTGGCGACCTGGTGCGCCCGAAGCAGCATGGAATGCGGCAAGTGCGACGTTCCAGCGCACCGACGAGCATGAGGGTGGCATGTGGCATTTTCGCCAGACACTACGCGAACGCTGGCAGATGAACTATAAGGGGCTGCGCTTCTGGGTACAGCCGACACCGTTTCGCCACATGGGCGTGTTTCCTGAACAGGCCAACCATTGGGACTGGATGCAGCAGCGTATCAAGGCGGCAGGCCGACCGATCCGGGTCCTCAACCTGTTCGGCTACACCGGCATAGCATCACTCGCCGCCGCCGCCGCAGGAGCGACGGTCACGCATGTGGATGCCAGCAAGAAGATGGTCGGTTGGGCACGGGAAAACCAGGACTTGTCGGAGTTGAGCGACAGGCCTATACGTTGGCTTCTGGACGACGCACTCAAATTTGTGCGGCGTGAGGCACGCCGCGATGCCCGCTACGACGGCTTCATCATCGACCCGCCACCCTTCGGGCGCGGTCCCAAGGGCGAACTGTGGCGACTCGAAGAATCGTTGCCCTCGCTGCTGGATAGCTGCCGCGAGATTATGAGCGATACGCCACTATTCGCCATCCTGACGGCCTACGCCATCCGTACATCCGCCCTCAGCCTGCAACACTGCCTCGCCGAGATGGTGCGCGGCATGGGTGGGGCGCTGGAAGCTGGCGAGATGGTGATCAACGAGCAAAGCGAAGGTCGGCTGCTTTCGACAGCGATCTTCGCCCGATGGGATGGATCGGGAATCACTGCTGGTAAGTCGTAGTGGGTCGCATGATGATAAGAAGCAATCTAGGAACATGGGGTGCAGGTGCGTGATAACGGGCTGATGCGCCAATATTGGTGCGAAATCCACCTTGAGATGCCCCTGGATCATATGGTATAATCTGCTCTTGTGCGGCGAAGGAGCGATCTTCGCCATACACCATTTGGTACTCGTGATGAGTATTTTGTGGGGACGGGGAGTTAAGGACCGGCAAATGCCAGGTGTCCAACACCCTGTTCCCAATCGTATTGTCTTTTGTTATCTGCGTTATATAAGCTAAGGAGGCAACGCCAATTATGGCACGCCAGAAGTTCGAACGCAACAAACCGCATGTGAACGTCGGCACCATCGGCCATGTCGACCACGGCAAGACGACCCTGACCGCGGCGATCACCAAAACCCTCTCGCTGCGCGGGAAGGCTCAGTTCCTGGGCTACGCCGACATCGACAACGCCCCCGAAGAGCGCGCACGCGGTATCACGATCGCCATCCGCCACGTCGAGTACGAAACCGACCAGCGCCACTACGCCCACGTCGACTGCCCCGGACACGCCGACTACATCAAGAACATGATCACCGGCGCCGCCCAGATGGACGGCGCGATCCTGGTCGTGTCGGCTCCCGACGGCCCCATGCCCCAGACCCGCGAGCACATCCTGCTCGCCGGTCAGGTCGAAGTGCCCGCCATGGTCGTCTTCCTCAACAAAGTCGACATGCTCGACGACGAGGAACTGCTCGAACTGGTCGAACTCGAACTGCGCGAACTGCTCACCCGCTACAACTTCCCGGGCGACGAGATTCCGATCGTGCGCGGCTCGGCGCTGGCAGCACTGGAATCGACCTCGACCGACCTCAACGCCCCGGAGTATCAGCCGATCCTGGAACTGATGAACGCGGTGGACGCCTACATCCCGACGCCGGAGCGCGACGTGGACAAGCCGTTCCTGATGCCGGTCGAAGACGTGTTCGGCATCAAAGGCCGTGGCACCGTGGTGACGGGACGCATCGAGCGCGGTCGCGTGAAAGTCGGCGAGACGGTCGAAATCGTGGGCATGAGCGAACGACCGACACCGACCGTGGTGACGGGCGTGGAAATGTTCAAGAAGCTGCTGGACGAAGGCATGGCGGGCGACAATGTGGGTTGTCTGATCCGCGGTATCGAGCGCGAGGACGTGCAGCGCGGACAGGTGCTGGCAAAGCCCGGTTCGATCAAGCCGCACACGAAGTTCCAGGCGGAAGTGTACGTGCTGAAGGCAGAGGAAGGCGGACGCCACAAGCCGTTCTTCCCAGGATATCGCCCGCAGTTCTACGTGCGAACGACGGACGTGACGGGGAACATCACGCTGCCGGAAGGCATGGAGATGGTGATGCCGGGAGACAACGTGCAGATGGGCGTGGAACTGATCACGCCGGTGGCGGTGGAAGAAGGTCTGCGTTTCGCCATCCGTGAGGGTGGACGCACCGTGGGCGCTGGCGTCGTCACCAAGATCACGAAGTAAGTCTCGATCGTGGTACCCGGTCGGTAACACCGTATGGCTGTTATCGACCGGGTACCAGTGTTCGACAAACTGTTACGAGGGAACAATGGCAAAACAGAAAGTCCGCATCCGCCTCAAGGCGTTTGATCACAAGATTCTTGATCAATCTGCCAAGCAGATCGTGGAAGCAGCGGAACGGACAGGCGCACTTGTCGCTGGACCAGTGCCGTTGCCGACCAAGATCGAGAAGTACAGCGTGATGCGATCGCCGTTCATCGACAAGGATTCCCAGGAGCAATTCGAGATTCGGACGCATAAGCGACTGATCGATGTGCTCGATCCGAGCCAGCAGACGATCAACGCGCTGATGAAGCTTAATCTTCCCGCCGGCGTCGACATCGAGATCAAGCTGTAAATGGTCTTTTGGCACGATGATCGGGTGGTGTAGTGGACATTTGTAACGCAAACCGATCCAGCGTCGATCATCGGGCCGTCGTAAAAGAAATATAGCCGCTGCGGCAGTCAATAAGTCCGCACGCTATCGAGGTGCAATATGGCAGTTTTTGGTTTGCTTGGGCGTAAGCTCGGCATGACAACAGTCTTCAGCGAGCGAGGGGAAGCCATTCCGGTTACCGTCGTTGAGGCGGGACCGAACATCGTGACGCAAATCCGGACCAAAGAACGGGACGGATACGAAGCGGTGCAGTTGGGCTTTGGCGACATTGCGCAACACAAACTTTCGAAGCCGGTGCAAGGGCAGATGCAGAACAATACGTTTGTGCGGTATCTGCGCGAAATGCCCGCTGACAACGTCGCCGAGCACACACCGGGCGATCTTGTCGACGTTGATCTTTTCAAGACCGACGATCTGGTGGACGTGACGGGCGTGTCCAAGGGTAAAGGCTTCCAGGGTGTGGTTCGTCGTCACAACTTTGCCGGTGGTCCTAAGACCCACGGTCAAAGCGATCGCCACCGCGCCCCGGGCTCGCTCGGCGCCGGCACAAGTCCCGGTCGTGTGTTCAAAGGTATGCGCATGGCTGGACGCATGGGTAACGAACGCAATACCGTGCAGCGCCTGCGGGTTGTGCGCGTCGATCAGGAACGCCACCTGCTGCTGATCCGCGGATCGGTGCCAGGGGCGAAGAATGGTCTGCTGTTTGTCCGCCGGACAGTGAAGCCGAACTAGGATGTTGTCGTCGGCACATGAGCGACCTGTCTCTCGTTGGCTACGACGGCATAAAGGATAAGAAAGATGCAAGCAACACTGTATAACCAGGCGGGCGCGGAAGTCGGCACCGTCGAACTCGATGAGTATATCTTCGGGATCAAGCCGAACATTCCGGTGATGCACCAGATGATGGTGCTACAGCGCGCCAATGCTCGCCAGGGTACCGCCAGCACCAAGTCCCGTGGTCAGGTGCGTGGCTCCACTCGTAAGCTGTATCGTCAGAAGGGAACCGGTCGTGCACGCCAGGGCTCGATTCGCGCACCGCATCACTCCGGTGGTGGTGTCGCGTTTGGCCCGAAGCCACGCAAGTACACCCAGTCGATGCCAAAGAAAATGCGACGCCTCGCGGTTCGTTCGGCGCTTTCCGCCAAACAGGCCGATGGCTCGATTCGATTCATTGACGCCCTTTCGATGGAAACGCCTCGCACGAAGGCGATGATCGAAGTGCTCAATAACCTTCAGATTGGCGAAGCGAAAGCGTTGATCGTGCTTGGAACCAAGAACGATGCTATCACGCGCTCTGCCAACAATCTGCCGCAGGTCAAGACGTTGCTGGCAAACTACCTGAACGTCATCGACCTGCTGAAGCATGATGTCATCGTTCTGCCACAGGCCGCCCTCGAAACCATCGAGAGCTGGTTAGGTGAGACCGGAGCGACGACGGAAACGGAGAGCGCAGAATGAATGCGTATCAAATCATCCTTCGACCCTGGGTCACTGAAAAAGCGACCTCGTTGATCGACAAGAACCAATATGTGTTCGAAGTCGCGGTCGAAGCCAACAAGATCGAGATCCGCAAGGCTGTCGAAGAAATCTTCGACGTGCAGGTCAAAGCGGTCAATACGATGAACGTCAAAGGTAAGCTGAAGCGCCGCCGTACGCGGCATGGCATTACCGAAGGCTTCACAAAGACGCGCAAGAAGGCGATTGTGACGCTGACGGCGGATTCCAAGCGCATTGAACTGTTTGAGGGGGCGTAATGGCAATCAAGCGTTATAAGCCGACGTCGCCAGGTCGTCGCGGCATGAGCGTTTCGGCCTTCGACGAAATCACGAAGTTCGAGCCAGAGAAGTCGTTGCTCGAACCGCTGCGTCGCACGGCAGGACGCAACAACCAGGGTCGCATCACGTCGCGACATCGTGGTGGTGGTCACTATCACCACTACCGCGTGATCGACTTCAAGCGCAACAAGTTCAACGTAGGCGCACAGGTCGTCGGTATCGAATACGATCCCAACCGCTCGGCACGCATCGCGCTGTTGCGCTATGAGGACGGCGAGAAGCGCTACATCCTGGCACCGGTCGGATTGACCACAGGTGACCGTGTGATGTCGGGACCCCAGGCGGAAGTGCGTGTCGGCAACGCTATGACGTTGCGAACGATTCCGCTGGGTACGCAGATCCATAACATCGAACTGAAGCGTGGCCGCGGCGGTCAGATTGTCCGCTCGGCTGGCACGTCGGCTCAGTTGATGGCAAAGGAAGGCGACTACGCGACCGTGCGTTTGCCATCGGGCGAGATGCGACGTATCCATATCGAGTGTATGGCGACGATCGGACAGGTCGGCAATGTCGATCATCAGAACATCACGATCGGCAAGGCCGGACGTTCGCGCTGGCTGGGTATTCGGCCCCATGTCCGTGGTTCGGCGATGAACCCGATCGACCACCCGCATGGTGGTGGTGAAGGTCACGCGCCTCGCGGTATGCCGCCCAAGACCAAGTGGCGCAAGCCAGCATTCGGCGTCAAGACGCGCAACAATAAGCGGACGAATCAGTTTATTGTGCGTCGCCGAACCAAGTGATTGAGGTTTGAGATATGTCACGTTCATCGAAAAAAGGACCGTTTGTGGATCTGCGGCTGCTAAGCCGCGTTGAGACAATGAATCGGGCCAGCGACAAGCGCGTGCTCAAAACGTGGTCGCGAGCATCGACGATCTTCCCGCAAATGGTCAGACACACGATCGCTGTACATGATGGTCGCCGGCACGTTCCGGTATTTGTCTCCGAGAATATGGTTGGACACAAACTGGGCGAGTTCGCGCCATCACGTCTATTCCGCGGGCATGGCGGCAAAAAAGCCGACAAGCGCGGCAAGATGAAGTAGGGGAAGACGGAAATGGAAGCAAAAGCAATTTTACGTGGCGTCCGTCTTTCGCCCCAGAAGGCTCGACTGGTCGTGGATGTGGTGCGCGGCAAGCCAGTCGACGCTGCCCTGGCAATTCTGCGCAACATGCCCCAGAAGGCAGCGGTGGAAGTTGCTCGCACGATCAAGTCTGCAGCGGCAAATGCGGAGAACAATCTGCAGATGACGCCGGACGATCTGATCGTCAAGACGATCTTCGTCGACGAAGGACCGGCGATGAAACGCATGACGCCCTCGCGCACGCGGTCGAGCAAACGTACTTCGTCATCGCACGAGCCATATCACGGTGATCGTCGACGACGGAGAAGAATATTAGTTTTGAGTGGTGAGTTTTGAGTGATGAGTGTTCAGCTCAAAACTCAGAACTCAAAACTGAGGTAACTATGGGTCGAAAAGTACATCCAATTGGTTTCCGGCTCGGCTATATCAAGGACTGGCAGTCCAAGTGGTTTGCCGAGAAGAACTACACCGAGCAGTTGCATGAGGATATCGCGATCCGCGCGATGATCTTCAAGGAACTGGCAGGCGCATCCGTATCGCGCATCGAGATCGAGCGTTCGGCGAACAAGGTCGAGGTGACGATCTTCACCGCCAAGCCTGGTGTCGTGATCGGCAAAAAGGGCGCGAACGTCGATGTGCTGAAGGGCGCGCTTGAGCGTCTGTCGGGCAAGAAGATCAAGTTGAACATCAACGAGATTCACCAGCCCGAACTTGACGCGCAACTGGTTGCTGAAAGCATCGGCGAACAGATCACCAAGCGTGTCTCCTTCAAGCGTGCCATGAAGCAAGCCGCACAGCGTGCTATGCGACTTGGTGCTCAGGGCATCATGATCAAGTGTTCAGGACGCCTGGGTGGCGCGGAAATGGCCCGCACGATCAATGAAATGCAGGGTCGCATCCCGCGACACACATTGCGCGCCGACATCGATTACGCTGTATACCACGCACATACCACCTATGGACGTATTGGCGTCAAGGTGTGGATCTATCGTGGCGAAATCTTCCCAGAGAAGGCATCGGCAATCGAAGGCCGCGAAGGCGTGCAGCAGCGACGGCAGGCCATGGCCCAGGGCGAACATCAAGCCACGCCCGACCGGCGAGGGCGCACGCCAACCGACGCGGAGGCACTCGTCCTGCAACAGGCAGGGGTGGCGCTGGACAATGAAGCGAGACTCCGAACCTGAAGCGGGTCGATGAGGAGAACATAACGTATGTTGATGCCTAAGCGGATGAAGCACCGCAAAATGCACCGCGGCGTGGGAAAACATACCCGCATTTCGGGGCGAGGCACCACTGTCGCCTTCGGTGAGTTCGGTCTGATGGCACTCGACTCCGGTTGGGTCAATAGCCGCCAGATCGAAGCAGCGCGACGCGCGATCACTCACCACATCAAGCGCGGTGGTAAGGTGTGGATTCGAATTTTTCCTGATAAGCCGGTGACGACGAAGCCTGCCGAAACGCGCATGGGTTCGGGCAAAGGCTCCGTCGAATACTATGTCGCGGTGGTCAAGCCCGGTCGAATCATGTTCGAGCTAGGCGGCGTCGCGCAAGACATCGCCGAAGAAGCGTTGCAACGCGCGGCTCAAAAGCTGCCGCTGAAATGCAAGCTTGTCTACAAAGATACGGCGGGCGAGGTGGTACATAATGAAGCTGAGTGAGCTTCGTGAATTGGATAACGCTCGTTTGCAGCAGCGCCTGGTCGAGATCGATCAAGAACTGTTCAACCTGCGCTTCCAGCAAGAAACCGGTCGTCTGACCAACTCGGCACGCATCGGGCAGCTGCGCAAGGAAATCGCGCAGGTTAAGACGATGTTGCGCGAGCGCCAGTTGGCTCGCGAGGTCGGGAGGTAAAGATGGCCGAAGCACGTCGTAAACAGAAAGTCGGTCGCGTCGTTTCCAACAAGATGGAAAAGACAGTCGTGGTGGCTGTCGACTATCGCAAGCCCGCACCCGATTTATCGTAAGACCGTTCGCCAGACGAACAAGTTTTATGCTCATGACGAAGCGAACGAATGTAAGATCGGCGATGTGGTTCGGATCGAGGAAACTCGTCCGATGAGCAAGCTGAAGCGCTGGCGCATCGTCGAAGTCGTGGGCGCACGACAAACGCCTATGGGCGAGACGTTCGTTCCCGCTGAATTGCAACAAGGTGAGGTAGAGGAATGATTCAGCCAGAATCGCGTCTCAAAGTCGCCGATAACACCGGCGCTAAAGAGATCATGTGCATTCGTGTACTCGGCGGTTCCCACGTACGTTGGGGTTCCGTCGGGGATGTAATCATCGCAGCAGTCAAGGATGCCAATCCTGGCGGCAATGCGAAGAAGGGTGAGGTGGTTCGTGCCGTGATCGTCCGAACATCCAAAGAATATAGCCGAGCCGATGGTTCGCATATTCGCTTCGACGATAACGCTGCGGTTCTGATTCGTCCCGATGGCAATCCACGCGGTACTCGTATCTTCGGACCGGTCGCACGCGAATTGCGCGATCGCCAGTTCATGAAGATCGTGTCGCTGGCTCCGGAAGTTCTTTAGACTGGAGCAGAACACCGGCTCCATCGTGGCTACGGCTATGATCGCCTGGTGACTGAGAGAAACATAATGCACGTTCGAACAGGAGATGAAGTTCTGGTCATCAGCGGGAAGAATAAAGGCCAGCGTGGTAAAATCACACGGGCGATTCCAGCGCAGGACCGGGTCGTCGTCGAAAACATCAACATCGTCAAGAAGCACATCAAAGCGCGTGGACCACGCCAACGGGGCGGCATCATCGAGGTCGAAGCCCCGCTGCATGTGTCCAACGTTATGCTGATTTGCCCTACCTGCAACAAGGCATCCCGCACGGGAGACCGCATCGAAGAAGGTGAAGGCAAGCAGAGTCGCCGCAAGGTGCGCTATTGCAAAGCGTGCGATGCGACAATTGCGCCAGCTAATAAGTAACGGGTACTCGGAATAAACGAGTGGTCGTTGAACATTAGGTAAGATATGGCAAGCAAGGTTACAAGAGCGGTATCGAACAGGAAGTCGTTCCGGCGCTGACGAAGGAATTCAACCTTCGACAACGTTATGCAGGTGCCGCGCGTCACATAAAATTGTTCTGAACATCGGCTTGGGTGAGGCGCTTCAAAACGCCCGCGTTATCGATGCCGCCGTCGGTGACTTGACCGCGATCGCCGGTCAGAAGCCAGTCGTCACTCGCGCGAAGAAGTCGGTTGCGAACTTCAAGCTGCGCGCAAGGACAGGCGATCGGCGCGATGGTCACGCTGCGTGGACAACGCATGTATGAGTTTCTTGACCGGTTCATCAACATCGCGCTGCCACGTATCCGCGACTTCCGCGGCGTGAGCCGACGGTCGTTCGACGGTCATGGCAATTATAGCATTGGGTTGCGTGAGCAGATTGTGTTTCCTGAGATCGATTACGATCAAGTGGACAAGCTGCGCGGCCTGGAAATTTCTATCGTAACGAGCGCCCGCACTGACGAAGAAGGCTATGCCCTGTTGAAGCAGTTCGGCATGCCGTTCCGTGACTAAAAGTGCCGGGGGTTAGCAACCATAACGGTTGAGCGACCCGCGACAGGAGGAACTCTACATTGGCCCGTAAATCATTGATCGTCAAGTCTCAGCGACCGCCGAAGTTTTCTACTCAGCAGCACAACCGGTGCAAACTCTGTGGTCGGAGCCGGGCGTATATGCGCCGGTTCGGCATGTGCCGGATTTGTTTCCGGGAACGTGCTCTCCGCGGGTTGCTTCCTGGCGTTACAAAGTCGAGCTGGTAGAACAAGCTGGATTCCATCCCATGCTTTCGGCATCAGCATGATGCAGAAGTGTGTTGGTTGGAACAAGCTCCATTGAGGACGTGATCCATGAGCATGAATGATCCGATTGCCGATATGTTGACACGAATTCGGAATGCCTGTATGCAGCGACATACATCAGTAGTTATTCCGAAGTCGAAGCTGAAACTCGCGATTGCCGACATCCTGAAACAGGAAGGTTTTATCCGCGACTTCAGCGTACAGCCAACCGGCAAGCCATACGACAACATTGTTCTTGACCTGAAGTACACCCCCGAGCGTCAGCCGGTCATCACGGGATTGAAGCGAGTGAGCCGACCTGGCCTTCGCATCTACACCAAGCACAGGGATATTCCGCGTGTGCGCGGCGGTATGGGGCTTTCGATCCTTTCGACACCTCAGGGTGTGATGAGCGGATACGAGGCATTCCAACAGAACCTTGGCGGCGAAGTACTGTGCTACGTTTGGTAACGCACTAGACTACGTAAGAAGGCTGTGCTTTCGAGCGTAGATTTGTGGGAGTATACGATGTCACGAATTGGACGAAAACCGATTCCTGTGCCGCAAGGTGTGACCGTCACCGTCGGTTCTGGCAATGTGGTGACAGTCAAAGGTCCAAATGCGACCCTGACCCAGCACCTGCCAGCGGCAATGATGATCGAACAGGAAGATGGTACGCTCACGGTTAGCCGACCGAGCGAACAAAAAGAACACAAGGCGCTGCACGGTTTAACGCGCTCGCTGCTCGCGAACATGGTTACAGGCGTCAGCACTGGCTTCCGACGTGTGCTGGAAATCAACGGCGTTGGCTATCGCGCTCAGAAAACCGGTCAGAACTTGACGCTTTCGCTGGGCTTCTCGCATCCGGTCGTGATTACACCACCGGATGGCATTGACCTCAGCACAGGCGAGCGCAACACCGTGATCATCAGCGGCGCTGACAAGCAGGCCGTGGGTGAGATCGCTGCCCAGATTCGTGGGTTGCGCCCACCGGAGCCCTATAAGGGCAAAGGTATCAAGTATGCCGAGGAGCGCATTCGGCGCAAAGCTGGCAAGGCTGGCAAGAAGTAATAACTAAGAATCTGCCCGCCGTTGCACAATGGACGCCTTGCGGCTTCCCTGTAAGCGCGGTGGGTAGCATTGATTGCGAGTATATGTATGCCTAAAACAAATGCGCGCTCAGGCCGAGCACGACGCCATCGCCGAATTCGTTCACGCGTGACGGGAACAAACGCGCGTCCGCGATTGAATGTGTTCCGGTCAAATGCCCATATCTATGCACAGGTTATCGACGATACCATGGGACACACGTTGGTTGCTGCATCGACCGTTGATGCAAGTCTGCGCAGCAAGATGGCTGAAAACACCAAGCAAGACGAGGCCAAACTCGTTGGACAGTTGATCGCAGAGCGTGCTCTGGCGGCTGGCGTCCAGCAGGTGGTTTTTGATCGTGGCGGCTACCGGTATCATGGCCGCATCCAGGCACTTGCGGACGCTGCCCGCGAAGCAGGGCTGAAATTCTGACGAGCAGTTGCTTCTCTCGCCGCCACATCTGTGATTGGTGGAGAAGCGACGTTGAACTGAGAGGTTTGAGTGGCAAACGCAATTTTGAAGTCTCGCCTCAATCCAGATGACTACGAGCTAGAAGAGCGCGTCGTCCAGATTAACCGCGTGTCAAAGGTGGTTAAGGGCGGTCGACGCTTTAATCTCAGCACGCTGGTCGTCGTGGGTGACGGCAAAGGCCATGTCGGCGTCGGCATGGGCAAAGCCTCGGAAGTGCCTGAAGCGATTCGCAAGGGCGTCGAAGCGGCCAAGAAAAACATGATCACCGTGTCGTTGAACGAACATACGATCCCACATGAGATTCGTCATAGCTTCAAGACCGCGACCGTGATGCTGCTCCCTGCGTCGCAGGGAACCGGCGTTATCGCCGGTGGTGGTGTGCGCGCCGTGCTGGAAGCAGCAGGCGTAAAGGACGTGTTGACCAAGGCGATCGGATCCAACAACAAAGTCAATGTCGTGAAAGCGACCTTTGAAGCGCTGGGTCTGTTGCGTTCCGTCGAGCAGGAAGCACGACGCCGCGATCTGACACCGATCGAACTGCGCCGCCGCATGTCGCGACGCAAAGCCAACTCCACGACGCAAACGGCTCCGGCTGAACCTGTGGCGACGGCGGAAGGAACGGCTGATGGCGCAGCTTAAGGTAACCTACAAGAAAAGCACGATCGGCTATTCGCACGATCAGAAGCAAACTGTTACGTCGCTTGGTTTGCGAAAGCTGCATCAGAGCGTGCTGCTTCCTGACAATTCTGCTGTGCGCGGGATGGTCTTCAAGGTACGCCACCTTGTCACGGTCGAGGAAGTTGCTGACGGCGCGAACGGAGAATAACCATGAATCTCGATGATCTTAGGCCAGCCCCAGGTGCGCATAAAGAGCGCTTCCGCGTTGGACGAGGCTATGGCTCCGGCAAAGGCAAAACGTCTGGTAAGGGCATGAATGGCCAGAAGGCTCGTGCAGGATCCGGTCCACATCGTGCCTTTGAAGGTGGTCAGAACCAGATCACGCGACGTTTGCCGTACAAGCGTGGTGTCGGTTTCTTCAACCGCTACTCGGTGACGTACGAAGTATTCAACATCGGCGACTTCGCAGAAGCGCTGATCGATGAAATTACACCGGAAGCATTACTCGAAGCCGGACTGATCAAGAATACAAAGAAGCCGGTGAAGATTCTGGGTGAAGGCGACATCAGCCGCCCGATCCAGATCACGGCTCATAAGTTCTCGGCGAGCGCTCAGTCGAAGATCGAGGCCGCAGGCGGTACGATCACGACGCTGCCGTGGAAAGTCGTTCGTCGCCCGCGTAACCGGTAATCCAGAAGGCAGCGGAAATCGAGCAGCAAGCAGCGTGTATGTACACGGTATAGTGATTGTTGCTCGTTTCCGCTGTTTTTTTATCAGGAAGTCCGCTACAGGCGTTGTCCACCCCAGGCGATCGGATGTCGCGTGGGGGGTGACAGTCGGTGGTCGGTCGTCGTTTTTCAAGGGAGACGTCGATGCTACAAGCTGTTAGCACGGCACTACGGATCGCAGAAATCCGCCGTAAGATTTTCTTTACCATCGGCATTCTGCTGATCTATCGCGTCATCGCTCACATTCCGGTTCCGTACACGAACTCCCAGGGGATCGCGGGATTGCTCGAAAGCAATCAGTTGCTTGGCATCCTTAACCTCTTCTCGGGTGGCGCGCTGCAAAACTTCTCGATCGCAGCGATGGGTGTGTATCCGTACATCACGGCATCGATTATCGTGCAGTTGCTTCAGCCGTTGATTCCTCGCCTTGAGGAATGGGCCAAGGAAGGCGAATCAGGGCGCAACAAGATTAATCGCTTTCAGTACTATCTGACAGTGCCTTTGGCATTGCTGCAAGCGTATGGTCAGACCCTGACGCTGGCACGTGCGACGAGCGGCACAGGAACGGCGGGGTTGTTCGAGGCGGGTTTTGACTTCAACATCTTCTCGAGCACCTATTTCCTGCCGACCTTTATGATTATTCTTTCGATGACTGCTGGCACGATGATGCTGATCTGGATGGGTGAACTGATCGACGAGAAGGGTATCGGCAACGGTATCTCGATGATCATCTTTGGCGGCATCGTGGCGCGGTTGTACGCGACCGTCAGCGCAGTTCTTCCAGGCCGGAACAGCTTCGGCCAGTGTGATCGGTGTCGTGTTCTTCCTGGCAATCATGTTGCTGACATTGTTCGCGATCGTGGTGGTTCAAGAAGGCGTTCGCCGCATACCGGTGCAATATATGCGCCGAATGAAGGGGAACAAGGTCTATGGTGGTCAAAGCACACATATTCCGCTCAAGGTGAATATGGCGGGTATGATTCCGCTGATCTTTGCGCAAAGCATTTTGATCTTTCCTGGTACTGTCGCTTCGTACTTCTGTAACCTTGCCGATCAAACTGGTGGTGGGATCGGCAACCAGATCGCGTGTGGTATCTACCGAACTTTCAGTCCGCAGCAGTCGAACGCGCAATATCGTGTACTCGATCATGCTCTTTTTGATGGTCGTAGGGTTTACCTACTTCTACACGGTGGTGCTGTTCGCGCAGCAGAACCTGCCCGATTCATTGCGTAACAACGGTGGCTTTATTCCAGGCATCCGCCCGGGTAAAGCAACCGAAGCATATCTTGGGCGCGTGCTGAACCGCATTACACTTGCGGGGGCGTTGTTCCTGGGTATGATCGCTGTTCTTCCATATCTCACGGCTGGATTGACTGGGGTGGCGAATATCGCCTTGAGCTGCGACGGCCCTGCTGATCGTGGTGGGTGTGGCAGTCGATGCCATGCGCCAGCTTGAATCGCAGTTGCTCATGCGCAATTACGAAGGCTATATCAGCAATTAGACAAGGAACGGGCAGAAAGCCCGTTCCTTGTGCTACGCACTCGCAGGATCGACGATGAATGTTATTCTGGTCGGGCCGCCAGGGGCAGGCAAAGGTACACAAGCGAAGGCACTTGAAGCACGGCTTTCGATGCGCCATGTCGCGAGTGGTGATCTGTTCCGCCGAGCAATGCGCGAAGAAACCGAGCTCGGGAAGATCGCGCAAACCTATGTTCATCGCGGGGAATTGGTGCCGGATGATTTGGTGATCAAAATGATCATCGAACGCATCAGCGAACCAGACTGCGTAAACGGCGTCATCTTTGATGGATTTCCGCGCACCAAAGAACAGGCCGCGGCGCTCCAGCAGACGCTGGAAGAACACGGACAGACGATTGACGCGGTGATCTATCTCACCGCCCCGCGTCTCATTCTCCTGCGGCGTATCGCAGGACGGATGATCTGCCGTGGCTGTCAGGCGAGCTATAACATCTATTACTCACCACCACGCGAGGAAAGTGTGTGTGATCGGTGCGGCGATGAGTTATATGAACGTTCTGACGATAATTGGTCCACTGCGACTCATCGTCTGGACGTATATTTCCGACAGACGATGCCGATGATCGAACACTATCGTACATTCAGGATCGTGCATGAGATTAACGGCGACGATTATATTGAGTACGTGACCGAGCGGCTAGCTCGCGAGCTGATTCGAGGCTAGCGCATCGCTCACCGGGCGTTGGACAGCCGACCTCATTGGTGGTACACTTACCGTTGCGATTTTGTGCGTACAAGTATGGCTTGGTCGGTATGACCATGCAGCGCGGACGCACATTCTATTATTAAGAGTGGTATGCCGAATCCGACGAAAAAGAAAGACGTACTAGAGATCGAAGGAACGATCGTCGAGCCGCTGCCTAACGCGATGTTCAAGGTCGCGTTGGACAATGGTATCGAGGTGCTGGCACATATTTCCGGCAAGATGCGAATGCACTATATCCGCATTACGAAGGGCGATCGGGTGATGGTCGAACTGTCACCGTATGACCTGACCCGCGGACGCATTACGTATCGATACAGGTAGATAGCTCTGCGCATCGCAGACTCGTCATCCCTAACTGGCAACGGAGGGAGGGTGGGTCATTGTGTGTTTGCGGAGTGTCGATTGCGACCAGGGGTTGCTCAGATGAGCAACGTCGCGGTTATGTGGAGGCAAGTCATGCAAGTACGCGCATCAGTCAAGCGCCGTTGCGACGATTGCAAGGTGATCAAGCGCAAGGGATTGTTCGCGTTATCTGCGCCAAGAACCCAAAGCACAAGCAGCGCCAGGGCTAAGCGCCTGGCAGCGTCGGGAATCAAGTGGTAACTCATCTGGTTTCTTGACACGGGTTTTGATTCGAACGGAGGACCATGGCACGTATAGTCGGGGGTTGACATCCCCCGGAACAAGACGATCGAGATCGCGCTGACCTATATCTATGGTATTGGCCTGACCAGCAGCCAGAAGATTCTGGAGCGCGTGAACATCGTCGGCGGCACACGCGTACGTGACCTGACCGAAGAGCAGGTCAACCGTATCCGTTCGATTGATCGACAGCGACTTACAAGACGGAAGGCGATCTACGGCGTGAAGTGCAGTTCAACATCAAGCGCCTGATGGACATTGGTTGCTACCGTGGGCTGCGCCATCGTAGAGGATTGCCAGTGCATGGACAGCGCACGCGCACCAATGCACGCACACGACGCGGACGCAAGGGACCAAGCATCGGTATCAAGAAGAAGGCAGCGAAGAAGTAGCAGCGCTCAGTTCACACACGACAAGTGGAGCGCCTTCGGGAAGCGGCTACGAGATTTGTCCGGTGTGAACTGCTCGCATCATTCTGCTCGCGACGGACGCGGGAACGATATTCACCGCGTGCTCCGACGGCAGCACGATTTGTGGAGTAATCATGGCGAAGCAACAGGCAGGCGGAACAGCACGCAAGCCCCAGCGCGGACGACGTCGAGAGCGAAAGAATGTGCCGCGTGGACATGCGTATATCCAGGCAACGTTCAACAACATCATCGTGACGATCACCGATCCGATGGGTAACGTCGTTTGCTGGTCGAGCGCGGGATCGCACGGATTCCGTGGCTCACGCAAGAGCACACCGTATGCCGCGCAGGTGACAGCGGAAACCGCAGCACGCAAGGCGCTCGACAACGGCATGCGCCAGGTCGACGTGTTTGTGAAAGGTCCAGGCTCGGGCCGCGAGTCGGCAGTTCGTTCGTTGCAGTCGGGCTGGCTTGACGGTGGTTTCGATCACCGACGTCACACCGATTCCGCACAACGGCTGCCGCCGCCAAAGCGCCGACGCGTATAGACGCTGCACAAGATTGTTATAAGGAACAATACATGGCACGATATAGAGGTCCTGTTTGCAAGCTGTGCCGACGGGAAGGCGTAAAACTTGATGCTGAAAGGCGAGCGTTGCCTGACGCCGAAGTGCTCGATCGAGCGGCGCAACTTCCCGCCAGGACAGCACGGCCAGAGCTATCGCCGCCGCCAGATGTCGGACTACGGTGGTCAGCTGCGCGAAAAGCAGAAGGTACGTCGCATTTTCTTCGTGCTGGAGAAGCAGTTCCGACGCCACTTCACCGTTGCACCAGCGCATGCGGGCATGACCGGCACGAACCTGCTGCAGGTGCTGGAGCGCCGGCTCGACAATGTGGTGTTCCGTCTCGGCTTTGCCGATTCGCGCCGCCAGGCACGGCAACTCGTGCGCCACGGACATTTCGTGGTTAACGGTCGCAAGACAAACATTCCTTCGTTCATCGTCAAGATCGGCGACGAAATCAGCGTCCGGTCGGAAAGCCGCACGCGAACGTATTTCAAGGATCTTGATACCAGGGCATCCTTGCGCAAGAAGGGCACGCCCGAATGGCTGTCGCTGGATGCCAGGTGCGATGACTGGCACGTATTATGCGTATGCCTGAGCGGAGCGAAATGGATCTCTCGGTCAACGAGCAGTTGGTTGTCGAATTGTACAGCCGCTAATTGCGGCGGGATCTGGCTGTCGTTCGGTTGTCGAACGATGCTGTGTGTGCAGTCACGCCGATTCCCTAAGGAGGATTGAATGCTCGATCTCGCTCTGCCAAAAATTGATGTGAGCGCGCTGCTGAAAATTATGCGCGTTTTCGTATAGAGCCACTTGAGCCTGGCTATGGTTACACGATGGGCAATGCGCTACGTCGTGTGCTGTTGTCGTCGATTCCAGGCGCGGCGGTAACACGCATCAAGATGGATAGCGTGTACCATGAGTTCGCCACGGTCGCGGGCGTGCGCGAAGACGTCACCGAGATCGTGCTGAACGTCAAGGGTATTCGGCTACGCTCGTATGCCGAGCGGCCGGTGAAGCTGCACCTGTCGAAGCAGGGGCCGGGCATCGCCCGTGCCACCGATATCGACGCTCCCAGCAATGTCGAGATCGTCAACCCGAATCATTACATTGCGACGCTTGATGGCGAAGATGCGCATCTCGATCTCGAGCTGACCGTCGAACGCCATCGTGGCTATCTGCCGGTCGAAAATCGCGACCCGGTGCCGATCGGCGAAATTCCGGTCGACGCAATCTTTACCCCGATTCCGCGCGTCAATTATGTCGTCGAGCATACGCGTATCGGTGGTATGACCGACTACGACCGCTTGATCCTGGAGATCTGGACCGATGGCACGATCAAGCCCGGTGATGCACTGAGCCATGCGGCACAGGTACTCGGTCAGTATTCGCAGACGATCGCCAGCTTCAGCCGCGCCGATCAGCGAATTCGATCTGGCACCGACTGGACCAGGCACCCCGGCAGCGGACGGCATTCCGCCGGATGTCTATGACACGCCGATCGAAGAACTGGATCTCACCACCCGCACATCCAACTGTCTGCGCCGCGCCGATATCACCAAGGTCGGCCAGTTGCTGCAGATGGATCGAAAAGGACTTGCTGGCGGTGCGAAACCTGGGCTCAGAAGTCGATCGACGAGATTCGTGAGAAGCTGGTCGAGCACAAGTTCCTGTCGGCAGCGAGCCAGCGACGAAGTGGCGGTCACGAATGGTGCGCGCTCGACGCGGCTGTAACGGAATAAGCACTACGCTATCCAGTGCGTCATGCTTCGATGCACGCGATATTGAAATAAGGAGGCCATCCGATGCGGCATCGCGTTGGTGGTAAAAAACTCAACCGTCATTACAAAGACCGCACGCGCTTGATGACACAGTTGATGACTGCGATCATCGATCATCGAAGATCACAACGACCCAGGCCAAGGCCCAGGCGTTGCGACCGGAGATCGAGAAGCTGATCACGATGGCTCGCCATGCTCCGACGCCAGATGCAGATCGAGGCTGCGGGTGAGGCCGAACGCGACGAGAAGCGCACGGCAGCGCGCCGAAGTGTTTCGCCGCGCTTGATGCGAGCTTGGCGGCTCGAAGCGTGCGGCACACCGTTTGCTCGAAGTTGCACCGGATTACGTCGATCGACCAGGCGGCTACACTCGCCTGACCAAAATCGGACCGCGCAAGGGCGATGCGGCCGAAATGGTTGTGATCGAACTGGTCTAGGTGCGGTCTGCACGAACGTTGGTGACTGACACACGGAATATCGCGCTGACGCTGGAATATGATGGCACCGCATTTTCGGGATCACAATTCCAGCTTGGCACCCGGACAGTTCAGGGCGAGCTTGAAGCCGCCTGGACGAAACTGACTGGTGACACGATTCGTTGGACGTTCGCGGGACGTACGGATGCGGGGGTTCATGCACGCGGGCAGGTTGCCAATGCACGAACGCAAACGCCATACGACCTGGAGGCAATTCAGCGGGCGCTCAACGCCCTTGGTCCTCGTGACCTGGGCGTACGCGAGATACGCGAGGTTCCGCTCGACTTTCATGCGCGATTTAGTGCCTGGCGACGGGATTATCGCTATCTGATCTTGAATGAGCGTTGGCCCGCGCCGTTGCTTCGCACACGCATGCTGCATGTGCCGCAACCGCTGGATGTCGAAGGCATGGATGCGGCGATTCGGCTGCTCGTGGGCGAGCATGACTTTGTGTCGTTCGGAACGGTGAGCCAGGGCTCGACGGTCCGGCAATGTTTCGAGGCACGATGCTATGATACGGTCCGCGACGAGCGTAGGCTGGTCGTGATCGAGATATCGGCTAACGGATTTCTGCGACATATGGTGCGAGCGATCACTGGCACACTGCGTACAGGTGGGACTGGGGAAGCTCAAACCAGCGGATGTTGGAACGATTCTACAGCGTCGTGATCGAGCAGCCGGCGGACCTGGGGCAGGGCCTCATGGTCTGTACCTTGAATCAGTACGGTACAAATAATAGAGCGCACCGTCGTTTGGTGGTCCGGCATCATTGCAGTCGGACATATCGGGAAACCGATAGCTGGCTGGATGACGGGCAAATCGAGGAATAGCGATGACAACTGACGCACGAACATTTCATACCTGGCACCCTCGTGAGGGCGATCTTCAGCGCGATTGGGTGCTGGTCGATGCCAACGAGCAGGTGCTGGGACGCCTTGCAACGCAGATCGCACATCTGCTACGCGGCAAACATAAGCCGACCTTTGCACCGAACGTTGATGGTGGCGACTTCGTGATCGTCGTCAACGCTGGCGGCGTGCAATTGACCGGACGCAAAGACCAACAGAAGGTGTACTACCGCCACACCGGTTATCCTGGTGGACTGAAGGAAACGCCCTATCGCATTATGCTGGCGACACATCCCGATCGCGTGATTCGTTTCGCGGTCAAGGGCATGTTGCCGAAGAACCGCCTGGGCCGCCGCCTGCTGAAGAAGTTGCACATTTATCGTAGTGCGACCCACCCACACGCTGCGCAACAACCGAAAGTAGTGAATATCAACGCACGCAAGGGCTAGGATCGCCGAGGGATACATATTCCCTTGCCTATCCTGCGTTGCACACGTTGACACTCCATACGAGGAGCAACAATGGCAGAAGAAAAGCGCTACTATCAGGGAACTGGCCGTCGTAAGACTGCGGTCGCACGTGTGCGGTTGTTTCCTGGTTCCGGCGATATTGTCGTCAACGGTCGCTCGATCACCGAATTCTTCGGTGGTCGCGGCCTTCTCAATTCGATCATCCGCAGCCCGCTGGAATTGACCGGCATGGCTGACGCCTTCAACGTGCTGGTGAAAGTGCGTGGCGGTGGCGACTCGGGGCAGGCACAGGCCGTACGTCACGGTATTGCCCGCGCCCTGGTCGATGCAGATGAAACACTGCGTCCTGCACTTCGTCAGGCTGGCTTTATGACCCGCGACCCGCGAGCCAAGGAGCGGAAAACTCCTGGATTCCGGCGTGCGCGTAAGCGTAAGCAGTTTACGAAGCGCTAAAGGCGTTTTTATACATTCGTTCGTCGCCATGATTACCCACCGACTAGCTGGCATGGTACGGACGTTTACACAGTAATGCTGGCCTGTTCCTGCACATTTGTAGGAATAGGTCAGCATGCTGCTGTCTGCGAACGTTCATACATGGCTACCGCCGGAGGAGCTTCCGGTTTATGCTATCCGACTTTAAACGCGTCGTCATCGGTAGCCCGATTGAAACTGCGCGTGCTCAGCACGAGCGCCTTTCCAAGAAAGTCGCGCTTGCAGTCTTCTCTTCGGATGCACTTTCTTCCGTCGCCTATGCGACCGAGGAAATCCTTCATGTTCTTGTTGCGGCTGGAATCGTCGCCCTCACCGTTTCCCTTCCGGTGGCGGGTGCGATCTCGATCCTCCTGTTCATCGTCGCCTTCTCCTATCGCCAAACAATCAAAGCCTATCCCCTTGGTGGTGGCTCCTACATCGTCGCCAAAGATAACCTTGGTGTCATACCGAGCCTGACCGCCGGTGCTGCGCTGCTGATCGATTACGTCCTCACCGTGGCAGTGTCGCTATCTGCTGGTGTGTCGGCGATCGTTTCGGCATTGCCCAATATGGCTCCCTACCGGGTACTGCTCGCGATTATATTTGTCACCCTATTGACCCTGGCGAACCTGCGCGGTCTGCGTGAATCAGGCGTGATCTTTGCTGTGCCCACCTATGCCTTCGTCGTAATGATCTTCACGATGCTCCTGATGGGTGGCTATCACTTCATCACCGGCACAGTTACTCCAGTGCATAGCGCGCAAAGTCTGGCAGAACTACCACCACCTGACGAGATGCTCGGTATCGTTTTGCTGCTGAAAGCCTTTGCCGCTGGATGTACGGCCTTGACGGGTATTGAGGCGATCTCTGATGGCGTTCCTGCCTTCAAGAAGCCCGAATGGGTTAATGCCCGTGCGACCCTGACCGTTATGGCTGTCCTACTGACGCTGATGTTCCTGGGAATCACCTTTCTGGCACAGCAATATCGTGCTTTACCACCAGAAGGGGGCAACCCCGAAACGGTGCTGTCGCAGATCGGGCGCGGCGTGTTCGGTGGGCGCGGCGTGCCGTATGCGATTCTGCAAGCCGCCACGGCCATGATCTTGATCCTGGCGGCAAACACGGCGTATTCAGACTTCCCGCGCTTGATCTCCTTCCTGGCACGCGACCGTTTCCTGCCACGCCAGTTGGGTACGATGGGTGACCGCCTGGTGTTCTCAAATGGCATCATCGTGCTGGCAATCGCTGCGAGCGGGTTGATCGTGGCCTTTAACGCGACGGTGACGCTGCTTATCCCACTCTATGCTGTTGGCGTGTTCACGTCGTTTACGATCTCCCAGGCTGGCATGGTGCGGCGGTGGTGGCGATTGCGTGAGCAGGGGTGGCGTCAGGCAATGATCGTGAATGCGATTGGTACGGTGACGACACTGGTCGTACTTGGAATTATCATTTATGAGAAATTCGAGTTTGGTGCCTGGATCGTGCTGCTGCTGATCCCAATGATTATCGTGATGTTCCTGGCGATCCATCAACACTATGTCGCAACGGCACGCCAGCTTTCGCTGGAAGGATTGTCGCCGCCTCCCCCGCTCCGGAACATCGTGATTGTTCCTGTCTCGACGCTCCATCGCGGCACGATCAATGCACTCAAGTATGCCGAAGCCATCGCTCCCGGCAACGTGACGGCAGTGCATATCAGCCTCGACCCCGAACAAACCCGACGTGTCCAGGAGTACTGGCCGAAGTGGGGTGGCGACGTACCACTGGTGATCCTGGATTCACCATACCGGTCGCTGGTGCGACCGTTAGTTGCCTATGTCGAGGAGGTCGACGCTCGTTGGAGCAACGATGTGGTGACGGTTGTACTGCCTGAGTTCGTTCCGGCGCGCTGGTGGCATCATCTGTTACACAACCAGACATCGCTGTTGATCAAGGGTGCGCTGTTATTCAGCCGTAATAAGGTGGTAACGAGCGTCCCGTACAAATTAGAAGAATAACGGGCGTCGTCAACATCCACCCTGTGTAATACAAGGCCGGTGCGTGAGTCTATCATGAACTCTTAACGTACCGGTCTTGCCTTTTTTAAGATCGCCATACTATGATGGTTACAGCAGTACGTTCACGCATCTTAAGGAGGTTGGCATGTTTCACTTTCGCTCGATGAAGAACCGGTGGAGCTTGGCCTGGGTCTTGGTGCTCGTCGCCAGTCTGTTCTGTGTTCCATCCACGTTTGCTGATGCGTCGGTGAGTGTTGATACGTCGGTCGTCGAAACGGGCGGGACGCTTGTCATCCGCGCTTCGGGCTTTCGCAATAACGAAGCGATCGTCACCTGGGCTTCAAGCGCACGAGGCACCGTGTACGCGACGAAAGCCGGTTCTGCCGATAGCAAAGGGAATGTCACGATACGCATCGATGTTAAGCGTTTCTGGGAACCGGGGTATTGGGCAATTACCGTTCATGGTTTACGCAGCAATCGTCGAGCAGTGGCGCCCTTCGAGGTCAAAACCGGATTGCCTGACGGGACGCTCGAACTTGCGGCAACAACCCTTAAGCCTGGAACGAAGTTGATGGCGCGTGGAGTTGGGTTTACGAATCGTGAACTGGTAAGTGCCTGGATCACTCGTCCTGACGGCACAACTGATAGGGTTCCAGCGAGTCCATTGCGCCCAGCCGGTGGAGTGATTCAGTTGTCGTATGACGTTCCCTACGGCGCACAACTGGGGGTGTGGGCGGTGACGGCCTATGGGAACGATTCGGACTTAATCCTGATTTCGCATTTTACTGTCGAAGAGTAGCGTTGTAGGAAGGTGACACCATGTGGACACGCAAGCTTCATCTTCGGGCATCGCTCGTAATCGCCATCACGCTAACAGTGGGCCTGGTACTCGGCGTTCAACCCGCGTTTGCAGCGACCACTGTCACACTCGACCAGAGCCTCGTTAATACGGGCGAAGTTCTCGTGGTGCGAGCGGGTGGCTTCGGTGCGGGGGAGCGGATTGTAAGCTGGGCATCGAGCGCACGAGGTACGGTTTATCCAACGGTACGTGGCTACGCTGATAGGGATGGTCGCGTTACATTGTCGGTCAGGGTCATGCGATTCTGGGAACCCGGATACTGGGCGATTACGGTCCACGGAATCGACACCAGGGCGGAAGGCATCGCTACCTTTGAAGTTCAAGCTGGACCACCGAGTGGACGGCTCGATTCTGATGCTGCCGTCATCACTCCTGGAGGCCGTATCAATTTTCATGGCTACGGCTTCAAGAACTACGAGTTAGTCAGTGTGTGGGTGACGCGCCCTGACGGGAGCGCGGAAAAGCTTAAGGGTAGTCCGCTGACAGCCGTAGGCGCAGAAGTGTATTTCTTCTACGACACCCTGCCGGGAGCGCTGGACGGTGTGTGGTCGATGACTGCCTATGGCAACGATTCCGATCGTTTGCTCATCACGACATTCGAGATCAAGCGCTAATGATCCAAAGGGTCGTGGTCTGAATCATTAGACTGCGACCCTTGCGTAAGTCATCGCGCCGATCAGTAGTACCTAAAAGGACAATTCCCATGCAACAAACCTATCGTCAATCGTCACGAAGATTGACACCCTGGCTGGTGGTTTTGATGCTCGTCGGATTCGTCGGCTACGCACAGCCCACGTATGCCGCCGAAGTTGTACTCGATACGATTCAGGTCAACTCCGGCGGCGAAATCACGATGCGGGCGTCCGGTTTTGGCAACCGCGAAGTGGTCAATTCATGGGTGAGTAGCGGCACAGACGCGACGGTGATCACGACCGCCGATGCCGTATCGACTGCGGGTGGTGCGGTATACCTGACGCTCAAGGTCGGGCGTTTCTGGCAACCAGGATGGTGGGCGATCACGATCCGTGGTTCGAAGTCGAACGCGAAAGCAATCGGCACCTTTGAGATTCTCGCCACGCCTCCCGATGGTGTTGTAAACAGCGACCGTTCCGAAGCGTACCCCAGCAGCCGCATCAATTTTCGTGGTACGGGCTATGCCGCGGGTGAAATCGTAACGGTGTGGGCGACGTTGCCGGACCGAACTGCTGTTGCTTCGCCTCTAAACCTTCGCGCCAACGCAACGGGCGACGTATATTTCTACTACGACCTGCCTGCCGGAGCGTTGGCGGGCCAGTGGTATATGACAGCCTATGGCCTGGAATCGCAACGGCTTTTGGTCGGTACATTTACAGTTCTACGCTAACAAAGAAGGATTTGGTATGGCTATCGCGACGACGAATCCCGCAACAGGTGAAATACTCCGTACGTTCGAGGCGCTGACGGACGACCAGATAGACGCGGCGCTTCAACGTGCCGCCGATGCCTTCCGGCGTTACCGCCGCACGACCTGGGCGCAACGCCGTGAATGGATGGAGCGTGCGGCGCAGATTCTGGAATCTCGGAAGGATCACTGGGGCCGGATCATGACGACGGAAATGGGCAAGCCGTTGCGGGCCGCCGTCGAAGAAGCCGCAAAATGTGCCACCGGTTGTCGCTATTATGCCGAACACGCCGAACGCTTGCTTGCCGACGAAACGATCGCGTCGAATGCAACCCACAGCTATATCCATTACCAGCCGTTGGGCCCGGTGCTGGCGGTGATGCCCTGGAACTTTCCGTTCTGGCAGGTGTTCCGGTTCGTGGCTCCGGCGCTGATGGCTGGCAATGTCGGACTGTTGAAACATGCTTCGAACGTCCCGCAATGCGCGCTCGCCATCGAGGAGATCGTGCGCGAAGCGGGGTTCCCCGACGGTGTGTTCCAGACGCTCCTGATTGGGTCGGACAAGGTGCCGCGCATCCTGGAGGACTCGCGTGTCGTCGCTGCGACGTTGACCGGCAGCGAAGGGGCCGGAAGCCAGGTCGCCGCGCTGGCGGGCAAGCACATCAAAAAGACCGTACTGGAGCTTGGCGGCAGCGATCCTTTTATCGTCATGCCCAGCGCCGACCTCCCGGCTGCCGTCAGTACTGCCGTCAAAGCGCGTACGATCAACAACGGACAGTCCTGCATCGCCGCCAAGCGGTTCATCATTCATGATTCAATCGCCGACGAGTGGGAACGGCGCTTCGTTGAAGGCATGGCAGCGTTGACTATTGGCGATCCGATGGACGAGGCGACCGACATCGGACCGCTGGCGACACCCGATATCCTTGCTGAATTGCACGAACAGGTCACGGTTTCGGTGCAGGCGGGCGCTCGTGTGTTGACAGGCGGCAAGCGGCTTGACCGCCCCGGCAACTACTACGCGCCTACGGTGGTGGTGGATGTGCCGAAAGACGCGCCGCTATACGATCAGGAAACCTTTGGTCCGGTGGCGGCGGTGTTCAGGGTACGCGACACTGCCCAGGCAATCGCGTTGGCGAACGCGACGACCTTCGGGCTTGGTTCCAGCGTATGGACCACCGATCCCGAAGAACGTGCCCAGTTCATCGACGAGATCGAGGCAGGTCAGGTTTTTGTTAACGGCATGGTCGCCTCAGATGCCCGTTTACCATTCGGCGGCGTGAAGCGAAGCGGCTATGGTCGCGAATTGAGCAGCCACGGTATCCGTGAGTTCGTCAATATCAAGACCGTGTGGATCAAGGACGAGGCACAGGGCAACGCGTCCGCGACGGAATAACATACAACGCTGCGATGGTCATCTTGACGAGTGTCAGGATGACCATCGATGTTTCCTGGCACCGGCTTGAACGGTCAGTCGACCAGTACGAAGGCATTTTCTACCGGACACGAAATGAACACCGTGTCGCCCTGCACATAGCGCGTTGGCACGCTATCGGTAGGTACATCGTTTGCCGAGCGTGCGACGAATGTCTGTCCACCATCGAGTTTCGTCAGCACCCGTGTATCTGCTCCGACATACACGATACGGTCGACGACGGCGGGAAAAACGTTGCCCCGACCACCTGGATGTCCGGTGTCCAGGCGTGCCTTCTCCGGCCTGATGGCGATGGTGACCTCGCTGCCAAGAGCGACTATATGCGGGCTGATACCCTCGACGATTATATCCCCGGCGACCTTGACCTTCGCTCGTCCTTCTCCTGCCTGCACGATAGTGCCGTGGAGGAAATTCGTTTCGCCAATGAAGTCGGCGACAAAGCGGCACGACGGGCGTTCATATATTTCGGCTGGCGTTCCGGCTTGCAACAATTTGCCACGGTGCATCACAGCGATACGGTCCGACATGGTCAGCGCTTCTTCCTGGTCGTGCGTTACATAGATGAACGTGATGCCGATGCGTTCCTGCAATGCCCGTAGTTCGATCTGTAGCTCTTTGCGGAGTTTGAGGTCGAGCGCCCCCAACGGCTCGTCGAGCAGCAGCACCGATGGTTCGTTCACCAGCGCGCGCGCGAGCGCCACACGTTGCTGCTGTCCCCCCGAAAGCTGTTTGGGACGACGATCGGCATACCCTTCCAGCCGCACCAGTTGCAGTGCGTTCGTGACACGTTGGGCACGTTCCGACCTGGGAACGTTCCGCATTTCCAGACCAAACGCGATGTTCTGCCCGACCGTCAGATGCGGAAACAGGGCGTAATTCTGGAACACGGTGTTGACGTGGCGCTGGTATGGCGGTGTCGAGCCCATTGGCTGTCCCTGGATCAGGATTTCGCCGCCAGTCGGTAACTCGAAGCCAGCGATCATGCGAAGGGTGGTGGTCTTGCCACATCCCGATGGGCCGAGCATCGAGAAGAATTCTCCCTGGGGAATCTGGAGCGAAACGTCGTCGACGGCAGCGACATCGCCGAAGCGCTTTTGGACGTGTTGAAGCTCGACCGCGAAATCCTGCGACATCAGCTACGGTTTCCCTGCTACTATGACGGTATGCCTGCGTATGATACGGAGGATCGTGCAGCCATGCAAGCGCTGTGCGGCGGTACACGGTAGAGTGGGAGCAACGCGAGTGGGTGGTCTTTGGTCGTTGGTTGCGGCAGGGTGGTCACGATGAGCGAGCATCCTGTCCCTGTGCCAACTGGGTTAGTGCTGTACATCGATCCGGTTTTTGCGCCCCTGGATCGCGATCACCAACTGGAACGAGTTGGCGGTGGCTTTGAAACCGATGTGTACCGGAGCGATGACCGACGCTGGGCGGTGAAACTCAAGCATGACGGCGGCGCGGACCTCCCGACGACGCTCCGGCGCATCGCACACATGCGCCGGGTCGCCGACGCCTTTGTCGAGTGCCTGGGACCGGACCACAGCGCTCCAAGCTACTATGTTGTTTCGCGTGACGCCAGTGGCACAATCCGAACGCTAGTGGTACAACCGTTCCTGAACCATGCGCGACCGCTCTACACGTTGTCGTATGCACGGCTCGACCCTGCGGAGCGTGCGACAATCGCACGGCAACTGCGTTACGTCGTCGCCTGTACGTTCGCGTTTTATCGCCGCACGCGCTTCATGCCCGACTTGTATGGCATGACCAGTTCCGGCGCTGATGAGCGGCGCGTCCTGGGTTCAGTACGCGTGTTTCCGCGTTTGCTGTGGGACTTCCTGGTGAAACGCAACCTGTTGCAGTCGCACAACCTGCTGCTAACCGAGGCGCAGCAGGTTGTGTTGGTCGATTACGACCTGGTACGTTGGCCCTGGATCGTGCGGCGGGTTTATTTTGCCGTGCGTCGGCTGTTGCATTGGCGCGACCTGCTTCTGATTCGGCGTATGCAACGCGACTAGCGCCAGTCGCTACGCCTGGATGTTACACAGGTCCCATGCTGCTTTGAGCGCCGCCGCGCCATCGCCGCGTGGTATAAACTCCTGCCCCACATAGCCCGTATAGCCAGTTTCGAGGATTGCCCGCATGATCGGCGGATAGTTCAATTCCTGCGTATCGTCCAGGTCGTGCCGTCCTGGGTTGCCCGCCGTGTGGTAGTGGCCGAAGGCGCGGTGGTGTGTACGGATCGTGCTGATGATGTCGCCTTCCATGATCTGCATGTGGTAGATATCGTAGAGCAGTTTGACGCTCGGCGAATCCACCCAATTGATCACCTGTACGCCCCACGCCGTATGGTCGCACTGGTAGTCATGATGATCGACCTTGCTGTTGAGCAGTTCCAGCACCAGCGTCACGCCAGCATCCTCGGCGGCTTTGGCGACGCGCCGTAGCCCTGTTGCGGTCGTTTCCGCGCCGCTGGCGTCGTCCAGACCCGCACGGTTGCCGCTGAAACAGATCAGATTTGGGATATTCCATTGCTCGGCCTGCTTGATGCGGGCGAGAAGTTCGCGTTCGATGCGGTCGTGATGTTCGCTGCGATTGAGACCTTCTTCGATCGAGCGATGCCCGTTGACGGATGCGATTGCGAGGCCGTGGTCCCTGGCGAGTTGCCAGTATTCGTCCGGCACGAGTTCCACGGCAGCATAGCCGATGTCGGCGGCTGTGCGTGCCAGCTTTTCCGGCGTCATGTCGCCGCGCTCGTAACACCACCATGCCAGCGACTGTTTGATCTGTGTCATCAGTGATTCTCCCTGAACGTCCTGCGATGGACAGCGTTATGCGATGAAGCGTATGATAGCGCAAACGAATCGAGGTGACGATGCGCCGATTCCTGGTCATCATCGCGCTCTGTATCCTGGTCGGAGCGCTCCTGTGGCTGCGCCTGCCCGTGTCGAAGGCTGCACCGTCCCTTGCCGGATGCCCGATGTTTCCCTCCGACAACGTGTGGAATACGCCGATTACATCGCTGCCCACCGATCCACGTTCGCGTGACTACATCGCCAGCATCGGGACCGATGAAGGGTTGAAGGCCGACTTTGGGGCGGGTGAGTGGGACGGTGGACCGATTGGGATTCCATTCGTGGTGGTCGACGGCAGCCAGCCGCGTATTCCCGTTTCCTTCGGCTATGAGGATGAAAGCGATCCAGGTCCTTATCCGATCCCGCCGGATGCGCCTATCGAGGGTGGGTCGGACAGCGACGGCGACCGGCATGTGCTGGTGGTTGAGTCCGATACCTGTACGTTGTACGAACTCTACGCGGCGTATCCTCAGGATGATGGCTCGTGGATCGCCGACGCGGGCGCTCGCTTCGACCTGCGGACAAACGCGCTGCGTCCGCGTGAGTGGACGTCGGCGGACGCGGCAGGGCTGGCGATCCTCCCCGGTCTGGTGCGCTATGATGAGGTAGCGGCGGGCAAGATCGAACACGCGATCCGGTTCACCGCGCCCACGACACAGGACGCCTGGGTCTGGCCCGCACGCCATGCCGCGTCCGATGATGGCGATCTGGCGTTGCCGCCGATGGGGCAACGCTTTCGGCTGCGTGCTGACTTCGATAGGAGTGGAATGGATCGTGATGTTCAGGTGATCGTGCAGGCGCTACAAACCTATGGCATGATCCTGGCAGATAATGGTTCGGCATGGTTCATGTCGGGCGTGCCGGACGAGCGGTGGGATAACGACGCGCTGCGCCAACTCGCAAGGGTGCGCGGCGCGGATTTTGAGGCTGTCGATACGCAATCACTGCTCATCGACCCTGACAGCGCACAGGCGCGGCAGCGACGTGGCGATATCAACGTCTGGTTGCCAAACATCGGACGTCAACAGTGACGGAGGGATATGGGTGAGCGAGCTACCAACCGGTGACGAAGCGCGACGGCTACCGTTCTTCGTTTATGGCACCCTCAAACCGGGCGAGTCGAACTATGCGGCATATCTCGAAGAAGGCTGTACCGCGACACAGACTGCACATATCCACGACGCTGCGTTGTTCAGCGATGGCACGTATCCATATCTGGTGCTGGACAGCCGCGCTGTGCCGCCGAACGATATCGCATACGGCATGGTCGTCGAGGTCAAGCCCGAAAGCTACAATGCAGTGTTGGAACGCCTCGACTGGCTGGAAGACTACAAGCCGAACAGTCCGTGGAGCATGTATGCTCGTGTTATAGCGGTCGCCCACACGGATACTGGTCCGGTCGATGTGTGGGCATATGTTGGCGGTCCGCAATCGTTGGCGGCGATCCGCGCCGGACGATTGGTATACATTCCTGGTGGTGTGTGGAGTGGACGTAATGAGTAACCGTATGCGTATGAATAGAGGATTGTTATGATTCGTATTCGCCCCATGACTCCCGAAGATATGGACGCCGTTCTCGATCTTTCGATCCGTGCCTGGGAACCTGTCTTTCAATCGTTCGAGCAGGTGCTTGGTTCAAGCATTTATCACAGAATCTACCCTGATTGGGTGCCAATGCAACGGAGTGTCGTGCGTACAAGCTGTGAAGAACATGATACATGGGTCGCGGACGTTGATGGAAATGTGGCCGGCTTTATCGTGTGTAAACTGAATGTCGATCCAGGCACCGGCGAAGTCGATATGCTTGCTGTCGATCCGGCCTTCCAGCGGCGCGGCATCGGTGACGCACTAAATCAGTTCGCGTTGCAATATTTGAGAGAAAACGGCATGAAACTCGCCGTCGTCGGCACGGGCGGCGATCCAGGTCATGCACCCGCTCGTCGCGCCTATGAACGTGCTGGATATAGGCCCCTGCCGATTGTGCGCTATTACCAGGAATTGTAGACCAGGAGTACGCAGAAGCGTTACCCCATGCTGCTGATGCTGTTGGCCTCGATCCGAATGATGACGCGCACCTGATCGCGCCCACCGTACCACGGGTAGGGCGTACCGAGATATTTCTGCGCCAGCATGTTGATGTGGTCTGCGCCACCTTCGGTCGTCATGTCGATCACTCGTCCGCGCACCTGAAAGTAGCGCGACGGATTCTCGGGGTCGGAGATGGCAACGGCAACACGCGGGTCGCGGTCGATATTCTTGAGCTTGACGTAGCCCTGTACGGTGTTAATGACCACATACTCGCCGTCGGTGTCAACCCAGGTCTGAGTGAGTTGGGGCGAGCCGTCGGTCATGGTGGTGGCGATATAGCAGATGCTAGGCTGTCGCAGCAACGCGACGAGTTCTTCGGATAATTTCATAATGGCTGTGCTTCTCCGTCATACGAGTTCTCTGTACCGATAAGCACAGCGTGTGCCACCTCAAACCTGCGTGTAAGCACACCGGAACAGTCGATTTGCACGTCTCCTGTATACTCCGCGCATCCTTGCACAATCCAGCATTACGGAGTTGTACGCATGCTCGCCAAGTTATATAGCTGTGCCATCATCGGCCTGGAAGGCGGTCTGATCGAGGTCGAAGTCGATATTGCCCAGGGTTTACCCGCGTTCACATTGGTTGGCTTACCAGACGCAGCCGTTTCGGAATCGCGGGAGCGTGTACGGGCGGCGATCAAGAACTCCAGCGCCACGTTTCCGATGCGCCGTATCACCGTCAACCTCGCCCCCGCCGACTTGAAGAAAGAAGGTCCAGCCTACGACCTGCCGATTGCGGTGGGGATTCTGCTGGCGACGGAACAGGTGGTGTCGGACGTGTCGAAGTCGGTGTTCCTGGGCGAACTGTCGCTCGACGGCACGGTGCGGCACACCGACGGCATCCTGCCGATGGTGGGCGTGGCGCAGCATCACGGCATGGCGACGGTGTATGTGCCATACGACGATGCAGCGGAAGCAGCGTTGGTCGATGGGATGACGGTGATTCCGGTACGCACGCTGGCAGACCTCGTATCGCACCTCAACGGCGACCGCTACATCGCGCCGTTCGTGCACAAGGGTCCGCAGGTGGTCGAAGAAGCCGACTACGCGGTGGACTTCCGTGAGATTCGTGGACAGGAGCATGTGCGACGTGCGCTGGAAGTGGCGGCGGCTGGTGGACATAATATTCTGATGAGTGGCGTTCCAGGTTCAGGTAAGACGCTCATGGCGCGGGCGATGCCCTCGATCCTGCCGCCGATGCCCGGTGACGAAGCCCTCGAAATCACCAAAATCTATAGCATCAGCGGCAAACTGCCACGTAATACACCACTACTACAGCAACGCCCGTTTCGTTCGCCGCACCACACCACCTCGCATGCCGGACTTGTGGGCGGTGGTCGCACTATTCGTCCTGGCGAGATCACGCTGGCGCATCGAGGCATCCTGTTCCTGGACGAGTTGCCGGAGTTTCCCCAGGCGGTGCTGGAAGTGTTGCGCCAGCCGCTCGAAGATAAAGTCGTGACGATCAGCCGGGCGAGCGGCACGCTCACCTTTCCGTCCAACTTCATTCTGGTCGCCGCGCAGAACCCCTGCCCCTGTGGCTATTACGGCGACACCGAGCGATCCTGTACGTGTCCTCCCGCTGCCGTCGCCCGCTACGCCAAGAAAGTGTCGGGACCGCTGCTCGACCGTATCGACATCCATGTGGATGTGCCACGGGTGAACTATGAGAAGTTGAGCGGCGACAAATCGAGCGAGTCGTCGGCGGCGATTCGGGCGCGGGTGAGCGCGGCACGCGAACGGCAAACCAGGCGCTTCACCAACAAGAAGATCCGGACGAACGCGGACATGGGACCTGCCGAAGTACGGGAACACTGCGCGCTGGACGCGGCGGGGCAGGCGTTGATGAAGGCGGCGATGCGGCAGTTGCAGCTTTCGGCGCGGGCGTACCATCGTGTTCTCAAGCTGTCGCGCACGATTGCCGACCTCGTGGGTGCCGACACGATCAGCCCTGCCCATCTCGCCGAAGCGTTGCAGTATCGACCGAGGCGGGCGGAGTAGACCATGAATTCACCATCGGTCAAACTTATTGGTGTTAGCGATACGGGTCCACTGATTTCTGTGTTTCAATCAGATAGCCTGGATATACTCGAACGGCTATTCGGCGAAATTCATATCACTGCAACGTGCCTGCTTGAAATTCATGAGCATGGATGGGGTGATCTGATTGCGCAGATGGAACATTTGCTTGTTCAACAAATGCTGGATGATGACGAAATGCAACAGGCTAGCCAAGTTGCGCGTCGAATTGCATACCGATCGAAGAATAAAGTGGTTTCTGCACACCTTGGTGAGGCAGAGATCATAGTGCTTGCACAACGACCGAGCATTGCTGGTGATGTGGTGCTTCTAGACGAAGTCGTCCCACGGAGCGTTGCAAGCGAGATGAATCTTAACGTGACAGGGTTCCCTGGTATGCTACTTCTGGGGGTAAGACGCGGTATGCTGGATGCCGATGAGCTAAAGCGTTTATCAGAGCGATGTCGGCGCGAAGGAACGTATTACAGTTCAACATTTGTAGAGCAAGTGTACGAGCGTGCGAAGAAAGGATAAGACGATGACCTCTCACCGTAGTACCCATGAACCTGACGAAGAGTTGCTTAGCGCCGAAGACGCCATCGCTGATGCGGATCGGCTAGAAGCCTTGTTTCAGGCTTGTGAAAAGAATGTACAAAATACTTCTGACGGATCGGAAGTAAATACTTCCGATCAGCACGTTCAGATTTATATACCACTACACCTTCTTCTGGATGCCATAGATCAATTAGACCAGAATGCTCTACGCGAAGTCGTGCAACGAGCCGAAGAACGGCTTCGACGTGCTGCATAGCTGAATCGTTGCAGTATCGACCGAGGCGGGCGGAGTAGACGTTAGACGGCTGCCAATACTGATTGCCTGTGTCTCAAGACCGAAGTAAAGCTGTGCTCATTGTCCGCTAACCGACAGCATTGTGCAGATTGAGGTGATGACCTACTACACAATTGCCGAAAGCGTTGTACTATGAACACATGGGTACTGCCGCCACATGCTGCGAGCGCACTGTGCGTTTAATCCGGGGTTTCCGTATCAGCTTTCCCGCCGATACCATGGCAACGCTGGTGTTTCTGCTCGTGCGCTTGTCGTTGGCCCTGTACCTTACTGCGTTTGTGTCCATCGCGGGTGTAATTTCAATCGAACGCTGGTCCGAAGGTGCACATGTGACTCCTGCAATGTGGGCGGAACACATGGAGATGGTGCGCCTGGGCTACGTCGACCATCACTATCACGACGATGCGATACATGCTGTATACCCCGCAACGGCTACCACGTCGCAGCAGGTGCTGCCGTTCATGCCCGTCTGGAATGCCCTGCCGGAGTTTCCGCTGGTCGTCGATTGGACGCCGATGGTCGCGTCGGTCGCTGCCCTGCTCGCGATTGTATTTGTGGCTGGACGGCTTTGTGCCAATCGCGCCCGTGACCCATTCACAGACTACCGACCACCGATCCCGCAACGTCCCCCGATCCTCGCCACATATTCCTGATCACCCATAGAAACGCCTCGTTGCAGGCGTTGGCTAAATGTGCGCTTGTTCGTCCATGAGTGGAAGTATAAGCGTGTACTTGTGATTGATATTCGTTTTGGGTGTTCGCATCCTCAACCTTTTAGGAGTATGTACGATGATGAATATTTTGTCGCGTCTCTGGATTGCCGGTCTGGTTTCGATGCTGCTGGTCGTGTTCGCCGTTTCGCCTGTAGCCGCGCATACGGAATTCGTGAGTTCCAATCCTGCTGCTGGCGCTGCCCTCGCCTCGGCTCCTGCCGAGGTTTCAATCACGTTTAGTGGCATCCTCGATCTTGCTGGTTCGAGCATCGTCGTGGTCGATGGCAATGGGACGACCGTCAGCCAGGGCGCTACGATGTCGTCACCGACCGATGCAAAGACGATCATGGTCGCGTTGCAATCCGGCCTCGGTGCAGGAACCTACACTGTAAATTGGGCAGCACAGTCCGATGACGGGCATGTGTCCAAGGACTCGTTCTCGTTCACGGTTGGCACAGCATCACAGCCATCGACGTCGGCACCCGCTCAGCTTCCGGCTACAGGCGCAACGCCCATGATGCTTCCGCTGCTCGTGCTTGGCGCTAGTCTCCTCGTGCTTGGCGGCGGTATCCGCACGCGCCGCACCAACCGCTCCATCCGCTAAACGCTCATAGAGGGAGGCAGCGCTGCGCTGCCTCCCTGCGCCGGTCGTCTTGATCGTTCGAGCGACTGGCGATAAGGGTACACTACAGTCATAACGTTAGGTTATTACGATGTTCCATAGAATGTTCGGCACATGTGCTGCCGTATTTGGCATGGTACTCCTGCTCCCGACCATTGCGTTTGCGCATGTGGGCGTGTTACCTGTCACCGTCCCCGCCGCGACTTTGCAGGTATTCACTGTGCGTGTGCCTACCGAACGAGATATTCCGACGACGAGCGTCCGTATCGAGTTTCCATCGAGCCTGATCATATCGCGCTTCGCGCCGATGCCAGGGTGGACGCGCGACGTCGAGAAGGATGGAGCCGGACGCACGATTGCGGCTACGTGGTCGGGGGGTTCGATCGCGGCTGACGAGTACCAGGATTTCATGTTTATGGGACGCACGCCACGCGAACCCGGCACGCTCGTGTTCCCCGCCTACCAGACCTATCAGGATGGCGAAACTGTTGCCTGGACGGAGGCTCCTGATCAGGAACACCCGGCCGCGACGGTCGAAGTGGTCGCGGCAGACGTGCCGCTCGTCGCGACGGAAACTCATATGGAAGCGATGACCGCCGAGGCCAGCACACCGCTGGCTGAAACCATCGCCGAAACAGCGACCTCTCAGGTCGAGGGTGCAACGCCGACGGTCATGGGTAATGCTGTGGAAACCGCTGCTCCTGCCTTCGTCGAAGCTGAGCCCACGCCGCTTGTTGCCGGGGCTACTGTGACTGAAAGCGGTGGCTCCGATCTCGCGCTATTCCTGGCGCTGGGTGCGCTGGTGCTGGGGGTGCTCGCTATCGCGCTTGCCGTGGTGGCCCTCATGCGTCGTCCTGCGACACCCTGATGTTCTGGGGTTGGACACACTGGATCGTCCTCGCAACGCCGCTGCTTCATGGAGCAACCGGTGTGTGGGATGAAGTGGCGTGTCTAGCCTTGCCTTTATTTGTCGCGGTTACTCTGTGGATGTTGAGCCGCAAACCTGCCGCCGAGAATGACGGTTCCCCGCCTGATGCACAGCCTCCTGAGGAAGCCGAGGAAGAAGTATAGATGATGCGACGTGTTACGGCTGTGTTACTGACGCTGCTCGTTTTGTGCATGCTATTCCCCGCTACGGCATCGGCGCACGCGGAACTGGTTAGCTCGACTCCTGAAGCGGGGGCGTTGCTCGCGGAAGCGCCCACGACTGTGCGTCTGTCGTTCTCCGAACCGATTGAACCGGATTTCTTCGCGCTCGAAGTCTATGCACCGGATCGCACCCGCGTCGATCAGGCCAACCCGCGAGTTCCGACGGATGACATTGCCGCCCTGGAGGTGGACCTGCGACCCTTGCCACAAGGCACCTACACTGTTGCGTGGCGCGTGCTGTCGATCGACAGCCATGTGGTCAAAGGTATCTTCTCTTTCTCGGTGGGAACGTCCACCGCAACGAGTGCAACGCTTGATATTGCAACCCGTGGCGCACCGTTCGTGCTCGATTCCGCGGTTCGTTGGACGATCTTCCTGCTGTCGTTTGTGCTGGTGGGGAGTGTTGCCTTCCTGCCGCTGGTGTTGTGGCCTGCCCTTGCCGCCGCCAGAATCGAGGATGCCGCGATTTCACGGCGCATCGAGCGTACGACCGTGATTGTGACGTGGGTGGCTTTGCTCGCGCTGTTCGTGGCGAACTTCGCCGCGCTGTTGATGCAAGCTGCGAACGCCAGTGGTGTGTCGCTCGGCGAGGTATTCGGCGGTCGATCCATATCGCGGCTGCTCGTCGGCACGAAGTATGGTTGGCTCTGGCTCGCCCGCCTGGGATGCTTAATGATGATGGTAGCGCTGTCTGCGGCTGCGACTATTAATATGCGCCTGGGTCGTAAGCTTGCAAATGCTGGCATCGTGGTCGGGGCGCTGCTGCTCCTCACGATTGCCGCCAGCGGACACGCCAGTTCGGTGGTTCGCCAGACCACTCTGACCATCGCCTTCGATTGGGTCCACCTGGTCGCCGGGGCGATCTGGACGGGCGGGTTGCTGCAATTGCTCATCATGCTGTCTGCTGTGCGATTGATCGGTGACACTGAACGTATGAGGTTGCTTGGACGATTGATTTACCGCTTCTCGTGGACGGCTGGCCTGAGTGTGCTCGCACTCGTCGCGACGGGTGTGTACGCAGGTCTGATGCATCTGCCGACCCTGCGCTCGCTAGGATATACACCATATGGCGCGGCGCTATCGAGCAAACTTTTGCTTGTACTGCTGCTGCTGGCGATAGGTGCGGTCAACCTGTTTGTCATGCACCCGCGCTTCGTGCACATGGCGAGCGGCAAGAATGTGATGACCGAAGGCAAACAACGTCGCCTGTTTCGCAGGTTGGTTCGTGCGGAAGTACTGCTTCTTGTGCTGGTGCTGGCTGCGACAGGTGTACTGACGGGCTTACCTCCCGCGACCACGGCTCCTGGTACCGGTTTGCCGTTCAGTGCCACCCACAACGCTGGCGATCTGCGCGTCACGCTATCTGCCACCCCAAACCAGGCCGGAACGAATCGCATCGAAGTGATAGTCACTGATGCCACGCGACAGCGTGTCGATGTAGCGCAGGTGACGCTCACGCTCGAACATTTGGATATGGTTATGGACCCACGACAGGCCATCTTGCTGCCCCTGGGCAACGGTCGCTACGCTGCCGAAGGTAATTACCTTAACATGCCAGGACGCTGGGATGGCACCGTCTCGATTGAGGATAGTACGATGCCTACGTTCCAATGGACGGTTGGAGAATTACCGACAAATGCTCCTGCGTTCTCACCTGCCTTGATTTTGCTCAATGCTGCGACGCCGCTTGCGCTTGTCGGCGTAGTATCGTTTGGGCTAGCGGCAGTAATGTTGGTAAAGCGTACAGAATGGCAGCGCGTGCGCGATCGACGACAGGCATTATTGATCGGTGGGTTCCTGATCGTGCTTGGCACCTTCGTCACAGGCAATGCCCTGGCGACGGGTTATCGTCGTACGTTGCCAAACCCTGTTGCTGCAACTGTCCAAAACGTCGCCGACGGACGGCAACTCTATGTGCAGAACTGCGCGATGTGCCATGGTCTTACCGGACGAGGGGATGGACCAATGGGAGCGCGGCTCAATCCGCGTCCTGCCGATTTTCAGCTACATATGCGCGAGGGCCATACCGACCGACAGTTGTTCGAGTGGATAACGACCGGCGTCGATGGAACGGGAATGCCCGCCTTCAAGCAGAAGCTGTCTGCGGATGAAATCTGGACTGTTGTCAACTTTTTGCGCACCTTTGGCCCACAACGCTAACGCGAACGAGCAATGGTTGTTATTAACATAGCGTCGTCCGACGGTCATTGGCCCGTTGTTTGCCGCACCATGGTATAATATGCACCTACGTCCCTGAGGCAAGCCTTTGGGGCAGTTCTGGCTAAAGGGGGTGAGGGTAGTGCGGATGGTAGAGCAATCTACCATACCTCGCAGTCGTTATGCATGTAGATCGACGAGAAGGCGAATCCGTAGAACAGTTGATTCGACGTTTCAACAAGGGCGTCGTCGCTGAGCGGATCACCAAAACCTATCGAGAAAAAATGTTTTTCGTTTCCAAGGGCGAACAGGCCAAGGAAAAACGTCGTCGCGCCGAGCGCAACCGACGTAAACGCGAACGAATGACACCTCGCTTCTAGCTGATTGACCGGAAGGATGCGACGGGGAAGCGTGTAGTATCGCTTACCCCGTCGCGTTGTGTTTATCGTGTGTTTCTTTATTAGTAACAGTGACATAGATTATGCTTGACGAAGGTGTTCTTCACAAACTCGCGCAGACCGAACAACGCTACGAGCAGATCAACGAGCAGATGGCGCAACCCGAAGTCGCCACCGATATTGATACGCTGCAAAAGCTAGTTCGTGAGCAAAACAACCTCAGTCCGGTCGTCAACAAATATCGTGAGTATATGCGTATACTCAAAGGTATCGGCGAATCCGAGCTGATGCTTGCAGATAACGACGATGCGGACCTGCGTGACCTCGTCATGGAAGAATTGACGGGTTTACGCCAACAGATCGATCCCTTAGTCGACGAACTCAAGCTGTTGTTGCTGCCGCGCGATCCCAATGACGAGAAGGATGTAATCGTCGAGGTGCGTGCTGGCGAAGGTGGCGACGAGGCTGGGCTATTCGCGGCCGATCTGTTCCGTATGTATACTCGCTATGCTGAATTGAACGGGTGGAAAACCGAACTCATCAACAGCAGTGAAAACGCTGCCGGTGGGTACAAGGAAATCTCGTTCGAAATCCATGGCGAAGGTGCATATTCGCGTCTGAAATACGAGGGCGGCGTACATCGTGTGCAGCGCGTGCCGACGACCGAGGCACGGGGGCGCATCCACACTTCGACCGCGACGGTAGCCGTGCTGCCCGAGGTCGAGGACACCGAGATCGATATCCGCGATGAACATATTCGTGTCGACGTGTATCGCGCTGGTGGTCACGGTGGTCAGGGTGTTAACACCACAGACTCAGCCGTCCGGCTTACCCATTTGCCGACTGGCCTGGTCGTAACGTGTCAGGATGGGCGATCGCAGATCAAGAATAAAGCCAAGGCGATGGCGGTACTACGCTCCCGTTTGTTTGCCCTGGAAGATGAGAAGCGCTCGAAAGAGATCGGATCGTCACGACTGGCGCAGGTGGGAACGGGTGAGCGTGCCGAAAAGATTCGCACGTACAATTTCCCGCAGGATCGCATAACTGATCACCGTATCGGGCAGAACTTCTCGAACATTCCCGGCGTGCTAAATGGCAACATCGACACGATGGTCGATGCCCTGACGCTCCGTGACAACGCCGAACGCCTCGAAGCGGTCGCAGCGGCATAAAGGCCGCGACCGCTTCGTCATCACCCCACCCAGAATCCGTTGACAAACAACAGCGTGCCGAAAATGAGTAGCACCAGCATTGCCGTAGCCAGGATCGAACGCGCCGTGCGTGATTTGATCTGTGCGAGCACCACAAAGGCTGGAAACGCGATTAAGACTTGACGGGCGATGCTGCCGGGAAAACTGCTGAAATAGACCGGCAACAGTAACAACAGCGCGACCAGGCCATAGGGGAATGGGAAACGGCGCAATGCTAACCCGACCAGGACGATAAAGCTAGCCCACGTGCTCAGTTCCCACACTTTCATCTCACGGTCGAACACGCTCATGATTTCGGTCAGACTTGTAGTCGGGATGACCCATGGCGGGCTCAGTTCGTTCTTCCAGGCGCGTTGCGCCAGCATGAATGCTACGGGTGTGTCGAACGTCTGCCACTGATACGCCATGAAGCCGAGCAGTGCCAGGGGTGGCAGCAATATCGCCAGGATCGACAGCCGAATTTTACGCCATTGCCAACCGGCGTCGCGTAAGTAGGCCAGGCCAATCAGTGGCGTCATAAAGACGCCGGGGATGCGTGTCAGCGTAAGCAACGCCCCCAGGATTCCGGCGAGCCACCAGCGCTTGGCTTGTACTGCCCACAAACAGACCACCAGTAGCAACAACGCCAATGCTTCTGAGTAGGCCGCTCCGAAGAAGAAGGCAGTCGGGAAAAGCATCAACAGCAGCACGGTACGCTCCGCTACCTCGGCTCCAAAGTCGGGGCGTAGCAAACGGTTGAGCAGCACAAGCGCCGCAAGAAAAGCACCATTCGAGATAAGCAGCGAGGCGACGGGGATGCTGCCGATGAGCGTGCCGAGCAACCGTGTGAGCATCGGATACAACGGGAAAAATGCAATCGTGGGAAAACGGTCGCCCACAAAAGTATAGCCACGTGCCGCGATGCTCTGGTAATGTATAGCATCCCAGCGTGACCAACCCTCGACAAAGGTTCTCCAGAGCCAATGGGTGCGCTCGATTTCCTCGCCGTGGTGGGTGATGGCAGTGCCGAAGGCATACACTTCTGCGCTGTACCACAGACCGATTGCCCCGACGACCCAGAGTAACACGCGCCAGAGAGTGAAATATCCTACAATGCGTTGGGTCGCGGTCCACTGATGCTGACGGGCGATGGAGCCAGCGCTAAGTGTCGCCACCAGCATCAACAGTCCGAGCATCCACCACAGGCCAGCCGCAAACACACCGCGCCCAACGGCGTACGAGCCCGCCAGCAGTAGCACCACTAGTGACAGGATCGCGTACCGCTGCGCCATGGCCGGCACCATATAGAGCACAGTCGCCGTTACCATCAATAGAATGAGCGGAGTCAGGATATCGACTGCGGGCGGCGGGTCGAGGCGACCGAGCGATTCAATCGCGATCCAGTCAAGCAGTACGCCGAGTTTGCGGTTCTCGTTCGGAAGGGAAGCGGTCGCACTGTGCGCCTGAACGTCCAGGTCGCCCTGCTCGTCGGAAGTCGAAAGAAAATGGTATACCCGTAATGCTTGCACCTTGCCAAGACTGAGTTGCTCGTTGGAGGTTTCAAGGGTCGCCGCGACGGGAATCGCGCCGCCAGGACCACCTAGCCGCATCTCGACGCTAAAACTGCCAGTGCCGCTTTCTGGGAAATCGAGCGTCGCGTCGCCGTCGGTGTAGGAATAGGATAAGTCGGCGTTGTGTTCGGGGCTGTATAGCCCGTCGGCACTCACCCACTCCGAACCGATGTCACGGCGAAGCATGAATGGGCTGGCGTATATCTGTGGAAGCAACATCGCCGCGACTGTCACGAATAGGCATAAGCCAATCAGCGGTGTGAATGAGCGCAGCGGTCGCGATAAAACAAATGTCGTCAACGGTATGTATCTAAGATCATGTCGATAAACGAATGTCTGTGGTATTGTACTACTGGTTGAAACATATGGGGCAGTTTGGTTGACGTTGATGGTGCGATCCGTTACAATGAGACATTGACGCGGCGAGGCCGCGTTCTTCGTGCCGTCCACGGGACGGTCAGGTGATAACTGATGTTTGAAAGTCTTTCTGACCGGCTCCAACAGGTCTTTTCACGGCTTGGTTCTAAGGGGCGATTGAACGAGGATGATGTTGACGAAGCGCTGAAGGAAGTGCGACGCGCACTGCTGGAAGCCGACGTTAACTTCAAAGTCGTCAAGGATTTCGTCGCACGGGTGCGCGAGCGCGCCGTGGGCGAGGAAATAACCCGCAGCCTGACACCAGCCCAGATGGTGGTCAAGATCGTCAACGACGAATTGATCCACCTGCTTGGCGACGAAGCCGTGCCGCTTGCCGAAAGCAAGCCAGGGCCGACGGTGATCATGCTGGTTGGTTTGCAAGGCGCAGGTAAGACGACAACCGCAGCTAAACTCGCGCTGACACTTCGCAAGAAGCAGAAGAATCCGATGATGGTCGCAGCCGACGTGTACCGTCCGGCGGCAATCACGCAACTCGAAACGCTGGGCAAGCAATTGCAGATTCCGGTGTATAGCGAGGGAACCGCAGCGCGACCGCCCGACATCGCCCGTAACGGTCTGGCGTATGCCCGTCAGCACAATCACCAGGTGGTGATTGTCGATACGGCGGGTCGTTTGCAGATCGACGAAGCCCTCATGGCTGAGCTTCAAGAGATCAAAGCGGCGGTCAATCCCATCGAAACATTGCTGATCGTGGATTCCATGATCGGTCAGGAATCGGTGCGGGTGGCCGAGGAGTTCAACCGTCAGGTGCCGTTGACCGGTTTCATCATGACCAAGATCGACGGTGACGCACGCGGCGGCGCGGCGTTGTCGATTCGCCAGGTGACTGGCGTTCCGATCAAGTTCCTGGGCGCGGGCGAAAAGACCGATGCTCTGGAACCGTTCCATCCGGACCGGCTGGCATCGCGCATCCTTGGCATGGGCGATGTGCTGTCGTTGATCGAGCGTGCCGAAGAAGTCATCGACAAAGACGATGCCAAGCGCATGGAAAAGAAATTGCGTAAAGGCTCGTTTGACTTCGAGGATTTCCTGAACTCGATGCGCCAGATGCGGAAACTCGGACCGTTGCAGCAAATCCTGGGCATGATCCCGGGCATGAGCCAACTCGGTAAGATCGATGAAATGATCGACGAGCGTGACCTCAAGCGCGTCGAGGCGATCATTCTGTCGATGACACCGGATGAGCGACGCGATCCCGACCTGATCAAAGGTCGTCGCAAGGAGCGCATCGCACGCGGTAGCGGCACGGAGGTCGAGGATGTCAACGATCTGATTACACAGTTCCGTGGCATGCAGAAGATGATGAAGCAGTTCACGGGCGGTGCGCCGACGGCGAACGGGAGCACGAACAATAAACGCTCCAACAAGAGCAAGAGCAAAAACAACAAAGGCAAGGCAAAGAATCCCCAGCGGCCTGCAAAGCCGGGTGGTGGTTTGGATATAGACAGCATTTTGCGAAATATGCGCTAACCATGTCGCTGCCGAGTGATCGGCCTGCGGGCTGGCGCGTGGTACGCATTTCGTAAAATTCAATGTGTTAACATATGGTATCGGAGGAATAAATGGTTCGGATTCGCTTACGACGGATGGGCAAGAAGAAGGCTCCTACATATCGTATTGTCGTGGCTGATGCACATTCGCCGCGTGATGGGAAGTTCATCGAAATCATCGGCAACTATGCGCCAACGCGCCAGCCGAAGGTTCTGAACATCGATAACGATCGGGCAAAGTATTGGCTCGGCGTCGGCGCACAGCCGTCTGATCCGGTTCAGTACTTGTTCAAGAAGGCTGGACTGCTTTCCGGCGACGCAGCCGGCACGGAAACCGCCACACCGGCATTCCAGGCCAACGAGAGCTAACTAATCGGCAATTCTGGCGGTCAGCGTACGGTCGAGCTTGATGGGCCTGTGCTGACCGCTTGTTTGTATCTACGGGTAGCGTGCAAAACGTATGAAAGAACTACTTGAATACATGGTCAAGGAACTGGTGGATACCCCGGAAGCCGTGGAAGTTCGTGCTCGCACCGGACAGTATGCTATCACCCTCGACCTGAAAGTGGACGAACGCGACGCCGGTAAAGTGATTGGGCGTGGTGGACGAGTAGCAAAAGCCCTGCGTGATGTGTTGGGTGTCGCCGCTGCTCGCGAACGCAAACGTGTTCATCTCGATATCAACTCCTAAATCATGACAAACACATCTCTCAATGGAGAAGACCTGCTGTTGGTTGGTACCATCGGTGGGCCATTTGGCGTACGCGGACAGGTAAAACTCAACACCGTCGCCACGCACCCCGAACACCTATCGCGTGTCAAAACCGTTTTCATCGGTGAGGACCTCACGCCGGTCAAGCTTCAACGCGCACAACCTCATAAGCACAATTTGATGATCTTGACACTCGGCGGCTTCGGTGACCGCAATGCCGTCGAAGCGTTACGCGATGCTGAGGTGTTTATTCGTGAGACGGACGCCGCGCCGCTCGAAGAAGGGGAGTATTTTCTTCACGACCTGCCAGGAATGGCGGTCGAGACAACGACGGGCGAAGCCCTTGGTACGGTGAAGGAAGTCCTGGAAACGGGGGCAAATGAGGTGCTGGTGGTCGAACGTCCTGAAGGCGGCGAACTACTCGTGCCAATGATTCATGATGTGGTAAAAACGCTCGATCTTGCCGGGAAGCGGATCGTGGTCGAATTGATACCTGGCTTGCTGGATTTGTAGCGAAGGGTCTACGGCACCCCGTGGACCCTTCGCCGGGTTGGTTTACTTCCCTCCGAAGCGCGCGTCGAGTTCCTTCCACACGTCCTCGATATTTAGCCCCTGCTGTTCGAGCAGTACAAGTGTGTGGTACATCAGGTCTGCGAGTTCGTAGCGTAACTCGTCGCGGTCGCCCTTCATCGCGCCGATCACAACCTCGGTCGCTTCTTCTCCCACTTTTTTCGCGATACGATCCACGCCGCTGTTGAGCAGCTTAACCGTGTACGAGCCTTCGGTCTGTTCGGCGTGTCGCTGGGCGATCAAATCCTGAAGGCGTGCGACGATAGCGCTCGCCGGTACCGCAGCCGCCGCTTTGCCTTCGTTCGGTTGCCCGAAGCATGACCACGCGCCGGTATGACAGGTCGGTCCGGCTGGTTCGGCGAGTATCAGGAGCCCATCACCATCGCAATCTTCCCTGATCTCCACAAGTCGTAGTATGTTGCCACTGGTTTCACCTTTTTGCCATAGCTTGTTCCGGCTGCGGCTCCAAAATGTCACCAGTCCAGTCGTTTGCGTTTGTTGGTACGCGGCTTCGTTCATGTACCCCAGCATCAACACTTCGCCCGAACGGGCATGCTGGACGACTGCCGCGATCAATCCTTGTGCATCATATTTCATGAAAAACTCTTTGTTAGTGCCTGAAGTGCCGTCGGCCTGTAAAGACCATCGGTATTCCTAGCCGGTTAGCTGCCTCGATACACGCGTCGTCGCCCTGCGAGCCGCCGGGTTGCACGATCGCCGCAACACCCGCCGCGACGGCAGTTTCCACGCCGTCGGGCTTGGGAAAGAAGGCGTCCGAGGCCAGGACGCTGCCTTGTGCACGGTCGCCCGCTTTACGTGCCGCGATCATGGTGGAATCGACACGCGACGGCTGTCCCGCGCCCATGCCTACCAGGGTACGTCCCTGCACCATCACGATGGCGTTTGATTTCACGAACGCGCAGGCTTTCCAGGCGAATTGTAGCGCAGCCCATTGTTCTTCGGTGGGCTGCTTCTCGGTCACGACGCGCCAGGTCGACGGGTCATCGTCGATAGGGTCGGCATCCTGCACCAGCAGTCCGCCCGTGACGCGCCGCATGTCCCAGCCCAATTCGAGCGGCTGATCCATTGGTACTTCCAGCAGCCGTAGGTTCTGCTTGGTAGCCAGGATCGTCCTGGCTTCCTCGCTGAACTCCGGTGCGATAATGATTTCGTAGAAGTAGCGGCTCAGGGACTTGGCGAGTGTCGCATCGACCGGACGATTGAAGCCGACGATGCCGCCGAACGACGACACCGGATCGCCGGAGCGTGCGGCGGCATGCGCGGCGACCAGATCATCGTCGCTTGCCAACCCGCAGGGGTTGGTATGCTTGAGGATCGTGGCAATCGGCAGGTCGAACGAACGCACGATCTGTAAGGCAGCATCGGCGTCAAGGATGTTGATGAACGAAAGTTCTTTGCCTTGAAGCTGGCGTGCCGAGGCGATCGTACCGTAGGTCGCGTCGTCCTGCGCGTAGAACGCTGCTGTCTGGTGTGGGTTCTCACCGTAGCGCAGGTCTTGACGTTTCTGCCAGCCCATCGGCAGCGTCGCGGGAAATGGGTCTGCGGTCAGGTAGCTAGCGATGGCGCTGTCGTAGCGTGGCGGTATGCGCGAACGCCTTTGCCGCGAGCGCCTGACGGTCGTTATATGTGACCTCGCCCGCTTGAAGTGCTGCGAGAATGGAATCGTAATCGGTTGGGTCGACCACGACCAGCACGGATGGGAAGTTCTTGGCGGAGGCGCGTAGCATCGTCGGACCGCCGATGTCGATCTGTTCGAGCGCCTCAGCCATCATCACGTCGGGGCGCTGGATCGTTTCGCGGAACGGATACAGATTTACGACGACCAGATCGATCGCCTCGATGCCATGTTCGGCGATTTCCGTGAGGTCCTCCGCATTGTCGCGTCGATGCAGGATCCCGCCATGCACCATAGGATGCAGCGTCTTGACGCGGCCACCAAGGATTTCTGGATAGCTCGTGATTTTCGAGATCGACGCGGCCTGAACGTCGCCGCTTGTGAGCGTCTTGAGCGTTCCACCCGTCGAGTAGATATTCCAACCGAGCTCTTGCAAGCCACGAGCAAATTCGACGACCCCACGCTTGTCCGACACACTGATGATCGCACGCATTGGTATCTCCATGGGCAACAAAAAAGGCACCGGAAGTGCGTCCGTGCCTCGGCCCAGGCGAGCGGCCTTGCCAGCCACCGAACTTCCCCGTGGTTTCCACGTCATCTCGCCAGTCGTTTTCGGTGGTCAAATTGTTGGTTGCAATTATAACAGGGTGAACGGGTGAAATGGTGAGGTGTTAGCGATCAAGGTCTTTTTTGGGATTGCGGGGCGAGATGCCACAGGTTAATCCTGAAAACGCGATGGATTGCTCCGATACTATGGTGCGCTGCGGTACTCGCTGTTGTCGTGCCTATTCCCGAGAAGGCACGGTGCATCGTTGGTCGTTGGTTACTGGTTGGTAGTCGATTGTTCTGTCACTAATCCAAGTGCGATCAGTTCTTGAAGGTGCAAGCGCACATGGGCGATTGGCATATGGAGATGTTCGGCGAGCGTTCCGACCGTGGCATTATCCTGGATCAGTGCGACGAGATGCCACTGTTGCTGGGTGAGGATGATGGGTGATAGGTTATGATTGGGAAAAGGGACGAGGCGTAAGGCCATGCTGTCGAATGCGTCTGGCGCTGCCACACTCGCACGATCCTGCCGGGCAATGCCTTCGATGATGACATGTTCGTTGGAAAGATATACATTGCGCGGAGGCACCTCGTCAAGATTCGTGAAGCGAAAGGTGCCGTCGGTTGCGCCGAATAGATCGTAAACGGCCTCGATGCCCTGTAGCCTGGCATTGTGGGCATGATATATCGTACCTTCCACGAAGGCGATCTGTCCTTCGATTGGATCGGTATTGCGACGCCCATGTATGACGACGGCTCCGGTTTTCTTGCCAAGGTCGATCAACTGAATGACATCGACCAGGCTCCAATCGCGAAGTGTTCCAGCCAGTGCAGGATTACCGGACTGGCGGCGTGATGCGGTAGATTGTGCGCCGGACATGAACAACGTACACTTTCAGGGGGTGTGGTGTTACGAATTCCTAGAGTTTGCGCATCACAAGTTGGCTGATCTCGCGTAGAGATTCCAGAACGCCATTGCCCTGTGTCGCGGTGGCCTCGATGACGGGCCAGTTCAAGCTATTGAGATAGGTATTCATCGTGGCGAGCGGTAACGCATCCGGCAGATCGCGCTTGTTGTATTGCAGCACGATCGGGAACTCCTGGAAGCGTTTACCCTGCTTCTGGATATTCTGCCCAAGCTCGCGTAATGCACTTACATCGTCCTCAAGGCGCGATGGCTCAGAGTCAGCGACATACACTACGCCGTCGGCACCATTGAGAACGGCGACACGGGTGCGCTCGTACATGCCCTGTCCCGGCACGGTATAGAGGTGGAGGCGTGTCTGGAAACCGCGCACCTTGCCAAGGTCGAGGGGCAGAAAGTCAAAGAACAGCGTTCGTTCCTGTTCGGTGGCGATCGAGCGCAAGTCGCCACGAGTCGCCGTGGGTGCTTCTCGGTGAATATATTGAAGGTTACTTGTCTTGCCACTCATGCCAGGACCGTAATACACGATCTTGCAATGAATCTCACGCGCCGCAATATTGATCAACGCCATCTACGCCTGCTCCTCACCCATCCTTACCAACGGATCATCCGTGTTGTGCTGTTAAGCATAAAGCATGACCCCCAACGGTGCCGCACCCGTGTGGCCTATTTCAGGGATTACCGATCGGTACCGGGTGAGTAGGACTTATACGCTGTCTTTTGGCTCGGCTGCTGCTCGGCGCGAAATCGGGCGTTCCTTGGGCGGGCGGCCAGTACGAATGTTGCGAAGTGAAGTCACGGTCGCTTCCAAGGCGCGGTCGGCCCAACTATAGATCGTCGGGCGCGAACGATTGAGGTCCTGGGAAAGCTGGGTCACGTTGGCACGGTAGGTCGGGTCGAATGTAGCGAGATTGATGCGAGCTGCCGCAATAATCTGTCGCACTTCTTCCTCGCTGAGGTTAAAATCTGCGATCAGTTTACGAGCACGTTTGTTTTGGAGATCCAGACGCATGCGAGGCTCCTGGTGGACACCGACGTTTCGAGCCATAATGCTAGCATACGTGCGTCTTAATGTCTAGAGGTGTGTAAAGCGTTGATACATGACGGCACTTCGACTAATACCAACAAATAAGCATAATCGTCTGAGGTAGTGATCGTGAATACCTGACACGTTATACCAGGAGGTTCAGCCGAAGTGTAAAAAAGACTCCTGGTAGCCAGATGGCTGCCAGGAGTCATGGGACGGATGAAGCAACAGACAAACTAGTTTGCCTTAACTTCTTCCTCGCTCGGCTCGACTTCAAGCGCCCGTGAGCCAGCGTTCGCCTTCACGTTGATTTTGCGTGGCTTGAGCACCTCGGCTTTGGGAATCTCAAGGTGGAGGATTCCATCCGCCAGTGATGCCTGTACCGACTCACTTTGTACCGCCATCGGAAAGCCGATTGTGCGGGTTACACGACCATAGCGGCGCTCGACGCGATGGAAGTGCGGCTTCTCACCTTCGGTCTGCTCCTGGCGCGATTCGCCGACGATCGTCAGGACATTGTCCTGTAAAGTAATATCAAGATCGTCTTCCTTGATGCCGGGGACAACGGCTTCGACGATAAAGGCGTTCGGGGTTTCGGCAACGTTCAAGGCCATCGCAGCAGTGGATGTACGTCCAGTGTTCGGTTGCACGACGCTGTCTTCAAACAGACCGTTGATCGCCTCACGCAGCGTCAACATCTCGCCAAACGGATCCCAACGAGTTACATTCGCCATTGCTCTCCTCCTTTTCGTGCTCTGGGAATCACTTTTCGCGTTCCCATTGATTTGTTCTGATTCTTATAATACGCTGTAGATGTTAATTGACTGTATATAAAAGGTTAGAGAAGTGTTAGAGCATAGCGATTACCGCCTCCGACAACGCGATTATCTGCTTCGGATCGGACAGGCGATAACCGCGCAACTCAACCTTGATGCCGTGCTATCGCTCGTGATCGAATACGCAGTCGAGATCGTGGCTGGCACATACGGTCTGATCGCGCTGCATGACGAACGCGCACAACGACTGCGGGTCGTCGCGTCGTATAACCTGCCCCGTCAAAGTTGGAGTGCGTTCGAGCCGTTGCTGCAAATCTTCGATGGACCGACCGCCTCGTTCGATCAGGGCGTCGAAAGTGCCCGCAGTATCGCCGAAAACCTGGGACTTGCCGATCCGTCAGGCAGTCTCGTTGCCGCTGCTGGCGGGCGATACGGTCATCGGCGTGATCCTGGTGTTTCGGGCGGCGATCAACGTCGCCTTTACAGCCGACGACCGCCGCCTGCTGCAGTCGTTCGCCGATCAGGCCGCGATCGCCGTGCAGAACGCGCGCCTGTATCAGGACGCCGTGCGGGAGCGCGAACGGCTGAATGCGATTATCGAAGAATCGGCGGACGGTGTCATGATCTTCGACGAACGGTGGCGCATCACGAACTTCAATCGCGCCATGGAACTGCTGACGGGTTGGCCGCGTGACGAAGCGATCGGTCGACCCTGTGCCGAGGTGCTGGCGATCCACACTCCGCAGGGACAGAACGTCTGCCTGATTGATTGCCCGTTGCAACGTCTGCCCTTCGCGCAGCATCCGGTTGCCGAAGGCTGGATCAAAACACGCGACAACCGACGACGCTACATCGAAAGCCGCTACTCGCCGACCCGCGGACCGCATGGCGAGTTCCTGGGTGCGATCGCCAATGTGCGCGATGTGACCGCTCAGAAGCAGGAGGAAGAGCAGCAACTGACCTTTATTTCGGTGGTCTCGCACGAACTCAAAACGCCGGTCGCGATTATCAAAGGCTATGCAAGCACGTTGCGGCGTCCGGATGCGAACTGGGACCAGGAAACCATCGTCGATGGTCTTGGCATGATCGAGGAGGAGGCCGATCGCCTGAGCGAGTTGATCGACAATCTGCTGGATGTGTCGCGGCTCAATATCGGTGGCCTGTCGATCACGATGATTCCCTTCAACTCTGCCGCATCTCGCCGAACGCGCGGTGCAGGGTATCGCGGCGACGGCAGGTGATCAGTTCGAGTTTCAGCTGCGATTTCCAGCGGTCTTTCCGCTGGTGGTGGGCGACGAGAACCGTATCCGGATGGTGCTTAACAATCTGCTGACAAATGCCGTAAAATATAGTCCAGGCGGTGGCATCATTCGGGTCGGCGGCTGGGTCGAGGGCTCTGAAGCGCTGGTTTATGTGTCTGACCAGGGCATCGGCGTGGCACCCGAAGATCGTGAGCGCATCTTCGACCGCTTTTATCGTGCCGATAATACGCTGGCGCGTAGTACGCAGGGGGCGGGCCTCGGTCTCTATCTTGCTAAAGTGATCGTTGAGGCTCATGGGGGACGAATCTTCGTTGAAGCCCTGGCGCAGCATGGGACGCGCTTCGTTTTTACGCTTCCCATTGATATCCCTCAACTGAGTGACACAACATCGAATACGCGCTCGGCAACCTTCGCCGTGGACGACGAGCGACTGCCACAGGCGACTTCGGAAGATCCGCAGACCTGATTGTGTGCCGCAATATACTGTGAAGATGCGGTACACTACGAGACTGCAACAGATACATTCTCATACGAGAACGCACTGGAGTATCACCTGGCGGCGAGATGTGAGGGTGATCTCACTACATAGATGTTGAAGGAGTTACGAGCGGATGGCTGAACGGAAAATGCTGCGACAGGTGATGAGCCCCAGCGATATTTACGCGCACGCGGAATCCATCTGTGACATGTTACGCGAGCAGTATGGTTCATATGATGCGGATTCACTCGAAGAAGTGTTTGTCGACGAAACATTTGTGCAACGTCTGAAATCCCTTGGCTACGACCTCTTGGGCGAAGGCGATGTGGCAGAATCCGCACCCCTTCCACGCCGCGATGCACCACGCATGGACGTGAATCCGTCGTCGAATATACGGCGTTCCGGTGGTGATCGCTCAGTGCCGATGCGCCGCGCTGGCTCGAACGATGGCTCGGTGCCGATGCGGCGCCGCGACGGCGCGAATGATGGTGGCGTGCCTCTTCGACGTAGTGATCGTAACGAGGGCGGTACGCAGCGCCGACGTGAGAATGGACAACCAAGCGATGGTATGAGCCAGATGCGCCGCCGCGAAACGAGCAATCAGGGCGATGGCGTGCCGATGCGTCGTCGTGAGCCGCGTCCCGCTGGAGACATGCTGCCATCGCCACCTAGCGTGGATACTCCCAGCGGCGTTTCTGCTCCGACACCGCGTCGAGGCTGGGACACTGCTCGGGAAGAAGCAACTCCGGTCACGCCGCGCCGCGAACAGGTGACGCCACAAGCTGCGTCACGTGATGCGGTCGTGGAACGTCAGCAGCCCACAGCCGATGCTGGGCCAGTTCAACCTGCGACACTCGCCCAGGAATTGCCAGCGCCTGTCGTCGAAGCGCCGGTGCAGGACACTCCGTCGACCGCCGAGGTGCAGACCGCCGAAGCGACGATGGTACAGGCTCCGGCGGAAGAAGCACCTGCCAAGAAGCCCGCACCACGCACGCGCCGGACCGCACGGGCACGTACCAAAGCCGATCCCGATACCGCGACGGAATAGTAGGGCGATGGGAATAGCTATACATCATGCCGGGCGGTGGGAAAGTGCATATGGCGCGTTCCCACCACCCAATGACATAAGAAGACGGGGCGATCGATGACGAACGAGCCGGTACGAATCGAGTTACGCGATCTGTTGATTCTGGTTGTGGATGACGAGCCACGAATGATCAACTTCATGCGAATGAATCTGGAACTCGAAGGATGCCGTGTGATCAGCGCTTCCAACGGCCGTGATGCGCTCGATCGCGTGCGTGATGATTTCCCGGATGTCGTCCTGTTGGATATTATGATGCCAGGAATGGATGGTTTTGAGGTGCTGCGGCGGCTACGCCAGTCCTCAACCGTGCCAGTGATCGTGCTGACCGCCAAATCCGAGGAAGATGATCGCATACGCGGGTTGGAATTAGGGGCCGATGACTATATCGGCAAGCCTTTCTCGCAACGCGAACTTATCAGCCGTATACGTGCGGTGCTACGCCGTCATCTCATTCAGCCTCCTTTGCAGCAATCCGAAGTGCGTATCGACGAGCGTTTACAGATCGACTTTGCGAAACGCGAAGTGATCGTTGATGGTAAGCCGGTATCGCTACGTCCCACCGAATACCGTTTGCTGCACCACCTGGTGCAGAATGCTGGCTGGGTTATGCCGCATGATGTGTTATTGGCAAAGGTGTGGGGACCGGAATATAGCGAAGAAAGCCATTATCTGCGCTTGTATGTGACGTATCTGCGACAAAAGATCGAGCGCGACCCGACTCATCCCCGCTATATCTTGACGGAACGTGGCGCAGGCTATCGTTTCGTGGACTTTCGAAATCACGAGATGGAGCGGACACTTGCCACGTCCGGTGGATGACCAATAACCTTTGACATTCGTGTAGCGGGACCGTATACTCAGATTCCCTGAGATGTACGATGCCTGGAGGATAGATAGTATGGCGCAAACTCGCCTAGTAATTGCTGACGACGAATCATTGATTCGTATGAACCTAAAAGAAACTCTGGTCGGTCTTAGCTATCTGGTGGTGGGCGATGCTGGTGACGGAGTGACGGCGATCAATCTTGCTCGCTCGCTTCGTCCTGATCTGGTGATCATGGACATTAAGATGCCGAAGCTCGACGGCATCCAGGCCGCCGAGGTACTGACCCAGGAGCGAATCGCTCCGGTGCTGTTGTTAACAGCGTACAACGATCGCGAACTGGTCGATCGTGCACGCGATGCTGGTGTGATCGCCTACCTGGTCAAGCCATTTCGTGAAGCAGACTTATTGCCAGCAATCGAGATTGCCATCGCGCGCTTCAATGAGCTACGTGCGCTCGACAAACAGCTAGGTGACCTGCAAGAAGCCATGGAAACGCGCAAGATCGTGGAGCGTGCCAAGGGTTTGTTGATGGAAACGCAGGGGCTTTCGGAAGCTGAGGCGTTTCGCCGTATCCAACAGTTGTCGATGAATACGCGCAAGCCGATGAAGGAAATCGCACAAGCCTTACTGCTCGCGAACCAGATCGAGAAGTAGGCATATGCCGCGCCACATCCCTCAGTGGCTACAATTGTTGCTCAGTGCAACGCTCGGTGGAATCGTCGCGCTCGGCTTAGGTGCGGGCGTGACGAGCCTCCGAACGTCGCCGCCTGAGCCGACACCGACGACCGCTGTGGCAACCCAGGAAGTGATTGAATTACTTCCCACCATAGCACCACCGCCAGTCGTGAATGTTTCCCCAGGTTCCATAGACGCACAACTAGCAACGATGCGCGCTGATCTCGCGCAGCAGGGAGCCTTACTACTGGTTTCGCGCTCCGAACGCCATATCGCGCTCGCCTCTGCCGCGCTGCTCACCAACGATTTCGGCGTTGCCGACCGCGAACTGGTGGCGGCACGAACTGCACTCGACGATGCTTTCGGCCTCGTACCGGAAGACCTCAAGCAAGTGATTGATGTTCAACGTCAGGAAGTTGGACGCATCCGCAGCGAACTGCAGATCGATCCCGAAAATAGCGACGAGCAACTACGCGCTGCACAGGATCTGCTGCTGGGTTTGATCGTTCCCGCGACCCCCTAATCGTTAGCGAGGGCGGCGTGTGCGGACCGGAACCGGAACACATGCGACGGTGCGTGATCGTTTCAGGACCAATGCTGCGAGGATCGCGACGCAGAGCAATGTAAGCATTAGTTGTACCTCTTGCGCTAACTATTGGCACGAAAACAAGTGCGTAATTCGAGTATACACGCATTTGGTCAGATGTACCGACCGTACCAGAGTCCGACAGACGCCCTACATCGGAACTAGTACAGCTTTGCGCACATAGGACGGTCATTTTTATTGTTATCATGAGGTGGAGCCGAAGGCTCTGCCAGTCGTTCCGAAGAGCGTCTTCGCTCCACTCAGAATGACAAACTGTGACGATACGTCGCCCCAAGTGTACTAGTGCTTTTGTTCGTCGTAGCAAGAGCGGATCGCGTCAGGCTAACCTGCGCGCCGCCGCGCCAGCCGCTCGCTCACGCCTGTCGTAAGGATGGCGAGCGCTTCGAGACGCAGCCGCGACGCCATCACCCAGTACACGCCCGCGCCAACACTACCACCTACCATAATCACCAGGAGCGCCGATAGTTTGGTAGGGCTGAGGACTGCTGAGCAGCAGGGTGATGCCATATACCACCAGTCCTGCCACAGCGCTGGCGATGGTGCCTTTCAGTGAGCGCTGCACCGAACCCCTGACCCCGCAGTGCGTCCAGGCGGCGATGCGCGAACCACAGCATCAACAGTGCGTGGGCGACCCATTGCACGCCGTTCGCCAGGATCAGACCGTATACCCCTAAGGCTCGGACCGTCAAGAAGGCGACGATCAGGTACATGCTGATGGCAACGCCGTTGACCAGGTTCGGCAGCAGCGTGTTTCTTGCGTGCGTAAAAGGCGAAGATCAGCGGTTGATCGATGGCGGCTGCGACAAGGCTTGGCAGGTACAGCAGCAGTGCCCGTGCGGTGAAGGCTGTTTCGGCTGGCCCGAACTCGCCTTGCTGGAACAGCAGCACGATAATCGGATGTGCGAGGGCAGCCATCAGCGCGGTTGCGGGTAAGATCAGCAGCAGCACGACCTTGATGCCAAGCATGAGTGTGCGCCGAAAGTCGACGAGGTTGTCGGCGTCCGCGCCCTGTCGCGCTAGCGTCGGAAGTGCCGCCAGCGAAACGGCGGTCGCGATAATGCCGAGCGCCAGTTGAACCAGCGTCGTCGCGTAGCGCATGACAGCAGGTGCTCCCGCTTGCACGCCTGCCGCCAGGATTGTATCGACGGTTGTGCCGATCAGTGCGAAGCTGAGGCCGATGATCACCGGAACGTATAAGCGACCGATGCGCCGCACTTCGGGATGGTTGAGGCGCAGATTGGGGCGCAACCGTGTGCCGCGCATTCCTGGTGCTTGCAGCAGCACCTGAAACGCTGCACCGATGATCATGCCTGCACCGAGGCTGCGCACCCCTAGCGTGCCGTTAAGGGTGATCGCGCCGATGATGATGCCGATATTGAACACCGACGTGGCAAAGGCTGGCCGAAGAAATTGGCGACGTGCCTGGAGTAACCCGGTGATCAGGCCGGCCAGAGCCATGAGGACTGTTGCAGGGAGCATCCAGCGTATCAGGCTGACGGTCGTCGCCCGTAATAGAGGGAGTTGCTCCGGCTGCGCGGTCATTGTCATGAGCGTGCCGAGCGCGGGCGCGAACAGCCACGCGACCGCCGCTACGACGCCGATGGTGAGCGTAGCGACAGTAAACACCGTTCCGGCTACCGTGCCTAGCTCATGTTCATCGCGCTCGGCGAGCTCGGAAAAGACCGGCACTAACGCCGCACTGACCAGGCCACCCACGATGAAATCGTACAACGTCGTCGGCACCCGGGCAGCCAGTGCATACGCGCTGGCATCGATGCTGGTGCCATAGAATCCGGCGGTGACAGATTCGCGCACCTGTCCAAGCACGCGGCTGGCGATGTTGCCAAGCGCAATCAGGGCAGCGGCGATAGCAATGCTACGCCCGGTCTGCTTGAGCATTTTTCCTGCGATGGTTTGCTCATCCTGAATCTCCGCAGGGTCCACCGGCTGATGGGGATCTTGGTCCATGTGTGGCCTTAGCCGTAACGCGTGCGGATGCGTTCGATCAGTTCTGACGTGGAATGTTGGGGAAGATAGGGGATCAGTTCGGTTTTTCCGCCATAGCGTTCGACGATGGCTGCCTCTGGCAATACTTTGCCAGCCACGCCCCCGTAGTCGCCACCTTTGCAGTAGACGTCTGGTTGCAGTTGTTCGACCAGCCGTTCAGCGGTTTCCTCGTCGAAGATCACGACATAATCGACCGGTTCAAGGGCGAGCAGCAGCGCCGCACGTTCGTCTTCCGGCACGAGAGGGCGTAGCGGACCCTTGTAGGCGCGGGTCGAGCGGTCACTGTTGAGGCCAAGCACGAGTACGTCGCCGAGCGCACGTGCAGCCTCAAGGTACCGCAGATGACCGTAATGCAGCAGATCGAAGACTCCATTGGTGAAAATCACGCGCATTCCTGCGCCGCGCCAGGTCTCTCGTAGCGCCAGCAGCTCCTCCATCGAGATCGGCGGTGCCATCATAGATCTTCCTTTTCGTATTCCTCGACCGCTGCCTGTAGCTCGTCGGCGGTGACGACAGCGTTCCCGATCCGGCGCACGACCATCGCCGCTGCCGTGTTCGCCAGTGTCGCTGCCTGAATCGCATGGAGGCCGCTGGCAAGCGCGAGCGTCATGATCGCTATGAATGTATCGCCCGCTCCAGTCACGTCGGCAACTTCCACGCGCCGTCCTTCCAGATGCGTGTACGGTACGCCGTGCCCAAGCAACGATACACCCTCGCCGCCGCGTGTGACGACGACGAGTTGTACGTCGAGTTCGTCACGTAGTCGGGTCAACCCCCGCATAAAATCGTCCTCGGTTGCGAGGTGCATCCCCAGGAAGTGTGCTGCTTCGTCGTTGTTACACCGCAGCAAGTCGACGCCCACATACTTGTCTAGTTCGCCCTGAGCATCGACCGTTACCAGCAACTGGTGTTCATGGGCGATCTGCTTGATCACGGCGACCAGTTCACGGGTCAGCAAGCCACTCAGATAGTCGGAGCATAGGATTGCCTGTACGTTGGTGGCGCGGTCGCCGATCAGTGCTGCCAGCGATGCAACGATGCGTGGAGCGATAGGCAGGCGTGAAATGCGGTCGATGCGAGCGATCTGTTGTGGCAAACGTGCCGTGCCACCTGCGACGATACGGGTTTTAACGGTGGTCGGGCGACTTGGATCGGTCAGGGTACAACCTGGATCAACTCCTGCGCGTGCCAGTAGCTCGATCAACTGGCGACCTTCGGCGTCGTCGCCCACCACCGATGCGACAATCACCTGGGCGGGGAACGCCGCGATATTCTGCGCCGGGTTCGCTGCGCCGCCCGGAATCGACGTGCGGCGCTCGAACTCCAACACCGGCACCGGCGCTTCACGCGAAAGCCGCGTGGGAGCGCCGAACAGATATTCGTCCAGCACCACATCACCCACGACGAGGATGCGTTGTTGCCGCAAGGCTTGCAGTTGGTTAGTGACGCTGGTGGTCATCACATCTTGGGCAGCGTCACGCCATGCTGGCCTTGATACTTGCCCTTGCGATCACGATACGACACCAGTGGATCCTCGTCGCCTTCAAAGAACAACACCTGCGCGATGCCTTCATTCGCGTAAATTTTGGCGGGCAACGGCGTTGTGTTGCTGATCTCTAGCGTGACGTATCCTTCCCATTCCGGTTCGAAAGGCGTTACATTTACGATGATGCCACAGCGTGCATAGGTGGATTTTCCGAGACAGATCGTCAAGACATTGCGTGGAATACGGAAGTATTCAATTGTACGTGACAGGGCGAAAGAGTTTGGCGGAATGATACATTCGTTGCCCTTGAAGTCCTTGAAAGCTTTGGGATCGAAGTTCTTTGGGTCGACGACGGTGAGTTCGCCTGTGGCACTCGTGAAGATTTTGAACTCATCCGAAACGCGAATGTCGTAGCCATAGGAAGATACGCCGTAGGAGATAACACCTTCGCGCACCTGGTTTTCCGCGAACGGCTCGATCATGCCATGCTTCTGCGCCATTTCCGTGATCCAGCGGTCGGACTTGATCGACATGTATAACTCCTTTGAGAACAGACCACCGACCACCGACCACCGACCACCGCGGACGATGAATGTCGTCCGTATAGTGCTGGATGTGCCGACGCACGGCTGGTTCGATTATCGCTTGTCCCTAAACGCTCTACCGACCATGCGGTCACTCAACGTGCCGGGTGTGATCGCACATGCCGTTGTACAAACAGCATGCGGTTGTTGGACGGGCGCAAGCATACCATAATCACGGCGCACTGCTTGCGGCGGAGGGTGGATGGTCGCACTTCGACCACTATGATCGCGGTCGAAGTGGGAACGATCATCAGCAGCCGATCAACTCCGGTATGGTCTCGTCTACCTGTTCGGTTTGGGATGCGAGCGGAACGTGGCCGAGCATAAACGGCTCGAAGTAGCGATCGATGAAGTCGCGCTGTTCGGTGATAGTTTTGGCGTGCTGCACGTCGCGTCGCAACTGGGAAGCTCCCGGCAGCGCGACGTAGAACTGCCCGATCAATTGCTTGAGCTTGCCACACGCCTGATGTTCGGGCATGACTTCGAGCATCATATCGAGGTAGCGTAGGATAAACCAATGCTTATCGGCGGGCATCGGGACGAAAACGGGGCGATCCTCGCGTAGCTCTTTGACCTGGCGAAAGATCCACGGATTCGCCATGGCTCCGCGCCCGATCATCACGCCGTCGGCTCCAGTCGTCATCAGTCGGTCAAGCGCTTCATGCGCCGACTTGATATCGCCCGACCCGACCACGGGAATCTTCACCGCTCGCTTGGCTGCGGCGACGCGGCTCCAATCGGCAGTCCCAGAATATCCCTGCGCCTTGGTACGCGGATGCAGCGCCAACGAGCTAATGCCGACTTCTTCGGCCATTTTCGCGGTATCGACGAAGTTAAGGGTGTCTTCGTCCCATCCGGCACGATACTTGAGCGTCACCGGAATCGCCACGGCCTCGCGCACAGCTTCCAACAATAGACGCATTTTCGGCAGGTCACGCAGCAGTGCCGAGCCATGCCCGCCGCCGGTGATCTTGGGCGACGGACAACCACAGTTGATGTCGATGATATCGGCACCCAACGCTTCGACCTGGCGGGCTGCCTCGGAAACGAGAACAGGATCGTTGCCCGAAAGCTGCATCGCCAGCGGTCGTTCTTCCGGCATGAACTCTAACATGCGGTGCCGCTTCATGGCCTTCGGCGAAACGCTGGCGGCATTCGTCATTTCGGTAGTCACCATACCAAGCCCGCCGAGCGAAAGCAGGAGCCGCCGGAACACCGAATCGGTCACGCCGACCATCGGAGCAAGGACGATATTAGGACGCACCGTTAAGTGTGCGATATTGTAGCTATCAGGAAGGGACGAAAACACCGCCATACCATTTCTCCAACACATCCAGTAATCGACGCTAAGTATACCATTTGATGCTGGCTTTACATAAAATTATCCTGACGTATCGTGCCAGTCCTGAAGTTCTTGCAACATGCGGCCGCGCCGTGCATGTGCCGCTGCCAGTACGACATCGCCTGCACAAACGTTCGCCAGGGCATAGCGTAAAGCGTCGAGTTCGTTATCGAACGTCATGATCTGTTCTGCCGCCATTTCTGCCGCCATCGCGCCGGCTCGGTATAAAGCTGTTGTCTCGCCAATCTCACGTCCGCGCAGGTACCGCTCCTCCTCATGCAGGAGCAGCAGATCGCTATGTTGGCCTGCTAGGTACCCCTGTTGGCGAATTTGAGCGTCAGGGCGGTCGCCGGGGCCTCCCAGCAGCATGACGAGCTTTCCTCCGGTTGTGGCGCGTACGTGTTTGCCGAATTGCAGCAATGCGCTGATGCCAGCCTCGTTGTGTGCATAATCCAGCACGGCGGTGACGCCGTGGGCGCTGAACGTATTGAGCCGTCCGGGGTTGTTGTGACTTTCGAACCGTCCCAATGCCTCGATGAGCGTGGTTTGCTCGACGCCCAGTGCAAGACATGCCGCCGTCGCAGCCATGACGTTATCAACGTTATGGAGTGCCGCTCCGTTGTTGGTGATCGGAATCGCCGACAGGGGGATCGAGAACTGCTCGCCGTGCCAGGAAACCCAGATCGCCGTGCCATCGCTCCAAACGGCATCGCCCCCAGTGGCCAGATGCTCTTGTACGTGCGGCTGTGCGGCGTCGCGGCTGAACCACATGACGGGCGCTCCGACGGTTGCCGCCACCCCCACCACATAGGGATCGTCAGCGTTCAGCACTGCGTGTCCTTCGGCTTTCGTAGCGTGCACGACCACGGCCTTGACGTTCGTGAGGTCTGCGAGTGTGTCGATTCCGAACTCGCCCAGGTGGTCGTCGCTGATGTTGGTGAGGACGGATACATCGCACACGTCGAACCCCAGGCCGCGCCGCAGGATGCCGCCGCGCGATGTTTCCAGCACAGCGATATCGATGGTCGGATCGCTCAACACACGCCGCGCGCCGCCGAAGCCCGCCCAATCGCCGGTTTCTATGGTTTCATCGTTGATGATAATGCCATCGGTATCGGTCCGACCGACGTGCAAGCCAGCGGCCGCCATAATGAACGCACACAGGCGGGTGGTGGTGGTTTTGCCATTTGTCCCGGTGATCGCGACGACAGGAATACGGCCGATATCTTCCCATGGTATCGTCTGGGTCAGACCAACACCAAGACCTGATGGATCGAATACGAAACCACGCGATCCGGAGCCGATCATGATCGTGCCGTCTTCGCGCACCAGAAAGGGCAGGTCGCGGGTGCGCGCCTCGACTAGAATCTGTAACAATGGCAGTGACGGCTCCTCGCGCTTGCGTTCCTCGATCACCTCGAACAAGGTCGCGTCGTGCGAATAGCCAGGGGTGGCGTCGTCATCGGCCTGGAGGTCGGCGACGACACCTTCCGCAAGCCGTTCACCGACGTTGGGAAAGGGCGTCGTGAATGTTGTCGTGATCAAGAAGCCGCCGTTTTCCTCGCTCACATCATGATTGAGATAGCCGATAATTGAGCCGGTCGCTTGTGTCCATTGTTTGATGGTGTCGCCGATTGCACGACTGATGTTGCGGTCACTCCAGAGTTGGAGTTTGACCGCTGGTTGACCATGGTAGATATTTGGACCTTCCAGTCCGCGCAGATCACGCACCTCGATCGCCATGCCAGCTTTTCCTTTCTTCGCACCGTGATTTTACTATCATGAGTGAACGATAGGCAATAGGCACTCATTTTCCTAGCACATAGTTCCTGCGCACAGCGCGTGCCATTGACGCTGTGCCTATACTGGATCTACCGTTTGATCTCATCCAGCACCAACTGATGTGTGAAGCGCTAGCGGCAATATGTGTCGGAAAGATGCAGGTATGGCTTTTATCGAAACGACTCCGGTCGACCGGGCTTCTGGTCAAGTACGGACGATGTATGAGCAGGCACAAACCAATCCAGGCTATGTCCCCAACTACGTCAAGGTGTTCAGTCCACGTCCACAGGTGATGGCAGCATGGGGGGTGTTACTTGGCAGCATCCGTGCGAACCTGGATGCCCGCCGCTATGAACTGGTGACGCTCGCAGCAGCGCGTGCGTTGCGTAGCTCGTACTGCATGCTGGCACATGGGCTGGTGCTGCGCCAGCAATTTTATGCACCGGAGCAGGTGATGGCAATATCGGACGATTTCGCCCAGGCCGGCCTCGCGCCCGCCGATGTTGCGATCATGGCATACGCTGAACAGATCGTCCGCGATGCGTCTTCCGTTACGGAAGCCGATGTGCAGGGATTACGCGACCATGGGTTGAGCGATGCCGAGATATTCGACGTGGCGGCGGCGACGGCGGCACGCTGCTTTTTCAGTAAAATGCTCGACGCGCTTGGGGCGGAAGCCAACTCCGTGTATGCGAACATGGAGGCAGACTTGCAGCGACAGCTTACCGTAGGAAGACCTATGAGCGATGCAGCCGTCGATGTGTTGCCTGAAAGCTCGTCCTGAGCGGTTTGGAGCACCAGTAATCGCGCTGATGTCACCCCCAGGGTCGGATGGCATACACAGCGGGCAAACAGGTGGTTTGAGGATCACGATCAGTTGGGGTATAGTACCAGCATGATGTGTCATGGTGCGCTGCCACCGTTATGGTGTGGTGTCGCTAGACGCATGTTGCTATAGAGGAAAATACCATGCCGATCATGATCAACCTCACGACCGCAGAGCATGGCGGGCGCAAGTCGACGGGCAAATGCGGCACGTCGGAATGTGGCACCACCTGTGATTGCGGTTGCCCATATACCGCCATGGAAGACCGTGGCAACGTCGAATGGATCGCTGATGTGGAAGCACGCTACCCTAACGAGTGGCTTGGCTTCGTGATCCCGCCCGAAGAAGATGAATTCTCGCCGGAACGCGGTATGCTCGTCGTCCATTCCACTGACGATAACGAAGTGTGGGATGCAATCAATCGCGTGACGCATAACCAGATCACCCAGGTCTATTACAACGGTACGTTCGACGAAAACTACATGGCCTGGGCGCATTCGGCTCCCGCAACTCCCGGTTCACGTGTTCCACTGGCTCCTGTGCCGCCGGTGTTCGCGAACAAGCCCAACGTGATCCCGTTAATGTCTTAGACATGGTCACGCAGCGCTTGATGCCCGCGCTGGTGGTTGATAAAACCACCTGGCTCGGCATGGTTCCCTATGATAAACCCTGGGCGCTGCAAAGGCACCCGGGTGCCGAACGACCCGCCAAAGCGCGCGGAGTCGGGTCCGCTAGTGTGTTTGTCATATCACGCGCACGAACACGTCGCGATGAGTAAGCCGAAGCCAATCAAACCTGTTCGCTAACGCACACTTTCACACGACACCAGTACGTCTGCTGCCAGTTTAGGAACAGACGTGCTGGTGTCGTGCTCAGGTCTTTTGCACAGATTGGTCAGTCATGGGGATCAGTCACGATGTACAGGTCGATGCCGGAGCGGAAGCGTAAGATGCGGTTGATGATCGAGCCACGCTTGATTTCTTGCCAGCGGCTGATGTCGGACTGTCCGATCACAAGATGCGTGATTGTATGCTTGCGGGCATAGCTGACGAGTGCCTCGGCGATGTCTTTTGCGCTGACGACTTCGACATGCGCTCCAAGCTGGCGGGCTTGCTGGAGGTGCCACTCGACATTAGCCTGGTAGAGCGTGGTGTGTATTCCTGGTGGCTGGATATGAATGGCGTAAAGCTCCCCGTTCAGACCTTCGGCTAGTTTGATCGCACGATACAGCAGACGCTCAGTGCTGGGGCTGATACCGATCGCGACCATGACGCGCACAGGAACTGTGGAGGCTTGGTTTTCTGAGGATTGAGATGTTTGTGCCATGTGCGTGCATGTCCTTCACTACAAGCATACACGCACACAGCAACATTGCTACCAACACTTCGAAGCTAAGCGGCTGACTAGCGTTGCATCACAACATCAGCCTCACGGCGCGATGGTGTTTCCATACCTGGTAGATATGTCGGCGCACCGCTCGGCTTCTCACCGCGCATCTTGTCTGTAAGCATTCGTCCTGTTGCCCGCGCCCATACAGATTGGTAGTCATCGGCTTCGGCACTATCGGCAGTTCCCAATGAGAACGCTAACTCCGTTTCAAGTCCTGGATGTAAGAGATTCCAGGTCCGAACTGCCGCATCAATGCGGCGTAACCATGCAGGAATGTTCTTTGCGGGTGTTTCAGGGAACAGCACCGCGAACCGTCCATCGTCCAAACGTGCACAACAGTCGACGATCCGGCTGTTCAACATGAGTGTGTTAGCGAGCCCCTGAATCACCTGTGTTTGTGTCGCAACTGCTTCGGGTGAATCTCCTTCCGGCAGATCTTTTAGTTCCAGGATGCCGATACTATATAGTCCGCCATAGCGCCGCAACCGACGTTCCTCGGATCGCAGGTGGCTTTCAAATGCTGGCTGAGTGATCAGACCCGTCACCGGATCGACGAATTGTGGTCCTTCGCCGAATTCACTGGCACGTTCGGCAGCACGACGCTGAGCTTCCGCACTATATTCATGCGCGAGCAGCCGGGCGAACAGTGTGAGTGTTTTGATATGCTCTGCACCCCAATCGCGTGGCTGCTCGTCCATGGCGAATAAAGTCCCATAGATTTGACCATCGTTAAGTCTGATTGGAACGCCAATATATGTTGATACATCTAAGTCGATAGCGGCCGGGATGCGTCGAATTTCTGGACCTGCGGCAGATACGTCGGGAATACACGATTCCCCCGTTTTCAGCATATGCGCACAGAATGTGTCCTCGAACTTATACACAGACCCAGACGCCAGCGCACCTTCGGTGTCGAACAGTGACCCTACTGTTGCTGTATTCCCCTCAATCCGCATAACGATGGTATACCGAACACCCAAATTGTGCGCGATGGCTTGTAAAACGTTGTCGACGATCTCGGGCAAGGTGAGGGGGGAATTTGCTTGGCCGGCCACAGTTACTGATGATGACATGGACCCCGGGCTCCTTAGGGGGGTAAGCTAAGGTTGATAAGCGTTGTAGGTACACATCATGGCGTACCCGTTTCATATGACGTACGATACTCTGTGGCAGACACCTCTGCAAGAAACTTAAGTCCAGTTCGCCTATCCCCAACCGGAGCCGAGATTACGGGCGCGATAGTAGGACCTATGGGCAAGCGGGTTTGCTAAAATACCAGTACATGGATGGGGAACATCCTTTTAAGGAGCCGTTGATCCTAAAGTCTTGCAGTACTGCGTGGCGGTGGTGCGAACCGTGGGGCGGCGGGGAGTAAGTTGTCACTATGGGTGTATATGTTCGCCTCGTCGCCATCACGCTGGTAGCCTTCGCGCTACTGCAACCCTGGCTGACCGTTCCTACTTCGTCGGCAGCCGCCAATATGGTCGAGCGTTCCACACCGCAGTGGAGCATGCAAGAAGCGCGATCAGGACGGCTTGTGGTCGGCCTCAATCCGACGAGCCGCATGTTGCGAACTCAACGACGCGATGTGCCGCAACTTCTCCAACAGCGTTGGGGCGATCATCTCAAGGTTTCGCCGCTCACCGATGGCACGACGATGCTGCTTGAAACGCAAAGCGATCTTCGTACGCTCGCCGACACGCTGCGGCGCGATCCTGATGTCGTCTACGTCGAGCCGGACTATATGTATCGTGCGACTGTCGCACCTAACGACGAGTTCTTCGGGCGCTTGTATGGGCTGCCGCGTATTTCAGCCCCCGCTGCCTGGGATATCACCACGGGTTCGGCCTCGGTCACGGTTGCCGTTGTCGATACCGGTGTGTATGCCGCACATCCTGACCTTCGACAGAACATGCTGTCGGGCGCGAACTTTGTCGATGGTACGAACGACGCGAGTGATGATGAAGGCCACGGTACCCACACCGCCGGGATCATCGCGGCGATTGGCAATAATCGTCGTGGCGTTGCCGGTGTATGTTGGCAATGTAAAATTTTGCCGGTCAAGGCGTTGGATGATCGCGGTGCTGGTTCGGCGGTGGATGTTTCGGCGGGGATTCGCTACGCTGCCGATCGTGGGGCGAAGGTGATTAACCTCAGCCTGGGTGGCGAAAACGATTCGCGGCTGCTCCACGATTCAATCATCTATGCCACCAGTCGTGGGGCACTGGTGATTGTCGCCGCTGGTAATGAGGCACTCTCAGGCAACCCGGTGGAATATCCTGCCGCATATAACGAAGTAATCGCCGTGGGTGCGACCGATTATAACGATGCCCGCGCGTCGTTCTCGAACTATGGTGACTACCTCGACATCGCCGCGCCCGGCGTCGATATTGGGTCGACAATGTGGTTCAATGGCGAATCTGAACCCTATGCCAGTGCTTCGGGAACGTCGGAAGCGGCTCCTTTCGTGGGTGGCGTTGCCGCACTTGTCTGGTCGGTTAATCCGACGTTGTCGAATCAGCAGGTACGGCAGATTCTGCTGTCCACGGCCGACGATCTGGGTGCTCCTGGCAGAGATGCTTATTTCGGTGCGGGACGTGTCAATGCCTATCGCGCGGTTCAGGCCGCGGCTCCGCGACCTGTTCTGCCGACGCCAGTGCCGCAGCCTTCACCGTCGCCGATACCGGCAGATGGTGACGTGTTGACCTTCCCTGAAACCGGACATACGCTGCGCGGTGAGTTCCGGCGCTTCTGGGAAACCAATGGGGGCCTGGCAGTGTTTGGTTTCCCCATCAGCGAACAACAGGTCGAACAAACTGCCGAAGGCTCGTTCACTGTGCAGCGCTTCGAGCGCAATCGCTTTGAGTACCACCCTGAAAAAGCCGCGCCGTATAACGTACTTTTGGGACGTTTGGGTGACACGGTACTGGAACGCAACGGCGTCGATTGGTGGTCATTGCAGAAAGGATTGCCACGCGCCGGGTGTGAGTATTTCAACGAAACCGGACATACGCTGTGCGAGCCGTTCCTGAGCTACTGGCGCAACCACGGCTTGCAGGATAGCCGCCTTGCACCAGCCGGACGCTCGCTGGCGCTATTCGGTATGCCGCTCAGCGAGCCACGCATGGAAACCAATGCGGCGGGCGATACCGTTATGACCCAGTGGTTCGAGCGTGCACGCTTTGAGGATCATGGTAACATCGGCGTGTTGCTCGGTCTGCTGGGCAATGAGGCGAGCGCTCCGGAAAACGCTGTTCCCACTCCCGTGGTCCCGGCACCGCCCACGCTGCCCGATCCGTCGTCGCCAGCGCCGATCCCGACGCCAGCCACGCCATGTCCCGACATCCCAACCTCGCAAAGCGGACTGGCACGACCGTCTTCGTGTCTCGCGCTTGGCTCCGAGATGGTCATGGATGTGTACGGATTCAATCCCAACGAACAGGTGTCCTTCTGGTTGACCGCGCCCAACGGGCAAGTATTTGGTGGCCAACGCACCATGACCGCTAACCCGCAGGGCAAGCTGACCGATCAACGCTATGCCACCGCTGACCTGTCAACGGGGCGTTGGTACTGGGTCTTTCAGGGGATCGAAAGTGGTCGTCAGGCGATCGTGTTCTACCATCTCTACCAGCCATAGCGATGGGACCTGGTGTGAAGGTGAACGGAACGACACGATGGAGCAACGGGTAACGCGTGGACCGGAGGGCAGTACGGACGAAACGACGCGCCAGCAGAACGTCGTTGAACGGGATCCCGCCGAGGGTGCTGCGATGAGGATGCGTAGCCATCCGGACTAGCGCGACTGCGGAACGTAAACGGCAGGCCAGGTGGTAGCAACCTGGCCTGTCGTTATGCTGTGACGTATGCGTCCGTGCTATACTTTTTTCCTTCGATGATTACAACATCGCACGGCGCCACGACGTTGGAGTTAAGGAGACATCGCATTTTTACATAACCGAAACCTCCAGTCGGGCGTTCGTCGATATAAGGGAGCTACAACACCATGGAATTAGGATTCGCGACACGCGCTATCCATGTTGGGCAAGAACCGGATCCAACAACTGGAGCGGTGATCGTTCCGATCTATCAAACATCGACCTATGCCCAAAGCGAAGTTGGCGTCCACCAGGGCTACGAATATTCTCGTACTGATAATCCTACCCGTACGGCGCTGCATGCATGTCTGGCATCACTGGAAAGTGGCAAATACGCGCTGGCATTCGCCTCTGGCCTGGGCGCGTCAACTACCGCAATGCTGATGCTGAAGGCGGGCGACCATGTAATCTGCGGCGACGACGTGTATGGTGGCACCTACCGCCTGTTCCAACGGGTGATGGTTGACAAAGGGCTGACCTTCGATTTCGTCGATATGGCGAACTTACCCGAGGTCGAAGCCGCAATCACGCCGCAGACGCGCATGATCTGGTTGGAAACGCCCACCAATCCGCTATTGAAGCTGGCCGATATCGCCGCAGTCGTCGAAATCGCTCGACGGCATCAGGTGATCACGTTGGTCGATAATACCTTCGCATCGCCGTATGGGCAGCGACCGCTCGAACTGGGTGCCGACATCGTGATGCATTCGACCACAAAATATATCGGCGGTCATTCCGATGTAGTGGGCGGCGCGTTGATCATGCGTGATGACCAACTGTACGAGCGCCTGAAGTTCTTGCAGAACGCGGCGGGTGCTGTGCCTGGGCCGTTTGATTCGTGGCTGGTATTGCGCGGCGCGAAAACACTCAGCCTTCGCATGCGCGAACATGCACACAACGCCATCACGATCGCACGACATCTCGAAGATCATGCCGCGATCACGAAGGTGATCTATCCTGGGCTCGAAAGCCATCCCCAACATGAACTGGCCGCACGACAGATGCACTCGTTCGGCGGCATGATCTCGCTGATCATGCGTGATGGCGAGGGTGCCGCAAGGGAGTTCGCGCGGCGCACCAAGCTGTTCACACTCGCTGAAAGTCTGGGCGGCATCGAAAGCTTGATCGAAGTGCCGGCTGCGATGACGCACATGAGCGTGGTTGGCTCAAAGCTCGAAGTGCCGGGCGGGTTAGTGCGGTTGTCGGTCGGCATCGAGGATGTCGCCGACCTGATCGCCGATCTGGAACAGGCGCTACAAGCCGTCGAAAACTAGCATGTAACGAACAGGTCGGGTGGTGCATGTGCCATCCGACTTTTGGTGTGGAGGCATAGGTGGTCGGGCGTAAAGGTACAACGTGGTTATGGTGGGTGTGCGTTCTGCTGACGTTCCTGGCTGGCGTTCACACGCTGCCCGTACGCGCCCAGGGGCGTACCCCGATCATCGACGATCCCGACCGCTTGTTCGGCGACGGTAGCGCCGTGCGTGAGGCTGCTCAAAGACTGGCGAATGAAGGCGCGGATGTCGTCGTGATCGCCGTGCGAAACGCTGGACGTGATACGACCTCAGCCCAACAGTACCTGAATCGCCGACTCAACGAACTTAACATAGCCAGTCAGTATCGCAGTCTGCGCGGTTCGCAGATTCTCTTTTTCCTGGCCACGGAACCGGGCTACCACAGTATCAATTATGTTTCGAGTTTCCGTTCTAAGCTCGATCCGGTCTACCGATCCATCGCCACCAACGACATGCAACCACTATTCACCCGTGGTGAATGGTCCCAGGGCATGATTGCCGGGATCGATTCGGTGAAGAACACGCTCAACCCACCGATTCCGCGCACGATCCCGATCGCTCTGGGGTCGTTGGCTGCGCTTGCGCTACTGATCGTCGGGGTCGTGTTTGCGGTACGCTGGCGCTCGTCGGCGAACGCTCGCACCACCGCTCAACAACGCACGGCGGATGCCCGTCGAGCGGCGGGCGTCGCTATCGCCGACCTGGGGCGACGCGTCAATGCGGCACGCGATCAGGGGAAGTTCGATCAGGTCAGCTATGGACCGGAGACCGCACGGCGTATCGCGACGGTCCAGGAGCGTGGTGAGCGGCTCTTCGCCGAAGCACAGGCCGCCTTTGACGTTGCCGAGGAGCGCACCACTGGAAACACCCTGACGCCACAGGAGCATGCCGCCATCGTCGCGCAATATGGTGAGGCGGTTCGTCTGGTACAGGAGGCGTCCGGACCGATCGAGGAAGCGGAGCAACGCCGTATTGCACTCGATCGTGCGGGAACGCCGGGGTGATCGTCGGATATCAGCTTTGTGGAAACCTTTTTGGGTTTGGATGCGTCATGCTTGATAGATGGTGGAGTATGCCAGTCGTACCGCCTGCGTAGGTACTTTTTGGATACGCGACCCATGCTTGATATCATTGACGATGGTATGCCTAACTGGTACAGTAAGCGTAGATCTTCTACCCACTCTATGGTGCTCATGCGCTCGCGTTTTCGTTGCTTTAAAAAACGTGCTGCTCGCCAGTTTTTGCTCCGGCTTGTCATCTTGACCGCGGTATTGATGCCGTCATCCTTGCTCGCCGCGCCAGCACTCTGGCCCGCTGCCGCTACCGAACAGTTCGATGTTCAAGCTTATCTTGATCGTCAGTCTGGCATGCTCAAAACTTACCAGGACGGCAGCACGACAGCGGCGCAAGCGATTCAGGGCTTCGGCAGCTATTACAGCCTTGATCCACGGGTGATGCTGGCGCTGCTGGAACTCGAACACAAGCTCGTGTCGTCGCCGCAGCCGAGCGCGGAAAACCTCAAACGCCCGTTTGGCGCACGGGGACCGGACGGGTTCAGCGCTCAAATCGATTGGGCGACACGCGAACTTCGTGCTGGCTTCGGGCCCTATACGACGCCGCCCGAGGTGCAATTCACCGATGGCAAGCGCGGCACGATCCCGACCGACCAGCAGCCTGTCATCGTCGCCGTGCAGCGTTTCCTGGCTCCCGGGCATACACAGGCCGAGTGGATCGCGTTGAAAGACGCGTACGCACCGTTGTTTCAAAGGATGTTTGGCGCGGCTCCTGAAAGCGCGACGCCAACTGCGCGCCCGGTAGCGGGACGGCCATTCCTGAGTTTGCCCTGGCCTACGCATTACCCAAACGTCGCCGGTGATTCGCTCGCCGGACGCCCGATCAGGATGATCCATTCGTCGTATTTTGACCATGTGTATCCAACGGTCGACCGCGGTGACGATGGCAATAATTTCATCGTAACGTATCTGAATCGCGGCAACCTCTCCTATAACACACACGACGGACACGATTACTACTTCCCGGATCGCCCGACAGGGACACCTATTGTTGCGGCTGCTCCCGGTATAGCCTATGCCATGACGACCCGCGGTAATGGCGTGGTGATCCGGCATGGCGGCGACTTCGCCGGATATGAAACGGTCTATTGGCATCTCGATGGCTTCGCCAAGAAGTTCGAGGGCAAGATCGACAGCGGTGATGGCGTTGCGGTTCAGGCTGGCGAATACCTGGGGACGAGTGGTAAGTCCGGGTTCACCGACGGTGGGGCGCACCTGCATTTCGAGGTTCGGCACAACGGCAAGCAGGTTGACCCATATGGCTGGTTCGGTCCTGGCACTGATCCTTGTGCGCGTTGGACGGCAGGGTGTGAAGCAAGCATATGGCTCTGGAACACGAACCTGCGTGGATTGTACGACTTCACGCCACCTGATAGCGCGCCGACCGTCGATCAAGAACCTCCGATTGGCACCCTGAGTGTGCAAAGCGAAGACGCCGACCTCAGCATGCTGGTGCATTTCGAAGGGCATCCCTTACAGGAGATCGGTTCTGGTATGCCGGTGTTCCGCGATGCGACCAATAGCGCGCTCTCCTATGAAGCGGGTGTCTTTGGCAAGGCCGCGCGGCTCGATGTTGGCACCGAACTGACCTATCCAATCAGCAATAACGTGTCGCTGGATCAGGGAACAATGTCGATATGGGTGAACGTGCCGACAGAATATCCGCGTAGCACCACGAACCGACAGTATGTCTTTGCTACGAGCGCGAACAGCAACGATGCCACGAACGCATATACCAGTACCCTGGCGTTGCGGCGGGAAGTCGTCGGTGAGGCAGACAGCGCACGTGAACAGTGGAACTTCTGGACGGTGGATGATGCCGGAGTAAGCCACGAATTGGTGGCGCGGGAGCAACTCTCGCCAGGCTGGCATCACTTCTCGATTGGTTGGGAATCCAACGCCGATAGTCGTGGCGTCAAGGTATTGTATATCGATGGCGCAATGAAAGCTTCAGCGAAAGATATTCCGCTGCCCAAAACGGTCGGGGAGCGCCTGGAAGTTGGACGCTGGACGGCGGGCTTTGGCGACATCGGATCACCTGTCGATGAGTTAGCGGCGTTCCGGCGGCGATTGAATGACGCGGAAATGCGTGCTCTTGCGGCGAAGCGTGATTATCGTACGGGTGAAGCAGGTCCACTAGGTCAGGCTGTCGCTGTCACGACGAGCGACATTTTGCTCGATACCAATGCCCTTGACCGTCAGGGCGGCATCGTGAGTGTGCGGTTGCGCCGTGACGACGAGCCATGGAGCGCCCCTGCCCCGTACTATGACAGCTATCGCTGGCAGATCAGTGGCACCGAAGGTTTGCACACGTTCGCCGCGGAGTTCCGCGACCGCGCCGATAATGTGTCGGTGGTAACGCAAACCGTCAAACTGGTCGCGCCTCCAACGGCGACGGCAACCATCAGCACGACCGACGACCGCAAGGCGACGATTCGCTACGATAATGTGGACGATAGCGCTGTCGAGGTCCAAACGTCGAGCCGCGCCGACTTCTCCGGCATCCCCTGGAATCCGATCACGAACGAACGTACCTGGCTGTGGTTGCCGCGTAGCTCGCGTGTGGTGTACGTGCGCTTCCGCTCCCGTGACGGCATCATCGGACCGCCGTTCATCCTTGGCCCCGACGCCGACCGCACGTACCTGCCAGCGATCCAGACGCCTTAACCTGACCTCTATACGATGGGAGCGTGCGCGTGAGTCTTCGGGCCGAGCGGGCCTGGCTTCTGTTTCTCGGTGAGGCTCGACGATCCTACGCGTGCCATAGGCAAGCACCTCGGTGACTCTCTTGCTACTCATTCGGATGGTCCCGCATGCCGATTACGGCATTTGTTTCAAGCGGGGCAGCATGTTAGATCAGAACGAAGGAAGGCGCGTGAAAGCATTTCACGCGCCTTCCTTCGTTCTGTGGGCTTGAGTTATTCCTGTGGTTCCTGACCCCAATAAATAATCTCTTTCCAGACCGGCGTCACGTTATCCGCGAAGATGACGAGTAGATCGCCCGGTTGTCCCTGGCTAAGGATGTGGCGCACCGCGTCGAGCTCTGGCAGGATCGTGGTGATCTTATCGGCTGCAAGCCCTGCTGCGAGCGCACCTTCCTTGAGCAATTGTGCTGCCTCGCCGGACGGGCGTCCGCGCAGATTGTTGTCCTGCTTGATAATCAGTTCGTCGAACATACCCGCTGTCAGTTGCCCAAGGCGGCGCAAGTCCTGGTCGCGGCGGTCGCCGGGACCGCCAATCGTGCCGATGATGCGCGGATGGCGCGGTCGTAGCTTTGCTACCAGGTCCGCCATCTGCTCCAGTGCGGCAGGATTATGACCGTAGTCCATCAACACCCGGAACGGATGCCCGTCGAAGATGTTGAGGCGTCCCGGCGTCTGGAAGAACGAGGTCGAGAAGGTGCGCAGCGCCTGACGGATCGTTTCGACTGGCACGCCCATGGCATAGGTCATCGCGGTCGCCGCAAGTGCATTAGCGACGTTCGCAATGGCCTTGCCTTCCAGCGTCGCCGGAATCAGGTGGCTCCACAGCAGCGGTATATATTGCTCGTCGTCGTAGATCGTCAGCATGTCGCCCTTAGCACCCTTCTGGAGTACCACGGCGAGGCCCCCGCTCTCGATATGTTCGCGCAGATGTGGCGGTCCTTCGCGTCCATCCTGCATCGAGAAGTAGGCGATCCGGCCGCCCGCCCGCGAGCGCATATCGACGCATAGCGGATCGTCGGCGTTGAGCACCGACGTGCCTTTACGGTGGACCACTTCCACGACCAGCGACTTGACTTTCGCCAGATCGCGCAGGGTTTCGATACCGCGCAAGCCGAGATGATCGGCCTGGACGTTCAGCACTGCGCCGACATCCGCACGGTCGAAGCCAAGGCCCTCGCGCACGATGCCGCCACGCGCTGTTTCCAGTACGGCGGCGTCGACAGTCGCATCCTTGAGGACGGTGCGGGCGCTCCAGGGTCCGGTCATATCGCCGCGCATGTAGAGTTCGCCGTCGATATAGATGCCGTCGGTGGTCGTCAGGCCAACACGCTTGCCGTGTAGCTTCATGATATGCGCGACCATGCGCGCCGTGGTGGTCTTGCCGTTGGTGCCGGTGACTGCCAGCAGCGGAATACGCGACGGCGCATCCGGTGGGAAGAGCATGTCGATAATCGGCTTGGCGACGTTACGCGGCATGCCTTCCGACGGTTGCAGGTGCATGCGCAGACCGGGACCAGCGTTGACTTCGACGATACCGCCGCCGACTTCGCGCATCGGTTGGCTGATATTGGGCGCGATGATGTCGACACCGGCGATGTCGAGGCCGATCACCCGTGCCGCTCGCCGTGCGATCTCGGTGTTGTCATAATGGATTTCGGATGTGCGATCGATGGCGATGCCACCGGTCGAGATGTTGGCGGTCGCACGCAGGAAGAAGCGCTCGCCAGCGGGCAGCACGGTTTCGAGCGTGTACCCGGCCTGTGTCCAGCAGCCGCTCGGCCTGTTCGTTGATCGTGATGCGCGTCAGTACCTTCTCGTGACCGATGCCGCGTCGGGGGTCGCTGTTGGTGATGTCGATCAGTTCGGCGATGGTATGCTGTCCGTCGCCGATGACATGTGCGGGGACGCGCTCGGCGACGGCGACGACCTTATCATCGACCACCAGCACGCGATAGTCGCTTCCCGGCAGGAATGTTTCGACCAGCACGGAGTTGGTGTATTGCGACGCGACCTCGAAGCCCCATTGCACTTGATCAGCGGAGGTGAGGTTGATCGAAACGCCACGCCCATGGCTCACGTCGAGCGGCTTGGTGACGATTGGATAGCCGATGCGTTCGGCGGCGGCGACGGCGGCTTCCAGAGACCGCACGCGAATCGAGCGTGGTACTGGAATCCCAACGTCGCTCAGCAGTTGGTTGGTCAGTTCCTTGTCGCTGGCGGTTTCGACGGCGATGTTCGAGGTGCGTCCGGTGACGGCGGCACGGATGCGCTGCTGATACTTGCCGTAACCAAGTTGCACCAGGCTCTGGTCGTCGAGGCGGATCGTGGGAATGCGACGACGACGTGCCTCGTCCACGATTGACTGGGTGCTAGGACCGAGCGCCAGCCGTCCTGCCATTCTGATCAGGGCGTCGAGTTCCTCGGCATAATCGAACGGTTCATCGTCCTCGTCTGCGTCGAGCAAATCGAGGCCAGTGATGCCCCGCAGTTCTTCCGGCAGCAAATGCTGGATCAGCCGCAACGCCAGCAGACCCGCCGCTAGGCCAACACGTTCTTCGAGGAACGAATACACCACATAGTATTCGCCTTCCTTGCGTCCGGTTCCGCGTGTCTTGCCGTAGGTTACGTCGATGCCACCCAGCGATTGCAGTTCGATCGCGATATGTTCGGTGACGTGACCGAGCCAGGTGCCTTCGTGGAGCCGCCGGATGAAGCCGCCCGGTTCGCTGTAGGAACAGCCATGGCTTTGCAGCGTCGGAATATATTCGACGAGCCGTTCGGAGAACTGAGGTAACTTGCTGGTTGGATAGTCCTCAAGCACTTGCAGGTCTAACGTCAAACGAATGACGGGCCGATATCCATACAGATTCGGTCCGCGATACACACGAGCTTCGGTCAGGCGCATACGCCCTCCTCCACGAATGGTATGTGATTGTTCGGGTGGGAAGAAACCGTCGGCGTACCCACGATCAGATGCCTTCGGTATCGAACAGGCTAGGTGGCTCGAAGGGTGCTGGTGGCACGATGGGGATCACGGGCTGGCGATTGTTAATATCAAAGGCATGCCCATGCGTCAGGATATGGAAGCGCAGGTCGAAGATCGCGAGTGGAGCCTGGTCAGGCAATCGGTGGATGTTGTTATAGCTGGTGCCTGCACCGTCTACGACCATCACCGACCCACGACCGAACACCCGTGCCATGCGTTCCGCATCGACCTCGATCGCCGTGTCCTCGTCTATGCCGACGCCCAACAGATACGGATTATGCGCGATCGCCGTAATCAGGCGCCCAGTACGACCGCGTGCGCCGAAGTGTTGATCAACCAACAAGCGCGTGATAAGCCCAAGTCCAGGCGCGAAGTGCATCATTGCTTTACGTGGCGTCGTGCCGCTCGAACCGTAGGCCATCATATGTTGGCAGACTGCCGACGCACCAGCGCTGGTTCCGGCGACAATTGCACCATGGCGATACACACGGCGAATCCGCGTCGCCGCAGGAGTGCCGCCGATAATCGTCATCAGCTTGAGTTGGTTCCCGCCCGTCAGGAAGATGCCAGTCGCGTCGTTCAGCGCGTCGATCGTTTTCGGATCAGAACATTGTTCGCGCCGATTGAGGTCGAGGACACGAACGTCGCGAACGCCAAGTTCGCTGAAGATGCGGTGGTACGTCTGTCCGACGATGCCGTGTATTTCGGAGGCAGCCGCAATGATCGCAATGCGACCAGTCGTGCCCCCGGACAGTTCAACAAACCGCCGCAGGATAGCCCGGCTGCCAACTTTGTCTTCTGCCCCACCGATCAACATCAACATTCCAGCATTGGAATGTGCGTGCGAGGGTTCTAATGGATCAAAATTCATCGAAGCGAGATTGTAGCATACTTAAGTTGAGTATGTCACATTTACCGTTTGCTTAGGCGCGGATCGAGCGCGTCGCGCAGTCCATCGCCGAGCAAATTGAAGCCAAGTACGTTGATCATGATCGCCAGACCAGGGAAAAAGACCAGGTGAGGTGCGCTGAACACCTGATTACGTTCCGCGCTCAACATCGCGCCCCATTCCGGTGTGGGGGGCTGTGCGCCCAGACCCAGGAAAGAGAGGGCTGCCGTTTCCAGGATGGCGGTGCCGATGCCGAGCGATGCCTGAACGATCAGCGGCGAGATCGCGTTGGGCATGATGTGTTGCACCAGGACGCGCAGGGGCGAAACGCCGACCGCTTGGGCTGCCAGTACATAATCCTCGCTGCGTAGTCGCCAGGACGCTCGCTCGCATCACACGCGCATACGACGGAATCGAAACGATCGCGATCGCGAGCATAGCATTGCGTAAATCTGGGCCCAGCACGCTGACGATTGCGATTGCCAAAAGCAAGGAGGGAAAGGCCAGGACAACATCAAGCACGCGCATAATCAGATTGTCGACCAATTTGCCACTATACCCGGCAACGCGCACCGAGGGTTACACCGGCGACGATGGCGATGCCAACCGTAATGAAGCCTACATACAGTGAAATGCGTGAGCCATATACGACACGGCTGAACACATCGCGTACATTGCCGTCGATCCCCATAATATGCTGCGGGCGGTCGGCTGCACAGCCAAGCAGGTGAATACAGGGGGCTTCGCGTTTTCTTACCTGCTCGATGCCAATCAAAACCTGGGTTGGTTCATACGGGGCAATCAAAGGCGCAAAAATCGATACGAGAATTAATAGCGAGATGATGGACATGCCGATAATCGCCGAACGATGACCCAGCAGGGAGCGCAACGCGATTTGCCACAGGCTTTGAGTCGCTCGTTGTGGTCGAATGGATGGAAGCGTTGTGGTTGTTGTTGCCATAGGATCGTTGCTTACTCCAATCGAATACGAGGATCAAAGAAGGCATATGACAGGTCGACGAGCAGGTTGGCTGCTACGTAGCCGATCGCGATGACCAGGGTGAACCCCTGGATGATCGGGTAATCGCGTGAGGTGATGCCATCGTACAGCAGACCGTCCAACACCAGCCAGACCGAAAATCGTCTCGGTCAAGGACCGCCCCGCCAAACACGGTTCCCAGTTGCAGTCCAATGATCGTCACCAGCGGCAGCAAAGCGTTGCGGAAGGCGTGACCGAAGATCACTGTGTACTCACCCAGACCTTTGGCACGAGCTGTTCGCACGTAGTCGCGTCCTAACACTTCCAGCATACTTGATCGAGTGATACGAGCAATGATTGCCATCGGGATCGTCGCCAGCGCTAGCGATGGCATAATCAGATGCCTGATCGCGTCGCCAAGCACTTTAAAATCGAGCGTAATTAATGAGTTGAAGACATACATATTCGAGAAGAACGTCAGGAGATTTGAAAAAGGATTGTTCGAACCAATGTTCCAACCATAGACTTCAAAAAAAGGCGTAGATGTGATACCAGATGACAGTCGACCGGACGGCGGCAACCAGAACGGTGTACCTTTGAGCAGCAAGGCAAATACATACGCGAGCATCAGACCCTAGCCAGAAGATCGGCATCGACACACCGATGTTGGATAAGCACCATCGTGCCAACGTCAATTATCGAGTTGCGCCGAATCGCCGATAGAACACCCGCAATCGTGCCAACGATTATCGCGATCGTCAGCGAAAAAAGACCAAGTTCGACCGTAACTGGCAGTCGCTCGGCAACAAGGTCGGTGATCGGTCGCTTGAAACGAATCGAATCACCGAGATCGCCCTTGAGCGTTTCTCGAATAAAGATACCGAATTGAACGACGAGTGGGCGATCCAGCCCTTTTTCTGCGTTGAATTGCGCACAAATCTCAGGGGTGGCTTTTTCACCAAGCTGTGCTGTGCAGGGATCGCCGGGGATCATTCGGGCAAGAATAAATGTTACAGCGATAACTCCCAGGAGAACCGGCAGGGAGTATACAATACGTTGCGCGATAAATCTGAACATAACAAATACTCTGTGATGTATAGAGCAAGGATGCACTAGCCATGAGGCGAGCGCATCCTTGCTCTTCGAACGATTAGGCCGTGCTAGTGTGACGTTATTCAGTGGCGGGAGGGGCGTTCAGGAAGCCGCCCCACAGTGCTGAGAAGTAGGTGAAGCTACCATCACGTCCAACGTGGAGCGGGCTTGCCGCATCCCACTGGACGTACCAGGACATGACAACGTCGTTCGCGTCGAAGTCCGAGCCGTCGTGGAACTTGACGCCTTCGCGCAGCTGTACAGGTCCACTCGGTCAGGTCGTCGTTTGCGTCACAGGCATGTGGCGAGACCAGGCTCGACGTCCGTACCACCAGATTTCGTACGACAGCAACGCCTTCGGTGACCTGCTCGCAGACACGCAGCGCTTCGCCGTCGCTTTCGTCAGCACACCACAGACCAGCGGGCTCGCCGTTCTGCATCCAGACGAAGGTATCGCGTCCGCCTGGGTCCATCGAAGCGAACGACTCGTTGCCAAGCGGGCTGACGTGTGCGTTCGCAACGTCGGCCTTGATAGGCGACAGCCGAGCCACCGTGCGCGATCGGCACCATCGGAACATGTGCCTTGATGGCGTTGTTTGCGGTTACATAGAATGGTTCGCGTGCTTCGGCATCGTGTCAAGCTGTGCGCCTTCGCGCAGACGCTGTCGGTGATGTCGTCAAACTTCGTGCCAAACTGTGAGACTGGCACCGACGCCGAAGTGGAAGTCGAGGAAGTTGGTGATGTCGGCGTAATCCGCGCCCCAACCCAGCAGGTACAGACCTTCGAGCTTACCGGCATCGGAGTTGTCGAGGAACGTTCCCGATTCCTGAACTTCGATCTTGACGTTAATGTTCAGGTTGTCCTTCAACTGTGCCTGGATATCCTGCGCCACAGCACCCGGATCGGGCAGATAGCCGCGGACAACATCGCGGTAGTTCAGGACGGTTTCGAAACCATCCGGGAAGCCAGCCTCGGTCAGCAGTGCCTTGGCTGCCGCGGGATCGAACTCGTACCAGTCTTCGCCGGCACAGCCGTTCGGAATCGCGCATGGTGTGAAGTGCGATGCGACTTCGGAGCCAGCCGGGTAGAAGTTGTCGACGATACGCTGGCGGTCGATGCCCATCGCGATCGCCTGGCGAACCTTCTCGTTGTCGAACGGCGCAAACGCGTTGTTCATGCCAACATACATCGTGTTCAAGCCTTCGCGCTCGAACAGTTGCAGGCTTGAGTCGTTCTGAACCGTCTCGAAGTCATCCGGACCGACGTTGTCGATGCCGTCGACCGTACCGCTCTGCAGTTCGAGCAAGCGCTGTGCTGCTTCGGTGCTCCAGCGGAAGATCAGGGTCTCGGTCTTGGCCTTCTCGCCCCAGTAGTTGTCGTTGCGCTTCAGCGTGATGCTTTCGCCGCGCGCCCAGGTGTCGAGCATATATGGGCCGGTACCGATCGGCTTCTCGATCAGGTCGCCGGTGCCGCCGGTCGATTCGATGTACTCGCTCGGCTCAATCGCGAACGATGAGAAGGCTGCCTTGACCGGGAAGGCCGGATCGGGCGCACACATCGTGAAGCGCACAGTGGACTGCATCGACGGCTGCAATCTCTTTGATCAGGCCAGTGTATGGCTGCGTCACACGATGTTGCGCTCGCAACCAGCAAATCACCTTCGGTGAGGCCACCTTGTGATTCGCCGGTCGCAGTCGCTTCAGGGCTTTCTGCTGCTGTTGTCGTTTCTGTCTCGGTCGCTGTTGCGGTTTCCTCAGCCATTGCAGTTTCCTCGGCGGTTGCTTCGGTCGGTGCAGGTGCTTCGGTCGGTGCAGGTGCTTCGGTCGGTGCAGCTGCCTCGGTCGGGACGACCGGAGCTTCTGTAGTCGGTGCAGGTGCTGTAGTCGAGGCTGGGGTCGTGCTTCCGCAGGCTGCCAGGATCGGTAGCACCAGGGTGATCAGCAACAGCCAGGCGAATTGCGTTCTGAAACTTCGTTTCATCTGGGGAACTCCTAAACGTATACCTTTACGAACGGGATACCGGAACCTTTGATATTCTGGTTTGTCGTTGAGTATGGCACCTCCTGCTGGTCATTCTCCACGTACTGAATACCTATGCTCATTTAAATTGTGCTGGGTCGTAGGTCATTGATGCATGCATCGTAGACTTGCTACATGCGGGCGACGATGAACGAGCAACCGGATAAAGGATGCTCGTTCATCGTCGCCCGTTGCGTATGGACACATACAAAGGACTACTGAATATGTCTCCTCCCCGCTATGTATCACAAGCTACGTGGGACATTCAGAGATCGTGGAAAGATGCACGATTATAGCATGAAAGTTATGATGGACGATTCCGGCTATAGGTCATCCTGTCTGTGTCAACGCCCGAAAATACGCCATGTTATGGCCGGGGGTGCCCACCTCTCACTCGTGGACAGGTAGCCTTGTATCCGCTGTTCCCTGGCACCGCAATCAGAATTGCGGTGCCAGGGATCGAGTAGCTCGGTGATAGCTTGCGGAGTATTATCGGCTGACGTTCCACTGTGGCGCGAATGTGCTAGGCGGCCTTGCCGGCTAAACTCGCGGCGAGGTATACGCCTGTATACGAGCCGTCGAAGGCCGCGACCCGTTCGGGGGTACCAGTCACGACGACGGTGCCACCTCCGGCACCGCCTTCGGGGCCCATGTCGATGATCCAGTCGGCGCTCTTGATCACGTCGAGGTTATGTTCGATCACCACGATAGTGTTGCCAGCGTCCACCAGGCGTTGTAACACCTGCAACAGGCGGGCGACATCGGCGAAATGTAAGCCTGTGGTCGGCTCGTCGAGGATGTACAATGTGCGTCCGGTCGAACGCCGCGCCAGTTCGGTGGCGAGCTTGATGCGTTGTGCTTCACCTCCCGACAGGGTCGTCGCAGATTGCCCCAAACGCAGATAGCCCACGCCCACGTCGAGCAGCGTTTGTAATTTATTGTGGATCGACGGGATGCGCTCGAAGAACCGCGCCGCCTCTTCGACGGTCATGTTGAGGACATCCACGATGCTCATGCCACGGTACTGGATTTCACGTGTATCGCGGTTATAGCGTGTGCCGTCGCACACCTCGCACGGCACAAACAGGTCGGGCAAGAACTGCATCTCGATCAACACCATACCTTCGCCCCGGCAAGCCTCGCAGCGTCCCCCTTTGACGTTGAACGAAAAGCGTCCAGCGTCGTAGCCCCGCGCCCGTGCTTCGGGTGTTTGGGCGAACAATTGACGTATCGGGTCGAATATCTTGGTATAGGTTGCCGGATTCGAGCGCGGCGAGCGCCCGATCGCTGCCTGATCGATGCCGATTACCTTGTCGATGTGTTCCAGGCCGCGCACCTGGTCATGCCGACCGGGTTGTTCGCGGTTGTTGAAGAAGAACTGGTGAAGTTTGCGCGACAGGATATCGTCGACGAGCGTCGATTTCCCCGAGCCAGAAATCCCGGTAACACAGATGAACGTGCCAAGCGGAAACGCGACAGTCACTCCCTGCAGGTTATGTTCACGGGCGTTCTCGATCACGAGCTCCGCTCCGTTGCCACTGCGCCGCGATGTCGGGACAGCGATCTGATCGCGTCCGCTCAGATAGGCACCGGTGATCGAGTGTGGATCTTGAAGAATCGAGGCAAGGTCCCCTTCCGCGATGATTTGGCCCCCATGTTCGCCAGCGCCCGGTCCCATGTCGATGATCCAATCCGCCGCCCTGATCGTTTCCTCGTCATGTTCGACCATCAGCACCGAGTTGCCTAGATCGCGTAACCCGATGAGCGTCGCCAGCAAGCGCGCATGGTCGCGTGGATGCAACCCGATCGATGGCTCGTCCAGCACGTACAAAACGCCCGACAGCGCCGCGCCGATCTGTGTCGCCAGCCGAATACGTTGCGCCTCGCCGCCCGAAAGCGTCGCTGCCGTGCGGTCAAGCGTCAGGTAATCCAGCCCAACGTCGATCAGGAATTGCACGCGGGAACCTATCTCGCGGGCGATGGGCAGCGCGATAGCTCGTGCTCGTGCCGATAATTGTGCGCCGCCTCCTGCATCGCCGGTATCGCCGAGCGAACGTATCCAAATGAGCAGATCGACGACGGAATGTGCCGTCGTTTGAGCGATATTCTGGTCAGCGACGGTCACGGCTAGCAGTTCCGGCTTGAGACGCGTGCCGTTGCAGGTGCCGCAGGTGCGCGGACTCATATATTGTGTGATGTGTTCGGACGCCGTTTCCGTTTCGGCCTCGGAGAGCCGTCGTCGCAGGTATGGCACGACGCCCTCGAAGGAGGCATTGACCGTATGCACCTTTCCGTTGACGTGATAGCGTAAGGGGATGGTGTCGTTAGTCGAGCCGTTGAGAACAATGTTCAGGAAGTCGGACGGAAGGCTACGTACCGGCGTGGTCATGGAGTAGCCGTAATGCTCCGCCAGTGATTGGAGCAATTCCTCGAAATAGCGCCGTGCGTTGCGTCCGGTGCGCCACCAGGGAGCAATAGCGCCCTGCGCGAGTGACTGTGAGCGGTCGGGGATCACCAGGTCGGGGTCGATTTCCAGCACGATGCCAAGACCGCCGCAGGTGGGACAGGCTCCACGCGGGTTATTGAAGGAAAAATCGCGTGGCTCGAACGGGCCGAACGGTAGCGCGCCGTGCTCAGGGCATGCGAAGTGTTCCGAGAAGCGCAGATCGTCGCCGCCGACGATGCTGGCGATCATGCTGCCCTCACCCTGCTTGAGCGCCGTTTCGACCGAATCGGTCATGCGTTGCCGGTCGGGATGCTCACCCTCAGCGGTACGCACCACCAGACGGTCCACGACGATCTCGATGGTATGGGCGCGGTACTTTTCGAGCTTGATCTCCTCATCCAGATCGTACACCGTGCCATCGACACGGGCACGCACGAAGCCCGCTTTGCGCGCATCGTCAAGTACCTTCTGGTGTTCGCCTTTCTTATCCTCCACCAACGGAGCAAGGATGAACAGGCGCGAGCCATCTGGCAGCGCCAGGAGCGCATCGACCATCTGTTGAGGTGTCTGCTGCTCGATCGGGCGTCCGCAAACCGGACAATGAGGAACACCAGCGCGGGCAAAAAGCAAGCGCAGGTAATCGTAGATTTCAGTGACGGTGCCGACCGTCGAGCGTGGATTACGCGTGGTCGATTTCTGATCGATCGCGATGGCGGGCGACAGGCCGCCAATGTGATCGACATCGGGCTTGTCGAGTTGGCCCAGGAACTGCCGAGCGTATGCTGACAACGATTCGACATAGCGGCGCTGGCCTTCAGCAAAGATCGTGTCGAACGCGAGGGTGGACTTACCCGACCCGGATAGCCCCGTAATTACGACGAGCTTATTGCGCGGAATGGAAACGTCAATGTTCTTAAGGTTGTGTTCGCGTGCGCCGCGCACAACGATCGCATCCTCGTCTGAGCTAGTGGCATCGGAACGTTCTGCCATGAGTTCTGTCGCCATCACGTCCTCCTCGCACGACACCGGAATTATGACTACGACCGACACCGCACGAAGGCTCGACAGCGCGGTTCAACGGCGCTGCGCGCTCATTGGGCCCACAACGTCGGGCAAACGAGAAGTATACCAGAACGGATTAATTGGTTTTGGAACTCGGATGAGGTACGGTGATGCATCAAGGTCGGAGTACGGAGGGTGCCTGTCTTCCCGCGACGGCATCACAGCGCCTGTGGCCGAAGAATCTGTTCCTCATCGTATGGTTGGACGGATTCCTAGACCCGCAGACGGCTCCCCCGGCTCCCTATGACCTATCTCACGACTTTGAGGGAACACCTCTATTGGAGGAAAGGTTTTCGGCGCTTGCCGCCGCAGTTGTACGGTACGGGTATGCGATAGGTTGGCAACACATTGTGCATCACGTACCATCTCTGTCTATCGTACCCTGTTCTTCTCCGGTGGTCGGTTGTTCGCTACGGTAATGCCGCGTATACCGCGGTCGAGATACGCTCGATCGTTTCGACGCCGTAGCTCATCGAGGGATTGGGGTTGGTGAAGGCGGCTATAGCGTAGGCTTTGCCGCCACTTCGCACCAGGCCGATGCTGTTGATGCCCCAGCCACTCGAACGTGGAAACCAGCCGTTCTTAAGTGCGACGCTACCGGGTACTCCGGCGGTGACGCCCCAGCGTTGTGAGCGGACCACATGTTGCATGACGGTGGTGCCATAGTTGCACAGACGCTCGACCAGAATCGTGCAATTGCCGAGTTTCACCATCAGCCGCGCCATATCTTGGGCGGTAGTGGTGCTGTAGCCCCACGAATCGGCGTTCATTTGTGTGTTGTGAATGCCAATCTTGCGAAGGTAGCGGTTGACCGCCGCTGCTCCACCGATGTCAACGTACAACGCCGTGGCAGCGTTGTTATCGCTGGTCTGGATCATCGCCTCGATCAACGCTCGTTCACGCCCGTTCACGCGGCGCTCCTCACGCACTGCCCGGTCGAGAACCGCCAGCATGATCGGCACTTTGGCGACACTATACATCGTAAACGAGCGCGTTCCCTGAAAGCTATAAAACGCACCATCGTCGAGGTTATACACGGCGACGCCGACCATGCCTTTGCGCTGTTTGGCGATGTCGGCGGCAGTGGGCGAAAGTTCGCGCAACTGGCGCGGCCCTTCGGCGGCAGCAACGAGTGGTGCAAGCGTGTCGTTCGCCATACCGTAGCGCCATTGCATGTATTGCTGTCCGGCGTTGCCCCATTCCACCTGCCAGTCGGCGGGATTCGCAGGCGTATAGGTCAGCACGCGGCGTTCGAACGCTTGAATCAGCACGTCCTGTATGACATGTGCGACTGGTACACGCGCCCAATATGGCTCGGTCAGGGGGCGTCCGGCAGTATACAACAGTGATTCTTCTGGAAAGGCTTGGAGAAATACCGTTGCGACATTGTGATGGGTAATATCATCGTAGGCCGCTGTCGTGACGCCATATGCCGCGAAGTGTTCGTCGGCGGTGACGGCTCCACCAGGAGCGATAACATCGGTCAATGGTTGCTGGTCGCTGCTACGCTCGGCAGCGTGTGTTTCATCGTCAAACGTCGCGACAAGATGAAGGTCAGCGTAGGTAACAGTGTTCGCTGGCTGTGCTTCAAGGTCTCCGGCGACCGGAACCTGGGCCGGTTCCCAGAATTCGTAGCGTTCATCGCCTACCTGCATCTCGCCACTGATGAGTTCGCGCACCAGCAGGCCGGAACTGACGTACCAATCGTCCTCAGGATCGCGCTGTGGATCGCTGATCTCCATGCGTCCTTTGTCGAAATACCATACTTCGCGTCTGCCTTCGGGTGATTGGTCGTATGCTTCGACGCCAGATCGTAGTACGTTCGGCCCCCAGGTCCAGAAATGTTGTTCTTCACCCATAGCGACGAAGCCATCGTCGCGGTGCCAGCGACGTAGAAACGGCGAACTCCCTGCTTGGGCAGCAGGCACGACGAGCGAAAGTAGCACAAGAACTGCTACGACAACTGATATAATCCGGCGCATGTTTGATTCCACGACTCGAGCAATAATGCGTTTGTATGATTCTGGCTGTGTCAGCATAAGATGACATACCATGGCGTTCACGTCAATATGCCAATGTAGGCGTGGCGTGTGCAACGTACTCGGGCCGACACGATTCTATCAGAATAGCGGTTGGTTTTATGGCCCTAACTGGAGCATGAGGCCATAGCACAACCGTAGGTCAGGGTATTGTGAGCATGCCAATGTTTGACAGTGCTTGTGCTACCTCGTACACTAAGTTCGATAGTTTTTCCCCCAGGAGTCGTACATGGTGTCGGTTCTGATGCGTCGTTTGCCCTGGTCAATTGTTTTGCTTATCGTTCTGGTTGCATGTAGTTCATCGCCCAAGGTGACGTTAACAGGGCAAATTCTTGATTCGTACACCAACGAGCCAATAGAAGGCGCTCAAGTCACGATTGGCAAGGGCTCGAGCATTCCGACTGATGCCAACGGTCGCTGGTCGACCCAGTCGTGGAGCGCCCAGGACCTAGCGGTGCTGCAAGCGACGGGCTACCAGTCAGCAACGTTGAACCTCGCGGAGCGACCGGAACTCACAAAGCCGCGCGTTCTGACGATGACGCTCGATACTACCTTGCGCCCAAATATGCTGTCGGGCGTCGTGCGTGATGACTACACCGACGAGCCGATCGAAAATGCGCTCGTGCGAGTGAGCGACGAAATTACAGCGACGACCGACGCGGCGGGCCGTTACACGCTCGAAGCTATTCCCGAAACGTTCGAGTTGACCGTTGTCGCGCCTGAGTATGCGGAAGGGACGACCGCGGTCGTGCGTTCGAGCAAACATGACGTGACGCTCCGACCGACGACCCTTAACGGCATGGTTACGGACAGTTACACCAACAAACCGGTTGCCGATGTCGATGTAACCCTGGGAGAATCCACGGCACGCAGCGATGCCAGCGGTCACTTTGTCCTCAAAGATATTCCGCCTGATGGTGCCTTGGTGTTCGAGCGCGAAGGCTACGATGAGATGCGGATGCCACTTGACCGCGTAACGACGATCGATGTGGTTATGCGTCCAAACGTGCTTGAGGGCATCGTGCGTGATGCCGTAAGTGGTGCGGTAATGACCGACACCCTGGTGATCGCGAGTGCCGCATACTCCGACACGGCGATTAGTAGCGTGCGAACTGACAACGAAGGACGCTATCGGCTTGAAAACCTGCCGCCTGAAGTCTATCTAAAGGCTTTGAAGCCGGGCTTCAAGCGTGGCGAGGAGCATGTGATCGCGGGCCAGTTGCCTGACGATATGAAGCTTGAACCGGTCAATGCCAAAGCGCTGTATGTCAAAGCCAACTTCGCGCAAAGTCACGAGGACATTACCGCTTTCTTCGACATCATCGACAAAACCGAACTCAACGCGATGGTGCTGGACCTAAAATCCGATAATCTCGAAGACGTCGGCCTGATCTACTACGATTCCAAGGTGCCGCTGGTCCGGGAACTAGGGACGAGCACTGACAAGATGGACCTCCCTTGGATTCTGGCAGAAGCCAAACGCCGCAACATCTATATGATCGCTCGCGTGCATATCTTTGCGCACGACAATGCGCTGCTCGAAGTCAAGCCTGAGTGGTATGTGCAAAACTCCGCGACGGGTAAGCCCTGGTTCGCCGATTTTGGTATTGCCTGGCTGGATGCTTACAACGAACAGGTGTGGGATTACAACATCCAACTTGCCGTAGAAGCATCGCAACTTGGTTTCGATGAGATCCAGTTCGACTATATTCGTTTCCCCAGCGATGGCGACCTCTCAGATGCGAAGTTCGCCGGACCACGCGATTGGCGCAACAATCCCGATGAAATGTATAACACCATCGGGCGGTTCATGGAGCGGTCGCAGAAGGCGATCAATGATGCGGGTGCATACTTTGGCGTTGACGTGTTTGGCTACGTTTCATGGGAGCCACAGGCAATGATCGGTCAGAACTTGACAGTGATGGGCAAGCACGCCGATTATATCTATCCAATGGTGTATCCTTCGCATTTCCTGTTCAACGAGCTAGGATTGGGGAATCCATCGCTGCATCCGTTCGAGATGGTCGATTTCTCCCTGAAAGCTGCCAATAAACAATTGGCTGGTCAACGGGTGCGGATTCGCCCATGGTTGCAAGACTTTACGCTGATATGGGTGCCCCAAGATCAGATCGTGCAATATGGGCCGAAGCAGGTGCGGGCGCAGATCGACGCCGCTGAGCAGAATGGTACAGACGGCTGGGCGTTATGGGATTCGGACAACGACTACACACTCGGGGCTTTGAAGGGACCTTAACAATTTTCATTACGACGCTACGAGGTTCGTGCCGGTGATGAGGAGTTTCAAGCTCAGCGTGCGGCGTATGACGTGGTGTTCCTGGTTCGTCGTCGCATTTTGGTTCAATGGCTGGACCCAACACGGTCCGGCCATTGAACTTGCTCCCGTGCAGTCCGGTCAGTTCGTTCAGGCTGACCTGGCTGATTGGCTCGGTGGATTACTGAATGGCGTGTATGTCGAGGGCAGCGAATTACGGCTGCAAGAGGGACAGAGCGCTGGTTCCTACGTATCGCAGCCATATCAGGCCGCCTTCGGTCTGAATGCGGCACTTATGCAATGGCACGCGCAGGTTGGCGAGGGGCAAACCCTGACCTTCGACCTGCGTTGGAGTATTGACGGGCAAACCTGGAGCGATTGGCAGCCTGCGCGAGGTCGCTCCGATTTACGTGGTGGCGCGATCTCACAACTGTTTGTGCTGCCACCGTTTACATCATGGCTGCAATACCGCATACGCTTTGAAACGACCACAACCTCGCCGACGCTTGCCGATACAACCGTTACCTATCTCAACACGACTGGTGGTGCGGCGACCCCTGACATTACGAACCGGGTCGTTGCCTTTGGTCCTTCCGTGCTTACACCGCCACCTGCGACGATCGGATTGGCGGACAGCGGGTTTCAGGGGCTGTCCGGTGATATCATGCGCCAACGTCCCAAGCGCATTTTGTTGTCCAGCGTCCCACTTCCTGCCGACGATCCGAACTCTGCCGCGACTCTGCGTGCGCTTGAATGGAGTTGGACGAATCTCGAACAGGGTACAGGACTACCCTATCATTTCATCATCGACGGCAAAGGCAACATTTTCCAGGGTGCAGGCAGCGCGACAGCGGTGTTGCCGGATGTTGCCGAAGGAACTGTGTCGATTGCAGTACTCGCGGATGTCGAAGTCAACGGGCTCGGCGATGTGTTACCGACGGCATTGAGTGGGTTGCTTGGCTGGCTGGTTGATGCCTACGATCTTAGCCCCTCCCTTATCGACGTAGCGCTGGACGCTCCCCCGCAGTTGCATGATGCGCTCGGAACGCTGCGTGGCTTGACTGACCGATCCATTGTGCGGACACGCCTCTATTTCGCTGCCGGTAACACGGCGGTGGGTCCCGAACGCCTTGTGTTGTTCAACCGTGGTGTTGACGAGGCGCGTGTGACATATGCGGTTCTATCTCCGCTAAGCCCAGAGCGTCGCAGCATCGTCGTTCCCGCTGGTCTGCGTGTGGATGTGGCACTCAACGAGGCTGTGCCGATCAATGGTCCGCTTGGCATCGAAATCCTGGCTGATCGACCTCTCGAAGTGGAACGCATCCAGCGTTTTGGGCGTGAGCAGGCTGGTGGACCCGCCCCACAGCGTACATCCCGATTATGGTACTTTGCCGAAGGATCGAGTGCGGACGGCGACGTGACGACAATGGATGTACTCAACCCGCTCGACCGTGCTGTTCAGGCGACCCTGACGTTTATCCCAGATGGTGGAACCATCGTCACGCGCCCGCTGACTTTTGGGGCGCGTACGCAGCAATCGATCTTACTGAACGACCTGCTACCGGGACAACGGTTCGCGTTCAAGCTGCTTGCCAGCGAACCGATTGTCGTTGAACGGACGCTCTCAACCGCGACTGGTGCCGCCACGATATCGGCTGGCATCGTGGCACCTGAACATCGCTGGGTATTTGCAGAAGGCAGCACACTCGCTGGATACCGTACGGTGCTGGCACTATTTAATCCGTGGCCGCAACAGATCGCGGTAAATCTGCGCGTACTGAGCGAAGATGGTACATCGCTTGACCGCCAATATACCGTGGAGGGACAACGTCGTCGGGTCGTCGTACTGAACGAGATTGCCCCAGACCTGCCGTTCTCGATGGACCTGGAAGCCGAGCGCCCGCTTGTGGTCGAACGCACGATCTCCTTTGACGAGGGACGCGGCATGACTATCGACGCTGGTGCGCCGCGCATGGCAACACGCTGGACGTTCGCCGAAGGATCGACGGCGCTGCCAAACGAGCAATACCTGCTTATCGCTAATCCCAGTAATCAGCCTCTTGGCATTGAAGTCGCGTACGTTCTGGGGAGTGGTGAGATCGAATACCGGCGGCATGAAGTCGGTGCTGGCGCACGCTTGACTATCGCGGCGAACGCCGATGTGCCAGATCAGCAAGTCCTATCGGTAATTGTGACGGCGGACCGTCCGATTGTTGCCGAGCGCACAATGTATATCATTGGCTTTGAAGGTCGTGGTGGGGAAACCGCCCGTGGATTCCCCGACGATTAACTCAGTGGTGTCCCAACATGCTGTGCCCCAGGTATGCTAGTATCAGCATCCGGATGATACGACCGCAGAAGGTGGCGGCTGCGAACACCGGAAATGGTACGCCCAGCGATCCGGCGGCAAGCCCCGCGACATCGAAGAAGGGATTGGGTGGAGCCGACAGCAAAAACAGTACGGTGAAGGCGCGCACAGGTGTCCGTAACTGACGTTGTAGCCATACAAAGAACGCCGTCTGTTCGACAATCCCCCGTCCGGCACGCCCAACCAGATATGCGGTTGCCTCGCCCAACACCGAGCCCGCTGCTCCCAGCACTGCAACACCAGCGACGTTCAGATCAGTTGCCAGCTTGGCAACGATGCCAGGATAGGGGATCGGAATAAATACCGAGGCGTTGGCAAGCAGTGTGACAAGAAAGACGCCAACGTACCCAACGTTACCCCAACCCTCGAACCAGGTATGTGGCAACACGATTACCAGAGCGTTGAGTATGAACGCAAGCAACATCACCCCGACTGCCTGCAGTATATTCCTCCAACGGGTGGTTCGCGTATGAGTAGGTGTCTGTGAAGTTTGCATCATGAGCAGTGTACCATCACGCTAGGGATCGGTGGCATGAATGATTTGACGGAGTGCCTGCCACCCGCGGTTTTCCATGCGACCGGAGCGGGAACAGGCAGGTGGTGCGATGAAACGGGATGCGTTTGATCGTCAAGTCGAAGTTCGCTGGCGGTACATGTACCATCAGTGTACTATCAATCGCCGCCACTGTTGCGTCCCGCGACTGTTGCTCCAACCCCCGGTACCTGATACCCCAGCACAAGTTGTCCGGCACGTTCGAGACCTGTTGTCACGCCCCTGCGCTCGGCGTCGATGTCGGGTGCGATGTGGTGCGTGATCTCGCCCGTAACGTGAATCATATTCATACTCCTATCGAAAATCGTGCGCCCAGCCACAACGGTTGGCCGTCATTGCGAACTGGGCCGAACTTGAGTAGGTGGGAGCGTTGGCGGGATAACCAACCCACTGCCAACAGCGCGCACGATGGCTTGTTGATCGCCTGGGAGGCCGATATTGAGCGGATCGCTGGTGATGTCATCGTCGGTCGTGGTCGTCTTAGTGCCTTCGGCGAGCGCCAGGTGGTGTTCATAGTGTCACCATTGATTCAACACTATACATACTTACCCAACAATGATATAGTCGTGTTGGGTAAGTATGACGGACGCTTTGTATATTCTTGCGATGCGCGAAGCGTCCATCGTTCCACGATATGAGGGTTCGCACAGCGTAATGTCTTGGAAGACACCAACCGTTCAAGCAGGGCTGCTCCATACGGCTGATATGACGGGCGTGATCGAGATCGAATCGCCCGCCTGGTTCGATTGGCTCGCCGACGAACATCATCGTTGCTTTCACTTTGTACATACGGCGGGCGATTTCACCGCCCGCAAGGAACGCAAGCAGCGCGGACAGTGGTATTGGGTCGCGTACCGCCAGGTGCATCGTAAATTGTACAAAAGCTATCTAGGAAAATCGAACATTTTGACGCAAGCACGGCTTGATGCAGCAGCGCAGAATCTGACGCTTGCGGAAAGTCGAACGACGGTTGAATACAACGTCGACGAGCCCCACTCATAGCCACGTTGATGCTCTTGGAAGGAGTTGTGTGTGCCCCATGACATCACGTTACTAACAGATATTACAGTCGCGTTGCTAGCCGCGTTCGCTGGTGGTTTTATCGCCCGAACGCTGGGGCTTCCGTCAATTGTCGGTTACTTGCTCGCTGGCCTGACGATCAGCCCATTCACGCCTGGCTACGACGGCCGCATCGAGGACATCAGCCAACTCGCCGAAATGGGCGTAATCTTTATGTTGTTCGGGGTTGGTTTACATTTCTCCCTCAAAAACCTTTGGACCGTCCGTACAATCGCAATACCTGGCGCGATCCTGCGAATGCTCTTTGCAACGGCGCTTGGTTTCATGATCGCGCAATGGTGGGGATGGTCTACCGGCGCAGGGCTAGTCCTTGGACTGGCGATCTCGATTGCCAGTACCGTTGTGCTGTTGCGCGGGCTCGCTGATAACGGTTTGTTGAGCACACAACATGGTCAGGTCGCGGTGGGTTGGGTCGTAATGGAGGACCTGGCGACCGTCGCGATCTTGGTACTGTTGCCATCGCTGGTCGGAAATACGGACGGTAACATCTGGTGGAACGGTGCAGTCGCGCTCGGCAAGACCACAGTCTTTGTCGCCTTGATGTTATTCGTAGGTGCGAAGGTGATGCCGTGGTTGTTGACCCGTATCGCGCATACACGTTCGCGTGAGCTATTCATCCTCGCCGTGGTCGCGCTTGCGCTCGGCACCGCGTTGGGCGCGGCTGAATTGTTTGGCGTGTCGCTGGCACTCGGAGCCTTCCTGGCTGGCGTCGTCATTGGGGAATCAGACATCAGCCACCAGGTTGGTGCTGAAGTGCTCCCGTTTCGGGATATCTTTGCCGTGTTGTTCTTCGTTTCGGTTGGCATGCTGGTCAATCCCGCGACGATCTGGGCGAACATCGGGCAGGTGCTCGTGCTTACGTTGCTGATCATCGTCGGCAAGTCGATCATCACGCTGCTGCTGGGGCTGATGTTGCCAGCATCGGGCTATACGATGCTGGTGGTCGCGGCTGGCATGAGTCAGATCGGTGAATTCTCGTTCATCGTCGGGCAGTCTGGTATAAACCTGGGCGTTTTGTCCCAGGACCAGTATGGTCTGATCCTGGCGGGGGCGTTGCTATCGATTGTAGCAAACCCGCTGCTGTTCAGGCTGGTGCCACATGCTGAGCGATATTTCCGTCGTTATCCCGCGCTCTGGAAGCTGATCGACCGTAGCGGTCCAAGCCTCGTGCCCGTCGATGAGGGCTTGCAGGGGCACGTCGTGATCGTCGGTTACGGACGGGTCGGTGAACATATCGTCAACGTGCTGGATCGCCTGAACGTGCCGCATCTGGTGATCGAACGTGATGTGGGGCAGGTGCGCGAATACCAGGATCGTGGCATCCAGACACTCTTTGGTGACGCCTCTAACTCAGAGATATTGACGCACGCTCATCTGCAACACGCTCGAGCCCTGGTTGTCACGATCCCCGACGAAGCGGCGGCTGAACTGATCGTGGCAGCGGCGCGTGATATTGCCCCTGCGTTGCCGATCATCGCACGGGCAGGAACCAGAGAAGGGGTTAAACGACTGGCGCACTACGGGGCGCAGGACGTGATTCATCCTGAACTCGAAGGCGGCCTGGAAGTGATGCGCCATACGCTGTTGTCACTGGGATATCCGCTGGTGCAGGTGCAACAATATACCGATGCCGTGCGCGACGATGCCTATGATACAGCGAACATCAGCCATGAGGAAGACCGGATGCTGGAGCAACTTTTTGCTACGGTGCATGGTATGGAAATCCTCTGGTATAGCGTCGCTGCAGACAGTTTGCTGCTCGGCAAGACGCTGGCAGAAGCCAACATCCGAGTAAATACTGGTGCGTCGGTGATTGCGATCGTGCGTGATCGGCATGTTATTGCGAATCCGAAGTCGAATACCGTGTTCAACGAGGGCGATATCATCGGCCTGATCGGCGAAGTTGAGGACGTTGCGGCAGCACGGAAGTTGGCCGATCCATCCCTGGATATGGAAGTGGCATAACCGGTGCTACTGACAACGCCACAATCACGTTCAGCTTGAACCGATCAGGATATTCCATGATTGTGTCGATGCGGTACAATCTGAACGATATGGTATACGACCATCGACCACGCTCGAAAGTTGTGACGGGAACCGTGTGGATCGTCGCCAGTAACCGTCGATGTGTAGAAGGATGGCTATGACAGCAAATCGCATAGAAAAAGATTCGTTAGGCGAAGTCGAAGTACCCGTAGATGCGCTGTATGGAGCGCAGACGCAACGCGCAGTGATGAACTTTCCGATCAGCGGCATGCGGCCGTATCCGGCGTTTGTGTGGGCGCAGGTCTGGTCAAGCGTGCCGCCGCCGAGGTCAATCGCGACCTTGGACTGTTGGACGACAAGGCTGCTAAGGCGATCATCCAGGCCGCCGACGAAGTGCTGAGCGGCCAGCATCAGGATCAGTTCGTGGTCGATCCGTTCCAGGCCGGAGCCGGAACGTCGCACAACATGAACGCCAACGAAGTGCTTTCGAATCGTGCGAACCAGATCCTGGGCTTCGATATCGCCGACAAAACGAAGCCGGTCAATCCCAATGACCATGTGAACATGGCGCAATCGACCAACGACACGATCCCGACCGCGATCCGCCTGGGTGTACTGTGGCGTCTGGATGAACTGCTTGGGTCGTGGATCGATGGGCTGGCAAGGCGTTCGAGCAGAAAGCCGTCGAGTTCGACGACGTGATCAAGTCGGGCCGAACCCATCTGCAGGATGCTGTGCCGGTGCGGCTGGGTCAGGAATTCGGCGCATATGGCAAGGCGGTGCGCAACGACCGCGAGCGCATCGCGACCGCTGGCGATCGCGTGCGACGCCTGGGTATCGGCGGCACGGCGACTGGTTCGGGCTTGAACGCGCATCCCGAATATCATCAGCGCATGGTCGATGTTTTGAGCAGCTTGCTGGCTTTCCGCTGGCGCTCGTCCGGCAATTTGTTCGAGTCGATGCAAAGCATGGCTGATCTGGTCGATTTTTCGGGGTCGCTGCGCACGCTGTGCGTGACCCTGACCCGTATCGCCAACGACCTGCGCTTGTTGTCCTCCGGACCAGCGACCGGCCTCGACGAGATTCGGCTACCGGCCGTGCAGCCTGGCTCGTCGATCATGCCCGGCAAGGTCAATCCGGTTCTGGCTGAGATGCTGAATATGGCCTGTTTCCATGTCATGGGCAACGATCATGCGGTCACGCTGGCTGCACAGGCCGGACAGCTTGAACTGAACGTGATGATGCCGATCATCGCGCACAATCTGTTCGAGATGGAGCATGTGCTGATCGGGGCGATCAATGCGTTCACGACCAAGTGTGTGGTCGGCATCACCGCCAACCGCGAGAAGGCGACCGGCTGGCTGGCCAAGAACGCGATCCTGGTGACAGCGCTCAACCCGGTCATCGGCTATCTCAAGGGTGCCGAGGTCGCCAAGGAAGTCGATGGCGACCGGCAAGACGATCCGTGAGGTTGTGGTCGAGAAGGGCTACCTGCAAGCCAGTCAACTCGATGAATTGCTCGATGTTCGTGCGATGACCGATGGTGGTATCTTCGGCGGTGGTGGTGGCGGCGGCTAGGTGAAGCGCGTGGGTGATCCGTCACTCATGCACGACTAAACGATGGCAAGTGATGAGGGTACAGCGAAGGAGCGAGCATCACTGCTCGCTCCTTCGCTGTCCCTCATCGGTGTGGCTAGATTCTAGCCGTGCTCGGCGACTGTTCTGGCGTCCAGTTAGGAAGCGTTCGACTTCGGACTGCTGCTCAGGGTGATGCGCTTGCGTTGGATCAGGATCGTCCATCAACTCGCGAACGCCGAAGACGCTATGCAGGGTGAGCCCTGGCTGCCAGTTCTTCACGTCCACCGCTTTCACGGTCGATCAGCACCGGCACGTCGTGGACGTGCAGTCCGGCTTCGCGCAAGGGCTGGATCGCGTCCAGCTTGCTGGCCCGTGGTGATCAGATCGTCGAGCACGACGACCGTCTCGCCCGGTTGGTAGTGGCCTTCGATTGCACGACCGGAGATGAAGCTCTTGCCTCCTTTGCGTCGGGATAGATCATCGGCATCTTGGTTTGAAGCGAACAGCGCTGAGCCCATCGGCAGGCCAGCGTAGGGGATTGCGGCGAGGCGGTCGACATGGATGTCGTCGAGGATCGTGGAAAGAGCGCGGGCGGCTGGGCAAGAACATCGGGTTACTGACGAGCAGCCGTAGGTCGAGGTAGAAGGGCGATTGGATGCCGGATGAAAGGGTGAAATCGCCAAACTGGATTGCGCCGATATCGAACAGGCCCGGAGCGAGGCGACACAGATTTGGATCGTCGCGACCGCGTGCGTTGCGGCTGAAGCACAGCCTTCGACGCCGGAACGACGGAGCGCTCGCGCTCGTTCGATCTCTTCGCGCAACGCCATCGCCGCTTCGCGTGGGTCGTCGGCGATAGATGATCGAGCGTGACGCGTTGACGATCACGCCCTGCCGTCGGCGCGTAGACCATTGGCGAGTGCGGTCTCGAGGTCGCCACCCTGCGAGCCAACGCCTGGCATCAGATAACCATTCTTCCTGGGCGATGGCACGCACCTAGCATATTTCGTTCGGATGCGTTGCGCCGACGACCAGACCGAGGTTCTGACGCTCGTTCCAGCCGACCGCTTGCTCGACGACACGCTCGTACAGCGTGTGACCGTTGCCGTCGAGACACTGGAAGTCCTGAGCGCCAGGATTGCTACTGAGCGTCAGGACAAACACACCACGATCATGGTAGCGCAGAAACGGTTCGACCGAATCCCAGCCCATGTATGGGTTGACCGTGATCGCATCCGCCTGCAGGTGCTCGAAAAGCGCCTGTGCATACTTTTCTGCCGACGAACCGATGTCATTTCGTTTGCAGTCGAGGATGACTGGAACGTCGCACTGCTTGATATACGCGATCGTCGAACGTAGCGCCTGCATGCCGCGTTCGCCGAGTGCCTCATAGAATGCGATATTCGGTTTGTACGCACATACGAGATCGCAGGTCAGGTCGATGATGTGGCGATTGAACGCGAAAATGGGGTCGGGATCGTCGAGTACCCATTCGGGCAGTCGCTTCAGGTCCGGGTCCAAGCCGATACACAGCAATGATTTATTTTTGTCGCTGGCTTGCTCAAGTCGATCGAAAAAGTGCATGAGGTTGTCCTTCATCACGCATACCGTGATCAGCCATGAGCGTTGGTCGCGAGGGGAGACCTTCTGCGCATATTATACCGTGCAGGTTTACGTTTTGGGGACGAACATCGTTATGTAGTCTTATGCACGCCCCAAGAACCATCGCCAGCAGTGCCATACGCATGTACATGCCGTTTCGCACCTGTCGGAAGTACGCTGCTCGTGGATCGGTGTCGATCCGCACGTCGATTTCGTTCACTCGCGGCAGCGGATGCATGATCACGGCATGCTCTTTGGCCTGCTGCATCAGTTCGGGCGTGATGCGGTAGAAATCTTTGAGCGCCTCGTACTGGCTGAGGTCGCTGAAGCGTTCCTTCTGCACGCGCGTGACATACAGCACATCGGCGGTGCCGATGACATCGGCGACATTGTAGGTTTCGCGCACTTGCTTCCCGCTGTCCTTGACCTGGTTCATGTAATCGAGCGGCAGGCGCAGTGCTTCGGGCGATACGAAGGTGAAGCGCACATTATGCCGGCTGAGCAATTGCGTCAGCGAATGCACGGTACGACCGTAGCGCAGGTCGCCGACCATCGCGACGTGCAGGCCGTCGAGCGTGCCAAGTTCCTCCCGTGATCGTGAACAGATCGAGCAGCGCCTGGGTTGGATGCTCGCCGGTGCCATCACCTGCGTTGATCACTGGAATACTGGCGGCGCTCGCCGCGATGTCCGCCGAGCCGGTTTCGGGGTGACGTAGCACGATCACGTCAGAATATTGTTCGAGTGTCCGGATTGTGTCATGCAGCGTTTCGCCCTTGGAAACCGACGAAAACTGCACGCCCTGCGTGATCGGGATCATCGAGCCACCCAGGCGCTCCATCGCCGCGATGAACGATGCCGAGGTACGGGTCGAGGGTTCGTAAAACAAGCAGGCCAGCACCATGCCACGCAGCAGATCGGTGCCGCCGACACGCTCGTGCATGTCGCGCATTTCCTTGGCAACGTCGAAAATGTAGTCGATCTGGTTCTCGCTGAACTGACTGACAGATAAAATATCTGACCCTGCAACCCTGCCGCCTCGCTGCGCGGAGGTGGCGTTTGTTGTGTGTCGAACAAAGGTGGACGAACCATATGCATGTTCTCCTTTTTGCTATGGACTTTTCAGCGCACAGCCGTTTCTACTTTTTGGCATCCATGACAGCACACGACCGGTGCCGGGTTGAGCCAGCATCTGCGAGCCGTCCCAGGCGATACTGCCGCGCAGCACCGTGCGTACCACGCGACCTGCAACCTCCATTCCGGCGAACGGTGTCCAGCCACACTTTGTCAGCTGTTCCTCATTGCTGATGGTCTAGCGCGGTCCGATCTCGACCTCTACCGATGTATCGGGATCCAGCGCGAGACCGAACAGTCGTGCCGGATTGTAGGCCATGCGTTCGGTCAGTTGTTCCAGCGTCATGCGTCCGTCGTCAACCGCTGTCAGCATCAGCGGCAGCATGGTCTGCACACCGGGTAATCCTGGTGGCGGGTCGTCGCTGTGCTTTTCGGCGATCGTGTGGGGTGCATGGTCGGTCGCGATGCAATCGATCGCATCAAAGTGCTCCCACAGCGCGGCGCGGTCGTCGGGTGTCGCGATCAACGGGCGCACATCGCCGAATGGTCCGAGGCGCGGTAGGTCGTCCGTAGAAAGGATCAGGTGGTGGGGCGATGCTTCACAGGATACCTGCACACCACGCATTTTGGCTGCGACGATCGCTTCGATCTCCTCGCGTCGTGCCACATGCGCGACATGAATATGACGACCGTAGCGTTCGCCTAGCCGCAACATCTGCGGAATGAGCGGACCTTCGCAGTGCACGACGATCGGGCGTTCCCCGGACCACGCGGCGATATGCGCCTCGATCAACGCCCAATCGGTCAGGCGCAGCGTGCCAAAGGTGGAGTTGACATAAATCTTAAGGCCACATGCATACGCCGCGGCGGCTGTGACCGCTTCGACGTTGTCGACGGTCGCGCCCAGATAGACCCCGACATCGCAGCGTGCGCCCTGTGCTGCCAGCTGTTGTTTGGCGTGCAGGGCTGTGCCATCCGTCGTCGTCGGTGTCGTGTTCGGCATGTCGAGTACGGTTGTGACGCCTCCGGCGAGGGCGGCGGCTGTGCCGCTGGCGTAGATTTCCTTGTGTTCACCGCCTGGTTGGCGCAGATGAACATGTACATCGATCAGTCCGGGGAGGGTTACGCGGGTCATATCGACTCCTTATGGGCAAAAAAAAATCCCCATATTGGGGAAGAGGATCATGCTTTCACCGGGTGCCGTTGGTGGTCCCGGCGTAGGAACATGACAGATTGAATTGTCGTCGTTGCTTCAATCATATGTTTTGTTGGTTTACACACGCAAGCCACGCGGCAGTACCGCACACCCTGAGGTTAACATCGAATAGCAGGTGTGTCAACCGCTAGTTGCGACGACCAAGCGTATCGCCAAGCGTTTGAGCATACTTTTTGACCGTACCCAAATCCTTCGCCAACGGTTCGAGATGTGCATACTGTTCCAGGTCCCATAGTCCCTGGTGGAGATCGCCAAGCCGTGATCGCAGCAGGCCACGATCGCGTACATCCTCGGTTGAACTGGGGTCGACAAGCAAGATACGTTCGGTCGCCGCAAGCGCCAACCTGTATTCCTCGGTTTCGAAATACGTGCGCTTGAGGTTCCGTAGCAGGCGCGCCAGCACTTGATGACCCGTTGGCGGTAGAAAGCGCTCTGGTTGGGGCACGTCGTAGCCAAGCTGTGACTGCAAAAACGCACGGCATTGGAGGCTAGAAAGCACGCGCCCGTTGAAAAGATCGAGGAAGATCGCGCCATCATCGCCCGCGCACCGCACCATGAAGTGCCCTGGTAACGCCGACGGAGCGACGGGCAAGCCGAGTTGCTGCCCGACATGCAGCAAGATTAACGAAAGTGTAATTGGTAATCCGATACGTCGGTATAGGACGAGATGGAGGTAGCTGTTCGCCGGATCGTCGTAGTTATCGCGCTCGCCTGTGAAGCCCTCGATATCATGAAGATAGGTAACGAGTTCCCTGGCGCGCTCCGTCGTTGAAAGGTTCGGCGAGATCGCAGCGTTACTGCGCTCAACGATATGCGCGAGAATCCGTAGGCTGCGCTCGACATTGACATCATCGCGGTCTTCACTAGCAACCGCCAGCGACGCCTGGATCAGATCGATGTGTTCCTGGGGCTGTCTAATCAACTCGGCAAACAATTGTCGTCCAGAAGGCGAGTGGCGCATGCCGTTCCTTTCCTTCGAAAAGTACACGAGGATATGTAGGGCGAACATATGCATCGGGCGATAATGCGATACAGATCGCTGTCGAAAAGCCACCAATCAAAGTTTTTCGTATCGAGATTAAGTTGTCAGGTGTTTTATATTGACAGCGTTTGATAGGCCATGCTAGACTGTCACGACCTTCAAGACAGCAGGAGTATACCCTATGTTTACCCGCCGCGATTCCCAGACTTCAAAATCAACTACTGATACTCGTACTCAACCGGAGCCAAGTGTAACGCCGCCGGTTGCCCCTCAGCCTGAGCCAGTCGTTGCGACGCCCGTTGCTGAGGACACACAACCGACCGTTGTGCCAACATCTACCCCAGCACCGGCTGAAAATGTCAGCGTGATTGCTGCGGGCGACGTGTTTGAAGGCAAGCTCACGACAACCAATGGTGTGCGTGTGCAAGGTACCGTACGTGGAACGATCGAATCGAAATCGAACATCCAGGTCGATCAGAACGCATCGGTTGAGGCTGATATCACCGCCGAGAATGTAACGATCGCTGGAACCTACAAAGGCAACCTTAACTGTAATGGTCGCCTGGAGATTACGGCAAGTGGACGTGCCAGTGGAGAACTCGACACCGGACGCATTCTACTCCACGAAGGCGGTTTCTTCGAAGGCACGCTGCACATGAAGTCCGAAACTACCACCCCGCCGGCTCAAACCGAAACAGCACGCCGTCGCTATAGTGGTGGCTAACGACCCACGCCCCTGGTGATGGTGTGCCGATAGGGACATCCTATCTACGCTCACATCGCCGTGGAATCTACCAAGGAGGCTATGAATGTTTAATCGCCGTGACTCACTTTCAAACGACCAGGCATCCCGCGACACTTCCGCTGCCCAGCCAACCGCTGCTCAATCTTCCGAGAGCATCATTGCACAAGAAGATACCTTCGAGGGTGAAGTTAAAACCGCCACCGGCGTGCGCGTTCTCGGCACCGTGCGGGGCACGATCGAATCGCAACGCTCCGTTCGCATCGAATCGGGTGCGACCGTCGAAGCCGATATCATGGCTGAGGAAGTCGTGATCGCCGGTACGTTTAGCGGATCGCTGATCTGCCGCAACCGTGTCGAAATCACTGCCACTGGTCACGTAACCGGCAAGGTCGAGACACAGAAAATTCAATTGCATGAAGGTGGTTTCTTTGACGGTGAACTGCGGATGCAGTCCGGCACAGAATCGGCCAAACCAGCCACCGACGAAGCGCGTCCGCGCCGCTCGCGCTATGTTGACCTTGCTTCAGAATCGTCCACTTCTGCCGCAGAAAACGCTCCTGAACCTGGCAAAACTCCCGAAACAGCATCATAGGCTAAAGGGACACACGACAGGAGGCACGTCCATGACGTGCCTCCTGTCGTGTGTCCCTTTAGCGCATAACGGCCGGTGTTGGCTCGACGTGAGCGAGGTCCAGGACGCTCTGGCAGGTCTGACAGACCCGCGAAGGTAGTCCTGCTGTCGTTTCCATTGTCAATTCGTGCCGCCCGCCACAGTAACGACAGACGCTCAGATTCTCGATTTCCTCGACACGCCATAGCTGGGGCACGGTTTCGAAGCGCCGACGCTGGCGGTTGAACACCAGCAACTTGACACATACCGCCGCAGGAAAGATCTCCTCGACCTGAGCGTACAGGCGGTTACGGTAGTACAGTACTTCGTCGCCGATCTCCAGGTCTTTTGTTCTCGGGTGATGTTGTATCTTCATCTGCTGACCACTACCACTCCTCGGAATCCGCATCATCGGATGCAGATTCTCCTTCCTGCGTTCGCTCTTGGAGACGTGCGACAAGCTTCTGCGCTGCTTCCGCGTCGATGCTGAACGTGCGTTCGTCCACCCACATCAAGTCGTCCAGGACGTCTGCGATCGCGTCTTCGTATCCCTGCTCGAAGGAGATTTGTTCTTCCTCCTCGTCACACGACTGCTCGAACGCCCAGGCCGCGAGCGTTCGCGCAGAAAGCTTTCCTGCGATATGCGCCGCGATCTGTTCTTCTACTGCGGAACGGCTCAGGCTGGTCGCCATCCATATCTCCCGTGCTTCGCTGGCTCACTCATCATCCAGGGATTGCTCACAGCGATTGGCGTACCCACACCCACGGCAACGCTCTGGCTGGTCGTGCGAGCGCGGTATGAAGTCGTCGGCTGTAGTAGTGTGCATGTCGTGAAGGATGTCGATAAGCTCATCGCGCCGCTGGTTGTTGAATGATACCCGAAACGTCGTGTCCGCGTAACGTAGCAGACCGTATGGCGGACGTCGCCCGGTCGTGTCTTCCACCAGCAGACAGTATGCGGCAAGCTGCATCTGGTCAGAATCATAGGGTGTCTGGGAGCGTCGGCCCGGCTTGACTTCGACCGGAATCAGATGGCGTCCACGTTTGATCAGGTAGTCGGGTTTTCCCACCAGTCCGTAGCGCCGCGATATCAATGGTTCGGGCGAAGGCTGCCAGGCACGCGTATCGGTATAGGTGACTCGCGCCCAACCAATGCCAGTCGAGCCCCGCATCGCTAGTGCCGCGCCGAGCAGGAGCAATCCTAGCAGTAGCCACCAGTACATACGTTACCACTGCGACGCGACGACGGCACCCAGCAATGCAATCATTGCCGCGATAAGCAGCAAGGTGGACATCGTGACGCGCCGACCGTGCTGGCGATGCCGTCTGGTACCGCGTGCCATGGCGGCGACGTTGGTCGACGCATGTCCCTCGACCGTGTGCAACCACCAGGCATGCTGACAGAACACATATTCGCCCACCTCGCTTGCCCGTATGAGCCGCGTTCTAGCCACCGAAGGCGTCACGCCCGATGATCCAGTTGCGTACGTCGGCGAACGAGATCACCAGCATCAATCCCAGCAAAAGCATCATGCCGACGGCGTGCACCATCGCTTCACGCTCCGGCGGCACTTTCTTGCCGCCGCGTACCCACTCGATCAGAGCGAACACGATGCGGCTTCCGTCGAGCGCGGGGAGCGGCAGGAGGTTGATCAACGCCAGATTGACACTAAGGATGGCGGTCCAATCCATCAATGGCAGCAAGCCGCCGCGTTGAGCGATCTCGCCGGTCAGGCGTGTGATACCGATGGGTCCAGCCATGCCGCCCTGTGGGCTTTGCGCGAGGCCGAGAAGCGATAGTAACAGCGTGCCCAGACCCGCCAGCATCATATAAAGGAAGGTAAAGGTTTGGGTCGTGCCGTTGATGATCGCCTGAAGTGGATCGACTTTATCGATATAGCGCACTGAGGTAACTTTATCGGCGGGAACTTCGATCTGAATACCTAACGCACCTTCATTCGGGCCGCGTTCTTCAGGCAAGCGTGGACGAATCGTCACGGTTTTTATCTCGGTGACGTTCGACGTATTGACACTTTGGACATCCAGCGCGGTTTCTTGTCCCAGACGTTCGGTGGTCAGTTTACGCAATATCGCGGGTGAATCAATCGTTTGTCCATTGAGTTTCAGGATTACATCGCCAGTGCGAAGCACCTGTGCCGCCGGGCTATTCTCGAGGACGCTGACGACCGTCACCGGACCAACCTGATCAGGTTGACCAACCATAGCGATAATCGAAAACAGCACGATTGCCGTCAGCAGGTTCATGATCGATCCTGCTGCCATCACCGGAATCTTGCGCCAGGGCGGTGCCTGCGCCAGGCTGCCCTCAGAGTTGTAGTTTCCTTCCTCGCCGGCCATACGCACGAAACCACCCAACGGCAACCAGTTGAGTGTGACAGGAATCCCGCGATACCGGAACAGGGTCAACATGCGGGGAGGATAGCCGAAGCCGAACTCCTCGACTTTGATGCCCATACGGATCGCGGTGACGAAGTGTCCGAGTTCGTGAACGAAGATGAGAAAACCGAGCGCTGGTATGACCGAAAGGTACCACAGCCAGTCTAACGACATACTTCTCCTCCTACCACGGTAATACTTACCTGGTGATGAAATGGGCGTCGGCGGCGAGAAGTGGTCGGCGCACGGCGATGTCGGCAGTGTACCTAATATGGATCAGGCCGTCAACCACCGCACGACATAATAAAGGGTTGGAACCGTGAAAAGCAGGCTATCGGCACGGTCGAGCAGGCCACCATGTCCTGGGATCAAATGCCCCGAATCCTTGATGCCGACCTGGCGTTTGAGGAGTGATTCCGCGAGGTCGCCGGTTTGTCCCGCGATGCTACCGATGGCACCCAGCAACGCACCCATTAGCAGTGAGATAGGCAATCCCATCAGGACGATCAATACTGCTCCCGCAGCGGTCGCTCCAATCAAGCCGCCAATTGCGCCTTCCCAGCTTTTCTTGGGGCTGATGTACGGTGCCATCTGGTGTCGTCCCAGCATGCGACCGACAACGTAGGCCGAGGTATCGCTGATGAAGGTGATAGTCATGGCGAACACGATCCAGGCAGCGCCTGCGTCCAGTCGTAGCCAGCCAAGCGGGGCGGGCGACAAAGGTTGGTCGATCTGGCGCAACAGCAGGAAGTGCGATAGTAGCCATCCAACATACAGGGCACCAGCGAGTGTGAGCGCCCACGATAACAGGGCGTCTTCACGGTGCTTGCGCGGAATCTCGGCGGCGAGCGATACCGCGACCGCCAGAAAGAGCGCCAGGCCGGTCAGGTCGGTATTGAGGCGCGACTGAATTGCAGCCGTTCCGAAGAAGGCCAACGCACAGGCATATCCGATGGGGCGCGGGGAGTGACCCGCGTGTACGAACATCTGGTATGTCTCATAGAGCGCCAGCAACATGGAGGCACCCGCGACCATCACGAACCAGATGCCGCCGAGCCATACCGTGATCGCGAGGAGCGGTATCAGCACCGCTGCACTCAGGATACGCTGGGCTAGATTACTTTGTGTTAGTCGGTTCGTTAGGGAGTGCTCCGAAACGTCGGTGGCGCTGTTCGTAGGCATTGATCGCTTTCCGCAAGTCTTCAACATGGAAATCAGGCCACAAGACGTTTGTACTGTAATACTCGCAGTAGGCCGCTTGCCAGATCAGGAAGTTGGACAGGCGAAACTCGCCGCCTGTTCGCACGATCAGGTCAGGGTCCGGCATTCCTTGCGTGTATAGGTGATCGGTGATGGATTGCTCCGTTACATCTTCGGGTGAGGACGCATGTGTCATAATCCAACGGGCAGCCTGTACGATGTCGGCGCGTCCTCCATAATTGAACGCGACTGCAAGTGTAAGCGCGGTGTTGGATGCTGTGACATCGACAGCATGTTTAACTTTACGTTTCAAGCGCTCGGACAGTCCATCCGTGCTACCCAGATGCCGTATGCGTACACCCTCCTGATGGAGCGCGTCGGTTTCACGGTCGATGAATTCGCCCAGAATCGTCATCAGGCCGCGAACTTCAAGCGTTGGCCGTGACCAGTTTTCGGTCGAAAAGGCATATAGGGTCAGGTAGGCGACGCCGACTTCCTTACAATCCCGAACGATCTGTCGTATGTTTTCGGTTCCGGCGCGATGACCGGCATGGCGTGGCAAGGAACGCCGCTGCGCCCATCGACCGTTGCCATCCATAATGATCGCGATATGTTGCGGGATTGCCATGGTCCATCCGAATGAGCGCATTTGTACGCTGTGGGAGCCAGCCCGCATGGCTGGCTCCCGGGATCATAGGTAATACGGGAATGATGCTAGACTTCCATGACCTCGGCTTCTTTAGCCGCACCGATGATGTCCAGCTCCCGCGTGAAGCGGTCCGTCAGTTCCTGGAGCTTCTCCTGCGCCCGCTTGAGATCGTCGGCGCTGATCTGCTTGTCGCTTTCTAGCTTCTTGAGCTCGGTCTGTCCATCGCGGCGCAGGTTACGCAACGAGATTTTGGACTCCTCGACCTCTTTCCGCACAGTTTTGGTCAGATCCTTGCGACGCTGCTCGGTCAGTGATGGGATGGCCAACCGGATCATGCGCCCATCGTTGGTGGGATTGAGACCAAGATTGGCATTCTGAATCGCTTTTTCAATGGCTTTGATCGCGGTCTGATCCCATGGCTGGATCGTCAGCATGCGAGCTTCCGGCACCGAAATGTTGGCAAGCTGACTGATGGGCATATTCGACCCGTAATACTCGACTTGCACCTGATCGAGCAAGGCTGGCGATGCACGGCCCGTGCGAACGCTGGCGAGGTGATGATGAAGTGCTTCGACCGACTTCTTCATCTTCGTTTCTGTTTGTTCGAGTGTATCTTTAACCATACGCCCCCTCTCTCAAGCCTCGTTGCTGACCATCGTCCCAAGGTGTTCCCCGGCTACGATCCGGGCAGCAGTCGACGGCTCGAACATATCGAAAACAATGATCGGTATCTTATTATCCATGCAGAACGTCAGCGCTGTCGAGTCCATGACCTGTAAGCCACGATTGATCGCATCCAGATAGGTGATGTGATCGAACTTGCGGGCGTCCGGGTTGCGCCGTGGATCGGAATCATAGATGCCGTCCACACCGTTCTTCGCCATCAGGATAACGTCGGCGTCAAGTTCAGCCGCTCGCAGCGCCGCTCCAGTGTCTGTGGTGAAGTAGGGGTTACCGGTGCCGCCTGCCAGGATGATCACACGACCTTTTTCCATGTGGCGCGTCGCACGACGGCGAACATACGGTTCGGCTACCTCATTCATCTGAATGGCAGTCAAGGCGCGGGTGAAAATCCCATGGCGTTCGAGGGCGTCCTGGAGCGCCAACGCATTGATGATCGTGGCGAGCATCCCAGCGTAATGGGCCTGAGGTGCGTCCATGCCTTCTGCGATTGCCGGAGCGCCGCGCCAGAAATTGCCGCCGCCGAGGACGACTGCGACTTGCACGCCCTGCGCCAGCACGGCCTGGATTTCGCGTGCAATGTAACTCACGACGTTCGCATCTACGCCATGTCCGCGCTCGCCAGCCAGTGCCTCTCCGCTCAGTTTGAGCAAGATGCGTTTGTATTTAACTTCGCTCATGCGCTTTCCTCACTACGAAGGCATTCATAGGCTTCGTAGGCTAACAGCCTAGTACAGCAAGCGCGAACAACAGTGTCGTCCTGAGCCTGTGTAGTTTGTGCGTAATAAAAGGGAGTGGAGTTACTTCCGCAACTTCACTCCCTTTTACATCACTACGCGCCGATCTCGAAGCGAACCCAGCGACCGATCATGATGTTTTCGCGAGTTTTGCCGATCGTGTCAGTGATCATCTGGCTGATCGTCTGGCTCGGATTCCGCACGAAGGGCTGGTCGAGCAACACATAGTCTTCGTAGTATTGCTCAGGTGAGTTCACGTCAGGCGCGTTGAGCGCTTCGGCGGGAACATCTTCGCGGTTTAGATAGCGCGGTTTGGCTGCATATACATGGAGCGCGATGTCCTTGGCCAGTTGGATGAAGGCTTCGTTACGACCAACGAAGTCGGTTTCGCACTTCAGTTCGACCATCGCACCACCACGGTTGCCGGTGTGGATGTAGGTTTCAATGCGGCCTTCGCCAACTTCGCGGCCTTCCTTCTTTCCGGCGATCTTCGCACCCTGATCCTTGAGGATCAGCAATGCTTTATTGATATCACCTTCTGATTCGATCCAGGCTTTGCTGCACTCTGCCATTGCAGCACCTGTACGCTCACGGAGTTCCCGAATTGCTTCCATTTTCGTCGCCATTTTTTTCTCCTTCAACGACGTGCGCCGTATTGCTACGACCTATCGTTGTGTTATACCGCACCAAAAGCGGGAGTTACGGAAGGTCGGATGTTCGTCCGACCGCCAGCCCTCCCGCAGTATTTGTCGTTTATTTATAGCGATGCTGCCTGGGAGCAGGAGCCCTGACCCGGCCTTACATCGATTCCGTTAGCGATCTCCCGCCGGTTCTTCGTTGGTTTCGTGGCGAGACTGGCGGCGCTGCTGTCCTTCGATAGCGGCGTCGGCGATCTTGCTGACGATCAGGCGGATACCACGGATCGCGTCGTCGTTCGCAGGAATGACAACATCGATCACGTCAGGGTTGCAGTTCGAATCGACCATAGCCAGCACCGGCAAGCCGAGCTTGCGGGCTTCCGCGACCGCAAGGGTTTCACGGTGGGGGTCGACGATAAACATTGCGGCTGGCACACGATCCATCTGCTTCAACCCGCCGAAGACGCGGTTGAGCTTGGTGATCTCGTCTTCCAATCGTAGCCCTTCAGCCTTGGTCAGTCGCTCGAACTCGCCACGGTCGCGGCGTGCTTCGAGTTGTGCCAGGTGCTGCAAGCGCGCCTTGATCGTCGTGAAGTTCGTCAGTGTACCGCCAAGCCAGCGGTTCGTAACGGACAACTGACCGGCACGTGCTGCTTCTTCCATGATGATGTTCGCAGCCTGCTTCTTGGTGCCGACGAACAAAAGCTTTTGTCCGCGTGCTGTCAGATCGGCGACGAAATCATAGGCCTGCTGCATTGCCGGAAGCGTCTGTTGAAGGTCGAGGATGTGGATGCCGTTGCGGTCCGTGAAGATATACGGACGCATCTTCGGGTTCCATTTCTTTGTCTGATGACCAAAATGGACGCCCGCCTCCAGCAATTCGCGCATCGAAACGACGCGCTGCTGGGCTTCTAGCTGTGCTTGTGCCAACTGTGTAACCCTTTCTTTAACCTCCATCTTCCTCAACCTATGACCGTACCACAGCAAAGTGGCAGAACCGTGCCATAGTCAGAAGATGTGCGAAATCGGCGCAAAGCGCCGTTGATGGAGTATATCATACCGGGCGGGCGACCGCAAAAAGCCCGAGGACGTTTGACAGCCAGCACCTTGTACCATTACCATGCCAGCCTCGTATAGCAGTGGAAACAATATCGTGCGTGTGCTAATAACTGGCGCAACCGGGCAGGTTGGCGCAGCCATCCAAAGTGTTTTGCAATCCCAGGTCGATGTCATCGCGACCAGTTCGGCGACGTTAGACATCACTGACCCACGGGTGCAACATCATATTGTCGCCGCCCGACCCGATATTGTGATTCATCCAGCGGCCTGGACTGATGTCGATGGCTGTGCCCGTGACCCCGAACGTGCCTATACGGTGAATGCCCTGGGAACCCGTCATGTTGCGCTCGCCTGTCGCCAACTCGATGTGCCGCTGATCTACATTAGCACGAACGAGGTTTTCGACGGCACCAGCACCGAGCCATATTACGAATGGGATCACAGCGCGCCGATCAACGCCTATGCTCGTTCCAAGGTGGCGGGTGAGTTCTTCGTGCGCGAATTGCTCTCCCAATACTCAATCGTTCGCACCTCCTGGGTTTTTGGGGGGCCGCGCAATTTCGTTCGCACGATTCTGCGCCTTGCAGCGGAACGTCCCTCGTTGCGCGTCGTCGCCGACGAGATCGGCAATCCGAGTTATGCCGAGGATGTCGCCGCCGCTGTGGCGCGGTTGGTTCACGACCCTGTGCATGGTACATTTCACTTTGTGAATCAGGGATATTGTTCGCGATATGAATTCGCGTGTGAAATATTGCTCCAGGCAGGTATGCAAACGCCCGTGGAACCGATTAAGCTCGCCGAATACCAGCGTGCCAGCACACCGCCGCCGTTCGCACCGCTGCATAATACCGTCGGACGCGACCACGGTATCGTCCTCGCGCCATGGCAGGATGCCCTGGCGCGGTTCCTTCAACGCGACCAGTCTGCCTCATGACGATCGACGTGATCGTGCCTACCTACAACGGTGCACATCTGTTACCAGCGTGTCTGGATGCCTTGCGGGCGCAAACTCGCCAGGATTTTGTGTGTACGGTGGTAGACGACGGCTCGACCGACAGTTCGTTGCTGTTGCTCCGAGAGCAGTATCCCGAAGTACGCGTACTTGCCCGTGAACGTAACGAGGGACTGACGATTACCCTTAACGCGGCGCTCGCTGCAACGTCCGCGCCCTTCGTGGTGTTGCTCAATAACGATACTGAGGCCGATCCATACTGGCTCGAACGCTTGATCGGTATGTTAGAGCGTTACCCACACTACGACTTCGCTGCGAGTAAGCTTTGTTTGTTCGACCAGCGCGACCATATTCATTCTGCCGGAGACGGCTACCGAGGCAACGGACGTCCCTTCAACCGTGGGGTATGGGAGCGTGACCACGGTCAATACGATGCGGTTGCCGAGGTCTGGGGACCATGTGCCGGAGCCGCTGCGTATCGGCGGTCGGCACTTGATGCGTTGGCTAATGACGGCGAGATTTTCGACACCGACCTGTTTATGTACTGTGAAGATGTCGATCTCAACCTTCGTGCGCGTTTGGCGAACATACGCACGGTGTTCGTGCCCCATGCTGTCGTGTATCATAAGGTAAGTGCGACGGGCGGTGGCACACTGGCTAGTTACTATGTTGGCAGAAATATCATTACGGTCTGGGTGAAAAATATGCCTGCACCACTGATGTTTCGCTTCTTGCTATCGTTCGTGGCGGATCAGGCCACGATCGCCTGGGACGCGCTGGTGAACTGGCGCGGTGCGGCGGCGCGGGCGCGGTTGCGCGGACAGTTTGCCGGGGTGCGGGCGTTGCCACTGTTCATCAGGAAGCGCCGCACCAGTCGGGCGTCACTCCAGCACTTTACACGTTATCTGGGTAGCTGATAAAAGATAATTTATGAATCTAACTGTATCGGTCATCATCCCGGCGTATAACGAAGAACGACGCTTGCCGTCAACGCTCACATCGATCGTTGATTTTTTGCAAGAGCAACCCTACCGGAGCGAGATTATCGTCGTCGACGACGGTAGTTCCGATGGCACGATCGCGTTGGTCGAATCGTTTGACGTGCCACCCGTCGAAAATGGCAATGGTGTGGTTGCATTACGAGTTATTCGTAATGATCATCGCGGCAAAGCGGTGGCGGTACGGACTGGCATATTGGATTCCCAGGCTCGATTTGTGTTGTTTACCGACGCTGATCTGGCAGTGCCCTTCGAAGAATGGGCGACGTTCCACAGGTTTTTGGAAGCGGGCGACGACGTGGTGATCGCGTCACGCGAAGGAATGGGCGCGAAGCGAATCGGCGAACCGTGGTATCGCCATCTGATGGGGCGCGTGTTCAATATGCTGGTGCGAGTAGTTGCCGTCGGCGGCGTGCAGGATACCCAATGTGGTTTCAAAGCGTTCTCGCAGGAAGCCGCTCAACGCATCTTTCGCTCCCTGCAATTGTATGGCGACAATGCTGGCAGCGTGCGCGGTCCTGCCGTCACGGCCTTCGATGTTGAGGTGCTGTTCCTGGCGCGTAAGTGGGGCTTACAGGTGCGTGAGGTGCCTGTGTTGTGGCGCTACGGTGATGAAACGAAGGTCGACCCGTTCGAGGATTCGGTGCGTAATTTCGGCGATGTGCTTAAGGTGCGTTGGAACGACCTGCGTGGACGCTACCCAGAGCTAAAGGACTGAAGAAAATCCAGCCCTTTAGCCGCTTTCCATTGGATGAGGATACGCGTCACGAATAGGAGCTTACTCCTTGGGTGCTTCGTAGACGCTATCGGGTGTGGGTGGTTCCTGCGTTAGTGGTGTCGTCGGCAGTGGACGGGAATCGCGTGGCTCACCAGGTCCCATCATCTCCAGGAATGGCTTGACGATATCCATCGGGAACGGGAATAGAATCGTCGAGTTCTTCTCGGTCGCGACCTCGGTCAGCGTTTGTAGGTAGCGTAGTTGCAGGGTGATCGGCTCGCTGGCGATCACATGCGCCGCGTTGGCAAGCTGCTGCGACGCCAAAAATTCACCTTCGGCGAGGATGATCTTCGCACGCTTTTCACGCTCGGCCTCGGCCTGTCGCGCCATCGCACGCTGCATCTGCTGCGGCAGTTCCACATCCTTGATTTCAACGATCGTCACTTTCACGCCCCACGGCTCGGTCTGCTCGTCGATGATCTGCTGAATCTCGGCGTTAAGTTGCGAGCGATCCGCCAGAACTGTATCCAATTCGACCTTGCCCACAACGCTACGCACGGTCGTTTGGGCGATCTGCATGGTCGCTCGGATGTAATCGACCACGTTGACCACTGCTTTGTCCGGGTTGATGACCCTGAAGTACAGCACCGCGTTAACTTTAAGCGTCACGTTGTCGAGTGTGATGGCTTCCTGCGATGGAATGTCCATCGTCACGACACGAGTGTCCACCCGAATCATGCGTTCCAGGGGAGGCCACACGAAGAAGATGCCGGGCCCGCGTGCGCCGACCAGCCGACCGATGCGAAAGATGACGCCGCGCTCATATTCAGGGATGATCCTGATTGATGCGAACAGATACATGATGACGACAAAAAAGAAACCACCGGTACAGATAAGTGTTAACATTGCATCCACCTTTTATACTTTTTCATTCATGGATTGTGGTTCCGTTATGCGACGAACGTACAATCGTAGGTCTTCGATTCCGGCGATTTCGACCAGTTCACCGTTCTGTATCGGTCCTTCGTCCGACCATGCCGACCATAACGCACCTTGAAGATACACCATGCCTTCAGGATCAAGTGGGCGACGTACTTCGGCGATCTGACCGATCATGGATTCCGCGCCAGTGGTTGGGGTGCGTGTTTGTACACGCAGCACCATTGTAACAAGTGCCACAACTGCGCCGCCGATCAGCAGCGACATACCGACGATGGCGAAAGGCGCGACACCGAAGCCAGGCGTCCTCGTGGGATCGACTAGCCACAACGCGCCCGCGACGAGAAGAATGATGCCCCCAACGCTGAGTGCGCCGTGAGACATTACAACGTGTTCAAGGCCAATGAGTGCCACCGCTCCCGCCAGCATGATGACCGCGAGTGGTCTGACGTCGGCCTGGAAGAAACCATAAAACGCTGCCAGCACCAGCACGACTCCCGCAACGCCAGGGACGCCAATGCCTGGATTAGCCAATTCCAGATAGATGGCGATCGCCCCAATCACGAATAGGATGAACGCGATCGTCGGCACGGCGAGCAGTTGGCGGAGCGTTTCTAGTAGCGTAGGTTCGACGGTGACAACCTGCGCTCCCATGGTATCCAGCGTGCGAGGTTCATCAGTGCCGTCGGCTATCTGTCGTCCAGTCAACCCAAGCTGTAGTTCGTCGAACGAGGATGCGATCAGGTCGATCACAGGCGGGTCGAGCGACCGCGCGCGTTCGGCGTCGAGGATCGCGCCCGAACGCACGGCGCGTTCCAGCCATTCCTGGTTCCGCCCATGCTCGCTTTGCCAGTTCGCGACCTCGCGCACGACGTCGTCGACCAACAGTTGCCGTGTCTGATTCGAAAATCCCGCTGGAGTGCTGGCTAAGGGATAAGCGAACCCTGCGCTCGAACCAGGAGCCATCACGGCGATGTCGCTAGCGGCGAGCAACAAGGCGGCTGATGGTCCACCGGCGACCGGACCGGGACCGATCCACACGACAACTGGAATTGGAGCATCATGCAATGCCCGTGCAAGTGTCCAGGCAGAGCCAAGCACCGAGCCGCTATCTGTGATTTGGACGATGAACGTACTGGCATCCGCCGAGACCGCCTCTTGCAACGCACGTTGCACGAAGCTGATCGATGGTGGTGTTATCCCGTGGTCGAGCGTGACACGGTACAACGGGGCGGTGCGTTGCGCCAGTGTGGGTGACCATGTAAGGATGCACAACGTCGTGGCGACCAGTCCAAGCCACCAGCGTACCTGTCGGTAGTTCATGACGGCTCCGGCGCGGATTCTACGATGCGCTTGACGCGGCGCTCGAACTCGCTGCGTGGCAGCAGCACTTTGCGCGAGCAGCACAGGCATCGGATGCCGATGTCGGCGCCAACCCTGACAATACGCCAGGTGTTGCCGCCGCACGGATGCGTTTTTCGCATCTGTACGATATCATCGACGTGCAAGGTCATTGGTTCAGGCATGTTTGGCTCGATTCCATAAGGCCTCGCGTTCGGCTGTAGTCATCTGTTCGAGCGGACGCCCCGCTGATTCCTGCTGCAGGGCAGCGAAGCGGCGGCGAAACTTCAGGTTTGCGCCACGCACCGCTGATTCTGCATCGAACCCGTACCAGTCCGCGAGGCGTGCCAGCACGAACAGGACATCGCCGAACTCCTCGGCGCGCTCGTCCGGCGGTGCGGCGGCGAGTTCTTCAAGTTCCTCGTGTAGCTTAGCCCAGACACCTTCGATCTCCTCCCAGTTAAATCCGGTGCGGGCAGCCTTGTTGCCAAGTTTCTGTGCGGCAGCCAGCGCGGGCAGATCGCGGGGTAGTCCATCAAGCAGTCCTTTCGGTGCGGCTTCAATGCCAGCACGTTCTTCGCGCTTGATCGATTCCCAGTTGCGCAATACGTCCGAACTTCCAGCGACTTCGGTTTTGCCAAACACATGCGGGTGGCGGCGAATCAGCTTCGCCGCGAGTTCAGCCAGCACGTCGCTGAAATCGAAGGTGCCGGACTGACGCGCCATCTCGCTATGGAGCAGGATTTGCAACAGAACGTCGCCCATCTCTTCGCTGAGATGTGCCATGTCGCCTTCATCGAGCGCTTCCAGCACTTCATAGGTTTCTTCGAGTAAGAAGGGACGGAGCGACGTGTGCGTTTGTTCGTGATCCCATGGGCAGCCGCCCGGACCGAGCAGCCGTGCGATCACGTACAGGTTGCCTTCCATACTACGCAGGTCGGCGAGCGGTTCAAGCCCTCCCAGGTAGGCCACGGTCAGATGATCGAGGTCGGGTTGGTGGTCAAGTTCCGCCAGCGGCACCGTCCGCACATGTGCTCGTCCAGCTATGCCTGCCGAGCTAACTAGTGTTACTGGATGCGTCGCGGGGTAGCGCTGCAGGAGTGTAAGTTTGGCTTCCGATGCGACACGACGATTATAGAGTTGCGACAGCAATGTTGGGCGGGTCGGCACAAGTGGAAACGGGACGACGGGTGCCTCGTAGGACGCATCGCCATGGTAATCGATCCAGGCGTTGCCGCTGTTCCAGGGTGCGTCCGCTGGTGCCTGTAGATCGAGCGCGTCCAGCATTTGCATCCCACGATCGAACGGATCAATGCCGAGCGCCTCGCAGACGGGCTCGATGAACGATAGTCCGGCGATGATACGTGTTTCTAGGCCATGCTCGCGGGCTGCAGCCAGGATGTGCCGAGTTGTCGCTTCGGCGACCAGCGGATGTCCTGGCACTGCGTAGGTGACGTTCTCGCCCGCTTCTACGCGTGCGATTAGCTGGTCCGCGATCGTCCGGTAGATCGTTTCAAAGTTGGGCGCCCGTTCGTACAAGTCGTCGAAGGACGAGACGTGTAGATGCGCGGGCAGGCTTGCCACCGTCGGATGGATCGCGGTTCGCAATACCAGTGTGTTGATCGAGGATAAGTGCGCGACAGCCGCTTGCGTGAGGAGGGCGGGATCGCCCGGTCCAAGACCAAGCAGGGTCAGCGTCGATTGTGTCATGGACTGTTTCCTTTATGACCTTTGGACGAGCCGGATGGTACTCGCCGCATCTTTGGTTGTGCAAGCATTCGTGGCGTCAACGGCATACGCTATGTTGATTATACCAATGCTGGTATATCCGGGATGTGGATCGCGCCGTGGTCGCTGGTACAATTGCCGCACGAGCTTTTGATAGAAGGAAATTATATTTCATGACATTTGTGCTGGATGGACGTGCGGTTGCTGCCGCGCTCCGAACCGAAATAAAAGAAGGTGTGGATGTGTTCAGCGCCCAACGCGGACGAGCGCCATCGCTGGTCGCCGTTGAAGTGGGCGCGAACGAAGCGTCACGCTCGTACATCCGGGCGATCGGACGGGCATGTGCCAACACCGGGATGACCTTCGAGCACCGTTTGTTCGATGAAACGATCAGCGCGGCAGAGATGGAGCAGGCGATCGTGGCCTTGCGCGATGATGCCAACGTCGATGGGGTGATCGTCCAGATGCCGCTTCCGTCACAACTCGACGCTGCTGCCGTAATCGAGACGCTGGGACCCGAAAAAGATGTCGATGGCTTGCATCCGGCAAATCTCGGACGGCTCGCACAGGGGCTGCCGAGCCTGGTTCCCAATACGCCCGCCGGTGGCATGGAAATTTTGCGTCATTACGAAATCGCGCTGGCGGGACGCAAAGCGGTCGTCGTCGGACGCTCGAACGTCGTGGGCAAGCCGATGGCGTTGATGCTGCTGGCGCAACACGCGACCGTCACGGTCTGCCATTCGCGCACCCCTGATCTGGCGGCGGTTGTGCGTGAAGCCGATATCGTAGCTGTGGCAATCGGGCGTGCACGCATGGTCGATGCGTCGATGATCAAGCCGGGGGCGGTTGTTATCGATTTTGGAATTAATGTGGATGCCGAAGGCACGTTGTGTGGTGATGTTGATTACGAAGGCGTCGCGCCGCTCGCCAGTGCCATCACGCCGGTCCCTGGTGGCACCGGCCCTGTGACGAACATGATGCTGTTGCGGAACACCTTGCTGGCGGCACGTCGCCAGGGATGAACGCATGAGCGGATGGGCAACGCGCCCATCCGCTCGCTTTTGTCAGGCGTCGGATGCGGCGTGTGGCTCTGGACGCAGGGCTTGCCTTGCGATCAGTGCCGCCATCGCGCCTGCTCCCACGCCGTTGTCGATGTTGACCACCGCCAGACCGGGCGCACAGGTTTGGAGCATGCTCATCAGCGCTGCCTCGCCGTTGCCGCCCATGCCATAGCCGACCGCCGTCGGTAGTCCGACGACCGGAACATCGACCAGTCCGGCGATCACCGAGGGCAGCGCGCCGTCCATACCGGCTGCCACGATGATCGCTCCTACACCGTGGTCGAGCATGGCGCGGAGCGGCTCGAACAGGCGATGCAACCCCGCGACACCCACATCCGTCACCATAAAAACCGGACAGCCCATGGCGCGGCACACCGCCGCTGCTTCGTCGGCTGCCGGGAGGTCCGATGTGCCTGCCGAAATGATGCCGACATCCCCACGGTGGGGCGGTTGCTGGTACGCTGGCGTTCGCAGCACGATCACGCGGTCAGCGGTGCCGCGTTCCCACGTAACCGTCGCGTCGAGCGTGTTCTGAAGCTCGGCGACCGTTGCGGCAGGAACCCGACTGACGATTGCCAGTCCCGTGGCGGCAAGCATGCGCTGGACGATGCCGACGGTCTGCTCAGGTGTCTTACGTTCCGCCAGAACGACTTCGGGCACGCCTTTGCGATGCGTCCGCCCGAGATCGAGCCGGGCGTATTCCCCTACCTGTTCGGTTGTATCATCGGCGGCGGCTTGCGCCAGCCGCTCAATTAATCCGTGTGTTGCCATGTGTGTTGTGTTTCTCATATCAGGCCGGCTGAGATAGCGCGGCGATGGCTTGTGTTTCGTCGTCGTAGATGTCGGCGTATTGCGATAAGCCAACCATGCGGAAAATCTTCTGGAAATGGTCGTTCAAGCCGCTCATCGCCAGCTTTTGTCCGGCGCGATTGACTTCGGTCACGATTCGGATCAGGATCGCGATGCCGGCGCTGTTGATGTAGTCGCTACGGCGAAAGTTAAGCACAATGCGTTTCGCGCCAGCCGCCGTCGCCGAGCGATAGGCCTCCGTGATCTTCGCGTCGGCGAACGTCGTCACATCGCCCTTCAGGTCGATGATCGTCACACCCTGCTCGGTGCGCGTGGTGACTTCTAGATCATCGTCGAGGAATGCCATCGCTGGTACCTCCAGTAGTAGGCTTTGCGGCGTGTGCAAGCGATGTCGCACGTCGCTCCCACGCGGGAACCAACTCAATTGGTTCCTCCTACAGCGGAATGTTACCATGCTTACGCGATGGTAGACTTTGACGTTTCGAGCGTGCCAGACGCAACGCCTTGATCAACGCTGCACGCGTTTCGCGTGGCTCGATCACCTGGTCTATATAGCCGCGTTCGGCGGCAACGTAGGGATTGGCAAAACGCTGCTGGTAATCGGCGGTCAGTTCCGCCTCACGTTGCGTACGGTCCTCGGCTTCGGCCAGTTCGCGCCGAAATATTACCCGTACAGCCGCTTCGACGCCCATCACGGCGATCTCGGCGGTCGGCCACGCAAAGTTGAAGTCGGCGCGTATATGTTTGGACGCCATAACATCGTAGGCACCACCGTAGGCTTTGCGCGTGATCACCGTCAGTTTCGGCACGGTTGCCTCGCAATACGCATACAGCAGCTTCGCACCGTGCCGGATAATCCCGCCATACTCCTGCTCGGTTCCCGGCAGAAAGCCAGGAACGTCCACGAAGGTAACAATCGGGATATTGAAGGCATCGCAGAAGCGCACAAAGCGTGCGCCCTTGGTCGATGCGTCGATGTCGAGTGTTCCGGCACGGTGCATCGGATGGTTGCCGACGATGCCGACCACATTGCCATCGAGCCGTGCCAGTCCGGTAATCAGATTTTGCGCCCACAACGCCTGTGTTTCAAAAAAGAACCCATCATCCACGATACTCGCCACGACCGCCTTCATGTCATAAGGACGTTTGGGTGAATCGGGGATGATCGTTTGCAGCACCTCGTCCGCACGCTCAGGATCGTCGCTCGGAACAACATAGGGCGGGTCTTCCATGTTGTTGAGCGGTAGGAACGACAGCAGCGTGCGGAGTTGCTCGAAACACGCAGCCTCGTCGTCGGCGGCGAAGTGCGCCACTCCTGAGCGCGTGTTGTGCGTCAGCGCCCCGCCAAGTTCGTCGAATCCGACCTCTTCGCCCGTCACCGTTTTGATCACGTCGGGCCCGGTGATGAACATTTGCGATGTACCCTTGACCATCAGGATGAAGTCGGTGATAGCGGGCGAATACACCGCGCCGCCCGCGCACGGTCCGGCGATGATCGACAACTGCGGGATGACACCCGACGAGATCACATTGCGGTAGAAGATTTCGGCATAGCCACCCAGCGCGACGACACCCTCTTGAATCCGTGCCCCGCCCGAATCGTTGATGCCGATGCAGGGCACGCCCATACGGAGCGCCAGGTCCATGACCTTGACGATCTTTTCGGCAAAGACTTCGCCGAGCGAGCCACCAAAGACGGTGAAGTCCTGCGAAAAGATGCAGACGGGACGCCCGTCGATGGTACCGTGTCCGGTGATCACGCCATCGCCCAGCGGCTTGCGGCGGTCGAGTCCAAACTGGTGGGCGCGATGGACGGCGAAGGCATCGAGTTCGACGAACGAGCCGGGATCGAGCAGGGCATCGATGCGTTCGCGAGCGGTCCCCTTGCCCCGTTCGTGCTGTTTGGCTGTTGCGGTCGGCTCGGTCGTTGCTGCAAGCGCACGGCGGCGGCGGAGTTCTTCGATCTTTTGTTCAGTCGACATGTGCATTCGTGGGGCGACGGGCAGGTGTCGGTCGTCGGTTAGGCGACGTTCGGCTGCGCGGCGCGATATGGACGGTGCTGGTGAGTTGGGTGCGCCCCGTGCGCCGGATCAAGCGTACCAGGATGTAGCCGCTGATGCCGCTGAGTGCGCCACAGATCAGCGCCCATCCCCACGGCGCGACCTGACTGTCGCGTACTAACCCTACCAGCAGGTCGCTTTCGGTATGAAAGTCCAGGCCGTTCTGCCCCTGATCCACGAATTGGAGCGTACGAACGACCAGGCCGCTGCTGAGCGCAGCGGTGGCACTATAGATCATGAATCCTGCTGCGAGGCCTGTGAGGGTGGCGCCCAGGACACGACGCCGGATCCACCAACTGCCCGTGAACGCAAACACGGTGACCGCAGCGACGGCGTTAAGGACGACGTGGAGCCAGAAATGCCAATCGAACCAGGTCGTATCGATACGGCGTACGGCTTTGCCCCCAGGCTGGAACGACACTTCGTGTGCCATAGTCCCATAGTTGCTGGTCGAGGAGCCGCATCACCACCAGCACCACCAGCACGAACAGAACAGGCCACATACGCCCGGTGACCCAGCCGAGAGCGATGAAGATGCCGGGAATAAGGAGCGGTCCAAGCACCATATAGAGTACAGGCGCAGCGGGCTGCACGACGCCCCAGCGTGTCGCGGGGATGAGCGCGAAGTTGAGCAGTGATACGACAATTGCGGTTGTCCAGACGAGACCCCGTATCGCTGCACGCGTGCGCCGAGGATCAACGCCTTGCTGCCATTCGAGTGCCCACCCGCTGAAAATACCTAGCGCGATGACGCACGAGCCCAGAACGCCAAGCAGATGCGGCGGACTCCAGATCGTCACGTCGATGCCGTAACGTCGGTGCCACAGATCGTCGAACGGCGCGGCGCTGACCAGCAGCACGACGCCAAAAAGTTGGGTGATCCAACTCCAAAAAATCGGTAGCATTGCACCGCGTCGCATGCTGCTACGCCATGCCATCACCAGACTGAGCAGACCAATCAACGCGGTGCCGCTATAGATCATCAGGTGCGGCGGAATCCAGAACGAGTCGCGCCCAACCGTCCAGTGCCACTGTGCATCCCAGAACGCGCCGAAACGCATCATTGTCACAAGCAGGGTCGCGAGAATGAGTGCGCGCAGGTGCGAGTTTCCCGCATCGACTCCTGGTATGCGCTGTGCTTTTGTCGTCGCGGTTCGCATGGTTGCCTTTCTGCCAGTCGCTGAGGTTTTCATCTAGGCTTTTCGTGCTTAGCAGGCAACTATTGTAGCATGCGACGACGAGCGTCAGTGCGTAATGATAACGCTCGGCTCGTCATCCAAAACCGCCTGCGCAGCCTCCCGGATCTGCTGCCATGCTGTCGCGATGTGCGCCGATGTCGTCCGCAGGTTGCCAATGGCGAGCCGTAGGGTATAGATGTTGCCAAGCTTGGTGTGCGAGATGTACATGGTCCCGCTACGGTTGACCGCATCCAGAACCGCCATGTTGATGCGTTCGAGCGTTTGCTCGTCGTCGATGGTAGACGGATGCACGCGAAAGCAGATCGTACTATAGGGCACAGGTGCTAGCCGCTCGAACATGGGCGCGTCGTCGACCCATCCGGCGAACTCCTGAGCCATGGCGATGTGATGGCGGATACGATCAGCTAAACCCTGTTCGCCGAAGTACCGTATGACCATCCACAGCTTCAAAGCGCGGAAGCGCCGCCCAAGTTGCACCCCCCAATCCATGTAGTTGGTCACGTCCTGCTCGGCGGTCCGCAGATATTCCGGCACGAGGCTAAAGGCACGGCGTAGCACGTCGGGATCGCGCACGTAGAAGGCGCTGCAATCGATTGGTGTGAATAACCACTTGTGTGGGTTGACCACGATGCGAATCGGCATACTCGCTGCCCGCCAGTACATGCCGCAGTTCCGGTACGACAGCGGGAATCCCACCATAGGCTCCGTCGATATGCAGCCATACATTATGGCGACGGCAGATCTCGCCGATCGCTTCTACGGGGTCGATGCTGGTCGTGCTGGTGGTGCCCACCGTCGCGACGACGCACACAGGTAACCATCCGGCTGCTGTATCTTCCACGATGGCGGCTTCCAGCGCTTCGGCATCCATTCTGAAATCTGCGTCCACAGGGATCTTCCGTACGCCCTGCTGGCCGAATCCAAGCGTAATTGCGCCTTTTTCGACCGATGAATGTGCCTGTTCCGAGGTATAAACGCGCAAGCGCGGCAGATCGTCGCGTCCAGCCATGCCGCGTTGCCGGATGTCGAGCGCGAGGCTTTCGCGTGCCGCTGCCAACGCTGTCATCGTCGCGATGGAGGCGGTGTCAACGATCACACCACGGAATATCTGCGATAAACCGAGCATGTCGCGAAGCCATTCGAGGACCCGCTCTTCGAGTTCTGTCGCCGACGGCGATGTTTTCCAGAGCATGCCATTGACGTTGAGGGCGGCGGTGAGCAATTCGCCCAGGACGCCGGGACCCGACCCGCTGATGCTGAAGTAGGCATAGAAGGCCGGATGATTCCAATGGGTGATACCGGGGAGGATCGTACGCTCGAAGTCGCGCAGAATGTCGTCCATGGATTCGGCGGTTGCGGGGGCGTGCGTGGGTAGCGCCGCTTTGATGTCGCCGGGGGCGGCGTCGGATAGCACCGGATAGCGTTCGGGATGCGCCATGTAGTCGGCGATCCAGTCAATCACACGATAGCCCTGGCGTCGAAACTCCTCGGCGTCCATATCGCCCAGAGAACCGACTGCGGGGAGGTTCGAAATGTCGTCAAATCGCACGTCAATTTATCCTTTCGTGTGCTGCCAAAAACGCATCGACCTCGTGGCGCAGCGGCGCTCCTTCCATTGGTCCGGTGCGCGTGACCGCCAGCGCACCGACGGCATTGGCGAAACGTCCGGCGCTAGCGAGGTCCATTCCTTCGAGCATAGCGACTGTAAAGGCCGCGCAGAACGAGTCGCCTGCTCCGGTCGGATCGACTTCCTCGACCGCGAACGTCGGAATGCTGATATCGTCCTTCTCGGCGAAGATGCGGCACCCGCGTGCGCCTTGCTTCAAGACCACGATCTTGCCCTGGGCGGCAAGCATGCGGCATCCCTGCTCGTCCGTGTCGGCTCCGGTTAACATCGCGGCTTCCCCGAGGCTTGGCAGCACCAGATCGGCGCGCTCGAGGGCGGGAGCGCAGAGCCGTCGAATCTCGTCCACGCCCAGGACTTCGGGCCTGATATTGGGATCAAAACTTAGCTGCGCGTCGTCGGGCAACGCTTCCAATGCACGCAGACACGCTGCCCGTGAGCGTTCGTTCACGGCGAGGTTGATGCCGGTGAGGTGGAGCCAGCGCGCAGCGGCGACATACCGCGGCGATACATGTTCGGGCGCGAGTTGACCTGCGGCAGCGTGCCGCCAGTGAAACAGAAAGCGGCGGCTTCCGTCGCCAAAGTAGGCGACAAAGGCAACGCCGGTGGAATGGTCGGGTAGCACGGCGACCTGCGAGGTGTCTACGCCGTCGCGCTGGAAACGTTCGAGCAAACAGCGACCGAAATCGTCGGCTCCCACCGCACCAATAAAGCCGGTTGTGTGGCCTAGTCGTGCGACAGTGTCAATGTAGATTGGCGTATCGCCGCTTGGAAACGGCCCGACGAAATGACCGGGCGTGTCGAGCGGTTGATCGAGGCCGGGACGCATGATCTCGACCAGCATGTTTCCCATGGAAAGTACATCGGGCATGCGTTTAGTGTAGCACCAACCCCATGACTAGCGAAACGTTGTTGCTGCGTTTTGAGCAAGCGTGCGGTCGAAGAAGCCAAGCGTCGTTTGGTACAGGTCGTCGATGGCTGGCGTTCGTTTCGGCTCCAGCAGATAGTGTCCCATGCCTTCGAGGATGTGCAACTCGTGCGGTTTGTCCAACCGTGCCAGTTCGTCAGCCAGCAGTTGCGATTGGGTGAACGGCACCACTTCGTCGGCCTTGGAATGGATCAGCATGATCGGCACGTTGTAATCGCGGGCGTGGTAGCGTGGCGAATAGCGCCAGTACCGTTCGGGGGCGCGGTCGGGTATGCCAAGCGCGATCAACGCCTGATCGAGGCCGAAGGGTGGGAAGAATGTTCCGGCCTCAAACTGGCGGCGCAGTTCAAAGAGATCGGTGGGTGGTCCTAATACCAGCGCCGAGTCGATGTCGGTGCGACCGCGCTCCAGCAGACGGAACACATGCAGACTGGAATACGAGCCACCTAAAACTCCGATGTGTTCAGGGTCGGCGCGTGGTAGTTCGCCCGCCTTGACCTTATCGAGCAGCCGTTCGAGGTCATCCACATCCGGTTCAAGGTCCAGCGCATAAGCCGGACCCGTGGCGATCACGGCAAAGCCCGCCTGTGCCAGCGTCAGCGATACATTCGCCCAGCCATCGGCGGGACCAGGATACACCGTTAGCAATGTCGGCAACGTGCTTTCGCCGCCGACAGGTGTGTAATACAACGTCGTCTGATTGGGGTGACTGTCAACGGTGTAGCTGATCACCCGCTCCTCGGCGACGGCGGGGATGGGCTCGGCGACCTGTAACGCCCGCGCTACGCCGACCTGCCAGGATTCCATAGGGGCGATGGCACGAGGTTGGTTGGGTTCGAGGGTGACTGCGAGCGATGTCGTCTGGTTCGCACTGACCCCGATGCGCAACCAACCCCAGCGCCGCACGGCGACGTTGGCATATCCGGGCGCTCCCGCAACCGGCACATACGATCCGGCTGGCACGGCGAGGCTGAACTGGCCTGTGCTGTTCGTTTCCGTCGACCAGGGTGTGCCATCGGATTGTGCGACCAGCACCTCTGCGAACGTGATAGGAGCACCTTGCGGGTCGCGCACCGTTCCTGCCAGGGTTCCCATGCCACCGGACCTGTGAGGGAGCAGCGACGACCACCATCCCACCACATGATATTGGAGCGTGTTACGGTACGGCCATACATTGATATTGTCGGTGGTCGCCAGGTAGGCCAGGGTGATCATGACAAACACAACCACCAGACCGGCGATGCGCCGGATGATATGGCGAGTGGGATGAGTGGCTGAACGTCGAACCATATGAACAGTATATCGGGTGTACGCTTATCGCGCCCGAACGTCGGCGCGCAACATGCAGTACAACCTCCCGTGACATTAAAAACATATCGCTTTGTCCGTGGAGCGAGTGTCGTCATGTCGGTTTGATGGACGTTATGTGCGCGACGCGCCTCCGGCGCGATGCGAGGCGAGCGGTGATTCGCAATGGAGGTATGGTATGGAACGATGGTATATCGACGCTAAACAACATTTGTTGGGGTCGTCGGATGCGATGCTGGACGATATACGCACCACCAAACTTCGTTACCCGCGCGATCAGCAGAGATCGACCGCATGATCGACGTAGCCGAATGTGAACGCGCCGCCATCGAGGCGCTGTTGCAGACGATGGCTACGCACCACGCGAGCCTTGTTACGACGTTCGATACATTGCAACAGGCCTTATCGATTGCTGGCGCACCTTTACGTTGTGATATTAGTTGACAGAACGTAGATTGAGCCCCCACAAACTTGTGGTAAGATCGTCCTGTTTTATGGAACTGCGGAGTTTTATATGTCTCGTTCGCTTTTATCCCAACGTGTTCAGTCAATTCCACCGTCAGGCATCCGCCGATTCTTTGACATCGCTGCGACGATGGAAGATGTCGTATCGCTGGGCATCGGTGAGCCTGACTTCGTAACCCCGGATCAGATTCGACAGGCCGGTATCGACTCGATCAAGCAGGGATACACGGCATATACATCCAATTCCGGCATGTTGGAGCTCCGCGAGGCGCTTGCGGAGCACATTCACCAACTGTACGGGGTGGCCTACGATCCCGGCGATGAAATCCTGATCACGGTCGGCGTGTCCGAAGGGCTGCAAAACGCCATGCTGGCGCTGATCGATCCCGGCGATGAGGTGATCATTCCCGAACCCTGTTTCGTCGCCTATGCTCCCAACGTCGTGCTGGCGGGTGGTGTGCCGGTTCCGGTCGCAACTCATGTGGCAAACGCCTTCCAGGTGACGGCGGCCGAGATCGAGGCTGCGATCACGCCGCGCACCAAGGCGCTGCTGATCGGGTATCCGAACAACCCGACGGGCGCGGTGATGCCCCGCGAACGGCTGCTCGAAGTTGCTGCCGTAGCGGAACGGCACGACCTGTTAGTGTTCTCGGATGAGATTTATGATCGTCTGGTGTATGGTGTCGAACATACCTGTTTCGCATCATTGCCTGGTATGCGTGACCGCACAATCCTTATGGGCGGTTTCTCGAAAGCCTACGCCATGACCGGATGGCGGCTTGGCTATATCGCGGCACAAGCCGAGATCGCGCTGGCAGTGCGAAAGATTCATCAATACGCGATCATGTCGGCTCCTACTATGAGTCAGCATGCCGCGCTCGAAGCGGTGCGGTCGGGCGAGGAAGATGTGCAGATCATGGTAGCGGAATATGATCGCCGTCGACGCTTCCTGGTGGCAGGCTTGAACTCACTCGGACTCAAGACCTTTGAGCCGCAGGGCGCGTTCTACGCCTTCCCGCAGGTTGATCACCTTGGTCTTACATCCAGTGAGTTCGCGGAAGGGCTTCTGGATGCCGAGCGCGTCGCGGTTGTGCCGGGGGACGCCTTCGGTCAAAGCGGTGCTGGATTCGTGCGGGCATGCTACGCGGTGTCAATGCAGAAACTGGAAATGGCGCTCGAACGCATCGAACGCTACATGCGGACGCTGTAGCATCGAGGGACAGGGATGGAGGAGAGGCTCACTCCATCCCTATCCGTCAGTATCGGATCAGCGAACGCACTGGATGGGTACCAAGCAGGTTGCGGCCTTCGAGGAAACTGAGTTCGATCACGAACGCCAGCCCGACGACGACGCCGCCAAGTTGCTCTATCAACTGCACTGCCGCTGCCATGGTGCCTCCGGTGGCCAGCAGGTCGTCGACCAGGAGCACCCGTGCGCCCGGTTGAATGGCATCCTGGTGAATCTGGAGCCGATTGGTGCCATATTCGAGGCTATATTCGACCTCGACGACGGTGGCTGGCAGCTTGCCGGGTTTTCTGATCGGGACGAGTCCCGCGCCTAACTTAATGGCGAGCGGTGCCGAAAAGATGTATCCGCGTGCCTCGACGCCCGCAACGATGTCGATCTGTTCCGATGTGTATGGCGTGGCGAGATCGTCGACGACCGCAGCGAAGGCCGAAGGATCGGCAAGAAGCGGCGTAATATCCTTGAATTGAATGCCGGGAATCGGAAAATCTGGAATGTTGCGAATCAATTCCGCATACTGTGGAAGCGTCATGTGGTTCTCCTCCCTGGGGTTCCACGAAAGGCGCAGTGTAGGGGGAGCGGCTACGAATGTCAATTGATACCAAAACGACGTTTCTCGACCGTATATTGGTGACAAAGCGCCAGGAAGTCGAGGACCGACGTGCGAGCAGATCGCTCGACGACCTGCGCCGCACTATCGAACAGGCACCGTCGGTCCGTCCGTTTGCTAAAGCATTGCGGCATCCCGCTCGGCTGGGTCTGGTCGCCGAGATCAAAAAACAAAGTCCATCTAAGGGTCTGTTGGCGCGCAACTTCGATCCGCTGGCGCTAGGACGTATCTACCGCGAACACGGAGCCGATGCGATCTCGATCCTGACCGACCTGGAATACTTCGGCGGTACACTCGATCATCTGCGTGCGGTGCGCCTGGATCAACTACGCGCCGAAGAACAGTACGGGGACGTACCATTGCTGCGTAAAGATTTCATGGTCGATCCGTATCAGGTCTATGAGGCACGTGCCTATGGTGCGGACGCGATCCTGATCATCGTCGCGGCGGTCGACCCGGAAATGGTCGCCACACTGTACGAAACCACGCACGCATTGGGTATGGACGCGCTGGTGGAAGTCAACAACATCGCGGAGTTGCAGGTCGCACTGGACGTAGGTGTCGATTTGATCGGCATCAACAACCGCGATCTGCGTACCTTCGAGGTCGATCCTCACACCACCGAGCGTGTTCTCGCTGCCTTGCCCGCCGACCAACAGCCCGTTGTGGTCAGCTTAAGCGGCTTCGGTGGAGCCGATGAAATCGCAGATTTGCGGGCGATCGGCGTAGATGCTATACTTGTGGGCGAAGCTATTGTCACCGCGACTGATCCTGCTCGCAAGGTGCGGGAGTTGAGCGGTCAAACAGAGCCTGGCAAGGCTTGATAATTCGGGCCGCCACTGGAATATATTGCCGGATAGGTACTTGCTGGACGGCTCAATACAACACAACGTTACGACAGTTTCGGCACAGATGTTGCAGCAGACACATGTTGCAATGCTCATGGCGCGTCTTCGATCGACCACAGATGGGCGATTAGGACGCGTTTTTATGTATCTCGTGTGCGGATGAGATTGTCGGCTACGACTGATACGTTGTGGATAGGTTGAGCGGAAATGTACGTTGTTACTTGTGCGACTCTGACTGCGTTACGGCACGCTGCGGTAACGCTTGATGGTCTCAGTCGCCCGTTTACCTGGAGAAAGATTGTTTTATGGACAAAGCTAACCGCGATGATGTCGCCGTGTTTGTCGACTTCGAGAATGTGTATGTGTCCGTACGAGAAAAGTTCGACGCATCACCAAATTTTGAAGTCATTATGGACCGCTGTGAGGACTACGGGCGTATCGTTATCGCCCGTGCGTACGCCGACTGGTATCGTTACCCTCGTGTAACCTCCGCCTTGTTCGCCAACGGCGTCGAGCCGATGTACGTACCAACGTATTACTACGACCGTGAGATGGGCCGTACGGGACGCCCGATCAAGAACAGTGTCGATATTCACCTGTGTATCGACGCTATGCGAACGTTGTTTACACAACCGAACATTCGTAAGTTCGTGCTCGTCACGGGCGACCGCGACTTCATCCCACTGGTCAACGCGATCCGACAGCACGGTAAAGATGTAATCATCATCGGCATTGGTGGTGCCGCATCGGCCCACCTTGCCCAGAGTGCAGATGAATTCCTATTCTACGAGCAACTCGCCGACCTCAAGGCCCCTGGCACCAGCCGCATGGCACCTGTGCTGATCGAGGAACCCCGCAGGGAGGAGCGCCGCGAAAAGCCCGAGCGTACCGAACGCAGCAAGCAAGATCGCACGCCCAAGACCGATGCTGCGATGAGCATGCCGGAAGCTGTGTTGGACGAGCCGATCGAGGAGCCTGTAGCACCACACAAGCCTGCGCCTGTAGTCGAATCGCTTCCAACACTCAACCCGTACGAAACCCTGGTCGACGCAGTGAAGTTGGCACGGCAGCGCGGATTCGTGGTCAACCTGGGATCGCTCAAGGTTGTGATGCGCGAACTCGATTCTAATTTCCATGAATCGAAGGTCAAAGATGCGAATGGTCGCGGCTTTGGCAAGTTCAAGGATTTCGTCAAGGAAGCCGAAAAGCAAGGCAAGGTGCAAATCTTTACCAACGGCACCGTGACCGAAGTATTCCTGGCGGGCGAGGATCCGAGGGAGATGTCGCAGTTTGCCGAGGACCTGATCTCTCAGCAAGCCGAGCGCGAACTCGAAAACGAGTTCGCCCAAGTGGCAAAGCCGGAAGAAGAAGCCGATGGCGAACTGGTTGCACCAGCGCCGCTTGAAATCGTTGAGATGGTTGTGGAGCCAGCCGAAGAGGCGCTTGAGGTTGCTACGCTGCCTGAACTGGACGTGCCGCAGGTGGAACCTGTGGAGGAAACGCCAGTGCGAACGTTCGGCGAGCGTGAATGGGATGTATTCCGGGCGTCAATGTCGGAGTTCACCGAACCGGTGCGTTTCGCCGATATCTTCAACGCGCTGCGTGGCCTACGCAACCAGGAAGTCATGGAATTGACCAACAACGAACTGAAGGAATTGGTCAAACAGGGCATTAACCGCGGTATCCTGCAACGCACGGGTCGCGGCGCTCGCGCTTATTACCGCCTGAGCAGCCAGCACCGTGTACAGCCAGCGGCGTCTGAGGAAGCGCCCCTGGCAGTCGCCGAGGAAACGCCAGCACGTCGTCGCCGTGCACGCTTGTATGGTACGAGCTCCGTGCTCGATGCTGAGCCGGTGTTGATCCCCAGTCCCGAAGATGACCTGTTCATTCCGTCTCCGGTTGAACTGGTGCCAGCGGGCGCGGACAGCGAACTGCAGGCAGTCGTTGATCAGGCCGCCGACGTCAAGGCGAAAACGGCTGACGAAGTGGCAGCACCGGAAGCAGAAGCCGAGAAGCGCCCATCGCGCCGTCGCTCGCGCCGCAAGCCTGCCGCTACTGAGGAACCTGCCGCTGAAACAGCCGCCCCGGCAGCCGTCGAGGCGACAACCCCAACGGAAGCGCCCAAGAAGCGCTCTCGTCGCAAGCCGGAGGCAGCAGCAGTGGAGGCCGCACCCGTGGCCGAACCCGCCGCTGAAACGACAGCACGCGAGACCGCCAACAAGCGCCGTCGTCGCCGCAAGAAGCCTGCTGAAACCAACGGTGAAGGCGCGGAAAGCTAACGATGTCAATCGCCGTCAAGATATGCGGCCTACGTACAGCGGAAGCCGCACTGGTGGCTGCCGAAGCGGGTGCGGACATGATCGGACTCATGTTCGCGCCCAGCCGTCGCCAGATTGACGTCACCACCGCTCGCGAAATCGTTGGCGCGCTGCGTGCCTCATCACATGGCAAGCACGTTATCGTCGTCGGCGTGTTCGTAAACGAAACGCCGGAACAGATGGCGGCAATCGCTCAGGAAGTTGGTCTGGACTGGGTACAACTCAGCGGTCATGAAATGATGACGGCTGCGGATAGTCTGCCAGTTCCAGCGATCAAGGCAGTTCGGTTCGACGATCATCCCAGTGAGCAGGGCTGGCTTGAACAACCTGCAGTCTGTGATATGCTGCCCTTACTGGTCGACGCGCATGTTGCCGGCTCGTTTGGTGGCGCAGGTGTTGTGTCTGATTGGGCAGTTGCAGCACGTTTGGCGACACACCGGCCAGTCTTACTGGCAGGTGGTCTCGATCCTGAAAATGTACAAGCCGCTGTGACTGCTGTTCAACCCTGGGGTGTCGATGTAAGTAGCGGTGTGGAAACTGATGGTGTCAAGGATTTCGATAAGATACGCCGATTTGTAAATGCGGCTAAAATGGTGACAAGGAGATAAATCTATGGGATCTTTCCGACGACTGTTAGGCATTGGCATATTAGTTGCCCTTGGCATCGCAGTAGCACGGCTTGTTCGCCAATATCAAGAAGACAGTGCGTTCGATCTGGCACCCCTCGGAGGCAACAGCCCGGGCGTTCCTGCGTTGCCAACGGGCGCGAAGCGCACGATCTCGCCGGAACTCCTGGAAATCCTGGCCTGTCCTTCCGACAAGCAGCCGGTTGACCTACACGGTGATTTCCTGGTATGTCATACCTGCGGACGCCGCTATCCGATTGAAGATGGTATTCCGATCATGCTGATCGAAGAAGGCGATAAGTATCGCGACGAAAATCTAATCGCTAAGTAGGTTTATTCAGTTTCACTCACGCCCCGTCCCGCATGCGGGAACGGGGCGTGATACGTTTATAGCATCATGTCGGGCGGCGACGACCCGGACGCGAAAGGATGAATCATGGCTCCTTCCATTACAGATACACAGGTCGCCGATGAGGCCGCGCCGAAAGCAACACCGCATGGGCGCTTTGGTGCATACGGCGGTGGATACCTTCCTGAAACCCTGGTGCCGTCGATTCGCGAACTGGAACAAGCGTACATCGAAGCTCAGGCTGACGAGACCTTTCTGGCGGAACTCGACCATTTGCACCGTACGTATACTGGACGACCAACGCCGATTTCTTTTGCGTCACGTTTGACGGCAGAATGTGGCGGCGCACAGATATACCTCAAGCGCGAGGACCTTGCGCATACGGGTGCTCACAAAATCAACAACGCGCTCGGTCAGGGACTGTTGGCGAAGCGAATGGGTAAACGTCGCATCATCGCCGAAACTGGTGCGGGACAACATGGGGTTGCGACAGCGACAGTATGTGCATTACTCGGCCTTGATTGTGTCGTATACATGGGAACCGAGGATATGCGCCGGCAGCGCCCGAACGTCTTTCGCATGACCTTGTTGGGTGCGGAAGTACGCGGGGTGGAAAGTGGGTCGCGAACGCTCAAGGATGCAATCAACGAGGCGATGCGTGATTGGGTGACCAACCCTGATTCGTACTATTTGCTTGGCTCGGCGCTCGGACCGCACCCGTATCCAACGATGGTACGTGATTTCCAATCCGTGATCGGGCGCGAGTCACGCGAACAAATGCTGGCACAGGTTGGGCGGTTGCCCGATACCATCGTCGCCTGCGTCGGCGGCGGCTCCAATGCGATTGGCATGTTCCATCCGTTCATCGGCGATACTGGTGTAAAGCTGGTTGGGGTCGAAGCGGGCGGTAAAGGCATCGAAAGTGGTATGCACGCCGCACGTTTCGCTGGCGGGCGTCCTGGCGTTCTACAAGGCACCTATTCCTATGTCCTGCAGGATGAAGATGGTCAGATATCCCTGACGCATTCGGTGTCGGCGGGATTGGATTATGCCTCGGTCGGACCTGAGCATGCCTATCTGCGTGATGTCGGTCGTGCTGAATACGACTACGCCACCGACGATCAGGCGCTGGCAGGCTTCCAGATGCTGTGCCGTACCGAGGGTATCATACCGGCGCTCGAATCGGCGCATGCGGTCGCTGCTGCGATGCGAATTGCTCCGACCATGTCCAAGGATTCGATCCTGTTGGTTAACCTGTCAGGACGCGGTGACAAAGACATTTTCACGGTCGCCGACGAACTGGGTGTGACGATCTAGGAGAGCTATAGCTATTAGACGGCGAAAGGAGCGGACCACGGCGTCCGGACACATTCGATGCTATGGTTTATCCTGATGGCATATCTCGTCGGTGCGATTCCTTTTGCTGTTCTGGTCGGGCGTGTCGTTGGAGGTGTCGATGTTCGGCAGCGTGGCAGCGGCAATATCGGAGCATTGAACACGTTACGAACGGCAGGACCAGTCGCGGGAGCCCTGGTCGCGCTCCTTGATGCCGCCAAAGGTGCTGTGCTCGTCATTGTGGGGGCGCGGCTCTTTGGGGTGGAAACGGGCGCTATCGCTGGCTGCGCAGCGGTTGTCGGTCATTGCTTTTCGCCATTTCTGCTCACGACGGCTTGGCCAGTTCTGCGGACCAATTGGAAGCTAGCGATGCGGCGTAGTGGCGGCAAAGGTCTGGCGACCGGTGTGGGCATGCTCTTGGCGATGTCATGGCCTGCCGTTGTCGTGGGCGCGGTTGTATTCGGTTTGACGTATGCCATTCAACGCTGCGATGTGACGTTACCATCGGTGATGGGGACTATAGCAATCGTTCCGGCGATGTGGTTCGTCACGCACAACGTGTCGATTGTTCTTGCAGCACTCGTCGTCGCGGTGGTGGTATCGATAAAGCATCTCCCTGACCTGCGGGGCGGATTTTGGGTCGAGGTAACCCCGGTATGAAGGAGCAACTATGTCACGAATAGGACCACGATTCGAGCAGCTCGCCCAGGAGGGACGCCGTGCGTTGGTAATGTACCTTACCGTCGGCTATCCTGAGCGTGGTTCGGCGCTCGACCTGGTACCGGCGATTGTCGAAGCCGGTGCCGATATGATTGAACTTGGCGTGCCGTTTACCGATCCATTGGCGGATGGTGCGACGGTACAACATGCGACCGAGATCGCGCTACGCAACGGTGTGAACGTCAAGTACTGTCTCCAAACCGTTCGCACGCTACGGGCGCAAGGCATCGTCGTGCCACTGTTGCTCATGGGATATTACAATCCTATGTTGCAATATGGCATCGAACGATTCTGCGCTGATGCTCATGATGCTGGTGTAGATGGACTGATCGTGCCGGACCTGCCACCGGAGGAATCACACGAACTGCAAGCTGCCTGTATCGCGCACGACATTGACCTGATCTTTTTCCTCGCGCCGACCTCCACGGACGAGCGTATGCGCGAAGTCGCCGAGCGTGCGACAGGATTCATCTATTGTGTGTCGTTGACGGGGATCACTGGATCGCGTACTGAAGTCGCTTCACAGCTTCCGGGATTCCTGGCTCGCGTACGCGCGGCAACTTCAACGCCGCTGGCGGTTGGTTTCGGCATTTCCGAGCCACGTCACGCGCAGAAGGTCGCAGAAGTCGCGGACGGCGTGATCGTCGGCTCGGCGCTGCTCAATGTCGTAGAACATGCGGCTGAGCAGGGTACCGATGAAGTGCGTGCCTTTGTCGCAAGCATGCGCGAAGGTACTGACCGCGCTACATCAATCGTTCCTGTGTAGCTCAATCGTTGCGAACATTCAAAGGAGATGGGGCGGAACGTATATCGTTCCGCCTCGTTTCGCGCTATACGCCGACGGAAATGTTAAGAGTAATCGGTGGAACGAGTGCCGGCTTGGCGATGTAGTATCCTTGCGCGAAATCGGCTCCGTTTTCTCGAATCCAGGCATATTCTTCAGCGGTTTCGACACCTTCGGCGATGGTTTGAATCTGCAATTCCTTGGCGGCCTCGAGTAACTTGCGGGTGATTGATGCCTTGTACGGGTCCTGATGAACGTTGCGGATCAATTGCATGTCGAGCTTGACGTAATCAGGACGCAGTTGATGGAGCATATTGAGCGACGAGAAGCCGGATCCGAGATCATCAAGCGCGACCTGGAACCCTTCCTTGCGATAGTGGTTGACGATGTTTTTGAGATGGGAAAGGTCCGCTACCTGGTCACTTTCGACGACTTCAAAAACGATCTGCTCGCTGCAAATTTCTAGCTCTTTGATCGTGCTGATGGTGCTTCGCAGGCAGAAAACCGGATCGTAGATTGCGGTCGGATTAAAATTGATGAAAATCTTGCTGGTGAGTTGATGGTCCGCCGCGCCTCTGATCGCAGCGAGCCGTGCCGCAAGATCGAGTTGAAAAAGTAAGTCCGCCCCACGTGCGATCTCCAGCATCTGAAAGGGTGCGATGATACGCTCGCCTTCTTGCCCGCGCATCAGACACTCATAGGCGAAGATGGTCTCGGGCGCATTGACATCGACGATCGGTTGATAGGCGGTCGCCAAGCGCCCTTCGCGCAGCATATCGGTTAACCAGGTACTTTGTAGCTTGGCGACGAACCCCGTCAATGAAGTGGTTGCCATAGCATCTTCCACCATAAGCGGTCGCCCGTGTGGCTGAAACAGCACACGAACGTCGATTTGTTCTTGCGGTGTAAGAATGGCCTGTATGGCTTTGAGCATGTCGAGTGCGCCGCCACTTTGGACCTCGGTGCTGACGATGCCATTGTGCTGGGTATACTGCCAGATGCTATGTGCAAACATCGACAATACTTTGCCATATGTATGAGTTAGCGGAAACTTTAGATGTAGTGTACCGGTGTCTGCTGGTGGACCATCGCATGTATGCGTGCAACGACTACAAGCGGCCTGACTTTCCATAAATCTCTCAAAACCTTTCCTGTGGTATTGTAATCAAACATGCATAGCTGTGAATAATATATCGTTTCAGGACGAGGCGTGCGTGGTACCTTGATACCTGATTCCTCTAATATATCGGCTGCCGTTAGCTTCACGCAAAGGATACTATGGAAGAACGGGTCGTCGTCACTCATGTCGATCAGATCAAGCCGGGACAAATGCGCTACGTTGACATCGACGGTTTGCCGATCGCGCTCGCGAACGTTGATGGGACGATCTATGCCTTTGGAGATTCGTGTCGCCATGAAGGAGGTCCACTTTCCTCTGGCGTGCTGCGCGACGGCATAGTGACGTGTCCCTGGCACGGCTGGGCGTACAACGTGCGGACTGGCAAAGCATTGATCCCGCCCGTTGGCCTACGTGTTCCGACGTATCCGGTTGTCATCGATGGCAACCAGGTTGTCATTACGCTGGACTGGCCCGACGCGGAATGAGTACGCAACAAGAGATGATCGAACGTGTCCGCGAACTGTGCGTCGCCGATTCACGGCTAGTGGCGGCCATGATGTATGGTTCATGGACGCTCGGCGAGGGCGATGCGTACTCGGATATCGAGTTCGCCCTGTTCTTCGCGGACACCGCGCTTGTCGCTATTGATCAACGTGTCTGGGTCGAACAGATCGCACCCGTCGATCTGTATTTCGTCAACGAGTTTGGCAACGGTACCGCGATCTTTGCACATCTCATCCGCGGTGAGTTTCATTTCGAACCGGCATCCCGTATGGCACAGGTGAGGGATTGGCGACCGTCGGCGCATTTTCCTTCGCTCGACGCGACTCTGCTTGTCGACCGCACCGGCGAATTGTCCGAGCATCTCGCGACTCTTGATCGGTCCGCCCCTTGACCGCCATACACCTGATATGATCCTGTTCACCTGCCATAGTTTCATCAATTGGATGATCTTTGGGTGGAACGTGTTGGAGCGCGGCGAACTTGCACGCGCTGCCGAGTTGCTCTCCAGCGTTCACCGTTACCTGTTATGGCTGGTGCGACTGGTGGAGCATCGAACGCAGCATTGGCCTACGCCATCTCGTGCGCTGGAACATGCTATTTCGGCACAAGCATACACGACCTATACGACCTGTTTTGCCGCGCTTTCGCGCCCGTCGCTGTGTGCTGCCTACTGTCATGCCTGGACCTGGGGTCGGGAAATGATGGACACACTCGCCGCTGCCTACGCCCTCGACCTACCGCGCCCGCTGCTTGAAAAGCTTGACCGCCGCTGCTTGGAGTTCGGGTGTTAGGTTGGTTCCCAGCGCCGAATGTCGAGGTCGGCACGATGGACGGTGATCGTGCCGTTGTCGTCGATCCAGTGTGTTGCCTGTGTTGGAAAGCAGATCAGTTCGATAGGCGCTTCGCGGCGTAAGCCCTTAAAAGCGCGATCGATCAGCGTGTCGAACGCAGCAGTCTTTTGCCACTTCGAGAACACAAAATGGGTGCGGCGGTGACGCCGCAGCAGGTCCTCGAGCTTGGCGAACGACACTACGCCACACTCGCCCCAAAAGATTGGGCTATCGCCGTTCAGGGCCAGCAGATCAGGTTTGTAACGACTGGTGGCGCTGAACGGCACTTCGACCCGTAGGGCGGGATACATGGGCAAGTACATCGCCCACAGCAGCGCCTTTTGCAGGACATGTTCGATGCTTTCGACCGGACGCTTGATCAGCACGATCGAGGCGTTGTCGCTCCGAAAGGTGATCTTACGGCGTAGGTCACGTTCGTTCGCCATCGTCATGTAGGGTATGCCTGAAGCGACGTATCACGTTCACTTAATCTCATCAGAGCGACAGACTAACGCGAACGTAGATTGCCGCCGCGTGCTGGCTTGCTGGCGCTCATGATGCGCATCTGTCCTTCTTGTGCCACCTGGGTCGGTGAGCTCCCAACACCACGCAGAAAGCCGATCTCGCGCTCGAAATCTTGCTGGCGGTCGCCACCAACATAGAATGTTCCGGTCGGACTGAGCAAGCGCAGAGCGGTTTCGAATAACTGATGCGTGTACTCATGTGGACGATTATAGGGAACGATACAGGTGATGATGTCATAGGGCGGATCGTCAGGATCGAGGTCCTCGAGTTCATTAATCACATGCACGTTGCCGACGCCAGCCAGCGCCGCACGTGCGTCTTCCATGTCATCGTATGAGAACACGACCAGCACAAGTTCGCCTGTTTGCAACATCGGTACGATACCTTGCGCGAAGGGGATCGCGCCTGGAGTTGCCATGTGCATAATCCTGCTGTTTTCGGGACGTTTGATTTGCTTGAGCAGCATGGCCGCGAGGCTGGAGCCGTAACGGTCCATGATATCCTCGCGGCGCTGGATGCGACCCGCGCTTCCTCGAACGATTTTGGCCATCTACTTTTCCTTAATCAGCGAACGACCGACAAGAGCTCGGACGCTGTTCTATGTTTCTTAATATTGATCTGTATTCTACCGGAGGATATAGTACGTGCCGCGCCGGTCGCCGATACGCAGTAACAAGCCCCGTTCAACCAGGTCTGCCAGGTCGCGGCGCACTGTTTCGTCGGATACGGTCGGTTGGAGGTCACGGTAATCGCGGTTCGTGATGCGCTGATGTTCGGTCAGATAAATTAGTCCGGCGATCTGGCGCTCGTTCACACCCTGCTTCAGCCATTCTCGTGTATCGACCCCCACCATTCCTGCCTGTCCTGCGGCGCGACCTTCAAGCTTGACTATGAATCCGGCGGGCGTTTCCTGGAAGGCGGGCGGCGGCAGTTGCGCGTTCGACATCTGCTTGACGATGCGATCGATACCGTAGCCCAACCGCTCGATTAACAGAAGGTCCGATAACACTTGGACAAGCACTTCGTTGCGCGAATAGCGCTCGTTCTGAATATTATTAACCGTTACATGCCCCGGCAAGCGACCAGGTGAGTAACACTCCATCCGGTTCGCGAACATGACGATACGGATACTTTCGCCCCGCACAGCATAATCACGGTGCGCGACAGCGTTGACGAGCATTTCGCGGATAGCACCTTCAGGATACTCCGTCCAATCCTCTCGCTCCAGGCCTGCCATGCGTGATCCTTTTCGCATGTGGTCCGTGATCCAGGTCTGCGCTCGGCGGAGCTGCTCGGGTAATGTATCGCGAATATCGTCGCGCTCCCACTGGTCGGACGGCTCAAGACCGGGATAGCGAATCAAGGTCACTTCGCATTGCGGGAAATGCCGTTCGACGTGGCGTGCAAAAAGCAACAGTCCGGCGTGAGTCGGAAGATACATCCCATCGCGCCGCTCAACACAGCCACGGCGGTGCAGCCATTCCCAGGGGTCATCGGTGGCGACCGAACCGCTGCGCTCGTAATAGCGTTGTACCTTGTCGGGATCGAGGTCGTCGATGGTTGCACCTGCTGGAATGAGCCTGTCCCAGCGGGTGTCACCGCGCTCCATCAGCAGTTCACGCAGCAAATGCGACGGTAGCGGTACGTTCACCGCGCCCTCGCGATGTGGGTATCTGCCCTGAATGCTATAGACGTTCGGCAATCCTGCTGGAACTTCGATCAGTAGGAGGTCGAAGTTGTTTTCACGCAGGTGTCGCGGCAGCGGAAGTAGCAGGGGTGGGTTGAGCAGCAATGATGCTTCTAGCGCAAGGTCCTGGGCGATACCGATGTCTTGCACGCCTTCGAGTTTTGGGCGGGTTTTCCCGCCTACACCCAGCAACACAACGCCGCCATCGCCATTTGCGAAGGCCGCGAGCGTTTCGGCGAATTCTTCCGTGCGAATGCGGTCGCGCATGAACGCGACACGCTCACTTTCGCCCGTTGCCAGGAGTGTCGCGATTGTTTCGCTTGACGATGTAGCTAAGAAGTTACTCACCAGATTCCACCACGAAGCCAGCGGAAGCGCCAACTATGCAGCGGAGTATAGCACAATAGTTTTCGTGCGTGCGACGTGTCGGACACCGCGTACCACATGGACAGCGCCCTGTGCGCCCGGGCCGAACGGGGCCTGTCCTTGACCTTGGTGCCGCTAAACGGTGACTGGGGTAGGCGCATTAGCTTGCCTGGCCGTGTTCGTTGTCGAACCATCACGGGGCGAGAGCGGGGCTATGGCAGGGTGCGTAACACGTCATTAGCAAGTGGCAAAGTGAACGAAAACGTGCTGCCCTGACCTGGCTGCGATTCGACCCAGATGCGCCCGCCGTGGAGTTCGACCAACGCTTGGGTGATCGCAAGACCAAGCCCGGTTCCGCCGATTTTGCGCGTGCTACTGTTATCAACCCGATAGAAGCGGTCGAAGATGTGACTGACTTCTTCTTGTGATATACCGATACCGGGATCGCGTACGGTGATCAGTAGTGCTGGCTCAGGCGGCAGTGGCGGGGCATTGGGGGGCGGCGATTGGAGGACTTCAGCACGTAGCACGACTTCGCCGCCTTCAGGTGAATATTTTATCGCGTTCGACAACAAGTTTCCCAGAATCTGGCGCAGACGGTCGCGATCTGCGTACACAGAAGGCAGACGGTCGCTAACATCAATTAACAGTCGGTGGCGCTTGTGTCCGAGTTCTTTGTTGAGTTGTGCCGTTAATTCGTTGACGATCTGGCTCAGCGAAAGTACCCAGCGCGAAATCGTCAGACGCCCTGAATCGATCCGCGACACGCTGAGCAGGTCTTCCACCAGGCTTGAAAGGTGCGTTGCCTGTTTCCATACCGTGTCGAGCAATTCGCGCCGTTCCTGAACGGGAAACTCGCGAGCTTGTAACAATTCGGTGTAGCCGAGGATCGACGTGAGCGGCGTTCGTAGTTCATGGCTAACCACTGAAACGAAGTCGCTTTTCATGTGGTCGAGTTCGCGTTCGCGGGTCACATCGTTGACAACCAGTAGGTAGCTTGTATGCAGACCCAGGCTGTCATGGACCGGAACCAACGATACATGGAGTTCCTGAACCGGATTCTGTAGAACGAACGACGTTTCATGCGGCTCGTTGTCGCGTTGTCGGAAAAAAGCGTCGAACACCAACGGTTCGGGCAGACGTGTTAGCAACGGCTCGAACATATCCCAAGGGACATCGTGTTGCATCGAGGCTGTGGTGGGCGATAACCCCCACACGCGAGGCCACGCCGCGTTCGCTCGCAACAAATGTCCATCGCCGTCAATGAGCGCGAGGCCGATTGGCAGGCTATCAAAGACCTGTTGTAAATGTGTTCGCGCTTCGGCAAGCTGGTGGTAAAACTCGGCACGCTGCAACGCTGCCCCGATAATCGAACCACTTTGGATAACTAGTTGCAGGTGCTGTTCCTGAAGTTGCGGACCAACGATCATCAGCGCTCCGGCAACATCGCCATCCATCATCAGTGGTAGGCTCATTTCCAGGCCATGACCGTTCCGCCGCCACATTGGCTGTTGGGTTTCGATGGCCTTGCGTGCGAGCGTTCCATACCCGGTGGATGCGATCAGGTACGATCTGAGTTGGAGCCACGTCAGACGGTTCGTGTGCCGAAAGCTCGAAGCTCAGTAGAGAGGGCTGGTCGTCGGACATGCGTGGCAGGTGCAACGATGCGTGCGTCGCTGGAACATGTTGCATGATCCATGTGAGAACACACTCGATGAGCGGTTGCAGGAGCAGCGGCGATTCGAGGTCATGGCGTAACGTTGCCAGCAGCGACGATACATCGCTGCTGGCAGCGCGCTTGACGTGCTGCACACTGCTTGTGGTGGCGAAAGCCGCGGCGAATAACGGCAAGGTAGCCTCGATCAGCGAACGGCATCCGCTGTAGTCGAAGGAGTTATATGCTCCAAGTTCGAGCACACCAAATAATTCGTCGCGCCATACGATAGGCCACCCCAGGTAGCAGCGTTCGTGGTCGATGCGACGGTAGTGTGCCTGGCGTGTGTGGATGATCTCAGCGGTCCACTGACGAGGCCATGGTGGGTCACTCGACGACACAGCCGTGGCTGATTGCTCGCCGCCCGCGACGTAGCTCCACGGTTCGGTACCCAGCACGACGATGCGGGCCTGCGCGAACGGCACATGGATACGCAATGCAGCCAGTGCATGACCCAGCCGCTCGGGCAGGGCTTCATCAGCGACAAGCGCTCGTGCGACACTTCCAAGCGTGTCAAGGTTGTTGGACGCTTCCATTGGTATCTGCATGGGACTTCTACAAACTTAATTGTAGCATACCCATTTCTTGGCTGTATGACACTGCGCTGACTATCCAGGGCTCCATCAAACTGCGCTGTACGGAACACTGGTTAAAGAGATTGTCAGCCTGAGCAGGTGGCCCCTGGACCCAAAGGTCTCCCCATGCGTTGGGGAAAGATGTTTCGCTCCACTCAACATGACAGAGGTTCGATGGTGAAGGAGCCCTGGGTGAGTATCAGACACCGTGCCATACTGCTTGCTCGTAGGGCAAAACAAAAGCGCTCCCAGATGGGAGCGCTCCTGCCGTCACATAATGTGAGGTTTCGTTCGCGTCGAAGCGAGTTATACCCGACGTCGCCCTGTGACCAATTGGACCAGGAAGATCAAGACAACTGCGCCAACGATGGCTGTGATCCAGCTACCGATATCGAAGAACGCATAGTTTTCGCTACCGAAGCCAAGAAGCCCTGCAATGAATCCGCCGATCAGCGCGCCCACGATACCAACGATGATATTCATGAGAAGACCCTGCTGTGGATCCGTGCCCATGATCATGCTTGCGATCCAACCTACCAGGCCGCCGAAAATCAACCAAACGATGATACCCATTGCTTACGCCCCCATTCTCGATATAAGTTCCACATTGGAACTTCCTGGTGTGATTATATAGCAAACGGTGTGCCAACGCGACGGCCTTTTTTACTGATTGCTACTAGCATAACGAACGCTTTCGCCTGGCAGAAAGTTACGAGCCGTTTGACAAGATAGCAGTGATCGGTGCTAGGTTCGCGGCGATTCTTTTGATAATTAACGAGGTGTCTATGAGCGATATTCGTATCGGCGTGATCGGCGGCAGTGGCCTATATGATATGCCGGGTTTGACTGATAAAGAGGAAATCCAGATCGATACGCCCTTTGGTGCGCCAAGCGATAGGTTCGTGGTTGGAACATTGAACGGCGAGCGAGTGGCTTTTCTGCCACGCCATGGGCGCGGTCACCGCCTGTTGCCGACCGAAGTACCAAGCCGCGCAAACATATATGCCTTCAAATCTCTGGGTGTGGAACACCTGATTGCTGTAAGCGCGGTCGGATCGTTGCGCGAGGAACTCGCACCCGGTCAACTTGTCGTTCCACATCAGCTTGTCGATCGCACCAAAGGCGTGCGACCGTTCACCTTCTTTGGTGCTGGTATCGTGGCGCATGTGCCGCTCGCGCAGCCATTTTGTCCTGACCTTCGGCGTGCTCTGCTGCAAGCGGGGACCGTGGTCGAGCCTGCGGCACATGATGGCGCGACCTACGTCGTGATGGAAGGTCCACAGTTTTCGACGGTCGCGGAATCAGAGTTTCACCGCGCATCAGGCTTCGATTTGATCGGGATGACAGCGCTGCCGGAGGCCAAGCTCGCCCGTGAAGCCGAAATCTGCTATGGCATGCTCGCGCTCGTAACTGATTACGATGTGTGGCATCCCGACCATGATGCTGTCACCGTCGAGGCCGTGATGAACGTCATGCACAACAACGTCGCCAATGCACAGGCGGTGCTTGCGGCTGTCATCCCGTCCATCGCCGTCGAACGCACCTGTACGTGTGGTCATGCCTTGAATCACGCGATTATGACCAACCCTGCTGCGATTCCTGACGAGGTGAAAGCCCGGTTGGGCATCCTGGTTGAGAAATACCTAAGCGACTCCGCCGGATGATCGAACTCACGGCGCGACAAACGTGGGGGATCGCAATCTTCGGTGTCGGTTTGCTCGTGACTGGCATAGTCACCCTGGTGTTGCTTGCTCGTGCGGAACGCGGCGAGCAACAGACGGATGCTGTCCGGCGCATCCTGCGAAATAGCGCCCTGCCGCTGCTGATTCAACTGGTCGTGCGGGCGATCGATGTTGTCTTTGTCGCGCTGTTGTTTCGCCTGGTGGCTCCCGCTTCTACAGGCAACTATGAATTCGCGGCGCTGGTCGTGACGTTGTATCTGGGGACAATCAGCGAGTGGGGCCTCGGCGTGTTATTGACACGCGAGGTCGCCCGTGACCGTACCGCACTCCGCAACAGTTTTGGGACCGCACTGTTGCTTAGAATCGCCCTATCGGTACTAAGCATCCCCATCGCGGGTAGCATCGTCGCCGCTTATGACTGGATGTATGCGCAGGGGACCATCGTCAACACGATCTCATCCGAGGGGGCGCTGCTCATCGGTATTCTGGTGTTGACATTGGTACCAAGTGCCGTGGGGTCGTCGGTGACATCAGTGTACTTCGCTACGGAACGCCCGGTCATTCCCGCGCTGGCGAATCTCGTCAACAATGTGCTGAGTGCAGGGTTGCGTTTAGGTGCCCTGGTGCTTGGCTTTGGAGTGGTCGGGGTCGCCTGGGGCGCGCTCGCGGCGACGACGATCAACGCTGGTATCTTTGTATGGTTGTTGCGGCGTGATTTTGGCTGGCCTGGATGGAATTGGGATGGAGCGATGGCACGGATGTTATTGAGCGCTGCGTTTCCCCTGATGCTGAATAGTCTGCTGGTCGGTGTGTTCTTCCGCTTTGACACGTTTATCATCAACGCATTTCAAGGATCTGCTGCCGTCGCGGTCTACGGCTCGGCCTACAAGATCGCCCCTTTCGCGTTGATCATCCCGCCGATTGTTGTCAACGCCCTCTTTCCGCGCTTCTCGCGCCAAGCCATGGACGACCGTTCGGGACTTCTGCGTGGCTACGCGCTGACATTGCGTGTCCTGTTGATAGGAACCTTTCTGTTCGTCGCGATAGGCTCGGTGTTCGCCCCGGCCCTAATCAGCGTGCTGGCTGGTGAACGCTTTGTGGCGAGTGCGGGGCCAGTGCTGGCGATCCTGATCTGGTTCGTGCCAATGAGCTATGTCAATGGGGTGACGCAGTATGTGCTGATCGCGCTCCATCGGCAGGGCGCGATTACCATCGCATTTATCTTCACGGCGCTATTCAATCTTGCCGTGAACCTGGTACTGATTCCTCGGTGGGGACTTGTAGCGGCAGCGGCGGTAACGATCGCTTCAGAGTTCGTTCTCTACCTACCGTTTCGGCGTGTCCTGGTGCGCGAGCTAGGGTCCGCGCCCCTGCTACAAATTGTATGGCGACCACTTATTGCCACCGTCGTGTCGATGGTGCTAATGGTATACCTACGATCTCTACCGTTTGTGGCGGTCCTGGTTGGGAGCGTAAGTTATGGTGTGGTGTTGTGGCTTCTGAGGACGTTTACAGCCGAAGACAGGTTACTGGTTGAACGCCTCCTGGGACGTGCAACCAGGGCGTCCTGAAATGTGGTTCAGGCCTGTGGCTTCGGCGAATCCAGAGCGACGTTGACCGCGTCGATCAAACGGTCGAGGCTGAACGGTTTATGAATTACTGCAGCGCCAAGTTGGTCTATCTGCTCACGATGCGTTTCGATATGATTTGCCGCACCCGTACATAGGATCGCCGGGACGGCACGCTCGGTTGATTGGCGGACCATGTATATGGCTTCGATACCGATTGCGCGTGAATCCACCAGCATATCGCTAATCAACAGATCGATGGCCGGCGGAATACAATGGCTCATTTCGGTGAGCGTTGATACCGCTGTTACGTCGTGACCTTCGTCCTGTAGGACTTCACATAATAGTTCTTGGAGGACAGGGTCATCTTCCAGCACCAGAATCGTTGCTCTCATATCTCTTCTCCTATTCTTTGAGGGTATGTGAGACGGCGGATTATGAGGCAGCCCAATATAGCAGAAGTGACCCTGGATGTACAATCACGCTAAGTTGCCGCCGATGTTGGCGTAATGCCAAGCTGGCGCAGGCAACGTTCGAGGTCAACAAGTTCAAAGGGTTTTGGCAGCACAATCGTTGGCGCAATTTCGAGCGTTGTTCCAATTTGCCGTTGTTTTTCGTTACGCCGCCATGCGCCGCTCATCAATATCACTGGAACGCGCTGTCCCGCTGGATTCGTGCGCAGCTGGCGCAAAACTTCGAACCCATCTGTTTCCGGCATCATTACATCCAGGATGATCGCCGACGGACGTTCTTTTTCGATAATCGTCATCGCCTGACGACCCTCGGTACATACCGTAACATCGTATCCTTCTTCGCCCAGAACTGTCTTGATAAGCTCCGCCAATTCGGGCTGGTCGTCAACGACGAGTATACGTGTGCTTTGTGTTTCTATAGGACGAATAGACATAACTCTCTCCACTTGTGCTTATTAGCACGATGAACGGGTGTTCCCCGCAATATCACAAAAAAACCAGAAAAAAGGTGCGGGAAGCAAAAACGTGGCGTGCCTCGCGTACCTAGCAGGTACCGTACCTACTAACGAACATCGAATTGCTTGCCATGCTGTTGTTCTAACGAGGCTTGCCCAGGCTCTGGTGCATGTAAATCTTCCTGAGTGAGCACAGGAGCTTTATCATACACTGATCCGAGGAGCATGTCGAGTACACCAGCTTCTTTTGCCCGTTCGATTGCCTGATGGGTAATGAGTTCACCGACGTTCAAGATAACGTTGTCCGCCGGGTCGAGAATTACCCGATTTGTAGGCCGTCCGAGCGCGTAACGGGTCCTGCGTTCCTCCGCTTCCTGCGCTGCTCGTTCCTGGGTTGCGCTCAGCGAGCCCTTCAAACGATCCCACAGCGAGCTTGTTGTTTCCTTCAACTGATGTGCGCTGTCGTGGAGTGATTGTGTCGCCTGCGTGCCGCTTGCGGTAGCTCCTAATCCCGCTGCATCAAGCAGATCATTTTCCTTATGATATGTACGCGCACGTTCGATCACCCGCTCCGTTACAATTTGACCAGGCGCTGCGATGATCAATCCTTCGTCAGTGCGGACGATTGTACCAACGCGCTGACCGAAGGCTTGTTCGAGCGTCGGTGCATCATCAGGGTCCATACGTACTTGCGTGGGTTGTTCGGACATCAGGTCAGCGGTTTCAGGCGGCACAAACGCAACATCGTTGCCAATCTTAAGAGTTTGTGGTGCTGGGATGAACGAGCGTCCGGTCGTCGTGTCGGCGAAGATGCCACCAGAAACTTCGTAACCTTCGATCGCTCCAGTCTTTTCGTCGAAGTACAGGTCCACGAACGTCCCCAGGCTGCGTCCATCGGTTGTAACGATCTTGGTACCTTTGAGTACGTTGTTATTGGATAGAATCTTCTGGAATGTGGGCGCGGCGTCAGCCGATAGTATGGCCTGGTTGTTGGCGACGATAACGGTATCTGGTCCTATCACCTGTACGCGCTCTAAGGGCAGTACACGTGCACCACTGAACCACCCGCCGTCATCGACGACGAACCCAAGCAACATATTGTAGGCTTGATCGAATACCAGGTCCCGGACTATGTCGAGATGCTGCCCCGTATCATATGCCACGATTGGCTTCCCAATAAGTTCGCTACCTTTTCGCATTCTTCGCCCTCAGTCATGTTACGGTGCATACTGCTTGCTATTGCTTGTGTCGGGTAAATCGTCTGATGCTAACAGGACACGCACATGGAGCTTTCGCAAATAAGCTTCCCTGTCCGATTCGATGCTGGAGATGTGAATATTCGTCATCCTCGCTATGCAAGTAGTGTGCCAATGATGTATATATCAACATCTTTCGTGCTGTATATCGCTCTTTGGTAAAAATCTCTACCCGCTCATCTGCTCGACGACTCCTAGATCCTCTAATTCACCAGCAACGTCAAGCGACCGGAGGTCGAAGCGTTGTGCAACATCAGGCGCGTAGCGTATGAGATCGCGCCGGATGCGGAGCAACGCCAAGTCCTTGACCTTTGCTTCGAGCATGATGTCGAACCGGAGGTCAGACACGCTCCGCATGAAGGTGATGAACTCGAAAGGATTGAGGTAATCGGCGTGTCCGGTCCAGATCGGCGGTTGTTGTACCTCCTCGGTGCGTCGTGTTCCCGCCACCTTCCGTTTGAGAGTTCGCATCTCGGTGCGTGGCGATGAATAATGGATTTTGGGCTGAACGCCCGACGGCCACGAGCCGATGCATCGCCGGATCGCTTCGGTCCATTCCATCCCTTCGGGATTGTTACACCAGTGGTGCTGATAGTCGAAGATCAACGGTACGCCGGTCCGTTCGTGAATCGCGATCACGTCCGCCGACGAATAGCGCGTATCGTCGTTTTCGAGGACGAGTCGCCGTCGTACTGCCTCTGGCAAGCGTTCGTAGGTTTCAACCCAGCGGTCGCGTCCGGTTGCCCGGTCGCCGTAGGTGCCGCCAACATGCACGACCAGCACGGCCTCGGGACCGAGTTCCATCGCATCCAGTATCTGTGTCTGAGCCTCGAGGTCGCGTATGCTCTTCGCGACGAGATCGGGATTGGGACTATTGAGTACAATGAACTGCGACGGATGGAATGAAAGCCGCAGGTCCTGTGACTTAGCTTGTTTGCCGAGCGCCTGTAATTCCTCGCTACATTCCTCGATTTGGTGGTGAAACTGCGGCAGATCGGGATGGGTCACATACGGCGCGATGTCGGATGACATGCGGTACATCGTTATCTCGTGCTTGTGAAGGTACGCGAAGATCGCCCGTAAATATTCGATCGACACCCGCAGGTGTGGCGCGCTCTGCCAGCGACGTGCATCGTTCGACTTGAGCTCGGGTTGCCCCAGGACTTTGACCGCAAAGCCAAAGCGTTGTGGTCGTTGCAGCGTTTGATTCATCAACCGTCTTCTCGTCATAAGGTAGCAGGACAGACTTCTCCCCTGGCCGCGATTGTCAGCATGCCTGAGCAGCATGTGTGCCGTGAGTAATATCGCGTGGTTATCTATTGATGCTCGCTCTGGAATACACTATTTCTGTTTGGCTCCAATGGTCAATTGCTTGAAACGCGTCGTCCGTTGCTTGTTGTTCAGTGTGTTTTGCTCCATCCTTGGTGGGCAGTCGTCCCTAGTCTTTTGTCATTCGTCACTGGTTGTATTGACGTTGCTCAGATTTCCCGCCATACTTCCAAGCAGGGACAACGGAAACCTTTCCAGTGACCGGTCCCGTGTTCGCTGGAGGAAACAAACGTGACATCGCACATTATCACTGAACGGCTGGGGAACGGTTTGACCGTGACCGTAGAGCCGATGCCGCATCTACGCTCGGTATCCTGGACATTGCTAATTCCTGCCGGGTCGGCTGGCGATCCCAATGGACAGAATGGGTCGGCACAACTGCTTGCGGGTATGTTGTATCGCGGTGCCGGAGAGCGGAATGCACGCGAATTGTCGGATGCGCTCGACAACCTGGGGGTTCAGCGCAGCGGCCGACTTGATTACGAATATATGACCTTTGGTGGTGCGTGCCTGGCGGACGACCTTACGGCTGCCCTCGCCTTGTACGCCGACATCGTGCGACGACCACAGCTTCCTGCCGAAGAATTGGATGCTGAGCGTGCGCTCGCGCTGCAATCGATCGCTGCACTGAATGATAACCCGACCCAGAAGTTGTTCACCCAATTGACGCAGGTCTACTTTCCAGGTCCGTTCGGGCGTCCACGCATCGGCACGGCATCGGACCTTGAACGTGTCGATATCGACGACCTCAGACGCGATTTTGCTGAACGTTTCGGTCCCGCCGGAGCGATTTTGTCTGTAGCGGGTGGTGTCGAGTTCGCGGCGGTTCGTGAGGTCGCCGAGCAGTTATTCGGCGATTGGCAGAACGCTACACCACCCCGCCCGCGGCCAGACGTGCGTTCGGGTGCTTATTACGAGCATTTGCAGCAAGATACATCACAGACGCAGATCGGCGTGGCCTATCAGGGCGTACCAATCGAGCACCCCGAATATTATCACGCGCTCCTAGGGCTGAATATTTTATCCGGAGGTATGGCGGCACGGTTATTTACCGAGGTTCGCGAAAAGCGCGGGCTCGTCTATTCGGTTGCCGCGTTTCCACAGATTCTGCGAGATGCGAGCGTGGTGCTGAGCTACGCTGGGACGATGCCGGAACGTGCCCAGGAAACCGTCGATGTGTTGACTGGCGAACTTCAACGCATGCAGGAGGGCGTGACCGCCGAAGAACTCGAACGCGCACGCATCGGTCTGCTGGCGGAGCGTGTCATGCGCGGCGAATCGTCGGGCGCTCGCGCCGCGTCGATGGCGAGCGATATCTTCTTGCTCGGTCGCGCACGTACCCTGGACGAAGTACGCTCGGCGGTCGAATCAGTGACGGTCGAAGCGCTCAACGACCATCTGCGCCACAATGCCCCACACGAGTTTACGATTCTGACGCTTGGGCCGGAGCCAGTGCTGCTGCCCGCATAGAGGACGATCATGCGTTACGACCGCCATACATTACCCAACGGGCTTGAGATTGTCGGTGAGCATAATCCGGCGGCGCAATCCATCGCCCTGGGATTCTTTACCCGCACAGGTTCACGCGACGAAACGCCCGAAATATCTGGTGTGAGCCACTTTCTCGAACACATGATGTTCAAAGGCACCGAGAGTCGCTCGGCGGCTGACGTGAACCGTGAGTTCGACGAGATGGGCGCGAATTATAACGCCTTTACCAGCGAAGAAAACACCGTATATTACGGTGCGGTGTTGCCGGAGTTCCAATCGCAGTTGCTGGGTCTGCTGGGCGATATGTTGCGCCCAAGCCTGCGCCAGGACGACTTCAACACTGAGAAGAAGGTGATCCTTGAAGAGATAGCCATGTACAAGGATCGACCGCACTTTACACTGTTTGATCTAGCACGCGAAACGTACCACCACGGTCATTCGCTGGGCAACAGCGTACTTGGATCGACCGAAAGCATCAGCTGCCCTCGAGCGCGACCAGATGATGACGTACTTTGAGCATCGCTACGCGCCGAACAATGTCACGCTGGTACTGACCGGTAACTATGATTGGGACGCGGCGATTGCCGATGCCGAACGGTATTGCGGAAACTGGACGCCATCCGACGCACCGCGTTCCCTTTCGCGCCCCGAAGCGTTCCCGCAGGAGCGTATGGTCGTGGATAGCAAGCGCGACCGGCTGTACATCTGCGTGGTCGCGCCCGCGCCCGCCGCCCAGGATGACGAACGCGTTGTGGCGGAAGTGGTCAGCGTGGCGCTCGGCGGTGGCGATGGTTCGCGGCTGTACTGGGCGTTGACGCATCCAGGGCTAGCTGATTCGGTTGGTCTGAGCTACGATTCCAACGATGGTGCAGGCGCGTTCTATGCCTATGCCTCGTGTTCACCGATGCACGCACACGAAGTTATGCGTGTGTTGCGCGAAACACTGGTCGAGGCGCAGGACACGATGCTACCGGAAGAAGAACTTGCACGGGCTCGTCGCAAACTCGCGTCGGGTTTGGTCCTCAGCGCTGAAACGCCGATGGGACGCCTGACTAACGTCGGCTTTGATTGGGTGTACCGCCGCCGTATCGAGCCGCTCGACGAGATCGTGGATCGCTACCTCGCCGTTACCGCCGCAAGTGTTTCGGCGCTGCTGGCGACACGTCCATTCGATAACCTGACGCTCGTCGCCCTCGGTCCACAACCCGGGGATGTCGTACCCGACTTGGAAGTCTAAACAGACCGTAGACGATGACCACGGACGACCGATCTAAAAGCCCTCCGCACATCCTGAGATGTGCGGAGGGCTTTTATATCGGTGCGCCGATGATCTCGGCGGCGTCGTCAAACAGAACCGCATGTTGTGCGCGTGCGATGGTGACGGCACGCTCGGGTGTGATAGGCTGGAAGCGTACCTTGTCCCCCGGCAGCAGTTGCGCCAGCAACGGTAGGTCGGGACCGATCACCGTGGCGATGATCGGATAGCCGCCAGTTGTTTGAGCATCCGCCATCAGCACGATCGGTTGCCCGTCAGGCGGGATCTGGATACAGCCTGCCATAACACCTGCCGACGGTAGCGCCTGCTCGATACTCGCGAGTGCCGGACCTTCCAGGCGATAGCCCATGCGGTCGCATGCCAGGACTGAGCCGGTATGTCGCGTCGAAAAATCGCCCTGTCGCCGCTCCGTCGAATGACGTCGATGTGTGGTCCGATGATGCAACGTATTGTTGGGAACGCGCTATAAGCAGGGCGCTGTTCGGGACGTAGCCGGAAGCGGGGCGTTGCGGGTGGTAGGATCGACGCCGCCAATACATCGTGCGCGCGGAGCGCCCTCCCCCTGAAACCACCCCATCCACCAGGAAGATAGGTGCTGCGCGAGCCAAGCACCGGCGCTACCGCAAGCCCACCTTCGATGGCAAGATACGCCCGTACACCTCGTATACGTCCGTTGAAGCGCAGACGCGCTCCCGGCGCGACCATGTGCGACGACCAGTTCACCAGCGCAGCACCGTCGAGACGTGCGTCGAGGTCCGCGCCCGCGATGGCGATGCGGCACGAACGCAGGAAGCGCAGCGCCAGTCCGCCCAGGGCGATCTCGATTGCGGCGGCTTCTGGTGCGTTGCCCGCGCTGAGATTGGCGGCGGCAAGGGCGAAGCGATCCATCGCGCCAGCACGCGGTACCCCTAGGGCACCGTAGCCAGGGCGTCCTGCGTCCTGCACGGTGGCTTGCACGCCACCGGCGAGAACCTCGCAGACTGGTTCATCCCGCATCGCTTATGCCTCGTCGATGGCGTGAAAGCGTACCAGATCGCCGGGACGTAGCAACGAGGGTGGGTCGCGCTGTGGGTCGAACAGCGTGGCGGTCGGTGCGTCCAATCAGGTGCCAGCCGCCAGGCGATGTGTTGGGGTAGATGCCTGTCTGGTCGTTGGCGATGGCAACCGATCCCGCCGGAACATGCGTGCGTGGTGTAGGACGGCGCGGTAGTCGAAGTGGCGTGGGAAGTTCACCAATGTATGGGAATCCCGGCATGAATCCGAGCATCAGCACCGGATACGGTTGTGCGGAATGCAGCGCGACGACGTCGGCGGGCGACAATCCGCACGCCTCGGCGACGGCGTTGAGGTCGGGTCCAAACTCGCCCCCGTAGCGCACCGCGACATCGATGATGCGAGCATCGGTGGTAGTCATTTCGAGCGATCAGGGGCAAGACGGGCGTGATGTGCTCCCATACGTCTGCTGCCGTCCGACGCAGCGGATCGAAGCGCAGCAGCACCGACGCGATGCCGGGGATGATTTCATCGACTACCGAACTTCCAAGCTGTTGAGCGCGATGCACCAGTAACTGGACGGCGGTGGTGCGGTCGGATGTTTGCACCACACCACGTCACCAGGATCGCGCTCTCGCCCACCGGAGCGTGGGTCCACCAGGTATACGGCGCGTACATCAGCGTTGCTTGGTCATACGTGCGGCGACCACCGTTTGTAGCGGCACGACCGAGATGTTGGCATCGTGCAATGCCGTGCGTATCGTCAGTGCAAGGTCGGCTGCCGCATGCGTGTCCCCATGCAAGCAAATCGTGTCGGCGTCAATCTCGATGCGATGACCGTCTGCTGCTGACGACATGGCGTTCGCGGGCGATCATCAGGGCTTGTGCGACGATCGCGTTGGGGTCGCTGCGGACGGCTCCGGCGATGCGGCGGTCCTGGAGCGTTCCGTCAGATTCGTACACCCGATCCGCAAAGGCCTCGCGTGCTACGGGTAGTCCCTGCGCGATGCCTGCGTCGATCATGGCGCTGTTCGCCAGCCCAACCAGGATCAACTGTGGATCGAAGTCGCGGACGGCGCGAGCGATGGCGTCGGCTGCTTTGCGATCCCTGGCGGCGTGGTTGTACAACGCGCCGTGCGGCTTGACGTGCACCAGTGTGGCTCCCGCTGCGACAGTAAAGGCGTGAAGCGCACCAAGCTGGTAGAGCATCAAGCGTATATATCTCTTGCGGCGATAGGCTTATAGCGCGTCGTCCGAAGCCTTGCAGGTCCTGGTAGCCGGGGTGTGCGCCGATTGCTACCCCATGGTCCTGGGCGAGCGCGACCGTGCGTTGCATTACATCGGGGTCGCCGGCGTGAAAGCCACAGGCGATGTTCGCCGACGTGATCGAGCGCATCACCGCCGCGTCCGGTCCCGCTTCCCACGACCCGAAGCCCTCGCCCATATCGCAGTTAAGATCGATCATCATGCACGCATCGGACTATCAAGCTGCTTTGGTCGTAACGCCGATCAGTGTGAGCAGCGCAATGCCATAGGCGTCCTCTGCCGATGGGTAGGATGTGCTGTCGCCTGGATGATCGCTGATGATACAGCGGTAGCCATCGCTCGTGCGTTCGAGCATATACGGCGAATCGGGGGTGCGTTCTTCGATCGCGGTGCGTAGCTGGGATTCGCTCGGTAGCCACACGGCGTCCTCCACCATCACCTGATCGAGCGCCCACTCGCTTGTGCCATGGAACATGATGTGCTGCACACCGAAATACGGATATACGCTGGCTTGCAGTTCACTGATGACGAAGATTTTATGGTCCATTCCGGCGTCAGGGATGATAAAGGTATCGCGTTCGCTGGGTGTCCAATCGAAACCCGCGTCAGCCAGTTTTCGTGCAAGATCGAGACTCAACATGGTATGCTCCTTCTTTGCTATGTATGATACGCCGGAACCGAACGGGACGCTAGCATGATGCCCGTTGGGCGTGGCCTTTCGTGCTATAGTTTGGTGGTGAACCCAGAAGAATGAGTGTTCGCACTCTTATGAACGGCTTGATGCTATGACACAGATTGTTGCGCTTGCTGGCGGGGTCGGTGGGGCAAAACTTGCGCACGGCTTGTATGCCGCCCTCGAACCACATAGCCTGAGCGTCATCATTAACACTGGCGACGATTTCATTCACTGGGGACTGCATATCAGCCCGGACATCGATACCGTCATGTATACCCTGGGGGGTATCGCGAACGAAGTGACGGGGTGGGGGGTCAAGGACGAAACCTGGACAGCGCTCAACGCGATGGGTCGCTTGGACGCGCCGACCTGGTTCGGTATCGGCGACCGCGACCTTGCCACGCATGTGGTGCGGACTGCGGCGCTGCGCGAAGGTCAGACCTTGACCGAGTCTACGGCGGCACTCTGCCGCTCGTTGGGTGTGCATGCACGCCTGTTGCCAATGACCGATGATCTGGTGCCGACGTATGTGCAAACACCCGATGGCTGGTTACCTTTTCAGGACTATTTTGTGCGGCGCGGGCATCGTGACGAAGTACTGTCCGTGCGCGTCGATAACATCGAACGGGCGACGTTACCAACTGGTGTAAAGCAGGCTATCGCCGATACGGACGCGATTGTGTTCTGCCCCTCGAATCCATTGGTCAGTATTGGGCCGATTCTGGATGTACCGGGGATGCGTGACCTGATCAAAGGACGCGCTGTGCCACGGATCGCAGTCAGTCCTATCGTCGGCGGTCGGGCGCTCAAAGGCCCTGCGGACAAAATGCTCGGTGGCATGGGACACGAATCTTCGGCGCTCGGCGTGGCACGCATGTACCGCGACATCCTGAGCGGGTTGGTGATCGACGAAAAAGACGCCGCCTCTGCGGACGCGATCCGCGCCCTCGGTATGGATGTGCTGGTCACGAACACCGTGATGCAATCCATCGAGGACCGCCGCACGCTCGCCGAAGCGGTGCTGCAATGGTGTACAGATCTCGCAGGGCGTCCAGCATAGTGAGCGCTTTGGAACCATGTGCCATCTCGTCGCAGCCTGTCTATTCGCCGGAGCCGCGAACGAGAGAGCGTGTCGTCGCCGTGCTGCCGATTCGGGCGCTCGACGACGGCAAGCGGCGCTTGAGCGCACGCCTGAGCGCTGCCGAACGCCGTATGCTGATCGTGCGCTTATGCACGGTGGTGGTACGCGCTTTGCGGGAATCGGGCATGATCGAAAGCATTGGTGTGGTTAGCGGCGATGCCACGACGCTCGAATGGGCGCGTGAGAAGGGTTTGACGCCGATCAGGCAACATGGGGACGGTCTGAACGACGCACTTATATCAGGGGCGGCGTGGGCGCGAAGCACCGGTGCGAACGCACAGTTAATAGTGCTGCCTGACCTGCCGTTGTTACGTGCCGATGACGTTCAAGCAGTACTCCGTACGGACGCACCTGAGCGTAGCATCGTCATTTGCTCGGATCGTGCTGGTGCAGGTACGAACATGTTATTGATGCGACCCTGCGGCGTGATCCCGCCACACTTCGGCGTTGGTAGCTTCGCGCAACATCTGGAAGCAGCGCGCCACATGGATGTGCCGGTGCGCGTGTGCGATCTACCGCGCACGCATTGGGATGTAGATACGTCGGATGATTTAGATGAACTGGCTGCTTGTCCATAAATGAATCGTGAACGTACTATGTTCGGTGGTCAGTTGTCAGTGGTCGGTCGTCGGCGATCATTCAAAGGAGAACGCTATGCAGCGTTCGCACGACGCTGAGGTTGTATGTCTGGTGTAGCTGAAGTACGAATCATCGGAGTTCCTGGTATACCCGAAGTGCGACCGGGCGACGATATCGCCGCGCAGATCATGTTAGCGGCAGACAATGCAGGCGTCATGCTCGAATCGGGTGATATTGTCGTCGTTACCCACAAAATCATCAGCAAAAGCGAAGGTCAGTTGATCGACCTGGGAACGGTGACGCCATCGCCGCAGGCCGAAAGCTTCGCGGCTCAATGGATGAAGGATGCCCGTCAAGTTGAGGTTGTGTTGCGAGAAAGCGCCCGTATCGTTCGGATGGAACGTGGGGTGATCATCAGCGAAACGCGCCATGGCTTCATCTGTGCCAATGCGGGTGTCGATGCCTCGAATGTCGCAGGTGATGAAACTGTGTGCCTCTTGCCAGTCGATCCAGACGAATCCGCACGACGCTTGCGCGATACGCTGAGGGAACATCTCGGTGTCGATGTCGCTGTAATCGTTACTGATTCATTCGGGCGGCCGTGGCGTGAAGGTATCACGAACGTTGCTATCGGAATCGCGGGTATGCAACCGCTGACCGATTATCGTGGGCAGATCGACGACCATGGGCATGTCCTCGTGGTCAGTATGCTCGCGATCGCCGACGAGATCGCTGCCTCCACCGAATTGGTGATGGGCAAACTCGACCGCACGCCTGTCGCGGTGGTGCGCGGCTATCCATACACACCGGGCGAAGCGAGCGCACGCGCCCTGGTGCGCGATGCGGAAAAAGATATGTTTCGATACCGACAATGACGAACGACCAACGACCAACGCAGGAACTAACGGTGCTAATAGCTTGTACCAGGTGCCACTTGTTGAGTGTTTCGCACATAGGTGGGCTACGAGTACCGTATCTCCGTTGGTCATTGGTCGGATTTAGAAGGAGCCACACATGGGAACCATAGGATATGCCGCGATGTTTGAGCAGTTCACGCCATCGGATCTGCTGGAGTATTGTCAGGTCGCCGAGGCGAATGGCTTTACATCGGTGATGGCGTCGGACCATTTTCACCCATGGACGCCACAACAGGGACAAAGTGCCTTTGTATGGGCATGGCTTGGTGCGCTTGGTGCCACTACCAAGATGCGTATGGGAACGGGTGTAACGCCACCAGGATACCGCTACCATCCAGCGATCGTCGCTCAAGCCGCTGCGACATTGGAAGCAATGTATCCTGGGCGTTTCTGGCTCGGCCTGGGCGCGGGCGAGGCGCTCAACGAACATATCATCGGCGAATACTGGCCGGAGGCTCCCGCACGGCTGGAACGCCTGATGGAATCCATCGACGTGATCAAAGCCCTATGGACTGGCAAGGTGCATAAGTTCACCGGTAAGCATATTAAGCTCGAAAGCGCCAAGCTCTACACGCTGCCCGAAACACCGCCGCCGATGCTGGTTGCGACTTCCGGCCCGATCATGAGCGAGCGCACCGGACGGCTGTGCGATGGCATTATCACGGTCGGAGCCGCCGACGAGAAGATCAAGATGCTGATGGGACGCTTCGAGAAAGGCGCCCGCGAGGCAGGCAAAGACCCGGCGACCATGCCACGTATGATCCAATTGCATGTGTCGTGGGCGGATACTCAGGAAGCCGCCGAGGCCCAGGCCGTGAAGGAATGGCCAAATGGCGGTATGGCATTTCCTAAGCAGGATATCCGTAACCCGGAGGACTTCGAAGCTATGGCGAAGATCGTGCGCCCGGAAAACTTCCGCGGGCGCGTGCTGATGTCGCCGGACCTGGACAAGCACCGCGAACACGTGCAACACTACATTGACCTTGGCTTTACCGAAGTCTACATGCACAACGTCGGTCGCAACCAGCGTGAGTTCATCGAGGCGTTCGGACGTGAGGTGACTCCGGCGCTCAAGTGGCCTGAACCCGCCAAGGAATCATGAGCGTAGCCGTTGACGACCGACAGGTCTGGCCTCAGTTCGCCGAAATCGTGCGCGGGCGGGCGTCGGTGCGCCATTTCGACGCCCGCCCCGTGCCGCATGCGCTGCTCGAACAGATCGTCGAAGCCGGTGCCTGGGCACCCTCGCCACATGGCAGGCAGCCGTGGCGCTTCGTGATCCTGACGAACCCGACGACGAAATTGCGGCTCGCCGAAGCGATGGGCGAAACGTGGCAGCAGCAGTTGTCGCTGGACGGCGATCCGCCCGACGTTATCGCGGCGCGGCGTGCTGGTTCGCATCGTCGCGTCGTCGATGCGCCCGCGCTGATCATCCCCTGCTTATACACGGCGCCGCTCGATCTCTACCCCGATGCTGACCGCCAGGATGCCGAACACATGATGGCGGTGCAATCGCTGGGCGCGGCGACACAAAACATGCTGCTTATGGCGTATGCACTTGGGTTGGACGGGGGATGGATGTGTGCGCCACTATTCTGTCCCGATATTGTGCGGACGACGTTAGGGCTTGCCGAGGGCGTGGTGCCACATGCCATGCTCACGATTGGTTATCGCGGACGCGAACCGCGCCGTCGTCCACGCCTGCCGATGGACCAGATCGTTATATTAGACGACTGATCGTTTTCATCTGCATTGACAGCACACCAGAAAGGGCGATGACACTACGTCATCGCCCTTTCTGGTGCCGCGCTTCGAAAAGGAAGGTACTACGTATCTAATAACTGGCGCACGCCCTGCAACGGAATCTTGATCCAATCGGGGCGGTTGTTCAGTTCGTACCCTAGCTCGTATACCGCCTTTTCCAGCAGGTAAATGTCGAGCAGCAACTGTAACTCCTCGCGGTGAGCCGGGATGAATGATGCATCGCCGACTGTTTGGAGGTAGGAGCGCAGGAACAGGGTGTTGACCCAGCGATGCCACGCCCGCGCCCACGGCTCCAGCACCGTTTCGAGTTCCGGCGATTGTGCGGTTTCCGCAAATAGCGCGGCATAGGCAGCGTAATGGAACGAGCGCAGCATCCCTGCCACGTCCTGTAACGCCGAGCGTTTCACACGACGTTCGGCGAGCGGTCGCGCTGGCTCGCCCTCGAAGTCGATGATAAAGAAGTCGTCGCCTGTGTAGAGCACCTGTCCTAGATGGTAGTCGCCGTGATAGCGGATACGTTGGGCTGCGATGGGGCGTTCGAGGATCGTCTGGAGGCGCTCCCTGGCGCGTGCCTCAAGCCCAAGCACGGCTTGCGCATCACCGCGCACATCGTCCGGCACATACGCCATGCGTTCGCGCATCGTCCCAAACACACGTGCCATTAGCCCATGCACCGAATCGAGAATGTTGCGCTGGTAGTCGAGCGTGAACGGTTCCGGCGCGAACTGTGGATCATTTGCGTCGCTGGCGAGCGCAAGGTGCATCTCGCCCGTGCGCCGTCCCAATAATTCGGCAGCCTCGGCATAGGGACCGACAGCGGCGTACACGTCCGCTGGAACAGACTGGGCGGCGAGATCAAGCAACGCGCTCGTCGAAAGCGCGACCGTTGTCGGCTGCTCCTCGTGCATCCGTACGCGCTGGTAGTACTCGCCCAGTTCCGTCAGGGTGTAGTGCCATGCGTCGCCCTGGTTGGCGACGAAGCCCTGCAAAATCGCCAGGCTTCCGCTCGCTCCGTTCGTCCCGGTGTATTCCAGCGCTCCTGCGACGGGCGGGATGTGCGCGAATGTGGTTGTATCGGTCAGAAAGCGGCCAATCTCAAGGTCGGGATTGATGCCCTGGTCACGTCGGCGGAATAGCTTCAGGATCAACTGGTCGCCAAAGACGATCGAGGTATTGCTTTGTTCCACGCCCATTACACGCGGCGGCAACGAGCCTCCCGAGCCGTGCAAGCGTCCAAATGCCTGGGTTGTGGTGGCGTCGATGCGCCCGCTGCTACCTTGAAACGATTGGTGTGTTTCAATTGCCGTCAGCAAGGCTTCGCTGAATGTGGGCGCAATTACGGCATCATGGAGCACGCCAGTGGTTCCATCGCGCCGGGTGAGCCGTGCAATAGTGGCGTGTGGGTGGTCAGACGCGATTCCAGCCGCCTCATCACCCCAGGCGGCCTTCACGGGCAGCACATAGGCGTCCGCGCCATCGGCGTAGCGTACCCGTAGAAATAGGACCAAACTCAGGTCGTCGCCGAATGGTACCGTGATCGTTTCCTCGATCGCAATCGATTCGATTGTTCTGGCTTTCCCGCCGAACCAGCGCCGCGCACGCACATAGTCGGGTAGTATTTGCTCGAGTGCGGCGCGTTGCGGTGGTTCGAGGAGTGTTTGCCACTGGCTATCGACGGCGAGCGTCGGAATGCCGCCGGTTACAGGGTCATTGGTCATCGATACTCCTTCATGAACATACGAGCAGGGGAGCAGCGACGTTTGGGCCGCTGCTCCCCAAAGACTACGAATAGTTTTCGAAGTCTTGTTCAGTGCGCGTTGTGTGGCGAATACGGAAGATATGCGCTGGCAAGGTCAGTGGATCGAGTTCCACATAGTTGTAGCGTCCGCTCCAGATGTACTTCGCGTCCGTCAACAAGTCGTGGACTTCAAACGGCTGGTCGGGCTCGATCCCCATGTCCTCGAGCGGCAATTCAATCCATCCTGATTGTGTGTACGCTGGATCGATGTTGACCACTGTCAGGATCTGGTTGGTATTATCGTCATCAGTCTTGACATACGCGATCAAATGGTCATTCGGGACGTTGACAAAACGCAGGTGCGCGTTGGTCTGCATCGCCGGGTTGTCGGCGCGAATCCCGTTGACTGTCGTAATGAGCCCCTTGAGGCTGTGTGGCGCATCCAGGTCCCATGTATGGATTTCGTACTTCGACGAATTGAGGTATTCCTCTCTGCCGGGTGCGAGTGGCGTGTTCTCGCCAAGCTCGAACTCAGGACCGAAGATACCATAGCTCGTGCCAAGCGTCGCCGTTAGTATGAAGCGCGACATGAACGCGGGGCGACCGCCGATCTGTAGCGTTTCCGTAAGAATGTCCTGGGTGTTAGGCCACAGGCTCGGGCCCATGTATTCTTTTACTTCGGTCTGGGTAAGCTCAGTCAAATACTGCGTGATCTCGGCCTTGGTGTTGCGCCACGGCCAATAGTTATACGATAAGCTGAAACCAAGTTTCGCCAGTCGCTGCATCACCTTCGGGCGTGTGAACGCTTCCGATAGGAAAATCGTATCGGGGTAATCGCGGCGTACCTCGGCGATCAGCCATTCCCAGAATGGAAATGGTTTGGTGTGCGGGTTATCGACACGGAAGATGCGAACGCCCTGCTCGACCCAGTAGAGAATCACGTCTTTTAACTCTTCCCACAGGGCTTCCCAATCGTCGTTCTCGAAGTCGAACGGATAAATATCCTGATACTTCTTAGGTGGATTCTCGGCATACTGGATCGTGCCGTCCGGTCGCTGGCGGAACCAGTCGGGATGTTCCTTGACGTATGGGTGGTCCGGGGCGCATTGGAAGGCGATATCGAGTGCGACCTCGATACCGAGTTTCTTGCCGGTTGCCACCATATGCCTGAAATCCTCGATCGTGCCAAGTTCGGGTAGGATCGACTTGTGACCACCCTCGGCGGCACCAATCGCCCATGGACTGCCCGGTTCCCCCGGCTGCGATTCAGGATTGTTGTTCTTACCCTTGCGGAACGCTCTGCCGATCGGGTGGACCGGAGGCAGGTACACGACATCGAAACCCATGCTGGCGGCGTATGGCAACATGCGCTCCTCGGCATCGCGGAACGTGCCGTGCTTGCCTGGTTCCGCCGACGCCGCACGTGGGAAGAATTCGTACCAGGTGCTATACCGTGCCTGGACTCGGTCTACCCATACCCCCAGTATGTGAGCGTAGGTCGTGGCGAAGTGTCGTTCTGCATGCAGATACATCATGAGTGACATCGTGCCGTCGATGGCCTGTCGGACGCCCTGCGCGCTGCCCGAGCGCAATTCCTCCAAATACGTTCGCAGCATACCCGCGTCTTTGCCTTCGGCGCGACGACAGGCCTCTTCGAGCAAACGTGCGCCGATTTCGCGATCGACGGTGATGTCCTGTCCGGCTTCGACTCGTTTGGCGAGGTCGCGGCTCCAGGTCTTGAAGGGATCGACCCATGCGAGCACAGTGTACTCATATGGACCGATCTTGGTCACCTTGAACGTACCACGCCAGCGGTCGTTGGTCATGAATTCCATCTGCGCTTCGTTCCAGGCCGTATCGCCTTTTTGGCGATATAGCAACGTCGCGCTGATGGCATCATGTCCATCGGTGAATGCATCGGCCTCGACATGGACCGTATCGCCGATAATGCGTTTGATCGGGAATCGACCACCGTCGATTTCAGGCGTAACTCGCTCGATCGCTACTCGACCGCGACCTTCGTCTTTTCTCAACATATACTCCTTGTGATTGTTGTCGTTCGTATGTGTTTCCGCCCTTGCACTGTTTATGCCTGTGCGTTCGCTCACACAAGTGAACGATATAATTCGAGCGTTCGTTCGGCGATGGCTGACCAACTGAAATGATCTTCGACACGCTTACGTCCGTTCGCGCCGAACTGTGCGCGAAGATCGGGGTCAAGGCCGACCTTGTTGATCGCAGCAGCGAGGTCACGCGAGTACTGGTCAGGATCGACTGGATCGAACGTCCCTTCCTTAAGGGCGAGATCAACCAGGATGCCTGTTTCATCCGGCACCACGACTTCGGGGATGCCGCCAATCGCCGAGGCGACGACCGCCGTTTCGCAGGCCATCGCTTCGAGGTTGATGATGCCAAAGGGTTCGTAGACTGACGGGCAACAGAACACCGCCGCGTTGGAATACAGTTGGATGACTTCGGGGCGCGGCAACATCTCTTGAATCCAGATCACGCCATCACGATTCGCGCTGACCTCGGCGACGCGTTCGGTCATTTCCTTGCCGATCGCCGGCGTGTCAGGCGCTCCCGCACACAACACGATCTGCAACGATGGGTCGATGTGTGGGATCGCGTTGACCAGATGAATGATGCCTTTCTGTCGCGTGATGCGTCCCACGAACAACACAAACGGGCGAGATGGGTCGATACCGCGTCGTTCCAGCACATCCGTCGATGGCGTTGCACGATATTCCGCCAGATCGATGCCGTTATGGATCACGTGGATCTTAGATTCGTCTACCGAGAACAACCGTAGTACGTCGGCTCGTGTTTCCTTGGATACTGCGATGATTGCGTCGGCATCTTCGATAGCGGTGCGTTCCATCCAACTGCTGAGATGGTAGCCGGCCCCAAGTTGCTCGACCTTCCAGGGACGCAAGGGCTCGAGCGAATGGATCGTCACGACGAAGGGGACACCCCAGAGTTTTTTCGCCAGGACGCCCGCCATGTCGGTGTACCAGGTATGGCAATGGACGATATCAGCGTCAAGGGTATCTTTTGCCATCGCCAAACTGCGCGAAAATGCATCGAGCGCGCCAGTGAAGCGTGGGTCTGTATTGCGCTTCATCTCATCCCAACCGGCATATCCATGGACGGATAGGTTTTCTGTCTGGACATCTTGTGCACCAAAAGAGCGCACTTCCACCGGTACGAGCTTTGCGAGTTCTTTGCTCAGGTACTCGACATGCACCCCGGCACCGCCATACACGTTGGGAGGGAACTCGTTTGTGAACAGCGCAATCTTGCTCAAACTTGACATAGTATCCCTTTCGTCATCTCAGACGTACGAACCGCCACGTATCACACCGTCGTTCAGATGTCCGTCGTGATACAAGCGGCAAAGAATGTGCCAGCGTGCTGAGCGACGGAAGTTGAACATACGCCTATAATCTAGCATATTGCCTTGGTCGCGTCATATGTGGATTTGTACGGCTTTGCAAAGCGTAGTGGGCGAATCGTGTTTCATGGATTCAATCCTGCAACACATGGAACGGTCGAGGGCATCGAATCTGCAGGATGCGCTACGGCATAACGAACCGAAATCCAATTTTTATGTTTTCTTGTCGAGCATTGTATATTGATGGAGTACCTCTATGTTTGAAGAACGGATAAGCGGTGTGCTGCTACATCCGACATCGTTACCTGGCGCGGGTGGCATTGGAGAGCTAGGATCGGCGGCGTTTCGCTTCGTCGACTGGCTCCATAACGCCGGACAGCAACTGTGGCAAATCTTGCCGCTTACGCCAACAGGCTATGGTGATTCGCCGTATGCCAGCAATTCGGCCTTTGCGGGTAACGTGTTACTTATCAGTATTGAGCGTCTGGTGGAGGAAGGGTTGGTCGATCCGCAGGTGTGGCAGGATGCGCCGCGTTTCAGCGACGACAATGTTTCATTTGGCGACGCGATCACTTGGAAGCATAGTGTGTTCCGCCAGGCTTACGACCGTTTCAAAGCCGGTGGCGCGAACGCCCTGGAAACTGAATGGAAGGCCTTCTGCGAAGCAGAATCGTACTGGCTGGAGGATTACGCGCTGTACCGCGCTCTGAGTGAACACCACGGCGGCGCATCGTGGAACACCTGGGAGCCTGCATTGGTCCAACGCGCGCCTGAGGCGCTGGATGCAGCGCGTACGGAACGCCGCGACGACATCGACTACCATCGATTCGGACAATTTCTGTTTTTCCGGCAATGGCGGGCGGTCAAAGACTATGCGAACCAGCGTGGCATTAAGATTATGGGCGATGTACCGATTTTTGTCGCCTACGATAGCGCCGATGTGTGGTCGCATCCCGACCTGTTCCAACTCGACGAACAGGGCAATCCGACCGTTGTTGCGGGTGTGCCTCCGGATTATTTCAGTGCCACCGGGCAACTGTGGGGTAACCCGCACTACAATTGGAAGCGTATTAAAGAGCAGGGCTTCAAGTGGTGGATCGACCGGATTCGGGCGACGTTGGCGAACGTCGATGTGCTGCGGATTGATCATTTCCGTGGGTTTGAATCGGCCTGGGAAGTGCCTGCGACAGAGGAAACCGCAGTCAATGGCAAGTGGGTGAATGGTCCCGGCATCGAGATTTTCCAGGCGCTCCGTGAAGCGTTAGGTGAACTACCGATCGTCGCGGAAGATTTGGGAACGATCACGCCCGAAGTGCTGATGCTGCGCGATGACGCCGGGTTGCCCGGTATGAAGTTGTTGCACTTCGCATGGAGCGGAGAGTCTGATAACTTCTATCTGCCCTATAATTTCCTGCCCAACAGCGTCGTGTATACCGGAACGCATGATAATGATACGACCAGAGGATGGTTCGAAAGCGCGTCTCATGCCGAACAACATCGTGTGCGTACCTACCTCGGCACCGATGGTAGCGACATCTCGTGGGATTTCATCCGACTTGCACTGATGTCAGTGTCCACGATGGCAATCATACCGCTACAGGATATATTCGACCTCGGCACCAACGCACGCTTCAACATGCCGGGACGTCCGGTCGGCAATTGGGGTTGGCGCTATCGCGACGAGATGCTGAACGGCGACATTGCCAACCGATTGCGGACGCTCACGGAAGCCGCGGGGCGATTGCCGTAAAGCATACCAGGCGTGGCACACATACGTGCCACGCCTGGTACCACATGGGTTTGTGGGGAGTAATGTTCCTCGCGCTGCTACGACAATTGTAAGGTCTTGTATCATACTGGGTGTAGTGAAATGCAACCGCCGTTGGTTCAAGAAATGGACAATGTTGTTTCGTGATCTCATTTGCACAGTTAAGTACTACAATTCACCGGGCTGTTAGGAACCTGACCACGACACCGGAATCGCTGTACGAGCGCAACGCGCGTAATGTAATGATCGATGGCATGGGTGTTGGGCTTGTTACGGGTGTCGCAACCTTCCTATCAGTGTTCCTGATTCGCCTGGGGGCTTCTAATTTCCAGGTCGGTCTACTGACCGCCATGCCCGCCATCACGGGCGCGTTGCTGGCGCTCCCCGTCGGCGATTTCATCCAGCGTCGTTCGAACATCATCTTATGGTATGCTCGTTCGCGGCTGTGGGTGCTGTCGTCGTATGCCTTGACCGGGATAGTTCCTTTCGTGGTGGGGCGTGAGACCACCATCGCCCTGATCATCCTGATCTGGGCCATCGCTACACTACCGCAAACGATGGTCAACGTCACCTTTACGCTGGTGATGAGCGCGGTCGCCGGACCTGAGAAGCGTATCGCGTTGATGAGCCGTCGTTGGTCCACGCTCGGCATCACCAGTGCTGTGTCGGTAGCCATCGTTGGCTGGGCGCTCAATCAGATGCCGTTCCCGATCAACTATCAGGCGGTCTATATCGCGTCGTTCTTGGGCGGGCTCGTATCGTACTGGTTCTCGACCAGTATCGTGCTGCCGAAGGGCAGCCACATCGTAACGCTCACCAAAGCTAAATGGTATGCCGTTTTTGGCAGTATGGGCGAAATGATGCGGTCACAGCCTATGTTCGCCCGCTTCGTTGTCAGCCAGTTTGTGTATCGTTGTGGATTCACGATGGCAATTCCACTGATGCCGCTGTACTGGGTGCGCGAAGCACAAGCATCTGACGCTTCCATCGGGCTGATTAACACGGTCAACAGCGGCGTCCTTCTGATCGCGTACACGCTATGGAGCATGTCATCGCGCCGGTTTGGGCTACGTTGGGTTTTGCTGGTATGCGGAACGGGTGTGGCATTTTACCCTTTCCTGGTGGCCTTTACGACCGAAGTATGGCAGTTGGTTCTGCTGGCGGGATTATCTGGTACGTTCGTCGCCGGGGCAGACCTTGTGCTGTTCGACCTATTGATCAAAACGATTGACCCCGACAAACGCGGCCCGTCCGTCGGGCTCTTTCATACGACGACGTTTATCGCCACGATCATCGCGCCTCTCATAGCGACCGCCGCCTCCGGTTGGATCGGCATCGTGCCGATGTTGATCGTTGCGGCTTCATTGCGGGCCGCAGGAGCCGCGCTATTCTGGGTGCTTGGTATCGGGGCTGTTCAGTCAGACGCCGTCACGTAGCGCGGCTGTGTCACGCACTCGTGGCGTTGAGTTCTTGTCCTGCCAGTCAAGTTTCGACCCTTCGCCGAGCTCGAATCCACGTGTGTTGATCGAATATCTGTGGAGGCTGCGGTCATGGTCACTAAAGCGCATCGTTGGTATTGAAACGATACGTTGCCAGTGGCCTTCGGTGACGGAATTCTGCAAAAAGATTACGTTTTCGCGGAGCATCATCGGGGAGTCAAGAGTCACATCAAGGTCGCGTGTCATCAACTTACCATGCTCGACAATGAATACACTTGTAACGTGTCGGGCGCGAAGATGTTCGGTCAGTGACCCCAGGTAATCATCGATGCGTCCATCCCCCTCTAGGGCACGTTCAAGTACGTCGACGCTGTTGAACACGATTCGACGCACGGGTCTTCGTAGGAGTTCTGCGCGAAGCGCCTGAGCTAACTCATCCACATCGAGTTCGCTCGGTGAGCGGCGCAAGATGACAAGTTTGTTATTGGCAATCGCTGTATCGAAGTCGAAGTTAAACGCACGCGCCTTATCGAGAATTTGGCTCTGTGTTTCCTGGAAACTGACCAGCAGGCCATCTTCGTCATTGGACACACCTTCGTTCAGAAAGTGCAGGCCCAATAGTGTTTTACCGGTGCCAGGATTACCGATGAGCAGGGTTGATGTCGAACTTGTCAGTCCACCCCCCAGCATCTTGTCCAGGCCAGGGACGCCCACTTTGACACGTTCGGGCGAAATCGGTTCGAATTCCTCAACCGGTAATGACTCAAAGCGAGGATAAAGAGTCACACCCGTGTGGTCGATGTGATAGCTATGTACACCCAGTAGTGGGGATTGTCCACGGAGTTTGCGAATCTCCAGGAGCCTACGCTGTTGCCTACGAACCCGGTCAAAATGTAGGGCGATGATGCTATCGGCGATCGTCAGTTCAGGATACAGTAGCCCATTATCGACATCTGTTTCGACAGTAATGATCAGGGTCGTTCCCAGGTATGCTAGTTGCGTGCCGAGTGTTTGCAGGAACTGCCGTGTCGCCATATCGGATGGGAATGCATCGCGGATGCCACGAAAGCCGTCGATGATGATGAGATTGATGTTTTGCTGGCGCGCCGTTCGCACGACTGCACGCATCGTTTCGTCGACACCTTCCTTGAGCAAGGTGAGGATACTCATGAACTGAATCTGCTGTCCTATCGCCATGGGATCGAAAAAGTCGAATCCACGCAGGTGAGCGATCAGTTTGTCGTGACCTTCCGAAAACGACGTGAGCAGCAGGACGTTCCCACCATTACGGATCGTTCCGTAGCCCATCTGGAGCGCTAATACGGTCTTTCCGGCTCCGGGCACACCGATGATGAACAGCAAATCCCCAATAGGCAGGGGACCGCCGAGAATTTCATCCAACCCTGGAACACCGGTCGGCATTGTGTTGTCAGGAGCGCCTAATGCCATGAAACTACTCTTCTTGTATCAACATCTTTACTCTCAAGGCCAGAGACGGATGGGTTAACAGGACCGGTCGATACTATGTCAGATATTTAAGTATAACACGCCCCAATACACCCTCGACCAGGTTCACGCAAGGTCCGCGACACGTCCAATCATGAATTTTAGATAGCGTCCTTCCGGGAAGCCAGCAGCAACCGGATGATCGATCGCCTGACCCGCTTCATGGATGATCCGCACTCGACGATTCGCTCGACTGGCAGCGGCGGCGACCATGTTACGAAACATCTCCGGTCCGACCTGACTGGTACAACTTGCCGTTACCAGCAGACCACCAGGTGCGAGACAGCGCAGTGCCAACTGGTTGAGACGTGTGTACGCCCGTACAGCGACCTCGACATGCTTACGCGCCCGTGCAAAACTCGGTGGATCGAGGACGATCACATCGAACTGCTTGCCCTGGTCAGCGTAGCGTGTCAGCAAGTCAAACACATCCTCGGCGATAAAGGTATGTCGCGCCGGGTCGAATCCATTGAGCGCGAAGTTGACCTTCGCGTCCTCGATTGCGTCGGCGGCGATGTCGCAGGTGGTGACGTGCGATGCACCGCCACGCGCTGCATACAACGAAAATGCGCCTGTATAAGCGAAACAATTCAGCACTGTTTTGCCGTCACAGAAACGTTCGAGTGTATGGCGGTTGTCACGATGGTCCAGGAACAGGCCCGTTTTTTGTCCAGCGAACAGGTTGGCACGAAAGGTCAGACCATGTTCGACCACCGTCAGGTCGCGCTCGGGCCATTCACCCCATAAACGCTCGATCTTGCCATCGGTTTGTTCCGGCGTACTATCCTGTTGATCCGGTCGGCGGCGAATCAACACGCTTTCGAGCGGTTGCTCGGCATGCAAACCTTCGACGATGAATGGCACAAGTTTCTCGACGCTGCGCGTGTAGACGGCGATGACGGCGTGCTTCCCGTATAGGTCAACCGTGATACCAGGCACCCCGTCGCTTTCGCCGAACAGCCAGCGGTAGGCGGTGGTGCCGGTCTGCCGAACAGGCTCGCGTAGATCCCACGCTTCGCGTAGACGTTCGCGTATCCAGCGGCGGTCAGGAATAGTCGTACGTGAAAAGACGCGTATGGCGATGGGGCTATCCGCATCCCATACCCCGATGGCATGCCAGGGTCCGCAATGGACGCGTACCCATGTGCCGTTCTCAAAGTGTGGAAAGCCCTGCACCTGATTACGGTAGATCCATGGATGACCTTCGCTGAGTGATTGTCGAAGTGCGGGATTGACCTGGATGTCGGGCAACTTCATGCTGATCCTGATTATGATGCGTCTGCCGCGAGAAGTATAGCACCCTACACGAACAAGTGAGCGTCACTATCGTAGCACCGTCGCATCGAGTGGCGTTATGACTTAAGCAATTTCGAGAAAAGACCGTCGGAAGGCTGCAACTTATGCAAGAGCATCAACGTGAATTGCTGCGTGCCAGGATGCCGGTCGATACGTAGGTCAAACCTGTCGTTAAAATAGATTGGTCCCCAATCGTTTCGCAAATCCTGCGATGGTGGGTAGAGTTCTAACTCTTTAGCCTTTTCTTCCAACGTTAGGTACAGTTCCTCCGGCGTGCGTGCTGAACCAAGACTTTCGCGCTTCGGCTTCTTCAAAGACGTATCTCCCACATATTTTCAACGGACAAGGCTAGTTAAAGTTACTGGAATCGTTCCTACCGCCACCTGAATTACCCGAGGATGAGCCACCGGAATCGCCCCAGGACGAGCCACCGCCCCCAGAATCGCCCCAGGATGACCGCCGCCCCCAGAATCGCCCCAGGATGTGCCGCCACCACCGGAATCGTCCCAGGATGTGCCACCGCCGCCCGAATCATCGTTGCCGCGCTCGGAGGGATGGTTGCCGCCCCATGGGGTCGGGTCACCGTATGAAGGCGGGATAATCGGTGGCACGCCCCAGCCGCCATATCCGCGTCCCATGCGGCGTCCGAACCTACGCCCCATGCCGCGCCCGAAGCCACGACCCATAGAGCCACCTGGAAACCCACCGAACGGGGGTGAAGGATAGCGCGGTATGCCGGGCCTGCCCATCATACCGCGTCGCCGCGCCGAGTTCCCCATCAGCGAGAACAGGAAGATAAGCATAAAGACGCCAAAGACACAAAAGATCGGCGAAATGCCGCCGAGCGGCGACGATGGTCGGTTCGTGATGTTCGCGTCTGGTTTGTTGGATGTCCGTGGCTCGTCGGCGGGCAGAGCTCCGCTTGTGCTGCCAGTGTTGCGGAAGGCTGCATTTGCGTCGAGTGCCGAACGTGGAAATCGGGCGCTGAGCGTGACTTGTTCGCCTTGAACCGGACCATTTAGTTCCCAGCGCCAGCCGTCGTCCGCCTGGGCCATGGTGACACCCGCGCCCGTGGTCGTTGCTTGCACCTGGGTGCGAGTTGTACGGGGAGGAGCGACGAAGGATAGTGAACCAGCATCGATGCGTGGACACGACGACCCCGAACAAAAGAAGTTCCAATCCAGTGAGGCTTGGTCGCCATCGACGCTCAGGGATAGCGCCACGGTGTACGCAATGGTCATGGTATGTTCGGTCGCGGCGGGATCACGAAATACATATGCTAACGAGAATTGCTCGCCGTTGTCGCCGGCGACGTAGGTTCCGGGGTCGTCGGTTCCACGCTTGTAGGGTTGCCCGTCTTCGCTGACCGAAATCGAACGGATGCGCCCGAACGCTCCGGTCGCGAACGAGCGGCTACCCGTGCGGTAGGTTCCGCTGTCAATCACGAGATGTTGTGTTTCGACGACCTGCACAGTGCCATCAGACTCCACTTCGAGGCTGATGTCGTAGCGTTCCCAGTGGATCGCACGTTGCTGGGCGCGGCCGACGGACGGTGGTAGCAGCGCCATCGCGCACACCATGCACCACAAGCACGCCCATCGCATCGTGTGTCTGGACAACCTATTCATGGCGTTCTCATCAGCAGTCTGGGTGCCGCCAACATTACGGCGGTGCAGGGACAATGACCGAGAGCGCACCCGCGAGGAGAGTAAATGTGGCTGGTGTCATACCCCACTGCTCGCCATCGATCTCAAGCGGTAATGGTGGGTCGCTGGCGATGGTAACGTGGGTCGCCGTTCGCAACTGAACCTGTGGATGCCCGATGTGTTTACCCGCGTACACACGGGGCAGCAAATCGAGCAATAGACGGCGCTTGGTCGCGCCGCCAAGCCACAGGAGGTCAAAGGCTCCGTCGTCGGGTTGTGCATGAGGGGCGATGTGCATGCCTCCACCAAAATAGCGCAGGTTGGCGACGACGACGATGCTGGCGAGTTGCTCGATAGGTGGCTGGTCGTCGATAGTGAGCGACATCTGAACAGGTTGATACGCCAGGATCGCTCCCGTTGCCGCTTTGAGATAGGCGGCCAGTGGTCCGAAGCGATGGCGACTGCGATTGACGCGTTGCGCGGCGTCGGCACCAATGCCTGCATCGGCGACGTTCAGGAAGATGCGGGTTTTGCGTTCACCATCAGCGTGCGTGGAAGAAATCCGCCCCACGTCGATTGTGCGGGTTGCGCCGCGTGCCAGCGCATGTATCGCCTTCTCGCCCGCACCGATTCCGAGCGACCGAGCGAAGTCCGAGCCGGTGCCAAGCGGCACCACGCCGAGGCTCGCGCTCGTAGCAATGGCGTTGCCATCAGCGTCGAAGAACCCATTGGCGACTTCGTTGATCGTGCCATCGCCGCCTACGGCGATAATGTGCCGGATGCCACGCTCAAGCGCGGCACGGGCGAGTGTGCTGGCGTCACCGCGACCCTGGGTATAGGCGGCCGTGTGTTCCACACCTGCCGCTTGCAGTTGTTCGGACAATTGTGGCCATGCGCGAGCTACCTTGCCGCCACCTGCTGCCGGATTGACGATCACATATGTTTCGCCCCTGTCATCAGTCGTCATAGTCGCTCCTTGCTACCCACGGTTGATGTGCGGATGAGACTGCTCGTCGGCTGCATCGACAAACTGGGTCTGCAATCCCTCGGTGTCCAGCCGCCAGTCGATGATCGTACCGCCAGCGAGGGCAAGTGCGTCGCGCAGATTTTGATCGGCGTCAGCGGAGGCGAAGAACGCGATGCACCCGCCGCCACCCGCACCACATGCCTTGCCACTTAGCGCACCGTTGCGACGTGCGATGGCGAACAGCGCTTCAACGTCCTCGTTCGTGACCGACGGATGGAGCGCGCATTGTGCCTCCCAGTTCGCATGGAGCAACGGCCCTAACTCCTCGATGTTCCCTGCCATGAGTGCATCACGCAGCGCGTTGGCTATCGAGCGTAACCCGCGCAACGCCCCGACCGTCGCCGGATCGTTGGCCTCGTAGCGTTGCTGTACGCGCTTGATGATCCCGCCGGATACTCGCGAAACGCCGCTATAGCATAGCACCAGACGTGTTTCAATCTGTGCAACCGTTTCGGGAGCGAGTGCCAGTCGCTGGTGCATCGGCGCGTGTTGTCCGAAAGTCAAGTAGTTCACGCCGCCCAGCACAGCGGCGAGTTGATCCTGTTTGCCGCCATGAATCCCTAGCTCGTCTATTTCGAGGCTGGTCGCCAGCGCCGCGAGATCGTCGCGGCTACGTCGCCCACCTTGCATCGCGTCGATTGCGCCCGTAATTGCGATTGCGGTCATCGCCGATGTTCCTAGCCCTGAACCTGGTGGTACGTCCGCGCGAGTGGTGAGCATCAAAGGTTCGCTAACATGCATGCGGCGTAATGCCGCCTTCAGCAGGTCGAGATTCCCGTCGTAACGTAATGCCGCAACGTCGGGTGCGTCGATGGCGAGGTCGTAATCGGTGGAACGCAACCGTACCCCGGCTACGCCACCGGTCTGGAGCAAAGCAGTTGTGTAGCGCGTGATCGCGAGGTTGACGACCGCGCCGCCTTCTCGTTCGGCAAACGGTGGAACGTCGGTCCAGCCGCCTGCGAGGTCAATGCGTGCAGGTGCGCGGCTGTGGATGGCGCGGAACTGTGGTTCGGCTGACGAGAGGTGCTTCATTGCATCATTCATAGTCGCCGATTGTATCAAACAATCCTCGATGTTTGCTATCGTGCTACGCGTGCCGTACAATCAGCCACCGCGGCGCCTTGCCTGGAGGCGTGGGTTCGTGGACATGGAAAGGGCAAAGGTACGCTGTGTGTGGCATCTGTGGCAAGTTTAGCATCACATCCGATACTGAGATTGCACGATCAGAACTTGAAGCGATGTGTGTGTCGCTCCATCATCGAGGACCGGATGATTACGGTGTCTATCAGCACGGTCCTGTTGGGTTAGGCGCGACTCGGTTGGCGATCATCGACCTCGAAGGTGGTCATCAGCCAATGCACAACGAAACCCGCACGATCTGGGGCGTGATGAACGGTGAAATCTACAACTTCCAGACGTTGCGTGACGACCTGCTCAGCCGTGGGCACGAGTTCGTTTCATATTGTGACACTGAAGTTGTCGTTCATTTATATGAACAATGGGGCGAGCATTTCGTCGATCACTTGCAGGGCATGTTCGCCATCGCGCTATGGGATGCGCCTCGTCGCCGCCTGATCCTCGCCCGCGACCGTTTAGGTATCAAGCCGTTGTTCTATGCCGAGCACGACGGCTCGCTGGTGTTTGGGTCCGAGATCAAAGCGTTGTTAGCGTCCAACTTGCCACGTCGCGTCGATCCGGTCGCCCTGCATGATTACCTTTCGCTAGACTACGTTCCCGGTCCACGCACGATGTTCGAAGGCATCAGTAAGCTTCCAGCGGGCCATTTGTTGATCTGTGACGGCACTACCAGGGTCAAAAAGTATTGGGATATACCGCCGCGCACCCTCGACGTAGGCGCGACTATCCCGGAACTCGCCGCCCATCTCAAGGGATTGCTTGGCGACGCCGTACGCGATGCCATGGTCAGCGATGTGCCAGTCGGGGCGTTCCTGAGCGGTGGGTTGGATTCCAGCATCGTCGTTGCCTTAATGAGCCAGTACACGTCCGAGCCAGTGCGCACGTTTTCGGTTGGCTTCCGTGAGCGGTCGTACAATGAACTGCCGTATGCCAGGATGGTCGCGCAACAATATGGCACGGACCACCACGAAGTCGTGATCGAGCCACAGATCAACGACGTGGTACACGCGATGGTGAACCACTTCGACGAGCCATTTGCCGATTCGTCGGCAGTCGCGGCGTATTATGTGTCCGAAGTCGCTGCAAAACATGTCAAAGTTGTGATGAGCGGCGATGGTGGAGACGAAATCTTCGGTGGCTATGCGATCTATCAGGCCGATCGGTTAGCGAACCTGTATCGTCGCTTGCCGCGTCTGTTGGGTGAGCAGGTCATTCCCAATCTGGTCAACCGTCTACCCGCTTCGGACCGCAAGGTGAGTTGGGATCTGAAATTGCGGCGTTTCGTGGAACACGCACGCCTCGAACCGCTCGCCGCGCATGGCTCGTGGCGATTCATCTTTACGGAACAGATGAAGGAGCGCCTTTACGCCGAGGACGGCAATCGTCACGAAACGCTCGACTTGCTGCGCGGCTACTGGAACGGCTACCGTGAGAACGATACGCTCAACCGCTTTATGTATGTCGACACCAAGGTGAGCCTGGTCGACGATATGCTGACGAAGGTGGATCGCACGAGCATGGCGCATAGCCTCGAAGTGCGTGTGCCACTGCTGGATTATCGCCTGGTCGAATGGATGAGCCAGGTGCCGAGTTCTGCCAAGGTGCATGGAATGAATCTCAAGTACCTGCTTAAGTATGTTGCCCGCGACTTTTTGCCCGCCGAAATTGTAGACCGGCGCAAAGCAGGATTCCAGGTGCCTATTCCGGTCTGGCTCAAAAACGAGCTACGCCCACTTGTCGCCGAACAGCTTGGCGCGGCGACACTTAAGCGTCAGGGCTTATTCGATCCGGCCTATGTGCAGCAGTTGCTCCAGGACCACCAGAATGGGCGCAACGATTACAGCCGCAACATCTGGGGGTTGTTAATGTTCAGCCTCTGGTACGACCGCTACATCGATCAGGTGGCAGCGGTTTAACGCCGCACGCGACGACGTAGCGCCGCCGCCAGCACCAGCAGCACGAAATGTACGAGTGCGGTCTGTCGTCGCCAGCGCCACGGTTGGGTGACCAGTCGAAACAACCAGATCAGATGCAATTGTTTGATGATGCGCGGCGGCATTGGGTTCCGTCCGACGATCAAATCGAACGTGCCGCCCACCCCCATCGCGATTGGAACGCGCAGACGCGGCTGGTTGCGCTGGATCCAAAAATCTTGTTGCGGAGCGCCATAGGCCACCAACAATACGTCGATGGGCGCGGCAGCCTCGATCAACCGACACGTTTCTTCATCTCCACTGGCGCGGGGCGTCCCGCTATGAGTGCCCGCGACAACCAGACCAGGATACAGACGCATGAGTTCATCGCCTGCCATCGCCGCGATGCCTTCCCCCGCGCCCAGCAAGAACCAGCGTTCACCGCGTCGTGCTCCTTGTTCGGCGAAACGGAACGTCATGTCGCTACCCGGAATGACTTCACGTATCGGCTCACCCAGCACCGTGCCTGCCCAGCGTAGACCGATGCCATCGGCGGGCGCGATATCCACCGCTTCGAGCAATGCGCGGAACGCGGAATCGCGGCGTGCAATCATGATGAACTCAGGATTTGGTGTCATAATCTGGTGTGGCATGGACGAGCCACGAAATGTCTCGATCTGTGCCGTCAATTCGTCGGATGATATGTCGTCTACGCGCACGCCCAGGATGTTGCGCCGTATGCTCATGTGTGTACCCCGCATCGTTCGTCTGTTATTATACGAAAGGACGATGCCGCCAATGTCACAAGGACCCATATGAGGCTACGCCGTTCCAACCGAAGGCAACCACCACGCTACCGTCGACGCTCGAATCTATTCGCGTTGAGTTTGCTGCTATACCTGCTGCTCACCATCGCCGTGTTCGACGTGGTGTGGTTTTATATGCCGCATCTTGCGGATCGCGTCGGGCATATCGAGTATGGCTGGCTGCGTTTTTCGATCTATCTCGTAGTGTATGCCTGTTTTACGCTTGCTGCCTCGGTCGTATTGCCGCGCATCCTGCCGCGCCGCTTCAGTCGTGAAACTGTACTGCGGACCAGTTTTATCGCTGGAATCACGCTTAGCCTGGCAGTGGCGGCATATCAAAACCGTTTCGGCACCGGCATGTCGGCAACGTATTTCATCATCGGTGGTTTGGGTGCGTTCGCGGGTGTGTTGGTCGCGACCCAGCGTCACTTTGGATTGATCGAAGTCAACGATCCTCCATCTGCTGATGTTATCGCCGAAGTGCTCCACGGTCATGCCGATGTCGCCATCGCCAACGATCTATGGGACCATGTGAAGCGTGCGCTGGAGATCGTCCTCTCGATTGCCTTGATCGTCCTTTCCCTGCCAATCTCGATTCTGCTGGCAGTGGTGATCTGGATGCAGGATCCCGGACCGTTGCTATTCGCGAAGATCGTTGTGACACGTGGCGGCAGAAGTTTCAAGCAACTCAAATTGCGTTCGATGATTAAGAACGCCGAGCAGGCGACAGGCGCAATTCCGGCGGCACTGGCCGATGTACGGGTCACGCCGCTGGGACAGGCTCTTCGTCGCACGCATATCGACGAACTGCCGCAGATGATCAACATCGCCTGGGGCGATATGAGCCTGGTCGGTCCGCGCCCTGAGCGCGTGCGCTTCGTGCGCCAACATTTACAAAAATGGCCCACGTACCGTTGGCGCCATGCTGTGCGCCCAGGGCTGGCAGGCATGGCACAAGTGTACGGTGACTATTACAGCACACCGCGTGAAAAGTTGCGCTACGACCTGTTATACATCCGGCGACGGAGCTTTGGTCTTGACCTCAAACTGTTCATGAGCGCGACATTGCTGGGGTTGATTGGTCTGTGGCCTGGGATGCACCGCGGACGCCGTGCATTTACGCTCCGGCGACAAGAGGAGCGGTGGCGGAAAGCCTATGAAGCGCTTCATGGCGGCGAGCCGGACGCCTCTCCACAGCCGCCAGCATTGCCTCCTACCATCAACGAACGTACACTTCCCCCTATCACCGGCGGGCACCCACGGACACCAGAAACTCGACCGTAGGTGCTATTGCTGGCGTTTGCCCCGAACCGCCCAGGCGCGCGCAATCAAGTCGATGGAACCGTCAGCCCTGATCGGTAGCATGCTGCGAAGACGTTCTTTAAGTTCGTTGCGCCGTGATTCCGTCAGCGACATTGCATACTGGGGGGCTGGCGCTCGTCCGCGCAAAAAAGGTGACCAGTATTCGTTGAAGTCGGGAAAGATCGTTGGAACGTCGATAGCCTTTACGCGGACGTCGTGCAAGCCTGCGGTTGACCAGAGGTGGGCGAGCGGCTGAGGCTTGCAAAGTGCAAATCGACATGCCTCGTCAAATGCAGCCGCAGCGGGGTCGAGCGCAACCGCCGCGTCCCAGAAGTACCGCATTAATTGCATCCGATCTGTATAGTCCCACACATAGGCGGCAACCAATCCACCAGGCCGGACGACGCGCTTCATTTCGCTGATAGCGTGTTGTGGGTCCGATATAAAGTTGAGAACAAGGCCCGAAGCCACGACATCGAAGGTTGCTGCTTGATACGGTAGTGCGATGGCATCTCCAAGGTCGAACGAGGCTCGTTCGTCTTGGATATGTTCCTGTGTGTGCGCGATGAAATGTTCAGAGGGATCGACGCCCGTTGATTTCAATGGGGCTGCCAGATCGAGGATCGCCTGACTAACCGCTCCTGTACCACAACCTACATCTAACCAGCAGTGTGCCGGCGGCACCGCTAACCATCTGACGAACTCCTGTGCAACAATGCGGCTCCAACGACCGACGTAGCCTTCATAAATGTCACCATGGGTCCATAACTCCGGTTGCAATTGTTCCATGTCACACTCCTCTTATCAGGCACCTCTGCGATGTGCCAAACTGTTTGGACGGTCGATACATCTGCCTGTGCGCTGCTTCCGAGGCGCAAATGTGTTCAAAGATGTGTATGCAACTATCTTGTGAGTTCGGATATCCAGGTATCGAACGTACCTCGTTACGAGCCACTCGCTTGATGAGTATGTTCTGAACAAGCACGCTCTTCAAGCGACATGGCGTTCCAGTATGGATACTGCAACCTTCGATAACTGTTTTACTGTACACCGGACGATTCAACGCATCAATACTTTTGCCAGGCACGCTTGCTTACGATGTTTCTTCGCTCCTGTTGTGATGGTACAATGAGCGTGTTCCATCCCTTTGCGAACCTTCTTTGACCACTGCGAGTCACAGATGTAGCCGAGCTGTGGCGTGGAACGCCCCTGCCATGCTTCGACCAGGAAGAGGAAATTATGCTTAGTCGCCGCCGGTTAGCGCCCTTACTGGTGCTTCTGCTCGCCTCATTCATCGCCGTACCTTCATCGTTTGCGCAGACTCCACGACCGAAGCGTTTTGAACCCACTAAGATTGGACACTCGAATGGTGCGCCGTTCGTAGCGGGACAGATCCTCGTGCGCCTGAACGACGAATCGCGGTTGATGGCACGCAGCGTGGACCCACTCAAAACATTCCAGTCGCGCTTCCCATCGTTGCATATCCAGGGCTATCGCTCGATCCTGGCGAATACGTACCGCCTCGATGTGGCGCAGGACGCCGATATTCGTGCGCTAGCTGCGCAAATGAGTGCCGATCCGAATGTCGCCTATGCGCAGCCCAACTACATGCGCTATCCGACACGCGCCGTGAACGACCCGCTCTCGACGTTCCAGTGGGCGCTTGGCAAGATTAATGCGTATGCAGCCTGGGATATCACGACCGGCTCGAACGTGGTCGTTGCCGTTCTCGATACAGGCGTGAACGCGAATCATCCCGATTTGCGTGGTCGTGTGTTGCCGGGCTATGATTTTGTCAACAACGATATCGATGCCAGCGACGATGTGTTCCATGGTACTAATGTGGCAGGTATCATCGCCGCTGCCGGTGATAATGGTGAAGGCGTCGCTGGTATGTGCTGGCAGTGTCAGATTCTGCCAGTGCGCGTTATCGGCGCACGCGGCGGTTCGGATGAGAGCGTGGTCGCTGGTATTAACTGGGCTGTCGATCATGGCGCACGCATCATCAATATGAGCCTGGGTGGTCCAGAGGATTCGGATATTCTGCGCGAAGCTGTCCAGAAAGCCGTGCAGCGAAATGTTCTCGTTGTCGCTGCCGCTGGTAACGAAGCGGAAGATGGTAATCCGGTCGAGTATCCAGCCGCATACGATGAGGTTCTCGCCGTTGGTGCAACGGATGAAAGCGATGTTCGCGCATCGTTCTCCGAGGTTCATCCCTACGTGGACGTAAGCGCACCGGGCTGGAATATTCCCAGCACAGGCCACGAATACGATCTGGATGCATATGGGGCGTATGCTGGAACGTCGTTCGCCGCACCCTATGTAAGTGGTCTTGCCGCGTTGCTTCTGTCGATCAATCCAAGTCTGGATATCGCTGCACTGCGCTCCATCATTACTACCAACGTGGTCGATCTTGGACAAGCGGGTCTGGACTGGGAATATGGCTTCGGACGTATCGACGCGGCGCGTGCCGTCGCCGCCGTCAAGGTTCCAGCCTTTGATCCCATCGCCAATCCGAACCAGGGCGACGTACTGTACTTCCCTGAAACGCAACATACCGTGCGCGGGCGAATGCGTTCGTATTGGGATCAGAATGGTGGTTTGCCGGTGTTCGGTTTCCCGATATCGGAGGAGTTCAGCGAAACGACACCTGATGGCGTATTTACCGTGCAGTATTTCGAGCGCAACCGCCTGGAACTGCACCCGGAAAACCCCGCGCCATATGATGTATTGTTGGGACGCCTCAGCGATGCGCTGCTGCAACGGCAGGGCCGTAACTGGTTCACTTTCAACAAGGGCCAGGATCAAGCGGGTTGCCAGTTCTTCGCCGAAACCGGTCATACGGTCTGTGAGCCATTCCTGACCTACTGGCGCACGAACGGCCTTAAGGATTCGAAGCTAAACACTGACCAGGACTCGTTGGCGCTGTTTGGGTTCCCGTTGTCCGAACCCGCACCCGAAGTCAATTCGTCGGGTGAGAACGTGGTGACACAATGGTTCGAGCGCGCACGCTTCGAGTTTCACCCCGACAAGGCACCGCAATTCCAGGTGTTGCTCGGCTTGCTAGGTAACGAAGCCGTCAAACCCGGTGGGGCGGGTCCTGCTCCGACGAACCAGACGCCCGCCAATCGCTGCCAGGGCGTTCCATCCTCGATCAATGCTTCGATCACACCATCGAATTGTTTTGTGTTCGGCACGATCATCGAGATCAGCGGGCAAGGTTTTCAGCCCGGTGAAGAAGTCGGTTTCTATGTCTCGCTTTCGACGGGTGAGGCCATTGAACTTGATTCGTTGCGTGCGAACCCTGCCGGACAACTTAACCTGTTTGGTACGCTGCCATTGCCGGACGGCTACTACGGCCTGACGATGGAAGGTGTGGACAGCGGTAACCGCGCCGTGGTCTACATGCGTATCGTCGAACGCTAGAACTTTGGAGCGGATAAAGAAGCGGTGCCCAGTGGCACCGCTTCTTTGTTTAATATCGTTCTACACGCAAGATGATTTGATATCACGAATGTTTACGGAAAGGTAGATTCCTGTCTCTGCTCCCTGGCGTGTTCGCTACATGCGAGATAGCTTGAGGTCGATGTGTCCAAGCTGAATCGTGTCGCCGTAGTCGATCGACATCGGCTGAGTGACCTCGCGCCCGTTCACCCGCGTGCCATTGGTGCTTTCCAGGTCCTCCAGCACCCACGCTTGCCCGTCCCATTGCAGCATCGCGTGTTCGCCGCTCAGGAAGCTATCGTCGAGTGGCACATCGTTGTCCATCGAGCGCCCGATGGTATTGACCGGACCCAGCGGAAACTTGCGTCCCGATTGTAGTCGGGACTGTCCGGGATTGACGACGACAAGGCTACCATACTGCGACGTGGCCTGCTGTTCCACGCCCGCCGAACGGAGCTCGCGCACGATCACACGTACCACCTGATACAAGAACAGGTACAGCAGGAAGATTATGGCGATACGTAGCGCCAGGATGATGAATTCGATCGAAAGATTCGCAAGATTTGGCATAGATTATCGTTGATGGAAACGCATCTCAAGGCCACCAAACGAAACGGTGTCGCCGTCGCGTAGGACCTGATCCGTTGTCACCTGAGTGCCGTTGACGTACGTGCCGTTGGTCGAGCCTAGGTCCCCGATGAAATAGCGGCGCGATCGGTAGCGAAGCTGAGCGTGTTGCCGTGAAACTCGCGCATCCTCGACGATCAGATCGTTGTTTAGCCCACGCCCGACCGTCATAAGGTCCAATTCGAGTGGAAAGGCATGTGGTCCGTCGGCGGTTTCTAGTACCAATTGCGCGGTTGCTTGTGCGCGACCCTGCGTATTGCTCGCACCGATTACTTGGGTGCTTTCGACGCCACGTGGCGTTTTTTTCCCGGCGCTCATTTCGGCGACGACCTGGATGCCACGCCGCTGGACTGCCGGATCGGGCGCGACATCGACGAAGGGATGTTCGAGCAGCGTAAAGCCGCGTTCGCGCGCCAGATCCTGTAGGTAAGTCGCCATTTCGCGTTCGAGCGATTCCTGGATCGGCTCGAACACTCGGAAATCTTCGGGATTGAGAAAGGCACGATAACATGCCGGAACAATGATCCGATCGACGCTGATCGCTTGTTGGCTTTCCATGGCACGTTCGAGGCGTCGTGCGATTTCAGCGGGTTGTACCGGCGAGCGAAATAATCGCTGCACCGAACCCTCGACGACATTCTCCATAAAACGCTCAAAACGATTCAACGCGCTCATCGTACGTTCACCTCACCGGGCTACCCAGATACATTGGTTCGAGTCCTACCAGGTCATCATAACTGTGTTGCATATGCCGTGTCCAGGCTTGTTGAGCAAGATATGGGACACGACGCTGGCGATCCACGACCGATGCTGCCCCTGCATGTGTTTCCAGAGAGGGAGGGATGTCACCGACCAGGACCGCATCGACGGCTAACTCCGCAAGCTCAGCCAGCGAGTAGGCCATGATCTCGCCTTTTCGCACTCGCCCATCTGGCGTGTCTTCGTAGCGTGCCGCCGCGAACCTATCGCGTCCCAGTCTTACGACGGCGATCACGACGCCCGCACGTCCACGCTGCGATTGTGCCAGGGAATCCAGCGAAGGTATGCCGATCAGCGGGATGCCACGCCCGACGGCAATGGCTTTGGCGAGGCTCATGCCCGAACGTAAGCCTGCCCAACTGCCGGGTCCGGTTGCAATGGCAACCACTGTCAAGTCGCTCTGGACGATGCCGATATGGCGAGCCAATAGGTCGATCTGTGCCGGAACCTGCTCCGTATGTTGCCGACCAGACATCCAGGTGGCTTCTGCGCGTAGGCCGTTGGAATCCCAGAAGGCAACGCCAGTCCATTCGTTTGATGTGTCGATAGCCAGTAGCATGTTATTCGTGATTCGAGGTGGTGGCGGGAACCTCGTGCGCGGTGTCGAGGCGTGCAAGTTCCTGCCGTAAGCGAGCGACGACTGCGCGAGGCCGTGTGCCTTGCGCGGAAACGTGGAGATGGCGCGTGTTCGGGCCGTGTTCCGTGAACTCAACGATGATCTGGTCGGGTGGCAGCAAGTCGGTCGCCCGTTCCGCCCACTCGATGATGCATACACCGTCGCCATCCAGACATTGTTCCAGTCCGACGCTATACAACGCTTGTGGCGTTTCGATGCGATACAGATCGGCGTGGTAGATCGGCATCCGCTTATGGGTAGCATCGGCAGCGTACTCGTTGATCAGCACGAACGATGGGCTATTCACATCGTTGGGATCGGCACCGAGGCCAGCGGCGATCCCTTTGGTGAGATGCGTCTTGCCCATGCCAAACGAACCGATCAGCAACAGCACGTCGCCCGCTTCGAGGTGCATACCAAGATGCCGCCCAAACGCGATCGTCTGCGCCTCGCTATGGCTGACCCATTCCAGCACGTCTTGAACACTCGTTTCCATCGCCGCGCATTGTAGCATACCCGGCGAACCACCAACGACGAATGACCATCGGAGGATGAGAAACAAACGTGTTGACGCTCCAAAAACTGCGCGTGTTGCTCGCTGGTACGAACGAAATGAGTACAGCCTCATTTCTCTGTTGGCAATTCGTCGTTGGTCGCCGTCCTCAGGGCTCGGTCAAAGTCCGATCCAGAGCACGATTTCACGCGAGATTGTCACACTGAGTGGAGCGACGAGGCTGTCTCTCGTTCGGAAAGGTCCTTCACTCCATTCAGGATGACAGATTTCACGACATTGACGGAACCATGGCCGTCCTTGACATCCCAGCGGCCGCCCTGCTATGATTCCGGTATCGACGGCGAAGGGGATCAGTAAGTCGCCAGCGTCCTTGCAGCGAGTCGCGGGTAGTGGAAACGCGATAGGCACGCACGACTGAATCCGCCCTGGAGTCGGGCTAGGAACAGCGTCCAGCACGCAGAACAAGCCCCGCGTCGCTCCCGTTAACGAGCGCCCTGAGGTGGTGCGCTTGCGCCACGAACGAAGGTGGTACCACGAAGGCTTTTCACGCCCTTCGTCCTTCCCATAGGACGAGGGGCGTTTTGTTTGCGGTACGCCATGAGGGGAAATCGTATGCTACGAACACGAATCGAACGAATGTTACCAAGGGTCTTACGCACGATCTACCTGGTGCGGCTGGCGGGGTGGGGCATCACGCGTCCCCTGACGCTGGGCGTGCGAATGATCGTCACGCAGAACGATCAGGTGCTGCTGGTGCGCTCCCACGGGCATCCCGCATGGCACCTGCCGGGTGGTGCCGTCAAGCGTGGCGAGGAATTGTCCGTGGGGGCGAAGCGCGAAACACTGGAGGAAACAGGCTGCACCGCCGAGGTCGATGGACTGCTGGGCGTGTATTCTAATTTCAGCGAGTGGAAAAGTGACCACGTAACGATCTTCTATGGGCATCCGGTCACGCAACAGCCGCTCGAACTGAACATCGAAATCGCGGAATCCCGTTTCTTTCCTATACGATCGCTGCCGCCAATGATGAACCGTTCGACACAGCACCGTATCGACGAATATCTGGCGGGCGAGCGCGGATTGTATGGGCGGTGGTGAGCATTTATGACCTTTCAACCGATTTTGGCAACGCTTGGGTACGTGATGTCACCCGACCAGCGACAGGTGCTGCTGATCCATCGTAACAAGCGGCACGATGACGTGCACTACGGCAAATACAACGGCCTGGGTGGCAAAGTCGATGCGAGTGAATCAGTCGCGGCGGGTATGCGCCGCGAGATATTCGAGGAATGTGGTCTGGCGGTGCGGGAGATGACACTACGCGGCACGATCTCCTGGCCCGGATTTGGTAAGCGTGGTGAGGACTGGTTCGGCTTTATCTTTCGGATCGATGCCTGGGAAGGCAACGCGCACGAAGGCAACCATGAAGGTTCGCTCGAATGGGTCGATGTCGAGCGTCTACCGGAGTTGCCGATGTGGGAAAGCGACCGCTTGTTCCTGCCGATGGTGTTCGACCGTGCCGGACGGACGTTTCATGGTGTGATGCCCTACGAGAACGGTGTGATGGTTTCGTGGGATGTTGAAGAATTGTAAAGGTGGTGTGCCATGTTGGATATTCGCTTATTCCGCGAACAGCCCGACGATGTACGTGAAGGTTTGCGGAAACTTGGAGAAGACCCCGGTATCGTCGATCAGATTGTGCGCGCCGACGAGGAACGCCGCCGCCTGTTGACCGAGGTCGAGCGGCTGAAGGCGGAACGCAACGCCGTTTCGAAAGTGATCGGCAAGATGGCTGACAAGACCGAGCGTGATGCACGCATCGCCGAGATGCGGACGGTCGGCGACCGCATCACCGAACTGGATCGCGCCGAAGCCGAAGTCGTGAGCGACCTCGAACGATTGATGCTGCATGTGCCCAACCTGCCCGATCCCGCCGTACCCTTCGGTGTGGACGACAGCGAGAACATCGAAGTGCGTGTGGAAGGTGTGGAGCCGCAGTACGAGTATGCGCTTAAACCGCATTGGGAGCTTGGCACTGACCTGAACATCATTGACTTCGAGCGTGGCATCAAGATCAGCGGCGCACGCTTCTATGTGCTCAAGGGCGCAGGGGCGCGGTTGCAACGTGCCTTGATCGCCTACATGCTCGACCTACATACTCAGGAACACGGCTACACCGAAATCTACCCACCGTTCGTGGTCAAGGAAGCGTGCCTGGTCGGCACGGGCAACCTGCCGAAGTTCCGCGAAACCGTGTACCACGACGCCGAGGACGACTTCTGGTTGGTTCCTACCGCCGAGGTACCCGTCACGAACTTATATCGTGACGAAATTCTCGATGGCGCGGAGTTGCCGATCAAGCATGTCGCCTACACCCCCTGCTGGCGGCGGGAACGCATGTCGGCGGGACGTGACGTGCGTGGTATCAAGCGCGGACATCAGTTCGATAAGGTCGAGATGGTCAAGTTCGTGCGACCGGAGGAATCGAACGCCGCCCTGTTAACGATGCTCGACAACGCCGAGGACGTGTGCAGAAAACTAGGATTGCGCTACCGCATCTTGCAGATGTGTACTGGCGACCTATCGTTCACAGCGTCGATTAAGTACGACATCGACGTCTGGGCTCCCGTCGGCGGGTGGCTGGAAGTGTCGTCGTGCTCGAACTTCAAGGACTTTCAGGCACGCCGCGCCCAGATTCGCTATCGACCGGAGCCAGGAGCGAAGCCGGAGTACGTCCATACACTCAACGGGTCGGGCCTGGCCCTGCCACGTATCATGATCGCGATCATGGAAACGTACCAGCAGCCTGACGGCAGCATCAAAGTACCTGAGGTGTTACGACCATTTATGGGGATGGAGTATATTCGCTGACACTTGCTGCCGTTGGCGATGCTTTCACGTCCAGGAACATACAGACGTGGATGTGTCAACATGATGTAGCCCAACGTATATGCAAACCAGCAATCAATGTGGTGTCTCGTGCTTTATGCCTGGATATAGGCGTGCGAGATACTACATTGATACGCTGTAATATGTTTTCATAGCAGCGAGAAAGGGTTTCACTTGCGCGAATTCGTATAATACGTGCGGAACTGGCTATCCAATGAAGGAGGCTGCCGCTATGCGAAGCGAATCGGTACTCAGGACCACAACGCTCGTCCTCTGCTGCGTCCTCACGTTCGTCACACTTCCCACGCTTGAAGCAGCACGCACGAATTCACCCCCTCTTCGTACGACCTATCTCCCTGCCGTTCATACCTCGCCCTTAACCGCAAGCGCGATTGAGGTGTGGTTGACCGACCTTGCCGCAGGTACGCGGCTTGAGCGACAACCTGACCTGACGTTCGATGGTGCCGCCGAAACGGTGACGCAAACCATCGTGCTGGATGAGAACCGACGCTATCAAAGTATGATCGGGTTCGGCGCGTCCTTCACGGATTCGGCTGCGTGGTTGGTTGGTACGCGATTGGGCAACGTACGGCGCGCGCACCTGATGCGCGAACTGTTCAGTCGCGACGAAGGTATCGCCTTGCAGGTGATTCGACAGCCGATGGGTGCGTCCGATTTCGCGGTCAACGGCAACTATTCTTACGACGACGTGCCGGCTGGACAAAGCGACCCGACGTTAGCCCAATTCTCGGTCGAATACGACGATGCCTATATCGTGCCTGTTCTCAAGGAAGCCCTGGCGGTTAATCCTGACATCACGCTGATGGCCTCGCCCTGGAGTCCTCCGGCCTGGATGAAAACGTCCGACTCGATGATCAAGGGTAGCCTCAAACCGGAAGCCTACGGTCCGTTTGCTCAATACTTTGTGCGATTCGTTCAGGCATACGCTCAACGTGGTCTGACAGTCGATTACCTTACCACGCAAAATGAACCGTTGTACCAACCGGACGGCTATCCTGGCATGTTGATGACACCCGACCAACAGCAGGTGTTCCTGCGTGATAACCTGGGTCCGGCCCTCGCCAGCGCTGGCCTGGACACGCGGATTTTAGGTTACGATCACAACTGGGACGTGCCGAGTTATCCGGAAACGCTCTACAGCGACCCCCAGACCGCGCAGTATATCGCTGGAACGGCGTGGCATTGTTATGGCGGCAACGTCGCGGCGCAAACGGCAGTCCATAACTCGTATCCGCTGGAAGAAACGCACCATACCGAGTGTTCCGGTGGTGATTGGCAGGGAACCGATCAGGCGGCGTTTAACGGTGTGATCGGACTGGTGATCAACGCGCCGCGTCATTGGTCGCGCGACGTTGTGCTGTGGAACATGGCGCTTGACCAAAACAACGGTCCCACCAACGGCGGCTGCCTTGAATGTCGTGGCGTCGTGGAAGTACAGCGTACTGGTAATACCTATACCAAGAACCTGGATTACTACGCTCTCGGACATGCCAGCAAGTTTGTGTACCCAGGTGCCGCACGGATCGGTTCGAACTCGTATGGTCAAGGCAATATTGAAACGGTCGCCTTCCACAACCCCAATGGCACGAAAGTGTTGGTGGCGCACAATTCCGGTACATCAGCGCGGACGTTCGCGGTACGTTGGGGCGACCGCTCGTTTGATTACACGCTCGCTGCGGGCGCGGCTGTGACGTTCCATTGGAACGGCACACAGGCCGGAACGACACCGGGCTACGATTCCCTGATGCGGCAGGTCGATCTGCCATTCCGCGCCGCTGATGGCTCCACCGTCGTGTTAACCTACGGCGACGATCAGGCCGAATTCCAACACAGCGTGTTGGACGGCGAACGCTCCTTTAACTATACGTTGCCGGTGGGCGCAGAGGTAAGCCTGGGCGGCACTGAATCACGACTGCCACGTACGGGTTGGATTGCGTCTGCGTCAGCGACGGCGGGCGGTTCCGCGCCCACTAACGCACTGGATGGTGATCCCGCGACGACGTGGAGCGTCGGACACGGGCAAACTAATGGCGATTGGTTCCAAGTGGACCTGGGAGACAGCCGGACATTCGACGGCATCGTGCTTGATGCCGCCGGAAGCATCGGCGACTTTGTACGCGGTTATCAGGTCTACACCTCCGACGATGGGCAACACTGGAGCAATGCAATTGCCAGCGGACCAGGTAATGGGCAGGTGGTTCGCATCGTCTTTCCATCGGTTACGGCTCGCTATGTCCGTGTCGTCAGCACGGTTGGTTCGGGCAACTGGTGGTCGATCGCCGAGTTCGATCTGCTTGCACGCGCACAAACAGCAACCGCGCGCACCACGCCCGATGCCGTGGCGATGCAGGGTTTCGTCGCGCCAGATGGTGCTGCTGGAAGCGCAGTCTTCAACAGCGATAACGCGCCGGTGACGTTCACGACATCCGTGTGGGGTCAAACGTCGTTTGATGTGACGCTGCCAGCATACGCCGCCATGATCTTCACCTGGCACGGCGCGAACGGCGGTGCGAAAACGCCGACGCCCGCTATTACATCGTTCGATCCAGTGGAGGGGTTACTTGGCTCGACGGTGACGATCACCGGCACAGGCTTCGGCATGACGCAGGGAGCGTCGGCGGTGCGTTTCGGCGATGTCGTGGCTCCGGTGAGGTCGTGGTCAGATACGCTCATTACGGCAGTCGTGCCGGAAGGGGTCACCGCTACTGAGGTCGAACTGGTGGTTGTCCGTGGCGGTCGTGCAAGCGCACCACGCACGTTCTCGATTACTACGCTCGACGGTGCGTTGCCGCGTGACGGATGGACGGCTGAGGCGTCGGCGAGTTCTGCCGAGGACCCTGCCGCCAACGCGCTCGACGGCGATGTGTTCACCCGTTGGAGCAGCGGCACCGGACAAGCACCCGGTATGACCTTCGACGTGGACATGCAGACCGCTCGGACCTTTAGCCAGATCGTGCTGGACGCTGGACCGAGCGACGGAGATTACGCACGCGGCTACGAGGTATATGTGTCGAATGATGGCGCGTCGTGGGGTGTACCCATCGCGACAGGCCCCGGAAGCGGACGACTGATCGACATTCAATTTGACGCGCAAACTGCGCGCTACGTGCGGATTAAGCAAACAGGATCGAGCGGTTCGTGGTGGTCGATTGCGGAATTGTACGTTTTTCCGTGACTGACCACTTGACCATTGAAACACGAACAGCACCTGAATAGCCTCTACATCACATAAGCGGGAGGAGCGATGTTTGATGACGATCGCTCCTCCCGCTTATGCACTTTCCTTACGAACGGCCTGCTGGTCGGTGGTCCATCAGTGGTCGGTATCGCGATATTCCTTCAAGGCAGCGCGTTCGATCTTGCCCTGCTCGGCGAGTTTCGCCAGCCAGCCCTCGCGGTACGGGCGTAGCGTTTCGACGATCGCTTCGGCGATGGCGAGGTTGCGAAACCATTTGCGGTCGGCTGGCACGATCAACCACGGCGCGTCGGGCGTGGAACACTCGCTGAGGGCATCCTCATATGCTGCGGTGTAATCGTCCCAATAGGCGCGTTCCTGCCAATCGCCCACCGATAGCTTCCATGCTTTGATCGGATCTTCCTCGCGTGCCAGCAAGCGTTCTTCCTGTTCATCGCGTGAGATGTGCAGCATGAACTTGAGGACGATGGTGTCGTTATCGACAAGCAACTCCTCCCAATGGTTGATGTGTTTGTAGCGTTTGCGCCACACGTTCTCCGGCAAGAGCTTATGCACGCGCACAACCAGTACATCCTCGTAGTGTGAGCGGTTGAACACCGTCATCATGCCACGTTCAGGCGTGACTTTATGGCAGCGCCATAGGAAGTCGTGGGCGAGTTCCTCAGAGTTCGGCACCTTGAAGGATTCGACGCGGCATCCGGCAGCATTGACATAATCGAAGACGGCGCGGATTGTCCCGTCCTTGCCACTGGTGTCGCGCCCTTGCAGCACGATCAACAGGCTTTGTTCGCCCGCCGCGTACAACAGTTCCTGGAGTTCGCGTAGCTCCTCGCCCAGCGTTGCGAAACGAGCCTCACCTTTTTCCTTGGTCATGCCGCCGTCTTGTTTCGATTCGATGTGTTTGAGGTCGACACGCTTGCCGTGTTTGACTGGAATTGCGTATTTCATGCAACGTTCCTTGTTCGTCGCTTGCGAGTATTCCACGTTGGACCCGGCAACGCAAGCGTGATTAAACACACTGCCGCCCCTGGTACATGCCAGGGGCGGTAGTTTGAGAGTGCAGATATGCTTAGCCCTTCGAGCCAGTCGTCGCGATGCCTTGCACGAAATACTTCTGTGCCATGAAGAAGATCGCCAACGGTGGGAGCGCCACGATCAGCGATGCCGCCATCAGCAATGCTTCGCGCGGCTCGTCGCCCGTCATAGGCTCGGCGATGAAATAGCGCAAGCCAATCGACACCGTGTAAAGGCTTTCGGAATTGAGGAAGATCAACGGCCCGATGAACTCGTTCCAGTGTTCGATGAACGAGAAGATCGCCGCCGTCGCCAGCGCGGTCTTTGCGAGCGGTAAAATGATCGACCAGAAGATGCGCCACGATGATGCACCATCCATGTAGGCGGCTTCATCCAGATCGCGTGGGATCGTCAGGAAGAATTGCCGCAACAGGAAGATGTAGAATGCGCCGCCGCCGAAGAATGACGGGATAATCAGCGGGTACAGCGTATTGAGCATGTTCAGTTCGCGGAACAGCAGGAACGTCGGCACAATCGTGACATGCCAGGGCAGCATCATGGTCGCCAGCACGATGCCAAATAGAATGTTACGGCCAGGAAAGCGGAAGCGCGAAAAACCGAACGCCACTGCCGCCGCTGACAGCGTTTGACCGACGACCGCCAGCACCGTGACGATGGTACTGTTCAGGATAAAGCGACCAAATGGCGCGATCCTGAACACGTCGATATAGTTGGTCCAGCGCACATCTTTCGGGATGAAGGCCGGCGGGTACGTATACAATTCATTCAACGGCTTGAGTGATGTGCCAATGGTCCACAAGAACGGCAACATGAAGATGATCGACGCACCGATGGCGAGCGCGTATAGGATCACCTGTCTGACAATATTACTGGTGCGACGCGAGTTAGAGCGTGATGTAACGACCCGTTGGGTGCCTGTCACGGTGTTTGGTGTCATCGTGCCGTTCCTTCATACTCGTAATGCACCCAGCGGCGCGACAGCCACAGTTGAAACAATGTCAACGCCAGGATCAGCGCGAACAGAATCCATGCCAGTGCCGAAGCATAGCCCATCTCGAAGAAGCTAAAAGCATTATTATAAAGATGAAGCATGTAGAACCACGAGCCGTAGTTCGGACCGCCGCCCGTAGCAATGTAGGCGAGCGAAAAGACGCTGAACGAGCCGGTGATGCTGATGATCGCGTTGAACAAAATCGTGGGAGAGATCAGCGGCAGCGTGATATGCCAGAATTGACCGAGTTGCCCCGCGCCGTCCATTTTGGCGGCCTCGTACAACTGCTGCGGCACGCCTTGCAAACCCGCCAGGAAGATGATCATGCGTCCGCCGCCGACGCTGGACCACAGCGAAATCAACACAATCGATGGAATGACCCAGCTACGACTGGTAAGCCATGAGGGACCGTCGATGCCGATGAAACCTAATAAATAGTTGACCAATCCATTCTGTGGTTGCAGCAACCATCCCCAGATCACCGCCAGTGATACGACCGGTGTGAGCGATGGCAGATAAAACAACGCGCGGAAGACGTTGCGACCACGGATCTCCTGGTTCAGCAACAAGGCCGCTAGCAACGATAGGATGATACCGAAGAACACTAGCATCAGCGCGTAGGTTATTGTGCGTCCTAGCGAAGGCCAGAACAACGGATCGGTGGTGAACGCTTGCTGGTAGTTATTAAGTCCGATCCACGTCGGCGTCGAGCCGATGCTGTATTGAGTGAAACTGAAATATAAAGAAGCGACCATCGGTCCCAGGGTAAACACCAGAAACCCAATGATCCAGGGAGAGATCCAGAGGAACCCCTCAATTGCTTCCTGTCGCTGCAGTCCCGACGAACGTCGTCGCCGTGGCTTTGACGAAACGCGACTGCTTGGTTGAGAAATGGACATGTGCTGTTCTCCTTGGCTGGAGGAATCCACCACGGCGGACCCTCCTTACGGCGCTAATTGCCGCTACAAGGCAGGGTCAAAAAGACGTGATACCAGGGCTATAGTGTTCTGATGGTCATTCCCAAAAAGCTCATGGATGCTCATTGTGAGAGCGGTTACGGATATGGACGCGCGGGAGATGACGACTGACTGTCATCTCCCGCACGACGACTATCGTTACCTACGAGCTCAATTTATGCCCGTGGCTTGTCGAAGATAGTCTGGATTTGAGCATTCACGTTATCCATGAACGCCTGATCGGGCTTGCCTTCGTCCGTCCATAGTGGTGATAGCAACTGCGCCAGTGTTGTTTCGGCTTCGGCTTGCCGCCAGTTACCGACAATACGGCTCGCCTGGGCGTTGTCCATCAGTTCCTTGAACACTGGCCGGAAGTTGGTGGCAGTGATGCGTGGATCACCGTACACATCTGGCCGTCCACCAATCGTGCCGCCGATCAACCCGAGTTGTACGCCAGCCTCGTGACCAGTCAACTCTTTCATCCATTCGAATGACGCATCGACATCGCGTGCAGTGGTGGTGAGTGCAAAGCAGTCTGCTTCAAAGTCGGAGCCGCCGACACCCGCTGGTCCTTTGGCATTCGGCACCACCATCCACTTGAATTTATCGCCGATGGTCTTGCCGAAGTTGGATACACTTGAGCCGCCCTGGAACAAACCGAAGTTGCCTGCTGACCACATCTGACCGGCAGCGTCTCCGGTCGCGTTGATCATCTGGTCGGGACGTGGAGCGACCTTGTGTACGTGGTGCAGGTCATAGAGCCACTGTGCGGCTGCTACGCCTTCGGGCGAGTTGATCTGGAACTTGGTCAGGTCTTCCGAGATCATCTCGCCGCCCATCGAACGCATCAGCGTCAGGAAGCCCTTCCAGCCCTTGTCCGGCACGTAACCGAACTGTGTTACACGATCACCTTCGCTCTTTGTGAGCGCCTTCGCCATCTCGAGTTGCTGGTCCTGGGTCCAGTCCTTCGTCGGCACCTGAAGTCCGGCTTCTTCGATGGCGGTCTGGTTGTAGTACACCGCTGCCATACCCGGGTGTGCCTTGAACGGCAAGCCAAGCAACTTTCCATCGACGGTGACAGCCTTCAGACAGCCTTCGTACCATTGGGACTTGTCGATGTTCTGCGACGCGATCAAGGCGTCGATCGGCTGAACGATACCCTGTCCGTAGTGATATTGGATCAATGCACCGCCGAGCGCGCTCCACATCACATCGCCGATAGCGTTACCGGCCTTCATCGTTGAAATCTTGGTCGCGTAGTCCGCGCCAGGGAACGATTCCTTGACCAACTTGATATCAGGATGGGCTTCCATGAACTTTGGCATGAGCATGTCGTACAGTGCATCTTCCTGTGCGCCGATACGAGCATGGAAACGTACTTCCTTGGTGCCGCCCGATGGAGCGGCGGCTGTTGTCGGTACTGCGGCGGCTTCGCCGCCCGTTGCTGCTGTCGGTTCGGTCGATGCGCCTGTGTTGGTCGCTGGTGCAGCACCGCCACCACAGGCGCTCAGCACAGCCGCTCCAGCGACACCTGCCGTCATTACCCGAAGGAAGGTACGCCGCGAAACTGACTTTTCTGCCATGACTTTGACTCCTTTGTACCACTAATTCGATGCTCTCTCTTGAGCGTGGATTCTGTGCATCCTCTGACACCGTGGTGTTTTGTTCTGCTGTGTGTGCCTATGGACGTTTTTTATGACTTCCCTTACGGGATTGCCACCGACAAGAAAACCGTCTTACCAGTTCGTGACCGAGCCGTCGCGCCGATGCAAATGTGGTGCTTCCCAGAACTTGAACGCTTGCGCTTTGATACGTTCTTCATCGACCTCGACGCCAAGGCCAGGGGTATCAGGCACTCTGATCACCGTGCCGTCAAGCTTGAGTTGCGTCGGGAAGGTTTCGTCGTCATACAGGCTACCCGGTTCGCCCGCTGTCGTTCGCACTTCCATCCAGGCGAAATTCGGGACGGCAGCCGCGAGATGAACAGTCGCCGCTGTGCAGATCGCGCCCAATGGATTGTGTGGCATCAGGTCGATGTAATGGGTTTCGGCCAGGCTCGCAACCTTGAGTGATTCAGTTATGCCGCCGACGTTACACACATCGAGTCGTGCGAATTGGGTAATACCGCGTTCGAGGTACGGTAAGAATTGCCATTTGCTCGCGAATTCCTCGCCAATCGCGAACGGCACATCAGTCATTGTACGTAGCGACTTATACGCTTCTGGCGTTTCATCGCGAATCGGCTCTTCCAGGAAGTCGAGCGTTCCCGATGGCATACGCTGACAGAAGGATGCCGTTTCAGCGACATTCAGGCGATGATGGTAGTCGATGCCAAGCACGGGAGTTGAGCCGACGGCCTTGCGTAGTTGAATAAGCCAGTCGGCGGTCAGACCGATCGATTCGCGTGGCTCGAACAGCAACGGGTCATCCTCGGTGGGAGGCGTGGCGTTACCATTCGTCGGCATCGCCTGCGGGATGCCACGTGGTGACGGTCGTTTGCCCGCTGGTGTCACGCGGATACATTGCCACCCCTGATCGATCAACATCTGCACACGCTCGATCAGTTGTTCCGCCGATTCACCGCTGGTGGTGGCAAAGCAGGGTACTGAATTGCGTTGTTTGCCGCCGAGCAGTTGATACACTGGCACGTCGAGCGCCTTGGCGACGACATCGTGCAGGGCGATATCGATCGCGGAAAGTGCGGCGAGCAGCACACGTCCGCCTTCAAAGTATTGGCTGCGGTAGACTTCTTGCCATATCGCACCGATCTGCATGGCATCTTTGCCGATCAAAAAGCGGCGGTAGTGCTCAATTGCGCCAGCCACGGCGCGCTCGCGTCCCGATAGCCCTGCTTCGCCCCATCCATACAATCCTTGATCGGTTTCGATCTTGACGAGCATCTGGTTGCGATGCCCAACCCAGACGGGATACGATTTGACATCGGTGATCTGTAGCTTCAAGGCGACACCTCGTTGTGTAATTGGTCAGGTCAGTGTTTGTGACGAATATGCCCGTAGCGAGCGTTCGAGTGAGTTCTGCATGTGGGCGTCGATACTCGCCAGCGAGCGGCCTACATCCCCTGTATTGATCGCCTCGACGATCTCACGGTGAAGGTCGATTACATCGTTCCATTCGTACATCTGCGAATGGCGCGATGTGAACATTAAGAGTTGCCCCAACATTGTTTGGAGCGTGCGTTGAAGATGATGGTTATCGGCCTGTCGCCAGATCGCGCGATGTAATGCGACATCTGTAAGTGGAAACGCATCGTTGTCGCGGCTGTGATACGCCTGTTCCATCGCCTCCAGAGTGCTGTCGAGTTCCTGGCGATGCTTCACGGTTGTGTTGTTCGCTGCATGTTCAACGGCGAGCCGTTCGAGATGCAAGCGTACTTCGTACAATTCGCGAATATCACGTTCGGTGAGCCGAATGACACAGCGACGATTGCTCGAACTGCTCGAAACAAGACCTTCTTGTTCCAATGCCTGGAGCGCTTCGCGAACGGGTAGTCGGCTTACCTGAAGTGATTCGGCAAGTACGCGCTCGATGAGTGGTGTGCCAGGCGGAAGTTGACCACGGATGATCTGCGAGCGAAGGATATCGACGACCTGCTCTTTGAAAAGCGTTCGTTTGACCGTCGGTTGAGCGTTGTCTGCTATGCTCTGCTGCTCGGAAATCATCATTGATTGCCCTACGCTGTGGGTTGTGTGTCGAGCTACGTATTGGAATTATGGTATACCGTATACTGTTTTTTTAGCTTTGTCAACTAAAGATTTTGAGTACGCCAAAGAGCATGTATAACGCTTTGTAAGAGATTACCGAGCAGAACCATGTCTGCGAGCAGCATAGATGCATCAATATCATGTACGGAAACACCTTCAAGATCGGGTAAAATATTGGAGTCACCGAAGGACACCCAAATGTCGCTACTACGCCGGATCGATCACATCGGAATCGCCGTTCATGACCTTGACCGTGCGATTGCTTTCTATCGTGATGTCTACGGCGTCGACACCTGGGAGCGCATCGAGCTTCCCGAGCGCCATATGGCAGTTGCTGTCTGCCAGATCGGCGATTCAAAGCTCGAACTGATCATGCCAACATCGGATGAAGCGGCGTTCGCAAAATTCCTGCACGAACGCGGCGAAGGCATCCATCATATCGCTTACGAGGTGGACGAACTTGAATCGGCGCTCCGAACGGTCGAAGGAGCAGGAGTACGTCTAGTGGATGCACACGGACGGCCCGGAATCCACGATTCATGTGTGGCGTTTTTGCATCCTCGCTCTACCATGGGTGTGCTAACTGAACTGGTTGATTTTCCTGATGCGAACGAGCGCAACATTCTGGCGATTGAGAGGGCTTGATGGCTGAGGATAGTTCTGCTAACACGCCACATAAACCGAATCCTGTTTACCGGCATGGCGATGTGCATGGACACCCTCCTGAGCCGGGGGTGTTTCCGTACACCCGTGGCATCTATCCCACCATGTACCGTGGGCGCATGTGGACGATGCGCCAGTACGCCGGTTTCGCTTCGGCACGCGAAACCAACGAACGCTACCATTATCTGCTCGCGCAGGGACAGATGGGCCTGTCGGTTGCGTTTGATTTGCCGACGCAACTTGGCCTCGATTCAGACGATCCGCGTTCTGAAGGCGAAGTCGGCAAAGTTGGCGTCGCTATAGATTCGGTTGACGACATGGCGCAACTATTCGCGGGGATACCGCTCGATCGTGTTTCGACCTCGATGACGATCAACGCCCCCGCATCACTGTTATTGCTGATGTACCAACTCGTCGGCGAAGCCCAGGGTGTTCGTTCCGAGCAACTCACCGGTACGATCCAGAACGACATCCTCAAAGAATACGCGGCGCGTGGCACCTACATATTCCCGCCGCGCCAGTCGATGCGCCTGATCACCGATACCTTCGCCTATTGTCAGCAGCACATCCCACGCTGGAACACGATCTCGATTTCGGGCTACCATATCCGCGAGGCAGGATCGACGGCAGCCCAGGAACTGGCGTTTACGCTGTCGGATGGCATCGCCTACGTCGAGGCAGCGGTCGAAGCCGGACTTAGCGTAGACGATTTCGCGCCGCGCTTATCGTTCTTCTTCAATGCTCATTCCAATTTTTTCGAGGAGATCGCAAAGTTCCGCGCCGCGCGCCGCATGTGGGCGACGATCATGCGCGACCGCTTCGGTGCTCGCGATCAACGCTCGATGCAACTTCGCTTCCATACCCAAACGGCGGGATCCACACTTACCTCGCAACAGCCGCTCAACAACGTTGTCCGCACTACTATCGAGGCGATGGCTGCTGTGCTGGGCGGCACGCAATCGCTACATACCAATGGTTACGACGAGGCGTTATCGCTGCCGACCGCCGAAGCCGCTACACTGGCGTTACGTACGCAACAGATCATCGCTGCCGAGAGTGGGATTCCAGACGTTGCCGATCCGCTGGGCGGCTCCTATTACGTCGAAGCACTAACTGATGCGCTCGAACGCGATGCACGCGCTCTGATCGAACGAATCGATGCGGCGGGCGGTGCGGTACGTGCTATCGAAAATGGCATGGTCCAGCAGGAGATCGCCGATGCCGCCTATGCCACACAACAGCAGATCGAGAGCGGCGCGCGCAGCGTCGTCGGCGTCAACATCTTTGCCTCCGACGGTAATGCGAGCGTGCCGGTCTTTTACCCTAACGATGCCGTTGCACGCGAACAGACCGACGCGCTTGCGCACCTTCGTCAGACTCGCGATGGTGCACTGGTCCAACGCTGCCTGGATGATGTACGCGCCGCCGCACAGGGAACGTCGAATCTGCTCGATCCCATGCGCGAAGCGCTGCGAGCACGGGCGACCATCGGCGAGATATGCGGCGTACTACGCGACGAATGGGGTGAATATCGTCCAGATGTCAGAATCTAATGAGGACAGCCTGCAGAGCAAGGAAATGATGGCTGTGTAGGCTTACCGTATCGTCGGCGAGTGCATTCAGCGTCGATATGCCTGCCAACGCTGAACTGGTGGAGGGAGGCATTGTGGAGCGAGAGTATCACATGCGCGAGCCGCGCCGCCCTTCTCGATTGCGTATGTTATTGGAGCTACCTCTGCGCCTCATTTTTACGACGGGAGTCATCGTCATCCGCACGATCATCGTAGTGCGCCGCGTCATTCCCGCGAGCCTTCTCTTTTTGCTGCTCGCGCTTATCCCGGTTATCCTGTTCGCACGTAGTCGTCTCGGCGACATGGGCGGCTGGATGATGATCGGGGCAGCGTTGGTACTCACATTCGCGGCGGGAGCGCTATTCCAACGGCGCTAACATACCTCTATATCCGTATATGAAGCAAAAGGTTTTCGATAATGCTTGATCTTTCACGGTTCCGCAATCACTTTCCGGCTCTTGCGATGGAAATCGACGGACAGCCGCAAATCTTTTTCGACAATCCCGGTGGCACGCAGGTGCCGCAGTCGGTCGCCGATGCGATGTCGCGATACCTGTTAACTTCCAACGCAAACACGCACGGCGAGTTCGCGACCTCGCGTCGTTCCGACGAGATCATCGTCGCTGCTCACACGGCAATGGCAGACCTGTTGAACGCCGCTGGACCAGAGGAAATCGTGTTCGGACAGAATATGACGTCGCTATCGTTTGCGGTGTCACGGGCGCTTGGGCGTACCCTACAGACTGGCGACGAGATTGTGTGTACTGTTTTGGACCACGATGCCAATGTCGCCCCCTGGCTGGCGTTGGAAGAAAAGGGCGTGGTGGTGCGCTTCGCCGACATCGACGCCGAAGATTGCACGCTCGATTACGACCACCTCGAAGGCAAAATCAACGACCGTACCAAGATCGTGGCGGTTGGCTATGCCAGCAACGCCGTTGGTACGCTCAACGATGTGCCGCGCGTTGTCGAGATGGCGAAGCGCGTCGGCGCGCTGGTGTACGTGGACGCCGTGCAGGGCGTGCCACATGTGCCGGTGGATGTACAGGCGCTCGGATGCGACTTCCTGGCCTGTTCTGCCTACAAATTCTTCGGTCCACACCAGGGCATCCTATGGGGACGGCGCGACTTGCTGGAACAACTACACGCCTATAAAGTGCGCCCGGCATCAAACGAACTGCCTCACAAGTGGGAAACTGGAACCCAATCTCACGAGGGACAGGCGGGTACGTTGGCTGCGCTCGAATATTTGCAAGAGATCGGTCGCGCGCACCTCGACCAGTATGAAGCCGAAAGCACCGGCTTGACCGGACGACGCCGCGAACTGCGGGCGGCGATGGCGGCGATGCGCGATTACGAACAGCAGTTATCGCGACAATTTCTCGAAGCTATCGACGGCTTTCCAGGATTGCGGTTGTTCGGCATCGCCGACTCCAGTCGTGTCGCCGAGCGCGTGCCGACCTTCGCTATCACAATCGAAGGCCACTCACCGTTGGAACTCAGCGCGGCGCTAGGCCAGCGCGGGATTACGACATGGGCGGGGCACTACTACGCTATTTCGTTGGTGGAGCGCCTGGGGCAACTGGAAAGTGGCGGTATGCTGCGAATCGGCGCGGCGCACTACAACACACCTGCCGAGATCGAGTGCGTCGTCGCGGCACTGCACGAGATCGTTGGGTGACGCATCCCGCACCCAACGCGACTATTGATTGCCAGCAACTCACTACGGCAGCGTAGACTGATAGCAGCACCCTTCAGGTGTGTGGTGAGCCATGCGCGTGGCGCGGGGCCACGTACATGGTCTGGACGTAGGCTGTGGGCGGGTAGCTACCGCTGTTTTGCTTTTCGTCTGCCGCCGACGAACATGGACCATCACGCTTCGTGGATCGCAGCCCAAAAGGAAATCACCTATGAGTTACCGTGAGTCTGATCTGTACGTTGACCGTAAGCATCTGGCGACCAAAGCCTATGGTGATAGTGGCAACCTTCAGGCCCGTTCTGACATCTATATGTACCAGCAACCGAAGGTCAACCTACCCGATTGGGTGCTGGGGCAGGTGTCATGGCGTGGAGACGAGCGTGTAGTGGATGTGGGCTGCGGTCCGGGCACCTATTTGAAACGTCTGGCGACTCAACCCGGTCTGCGCCTTACCGCGCTCGACATATCACACGGTATGCTGAGGGACCTCGAAGCAGGTTGGATTCCTGGGTTCGCGCTGCCGGTGCGTGCGGTCGCCGATGTGCAGTCGATTCCGCTCGCCGACGCAAGCCAGGACGTTGTGCTATCGACTCATATGTTGTACCACGTTCCCGACATCGCCCGCGCTGCCCGCGACCTGCGTCGTGTGCTACGCCCTGGCGGCACATTGTTGGCGGTGACGAACTCTGACGAGCATACAGCGGAGTTATTCGAACTGTTCGAGACGGCTCTGTGTAACGTAAGTGGGAACGCCGTCGAGCAGGAATCGTTATCGTTGCGCTTTTCGCGTGAAAATGGCGCGGAACTGCTGGGCGTGGCGTTCGATGACGTGGAGCGCCGAGATAAGGATAGCCATCTGGTCATTCCGAGCGCCGAGCCGGTGATACGTTATCTGAACAGCACGCGCCAGTCTCGCGAACCATCGCTCCCCGATGGCATCACCTGGGATATGGTGGTCGCCGAGGCCGAACGCATGGTAGAAGCAACGATTGCCGAACACGGTGCCTTCAGCGTTCGCACTGCCGTGTCATTGTTCATATGTAGCTGATGCATCGCCAACCACGCATACATAGATAGGCAGCGCTCAATCCATGCTATGTGCTTTTCTCGGTGGCACATCGGTTGCAGCCTTTGGCGTGGAGCAAAGGAGAAGGAGATGGACGACGATACCGCAAAGTTGGGAGCCGATACGGGCATGGTGGCAGATTTTGGCGTTGCACAACCTGGATCGCCCGCTGACGCCATGGGAACGAGTGTTCCTGCACCGTCTGGTGGCGTAGGCGCGCTAGACGTAGGCGAGGGCGGCGACACCACTGGCGATGATCAGAAGCACGACCATGGCATTGTGGACGAACAGATGCAGAAATCCGGCGAAACCCTCAAGCCACGGTTGACCAGCGACGTCGAGCCCGGTACGAGTAACCTCGCCGGACCAACGGATATGGAGGAAGGCCACGACTCCTAATTGGGACGAGCCGCATGCCTTGCTTCTTGACTTCGACGGTGTGATCGTCGATAGCGAAGGTATGCAAATGGAAGCGGTGAATAGCGTGCTGGCGCCCTACGCTGTGCGGCTTGACGTCATGTACTGGATCGAGCGTTGCGTAGGGCATAAAGCCCGCGACGTCCTGCCAACGCTGCTGCCAGAACCTCCGACGCCTGATGAACTTGAACGTCTGCTTGCGGCAAAGTCAGCAGCATACCAGTCCATTGTGCAAGCATCCAAACTAACCGCACGCCCCGGCATCCGTGAACTGACCGAACGCGCACGCCAACGTGGCTATCGCTGTGGGGTGGCATCTGCCACGCCAGCAGCAGACCTGCATTTTATCCTCACCCGGCTTGGCTGGAACGACCTGCTCGATCTCGTTCTGAGTTCGGACGTGGTGGCGCGCCCGAAGCCCGCGCCCGATGTGTACCTGCGTGCTGCGGAACTGCTGGGCGTGCAACCGCGCCGCTGTGTTGTTGTTGAGGATACACCTACGGGTATCGCGGCGGCCCGCGAGGCGGGTATGCACTGTGTGGCCTTCCCCAACTCCTGGACCGCTAACATGGATGTTTCCGCCGCCACCAGCGTCGAGCCCACGATTGACGCTGCCACGATCGAACGAATCCTGGATTTGACGGCTAGCAACTGATGCCTTGACGAGGCGTAGTGCTAGGTATAGGTATCTGGGCACGAAAGCCATAGCGTATCGTGTTCCGCGGCAGGGCTCCATGTGTGACGGAGCCCTGGTTCCGCGGTTTGCCATGGCTGTCGATTCACGGTATAAGCAACGATGAATGATGTGGATGAATCTTAGTAGCAACGTCACTAGATAAAGGTCGTCCGTAAGACGATCGAAAGGGAACGTATGGCTCAGCAGTATCACAACTTTATTGGCGGGGAGTGGGTGCCACCCTCAGGAGATAGCTTCGAGGTTCGTAATCCGGCTGATACCGACGAGGTTGTCGGATTGTTTCCTTTTGCGAGCGACGATGAGGTGCGGGCGGCGATTAGCGCCGCGCAGGACGCGCAACGCGCCTGGGGTGAAACGCCTGGTCCTGAGCGTGGCGAGGTGTTGTATCGTGCGGCTCAGATCATTCGCCGCCGAGCCGACGAGATGGCGACCGACCTGACACGCGAAGAAGGGAAAACCCTGGCCGAGAGCAAGGGCGAAGTATTGCGTGCCGCCGACATTCTGAATTACTTCGCGGGCGAGGGTCGCCGTATGGGGGGCGAAACGCTGCCGGCAGAAACCCGTAATACGCTGCTCTATACGGCGCGTATGCCGCTCGGTGTTGTTGCGATCATTACACCCTGGAATTTTCCAATCGCGATTCCGGTCTGGAAGATCGCGCCAGCGCTGATCAGCGGGAATGCGGTGGTTTTCAAGCCTGCGTCGCAATCGCCGCTTACGGCGATTCATCTAGCCGAAGTTTTCGACGAAGCGGGTTTGCCGAAGGGTGTACTGAACGTCGTCACCGGATCTGGCGCAAAAGTCGGTAACGTCCTTGTGACGGACGAACGGATCAATGGTGTGTCGTTCACTGGCTCGTATAGCGTCGGTACTGGCATCTACCAGAAAACGGCACAGCGCATGCTCCGCACGCAGCTTGAGATGGGCGGCAAGAATCCGCTGATTGTTGCTGCTGATGCTGACCTGGACAAAGCCGTAATGCTGGCGGCACGTGGTGGCTTTGGCCTGACCGGTCAGGCATGTACTGCAACCAGCCGTGTCGTTGTCGAGCGTGCGGTCGCACGCGAGTTCAGCGAGCGACTTACGGCCTATGCCCGTTCGCTCAAGGTCGGTCCCGGCCTCGATACGGCCTCGCAGATGGGACCTGCCGTGAGCCGCGATCAGCGCGACACCGATCTCGAATATATCGAGATCGGGCAGCAGGAAGGCGCGAAGATGACCGCTGGTGGCGCCGATACGGTCGGTAACAGTCGTGGTCATTACGTGGCACCGACCGTGTTCGAGCAGGTGCGCCCTGATATGCGGATCGCACAGGAGGAAATCTTTGGCCCGGTCATCGCGATCCTGGAAGCGGGCGACTTTGAGGATGCCATGCAGATCGCAGACGGTATCGGCTTCGGTCTGGCCGCGTCGATCTGCACGACCGATCTTCGCAAAGCGTTGAAGTTTGCCGAGCGGATCGAAGCGGGTCTGGTCAAGGTCAATCAACCGACGACCGGCGTGCCGCTTCACGCGCCTTTCGGTGGATTTAAGATGTCGAGTTCGGGGACGTTCAAGGAGCAGGGTAGTACGGCGGTTGACTTTTACACCCGCATCAAGACGATCTCGATCGATGTAAGCTAGTACAGCTTTGCGCACATAGGATGGTCGTTTTGTATTGTCATGCTGAGTGGGGCGAAGGCTCTGCCAGTCGCTCCACTCAGCATGACAAACTCTGGCGATACTTTCGCTCAATTGTACGAGCCGTTCACATTGAGACACCAGAAACAGGTGGGTTAAACACAGGAGGGCTGAGCAACATGCTCAGCCCTCCTGTCGTGTGTACGCTAACGACTAATAGGGTCGAATCGCTCCCGCGAAGTGCGAGCGCCAGTAGCGTGTGTTGATGTTGTTATACGCGACGCCGGTGCTAGGCGAGTTCGCCGTCACCATGCGTCCACCACCGACATACAGCGCCACGTGGGTAATACCACGCCCGGCGGTGTTGGCGAAGAAGACGATATCTCCAGCGCGAAGTGCGCCCATGCTGTTCACACGTGCGCCATAGCGTGTGCTGAACATTGCCTTCGAGCTATGAGGCAGTGCGAGGCCAGCCGCGCGGTAGGCATACATCACCAGTCCGGAGCAGTCGAATCCGCGAGGGGTTGCGCCACCCCAGACATAGCGACGACCGACCTGGGCCAGGGCCACTCGCATTGCAACGCCTGCTCGTCCGTTGGTCGCTACGGCAGCCTGCTGGGAAGCAGGTGCGGCTGCTGTTGATGACTTGGCGGCGACAGGGACGTCGGTGGCGACCGGCAAGCTTGCCAGCGTCTTGGAGCTTACAGCAACATAGTCGCTGTGAACCCAACCGAGCGTGCCACGCGGCGAACGTACCTGAATCCACTCACCGGAGCGAGCGACAAGCTTCAGGGCGCTGCGATTCGCCATTGTGCCAAATGAACCGTACCTAGTGCCGGGTCCCTTACGCAGGTTGACTCTGGCGGTTGTGGCTGCGGAACTGCTTGCGGTCGTCGCGGCAGGAGCGGCGGCAGCAGGTGCGGCAGCGGCAGTGCCGTTGACTGCCAGGTAACCACCCAGAATCCAGCCGACTTTGCCACTGGTAGTCGTGACTTTATACCAAGAGCCTTCTTTCGCCACGATGCTGACGGCAGCACCACGGGCGAGGCTGGTAAGGACGGTGTACTTTGTACCCGGTCCGCTCCGCAGATTGACCGAATGTTCATTGGTCGTCGCCCGCGATGGAGCAGAGGAGGGAGCGCCGAAGTCGAGCGAGCCCGACAGCATATCGGACGCTGCAATCTCGTCTAGCGCGGTGGCAGACAGCGGTGCATCACCCACAAAGCCGGCAGTCGTCGAAGCGACAGCGTATGCGGCGGCAGGTGCTGCGGCGAGGCCAATTCCGGGCTGTGCGCTAGGAAGCGACGTCGTAAGAAGTGCGGCAGGGATGGATAGTCCAAGTAGCCCTTTCACGACGATTTGTCGTGCAAGTCTGCGGGCAATAACGCGCTGCTTTCGACCAAAGCCTGGCTGATCAGCAGTGGCGTTTGACGTGCGACTGGGCATGTCATTAGGACTCATCATGGTGTCGTTTCCCTATCTGTTCGCAAGCATTCATGGCTTAGCGAACCTACAGACACGTAGATCTACGCGGTCTACGTTCAAGGATTCATATGCAGCGACCAAAGCTGCACGTCTTCGCGGACGAAGTTAAGATACGCCGGCGAGTCTAGCATACCTCTCTCAATAATGCAATCGTCAGATGCCTATAAGGTTGGAATCAGGATCAGAGGAGCCATAAACGGTCGATTATATAGATACCGGACGGTCTGCATGAGATTTTATCAATCGACGCAAACGCTGGAAGCATCTTGAACGAGGCTGAACACTTCACTCCGCACGTGTGTCAACTGTTGGAGGCCTCTTCCATGATTTGGGGCGATTGGTAGCCTTGATCTGGTCATCGAATTCAATCGTTGGATCGTCAAATTCACGTTGACGGCGTTTCTTGGCATATGCTATCATTACCTATGGTGCCGGAGTGCGGATGCGTGCCCGGATTGAAGTTGATCGCCATAGACTTTTGGATAGCGAAACACGACCCTGGTGATCGGCGTTGACGAAGTATAACGCTGGTCGTGTTGAATAAAGGAAACTGGGAAACCATCTGATGAAAATTGTTCTTTTGAAAAATGTTGCGAGCCTTGGTTCAGCAGGCGATGTCAAGGATGTCGCCGATGGCTATGCCCGAAACTACCTTTTGCCCAAGGGTTTCGCGACCATGGCGACGCAGGGCTTGGTCAAGCAAGCCAAGGAACGTTCCGATGCACAACGCAAGCGCGACCTGAAAGCTCGATCCGATGCCGATGCTCTTGCACAGCGCATCAATGGTCAGACATTGCGTTTCACGGTTAAGGTCGGCGAACTCGATCGGCTGTATGGCTCGATCACCAATGTCGACATTGCCGAGAAACTGGCAGCACAACTGGGTACCGAAATCGATCGCCGCCGCGTTGATCTGGACGATCCGATCAAGCGTGCTGGTGTTTACTCGGTTGTTGTCAACCTGGGCCACGGCCTGGAACCCCGCGTGAATGTTGTCGTTGAAGGCGAAGGTGGTAGCACGGAAGTACCTGCCGCAACAACGGAGACTGAAGAAGAAACCTCCGCAGCCTAAGGTTCGTATAGTCCAGGGCAGGCAGCTAGTTCTAGATGTGCCGCGTTTCCTAAAACGCGGCACATCATCTGTTAAAGCCCCGATGTTGACATCTCGTGGACGGGTGGTGGCTAACGGGGAGATAAATTGTGGAGAAGCAGTTACCAAGTAATGTTGATGCCGAGCGTGCCACGCTTGGTTCGATACTGATGGATCGCGATGCGATTATCGCGATCGCGGCCTGGCTCGAAGCCGACCATTTTTATCTGGAAAAACATCGGTGGATCTACGAGTCGATGGTCCAGTGCTATGGTCGTCGCGTTCCTCCTGATCTGCAAACGGTCGCCGACGAGTTACGGCGCAGCGAGCGTTTGACCGAGATCGGTGACCTGGCGTTCCTGGTCGAACTCTCGAACAGCGTTCCTACGTCGTATCACGTCGAATACTATGCCCGTATCGTCGAGCGCACCGCCGTTCTACGCCGGTTGATTCAGGCGGGCGGCAAGATCGCCGCGCTTGGCTACGACGAAATTGATGATGTCGAACAAACGCTCGATCAAGCGGAGCAGGAATTATTCAGCGTCTCGCAGCGCCGTGGCGTACAGGGATTCTCTCCACTTGCCCAGGTCATCGAGCAGTATTACGAGTACCTTAGTGATGTGCAGGAACGCGGCCCGGAAATGGCGGGACTGCAAACGCACTTCATCGACTTTGATCGCCTGACGGGCGGCTTGCATAAGTCCGATCTGTTGATTCTGGCGGCACGTCCCGGCGTTGGCAAGTCGTCCCTTGCGATGACCATGGCATACAATATCGCTATGCAGAACCGTTCGTCAGTCGGCATCTTCTCGCTCGAAATGGGACGCGACCAGTTGTTGCAACGATTGCTGGCGACCTACACCGGCATTGATTCGCAGCGCCTCCGTACAGGGCGAATTTCGACGCAAGAATTGCAGACAGTCATGGATGCGATGGGACAACTCGCGGCTGCTCCGATGTTTATCGACGATAGCCCTGGAATCACGATCAACGAAGTGCGTTCGAAAGCGCGACGTTTGCAGGCTGAGCATGGCCTCGATTTGCTGATCATTGATTACCTGCAACTCATGAGTAGCGGCTCGAAGCGCAGCGATAACCGTGTGCAAGAAGTTTCCGAAATATCACGCTCACTCAAAGGATTGGCACGCGAACTTAATATTCCTGTCATCGCGCTATCGCAGCTATCACGTGCAGTCGAGGGAAGAAATAGTCATGTCCCGATGCTTTCAGATTTGAGAGAAAGTGGTAGTATCGAGCAAGATGCCGATATGGTGATGTTTATCTATCGTGAAGAAATGTATGACAAGGATACAGATAAAAAGGGTATCGCTGAAATACATATCGCCAAGCACCGTAATGGTCCATTAGGCGTGGTGAGTCTGTTCTTCGATCACCGCACAACCCGTTTCCGCGATCTGGCACCGTATCAAACACCACAGGGCTATTAATATGCAACAAGATGGGGCGATGCGGCGGGTCCCTGGCCGGGATGCTGTGGATGTGAGGCAGGTATGACCTTCACCGGTTTCTCGACAGATGACCCGATCAAGCTGCCACAGGAATTCTTCACCGAGGTGCTGCCGGGAATTACTCAGCCTGCCGAACTCAAGGTGACATTGCATGTCTTTTACCTACTCAAGGCGAGCAGACGACGCCCACGTATGGTGGAATGGGCGTCCCTGATGGCAGATCCGACATTGGCGCGTAGCCTGCGGGCAATCGCGCCGTTGCGTCCGTTCGAGGATGTACTGGTGGACGGGATGGAGGCTGCCGTGCGGCGCGGAAGTCTGTTACACGTTCCCGTTCCTGAAGGTCCGCGTGTTGGCAACTGGTATCTCGCACACACTGACTCCAATCGCGCCTGGTCGATTCGCGTCAGTGGCGGCGACATATCGTGGCAACCGGCGCCCGGTGCGCCGCCTGATCGCCCATCGCTTTTTAGCCTATACGAACATAATATCGGGGTGTTGACGCCAATGCTCGCGGCGGAACTTCGAGAAGCTGAGGAAACGTATCCAGAAGCATGGTTCGTGGAAGCAATTCGGGAGGCAGTGCGGTCGAATAAGCGTTCCTGGCGCTATATTCGTGCGGTGCTCGAACGGTGGGCACGCGATGGACGAGACGGCGGAACGGTCGCCGCCGACGATCAACGTCGCTATATCAGTGGTACGCTATCAGATATTATAAAATTTTAGCAAGCACTACCCGCACGGGTATCGCAGGACGGAATAGCAGCATGGACCCAATTTCTGACTTGATCCACCATATGCGTCAATCTTCGGATGGCGATGCGCCCGCCGCACCAGCGCCCGTCTGTCCACGATGTATGGGTGCTGGCTTCATGCGCTACGATGTTCCATATGGCGATGCTAACTTTGGTAAGCTCCAGCGCTGCGATTGCCGGATGCAAGAAGTCGCACATTCCCAGATTGCCCGGTTCCGCGAACTGTCTAATCTGGGCCCGCTCGAATCGCGGCGCTTTGAGGACTTCAAGCCCGAACGGGGATCGACGGCTTATAGCCGCGATGCTGCCGAGGCAGCCTTGCGTACCGCCCAGGCATACGCACAGGAGCCGGGCGGATGGCTGGTGCTGACGGGTCCGTCGGGTTCGGGCAAGACGCATCTCGCCGCCGCGATCACCAACGATCTGCTGGAACGCGGGAATGGTGCGCTCTGGGTGTTCGTCCCCGATTTCCTGGACCATCTACGGTCGGCCTACAGCCCGCACAGCGAGATCACTTACGATACGCTCTTCAACACCGTGCGCGATGCTCCGGTTGTCGTGCTGGATGACCTCGGTTCGCACTCGTCGAGTGCCTGGGCCGAGGAAAAGCTGTATCAGATTTTGTCTCATCGCTACGATGCAAAGCTGCCGACCGTAATCACAACGTCGAAGCTGGTCGACTCCTTCGAGGGGCATATTCGTTCGCGTCTGAGCGATCCGCAACTCAGTAAAGTTGTCGGCGTGGTGGGCTATGCGTCCGAGGTGGTCAATCGGCTCATGGGCATGAGCTACGACCTGATCCGGCGCATGACCTTCGATAATTTCGATAGTCACCCGTATTCGGGCGATGAGGCTGCACGTAAGCAGTACAACCTCGATCAATGGTTCGGGGTCGTGCGCTCGTTCGGGCAGGACCAGAAGCAGAACAAGTGGCTGGTGTTGATGGGAGCGCATGGCATCGGCAAGACGCACCTGGCAGCCGCAACAGCGAACTACCGACTTCGCAAAGGCATGTCCACGCTGTTCATCGTGACACCCGACCTACTTGACGTGCTTCGGGCATCCTTCGGTGGCGATGGCTCCAGTTCCTATGACAAAGTCTTTTACGAAGTACGCTCTGCGCCCTTCTTGATCCTGGATGATTTCGGCGCTCAGTCCTCGACGGCCTGGGCGAAAGAAAAGCTCTATCAAATCCTCAATTACCGCTATAATGCGCAGCTTCCGACAATGATTACGACAAATCAGACGTTGGAGGCGATCGACGCACCCTTGCAATCGCGCATGAGCGATCAGGTCCATTGTGCCGTCATCGCTTTGCTCGCCCCGGATTACCGGCGCAATCGTGGAAGCTACCGGCGAGTGCAGGGTCGATAATCGAACCGTCCTGTTGGATCGGCATGATAGATGCACAAGCCGCCGGAGCGCATCGAGAAAGGATCATTCCTGATGTCCGTACGCCATTATCTTGGTGTTAATGACCTGACAAGAGAAGAAACATTGGAGGTGCTGGCACGAGCGGCACGCCTCAAGACGAAGTGGAGCACGCAGCGGCTGGCGTCTAAAAAATTACGCGGCTATACCCTTGCGGGCATCTATGAAAAGCCATCACTACGCACTCGCGTGACGTTTGAAGCCGCAATGACCCAACTAGGTGGTCATGCGATTTACCTTGGTCCCTCCGACATACGATTGGGCGTCCGCGAAACCATTCCTGATGTCGCTCGAAATCTGTCGCGCTGGGTGCAGGTGATCACGGCGCGTGTATTTGACCACGCGGCGGTGACAGAGCTTGCCGCCAATAGCAGTGTGCCGGTGATCAATACGCTCTCGGACCGCGAACATCCCTGCCAATCGCTGGCTGACTTTCTGACGCTACAAGAACAGGTCGGGCGCTTACAGGGAGCCAAGATCGCCTATGTCGGCGATGGCAATAACGTCGCCCATTCGTTGATGCTAATGGGTGGCATGTTGGGCGTGAGCGTTTCCATTGCGACACCGGAGGGCTATGCACCCGATCCCGCCATCGTCGCACAGGCCACGGCCTACGCCGCCGAAAGCGATGCCGAGATCGTGGTAACAACCGATGTACACAAGGCGGTATCGGACGCCGATGCTGTATATGGCGATGTATGGGCGTCGATGGGACAAGAAGCCGAACAGGCCGAGCGTGCCGCGATTTTCGCTCCCTACCAGATCGATACCAACGTGCTCGCCGCCACTGGCAATCCTGCGACGATCTTCTTGCATTGCCTTCCGGCGCACCGTGGCGAGGAAGTCACCGCCGAGGTGTTCGATGGACCACAATCCCGTGTGTTTGATCAAGCCGAAAACCGTCTGCATGCACAAAAGGCGCTGATCCTGTTCCTGCTCGGCGTTGAGTGACGTAGCCTGATAGGGGTCTGGTTGCCTACAGACCCCTGCCGTTTCCTTGCCTTCCTCTTGCTCAACACGCCTAAGCCCCATCCCCTATAACCCGAACGTACCACCCAAAGCAGGACGCTCGTCCATAGAAACTATTGGTGCCGAACGGTAGACTGCTGTGCATAGGGCAGTGAAGTGTCGGGAGATTTAAGGCATGCCTGGAAATCGTGCGGTGTTTGACGAAGCGTTGAAAAGAGGTCGTGACGCGCTTGAGCGCCAGGTATGGCTGGAAGCGTTAACTGAGGCTGTGCGGGCTGTGCAGGAGTTCCCGAGCGATCTGGAAGCCCGCCATACCGTCGCAATTGCCCTGTATCACAACAACAAATACGATCAAGCTGCCCAGCTTTTTGAGGAATTGCGCAAGCACCGTGGCGACGATCCTGTGACGCTGGCATACCTTGCCCGGTCGTACGAAGGTGACCGCCAATTCAAACGTGCCATCGCGGTCCTGCTCGAACTGGCGATATTAACCCAGCAAGAAGGGCAGATGGAGGATGCGCAGGAAGCTTTGTCGGAAGCGATACGCCTTGCCCCGGAAAGCGAAGCACCCCGTCTATTGATGGCACAGTGCCTTCTGGATGTGGGGGATCAGCGTCGTGCTGCCGAGCAATGTTTCGAAATTGCACGTATCCGACATACCGGGGGTGATAGCATCGGGGCTGAAGAAGCGCTCGAGGAAGCTTTGACGCTCGACCCCGATAACGGCAATGCTCACGCTCTCCGCGTCCGCATCGCTGCCGCCCCGGTACGTGAGCCGACTGGCGGGCTACTGCGCCACGATGGGACGGGCGAGTTACAGGTGCCGCAAGCCCAGATCGACCATCTGATCAACCGCGCGATGCAAGCACAGGCGGTTGGTAATGGCACAGAAGCGGTCAATTCCTATATCAAGGCGATTGAACTTGGTGCTGAACGTCCCGATGTGCGTTATAACCTCGCGATGTTGTTGCAAGAACGTGGCGATCACCACCAAGCCGTATCTTTGCTTGAAAAGTCCGCGCTCAGCGATGAGTTCGCGCTGTCGTCCTACCACGCTTTGGGCGAATCCTTGCGCGTCTTGGGGCGACTGCACGAAGCCGCTGAAGCGTTCGACCAGGCCTTAGTGCAGGTCGATGTAGAGGGCATTGGACGCGGTGAGGCCGACGATCTGATCGCGATGTTTCGTTCAGCCGCAGATGCCTATGAAGAACTGGGCGACCTGTCACGTGCGGCGTCGCTGTATACAACGCTTGCGGGAGTGTTTCACAATAAACGCTGGGGACGCGAATTAAGCGATCAATTTAAACTCCGCGCTCGTGCCCTCAACGAACGTTCGATGCTTGCGAAACTACAACGAATCGGCACTGGTGTGCTGCCAGGTGAAGTCGTGGCGGACCCACGTCGCGCTCAGACTAAACGCGCCACCGATCCCTGGGGGGCTGCGCCGCCCCAGATCGAGAGTGTGTCGGAGGCAGTAGCCAGCGAACCAGAAGCGCCCCGCCCTGATATTTTATCGGATGATCCCTTCGCGTCGTTGAACTTGCCCGAACTCAGCGAACCGACTTTCGCGCCACTGACCGCCCTGCAAACCGAAGGATGTTCGGACGAGGTTGTACGCTATATCACAGCGAGCGGCAAGTTTATGGACCAGGGGCTTGTCCATGCAGCGGTCGATGCATGCTATGAAGTGATCCGGCTCGATTCCGAATACGTGCCGATACACCTGCGTGTCGGTGAAATCTTTGAGCGTGATGGGCAGACTGAACCGGCATTATTGAAATACCGCACGGTTATCGATATTTACACGGCACGTCAGCAACCGATGGCGGCGATCAGCGCGTATTATCATTTTCTTGAATTGTCGCCCGACTCGCTGGTGCCACGAGGTCAACTCGCTCAACTCTTACGATCGAGCGGCAAGGTCAACGAGGCGGTTGAACAGGTATTGATGGTTGCCAATACGCTTACACGTATCGGTCAGTCGCAACGTGCCTTGCACGAGTTTCGTAACCTGCTTGAATGGTCGCCGCCCTCGTGTCCGATATTCAAGGCATATGGTCAGACATTGCTCAAGATGCAACGATGGGAAGAAGCGTTGCAGCAATTCATGCGTGCCGTACGCTGTGAGCCCGACGATGTGGTTGCCCTGGCATTGGTCAATGTAACAATGGCTATCATCCGTAAGGATGAACAGACCATCGTCGATTCGCTCCACTCCGTGATCGAGGGCATCACCGTCCGGCCAGACAGAACGGAAGCTGTGCTAAGCGAATATCGGTCGGTGCTGATGCTGGTGGACGGCTCGTTGATTCACTACCTATTGGGACGTGTCCAACAGGCAAGTGGGCAACATGCTTCCGCGATGATGTCGCTTCGGCAAGCATTATCGTTATTGTCGCTCGAAGAAGATAGCCTGCTTGCACCGATCGTCGTTCACAAAGCACTGGCCGATAGCTATATCGCCCAGGATCAGCCGAGCGAGGCCCTGGAAGAACTCAACCAGGTGCAAATGTTGATCGGCGAGCAACAAGCCGAGGCGGAAGGTCATCCGTTGCAGTGTGCGCCAGCCGAGGTCGATGTGTGTCGACAGATTGCCATAGTGTATATGACGGTCGGCGATCAGACCGAGGCTATCCGGGCGTGGAAACGCTGTGTGCAGCTGGACCCAGACGACGTGCAAAGTTACATTCAGCTGGCGGACCTGTATTTTGGCCAGGGTAAGTTGCAATTGGCACTTGAGCAATACGAGTGGCTTGCGAATCTATACGAGCAACGCCAAGAACTCGATCCGGCTATCGCGACGCTTGAACGAGCTGTGAGGATTTCGCCGAACTCGATGGCGATCCGAAAGCGATTGTCGAGCCTGCTCCTACGGCGCGGCTTTGTCGAACGTGGGCTAGAAGCGTTGGAAGAAGTGTCGAAGCTGGAAAAAGCAGCGGGACAGCTCGCAGAGATGAGTATGTCGATGCAGCAAGCCGCCGAGGTGCATGAGCTATTGAGTCGCTTCGATGAAGCCGCCACATTGTACCGTACGATCTTAGAACAGATGCCCGATGACCTTGACGTGCGCTACAAGTTGGTTCATATGCTGTTGATGCAAGGTAAGCATGATGAGGCTATCGTTGAGCAGCAACAGATCGCTGAACTCACCGCCGTGCTTGACGACCGCAATGCTCAGATCGAGGCGCTTTCGCAACTGATCGCGCTTGAACCAAGCAACACGGTGGCTGTCGAACATCTCGAGCACATTTCGGCCTAAAGCTCACTATCATCTGACCATCAGGCATCGCTCATCCCTCTGCGCCTCCACACTGGCGAAGGTTTGAGAACACGCGCTATACTATCGTGGCGTCCACCTGTTTGAGAGTGCGTGGCGCATGTTTGGGAGCGATGCTTGACCTGAACCAGATATGGGATCGTTTCGATCCTCTACGTAATCCGCTTAATCTCCTGGATATCTTTCTGGTCACCTTGTTGTTCTGGTGGCTGCTCGATGTCATAAGGGGAACACGCGCCGTACAACTGCTTCGCGGTGTCATTGTGCTATTGATTGTGTCATTCGCAATCGGCACAGTTCTGCCGCTCCAAACGCTGCGCTGGCTGCTTGAATATGCAGTGCGTCCGGCCTTGTTCGTCGGTATCCCGATCCTTTTTCAACCGGAATTGCGGCGGGCGCTCGAAAGCCTTGGCCGCACCGGTGATCTGTTCACAAAGCGCCCATTTTCCAACCACGCGGGCGAGCAAGCCACTACGATCAATCTGCTGGTCAGGGCAGCCACGCAATTATCTCAGCGCAAAACCGGCGCAATTATCGTTATCGAGCGCAACACTGGCCTGCAGGAGTATGCTGATCGGGGTGTAATCGTCGATGCACGTATTTCGGTGATCTTGCTACTCAACATCTTTTTTATCAACTCGCCCCTGCATGACATGGCGGTCATCATCCGATCTGGACGTATTCTGGCGGCGAATGTTGTGCTACCTTTGAGCGACAATGTGCTGAGCAGCAGCCGCTATGGTACCCGACACCGCGCTGCGTTGGGCATCAGCGAGCAATCTGACGCGCTGGCGCTGGTTGTCTCCGAGGAAACCGGCAGCATTTCAATCGCAACGAACGGTCGGATCGTGCGCCATCTCAACGAGGACCGTCTGCGACGCCTGCTGGCGGAACTATTGAATGTACCGCTTGAAGAAGTAACGACATGAGCAGGATACGGCTTTATGGCGCACAATTCGGTATGGCCTTATTGCTCTCGTTGGCGCTCTGGACCTACGTGTCGTTTACGACGAATCCAACATCGACGCGCATCGTGACTACGACCATTCTGTCGACCGGGCTTGACGATAACCTGGTGCTGGTCGATAACAGCACCGGCCTGCCCGAACAACTCACACAGTCCACGACGATCACGCTTTCAGGCCCGAAGGATGATCTCGCGCAGGTGGTGACGAACGATGTGCATGCGACCATCGATCTCAGCGAAATCGGACCGGGCCTGAATCAGGTTCCGGTGACCACGAAAATCGACCAGACTGGTATCGTGCGCGCTACCGAACTAAAGCCAGCCGAGATTACCGTGCGGATCGCCCGCAAATTAGTCGTGACGATGCCGGTGACAGTGACGCAGGAAGGCCAACCGCCCTTTTCCTTCACCACTGGCGATATGACGCAGAGCGCATCCGAAGCGGTTGTGAGCGGGCCGGAAGACCTGGTTCAGCAAGTGACGGAAGTGACGGCGGTGGTCAATGCCCAGGGTCAGACCCGCGACATCGAAGAAACACTGTCACTCCAGGCGGTGGACGAAAAGGGTGGAGTCGTAGAAGGCGTGACACTCAACCCTGACCGTGTGAGAGTCAAGGTGACGATTGTGGCGCAGGTTGATGTGCAGCAGATCTCGGTTGTCCCCGACGTGCAAGGACAGCCTGCCTCAGGTTATGCCGTAAGCAGCATCGACTGGACGCCCAAGATCGTGGAGGTATTCACGTCCGGCAGCGTGACTGGAACGCTGACGACCGATACTGTCGATATCACCGGGGCCACGGGCGACATCACACGTACGGTGTCGTTGTCACAGCCCGGAAACGTGATCACACGTCCCGGTAATGTTCCGGTAACGGTACGAGTGTCAATTATCCCGATCGCGGTGCGCTCGCAGTTGCCGCTTATCGTGCCGATTTCGCCGATTGGATTGGACAAACGGTATGTGGCGGTCGCCCAGCCGTCATACGTGCAGATCACGTTAGCTGGCATGCTCGACCGCCTGACCAAAATCACAGCGGATCAGGTCCCTGCGACGGTCGATCTGGCTGGATATGGTCCCGGGGCATACACGTTGCCCGTCCAGGTCGCACAGCAGGAAGGATTACAGGTCGTAGCCTCATCCGATCCCAATGTGCGCATCATCATCACGGAGCGTGTGGCGACACCAACGCCGGCTCCGGAATCGTCGACTGTTCCCACGCCGACGCCTTGAGTGTGCCGGAACGTGATGACTTGGTGGCCTAAAGTCTGCTTGATCATTAGTGGTGGCACAATAAAGAACGTGATACGATATTCGTAAAGTATGAGCTTATATAGGGGTCAATGGGTACGAAGCCCATTCCGAAGGAGTGAGACATGGCGACAGGAACAACAACAACCAGCCGCTTGCATGACTTGCAAGCACAAGGCCAGAGTGTTTGGTACGATAATATTCGACGCGGGTTGATCACATCGGGCGAACTGCAGCAGTTAATCGACGATGGTGTTGTCGGCATTACATCCAATCCGACGATCTTTGAAAAAGCAATGGTCGATAGCACCGACTACGATGACGAACTTGGCACGCTCGCCAAGCAAGGACACGACGCCCGCGCCGTGTTTGAGACGCTATCGCTTTCCGACATCGGGAAAGCCGCCGATATGCTGCGTGGTGTGTACGATAAGACTGATGCGCTGGATGGCTATATCAGCATCGAAGTGTCACCCGTGCTGGCGCATGACACGGCGGCGACCCTGAAGGAAGCCCGCCACCTGTGGACCAAGCTCGACCGACCCAACATCATGATCAAGGTTCCGGCAACGCCTGAGGGTATTCCGGCGATCAAGACGCTGATCAGCGAAGGCATCAACGTCAACGTGACAATGCTGTTCGCCCTCGACAATTATCGCGAAGTCGCCAATGCCTATATCAGCGGCCTGGAAGCACGGGCTGAAAGTGGTGGCTCGATCGAGCGCATCGCATCGGTCGCCAGCATCTTCGTGAGTCGTATCGACTCGGCGGTTGACGCGCAACTCGACCAGAAGATCAAAGCGACGGATAACGCCGCCGAGCAGGAAAAGCTGCGCTCATTGCAGGGTAAGGCCGCTATCGCTAACGCGAAGGCCACCTACGCGGAGTATCAGAAAATCTTTGGCAGCGACCGATTCGCCGCGCTGCGTGCGAAGGGCGCAAAGCCGCAACGTCCGTTGTGGGCTTCGACCAGCACCAAAAATCCTGCTTTTCCGGACTTGTTGTATGTCGAAGCGTTGGTCGGTCCTGAAACCGTCGACACGATGCCACCTGCGACCGTCACGGCTTTTATGGACCATGGCACCGCCAAGCCCACCCTGCTCACAGGGTTGGACGAAGCACCTAAGACGCTCGAAGCGTTGGGCGAGGTTGGCATCGACATTCCGGCAGTCATGCAGAAATTGCAAGACGACGGTGTCGCATCCTTCGCCAAGTCATTCGAGAACATGATCGGCTCGATCCAGAAGAAAGTCGAGGCGATGCGTTAGGCATGACGCCTTTGACCGAAGGAGCGAGCATCACATGTGTGCTCGCTCCTTTCTTTTAATCCTCAAACTGGTATAATCGCCGCCCGTGACCACTCATTCGCTGCATAAACATCTTGGTGCCTGGTTCCGCCCGTTTCTCGACCTACCGTTGTACGGGTTGCTACTAGCGCTGACGCTCGGCCTGTTCGTCGTCGTGCAACGCCCGCTCGCCTACGATGTAGCCATCGGACAGGAGGACGGCTGGGGTGCCGACCTGCCCTTCGCGTATAATTGGAACACCACCGAATCGACCGATGCCGCACGCTATCGCTGGACGGGCAAAGATTCGCGAATCAGGCTGTCTGGCCTGCCGCGATATCCATTTGCGGTTGAACTTGCCTTTTTGCCCGCCGACGCGAACCCGCGTGTCGCTGATGGTGTTGTCGATGTTTCTGCCAGTTCTGCAACGCAAGTAGCTTTGCCGCTTGCGCTTGGTCAGCGCCGCGTACATATGCTCGTCGATACCGCCGCTACACATGGTGGGGTTTTTGAACTCGCGATACGGGCACCGACCTGGACGCCGGATAACGACCCGCGCACCCTGGGCGTCCCCATCGACAATTTCAGCTTAACGTCGCTGGTGGACGCACCGCCGTTATCGTCGTTCCGGCAGGCTCCGGTATCCTGGGCATTCTTCTGGCCTGTGCTGTTGCTCATCGCTGCCTGGGTGCCATTGCGGCGCTGGGGCGCGTCACGAACGCTGGCGACTGTCCTGGGAACGATGCTGGTCGGGCTACTGCTGGCGGGAATGGCGGTAGATCGTCCACGCTTCGCGCTTGTGGCGCAGCCAGTGACGACGGCGCTGTTCTGGGCGGTGATATGGGCGCTTGGGCTACGCTGGGCGCTTGGTGGCCTGGTCAGGAAACTTCGGATTCCAATGTCGGCTCCGTTGCTCGACCTGCTGGCGTTGTTGTTCTTCGCCTCGTTCGCCCTGCGCTACACGGGTCGTCTGTACCCGCTGTCGATGCCGGGAGATCTAGGGTTTCACATCAATCGCGAACACGACGTACTGCGCGGCTTGACCCGGTTGGTGTCGCGCCATCGCGGCATCGACTTCCCGTACCCACCCGCGTTGTATATGCTCCTGCTGCCCTTCCGACTGCTCCCGATCAGCGCGGATCAGTTGGTTGAATTCACTGACGCACTGTTCGGGGCACTTGGCATCTTCCCGCTGGCCTATCTTGCCCTGAAAGCAACGGGCAATGAACGCACCGCACGCTTCGCCGGTATCACCTATGCGTTGCTCGCGCCTGCCATGATGTCGCTGTGGTGGTCGTTTCAGCCACATATCTTTGCCCAGGAGCTTGCTATCTGGCTGTTCGCCGGGATTGCCTGGGGCTGGACTATGCTCGGCACGCGACGCGGTGTTCTGTTCGCTGCCGCTGGCCTGATCATGTTGTTTGCGAGCCATTTTGGCTTCTATATCAACGTGTCGGTGTTGTTATGCGTGATCTTTGGTGCGACGTGGCTTGCACGCAATAGCCCATGGGTGGTCGCGCATCGTGCCAGTTTGATTGGGCTGTTCAAGGCTTTTGTGTTCGCCCAACTTTTTGTCGTGCTGATGTTCTATTCGAGCTACGCTGGTCTGGTTTTGGATAAATTGCTGGCCTTCGAGCAGGGAGGCATGGGAGCGGTGCAGGGCGGACGCGAGGCAGCCTCCCAGGCGGCATTGTGGCGTACACTCTGGCAGGCTGGTTTCCAGATTCACTATGCGACCATCGGCTTACCCCTTGCCCTGCTTGGTGGCTACCGGTTGTGGGCGCTGCGCGATCGTTCGGTCGTGCCGCTGCTATTCGGAGCGACGCTAACGGTTGCCGTCGTCCAGGCGGCGATTCCCTTCCTCACCTCCTCGACGATCACGACGCGCTGGCTGTCCTTCGCCGCCTGGATCATCGCCATCGGCATAAGCCTTGTTTTGGAGGCGCTGTGGCAGCGCGGTCGCGCCGGACGGACGCTTGTTATCACCATCATCGTGTGGATCGGTTGGCTGACACTGATGATGTGGGTGCAGGCGATGGGCTACCGTATACGACCGCCGGAACCGTTCTAAACCTGACCAACGATCAATGACTAATGGGCAGTATGTTGTAGCACACGCACACGGTCCCCTGCTTAGCGCAAGGGGACCGTGTGCGTGTTGTTCAGGTCGCGGATTCCAGCAACTGTATAAGGTGCGTCACATCGGTCGTGGGTGCCGCGCACGCGAATGAGCGGCACACGTAGGCCGTGGCACGTCCGTCCTGCTGCGGTCGCTCCTGAAGCAGCGGGATCACCGCGATGGCAGGGCTAGCGGGGTCCGCAACTGCTGCGACGGTATTTGGCAGGTAACGCTGATTGAGCGCATCGAGCATTGCCTGGGTATCTGCGGCGGCAGGATCGCCGATGATGGCGATCTCCTGGGGTGCGCCCAGCGCGAAGTCGAGCGCGTTGAGCGATTTGCCGAGCGCCGTCGGGCTGCGACCGAGCGCGGGTGCTACGATCTGGATCGTGGCGCGGGCCCGTTCACCGTCGGTCGTATTACCGGTCAGGGCTGCAAGTTGCAACAGCGCATAGGCCGCGACACCATTGCCCGACGGTACTGCCTCGTCGAACAGGTCTTTAGGACGCGATATCAACCGCTCGTGCTGGTCGCTGGTCTGGAAAAAGCCGCCCGCGTCACTATCCCAGAAGTGATCTAGGATCGTGTCCAGCCATGTCTGGGCCGTCTGGAACCATCGAACATCCCAGGTGGCGCGGTAGAGTTCGAGCAGACCTTCGGCATAGATCGCATAGTCCTCCAGAAATGCGTCGATGCGTGCCACGCCATCCTTATAGACATGGCGCAACGTTCCATCGACGACCATCTGCTCGACCACGAACGAGGCGTTGCGTTGTGCGACCTCCACGTAATCCTCGCGCCCTAGCACGCGCCCTGCTTCGGCGAACGCCGCCAGCATCAGTCCGTTCCAGCCGACGAGCACCTTGTCATCACGACCAGGATGAACGCGCTGCTCGCGTGCATCGTATAGCGTGCGCCGCCCCCGTTCCGCCACCGCCAGCAGTTCTTCGAGCGGCACGCCGAGTACGCGTGCCACCGATTGAGGATCACGCGGTTGATTGAGGATCGTCTTGCCTTCCCAGTTGCCGCGTGCGTTGACATCGTACAATGCCATGAACGTCGAGGCGTCCTCGCCCAATAGTGCGCGAATCTCCTCCGCCGTCCACACAAAGAACTTGCCTTCCTCACCCTCGCTATCGGCATCCTGTGTCGAGTAGAAGCCACCCGCGGGGTCGGTCATCTCGCGCACGACATAATCCAGCGTTTCTTCGACGATCTGGCGATAGAACGGCGTGCCAGTGATCTGGTAGGCATGGAGGTACACCCGCGCCAGTTGGGCGTTGTCGTACAACATTTTCTCGAAATGCGGCACAAGCCAACGTTCGTCCACACTGTAGCGGTGGAAGCCGCCGCCGACCTGGTCGTAGATACCACCCCGCGCCATTTTCAGCAACGACGTTTCCGCGATGGTCAGCGCGTCGGTATCGCCAGTGCGCAGGTAGTGGCGCAGAGCGAAATCGAGCGATTGAGGCTGCGGGAATTTAGGTGCTTGCCCGAAGCCACCGTTCTGGGCGTCGAACGCTGTTGTAATGCTCTCCCATGCTTGATCCAGGATCGCGGGAGTAAGGTCGTCGTCGCTGCGGGGAATCTGCGTCGCGGCGACAAGATGCTCGGTCAGGCTGGTCGCGTTCTGGAGCGCCCTGTCATGCTCCGTCTCCCACAGGTTCGCCACGCCCATCAGCACCTGCTGAAAGCTCGGCATCCCATATCGTGGCACGGGCGGGAAGTAGGTGCCGCCATAGAACGGCTTGCCTTCCGGCGTCAGGAATGTCGTCATGGGCCAGCCGCCCTGTCCGGTAAGCGCCTGGACTGCTTGCATATAGATCGCGTCCAGGTCGGGGCGTTCCTCGCGGTCGACCTTGATGTTGACGAAGTGCTCGTTCATGATCGCGGCGGTATGTGGGTCCTCGAACGATTCATGCGCCAGCACATGACACCAGTGACAGGCGCTATAGCCGATGCTCAGATGGATCGGCTTGTTTTCCGCACGCGCTCGTTCCAGTGCTTCCTCCCCCCAGGGATACCAATCGACGGGGTTGTGGGCGTGTTGCAAGAGGTATGGGCTTGATTCGTGGATCAGCCGGTTCGTATAGCTGGGCTGGTCGGATGTATGACTATGTGACATGCTGCCTCCGGTCTGGTTAGCTCGCCGGAGTACCTGCATGAATCACGCCCTCGATACACGCAGCGCTCACCCCTGAGGCCATTGCTGTGCGTTGCGACTGCGAATGATATGCCAACTCAGCGACGTGCCGATCACCGACTGCCCAATTGGTACCAGCAACGGGCAGATACGCAACTCGACGGGAGCCGCCGTGAGTATGTCGAGCAGATTGCCCATCGGCTCAACCGCCAGCGGTTCGACAGTTTCACGACTGATGTACATGCCGAAATCTTCGAGTGGCGTGAAAGATTCGGACGGCATTGTGTAGCGATAGAGTTTTGTGGACTGCAATCGTTCGAGCCACGCGGCCTCAACCGCGATCACCATGCGCCCTGTGACGCCAGTCCAGAAGCGTGTCAGATCATCTGGGGTTGTTTCGGTGGTTGGCCAGAAGCAGACGCGCGGGCAATCACGCGGTAGCCAGTAGATATGCTCGTACTCCTGGTGGATCGCCCAGACCATCGGCTCGACTTCGGGACGCGCCAGGGGAGCGCGTGGAACGAAACGCTGGATCGACGGTTCCTCGCTGAAATGGTACAACATGTGTCCTCACACTCTACCAGACATGGATGCGAGCGCGTGATTATATCATCTGATTAATACCACAAGGAGAATAGAGGCGACCAACATTAGAATGAAGACCAGGGTCATGACGATGCCTCCGGCCACGCCGCGTGCGCGTGCGGGACTACGCCGCTTTAAGCGAGGGATCGCGAGGGCTTCGATGCCTAGCACCGCGACAATTGGTACGATGCTCGCTACGAGGATGGGATTATAGGATACGGAGCGCGACGTGACGTTATATGTTGCCGCTGTCAGCCCTGCGATCAACATTATATTGGCGAAAACCATGCTGACTGCAACTGACGCGGAAACCACAACTGATGTGCCATTTGGGGTCGAGGTTGGTTTGAGGGTGTTGCCTTCAACCTTGAAGCCGTACACCTAAGCGAGTGCGAGATCGACCGCACGCTGATCGTGGTGCTCCGCGACGAGCCTACGCCGTAGTTCTCCCACGTCATGAAACTTCGGTTGCGCTGTCACCAGCGCTCTGATGTGTTCGACGGCGGCGGCAATGTCGTCCGTGCTAGCTGGTGTCATGCTTCCTCGATCAGATCGGTACCCTGCCAGGTGCGCGGAGCGTCCGAGACCGGGCGCAGAATGATGTATGAAATCACGACCAGTACCAGCAGCGCCACCACGCCGATACCCTGCCCGACACGCGGTTCAAGGTTCGCCACCCTGATCGTCAGGTATGTCACCGTTGCCCAGATGATCGGACCGACGATGGCGGCGAACCTTCCGACCATGCCGTATAGGCCGTAGAACTCGCCGATACGTGCCGGAGGCGTCAGGCGTAGCATGTATGGACGATCTGCCGACCACACGCCGCCGAGCGCGAAGCCAGCTGACGCCGCGACGACATACAACACCCAGAGCGGCAGACCGACGATGCCGACCACGGCGGCGAGTGTGAAGATCGCCATCCAGCAGCGCAACACCAGGTTCAGGGTACGTTTTGGTCCGAGCTTATCGGTGAGCCAGCCCCAGAAGAACCCGCCGACGATGGCGAACGTGATAGCGAACATCAGAATAAGGTTTGCCTGGGATTGCCCTTGCGCCTCGCTCAGTCCGGTTGACACCGCGACATTGACCGTATAGAGGGCCATGACCGAGATAACTGTGTTGATCGAATCGGTATAAAAAATACGTCCGAGAAGAAAGCGCAGGAGGCCAGGATAGCGATGTCCTTCGCGTAGCGTCTGGAGCGTGTGGCTCGTGGACGTTCTTACCATTTCGAGGTTGATCGGGCGCGGCCTGGGGTTGCCGCGTTCGCGCACGAAGATGAAGCAGGGAATAGCGAACAGGAGGAACAGCCCAGCGATGGCGCTGAACAGGAACGCTTTATTTTCCGTGCCGTAGACCAGTCCCAGTCCGACCGCGATGTACGAACCGAGATACCCGATGCCAACTCCGATGCCGCCAATTTTGCCGCGATTCTGATCGGTACTGACTTCGGGCAGCAGCGCGTCGTAGAACTGTAATCCAGCCTGATAGGCGATGTTGGCGAAGATGAAACAGAGAATCGTTAAGCTGAAGCCGCCGCGACCCAGCAGCGCTGTGAACGCCACACAAATACAGGTACTCACAATTAAGAACGGCATCCTGCGGCGTGTGCGATCGCTCATCGCGCCCAGCAGCGGTGACAGGATGAAGATTATGCCCATGGAGAGGGCCGTAATGATGCCATATGTTGTATCGGCACGTTCCGCGCCTACCTGGTCGCGCACCCACAGCGAAAAGAATAACGAGATGACACCCATCGAAAAGATCGTGTTTGCGAGGTCGTACAAAATCCAACTGGCGACCGCGCGGCGCGTGATCGTATGTTCGCGCCCTGCGGGCAACGTGCTAGACGTTATGTGATCGATCATGGTGAGGTTTCTCGCATCCGTGTGCCTTGAACGAGCGAAGGCATGGTTGTTAGGCAATTGGCACTGTCAGGAACGATTGCAGTGTAGCACAACGATTAGAACGTGAATAGATTGAAATGGAGATGTCAAAAGGGGTTGGGTTTACTTCCCGCGGTCGCTGCCCGCACCCGTTCGATGCTCGCTCCGGGGTTCGTCGCGTGACTGGGTGAGGTCGATTCGGTGAAACACTCACGCTAACAGGCGTTATTTCTGATGCTCAGTATCGTGCTGTCGCCCAAACGACAGCACGCCTGGTCTGTTATGTGCAACAACGAAAGGGACGGGAACAACCAGTTCCCGTCCCTTTCGTTGTTCAAGCGTCATTTGCCGCGCTACTCGTGGCGGAGCGCTAACAATGGGTCAAGCCGTGCCGCACGATTGGCGGGATACAGCCCGGCGGCGATGCCGACGAACAGCGCGAACGCCAGCGCCGCCAGCGCCAGCGTAGGCGTGACGACGAAGAACGTGCCACGGATTGGGAGATTGTTCTGGACGATATACCACATGATCGCACGGTCGAGAATTTTGCCAAGGCCCCAACCAAGCACGACTCCGGTCACACCACCGATCAAGCCGATCATGCCAGCCTCGATCATGAACATCAGCCGGATGTCGCCGCGCGAGGCTCCAATTGCTTTCAAGGTGCCAATTTCACGGGTGCGTTCATATATTGACATAATCATAGTGTTGACGATGCCGAGGGAGGCGACCAGCAACGCTAGCCCGCCCACCGAAGAAAGCATAATATTGATGATCGAAAACACCTGATCGGCGAGGTCGAGCAAGATCTGGAGTGATGTAACGTCGAAGCCTTCACCCTTGACCTGGGTCACGAGTTTGTTGGCGACGTTGGTGTTCTCGCCGCGCAGCACCACAACATCGTAGCCATCGGTTGCGAGCAGATCGGGCTTGTTATACCACCAGCTTCGCATCGCGATACGATCCGCGAGGCTTACCTCGATCACGGGCGATTCGGATGATGATATGCCCAGCAGCGGTACCGAGAACGTCTGTGATGTTCCTTGAGGCGTTTCCAGGACGAGCGGCATGGGTTGCCCGATCAAATCCTTGATCTGCTCCACCGTGAGGTCTAGCGAATCGAGTGTTCGTTTGTGTAATACGACACCACTACCCTCGCTCGGCAACTCAATCGTGCCAGCCAGTGCAATTGGTGGCGCGACAAAGGGAGCACTGAACAGACTGCCGCCACCAATGCCCACCACAGTGCTTTGACCCGCGATCGTGACCTGAGCACCAATACCTTCCGGTAAGTTTACATCAGGCCTCGCTTCGACGACACCGGGCAGCGCACGCCAGCGTTCTACATCAGACGCCAGAATGACTTTGGTCCGCTCGGGGCGTTGAAACTGTGTGAAGAAGTTGCGTTCACCTTCGGGCGGCCGCACGAACACACGCTCAAGGCCAATGGCGGCGAACTGTTTATTGAGTTCTGCGCGCACGCCGATGCCAAGCGATACCATCGTCACGATCGTCAGAATACCAACAATCACACCGATGGAGGTAAGAGCGGTGCGGACCTTGCGGCGACCGAGATTGGACAGTGCCGAGCGAACCATATCGTCAAGTGTCATAAGGTCACCTCGACCGGATAGACATCGGACGTGACCGCATGATCGAGCGTTTCGATATACTGGATCGCGCCGTCCAACAGATGGACGATACGGTCGGCATGACTGGCCACGCCACTATCGTGCGTCACAAGCACCATCGTACGGCCTTCCTGTTCGACCACGCCTTGCAGCAGCCGCAGGATTTCGGCTCCAGTTTTTGAGTCGAGATTACCGGTTGGTTCGTCGGCGAGCAAGAGTTGTGGGTTGTTCGCCAACGATCGTGCTACAGCGACACGCTGCTGTTCACCGCCTGACAGTTCGTTGGGGCGGTGATTGGCGCGTGACGCCAACCCAACGCGACCAAGCAGTTCGAGAGCGCGTTCGCGGCGTACGCGCCGCGGCACGCCCGCCAGCATCAGCGGAATCTCGACGTTTTCCAGGGCGGTGCGGGTTGGTAATAGATTAAAACTTTGGAAGATGAACCCGAGTTGTTCGCGGCGATAATGTACCAGACGTTTGTCGGACGCCTTGCCGAGTTCGAGATCATCGACCCAGATTTCGCCGCCGCTGGGACGGTCAAGGCCACCGAGCATGTTAAGCAAGGTCGACTTTCCCGAACCGGAAGGACCGACGAGCGCGACGAATTCGCCGCGCTCGATCTGGAGGTCGATGCCGTTGAGGGCATAGACCTCCTGTTTGCCCATCATGTACCTTCGGGTGAGGTTGTGGGCGCGAATCAGTTGATCAGCCATGTATCCTTACTTCAGTGATGCGGCGATCGATTGTGCCTGTTCCGCATTGAGTGTACCGGCGACGATGATCGTGACACCGTTTTCTTGCCAGCGCAACAACGTGCCTTGCTCGTTACCTGCGCCAGTTATCAGTGTACCAGTCTGACCACGTACCGTCACGGTTTGCGTCATGGCACCGCTAGGAGCCATTCGGTCGTTGGCTCCTTCGCTCACCTTGGTTTGCACCAGGCTGAAGGACACAGCGCCGCTGTAGTTCTGAATCACCGTTTCGCCGCCCATGCTCAGTTGCTGTACTTCGTCCAGCGTAACGCCCTGCGGAAGTGTCGCCGGAGCCAGTACTGCGAATGATGCATTGGTACGCGCGTCATCGAGTGTCGTCGTTTGTGGACGTGCCCGCTTGGCGAGCTCTGCTGCGTTGACGACCTCAGCGCCTGCTGGCGGGGTGAAGGTGAACTGGCTGGGATCAATGCCCTGATCGACTTCGATCTGCCGGACCTTGCCTTCAAGCTTCCCTAGCTCTCCGGCATCAATGCTGGCTCCAAGAGGGAGGTAGCGGTCCTTGCCGATCAAAAGCGTGGTCTTTATGACGCTGGTCAATTGCATCTGAGCGGTGGTTTCCGGCTTAGGCGTGAGTTGTACCTTCCAGGCCGGTAGTCCAGCGACAGTTTCATTCTCGGAGAGGATTTCGAGGTCGGAGCCGTCCAGGATGTTTTGCAGTTGTTCCTGCATGCGCATCATCTGAGCGGTCGGGTCTTGCGTCCCCATGTCGCCTTGCTTCAGATCCTGCATTTTGCCGGTGATGACCTTATTTTCCGTGGGATTGTATAACCAGATCGTCTCGCCATCGCTGACGAACTCGGAACCGACCATCTCGGCTCTTGACGCTTCCAGTACCCTGGCGTGGGTCTGGGCGATCTCTTTTCCGGCTGCGTCACGCTTATCGCTCTTGCGCGTCCACAGTTCGATCACGAAGTTTCCGCTTTGCTCGCCGCCTACGGTTGCGAGTTCGGCAACAACATGGGCATCGCGGGTGTTTTCGCGTGTCTGCTTCATGCCGTCCATGATCGTTTCAGCGGTAATCTGCTCGCCCTGCGAACACGCGGCGAATAGCATTGAAGTGAATAAGGCGACTACAAGTAAGCGCAGTAAACGCATGGAAGACTCCTTGATAGAGTGAATGACGGCCTGACAATGGTCAGGGCTCGGCTATGCTTCTATATAGCGTACCCCAAATAGGGAGCAAATACGGTGGCGAGGGCATGAACGAAGTGTGAACGATTGTTACATGGAGCGTTGCAGCCGGCAATCAGTCGTCGAGCGCGGGGAGCGTGACACGGATCGTTGTGCCGGGACCGCTGCTAAGTTCCGCAGTTCCGCTGTGGGCAAGCACCACGTCGCGCACGAGCGACAGACCTAATCCCTGACCACCATCCGCGCCGCGCACGCCACGCTCCCATACCTCGGCATGTCGCTCCTGGGCGATTCCTGGTCCGGTATCGGCGACGGTCAGTTGCACCGTCTGCATTGTTGCGTTCGATCTCGACGTCGATCTTCCCACCTGCCGGGGTCCATTTGAGCGCGTTGTCGAGGAGGTTGACCAGCGCCTGCCGCAGACGGTCGGCGTCCCCGGAAATGTGCGTGGGCGCGGTGGCCGTAAAGCGGAGTACTACACCGCTGCGCTCCGCACGCGGGCGCATGAGATCGACGACACTTTGCACGAGCGCCGTGAGGTCCAATCTATGACGTCGACGTGCTGGCTCGAGAAACGCATCTCCGCCCGCCAGAAGTTCCTCGACCAGCCGTTCCAGACGTGCCGTCTCTGCTTGCAGGATGCCGAGGCTGTGAACCTGCGCGTCTGTAGCATCGTCCTCAAGATTTTCTGCTAATCCACGAATCGCAGTTAGCGGTGTGCGGAGTTCGTGTGAAACCGAGCGGTAGAACTCGCGCCGCGTGACGGCAAGCCGCTCGACCTCGTCGATACGTTGTCCCAGATCGGCTGCCATCTGGTCGATGGTGGCGGCGAGTTGCCCGATCTCGTCCTCACGATAGTCGCCGGATCGCGCCGCCAGATCGCCGTCGGCGATGCGGCGTGCGACCTGTCGCAACGAACGCAGTGGCCGTAATAAGCCACGAGCGAGGCCAAGCGCCAACAATGTCGCAACGATCAGGGCGAGAGTGCCGCCGGGAACCAGGAGTAGCAGAAGGTTGCGGACTGGTCGTCGTTCTGCCGCCAGCGAACGCGATACTTCGACGACGCCAATGGTCGTGCCATCGCGCACAATCGGTCGTGCTAGGTAGCGACGGTCACCAGCAGCGGAGGAGAGGACGAGCAATTGGTTGGCGATATAGTTGCGGGCTTCACGCGAGGGATATGGCCCCAGCCCTACGTCGGCGCTCAACAAGGTGCCATCCGTGCCGAAGATGCGTACAACGGTATCAGGCTCGGTGGGGAACCGCGCCACGACTGTACTTGCCATGGCACGTAAGAGTGTCGGCGTCGGCGCAAGGTCGGCGGCATAGATGGCGTAGACACTCGCCCGTGCCTGCAGCGAAGCCAGCGTTTCGGCGCGGAGGTTGTAGGCAAGCAGTCCCACGACCAGTCCACTCAGCACGACCAATGCTGTTGCAGTCGCCAGCAGATGTGAAAATACCAAGCGTGTTGTCAGCGAGCGTCGGCGAACCATGGTGGTGCTAGTCTAGCACAGCGCATGTTGCAGCAAACGTTTATAATAATATGTAGAAGCGCCTGCACGGGGAGGTACAGTATGGCTTGGTACACGATGGCGTTGTTGCTCGTGCTGGGATACCTGTTTGGTTCGATTCCGTTCAGTTATCTCGTAGCCCGCTCTGGTGGCATTGATCTACGCACGATTGGCAGTGGAAATACTGGCGCATCGAATGTCTGGCGAAGCCTGGGCTTCCGCTATTTTGTTGTCGCACTCATTCTCGATATTTTCAAAGGCGCAGTACCGACCGCAATCGCTTTTCGTGTACTGCATGGAACGCCCTCCCTGGCGATCGCCGTTGGGTTAGCTGCCATCCTTGGGCACGTGTATCCGATCTTTATGGGTTTTCGTGGCGGCAAGGCCGTTGCGACGAGCGGTGGTGTCATGCTGGCATTCTCGCCGGTCCTGTTGATCGCGTCCGCGCTCATCTGGTCGATCATTTACAAGATCAGCGGCTATCCTTCGGTCGCATCGTTGCTCGGCTTTATCTTCCTGGGTGTCCTGGCGACGATCATGTCGTATATGGGATCGCTCGCTCCAGAGTTCGTCGCGTTCATCTGGATAATGACCATTGTCGTCTTCTATTTACACCGCGCCAATATCGGGCGGTTACTTAGCGGAACCGAAAATCGGATCGGCCCTAAAGCGAAATAACGAGGCATTATGACCGGCGCTACGGCTCCATCGATCGTCGACTTTGCCCAGGCTGTACACCAGAATGTTGCTCGGGTAATCGTTGGGAAGGAAGAAGTTGTCGATCTGCTACTCGTCGCGCTGCTGGCGGGAGGTCATGTGCTGATCGAAGATGTCCCTGGTACTGGCAAAACGATGATGGCGCGCGCGCTGGCAACATCGCTTGGGCTGCAATTCAAACGTGTGCAGTGTACCCCTGATTTGTTGCCAAATGATATCAGCGGCGTGTCAGTGTTTCACCCGCCATCGGGGGAGTTTCAGTTTCGGCAGGGTCCTGTATTTGCCAATGTGTTGCTTGCTGACGAAATCAACCGCGCTACGCCGCGCACGCAATCCGCGTTGCTCGAAGCGATGGCGGAGCAACGAGTGACTGTCGATGGTATCACCTATGCGTTGCCCGACCCCTTCCTGGTAATGGCGACCGAGAATCCGGTCGAGTTCGAGGGGACGTTTCCCTTGCCGGAGGCACAGTTGGACCGCTTCCTGTTCCGATTGTCGGTTGGCTATCCGCTGCTGGATGACGAAGCGAGAATGCTTCGAACTATTTCGGGAACGCACCCCATTGAAACGCTTCAACCGGTCGTCGATGGTCAAACGCTTCCCGGCCTGCAAAGGCTCGTAGATGGTATACATGTCGCCGATGCCGTCGTGAGTTATATTCTGCGGCTGGTGACGGCAACGCGTACGCATTTCGACGTGGCGCTGGGTGGTAGTCCGCGAGCGAGCCTCGCACTATACCGTGCCGCGCAAGCGCGAGCGGCGCTAGCGGGGCGTGAATTCGTGTTGCCGGATGATGTCAAAGCGTTGGCGGAACCAGTGTTGCGCCACCGTCTGTTGCTCAAAGCGGAAAGCGCGTTGCGAGGCCGCACCGCATCGGCAGTGATGACTGAAATTATTTCGACGACGCCGATTGATACTCCTGTTGAAACGACGGCCTGAAACCAATGTCCAACCAGTTACGCATACTTGCGCTCATCCTGCTGATTGCAGGAGCGACCCTGCGCTCGCCGACCCTTGGCGCGGCGGCGTTCATTCTCGCGGGCGCGACATTCGTAACCTCCTGGTGGACGAAATGGGTCGAACGCGGATTGCGCGTGCGCTACACGGTACCAGGCACCCTCAATTTTGGTGATGAAGCGAATGTCACCATTGATATTACCAACACGTCGCTGTTGCCAGTGCCATGGATACAGGTCACCGATAGCGTTCCTTTGACGCTCCGCATCTCAGCGCCCCTCCGTGCTGCGTTTGGCATAAGTGCAGGGGCATCGCGCCAGATCGTGTATTCGATTCGTGGGGCACGACGCGGCTTTTATCGCTTAGGACCGCTGCGCCTGACGACCGGTGACGTGCTGGGGTTGTATGTCCGCAGCATGACAATACCTGTTGCGGAAATGACGGTGTTTCCGCGTGTCCTGCCGCTGCCGCGTCTACAGCTTCCAGCGCAACTGCCATTCGGACCGCTTGCGACGCGGCAGCACCGTGGCGAGGACCCCGCGCGACCTATGGGCGCTCGCCCTTATCAGTCGAGCGATGGCGTGCGTCGGCTGGACTGGAAGGCCTCGGCAAGTCATGGCGAGTTGCTGGTGCGACGAGCAGAACCATCGGTCGCACCAGAAACGATGCTCGCGCTCGCGTTTCGTGCGTCGGATTATCCGGCTCATGTAGCACAGGACTCCCTCGAACGTGCGGTCGTCGCGACTGCCTCGCTGGCTGCTGCGCTGATCCAGCGTAAGCTCCCGGTTGGTCTGGTGACGAACGGTATCGATCCCAAGAATCCAGCCGCTGATATTGTGCTGGTGCATGGCAAAGGCGACGGACATCTCCAGACTATGCTGCATCTGTTGGGACGCTTGGATGTTGGAACGCAGGTGGGTCTGCCCGAACTGTTGGCGCGCCAGGTGCTGCCCTGGGGCGGCACGCTGGCACTCGTCGTCGGCGACCTCGACATCACGATGTTGCCGCAATTGGACGCCTTGCGACGACGCGGACAGCACATCGTTGCCTATTTGCTCGAACCAACTGCTGCTGGGCTCGCCTTCGCCCGAAGCCAGGGCGTACCGGCGGTGCAGGTAGACGAGCGCGGCGTGCCGTTGCCATCGCGCAGCGTCTGAGACCGAAGACCTGTTGTACCGTCACGATAGAGAGCGAGGGACGCCGATGCAACGATTTGCCGTAACTCTTTGGCATGGGGCCTTGGTACTGATTATCGTGTATGGGCTGGTCCTTTCCTTGATCAGCGCTGCCGGACGCTTCGTCACGAGTTGGTACGCCCCCGGTATCATGCCCCTGGTGATCATCATCGTCATCGAGGCGATGGTGACACAATGGCTGATCGCACACGAACATCAGACGTTCGAGGAGCAAGTCAAAGTACGACTGCTCGAACTCCTGGTCATCGTTGTCGTGGTGCGGCTGTGGAGCCTCGCCGCGCAAGGCGAGCCGTTGCTGGTGTCGGTCACACCCTGGCTGCGCGAACCGTTACAATTCTTGAGTGGACGCTTCTTTGAATATTTCGTCTGGGTGCTCGTGGCATGGATGGTAACGGCATTCTTGATGAGCGACATTTTGGACTGGCAGCGTGGATCGTATATAGCTGCCACGAATGATTCCACGATCGAACGCGATCACCTTCAGCAGGAATGGGATGAATCGGTTGCGCGCTTTCGGCGGCGCTATGTGACGCTGGTTTTCGTGATGCTGGCAGCCTCAACACTGGCTGTATACGGCGGACGTCCTATGCCTGCGATCAACTCCACGCTGCTGGTGGTGAGTACAATCGCGGCACTTGTCGCCGGTCTGGTGCTGCAAAGCGAAGGACGTTTGAGCCTGTTGCGGCGTAGTTGGGCGCTGGATAACATCGTCGTTGATGCGGGCGTCAACCGTCGCTGGGGACGCATGGGCATGCTGTTGATCGGCGTACTTGTGCTGCTTGCTCCGTTGCTGGGGGCGTTAATGCTGGTCGCCCCACCACCGCCAATCGTACCGGTCTTAAACTTGTTGTTGGTCGGTATGACCGTCGTCGTTTCGGTGGTGCTCCTGCTGATTAGCATCATACTGGCACCGATCATTTTTCTGCTGTCGCTGCTTAATAGCGGCGCTACACCGCCTCCAGCGCCTGCCCTGCCCCAGTTCGAAGCGCCGCAGATCGCACAGGTCGCTGGCGAGCGCCCATTGTGGCCTGCCCTGATCTTCTGGGGTTGTATCCTTGTGTTGATTGGTCTTGCGTTCGCACGCTACCTACGTGGGCGTTCCGACATCGGCGCTGCGTTGCGTCGTTGGCGCATCTTTCGTTGGATTCGTTTGACCGCTGGGGAATTCTGGTCCGATGCACGAGGATGGGCGATATTGGCGGCGACCACGCTGCGCAAGATGCGTCGGCCGCGCAACCGCACAAAAGCCCGGCTCCGCGCTCAGGGAATACAGGCGCAGTTACGCGCGATGTATCGGCGCATGCGAGGGGCAGGTGTGCGACGTGGGGTCGTGTCACGGATGGCACAAACACCATATGAGTATAGTGCTGAGCTTGAACGAACCTTGGCGGCAGCAGGTGACGATGTACGCGGGCTGACCGAAGCCTATGTCGCGGCTGAATATGGACCTAACCCCGAAGAACCATCGCACCTTCAACAGGCTCGACGGCACTGGCGTCGGTTACAGCGATGGTTACTCCGCTCGGCGACGTTACGACGCCGCGATCCACCGTCCTCAGGTCACTGAACGTTCTGCATTATTCTGTTGTTATCAGGCCGGTGGCCTGCACGGGTGCATGAAGCCAGCGTTCGAGCGTAGATTGGAGCGCGATCAGTTTGACTGGCTTACTGACATAATCATCCATGCCTGCCTGCAGACATGCCTCGCGATCCTCGTGCATCGCATTGGCTGTCATCGCAACAATCGGCAGTCGCGGCAGGTGTTGCGACTCTTCTGACGCCCGGATGACTGTCGTCGCGGCTAACCCATCCATCTCTGGCATGTTGCAATCCATCAATACCAGCGCGTACTTGCCAGTCGACGCGGCTTTGACAGCTTCGTGTCCATTCTCTACGACATGGGCGTGATAGCCAAGTTTTTCGAGTTGCAATACGGCAAGCTTCCGGTTGACTGGATTATCTTCCGCTACAAGCACTAAGCGTTCTTGTGCCTTTGGTTCTGGTATGGGGTCAATGACATCGAGGCTGTGTGGTACGTCCAGTGCCTGAGCAGATTTGGTGACCGTCAGTGGCAACATCACCACGAAGGTGCTACCGCGTCCGACCTCGCTCTGGACTTCGATGCGACCGCCTAACAGTTCAACCAGACGGTGTGTGATCGCGAGTCCAAGCCCGGTGCCGCCGTAGCGCCGAGCGATCGAATCGTCGCCTTGCTTGAATGGAATGAACAGATGATCGAGCACGTTCTGACTCATGCCAATGCCGGTATCTCGCACCTCGATATATGTCATGCCCGTGTGCCATGACATCCGCAGGGTGATCGATCCGTATTCGGTAAACTTGATGGCATTGCCAACCAGGTTAAACAAAATCTGACGTAGACGGTTGTGATCGCCCCGCAGCAGACGTGGGACATCGTTGGTGATCTCGATGCCGAGCGCAATGCCTTTGCTTTTCGCCGATGGTTCCAGTAATCCGATAATGTTGCCGAGGAATGAATATGGTTCGATGTCGATCGCTTCGAGTTCGAGTTGCCCCGCCTCGATCTTTGAAAAATCCAAAATGTCGTTGATGATGGTGAGGAGGCTTTGCGCGGAATCATGCACCATGGTGACGTATTGTTGTTGTTCGCTCGTCAGTGGTGTATCAAGCATGAGTTCGGTCATGCCGATGACGCCGTTCATGGGTGTCCTGATCTCGTGGCTCATTGTCGCCAGGAATGTCGACTTGGCGCGGTTCGCGGCAGCCATCGCTTCGACGGCTTGCATGCGCTCCGTAACGTCACGCAGAACGAGCAGTTTCCCCATGGCGAGATGTCGACCAAGGGGTGAAACCTGTATTTCGATGATACGTGGTCCGTCCTGCCGCTGTAAGTCGAACTGGAGCGTGGATACGGCGTCACATTTGCTAACGGTCGCTGCGAGCGCGGGGACTACCACGTCGAGCGATTGTCCGACTTGGGTATCGTGCAGCATCAAGAGACGATGTGCCGCAGGGTTGATGTCTACAATCCGGCAGCGGGTGTCCAGCACGAGCATGCCATCCTGCATGTATTCGATGAGTTGGTCGCGTGCCACTGGAATCAGGTCGAGCAATCGTCCTCGATACATGCTATGAGCAAACAGTGTTGCACTCAGCACAAAGGCGAACGGCGTTAGGTCGCGACCATTTAAGGGACTCCAACCCACCAGGTAGATGACGTTGGAGATCCAGGGCGCAGCCACCGCGACCAGTATGCTGTTCGTGTGGCTGCGATAATGCGCGGGGAAATGGCGTACACCTTTGATAAGTGTTGCTGCGCCAGCAAGCAGAAATCCGTAACTGAAGACCATGATGACCCAGAACCATGGCCCATGCACAAACAAAAACCGCGGACCTGCGGCGCGATCAACAACAGTTATGTTGCTCCAAAGCCAGCCATGATATTGGTTGGTCAGTGCGATGACGATCGTCGTGATTGGCATGATCCACAGCCATCGTATACGAGGCTGCTCGGAGTGGACATAGGTATGTGCGAAGATAAACCAGAGCAACGGTAAAGGAGCGATCCCCAGGTATTCGAACTTCGCCCAACCGACCGCTGCCTCAAGGGTTTGTGTGGCATACTCCATCGCACAACCTGCGGTCCAGATCGTGACTGCCAGACATAGAAGCGAAAGCGGGATGCTTGCTTCTGCCTGACGGCGTCGCCAGGCAATGACAGCGATCGTCAACGAAAGTGCTGCTGCAACGAGTAATGCAGAAACTAAAACGGGTGTATCTACAATCATGCCTGTGCAATGAACGATGCTTGTAACAATGGCTGTCCGAGACTTTTCGCTGGCGTGTGTTCCCTTCGATGGCAGGCCAGCCATAGTGCTACAAGTGGGTTCGGTGTTTCAAGCAATTATACGGTAGTAGTGGTGCGAACTGACCTTGTACGGTGGTCCTGACTTTTTATGCCTCTGTACCTATCCAAAGCAAAACCAATGACAAACGCGCTCCGTCAAATGACAGAGCGCGTGTACAAGGTACTATCGTGCTAGGATTTTACAAGTTTGCGGAGAATTTCTTCATATAATACCGTTCGGAGCTGCCATGTCGCCTCGGCGCGTGCGCGCTGTTGAGCTCGTCCGCCCATCCTCGTTCGCAAGTCATCATCGCGCAGTAACCGTCCGATAGCCCTGGCTGTATCTTCGGGATCGTCCTGATGTACCAGAATGCCTGTTTCTCCATCGTAGATCGCTTCCTGTAAGCCACAGTCACGGGTCACAACCGAAGGCTTGCCGCTGAGCGCAGCCTCAACTGCGACGATGCCAAAGCCTTCAATATCGCGGGCATTGCGCGTCCGGCTGACCATCACGAAGATGTCGCAGAGGTTATACAGGAAGGGTAAATCGGACTGATCGACGGCTCCCAGGAACAAGACGTGTTTCTCAACGCCTAGCGATGCAGCGAGGTTCGTGAGTTTTTGTCGGATGAATGGTCGCCCCGCGATCAGATACGTTAGCGTCGGGAATTCTTGCACTAGCCGAGGCAAAGCCTTAATGACGACATCATGCGCTTTGCGCTCCTTGACTGCGCCAACTGTCAGGATGACTGGTCCAGGCGGAATATTGTACCTTGCACGTACTATAGTTGTGTCTAATCCCGGCTGAAATTCATCGCCATCAGCACCGTTGAGAATGACCGACGACTGGCGTGGCTTGATCCCTGCGCTGTCCATAAACTGGCGAGTATATTGGCTTACGAGAACAACCGCGTCGACGTTGTTAAAGGCTGTATATGTCAAACGTCCTGCTAGTGAATGTGGCTCCAAAAATTCGGACCCATGTCCCACTGCCAGAATTGGACGGCGCAACAGCTTGGATGCTAACGTCGCGCTCCACACAGCCTGTTCGCCCGTCGCAAGCACGACATCAGGCCGTTGACGCGCCAGAGTAAACAGTAGCGTTATGAATCGGATTGTTTCACGCAGTACAAAGGTGCGTCCCAGTCGCTGACGGACGATACTGTACGGTTGCTTTCGATTGAACGCCCGGATCGTCGCCGCAGGAACATGATCCTGTGGCGTCACAACCGTAATCGTCCATCCAAGTTGGACGAGATGCTGTGCAAGCTGATGGGCATGAATCGCGATCCCACCAGGGGAAGGAAGAAACTCTGATGCGCAGATAACCAGACGCATTAGATGATTCCGTCATGGATTAGCAATCGTGTGTAAACTTTGTTCATTGTAGGGTTATACACGAGTTTGAACTTTCAATCGTCGAATGCGCTGGCGAAGCTCATCCTGTTTTGATGTCGAAGCCGACTGGATCGGACGTGCTTCGAGCAACGATGGTGCGATTGCATCGGTCAAGACTTGACCATCCATGTCCGATGGCGTCGGGATGCCCATCAGGTAAAGCAAAGTCGGAGTCCAATCAACGAGCCGCCCTCGTATCTCGCCCTCGCGTACCAGACGTGGGTCACCACAAAGAATAGCAGTCGCGTGGAAGCTATGATCGCCCGGTCGGGCTGTTATAGGACCTGTCCAGGAACCAGTACCGATCGGTGACGCATTCATGTAGTCTGGTGAATACACGACATAATCCGGTGCTTTACTCAGGTATGGACCTGCGTATAGATCCTGTCCGCGATGCAGCTCGCAGTTATATGGTGCCAGCGCATCACGCAATCGGTCAAACTCAGCGGTTGTCAACGCTTCTTTGCCGGTGAGGCGTAGCCAATAGCCTGAGTCGAGATATATCTTGGTACGGGTCATGTCGATATCGGCGCGTTCGCTCACCGCGGCGGTTGGCAGTGTGTCGCGAACAAAGGTGAACGAGCGACCAGCGTGACGACGGAGTAGTCCGCCGATGCCAAGGCGTTGGATGATCGAACGCATGGTATTTCGTGTGAGCCCGATACGTCCTAATAAGCGAGACGCTGGCGGCGCAGCCTTCAAATGAAGCAGCCCCAGGTCCTTGAGAATCTCGTTAACGAACAAGCGGCCTTTGACTGGTTTCACACCATGGTCTGAGATCACCAACACGACCGTATCCTCGTCGACTGCATCCATGATCTGACCTACGAGCCTGTCGGTATCCTCATAGAAGTCTCGAACACGCTCTTCACTCGCAACGAAGTGCGAGACGACATCGACTTCATTGAGCACGATCATGGCGAAATCCCAGGCTTCTTCGCGCAACAGCTTGGTAAACACCTGCGTCTTGACCGTGCTGACCTGCAAGGCATCCGCATACAGAGCTTCAGTGTTGCCACTGTAGCCCAACGAGCGGTCTGGGAATACCTTGTATCCCTGCTCGATTAACTCCTGTCGTAGCTCGGGAGGGTAGGTTAATTGGGAGGATTCGTCGGGAGTATCCATGCCGGAGATGATCACACCATTGATGGCTTCGGGTGGATAGCTGACGGGAACAGCGACGACAATAGAACGTTTTCCGTGTTCGTTGAGTACTTTCCAGATCGGCTTGACACGCAACGCGCTGCCTGTCGCCGGACCACGATTGGGAGCGTTAATATTGTCAAAGTAGGTGAACATACCCGTTTTGCCGGGATTGTAGCCGGAATAAAAGACGGGCCATGCCATTTGAGTAAAAGGGGGCATCGTTGAGTCGATCGGACCGTAAGCGGCTCCCTTCATCAATTTTGCCAGGTTTGGTAAACGGCCTTCCTGTATCCAGGGGAACACAAATTCGGGCGTTGCGCCGTCAAGCCCGATTATCAAAACCTTCCGTGCTACTGTGGGTGTTTGCATGCGTACCTCGAACCGAATATGATTGTATCAGTGACCATCATCGACCTATTCTCGCACGAATTGGTTCCCGAACCATCTGCCACATGCGTTGATCTTCTTCGTCGATGCCGCCCAGTAGCCACGTACTGACGAATGATACCGCGACGAAGAGCAATCCGATAATTGGCACGACTACGAGTGTCGGGAATGCTGAAAGCTGACTACTAAATGGCAGTAAGAGCGCAACCGCAACGCTGGTCGCGAGTGTGGCTACAATAATGCCACGCGAAAGTGGCGTTGTGGCACTTGCCCGATACAGCGAATACGAGAGATATATGTTCGAGATCAGCATCGACGCCATACTTGCAAGGGCTGCCCCAATGATACCCACGAGCGGGATCAGTGCGATACTTAATACGATAGCGGATACGTTCGCGATGGAAACCCCCCAGAATACCCGCCCTGAGTAGCCGAGTGCCATCAACGCTCCAGTATTGGGACCAACCCAAACGCTGAAGAAGTAGCCTAACAGCACTAACTGCATCGTGAGCGCCGCCGGGCGGTATTGCTCACCAAACAGTACTGTGATGATTGGCTCCGGTAGCACCATGACAACTGCTGCGATCGGTAGTGTAAAGGTCGTCACCCACTTTGTGATCGTCACATACAGTTTGTTGAAATCCTCGATGTTATTTTCGCCGGCAAGCCGTGATGCGACAGGAAGGAAAATAAAGCGTACCGCACCGTAGAATACCTGAATCGCGGGCGCGATCAGAATGGCGGTGGTGAAAAGTGCCGCATCCGAAGGAGATAAGAAAAATCCGAGGAGAAGGACGTTGGTTTGGCGGCTGACCACGCTGAGGTGGCTACTGCCCATCATAGGGATGGAAAACCGTACCATCTTCCAACCCGCCCCCCAATCTATCTTCGAGGATGGCAAGCGTTCGAGAACAGTACGGTGGACGTACCATGTCAGTAACGCAATCTCCGCGATGACAGAGATTAAGTAGGCTCCCCCAATCCAGAGAAACGAACCACCGAGTGCGATGACGACAAGCAGGATCAGGATGCGGACGATGTTGGGGAACAGGTCGTCGAAAATCAGTTTCTGTTGTACTTGTGCGAACCCTCGGAAAATGCCGAGTAGCACATTGATAATTGCAAGGCTGGCTGCTACGAACGCCATGACCCGCAGCGTCGGTGCCAGTTCGGGCGTCGACCTCCACTGTCCGATCAGATCGGCACCGAGGTAAATTCCAGCCGATAAGAGTAGTCCAACAATGGTCGTGAGAATAACGCCGAGATAGATGACGCCACGTAGCTCGGCAGTTTCGTTACGACCGCGATGATAGCCAACATAGCGCGGAACACCGCCCGAAAATCCGAGTTCGGCAATCGGCTGAACGAAGAAAACCACGCTGAGCGCCAGCGATATCAGGCCAAATTCGTGGACGCTAAAGCTGCGACGCATGAGGACATTGCCGAAAAGCCCGAGCGCCTGGCCACATACACTCCCAAAGAGAATGATACTGCTGCCACGCGCCATACTGGATATACTTTGTTCGAATGTTCGGTTCGCCGCTGTCATTCGATATAACCAAGACCTCGTAGGCGTTCCATGACCTTGCCTTCTTCTTCGGCGGTCATTTCGGGTTGCTCATCCTGCGCTGCTTCGTCCTCGGTCAATGTCGTGAGCGCAAACACAATGTATTCTTCAGCCGAGCCAAAATCGGCATCTTGGGCGCGTTGTTCGATGAGTTCATAGAGGTGACGAGGAAGTGCGACCGTCACGGTATCGGATGCGTTCATGATAAATCCTTTCTTAGTTCAGTGATTCTAAACGCTTCTTCGCGTTCGTGTGTCCAGCGTTGATAGCAAGGACACGTTCGTATGCTTGCCGTGCCTTCGCGACATCACCAAGCGCTTCGTATGCGTTCCCCAAATGATAATAGAGGTCAGGCGATTTTCCACCGTACTCGATCGCATCATTGAAATAGTGAACCGCTTCCGCTGGTTGACCGTTGTCGAGGGCGTTCGTGCCAAGGACGCGATATGGATCAGGGCTGGTTGGTGAGCGCTCCATCCATACTCTGAGCCATGTATTCGAGCGTTCGTACTGTTTGCTATCCCGTAGGATTAGCCCAATCTTTGAAGCCAGGGCTCCAGATGGAGTGAGCGAATACGCTTCACCAAACTGTGTGTCTGCCTCAGCAGCCTTTTCTTGCCGGACGAGAATCTGACCCACTCCCATGTACGCACCAGCCAGCAGGGCTGCATCCTGTGACTGAGCGATTACATACCGATAGGAGGTCAGAGCCTCATCCAACCGGCCCTGATTGGTCAGGAGGTCGCCCAGACGTGTCGACGCTATCATTGAATTTGCGTCATCGCGTGCAATGGTGTAATAGTGCTGAGCTTGTTCGAACTGCTCATTTGCGTTGAAACAGTCGCCAACTGCTAACAAAAATCGCTCTGCTCCCGAGGATGTCCAGGCCCGTGACTGTAGCGTATCACCACGCTCGGTATCGGCGTATGCCTGCCAGAACTGTGATAGAGAAAATACAACGGTACGCGGGCGGACCTTAGCAAAGGCCTGGCTCGCTTCCAGAAGGTCGCCCTGGTTAAGTGCGATCTCGCCGGTGAGCCGCCATGCACGCTCGTTGTTCGTATTCCAAAGCAAAGCTTGCCTGAGGAAAGCTATTGCCTGATCGCGTTTGGCAGGTTGAAGGCTGGAATATGGCAGGCCGAGGGCGCACGCTGATTGTCCTTCTGCATGAGTAAGGACGACAGCAGCAGCGTTTACGTACGCTGCACTAATCAGGGAACGTCCAAAGACTGCCGCCATAATGAGCAGCATGACGACACTTGCGATCAACCATCGTATCCTGGGGTTCTGCATGAGCGGTCAGAAACGTCAAGACACGCATATTTCACCCACAGGGGGCAGCATACACGTGTCTCTCGTTCTCCTATTCAGTGGTTGTGTAGGTAGCAGCAGCGGCGACCACGTCGTTGATAATCGCGTCCAGAGAATATCTGGGTTCCCATCCCGTATATTCCTTGATCTTCGATATATCAGGGATTCGGCGGCGCATATCTTCAAAACTTGGTGAGTATGCCTCGTCATAAGGAACGAGTCGTATGCGCTCTGCGGACGATGAAAGCGGGGTACTTTTGGGGTACTTGGAATCGATAACTTCCAAAATCATCTGGGCAAGTTGGCCAATGGAAACTTCCTCCGTCGAACCAGCATTGAACACTTGGCCAATCGCTTCGGGGCATTCCGCCAACGCTACCAGAGCAGCAACTGCATCATCAACATGCAGGAAACAGCGCGACTGCTCGCCATCGCCATAGACCGTAAGCGGATCGCCACGCAGAGCCTGTTCGGCTAATCGAGGAAGCACCATGCCATATTGGCTGGACTGCCGGGGACCGACCGTGTTGAATAACCGTACGATCGTGACAGGCAGTTGTTTTTCATCATAGTATGCCAGAGCCAGAAATTCATCGATCATTTTGGACGCCGCATAACCCCAGCGATTCCGGTGCGTAGGCCCGAGGACAACATCATCGCCCTCACGGAATGGCATACGGATACCTTTACCATACACTTCAGACGTTGATGTCAGAACGACCTTGGCACGATATCGCATTGCGGCCTTAAGCACGCGATCCGTTCCTACAATATTGGTTTCGATCGTATGAACAGGGTTTTCGACGATCAGCTTTACGCCAACAGCAGCAGCCAGGTGAAAAATAACATCGCTTTCGCTTGCTAGACGATCGAGAACAATTTCGTTATCGATCGTATCGATCGCAAATGAGAAGCGTGAGCCACTTCCTCCGGCTGGATAGCGCTTGATCAATCGTTCGATATTTTCAATGCGTCCAGTGCTGAGGTTATCGATCACGGAGACGTGATATCCGCGTTCTAACAACACTTCGGCGAGATGTGATCCGACGAACCCTGCACCACCCGTGATGAGTGCTCGTGTTGGAGGAACCCGTCGCGTGGATGCTTGCCCCATATCCTAACTCCTAAAAATTGAGTAGCTCATTGCTTAGCTTGCCGTCGGACTGCCGCCATGGGGAGGAATAATATCATCAGAAGGCTGCATCCATCGCAATCTGAACCTTGCCGGCGTGAGAAGCCAGCGAACAGCACGGCTCCACACAGGCTGTGATTTTCCCTCAACTGTACGCAATGGCTCATTCCCCATCAAAAAGTACAACGCTGTCGATACAACTAAGCTGAACAAGAAACCAAGTATACCAGCCATGATGATTGTTGCTAGGCGCGACTCTGTGTGTTCGACCGCAGTCATTGCCGGAATCGCCAATCGCACCTCGCTGCCGGTGATCGCAGATGAGATGTTAACCTCTTCCTGCTTTTTGCTCAGCGTTGTATACGATTCTTTCGCGATATCACGCGATTGCGTGAGATTTTCCAGTGTTGCGGTCTCGGCTTCAAGTCGAGACTGTAGTGTGTTGATCTCATCCTGGATGGTTGTCATCGATTTGGTGATAGTTGCATTGGTATCGTCGCTGGGGAGTGCCTGCAGGTTCTTGAGCTCTAGCAGTTCCTGGGTACGGGCCATTGCTGCCTTATATAATGGATTATCTGTTGTGACTGCCTGGCTGAGTAAACCTATAGCATCGAAGTCAAAGAGATCGGGATAGAGCTTCTTGATTTCGGCGAATAATGGTGTTGCATCAGAGGTTTGTTCGGCAGCCTGTGTCAGTCCACCTAAATCGAATAATTCTTCGTACCGCTGCGCGATTGCTGTTTCTAGCGGAATGCTAATAGCAAGCGTCGTGGATAGCAGCGGCGTAGTCGTAACAGGGACTGTATTTGCTGAGAACTCACTCAGGAAATTATAGCCTGTCCCTTCGAGAAGTTCGTTCGAGCGATTCTGAATCTCTGTGCTCAGGTTACTGATACGGTCCTGAATCGCGGTAATCACAGCCTCGATATCGCGCAACTGACCGGCGGCAGTTGTCGCTGTTGTGCCGGATGTTTGAATCTGAAGGTTCCCAGGTAAATTTGATTGCTTGTCGTTCTCACTGGTTCCCTGACCGGAGAATATTTGTGTCTTCAGGAGGAGCAGCGCCAGTGTATTACTGGCGGCCGCCGAATCGCCACCCTCGTTGATATGGTCGCGCATTGTTTGTGCGTTCCCCAGCAGCTTTGCCAGGCGCGTTTGCTCGCTGTATGCCTGTGCGAGTGCTTCGCGTTTCGTTGTCGCTTCTTGTTGAATCACTGCCATCTTGTTGTCGATGTCGGCATCGGATGTAACCGCAAACGCCTTCTGACGAAGATCACGATCGCGCCGAATTGCTGCCATCCGAGCTTCAATCTCAGAGTCGATGTATTGGCTCAGCAGGTTGCGCTTCGCTTCTTGCTGCTTGTTGAAAGCCAACATCTGATTCGCGATTTGCGATGACATATAGGTGTTGATGATCAGAGCCTGGTTTTCTAGCTGTTTCTCAATCGTCGATGAGATCGCCGTTGTCTGATTTTTGCTGAGCAGGTCCAAGAGCGTTCGTCTGGACTCAATCTCGCGCGATAGGATGCCAGATTGATTTTTGGGCAGAAACGCTTCCAACTCTTTCTGGCTAGCATTGTAGCTTTCTTTCGCCCGTGCAAGCTCGGTTTGTACCGATTGTGAATACCCGGTGGGAGCGCCGCTATAGAGCGTATTAACGTAGGATTCGTAGTTGCTCGCCCACGTATTCGCGATCAGCGCCGCATATTCAGGGTTCGGGTCAGTGGCGGTAATCGCGATCATACCACCGGGACCGATAACCGAAGTATTGATCTTGCCGACCAGTTTTCGCGGGTCTTGCTGCAGGTCTGGTATCTCGTCTTTGAGTGCATCACGTACTTTTTCGGCAATCGCGCCATTTTTGACGAGCGCAGACAGTTCTGTTGCTCGATCTTGAACGGCGTTTGTTTGTCTGGCGGTGATGAGTGGATTTTCGCCGGTAACGGTTTGAATCCGATCGTCGAAAGTAACATTCGTACGCGACTTGATCATCGCCACAACTGCTGTGGACTTAAACGGTGGTGGGAATAATAACCCAGACACTAACGCAAGGATTGCGGGCAGCATCGTAAGGAGCATCAGCAAACGCAGACGGTGGAACGGGATCCTAAGCAATTTAAAGATTTGACTGAATTGGACCGGCATGAAGTACTCCTACAAATTCTCGTGTGAATAAATATGAGGTTAGGTATACGCCCGCGTTACAGGAGGCTATGCTCACCGTAGTCTCCTGGTGCAGCTGTACCGAAGCAATGCAAAGTTGATGGCGCGACGTCCATGACAGATAGAGGCCCGTCACAGGATGTGCTCTCAGATATATATCGAAACGCATCACCATAGATGTGCATACCGACAACCAATGTATCGTTATACGTGAACATGGCTTTTATGCGTCGACCCCTCTTAGAACGTACCCGGCGATGGGTGCGGGGATGATGTGGGTAGCCTGGATCATCAACTGACCACCGTCATGTTCTTTATGGCGATAAACACGGTCCACGACTGCATATCTGGTGGATGGATCGCCTGGATCCTTAGCCGCGGCGATGACCTCACTACGCAGCCACCTGTATGGGTCGCGTCCGCGTACAGTAAGGCCCGTATACCTGGGCTCAAGACGATACGCGGTGGTTCTGCTGGCTATCAGATCGAGGTCTGGTGGTGGGATACTCCCCTCGGGTATTGTGCGTTGCGGTCGGCAAACAGGCGTTGCATCGAGACTCATGAAATTAGCACGCGGAGCCTGGTTCGCCGTTTGCATGGTAGGCTTGATCATCTATAGATATTCCAGGCGGCGTGATGAGCCGAAGTCGCTTTTTCGCCCAGCCAACTGAGCCACGACGGTGGCACACGTCAGCGTTGTAACCCGTGATGATTGTTCGTTGAAGGAGTGCTTGCAATTCCCAACGATGCTCACGCCGTTGTATGGATGGGTCACGTCATCGGGAGCGGTATCGCTCTCGAAAGTGTAACAGCCAGCGTGCCTCAGGCTACCGATGGAATGCCGATGCTGTTCGCTGAAGTACGCGATGAGGGTGTGCGCAACGCCATTGCCTTCGCGAAACATATCCTGCGGCGTCCAGGCACTCGTATGGTGCCAATCGTCGCCGCAATGCCCCTGGTTGCCTACCCCATCGGGCTGTTCCGTGCGTGGGGAATGGCTGCTTTCCAGGAGCCTCGCTGCACCATGATCCATTAGTCGACTGAGCGTCGATAACTCCTGCTGCCCGCGCTCGTAAACGAGGCTGGATTCAGCACAGTCAAGACCAATAGCCAGGACACGACGCGACGAAAACATGAGCGATCCTTTTAGGGTTCAATGTCGGGCAAAATGCACGATGTTGTGCACTCGTCCACACGGTAGGCCAACTGTCAAAGGATAGCCTTGCAAAGCGGCACAGGTATCCAAATGTCCATTGGTCAGTGGAGCCCAGGACTCAAAAAATATATGCCCGCAAGGTGCGGGTTTCTTGTATACAATTAACTTTTCAAGCTACATTACTGTAGCAATCCTTTATCAACTGATAGTACCACATTTTAGCGCCACTCACCGGATTATGCCTGTGAGCATTGTGAAAGAATGCTCATGTAAGCTCCTCGCGTGGGGAGGCAGGGTGAGGCGAAATAGCAGCAGTTTTTGTGGATACGTGTGCGGTTGCTCGCTGGTCTACAACTGCTCTGACATATGACATGTAGGCGACGATAGTAAAGCCCCAGAACCCCCACACAACCACGGCGGGGCGGACCATGCCCCAGGTCACTGCGTCAGTCAATCCATGCACCACTAAAGCGGTAAGCGTCCCAAGCATTGCGGTACCGTAGATCGTGGCAGTGGTGTGATTCGTGTGCAGCCCGAACTGGCGTAGTCTCCAGGCACAGACACCAACGGTACCAACGCACGCCAGCCATACCAAGAGCCCCGCGATTCCCAGATCGACGGCAACCTGAAGAAACAGGTTGTGCGCATGAGGAAACGGTGCAGGAACGACAAAGAACGGATAGAGTGAGTCGGCAACGTGCCCGAACGCGCCCAGGCCAATCCCTGTAAAGGGAAAATCATGCATCATGCCCAGTGCACGTTTCCAGATTTGCACACGGTCGCCCAGGCTGTTGCCTGGACCTTCCACCGCAAGCGGGTTGAGAACAGTCGCAACTCCTGGAAATTGTGTGATAAGAAAGAGCAGCGCGGACGTGATGGCGATAGCGATCCAGCCCCATCGCCAGCGCAGACTGACGAGCAACAAGCCAACCGCGACGCTGGCAATCCACGCGCCACGTGATTGGGTCCAGACGAGCATGAGTGTAAGAAGTAACGCTGCTAGCCCTGCCAGTACGATCTGCCATCGCTGGAGTGAAGTGTCACCAGAAAGCAGCACGGCCACAGGAATGGGCAGAAACAACACAAGGAGCCCTGCCATGACATTGAAGTTGACGACATCGGTAATGAATGCGGAGCGCTGCGAGTAGAACACGGCGGGGATCAACTGGAACTTGGAGGGCGAACCTGAGGCGATGAGCGGTGTACTCAGTGCCATCAGCGCTCCAAGCGCGATTGTGGCATAGAAAAGCAGAGAAACCTGTCGGTCACTTTGCCTCGAATTGACAATTGCATAGTAGAGGGCGATGCCCGACAGCAGCCGATAAACCTGTTCGCGGGTTTCGACAGGTGTTGGCGTCACGACCAGCGTCATTGGCATAAGCAGGATGAATAACCCGATAGGCCAATCCAGCGGCGTGCGAATGCTTGCACGTCCTACTGCAATCAGGCGTATCACCCAAAATATCCCTGCTACCAGGAGGGCAACGGGCAGGAGGCGCGTCATGACAACGCTGCCTCCTATCGCGAGGGCGACGATCCAGAGTTCGATCGATGCGAGTGTTGTGGCAACGTTTCGTAACGACTTCATGAACGTTGTTCGACGAAAGCTGGACGAGTGACAAACATATTATCGATTCGTGCGTACTGTGAGTGGGAGCGGGCGTATTGGCATGGAGCCGTTTCCGAAACGATCTGGGAACAACATCAACGGTACGAGACGCGGTTGAATTAACGGAATACGCCATGCTGCGCCGGCCATCTCGTCACGATTGCGATTACTCAACAGCTGCTGAATCTGGGGATTGATCAGGCGCACGAGTTGATCATAGCCATGGTTGTCGAGACGTTCCAGCAGCCAGCGAATGTACCAGTGTACGTCGAGCTCGCGCTTGAGGGGACGCAGTTCTGACGCATACGATGTTCCCTTAAGGAGTGACTCTGCGGCTGCTGCAGCGCCCCAGAGCCCGGTGACAGTTCCGCCCACTGTGGTCACCTTAACCTGACCCGCTGCCTCACCGATCAGTAGTACCGGCGTTGAACCAACACGTCCCCATGGTTTGAGGCGTGGATGATGCATCGCCACACGCGCACCCTGCCAGCCAGTCGCACGCATTCCATGATGATCGAGGAACTTTTCCATCAACTCACGGGTTTTTGCACGTCCATCGCCTACAAGACCAACGACACCATGTTCGGTAGATTCAGGCACCAGCCAGTAGAAGTAGCGTGAATCTTTGGTGTCGAACCAGACTTTGGTTTCGTTCGGGTCCCAATGGTGTGGCAGATTGATTTCAGCGTGCAGGATTGGTTCGGCGGGCGGCAACGGAATGCCGGCGGCGGTGGCGACACGGCTGACGATGCCATCGGCACCGATAATCGCCCGCGCATTGACGGAAACGAGGTCACCGCCGATTGTGCGAAATCGCAGGCGTGCACCTTTCGAGGTGGCTTCAAGGTCCTGAAAACGGTACCCGTAATGAATCTCGGCACTCGTTGCTGCCGTGCGTTTCAATAACATTTGAGCAAAGAGATTTCGCTCGATGATGACATCAGGGTCACGCAGTGTGATCGAAACATCCTCTCCTGGCGTAGCGACGGTCATGATGTCGATACGATGGAGGATGGCTTCGTCGAAATCAAAACCGAGGACACGTCGCAGTTGGGGAGTGACGATGAGTGTACGGCGAGCGGGTTCGAGTACCTGATATTGTTCGAATACTCCGACACGTGCTCCGCCACGAGCAAGGAGCTCAGCTGCATATAGACCTGATGATGAGGCACCAATGATCGCGACATCGAGATTCAAAACGAGGTTCTCCACATACGTAAATTGCGAGTTTTATTCATTAGCGTTCCGCACTTACGAGGGTGGTTGGCGATGAACACGTTCGAGCCAGCCGCTGGATACGCATCGCATCGCGGTACACCGAAGACCGCTTCATAGCAACACGTACTTCTTCGATTGTAGCGGATACATTAAGCGTCTAGTATACAACACCTTGGTTGTCCATAGGGGCGTTCGAGACCTTTCGGACGCAGCCAAGCGTTGTCACGCACCCGGGGGCAGCACACAATAGTTGTGTTCTTTGTTATGCCGCAGACCCGAGGGTGCATACGAGCCTGCAACGGATCTTCTGGTCGCCAAAGCCTCATGAGATTCCTCCAATCGCATCCGACAACCACGCCTCGGGATGAGAAACAAATGGTGGTGACTATTCATACACGCGTTTCTATCAACCGTGTCTGACACCTGTCATACCACTGGCGAATGCTCGTTCGCAGCTGCGTTCCACGTGTCGGAATCATTTTTTTTGGACTATAGGGCACGTTCGGTGCATCTAAGCCAGTTGGCGAGAACATCACCATCTGCGCCACGCGTCGGTTCGTGAGGCGAGTATGAGTGGGTGTCACGGAAGGGCGCTCAGTGCGGGTTCGTCAGTGACGTTAACACGTGCCAATACCCTACCGCTCAGTCTGTGTACTCGTATCCGCCCGTTATACATCGCATCTAGTTTGGTGTTCGTACCAGGCACCGTCGACGCGAGCTCCCCATTTTCAGCTATGGACCCATGGTATAATCTGCCGGCACCGAGGAACGACCATGTGCGCTCCCTACTCCTATATACCAAGGGACACAATTTTCAAATATCTCGTGCTAGCACCGAGGTGTTTTTCCTTGGTAGCTATCGAATATGGAGAAGCATTTATGACTGTTATAGATCCTACAACGCTGCGTTCGCTCCACCAAAAAATACGCGAAAAATCTCCTTTCCCGTCGAGCGAAAATGAGCGGCTTATCAAACATTACTTCATCAAACTTCCCCGCGGTATACCTTATCTCGCGCAGAAATATGGATTCGCGAAGAAGAAAGTATTAGATATTGGCAGTACATTTGGCACGCATCTTTTCTTTTGGGGACCGGGGAGCGAGGGCGTCGAAGTTCAAAATAACGCGGCTACCTTCACTGATGCGCTCGGCTTTCCCGCACATCGAATTAACGTAGAAGATGACCTAGGAACGTTGCCAGCCAATACATTCAACGCGATTCACACGAACAATCTCTTCGAACATCTCGTTGCTCCGCACATGTTTCTGATGCGCTGCCATCGATTACTTACCGACGATGGGATTCTCGCGATTGGTCATCCAACCGTCCCACCTACGATCGTACGATGGCTCTGGAAAGCCATTGGGATAGATGGCTGGCTTGCAGTCGAACATATAAACTTTTTCACCCCTGCTACGGTAAAGCTTACACTCGAACGAGCCGGATTCGAGGTCATTGAGCAGTATTCACCATGGCTGTTACGTTTCCCAAAGCCACTGGGGCGCCTCATTTTGCCATACAGTATTTCTTGCTACTCGATCTGCCGGAAACGCTCCGATTTCCGTTACCCATCTAAGCGTATGGCTATCTTCGATCCGAATGTATACAGCGAAGAACTGGCAGAATTCCATAACGAATCATAATCGTAACGCCAGAGACAGGGAGAACATAGAGCGGGGCATATCATACATTGATATGCCCCGCTCTATGTTTTTCTGCTTGTAGCACGCCAGATCATCTCACGAGCATTAGAACCTGGTCGTATACATTGGCGGTCTTTCGGACCATCGCATCCATAGTAAAGTGTTCGATCAGGCGGTGATATCCTGCTTCGCCCATGCTACGTGCCTTCTGGGGCTCCTGGATCAATGTAATCAATGCGTTCGCGAGTGCGGATGTATCGTCTGCCTCGACGAGTAAACCCGTCGCGCCATCAACGATGATCTCTGGTGCTGCCCCCGCGAGCGTCGCGACGATTGGGAGTTTCGCAGCCATCGCTTCCAGGAACACTAAGCCAAATCCTTCCCATCGTGAAGGATGAGCGAGCACATCGAAGTTCGACATAAAAGCACGGGCATTCGGTTGGTAGCCCAGAAAATGAGTGCAGTGTTCCAGATTGAGTCGCTTGACCTGTTCCACGAGCGGCTCGCGCAGTTCCCCGTCGCCGACGATAACGAGTTGAACATTTGGAATTGCGTTTTGAACCGATTGGAACGCATCTAGCAACGTCGAATGACCTTTCTGGGCTGTTAGACGTGCGACGATCCCAATAACCGGGGTAGTGTCCCATCCCTTGCTCGTGCGCCAGGAACGATCTTCGGGCACTTCGCTGCCAAGTCCGTAATGAATAACGTCAATCTTCTTCGCGGGTGTAAACTCGACCTGCTCTTCGAAGCGACGCACATGATCTGAAATGCAAATGATGCGGTCTTCGAGGCGAGCCAACCCCCCATTGATGAGACGAACGGGTAGCAACCGGCGAAACGCATCATCGTTATGACGTGATGAGATCAACCGGCAGTTCTTGCCACTTATGGTCGCTGCGAGTGCGCCATAGAGATCTCCATGGATCAAGTGTGTATGGACGATGCGGTACTTGCCGCGTCGGATGAGGCGGGCGAGACGGAGGGGAAGGGTAAGATCCAGATCGGTGCGAATACGTATCGCCAGTGTTGTGATACCTGCCTCGCGCATACGTTCGATAAAGAGATCTGCGGAACTGCTCCCATCGACCAACGTCACCATGGTAGGCTGGTATCCATACTGTTGCAAACGAGGGAGCAAACTAAGCAGGTGATTCTCAGAACCAGAGAGGGATGTTACTTTCTGGATATGGAGTACAGGAATCGGCTCGGCGGGCAGCGTGTTTGGCACCGTCATGTGAGCGCCTGGAATATCATACTGGTCAACCTTTAGTGTGGTGGCACAGGTTGGAGGGGCCACACGAGTGAATCCCGCTCCAACCTGCAGGCTTATGCAGGCCGATCCTGCGATGACGGCAGGGTCCGGCGAGAACGTAATTCATTTCTGTGTCAGGGAACGACACACGTGCGAGTCTATATGTTGCGTGTCTGCTCCTGTCGCCAACGAGTGATGCCTCGAATCGACAGTGGCAGATAGCACTGACCGTAACCCTCTCGCTTGATGTCGCGAGCGTTACGGTCAGCGTTCCTAACTGTTATGAACACCGTAGTCGGGGTATCCTACAGGCGCTTCCCGAACGAGATGAACACCATGTCTGGAACTTCGGGTTTAGTGCGTTGCACGACCCTGTTGTTGGTAGGGCGCACGTTCGAGTGCGATCACTGCCACAAAGGCTGCAATAATGAGCGCAAGAACCACAATCACTGCTTGCAACATGGTCAACTGTTGTGTCAACATCGCCAGCAGACCAAACCCTGCACCAATGGCATACATGGACAGTACCGCACCGCGCGTACCAAGTCCAAGATTCGATAAACGATGTGCGGTATGATCTTTACCTGGCGACGCGAATGGGACTAAGCCACGTCGCGTTCGTGAAATGATCACGAGCAAGGTGTCGAAGAGCGCACCACCAAGAATGAGAACCGGGATAATGAAACTTGGGGCCCCTGCTGTTGTTGGCACATTGAGACTTAAGCTTAATGTTGCCATCATGAAGCCGAGGAACATCGCACCGCCATCGCCCATAAAGATTTTTGCTGGATTGAAGTTCCAAACCAGAAAACCCATCGTTGCGCCAAACACAGCGGCTGCGAGTGTCGCGACGAGTACCTGTCCATTGGAAGCAGCGATGATGAGGAAGAATAGCGCGGCAACACCCGAGACACCCGAGCAAAGCCCATCCATGTGGTCGAGGATGCTAAAGCTTGCGGTAAGGCCGACGATCCAAATAAAGGAAAGCAGGTAATCGAGTGCAACCCAGAGTTCTGCCGGACCACCGAGCCAGCCCGCAGAAAAGACGGTTGCTCGGATACCTGAAACGAGTAATATGATCGCTGCAAGTGGCATCGCCGCCATCAGTTTGAGCTGGTGGTGAAGGACCCCCCGATCGTCGAGGATCCCAACGACGAGGAGGAGCGTCGCTCCCGCTAAAATCCCTACGATCTGTGACCATGCTTGTGATTGAGTTGAAAAAAGCAGAGCCAGTACAGCGGCCAGGTAGATCGCGAGACCTCCCAGCAGCGGGGTTGGGCGGAGATGGACTTTACGGGCTTCGGGCTTGTCGATTAAGCCGACGCGCAATGCGAGCCTGCGAACGACAGGCGTGAAGACAACACATACGAAGAGTGCCGTCAAAAGTGGGACGAGATATGTGTTCACGTAGTAATCCTTCTTTCAGGAATCTAGCACCTGAGCAACGCGGCGCTGTTGCCCGGGTAAGAGTTTAACATAGAAAAACTAATTAAGTCCCTTAGTTTTGAGGAGTTCTTCATACACAGCTACTATGTGGTCGACCATGAGTAGCTCGCCATAGTCCTGCGCGTGTTGCTTTCCAGTAGCAGCAATGGTGCGCGATTCCACAGGATTTTGGAGCAGGTGCACGATGTGATTCCCGAGTTCTACTGGATCGCCTGCTTGTGAGAGGTAACCATTCGTGCCAGGCTGAACGATTTCGGCATTACCGTCGACCGACGTTGCGACGACAGGTAAGCCAGTTGCCATCGCTTGTGGGAGCACACGCGGCAGACCCTCCCACAGTGACGTGAGTGCGAATACATCGAACGCTGCCATCAGTTCCGGTACGTCACGACGCAATCCAGGTAGCACGAATTGCTCGGTCAATCCCACAGCGGCGATTGCTTGCTCAACATCATCTCGTAGTGGTCCATCCCCGACCATCAAGAATCGACAATCTGGAACAGCATCGGCGACGACTTTTGCTGCGCGAACAAAGTCGAGCGGAGCTTTCTGCGGTGAAAATCGACCGACGGTGCCGATAACGGGAAGATGTAGAGGTATGCCAAGCTCCTGACGGATACGTGGACCCGCATCGTTGACACAGCCAAAGTGTTTGAGATCAATGCCGCTACGGATGGTCGTATATTGTTCGGGACGCCCGATGCCAAGCGAAAGACCTTTCGTTGTATCGAGGCGGGTTACGGTGATCATTCGGTCGGTGATTCGTGCAGCCAGTCGTTCCATTGGTACTAACACGGTCTGTTGTGTGCCACCAATATGTGCATTGAAGCCCCACCCGTGGACAGTATGCACGATGACAGGAACTCTTGCGAGCTTTGCTGCCATGCGACCAACAAGTCCAGCCTTGGTACTATGCGTGTGGACGATATCATAGCGCTTACGCTTCATATGCGAGTACAGGCCAACTAGTGCTCTTGCATCCTTATGCGGGCGAATGGGATTTGCAAGCCCTGGAATGATCGTCAACGGAATATTGCGCTTGCGAACGTCGGTTTGTAGTTCGCCTTCGGATCCAAGGTCGGGACCGCAGATAATTTCGACGTCATATTTCCCTGCGTATGGTTCCCGATAGAGCAACTGATCAGCAGTCGTGACGACTGTTTCTTGTGCTCCTCCAAGAACGAGGCGGGTAATCGGCATCAGGACACGGACACGCGAAGGTTGGGTCATGCTTTATCCTAAATAAATGATACAGTCGGACTGTGCAATGGGGTGTTCGTCAACATTAATGTCATTGTTGCATGCGCTGTTCCGAGCTTCGATGCCACCAGTATGCCCACGCGATACCTGCGACGATTGCGAGGTTAGGCAAAACAGCGAATATCAGGATCGGGAGTGGGATCGACAACTTGAGGATGACATATAGCACGATGATACCGGTAAGTGCCGTGACATACGTTCCTGAAATCCATTTGACCCATATTTTTCCTTCTGCAAATGCCGCCATGCCAAGGACCGCATACATAAGTGCATATGGTTGAATGGGCAATTTCGATCGTCCCGCAGTATTAAGACCACTGCCGGTGATAATCAAAATAAACAGAGCCGCTGCAACAACGTAAAACAGAATCTTTCCATAGCTTTGCTGGCGAGACACCCAAAAGCCATACACCACGAATGGTAAGACGATGTACCAGCTGAGCATAGATGGGAATAAGACCCAGTAGAAAGCCGCTGGTGAGATGAATGGCCAGAGGATGAATGGATTTAAGAGTACGCCGAGAACAACTACAGGAAACAGGACGATGTTAAAAGGAAACCGAAAAATACTGTAGAACGAGCCACTACCTGACGCGTTCTCTGTAAACGCCTGGTAGAAGCCAGTTATCGCAACGATGGGGGTACTTATATTTTCAATACCTCTTGGCACGACAGTCGCGAGCAACAGAAGCATGAGCCCGATCATCGCAAAGAGCATCAAACCTACCTGCAAGATGCGGCGTACTGATATCTTTCGTAATCGTCCATCCTCGTTAACGCTGAGAAGGAACGCTAAACCGAGCAGTGGTGTGTAATAGAAGCGCGCCAGGGTCAAGTAGATCGTGCAGGTGAGCAGCAAAGCAATGTTTCGTGCTTGCTGGCGTTTCGATTGTGGCTGAACCATTTTGGTGATAATCCACAATCCCACGACAAACGCGAACACGATCGAAATATCTTTTTGATGACTACCGGAATAGAGGATCTGTTCGGGATAGAAGCTGATGAGTATAGCGGACCAGCTTGCCTGGGTCTGGGTCATGAATTTCTGAGCTAGCACGAAGCTAAAGATGGGGACGATCGCCCCGAAAAACGAATTAATGATTTGGAGTGCCAGTAACTCATGGCCGACGAGGGTGTAAATGAAGCTGACGAGCAGAAGGTATGCGATTGCAGAAGTTTGCCCAAATCCATAGCCTGTGAGCGGACTCAGGCCCTTTTGCATCGCTAGTGCGCCCGCATGCCCAAGCTGATCATACAGGATTCCATCATCGTTGACGAATCCGTATGAAAGGTATTGGTGGTTATGGATGAATAATGGAAACACACGCAGAACGATTAATGACGAAATGATCCGCAAGACAAAGCCCGAGATGAAGAGTGTCGTCATCAACGAGTGATCAGCAGAAGCGACAACCCGGCGGGTGATGACTAACCCGATCCATAAGCAGGCTACACTCAGCAGAATTAATTTGAAGGCTGCTATGATGTTTCCCAAATCCATGGGCAATTCTCCGGCATACCGTCCGAGCTACGGAACCAGCTGCGTTTGTTCGATGATTTTGCGACCAAGTGCGTCAAGGCTATGGTCGTGAACGACGATAGCCCGCAGTCGTCTACCTATGTCGCTACGTTCTTGCTGTGAAAGAGCATATAACCACTGTAAACGCTCGGCGAGCTGGCGCGGGTTGCGCTTTTCGACCACAAGACGATGATCGACCTCAGATAACAGCGCTGTATAGGCTTCATTGGCGCTCAGCACCGGGATTCCGCATGCCATCGCTTCAAGAACAACTTTGTCCATGCTGCCCGTTTCGCCGAGATTGACCATGACATCGGAAGATTGGTAGCGTCGTGGCATTTCTTCTTGCGGTACGTCGCCTTCGATCGTAACCTGTTTTTCCAGGTTCAAGACCCGAATTTGTCGCTCAAGTTCGCGTTGATACTCGGGTGTATCGCCAACCTCTGTCGCTCCGATGATCCGTACGGCAAATGCGAAGTCTTCGTTCAACGCGAGCAGAGAGGCAGCGTCGATCACATCCTGGAAACGCTTGACCGACTTAAGCCGCCCGACCGTGATGATCGTGAAAGGACGCGGCTGATCAGCGTGCGCAGGAACAAAGACATCGGTAGGGATACCCTGACCAATAATTCGCACCTTGCTGCTTGGGACGCGGAAGCCGTGTTCTGATGATGTTACGACACGATCGACGAGTTTTTCAGCGATCTTCAAATCCCAGTGAGCCGCCCCGTGCGCCCACCATAACACGATCGGTTTGCGTAACAGCCGGGCGAGTGGCCAGATGCCGAATACAAAGGAGTTCGAAAACATACAGAAAACCGCGTCACAGCGCGGAACCAGGGCAATGGTGAGGAGAGCGAAACGGACCCAGCGCCCGACCCGCGACCGACCATGTTCTTTCCCTAAACTGTGGTAGCGGACATTTGGGGGTGGGGTTCCGCCTGTTTGGATCGCGATCACGTCCACACTATCGCAATGATCTGCGATTGCCGCGACCCATTTTGGTACGTGACCCGCATAACTATGACGCGGGTCGCAGAATGATGTTGCTATAAGTATGCGCATCTACAATTGTCGTGCGACGGTCTGATATGCCGCAACATATGTGTCGATAACTGCATCGCGTGTTAGAGGAGACACTGTTGCAGCACCAGCGTTACCGATTTGTGTTGCTCGCTGTTCGTTGTCGAGAAGTTCAAGACAATACCGAGCAAAATCATTTGCGTCCCAGTCCGCCAGGTATCCATTCACGCCATGCTCGATAATATCAGGCATGATGCCCACCCGGGTACTGATGACTGGCGTGCCACATACCATAGCTTCCACCGTAACGCGTGGGCCACCCTCGTTGTATGAGGTACACAGGAGTATCCGCGAACGAGAATACAATTGTACCAAGTCTGCTGGAGTTTCGACCCAGTCGATGATAGTGATTTGCTTTTGGGCGTCGAGGCGAGCGATCTCACGTTCGAGCCAGTCACGCTGTACTCCACCGCTTGCTTTGATTAACATCGTCGTCGTCGGTCGTTTGCGCCGTACTGCCTCAAAAGTCGCGAGCAGTAAATCAAGTCCTTTATTTGGCATTAACCGACCGCAGAACATCAAGTCGTATTGCTTCGACTGTTCACCTTGCTGCACATACTCTTCTGGCTCGTAAAATACGGCCGGAATCAGCTTGAACTTTGCGGGAGAAAGACCACAGGACGTGAGATAGGTCGGGGTTTCATTCGCATTCATAATACGAATTGCGTCCGCCTTCCGTGCTGGCCCACGTAAGTAGGTTGTTACTAACCTGCGTTCGATATGGTCGCGAAGCCCTCCGGCACGCGGCACTCCGGCCACATGTAATACTTCGATCATGAAACGTGGTCGTCGCGGCAAACGTGCTATCGCCCGACTGGCAGCCAGAGCGTTGGTACACATACCGTACACAGTCGCCGATACGAGATCGTGCTGGTAGGCCTGAACGAGCGATGTCAATGTCTTGCCAACGAACGCATACTGTGCGAACTTCCCGCTACCGTGCGGTGCCGGATGGATATATACGTTGCCGAAGTTCGTGATGGGCGTTTTCGTTGAAGTGGGCGGGACGATAATATCTATGCGCTCCCACCCCTGCTGGAAAACATCCAACAAACTCTTGAATTTGCTCTGATGACCCTCTGCGATGGTCGAGTCCCCGCTGACGAGCAGCAACCTCATGATTTCGACCGGTTTACGGCGCGAAACATCATATCATGCGCCATCAGCTTCGGGGATACGCGCAAGAATCGGCTCGACATAAATCGAATCTCGATGTTTTGCAGGTATGTGCCGAGCATCTTTCGCAACGTGGACGGCGAAAAATGTCGAAGGTGCGTTGGATCGACCTCGAAATCGACGCCTGCCAAAAACATCAGGCGATTCTTTATACGAAAACTATTTGGCACCGAACCCACAAACACACCGCCCGGCTTGAGGACGCGATGTACCTCCGCTACCAGGCGGTCTGGGAACGGCAGGTGTTCCATCACCTCGCCGCAATTAATGGCATCAAAACTCGCGTCTTCGAACGGCAGTCCTTCGGTTACGTCCACCCAGTGGGTTTCGATACCTAATGTTTTCGCGCAGATCGCCAGCGCGTTTGTATCAACATCGATACCAACAACGGTGTTGCCTGGCACAAGGTATTTTGTCAGGGTGCCGTCACGGCAGCCAATGTCAAGTACCCGTTTGCCTGTGCCGATCCATTGTGCGACCTGTTCGGCGCGTTCCTTACCACCAAACGTAAATCCATAGCGATTCCCTGCCCGGTGGTGACTCTCATAAATATCTCGTAACGTTTCACGTCGGCCTGACATTGTACCTCCTGAATGACATAATGTGGATGGTGCGCGTGCCACATATCGTGTTGTTAGACCATTACTACGCCGTTCGCGTATGCGCCGGTTGTAAAGACAAGTTACTGTCGTGCTGCGAGGCGATACCGCTTTGCTTTTTCTTCTATGATATCCACGTGTCGAAACTGCTCTTTGATTTTCTTCATACCGTCAGTGTTTTTCCTGACATCAAGGATCAGCACGCCATTTTTGCTCAGCAGCGAGCGAATCTGAGCAAGATAGGTGTCTACCGGATAATGAAATCCCCACGATATCAATGAGATCACCAGGTCGAGTGGCCTGTTGATCGGTACCTCGCCGGAATCATTGGCCTCGATCGTTTCGATGCGGTCGGGACCAACACCGTTTAACTCCATCATCGCTCCTGCGACATCAAGCGAGTCCTGCGTTGGTACGACCTGTCAGGTTTGAGCCAGCTTCACCTCATGTAGTAGCGCTTCCGTCTTTGTGACCATCGCATCAATGCTCCAATCCTGCTCGATCATATGCGCTGCTTGCCTTGCAAGTCTGGTCCGCAGCGCCGGATCGTTACGCAGTGTTCGTATGGCTGTCTCCAAGGCTACATCGTCGCCAACGGGTACGAGCAAACCCGTTTCGTCGTCAGTAACGACTTCAGGCGTACCACCTACCGCCGTAGCGATCACGGGTCGTTCGAGTAACATGGCTTCCAGAACGATATGCGGGAGCCCTTCGTATGATGAGTTAAGTACAAAGGCATCACACGTTAGCATGAGTGGATGGACATCCCGTGGTGCTAACTGACCAGCAAAGTACACCCGCTCAGTGAGACCACGCGCCGCGACAAGATTTTCCAAAGCGGAACGCTCCTCGCCCTCGCCAATAATTACGAGGCCAACATCATCAAAGTGGTCAACTGCACGAATGATCCCCTCGATATGCTTCCAGGGCACCAGGCGACTCACCGTGACGAGCGTGAATGGGGTTTTGAGCGGGGGGGTCACAGACTGTCGAGCGGCAATCGGCGCGATGGCATTATAGATAATCTGCAATCGCTCCGGCTTGACGCCCCAACCTCGGACAATCGACGCCAGGTACTTGCTGGGGACGATGACAATATCGGCTTGTGCTGTGGTAAAGGCACGTAACCACGCGAGGTAGCTAATTGTGCGGTTGTGTTTCTGATGCTGAAACGTGTCGATATCCGTCGTGACCCAACCACGGTGCCTGCTACGCTCCCACGCAACATCGCCGACGATCTTATGCACCATTGGTTTACGAAGCAGTAGGTTTACCAGGGTAGCTTCGGTGTGTAAACCGTTGACGTACAGGATATCTGCCTGTCGCCCTATCCTCAGGATCGTCCATAGCGTCAACAGGAAGCGCTTGACGAAAAACATCTGGCGTGGAACACGCACCACACGAAATGTATGAGTCGTGTCCTGATGCTCCAGTGAGGTACTGAAGGTAATGACGATGACCTGATGACCGCGCTCCACGAGTGCTTTTGCGATGAGCGGGACGTATGTTGCGGGACCTCCAATGTCCGGCGGAAAGATACCAGTGATGATGCAGATACGCATAACGTATGTTCAGATTCTCCGATCAATGACCTGCGTGATGTGAACCATGCATGAAAAGGTGTGGATGAGGAGCATGTGGACTATCTCAATCAGGTCACGAGGTTTTTGTAAGGTGCCGCACCTTACGTGCATAAGTTCTGGCAGAAGTTTTGACTCGATGCCATGGGTCGCCATTTGCAAAGCTCATCGTTGCCCAATTTGGTCCTATGATCTGCTCTGGTCGAGCCTGGGAAAGCTCACATGCGTCTAGCGCGCGGACTTCGTTAACGTTGCCGATAGCCTGAGGCAGCGTGGGATGATTCAAGTCCACGGTCGCGACGGTCGCGAATGACTGTGGGTCTAGCACCGCGAGGTAGCCTTTTGTCGTAAACCGCTCCTGGCGAGTAGCATGTCCCGCATACCCGACTACGATATGGTGCGGTGTCACGGAAAGACCCTTGGCGTGTCCTGGGAACTCACAGCTTTTCACAATCTGTTCGCTCGCCAGATCGACAACTATCAGCTTCCCATTCGATGATGCGTTGTAATACAGATACTTGTTGTCGACATAGACATTATGAATGCCACGATGCCACAAGCGCATGCGATGCTTCAACTCGATGCCGTGCGCGAGATCATGTTCGAAGATCACCAATTCGCTGTCCTGCTGATATCGATTATGCAGCAGACCGAAAATCTGTGTGCCACACGGAAAGACCGAGTTGATATGGTTGATATCCGTAGTCTCGTTGTCGATGTGGTACTCATGCCGAACCGTGCCGTCTATACTCTCATAGACCAGACTATTACAGCCTGAGTTAGCGAAATAGATGCCGTCATTAGCATAGGCGATCTGGTGAACATCGTTCATATGTCCTGCGATCGAAACGCTGCTGAAACGTGCACCTTGTTCCGCACTATGATAGCGATTCAGCACGGGTGCGTCGATCTGGTTATCGTTACGCTTGACCGTTAGCAACTGCCCATTATGGAACGTTGTTCCATAATGATGTTCGGTATCAAGCACCGTGAAGTGCTGAATTTGCCATGTAGCGTCGAAGTCAACACGGACCAGGAAGGAGTGGGTGGCAATGATATATGTCCGCGTCATGGCCTGAGTCATCGTTATCCTTGTCACACACGCCACACGGATGTGAAGTGTTTTCGCTGGGTATATACTAGCCCATCAACAGGCAGATGAAAGAGAATATCGACGTTCCGGGCACGTTCGTGCATCCAATCCTGCCTTTGCATACCCTGTACAAAAGGCACATTACTATACCATAATGCCTGTTGTGTGGGGTGCACAGTGATATGAAAAAATGTGGCGTCGATGAGGTGTTTCGCAAGAATACTCTGCAAAGAGCTATGACGAGCGTATTTCAGATAGAGCTTGCTGCAGTGTGGAGAGGTCGAGCTCCTGGGTAAATAACGGCTGTAAGCGGGCAAGCTTATCTGTCGGAAGCTCCCACCAACGCACGGAGAGGAGATAGGTGCGTAGCTCTTGGTCGAAGCGGTCACGGATTTTCCGCGCCGGAATGCCCCCTACAATGGTGTATGGGTCGACATCTTTCGTGACGACCGCGCCAGCCGCAATAATAGCTCCACACCCGATGCGAATACCCTGCAAAATGATCGCATTACCCCCTATCCACACATCGTCTTCGATGACTGGTGGTGTTGTATACGCATCCCACGTTGATGGTTTACTGAAAATGTTGCTCTTGCCATACAATTGTGGCGACGTCGATAGAAAGTGGAGCGGATGTTGGGCAAGACCAATCTGGCAGAACGGGCCGATCGAACAGAATCTGCCAATAGACCCTGACTCGATCATTGTGCCATTCTGAATATATGAGTAGTCGCCGATGCTGACGCGAGAGGACAATTCCACGCCCCGTTTGACTTTGACGCGAGCTCCGAGCTTGACGCCCTGAGATATAAACTGCGATTGGATCGTACGTCCTGGATATCTGCGCTGTAGTTGTATGAGCCTGAGCCATGCCGGTATGAAGCTTGTCATCCAGGTTTTGTTCATCGCAAATAATCCTGTGTTCGGTGAATGGTAAGAATTTCGAGGATGTAGTCTACCATGGTGCAGGATTGGCGATAGAATGTAAGTCGCTCATTCACGGGAAGGATTGTCTTTATACCCGGAGATGATCGCGGGGTGCATTCAACATACGACGCACACGTGTGTCGTATGTTACTGTTCCTACGAGCACGATAGTATAGAGTATGCTTTTGGATCCTGATGCACTGTTCCACTAAAACGTATGTTCAACTATTCACGACGAATGCTCGCATCGCTGGCATACCTTCTGTGGTAGGCGCGAATTCAAAATGATCGTTTCAACATAAAAGCGAGCCTGTAATCGAACAATGATTGAGCATAACCTATGAGCGTTGAGCTTCCCCACTCGCGACCCGCCTGGGCCATACAGTTTCGTGGTAATGCTGTGCAGCTTCTTTTCGTCCTGGCGGTGGCGCTCGTTCAGGGCGTCCTGTACCTTATGTTGCTGCCTCCATGGCAGCACTTTGACGAACCAACCCACTTTGAGTATGCCTGGTTGGTTGCCAACGGCTCATTCCGGCCATCCGATGCGGATATTGACCTTTCCATGCGGCGTGAGGTGGCGACCTCGATGCTGGTGCATGGCTTCTACCGGGGATTACCGCAGCCGGACCTCGATCAGCAAGATGCTACCAAAATTTGGATTGGTGTATCGCAACTCGGCAAGTCGCCCTTGTATTACGCGGTGGTCGGTCTACCACTGATGCTGATGCATGGGTCCGATATCACGACCCAGTTGTATGCTGCGCGGGTCATGTCGCTGCTCCTGTTCGTTCTCACGATCCTGATTGTGCATGGCATCATGCGCGACCTCACTGCGCCCGGTCATGTGTTTCGTTGGCTGATTCCGGTGGTGGTGGCGCTCGTGCCCCCGTTCGCCGACCTGATGACTGGCGTGAACAGCGATGTTGGCGCGGTGACAGCGTTCACACTGTTCATATGGGGCATGGTTCGCACGATCAGGCTCGGATTTACTCTACCGCGCATTGTCTGGATCGTCGTGACGACGCTGGTGTGCGCCGTTGTCAAGGATACGACGCTGATCGCCGTCGTGATCGCTCCTATCGGTCTCGTGCTGGCCTTCTGGGTGCAGCGACAATGGCGATGGCGCATCCTGGTTGCGGGTTGTGGTGTTGCTGCGGTCATCGGGATCGTCGCGCTGATCGGATGGGGCGATGCACGCTCCTGGTATCGATGGCAAGGCTGGGACCAACCGGCGACGACCCGTAGCACACGCCCCGATGCGGTGCTCGGGTCGCATGCTGTGACGATCCAGGCGGCACGGGGGCCGATGCACCAACTGCTTAACCGCGTACCAACAGCCGATGTAGCACAACTGGCCGGGCAAACGATCAGCGTTGGCGGCTGGCTGTGGTCGGAACGCCCCGAAACACGTGTCGAACTTGGCGTGGTTTGGAGTGAGCAGGGCACGATGAACCTGGAAGTGCTTGCGGTTCCGGTCGATGTGACGACGACGCCAACGTTCTATGCACACACCGTTACCGTGCCGGAGAAGGCGGACAAACTGTACTTCGCCCTGATCGCTCGCCGTCCGGTGGAGGGGGCGAAGCCTGCGTTGGTGTACCTCGATGGTGCCGTACTAATACAGGGTGAGCACAACGCGCAAACTCCCCCAACGTTTGACGACGACGATGCCAGCAAGGGCATCTGGAACGGGCAGGCCTTCACGAATCCCCTGCGGAATGCGTCGGGGGAATCTGCCGGTCCTCGCCTCAGACCGTGGTTCGCGGCGCTGGTGCCGCGCATGATCAACTTTGAGCGCCTGTGGGTCGCCGCGCCGTTGTTCGACCTCGGATTGGTGGTGCCGTTTGCGTTTCGGACGGCGACAGAGTGGGTGCTGTACGGTCTGTTCGCACGGTTTTCGTGGGGCCAGATCGTGTTGCCCGGCTTCATCGCTCCGCTGCTATTTCAGATTTGGGCGTTGGTCGCCGTGGTGGGTGCGGTGATGTGGTGGGTGCGGTCAACGCCCCTGGCAAACCTGCGGCCTGCCCTGGCGTTCTTCACCATCGCGGCGTTAGGCGCCTGGGTATCGGTTTCGCTCTGGCCCCTTTCATATGTTTTGATGTCACGTGTCCCGTTGCCATCCAGCCGTTACACGTTTCCGGTGATCCTGCCAACCATGCTCATACTGACGGGCGGCTGGTGGGCCTTGTGGCCTCGCCGCTTACGCTTCGTTGGCATCGGGCTGCTCATCGCATTTATGCTGCTGCTCAACACGCTCGCTGTTATAACGATCTGGTCTTATTACCGTGACGTAGTGTGATAATGCTCCCCTACACTGAGCGGCCGATTTGGAGCCAATGAGGTACACAACGAGAACATCGCGAGGCTGCGTGTGAAGCGTCTCCAGATCATCCGCGCACGGTTGGCACCATGGTGGTCCAACGTGGTGGTGCGCGTCGCGGTCGGAGCGATCGTCAGCGTTGTATTCCTTGCGCTGGCGCTACGTGCCGTTCCTGTGGATCAGGTTTGGGACTTGTTGGCACAAGCGAACCTGATGTTTGTGGGACTGACGCTCGCGAGCATCGTCGTCAACACCATCGCCAAAGCCCTGCGCTGGAAGGTATTACTCGGGGCAGATTGGCGCTCCATCAGCGTGTGGGATATGCTCGGCGCACTCCTCGTCGGGCAAATGCTCAACACGTTCATTCCGACACGCATCGGCGACCTCAGCCGGGCGTATGCGATCGGGCAGCGTGGGCCTGGTATGGCCTTTGTCCTCGGCACGGTTGTCGTCGAAAAGCTCCTCGATATGATCGCGTTCGGTTTGATCATATTGGGGTTATTGGTTTTTGTTCCGTTACCGGAGTGGGCGGCAGGACCAGCCTATCGTGTGCTTGTGGTGGGCGCGCTTGTTGTGGCGGGCATGTTAGCGTTTTCACGCGGTCGTCGCGTGGCGCAACTATTCGCCTGGACGCAGCGACGTTTCCGCCGTCCTTTCGCTACCAAGGTGTTCGCAGCCTTCCATGCAGCCTTCCAAAGCGGAAGCGTGCTTGTGCAACCTGCAGCGGCGACGAAACTGGTGGTGCTGTCGGCGCTGGTGTGGGGAACCGCGATTCTGAACAACTACCTGGTGTTCCTGGCATTGCAGATCAACCTGCCCGTCGGCGCAGCGATCCTGTTGCTGGTCGGCTTGCAAGTTGGTATCTCACTACCGTCGCTACCCGGCACGATTGGTGTGTTCGAGTACGTGTGTGTTGTGGTGCTGGGCTTGTTCGCGGTCGAGCGTGGCCCTGCGTTGAGCTATGGCATCCTGTTGCACGCCCTTGTGATGATACCTCCGACCATCGCCGCGTTGCTTTTTTTGTTGTTGACGAGAGCCTCATGGCGTCCTCCATCGGCGCCCCACGTTGGCGACCGTTCCTCTGTTTCTCGCTAGCCCTTCGGGTGGTTCTGCGACCACGCTTGCATGAGTTGGCGCATGCTGCCGAGTTCCCCGATGTGATAGGCGTTGTGGTCGGCGACGAGCAGCAGTTCTCGCAGCACGTTTTGCCCCGACCCCCATGGGATAGGTGCAATGTAATCGGTGGTTGATTCTTCTGCTAGCGCTACCAATGCCGCATGGTCGGTACGAAAAGCATCGACGGTCGTCTGCCAACCCGCTGCCTCGACCTGCGCATCCTTTGCTGGCCAGTAATCGTCAGGCCAGGTGCCTTCCTGATATTTTGGGTCGGTAATGAAGTTGAGGATGTCGCGTTGCGTACGCCGCATATGTTCCAACACATGCCACGCACTATATAACCCGTGTGCTGGAACTTCATTGATGCGCTCCATCGGGAAGTCAGCGATCGCCTCGTCGAACGACATGTGCGCGTTGCCACCTCGCAACAGGGCGACGATCTGTTCACGTAGCGCTGATTGCATTGAACACTCCTTTTGTGGTTTTCCTTCATGTCTGCATGGAACGTACCCAGGGTTACGACGATGCCGCCCGCCGCGAACGGCGGTATCCCTATTGCGTATGCATGGCAGAACCGACGAGAACGAGCAGCAAGGAGAAGCGAAGATGAGCCAAAATGAGCCGCGTCCCGACCAGGATGACATTCCAGCGAAAACATTGCCCTATCCTGCCAAGCAGTCTGATATGACGCCAGCGCCCGATAGCGACCTGTCGAATTATAAAGCGGCTGGGAAACTGAAAGATAAGGTCGCGCTCATTACCGGCGCGGATTCGGGTATCGGGCGTGCGGTGGCGATTGCCTATGCTATGGAAGGCGCGAATGTCGCGATCGTTTATAACCAGAACGACGGCGATGCCGCGACGACGCAACAGATGGTCGAGGAGCATGGGCGGCGCTGTCTGGTGCTCAAAAGCGACGTACGCGATAGCGCGGCTTGTCGTCAAGCTGTCGCTGATACCGTTAAGGCGTTTGGTACGATCAATATTTTGGTCAACAACGCTGCCTATCAGAACGCCCAGCAACGGTTCGAGGATATCAGCGAGGAGCAATTCCGGCGCACGTTTGAAACCAATATTTTTGGGTATTTCTATATGGCACAGGCCGTGATGCCGCACCTCACCGAAGGTGATGCGATCGTCAATACGGGCAGTATCGTGGGACTGGTCGGCAACCCAATGTTGATCGATTACTGTGCCTCCAAAGGCGCGATCCATGCCTTCACCAAAGCCCTCGCGCTGAACCTCGGCGAGCGCAAAATTCGCGTCAACTGCGTCGCGCCCGGCCCGGTTTGGACGCCGAATATTCCTGGTACGATGCCAGTAGAGGAAGTTGATCGTTTCGGGTATGAGGTTGCCCTGGCACGACCCGGACAGCCAGAAGAACTCGCGCCTGCCTACGTGTTGCTGGGTTCGAGCGATGGTAGTTTCATGACGGGATCAATCGTTGAAGTGACTGGTGGCAAGTTATCCAGTAGCTAGGCTATATGTGCCGGACACTATTAACTCATGACGGCTGCATGCAACTATTCATGATGCAGGCAGCCGATTCCCTATAATGAGGACCGCATTTTGAAATCACCAGTTTATCCCCAGGGAACGTTGCGCGATGCGTTCGAGACCGACTATATAACACCCCCGACCCGTGCGGCGCTCCAGTCACGGCTTGACCAGAAACCGCGCCAGTTGACATTCTTCGACGCTACGCAGGCGCAAACCATGCATGCTGTGATTGCGCGGTTGTTTGGCGAACTGCCCGCTGCAATCGATCTCCTGGCCGACCTTGACGAACGCCTTGCGGCTGCGGACGGTAATGGCTGGCGCTACGATGTTCTGCCACCGGACGACCAGGCGATCCCTCGTATGCTTGCTGCGCTTGACGAAAGCGCTGTGATCGCTCATGGCAGCACGTTCGGGACACTCGATGCGGATCAGCAAGATGCGCTGCTGCGTGCTGTCCAAAAGGGTGAAGCAGAGGGTGAGGCCTGGAACTCGCTTTCGGGCAAGCGTGCGTTTGAGGAACTGTTGAGTGAACTAACGGAGTATCTCTATAGCTACCCGCAAATGTCCGACGAAATCGGCTATGTTGGCATGACCGATAATCACGGTTGGCAGAACATTGGCCTGGATCGGCTCGATGCCCACGAACCTTTGCCACTCAACGCTACACGCGATGTACACCGTGGCGAACGTGCGCCAGTGGTGCATGTGGCGATTCCCGAACCGACAACACCGATGCGCCACTATAGCAATGAGCAGGAGGTCGATGCCGTTGTGATCGGAACGGGTGCTGGGGGCGCACCATTGCTGGCTCGACTGGCGGCGGCCGGCCTTAGCGTGGTGGCTCTGGAAGCCGGAAAGCATTGGGACCCGAAGCGCGATTTTGCTACCGACGAGCGCGAACAAACCAAGCTTTTCTGGCGTGATGAACGCCTGAGTGCTGGCGCTGACCCAATCGGTTTCGGCAAGAACAATTCCGGTATCGGCGTCGGTGGCTCTACGCTCCATTACACGGCCTACACGCCGCGTCCGCGCCCTGAAGATTTTCGCATGCGTTCGCTCTATGGAGCCGCCGTCGACTGGCCCCTCAGCTACGACGAACTCAAACCGTACTACGAGCAGGTTGAGCAGTTCATCGGCGTGTCAGGTCCGTCGCCATATCCCTGGGAGCCGACACGATCTCCGTACGCGCTCGCTGCATTGCCACTCAACGGAGCCGCGCAACTCATGCAGCGCGGCTGCGACGAACTCGGTGTGCGTACGTCTCCTGCCGCCAACGCCGCGCTCTCGGCGGCATATTACCAACAAGGGTTGGGATGGCGTTCTGCCTGCACGAATCGCGGCTTCTGCCAGGCCGGATGTAGCGTTGGCGCAAAAGCCAGCATGGATGTGACCTATATTCCGCTGGCGATCAATCTTGGCGCGGAAGTGCGAGCGGAATGTTTCGTCGTACGGATCGCAAGGAACGCACGCGGCGAGATCGATCAGGTGGTGTATATCCACGACGGCGTAGAGCAACGCCAGCGATGTCGCAACGTGTTTTTGTGTGCAGGCGCGGTCGAAACGCCGCGATTCCTTCTGATCAACGAACTTGCTAACAGCAGCGGTCAGGTTGGGCGAAATTTTATGGCACACGTCGGACCCCAGGTATGGGGGCAATTCGACGAGTTTGTGCAGCCGTTCAAGGGTATACCGGGCGCTTTGATTTCGGAGGATGTGTATCGCGAACCGCAGGCTGGATTTGTGGGCGGATATGTGCTGCAAAGCATCGGCGTCATGCCCGTTACCTATGCCGGACAGGTCGCCCGCGGACATGGACTGTGGGGGGAATCGTTGCGTGAGCATATGCGCGGCTACAACCACACTGCCGGAATCAACATCCTGGGTGACTGTCTGCCGGATGCCTCCAATTTCCTCGAACTTTCGGATGAGAAGGACGCGCGCGGGCTACCGAAGCCACGGATTCATTTCACGCAAGGACAAAATGAGAAGAACATGGAGCAGCACGCGGTCCGGCTGATGCGCCAGGTGTGGGAAGCAGCGGGCGCGCGGGATGTGTGGGTGTTCCCTCGGCACGCGCACACGATCGGTACCTGCCGCATGGGCGATGACGCACGCGAGGCGGTGGTTAACCGCGATGGTCGCTCCTTCGATGTGCCGAACCTGTATGTCGTCGATAATTCGGTGTTCCCAACCGCGCTGGGCGTTAATCCGGCACTCACGATTATGGCGCTGTCGTTGCGAACGGCGGAGCGTTTTCTGGTGCGCCACAACACCCGTGTTGCATAGGAGCATCATATGATCGTCTACGGTGTCGATTTCACGAGCGCTCCGTCCAAGCATAAACCGATCACCAAAGCGTGTTGCCGCTTCGAGCGCGGAGTGCTCGTCGTCGATGCTGTCGATCTGCTCGAATCGTTCGATGCGTTTGAGGAATTCTTGAATGGCGAAGGTTCCTGGATCGCGGGCTTCGACGTTCCCTTCGGGCAACCGTGGGCGTTAGTGACTGATCCAGCGTTTGGTTTATCGACGGAATGGTCGTCGTACGTGCATACGATCCACGAGTGGGGTATGGCGGAATGGGCAGAGCGGGTCGCCCGTTTCCGTGCAGAGCAACCCGTTGGGTTTAAGGAACGCGAGCGTATCGCTGACGGGCTTGCACGTTCACGCAGTCCGATGAAGTTCCATAATCCGCCCGTCGCCAAAATGTTCTTTCATGCCGCGTGGTATCTGCACCAGGCGCATGTGTCGGTGGAACCGTGTCGCCCGCTCCCCGACGCGCATCGTGTGGCGCTCGAAGCGTATCCTGCCTTAGTCGCCCGTCGCTACGCTACGTCGTACAAAAGCGACGATCGGCAGAAGCAAACTCCCGAACGCATGGAACAGCGGCAAAACATCCTGCATGCGCTGCATGAAAGACGTTTTTCAACGGAATGGGGCTTTACGGTCGATGTGCAGTGTGGCGACGAACTGGTTGCCGACGCAAGTGGGGATCGTTTGGATGCCGTGCTGTGTGCGATCCAGGCCGCATGGGCATACACACAGCGCAAGCGCGGCTACGGTATCCCTGGCTCGCGTCATCCGGCTATACGCTCGGAAGGCTGGATCGTCGATCCATTACTCGCGCCTGTTGCCACGCGACGAGCGGAACATCACGATTCGGCGACTTCCATCTGAGCCAGCATCTGATGCATGTCTTTGTGTTCGCGCTCAGCATCATTGACATGATTGAGGCAAACCATCAATAAGATGCGGATGTGGGCGTCGTCCAGGCTATAAAACACCATTTTGCCTTCACGACGGCTGGTGACTAGGCGGAGTTGACGTAACAAACGCAAGTGCTGTGACACTGCTGACTCAGAAATCGATGTGATCACCGCCAGATCACAGGTACACAATTCCTGCTGCAGGAGGCTATACACGATCTTGGCGCGATTGCTGTCAGCCAGCGCCCGAAACGTATTCGCCAGCTCGTCGTAGGTCGCGTCGCCGAGCAACAGGGCTCGCCCATGCTCGACGCGCCGCTGGTCTGCCGCCGTAAGGAGGCACGCCTCAATGTCAGACGCCTCCGCAGGCGAAACCGTAGTGCCTCTAATATGGGTTGTGTTTTTCATCGGCGGATGCTCCAGACCTTTGACACTCGCTCGGCGGGATACAACGCTGAATCACAAATACCATACGATTTAGTGTTAGCTTAATTATAGTGCGGGTTATGGGCGGCTGCAACAACGATTGAGATCATGTTTGCTGTCTTGCATCCGTCCACCGGGATGCATATGCGTGTTGTGTATGGGACGAAGCATGTATGGGTATCGTTGCTGAACAGCAGGCTACGCACCGACGTGATGAGTGGCAAGGGTGGCATGTCGCCAATGAGATAGGTGGTGAGGCGCAAGGGCAGGGTGCCGTCGGCCCACAATGCGTCTTCGGTAGCCACGGCGACGTGGCTACCGAAGACGCATCAATTGCGGAGTGTTTGTTTAGGCTTCCTCGTTGGCCGTGTCCATCATCGCGGGTTTGACGATATCGGTTTCGTCTGGCATAGCCTGGACGACCGAACGCGCCGCGCGGTCATAGGTAACGTAATTGTAGGCCCAGTTGATAAATACCGTGATGCGGTTGCGGAAGCCCACCAGGTACAGGATGTGTACGACCAACCAGAGCCACCAGGCGATTACGCCTGACCAATTCATGCCCCACACCCGTGCGACGGCGCGTGAACGTCCGATCGTCGCCAACGAGCCTTTATCGATGTAGCGGAACGGGCGCAATGGTTGGCCGCGCAACGAGCGCAGGACATTCTCGGCTACATGCCTACCCTGCTGCATCGCGACCGTGGCGACCTGTGGGTATGGTTTGCCGTTTGGCCCTTCCAGGTATGCCATGTCACCCACCACCCAGACATGCGGATGCTGTGGCAAGCGAAGGTTGTTGTCGATGGGTACACGACGACCACGTTGGAGTTCCACGCCAACTGCTTCGGCGAGTTTGGCACCCTGCACGCCTGCCGCCCATATCACGGTATGAGCAGTCATGCTGGTGCCATCACGGAATGTCAGCACTTCGTCCTTGTAGTCAGTAACTCCGATGTTCAGACGTACATCGACGCCCATCTTTTCGAGGTCGCGAGCAGCCTTGTTGCTGAGTTCAGGCGGGAACGCCAGCAGCAAACGATCCATCATCTCGATGAGTATGACGCGTACCTCGCTCATGTCGAGTTGCGGGTAGTCGCGGCGCATCACATGCTCACGTAGTTCCGAAAGCGCACCCGCAAGCTCGACACCCGTAGGACCGCCGCCGATCGCGACGAATGTGAGCAACGCTTTGCGCTTTTCCGGGTCAGATTCAACGACTGCTTGCTCGAACGCCATGATGATATGATTGCGTAGTGCCAGCGCTTCCGGCAGTTCTTTGAACCCAAAGGCATGCTTTTCGACGGAAGTGTTGCCGAAGAAATTATTGGCGCTACCTCCAGCGATAATCAGTTCATCGTAAGCCACCTCGCCTGTGTTGGTTGTGAGCACCTGGCGCTCGAAGTCGAAGCTTTTGACATCGCCGAGTTGAAAGCGAATGTTTGGCAGGTTACGCAGGATACCGCGTATTGGATACGCTATTTGCTGAGGTTCAAGCGCCGCGCTCGCAACCTGGTATAAGAGTGGCCAGAAGCCGTGATAGTTATTCCTGTCAAGCAATAAAACTTCGACGGGCGCGTTCTTAAAACGACGTGCTGCTTGAATGCCCGCGAATCCACCACCAATTATGACGACGCGAGGCCGCTTTTCCTGAGTTTTGGTAGTCATAACGTCTCCCCACTCATCCAGTAGGTTCCCAAAGGATGATTGTGAATAATAGCACGAACTTCGAACGATATCTAGCCTTCAATCCCGATGGCTGGATTATGCCTGATTCTGTCGGTTTGGTCGTTCATCGAAATGCTGATGGTGGTACGCACTGCCGAAACGGTGTAAAATGCCTCGGCGAGAAGACGGCATCCATTAAGCGTGACTTTCTCACGATGTGTGCGTTTTAATACATAGGTGAATAGCCTTGGGGGTAGAGAGAGTAGTGACGTTGGCGCTGGGCGCTGATCTCGCGTCTGCGGTTACACGGGCGCAGGCCGGAGATACCGCTGCGTTCGACATCATCTACGAGCGCTTTGCTGACCCAATATTCCGCTTCGTCTATGTACGATGTGGAGATGTTACGCTTGCCGAGGAGTTGAGCGGGGATTTGTGGGTGCGCGTTGTAGAAAAACTTCCGTCGTTTCAATTTCCAAACGGTGAACCCGAAGCGGCGTTTGCGGGCTGGCTGTATACAATCGCCCGTAATCTCGTGATCGATCATTCGCGACGAAAACGATATGATCAACAACCTCTGCTAGAAACACTCTCATCGCGCGACGCAACGCCTGACGACCAGGCGCTCGTGGGTGAAGAGCATCTTGAGTTGCGCCATGCTGTCGAACGTCTCACCCCAGACCAACGAACTGTCGTCTTTCTCCGTTTTGTCGAAGACCGGAGCAACGCGGATGTCGCACGCCTGATGGATAAAAGCGAGGGTGCGGTCAAGCTGTTGCAATACCGTGCGCTTGATGCGCTTGCCCGAATATTGAGCGGCCGCCGCCGGAAGGGTGGCGCGTGATGCGGCGGGCAGACCACCTTGAAGACATCATCCAGCGCTGTCTCGAACGCATCGAGAACGGCGCGACAATCGATGCCTGCCTGCGAGATTATCCTTCCCATACCGCAGACATCACACCGATCCTGGAAGCGGCACAGCAACTGCGGTCCTGGAAGATCCCTCCCCAATCGGCAGCATCGCGGGCTGCGGTCCGCGATCGGGCACACGCAGCGCTTGCTGTCCAGCAGACTATGCCACGCCGGAGCGCATGGCATCATACCGGACGTATGGTGTGGCGCTATGCCGCAGCGTTCGCTGTTATTCTCGCGCTATTTGGCACCAGTGTTGCGGCTGCACAGGACGATATTCCTGGCGATGTATTGTATAGCGTGAAGCTTGGCAGCGAACAGGTGCGATTGGGTCTGGCACGAACGCCGAGTGACCGTGCAAATCTGCATCTCAACTACGCGCAACGACGTTTGAATGAGTGTCTCGCGCTGCAGGCGGCGAATCGCAGCCTGGCTGGAAGCCTTGTCGCCATAGAGAAGGAATATGCCCGTGCTTGGGATGCGATTGGATTGGCCGCACCCGATAAACGTGGTGCGCTGATCGAGCGGTATCAGACGGATGTGCAAAATCAGCAGGCGGCGGTTTCGACAGTGCTCAGCGATGTCCCATCTGGTACCGCGCGCACAACATTGGAACAGATACTTGAAACGATGCGTGAAACGCAGCAACGCATCGGTACGTTGAATACTATTCCGTTGCCACAAGCAACACCAGCGGCCGGGCAAAGTGCCGTTGTAACACCCACTGCTTCACCTGCTCAAACTGCATCTGAGGGTAAGATAGGTATCACAACGACAACCCCGGTTCAAGCCACTGTGGGCTTAATACCTGCAACGGTTACGCGAACGGGGACAGTTTCACCAACCGCAACACCACAGAATACACGTCCACCTGGCGGACGAACGCCGACGAGCAGCCCCTCCCGCGACGAAGCCGTGCCAACGAAAAAGTCGACAGTGGGCGAAACGACGCCAACAGCCACGCGACGAACGACTATTGTAGTGCCGACACAAACCCCGGTTTCCCTGACTGCATTGCCTGAACAAACAGTGCTCCCTGGGCCGACCCAAGCCACAGGTACCCCACCATTAGATGACACGATCACAACGCCGAACCCACCATCTGCAGCGACAATACTGCCTGACGATAGCGTAGGCGACGCGACGAGCAACCCGTCCGAATAACGTGAGCTACGTGATATAAGTGGAGGGTGCGGTCAAGCGTTGTCATACACAGCAGAATTCGAGGTTTGTGTTCCTTGTCATCCTAAAGCGGTAATCAGGGACTTTCCTGGCTCCACAGTTTGGAAACATTCCTGCCCTCCAAACGGATTTGCCACCTCGGAATGACCAACAAACGGTGGAATCTGCCCATACATTCGCGCCAGTCGAACTCGTCCAACAATCGCCGTTGACACCTTACTGCGGACCCTTGCTGGATCGACTATGCTATGCTGTCGCCGTATGGGACACCGTGTGGATGACTCTTTTTGTAGCGGAGTTTGTCATGGCAGAATCGAAACCAAGTCTGTTAGTCTTTGGCGCTCATCCCGACGATTGTGAATTCACAGCGGGGGGGTTGGCTGCTTTGTACGCAGCCCAGGGAAGTCGCGTGTGTTTTGTATCGGTCACGAATGGTGATGCTGGACACCAGACGTTGGCTGGAGCGGCACTTGCACGCATCCGCAAGCAGGAAGCACTTGATGCAGCGGCGGTCATCGGCATCGAGTACATCATCCTGGATAATCACGATGGCGAACTGCTACCAACGCTGGATCGACGGCGTGAAATTATCAAGATCATTCGTGAGTTCAAGCCCGATCTGGTGCTTTCGCCGCGCCCGAACGATTACCATCCTGACCATCGGTATACGTCGATTCTGGTACAGGACGCGGCCTACATGGTCACGGTGCCAAACGCGGTGTCATCCGCACAACACCTATCCCGCGATCCTGTCATCATGTACTTGATCGACAATTTCAAGAAACCGTACCCATTTACGCCCGATGTCGTGGTTGATATTGATAGCGTGATCGACAAGAAAGTCGAAATGCTGCACGCGCATGGGTCGCAGATGTATGAGTGGCTACCGTACAACGCTGGATATCTCGACCAGGTGCCAGCCTCGCCGGAAGACCGTCTCAGTTGGCTCCAAGGTCAGCGCGAAATGCGCCTCAAGGGCGCTGCCGACCGCTTCCGTTCCATGCTCGTCGAGCGGTATGGTGAGGAACGCGGAAAAGCAGTAGGCTATGCCGAAGCATTCGAAGCCTGCGAGTATGGCGCGCCATTAACCGATGATGCACGCACACGCCTGTTCCCGTTCTAGGCCCTACAGGTCATTGTCGTTCTCGTCACTACCCTACCTCGCGTGTGTGAGCGTGCTGAATACCAGGCTACTTCTCATACATGCGAGGAGAAAGACTGACTATGGAAATTCGTGAATTACAGGACGCTGATTTCCCTGCCGTGCTGGCGCTGTGCCGCAGCGCCCTTCCGCTCGATCCATGGTCGCTTGGCGGCCTACATCTCCACGTTCGTGGCGAGCCTGATCATGATCCCGCTCTACAACTGACCCTTTGGGAAGGTACGCACCTGGTGGGCGTCATGCTCTGCGGTCTACGTGGCGATGGCGCGGACCGCCATGGCGTTCTGCGATTGTTCGCGGTCGATGCCGCCTTTCGTCGGCGTGGCTGCGCGACAATGTTGCTGACGGAAATCGAGGAACGTATGCACCAGCGCGGCGTCGATCGCCTGACGATCGGTGGAGCGCCGGACTACTTCTGGCCGGGGCTCGATGTGCGCTATACGCCGGCGTTTTGCTGGCTGGAGCGCCATGGTTGGCGACGTACGTCGGACGCTGTCAATATGCGCGTCGAATTACAACCGCACGACTGGACGACAGCAGCGCATGAGGCACGATTGGAAGGCGAGGGCTTTACGGTACGACGGCTCGCCCCGGAAGACCGTGACGCATTTTCGACGTGGTTGGCTGCGACATGGAACAGCGCATGGCAATACGAGGCACTCTTGTCGTACACCAACGACCCGATATCCACGTTCGTTGCAATGCACGAAAACACGATCATCGCGTTCGCGACCTATGGCATTACGCCCTATCTGTATGGCTTCGGTCCGACAGGAACAGAGCCGACATTGCAAGGACGTGGTATTGGTCGGGTGTTATTCTTTCGCTGCATGCAGGATCTTAAGATGATGGGATATGAGTACAGCGAAATCCAGTGGACCGGGCCGATCACCTTCTATGCTCGTGTCGCCGATGCGCAGATGAGCCGCATCTTTTGGTTGATGACGAAAGATATATAACGATGATGTCACGACGAATTGGTGCCGGATTCCTCGCAGGTGCAAGCAGTGTCGCCAGTTTGCTTGTCTTGATCGCTGCATTAGTATTCGGCGCTGGAATCTTTGGCCTGATCCGTGATGTTTCATCCGGGGTGTTCGGCGACATTTCGCTATCGGCGGCTATGGCGCAGTCCATGGGCAGCAGCCTTGCCACCATTCCTCAGTACTTTTGGAGCGCTCGGTGGAGCATGCTGGCGCTCGGTGTCACTGGTATCGTATTGGCGCTTGCTGATATGTGGCGTGAATACCTGAGCCGTCCATGGCGTGATTCCCTCGGCTACATCGTCGCCAATGGAATGAGTGGTGTTGTCGTATTTAGTTCGCTTTACCTCAACAACGATACAATTTTCCGTACTATCGCCGAACAACCGAATCTGTACAGCATCCAGGCGACGTTGCTCGTGTCGGACTGGACTATGCTATCGATCGGTGTGCTCGCAACGCTTGGCCTGGGTTATGTCGTGTGGGCGGCCTGGGTATGGTGGTACGACCTGTGGGCGCGTTGGCTGCGGGTCGAACGCCCCCTATCGCTTGAAGCGAGCCGCGAGGTCGCTGCTCCCACGTCTTCGCCCGATGATTGGCGCACCTACCAGGATCGGTTGATGCGCCTGAAGCGCCAGGATCAATCGGACGGTGCAGTTGAAACCGCCGTTGCGCCTGTTTCGATGCAACGCTCCTGGATCGTGCCGCTTGGCGCAACCGTTGTAGTGATATCGCTCGTTGTATTCGCGTTGCTACGCTCCTATCATGGTGCCTCGACCGCGCTTATGAGTGGTGAGTTCTGGCTCGAAACGAGCGCGCCTGTGACCGCGTTCAGGATCGATTTCTACGATACACCGCGCAGCATGACTTTTTCCAACACCGGTGGGACAGGAAGCGTCGATATACGTATTAGCGATAGCAAGCAAACACTCAAAACATTGGATAGCATGGCATTGGCGGGAGGCCCTGGTTTCAGTTCACAATCGTTGGATTTGAACGGCCTTGAAGCCGGAGCCTATCGTGTTGATGCCGAACTCAAGCAAGGTGCAGGTGGTCAGATACGATACGTTGGCCTGTATGGCGGCGGCTGGACGGCGCAATTGCTCGCCGGGTTCGTAGGAATTATGTGTGCTTTGTGGATCGTGAGCGTACATCTTTTTATCCTCGAAATGTTGACGCGACGAGGTCTCGCACGGCTTCCATAAGTCTTTGACAAGATGCAGCACCTGTGATAGATTGAAGTAGTCCCTTCCATCGGCGTTTTACTCACGTTGTTGAACTTTCTTTTAAATTAAATACGTCTTACATCCTAAAATGGACATCGAAAATGCTCGTGGTCCACGTACCAGTTGGTATAGAGAGCGGAGAACCACAGTGCCTCGCCTATCAAAGCGTGTATCACTCACTGTTCTAGTAGCGGCTATCCTGATCACAGGAGGCTTTGCTGTCTATGGTTTGCGTGGGCGGATTCCGGCGATGATAGCAGCGGCGACAAGCGCTAGCACATCAGCGAGGTCGTCTGCGGTCAATGCGAGTGATTGGACTATGGAAGGCGCAAACCCCGCACGCACCCGAGCACGCGAACAAGGCATCGCGCTCCCCATCGAACGACAACGCGCCATTCGTATCATCGGTGACACTGGCGCAGGCTCCCCCATCGCAATTTCACAGAATATCGTCCTGGTTGAATCAGAGGATTTCTTGCGGGCAATCGATCTGCGAAGCGGCAAAATCCGCTGGTCGTTCGAGCAAAAAGGCTCCTATGTCTCGCCAGCAATTGCAGGTAAGAGCGTGTATCTACGCGCTGAGGCAGGCAACCAGGGTGAACTGATCGCTCTCAGCCTGTCGTCGGGTAAACAGGAGTGGGCGTTTACCCCGCGCCGTATTTCCAGCCTCAACGCTAGCTACTGGGGTGGGCATCTCTCCTCGCCAGTGATCGTGGATGACACCGTGTTTATGGGCGCAGGCAAAGAAGTGTATGCCCTCAGCGCGACGACGGGCGCGGTACGTTGGGAATATACGGGCAAGGAGTATGTTGCCTCATCCCCGGCAGTCGATGGCGGGATGGTTTATATTTCTGATGCACAGGGGCTGTATGCGCTCGACCAGCAAACTGGGAAGCACCTATGGAGCGTCCCGACGAAGTTCTCAGTATACTTCGCGCCAATCGTTGCCAACGGTGCTGTTTTCTTTACAGACGGCACGAGCGTCCGCGCTGTGAAGGCCACCGATGGCAGTGATATCTGGACCTCGACCGTACAAGCAGAAACGTTGCTGCCGGGAGCAGTCCAGGGTTCGCAACTTTTTGTTAAGTCAACGTCTGCGTTGCACGCTCTTGACCTGACGACTGGGAAAGAGGTGTGGAGTTACGCAGACAAGAATTTTATATCCTTCCCTGCGATCGCGGGCAATTCTATGTTTGCCATCGTCGGAGCAACCGGTCAAACCTCTCTGGTTGTTCTGGACGTGAAAACTGGCAAGCGTGTTTCACAATACAAGTTCCCGTTGCTTACCACCGCAGCACCCATCATCGCGGGACAAACGCTTTACGTTCGTACAACCGATGGCAAGGTACTCGGCTTATATAACTGACGCTATATCCACTGTTCAGCGTCAAAGTGTGTGGAGAATCAAAGGAGGCTTCGTAGAACCGTCATTTGAGATAGCTTGAGCATCGTAATGTGCTCTCGAACCGTTTGCCGTAACCCAGCTAGATGTATTTGAGGTCTGAACGCGGTACTCGCTGGGAAATGGCTTGAGTGGTCCATGGCAGGATCGCTAGCTGGGAAAAATTCAAGGAGGAATCATGGCAAGTCGGACACTATCTCGATCGCGGTCAGCAAGCCGCTTTCGGTTTATCCCTGAGGGTAAGATCGCTCGCAAGGAGATGATGTGGTTCTACTTCTTCATCTCTCCGTGGATCATTGGATTTCTTGATCTTCACGGTTGGGCCTATCCTCTTCTCGCTCTACCTTAGCTTTACGCTCTACAACATTTCATCGCCGCCACGCTGGGTCGGTTTGCTCAATTACCAGAATCTTATCAAAGACTCAATCTTCTGGAAGTCGTTGAAGGTATCGGCCTACTATACGTCGTTGAGTGTGCCGCTGGGCATCGTCTTCTCGTTGCTGTTGGCGCTGCTGCTTAATCAGAAAGTTCCCGCCCTTGGGCTTGTTTCGAACGCTGTTTTACCTGCCCGCGATCATGCCCGCGGTCGCCGCGACGCTGCTTTTTACCTGGTTGCTCAACCCGCAGTTTGGAATTATCAACTTTTTCATCCAGGCACTGTTGGAACGAATGGATTGATCCCGCTCGGCCTCACTGGACCACGCTGGTTGCAGGACCCTACCTGGGTTGTGCCGTCATTCACCCTGATGTCACTCTGGGGCGTTGGCGGTAGTATGCTCATCTACCTATCGGCATTGCAAGGCGTCCCAACCCAATTGTACGAGGCCGCGACGATCGACGGCGCGGGACGCTTACGTCGTTTCTGGCACGTCACGGTGCCGATGATCTCGCCGGTCATTCTGTTCACCTTTATCACGGGCATTATCGGTTCGTTTCAGGTTTTCACGCAGGCGTGGGTTGTCAACGGTGGAACAGGCGCACCTGCCTATTCATCAATGTTCTATGTGCTGTACTTGTTTGTGAACGCCTTCCGGCGCTACCGCATGGGCACTGCTGCAGCACAAGCGTGGCTGTTGTTTATCGTCATCTTGATCCTTACCGTCCTCTTCTTGTGGGCATCGAAGCGCTTCGTGTATTACGAAACCGACGACGCTGGAAAATTCTAGATTTTCCGATCGCTCTATTCGAATGATATGCATTAAGGGGAGTCTGATATGGCGCAAGTAACACAACCAATCAGTCACGGCGGTGCGCGCACAGTCAGTTGCGGGGCGTGTATCCAGCCAGACGTTCCAGGACCGGTCTGACGATGATTCTCAGTACGTTGCTATGTATCGTGATCGTGATCGTGATCCTTTTCCCGATCGGCTGGATGATTTCAACCTCACTGAAGACACGCTTCGAAGCGGTGCGGTTCCCGCCGACGTGGCTGCCGGTCGTGCCACAATGGGATAATTATCGCGTTGCTCTGCTTACCAACAACCCATTCCCACGCTACTTTTACAACTCGATGTTCTATGCCATCTCGGTGATGGTGCTGGAAACCATCTCGTGTGGTTTCATCGCGTATGGATTCGCACGATTGCGCGCACCCGGCAAAGACTTTTTGTTCTTGCTGGTCCTCGGCACGCTGATGCTGCCGGCGCAGGTGACGCTGATTCCGCAGTACATCATGTTCGCGAAGCTCGGCTGGATCAACACGTATTATCCGTTGATTGTTCCGCATGCGTTCGGTAGCTCGTACCTCATCTTCATGCTGCGGCAGTTTTATCGAGGATTGCCCAAGGATTATGAAGAAGCCGCGCTGATCGATGGCTCGAATTATCTCGGTATCTGGTGGCGCATTATCTTGCCGCTCTCCAAGCCAGCGCTTGGAGCGGTTGCGATCTTGAGTTTCATGTTCCATTACCAGGACTTCCTGGGACCGTTCCTGTATATTAGTAGTTCAGTGAAATACCCGGTCTCGCTTGGCCTGCAACAGTTCCGCGCACCGTTCGGCGGAACAGCATGGCACTTACTGATGGCGGCGTCGCTCGTCAGCGTCCTTCCTCCGGTGATTGTGTTCTTTGTCGCGCAACGCTACTTCATCCAGGGTATCGTCGTTAGCGGTGTGAAAGGCTAATCCACAGAAGCGCAGTGCTGCGTGGGGCGATCTACACGGCTCCCGTAGCACTGCTGCCTCCTACAAACCTTTCTCCAATCATCTATCGGTGCAAGAACGCATGAAAGGGGGTGGTGAGGCCGGGTTGGGCGGATTTCTAGGACGATGAAGTTCCTGACACGATCGTTGTTGATAAGGAGTATTCCTGTTATGTCCCGTTCACAACACAAAGTTAAACGTTTCTCTGTAGTAGCATGTTCGCTACTTGTCCTCCTCTCCCTGCTCGTTGCATGTGGTGGGGGAACGACCACACCGTCTGCGGAAGCACCTGCAGCGCCGACAGAAGTTGTCGCTGGTGAGGTACCAGCCGAGGGCGCAGCCGGTGAGGCAACGCCAACCATCGACCTTGCAGCAGCGCCAGTTGGCACGCCTGTTCCGACGCCGCTGCCAACCTTCTCCTGTAAACCAGATCAGAAGCAAATCGTGTGGATGGTCCGCAACGGTAGAGCCTGAAAATAGCTGGGAAATCAACGTCGTTCGCCCGGCATTTGAGAAGGCCAAACCGGAAATCTGCGTCCAGATTCAGAGCTTCGTGCAGGACGATATCGCCGTCAAGCGTGAAGCGATGATCGCCGCCGGCGAGCCGCTTGCATGTTTGGTCGACGAACTGGGGCGGTGACGGCTTCGCGAGCGACCGCGCACGCGGCCTGATTACAGACCTCACGCCGTTGATCGAGCGCGACAGTGTAGACTTGAGCGTGTTTATTCCTGACGTGCTCAAGATCTATCAGGCCGAAGGCAAAACCTATGGGTCTGCCGTTCCTGACCACAGGCTCGTACATCTATTATAACAAGAAGATTTTCGACGAAGCCGGTGTTGCATATCCGCCAGCGGACTGGGATGACGCAAGCTGGACGTGGGAAAAGTTCGTCGAAACAGCGAAGAAACTGACCAAAGATACCGACAACATCAACAAGGCACAGTTCGGCGCGTTGGGTGCGCAACTCAACCTCGAAGGACCGACGATGATGTTCGGAAACAATGTGTGGTCAGACGCGGCCTATGAAACCGGATTTTCCGATCCGATTAATGTGACCGATGAGAACTCTGTACGTGCGTATCAAGCACTGCATGATCTGGTGTATAAGGACAAGGTCGCGCCCGATCCGGCGGCGGCAAGCGCGCTCGACCAGCTTGGTGGTGCATTTGCTGCTGGTCGTGTTGGTATGGCGATGAGCGGTGGCTGGGGTCACTGGGCGTGGCGCGGTCTGATCGACGATCCGCAGGGCTTCTGCTGGGGTGCCGCGCCGCTGCCAATGGGAACGCCGGACGCAAAGACCCGTGCGGTCATCTTCACCGATCCGTGGGTTATCACGCGCAACCTGCCGGAAGATCAGCAGGATGCAGCGTGGGAATTCGTCAAGTTCCTGGTGTCGCCAGAACAGGCCAAACTATATAGCGATACAACTGGAACGCCGCCAACGCAGACCGCACTGCTTGAAGATTATTACAAGCAGTACGAGAAGTGTATGGATCCCAAGGACATGAAGACGGTGTTCGAAGGTGCATTCTCGCACGGTCGTGAATCGTCCAACCACATGCTGGTACGTTGGGACGAACTCAACCAGGTCTGGGTCAACAGCTTCTCGACGTTCTTCAGCGATCCAAATGGTGATGCCAAGCAAATCCTAGAAGATGTGCAGACGCAAACGAACGAAGCGTTGGAACGTATCAAGTCGGAGGGCGTACAGTAAAACGCCGCCCGTAGTGTCCTGAAACAGGGTGTGGCGTTCAAGCCGCACCCTGTTCATTTCCTCTCCTGCCACGTCTGGCAGACTAGTATAACGAACACCCATGAGCAATTTTTCAATCGGTCGTCGCAGCATAGCACGCTTACGTGTTCGTCGTCTGGCACATGTGCCTGTGCGTGGGTTCACGCTGCTATTGTTTTTGTTTTCAGGCTTCAGTGCGCTCACATATGAAGTGACCTGGGTGCGTATGCTCAGCCTATCCTTCGGTGTGAGCATGGTGGCAGTAACCGCGGTGTTGACCGCGTTCATGGGTGGGCTTGCGCTGGGGAGTTGGTACTTCGGGCGGGTTGCAACCGTTGGTTCACCGCTCCGGGTGTACGCCTTGCTCCAACTTGGCGTTGCCATCGCTGCGTGCCTGTCGCCGCTGATCGTGACCCTGCTAACAGCCGTATATGTTCAGATTTATAATCAGTTTCAACCCAATTTTTACGTCTTTAATGTGATCCGCTTTGCTCTCGCCACGCTCGTCCTGATCATTCCGGCGACGTTGATGGGGGGCTCGTTTCCGGTTATCAGCCAGTTTCTTGCCGACGATAGAACACAGCATGGCTCGGACCTGGGGCTGTTATATGCCGTCAACACCTTTGGTAGTGTGTGTGGCACCTTTCTGACTGGACTGATCCTGATTCGCGTATTAGGTGTGAATGCCACGCTGTACCTTGCGGCACTCATCGATATCACCATTGCGCTGCTGGCATGGTTGCTGAGCCGAACTGTTTCTGCGCCGCAGGTTGAGCCTGTCGTACCTGTGACGTTGGCGCCGACTGAACCACGGCAGCGTTCGCGCCGAGCGCAGCGCCATCTCGCGTTTCGGGCGGTAGCAGCAGCAGCGGCGATGCCCACCGATGCGCAGGTACGTGCTGACCGACGCGAACAACGGCTGATGCTCTGGGCATTTGGCGCGTCCGGCTTCGTTGCGCTTGGCTATGAGGTGGTGTGGACGCGGCTTATCGCGATCTTTACGCTCAACACGATCTTTTCCTTCACGATCATGCTGACGACGTTTCTGATCGGTTTGGCGCTCGGCAGCGTTCTGGTGCGTCGGTACGTCGACCGTTGGGAACACCCTTTCCTGGCGTTTGGCTATCTTCAAGTGGCGATCGGTCTTGCGTCGGTGTTGATGCTGTTTATCTTTGCCAAACTGCCGACGATCCTCCCTGCAGTGGTGAGTGTCGTGTCTTTCGGCAGCGCCGTCGCCGCCGAGTTCGTGGCTGCGGGTGTCACGATGTTTGTCCCGACGTTGCTGCTGGGCGCGACATTTCCGGTGGCAGCAAAGGTCTACGCCGGGTCGCATGCTGACGTTGGCGCACGCATGGGACGGCTGTATGGCATCAACACGGTCGGCTCGATGCTCGGATCTGTGGTCGCCGGATTCGTTCTCATCCCGTTGATTGGACTGCAATGGTCCTGCCTTGCCCTTGCTGCCGTCAACCTGGTGCTTGGGTTAGCGATGATGGTGGTCAGTAGCGCGAAGCCGCGCTGGTCAATGGCGAGCATGGCGTTGATCGCCGTCGTCGCCGCCACGCTGCTGCCGCCAGGTGTATATTTGGGCTTCCGCGAGGGCGTGATCCCTGAACTGGTGTTTTACCGCGAAGGCATGGACGCTACGGTGTCGGTGTTCGAGGTCAAACAGCCACCGCTTAAGATTTCGTTCGTCAACGGGCGAAGCGAGGTGCCGACCGACCGCGACAGTATGCGAGCGTTCTACCTGCTGGGCAATCTGCCGCCGCTGTTAAATCCTGACGCGCAATCGGCGCTGATGATCAGTTTTGGTAATGGTATCGCCAGTGGCACGATGGCCCGACATCGTATCCCGCGCATCCAGGCGGTCGAAATCGTCGCCGAGCAGGTCGAAGCTGCGAAACTCTACCAGCAGGAAAACCGAGGGATTCTCGATAACCCTACCTTCGCGGTTACGATTGAGGATGGCCGAAACTATCTGCTACGGTCGCGCGAAACCTTTGGCATCATTACGGCGGACGCCACACATCCGATCAGCACGAGCAGTTGGGCGCTGTTTACCCGGGAATTCTACCAACTCGTGCACCAACGGCTTGCACCAGACGGCGTGTTTGTGCAATGGCTGCCGTTCCACGACCTCAAAGAAAGTGACTACCGCTCGATCGTCGCCACGTTCCAACACGAGTTCCCGCACACGAGTTTGTGGTTCTCCGGTGGCACCCACACGTTCCTGGTAGCAACGCCCAAGCCGCTGACGCACGAAGAAGTCTTGGCGCTTCAGCCGCGTATCGAGCAGCTTGGCATTACGGATGACCTTGTAAGCGCCCAGCGGTTGAACGAGGATTTCATTATGGATGAGCAGCAACTCAAAGCCTATATCGGCACCGCACCGATCGTGACCGATGACCACGCCTTCTTCGTTCCTGCCCAGGATACAAATGCGATTCTTGACAGCTTTTTGCCGTACATCAAGCCGCCTACACCCTAACGCAGCAACCTGAGGGGACGTTCGCGTAGCAGCACAGTTGCGTCCGCGACGATCCGGCGCAGGATATCCCCGGCTGGCTCGATTGAATCGACCAGACCGCTTGCAACGCCAGCGCGTGCCGGAGCAACTGTTGGATTAGCTTCGTCCATCGCACGCTGGACTTCGACCCGCAAGCTGTCACGTGCCTTTTCGACGCCTTCGTCGTCGCCGTGCCAGCGGTCGGTCCACGCGTTGCGGATCACGCGATCACCGATGCCCGCCGGAAACGCCGAGCGCATGGTGAGATCGTAGGCACGCGTCAACACTGTATCGTCCGCGCCGGACGAGACGATACGCTCCTTAACCCAATGTGCGATCATGCCTTCAGGCGTAGCGACAAAGCGCGTGCCGATCCAGGCCCCTTCCGCTCCCAGCAGCAAGGCTGCCGCCAATCCTCGCCCATCGGCGATGCCGCCCGCCGCCACGACCGGAATCGTGCCAGCGACATCGACCACGGCGGGAACCATCGCAAAGGTGCCATTGTATCCCGTGTGACCCCCAGCCTCTGTCCCCTGTGCGGCGATCAGATCGACGCCCGCTGCGACTGCCGTGCGTGCCTGCGCGACTGACTGCACCTGCGCCAGTACTTTGATGCCCCGTTCATGCGCGGGACCGACATACGCTGTTGGATCGGCGAAGGAATGTCCAATAGCCGCCACCCGTTCTTCAAGCGCGACCGCGATCAACTCGTCCAAATCTGCGAACGAGGAGATGAAACCAACGCCGAACGGCTTATCGGTGCGTTCGCGCACGTATCTGATCTGTTCGCGTAACCAGGCGGCGTCACCCGATGAGCCCCCAATCATGCCGAAGCCCCCGGCTTCCGAGACTGCTGCCGCCAGCGCACCCCCGGCGGTTCCTGCCATTGGGGCCGAGATGATCGGATGTTCTACATTCAATACTTCACACATGCGAGTATGTATCATTCTTTTTCCTCCATTACGACACATGCCGGTAGCTCATGCATGATCAGGCGCAACGGTTTGGCGCTCGATCAGGTGTTGGCGCAACCTTGTAGGTATTTGCCCGAGGCGGCATGTTGGGTGATTGCCCTTCATCTGGCTCCCAGGATGGCCTATCGAAATTGTATCCATCTGCATGGTCATGAACGTCAGCCTGATGTGGTATGCCAGATCGATGTCGACGAAACCGATGATCAAGGCGTGAATTGGTATGTTGCTCCCTAATTACTACAACGCTGTAGGGATGTCAAGGTGGCTGAGCATGGACGATACCGATTGCGGTACGGCAGTATACTCGACCTTGACTGGTAGCACCGGGTATGAGCCAGTGCCAGAAGTCGGGCCTCGAACGCTTTGGAGGATATTGTATGACATCGCCGCCTACCGCCCCATCGTCCGCCGCTGGACGTTTTCGAGACACCCACTGGTTACTCGTGGTCGGCTTCGTGTGCGCTGGGTTATACGCTGCTGTGTACTGGTCGCAGCGAGCGATCTATCTCAATGGCTTATATGCCTCGATCGGCGGTGCGCTGCTGTTTGGTGCGCCGCGCGACGAGCAACAACTCCTGCTCGCGGTTGGCGTCTATGCTGCTTCGACGCTCGCGCTGTTTGTGATGTATGGGTTGTTACTGCGTCGGTGTGAAAAACATCTGGTGACCAGTGTGCGGGCGCGCCAGTTGGCAATCCTGGTTCCGGTGCTGTTCAACATCGCGTTTTTGCTGGGTCGTCCGCTATTTTCGATCGATATCTATTCGTACATCGCTCATGGTTACCTGGCAACACAGCCGGATTCTAACCCCTACCAGATACCCGTGAGCGCTGTGATCGAATCGCAGTTCGGGCGTGACCTCGTGCCCTTTGGTTGGCGACCTGTCCATGGTGTGTCGCCCTACGGCCCACTCTGGACGCAGATCGAGACGCTGGCTTTTTCGATCACCCAGGATATACGAACCGTTTTACTACTGCTCAAAGTTGTGATCGTGGCCGCAAGTATGGCCTCGGCGGCGATCATCTGGAAGATTCTCGGACATGTGCGCCCCAGGGATCAGTTACTTGGCACGGTAGCGTACCTATGGAATCCGCTGATCATTGTCGAGTTCGCGGCAGAGGGACATAATGATGCGCTGATGATCGTTTTCGTGCTGCTTGGCCTGTATCTGGCGGTTCGGCTGTGGCGCTCATTGTCAATTGCGGCGTTGCTGCTGGGCGTTCTTTCGAAGTTTATTCCGCTCATATTGTTGCCTGCTCAGATCGTCTTTTTGTGGCGAAAACGCAAAAACTGGCCCCATTTTGTGCTGCACACGCTCGTCGGGGTCGCGCTTGGCATTGGCATCGCTGCGCTGCTGTATCAGCCGGTATGGGTTGGCATGGAAACATTTCGGGGTGTGCAGGAGCAAGGCCGGCCCAGCTTTTATGCCTCGACGCTGGTGCCGCTGATGGTGTTTTTGCAACGTACACGCCCGGAGCCTGAGGCTGCGCGACTGAGTTTTACGATCATGAGCGGCATTTTTGTGCTGTTCGCGTTCGTCCGCAGCATCTTTGTGCGTGATGAGGATTCATTCCTACGAGCGTGTGCGTCGATTGCGTTGGCCTATCTGCTCTTGGTGTCCCCAACCTATTGGTCGTGGTACGCGGCGCTGCCGCTAGCATTGATGGCGTTGACGCCGCATGGAACATATCGTTGGATGCTGATCGTGCTGGCGTTGTGCGGTCGTGCGACCGCGCCGATCGACGATATCGCTGTGAACGGCTTTCTGGAATCCTTCATGGGATACCGGCATCCATCGGGTGCATGGGGCATTGAGGTGTGGAGTACAACGATCATTGCGCTGCTGATCCCGCTGGCGTTCGTCCTGACGCTCAGTGTGTGGCAGTTCGTCGCACACATACAGAGGCGTCGAGGTGGTGCGAACGCCAACGAGCCAACGATATGAACAATTCACCTGCAAGAGCAATGGTCGGCATACATTTTGCTACATCTCTGCCCGTGCATCTCATAGCTGAGGAGGAATGTCAATGAGTGACGACCAATTATTCAAGAATGCGGACGCACAGGAAGCTGCTTATGCCCCGGAAGGGTCCGAAGAAGATATTTCGGATCAAGATACTGTTGCAGGTGCTGGTGTTATCGTACCAGCCGCTGGATTTGCGACCGTCGGTAGTGGCGTAGGTGGCATGGGTGGACCCGCAGGTACGCCCGCCGTCGGTCCTGCCGTGGCAGGAGCCGCACTGGCGGGCGACCTCGCACCGGATACTAGACCTGATAGTGAGCGTGATGGTGCTGCGGGCGTAAACGATGCCGACGGGCAAACGTCGTCGGGCTAAGCGCGACAGAATAATAGACGAACGTGGGTGGCTACAGAGCGTAGCCACCCATTATTTTCGGGTATCATAGCTCCGCTCGAATACAGCACAGGATGGTATAACGATTAGCGGCAACGTAGTATTTGTAACTGGTGGATCAGGATTCGTCGGTCGGCATCTGATCGCGTATCTCAATCGCCAGGGCATGACAGTACGCGCTCTGGCACGTTCCGAGCGTGCTGCGATGCTCGTCAGGGCGGCAGGTGGCGAGCCGGTCCGTGGCGATGTGCAAGATATACAGGCGTTGACGCGTGGTATGTTGGGATGTGGAACCGTATTCCATGCTGCTGCCAAAGTTGGGCCATGGGGGCGTTTTGCTGATTTCTATGATGTCAACGTCCGGGGGACCGATCATGTTGTACGTGCAGCGCAGGCAGCGGGCGTTGCTCGATTGGTGCACGTAAGTACGGAAGCCATCCTGGTTGATGGGTCGGTACTTGTCGATGTTGACGAAACACGGCCTATTCCTCGATTTCCTCTTGGGGCGTACGCTCGCACCAAGGCAATGGCGGAACACGTTGTGCGGCGTGCCAACGCCAGCGCTTGTGCAACTGTAATCGTTCGTCCGCGTTTTGTGTGGGGGAATGGCGATACGTCGTTGCTACCACAACTGATTGCTGCTGCACGTAGCGGTCGGTTCGCCTGGATCGACCGGGGCCGCCATCGAACGTCCACCTGTCATGTCGAAAATTTGTGTGAAGCGTTGTGGTGTGCCGCCCAACATGGCAGTGGCGGCGAGTGCTATTTCGTTACCGACGGTGCTCCTGTCGAAATGCGTGCATTCGGCGAGAAACTGATGCGTACCCAGGGTATTGCACTTCCTCAGCGTAGTGTGCCGCGTCCAATGGCGATGCTGGTGGCGACAGCAACGGAGTTGGTATGGCGCGTTTTGGGGTTGCAAGCAACGCCCCCAGTGACGCGCGCTATGATCGCGTTGATGGGTGGTGAGATCACGCTTGACGACAATAAAGCGCGAATCGAAATCGGATATGTGGGGCACGTAACCATCGAGGATGGATTGCAAGCCATGTACCGGGCTTAGTCATTGGCACGGGAGATTTTCATGGCGTATATCTTGCAGGAAATCGCTGGACTTGTGTCGCCATCGCGGGGTTGGTTGTCTTAGGATGCTCGTACTTATTGTTGATGATGAAGTTGCTATCGTCGACTTGTTAGCTGAACTACTGACTGATGAAGGGTATCACGTCCAGACCGCGTATGATGGTCGAAGCGCCCTCTCATTGTTACGAAATGGCTTACGACCGACGGTTATAATCTCGGATATTATGATGCCCGGCCTCGATGGCTGGGCGCTTTATCAAGCTGTTCGTGGAGATATGGGCCTCCATAATCTCGGCATCATTCTGATGAGTGCAGGACGCGCACGTCCTGTTGAACTTTCTGATAACCGAGCCGCGTTCATTAACAAGCCTTTTAGTGTGTATGATATTCTCGACGCACTCGCACACATCATCACGACGTAAATAGCTGCGATGACTTCAATATCGGACCATGACCCGCACAAATGAATACCTCTAGGGATGCCATGATCCACGAATCTCGTAGTATCGCAACGTTCTCAATCGTTGCCCAGGATGTACACAACGGCGACCTTGGGGTAGCTGTGCAATCCAAGTTCCTGGCGGTGGGTTCGATAGTGCCGTGGGCGAGCGCGAGCGCGGGGGCAATTGCAACCCAGGCGCATGCGAACATCAGTTATGGTCCAGACGGCCTACGATTGCTGGAAGCGGGTGCGTCTGCTGACGAAGCGTTGGCGCGATTGCTTGCTGATGACGATGGGCGCGACCATCGCCAGATCGGCATCGTGGATCGCCAAGGACGGGCAGCAGCCTTTACCGGTAGTGCCTGTCATAGTTGGGCCGGACATCGTACGGGCAAGGGCTTTGCTTGCCAGGGCAATATTCTGGTTGGTGCAGGTGTCGTTGATGCCATGGCAGAGGCGTTTGTGCACAGCACAGGTGAACTCGCAGAACGGCTGGTAGCAGCGCTTGGGGCTGGCCAGGAAGCGGGAGGCGACCGTCGCGGACGCCAGTCTGCGGCGGTGTATGTGGCGCGGGCGGGCGGGTCGTATGGTGGGCTCCTCGATCGCTATGTCGATCTTCGTGTCGACGACCATACCAATCCAATCATGGAACTCGAACGTCTCCTCAGACTTCATCGCTTTTATCTCACGCGACCAGCCGATGACGCCTTTATGCCGATCGATGGTGCGGTCGCCAGCGAACTCCAGACTATGCTTCACGATCTGGGCTATTATGAAGGTCGGATCACCGGAACATACGATGCTGCAACACGCGAGGCGCTGATACACTATGGGGGCGTGGAAAACCTGGAAGAGCGGTTGGTCGAGGATGCACGGATCGACCGAGCAGTTCTGCAATTCATCCGTGACAAACATGCGGCGCTTTAGCATCTATCGTTCGTGGAGGGTGCGATGACGGAACCAATAGGCGTCGTCGTCGTTGCGGGCGGCAAGAGCGTGCGGCTAGGTCAGGATAAGCGGCGTTTACGGTTGTGGGGCGCTGCCGGGCCTACCTTGCTCGAACATACGCTGGAGATCGTGCGACGCTATTCCAGTGACGTCGTGGTAGTGCTAAACGATCCGGCGAGTTGGAAGGGTCTCGACGCGACCATCGTTGCCGATGCGCTACCTGACAGCGGTGTGCTGGGCGGCATTTATACGGGGTTGTCGGCGGTTGCCAACGAACACGTCCTGGTGGTCGCGGGCGATATGCCGTTTCTCAACGCTGGGCTGATCGATTGGATGGTGGCACAACCACGCACATATGACGTGCTGGTGCCGCGTGTGGGCGATGGCAAAGCACGTAATCGACTGGGCGTTGAATCGCTCCACGCGATCTACCGTACATCTTGCCGTGAGCCGATCCGCCAGCAAATCGAGCAGGGTAATCCACAAGTGATCGGGTTCTTTCCGCAGGTAAGCGTGCAGTTCGTAGCCCCGGATGTCGTCAGTTCGTTTGATCCTCACGGGATCGCGTTTATGAATGTTAATACGCCGGAAGATATCGATAACGTTTCTCGTATCATCGCGCGCGATGCGCACGTATAATAGAGGTCGCACGCCCTCGCAGGCGTGAGGTTATACTTTGCTCAAAATCGCATCCGTTGCGGACGAAAGGATTGACGATGTTTACCCAACCTCTGCCTACGAGTGGTGAGGCACCGAGCTCTGATGAACTCATCGCGTTGGCAAAGCTCGAAGCAACAGCCAACGCGATACGACTACGTATCGCGGGTTTCGCGCCTGATCAGTTGTATCGTGGTACCACCGACCAGTTATCTGTCGCGGAGGCTGTGAGCCTTATGGTCGCACGTGAGCGCGCATACCTTGCCGCTTTTCAAGCTGCGCAATCTGGCTCGGTGCCAACACTAACCGAGCCGGACGCAAGCCCGCTATTCCTCGACACTGATTTCGCGGATGACCTGGCAGCTTTTTTCAATCTGCGACGGAATACGCTCGATCTGCTGCGCATGTTCGGCGCCGCCTGGGATAACGAGGTTGTTTTGCCAGGTGGGTCACGCTCCTCGATCCGCAAGCTGGCGATTCGGCTTGCCGGACAGGATGCTCGTATGCTGCAAACGATCACCGAGCAGCGAAGGGTTTTTCTGCGTGCGTCAGGCGTTGATGAACTGCGCGACTCGGGCGTCGCTGGAAAACTCGGCCTTAACATCGCTCAATAGCCTGCCCTGGCGGCAGCTATCACATGGTAGCTGCCGCGCCCTTATAGCCGCGATACGATGATTACGGCTATCAGTACGATCACCAGTACTCCGAGCGCCACCAGCAGAATGCGTTCGAGATCGAACAGACTCAGGTCGCCCCGCACATTGTCGTCGAAACCTATAATCGCAAGGGTGCGGGCTTTGTTGCGGAACGTATAGTCGACTTCCGAAATTGCCGTGCTGCGGATCGTGAGTTCGGTCGCGATGATGCGGGTATCATCCTGCTCGACCTTAGATGCTTCGTCGAACAGTTCGTGCAGCGGCTGGACTGCGTGCCACACCGGGTCGTGAATGTCTACCTCACTCCGGTAGACTTGCTCGGAACGACTTTCGATAGCACGTTGGGGTAGGCCTTCTAATTCGTCGGTATTTTGCCACAACCTGCCACGCCGGCTGACGACAAAGACCTTCTGCTCCATTAGCTCACCGGTGCCATCACAGCGGTCACAGGTAAGCAGTGCCGCACCACCACATTCGGGACAATCGACGACCTGAAGTTCGGAATGGGTGCCCGTTGGCGTCTTGACCGTACGTTTGATGTCCAACGTGCCGCGCCCAGCGCAGCGCCCGCACGTGATACGTTGGTCGCCGTCGCAGCGCGGGCATTTCAGCGTGCGCTCGGAGTTCGGCAGCACGATCTCCTCGGCGGCCATGTCGGCGAATGGTTCAGTTTGATGCCGTACGTCAACGTGCCAGCGGTCCGCTTCCTTGGCCCGCTTGGTGAGCTTGCCGCCGGAATATGGGCGCTCACGTGTTTGTGGCACAGTGCGGGTTTCGTACAACACCTTGAGGTCATAAAAATAGATGTTGTATGACACAACCTGCTCGACCCGAATCGCCTGCCCAAGCTGACGGCGACGTTGTGGCTGTTCGTTGCTCCAGATATCCAGTAGCCGCCGGATACCTTCCGCGCCATGTAATCGTGTGGCGCGTTCGTGCGAACGTTGCAGAAAAGCCGGATCGATGCGATCACGCAATATGATCTCAAGCGGGTTTTCAAGCCAGCTGGCTTCGGTGGGTGCCTCGTCGACGGCAGTCGCAGTTTTCACGTCGCCGATCAACGGAGCGTAACGCGCCACGAAGTGCTGCTGCTGCCTGCGCGGCTGCGGGGTAGCGTAGATGTGGCTGTGGCGACAACATGCGACGGATGATCTTGTCGGCGGGTGCTAACTGTGGATCGCGTGCGCCGGCTGATGGTGGATCATTGCCAGTCGGCGACGGCACCTCGCCTGTCAGCATATGCAACAGCACCGCGCCCAGAGCGTAGATGTCGCTAGCGGGAGCAGGAGCACCCGCCCCGAAGGTTTGCTCAGGGGCAGCATACGGCGTGAGGTAATCGGCTTCATCGATGCCTGATAGGTCGGGACCGTCCGATGCCCAGGCTAGCGAAAAGCCCGTCAGGTAGGCTTTGCCATCGTCCATAACGACGACGTTAGCTGGTTGGATATCACGATGGATCACGCTCTGCGCATGTAAGTAGTCGACGACCTGACCAATCTGCGCGAAAATACGGATCGCTAGGGCAGGGTCGAGGGGACCCTTTTCGAGCAGTACTTCCAATGGTTGCGCGTCGATGGGCGGCGTGACCAGATAATAGCCGTGCTGCTCGTCGTGACCCGCGTCGATCACCGGCAACAAATGCGGGTGCGTCAGATGCGCCTGTAAGCGTGCGGCAAGCTGAAAGCGACTGATCGCCACCCACCCCGGACGGCGCAGGATCTGTACATGCACGCTACGGTCGAGTGTCTGATGCTGCGCGCGATAAATCACCGTCAGATCAGTCTGACCGATGCGGTTTTGTAACGTATAATTTTTTAGTTCGGCGGCATTGCCGGACGATGTGGGATCACCAGCCTTAATCGGCTGACGCGGACTTGCCATTGCCAGGCCCTTCATATGGATACTCCTGGTCAGTATAGCGGTGACATATCAACAACGCAAACATGTCATACTGTATATTAGCACACATGTTCTGTTTATGGTAGGCCACATTTGAAGATGCGTAAAGAACAAGGCTTCGGATCACAAAGCATGAGAAGTGTCCAGGTATCTGCTCCCGGGAAAGCGATTTTGTGCGGCGAGCATGCCGTAGTGTACGGACAACCTGCCATCGCTCTGCCAGTGACAGCTGCCTCGGCGACGGCAATTGTCCGTTCTACCGATTCGCCCGGTATCACGATTCGTTTGCCTGACATCAACCAGCGATTGCGCGGCTACCGCGCGACAGAACACCCACTGATGGTGCTGGCTCGTCTCACGCTCGAACATATCGGTATTACGTCACCCCATGTGCAAATCACGCTCTACTCGACAATTCCGATTGCCAGCGGTATGGGCAGCGGAGCGGCGCTGGGTGCGGCATTGGTGCGCGGTCTTGCTGCGTACTACGAACGGCCACTCGATGCTCAGGGTGTATCCACATTGGTCTATGAATCCGAGCGCTTCTACCATGGTACGCCGAGCGGCATCGACAACAGCGTTGTGAGTTTTGCCCAGCCAATCTGGTATCGTCGCGATAGCACGGGAGTGCTGCTTGAACCGTTGCGAATCGGCGCGACATTCGATTTTATGATTGGTGATACTGGCGTGCGTGCACCAACCAGGCAGACTGTCGGTGGGGTTCGTGAGCGCTGGACCGCTGACCCCGATACCTACAATCGGGCGTTCGAGCAGATCGGCGAAATTGCCCACGACGTCCGCGAAACGCTGGAACAAGGTAATCACGAGGCATTGGGGCGCCTCCTCGACCACAATCAGAAGAGCCTCCAACAGATCGGCGTTTCATCGCCGGAGTTAAATCGCCTCGTGGGTGCCGCACGAAACGCTGGTGCGCTTGGCGCGAAACTTTCGGGCGGCGGTGGCGGCGGAATTATGCTGGCGCTGGTGACACCTGCTACGGCGCACGCCGTTGGGGATGCGCTGAAGGCGGCAGGTGCTGTGCGCGTGATTCACACCTCGCTCGTGCCTGACATGGGCTGCGTCATTTGTGCTACCCCTCACGCTGGAACCGCACCGTGACCGGAAAGCTCATTCTGGTATAATCAAGAACAGCAGTTCGTCGTCTGGTGCTCGGAATACTGGTCTTCTACAGGCTACACAGGACCAACGACGGCACTTTGGTAACTCCAATAGGGGGACTGTTTGGACGACTTACAACAGATTGCCGACCGTATTTCCGATAACGTCGAGCTTGTGATCGTCGGAAAACGTCGGGCAGTCGAACTCGTACTCATTTCGTTGATGTGCCGCGGTCATGTACTCCTCGAAGATGTCCCAGGGGTTGGCAAAACGGTTCTAGCCAAGTCGATCGCCCGATCGATCGGTTGTTCGTTCAAGCGTATTCAGTTCACACCAGACCTGCTGCCTTCCGATGTGACGGGCGTTTCGATATACAATCAGGCGACGAGCCAGTTTGAATATCGCCCCGGTCCGATCGTCGCGCAGATCGTGCTTGCCGACGAAATCAATCGTGCGACGCCCAAGACGCAATCTTCGTTGTTGGAAGCGATGGAGGAGAAGCAGGTGACGGTCGATGGTGTTACCCATCCGCTCCCGCAACCGTTTATCGTTCTGGCGACCCAAAACCCAATCGAATACGAAGGCACATTCCCGCTGCCGGAAGCCCAACTCGATCGGTTTTTGCTGCGCATTAGCCTGGGCTATCCTGGACGTCAGGACGAACTATTGATCCTTGAACGCCAGCGTAAGCAGCATCCCATCGATACGCTCGGACAGGTCATCAGCGCCGAAAATCTTGTTGAGATGCAGGAGGCGATCAAGGATGTATACGTCGACGACTTGATTAAGGAATATATTGTGTCGTTGGTGATTGCGACACGCCAGCATGAAGATGTCTATCTGGGTGCCAGTCCTCGTGGTTCGTTGGCACTGTATCGGGCAGCACAGGCACATGCAGCCATTCGCGGCCGTGATTATGTGACGCCTGACGACGTCAAGGCGCTTGCCGAGCCGGTGCTTGGCCACCGCTTGATTATCAATCCGGCGGCGCGCATCCGCAACGTTCAGGCCGGAGCCGTGGTCACCGATATCCTGGGTGCGGTGCCGGTGCCGGGCGGTAGGCCGGGACGGCGTGAGGGTCGTGAAGTCGCGGGTGTGCGCTAGCATGCGTGCCTTGTCGATCCGCAGCATGGGGATACTATAGCCAGTGAAAGCGCTTGGCGTCCTTCTGCTGGCGATCCTGTGCTTTGTGATCGCGCAAGGTACGAACATCTCATTGTTCTTCAATCTCTTTTATGTGCTACTCATGTTGCTGGTGCTGGCCTACGCCTGGGCGTGGGCGAATATTCAGGGGCTAAGCGTCGAGCGCGAGATCGGCACCCGCCGCGCACAGGTGGGCGAGGAGATGCGCGAGCGACTGACGATTACGAACCGTTGGCGCTTACCTAAGCTCTGGGTCGAGGTCCGCGATCATTCGGACATGCCACGCCATCAGGCTGGATTTGTGACGTATCTGCCCAGTCTGTCGCGGCGGCGTTGGACGACCCGTACGCCCTGCACGATGCGTGGCAAATGGACCATGGGCCCTGTCACACTGCATTCCGGCGATCCCTTCGGCATCTTCCGGCTGGAACGGTCAGGTGGGGCGACGGGCGACATGATCGTGTATCCTGCCACTGTGCCGCTGCCCGCTTTCCATCTGCCTGCCGCCGAACTTCAGGGCGGCCAGGATATCCGACGCCGTACCTTTCAGGTGACGCCGAATGTATCGACGATCCGCCAGTATGTGACGGGCGACAGTTTCAATCGCATCCACTGGCGTTCCACGGCCCGCACGGGCGAATTAATGGTCAAAGAGTTTGAACTCGATCCGACCGCCGATGTGTGGATCGTCATCGACATGCATGAACGCTCGCAGCAGGTGGCAGGCGAGGAACGCACGCTGTACTTTGACCGACGCTCGGGTCACGACATTCGCGTTGCCGAATCGACCGAGGAATACATTGTCAGTACGGCCGCGTCGGTCGCACAACGCCTGTTGAGCGAAAACCGGAACGTCGGCCTGTTGGGTTGGGGACAGCATCGCGAAGTGCTGCCACCCGAACGCGAAGCACGGCAGTTATATAAGATTCTGGAATCCCTGGCGATGCTACGTGCCTATGGCACGCATCCACTGGCTGAGGTGCTGGCTGCCGAAGTGACGCAGTTCACCCGTTCATCGACCGCCGTCGTCGTCACCGCTGCACTCGATCCGCTGTGGGTCAACGGTATCCAGCAACTGTTGTATCGCGGTATCCGTATCGTGGTCATCTACATCGACCCCGAATCATTCGGCAGCGTTCCCGGCACGGCGGGTATTTTCAGTCGCCTTGCGGCACTACGTGTCCCAGTGTATCGCGTGCGTCTAGGCGAGGCGCTGGAAGTAGCATTACGCGAGCCGGAAATCTCGGCACTGCGACGGTAGAAACAGACCACCGAAGATTGAGGCGATGACACAGGAGCGGTGAAGCATATGCTTCGCCGCTCCTGCGTTTAGAGACAATACGAGTGCCGGGGCAACCCTACACGCGCACTGTCGCGCCTAGTTCGCTGTGTAGCCGTCGAGTGATCTTTTCTCTGATCTTGCTGATCTCTGCGTCCTCCAACGTGCGGTTAGGAGCGCGGAAGACCATGCGGAACGCTAACGAACGCTGACCTTCAGGGATCGGCGTGCCGGTGTAGACATCGAACAGTTCGACGCGCTCGATCATCGCTCCGGCATTGGCTTCGATCACGGCACGCACCTTATCGGCGGGAAGATCCTCTCCAACGATAACCGCAATATCCTGGTACGCCGCAGGTTGGCGCACAATCGTTTCGTAGTGCGCCGATTCGATCATGCTGTATAGCAGATCGAGATCGAGTTCAGCAGCACAGGCGCGGTCAACGTCGAGATCAAGGCGTTCGCGTGTCGTAGGATGAAGCTCACCCGCGATGCCGAGCGTGCGACCGTCCGGCACGCGCAACGTAGCCGAACGACCAGGGTGAAACCGGCGGTCGTCCGCGATCTCCCATGCTACCTTATCGACGATGCCCAGACGGCGAAACAGCGCTTCAAGAACACCTTTGAGGTCGAAGAAATCGATAGCAGGTTGCTCTTTGCCGAACCACGAAGTCGGGGCGCGGTCGCCCGCCATGACGATCGCCAGACGGCGGAGTTCGTCAGGCAATAGTGCATCGGTGGGATAGAAGACACGTCCAACATCGAACAGACACACGCGCGAACGCTCGCGCAGATTGGCAGTGAATACTGTCGCGAGTTCAGGCAGTAACGAGCGTTGCATAACAGTTCGTTCCGGCGTCAAGGGATTTTCGACGTGTAGATACTCCCTGGGGTCTGGGGCCTCGCCTTCAAACCGTGCCACCGTGGCCAGACTGGTGAGCGAATAGGTCAACGCTTCGCGCAATCCCAAGGCTACCAGCGTATCCTTGACATCGCGTTCTTTAACCAGGATGGTGTCAGTATAGGTGACCGGCAGTTCATCGCCAAGGCGCGTCGTCGGAATCTTCTCGTACCCATAGACGCGGGCGACTTCTTCGACCAGATCCGGCACGATCGTAACGTCCAGGCGATATGACGGCACCTCGACGAGCACCGAATCGACGCCTACCTCGCAATCGAAACCAAGGCGACGTAGTACATCGGCGATGACCTCGATCGCGATATCGATGCCGAGCAGACGCCGGACCTGGGCGACCGGAAGTTCTAATCGTCGCTGTGGGGCCGGGCGAGGGTATACATCGATCAGCCCTGCGGCAATAGTGCCTCCGGCAACCTGCTGCATCAGTTGCAAACAGCGCATAGCAGCACGAGGCGGCAGTTCCGGATCGACGCCACGCTCGAAGCGGCGCGATGCCTCGGACGGCAACCGCAGCGCACGGGCGGCGCGCCGGATTGACGTTTGGTTCCACAACGCGGCTTCCAGCAGCACGTTCGTCGTTTGGTGGCTGACCTCGGTTTGCTCACCACCCATGACGCCCGCCACTGATTGCGCCCCACGTGGATCAGCCACGACAATCTGACCGGGATGCAGGGTATGTTCTGTTCCATCGAGCGTACGTAGGCGTTCGCCATCGCGTGCCTGACGTGCGATTAGATGCTTGTCGACGACATGGTCGGCGTCGAAGGTATGCGTTGGTTGTCCAAGTTCGAGCATGACATAATTCGATACGTCGACAATGTTGTAGATCGGGCGCATACCTGCCAACGTCAATCTACGCTGCATCCAGGCTGGCGATGCGCCGATGGTAATGCCCTCGATCAGTCCGGCGACGAAGCGTGGGCAGCTATCGGGGTTCTCGATTTCGACCGTCACACGTCCTTCGACGCTCGGTCCCGTCGCGTTGACTTCGCTCATCGGAGGATGAAACGGCTCACCGGTCAGCGCCGATACCTCGCGTGCGACGCCCTCAATCGACATGGCGCGGGCGAAGTTCGGTGTGATCGCGATGTCAAGCACGACATCGCCAAGATAATCTGCGAAAGGCATACCAACGGGGGCGTCGTCGGGCAGAATAATAATGCCTTCGTGTTCGTCCGATAGGCCAAGTTCCAGTTCGGAGCAGACCATGCCCTCGGAGCGCACGCCCCGAATCTTAGACGGTTTGAGCGTCGCCCACTGGCGCGTGTCGCTATGACCGTCGATCAGGCGCGTGCCGTTGAGCGCCAGCACGACCTTCTGCCCCGACATACCCAGCGTGATGTTAGGTGCTCCCGTGACGACCTCCTGGGTGCGGCCTTCACCATAGCCGATGACCGGAATCGTGAGCCGGTCCGCGTTCGGGTGTTGCTTGACTTCCAACAATTCGCCCACGACGATACGCTCGCGATCCCACGGGATATGGTCGGGCGGTGTTGGCTTCGAGAGGTCGGGAGCCCACGGCGAGTTGGGTGGAGCCGCAACGCCAATGTAATCGATCGTTTCGACTTCAAGACCAGCCATCGTCAATCGCTCGGCGAGTTCCTCCGGCGTGATGGTGACATCGACGTATTCTTTAAGCCATGATAATGGAACGCGCATAGTATCCTTCCTATATACCGCACTCCTGCGAGCGCGGGCTATCTTATGGTGTCGGAGGCGCGGTGACGACCACTTCGCCTGCCTCGATCAAATCTCCAGTCAATCTGCCACGTTCGTTGTACACGCCCAACCTTTCGCCGTCGTCAGGATTCCACATGCCGATCCGCACATGGTAGGTGCCAGGGGCGACGCCTGTGAGCGATACTGGCTGTACATCTCGATACCAGTCGCCCACCACCCAGGTGTTGGTGGGGTGTGTGCCGTTCAACGGTTGCTCGTCGCGCTTGGCGACAATGTTCTCCTGATCGTCGACGATGTGGATGAACACAAACCATCGACGGTCTACCTGCTCAGTTAGATGCCAGCTTAGGTTGATGACTAGATCGTCGCCGCTTGCAACGGTACGATTAAAGCTCACATCCTGTAGCTCGAAGGCGCGTTTCCAACCCCAATCGAAGCGGGCGTAGACGTTGCCGTGTGGAATGTCGGCAGCCTTCAATGCGGGTGTGGCATATGCCGGACGTATTAAGCTAAACGGTAGCACCATTGCCAGCACCGCACACACGGCTGGCAACAGGAGCAACCCCGCACGTCGCGGCAGAGCATGCCATAACCCCAGCGCCAGGATAATGCTGATGGCGGGTGCGGCGGGAAACAGGAAGCGGCCCTGCCATGCCACCGCCCCGGCGGTGAAGGCGAAGGCGACCGTCCAAATGCCAACCAGGACGAGCGCCAGCACGAGCAGCAATATGCCGCTGCTCCGACCGCGCCAGACCGTTGTTCCGAGGCTAGCGAGTATTCCGGCACATGCCACCAGCAGGATCACCTGCATGAGGGCGAACGCGCCGTCGGGCAGCGGCAGCGTGAGCCAGCCGAACGCGCCCCAACTCGACCGTAGCAGGTTCCAGCCGCCATCGCGCCAGTTCTGCCAACTCCGATACGAAAAATCGCCTGTCGCGAACGTCTGCTGGAATGCCTGAAGGCCCAGCGGATCGCCATACAGCGTTTCGTTGCGGATGTACCACCAGCCTGCCACCACTGCGCTGGTTCCCGCCACTACTGCAGCGTGGCGCAGTTGCGCCATGCGCTTGCCACTGCCAAGCATGAGGGCGGCGAACGGCAACGGTACCAGCGCCAGGGCACTTTGCTTGGTAATGAGCAGTAGTCCCAACGTCAGACCCATCGCCGCAGCATGCCAGCCTGTACGTGGCGACACCGGCTGTTGCACCCAGCGCACCGCAAGGTACACCAGCAGGCACCCCAGCATGATCGTCAACGGATCGTTGGACACCAGTGCGTGTTGGAACACCCACTGTGGATTGAACGCGACGATCGCCGCCGCACCCACTTGCAGGCTAATGCGATCAGGCCACAACTGGCGTGCAGTCGCCGCGCATAGGGCGACCGACACCGCGCCGAGCGCTACCGAACATAGCCGCGCCAGATGCCATGCCAGGACACCTCCGCTCCACGGTGGTGCTTCCACCACGCCATGCAGGTAGGCATTGCGCTGTGTTCCGCCGTTCCAGCGAAACTCCGGATTTCCGGGCAGCGTGGTCGATGTGTCGGGCGTCAACCACGCGACGGCCGGGACCATCAGCGCGTATGCCAGCGGTGGTTGGTGGCCTTCTCCCGGTACATCACTCGTTGCTGCATCGTCGCCCTGCACCGGCAGACGTCCTGCGGTCGCCAGAAAGCGCACGTAGGCGAGGTGGGCGGGTTCGTCCGGTCCTTCGCCCAATGGCAGGATCGACGACCAGACGATGCCCAGCCCTACATATGCCGCGATCACAAGTGGCAACAGCCAGCGCTTGCTGGTCCAGGTCCAATCGTGGGTTCGTGCTGCGGCACGTCCCGCGTTGGCGAGGGTCACTGGCCCCATTGCTCCAGGAAGCGCAGATCGTTTGCGAAGAACAGTCGAATGTCGTCGATGCTCTGGCGCATCATTGCCGTGCGCTCGAAGCCGAAGCCACCGGCGAAGCCGCTGCACCTCATCAGGATCGTAGCCGCCGTTTCGCAGTACGTTGGGATGCACCATGCCGCAACCGCCTAGCTCGACCCAGCCGGTGTACGAACACACACCGCAGCCCTTGCCTTTGCAGATTGCACAGGACACATCGAATTCGGCTCCTGGCTCGGTGAACGGGAAGTACGATGGTCGCAGCCGAGACTGGGTGCCTTCACCGAACACGCCCACCGCGAATGCATCGAGCGTACCTTTGAGGTCGCCCATCGTGATATTCGGGCCAATCGCCAGGAACTCGAACTGGTAGAAGGTCATCTCGTGGCGTGCGTCCACCGGTTCGTAGCGGTAGCAACGTCCCGGCAGGATCACGCGGGTCGGTCCCGGGGCGAAATGGCGCATCGCATGAATCTGTCCCGGCGACGTGTGCGTGCGCAGCACAACACGTTCATCGGTCCCCTCGCTGCGAATGTACATGGTGTCCCACATATCGCGTGATGGATGATCAGGCGGAATGTTGAGCATCTGGAAGTTGTACAGGTCGCTTTCGACCTCGCGGCTGTCCCAGGTCTGGTAGCCCATCTGGGCGAAGATGCGCTCGACTTCGCGGATGATCTGGGTGGTAGGATGCAGGCTGCCGGGAGTGACCGGACGCCCTGGCAAGCTCACATCGACTCGTTCTTCGCGCAGTTCGCGCTCGCGTTGGTGTTGCTTGATCTCCTCCTCGCATGAGTCGAAGGCAGCTTGCAGGGCTTGCTTGGCGGCGTTGATACGCTGCCCGACGATAGGGCGTTCCTCAGCGGATAGTTTTCCCATGCCACGGCTGATCTCGCTGAACACGCTGGTTTTGCCCAGGTAGCGGTTGCGCCAGGCATATAACGCTTCAAGCGTCTGCACCCCACGCAGGTCTTCCAGACCCTGTGTCTGGAGTTGTTCGATCTGTTCGATCATTGTGTTTCTCCCTCGCTCGTCCCCAACCAGCGGTTGCAGTAAACTGAGTTTTAAAAACAAAAAGCCGCACGCTCGTCAGGGACGAAGTGCGGCCCGTGGTACCACCCTGGTTTGGCAAGCGCACGCATGCGTGGTGCTCACCCTCATTGTCCGTTATCGGCGGACGCCCCGGAAATGACTACCAACGTGCGATGCACGCCTTCACCACTCAGCTCGGAAGAGAACACGCGATAGCCAGTTTCCGATGTTGGCTTCCAGTCACGACCAGCATTCCCTGTCGGACCAGCTATCACTCTGCTTCGTCAACGCTTATTTATTCAGTTGTAAAACGGCATCATCGGACGCCGTGTACCGTTATGACCGTCCAAGCCGACGCTGTCGCGCGGCCTCGAACAGAATAACACTTCCTGCGACCGCTGCGTTCAACGATTCGACGGCAGTTTCCATCGGAATCGCGATCGATTTCGTCGCCCACTGCTGCGCTTCGTCGCTGGCACCGTTGGCCTCGTTACAAACGATCAGCACCGACGGTTGACGCCAATCGACGGCGTAGTAGGGCATCGCTGCCAGCGGCGTCCGCGATGTAGATGTTATCTGCAGGACCGAGCGCGATGTCTAGCTCGTCCCAGCGCACATCCTGTTGCAACGGGAGACGAAAATGCGCCCCCATCGCCGACCGCACGACCTTGGGACTATACACATCGACCGTGCCGCGCATACAGATCACATCGGTAACGCCAGTCGCTTCGGCAGTCCGCAAGAGCGTCCCGACGTTACCGGGGTCCTGCACTGCGTCCAACACCAGTTGGAGCCCCGTGCGCGGTTGGTCGTAGCTCAGGCCAGCGTGCAACGGCAAGAACGCCCTGCGGTGTCACAGTATCGGTCGCTGCGGCGATGACTTCGGCGGTTGCGGGTAACGCGCCGCTCCGGTCAGCGATCTGTTCCAATAGCGCCGCGCCACGTTCGGTCGAAGCAAGCTGGTCAGCATCGTAGACGATCATCGTGAGCGTGCTATCGGTTCGCAATGCTTCTTCGACGAGCCGAATGCCTTCGATCACAAACAACCGCTCCTGCCTGCGATCCTTGCGGTTCGCGAGCAGCGAGCGGATGTGTTTGATACGTGGATTGGAACTGCTGGTGATCGGGTCGATCACACGCCGCTACGCCGCTTTGACTTGCTCTACGAGCAGGTTAAAGGCGGCTACGTCACGTACAGCCAGGTCAGCGAGTTGCTTACGATCGAGGTTGATACCTGCGGTCTTGAGCATGTTGATGAAGCGGCTGTAGCTGATGCCATGCAGGCGAACTGCGGCGTTGATACGAACGATCCACAACCGGCGCATATCGCGCTTGCGTATGCGGCGACCCACATAGGCATACGACAGCGCACGCATAACTGCCTCGTGGGCAACTTTATAGTTCCGGCTGCGATTCCCGCGAAATCCCTTTGCCTGCGCCAACAGTTTATTGTGGCGCTTCCGTACCATTGTGCCGCGTTTAACGCGTGCCATGTCTTTTCACTCCTGGGCGCGATCGGTCGGGCATGTACCCGGTTTTGGAACCGTCGTGCACCTCTAAAATCCGATAATGTGTGTCGAAACGCTCTATGACTAGGCTACGCCGTTTGGCAGCAGCTTTCGCATAATACGCTTGACGTTCGACTTGTCTGTCAGCATCATGCGGTCGAGTTGGTTCTTGACGCGGGCGCTTTTGTTCCGGCGCAAGTGACCTTTCGGCCCCACTGGCTGCATGAGTTTTCCAGCGCCGTTCACTTTAAAACGTTTCTGCGCTGCCTTGTGGGTCTTCATCTTCGGCATTGTTAACCTTCAGTTACCTCAGGCTCGGTCGAAACCGGGCGGGCTGCATTGCTCTGAGAACTTCGATCCGATGACCGCTTCAACGATTTGGGCGATGGCGCAAGCACAAGCGACTGCGATCTTCCGACCATCTGCGGCAATTGTTCAGTCACCGCTATATCGCGTAACGACTCAGCCAGGTCTTTGAGCATGTCCACACCAATATCGGTGTGTGCGAGCTGTCGCCCGCGAAAGCGTACCGTGAATTTTACCTTGTCGCCGTCTTCGAGCCATTGGCGAGCCTGGTTTGTTTTCACGTTGACATAGTTGCTGTCGGAGTTGGGCTGCAAACGCACCTCATGGACTTCGACAACTTTCTGGTTTTTGCGCGCTTCGCGGTCTTTCTTCGCTTGTTCATAGAGGAACTTCCCGTAGTCCATCAGTCGACAAACTGGTGGGTCTGCGTTCGGTGCAACCTCTACCAAATCCAATCCGCTCTCTTCAGCCATCCGAATCGCTTGGATGGTTGGAACGATGCCGACCTGTTGGCCTTCATCGTCGATGAGGCGTACTTGAGGCACACGGATGCGCCCGTTGATTCTTGCTTTTTGGTCTCTAATCGTAGCTCTCCTGCTTAAGCCAACATACAACATCAAAAACCCGGCATTCGCAGTGATGCAAACGGGGCTTTCGGAATGTGGATCATACCATGCGCCCCTGCCCACGTCAACCATTTTGGGTGTACTTACACCAGCACTGACGTAGCGTGTCGTCAGTGCCGACACTCGTTCATACGGACTTTCGGGCTCGACATCCGTAACCAATGCTCGCCAGGTACTTCCCCGGTCTGTACCAGTCTCCAGGGGTCATCCATGCTCCTGAAGGAAATGTCATACAAGGCTTGCAGAGTTGGACACCTGTTATGCTTCGATGCGCCTCAGCATGACAATGTGAGTTTTGGCTGCCTTCTGCTGGACTTCCGCCACCCTGACGTGTCAACAGGGCTCGGTCAAAGTCCGATCCAGAACACGATTTCCCGCGAGATTGTCACTCTGCGTGGAGCGAAGAGTCTCTCTCTCGTTTGGAACGATCCTTTACTGCGGTTTAAGGATGACAGATTTCACGACGTTGACGCACCCCTGACGTGTCAAGCACTGGACTGTACAATGGTGCTACGTGAGGTGATAATGTAAGAGTACGTCGCCTTGTATTTAGCATCGAGTTCAAGAAGTTGTGTTGCTCGTTTCCCGCGCGACTCAGAATGATGGTTGAACGCGGTGCCTAGACATGTAATGCTGCCAGGAATGACACTAAATCAAAGACGGTAACACGCAACATGTACCAATTATGTTGGTCGCCCTAGCGATCGTCCTTCAGTTATTAAAACGGTGAGCAGGGGTATGACCCCTTTCCTGGGCCAACTGAGGGGAATTTCGTCGTGATTCTGCTTGAAAAATGCAATCGAATGAAGAAACCCGGCTTGACATTGCAGGATCGCGTCCGTATAGTTTTTGAGCGCTCAAGCGGTGGCAGGTCATTTTTGGATGTTGTAGATCCCAAATCCCACTGACGAGGCGTACTACAAATAAAGGAAGCGGACGGTAGATTGCAGGATCGACCCGGCTGCGGAACGAGGTCCAATGGCAGACAAATTCGTTATCGTCGAATCGCCCGCCAAGGCGAAGACGATTGAAAAATATCTTGGTCCTGGCTATCGAGTACGGCATCGATGGGCCATGTGCGCGATCTTGCCCAAAAGCAAACTCGGCGTGGACATGGAGCATGACTTTGCGCCGGACTATGAAGTCTCCGAGGGCAAGCAGAAGACGGTAAAAGAGCTGCAGGCGGCGATTCGTAGACGCTTCGGCAGATCTATCTGGCGACCGACCCCGACCGCGAGGGCGAGGCGATCGCCTGGCATGTCCGCGAGGCGCTCAAGATCGCCGAAGAGCAAGCCAGTGTATCGTGTGACCTTTCAGGAGATCACCAAGAATGCGGTCAAGGATGCGATCGCCATCCCCGCGAGATCGATCAGCATCTGATCGATGCCCAGCAGGCTCGGCGTGTGCTCGACCGCCTGGTCGGCTACCGCTTGTCGCCGTTGCTGTGGGACAAGGTGCGGCACGGTCTGTCGGCCGGCCGTGTCCAATCGGTCGCGGTGCGACTGGTCGTCGAGCGCGAGCGCGAGGTCGACAGCTTCAAGCCCCAGGAATACTGGACGATCGAAGCCGACCTGGCCAAGCAAACGCCAAGGAGCAGAAGTTCCGTGCGGTGCTGATCGAACGCGCTGGCAAGAAGCTGGATAAGTTCGCGATCAAGAACCAGGAAGCCGCCGATGCAATCGTGCAGGATCTGGATGGTGCGGCGTATGCCGTGCGGACGATCACGCGCAAAGACAAGAAGCGCTCGGCTGCGCCGCCGTTCACCACCTCGACGTTGCAGCAGGAAGCCGCCCGTAAGTTGGGCATGAGTGCCAAGAACACGATGCGCGTCGCCCAGCAGCTCTACGAGGGTGTGGACATTGGTGGCTCGGAAGGCACGGTCGGCTTGATCACCTATATGCGTACCGACTCGCTCAACGTGAGTAAAGACGCGCAGGCTGAGGCGCGTGCGTTGATCGGCGAACGCTACGGTGCGGAGTATGTGCCTGAGCGACCGAACGCGTACAAGACCAAGGCCAAGGGAGCGCAGGAAGCCCACGAGGCGATCCGTCCGACCAGTGCCCGCCGCATGCCCGATGAACTGCGGCCGGTGCTGACCCGCGACCAGTTCCGCCTGTATGATCTGGTCTGGAAACGTTTCATCGCGTCGCAGATGGCTCCGGCCGTCTTCGATTCTACGACCGTCGATATCGCAGCCGGACGTGGGTTGCCCGCCAAAGTGCAACGCGATACCGCCACGCCGTACGTGTTCCGGGCGACCGGCTCGGTGCTGCGCTTCCCTGGCTTCCTGGCAGTCTACAACGTCAGTCTGGACGAAGGCGAGGACGACGAAGATAAAGAAGCGTTGCTGCCGCCGCTGAACGAGGGCGAAGTGCTTGCGCCTGCTCGAACTGCTGCCATTGCAGCACTGGACGCAGCCGCCGCCACGCTTCACCGAGGCCAGTCTGGTCAAGGAACTGGAACGATTGGGCATCGGCCGGCCCTCGACCTACGCGCCGACCATCGCGACGATCGTCGAGCGCGAGTACGTCCAGGCGGTCGAGAAGAAACTGGTGCCGACGATGCTTGGGAACTGTCGTCAACGATCTGCTGGTGCAGCACTTCCCGGATATCGTCGATTACAACTTCACCTCGCAGATGGAGCAGCAGTTCGACGATATCGCGGCGGGCGAGCGGCAGTGGGTGCCGGTGATCCGTGACTTCTTCGAGCCGTTCGAGCGCACGCTGGCGATCGCGCAGCAGGAGATGAAAAGCGTCAAGGGCGGCGGTATCGAAACCGACCTGACGTGTCCGACCTGTGACGCACCGCTGCTGATCAAACTCGGCAAGCGTGGCGAGTTCCTGGCCTGCTCGCGCCATCCTGACTGCTCGTTTACCAGCGATCTGGAACGCGATAGCGAAGGACATATCAAGCTGGCAGTGCAGCCGGAGATCGACGACGGCGATGCGACGTGCGATAAGTGTGGCAAGCCGATGGTGGTGAAGAAGAGCCGCTATGGCATGTTCCTGGCCTGTACTGGCTATCCCGACTGCAAGAACACCCGCGACCTGAAGCAAACCAGCGAGGGAACGCTGGCGGTCGCCGAAGCGACCACCCAGCATATGTGCGACAAGTGTGGCAAGCCGATGGTGGAAAAGAAGGGACGCTTCGGCCCGTTCCTGGGCTGCACCGGCTATCCCGAATGTAAGAACATCGTCAAGCTCGATCGCAGCGGACAGCCCAAGCCACCGCCGCAGATCACCGACGAGCTATGTCCGAAGTGCGGCAAGCCGATGGCGCTCAAGCAGGGACGCTATGGTCCGTTTCTGAGTTGCACCGGCTATCCGAAGTGCAAGACGATCAAGAAACTGAGAAAAAGCCGAGGAGCCAGTCGCCGCCTGATTGTCAGCACGGATCAGGTAACTATAGATGGAAGAACGAGGCGAATATCCGCCTCGTTCTGTTATGCTATGGGCGCGAATGGTATTGTCGCCTGGTGCGGCACAACGATAAAGGATGCATGCATGAACATGGATGAACTGCTCCGGCGCGGCGTGTCGGAGGTCATCGTCGAGTCCGAACTGCGCGCCAAACTTGCGAGCGGGCGCAAACTGCGCTTCAAGCAAGGCTTCGATCCGTCAAAGCCCGATATGCATATCGGACATGCGGTCGGCCTGCGCAAGCTGCGTCAGTTCCAGGATCTTGGACACGAGGTTGTGCTGATCGTCGGCGACTGGACCGCCCAGATCGGCGATCCATCGGGCAAGGACGAATCTCGACCACGGCTCGACGCCGCGACCGTCGCAGATAACGCTCGTTCGTACATGGAGCAGTTTTTCCGGATCGTCGACCGCGAACGCACCGAGGTGCGCTGGCAGAGCGAATGGTTCGGGACCTTCACGCTGGAAGGTACCTTCAACCTGGTCGGGCGCTTCACGCTGGCGCAGATGCTGGCGCATGAAACATTTCGCAAGCGCTACGATTCGGGTCGCCCGATCACGATGCTTGAACTTGATGTACCCGATGCTGCAGGCCTACGACTCGGTGGCGATCAAGGCCGATGTGGAGTTCGGCGGCACTGACCAGAAGTTCAACATTCTTGCCGGACGCGAACTGATGGCGGACCTGGGCATGGAACCACAACAGGTGCTGCTGGTGCCGCTGATTCCTGGCACGGACGGCAACCTCAAGATGGGCAAGTCGTTGGGCAACACCATCGACATCACAGCACAGCCCGAGGATATGTACGGCAAGCTGATGTCGCTGAGCGACAGCGTCATGCCACTGTACTTCGAGGTGTTGACCAACGTGCCGACGGACGATATCGACGAGATCAAGGCGGCGATGGCGATGGCACGGTCAATCCACGCGACTTCAAGATGCGTCTGGCACACGAGGTCGTGACGGAGTTCATCAGCCCCGATGCGGCACGTGACGCCGAGGCCGATTTCAAGCGTCGCTTTCAGGAACGCGAGACCCCGACTGACATGCCGGAACACCGTATCGCGGCATCGGCTGGCATTATCGACCTGTTGGTAGACGCTGGCCTTGCGCCGTCGCGTGGCGAGGCCCGCCGCTTGATCGCCGGTGGTGGTGTGCGCTTGGACGGTGAGAAGGTCGAAGGTGTGGATGCGGTGGTGGAAGCCACAGGCGAACATGTTTTGCAAGTCGGACGTCGCCGCTGGGTGCGTATTGTCGGCTCCTAAGCAACATAGTCAAGCAAGCTGTGGATACAGCGCCAGCCCCAAGGCTGGCGCTGTATTGTGTGGTTCGTTCTATGACCATGGGGCGGCTTGTCGATGCTATAATATGCCCGAAACTCCAACGATTGATACTAGTACATACCAGCAGCGTTGGAAGTTGATGCTTTCCCGTTTCGAAAGCCGCGAAGGATCGTTCGTGTGCGTGTGCTGATACTATCCTGGGAATATCCCCCACATCTGGTTGGTGGATTAGGTAAACATGTGCTTGAACTCGTGACGGCGCTCGCCGGGCAGGGAGTTGAAGTGCATGTGGTGACCCCGAACTTTGGGCATGTGCTCGCGCATGAACAACTCGCTGACGGTGCGATGGTGCATCGAGTGGACGTTCCAGCGCATACTGAAGGGGATTGGTTGGCCTATGTACGGGACATCAACGATGTTCTCATCGGTGCGGTACAGACGGTCAACGTAATTTATGGTCCCTTTGATCTGGTTCACTGCCATGACTGGCTGGTCGCCGCGTGCGGCATCGCCACCAAACATGCCTTACGTATCCCGTTGATCGTCACCTTTCATAGCACCGAGCGTGGACGCTGGCAGGGGCATCCTGGTACGGCGCAAGCATACGCTATCGATGCGATCGAGTGGAGGCTAAGCTACGAAGCGTGGCGGGTGATCACGGTCAGCCGCTATATGAGCGAACAACTGCACGCTGATTTTACCCTGCCGCTCGACAAAATCGACGTAATACTCAACGGTGTCGTGTTGCCTGTCGTCCAGCCTGCACCAGACCACGAACGTGCGATCTTCCGCCGCCGCTGGGCCAAAGATAACGAGGCGCTGGTCTTTTACGTTGGTAGAATCGTACATGAAAAAGGTATTCAGGTTTTGATCGAGGCGGCACGCGCCATTCTTGATCGCCACCCTGGAACGCGTTTCGTGATCGCTGGAACAGGCCCCAAGTTGGACGAACTCCGTCGATATGCCGTGGAGCATGGTGTTTCAGCATATATGCACTTCACGGGCTTCATCTCCGACCAGGAGCGGGATTGTCTGTTCGGCGTCGCCGATGTCGCCGCGTTCCCGAGTTTGTATGAGCCGTTCGGGATTGTGGCGTTGGAGGCGATGGCGTATCGTTGTCCGGTAGTTGTCGCCGCGACGGGTGGTTTGCGCGAAGTCGTGCGGCTGTACGATAACGGTATGACCGCGCATCCTGGCGATGCCACATCGCTGGCATGGGCGATCAACGCTACGCTCGCCGATCCGGAGGCAGCACAGCAGCGCGTCGAGCGTGCCTGGAATGATGTACACGAGCGGTACGATTGGCGTGAAATCGCTCGCACGACCTTAAAAGTGTATCAGCGCGTCGAAGATCAGTGTCGACAAAGTGATTGGGCAGCGTCCCAGATAGTGCAGGTGACATGACTGAACATAATTCACCCTGGCGTCTTCAGGACGCTATCGCAGCCGCACGCTCAGGGCAGCGTGAACAAGCTCAATTGATGCTTCATCGTATCGTGGCGGATGAGCCAGCGAACGTCGATGCGTGGTTATGGCTGGGTGGTGTCGAGGTCGATCCCGCCGCGCAATATCGCGCCCTGGAGCGAGTTGTCGCGCTCGATCCGTCCAACGAGCGAGCAGCGCAAGGGTTATACTGGCTGGATAAGCAGTATCCCAACTTGAGTATCACGCCTGTACCGACGGACGGAACCGCTGATAGTGTGACGACCTTGCCGCTTGATACGAGCGGTGGGGATTCCGTCGCGACCGATGACGTCTTTCTGACCGATGAGCCGACGATCCCACGCGGCGCTGATCCCGAATTGCGTTGTCCGTATTGCGGCGAATGGACCAACATCAGCGATACTGCATGTACGCGATGCCAATATCCGTTGATCGTGGATGCTGGACGCAGTATCGGTGCGGGCATCACACGCTGGTTTCTGTCGTTGGTGTGGTTGCTGATCGCGGTGGCGGCAGGGGTTGTGGCCTGGTGGGCGCTTGGTGAAGCCCCGCGTATCCAGGAGGGAGCGAGCAAGATCGGCCTGTCGATTGTCGCCCTTGGCGGTTCGGCGCCGCTCGGCAATGCGGTGCCACTTGCGATGCTGTCCCAACTCGCCAATGGCACGATTGTCGCCGCGTCTGTGCTGACCATCCTCGGCATCCTGTTCGTTCTCGGCATGTTGTTCCGCTGGCGTGCGATCTTCGTGTTACAGATCATCACGCTGCTGCTGCTGATTGCGAGCACGGGAGCCTTGATCGCGGTGCTGTGGAACGGTGGACGGCTTGAACTTGATGCCGTGAACGGATTCAACGCCGATGTAATCGTGCTGTGGGCGCTAGCTCCTGCGCTGATTGGTTTCGTCGTGATGCTGTTACTGACCATCGCGGCTCGGCGCGAGTTTTTCCCGCGCCGTGTGCGCGTCCGCATACCAGACGAACCTATGCCAGCGCGCGCTCACTTCAAGCGTGGCAAACTGTATCAGGGACGCGGTTGGTTGTGGGCATCGGCGCGAGAGTTGGAGCGGGCGGTGGAGCAAAAGCCGCAGGATAGACGGTACAATCGAGCGCTCGCTGATGTCTACACACTGATGGGCGACGATGCCGAAGAAACTGGTGAATTGATCAAGCATGACGCCAACGAACAGGCTGTCCTGCCTGATGTGCATGACACCCAAGGCGTGTCAGGAAGTGAACAACGTGAGCGGTAGTAGTTTCGGAACGCTGTTTCGGCTTTCAACCTTTGGTGAATCACATGGCGTCGGTGTCGGCGTGGTCGTGGATGGTTGCCCGGCGGGCTTACCCCTCGCCGTAGAGGAGATTCAACACGACCTGGATCGGCGACGAGTGGGCCAAAGCCGCATGACCTCGGCACGTCAGGAAGGCGACCGTGTACGAATTCTGTCCGGCATGTTCGAGGGGGTCACGACTGGCACTCCGATCGCGATGCTGGTTGAGAACGAGAACGCACGTCCAGGTGACTATGAGGCGATCAAGGAACTCTATCGACCTGGTCACGCCGATTGGACCTGGGATGCCAAGTTTGGCGTGCGCGATTGGCGCGGCGGCGGGCGGGCCTCGGCGCGCGAAACGATTGGGCGTGTCGCGGCGGGCGCGATCGCACGCAAGTTGCTCGCGACAGTAGGTGTGTCGGTCGTCGCCTACACGTTGCAATTGATGCACCTGCGGGCGAACGTGATCGATGAATCCGAAATCGAGAACAACATCATGCGATGCCCCGATCCCGTTGTCGCGCAGCAAATGGTCGAACTGGTCGATGAGGCACGACGCTCGCTAGATTCGTTGGGCGGCATCGTCGAGATTCGTGCTCGTGGCGTTCCCGTCGGATTGGGTGAACCGGTTTTTGATAAGCTCGATGCCGATCTTGCCAAAGCGATGATGAGTATTCCGGCGATTAAGGGGTTTGAGATCGGCGATGGGTTCGCCGTCGCCAACAGTCGTGGTTCAGCCAACAACGATCCATTCGTGCGCCGTGAAGATGGTACGATAGGAACGACCACGAACCACGCTGGTGGTATCCTGGGTGGCATGTCGAGCGGGGAAGAAATCATCATGCGCATCGCCGCGAAACCTCCCGCCTCGATCGCACAAGCGCAGCAAACCGTCGACCGCAACGGCGAAGCCGCGCCGATCGTCGTCAAAGGCCGCCATGATCCGACAGTGCTGCCGCGCCTCGTTCCGGTCGCCGAAGCGATGACGCTGTTGGTCCTGGCTGATCACTGGCTGCGTCAGCGCAGCGCGAAAGTATCGGCGCTGTAAAGGCTGGCGCTATGTATTGTCCGCTTCGACGTTTATTGCATGGGCATGATTTGGTAGTTTGTCATCCCTGCGTCGTTGGTCATTGGTTGGTCGTGCGAGAAAGGCAAGTACATGTCGTCCGAGCGTAAACCTGATAAGACAGCACCGGGGCGCACACAGGCTTCGGAACACGGGCGTTTCGCGCAAACCCTGCGGCGTTTTCGCTCGCGTCCCACCAATGGCGAGCCGCCGTCTGCTCTTCAGGGGCCGCCCCTACGCACGGCATCGGCGGGAACGCGTCGACCTGTCGCTCGCTCTGCTGACGCGGTACAGCCACCCGCACCAAGGAGAGCCGCGAGCGCACGTAAGTCTGCTTCGGGTGCTCGGTCCGAATCACTGATCCCGCTGCCCGAACTGCTCGCACCGCGCCGTTCGGCGAAGCCACCTGAGCCTGAGCCACCTGCCCCCAATCTGCCAGATGATGAACCCACACAGACCTGGGCGCTGCGCTGGCGCTGGACGCCCATGATCATTGGCGTTGCGGTGCTATGCTGGATCGTTGCCCTCTCCTTGCTGTTCACGGGATCGTCGCCGATGGCTCCGCGCCTCTCCTCGCCGCGTTTGACGTTCGTCGTGGTATGGGTGATTGCGTCGTTGTTCACGTTCGTGCCCCTTGAATTCCGGCTCGGCTTGCCGGGACTGACCGTGCAGGGTGTGACGGGCTGGACGTTCTTGGGGTACATCCTGGCTTTTGCTCCACCGCCAGCCGGACCTCCGGTTGGCTGGTTGTTCGATCTGCCCGATCTGCCGGTGTATCTGTTGTTCTTTCTGGCGCTGTTCTACGCTGTTTCTGCGGCTGCGCTTCCGCTGACCGTGATCGGTGGTCGGCGCGTCTGGGTCCAACGCTGCAGCAACTGGATATGCGCCGCGCCCGACGACAGGCGTATGAACTTGGTATCCTGATGGTAGGACTGATGGTGTTGGCTGCATTGCGGGCGCTTATCGCCGTTGACCGGCCTGTTGTTTATCGCCGTCATCGTGCTGATCGAGATGCTGCTGTTGTCGCAGGTCGCGCCGGAAGGCTAAGGAGAAACAATATGCCACTCAAGATCACGATTCTTGGACTTGGTGCCGTCGGAGCCTCGTTGGGGCTGGCGCTCGGTACGCTTGATCCCAAGGAACTCTCGACGGGCCGACCAGCGATCACCGGCTGGGACGCCAACAAGCGTGCGATGTGCGATGCACGAGGACGGCTGGCCATCGACAACGCTGAAGCCGATCATTGACGGCGGCGGTGCGTGAAGCCGATGTCGTGTTTGTGTGTGTCCCGTTTGACCAAGTTGCGCGATGTGTTCTCACGAGATCGGTCCAGTGCTGAAGCATGGCGCGATCGTCACCGATACATCGGATGCCAAAAGACGAGACGCTTCGCGTGGGCTCAGGAGCTGATCCCATGTACCGCCGAGTTTATCGGTGGCCATCCGCTGGTCGCGATCGGTGGAACATCGATCCGCGAAGCTACCCCTGATGTGTTCCGCGATAGCATCTATTGTCTGGTGCCGTTACCGCGCACGCGCAGCAGCGCGCTGGATGGCGCTGGAGGCCCTCGATCAGCGCGATCGGTGCCAAGCCCTATTACATCGATGCGGCCGAACACGATAGCTACGTCGCGGCGGGTGGACATTTGCCGCTTGCCGTCGTCGATCGCACTGATGCACACGGTGGGCTCGAGCGGCGGCTGGCGCGAGATCATGCCGATTGCGGGTGAGGGACTGCTGAACATGACCGAGTTCGCCGGAGGCGAACCCGAGGCCGAACGCCGAAATACTGGTCAGCAATGCCGATGCGCTCGACGGCTGGATCGAACGGTCGATCGCCTCGTTGCGCGAACTGCAGACGCGGATGCGCGATCCCGAGGCGCTGCGGAATTGCTCGAGAAGAGCTTATGAGAGCGCGTGAGGACTGGCTGCGGTCGCGAGCCTAACGCGCGACCGGGCGAGGACGCCTTCCATGGCAATATGCAGGAAGTCGAGCCGGATGAATCTGACCGGCATGTTGTTTGGGCGGCGTCCATCGCGCCGCAACGGTAAGAGCAAATCGTAGCGGTTTGCACGCGGTTCGACGCCGGTGCTACACTGCCGAGCGGAGGTATAGAACGGCGATGGAGCGCAAGATTCGCGTGCTCATAGCAAAGCCTGGCCTCGACGGTCACGATCGCGGTGCGAAGGTCATCGCACGCGCCCTCCGTGATGCCGGAATGGAAGTCATCTACACCGGCTTGCAGCAAACGCCACAGATGATCGTGGACGCCGCGCTTCAGGAAGATGTCGATGCGATCGGCCTGTCGATCCTGTCCGGCGCGCATATGACGCTGCTTCCACGCATCTTGCGTCTCCTCCATGACGCCGATGCGACCGATGTCCTCGTGCTCGCCGGCGGCATCATTTCCGACGCCGACGCCGAGACGCTGCGGCGCGACCATGGCATCGCCAGATTTTCGGCCCTGGCACGACCATGCACGATATCGTTTCGTTTATCAACGCGAATGTGTCGCCCGAACGTTTCAGCAGGGCCGAGCTATGAACGTGCGCGAGGTGTGCGGTGGGCTTGATTGACCGCATGCTGGCGGGTGATCGCCGCGCGCTCGCACGGCTGATTTCGGTCGTCGAACATGGCGGCGCCGATGCACGCCGGGTCATGGCGCAGGTCTATCCCCATGCTGGACGAGCCTGGACGGTTGGTATGACCGGACCGCCCGGTGCCGGCAAGTCGACGTTGGTGAGCGCCCTCGCCGCCGAATGGCGTAGGCGCGACCGCCGGGTCGCGATTGTCGCGGTCGATCCCACGTCGCCGTTTACCGGTGGTGCGCTGCTCGGCGACCGCATCAGAATGCAGCCGCACGGCGGCGACGCCGGTGTGTTCGTGCGGTCGATGGCGACGCGTGGGCACGCTGGTGGGTTGGCGCAAGCAACAAGCGATGTGGTGCGCGTGCTGGATGCGGCGGGTTTCGACATCATCATCGTCGAAACAGTGGGCGCGGGACAGGCCGAAGTCGATATTGTTCATGCGAGCGCATACGACCGATCGTCGTCGAGGTGCCGGGTCTGGGCGACGACATCCAGGCGACCAAAGCCGGAATTCTCGAGATCGCCGATGTCTTCGTGGTCAATAAGGCTGATCGCCCCGATGCCGAAAAGGTGCGGAACCACCTCCGTCAGATGCTGCATCTTGCTGGGAACAAGCGTCTGCCTGGGAGGTGCCGATCCTGCTGACCGTCGCGACACGTGGTGAGCACGTCGGCGATGTGGTGGATGCTGTGGAAGCGCACCGCGCGTTTCTGTATCGCGTCCGGCACATTGGTAGAGCAACAACGCGCACGATCCGAGCGCGAAGTCGACAGCCATCATGCAGCAGATGGTCCTTGATATGATTCGTACCACGTATCCCACAAGCACGACGCCGGGAGGTCGTCGAGCGTGTTCGGACCCATCAGGTTGATCCCTACGATGCGGCACGCTGCCTGGTAGGTGATGCCCTCGGGGTTGCGGAAAATCCATAGTGCTGGCGAGGTCGTGCGATACGCACGGCCTGTTTTGTTTTCAAAGTCTCAAGGAGGAGTGCATGAAAACCTATGGCCCAGACAAAATCCACAATGTCGGCGTATTCGGTCATGGTGGCAGCGGCAAGACGACGCTGGTCGAGGCGCTGTTGTACACCACCAAGGCGACGTACGCGCCTCGGACGCGTCGAGGACGGTACGACGGTCTCGGATTACGATGCCGATGAACAAAAGCGGCGTATGTCGATCAACCTCTCCGTGATCCCCGCTCGAATGGAAAGAAAACAAGATCAACCTGATCGACTGCCCCGGCTTCGCCGATTATGCCTCCGAAGTCGCGGCAGCGATGCGTGTGCTCGATGGCGCGGTGATCGTTGTCGATGCGGCGGCTGGCGTCGAAGTCGGCACGGAACTGGCCTATCAGGCCGCACGCGCAGCCAACGTCCCCTGCATGATCTACATCAACAAACTCGACCGCGACAACGCCGACTTCGAACGTGTTGCCGCTCAGGTTCACGACCTGCTCGACGAAGCTTCCGTTCCGATGCAACTTCCGATGAGCGAGCAAGGCGACCTTCAAGGGCATCATTTCGCTGCGGCGCGAGCGTGCCTCGGCTCAACAGCGACAAGCATGACGGAAGTTACACCGAAGCCGATATTCCGACCGCACATGCTGGCGACTGTCGAAACCCACCGCGATGCAGTGATCGACAAGATCGCAGTCACCAACGACAATCTGATCGAGAAGTACCTGGAAGGTGGGTCGCATGCCCTGACGATGGATGAGTTGCTGCAGGGGTTCCGTGATGGCATACGCATGCACACGATCGTGCCGGTCTTTGTCGGATCGGCGACGCAGGTGGCAGGCATGGCGCAGTTGCTCGACGGCATTCTGGATAGCTTCCCATCGACCGCACGCAAGACCGAACGCGCCACCGATCTGCTGACGGGCAAAACAATCGAACTCAAGCCAGAGCCCAACGAAATCCTGGGGGCACTGGTCTTCAAGACGATGGCCGATTCCCATGTCGGCAAGATCAGCTATGTGCGCGTCTTTTCAGGACAACTCCATTCTAACTCTTCTGTGTTCAATGCCCGAACGCGCAAAGATGAGCGCATCGGACAACTCTACATGGTACGTGGCAAGGAACAGGTCGCGGTGCATGAAGTCGGTCCGGGCGATATCTGTGTGATCACACGCCTGGGCGATACGACCAGCAGCGATACGCTATGCTCGCACGATCGCCCGATCGAGATTCGCGGCGTGCCGTACCCGCATCCGGTATTTACTGGAACTGTGCGGCCACACTCAAAGACTGACCTCGACAAGATGAGTACTGCCCTCCACCGCATCATGGAGGAAGACCCGGCGTTGCAGCTTGGCCGCGATTCGATCACGGGCGAAACGCTGCTTTCGGGCCTGGGAGAGTCGCACCTCGCCAGCATCGCCGAGCGCATCAAGCGCAAGTTCGACGTGCATATCGACATCGATCTGCCGCGCATCCCGTACCGGGAAACGATCCGGGGTCATGGCGACGCCCACTATCGTCATAAGAAGCAGACTGGCGGGGCGGGACAGTTCGCCGAGGTCGCCTTGCGGGTTGCACCGCTCGAACCCGATCCGTCACGCGAGGACCCGCTTGACTTCCAATGGCAGATCGTCGGCGGCGTGATCAGCCGTAGTTTTATGCCGGCGGTGGAAAAGGGTGTGCGTCAGGCGATGCACGAGGGATTGCTGGCGGGCAATCCGCTTGGTTGACGTGCGGGTCGAGGTGTACGACGGCAAGGAGCATCCGGTCGATAGCAAGGAGATCGCCTTTGTCGCGGCTGCCAATCATGCCTTCAAGCAGGCCGCGCTGGAGGCGCAGCCGACGATGATGGAGCCAGTCTACGAGCTGGAGATCAACGTCCCTGACCAGTTCACCGGCGATATTATGAGCGACCTCAATACGCGACGCGGGCGTATCATGGGCGTCGATTCGGTGGAAAACCACACGGTCGTAAAGGCGCATGTACCGCTGGCGGAATGCCAACGCTATGCCAGCGATATGCGTTCGATCACGCAGGGGCGCGGCTCATTCGCGATGAACTTCTCGCATTATGAGGACGTGCCCGCTCATCTTGCTGATGATGTGCGATCACGATTCAAACAGGAGCAATCGCAGGAGGTTGCACGCTAACGCGACGCGCAATTACCCTACTAGAAATTAACGAATACACGCACCGCAGCGTCCAGGCGTGTCACCACATACAAAAGGTGGTGGCGCGCCTGGACGCTGCGGTGCGTGCGATCAGGAATACTGCTTCATCAGTAACACGCTTGCTGGCTGATACGCAGCCAGATGATGCTATGTGCCGCGCCGTTGTTGTACGGCGGTGGCCAGGCCACGTAGCACCTGCTCGGTTGTATCCCAATTCATGCAGCTATCTGTAATGCTTTGTCCATAGACCAGTTCTTCCTTGGTCTTGAAGTCCTGACGACCTTCGACGAGAAAACTTTCGAGCATGATGCCGATGATGCCAGCTTCACCCGCCGCGATCTGTTCACCGATCTCGTTGGCGATACCCGGCTGGCGACGGTAATCTTTGCCGCTGTTGTCGTGGCTGCAATCGATCATCACGCGTGGTTTCAACTTGGCGTTCCGTAGCAACTCCAGCGTTTGTTGCACGCTCGCGTGATCGTAGTTCGAGCCGTTACGACCGCCGCGCAACACGACGTGGCAATCTTGGTTGGAACGAGTCGTGACAATTGCCGCCAGTCCCTGCTCGGTGACGCTCAGAAAACTGTGCGGTGCCGCCGCTGCTCGTAGGGCATCGATCGCCATTTGGATCGAGCCACCTGTGCCATTCTTGAAACCGACTGGCATGGATAAGCCTGACGCGAGGTTGCGGTGAACCTGCGATTCGGTGGTGCGTGCGCCAATCGCCGCCCATGATACAGTGTCGGCAAAGAACTGCGGAGAGATTGGGTCGAGGAACTCGCATCCAGTCGGGAGGCCGAGTTCGACGACTTCCAGCAACAACTGGCGGGCGCGGTATAGACCGTCGTTCACGGCATAGGTGCCGTCGAGATTTGGATCGCTGACCAGTCCGCGCCATCCGACCGTCGTGCGTGGCTTTTCGAAGTACACACGCATGACCAGCATCAAGTCGTCGGATAGTTCCTCATTCAACGCCTTCAGCCGTCTGGCATAATCGATCGCGGCTTCCGGGTCGTGGACCGAGCATGGACCGACGACGACGATGAGCCGATCGTCCTTGCCATCGAGAATGTCGATGATTTCCTCGCGGGTGCGGCTGACGACGACCGCGCCATCGCGTGTCAACGGCAACTGTTCCTGGAGGATCGCCGGTGGAATAAGCGGACGAATCTCCGCGATCCGCAGGTTGCGGGTCTTAGGATAGCTTTGTTGGACTGCGGAGTCGAATTCCTCGAAATCTAACATCTGAACACGCCTTCCTTGTACGCCCTATTCGACGCGGAACAAACAAAAACAGCAGAGGTTATCGCCTCTGCTGCTCTTCGAAATCGTTGGTGGACTTGCTCGTTATCGTTCGCCCAGCCCGCCTCGTCGAAGAGCAGACCAGTAGCTAAACAATTTCCCCGCGCTTTGCGTGTTGCGCCTGACGATATCAAGTTCCATAATGACCAAGTGTAGCAGGGCAACACATGCCCGTCAAGAACGAATACACTGTGACGAACGGGTAAACCAGACAAGTAATGCAGCAGGTTTGCCGCCTCCAAAGCGGCATGCTATACTACCACAAGATGCAAAGCGCAAAGGAAGGTAGCCGCACGGCGGCTATTCTCTTTTGCGCTGTCCCACGTTGACGATACTGACCGTCTTGTGGAAGGAGCGAAGCGTACACACTATGGATGCAAGAAATATTCGAATTGGTGAAACCGGGATTGAAGAGTTGATTCAATGGCTACGGCAGGCGGGTCATCCACAACCTCTTGAAATATTGACCGAGCGTTATCTCGCGATTCTCAAACGTGCGCTGGGTGTTGAGGAGAGTTCATAAATGACACAAGCGGTTATCGAAAGTCCCTCGTTCGCAGGTACCGCCAATGAGCAGGCCCTGGCAGAGCGCGTTTTCGACGTCATGACCCGCGCCTACGGCTCATTGTACGGTAACGATGCTTTGATCCGTCAATCCGTGGAAAATCTTGCGACGTATCTCGCGTCGCAGGATGGTGGCTCGGCCGATGACCTGACGAAGCGCATCGTCGCTATGGTCAAGCAGAATCCGAACGTGTTTCAGGTCGAAGAGCGTGGTGAAAGCATGCTGGTTTCGACAACACGACGCGGCTTGTCCGTTGGCCGTACCCTGGACACCAAGCACACATTCCGCACACGGTTGTACGAACCCGCCGATCCGCTGCCTGTCGACGATATGAGCAATATTGTCACGACCGTGCGGCAACACATTCCCGCGCCTGAGCCGTTGTTGATCTCGCCCTATTGGCGCGGACAACCGGAAACGGCGCCCGTGGCGGAACCCGCCCCAGCACCCGTGGAAGCCGCAAAGACTGTGGAGGTACCTTCAGAGGCGGCTCCGGTTGAGGAAGTGGTAGAAAAGGCGACCGTACACCCCGAACCGAGCGCACCCCTGACCAGCATCATCCTGAGCGATGGCGTTGCTGTTGATCTGGCGTTGCCGTTGGAAACGTTGCTGGCAGAGCATGGCATTGAAATTCAGGCCGAGATCAGTCGCGCCTTAGAGGACGATCCGTTACGGCGTGTCGTGAGCTTCGGCGATATGTACTATCCGCAGGACGCACTGCCTAATTTTGGTAAGAACGATCTGCGACGTATTCGCGACTTCATCGTTGAGCAAGGCGAGCCTGTGCTCGACACGACGGTGTTGACCGACCTGTACCGCGAACGTCCGAACAATAATAACTTCGATGTCGTTCGGTTCGCGCTCGACTATCGGCTCGCACGCGAAAAAGACTTTGAGTTCGTCGGTATGCCTGGTGCGAATCTGTGGTCTGCCAAGGGATTGCCCGTCATTGGTGGCAAGCGGGTTAAGGCAAGCGACCTGGGTCAATTGCTGAGCTATCTCGTGGAAGGCTATGAGGATCAGCAGGAGGTGACACCGGAAGTTGTTATGCACACCCTGTCGTTCTTTGAATGGGAATACGGCGTGCTGCCGTTGACTGAGGCATTCGCTGCCGTGATGCCTGTACCATTGCTGGACGACCAGCGCTCGTCGGTGGTTCGCATCGAATATCGTAACCCGCAGCAGTACAACACATTCCTGTGCGAAGTGCGCTATTCGAGCGGTAACCGTGGTGGCTGGGTCTGGGGTTTCGCCGAGTTCTTCCGCGAATACCTGGTCCCTGGTGTGACGATCAGTATTGCCCCGACCGAGGAAGCGAATGTGTTCACTCTTGCTTATGACGAAGCCTCGGGAACCGAAGCCAAGTTGTTGCACCTGGACGAGAAGCGCAATAAGTTTGTGTATGTCCCCGTCACCTACTACGCTCAGGTTGACGAAGCATGGATGCCGAGCCAGTCACGCTACAACAAGTTGCGTAATCTGAAGTCGTTGCCTATGACTGACCGTAAGAAGGCCGATGTTGTCTTGACCCACGTGTTTGAAACCGTGGGCGAACAGCTAGGTTCTAAGGACGAGCCGTTGTACTGGGTCACATTCGACGAATTGTTGATGTCGGTTAATGTGCTCCGACCAGTATCGAGTACATATTTGCAACAGTTGCTGGGTAATGACGAGGCGTTTTATGCTGACGAAACGACGGTAGGGGCTTGGTATTACAAGCCTGCTCCTCAGGAAACCAGCGAAACAGTCGAGCCAGTTGAAGAAGACGTTTTCGCCTACGACGACGACGAATAATCACTGGCTTGCTATTCGATGGGATGGAAGCGCTGAACGGCATGCCGTGAGCGATTCCATCCCATCCCCTTTATATAGGTATGAACGAATCAACAAGTGACTTTGAGAACGTCCTGCAGATTGTCGGTGATAGCGACCGCAAGTTATCGCATCGTGACCTGCGTAAGCTGTCTGACATCGGACGAGAACACGAGGACGCATTTTACGAACGTTGGAAAACCATTCACGAGACGCGGCGCCGTACGATCGTCCATGCACTGATCGAGATCGCGGAAGAAAACGCTGAGTTCGATTATCGTGACGTATTTTCGGCGTGTCTGCGGGATGACGACCCAGAAGTGCGTGAAACGTCGGTTGAAGGATTGTGGGACGACGACCGGCCACGTACGATGCGCCAACTCCTGCTGATGCTCGAACGTGACACCGACGAGGGCGTGCGTGCCGCGTGTGCTGTAGGTTTGGGACATTTTGCTCTGCGTGCCTCGCTCGACGAGTTGCGTGCAAGCGATGCCGCGCAATTACGCAAGGCTATCGTGGGGGCGGCAAACAACCTTGACCTTCCGGTCGATATTCGACGCCGTGCGTTAGAAAGCGCTGGATACTTCCATGGCGCCGATATAGATGAGGCCATCGGGCGCTCGTATGCCAGCGGCAACGAACTGTTGAAAGCCAGTGCGCTCGTGGCGATCGGTCATTCGCTTGATACTCGATGGTTGCCGATCCTAGCGTCCGAACTTGCAAGTGAGGTACCTTCGCATCGCTACGAGGCGGCGCGTGCTACTGGTGAATATGGCGAACATGCCGCGTCGCTACTGCCGTCGCTGTTCGATCTCGCCGACGGCAACGACACCGAAGTGTACACCGCCGCGATCTGGTCAATCGGACAGATCGGTGGCGAGGCGGCACGCCGCACGCTGCGCCGTCTGGCGAACGACGAGAACCCGGCTCGGCAGGAAGCCGCGACTGAGGCGTTGACCGAACTCGAATTCGCTGCCGATCCGTCACGCCTTGTATAACCGGACGCTATGCACGAATGAATGCCTGGGTTCACTCGTGCATAGCCCTTGGTGCTATGACATTTGCCATAACCGAATGCACAGACCGTGACGTCATGGGATGCGCTGGTCGTTGCTCATCCTCATGGTCACTTTTTACAGAGTTGGGCCTGGGGCGAATTCAAAGTCGCAGTTTGGCTGGACACCCGTGCGGGTGGCGATCGTGGCTGCTGGCGAGGCCACGCCACGCGCTGCCGCCCAAATGCTGGTGCGCTCGTTCATGGGTTTGTCGGTGTGTTACGTGCCACGCGGACCGATGTTCGCGGGCGAGCCTGACATCGACACTGCGCTGCTCGATGCGTTGCGCCGGCTCGCGCGCCGTCGTCGTGCCGCCTTCCTGCGCCTGGAGCCGAATGTCTGCGAAGACACGACCGAATCGCGCACGCTGCATAGCTTCCTGCAAACGGCAGGGTTTCGGACCGCCGAGCCGTTACAACCGCGTACCTCGATCCACCTCGATCTCGCACCCGCACCCGATCAACTGTTCGCGGCGTTCTCGAAAGGGCATCGCGCCGATGTGCGCCGTGCCGAGCGCACAGGTGTCGACGTGCATGTTGGCACCGACCGATGCCGACCTGGATGCGTTCTACGGGCTGATGGAGGCGACAGCGGCACGCGCCGAGTTCGCCATCCATAGCCGAGAGTATTATCGAGTCAGCCTGGCACGAGGCGGGCGATGATGCGCGCCTGTTGCTGGCTCGCACCGCGACGGCATTGATGTCGCGGGCTTTCTGGTGTTCGCCTTCGGACACGAAGGACAGTACATGTACAGCGCTTCGACCGCCGATGGCCTCAAAAGTGGCGCGAACCATCTGTTGCAGTGGCATACGATCCAATGGATGCGTGAACGTGGCTGCCGTTCCTATGATTTATGGGGCGTGCCTGAAATCGTCGGTGGCATGGTGGGCGCGGATGAAGCCGAACGTGCACGTATCGAGGAGCAAGCCAAGCAGCATCCGCTGTATGGCGCGTATCGCTTTAAGAAAGGCTGGGGCGGCGACGTCGTGCGCTATCTTCCAGCCTACGACGCGGTCTTTCTGCGCTCCGGTCTACTGGTTGTGGCGTCGCCGAACGGTTCGGCCTAGCAAGGTAGAACGATGAACATGACAGTCTTGATACACTGATCGAGCGGCTATGCGGATGCACGACCGGCTGGCGAACGACCTCTGACCGGCGTGAGTTACGATTCGCGCACGGTGCAGCCCGGACATGTGTTTGTCGCGATCAAGGGCAGCCACGTCGATGGCCACGATTATATCCGCAGGGCGATCGAGCGTGGTGCGGCGGCGATCGTGTATCAGAATCCGGCGGCAGTCACGATCGTCGACGGTCCGGCGCTGGTCCAGGTCCCGGATTCGCGGGTTGCGCTATCGCCGATCGCGGCGACATTCTACGGCGATCCCGGCGGCCGACTTGCGCGTCATCGGCGTGACCGGCACCAAGGGCAAGACGACGACTTCGTCGCTGTGCGCGTATGTGCTGGACGCCGATAACCATCAGAGCGGCATGATGACGACGGCGCATTTCAAGATCGGTCGAACGCTGGTGGGACAACACCACGCGCCAGACGACGCCCGAAGCCCTCGAAGTGCAGGCGTCGTTGCGCGAGATGGTGGCCGAGGCTGCGATTATGCCGTGGTTGAAGCTTCGTCGCATGCGCTCTCGCCGCGACTGGAATCGTCTGGGCGATTGCCAGTTCGATGTGGCGGTCTTCACCAATGTGACGCACGAGCATCTGGATTATCACGGCAGCGTCGAACAATATCGCCGCGACAAGGCGCGGTTGTTCGAGATGTTGAGCGAAACGTCGCCGGATGCCCCCGACCACAAGCGCCGCAAGATTGCCATCGTCAACCTTGACGATCCGTTTGCTGCTCTGTACCTGCACGCTGCTGGTCCGAACGTCGAGCAGGTGACGTATGGTATCGAGCATCCCGATGCGCTGGTGCGTGCCGTCAGACATCGAGCTGACCCGCGACGGCACGACCTATATCGCACAGACGCCGTGGGGCACAGGTCGAGTCGCGCTGCACTTCCCGGGCATGTTCAACGTTCAAATTCGCTGGCGGCACTGACGGTTGGAGCGGCCGAAGGCTTATCGTTCGACGGCTGTGCGCGCCGCGCTTGCCGAACTGTTACGGTGTGACCGGGCGCATGGAGCGCGTCGAGCAAGGGCCAACCATTTACGGTGATCGTCGATTACGCGCATAATCCCGATTCGTTCGAGAAGATCATGGAGATGTTGCGACCGCTCACCAGCGGACGGCTGATCGCCGTGTTCGGCTCGGCGGGCGAGCGCGACAACCAGAAACGACCGATTCAGGGCCGCATCGCCGCGAGCTATTGCGATTTCCTGGTGATCACCGACGAAGATCCACGCGACGAAGATCGCGAGGTGATTCTTGAAGAGATCGCGGTTGGAATTCGGGCGATGGGCAAGCATGAGGGACGCGACTTCGCCATGATCGCTGACCGCCGCGACGCCATCGAAACGGCGCTGGACCATGCGCGACCGGGTGATATCGTGGTGCTCCTTGGCAAAGGCCACGAATCCTGCATTTATTACGAAAACGGGCGCAAGTTGCCCTGGAACGAACGGGCTGAAGCGGAGGCTGCCTTGCAACGGCGGGGCTATCGCGCGGACGCCTGAACGCGAACGGTGAGAGCCGTGCCGCGATGCGCGACGCTTATCTGTTACCCGTTACTATACGCCATTTTGAACGACCGCAAGCATGCTAACGCTAGCATGCTTGTTGCTTGTCTAGAACATACATGTGGTGTTGAAGATCGTACAAGATGACCTATCTATTACTTTACCGTTTAGGTGTTTGTCGTTTCAAAGGAGGTTGCGGTGGGACGTATTTTGCTGGTTGTCACTATTCTGCTTGCGCTGGTCATGGCGTTGTTTGGGGCTCAGAATCCTCAGCCTGTGAGAATTGAGTTTTTCAATATGCAAACAGGACCCGTGCCATTGTATGTCGTCATCTTGATTTCGGCGCTGGCGGGTGTTGTGCTGACGATCCTCGCCAGTTTACGCGGCCGTATCGCACAATCATTACACGCCAGGAAGCTCGAAAAGCGCATCACAGAGCTTGAGAAAGAGTTGCAAATCAAGTCATCGGCCATGATCGTCGATGTGCCGGATCGTGCGCCGGTGCAACCTGCCCCGGTCAAACCCTAGCGCACGCAACAAACGGTCGCCAACGAACGTACAATCGTTCGAATGTACAGTTTTTCGATGCGGTCGTCGTTTCTCCTAACGATCCGCTTTGCTTTTAGCATGGTTGATGTATGAACGATGATCGATATACCGCGAAATCTCGGGAAGCGCTTGATGCTGCCCAGGCACAGGCTATGGAGCGTCACCATGTTCTGGTCGAACCCGAACATCTTGTGTTGGCGCTCCTCCAGCAAACCAATGGCGTTGTACCGCAGGTTGTCGCACGGCTTGGTCTGGCGGTACCGATGGTGCGGCAGGTCGAGGCGACGCTTGCACGCATGCCCACGACGGGCGATGGACACCCTGCACACAGCGCCCGTCTTATAGCAACCCTGAATCTGGCAGAGGCCGAAGCCGACCGCAAAGGCGAACACTTTGTTTCTACCGAACACCTGCTCACGGCGTTAGCCGATAATCGCGACGCGACTGTGAGCGTGCTACAAACGCTCAACCAGGTAAAGGGACGATTCCAGCAAGTGTTTACGGGTTTGCGTAATACGACGTATGTGCCTCCCGCGCAGTCAGAAAATACTTCCGCTGCTCTGGAACACTATGGACGTAATCTTAACGACCATAGCGCGAGCGGGGCTGCTCGATCCTGTGATCGGTCGCGATAGCGAAATACGCCGCACGATCCAGGTGTTATCGCGCCGTACGAAAAATAATCCGGTGCTGATCGGGCCGCCCGGCGTTGGTAAAACTGCGATCGTGGAAGGGCTTGCCCAGCGTATCGTTCGTGGCGATGTTCCTGGCGCATTGATCGATCGACAGATTGTGGCGCTCGATGTGGCAGCGCTGGTGGCAGGAACACAGTATCGTGGGCAATTTGAGGAGCGGCTCAACACGATCATGCGGGATGTTGTTTCATCGAATGGTCGGATCATCGTGTTCATTGACGAACTGCATACCGTCATAGGAGCGGGGTCAGCCGAAGGCTCGTTGGACGCTGGAAACATGCTTAAGCCGGCGCTCGCCCGCGGCGAACTCCATGCTATCGGCGCGACGACCTACGACGAGTACCGTAAGCACGTCGAAAAAGACCCGGCACTTGAACGGCGCTTTCAGCCGGTGCATGTGTCCGAACCGTCAGTCGAGGAAACGACCTCGATCCTGCGCGGTCTACGCGAAAAGTATGAGACGCATCACGCGGTACGCATCACCGATGGCGCACTGGTTGCTGCCGCAACGCTGGCGGATCGCTATATCTCCGATCGATTCCTGCCCGACAAAGCGATCGACCTGATCGACGAAACCGCCGCGCAGCTGCGCATGGAAATGACCAGCGATCCCAAGGAACTGGACGATATTAAGCGGCGACGGATGCAACTGGAAATCGAACGCGAGGCCCTCAAGCGCGAAACCGATGAGCAGTCACGCACGCGCCTGAGCCGCATCGAACGAACGCTTGCAAACCTGAGAGAAGAACAGGCGGGGCTTGAAGCGCGGCTTGAAGGCGAGCGCTCGGCTATTTCGCGCCTTTCGCGCCTCAAAGAGCACATCGAAAACGTCCGTATTGATATCGAGGCTGCTGAACGTGAATACGACTACGAGCGAGCGGCTGAGCTAAAGTACGGAACGCTACAACAGCTCGAACGTGATCTGGTAACGCAGGAGGAAGCCGTGCGTGTGCTGCACGCTAACGGTATGATCTTGCGCGAAGAAGTTACGGCAGAAGAAGTCGCCGCGCAGGTTGGGCGCTGGACGGGTATTCCGGTCGCCTCGCTGTTGCAGGGCGAGATGGAACGCTTGCTGGGCATGGAAGCCCGCCTCAGTTTGCGTGTGGTGGGGCAGGAAGCCGCTGTGTCTGCGGTTGCAAACGCGATCCGACGTGCGCGAGCGGGTATCCAGGACCCGCGCCGCCCGCTAGGTTCGTTCCTGTTCCTGGGACCGACCGGCGTAGGTAAGACTGAGTTAGCGCGGGCGCTTGCCGAGTTTTTGTTCGATGATGATGATGCATTGATACGGCTGGACATGTCCGAATACATGGAAGCGCACGCCGTATCGCGCTTGATTGGCTCGCCTCCTGGCTACATCGGCTACGATCAGGGCGGGCAACTGACCGAACAGGTGCGACGACGACCGTATTCGGTCATCCTGCTCGACGAAATCGAGAAAGCTCACAGCGAGGTCGTCAACATTCTGTTGCAGGTGCTGGACGATGGACGGTTGACCGACGGGCAGGGGCGCGTGATCAACTTCAAGAACGCCGTTGTCGTGATGACGAGCAACATCATGCCGGACCTGGACGACGACGCGGCACAAAACGAGATTGAGATTGAGGCTGCCTTACAAGAGCATTTCTCGCCGGAGTTCATCAATCGGCTTGACGAAACGTTGGTATTCAGCGAGCTAGGCGAATCGGAAATCAGCCAGATAGTGGATATCCAACTTGATGCGCTGCTCGAACGGTTGACTGACCGCAAGCTAAAGCTTAACATAACGCCACAGGCGCGACGCTTTCTCGCTCAAACTGGCTATAATCCTCGTTGGGGCGCACGACCGCTCAAGCGCACGATTCAGCGGCATTTGCTCGATCCGCTCGCACGGGAATTGTTGGCAGGTCGCTTACAGCCTGACGACACAGTGATCGTCGAGAAAGTTAAAGCGGGGTTGCGAATCGAGCGAGTCACGCAGGAGCCAGGTGAGGAACATGCGGTCGATACTGTCAGCGTTGATGTTCCGTCGTAGCGTATAGGATAAGCGAACAGAGCCATGCCGTCGCGCCCCTGATTGTATACCGGAGGCTCGACGGCATGTTGTTGCAACGAGTGAGGTTCAGGCTCCGATGATGGGGGACGAAGGGATATCCTCGAGGCCGATGAGGGTTTCCTTGATCAGGTGGTCGACGACGGCTTTCAGGTCGTTCGTTTCCTCGAATACGCGCAACTGTCGGTCGGCGCTGGTACCTTCCTTCAGGATACGCTTGATCGGACCTTCGATCAGCGCACGTGAGCCGAGGTCGTCGACTACGTCGTCGACGAATTCGAGCAGTTCCTCGGTCAAATCGCGCATTGGCACCTCGGCCTGCTTGCCGAAGTCGATGAGCTTGCCATCGATGCCGTAGCGCATCGCACGCCATTTGTTCTCCTGCACCAGCGCCCGCCGGTAGACGCGGAAGGTCAGGTTGCGCTCGAACAAGCTGTACAGCTTGACAAAGATTGCCTGGATCAGGGCTGCGATCGCGACGGCCTCGTCGAAGCGTGTGACGATATCGCAGATGCGGACTTCGAGCGTGCCGAAGCTCGGATGCGACACGAATATCCCACCAGATCTTCTTGCCGTTGTCGATACAGCCGGTCTTGATCAGCAGATCGACATACTGCGTTGAATTCACCGGCTGACTCGTAGCGGTCGGGGATGCCGGTGCGCGGAAAGGTCGAGAAGACCGCCGAGCGATACGACTTAAAGCCGGTATTGCGACCGCTCCAGAATGGCGACGATGTCGACAGTGCCAGCAGATGCGGCATGAAATAGCGTGCGACGTTCTGAATCTGGATCGCGGTTTCCTGATCGGGCATGCCGACATGCACATGCATCCCAAAGATCAGCAACCGTCGCGCGGCATCCTGCATTTCGGACATAACGCCGTAGTAGCGTTCGTGTGGGAATACTTCCTGGGTCATCCACGACGAAAACGGATGCGTTCCGGCAGCGGCGATCGCCTTGCCTTTATCCGTGGCCAGCCGTGAGATATCGGAACGCAGGCCGTCCAAGTTCAATGCGTGCCTCGTCGGCGGTACGGCACACATTGGTGCCGATCTCGATCACCGATTGCAGCATTTCCGGCTTGACGCGCTCCTGGAGTTGAAGCTTGCCAGCTTCCAGAATCTGGGTCACATACGAACTTAATTCACGCGTTTCGGGGTCGATGATTTGATATTCTTCCTCGATCCCGATCGTGAACGGAAAATCGGGGCTATATGGATCGCGACTGATCATCAACGCACCTCTTTATGTAGTTCCCTGGGATGCGTCTCGTGGTGCCAGCCGCATCGTCGGAACAGTCGAACCACCACCCGCCGTGACGTTCAGCAACGTCACGCTGGATAGGCGGGTCAGTACTCCCTGTACGTCGGAGCCAAACAGATACGGATCGGTGTCCACCAGTCGTCGTGCGATTTCCAGGCGTTCGCCGGTGAGCATCGGATATGGCTCGTAGGCGATGTTGACGCGATCCTGCACGACGAAGGGATATTCCAGTGCTTCGGCGATGGTGCGCTCCCATTCGTCGTCACTGGTTTCCCAGCCGATGACTGACGCCCTTACCTCCATAATCATCGTTTGGCTTCAGCACCAGATGATCGCGCTCGGCGCGGATGAATTCGAGCAGATCGATTTCGTGACCCTGATACATGGTTGTGCCACGCTCGACGTAGCGCGTCCAGGGGATGTGCTGAACCAATAGCTTTCGCTCCTCCGAGCCGATGCCGGCGGCTTCGGTCAGTTCGTCATCGCTGATGAGGGCGAAGATCGATTTCTTGTGGAGCAATTTGGCGCGGAAGTTGTTGGCGATGCAGACCTTGTGGTCGCGGTATGCCTGGACCAACGGGTGTTCGAGTACGTGGTCGCCCATGCGTTCTAGAAATTCGGTGGTGAGCACGCGTTTGTACACCAGGTCGATCGGACGGTCACCCACGCGCAGCGTCGTACCATCGTATGTTAGATCTTCGGGAGCGCAGATCACGCTTTCGATGCCATGTTCGGCGAAATAGCGCTGGAACAGCACGAACTCGGAATGGGTCGGCAGCCCACGCCAATCCACAATGGCGATGCGTGGGTCACCTGCGCCGCCCCATTCGTGGTAGGCATCAAGCAGGGCCTGGAGCATACGCGGGCGCGCTGGGAGCGCTGTCACACTGTAGCGTTTCTGGAACTCGCGCATAATGGGCAGGTCAAAGAAGATGTCGGTGATGACATCGCCATAGGCGATCGCGGCGGGACTTTCGGCGTTGTATTCGACAAATTGAAGAATCTCCTTCTCGTTGTCGAGAAAGGAATCGAGTCGTGAACTGACGCTCCACTCTGCATAACCAGGGTCGATATCCATGACTGCCTGTTCGGCGGGTGTAAACGCCAGACGATTCCAGAGCTTGGGTTGTCCTCTGGCATGTTCGACCGCTTGACGCGAGGCGACGGCAACGACGCCGCAAACCTTCTCTAATTGAGCGAGATTGGCGTCTGTCAGAAAGTGCGGACGTAGAATCGATACAATCGGACGCACGCCAAAGAACAGTCCCTCGCGCCGTTGGGCCTCGTCGAGCAATAACTGTGTTTCACGTGCTCCGTCGTCGTCAAGCAACGCATGGTAGCTATCGATCGCCTCACTCATGAACGACATCGGCATGTCTCCTACAGGGTTGAGCTAGAGCAGGCCAGCATACACTGTGTAGGCTGGTGAGTGTAGGCCAGAACAGGGTCACCTATGATGAGGTCTTCCTGGCAGTCGTCCCTTCTATCTCGGCCTCGACGCTAGGCGGGAGACCTTCGACATCGGCTGCCATTGTAGGTTGCGTGGACGCCAGCGCGTTGTCACTACCGTTGAGTAATGCATCCCAGCGATACACCGTGGTTGGTGCCGTGTCGCGTCCTTTCGCCAGGCCGATACACAGGTCCGCCATCGAGTTGACCGCCCAGTCGAAGTAATGCTGCGTGAGTGAATTCACATCCATGTCCGGTGCGGGATTGGTGAAATCGATCGCATACGGGACGCCATCTTTGATCGCGAACTCGACGGTGTTCATGTCGTAGCCTAGTGCTTCACACAGTTTCAACGCCCCGTCGACAACGAGTTTGCCTTCCTCCGGCGTCAGGAAGTCGTGATCCACAAAGTAGCGGTGAGGCCAGGGTGCGTTGGCATCAAACTTCATCACCAGAATCTTGGTCTTGCCTAGCACCAGACAGCGACAATACTTATCCCAGTCGATGTACTGTTGCAGCATCATACATTCGGTGCCAGTCTGATTGTAGGCACTCCAAAGCTCCTCCATGTTGTTGACTTTGTAGACGTTCTTGAAGCCGCCACCCCAGGCTGGCTTGAGGATCACGGGAAAACCGCCAACATATTCGAGATGGTCTTCCCATGGGATGGGATATTGGAGGTTGCGGAGCGATTCGGTCGGGACGATGCCGTCGATATAGGAGTGTGACGGGAGCGCGATGGTGCGAGGATGCGCGATGCCGAGTTTATCAGCCAACGAAGCCCCGAAAAACTTGTCGTCGGCAGCCCACCAAAACGGGTTGTTGACCACGACGGTGCCTTGCAACGCAGCGTTTTTGAGATATGTGCGGTAGTAAGGTATCTCGTGCGAGATGCGGTCGATCAGCACATCATACGGGCAGGGTTCGTTCATCTTGGTGCCGCCCAGGACGGCAAACTCGGCATGGACACCCTCATCGCGTCGATTTACTTCGTCGATGAAGGCCGGAGGCCAGGACCATTCGCGACCGACGATCACGCCAATGTTTTTCACACCCTCTTTAGGCATACAGTCTCCTTACCTCGTAACGAGCGTGTTGGAAATTGAGCAAATGCTGCACCACTAGTCATGTCCACTGATGTACGTCTTGATCATACTTTGCCACCACGGCCAGTCATGCGCCCAGCCGTCCCAGAGCCGGAATGCGTTGCCGATGCCATGCTTCCACAGATTTGCGGATAGCTGTTCGTTCGACCAGCGATTGGGATCGTCCTGTCCTGTCGCCAGGATGATATCGATATTCTGCAAGGCGGAACGGTGCTGGTCGTCTTTGATGTGTGCAGTGTAATCGACGGGGTTATTGAAATAGAAGTTGTCGTCGAAATAGCCGTCCACGAAACTGCGAAGATCGTACAAGCCACTCAGGCCGATCGTGCGCCGGAACAGCATGGGATTCCGTAACGCCATGTTGACGGCGTGGTATGCACCGAATGAACAACCAGTGGTCATCCAGAATGGGTTGCCGTTGTACGTGCGGATGAATGGCATGACCTCATTGAGAATGTACTGTTCGTACTGGATATTGCGGTAGACACGTCCTGATGGGTGCGCCCACGAACAATACCAGCTTTCCGCGTCGATGCTGTCGACGCAAATGAGTTGTATCCAGCCCTGCTCAATATGGTCGGTAAGCGCTCCGACCATGCCACGGTCTTCATACTCGAAGAAGCGGCCCTGCGAGGTTGGAAAGACCAGTACGGGAGCACCATGATGCCCGAATACCAACAACTCCATAGAACGTCCAAGTGCGGAACTGAACCATTGGTGGTGGCTACGATGCATATCTGCTCCTTGTCGATAACCACAGACGCTCGACCATCGACTTCATTGCATACGATACTAGCACAGCCTGTCGAGGCTCAATTTATATGATTAGGATGCCCAGAGCTCCGACAAAGTCCTGTTCAAGACGACTCCATGGTCGATAGTGTCACTCTGAGTGGAGCGACGAATCTCTTGTCCGGAAAGATCCTTCACTCCATTCAGGATGACAGGTTTTATGACGTTGACGGTACTCTGCTAGGATGCCCTAAGATAACGCCAGTGAACGGGTAATGTCTGGCGCATATGCGTGTCCGCGTTGTGCCACGTATGCTGCGCGTCGGGGATCACTGGATCGGTGACTGCGTTCTGCACGCCTCGCTGCCGGAGGATATTGACGACCTGTTCGCCGCGATAATAGTTCGATCCCCAGGGCTCGACATGTTCAGGTCCATACTGCACCATCCAGACGATGTTCTGGAGCGCTGTGCTATCGGCATGCAATAGCAGATTGGCGACGTTATTTGCCGCTGCATGGTAAAGATTACGACGGCGCCCGAAGGCTGGTTCCCAGATCGGGTTGTTGAGTAATTGGTCGCTGGCGCGCACCTGGGGACCTTCGGCATACAAGAATGTGCCATCGTAGGCACCCGCTGTCCGAAAAAGTGTGGGGTACTTGGCGGCGAACTTGAGCGCCATCGCGCCTCCGAGTGAGAAGCCGTCCACACCTCGATGTTCCCCCGACCCAAGTGTGCGCCAATGAGTGTCAACCAGGTCGATCACGTCATCGCGCAGGTAGGATTCCCATAAACCCGTGCCAATGCCCCTGGTCTGCGTACCGAGCCAGGGTTTCAGGAAATCAATGCCAATGCCGTGGACGTTGCCATCGTCGCTGGTCATGCTTGGCATAGCCAGGATCATCGGTCCGACCTCGCCGCGATGGAGCAGATCCTCGTATACATCAAGTACGTTGCGTCCATCGCGTGTGTCGTCCTGGTGATTATGAAGCCATTCACGCTCGTGACCGCGTAGGAGATACAGCACTGGATAGCGGGTGTTCTCGCAGGCGTAGGAAGGTGGCAGATATAGATTGAGGCGTTTCGTGACGCCAAGCGTAGGGCTGAACCAGGTAACGCATTGTGCGCGTGGGTCCTCGGCGGCAGGCGCAATATCCACGACCGACGGCGCACGGCGGTGTATGCGTGAACGGCTCAGTTTGCCCCAATGCCGAGCGTAGGCGACGAGTTCCTGTGATGCACGCTGCATAGTTCCTCGCTTCAAACTGATATGTAATGGCAATGATTGTGCCACCTCGCCTACTGCCGCGATCCTACCATAGTTTAGCGTCGTAGAATGAGCGCCATTGTTCCTATCTATGACCAACGGACCACGGACCACGGACCACCGGAGCATCATACACAGAAGGTAATGTGCGTCGGTCTTGCAAGCCAATCCCATGGTATGCCTTTAGAAGGATAGGGGTAAAACGCCAACACTACGCCACTGACGAAATGGCTTGTGCAACGTCGGAGGAGTGTCATGCTGAGCGGGGCGAAGCATGACACTCTTTGAGGTTCGGCTGCGTTCGGCTGGACTTCGCACACGCCCTGCCACTCATAGACACTACCTTGACGGTACTTCAATACATCAGCGACTATACTTCGTCGGTCGTCGGTCGTTGGTCGTCGGTCGTCGGTCGTTCTGGTCGTTGGTCGTTGGTCGTATAATGGCTGGCAGGAGGACCTGATGACAGGCACACGATATACCCTGGAGGCGCTGAACGCGATGGATCAGGCTATCTGGACCGAAGTGCTCGGCACCATATACGAACACTCGCCCTGGATCGCCGAACAGACCTGGCACGAGCGCCCGTTCGCGAGTGTGCCGGACCTGGCACGGTCCCTATTTGCGACGGTGCAGAACGCGCCAGCGGAGCGTCAGATCGCCTTGATCCAGGCCCACCCTGATTTGGCGGGCAAAGCTGCTATCGCCGGGAATCTGACACGCGAGTCCGCCAGCGAACAATCGTCAGTCGGGCTGGATCGCCTGACGCCCGATGAATACGCGAGCTTCACGCGCCTCAATAGCGCATACCGTGAACGCTTCGACTTCCCATTTGTAATCTGTGTGCGCGAACACACGCGCCATAGCATCCTGGAGAACTTCGTCGTGCGGCTGCAACACTCACGCGATCAGGAGCGGGCAACGGCGCTTGAGGAGATACGGAAGATCGCCGGACTTCGTCTGCATGACCTGATACAAACATAGGGGCAACCGATGGCTGGACGACTAACGACGCATGTCCTCGACACCGCGCAGGGACGACCCGGTGCGAACATCAGCATCGAACTCTGGCGACTGGACGAAGTAGGGATGAAACGCGAACTTGTCGTGTCCGCTTGTACGAACGCTGACGGGCGCACCGATGGCCCGCTGCTAGCGGGCGATGACCTGATTGTGGGGAGTTATGAACTGGTGTTCGCGGTTGGCGCATACTTCACCGAGCAAGGCGTGGCCACGCCCACACCGCCGTTCCTGGATCGCGTGCCGGTGCGTTTCGGCATCGCCGATGGACAAGCGCATTACCATGTGCCATTGCTGGTATCGCCCTGGGCGTATAGTACATATCGTGGTAGTTAACGCGTGAGCCTGACGACCGACGACTGTCCGCGGGGAACTTGGATTTTCGCTACGCGCTCTGCAATGACGTGCCTTATGCTATCCTGGCGTAGCATGTGAACCCCAACTAAACCGAGCGTGTTGCTCGCCAACCATCGCCGGTATGGATCGCGATATACCGAATTTATCGTGAGCCCCCTAATGATGGTGCTGTCGATGTAACGACCTGATTCGTTCGTAGCAGATACTTCTTTGTATTGCAAGGTGAGGATACAGGCATGACAACGCCCCCAGAAGCTGGCATAACCGCGCTTGGTACGACAACATACGGTAAATCGGCGATCCGGATGGTAAAGCTCGACCGTTCGACGGCGCGACACGTCTTGCATGACCTAAACGTGGACATCGCCCTGACTGGTGATTTCAGCGCGGCCTACGAAGGCGACGACAATACGCAGCTTCTTGCGACCGATACGATGCGTAACACTGTCTATGCACTGGCAAAGGACCATCCGCTGGATAGTATCGAGGCGTTCGGGTTGGCGCTGTTCCGTCATTTCATAAAAACAGGACCGACGGTCGAGCATGTCCGCATCGCGGTGACGGAATATCCCTGGACCCGTATCATCGCAGGTGGCAGCGAGCACGACCATGCCTTCACCCGCGACGCGGGCGAGCGCACATCGGTTATCAGCGGCAGAGCGGATGCTTTCGACATATCGGCGGGTATCAATGACTTGCTGATCCTAAAGACGACCAACTCAGGCTGGGAAAAATTCTATCAGGACCAGTATACCGTCCTGCCTGACACCGATGACCGTATCCTGGCGACGATGCTGACGGCCACGTGGAGCTATGGCGCGGCCACCGACCTGGACTTTACGGCATTGTGGAGTGGTGTTCGGGCGCAGATCCTGGAGACCTTCACCGATCATTACAGCCCATCGGTGCAGAATACCCTCTATCGCATGGGAAAGGCGGTTCTCGAAACCTTTCCAGCGGTTCAAAAGATTTACTTCAAGCTGCCGAATAAGCATCATCTGCTGTTCAACCTGAAACAGTTTGGCATCGAGAACGCCAACGAAATATTCCAGGTGACGGTTGATCCCTATGGTCTGATCGAAGGGACGGTCGAGCGAAAGTAGCACCAGAGCAATTTTGACTGAGCAGAATCGATTGATGAGGTTGTCGGTGGATAATGCGAAGCGCCGCTCGCAAACTGCGAGCGGCGCTTCATACGTTGGTACCTCCGATGGGATTCGAACCCACGGTCTCCGCCTTGAAAGGGCGGCGTCCTAGGCCGCTAGACGACGGAGGCGCGACGCGAGGTGAATAATACAGAGATTCCAGACCTTTGTCAAATATGATCGATAAACCGGGTGTATTGGGCTGAGAAACTGGTGTTTTCGACACGTGTGCTTGCGCCAGTGGCCAACAGCGACGCCCGTACAAGGCGAGTGTAGCATGTTGCCTGTGGTCGCGTCTTGCTCGTGATTTTGTGGACGTGCTAGGATGATTCCTGGTTAGTCCACTGTCGGAGTGGACTACGAGCTTTCAATGGAAGGAGCGAAACACAATGCCGTATTCGGCTGCTCAGCAAGCGATGATGGGTCGTTGGGGGCTGGTTGTCCAGATGCCCGATGGTGCTCAGCCCGCCTGGATGGATATTCGCGTGTCAGGACCTCATGCGGTTGTTGGGGATTTTGTGGGATGGCACGGTAGCGCCCGGCCAATATCGCGCGTGGAGGTAAGTGATACTGGACTACGTTTCTCGATCCCGCCGCAATTTGAGCCTGGAACGGGCGATTTGACTCTGGAAGGTCACCTCGAAGGCGATCAACTCAGTGGTACCATCGTTGCGCCGAACGGCAGCACATTTACATGGACAGGGCATCGTGCGCCTTCGCTGCGCCGGAAGGCACCTGCACGCTGGGGCGAGCCGATCACGCTGTTCAACGGCGTCGATATAACCGGCTGGCACGTCATTCAGGGCGAGAGCCAGTGGGAAGTTGCCGACGGTATTCTGCGGAATGTTAAGCCCGGCGGCAACATCGTGACAGACCAGCAGTTCGACGATTTCAAGCTCCACCTTGAATTCCGGTACGCGGCGGGTGGCAACAGTGGCGTGTATCTGCGTGGACGCTATGAGGTGCAGGTGTTGGATGGTCCGACCGAGGAGCCGGATTCTCACCTTCAAGGTGGCATCTACGGGTTCTTGGCACCCAGTGAGATCATCACGAATGGAGTGGGGGAGTGGAACACCTACGATATTACGTTGGTGGGACGACAGGTAACGATTGTAGTAAACGGTACGACCGTCATCAGCCAACAGGCGATTCCGGGCATCACGGGTGGGGCGCTGGATAGCGATGAGGGAGCGCCTGGATCGCTGATGTTGCAGGGCGATCACACCGCAATCGAGTATCGCAATATTGTTATTACTCCCGCCGCTGGCTAAGCACATTCGGTCGGCATAACGAGGCGTCTCAACTAAAGCCGCGTCGGGTTAACCCGACGTGGCTTTAGTTCCAGTTAAGGTCAATGCATCGCCTTTACACCCTACGCCCATACCAATAGTCTGGGTACTGACAACCAGAGTGTGGATGTGTCCGGGGACGTAGCTCGGAGTGATGGAGGAGGATGAACAGGGCAAGGAGGGTCAACGTGCAGCAGGGTGGCTCCTGGAGCCACCCTGCTGCACGTTGGGGTTGTGGTTAGAAGTTCTGGATCAGATCGACCAGCAGACGCACGCCCACGCCCGTAGCACCTTCGCGGGAGTAGGGCTTGGGCTGTTCGCCTGTCATCGACGTACCCGCGATGTCGAGGTGGACCCAGGGGAAATCGGCGACGAAGTGTTCGAGGAAAGCGCCAGCCTTGATCGCTCCGGCAGGCCGTCCGGCGGTGTTGCGGATGTCAGCGACTTTGCTCTTGACGGCGGCACGGTATTCCGGCAACATCGGCAGTTCCCATACCAGTTCGCCCGTGCGGTCGCCCGCCGCCTTGACCTGGCTGGCGAAGGCTCCATTGTTGGTTACCATGCCGGTGATGTGATCGCCCAGCGCGACGACGACCGCGCCCGTCAGCGTAGCCAGGTCGATGATGCCGTCAGGCTGGTACTGCTGTGCGTAGGAAAGACCGTCGGCAAGCACCAGTCGTCCTTCGGCATCGGTGTTGATGATCTCGATCGTCACGCCGTTGAGTGCCTTGAGAATGTCGCCGGGGACGAAGGCCGAGCCGGACGGCTTGTTTTCGGTTGAGCAGACGATGCCAACGACATGGACGTTGGGAGGCTGGAGGTCGGCCAGTACCGACATCGTGCCAAGCACCGCCGCCGCGCCCATCATGTCCATCTTCATGGCGTCCATGTGTTCGGCTGGCTTGATCGAGATGCCGCCCGTGTCGAAGGTGATGCCCTTGCCCACAAGTGCCAGCGTCTTGCCCTGTCCTTTGGTGCCATATTCCATCACGATGAACTTGGGCGGTTCGGTCGAACCCCGCGCTACGCCCAACATGCCGCCCATGCCCTGTTCTTCCATCTGCGGCACGTCCAGCACGGTCAGCTTGAAGTTGCCGCGGGTGGCGATCTCCCGGGCGGCTTCGGCGAGGCGCGTAGGCGTACACACGGCAGGCGGTTCGTTGCCCAGGTCCCGCGCCAACTTCACACCCTGATAGAGTTGCTCGGCAAGTTTGACGGCAGCGGCAGCGTTCGCGTCCCCTCCCACCAGCGTGGCGTCCTGGTTCGCTGGCTTGTCGTCTTTCTTGCTCGCCGTTCCCTTGAACTGGTCGAAGTTATAGGTCCCAAGCAGCACCGCTTCGGCGGTCGCCTGTGCGAATCCTTCGCCGTCAGGGATCTGCACGACGATGTGATCAGTGGCGATGTGGCTGGCTTCGTGTGCCGCAACCGCGATGGCCTGTCGCACGCGCTCGCTGGTCGCTTCGTCGCGCTTGCCAAGCCCGATCAGCAGCAGTCGTCGCGCCGCGATGGTGGCTCCCTGAGCCTGTGCGCCGCTGCGTTGGCTGGCTTCGAGCGAGGTGGCATTCGCACGTGGGTACAGCAGGAGCGTTTTCTTGAACGCGCCTGTGAAATCGCCGTCTTCGAGCAGTCCTGCTGCTACCGCTGGCAGGTCCTCACCGCTCCACGCGCCGACGATCGCCACACCCGCTTCGACGGCTGCAAGCGATTTGTTGCTATAGGTTAATTTCATCTGAAGTTCCTTCGGTACATCACGTAAATGGATTATGGCGTTTTTCATCGCCGATGGTCGTCGACATGCCGTGGCCTGGATAGACGAGCGTTTCATCCGGCAACGGGTACAACTGCCTGTGGATGGCGTCGATTAACTGCCTGGCGTTGCCGCCGGGAAGGTCGGTGCGCCCGACTGACAGGCGAAACAGGGTATCTCCCGCCACCAGAATGCCGTCGGCGGCACAATAGAAGCACACACCGCCTTGCGTGTGTCCCGGCGTGTACAACACGCCGAGCGCACTGTTGCCGACTGTGATGATGTCGCCTTCGGCGAGGGTATGTTCGGCTGGCGCAATTGGTCCGATCGTTTTACCGAACTGCTGCCATTGCGTTTGCGCTTGTTGCAGCAGTGTGTCGTCCGCCGGATGTAGATACACTGGTACGTTCAAGGCTTCGCGCACGTCGGTTAAGGCTCCAACGTGATCGAGGTGTGCGTGGGTCAGCAGGATCGCCTTGACGTTTGCTCCGGCTTCGGCAATGCCTTGCAAAAGCAGAGGTGCGTCGTCGCCGGGATCGATCAGCATGGCCTCATTGGTTTCTGTACAACGCAGGAGATACGGATTCTCGGCTAATGGTCCGACTACCCATCCGTGTATAACAAGCATGATTCTGTCCGTCCTCCATCGCTCCTAATAGTTGGCTATTCTAAGGATACTGCCGTTGCCGCGTCAAATACGCTCGAACGTGACCTGACCGTCGTAGGCAAAGCCGGGACTATGCTGGTCCGCGAATCGCACCAGTTCGAGGCCGTCGTCGCGCATATGGTCGAGAAAGTTGCCGCTCAGGGTGGCCTTGACCCTGCCCTGAATCTCACCGTCGCGTATCAGCAGCGCCTGGGGTGCCGACAGCGAGTAGTTGCCGCTCGAACGGTCCTGTGTATGTAAGCCCAAGCACAGAAAGCACCAGCACGCCGTTGCGAACACCGCGTCAAGAATTCAGGAGCGTCGGCGAAAGCACGCGCATCGAAATGGATGCTGCGTTCGCCGCCGGGTGGTGTGCGGAGCGGCAGGTCGAGCCTGCGGGCGTACTTCAGGTCGAGGATCGGACTGACCAGCCGTCCCTGGTCGATGTAGGTCGTCGGCGCGGACGGCACACCTTCGCCGGTCCAGCCGAACGAACTCGGCACCGAGCGGCTCCCACGGCTCGACCCGCACACTGAGGTCTTCGCGCAGCACCTGCTTGTGTGCGAGAAAGTCGTCGCGTTTCCAGGGCGACTGCCCATGGTAGATCGACGCACCGCCCATGTTGCTCCAGACAAAGTAGTCGAACAGGCTGTAGGCCACGTCGGGATGGAGCACGATCGTGTACTCGCCCGCCGCTACATCCTCGACGGTCCGGCGTAGCTGTTGGAGGTAGCGTCCGACATGTTCGATCTGTGTACTGATCGCTGGTTGGTCGACGACGGTTCGCCGATAGCCGCCTTCGCCGATCATGCCGTCGAAGGACGCCGAGAACGAGAAGCTGGTGCCGCTGGTGTGAAGTGTCAGCCCGCGCGATGTTCTGATCCAGCTTTTGCTCATGCCAGCGCTGGTGCCGCCGTTCAGGTTCTTGACCTCGTAGCGGGCGGCGATCTCTTGCAACGTCGTGACGACCTCGAACAGATAACCCGCCCGTTCGGCGAACAGCGGTGGCACGTCAGGACTGCTGAGCAGAACGGGCGTAATGTCCTGATGCCCCAGAAATTGTGCGGCGTCATCATCCTGGTAGGCCGCTGCCCGTGCGGCCTCGATCACGCGCTCGAATTGGTTCAGGCTGTTGCCGTCGAGCGCGCCGCGACTCAGTCTGCCGTCCCGCCAATGGACGAGAAACGACCCGCCGATCGAGTCGCTGAAACGCAACGGACTATACACGCTGCCAACATCGTTGTCGCGGATGCCGACGCCGATGCTTTGCCCTTCGCCGAGGTTGATCCGATAATCAGCGATATCTTGAATGGCCTCGAAGCGTTCCTGTATCTGGTCGATGTAGTGCATGGCGCAACCTTATTCTGGATCGGCTTAGCTCTTGCCGCCGATCATGACCTGGGGGTCGGCTCCAAGATAGAGGAAGTAGTGTGAGCCGCCCGACGATGGCACCGATTGACCGGCCTTGCCGCAGAAGCCCATCGCGTCGAGTTGCAGCGGACCGAATCCGGCCTGGATCGCATGGAGCGCGGCGAGCGAATAGCCGGAAAAGATACCGGGCTGGAACATGCGCATGCCTTCGGCGCTCAGTTCGTACAGCGCCGTGCAGTTGAACACGAAATCGCCCTGTCGCCGGATTGACCTGTCCGCCTTTGTAGCCCGCCAGATAGATCACGGGTTGTCCCGCGGTGATGTATCCGGCGTTGAGTAAGGCTGCTCGCACGTCCTCCGGTCCCTGGTCCTCGTAATCGCCGTCGATTGGCACCGGATCGGGCAGCTCGATCCGGATATTGGTCATGCGCGGCACCGGCACGTTGCCGTAGCTCTGGGCGCGGGCGGCGTCGATCACGCGCGCGCCTGCCGCCCGCGCCGAGAACACATCGGCCAGTGCATCGGTCAGTACGCCATGGTCCAGGATCGTCGCACGTCCACGCGCACGCCGTTGGGCGAAAAGGGTTGATAGGCGTGGTCGCCGTTCGAGTGGCTCGTCGATGATCGACACGATCGGTGCTGCCATGCGTTCGCCGCTACGAAAGACGCCGTTCGTCCCCAGGATCGATGTACGCATTCCGTCGGTTTCGGCGGCATGCCCGAACGCTTCGTGCGCCAGCCCTTTCGCCATGGCGTAGTCCATGACCAGCGGATACGAACCGGCGGCGTAGCGGGGAGCACCGAGCAGTTGTTGCGCTTGCGTCGCGGCGCGGTAGGAGCGTTCGAGCGAGCTTCGCGCGCTCGGCCGGATCGAGAAATACCTCGTAGCCGGTGCGCGACAGCGATGCACCGACCGAATGTGCCTCGCCGTCGCGCTGGGCGGTGACCGAGTTGGACGCATAGCCATGCGGCAGCATGTAGGCAACATCGGTGCCGTCCGAGCGCACGATGCGCCATTCCTCGCGGACGATCGAAAACCCGCTGCGAACTTTGAGCGACTCGCCCCACGTCCGTACTTCCTCGTGGACGCTATGAACGTGTTGCGCCACGTCGTCCAGCGTCAGATGGTCGATGGCGTATGGCGTTGGTCCGATCACACTGTCATGGCTCGGTGCGAGATCGTAGATGGCGGGGTTGACGTCGAGGTTGGCCCCCGCCGCTGCTTGTAGCCCCGCCAGCGCCGAGCCTAAGGCCCGTTGCGCGGCGTCTGAGTTCGATGCGGTCGGTGGATGCGAACGATGTATGGCCGTCACGGTCGAACACCTGTAGCCCGATGCCTTCGCCCCACACCGAACTCATGCCCTCGGTCACGCCGTTGACGACGTTGACCGAACGGCTTTCGACGTGTTGCAGCCGTGCGATCAGGTATGCGCCCGACTGGTGTGCCTGATCGAGTAAGGTGTGGAGCAGCGCTGTATGCTGCTGAAGATAGAACTTATCCAATGCCAGCCTCGCTGAGTGCCTGGTAAACGGCGCTGTGGATTGCCGCACGAAAATGTCCCCAATCGTTCCAGCGTCCGTCGATGTGTCCACTTGGTTCAGGTGCAAGCTGTGAGAGAAACCCCGCCATCGCCGGAAGATCGTCGACTGCTACCTCGCGAAACTCATCAAGTTGTTCGTCGGGATCGGCGGAACACAGGACGCCGCCGGTTTCGTCGAGCAGGAACGCGAACGTCGAAAAACGCGACGGGTTGGTCGGTGGGGTCATCCTGGTGGCGATAATGGACGACGGTGAGGAAGCGCCGAACTTCGACCGTCAACGACGTTTCCTCGGCGGTTTCACGTAGCAGCGCGTCGAAGATGTGTTCGCCGTGATGGATGCCGCCCGTCAGCAGACGGTAGGCTCCACGCGGGTAGAAGGTCTTGATCGCGGTGAGTAGCTTGCCGTTGGGTCGCCGCACGACCATGCACACCTCGCCATAGCGGTCGGCTTTGCCCAATGGATCGAAGGAGTTGTCGTGAAGCACGACGTTGTGGATCGCGGGCGCGCCGTAGCGTTGTGCGAGCGCGGTGATTTCGGCTTCGATCGCCGGTGTCTGCATTTATGGTGTTCCTTTCCAGCGCTCAAGCGCACGACGAAACGCGATGATTGCGACGACGACCCAGCCCAACCAGCCCAGGAAGCCCCAGCCATAGTGCGACCACCAGAGGGCGGTATTGATGACGAAGCGCACCCAGTACATCGTGACACGATGCCGCCAACGGACCATGGTTTCGACGTCCCAATCGAATGAGGGCAAACGTTCCAGAATAGCCTGCAGCGTAGGTGCCTTCGAGCGAGAAGATATGGATCGTGTCGGTGTACGCCGCCGCCAGCCGCAGATCGCGCTCGAAGGCTTTCCACGTGAGGCGAGTATTGCTGTTCGGTCGTGCAGCCCCTCCAGGTCTCAGCCCGCCACCAGTCGAGCCAACGCCGACCGAATCGGCATACGCGCCGTATTCCGCGATCAACGCACCGCCCAGGTCGCTGCCAAAGATAGCGCGCGGCACAGCACTGCTGTAGCACAGGAGCACTTCGACATCTGCCGGTAGATCGACGACGTGCAGAGCACGCTGGAACAGCGTCGAGCCGGAACGTCGGTCGTCCACGATAAGGGGGTACTGGTACGAATGAACGGCGTAGCCGTCGGCTCTAATCTGGGCGGCGAGATCGATATATGCACGAGAGGCTGCTGGAAAGAGCGTGTTGGAGTGTGCGCGACTCAGCAGGTGGAACAAGGTCCAGGGCGTTGGCGTCGTGATACGTGGATGTGATAGAGCGGCGATTCCATGTCCAGCCCGACAGCGCTGAAGGTGGAGGTTCTCGGCGCGCGCCCACTCACGAAAGACCTGGTAGCGCGCGATCACCTGCGGATAGTTATCGACGTTGAACCAGATGCCGGCATCTTCGGAAAGCAGTAGCCGTGCATGGACGTTAATGCCATGATTCGACAAGCGTGCGTACTGTTTGGGCGTAGATATCGTCGCACTCGATGAGTGCGATCGACACGGCACAATCAAGTTTGACAAGCAGATCGAGCACACCAGGACGGGCGAGGAGCTTTTGCAGCGCGATTCGCGTCGAGTTCGGTAAAAAATACAATTTCAGGCTTCATGCGTATCGCGCGATTATACCGCGCTGACACAAATATTTGCGGATCAATCATGCACAGGGTATGCTACATGGAGAAGCATCGGAGGGAGTTTCATGCATTACAAAGTGTTTATTATTGGATCGGGTCCGGCAGGTTTGACGGCAGCGTTGTATGCAGCCAGGGCGAATCTTAGCCCGGTGGTTATACGTGGCTTGCAGCCTGGTGGTTTGATCGCAACAACCGATGAAGTTGAAAATTATCCTGGATTCCCAGATGCGGTCAACGGCTTCGATCTCGCGGATAAGATGGAAAAACAGGCCGCACGTTTTGGCACGACCTTTATCGACGGTCTGGTGACCTCGGTTAAGGCCGGTGAAACCGTAAACGGCGTGCAACAGCCTCATGAAATCGTTGCCGATAACGGCGAAATCTATACCGCCGATACGATCATTATTGCGACGGGTGCATCACCACGCAAGATGGGCGTTCCTGGCGAAGACGAATTAGCTAACCGTGGTGTCTCGTATTGTGCTGTCTGTGATGGTTTCTTCTTCAAAAACAAGCGTATCGCCGTCGTTGGTGGCGGTAACAGCGCGGTCGAGGAAGGTCTGTTCCTGACACGTTTCGCGTCCGAAGTGGTGCTGGTGCATCGCCGTGATTCGCTGCGCGCCGATCCGATTATCCAGGAACGTGCCTTCAAAAATCCGAAGCTGTCCTTTCAGTGGAACGCTGTTGTCGACCGAAGTCGTCGGCTCCACAAAGGTCGAAGGACTGCGTATCAAGCATGTCGATACCGGGGAAGAAGAATTGTTGCAGGTCGATGCGGTCTTCCCATACATCGGACATATTCCGAACACGTCGATCTTCGCGGGCCTGATCAACATGGACGAGAGTGGCTTCATCTTGACGGATGGTCGCACACGCACGTCGGTGCCAGGAATCTTCGCCAGTGGTGATGTGGTTGACCATATCTATCGACAGGCAATTACTGCAGCCGGGAGCGGCTGTGAGGCCGCGATGGAAGCATCATGGTACCTGGACAACCTGGAAGCGGGAGCGAAACCGCAGAGTGAAGAAGCCGAGCCACAAGCGCTCGGTCAATGGTAAATCTGCCAATAATCTAGCGACCATCGGCATGCTATAATCGCTCATAAGGGTTGATACGCGTCTGTCGAGTAGGTTGCTTGAATACGATCAAGCCAAAGCGTTCAAGGTGGCAAATAATCTGTATTTGCCACCACGGACGTTTTTGTTTCGCGAGCGACGGCGTATATCCGGTGCAATTGAGGAGATAGTGTATGGAACTTACCCATCGCCAACTACATCGTGTCGATGTCCTTGCGATCAGCGGTCGAATCCAGGCTCCCGAGGCTGCGAAGCTTCAGGAGCGTATCAACCAGTTGTTTGCGGAAGGCCGATATCGTATCGTTCTTGATCTGGCTAGCCTTGAATACATCAGTAGCCCTGGTTTGCGTGTCTTGATCGAAGGTAGAAAACGCGCCCGCGAATGGAAACTGACCGACTTCGACCGTGGTGATGTGCGTATTGTTAACTTGCCTCCGCGCATAAAAGAAGTGTTCGACCTCACCGGCTTTACGTCGCTTTTTAATATTTACGACGATATGGTCGAGGCCGTAGGAAGTTTTTAGTAAACGTGCAGCTGGAACAGCCAAAAAGCACACCAGAAACGCATTTGGAGGTACCGGCGGCTTTAGAGTCGCTCGGCATCATTAGCGACCATGTCGTTGCCTGTGCGCGGGCAGCGGGTTTGGACGACCATGCTGTATGGGAGATGCAGCTAGCAGTCGACGAGGCCGCCACGAATATTATCATTCATGCGTATGGTGATCACGACCTCGACGGCTCACTAATCGTTCAAAGCGTGTTGAGCGCTGACGAGTTCACCGTGCATTTGCATGACCAGGGGGTGCCGTTCGACCCTGACTATGTTCCTCCGCCCGACTTGACCTCGCCTGTTGAGGACCGAAAAACCGGAGGTCTGGGTATTTATCTTATGCGACGGCTGATGGATCGGGTCGATTTCCAGTTCGATGTCGATGGCTATAACATCGTGACGCTGGTTAAGCGATTGCCGATGACGCATCTGCGATTTATTCGTCTCTCTGGGCGGATCGATGCCGCGGCGGCACCAACGGTGCAGAGACTCGTGCGCGACGCAGCCCACGATGGCGTGCGCTGCGTTGTCATCGATTTGGACGATGTAACGTTTCTTTCATCATCCGGCCTCCGAATTCTGCTGCTGCTCACACGCGAGCTTCGCAAGCAGAAAAGTGATATCCGCCTTTGCTCCCCCCGTCCACAGGTCGCCGAAGTCTTTCATCTGACCGGCTTCGATCAGATTTTTGAGTTGTTCTCCACCCGTGAAGCTGCTATCGCATCCTGCCCACGGGAATAAGCTGTGACCAACCGTATACTTACACCAATCCGGCAATTCGTGCGCTACGTTTCACAGATGTTTGGCGGTCGCCAGCGTGCCATGCGCGAACTCGCGACGCTCAACGAGGTTAGTCGTGCGATTATCCGTGCCGATCTGGATGTCGACGAACTGTGTGAACTCGTCTACCGTGAATCATCCAAGGTACTGGATACGAGTTGGTTTCATCTGGCGTTGTTCGACGGCATGCACTACGAACTCAAGGTGCGCGTACAGAACGGGCAGCGCTTGCCCCCCGAACGCTTCGACCTGACCGACGATGAGGGGTTGATGGGATGGATGCGCAGAACCGGACGCGCCTTGCTGGTCGAGGATTTCACGGAAGAATTACCCCACCTTCCGGCGCAACCACGCTATCACTCGCCTAACCCGCCACGTGCGGGCATCTATGTGCCGTTGCTCGCAGGCGATGCCGTAATCGGCACGCTATCGGTGCAAAGCCCACATCCACGTGATTTTGACGCCGACGACCTGCGTTTTCTATCACTGATCGCCGATGGTGCGGCGGCAGCGATCTCCAAAGCTCAGGCGTATGCAGTGCTGCGTGAACGAGTAGCACAGCTCGAATTAATCCGTGAGGTTGGGCGACAGGCGACAGCGATCCTCGACCTGGATCAACTGCTGCCGTCAGTGGTCAGATTAATCCGCGACCAGTTTCATTATGCTCATGTTCACATATTCACCGCTGATCCGGCGTCGGGCGATCTGATCTTCCGCGCTTCGACGGTCGCCGATTCCGCCTATTGGCTGGATGAACACCAACGTCTCAAGGTCGGCAGTGGCATCGTTGGACATGTCGCGCTGACACGCAGACCAATGCTGGTCGAGGATGTCACCCGCGAGCCGTTATACGTGCGCGATGTCGAAGGCACCCGCTCGGAACTGGCAGTTCCCTTGTGCATAGGCGACGAGGTGTTGGCGGTGCTGGACGTTCAGGCCGAGGAACCGGATGCATTCTCAGACAGCGACCGCTTTGTCCTGCAAACGCTAGCTGACCAACTTGCCGCAACGCTGGATGCGGCGCGAACATACGCTGAGCAACAGGAAGAAGCCTGGGTGCTAGCGGCGTTGTTGCAGACCGCCGAAAACATCGCACGGGTTTCGACTCTGGAGGATCTGCTGGCGTCGGTCGTACGCCTCCCACCGCTGCTGGTTGGCTGCGAGTGGTGTGCGGTCATGCGCTATACCGCCGAGGACGATACCTTTGTTATGGTCGCTGAATGGGGCTGGCAGCAGCAAGCCTGTGATGCCTTGCTTCACCGGCCGATTGCTACGCAAGATGCCCCGATCCTGGAAGAACTAAGGCGGGACCGAGTACCGATTATTATCGACGATATTGCTCAGCAACTTGATGTGCTTCCACAGGTCACGCACTTCTTTTCGGATGGGCGTCTGCTGGCGTTGCCGCTCAATGCACGCGGTGCGCTTATGGGCGTGCTGCTGCTCGACCGTGACCGCGCTAGCCAACCATGGGATGCGCGTAGTGTGACGGTGGCGGTGGGAGTAGCGAACCAGGCCGCGAGCGCGATGGAATCGGCGTTGTTGGCACAGGCTGCCGTAGAGCAAGAACGGCTCAATCAAGAATTGCGTGTTGCTCGCGAAATTCAGACCTCGCTCTTACCGTCTGAAGCTCCGCTGCTGCCCGGGTGGGACATCGCGATGGCGTGGCGTTCGGCGAGCGTTGTCGGCGGTGACTTCTACGACTTCTGGCATGTTCGTTCTACGATGGACGGCTGGCGACAGCCTGACAATGCGGACGATGTGGACGATGCTGCGGAATCGACCGCTCCTCTGGGGTTTGTGATCGCCGATGTCTCCGACAAAGGTGTTCCCGCGGCGCTCTTCATGACGCTCGCTCGTTCGCTATTGCGTGCTGCCGCGCTGGACGGCTCATCGCCGCGCATGGCGGTGACGCGAGCCAACCGCTGGATCGCCCGAGATACGCAATCGGGTATGTTTGTCACGGTGTTTTATGGCATGCTCGATTCTCAAACCGGACAACTCCGGTACACCAACGCCGGGCATAATCCGCCGATTCTACTTGGTATTAATGGCGAAATTGAGATGCTTTCGACCCCTGGTATTGCGCTTGGCGTCCTCGAACACGCACGATTAAACGAAAGTGAAACCATCATGCATCCCGGCGACGTGCTGGTGTGCTACACGGATGGCGTGACCGAAGCGATCAATGACGCCGAAGAAGAATATGGTGTGGCACGACTGACTGATGTCGTACTCCGCAACCGCGAGCGCTCGGCGGATGCGCTCGTCGATGCTATCCTGGCTGACCTGGTGGAGCATACCGGACGCCGCCCTGCTTTCGATGATGTCACATTGTTGTTAATTAAGCGTAGCGAATAGCCACCATAGGAATGTATAATGGCGCCAACAGCCGGTATTCGTGACTTTGCTATCTCCCCTGGCTCATGCTAATATCACCGGCGATATGAATCGAAAGGCAGGATCAATGCGTCGTTCAATTCTGCTCCTTGCAGCGATGGTGTTCGCGATGGTGGCTGGCATTTTCTCCCCTACGCCGGTAGCGGCGCAGGATCAGCGCTGCTTCAACGAAACTGGTTTCTGTATCTCTGGTCGCTTCCGCTCGTATTGGGAGCAAAATGGCGGTCTTGCCGTGTTTGGCTTCCCAACCACTAATGTGTTCACGGCGCAGGACGAGAATGGGGTTTCGCGACCCACGCAGTTGTTCGAGCGCAACATTTTTGAATTACATGCTGATAAGGCTGCGCCTTATGACGTGCTGCTCGCCCGACTTGGTGACAGCATACTGCTGCTCTCCAACTACGATTGGCAGGCACAGCCGCGTGATCCCGCGCCCGTGTCTGGATGTACATGGTTTGCCGAAACGCAGTTCAACGTATGTAACCAGGGTGGTTCGATTGGCTTCAAAACGTACTGGGCGTCGCATGGCCTAGAGTTCGATGGTCGAGCAGGAACATCATACGCTGAAAGCCTTGCGTTGTTTGGCTTCCCTTTGACCGCGCCATATGTTGCAGAAAATCCGAACGGTGATACTGTCCTGATGCAATGGTTCGAGCGAGCGCGGTTTGAATGGCATCCTAATAATCCAGTTCAGTTCCGCGTGTTGCTCGGCTTGCTTGGCAATGAATATGTGTCAATTGAGCCGGACCCACAGCCTGAACCACAACCTGGCGATCAATGCGCGAACATCCGCTCGCCCATCGACGCCAGCATTTCCCCGAACTGTGTGAGCTACGGTGGCACGATCGACGTGGTTACCTATGGATGGGACTCTGGTCAACCACTCGGCTACTGGATCACCGACCAGAATGGTATCACCGTCGGAACGACCCAGACGGTCAACGCTGACACGGATGGAAGTTTCAGTGGCACGATCGACACGACCAATTGGTTCGGGTTGCAACTTGGTGCTGGGGATTACAACTTTGTTGTCAGCGATGCGCGCAATGTCAGCCCTGGTGACAAATACCAGGATTCCATCGCGCCGTTCCGCGTTCTCCCATAGTCGTCCTCGCAAGGTAAACACAGAAGTGGACCATTTACTGGTCCACTTCTGTGTTTAAGGCTCGTGATTGGTAGGCCGTATCAGGACGTGGGGTTGCGGCGTTGCTGCAATGCCGCTGGCATCACGCCGCGGATCGATGCGTCAATCAGTTCGACCGGATGCACCGCAGGCATGTCCTTTCCAGCGCGGCGTATACCATTCTGGATTTGCAGCAGACAGCCAGGGTTGCTGGTCGCCAGCACGTCGGCGCGTGTATCCAATACGTGCTGTACCTTGCGGTCGGCGAGTTGTTGAGCGGGTTCCGGCTCGGTCAGATTATAGATACCGGCTGAACCACAGCAGATCGCCGCCTCACCGATTTCGGCGATCTCGAGTCCGGGGATCGTGCGGAGCGCACGGCGCGGCTGCGCTTTGATGCCCTGAGCGTGTTGCAGGTGACAGGCGTCATGGTAGGCGACGCGCAACGGCAAGGGATGGCGCTTGGCGCGTGGTTCGAGTTCTTCCAGAATCTCGGAGATGTCCTTGCACTTCGCGGCGAATGCCGCCGCACGGTCGGCATAGGCCGGATCGTCGCGCAGCAGATGGCCGTATTCCTTGACCGTCGAGCCACAACCGGCGGCGTTGATCACGATCGTATCGACGTCCGCCCGCTCAAAGGCGTCGATCGTGCGTCGCGCCAGCGCCAGGGCATCGGCTTCCTGTCCGGCATGGACCATCAATGCACCGCAGCAGCCCTGTTCGGGTGGCGCGATGACCTCGCAGCCTTCGGCAGCCAGTACGCGAGCGGTCGCGGCGTTTACGTCGGCGAAGAACACACGCTGGACGCAACCCAGTAGCAGCCCGACACGGCGGCGCTGTGTGCCAATGGCGGGTGTGCGGTTGGCGACCGGCGAACGCAGCGCGCTGAACGTTACGGGCGGCAGCAGCGCTTCCATGGCCTTGATGCGGGCGGGCAGCATGTCGAGGATGCCCGAACGCTGGACGAGCGTGCGTATGCCCGACCGCTGGTAGAGCCACAACGGGGCGGCGGCGAGGCGTAAGCGTTGCGGATGCGGGAATAGCTCGAACAGTGCGCGACGAAACAGCTTGTCGGGCAGCGATCGGTCATAGTTGCGCTCGATCTGACTACGAGTCGCCTCGATCAGCTTCTCGTACTGCACGCCCGACGGACATGCCGTAACACAGGCCATACATCCCAGACACTGATCCATGTGCCGCACATAGGTCGCATCGAGTTTCGCTTCACCGTTGACCGCCATGTCCATCAGATAGATGCGACCACGTGGCGAATCCATCTCCTCGCCCCATAGCAGATAGGTTGGACAGGTCGGCAGGCAGAAGCCGCAGTGGACGCAATCTTCAATCAGTTCCGGGTCGGGGGCGTGGTGGGCATCAAAGACGCTTAAGGGAGCGCTGGTAGTCGGTCGTGGCGAGTGTGCCATTAGATTCTCCCCAGGTAACGGCCAGGATTCAGGGTTGCGTGTGGGTCAAAATGTGTCTTGACGCGCTGCATCAGAGCGAAGGTGTCGCCGGGAATGCCCCAAACGTCAAGTCGCTGCTTGAGTGCGGACGGGCATTGCTGGACGACGAAATAGCCACCGTTCTCGGCCAATCGTGCGCGTGCCGTGCCGACCGCGGCCAGCAGCGCCTGCTCGTTCGTGCCGCCGAAGCGTACCAATCCAGTCGCCGTGCCTTGCACGACAGCGTGAACGTCTAGTCCTAGCCGTGCGGCGATCTGCTCCATCATGCCGAGCGATGCTGCTAGCGCGTTAGGAACCACGCTCCAGCGTGCCACGATCGTGTTCGGTTGGCCGTAGATCGTCTGGTGTGCTTGCCATGCAGCCTCCGCAGCCGCACGGTCGTGCATATCCACTGTGAGGCGGTGACGTGTGGCGAGGACTGCAAGCATGTCTGCTTGCGCCTCCACCGACGCCGGTGTCCCCGCAAGACGGACTGAGGCAGCGTAGCCGTCCTGGCTCGTCGTAACCTGCAAGCCGGATGGCGTAATCGTCGAGTGGTTGACATCGACGATGAACTGTTGGGCGGCTGTGGCATCGGGCAGTGTAACGTGCAACGAATGCGTTGATGCCGGGAGCGGGTGTAGCCGTACAGTTAGCGTCGTAATCATGCCCAGCGTGCCATAGGCACCCGTAAACAGTTTCATTAAGTCGTAGCCCGCCACGTTCTTGACAACCTTGCCGCCACCATTGGCGATAGTGCCGTCGGGCAATGCCACGCCAATGCCGATTACCAGATCACGACTAGTGCCGTAGCGGATGCGTAGGGGACCGCTGGCGTCAGTGGCAACGATACCGCCCAGCGTCGCTCGTTCAGGCCAGGCAGGATCGAGCGCCAACATCTGGCCGTGCTCTGCCAGCGCCGTTTGGAGCGCCGCAAGTGGCATACCCGCCTCGACGGTTGCGGTCATATCTCCATGCGCGTGTTCGAGCAACTGGTTCATGCGGTGCGTCGAAAGCACAATATCGGCACGCTGAGGCAGATTGCCCCAACCCTGCTTTGTACCACCGCCACGCGGGACCACGGCAAGCCGTTGTTCGGTGGCAATGCGAAGTACCTCGGCGACCTGTTCAGGGGAATCTGGCGATACCACCAGTGCGGGTTGCTTCTGCTCGATGCAATCGTCGGCGGTGGCGGGTTGCACATGCTCGTCGCCAACTTCGGATACGAGCAGGTCATTCAGATGGGAAAAATCAACGATCATACCTGCGCCTCGTCGCACTGTGGCGGATTAAAAGAGTTCTGCCAATCCAGCTGTTACCAGTGGATGTTCGTGATACACTCCCGGCTTCTCACCACACAAACGTGGCGTGGGAAAGAGTTTACCGGGATTCGCCAGGTGATGCGGATCGAAGGCGCAGCGGACACGTTGCATGGTATCCATATCTGGCTCCGAGAACATCACCGACATGTATTTACGCTTTTCGATGCCAACGCCATGCTCACCTGTGATCGAGCCACCCGACCGCACACAAAGTTTTAGGATTTCGCCCGATAGTTCCTCTGCCTGGTGTTCCTGTCCTTCGATGGTCGAATCGAACAGCACCAACGGATGTAGGTTGCCATCGCCAGCGTGAAAGACATTCGCGACGCGCAGCCCATAGGCCGCACTCATCTCGTCGATCTCGCGGAGCACCTCGGGAAGCTTGGTGCGCGGGATCACGCCATCTTGCACGATGTAATCCGGTGAGATGCGCCCCATCGCCGCGAATGCGGCTTTGCGGCCTTTCCACATCAGCGCCCGTTCTTCATCACTTTGCGCGGTGCGTAGTTCCCAGGAGCCGTTGCGTTCGCAGATCGCTCGTACCATGTCGAGTTGTTCGACGACCTCGCTCTGTGGACCATCGAGTTCTACCAGTAACAGCCCACCTGCTTCGAGCGGGTATCCAGCATGCACGGCGGCTTCAGCGGCTTCAATCGATAGGTTATCCATCATCTCGATCGCCGCGGGCAGTATCCCTGCCGCGATGATGTCGCTCACCGCTGCTCCTGCGTCGTCGGTGGTGTGGAAGGCTGCGAGTAGCGTTTGCACCAGTTCCGCGCGACGGATGACTTTCAACGTGATCTTGGTCGCGATGCCCAGGGTGCCTTCCGCGCCGATGAAGATGCCGCGCAGATCGTAGCCGGGGGTGTCGAGTGCGGCACTTCCGAGGTTTACCACCTCGCCGTCAGGCAGGACAACTTCCAGACCAAGCACATGGTTGACGGTGAACCCATATTTGAGACAGTGCGCTCCACCAGCGTTTTCGGCGATGTTGCCGCCAATGGTGCAGACCTGCTGGGACGACGGATCGGGGGCGTAATAGTGATTGTGCGGCGCGACACGCTGCGTGACGTGCAGGTTGATCACCCCTGGCTCCACTACAACGCGCTGGTTCTCGATGTCGATGTCGAGGATGCGATTCATGCGCGCGAGACTGATAACGATACCACCAGCGGCGGGCAATGCCCCACCGCTTAGTCCGGTCCCCGCTCCACGAGCGACGAATGGGATACGGTCGCGGGCGCACAAACGCACGATACCCTGCACCTCTTCGGTGGAGCGCGGCAACACGACGGCTTCGGGTATCTGACGAAAGTTCGTCAGTCCGTCACACTCGTAGGTCTTAAGCTGGTCATGCTCGGCGATCACCCCTCCATGGCCGACAACCGCACGTAATTCTTCGATGAACTGGAGGTTCATGTTCTCGCTCCTTCAACCAGTGTTGGGAATACCGTACCCCAGGAACCGCTCGGCGTTTCACATGGTAGCACAGCTAGGCTTTCAGTCGCACCCGCCATAGATGATACAACGCGATCGAACCGGCGGTCGAGGCGTTGAGCGATGCGACATTGCCAGCCATCGGCAGTTTAATCAAAATATCGCAGCGGTCGCGTACCAGACGTGCCAGCCCTGGTCCTTCGGCACCTACCACTAGCGCGACGGGCATCGCCAGATCAACGCGGTCGAATGGCTGTGCGCGTTCGTCGTCTTCGAGGCCAATCGCCCAGATGTTGTGTTCCTTGAGTGTCGCGATGGTCTGCACCAGATTCGTCACCTGCGCGATGCGGAGATGCTCGACTGCCCCCGACGAGGCGTTGACGACCGAAGGCGTTATCTCGGCGGATCGACGGTCCGGCAGGATCACACCGTGAGCGCCCACCACATCAGCCGTACGCAGTAAGGTGCCGATGTTCTGCGGGTCCTGTAGATGGTCGAGTAGCAGAAGCAGCGGTTGTTCCCCCCGCTCGGCGGCGAGTGCCAGCATATCTTCAAGACTAGCGTATGGGTACGGTCCAGTTTCGAGCGCAACGCCCTGGTGGTTCACGCCTTCGGTCATATCATCCAGAACGCGCCTATCACCATACGCCACCTCGATGCCGCGTTCGTCGGCTAATTGTTCGATTTCAGCGATCAATTCGGTCTGTTGGACGCCATCCGCGATGAGCAGTCGCCGCACACGCCGCCGCTTTGCACGTAATGCCTCACGTACGGCATTACGACCGTAAAGGAGGTTATTTGTGGACGTAGAAGGTTGCGTGCGTTGCCCTTCTCGTCGGTCGTTGCGCTTAACCACGGAACGCATCACGGATTTTGGCGAAGAATCCGCCTTCTTGTTCGCTGGTCTGGTCGCCGAACTCGACGGCGAGTTGACGTAATAAGTCGCGTTGCTTGTCGTTCAGCTTCGTTGGCACCACGACTTTGGTCACGATTACCTGGTCACCGCGCCCGTTGCCGCGCAGATACGGTACGCCTTTGCCACGCAATCGGAACAGTTCGCCTTCTTGCGTTCCGGCGGGAATGTCGAGTTCTTCATCCTCGCCGAGCGTCGGCACGCTGATCGTCGCGCCAAGCGATGCCTGAGCGATGTTAAGCGGAAGCTCCAGCACGACATCATTTCCACTGCGCTGGAATACCTTGTGTTCTTTGATACCGAGCGTCACGAACAAGTCACCCGCTGGACCACCTCGCGCTCCACCTTCGCCTTCGCTGCGAAGCCGAATCTGCGAACCTTCGTCCACACCCGCCGGAATCTTGACCTTGAGGTTGCGTGCGGCGCGGCGGCGTCCCTGACCACGGCAATCGTGGCATGGCACCGCGATCTGCTGTCCGCTACCTCCGCAGGCATCACAGGTCATGACGGTGAGCATGTTAAAGATCGGCGCACGAGTGCGAACTTCGCCTTGCCCGTTACACTTCTGACATTTGACCGGATCGGTGCCTGGTTCCGCGCCGGAACCTGAACAGGTACCGCATTCTTCCAGCCGATTGAAGTTGATCTCTTTCTCGACGCCAAAGATCGCTTCTTCGAATTCAAGCTCGAGGTGATAGCGCAGGTCGGCGCCACGCATCCCGGCGCGCTGGTTGCCACCGCCGCGCACGTTCTGCCCGACAAACGCATCGAAGATCGTCGAAAAGATGTCGCCGCTGTTCATGCCGCCGAATGGATCAAAACCACCTGCAGCGCCGCTCATTCCGGCATGTCCGAAACGGTCATACATCGAGCGCTTGTCATTGTCGGAAAGCACTTCATACGCTTCGGTCAGCTCTTTGAAGTGTTCCTCTGAGCCGGTATCCTTGTTGTCAGGATGATACTTGCGTGCCAGTGCTCGGTAGGCCTTTTTGATGTCGTTCGCGCCCGCATCGCGTCCAATGCCAAGCACGTCGTAATAATCGCGTTTTTCTCCCGCCACCATTGTTGCTCCGTATTAGTCCATGCCGCTCATTCGACCGTCGGGCGTATCCCTAAGATGACATACGCCCGACGGCGGTCATGTGAAACGATGGAATGTTTACACCCCTACTTCGTCGGGACGGTTTTCTGGCTCTTCGGTCGCGCCGTCAGGACTGTCGGTGTCCTCGGGCTTTGGCTCCTCGGTTTTCTCGGCGGTGAGAACTGCGAGTTCGGTCAGGTCGTCGGCGAGCGCATTGATGGCTTGCCGAATGAGATCCGGTGCGGTGCCTTCCTCGTTAAGAGTCTGGCGTAGGGCGGTGCTGTGATCCGCGATTCGATCGCGCAACTCGCCTGGGATGGATTCTCCCGCTTCGCGCACGCGACGTTCGGCGCTATACAGTACGCCGTCGGCCTGATTGATCAAGGCGATGTGCTCGCGGCGTTCCTCGTCAGCCTGACGATTGTTCTCGGCATCAGACACCATGCTCGCGATGTCGTCGTCGCTCAAACCAGACGAAGGACGCACCGTAATACTTTGGGTCTGTCCGGTGTTCTTATCTTTGGCTTCGACGTGAAGCAGTCCGTCGGCGTCGATGTCGAAGGCGACCTCGATCTGCGGTACGGCGCGTGGGGCGGGTTTGATGCCGGTTAATTCAAAGGTCGCCAATAACTTGTTGTCGGTCGCCAGCGCGCGCTCGCCCTGGTAGATTTTGATCTCAACCGTCGATTGATTGTCGGAAGCCGTCGAGAATACCTGGGTGCGGCGTGTCGGAATCGTCGTGTTGCGCTCGATCAGCGGTGCCATGACGCTACCTCGTGTCGCAATGCCGAGTGTCAACGGCGTCACGTCGAGCAAGCAGCACGTCTTTCACCTCACCGGACAAAACGGCACCCTGGATCGCCGCGCCGAGCGCGACAACTTCGTCGGGATTGACGCCTTTGTGTGGATCGCGACCGAACAAGTTTTTGACAGCCGCCTGAACGGCTGGCATGCGCGTCTGACCGCCGACCAGGATCACCTGGTCGATATCGCCGGGCTTGAGATCGGCATCCTTAAGCGCCTGACGCACTGGCACCATCGTCGCTTCGATCAATTCAGCAGTAAGCTGTTCGAGCTTGGAGCGTGAAAGCGTCATCTGTAGATGGCGCGGTCCCGATGCATCCGCCGAAATGAACGGCAAATTGATCTCGGTCTGCATGACCGTCGAAAGTTCCTGTTTGGCTTTTTCGGCGGCTTCCTTGAGGCGTTGCAGCGCGACGCGATCCGTACGCAGGTCGATTTGCTCGGCGTGCATAAACTCGTCGATCAGCCAGTTGATGATGCGTTGATCGAAGTCGTCGCCCCCAAGGTGCGTGTCGCCGTTGGTCGCCCGCACTTCAAAGACGCCATCTCCCACGTCCAGGATCGAAACATCGAACGTACCGCCGCCGAGATCGAACACAGCGATGGTTTCGTTCTTACCTTCCTGCCCGAAGCCATACGCCAGTGCTGATGCCGTCGGTTCGTTGATGATACGCAGAACCTCCAGGCCAGCGATCTGCCCTGCGTCCTTGGTAGCCTGGCGCTGCGAATCGTCGAAATAGGCCGGGACCGTGATCACCGCCTGGGTGACGGGCTCGCCCAGGTAGGCCTCGGCGTCAAGCTTAAGCTTCTGCAAAATCATCGCCGATATTTCCTGCGGCGCATATTCTCGCCCGCCCATCATGATACGAACGTCGCCGTTAGCGGCATCCACGAGTTTGTACGGTACGAGACTGCGATCATGTTCGATCGCGGGGTCATTGAGCTTGCGTCCCATGAAGCGCTTCACTGAAAATATCGTGTTGTCCGGGTTCATGATCGCCTGACGTTTCGCGACCTGTCCCGTGACGCGCTCGCCGGTTTTGGTTTGTGCGACCACCGATGGCAAGATGCGTGTGCCTTCGGCGATAGGAATGACCACTGGATCGCCGCCTTCGAGGACGGCGACAACGCTGTTGGTCGTTCCAAGGTCGATACCAATTACCCTTGCCATGATTACGCCTCGCCTACCTTAACCAGCGTGGGGCGAATCACACGATCGTGTAGTGTATAGCCACGGCGTAGTTCTGCGGTCACGCGTCCCGCCATCTCAGGTCCAACCATTTCGTGCATGACTGCTTCGTGGCGGTTGGGATCGAAAACCGCGCCCAACGCCTCGATCGGTTTGACGCCTTCGCCTTCGAGGACAGTTTGCAACTTGGTGTACATCAGCTTAACGCCATTGAACCACGAGAGGTCAGCAACCTCGGCGGGAGCATGTGCCATCGCCAGGTCGAAGTCGTCTAGCACCGGTAGGAGCTTCATCAAGACAGACGCGCCCGCGTTGCGGATCAGGTCTGCGCGATCCTGATCGGTGCGGCGTTTATAGTTTCTCATCTCCGCGGCCGACCGCAGATATTGGTCTTTATACGAAAGGCTTTCCTGTTCCAGTTGCTCGATGCGTTGCTGTAACTCCTCCACTGATGAGATGGTGTTCTCGGCGACGGTATCTGTTTGTCCATTGTCGTTCGGTGTCTGGGACATTGTATGTGACGCTCCTATTGTTGTTGACTACGATTGTGTTGTGGACTGCGGCCATCGCCGTACAAGTCGGCGAGCAATTCACTCATAACAGTTGATATATAACGGACGGTCGAGATCGACCGTGGATACGACATTCGTGGTCGGTCCGATCAGGCCGATGATTCCTGCGACGGCTTCGCCATAGCCATAGCGTGACAGTATGACGCTGTATTCGCGCATTTTGTCGCGCCCATGTTCACCGCCGATCACCACCTGTACGCCGTCGTTCGCAAGTGCCTGTGGGATCAGCGGACCCAGGCCGGTGCCATCTTCCAGGATTTCGAGCAACGAACGGACGCGATGGACGTTTTCGAACTCCGGCTGCGCCAGCATTTCGAGCAAGCCGTCGTGATACAACGGTTCGTTGATCTGTCCTTCGCGCTGGCGCATCGCTCGCACGATCACGTCGATGACGATGCGTTCGACGCTCGTAAACGGCGGATCGAGGTGCTGTCGTGCCAGTTCATTGATAGCAACCGTCATCTTGTCTTGTAGCAAGCCATTAAGGCGTTGCGCGGACTGTGTAAGCTCGTCCTGCCCGACGATGGTATCGGTGGTCAGCGTTTGTTGCTTGATCGCGCCGTCGTGCAGCACCAATACCAGCAGCACGATCGTGTCGTGTATGCCGATCAACTCAAGGTGTTTGACCCGCACTTCGTTGGCACGCAAGGGCGTAACAACAGCAGCGTTGCGCGTCGAACGTGCCAGCACGGCAGCCGCGAGGTACATCCACTGGTCCAGTTCGCTGCGCACCTGGTAGAACTGGTGCTGAATGGTGCGTTGTTCTCCGGCGGAAAGCGCGGCACGGTCCATCAGGTTTTCTACGAAGTACCGATAACCGGCATCGGTTGGAATACGTCCCGCAGATGTATGCAGATGCGTGAGTAAGCCGAGTTCTTCAAGGTGCGCAAGCTCGTTGCGCACGGTTGCCGAACTATAGGAGAGGCCGTATTTTCGAACCAGCGCCTCGGAACCCACCGGTTTGGTCGATTCGGTGTATTCCTGAATGGCTAGCTTTAAGATAAGCTGGCATCGGTCGCTTAGTTCCATATCTGCCCTCCAACGCATGCTTCCATGGACATGGTAAATGCGACGGTACCCTGTAGACAGTTTAGCACTCACACCCTATGAGTGCTAGCACACCAGTTTATAAGAAAGGCGTGCGCTTGGCCTCATCGACGGCATAGAGCGAACGCCACCTCTATTTTACCACGCCGACCGACCTCGTCAATCACCTTGAGCGTTCGAATGGACGACAGGAAAATCTACGTGAAGTTGACCCTGTACCTTCGCTCCGGTACAATCGCCACGTATGCAATATCGAACGCACCAATGATCGGTCAAACGACTGACACAAAACCCGCCACCGGCATGCAGCAACTACGCTATGTCGTACTGGCGATGCGACCCAAACAATGGGTCAAGAACGCATTTGTTTTTGCCGGAATCGTCTTTGCTGGCGAACATCTTTTCACACAAGCCTGGGCATTGGCGTATGTGCTGTTTGCCTTCATCCTGTTCTGCATTGTTTCAGGCAGCGTCTATCTGATCAACGATCTCACGGATATCGAAAACGACCGCCTCCACCCGCGCAAACGCTTTCGTCCGCTCGCGTCGGGCCGCCTGTCGCCCGCACTCGCACGTATTGCAGCGGTCGTGCTTAGTGTTGGTGCACTAGCGACGCCCTTCATCGTGGGCGCGTCGCGTGATGTCGGAACAGGTGCGACGTCATGGGAACGCCTTGGACAATCCTATGCGCTCGGCTGGTTTGCCTTTGGCGTGATTCTGCTGGCGTATTTCCTTCTGCAAATCGCCTATACCTATTACCTCAAGCATGTCGTACTGCTCGATCTCTTCAGTATCGCGTCAGGATTTGTGCTGCGTGCCGTCGGCGGCGCTGCGATCCTGCAAGTAACTATCACACCCTGGTGGTTGATGTGCGTGTTATTTCTGGCCTTGTTCCTTGGCCTGGGCAAACGGCGCAATGAACTCCTGGTGCTGGCGGATGGAGCGGGTTCGCACCGCAAGATTTTGCAGGAGTATTCGCCGCACTTCCTGGAAAACCTGATCGCGATCGATGTGACGTGTACGATCATCGCCTATAGCCTTGCAACATTCTGGGCACCGTCGGTGCCGTTGAAGCCCTACCCGTTGCTGATGGCGACGATCCCGTTCGTGATTTATGCGTTGTTCCGCTATATGTACTTGATGTTCCAACGCGGTGAAGGTGGTACGCCCGAGGAATTGTTATTCAAGGACAAACCACTGTTCACCTCCATCGTGTTGTGGGGTCTGCTTGTCATTACCATCATGGCCTTTTTCGGTGGCACATCCGCATAAATGTTTGCCTTCGTAGGTTGTTCAGGACATATCAACATTCATGGATGATAGCCCACCACCTCGTTTCCTATTGGCGCTGATTATGGCGGCTGTGTTCATGGTATCGGCGGAAGCGCGGGTGATCTCGCCGCTGCTGCCGGCTATCGCCGGCGACTTCAAGATCACTATTGCCCGCACTGGCCTACTGATTACCGCCTATACGATTCCTTACGGCTTGTTTCAATTGGTCTACGGTCCGCTCGCCGACCGTTTCAGTCGTCAGCGTGTCATGGGTACCGCGCTCGGCTTTTTCGCGCTTGGCACCTTCATCAGCGGCTTTGCGCCGACGATCCTATCGCTTGATCTGCTGCGGCTATGTACCGGCGCGGCGGCAGCGGGGGTCATTCCGGTCGCGCTGGCGTATGTTGGCGATGCCGTGCCATATGCCGAACGTCAGGCTGCGCTCGGTCGGATCGTCAGTATCGCATCGCTGGGCGGCGTCATGTCGGCGGCGCTTGGTGGATCGATCGCTACCTTCGCCAGTTGGCGTGCAATGTTCATCGGTTATGGCGTCGTGGCGTTATGTGTGGCTGTGGTGCTGTTACGGCAACCCGTTCGGCGCAGTCGCGCGGTCAAGATCCGGCAGGGACTATTCACACCCTATATATCGGTCTTCCAACAGGCAGGTTGGCGCGCCGTCGCGTTGTATGCGCTGGTGTTCATCGAAGGTTTCGTGGCGACGAGTACACTTGGTTACTTAGGTGCATTGCTCTACGAGCGCGACGGCTTTTCGTACGCCGCGAGCGGCGCGCTGCTGACCATCTCTGGGCTCACAAGTATGCTTCTGGGGCGCATGGTGGGACGGTTGGTTATACGGTTTGGCGAACGTGGGATGCTGCGGCTAGGCGGCGGCGCGATGGCGCTCGGCTATGTGCTTGCCGCCCTACAACCTGTGCTGGTGTTTTTTCCGCTGGCGATGATCCTGACAGGTGGTGGCTATGTTATGGCGCATAGCACGCTGCAAGCACGAGCGACCGAGCTTGTCCCCGAACGACGGGGGACAGCGGTCGCATTGTTCGCTTTCTGTTTGTTCCTGAGCGGTGGCCTGGGGACGTTTCTGGCTGGTTTGTCGGTCGATACGCAGGGGTACACTCGTACCCTGATTGGAACAGCGGCGGCGCTGGTCGTGTTTGCGGTAGTATCAGGACCACTGCTGACGATCATCGCCGCCAGCCGAACTGAATCACCTTCCTAGCCCTGCTCAGGAAAGTGCTTCTTTGAATAGCTGTAAGCGGTGTAGGCTGCGATGACGTGGCAAATCCAGCCGAGAAAACCACCCGAACCAATCCAGAGTCCAGGTGTGATAATCAACCAGAAGATCCCTCGGAGCCATGCCCCGTTGTAAAATTGTCCGATACCTGGAATCAACGCGCTCATCACGGCGGCGGTACCAGAATGTTTCATCTACTTCTCCCTCTCAAAGGCGGCGTCAATCAACGCTATTAAACATTAATACGATGAAATACGTACTAATGTTGCATCATATATGGGTGACAAGTGCCGGGCGGCGTAGAGTCGTCAGTCCACCCAGGGTCCGGAGCTTTTGGGCGAGCATCAACTCCATAGCATCGCTCGGCAAGGGACCAGAGAAATAATAGCCCTGCCCAAGCTCGATGCCTAAATCGCGTAGGTGCTCCCAGACCTCGGATGTTTCGACACCTTCAGCGGTCACCGTCAGATTGAGACTGTGCGCCAGTGTCGTCACTGCTCGAACGATTGCATCATCTTCTGGATGATATATCACACCTGCGACGAAGGCTCGGTCGATCTTGATTGTATCTAGCGGCAGGCGCTTGAGGTAGCTCAAGCTAGAATAGCCGGTGCCGAAATCGTCGATCGCCAACTGTACGCCCAGCGCCTTAAGCTCGTGGAGTTTGCCGATGGTTGTTTCTGTATCGTCCATCACGATGCTTTCGGTGATTTCCAGCTTCAAAGATGAAGCAGGTAATCCACTTTCCTGCACCACCCGTGCGATGCTTGCGACAAGGTCCGGTTGCCCGAACTGTTTCGACGAAAGATTGACGCTCATCACCAAAGGCACGTCGGTCGGATAACGATCATGCCAGGTTCGCGCCTGATGGCATGCCTGGGTCAACACCCAGTGTCCAATCCGCAGAATGAGGCCGGTTTCTTCAGCCAGCGGGATAAATTCCGTGGGCGAAACCAGCCCCCGTTGCGGATGTTCCCAGCGCACCAGGGCTTCCATGCCCATGATGCGACCCGATGCAAGCTCAACCTTGGGTTGGTAATAAACCCGGAACTCTTCGCGTTCAATCGCACGCCGTAAAGCATATTCCAGTTCAAGCCGGTCCCATGCAGCTTTATTCATGCTCGAGTCGAATATCTCGAAGTGCGCCTTGCCCGAGTTCTTGGCACTATACATCGCGACATCGGCATACCGTAACAGATCGAGGGCGCTGTCGTGCTGCGAGTCGTTCACGACTACGCCGATGCTCGCTGATACGAACAATTCGCGTCCCATGGCATTGATCGGTTGCTGAAGCTGTTCGAGAATGCGCTCGGCAACCTGTTCGGCATCCTGCTGGCTTCGCACGTCCTCGACAAGCACGGTGAACTCGTCGCCGCCGAAACGTGCCGCGGTATCACCTGGACGGAGCGCATGTGAAATGCGTTCAGCGACCGCGATCAGAAGCGCGTCGCCAACCTCATGTCCGAGGGAATCGTTGACATACTTAAAGCCATCCAGGTCGAGAAACAGGATTGCCAGCTTGCCAGAATGGCGTTTGTTACGTTCCAGGGCATGTTCGGTACGCGCGACGAACAAGGCACGATTGGGTAGCGTCGTCAACGGGTCGTGGAACGCCTGGTAGTGTAGCTGTTCTTCAAACGCTTTACGTTCGCGGATGTCGCGTGTGTTGAAAACGACGCCCCCAACGTTGAGGTCATGCAGCAGGTTATTCCCGATGGTTTCGACGTGGACCCAGTTTCCCTGGCTGTGACGCAGACGTAACTCGATCGGCGATGCGACGCCAGGGGTATTAAGGATTTTGACGAACAACGAACGCATATACGCGGCGTCGTCAGGATGCAGCATGGCGAACCAATTGGTGCCAACAAGTTCGTTGGGATTATAGCCGAGGATACGTGATACTGACGGGCTTTCGTAACGAATGATACCGTCGGCATCGACGAGGGAAACCATATCAGACGCATTCTGTACTAATGAACGGAAACGCTCCTCGCTGCGCCTATGGTGAAGATCGGCGGATAACGATTCACTTTCAAGCGCGAGTACCACCTGCGAACTGAGTGCTTCGAGCGTTGCCCACGAGTCTTCGGGCAATTCTCGGGTGCTGGCGACCAGAATGACGGCGCGAAGCTCCTGTTGCACGAAAAAAGGCATGAGGAACATCGTTTCGATCGTATTCGGAATACCGAGCGCGTTGAATGGGTCGGGGCTATCCTTACGCACGAGTTCGACCGCACCACGCCCAAGCACCGCGGTGCGGATCGGTTGCACCAATTCTCGTAGGTCGAGTGATGTACCCACGAGGTCACTTTCCTCTTGCGTGATCACTGTCGATAAGGTCAATTGACCGTCGCTGCCTGCCGCGAAGCCGATGAACTCAGGCGGCGCTTCTTCGGTCAGGGTGACGACTGCATTGAGGGCAGCAGTATAGATACTGTCACGGCTTGTAGATGCCACCAGCGCCGCAGAGGTGGCTCGTAGTGTTTGTTCGCGTTTAAACGCTCGCTCGTTACGATTGACAGCCGCCAATAGTAGACGTACCAGGACGTTCATGCGTAGAAGTGCGAGGAGAAAGAGGATTGTCGAGCCACCAGCGAAGATCGTCATATTGATCGGCAGTTTTCGCGAACTCTGGATCACGATTGCAAAGGGAACGAGTAGCACTGCCAGCGCCAATAGCAGAAGTCGTTGGCGCGTGATACGTTCTGGATCGCGGGAACTGGTTTCGGATAAACCAGCGACGGATGGATGAAGCGCCGTCAACGCCCAGGCAATGAAACTCAGCAGCCGCCCGCCTTCGATCAGGTCACCCCGTGGATAGGTGTTCCCTATTCGTGAGAATGCCCAACTGATATCGGAAACAAGCATCGCGGTGAGCAAGATACATATATACACACATGCCTGTGTTCTTGCTCCTGGTGCAAGCATCAGTCGCGCTGCGATACCTAAGAGGAGGACATCAAGCAATGGATAGCCGACAGAAAAGAACTTCTGGATTGATGATAGCTCTGGATTTGTTACATACGGGGAGATCAGAAATATCCAACTAAGGAGCCCGATCGCGACGGCGATGATCGTCGCGTCGATCAGGCTACCTTGATCACCCTGTGGGATGCGCCGCCGGATCAGCATCAGGAGACCAATGGCAAAGAATGGGTAGGCAACGAGGCTGAACGCGTCAGCGAGCGACGGCAGCGGCGGTGCGACGTGCAAAACGTGCTCGTAGAATGTCCAGGTTATGCTGCTGGCAACCTGCGCTCCGACACCCATCGTAAGAAGATACCACCCTCGAACCGGTTGCGGTTGGTGTAAACGTGTGCCGATGACCATTGCAAGTACGGCTGTGCCACCGATGTACGTACTCCAACTATGGGCATTCGTACCAGGGAGTTGAAAGTAATATCCTGTTGCCCAGATACCCCATGCAAGCCACAAAATCCATATATATTTGGCAATGAATGTAGTTCTGTATAAAGGTGCGACAGGATGACCTAACCCCGCTCGCAGCGGTGCGTCCAACGACATCGGGTTCCTCACTTTGGTCTACGTCTGGATACGGGTTTTGTACGTTCGTTCACGCAGACGCACGAACGATTTGACCGTATTGGGGGCTACGGGATGTGTGGTTGTATCTTATGATGCTTTGTAGCAAGAGCATATGCCCCACTGGTCCAACGAGCGCGGTATCCAGGGTCCCATAACAACCCATGCAAAGTACTAAATGCTAAAATCTTTCGAGAGCCCTTCGATGTCATTCTGCGGGTATACTATGAGAGTACACCGTATATGCGTCACGAAGGAGTGCTCATTCGTATGACCAGCGATAGGACCGACGTTCCGCACCCAACAGATTCCGACACTCATCGCGTGTCCGACACGCATGAGCAATCGCACGCTGCGCCAGCGGTTCAGCATGATACTGAACCGGAAACAGCGAGCGCGCATCTTGGTGCGGTAGAAGGCGAAACAACCCCCATCATTCCACCCATGCATGATTCTTCTTCTGATGACGCCATAGATCCTACAGATGAAATAACACCTGGGTAGTTGTATCAGTTTGGCCATCGGGCAAACGCAGGCTTGGTGTTATGTCTTTTCCGGTTCTTGTTGTTGTTACGTTCGATATGCTCGTGGAGGTAATCGTTTAGATGAGCGTGGTGGAAATCCAAGGCCAGCCTGATGCTGTGGCGGAGCGCCCGACGATCGTTAATGATTTTTCGATCGTCGCTGCAACCGTCAATGGGTCGGGCAGCCAGACAGCCAATAATGTGCTAATTCGCGCCCTCTTCAAAATGGGCATCCCGGTAAACGGAAAGAACCTTTTTCCTTCCAACATCTCTGGCTTGCCGACCTGGTATACCATTCGGGTAAGCAAGGATGGGTATGTCGCTCGTCGCGACACGACTGAAATTCTGGTCGCGTTCAACGACAAGACAGCCAAGGACGATCTGGAAGCGCTCCCGGCTGGTGGTGTGTGTGTTTATCCGGCAGATTTGAAATTTGAGCGCAATCGCACCGATGTGACGTACTACGGTTTGCCCGTGAAAGAGTTTGTTGCGGCCTCGGGCGCGGACATAAAACTACGTGATTACGTCGCCAATATGGCATATGTTGGCGCATTGACCGAACTGCTTGGAATCGAGCGCGACGAAATCAAGTCGGCGCTAACCTATCACTTCAGTGGCAAAGCCAAGGCGGTTGGCCTCAACTATGGTGTGGTAGAAGCAGCGGCTGATTGGGTGCGCGAGAACATCCAGAAAGAAGACCCTTATCGCGTCGAACGCATGCACGCAACCGATGGTCTGGTCCTGATCGACGGAAACACCGCAGGCGCGCTTGGAGCCATCTTCGGCGGCGTGACCGTCGTGGCATGGTACCCGATCACACCTGCGACCAGTCTTGCCGATGGTCTTAACGAATACCTGCCCCGCTTGCGGCGCGACCCCGATGGTACACCGTCGTATGCTGTGATTCAGGCTGAAGATGAGATTGCCGCGATTGGTATGACGATTGGGGCAGGTTGGGCGGGCGCTCGCGCCATGACCAGCACATCAGGACCCGGCATTTCGCTGATGACTGAATTTGCAGGTCTTGGATACTTTGCCGAAGTCCCCACCGTGATCTGGGACATCCAGCGCATGGGACCGAGTACGGGTCTGCCGACACGCGTATCGCAGGGCGATATGCTCTCGGTCTATTTCCTAGGTCATGGCGATACGCGCCACGTCGTGTTGCTGCCTGGGTCGGTCGCGGAATGTTTTGAGTTTGGCTATAAAGCCTTCGACCTGGCGGAACGCTTGCAAACACCAGTGTTCGTGCTCAGCGATCTTGATATTGGCATGAATTTCTGGATGACCGAGCCATTCGCGTATCCCGAAACACCGATGGATCGCGGCAAGGTGTTGACGGCTGAGGATGTTGCGCGCATGCAGGGCTTCGCGCGTTTCGCCGATATCGATGACGATGGTATCGGCTATCGCACCCTGCCGGGTACCGATCATCCGTTGGCTGCGTATTTCTCACGTGGCACTGGACATAACGAGCAAGCGATCTACAGCGAACGCCCTGACGATTGGGTGCAGAACCTCGACCGGCTGCACCGCAAGCATGAAACTGCACGAACGCTGGTGCCGGAACCCGTCGTCGATAGCGACGGCGCGACTATCGGCATCATCGCGGTTGGCTCCGCCGATCCAGCGATCAAGGAAGCGCGTGCGGGCCTGCAAAGTCAGGGCATATCGACCGATTATCTGCGTGTCCGTGCGCTTCCCCTCAGCGAGGGCGTGCGTGATTTCCTGGCCGCTCACGACCGCGTGTATGTGATTGAACTCAACTACGACGGACAGCTGGCGCAGTTGGTTCAGTTGCACGCCCCGGAGTTAGCAGGACGTATCCGTTCTATCGCGCATTGTGATGGGCTGCCGCTGACCGCCCGCTTCGTTTCCGAAGCCATTATGAAACAGGAGCAGTAACTCATGGCAACTGCAACGAAACCCGGCGGAGCCGCGAACAAAGCGAATCTGGTCGGTCTAGAAAAAAGTGACTATCGTGGTGGCTTATCCACGTTGTGTGCGGGTTGCGGACACGACTCGATTTCGAGCCAGATCATGTCTGCCGCGTTCGACCTGTCGCTCCGCCCACACCGCATCATCAAGATGAGCGGCATCGGCTGTTCGAGCAAGTCGGCGGCGTATTTTCTGAACCGTTCGCACGGCTTCAACTCGCTCCATGGGCGTATGCCATCGGTTGTGACAGGCGCGATGCTGGCGAATCGCGAGTTGCTCGCGCTAGCAGTCAGCGGCGACGGTGACACCGGCAGTATCGGCTTCGGACAGTTCAAGCATCTGCTGCGGCGCAATGTCCCGATGGTCTACATCGTCGAAAACAACGGTGTGTATGGTCTGACCAAAGGACAGTTCTCGGCGACAGCCGATATGGGCCAGAAACTCAAGTATGCCGGAATCAACGAATTACCGCCGATCGACCTATGTCTCGAAGCGTTGGTAGCCGAGTGTGGCTTCGTGGCACGTTCGTTCGCGGGCGATGCCAAGCAAGTGCGCGAGTTGCTCAAATCGGCGATGAGCTATGAAGGAACGGCCGTGATTGATATTATCAGCCCGTGTGTGACCTTCAACAACCATCCTGAATCGACGAAGAGCTATCCGTACGGCAAGGAACATGAGGAACGTCTGCACGATATCACCTTCGTCGCCAGCCGCGAGGAGATAACTGTCGAGTACGAACCTGGCACTGTCAAAGAAGTGCAATTGCACGACGGTCCGGTGATCCAGTTGCGAAAGCTCGACGAGGACTACGATCCGACGAGTCGATCCTCGGCGATTAGCATGCTGCTCGAAGCACGTGAAAAGCAGGAATTTGTCACGGGACTGATCTATATCAACGAGGAACGCGAAACGCTGCCGCAGTTGCAGAACCTGCCTGCAACCGCACTGGCGCATCTGCCTACAGAGATGTTACGACCGGGACCCGAAGCCCTGGCAGAAATGATGGCAGAACTCGGCTAGAGCACAATCTTTCGTTTTGATACGCGCGCTCGATGTGCGGGTCCTGTTACAGGACCCGCACATTTCATATATTGCCGACGCTGACGTTCCGCTGCTGAACTTGCGCGTTTCTCAATGATCTACGCTGCATACACCCATATTGACGCGTATGCGTTTGGATGCTAGATTATGCCTAATTGCAGCGTTCTCCGATATTGACTTCGACAATTCATACGTATGCGCTTCTCATCGTACAAGTGTACGAATCGTCTCGCGTCATAGATTCCGTGCTTGATCGACGTCGCCTGTCATCACCGGAATCGGCACACTCACCTATCTTGTATCGTTCTACTCGTGATGTGTTCTTGGGATGTGTATGTGGCGATTGCTGTTGGCGCTGACGATCTCGACAGTAGTGCTTAATTCGGCGTTCGCCGTGATTGGCGTTTCATATCCTCGTTTTGTGCAGCAGACACAGGCGGGACTTCAACTCAACGAAGTCGTTCCCGCGCCGTTACTGGATCAAGAGGAGTGGGTCGAACTCATCAACATCGGGTCGGTTCCCATATCGCTCGATGGCTGGAAGCTCGATGATGCCGCCGGTACCGGCGCATCAGTATTCTCCCTTCCTACTCTGGTGCTTGCGCCTGGCACATTCGTGCGGATCGTCACGCCGAGTATGTTTAGTAACCAGACCTCGGATGATGTACGACTGCTCGACCCTGGCGGTATCGAATCGGATGCGTTCAACTATACGCAACCCGAACGGGGACGTGCCTTCGGCCGTGTCCCTGATGGCGTCGGCATGTGGTTGGCTGGTCTCGATCCCACGCCTGGTGTGCCCAATCTTCCACCCGCTCCTATGACGACAGCGCCAACGACTGACGTTGGCAAAACCGTGACACCGGAGCCAAGCGCGACGGTCGAACAACCTACGAGAGAAGGGCCGAGTCCTACAACGACGCCTGGTTCACCAGTGGACGATGGTGTGCGCTTCAACGAAGTTGCGGCGGCAGGTGATTTTGTTGGCGATGGACCCTGGCTCGAACTGTATAACGCAGGCACGACCCTCGTTCACCTTGAAGACTGGCGCATCGAAACGGGAAGCGGTAGTATCGGGGTAATCCATGATGGGTTGACGCTAGGGCCACATGCCTGGGTGGTATTCGAGTTGCCTGCCGGATTCCTCGCGTTGAGCGATACATTGAGCTTGCGAGCGAACGATGGCATGGAGTTCGATCGGTTCGCGTTCGCAACGGTAGTACCAGGCCGGTCGTGGAGCAGGATACCAGATGGCACCGGCGCATGGCTTGCCGAACGCCCTGTGTCACGAGGTAGGCAAAATATTGCTGACGAACTGCCCGCGCCGAGCGCAACGCCGACTGTGATGCCGACGGCTACGGCTGTACCTTCTGCGACACCGACAGCATCAGAGACGGCACCTCCGATTTCACCACCTACAGCGACCCAAACACGCACGACGCAATCCACGCGGACACCAACACCGACGCGAACTCCGGCATCAACGCGTACGATGACTATGACCCGCTCACCCACGCAAACTCGAACGCCGACCCAGAACTCGCACGCCTTCTCCTACAAAAACGATGACGGCGACTCGCACGGTACGTCCAACGCGTGTGCCGACCCAAACCCGAACGCCGAAAGCTTCACGCACCCCGACGCTCACACGCACGGCGGCTCCGACGCGTACTGCGTCCCCGACCCGCACACAATCGCCCACACGAACATCAACCGAGACCCGCACGGTCGTGGCTAGTCGTACAGTGACTGTTACCAAAACTCCTTCGGTAACCCGGACGGCTTCACCTACTCGGGTTGCTTCGGCAACTCGGACGCCTACGGCAACACGTACAAGTGTGCCGACACGAACGGCGTCGGCGACGAGGTCGATTGAGGTAACCCGCACGCCGTCGCCGACACGAACCGCCGAACCAACTCGAACACCATCCGCTACCCGGACGGTTCCGCCGACCCGCACGCCGTCACCGACCCGCACGCACGTCCCGACCCGCACGCAAACAGCGACCCGTACGCCATCACCGACGCGAACGATATTCCCTACCCGAACCAGCGAGCCTTCGCAAAAGCCGTCGCCGACACGAACGGTTGCGCCTAGTCGGACGCCATCACCAACGCGGATGCCAACTTCGACGAAAACGTCGACCCCAACGCGAACGGTTGCGCCTAGTCGTACGCCGTCGCCTACACGAACGGTCGCGCCAAGCCGTACGCCATCACCGATACGAACGGTCGCGCCCAGTCGCACGCCATCACCTACGCGAACGACTATGCCCAGTCGCACGCCGTCGCCGACAAAAACTGTGGCACCGACGCGTACGCTGTCACCGACGCGCACGCCATCGGCCACACGAACGCCGACGGTGACGCGTACCCCAACATCAACGTCCACCATAACATCGACGCCGACACCGACGCGTACCGTGACACCGACGCGGACGCCATCACCTACGCGCACCGTGACACCGACGCGTACCGCGACACCACGTGTCGTCGTTTTGTCACCCGTGTCACCAGTGACCCGTACACCGCGCGTGACTCGCACATCTAGCCCCACACGCACGCCGCGTTCGACGCGCACGCCAACCCGAACGGCCGTCGAGCTACAAACAGTAGGTGACGAATCGATGGCTGCGCCGACGCCGCGTGATTCCGATCCGTTGCAGATGACGCCCGAAGTTGTAAGTGAAGCAACGCCACTCCAGGCAACGCCATCGCTCGTGACGATAGACTTTCCCACAAACGCAGTGCCGGGAAGTGTATTGATCGATGAAGTGTTATATGACCCTCCCGCGCCCCTGCCCGACCCCGATGGCGAGTGGTTGGTATTAAGGAACGTTGGCGCTGAGACTGTTACGTTGCGTGGTTGGACAGTGCGCGATGGCGATACATTTTCGACTCTGCCCGCAATCGAACTGCCCGTGGGCGTGCGGTTGCTAGTATTGGCAGCAGAAGCGGATGGTGTGCAGGGCATCACAGGGACGGTGCTACGGGTGTCGCTCGAAGGACGTATTGGTAATGGATTACGCAACGCCGGTGATGTCGTCTGGTTGGTCGATGGGGCAGGTACACAAATCGATGGAGTGAGTTGGGGTGACGACACGAGTGCATTCGCGCCAGCGGCCCCACTGGTTGAAGGTCGTTCCATTAAACGCATTGGAACCCAGGATACCGACAGCGCACAGGATTGGATCGACTTTAGTCAGGAACCTGCGGAGTATAAACAGCCAACCGCTACGCCTCGTATCGTCGCCGAACCAATCACCCTTGCTCCTGCTCCGTCATTGAATGACCTGCCGGACGCCTCACAACCCACGCTCGAAGTCGGCCAATCCCCCGTAGCTCCAGGAATTTCTACGATTGTGGTCGCAACCATCGAACCAATGCAACGCATGGGCGTTGTGTCTGGAACAGGTGTTGGGAACCTGGTGATTAGCGAGGTCGCAGGCAACGAGGGCTGGATCGAGTTGTATAATCGTGGTCCTGAGGTCGTCGATCTAAGCGATTGGACGCTCGGCGATGAAACGAACATACCAGGCATCGTACTTCAAAGTGCTGCGCTTGTGCCGGCGCACAGCTTCGTCGTGTTCGCCGTTCCTGAACTGAATATAACCGCTCTGAAGCAGGTGATCACACTGCGCCGTCCCGACGGTACAATCGTCGATAGCGTCGTGGTCGGACCGCCGATCTCCCAACGGAGTTGGAGCCGCTATCCAGTGCATGGTGGCGCCTGGTATGCGAACACTCCGCTCAGTAAAGGGGATTTCAATCAGTCAGCGCCAGTAGCGCCTGATGCGACACCCGCGCCGCCGGCTACTCCTGCGCCTACGCCGATGCCGCCCATCGTCGTACAGGATTCGCTCACGGGCATGCTCCCGAACACTGCCTCGCTCATTTTTACATTCATGGCACTCCTGGTTGCGGTCGTTGCCTATCTGCGTCGTCGCTGAAGCGACGCTGGTATATTCCTTGCGAATGGGTTCCGCCATGGATAAGCGAAGGATATGCTATGAAGGATGAGCAAAAGTGGCCCGATATGCTCTGGATTGTACGACATGGAGAGAGTGCGGGAAACGTTGCACGCGTCGCAGCGATTGAAGCCGAATTACACCTTATCGACATCGCTACACGTGACTGCGATGTACCGTTATCTGAGCTTGGGCAACGACAGTCGCTCGTACTGGGTGAATGGTTCAGTCAATTACCTGACAATGAGCGGCCTCAGGTCATTTTGTGTTCTCCCTATATCCGCGCACAACAAACTGCTCAACTGATCCTTGAAGGTGCGAACCTTAATCCCGATGATCTGACGATGGTCATCGACGAGCGTTTGCGGGAAAAAGAGTTTGGCATCCTGGATCGCCTGACAAGTTTTGGTATCGCTGAGCAGCATCCCGATCAGGCCGAGTTCCGACGGTTGCTTGGCAAATTTTATCACCGGCCCCCTGGTGGTGAAAGCTGGTGCGACGTGATCCTGCGCCTGCGGAGCGTCATCGACACTATCAGTCGCGAATATAGCGGGGAACGTGTGATGATTGTGTGTCATTCGGTCGTCGTTCTCTGCCTGCGCTACCTGCTGGAACACATGACAGAGGAGCAAATTCTGGAGATCGACCGAACTGATGAAGTAGCAAACTGCGCTGTAACGAAATATCGGTTCGACTGCGACGATGGAAAACGGGGTGCGTTGAAGCTAGAAATGTTTAATTTTGTAGCGCCGATCGAGGAGGCAGGGCAACCCGTCACAACGGACCCTGATGCAAATGTTGCCGCACGATGATGAGAAGTTGGCAACGTGTTTGCCAATTGATGTAACCGCAAAGCACCTACGCTCGTGGAGTCTGCCCGACCCCGATAGCGAGGCTGACAAGGACGCACGCGGTAGTGTGCTGGTGGTTGGTGGAACCCGCGAACTACCGGGAGCGATTGTGTTATCCGGTATTGCGGCGTTGCGTGCTGGCGCTGGAAAGCTACAGATCGGAACTGCACACAGTATCTCCGTATCTGTGGGAATCGCCGTGCCGGAGGCTCTTGTATTCGGTTTGGACGAAAAAAACGAGGCTGAAATCGAACCTTCAGTGGTAGGCAAGGTTGCCGAGCGAGCACGTTCCACTGTCGCATTGTTGGTAGGGCCGGGCTTGCTCGATATCGATAGCACCAAGCAGTTCGTTTCATCGTTGGTTCCACGCCTGAACAAACCACGGCTTGTCCTCGACGCGGGAGGTTTGCACTGTTTGCGCGATACGCCTGACCTATTGCATGCGCTGGATGGTAATGTCGTCGTGACACCACACATCGGCGAAATGGCAAACATGATGAGGATGGAAAAAGAAGAAGTCGCCGCCGATCCCCTGGCTGTCGCTCGTCGTGCGGCGCGTCGATGGCGTGCAGTCGTCGCGCTTAAGGGTGCGACAACTCATGTGGTGACGCCTGATGACGATGTCTACTGCTGGAGTAGCGGCAATGTTGGTCTGGCAACATCTGGGTCCGGTGATACGCTCGCCGGAATCGTGGCGGGGCTATTCGCAAGGGGGGCAACAGCGGCACAGGCAGCCGTGTGGGGGGTCTACCTGCATGGCGAAGCCGGTAACGTTCTCTCGCGTCGCATTGGGCCGATAGGATTCCTGGCGCGGGAAATCCTTGCCGAAATCCCGCAGATCATGGCCGGGTTTTCGGGATCGGCTTCTCGCAGATGAAACAGTGGGGGCGGCTGCACGAAGCAGCCGCCCCCACTGTTTCACGCCTGAAGGCGTGTCCGCACAGCGTCGATGATCGTTGTGGATGCTGGGAAGCCACCGTCACGATACATCGAGTGTATCAGTTCGCCGTCTACTACCACATCGAAGGCACCGTCGTGCCAGGGGATGAGGGTGATCGAGCCGAGCCCATGCACGAATTCGCGCATCAACGCACTGGTCAGATCGACTGTTTGAGGTTCGTAGCCGCACTCGGCGCAATAGGTGATGCGCACATCGACCGAACGCGCTGGATTGGCCTGCGAAGCGGCGCGAAGCGGCGCAGCCGTTTCGCTCGGTACGTTAGTATCAGTCGCTACGACATTGCTAACCAGTTCACGAATCTCGCGAATGACCTCCCGATCCGCGAACGAGCGCACCTCTGCGCGGAAGCGTGCGTTGGCGTTTGCATAATGCTGGCGTACGTCGTCAGGGAGTTCGCTGATTGAGATCGATGGTTCATACTTGGATATGAGCGGGTCGGTGGCGAACAATTTTGTACGAAACTCGGTCATGCGTTGTGTGACCGCGGCGGGACGCTCGATGAAATGTCCAACCTCGTTGAAATGCTGGTCAAAAACGACAAAGACGGGAATCGAGCGAAACTCGCCGTTTTTGAGGTATTGGTCCATGATGTCGAGGTTCTGGTCTCGCAGAAAGACGCGAATGTTGAGTTTCCCGCTGTCTTCCGCCAGTCGTCCAAGCACCGGAAGATTGTTGATAACGTCACCGCACCAATCTTCGGCGATTACCAGGACGCTGACTGCCTGCTCCAGTTGCTCGAAATAGGCGATGTCGGACGGGGTAAGTTCGACCGTGCGCTCGGTTTCATCGAAGCGTTCGCGGTTACGCGTCATCTGGGCTTTATACTCGTCATAGGTCAAGCCGTCCGCGAAACGTTCCTGTGTGACTGTCATTATGCTGCTCCTGCGTGATCACCAGTGATCAATGTTCGGCACAGGTCTGATGATTGCCATCACACCCCGATACGTTGATTCGGAACCTTCAGATGTCGAGTGTAACCCGTAAGCGTGCTGTCATCAAGTGTGGTTTCCTGTTCTGCACGTGCGCTCGCGAATCCCTAGCCGACATAGGACGACGATGGCTGGATCGGAAGCGTTGTCGCGCCCGCGTCAATGTGCATGATTGTGCCAGTAACTTGCGGTGATTCGTCAGAGAGCAGATAAATACAGGCGTAGGCCGTATCCAGCGGTTGCTGGTGACGTCCAAGCGCCAAGGCTGCACCAGCGGCGAGAAGTTGCTCCTCGCTAACTCCGCGGCTCTTTTGGAGCGCGATTTCGCCCTCGCTCAATACCCAGCCTGGAATAATATAGTTGAAGCGAATACGGTCGGCTGCATATGCTCCTGCCAGGGTGCGCGTCATACCGAGTAGGCCGCCCTTCGCCGCGCCATAGGCCACCAGATTTGGCAAAGCCTGGATGCCGTTGATCGAGCCGATGTTAACGACGCTCCCGCCACCTCCATCACGCATATGCGGGACGGCGTACTTGCAACAGTAAAATGCTCCGCGCAGATTGACGTTGAAAATCTGTTCCCATAGTTCGGTCGTCGTTTCTTCGAGCGTTGCCCGCGGGTAAAACCCGACGTTGTTAACTAACCCGTCTAGCCGCCCATAGGTGTTCATGGCGGCTGCGATCAGTGCCTTGCAGTCGTTTTCCTGTACCACATCGGTATGTTGAAAAAGCGCTGTGCCTCCACCCTGGTTGATCGCCGTGACGGTGGCCGTACCCTGTTCCTCTTGTACGTCGCCGACGACGACGCGAGCGCCTTCGCGTGCGAGTAATTCCGCACACCCGCGTCCTATGCCTTGTGCCGCCCCCGTGACGACGACGACTTTGCCTTGCATACGCCCTGACATATATTCCTCCAACGATTGGCAGGATGGTAGGGGAGAAAAACAAAAAACGCAACGTCGGATCACCTCCTATGTCAGCACCTCATCAGCAATACAAGCGGATAGTCACACACTGCTCAGTGGGGTGTGGGCGACGATTGTGTATAGTCAACCATAGCTTTTTGGTCGACGATTCCAGGTGATGGTGGTACGCGGTGTGCGGTACGTAGGGCGCTCCGCACGAAGTCCGCACAATGTCGAACACCTGGTCTCAGCGTCGGGCTGAGGTATGGTGTTCGCGCTATCAGAACGCAGGGGTTTGACACACTATGCAGCATCGAAGACGTAGCCTGTGGGTCCGTTCGTTGGTCGTCGGCCTGGTTCTATTCGTCGTTTCGTTAATTCCAGCGAGTATATCGCGGGTGCCAGCCGCCCGCGCTGCCTATGATGGCTATGGGGCTCCTGCCTCGGCACGGCACGCGGAAAGCGTCGTTGCAGCCGCACGGAAACAAGAAGCGGCAACGCGTGCGTCTCTGCTCGGACAGCCCGCTGTAAACGTACTACAGCCAGGACCAGTCGAGATGGTGTATTTTCCCCCAACCGGACATCACCTGGGCTACGGTTTCCTACGCTTTTGGCGCGCCAACGGTGGCATGATGACCTTTGGCTATCCGCTGAGTGAGGAGTTTACGGAAAACGGACGCACGGTGCAGTATTTCGAGCGTGCGAAGTTTGAATATCATCCAGAGGAAGCCAACCCACTCTACCAGGTACAACTTGCCCTACTTGGTACGCAACTGTATGGCGGTCGTGCTTTCGCGACCGTGCCACCTGGCAGCGGCGAACAGTTTTTCGGGGAAACCAATCATGCGATGAGTGGTACGTTTCTCGATTTCTGGCGCAAGCGAGGCGGGGCGCAAATATTCGGTCTCCCAATCAGCGAACCGTTCCAGGAAACGAGCGCAACAGATGGCACGGTGTATACGGTGCAATACTTTGAGCGTGCGCGGTTCGAATTGCACCCCGACGACCTGGATGCGTATTATCGCTCCTATGCCGACGCCTATGGCTATCGTCTTCACTCCCTGTATGAAGTTGAGCTTGGCGATGTCGGGCGGCAGATGCTGGAGACGATGGGGTACGCGATTCCTCCGGCGGCTAAGCAAGCAAACGTCCCTGATTGGACGCCATTGCTGTGGCAGCGCCGCGTGGACGTTAACCTGACAACACAATGGTTGACGGCATATGAAGGCGACCTTGCGGTGTTCCATGCGCCGATCGCCACGGGAGCCGATGGCTTCAACACACCCACGGGATCGTTCTCGATCTATCAGCGATACGAGCGACAGACCATGGTTGGTGCGATCGGTCTGGAAAGCTGGTATGTGCCGAACATTCCGTGGGTCCAGTATTTCAACGATGCTGTTGCCTTCCACGGCACGTACTGGCATGACCGTTGGGGTACTGGCGTCCGTATGTCTCACGGCTGTGTTAACCTGAACATCGACGACGCCGAATGGCTGTTCGAGTGGGCGGATGTTGGTACATCCGTGAACGTCTTTTATTGAGCGAGGCCGCATCGTCGAAAACAACGTATCCAAAGCTATGGGCCGGGTGGGTTGTTTTCGACGATACGTCACACGGTTTATGATCGTATAAGGTTTATCTATGAAAATACAAGATAGCAACGACCAATTCTCAATCTCGCAACATATCTTCTTTGAGGCTGGACAGGGTGATCTGCCAATGGCGCAGATACGCAACATGCATGCGTCCGCTACGGTTTCGTTATATGGCGCACAGGTGATCGCCTTTCAGCCACAGGGCGAAGCGCCGGTGATCTTCCACAGCCGCTGCAGTAACTGGACTGTCGGTAAGGCGATTCGTGGGGGTATTCCATTGTGCTGGCCCTGGTTCGGTCCCGATCCTACCGGGTCGGGCAAACCACAGCATGGCTTCGTTCGCACGATGCTCTGGAACGTGGTGGCAACCAAGGCGCTGTCGGACGGCTCTACACAGCTACGCCTCGGTTTGCGCGACAACGAGGCGACGCGCGCGATATGGCCTTATGCATTTATGTTGGAACTGGTGGTGACGGTTGGACAGCAAATGTCGGTCGAATTGATGATCCTGAACACTGGTTCTAGCACCTGGGATTATTCGGGCGGACTGCATACCTATTTTGGTGTGGTCGATATCGCCGATATTTCAATCCATGGACTGGATGGAACGCGCTACATCGACAAGGTTGAAAACAATACGGTCAAAACGCAGCAGGGGCCCATCACGGTGTCGATGGAAACAGACCGCGTCTATATAGACACGACCGAAACGTGTATCTTGCAAGACCGTGGCTTCGGGCGTCGTATTCTGGTCGAGAAGCAGGGTAGTCGTTCCACTGTGGTGTGGAATCCATGGATCGAAAAAGCACGTCAGCTAAACGATCTATGCGATGAGGAATATCGCGGCATGGTGTGTCTGGAAACGACCAATGCGGGACCGGACAGCGTTGTGGTCGGTCCCGGCGAGTCGCAACGGTTGGGTGCGACGATCCGCGTCGAACGGGACGATGCCTAACGTTGCATACCCCTACGGTTGTCGGGAACAGTATCACCACCAATGAAGCAGGTTGGATCGCTAGTGTTCGTTCCATTCTCGACCAAGCGTGCCGGTATAGCGGGCACGTGGTCTAATCAAACGATTGTTGTGGTGCTGTTCGATCATATGCGCTAGCCACCCAGCGGTACGTGCGATGGCGAAAAATGCCAGCATTGTCGGGTCGCGGAATCCTGCTGCGTGCATGAACACGACGGCGTACAGATCGACGTTAGCATGGAGCCCGCGTTCGCGCTCCACGCGTTGCGCCAGCATGTTGGCGGCGTCGAGCCATCGGCGGGATTCGCCGGTCGCTATATGCTCGGCAAGTTGGCGGAAACGTATTGCCCGTGGGTCGCCATCGACATATACCGTATGCCCGAAGCCCGGTAGTTGTCGGTGCTCTGCTAGCACAGCGGTAACGCCTGCTTCTATTGGTCGTGCTTCCGCGATACGCCGAAGCATGGTCGCCGCATCGAGCGTAGCACCACCATGGAGCGGTCCTTTGAGGACGGCGAGGGCCGCACTCAACCCGTCATGTAGACTTGAACGCGCCGCCGCTGCGATACGAGCCGCAAACGTCGATGCCGCCAGTTCATGATCTGCATAGAGTATCAGCGCCGCGTCTGCGACCTCCGCCGATATCGGTTTTGCCCCTAGCGCGCGAAACACCTGCGATGCAAGCGACGCATTGGAATCGAGGCGTGCCACCGGCATGCCCCAGTGGCGACATGCGATGATCGCTGGAACTTGCGCCAGGATTCGCACCGCCTGACGTTCTTCGGCAGCCTCAGAGGTATCTCCACGGTCAGGATCGGTCAGTGCAAGTAAGGGAAGCGCGGCCTGTAATACCGAGAGCGGCTCGGCCTGGGCAGGCAACCCTTGAATGATACTGATAGCCTCGTGCGGCAACATCCATCCACGCACGTAATGTTGGCGAAGCTCAATCAATTCGTGGACGGCCGGTTGTCGCCCAAACCAAAGGATGAATGCGACTTCCTCGAAGCTTGCTTCGCCAAGCAATGTGTCGAGTGGAAATCCACGCAGAAACAATCCATTGGGTGTGATAGCAGTGATCGCCGATTCGACGACTTCGACATTCCTCAAGCCTTGTTGCGGCGATACCATGGATCGGTTCCTTTGATCGTCAACGAGCGCGTCATAGATGTACATATCATGCTTTACCGCGAGGCATGGCGAACGGTGCACACGATCATAAAAGGTCTGTCAACTTGCTTCGTCATTGGTGTGCTATTAACGTTCGGTGATCCAATCACGTGCATCTGGTAGGAATTCGGGTGTCGTTTTGGGAGGCTCAGGTTCGTGCAGTACAGTGGTCGATGACGTCGCCGGAGCAGGTTCGAGTACCTGTGTCGTCGCCTGCTCGGGGGGTCGGATCACCAGCAGGCGTTCGATTTCGTCCTCACGATACAATCGCTGTCGTTTGATGCCCTGCTTGTAACTCTGTAAGATGCCCCGGCTCACATAGGCATAGATTGTTGCGGGCTTGACGTGAAGCTTGCCGCAGACTTCTTCAACTGTCAGGTAGTTGACACCATCGATAACGACCATCGACCGTTCCTTTCTCGTATAGAGTAGCGTCAGATTCCGCCTTTGTCAATGGAAGTCAATGTATATCAAGTATAATTGACATATATCAATGGAAGGTGTATCGTCGTTACTACATCCTACAGGCTGGAAACGCGAGTGATAACGGCTTTAGCTTTTTCATGAGTTGGCGGTATAGGACCACAAATAGGAGCAATATGATGGAACGCATTGCACCACAGGGTTTGGAAAACGTCGTTGCGGCGGAATCCGCATTGGCTGATGTCGATGGGATTTCTGGGACGTTGCGGCTGTGCGGATACGATATTCACGATCTTGCCCGCCACACAACGTTTGAGGAAGTCCTCGCACTGTTGTGGACTGGCGAATTGCCCACGCCGAGTGAGCTCTTATCACTGCAATCTAGTTTGGTGCAAGAGCGAACGATTGGGGACGCGCAGATCGCGCTTTTACACACGCTTCCTCCGTCGCTGCATCCCATGGACGCTCTGCGCACGGCGGTATCGAGTCTTGCCGCCATGGACGTCGAAGCGGAAGCCGTTGATATGGATGCAGCGCGCCGTATTGCCATGCGGCTTGTGGCACGAATGCCTGTGTTGTTGAGTGCCATCGGGCGGCTCCAGCGCGGGCTGTCAGTCGTCGAGCCACGCCTCGATCTTGGACATTCTGCGAACCTACTGTGGATGTATCATGGCGTCGAACCAACCCAGGAGCAAATCGCGGCATTGGATCTGTATATGGTGCTGCTAGCAGAACATAGCCTCAACGCATCGACGTTCGCAGCACGGGTGGCGATTGGAGCGGGCGCGGATATATATGGGGCGGTCACTGCAGCGATCGCGACGCTCAAAGGCGGGGCGCACGGCGGCGCGAATCAGAAAGCCTATGAAATGATGGAAGCGATGGGTGGTGATGCAGGCGTTGCGCCATATGTGGAAGCCTCGTTTCCGCTCAAGCGCCGAATCATGGGTATCGGTCATCGTATCTACAAGGTGGAAGATCCACGTGTGCGACATTTGCGTGAACACTCAGGGCGCTTGATCGAAGCGGGCGCGGACCCCACTATTCATCGCACCGCTGAAACGTTACAAGCGCTGACTGCGACACATCCATATTTCGCCGAGCGTAAACTTGCACCAAATGTCGAATTTTTTTCGGCACCTTTGCTGGGAGCACTAGGTTTTCCCGCGCCGATGTTCCCAGCGCTGTTCGCCTGTAGCCGCATTGCAGGGTGGACGGCACATATCTTTGAACAACTGCGCGATAATCGCTTGATCCGACCAAAGGCGGCCTATGTGGGGCCAGGGCCACGGGCATTTGTGCAACCAGCCGACCGCAACATTTGATATCCTGAGCGTCCAGTAATTAGTCGCACAGGCATGAGAGCGGGCTACCAAGCCCGCTCTCATGCCTGTGCCTTCGAAATCACGCTGTTATAATGCTTGTAGTGCAGCATGGTGAAAGGCTCCGTAGGTGGAAGGTATCACAATCCAGCTTTGTACATCCGATAACGTTTTGTCCCTTGTGCCACTCATCGCCGCCCTGGCGCGGGAGGAGCACACCGAGCCAGTCGAGAGTCAAAGGTTGGAGCAGGTCGTCCGGCGTTTGATCGATACGAAGGCCAGCGACTTTCTGCTCGCGACTTTGGACAGTCAAACGGTTGGATGTCTGCAAATCTCCTGGCGGCTTTCAACCTGGCATGGCGAGCCATATGCATATCTTGAAGATGTGTATGTTGTGCCGCATATGCGCGGACGTGGCATCGGTCGCCAGATGCTACTCGCGGCTTCCGCACGCGCTGAAGACTACGGTGCGGATCAGATCATGCTTGATGTGCGGAACGAAAACCATGCTGCCCAGCGCTTATATGAAAACATGGGGTTTGGCAATAGTGGCAGCATCGTGATGAAACGCGCACTAGCGGGAGCCGCTACGCACGAGTACCACGATAGGTCTACATAAACAAGGGATGAAGCTTGATGCAAACGGAATCTAACCATTTACCCACGACGCGACGAACGACGATACACCCGCTCCGTAACAGTCGCTTCGTTTTGATATTAATTCTCCTGGTGTTGAGCGCTTGTAGTGGCGCGTCAGGCGGCGAAAGCACTCATACAACGGCGACGGTGGAAGTCGCAACGAACGCAACGGCTGCCACAACTGTGACCAGTGATGCCGTGACGGCTCCTGATGAGGTCGCCTCTGCGCCTGTAACCAGTATTATGGCGGAACTCGGGCTGAAAGGCGAGCAGTACGCAGCGCTCGGCGATCCCGAAGCCCCTATAACCGTGGTTGAGTTTTCAGACTATGGTTGCCCATTCTGCCGTCGATATTCCACCACGACTTTTCCTGAAATCAAGAAAGCCTATATAGACACTGGCAAAGTGTATTACGTGTTCAAGGATTACCCGATCACTCAGTTGCACCCACAAGCTGAGATCGCTTCACAGGCCGCCGAATGTGCGGGCGCACAGGGCAAGTATTGGGAGATGCACGAAGCGTTGTTCGCGCAACCGGAAGAATGGGATACCACCGAAGCCGCCGCACGCGATGCAATGACGCGCTACGCCCAGGAATTCAGTCTTGACGGAACACAGTTTGCATCCTGTATGCAATCTGACACATTGGCGCGGAGCGATGTCGAGGCCAATATGGCGGAAGGTCGGCAACTGGGATTGACAGGAACACCGTCCTTTGTCATCAACGGCAAACTTTTAGCGGGGGCGCAACCGCTCGACGTGTTCGAGCGCGTCTTGGACCGCGAAATCCAAAGTGCCGGCGGTGCGGAATAGGTTGAATGGTGCAGGTCACGCATCGTCTCCGCGAGTGCGACAGGGACCCTCTCAGGCGGTCGGAGTGGCGATACCACCAGGTATCGCCACTCCGACATTCTTTCAGCGCTGCGCCTGACCCTGGCCTCGCTCCCTGCGCTCCACTGACGGTGTTGGTAAAGAGTGTGGCATTGTCTGGGCGTGGCGTGGTGCAAGCGGGAGCAAGACGGCGAATGTGTTCGGGTGATTGCAGAAAAAAATATTCTCTCCTTCCGCAGCGACGAGTCCGAAGACGTTCCTCCGGCGAGCAAATGTTTCGCGTTAGTGCAAAGCATCGACGCAAAGCCCAGGCGTTGCCTCTTCGATCTGCTAATGTCGCAGGGTATGCAGACCAATTGGCCGGGGACCTTGCTGGCTCGGTCGATTACGGTGAACGGTATCGGAACGGTGAGCGGATCAGCACCAGTTTTGTAGAGCCCGCAATCAATCAAGTGGTCAGTAAACGGATGGTCAGGAAGCAGCAGATGCCATGGACACCAGCGGGGATACGTCTCCTCCTCAGGCCCGAACGCAGATGACCACTGCGAAGTGCTCACGTTCGATGTACGGCGATTGAACAACCTATCTTTTGATAGACATTTCTCTACCCCGGATGTATTATTGTCCCACATTTCGTCGTGGTCGCTGCTCTGATCCACTGGGATGTGCCTTGTCAACGCATCCTGGTCAAAGCCGAATGCACATCTAATCGTTCGGCTTGGCGTGGGACTTCGTCAGTCGTTAGCAAGGGGGCCGTGCAGATATAACGTTCGCCACACGCCGACAAAGCGCCCATCGCTCCGGGGCAGCCTTCCCATTGTAAATCTCAGAAATGAATCACCACGTTGGAGCCAGATGCGCCCGCAGTCGTCGGTAGTCATGGCACAACTACCTGTCCCACTGCGCTATGCCCGGAAACCATCTGGGCCTTCAGCGAACACTCGGCAATCCCGCCGTATGTCAGGTGCTGGCTTCTGGCTCGCGAGCGACAGGATACCCTTAGGAGCACGACATCCAGCGTACCGTTGCATTCAGATCGTCATTGATGGTAGAAAACGGGGGGTATGGTGAGTAAACGTCCAGTACGGCTTGACGCGAAGACGCGACTGGCCCACACGACAACAAAGCCGGGCTCACGAACGCAGGACACGCACCATGAGGTTCCTTTGGGACAGGTCCCGCTTGCTGCGGGCAATCCGCAGCGTTTCGCTACGGCGAGCATCCTGGGACTCCAGCGCACAGTCGGCAACAATGCGGTCGGACGACTGCTTGCGGAAGCGCGGCAAGGCCAACCGGACCGGCAGGACAGCCGCGCCAGCATGCTGCCCAAAGCGCCGAGCGGTGGGCCCGTCGTCCAACGAAAGATGGCGTACACCTACAAACAGTTCAAGAAGGACACGGATCAGGATAAAAACATAAAGGCCGCGAAGACCGCCAAAAAATCGTTGAACCTCACGGACGAAAGAGAAGCAGAATTACAACAAAAGCATGGACAATGGACAGATGTTGGGATCAATGAATCGTTCAAAGTCTATGAGAAAACGGAAACATTGCAGGATCTGATCAAGCTCCAGGATTCGATTCTGTACTGGAGATCGTTCAATGTCCTACCATTGCAAAAACCTGAGTCTCTTGAGTCGGCACTTTGGCTCCGGCTTGAAAAGGTGCTTCGCCATATCCAGTACGAAACCCGCGAGCAGCTTGGGAAAGAGTGGAAGGGGGAGGATGACATAGAGGCGGCCAAGCTACTCGGTACTGAGGAGACAACCAGCGCAAACGCCGAGAAGTTGCCTGCCTTCGTGCAAGAGGTAGGCATTGCTCCAGCGTACTATAAAGACCATCTAAAGGGCAAGCCAGCGCTTGCGATGCTGGAGGAACTCTACAACAACCTTTCCCAGGGCGACCTCCTAAAGGCGGATTTGTCACTCGACATACTCGAGCTTCAAGCCCTACCTGGATTTCCGCTAATCCGATCGTTGTTCCTGTCCCATTTCTCGAATGCCGCACAACTCGGCGATTTCGTGGGAACAGAACATCAGACGGGCGAACTCACCGAAGACGAGAAGACTGCGCTGAACCTTTATGTATCATCCTCGATTGCGATCAATAAAACCATGCGGAACATAGATCTCAATCCAGAAAACCTCGGAAAGGCCAGTCCTCATAAAGCCCTCGTTTCTGCATTGACCAAATTGCCACCGTACCAAGGGCTCGCGTATCGCGGCCAGTCGCCTTTCAATGGTATGGCCGAGGTGTGGCAGCCGGGCGGCGTCATTGCGGATCTCTCGTTTGTCAGCGCAGCCTCGTCAATGGCAGGCGCGGAATTCTACCTGAACAAGACGGCCGACATCGCAGGCGGTAAGAATATATACTCGATTCTTAAGGTCAAAACGGCATCCAACCTTGCTGGCATTTCAACAATCCCGCAGGAGACGGAAGTACTGTTCAGGCCGGGTGCGCGATTCCGCATCAATGCCATCTGGCAGCACGTCAACGGGAAGGTCCCGCCGAATGCGCCCCACGCCGTGAAGTCTGTCCTTCTGCGCGTGGGAGAATTCAAGACAGACGATGGCAGGGACGAGATCAATTGGGCGGCTTTTCGGCAAGAAAAGATCACAGAAAGGAATATAGACCATGGCGAGTTCAAGGACCAAAAACAGGTGCAGGTGAAAGTTTTTGAGCTGGAGGAGATTTAACGCTATGGCAGATGCTCGCCCCTACGACGCTGAAGGGCTTTACACGATCGCCGCGACCGGTGAGCAGGCGGAGGTCTATCATGTCTCGTATCAGTTTTCGAGCGAAGTGCGTGTCCGTGCGATCTCGGCCGACACGCACGAACCACTGAACAATTTGCTGGCGCATATCTCCGTGCTCGAGCTCAGTCATCTGGCCAAGGCGGTGGCACGTGGGGAGCCTTTCACGGTGGATGCGCTCGACAACATCCTGCCGCGGCCCGGCTGGGAGATTGTCACGCGGTCCGAGCATGAGCCACCGCAGTACACGTTGCAACAGCTAGGGGATGCCGTCGTGCATCAGGGCGCTCGCCGCCATCTGTTGCTGTTGCTGGAACTGGCAGTGCGTAGTGCGCTCGCCCCACACGTTGGTCAGCCTGCGCCGCGCACCTGGGTACAACGGTTGCGCGACGTTCAGCCCGAACTACGCGACGCATTGGGCGACGAAGCACTCTTTGAGAACAAGGACGGGGCTAACGCGGCCTGATCGATAGGACACGTCAGGATTCAGTTTGAGCAGCAAAGCTTCGCGACTTCACTGTAGGCTTATTGGCTCTGAACCTCGTTTCACCCCCGTTGGCGTACCCGCGAGAACCGAATGACTTGTCCGCGTTGGCGTACCCGCGAGAACCGAATGACTTGTCCGCGCTGGCGTGCCACAATAACGATTGAATCGACGAAGCGAGCCAAGCCTGGCTACCGCATTTTTCACTGTTCTGCCTGTTGCCAATAGTTCAATGAGCGAACCGGATCGTCCCTTCGACAATCTCGAGTTTCCCACCGACAGTGTGCTGTTGGTCGTGCTCTGGCGTGTGCGCCACAATCTCAACTTAAGGGACCTGGCCGAGCTGTTTTCTGGAGCGAGGTTTTGAGTTCACGCACACCTGTCCGAGACTGGGAGGCACATTTCGCTCCGTTGCTTACTGACAAACTCCGAGCGAAACGCAAGGCACAAGCAGGGCGTTTCTGCACATAGATGCAGCATATATGGTCTGAACGTACATGACAAAACGGCGTTCCCTCACGCTTTTGGGTTGTGGGCACGACGTACTTGCACCAAATTATGACACAATCGTATGAATGTCGCTTGGCGTAGAGCGGTCGTAATGACGAATCCGAGGGCATCTCTATCATCATAGATTGCTGTCCTTTTCACTGGTGCCGAGATGGTATAATGTGCCGTGCGGCGTCCAGCCGTCTTCTACGTCCTTAAAAGGAGTCTCGTCGTTATGCCCGCTCAGTCACGCCGTCCTTCAACCCGGCCTTCTCGCGCGCAGCGCCGTGCCGGCGAACAATCTTCACGCACATACACCACACCCACGCCAACCGTAAGCGCCACTGGTCCCACGATCGTGCAACGCCGCACCTTCATGGCAGAGCCCGCACCAGTCGACCATGGTGCAGAGTTCCGCGCCATTACCAAGGACTTGCGTCGAATCCTGGTCTGGGCTGCGCCGATTATTATTGCAATGATTGTGTTGTCCTTTGTGCTCGGATGACATGGAGGAAACGCGTACACAATCCAAGGCAGCCAGACTTCAACAGATCGAGCATAAGCTCTATAACACTCCGCATGGATTAAGCGCTGTTGAACTCGCTCGGTATTGCGGCGTAGACCGCCGCACGATTTACCGCGACATCGAAACGCTCGATGCAGTAGGCGTGCCTGTCTGGCAGCTTGGCGGTAAGTTTGGCATCGATCGCGAAATCTACCAGTCAACGGTTCGTTTGAATCTCAATGAGACCGTGGCCTTGTATTTTGCCGCTCGCTTGTTAGCGCATCATTCCGACGAGAACAATCCGCATGTCGTGCGAGCGCTCGATAAGATTGCAACGTCTCTCCCCGACGCAACGCTCAGCGAACACATGGCGCGTGCCGCCGATCTGATTCGTGCTAAGCCGCTACGGCAAATATACATCCAGATACTCGAAACACTGACACGTGCATGGGCTGATCGGCGCATCGTACGAATAAGCTATTGGGCGTCCGATCGACCCGAACCCCAGGAGCGCGTCATCGCCCCATACTTTCTGGAAGTGTCACGCACCGAGCCCGCATCGTATGTGGTGGCGCATGATCAGTTGCGCAATGCGATCCGCACCTTCAAACTCGAGCGCATCCAGTCCGCCGAATTATTGACCGAGCGCTATACGATCCCTGAGAATTTCGACATCTATAAATGGCTAGAATCGTCATGGGGTATCATGACCGAGGATGAAGTCGAAGTGAAACTGCGCTTCACGGCGTCGGTCGCTCGGCGTATCCATGAAAGCGTCTGGCATCACTCTCAGGTATTGGAAGACTTGCCGAATGGCGGCTGTATGTTGACAATTCGGGTTGGTGGAATCCGCGAGATCAAAAACTGGATTATGACGTGGGGGCCGGATGTCGAAGTCGTAGCTCCCGATGCATTGCGTAAACAGGTGGCGGAAGACAGCCGCCGGACAGCAGAACAGTACACGACATCCTCAAATCTCTAACGACGCGGTCAACGAAGGAACTGATATGCTCACACGATGGTTTATGCTGTTTGTGTTGGCACTTGCGCTGACGAGCGCCCATCCTCGCAGCGTGCCGAGTGGTTCGCCCCCACCCGGGTTCACCGATGTCGAAATCACCACCGTTCCGTCCCCGACCTCACTGGCTTTCCTGCCAGATGGACGTATGCTGGTCGCTTCCCAGGCTGGAAAACTATACCTCTACGACGACACGCCACGCGTTATTCTCGACCTTGGCGATATCATCTGCGACAACGAGGAGCGAGGTCTGTTGGGTGTAACGGTGGATCCTGAGTTCACCACAAATCGCTATGTGTACGTCTATTACACCGCGAATCGTAACGACTGCGGTGAGTCGTTTCCGCATGGTCCGGTCAACCGGGTGTCACGCTTTATCATGCCTACCTCAAACGTGATCGACCGATTGTCCGAAACGCTTCTGGTGAATAACATCTTGTCAACTGCTGGAAATCACAACGGTGGGGATGTAAAGTTCGGGCGCGATGGCTACCTGTATGTGAGCATCGGCGATGGCGGATGCGATTACGCGGGGGATAGCGGTTGTCAGGGTGACAACGATGCCTCACGTGACGACCATGTGCTGAACGGCAAAATTCTGCGGATCACCCGTGATGGCGACATCCCCGTCGATAACCCCTTCCTGGGACCCAACGCCGTCCGCTGTAACGAGACAGGTATGACCGACCCCGGCAATCAATGTCAGGAAACCTGGGCGAAGGGGTTGCGGAACCCCTTTCGTATCGCGGTCGATCACAACCCTGGTGGCTCACGGCTGTACATCAACGATGTCGGTGGCGAGACCTGGGAGGAGATCGACGAAGGTGTGGCGGGAGCAGACTACGGTTGGAACATCCGCGAAGGTCATTGTGCGCGAGGCTCAACGACCGACTGTGGTGCACCACCGCCTGGATTAACGAACCCACTGGTCGATTACAACCATGACACGAAGGTCGATTCTGCGAGGTGTACATCGATTACAGGTGGTGCGTTTGCTCCCTATGGCTGGCCTCTGCCCTACCATCGGGCATACTTCTTCGGTGACCTTGTATGCGGCGCGATATTCTGGATCGCGCACGATGGTCAGGGACCGCCGCGTATCGAGAAGTTTGCGACTGGTGTTGGCTCGATCGTCGCGATGGAAGTTGGGCCGACCAACGATGGGCGACAGGCGCTGTATTACACCGTGTATGGTGGCGGTGGGCAGGTGCGGCGCATCACCTACGATGCACCGCCTCCCGGCGACGTACGGGTACGGCTACCGTTGATCTTTCGGTAGGTATTCAGCAAGACTGACTGTGACACCGCTCACACATGCGTGAGCGGTATTTGCGTTGCTCGAACGATGGTTATGGTGCTGTTGCCGTAAGTTGTGGGAGTTTCTCCATCAGCGGACCTTCGAGGTACGAACGTAACCCCATCACATGGATGAGCCGGTCGTCCATGTCGATGATCAAAGCTGCAACGCCGTTGTGCGCGAGTAGCCACGCTTCGCGGTCTACGCCATCGATTGTGACGGTCATGCGCGTGCTTGTGGTCCACGGCATCGCGTCAGCGCCACGTAAGCTTTCGCTATAGCGGATCACATGCCGCATCAGATTCTTTGGTCCCTGTGTGACCAGTATCCCCATGAAGTTGTCTGCATCTACGCGATACAACGTGCGATGAACAGCAGACAACCGCGAAATATTGAACCAACGGGGGGCCTTAAAGGCGCTTAGTGCAAGTGGCTCTGTGGCTCCCACAGGTTCGAGCTGCCATTGAATCGATGCACCGCTCGCATCCGTCCACCGATATGGTGGACCGTTCATCTGTTGGCTCAGTACGCGCTCGTCGAGGACCGGACCTTTGCCTGCTACCCAGTGAAACGCGAGTACGTCACCCTGGTTCTCTGAAGTGATGGGCGGTAGCCATCCAACAATGGCGGCACTAACCTGCCGCTCGGTGATCGCCGTCGTCTGCACAATAGTCCGTTCTTCGCCCGTGAGGTGCGAAACTTCCATCCGTTGCGGTAGCGATGTGGCACGGTCGAGCCAGATACGGTACGTGATCGTGCCGGTTATAAGACTGGTGGTCCAGGGTTGCTCATTCCAGGGGTCCTGCGGCTCGGCGTTGAGATCGTCCTGGGTGCGTGTTTCCCTACGTTCAATCTGCCATGCTCCGTCTTGCTCGGTGATGCTGAGCGGTGCGTTAGACCCCAATATCATTTCGAGCATGGTGATGCCTGGTTGCGATGGAAACGCCATGGTCCCGAGCCGCGCTGCATCTCCGTCCACTATCCAACCCTGGGAGTAGTTAGCGAAAACGAATTTCGCTCCATCGCTTTGGCGCAAGACATAGGGCAACCCTGTGGAAGTCGTGCGCTGGTCGGCGAATCGCTCCAAACCGGACTCGCCGTAGAGCAGCGTCTGCCGCTGCGTGGTGGAGCGTGGTATCCATAATTCTTCAGGGATATGGTACGGATCGCCGCGTTGTGGAAACTTCATCCGCGGCCGGATCGTCGTTTCTGCGGTCGTCGTAATCATTCCGGTTTTCGGTGGCGTGAGCGCTCTGATAGCTTGATCGAGTATGGTGCGGGTGGTAGCGTCCAATGGTTCCGGGGTCACAAAGCTGTCGCGCAGACTGGCCCAGGTGTGTGGCGTTGCAAATTGGAGTTGGTCGACGAGCGCCAGGAGTTCGTCTTGTGTCCATCCCTGCGCGGAGATGCTCACCGCTGCTACGAAACTGTCGATGGTCTGTTCGAGCGACCAGCCTGACGCACCCGGATTGAGGCGGGGAAACACGCCCGCATTGTTGTCGTGCCTAACGAACAACACCAGACGAGTGGTATGTACCCCGGGCTCCACACGTCCCGCGATGCGCCACTGCCCCCGTTGCATGAGATCGTCGCCCGCGATGTCAGCGATCCAGGCGATGGGCGAGATCGAAAGAAAGCGTCCAGGGCCGGTAAACTGTACGGTCGATACGGGGGTCGATAGGCTGCCGGGATCTGTCGGTCCTCCTGCGAGCACTACACCGCGTAGCGTGCCCGCCGGTAAGGTTGACGGTAGATACCACCCGATACCCTGAGTGTCGAGTGTCGTTCGCAGGTCCTTGGTTGCATCCGCCGTTAGATGCAGGCAACCCGGGTCAATCAATCGTTCGGTGCGTTCGCCTTCAACCCAGTCTGGTAACGGGCTGGGAATGAAATCGGCATCCTCGCGCACGTCCACACGCCACAGGTCGCGGGTGCGCGTTTGTGCTCCTGTGACCGATACGGTTTGCACGCCGTACAGTTCGCCAGTTTTAGGATCGAGGCGGAGCACAACTTGTTGTGACGGACCCCAGAACGTATCGGAATAGATTAGCGTGACGAATGTGCGTGACGCGATGATACGAGTCCCAAAGGAACGCAGATCAGAGGCCGCTAGAGCGCGTTCGAGCGCTAAGTACCCTAATCCATACGCTCCCTGTCGCAATCGTGCATCGAGCGCGGCTTGTTGATCGGCGGGAGGAATGCGGAATGAAATTGCAACCTGGTTGGTGCTGTTGGTTGGCAACGTCCAGGAACAGGTGCTTTCCGAAGGGATCGCGCCATAGTTCAGACGACGGTCGCCGTTCGCAACCTGCCATTCCAGAAGTTGTCGGCCACGTCGCACCTCGACACGATGTTCGGCGCTATCCCCAGCGGGCAGCCACAGGTCGGTCACGACTGCCGGGGCCTGTTGATGGAGTGGGTCGATCGCCCATACTCTCCGGTGTGTGATGTGATTGGTCGTCGCTCCCCAACGGTCAAGCGCTATTTGCACAAGCGCCTGGGCGGTGGCTGATGTTGCGGTTTGCTCAGGCTCGTTTGTACGACGAGGTACGAGCAATGTCAATAGGATCGCCACTGTGAGAATGACAATGCCAAGTTGCCAGTAGGCTTTGCGCTGCCACCAACGGACACCAGGAGGCTGTTGTGGAGCATGCAGGCATGCTTCGATCTGGATCTGACATTCTGCTGGAAGGTGTTGATTGCGCGTGGCTTCCTGTAGCTCACTACGAAGCTGATCAACAAGAGTTGTTTGGGTAGCATACACGCGCGAGTGCGACCCCATTGAAGGTGCGGCTTCCAGATGCTCTTTGACCAGTTCAGCGATGTCATCCTGCATGGTTGTTGAAATCAGCAACGAATCTTGCGCTTTTTTCCACGCGATGACGGCGCGTGTCAGGCGAGCGGTAAGTTCCACAAGTGGTTCGCCCGTCGTCGCGGCGAGTTGTTCGCCCGACTGCTCGCGCAGCAGCCATAAGCCGAGCAGCACGCGGTCACGTGGAGCGATGCGCCGTAAATTGCGACGGATGAGTGGGCGTTGCCGGAGGCGGTCAAACCGTACAGGACGACGATAGAGCGTCTGGTAGAGTGCTTGTTCAGGGTCATCCGAAGGGTGGTCGTGATAGGACACGCAGAAAGCGTCCACGACTGCAACCTGAGCTGTTTCAGCGTCGCCAGTCGACAACACCGCCAGAACCCAGAGTGGGTCACCCCATCGTGTATGCGCGACTCGCCAAGCATCTGTAGGCACACTCGTTCCTTTGAGCGCAGATATAAGGTACGTGTTTGTACTGCACGGGGCCGCGCCGGGATGAGAGATATGGTTCGCCGGGTAACCATGGTGGAACACATGGCGCAACCGTTCCTGGTCTTTATGGTACCACAGCACATCGTTGATATGTTTGTATGCCACCATGCTGAATGCTGGTGGCATACAATATGGTGTGCAGTCACTGGCTCAGATGCTAGTTTTTTGGAGGATATGTTGGAACAAAAGGTTCGGACGATTAGCGTCCTGGTCATGTTGATGACCGTTCTTGCCGCCTGTGGCTCAGGTTCAAGCGGTACACCTGCTGGTACAGCGGCGACGACAGCACCAGCAGATAGTGGTGCGGTGGCGACGACAGCACCAGCAGATAGCGGTGCGGTGGCGACGACAGCACCAGCAGATAGCGGTGCGGCGGTGACGGCAGCACCCGCAGCGGCAAGTGGTGAACAGGTGACAATCACCTACGGCATGTGGGATCAGACTCAGCAAGCCACGATGCAGACAGTCATCGATGCATTCGAGGCGAAGAATCCCAATATCAACGTAGAAATTCAACTGGTGCCGTGGGCGCAGTATTGGGATAACCTCAAGACTGCGGCGGCCGGTGGCGAACTCTTTGACACATTCTGGATGAACGGACCGTTCTTTCCATTCTACGCGTCACGTGATGTGCTGCTGGATTTGACGCCCTATATGCAGGAAACTGGATTCGATAATTCGAAGTACCCAGCGTCGATCCTGGGTTCGTACAATTACGATGGCAAGCAATATGGTGGGCCGTTCTACTACGATTCAATCGGTCTGTACTACAACAAGGATTTGTTCGACGCGGCCGGTATCGCCTATCCCGATGCCTCGTGGGATTGGAATAAGCTGCGCGAAGTCAGCCAACAGTTGACGAAGGCTCCGAACCAGTACGGCATCGTGACGTGGTGGAGTTCACAGGAGCAGACCTATAATTTCATCTTCTCGAACGGTGGTGAAGTGGTCGCCGACAACAAGTGTCAGGTCTCTCAACCGGCGGCTGTCGAGGCTGTGCAATATCTTGTGGACCTGATCTATAAGGATAAAGTTTCGCAAGAACCTGCCGCAATGGGCGACGATCCGACCACTTTCTTCCAGCAGGGCAAGGCCGCGATGATTACCAGCGGCTCGTGGAACGTCAACGCCTATAAGACTTCGATCACTGGCTTCAAATGGGATGTCGCACCGTTACCCAAGGCACCTACCGGGCAAAGTGTGTCGGTCGTTTCAGGGCTAGGCAATGTCGCCAGTGCGCGAACCAAGCATCCGGCTGAATCATGGGCCTGGATCAACTTCATCGCCAGCGAGGAAGGCCAGCGCATCGTCGCTGAAAATGGGCAACCTGCGACGTATGCCGGACTTGCGAAGCCCTGGCAGGATGCAAGCCCAGACATCAACACCCAGGTGTTCGTCGACGCTGCCGCCAATGGACATCAATTCCCTAGCGGTATTACGTTCGAGCAGTGGAACCCAATCATGAACACCGGCATGTCGGATATTTTCGCCGGACGTACGCCAGTTGAGGAAGGTTTGACGCAGATTTGCGCGCAGGTCGACCCGATTTTGCAAGGCCAACAGTAACATGGCAGACCTCCGACGCCCTACGGCGTCGGAGGTCTTTTTCAGGATGTGGTAATGGCTGACATATCGCTCGCACGAGCACAAACAAAGAGATCAACGAAGGGTGCTCTAGCGCGACGCGAAGCACTATGGGCGCTCTTTTTTCTTGCCCCGAGTTTCATCGGCTTTGCTACGTTCTACTGGGTGCCGATGCTTGGCGGGCTGTTGCTCAGCTTCTTCGACTGGGACCTCTTGACCGAGCCTACCTGGGCTGGCGTTGAAAACTTCCAGCGTTTGACGACTGATGCCGGTCTACGGCAAGCCTTGCTCAACACGCTGTATTTTACGCTTGTAAGCGTACCGGTTGGTATGGCGATCGGGTTGCTGATCGCGTTGGCATTGAACCAGAAGATTCGGGGGACCAATTGGTATCGCGCCGCGTATTTCATGCCCGTCGTGGGAACTGTAGTCGCGTCTGCCCTGGTGTGGAAGTGGATGTTTCTTCCGGTCTATGGTCTGATCAATAACATTCTTCGGTATCTAAGTTTGCCTGAACCGCTCTGGCTGGCGTCGCCCGAAGGAACGATGCCCGCGATCATCATCTTTGGTGTCTGGCTACGGCTCGGCTACAACATGGTGTTGTTCCTGGCGGGGTTGCAGGCGATTCCACGCGATCTGTATGAAGCCGCCAACGTCGATGGAGCAAGCACCTGGGCGCGGTTCCGTCATATTACCCTGCCCTTGCTGTCGCCGACGACGTTCCTGATCCTGATCCTATCGTTGATTAATGCGTTTCAGGTCTTCGATCAGATTCTTGTGATGACCAGTAGCACCAATCCTGGCGGACCGCGTGGCGCCGGTATCACGATGGTGTTTTATATCTATACCAACGCCTTCCGGCTTTCGCGCATGGGCTATGCCTCGGCGGTGGCGCTGGTATTGTTCGCGATCATTTTCGTCGTCACGATGGTCCAGTTTCGGCTCCAACGACGCTGGGTTTATTATGATTAAGGGCAGGTATCGACAATGATGAGTACTACCGCAGCAGGCAGTGTGGATCAAAAACCACGTACCTCACCATGGTACGTCCTGCTCCACATCGGCCTTATCGCCGGTGCGTTGATCATGCTGCTGCCCTTCATCTGGATGTTGTCAACATCGTTAAAGCAGCAATCGGCGGCGTTACTGGTTCCGCCACAATGGTTCCCGAATCCGGTCATGTGGAACAATTATCCTGACGTTCTCGAAAACCTGCGCTTTGGACGGTATTTTACGAACACCGTCATCGTCACCGTTGGGCGCGTCGTCGGGCAGGTGATCACCTGCTCGATGGCAGCGTTCGCGTTCGCTCGACTGCGCTTCAAGGGACGCGATACGTTGTTCGCGTTCTATCTGGCTGCGCTGATGGTGCCGTTCCAGGTGTATATGATCCCAGACTTCATCCTGATGCGCTACCTGGGCTGGCTTAATACCTATCAGGCGATTATTCTGCCGGGAGCGTTCAGTGCGTTTGGAATCTTCCTTTTACGGCAATCATTTCTGAAAATCCCACGCGAACTTGAAGAAGCGGCTGTGATGGATGGCGCGAACCCGCCCTGGTTGCTCTGGAAGGTCATCTTGCCATTATCTGGACCTGCTATCGCGGCGCTGGTTATTTTTACATTCCTGGCATCCTGGAACGATTTGCTATGGCCTTTGATCATCACGCGCACCGACGACATGCGCGTATTGTCAGTGGCGTTGGCGTTGCTGCAAGGCCAATATCAAACGAACTGGCCCTGGCTTATGGCGGGGTCGGTCATGTCGACAATTCCGGTGCTTGCCGTATTCCTGATGTCGCAACGTTACTTCATCGAAGGGATCGCAATGACCGGCATCAAGGGATAACGCGCAGGAAACTGGTGTGACTTTCTCGGACAATGCTCCTTTTGTCGTTGGGTCAGGTTCATCCCTCCGCATCTTACTCGTCGGTGGTGCCAGCCTCATAGATGTGACGCACGATGCCTTCGATGGCTGGCTCCTCGACGGTGAGATCGCGTACAGGGTAGCGTGCGCTCACCGCGCCGATGAGCGCGGCGGCTGTGGTGGTGTTGCGGTCGAAGCGGAGCCAGATACGCGGACCCTCGCGACGTATAACTTCGGCAGTTGGTACGTCAATGACGTCAACATCGCCATCCAGGTCGACAACCAGCGTGCGCTGTCGCCCAAAGCGTGTGCGGAGTGTTTCGAGCGCACCATCGTACATCACTCGTCCACGGTCGATCAGCACAACGCGCTTGCATAAACGAGTGATATCGTCGAGGTCGTGAGTCGTCAGGACGACGGTGATACCATCCTCGCGGTTGACGTGCGTCAAGAACTGGCGGATACGTTCTTTAGCGACGACATCCAGTCCAATCGTCGGTTCGTCGAGGAACAGGATCGACGGTTCGTGAAGGAGCGCCGCCGCGAGATCGGCGCGTAGGCGCTGTCCGAGCGAAAGCTGACGCACAGGAGTATCGAGGAATGGACCGAGGTCGAGTAGCTCGGTGAACGAGCGTAGGTTCTCGCGCCAGCGTTGTTCGGGAATCTTGTATACATAACGAAGTAGCTCGAACGAATCAACGGTGGGTAGGTCCCACCAGAGTTGCGTGCGTTGTCCGAAGACGACACCAATGCGACGCACATGCTCGATCCGTTGCTGCGATGGCACACGACCGTCGATCAGCAGGTGACCGCCGGACGGCACAAGGATGCCTGTCAGCATCTTGATCGTGGTTGATTTGCCCGCACCGTTTGGTCCGATGTAGCCGACCATTTCGCCACGCTGGAGATGAAATGACACGTCGTCGACGGCACGTACCTCGCGGTAATCGCGGGCGAATAGGGTGCGGATCGACCCGAACGCACCACCTTTTCGTACCGCTATGCGAAATGTCTTGCGGAGGTTTTCGACTTCAATCAGGCTCATTGTACCTACCTGCGCGAGTATGTCAGCACGGGATCAACTGCCCGCGCTTTGATATTTGGTAATGCCATAGCGCCAGATGCACAGTGACACACCGAAGAAGGTCGCGGCGACCAGTGGTGCAGCCCAGGCGATGTTGGGGGGCAGTCCGTAGGGGTCGGTGCGTTCGAGCAGCACGAGTGCGGTGGGATAGTTGACGAATGCCACCGGCACGATCCACAAAAAAACCGTGCGAAGTACACGGTTATAGATTCCCAACGGATAGCTGACCATCTGATTTCCGCCGTACGTGAAAGCGTTAACGAGTTCGGGTGTTTTGATCGTCCAGAAGCAAATCGTCGCGCCGATCACGATCAATGCCAGATAGATGAAGACGCCTGATATGATCGTCACCACGATAAGGATGATTTTGGCCGGTGACCAGTCGATAGCAAGGCGACTGAACGCATACGCCAATACCGCGACGCCCTGGATTGTGCGTCCCAGTCGGCGCAATTGGAACTCCGCCGTGAGTATCTGGAAAAAGCTGTTGAGCGGGCGAGCCAGTACACCATCGAACATGCCACGCTGCATCATCGTTTCAAAGGGCGAATCGAAACCTCGACCGATCATCTCAGTCAAGCTAAAAGCGACCGACGTTAGGCCGTACAACAGCGCGACCTCGGCGATATTCCAGCCCAGCACCGAGGGAAAGCGCGTAAACAAAATCGCTAACACGGCGAATTCGATGCCGGTCGTGAGCGTAAACCCTACCAATTCCGTGATGAAGGATGCTTTGTATTGCATCTGCGACCTGATTCGCGCACCAATTAATCGGAAATACAGAGCAATCATCGTGGTGGGCTAGCCTCCTTGAATCACGACTTTGCGAACGGCAAGCCCAAGTAGCAGTTGTGCGATAACTATCAGCGCGATGGCCCAACCAAATTGCAGCAGCAGCATCGGGAGCAACGCGGTCGTCGGAACCTTCCCCAGCCAGACTTCCGCCGGAATACTGGTGATAGCCCGAAAGGGCAGGGCGTTGGCGACCGTCTGTAATGCTGGAGGGAAGAATGCTATCGGGAGCAGGAATCCCGAAAAGAATGTCAACACGATGTTCGACATATACAGGATGCCGGTTGCGTCGATCAACCAGAAACCAGAAAGGTTGACGATAAAACTGAAGGCGAAGGCGATTATTATAGCGAGCGCCATCGCTACCAGGAAGGCCGCCGCATTGCCTGGGGTTGGGATACGCGCACCGAACATTACAATCCCAAATATATAGGTCAGCGATGCACGCAGCAGCAGATTATACAGACGTTCGCCCAACGCGCGGCTGAGCCAGTAGCCGAAAAAGTTCCATGGTCTGCTCAGGTCAGTTACGACTTCGCCCGTCTTGATCGTTCCCATGATCTCGAAGCCAATCCAACCGCCGCCGATTGAAATCAAGGACTGCGTGGTCCAGGTGTAGCTTATCGCATCCTCGACGGTCCAGCCAGCGACACCACCGCCAGCGGCGTAAAGGCCGCGATAAACGAACGTCATGAGGGTACCGAAGAAGGCGTTGGTCAACATTCCAAAGAGGTAGGCACTACGATAGACCGCCGCACGGCGAAACGAGCGGCGAGCAATTTCATAATACAAGCGCACAATGAATGGCCTCGATGTGTCCCACACCAGGGGGCGGTGGAACAGTTTACCTTATTAAAGGCGTGATTGCGCGATACTGTTCGACGATATCGGCCAGTAACATACGGTTGAGGCCGGAAGGCGAAGGCACGACAATATCGATGACATCGGGTACAACGCTCACTGGTTGTACGCCCCAATCGATGGTCGTTCGTCCGACGAACCAGCGATACACGCCGATGCCCGTATATGCTACGGCACGCGGACGCAGGCGCTCAAGCGTCAGTCGTAACGTTTCGGCGCCTTCGCGAATCTCGTCTTTCGTCAGTTCGTCGGCTCGGCGGGTCGGTCGTGCTACCAGATTGGTAAAGCCGATGCCCAGGTCGAGCAGTGCTCGGTCCTCGTCGGGTGCGTATAGCCGCTCGGTGATGCCAGCCATATATATAGCGCGCCAGAAGCGATTTCCGGGATGCGCATAGTGATGACCGACGACGCCTGAGCGCAGCGATGGGTTGTAGCCACAAACGAGGAGCTTGAGGCCGGGGCGCAGCAAATCGGGTGTCATGGGTTTTAGTGTACCATTGAGTTAGAGAGCATTCCCGCTTGCTGACGACTTTGCGCTCACGGATACCTTTGGACATACGTCACATGCGGTCGTATGTGTCGGGGCCGGATACATGTCGTCGCTAGCAAATCACACAGAACACGCTTGGAACGAGGTTAATGATGCAAGACACATATGAGAAACTTTGCGCGCGATTGAGTGAGATCAGCGATCTGCGTAGCGCGATCGCAGTATTGTCGTGGGATCAATCGACGTACATGCCCGCTGGAGGCGCTGATGCGCGTGGACGCCAACTTGCCACGCTCGAACAACTTGCCCATGAGAAGTTCATTGATCCAGAACTAGGTATGCTGCTCGACGCCCTCGCGCCTATTGAAGCGCAAATGCCGAGCGATAGCGATCAGCGTCGCTTAATTGGAATCACTCGCAGGGACTACGAGCGAACTGCACAAGTTCCGGCATCATTGGTGTCAGAGATTGCCAGCCATAGCTCGGTAGGCTATCAGGTGTGGAGCCAGGCGCGCCCGTCCAACGACTTCGCTGCGGTGCAACCTTATCTTGAAAAGACTTTGGAACTGAGCCGTCGATACGCCGACTGCTTCCCAGACAGCGCACACCCCGCCGATCCCCTGATCGATCTTGCGGACGAAGGCATGACGGTTGAACTGGTGCGTTCGCTGTTTGCGACGCTACGCGAACAACTCGTGCCGATGCTCCATTCGATCGCCGCCCAGCCTGTCACCGACGACTCCTGCCTGCGCCAGTCGTTCGCCAATGATAAACAGTGGCAATTTGGCGTGGAAGTAATCAAGCAACTTGGTTATGACTTCGAGCGTGGTCGCCAGGACTTTACGCCGCACCCGTTTATGACCTCGTTTTCGACGGGAGACGTACGCATCACAACCCGAATGAAGGAAGACGACATCAGCGATGGGTTGTTCAGCACGATGCATGAGGCCGGACATGCCCTGTATGAACAGGGGATTCGACGTGACTACGAGGCCACACCGCTGGCATCGGGAACGTCGAGCGGTGTGCATGAGTCGCAGTCGCGGCTGTGGGAGAATCTGGTCGGACGTAGTCGTGGGTTCTGGGAACACTGGTATCCGCGCTTGCAGCAGACGTTCCCTCGCCAACTTGGCGATGTCGAACTGGATACCTTTTACCGTGCGATCAATAAAGTTCAGCCGTCGCTGATTCGTACCGACGCGGATGAAGTGACCTATAACCTGCATGTGATGATTCGCTTCGATCTCGAACTTGATATGCTGGAAGGCCGACTGGCGATCCGTGATCTGCCAGAAGCGTGGCGATCTCGCTACCAATCCGATCTCGGGATCACGCCGCCCGACGACCGGAATGGGGTGTTACAGGATGTCCATTGGTATGCCGGTCTGCTTGGCGGGAACTTCCAGGGCTACACAATCGGCAACATTCTCAGCGCACAATTTTACGAAGCGGCGTTGAAGGCTCAGCCAGCCATCACCAGCGATATCGCCGCAGGTTCGTATACGTCCCTGCACCAGTGGCTTACCGAGCATATATACCAGCATGGACGTAAATATCTGCCGAACGAATTGGTCCAACGTGTGACTGGGACCCCGATCCAGATTGAGCCATATATGGCCTATTTGCGCTCGAAGTATGGTTCGCTTTATACGATCTGAAGTACATTCTGAGTACACTTTAGGTATTATTCTGTCTTGATTTGGCTGAATGTATATCTACTTTGCTCGCATGGCATAGGTATATGGTACAATGCGCGCGGTTCGCCCCGTTGCGGACTGTGTGGAGGGTGGGGGGCCCTGTTCGCCCCTCGCTTTTAATTTTGCGTAAGTGAGCATCATCAATGGTGCCAAAAGCACTCTACCGGCTGTTGCAGTGTCCTACCTGTGGCGGCCGCGATTTATATGTGACGGATGCCGGTGTCGTCTGCGGGCGATGCTCGACCGTGTATCCGCAACACGCAGGCTACATCGACCTCATGCCGCGTGAAACTGCCTTCGACTACATTTCTAAATATGTCGCCGAAGAAGAAAGCATGGGCGAGGAACTGGATTATCGTGACATCGCGCCGCCGTTGCTGGCGGCGGGCGTGCGCGAGCGTGTACTGCGGCGTATGCTCGACTTTCAGCCGAACGATGTTGTGTTGGATAACGGTTGCGGCAATGGACGCTTCGCGGTCTGGTACGCCGATGCTGCTGGCCTGGTTGTTGGTGCCGATCCCGCTGTGTTGTTCGCCGATGAGGCGCTGGCAACGATCGCCATCGCGCAGTCCGACGCGAGGCGTTTGCCCTTCGCCGACGATATGTTCGACAAGGCACTGTCGGTCGACGTGCTGGAGCATTTCCCAATCGACGTGATCAACGATTATTTGAGCGAACAGGCGCGCGTCCTGCGCCCTGGTGGTCGTTTCGCCGCGTTCTCCAATACACGTGAGCGTTCGCAGATTCAGCCGTTGATCAATTTTTCGCGGCGGCTCGGTCAGTGGTTCGTACGCAAAGGTGTCTATGACTTCGAACGCGAAGCCCGCCGTAAGTCGGACCACGTGAAAGACCTTGAAACCTTTGAAGATGTCGCTGCCGCGCTCGAACGTGCCGGGTTCAGGGTGGTCGAGGTGAAATTCTGGAACACGGTCGCTACGTCATTCGTCGAGCATGTGCTGATGAAGCTTGGCGAAGCGATCCTGGCACGCGGCCGTCAACAAAAATCAACCATAACATCGTCCGAGCAGGACGCTACAACGTCAGCCGGTACCGAGCGAGAAATCGTCGCACGACGACGTATCCGGCGCCAACTCACGCCAAGTAGTCCGGTGTACTGGTTGCTGATGGCGGTGACGACGTTTATGGAACTCGATGTGCTGTTGTGGGGACGACTGCGGACTGGCCCATACTTCGTCCTCGCCGAAAAGATCGGCTCCGAGCGCGCAGGACAGGCTGTCAATGCGTGATCCCCGAACCGCGATAGGTGACGCCGGAAACGCAGGCTGTTGCATGCGTGTGAGAGTATGATGCGTGTACTGATCACCGGCATCACCGGACTGATCGGCTCACACCTCGCCGATTTTCTACTCGACCGACCCGATATCGAGGTCATCGGCTTCAAACGCTGGCGCTCGTCTGATCGTAACATTCGCCACCTGATGGGGCGCGTCACCTTCATTGAAGGCGATATCGAGGACCCCTACGCCGTAGCCAGCATGATCGAGCGTGCCAGGCCCGATCGCATCTTTCACCTTGCCGCACAAAGCTACCCCGCCGAGTCCTGGAACGCCCCCGTAACGACACTTGGCGCAAATGTCATGGGAACCCTGCATGTGTTGGAAGCTGCACGGCGTTTGTGTCCGCAGGCTCGTATCCATGTCGCCGGGTCCGCTGCCGCCTATGGTTTGATTAAACCTGATGAATTGCCGATCAGCGAGGACCGACCATTGCGCCCGGTGTCGCCCTATGGCGTTTCCAAGGCGGCCCAGGAGATGCTTGCGTATCAGGCGGCGAAATCCTATGGTCAGCAGGTCTACATAACGCGCTCGTTCATTCATATGGGACCACGCCAGGACGCACGTCCTGCGGCACAGACCTTTGCACGGCAGATCGCCCAGATCGAGGCTGGACAAAGACCGCCTGTCGTCGAAGTCGGTAATCTCGATGTGCGCCGCGACTTCCTGGACGTTGAGGATGCGGTACGGGCGATCTGGAGCGTGGTGGAGCGAGGCGAGCCCGCCGAGGTTTATAATGTCTGTTCGGCGACCGCTCCGTCTATTCAGGAATTGCTCGACCTGTACCTTGCTCGTGCGCGCGTTGCGGTCGAAATCCGCCCCGATCCGGCGCGAATGCGTCCGGCGGACGAGCCGATCTTGATGGGAGATAACACGAAGCTTCGTGCCGCGACAGGTTGGGAACCGCAGGTGTCGCTTGTGACATCCACCGAGCGTATCCTCGACTACTGGCGGAAGGTTGTAGCTGACGATGCTTAAGCCGCTGTATGTGTCTCCGATTGGGAAGGGCGGCGTTGATATCGGCATCCAGAATATCACCCGTTCGGTTCGGGCAGCAGGTCACGAGCCGACGCTTCGGCGACTCCCGCACACCTATAACTTTGCTCCAATGTTTGCACCACTGGCGCTCGGCGCGAACTGGTGGCAGGGATTCGACATTATCCAGGCACGTTCCCGTGTGGCCTGGGCGCTGCGCCGGCGTGAAGCGCCGCTGGTAACGACGGTCCATCATCTGACCACCGATCCACTGCTACAGCCCTATTCATCGCCCTCGCAGCGGTTGTTCTATCGTCTGGTCGAGCATCTCTACGATGGGCTATCGATTCGGCGTGCCGATGCCGTCGTCTGCGTCTCGCGCTACACCCGCGAACAGGTTGCCCGTATCTATGGCGTGACCGACAGCACGCTGGTGTACGATGGAATCGACACCGATTTGTTTGTCCCCTCACCCGACCTGGTTCGTACCGATCATGGTGTTCCGCCGACCGATGCACGTATTCGTCTTTTGTTCGCAGGCAACCGTACCCGGCGCAAGGGCTTTGATTTATTGCCGCAGATTATGGACCTTCTGCCCGACGACTATGTGTTGTATTACACCGAATCATTCCAGGGCGTCGAAGCCGCGCCGCCGCATCCACGGATGGTGCGGATCGGCACACCTGATCGCGACGGCCTGATCGCCGCGTATCAGAGTTGCGACATCTTACTCTTTCCGGCGCGTGTCGAAGGCTTTGGTATCGTTGCCGCTGAAGCCGGGGCGTGCGGGCGACCTGTCGTCACAACGGATGCATCGGCGTTACCGGAGGTCGTCGAAGATGGGGTAACCGGGTATCTTTGTCAGATTGACGATCCGGCGAGCTATGCCGAGCGTGTGCAACAGCTAGGTGAAGATCGTGAACTCCGGCAACGCATGGGTGAAGCAGCACGACGTAAGGTTGTGGCGACGTTCGGATACCCCCAGTTGGCGGCTGGCTTGATCAGCGTCTATCAACGTGTGCTGAGCCAACCGCGTTTGCCGCGAAGATAAGGCCATGCTATCATCCGTCGTTGTGAATCCCCAACGTGTCGCAATCGTCCATGATTACCTGAACCAATATGGCGGGGCAGAGCGCGTGCTTGAAGCACTGCATGATCTGTATCCTGATGCTCCTGTTTACACATCGATCTATGATGCCGACGTTATGCCCGCAAGCTATCGCTCCTGGGATATTCGCACATCATGGATGCAGCGGTTGCCGAACTGGCGTAAACAATTTCGTAACTACTTCGCGCTTTTTCCCTGGGCGTTCGAGTCCTTTGATCTGAGCGAGTACGACCTGGTGCTATCCTCGTCGTCGGGGTATGCCAAGGGTATCATCCCCCGTCAGGATGCCGTGCATATCTGCTACTGCCACACGCCGATGCGCTTTGGCTGGCGCACCGCCGATTATGTTGGGCGCGAGCAGATTACGGGGTGGAAACTTGCCCTGTTATCGGCGGCATTAACGCCGTTGCGCACGTGGGATGTCGCCGCTGCTGCGCGAGTGGATACCTTCGTCGCGAACTCGAATGTGGTCGCGCAACGCATCTGGCGCTATTATCGCCGCAACGCCCTCGTTATTTCGCCGCCCGCCGATCTCGCCCCGTATCAACCGTGCGCGCCGGAAGATTTTTACCTGACTGGCGGGCGTTTGGTTCCGTACAAGCGTATCGATATTGCGGTCCGTGCGTGTACCGCACTGCGTTTACCGCTGGTCGTGTTTGGATCTGGGCGTGGCCGTGCTGAACTTGAGGCGATCGCGGGACCGACGGTGCGGTTTGTTGGGCGCGTTGACGATGAACAACTCGGTGACCTGTACCGGCGCTGCCGTGCGTATATCACAGCGGGTGATGAGGACGCGGGTATCCAACCTGTTGAGGCGATGGGCTATGGGCGTCCGGTCATCGCCTATGCTGCTGGTGGCGTGCTTGAAACCGTTATCGAGGGCGTGACAGGACGATTCTTCCGCGAGCAGACCCCGGCAGCGTTGGCGGTTGCCCTGGCGCAGTCCCGTGACGACCATTGGGATGCCGAACGTATTCGCAACCATGCCGAGCGATTCAGTCGTGAGCATTTTATCGGGCAAATGGCGCAAGCGATCGAGCAAGCCTATGCCAACAGTCATTCAACAAGGACCGAGGTTGATAGATGGAGCTAAGGCACTACATAGGTATTCTTCGTCGCTCGTGGCCATTGCTGGTCGGCTTGCCCATGCTGGTTGGCGTCATCACACTTGTGCTCGGCCTGCTGTTGCCGCCGACCTATGAGATAACGACGCAATTGCTTGTAACCCAGGATACAATCGCATCGTCATCGCCACCACTAGCCCTGCCGAACTATGAAAATTTTCATAGCTGGGTATCATCGGAGTATATCGACGATGATCTGCCTCAGCTTGTGCAGACCCGTCGATTCGCGTCGGATGTCGCCAACTGGGTGCAGGCTACTCATGGTATAACACTCGACCCCGATACGCTGACCAAGCAGTTTTCTGCAGAGCGACAGCATAGAATGGTGTCGCTCACCACCGTTGACCGACGCAAAGATGTAGCAAAATATCTGGCTGAGGGTGCCGTTGCGATGCTCCAACAGAACGGACTAGGGTATTGGGAGCGCCAGGAAACTGCCTCACTTAACGTTTCTGAAGTCGACATGCCTCCCGAAGCCAAACGAGTTCAAGGACTTGGGCAATTAGCGCTGGATACCGTCCTTCGTTCGATGCTCGCCCTGATTCTTGCGGTTGGACTGGCTTTCTTGCGCTACTACATGGATCGTTCGCTGCATACGCGGGCGCAGGTTGAGGCTCTAGGGATCGTTGCGGCCGCAATCATTCCCCGTACAAACACATCATTCCGCTCAAATGCTAAAACGACGCTTGTGACGCTACGTGAGCCGCATGCTGCGGTAGCCGAGGCATACCGTTCACTGCGTACTCGTTTGCAGTTCGGCAATGGTACGGAGCCACCCCGCACTCTGCTTGTGACGAGCCCAACCGCCGACGAGGATCGTGCGAACGTGGTGGCGAACCTTGCCGTGACCTTCGCACAGGCTGGACAGCGTGTGATCGTCGTGGACGCCGATCTTCGCCGCCCCATGCTCCATACGCTGTTCGACGTGTCCAACGACACGGGTATATCGACGGTGCTCGGCCAGGATCGCATGCGGTTGCCGCTGCAATCAACAAAGGTTGCTGGGTTATCGGTTTTGTCCGCTGGACCTGTGAACGAACGATCTGCCGATATGCTGGCATCCAGCCGTATGGATACCCTGATCGCAAAGTTGGCCCAAGAGGCAAATGTCGTGTTATTCAACACGCCTCCGATTGGGTTGCTCACGGATGCGGCGGTGCTTGCCACGAAGGTCGACGGTGCGCTGGTGGTGCTGCGGGCGGATAAGACCAACGCTGATCACGCTCGTGATGCTGTGCGTTTGCTCGAACAGGTGAATGCTCGTGTGCTTGGCGCGATCTTCACCGATGCTCCGGTAGAACATACCACCTATTAGAATCTGTCTCAGAAACTGGTTGATAATTGGACGGTGTCCCCAGGATGAGCTCGCACTATGTAGTAGGTAGTTCTCAGGTGATGATGCGGGCTCCCTCATACGTAAACGATGTATGTACCATTCCAATGGTGCATACATCGTGCTTTAATCGCTGATATATCATGTATGGTGCCGCTTGATCATCGTGGGTACTGGTATGCGCTAGGACCCGGGGCAACGCATTCCTACGCCACATGGGTATGCCTAGCTTCCATTGATTATGGTATCGTACACGTGCAGACGATTCTATTCATTCCTTTTTTATAGATAACAGCACATGTGGGAGGCCCTTCTCGATGGCGAAACTACCCTGGAGGCGCAAAAACGCTGAAGCGACACCTCCGTCGCTCGATACATATCTCTCCGCTCAACCGATCGACTATACCGCGCTTTCGGTTGACGAAGATGATGGCGTGGCGGCACGCTTTCAGCGGCTACCTTTCGTCGTTCGCGTTGCCCTATTTCTGGTGCCATTGTTGTTGCTCGGCGGCATAGGTTGGGCGACATATAGTTTTGTTGCGACACCACCTGAGACGGCTATGACGCCGAGTGTTGTACCACCACAGATGAAGCTTAATGCTGCTCGTGTCGTCAATCCCCAGGAAATCGTCGTGATGGGCACGACCCAGGATATTCCAAATGGTACGAATGTTTCCGCCCGTATCCTTCAGAACGGCGAGCCGATCGATTGGATCGAGCCGACGAGCAACGCTGGTGTGGTCAACGACAACATGATCACGTTGCGTGTTCGTAAAACCCTGACCTGGGCCCAGCAACTTTCTCCAGACGCGGACTATTCCGTCGAATTGCTGGTCGATTCCACACCCGCTGTTTCCGCCAGTCAAGCGCTGGACGTTCCTGATCCGCTGGCCTCATCGTTCTTTGGCGAAGTCGTGGCTGCCGTAACAACAGAGCCAACCACTGAACCCACGACTGCGCCTGCAGCGACAGAGGCACCATCGGAGCCGACCGAAGCACCGCCGGAGCCGACCGAAGCACCACCGGAGCCGACACCTGCGCCGCCAGAACCGACACCTGCGCCGCCAGAACCGACACCTGTGCCACCGGAGCCGACACCTGCGCCACCGGAGCCGACACCGGCACCTGCAGCGCCCGTCGTATCCTTGACCGTGAGTACGAATGCGACGTTGCTGGTCAGCCCGACCCTTGGCTCGGCGGTTATCTCCACCGCACCATCAGGTGCCAAGTACCAACCACTTCTGCGCACACCTGATAATCAGTTCTATCTGGTTTATGATGATAACCGTGTTGGATGGCTCCCCGCCGCGCAGGTGTCGATTGAGCCAGCGCAAGCGGCCCAGATCGCCCTCACGACGCCTTCAAAGGCTGCCGTCGCGGCTGGTCCTCTGCTTGCCAGTGTGTTCAACGGCGGCAATATCCGCTACGGGCCGAGTTGGATGAGTGGCACGGTGCTTGGACAACTCCACGCTGGACAAACGATTACAGTGAAAGAACGTACTGCCGATGGTGTCTGGTATCACGTCGTGGCACCTGAAGCCGAAGGTTGGGTTCATGTGAGTTTGTTAAGGATGAGCGCAGATGTATTACGCAAGATTCCAAGCGTAAATTAACGCTGCTCGTGCTGTTCCTCGCAAACGGGCCTTTCTCCAATGAGGGAAAGGCCCGTGGTGTATGGTGAGTAATGACTGCTCCTGAATACTGTGTAGCACCTTAATGGTATAGTGCTCGACATATAGAAAAAATTATCGCACGTTACTTTGTTAATAGATCGATGAAGGCTATAATCAGGCTTACGGTGGTAAATACGTCTGACATGGTATCGTAAAAGTATCATTTGATGACGTTCAATGCTGTGTAGAATCCTACATGGATTGATGCCATTTGAGATCGCTAGGAGGTTGCGTGGTGAGTACTCTTCCCCCTCAAGATCCCTCTGAAACTCCGATCCCCGAAGGGATGGTGCTGGCACAACGAGGAACCGACAATCCACTTGATGCACTTGAACATGATCTGCGTGCTGCCATCTTTGGACAGGCGCGAGCGATTGAAAGTGTCGTGCGGGCGCTTAACCGTGCGCGTTTTGGTTTTTCGGCTGGCAATCCATCCCGTCCGCGTGTGAACCTTTTGTTTTTGGGTCCAACTGGCGTGGGGAAAAGTGAATGTGCCAAACGCCTGGCGCATCGCTTGCATCCTGACGGCGGTGGATTCATGCGCATCGATTGCTCATTATTCAATCAGGGGCATGAGGTATCGGCGCTGCTCGGTGCGCCACCGTCGTATGTCGGGCGGGATCAGAAGCCGCTATTAAATCCAGAGATCATCGAAACAGAAAATAGCGTCATTCTGTTCGACGAGATCGAAAAAGGTACCACGGAGCTTTGGAACCTGCTGCTGCAAATCATGGAGGACGGCGAGATTACGCTGCTCAATAGCGGTCGTACCGTTTCGTTTCGTAACGCGATTCTGATCATGACGACGAACGTCGGCGCGAAAGATATGGTTGATTTTCTCGATAACCGCAAGATCGGCTTTCGTTCGACCCGATCTGACCTGGAAGCGACTGGCAAGCATATCTACCAGATCGGCTTCGAGGCATTGCAGCGTGTCTTTACGCCTGAGTGGATCAACCGTATCGACGAAATCATCGCGTTCCGCCCGTTGGCGAGCGATACATTAGACAGTATTTTCGACCGTATGATTGAGGAAGCTAACGTGCAATACCTCTTATACGGGTTGCAAATTGAGGTGATGCCCGAAGCGAAGCAGTATATCCTTAAACGTGACTACAATGCACGCTACGGTGCACGTCCGCTTCGGGCGCGGCTGCTCAAAGATATTGACGCTCCATTAGCCGACCTACTGGCTTCGGGTGGCATCCCGGAGGGATGTAACGTGATGGTGGCCTGTTCGGCCGAGCGCGGCAGGATGGGTGAAGAATTGCAATTCTATTTCCGTCCGAATCCAGAACTCGCTAAAAAGGGCTCTGAACAACGGGCACTGATGGACCAGGCCCGTCGCCTCAAGCGCGAACAGCAAGAATCGACGACACCCTCGATGCCGCGTGGTCCGGTGATGGCACGGTCGTCCGATGATCGCCCCAGGAGATAGATCAGCCGCAAGCACATTGATCCCGAGGAGGGACGATTCGCACTGATCGTCCATCCTCGGTGCATTACAGGCTCAATATTGCCTATCGGTTCACTGTTTCTGCGATCTTCCGGTACCATGAACGATATGGAAGCATCGACAAGCGAACAAGTCGTGATCGTAGGTGGCGGTATTGGCGGGTTGGCGGCGTCGATTCGGTTGGCGAACGCCGGATACCGCGTTAGGGTATTGGAAAAGAACGACCGAGTCGGTGGCAAACTTGGCATCGTGGAAGCACAAGGCTATACCTTCGATACAGGTCCATCGTTGTTTACGATGCCGTGGGTGGTGCGCGAGTTGTGGTCATCGGTTGGACGTAACGCCGACGATGCACTCGACATTCGTCCGGTCGATCCTGTATGCCGTTACCATTGGTCTGACGGTACAACGTTCGATCATCGTGCGGTGCTTGCCGATCTCATCGCCGAGATCAACCGACTCGACGCGCGCGATGCCCAGGCATTTTTCGCGTTTATGGCATGGGCAAGCCGTATCTATGCCGCGACAGCCGAACCGTTCTTGCTGGCACCATTCGAGGGTGTTCGAGACTTTATCACGCCACGTTTTCTGCGTGATGCGCCCGCGCTCGATCCATTTCGCACGGTCGACCAGGCTGTCCGGCGATTCTTCCACTCACCATATCTGCGTCAGGTCTTCAACCGCTACGCAACATACAATGGTTCGTCGCCGTATCGTGCGCCCGCGACGTTCTGTATCATCCCGTATATCGAGTTCGCCGAAGGCGGTTGGTACCTTGGTGGTGGGATGTATAGCCTTGCCCGGGCGATGTCCACGCTCGCGACGGACCTGGGCGTAGAGATCGAAACCAACAGCGAAGTCGTCGAAGTCAACGTCGCGTCCGGTCGTGCGACGGGCGTGCGACTCGCCGATGGGCGAACGATAGGTGCGGATCGCGTGGTAGTCAACGCTGATGCGTTGTATGGATTGCGCCATCTCGTCGCGCCCGAACATCGTCGACGTTTCAACGACCGGCGCGTGGATGCCTACGAACCTTCATGCTCTGGTTTCGTACTCTTGCTGGGCGTGGATCGTGATTATGCGGCGTTGGGACATCATACGATCTTCTTTAGTCGCGACTATCCGGCGGAATTTCGGGCGATCTTTGACCTACAGGTACCGTCTCCCGACCCAACGATCTATGTGTCTGTAACAGCACGTTCCGACCCCGAACACGCGCCCGCTGGTCATCTGAACATGTTTGTACTCGTGAACGCGCCCGCTCTTTCGTCGCGCTTCGATTGGCAGCGCGAGCAGCAGGGTTATCGCGACCTGGTGGTACGTGCACTCGAACGTGCTGGCCTGACCGACCTGGAGCAGCACATTCGCTTCGAGGAGTGCATCACGCCGTTGGACTTTGCCGAACGTCATCGCGCATGGCGTGGCTCGATCTACGGTCCTTCCTCGAACGACCGTATGGCGGCGTTCATGCGCCCGCCGTTGAGGTCGCCGGATGTGCGCGGCTTGTACTTTGTAGGTGGTTCGACGCATCCGGGCGGTGGGATTCCGCTGGTGTTGCTGGGCGGGCGGGCGGTGACGGCAGCAATCACCGCCGATCGATAATCGACAGGCCTGGTGATGGCTGTAGGTATCCAGGGAATGACTCGCGATGTATCTGGTCACTGACTTTTATTGATACACACCTCCGTAGCATCAACAGCAGGGCAGCGCAAGGAGTTTGTGCTGGAATATGCGTATGGCGATATGATTGCCCTGGCAGGTATGTAGCGTGGCATCACAGGTTGGTGCGACATGCTACTATCTTATTGACTGTCATGTATCAACCTGCGAAGAAGCGGAGCGCTCGATGTCTTACGAAAGCGATGTTGCGTTACCCAGGACTATGCAAGCGGTGGTTTGTCATGGTCCACAGGATTACCGACTGGAAGAAATGCCGGTGCCGACACCTGGACCCGAGGAAGTGGTCGTGCGGGTGCAGTCGGTCGGCATCTGTGCCAGCGATCTGAAATGCTTCACCGGCGCGCCGTTGTTCTGGGGTGATGCGCGGCGCGAGGGGTATTGTCAGCCGCCGGTTATCCCTGGTCACGAGTTTGTCGGCGAAGTTGTGGCATTGGGTGAGGGCGCTGGTACGAAATACGGGCTTGCGCTAGGTGATATGGCGGTCTCGGAGCAAATTGTGCCGTGCTGGTCGTGTCGGTTCTGTAAGCGTGGGCAGTACTGGATGTGCCAGCAGCACGATATCTACGGGTTTCGGCAGAAGACCTTTGGCGCGATGGCGGAATATATGCTCTTTCCACAGGATGCATTGAATTACAAGGTTCCTACGTCGATCCCGATCGAGCATGCCGTGTATATCGAGCCACTGGCCTGCGCGATCCATGCGGTGGAGCGTGGCAACATCGCGTTCGAAGACGTTGTTGTTATCGCAGGTGCCGGACCGCTTGGGCTCGGTATGATCGCTGCTGCACGCTTGAAAAATCCACGCTTGTTAATTGCCCTCGACCTGGACGAGAAGCGTCTGGAAGTTGCACGTGCGTGTGGAGCAGATATTGGCATGAACCCTTCTTCCTGTGATGCGATCGAAGAGGTTCGCAAGCTGACTGAAGGGTATGGTTGCGACGTGTACATCGAGGCGACAGGTCATCCGGCGGCGGTGGAACAGGGGTTACACATGATCCGAAAGCTTGGCACTTTCGTCGAGTTCAGTGTCATGCGCGAGCCAGTGACGGTTGATTGGACGATCATTGGCGATACCAAGGAACTTAATATCCATGGTGCACACCTGGGACCCTATTGCTATCCAATTGCCATCACTATGCTCGAAAAGGGTTTGCTTCCGATGGAACACATTGTTACACACCAGTTGCCGCTAGCCTCGTTTCGTGAGGGAATTGACATTGTGGCTTCGGCGAAGAGCTCGATCAAGGTCACGTTAAGGCCGTAAACGGCGCAAGCGGTTCGTGTGCTTCGATCATCGCTTGAACTTCGTGAACAAATCGACTATAACAACGTTGCACACATGCTCGAAGGAGGGATGGATGAGAAACGGAACACCGGGACCGTGCGTTCGAGGTTTGTTTTTGGCGTGCCTTCTGATGGCGATGACGGCTTGTACGTCGCCGATTACGATTGGACCAGCCGCGACCGAGATTCCAGCAATCGTTACGGTGGAGAGTATCACCGTCACGCCAGAAGAAGCGACACCGACCGATGTTCCACCGACACCAACTATTGTCGTCGAGCCCACGACAGCACCAACGATCCAATGCACCGTGGGCAACGTGCGTGGACTACGCCTCCGTGCGGGTCCTGGCACCGAATATAGCATCGTAACGACGCTCACAGCAGGCGATGCGTTAACGGCTTCTGGGAAAAGCACCGAGGCCGACTGGCTCGCGGTCACGAGCGCCGCTGGAGCAGAGGGTTGGGTCGCGTCTAACTTTGTCAACTGTGGTGATGGTGTCGGGCAGCTTCCTGTCGCCACGCCGTCGAGCGCACCGTAGTTTCTTGCCTGTCCCACACGACGAACACGCACACGATAGGTCGTGCGTGTTCGTCGTGATTCCTCGTGGGTTTAGGTACTATACCGACAAGTTACAGATTAACGTGTCGTAATGCTACCCGCAAGCTGATCGATCCGCTCGCGGGTGGGAAGCGATGGCTGTGCGCCAGTTTGTGTGGCTGCGAGCGCACCCGCCGCTGCGCCCCAGCGCGCTGCTGCCGAGGGTGACGCTCCTTCGGCGAGCGCCACTGCCAGCGCACCGACGAAGGCATCGCCAGCGGCGGTGGCATCAATTGCTTGGACCTCGAATGCCGGTATACGTTCTGCCCCGTCATGCTGCACCAGCAAAGCGCCACGACTCCCAAGCGTGACGATCACGGTTCCGACGCCTCGCCCGAGCAGGTGTTCGGCGGCCAGTTGCGCCGACTCCCAATCGCTTGGCTCGATTCCGCTGAGGATTCCGGCCTCGGTTTCGTTCGGAACGAGCACGTCCACGAGGCGTAAGAGCTCTTCGCTCAATGCCTGGGCGGGTGCGGGATTGAGGATCACCGTCGTGCCAGCGGAGCGAGCAAGCGTGGCGGCATGCATCGACGTTTCGAGCGGCACTTCAAGCTGAAGGAGTAGGACATCGGCCTCAGCGATCGCGTGTTGGGCGCGATCGATATCCGGTATGCTCAAGGTCGCGTTCGCCCCCGACGATACAATGATGGTGTTTTGACCATCAGATGCCACCGCGATCAAGGCGACGCCTGAGGCTACACCATCGCGCTCGATGATCTGGCTCGTGTCAATGTCGTTGGATAACGTGGCACGTAATCCAATGCCGTAGGTATCGCTGCCAACGCAGCCGATCAGCGTCGTGTGTGCGCCCGCACGCGCCGCCGCGACGGCCTGATTCGCGCCTTTGCCACCCCCAAAGGTCGCGAAGGGACCACCGATAATGGTTTCACCAGGCGTGGGCAGGGTGGGAGTTTGAACAACCAGGTCCAGATTAATACTACCAACAACACAAACACGTGATTGCGCCATAGTATGCCTTTCCAATCGATATATGTACTGCACAACCCACAAGGGAACGACGCTGTGGCGAAGCCGAAAAGCCTGCTCTTGCTCAGGGTATGATGACTGCTTTCACAAACCCGTCAGGCTTTTCGACCAAAGCGGTAAACGCTTCGTCCACGTTGTCCAGTCCGAAGCGATGCGAGATAAGTGGTTCGAAGGAGAACTTCCCCGCCGCAATCAATTCCAGACCGATCCGCATGCTTTCCATCAGATCGGTGTGTCGCCGCACATGTGCGTTGACCACATCTATTGCTTTCCAGTTCCACATCTCAACGTCGACCGCACGGGTGCCGCCCTGGTGAAACCCCAGGATCGACAGGATGCCGTGCGCGCGCACCATCTGACCAGCCAACGTCAGCCCTGCCTGCGTGCCGGTGGCGTCAATCGCGACGTCAACACCGCCGGAAGTATCCCACTCGGCCCAGCGCGTGATCGTATAGCGTGCGGGAACGTCGTCGGGATGGTACACCTCGTCCGCTCCCAGCTCCAGCGCCTTCTGCCGTGCGTCCTCACGCGGATCGATCGCGATGACCAACCGAGTGCCCTGCAAGCGTACCAGTTGTAACAGCCCGAGCCCCATGAACCCCAATCCGATCAGGGCAACGCGGTCGGCGAGTTCGACGCGAGTTCGCCGTTGCGCGTTCACCAGACAGGCGAGCGGCTCGCCCAGGGCATACTCGAAATCGATGCCATCTGGGATCGGCAGCAGGTCGATTTCGCGAGCGATGGCTACATCGCTGAATGATGGAGCGCATAACCCCGTCACGCGGTCGCCCACCTTGAAGCGCGTGACGCCTGTCCCGACCGCGCTGACGACGCCCGCCGGTTCATGCCCCCGCCGTGACGGATAGCGCGGCTGTTCGTCCATCCAGGGGTGCAACTCCGACGCGCAAACGCCGCAAACCTTGACGTCGAAAGCGACCTCACCTGGTCCCGGGTGTGGTGTCGCCACTTCGATCACTTCCGACTGGCGCGGTGCGATGATTTGACTGTACTTCATCGGTTCTCCGTTCAAGCACGCTTCGATGCGGCTGCGATCAATCCAAGGCTGAGGTCGAGGTCCATGATGCCTTCTTCACCAGGCGTCAGCACCGGACCGCCGTCGACAATGGCTTCATACAGCGAACGCCATTCACGTTTGTAGGCTTCCTCGTTGGACGCCAGGAAGTGCTGTTCGAGCAGTTCTTTGCCCTGCATGGTCTTCATCATGACATGGGTTTCGGCGTTCTTCAGGTAAGGTGAAGGAAAGTTGACGGTCACGATGTTGTCCCGTCCCCACAGGCTCATCTCCTCATCAAAGCCCTTTACGTCGAGAACAGCGCAGTCCATTGTGACGATAACACCATCGCTGGTTTCCATAAGAGCGGAATACGACAAACCATCGGGAGCAATCAGACAGCCGTGGACCGTGGGGACTTCGGGGTACAAGCCGCGAAAGATGCTATAGGTGTGTGTCGAAAGCCCACCCATCAGGCCATAGGCCGATACGATGTGTTGGGGAGCGTCTGCCCCGAGTTGTTGCCGCGCTTTGTCTGACGTTGGCGGCATCGAGGGCGCATCGTCGTAACGCCAGGTTGGCCAGAAGTCGTCGGTGTAGCGTGCGTTGGGACCGATCACGCAGCGGAGGTAAAGCGTGCGGCGCTTTTCGACCTTCCGCATCAGTTCCACGGCTCGCTGGAAGTTAGGATCGTAGCGTTTGTGGTAGCCAACCTGCACGATTTTGCCAAGCTCGGCGGCGCGTGCCACCAGATGTTCGGCTTCGGCGCGTGTCCAGCACATCGGCTTTTCGACCAAAACGTGCGCCCCCGCTTCGACCGCAGCAATCGCCGGTGGGTAATGGTCGAGCGTGGCGATCAAACAAACGTCGGGGTGTACTTCATCCAGAAGTTGCTGGTAGTCCGTGTACCGTCCCGCAATCTGAAAGTAATCGGCTACTTTGTCGACTGTCTTTGCGGAGATATCGCAAGCCGCGACGATCTCGTACTGGTCTTCGAGTTCGCGCAGATACGGAATGTGCATCCATTGGCTGATTTGTCCACAGCCAATTACGGCAACGCGTAGTCGTTTCACGATGCTCAACCCCTTTGTTCATGTAAGCTACTGTTTGCCCGGTGCGTACTCAGCAGCATCGGTAGGGTACGCACCGTGATTGTAAGACCTGAATGTTAGTATGGTCAAAACTGCATGTGCAGCATTAAGAGTACTGATTACAAAAGGAACTTTCCGAGCATCGTCGGACTGCCTGATATCCTAGGTGGATAAACGGATCGAAGGTTTGGCGAGCGATCAACATGAGGGTGTGGCAGCGCGAGCCATGCCTACGCGCCGGGCGAATTAATTCGCGCATTTGTTCGCGTGGTATAATCGAAATATGGACCAGGATCGGATCGTCAATCCACAGGGCCGCGAAGAAGACCAGACCGCCGATAAAAGCCTACGACCACGACGCTGAGCGCGTATATCGGTCAGGAAAAAGTTGTCGATAATCTTAGGATCGCTATCACCGCCGCCAAGGCGCGTACCGAGCCGCTCGACCATATTCTTTTTTATGGACCACCGGGCCTCGGTAAGACGACGCTGGCTGGCTGTACGGCTAACGAGATGGGCGTCCAGTGCGCGTCACCTCTGGTCCGGCGATCGAGCGAGCGGGCGACCTGGCGGCGATTCTGACCAACCTCAAGAAAGACGATCTGCTGTTCATCGACGAAATCCACCGGCTCAACCGTGTGGTTGAAGAAGTGCTGTATCCGGCGATGGAGGACTTCGCGCTCGATATCGTGGTCGGCAAGGGACCGAGCGCACGTTCGCTGCGGATCAAGCTGCCGAAGTTTACGGTTGTCGGGGCGACAACACGGCTGGCACTGCTGACCTCGCCGTTGCGCGATCGCTTCGGCTCGGTGCATCGCCTGGAGTTCTACACGCCGGAAGCGATGGAGCAGATCTTCGTGCGGTCGGCGCATATTCTGGGAACCAGGCTCGACACTGATGCGGCGCAGGAGATGGCGCTGCGCAGCCGTGGTACGCCGCGTATCGCCAACCGTCTGCTCAAGCGGGTGCGCGACTGGGCGCAGGTGACGGCCGACGATCATATCACGCTCGCTATCGCCCGCGAGGCGTTCGACCGCCTCGAGATCGACAAGCTGGGACTGGACGAAAACGATCGCCGCGTCCTGCGGGCGATCATCGAACTGTTTGACGGTGGTCCGGTTGGCTTATCGACGCTCGCCGCCGCGACCGCGGAAGAAATCGACGCAATCGAGGATGTCTACGAGCCGTTCTTGATCCAGCTTGGATTCTTGCAGCGCACGCCACGCGGACGCATTGCCACCAAGCGCGCTTATGAACATCTGGGTCTACCCTATCGGCGACGTGTCGGGTCGCCGACTGCCGATGATATCCAGGGTACACTCTGGTAAACGAGCCGGATGCTTGCAGCCGAACGAAACGGTTGCTTCTATATGTTTCCAATAACGATCAGGATAGGTGCATGACGATTGCTTCAACGATTTTGTCGACGCTGAACGAGCCGCAGCAGCAGGCTGTTCAGGCGCTGGGGGGTCCTGTGCTGGTGCTGGCAGGACCTGGGAGCGGCAAGACCCGCGTGTTGACGCACCGAATCGCCTATCTGATCAGCGAAAAGCGCGTCGATCCCTACAACATTCTGGCGGTCACGTTCACCAACAAAGCCGCCAAGGAGATGAAGGAACGTCTGACCGTGCTGATCGGCGACGACCTGACCAAGCGCCTGATGGTCGGCACGTTCCACTCGATTTGCATTCGTATTCTGCGTGTAGATATCGAACGGCTGGGTCGTCGCCGTGACTTCGTGGTATACGACTCCGACGATCAGGATGCAGTTGATGCGGCGGGTCATCAAGGAACTCAATCTCGACGAAAAGCAGTACTCGCCGCGTGCGGTGCATGGCGCGATCTCACGGCCAAGAATGAACTGGTCGGTCCAGGCGAGTATGCACGGCTGGGACGTTCGTACTGGGACGAGATCGTCACACGTTGCTACGAGCGATATGAAGCACGTCTGCAGGAAAACAATGCACTCGATTTCGACGATCTGTTGGTATTGACGGTGCGCTTGTTCCAGAAGCATCCGGAGGTGTTGGCGAAGTACCAGCGCGTTACGAACATGCGCTGATCGACGAGTTTCAGGACGTGAATACCTGCCAGTACGAGTTCTCGAAGCTGATTTCGGGGCATCACCATAATCTCTTCGCGGTTGGCGATGAGGATCAAAGCGTGTACGCCTTCCGTGGCGCGAATATGCGCTATGTGTTGCAGTTCGAGGACGACTTCCCTGATTCGAAGGTGATTCTGCTGGAGCAGAACTATCGCTCGACCCAGGCGATCCTGGATGTTGCGACGGCGCTGATGTCGCGCAGCGAACGCCGCAAGCATGCCAAGAAGCTGTGGACGGAGAACGACAAGGGCGTGGTGGTTTCGTTGCAAGAAGCCTACACGGAGGAAGAAGAAGCCTCGCTGGTGGTCAATGAAATCCAGCGGCTGCAAGGCAAGGGTGATGTCGAACTCAAAGACTGTGCGGTGCTGTATCGCACCAACGCGCAGTCACGTGCGGTTGAAGAAGCGTTCCTGCGCCATGGAATTCGCTATCGTTTGATTGGCGGCGTGCGCTTCTACGAACGCAAAGAGATCAAGGATGTTCTCGCGTATCTGCGTGTGATCACCAATCCACTGGATAGTGTGGCGTTGTTTCGCGTGATCAATATTCCGGCACGTGGCATCGGCGACCGAACGATTGTCTGACCTGACCGATTGGGCGGCCGAACTCGATGTGCCGGTGTATACAGCGTTGCAGGTGCTGGACGAAGTCACAAAAGGCGTGGAGATGACGACGAGCTCGCAGCATTGCGAGCGAAGCCACCCTTCAACACCCGCACGCGCAACGCACTGCTGAGCTTTCTGCACACGCTCAACGAACTGTTTATCGCCAAGGATGACCAGGATCTGACCAGCCTGCTCGACTATGTACTCGACCGTATCGGTTACCACGACGCCCTGATCCGCGAGTATGATGCAGAAGAAGGCGAAACACGCTGGGAAAACGTGTTGGAACTGCGAACGGTTGCCAGCCAGTACGCGAACTTTCCCCGCGAAGCCCAACTCGCGACGTATCTGGAGGAGATCGCGCTGGTGGCGGCGACCGACGACCTCACCAACGAGCAGGATGCGGTAACGCTGATCACGATGCATCAGGCGAAGGGGTTGGAGTATCCGGTGGTGTTCGTGGTCGGGCTTGAAGAAGGTATCATGCCGCACTCGCGTTCGCTGGAGGATCGCGAGCAACTGGAAGAAGAACGTCGACTGCTGTATGTCGCGGCGACCCGCGCGGAAAAGCGCCTGTATCTGATGCATGCTTTCAAGCGCACGATGTTCGGACGCTCCAATATGGCGTCACCGTCGCGCTTTATCCAGGATATCCCGCCCGAACTGCTCAAAAAAGCCCGCGAACGTGGCGAACGCACGGGCAGCGCCCAAAGCTCGATGTTTACGTCGCGCACGAACTGGGGATCGGGTGCGACTAATCGAAGCGCAACGCTCGACCGGTCGTAGCGCGACGACCTGGGGTGCTGGCGTCCGCAAGAATACGACTCCCTTGCGCCCAGCCGCGAACGCGAAGTTTGCCGCCGGTATGAAGGTGCGCCATGCGACCTTTGGCGAAGGTGTCGTCGTATCGTCGGCACCCAAGGCGGACGATGAGGAAGTGACGATCGCGTTCGTAGGGCAGGGCGTCAAGCGTCTGCTGGCGACGTTCGCGAAGCTCGAAATCGTCAAAGATTAGGCCGCACACCGTAGGCTACAAGACACTCGTTTGCGGGGGTCAGCCGTCCGGGCGTCGGCGGTCATCTATAAGGGAGGCGACATGCCAACACTTGAACTCGATTCGGTGACGTTACGCTACCATGACGAGGGCGCGGGCGAACCGGTCGTGCTGGTGCATGGATTTCCACTCTCCGCGGACGTGTGGATGCCGCAACGTGCCGCGCTTAGCGCAGATTACCGGGTCATCACGCCGACTGTTACGTGGTTTTGGTAGTGATCCCGTCCCAACGTCGCCGTCGCTAGACATGTACGCTGATGATATCGTAACGATTCTGGACGACCTTGGTATCGGACAGGCGACGGTCGCAGGTCTTTCGATGGGTGGCTATATCGTCATGGCGATGCTGCGGCGGCATCCCGAGCGCGTCCACGGCGTTATGCTGGTGTCGACCAAAGCCACTCCTGATACCGAAGCGGGCAAACAGGGTCGTAACGCTATGGTCGCGCTGGTCCAACAGGACGGCACCACGGCTGTCGCCGACAAGATGCTGCCGCAGGTGCTCACGGAACGAACACAAAACGACGAATGCTGAACTCACCTCGTTCGTACGTGCGATGATGGTAGGCTCAACACCAGAAGGCGTCGTGGGCGCGGCAACAGCGATGCGTGACCGTCCCGATTCGACGCCGACCCTGGCGGCGACGACGGTGCCGATCCTGATCGTTGTGGGCGAGGCCGATACGCTGACGACGGTCAAAGATGCACAGGCGATGCAGATGGCGAATCCCAACGCTCGAATCGTGACTGTTCCCGATGCCGCCCATCTGGTGAGCCTGGAACGACCTGACGATGTAAACCGTGCGTTTCTTGACTTCCTTGGCGCGTCTACTGAGGTATAAGCGGACACGCCAGTGTAGTCTGTCTGTCGTCCCGAACGCTGTGGCAAACCCGGTCGATTGTGCAATGTTTACGATATATGTCGGTGAGGTCGTAGGATAATTCATGGAGTGAGCATGGAGCGAACGCGCCGATATATACTCCTGTACCTCGTTGGCGCTGCTGTGATACTACTTGGAGTGGCGTGTGGTAGTTCACTGCCTGGGTCTTCTTCGTTTGCCCAACCACAGCCGACGACCGCCATCGCGGCATTCAGTATCTCCGCAACTGATACGGCGATAATCTCCACTACTATGCCTTCATCTGCAACACCTGCAGCCGAGGAGAATGTCTTGTCCGAATACCAGAACGCGCTCCTCGAACGAGCACGTCAGCACGGAAGCGTGCGCATCATTGTGGTGCTGGCGGTCCCGTGGCAACCGGAAGGCGATCTCACGGATGAGGCCGCTGCCGAGACGCAACGCCAAGTCATTGCCGACGCACAGGCGGCGTTCTTGTCACGTCTGTCATTGCTTAACGTGAGCGAGATAACGCGGTTTCAATTTATCCCCTCCATCGCGATGGTCGTTGACCCGACAGCGCTTGAAGCAATCTTTGCCGATGCTGGTGTACAAAGTGTGCAGGAAGATGGGGTCGCATCCCCATCGAACGATGCCCCGGCAGCGCCCAGTTTCAGTGCCCCCAATTAACGCTGTTCGATGGAACGTGACAGTGCCTGTCACAACCTGTTTGTATGCTGGACTTCAGCATCATAGGAGGTGCACGATGAGGAAAATCGTTTCAGGGTTGTTTATATCCATCGATGGTGTCACCGAATCCCCCGGCCAGTGGCAGTTTGATAATTTTGACGAAGATATGATGTTGGAGCTAGGAAGCGTTATCGAAAATGATGACGCCGTTGTGATGGGACGTGTGACCTACGAGGAATGGTCGGACTACTGGCCTACCTCGACCAATGAGCCGTTCGCGACCTTTATCAATACTACACCCAAGTACGTTGTTTCAACAACGTTAGACAATGTGAATTGGGGTCCAATATGATACTGTAACGCTACTCAAAGGCGACCTCACCGAAGAACTGACCCGATTGAAGCACGAACCAGGAAAGACTATTGGTGTCACTGGTAGCCCTACGCTTGTTCGGTCGCTGCTTCAGCTTGATTTGCTCGACGAACTGATCCTTATGATCCATCCAGTGGTGGCGGGTAGCGGCAAGCGATTGTTTGGCGATGGTGACAGCCTTAAGCGTATGGAACTGGTTGAATCGAAGGTAACGAGGACCGGAGTTATCATTGCCACATACAAGCCGAAAGCGTCGGGCTAGAATTTAATACAGAGATATGTTTGCAGCCCAGGCTACTGCCTGGGCTTTTTTGCATCACTGTTAATGGTGATGTCCGAACTTGCTATGAACAGGTGGCAGTTCGCGCTCCACCGTATAATGCGAATGGTACTCATTGCGAACTTCGGAAGTTAGGAGCTAGATGATGCCTTCTTTTCCACGAAATAGGATTTGGTTAAGTGTTGGATTGAGCGAGCCAGTGTACGATCATACAGGTGCATCGTTTTTTGCCTTACGCAGCGGTGACGGTCGTCGTGCGATCGTGCGCCAGTGGCTTGCAACTGGTCTGGTCGAAACCGTCACCGCCGAGCCTTCGCCCGGTGGTACGGTCGGCTATGGAGGTGGTACGTTCGCCGTCCATAAGGAAACGCTGGTGTATGCCGCTGGTGGTCGCCTGATTGCGCTTGATTTGAGCAGCGGAACACAACGCGATCTGACGCCCCAATATGAAGGCGCGGCGGCTCCTGTCATCTCACCCTGCGGTCGCTTTGTGGCGTTCGTGATCGAAAGCGACGGACATGCCGATGTGCTGGTAACGGCGATCGAGGGTGATGCATTGCCAGTCAAACTATCGTCATCTCCCGATTTTGCAGCGAATCCGACCTTTTCACCCGACGGCACACGCATCGCCTGGATCGAGTGGCGCACCGGCAGGATGCCCTGGGACGAATCGCAGATTCGGATCGGCCAGTTCGCCCATGAAGCCTGGGCGGTCGATACGCCGTGGGCACTGCTGCCGTTGCAAATTACGACGATCGAAGGAACCAATGTGTCGTACGCGAACCCGCAGTGGGGCCCCGGCGGCACGTTCGCCTTTACGTCCGACGAATCGGGATGGCGGTCGCTTTACCTTGCGCATTCGGATGGGACCGAGGCAACGGTTGTCGATATCGGAGTGGGAGAAATCGGTCTGCCTGACTGGATACAGGGGCAGTTCGCCATTCAGTGGGGTATGAACGATCGCTATGTGTATGCAGTGCGGCGCTATCGTAGCCGCTCGGAGCTCCTGCGAATTACGGTTGCCGACCGATCCGTCGAGGTGTTACCAAGCGATTATACGTCGCTCGACGAGTTGACCGTACATCCAGCCGAACCCGACCTGCTGGTCTATGTAGCGTCGTCGCCGACTTCGCCAACGGTGCTCGTTTCGCGCACCGATGCTGAGATCGTACGTGGCACCACGGCCGTCGGGTCGGTACCCAGCGCCGCGCTTGCCGCGGTCGAGATCGTAGAATGGCCGACCGTCGATGGTACGACGATCTATGGCGTGTTGTACCGGGCATCAACTGGTGAAGGACCACGACCGACAATTGTGTCGGTTCATGGCGGGCCAACGAGCGAAACGCCGCTAGGTTGGCGGGCCGAAGCGCATTTCTGGGCCAGCCAGGGGTGGCATGTGCTGCACCTCAACCATCGCGGTGGCACAGGCAACGGTCGGCAGTTCCAGGATATGCTCAACGAAACGTGGGGTGTGGTTGATACGGAAGATGCGCGAAGCGGTGCGGAATTTTTGGTCGATCAGGGACTGGCAGATGTGACACGGCTTGTTATCACTGGTGGTAGCGCCGGTGGGTTTACTACAATGATGGCGCTTGTCACGGACCCCGACTTTTGGACTGCCGGAGTTTCGTTGTTCGGCATCGGACACCAGTACGAGGTACGCCTCGGTTCGCACCGCTTTGAGGCACGCTACGAGGACATCCTGATTGGTCCATTGCCCGAAACCGCAGAACGCTGGGTTGAACGGTCGCCGGTGTTTCGCGCCGAAAATGTCAAATCGCCCGTTTTGCTCTTCCACGGCAAAGAAGACAAAGTCATTCCGTATCAACAGACGGTCGATTATGCCGATAAGGTACGCGCCAACGGCGGCATCGCCGAAGTCGTGTTGTACGATGATGAGGGTCATGGATTTCGCAAGGAAAAGAATCGGCGCGACCAACTGACCAAGATGGAAGCGTTCCTGGAACGCTACGTTATTAACCTGCAATATCGTCGTTGATCCATGGATGGATTCAATCGATGCTCCTATGTTCCCGCTGTGGACCGTCGGGTGTGTTTCTGCTTATGGCGTCCAGCATCGACATAGTGGTCGGATTCCCATGCGAACAATCCTGGTGCTGGAGGCATGAACTGGTTAGTTCCAATCAACAGACACGCCGATTCGGTCCCATCAACTGACGAGATCTCTTAAACGCAGAACGCGGGTGTATATTCTTCACACCCGCGTTCCTCTACACTATCACCTGACGTTCAGCCAAATCACAACATCATGTCATCGCCTGATACCGTATATCCGTCTAGACTGCACAAAAGTCGAGAAAGGATATTACAAATGGCTGTATTGATAATGATGTTGACAGTCGCTGTTGCCGTCGCGGTCCTCTATGGCCTCCGTATGGCGATTGGACTGAGCCTCCAGTTTATGCCTACACAAAATGGCGAACAAACACCGCAGCCGATCCGCGTTCAATCACGGACGCTGCCGCGTCGGTAGACACATTCGGAGATGCCAGGAGGGATGTATCTAGCTCAACCTGCTTAGAGGTTGAGCTTACGAAACGCCTCGCCCGCTCCGTAGCCTGCTGCCGCGCCGATTTCGGCACCACGCTGCCGTACCCGCTCCTGCCAGCCGTTTGCTTCGTCAAGTTGTGTATGATGTTCTTCCAGGGCTGCTATCTTCTGGTCCATCACGTCCGAAACATCCTCGGTGTAGTCAGGCTGTTCGGCTGACCACAGGTAGAGGTGTTTTGGACGCCACACGGTAATTCCGATCTGTCCAAGCCCCGGCATATACAGGTGATCGCGAGCCGAAACGATACCGTCAATCGTCGCAAATCCAACGGCGCGGTGGTCGGGGTGCAGCATGTACTGTTTCCACGGATCGTGTGTGTAGACAGCGTGTGGCTTGAAATAGCGGATATATAGCGCGATTTCGGCACGAAGCGCTGTTGTTGGTTCGAGTTCGCCGTCGTTGTTGCGTAGGAATATTACCTTTTGTACACCTAGCTTAGCGGCTGCCGCACGTTGTTCGGCTTCGCGTGTTTCCGATAGAATGTACGATGACATGCCGTCGTCGTGGCTACCTTTGTTGCCGTTTGTGCAGATGATGAATATCACCTGCCAGCCCTGTTGGGTCAGCTTCGCGATGGTTCCCCCAGCCCCAAACTCATTGTCATCGGGATGTGCTCCGATGACCAACGCACGCATTGGCTCCTCGCTCATTACTCCTCCTTCGTTGTCGTCCCAGATGTTCCGCTTGCAAGCAAACGCACCTGAATTTGTCACAGGACATTGAGTATACTCCATCGTTACCGCGTCTTTGCTGCGCGAGGGGTCTATCCTGGTCCGTTTCTTGCCACTTTCTGAACCAGTTATGCAGAGGATTAAGGAGCGGACATGAAATTCAAACGATACATATCAGGGGTTATTGTGGTAGCAAGTTTGGCTGCCTGTGGCCCGACGAGTATGGATTCACAGATGAACGAAGCGGCGGCGACAGTTGCCTCTCGTATGAACGAAGCGTTTCCTTCCGAGGTCGCGAACGATCCGACCGCCCAGGCGTTGGCAAATGAGGTTCAAGCAACCATCGAGGCTGCTGCCAATGACCCGACGACCCAGGCGCAGATAGACGAAGCTATGGCAACAATGGAAGCGGTAGCGAACGATCCGACCGCGCTGGCACTGGCGAATGATCCAACTGCTCAGGCGCTCGCCAACGAAGTACTGGCGACAGCGGAAGCCGCTGCCAACGATCCGACCGCGCGCGCACTGGTAAACGATCCAACCGCACAGGCAATCGCCAACGAAGCGATCGCGACGATCCAGGCTGCTGCTAATGATCCAACTGCTCAGGCGCTGGCGGCGACTGCCATTGCATCGGTAAGCGAAACTAATCTGCAAACAGCAGTCGATGCTGTACTTGCTAGCGTCGGGCCCGTCACTGTGGAGCAAGGTCAGGCCCTGACGCTTGAAGCGCTCTCGTATATTCCAAATATTACAAACTATCGCATGACGGTAGTAACGGCGCCCGCAGGAGCCGAAGCCGCCGAAGGCAAGGTTATCAAGGAAGCGTCCGACGGCAATATCTCGCTGACACCCGAGGAATACGAAAAGTACTTTACTGTCGCCGGTGACTATACAATCCGGCTTGACCTGACAAGCAGTGGGCAAACGGCTTCCAACGATTTCACGATCACGATGCCCTAAGGGCTAGTTTAGGTTCGTCAGGAAGAACCAAGTCAAGGCCTCGGTACGTCGAATCAACGAAGATTGAGCAACCGATTTTGAGGGGAATGCTACCATGCATTCCCCTTATGTTTGTTCAGCATAGTCGTAACCGATGGAGATACTATATCTTCGCATCGAGGTAGGAGGAACGCATGCGTCGGTGGCCTCTCGTCTATCAAATCCTTATCTTGAATAGTGCAATCGTGTTTTTTGGCGCGACCTTTGGAACTGCAGTCACGCGAATGCTTGCCTCGCAGTCTGGGGTCGCGTTGACGGCCTTATTCGCAGTGCTGGGCTTGTTCCTGAGTGTGTTTACGAATTATGTGTTGTTACGGGTTGCGCTACGCCCATTACATGGCCTACAAACGGTTGCCGAACTTGTCACAGCCGGGAATTTCAAGGTGCGAGCGTTAGTTGGTCAGGAAGAGCCAGCGCTTACGCGCCTCGCCAATACGTTCAATACTATGCTGGACCGTCTGGAAGAAAATACCCAGGCTATCGAACATTCACGCGCTGTCACCGAACAATTGACCCAAAAAGTGTTGTCGGCGCAGGAGGAGGAGCGACGTCGTATCGCTCGCGAACTTCATGATGAAACATTGCAATCGCTAGCAACGCTGGTGATTTATGCCGATGCTGCTCAAAATGCTGCTCAACAAGGAGATGCCGAGGCACTGGAAGAAGCGCATGCTGCTGTGCGACAGGTCGCCGAGCTTTCGTTGACGGGTATCCGTAACATCATCGCCGATTTGCGTCCGTCCTTGCTGGATGACCTTGGGCTTTCCGCTGCGATTCGATGGCAGGCTGTACATCGCCTTGAAACGGTTGGTATACGGACAGATGTACAGATTCGCGGTGAAGGTCGCCGCTTGAGCCATCTTGTGGAAACGGCCTTATATCGGGTTATCCAAGAGGCGATCAACAACATCTTAAAGCACGCCTCAGCCTCCTATGTCGAGATCGATCTTGATCTTAGTCAGCACGAAACCATTACGGCGCGTGTTGAGGATAACGGCGTTGGCTTCGAGGTCGCGCGGCTGAAAGCCGATGATCGTGTCGGTGTGGGATTGTTTGGCATGCGCGAACGGGTCAATCTGGTCAGTGGTCATATTACGCTCGATAGCTCGCCGGGTGAAGGCACCGAAGTGCGGATATCCATGCCGGCCCAACCTGTAGATGCTGCGGATAGCGATATAGGCGAGCGACCGTTGAAGCACGATGCCAGTGCTCCCTGATACAGACGCGACAATCGTGACCGAACCAGCTTTGCAGCAGGATCGGGAAGTATCGAGGTATGTTCGAGTGGTGTCATGTGATCAGCGACCAGAACCTTCGACTGCTCGAATGCGGCAAATGACGATCTCTTGAAGGTTCTGGTCTACGATATTTTGCCTATCGGGACATCTGCTGGCGGTATTGCTCTGCAAACGCTTGCCGCTGTTCCTCAGTGTATGGTCCATGCTGCTCGTAGCGTTCGACGAGCGTGTGGTTCACACAACTCAGATTATTCTTCTGGCGCGGATTGAGCAACTGCTGGCGTGCATCGGTTGGGGGTATGACCTCGCGGTCGACGACGCCTCGTTTGTACGCCTCCATCACATCTTTGTAGGCATCTCCTGCGTGCAGCAGGCTCAGCGTGCGGACGATGGCTGCTCCGATGTAGGCGTCATCGGCGCTGGCGAGCAGGTCGCGCAGCAAGGTAATCGTGCCGTCACGCAAGGTCTGGTCGGTTTCCGACGCGAATCCAAGCGAGTCGATGGCAAGAACGCGCTGTGCTGGTGGTGCCGTCGTGTCCGCCGCCAGCGCCTGTGCCAGATCGGCGCTGGCTTTGCCCCAACGCCCGATGATCTGGGGCAAGTCCTGACGCCAGATAAACGGGGCTTGCGATGCCGGATCGAAGTCATCCATCGGCAAGGCATGGAGTAACCGCTCGATCGCGGCAGTATCCATGGTTTCTTGTTCGCCCAGCAAACGCAGCGCATGCACGGGTCCGAGCGACACAGGCTCCGCCTTGATCAAGCTCGTTTTGTCCAATGCGAGATCGAGTAGGGCAGGTATCACTGCGGCTCCGCTCGCTTTGATGTCGTCCCATTGTTTGTCTGTCGGCCGCAGTCCGGCGCGCCGGAGGTGGGCTACGATTTGAGTGGGTTCGGTGGTCATACGGTTTCCTTATTCCATAATGGCTTAAACGTGGTGCGATGTTCGACGCATGGTCCCCAGCGGTCGATGGCACGCAGATGTTGAACAGTTCCATAGCCTTTGTGCGCGGCGAACCCATAGGCAGGATATAGATGGTCGAGGTCAACCATTCTATGGTCGCGGGCTGTTTTCGCGACAATCGACGCCGCAGCAATACTATACGATATGCTGTCGCCGTAGAACATCGCGTTCTGGGGCAGCGGCAACGCTGGCAATGTGAGAGCGTCGATCACAAGCGCATTGGGGAGTGTTGGCAAATAGAGCACCGCCAGTTCCATCGCTAGCCGTGTTGCAGCGATGATGCCAAGGCGATCGATAAGGAAGGCAGGGACCATGCCAATCCCGATTGCCTCTGCATTTCGATAGACCCGCGGCAGGAGTTCGGCACGCTGCGCGGCGGTCAGTCGCTTTGAGTTGTCGATGCCGACCAAATCATCGGACATTTCATAGGCTTGTGGGCGCAGCACAACTGCAGCGGCGACGACTGGACCCGCTAAACAGCCCCGACCGGCTTCGTCCACACCCGCAACATGTCTATAACCCTGGTCGTGCATCTGCCGTTCGTGGTCGAGTGTTGGCGTCATGACACTTCCAGTGTGGCGACGATGACCGCGATCATTGTTGGACCCACGGCGACATGATGTGTCGTCACCTGGAAGCCCTGCTCGGTGAGCGGTCGGCGATAATGACCATCGTCGAACGGTAGCACGGTAACATTCTGGGCTGACGTGATAGCGGCGTCCAGCCAGGCCGCGCCGTCCACAATCACCAACCTACCACCGGGACGCATCACACGCCGGATTTCGGTGAGCGTTGCCGCTTCCAGCAGATACGGAGCGGGAAAGGTCGCCACCACGTCTGAGAAGCAAGCAGATGGCATGGGCAGCCAGGGTGAGCGTGCCTGAACCACGCGTCTGGTCGCACCCAATCTGCGGCGCGCAACACGGAGCATCTGCGCCGATGAGTCGAGGCCAACATGCCGAATGCCCTGCCGGTCGAGTTCACGTTGTAAGTACCCGGTGCCACAGCCGACCTCAAGAACTCGGTCGCCCACGAGAAAGGGAATGCAGGCATTGATCCAGCGCGACCAGTACCCACCGGACACGACGGCGGCGACGAGATCGTAACACCAGGCGAACTCATGGTACAAACGCTCGAAGCTCCACAGCATGAAATCACGGCGTAGTTTGCGGAGCGTACGCGACAAAGGAGACAGTGATGCTGGTAGATGCATCGGCTGCCTCCTTCGTTAACTGAAACCGGATGAACGTGCGATTTAGTAGCGGCGTTCTTTGATGCGTGCTGCCTTGCCCGACAAACCGCGCAGGTAGTACAGCTTAGCACGGCGAACCGCACCACGACGCACGACGCGGAACGTATCGAGGCGGGGCGAATTGATCAGAAAGGTTCGCTCGACGCCAATACCGTGTGCACCGATGCGGCGCAGCGTGAAATTCTCGTTGATGCCACCGTTGCGGCGTCGGATGCAGATGCCTTCAAAGTCCTGCAATCGTTCGCGGTCGCCTTCGACGACGCGCACACTGACACGCACGGTGTCGCCGGGGCCGAACTGAGGAATATCGCTCCGCAGTTGTTCTTTTTCCAGGTCGTTGAGAATCGTAATGTTCATGGTCAATCCTTTTAGCTTCGCCACGCATCGGCTCAGGTAAAACAAGGTTGCCAGCGTTGCCGCCGGATCGATGCCGTTCCGTTCATCGTGCGGGGTGCGTGGCCCCCAGACACAAAACAGCGCAGGAGCGTACGCACCTACGCAGTCGACACGGCTATCAGTCCACCGGATTATAGCAGATGCGCAGCAGCAGGACAAGCAGTTGCGGCATGAGTTTGCGCCATACGTGCATAAGCGTGCCATGCACGTGTGGCATCCGATCTCCTTGTAGACCGGGCTTTCGTAGCTTATCCCCGCACGCAGTCGATCTGGCCCATACCTGCCAGGTGTAGGTCTCTATTCGGCGATCTGTTCATCAGGGGCCGACCAGGTTGGTCATATGCTAGCCATCGCCCCTGGCACTTGAGCCGAACAAGGTGTGCATTCACTGCTCGACACGCTAGTTTTCCAGGTACTGCGCCCCATACCATCGATGAGTGATGCAGTGCTCCGTGGGTATGGGAACACCACGATGGTATGGGCCGTCCTAGCTTGATCAGAGCGGAGAACGAGCATAGGTTGGCTCGCTACATCTACAAGCGCGTGGCGCGCGCGGCATCGGGTGCCAATACCAGTGCGGCCGCCCCCAGAACGCCCGTATGATCACCAAGCGTTGCCAGGCCGATGTCGGTGTCGCGGTAAGGCGTCATGGCATAGGTCTGTACCGTGCGATGGAGCGCGGGCATGAATAAGTCCGCGCTTTTCATCACCCCACCCCCCAGTGCGATTCGATCCGGTGAGAAGAGATGTAAAATATTAACCAGACCGATGCCGATGTATTCACCTTCACGTTCCATGATTTGCAATGCGACCATATCGCCTGCACGAGCGGCCGCAGCAACGTCGCCCGGGGTGAGTACGCGCTGCGTGGCGATTTCACGCAGACTTGTAGGCGCACCTGTCGCCACGGCTTCGGCGGCATGTCTTGCCAGCGCAGGACCCGCTGCCAGCGTTTCCCAACATCCGAAGTTGCCGCAACCGCAACGATAGCCACCAGCCTGGACTACCATATGTCCGACTTCGCCGCCAATGCTTTTGCGACCCAGCAGCAGTGCGCGGTCGTTGATGATGCCGCCCCCGATGCCTGTACTGATCGTAACATAGACGAAATTATCGGTTCCCTTGCCCGACCCGAACAGCCATTCGCCCAGCGCAGCGGCATTCGCATCGTTGCCGACTTCGACCGGTAAGCCTGTGCGTTCATGGAGAATTGTGCGCAACGGTATGTTGATCCAGCCCTGGAGGTTGGGCGCTTCGTAAACGACACCGGTACGTCCATCAACCGGGCCAGGTGTTCCTACACCAATACCAATAATCTCGTCGTCGCTCAGTCCTTCACGCATCTCGCCGATCAGGCGTTGTATCTGATCGATAACGGCGTTAGGACCTTCCAGGGCGGGCGTATCGGTGCGGGCATGGGCATAGATGGTACCTGCTTCGTCGCAGCGCACGACACGCACCTGCGTACCTCCAAGATCAACAGCGATAACGTACCGCATAGTGCTGAATTCTCCTATTCATGTTGGCAAGCGACGAATGCGCCCGTCACACAGATTTTCACCGAATATACTGACTGGTCTCGATTGATGCAATCGGGCATCATTGAACCTGATATGATCAGTCCTACAAGATGCGCCGAACGCCGCGTGCCGGAACACAATTATATATGGGATTGATGGTGCTATGCTGCATATCCAGCAGGCAATGCAAACATAGGTAGAGCGTGTGATTTGCGGCGATGTTGCCGCTCCTGATACGCTATGCTATACTCGCAACCGCTTTTGGGCGTGCGGACAGAAGGACTTGCAATGCAACTTCGCCATGCGGCGAACACCGATAACGGTCGCGCACGCGACCACAATGAAGACGCGTTCGCATTCGATGTGAGTGCCGAACATGCCGATGCAGGCGCATTGTTTGTGATCTGCGACGGGATGGGTGGGTTTGCCTCCGGTGAGGTCGCCAGTGAACTCGCGGTCGATACAATCAAGACACGCTACTATGAGGTCGATCCCTCTGATCCTCAAGGTGCGCTTCGTACTGCATTTCATGATGCTAACGAGCGCGTGTACCGCGAAGGACGCGGGAAGATGGGGACCACTGGCGTGGCGGCGCTGTTCCGCAATAACGTCGTGCTCCTGGCGAACGTCGGCGATTCGCGAGCCTATGTTATCCGTGCCGGACAGATTCGTCAGCTAACCCAGGATCATTCCTTCGTCGCGGAACAGGTATCCGCAGGTATGCTGACGCCCGAACAAGCGCGAGAAAGTTCTTACCGCAATATCATCACGCGTGCGCTAGGCCATCGGTCCGAGGTCGAAGTCGATATATTCCAGTTCCCGCTGCGCCCCGAAGATCGCATTCTGTTGTGTAGCGACGGTCTCCATGGCGTCGTCGAATCCGATGAACTGGTCGAATTGGCGGGGGCGGGTCCGCTTAAACGTGATGTCGATGCCTTAATCGCGCTGGCGAACGAACGTGGCGGACCTGACAACATCACTGTTGTGCTGATTGAGGTTATTGAACTTGGCGACGGACCAAGCGGTGGAACTGTAAAAACCGAACGTATGCCGGGGCGTTCGGCGGGTACGGCCCAGATGCGAACCGGGCAAAGCCAGGGTACGACCGCCGGGGTGCGCAAGCAGCGGCCCGCACAGGCAGCGGCGGCCTCGTCACCTAAGCCTAAGCCTGTGCGTCCATCGTCGCCGCCCCTCCAACCTCCTGTCCGGCGATCGTCGATCGTCGGCATGATCTTTATGATTTTGGTAGCACTTGCACTCGTCAGCGGCCTGTTATGGTTCGCCCTGACGACGGGTATTGCCACCCAAACTTCACCTACAATGCAGCCCGCGCCGACATTGACGCCGCCAGGGATCAGCACGCCGTCTCCTGTCGTCAATAACCCTACACCTGTCGCAACCAGCAACATTCCTACTCCTACTGTGTCCGCAAACGACCAGATTGTCGTGCCGACTGTGACGGTTGCGCCGTAAGATGACCGACGGAATTCGCATCAAACAGCAGATAAATGTCAGCGGATTTTGTTGGCGCCTCATCCACAATCGTTCACATGTGAGGTGTGTATAGTCCAGGGCTCCGTCAACGTCCCATTCAAGACGACGACATGGTCGATAGTGTCACGCTCGGTGGAGCGAAGAGTCTGTCTCCGGTTCGGAAAAGATCCTTCACTCCATTCAGGATGACGGATTTCACGATGTTGACGGAACCCTGTCTATAGTCGGTGACGTATCATCCAAAAGAGCGCACATGGTACAATACGAGCATATGTTCGACAGGGGGTGTGCCGCATGCCGATTCGAGTTCTAGACGCATTCACAGCCGCACAGATTGCGGCTGGTGAGGTCATCGAGCGTCCTGCCTCGGTGGTTAAAGAGTTAGTAGAAAACTCGCTTGATGCTGGCGCGACCGAAATCCGTGTCGAAATCCGTGAAGGCGGCAAGCGCGAAATCCGTATTGCCGATAACGGAAGCGGTATTCCCGCCGACGAGGTTGAATTGGCGTTTCAACGCCATGCGACTTCTAAATTAAGTGAAGCCGGCGACCTGTTCAACATCCACACGCTCGGCTTTCGCGGCGAAGCCTTGCCGTCGATCGCGACCATTGCTCAAGTCGTCTGTACTACGCGAACGGCGGATGCGGAAACTGGCGTCGAAATTCGTGTGGCTGGGTCCGAAGTGCAAGGTCGCGTGCCGAAAGGCGGAACCGCTGGTACAAGCTTCCTGATCAAAAACCTGTTCTATAACGCTCCGGTACGCCTCAAATTCTTGCGCTCAGATGCCAGTGAAGCCGCTCAGGTTGGCGCAGTGGTTCAGCATTACGCGCTGGCGTATCCCCATGTGCGCTGGACGCTCATGGTCGACGGACGACTGGCGCTACAAACGCCTGGAACTGGACAGTTGCTGGATGCCATCATCGAGATGTACGGCCTGGACATTGCACGTCAACTCATCCCGGTAGAAGACTCGGCGGGCAGCGGTGATCAGGCCACACGAGTGCATGGGTACATCAGTCAGCCATCGCTCCATCGTTCGGCCCGCTCGTCGATCCACCTGTTTGTTAATCGGCGCTGGGTTCAGGCACGCGGTCAACTTGCCTTTGTCCTCGAAGAAGCGTATCACACGCTGTTGATGAAAGGACGGCATCCGTTGGCGGTGTTGCATGTCGAAGTACAGCCCGAAGCTGTCGACGTGAATGTCCATCCAACCAAGAGCGAAGTAAAGTTCCTGCACCAACCACAGGTATACGCGCTGATCGGTCGTGCGGTGCGTGCGGCGCTATCCGAATACACCGACGTGCAACCGCTTGAGATCGGGCCGTCGTCGGCGGCGGAAACTGTGCAGCGTCGCATAGAACTGCGCCAGATTGGAACACGAACGGCGCGTGAGCGGTCGCTCAGCCCATGGGAACCGCCAGCGCCCGTCGCAGCCAGCGACGGCGATGACGGTGCGGTAGCCATGGAACTTGACGAAGACGAGCAGAACGGGGAGATGAGTAATCCTCCAGCGCGGTCCGCACAGGCGTATGAGGATACGGCCTATGATACAGCGGCTCCGCGCCGTCCGGCACCACAGCCGCCTGCTGCGCCGATGATGCCATTGCCACGTTCTATGCCCGTCACGCCACCGACGCGGGTATCACAGTCGTCGCTCGGCTTACCTGGCGTGCCCGCTGAGACGGACGATACGCCGCGTATAACGGGGGGCCAATCTAAGTTGCCGCCATTACGGGTGGTCGGGCAGGTCGGCGAAATGTACGTTGTCGCGGAAGCTCCCGACGGCATGTATCTGGTCGATCAGCATGCCGCTCACGAGCGCGTCGTATACGAACGCTTGATGCGAACACGCGGCGAGCAGGCGCTCGAAAGCCAGAACCTCCTGTTACCGGTGACATTGGACCTCGCTCCTGCCGCGATGACACTTCTGGGCGGTCACATCGCAGAACTCGCGGAATGGGGGTTCGGCCTCGAACACTCCGAACAGGACGGACTGGTGGTTAAGGCTGTTCCAGCGGGACTGCTTGAAAGTGAAGTCCGTCCAGCCTTGTTGGAACTGGTTGAGCATATCGAGCAGGCCGGTGGCTCGACTCCCACCGATTGGCGTGAACAGGCTCTGACAACGGTGGCTTGCCATAGTGCGATTCGGGCAGGACAGATTTTGTCGCACGAAGAGATGCGCCAACTGTTGCAGCAACTGGAACGCTGTGCGATGCCACGCACCTGTCCCCATGGACGCCCCACGACGCTGTTGTTATCACAAAGCCAGCTTGAACGACAGTTCGGACGCAAGGGATAGGATGACCTCCGACCACTGAGGACTGATCTTCGCAGAAAACTTCGGTGCGAAGTCGCCTGCGGTCGCGTTGAACGTCTTGCTTTGGCCGGTAACGAATGATGAAAAGGACAAGCACGCAATGCAACCATTGCGTGCTTGTCCTTTTCATGAACCTTGCTATAGGGCTGTGAATTTGTCAGTTCGTTGCTACCCTCAGCGCGAGGCGGCGACGGATGGCTCGTCGAAGCGCTGCCCGAGTGTCCCGCCGCTGCCTTGTTTGATCCACTGAATTGATTTCACGACCGTTTCCACATATATACGTCGTTCCGCCTTACTCATCGTCGCGTGCCATACGTAGAGGTGCGAGCGGTGAGTCGGGTCGGTGTTACGGATGAACTCGACGTGGGTCACGTCCTCGTCATCCCTGAGGATATCCCAATACGTGTCCCCCGTGTGAAACGCCAATTTTTTGAGCGAGATCGATGGAAGCGGTGGAGGCGCTGTGATTAAGCCGACCGTGATGCGTGGCCCTTCGTAGAGTTGCAGGACGCCAGCCTGGCTATCCTCACGCAGATAGGCCAGGGTGGTGCCGATAGGAATCGCTTCGGGCACAGGCATGAAGCCGTAGTACGAGGAAACGTCGTCAAGATGTACGTTCGAAAACGCTCCATATGCAAGGTGGCGTGGGTTAGGCAGGTTGTGCTGGTACGTTCCAACGCCCGTGTCGAAGGTGCGGGGTGGTGCTTCCGATAATTGCTCGACCGTTTGGGCCAACCATAGCACCTGTGTTGTGGCGCGTGCGCCCGTTCCGATGTTGGTGGCACGGAGGAGGGCATACGTCGCCGCGTCGATTGTTAGTACGATCTGTTGCGATTCTGCGTCGATGTAGCTCACTATATACGCAGGGTTGTCGAGTGTCGTCGTCGTGCCAAGGAACGTCGCGCCGTTCCGCACGGCCGCGCTGAGCAGATCGACATCCATGCCCATGTGCATGGCTGGAAACGAACGTAATGCGCCACCTTCAGGTAGCATACGTAGCAATGGCACAAGCTCAGAAACGTGTGGATTCTCTACCGTTGTCGTTGTCGCAGTACCATTGCCCCAAACTGTGTAGCGTAGACGGTTTTTGGCTACCACGAGGTCCAGGATGGGTTGGCGTTGTTCGATGTCGCTAACGCTCAGCCGTACTTGCAATTGCTCGGAGTCGGTATAGCGCTCGATTTCAAGCGGACGCCCAGTGTACATCTGGTAGCGCTCATGCAATATGCCGTCGAAAAGCGGCGTATCGAAACGAGCCAGAGCGCGCTCGAGTACGATCTGGGGGCGCAGTGTTGGCGCCGTCTGTTCGACACGAGGCGCCGCCCTTCCTGTCAGAGCGAAACATACCGCGACGATAATGGCTACCAACACGCCAATCCTGGAAGTGTTCGTCCATCGCGAGGCTTTGGGCGCAACGGAGGCGTGATGCTCGTCCATCGCAAAGCTCCCGCGCGGGAACCGTTGCTCGATCGCCGTCCGCAGCAGTCCGGCAGCGGTCGCTAGCGCGGCGATGTGCTCACGGCAGGCCAAACACCCAAGGGCGTGCATACGAACGTGTCGCCCATGTTCCGGGTGAGGGGCGTCGAGTAGCGTTGAGGTGAAGGGAGCGCATGCGACCTTGTGGGTGTCTGTTGCGAGCAGACCAAGCTCATGGGCGACCTGTTCAATACACGTCGCGACGCGTTCACTCCCTGTGTTTATCTCCAACCACGGGTCAAGATCATCACGCTCGACGTTTGCAAGTACATATAAAGCAACCACCAGTCGTGTCGTGGGATGCCAGCGTTCAGCAATCGTGAGAACCCGCTGTATGCTGTTCGTCGCAGAGGTGCTTGGAGGGATGCGTGACTTCGTCGTATGTGCTACAAGATGACGCTGGAGTGCTCGAATAGCCTCGCGCTCAGAACCAGTGGCGCGAATTGCATCTGCTGCTTGAGCGCGGCCTCGTGCGAAGTCCCCCAGCGCGAACGCCGCTAATTGCGCGACCAATGGCGCATAGTGTGGCATGTCGACAAGTGTCGGTGCGATGAGTTGGGAAGGTCGTGAGCGCAGCCATTGCATATATCTCATCATACCAGGGTCCGTTCCTGGTATGATAGGTAAAAGTCACTCTCGGTGGCGATCCCCTTTGTTCTGACGTTCAGTGGAGTAGTACTATATGCGACGCCTTGGCCTCGCGCTGGCAGTAGTTGTCTTATTCCATCTCACAGGATGTGGCATGGTTGGAAAGGCTCCTGGTGTAAGCAGCGCCTGTGGCAGCAAACAGTCGTCTCCAGGACGGCCTATCGATCAAAATATCCTTCAGGACGATCTGCAAAGCCTCAAGGTGATCAATTATTACCCCGCGCATGATGGCTGGACATACATGTGGACGCGCTGGCAACCGCAAGCAATCGACGCGGATTTTGCCCGCATCGCCAGTGCAAACGCGAACGGCGTTCGTGTCATCGTCCATCCCAGCGTTTTTGGCTTTCCTGATCCCGAAGTCGCACAGATGCGTAAACTCGCTGAAGTGGTATCGATTGCTGAGCGTCACGGGTTGCGTGTGCAATTGACACTTTTTGACTGGTGGCTCGACTACGGTAAGCTTACCGAAAGCAAGCACTGGGCCGATGCCATCCTCTCTCCCTATCACGACGACCCGCGCATCGCGTTCATCGAACTTCAGAATGAACTCGAATCCGCCGATCCTGCGGCGCTCGTTTGGGCACGCTCGATGATTCCATGTGTCAGGGAAGTAGCCGGGGCGATTCCCATCACGATCTCGGTATCCGGCTCAGACAGTGTGCCAGGCTTGAAGCGCCTGGTCGATGCTCAGCTTGGGCTCGATTTCTACGATCTGCACTACTATGGCAAGGCGGCGCTCGCCTATCATACCTTCAAGCAGGCCCGCATGGTCGTTGGTTCGATGCCCTTACGGATCGGTGAAACGGGCTACGCGACGTACGATCCTGAAGACACAAGTGATGGTACGGACGCTCGTTGGCGTGAATCCGCCCAGGCCGTGTTCTTCCGAACCCTGGCGTTGGCGGCACAAGAGAATAATTTACCGCCAGTCGCGCCGTGGATCTTATGGGATTTTGTGCCGGATGCTGTACCGACCACGCGATCAACGCCCAGACCTTCACTGTATGCTTATGGCTTGCTTCGCGTCGACGGCACCGAAAAACCGGCGATGGCGACTATTCGCTCCATATTCGCCGGAGACGCGCTCGACACGCGCTTCAATAATGGGTTCGAGGAAACGTCGAACGGCACAATGCCAACCAGTTGGAAGTTGTGGCGTTCGGAGCTTGCTCAGTTCACACGAGATATGACCGTTTATCATAGCGGCGATGCGTCGGTTCGTATCTCGCGTAGTTCAGGCGCGCAAGATGGCTATCCGGCGTACTACGTCGCGCCAATCAAGCCAATCGTGGGCGACAGCTATTACACGGCGGACGCCTGGGTTCGTGGCGCGGACGCCACTGGCACGACCCGCATCACGCTGGCCTGGTTCGACGCAAAGGGCGGATTCATGAGCAGCACGTCCTCCGGTAGTCTTGCGACGGGAACAACTGATTGGCAACAATTAGTGGTGGGCGCGCAGGCTCCCTCGGACGCTGTCATGGTAGAAATACATCTGGTTAGTGCGAATAACCGCGGCGACGTTTGGTTTGACGATGTAACGTTTGAATAACTCACCAGGGGCCACCAAATACACCTGACGGTGAAGGTCTTTTGATGCGAGAAAACGATAGTAGGAGGCTGTCTGTGTGGAATGAACAGAGGTGCGATGATAGCTATGCTATGATCGTCGTATGAGTACGATGATAACGCTTGAAGACGTCAAGGCAGCACAACAAACAATCGCGCATCGGGTACATCGCACGCCGCTCGTGGGCAGTCTAACCTTAAGTGAACGCATCGGTGTTCCGGTCTGGTTGAAACTGGAAAATCACCAAAAGACAGGCTCATTCAAGCCGCGTGGTGTGCTGAATAAGCTTGCGTCGTTAACGCAGGAGCAACGTTCACGTGGGCTCGTGGCTGCTTCGGCGGGCAACCACGCACAGGCGGTGGCATGGGCGGCGCGGCTTGAAGGATTGCAATGCACGGTAGTCATGCCCGAAACCGCACCTCAGGCGAAGTTCGCGGCGACGCGGGGCTATGGTGGGCAAGTGATCACAGAGCCGACGACGCTGACACTGTTCGATCGTGTCGCCGCGTTAGTGGAAGAATATGATTATACGTTCGTGCCGCCCTTTGATGACGCATATGTGATCGCTGGTGCGGGGACCGTCGGCCTCGAAGTGCTTGAGGATTTGCCGGATGCCGCGACGGTCGTCGTGCCCGTCGGCGGCGGCGGATTGCTGGCGGGTATCGCCGTCGCGATCAAGCACCAACGACCTGATGTGCGCGTCGTCGGAGTCGAACCCGATGGTGCGAACGCGATGTGGCGCAGTTTGCGCTCTCGCAAGCCCGAACGGTTGGAACGTGTCGCGACCATCGCCGATGGGTTAAGTGCACCGTTCGCCGGAGTGCTACCGTTCGAGATCGTCGAGCAGTATGTGGATGATGTGGTGCTGGTTAGTGATGCCGCGATCCGCGAGGCGATGATTGTGCTCCTCGAACGCTGCAAGCAACTGGTGGAACCGGGCGGCGCGGCAGGAATAGCCGCGCTGTTGCAGGGGCTCATTCCAGTAGCTTCGAATGCTCCAGTTGTCGCTATCCTCAGCGGCGGGAACATCGACAGCGCACGGTTAGTGCATTTATTGTCGCAGAATGAAAATTAAGGTGAAAGGACAATGCTTCGATGACCGTACATGATTTCAAGCCGACGCGTTACTACAACACGATAGGTTCACACGAACCTGCATTACGCATTGCCGATGGCGATACTGTCAGGACGACTACGATCGACGCTTGGGGACAGGACGAACATGAAACCAAGGTGATCGATGGTCCCAATCCCATGACCGGACCTTTCTATGTCGAAGGTGCCGAGCCAGGGGATACACTCGTAGTGGTGCTTGAGTCGCTGGTGCCGAACCGGCCGCGTGGCTACGTGCGCGCCGGACTCGCCGAAAATGTGGTCGATCCCGACTATGTGAATCACCTTCCTTCTCGCGACGTGTCAGAATGGCACGTCGATCTGGAGGCACGTACGGTGACTCTCGTCAAGCCGGAAACCAAGCTCGGGCGGTTCAGCGTCCCGCTTGCACCGATGGTGGGGTGTTTTGGCGTCGCACCGCGCCACGGACAGGCAATATCGACGGCAACTTCGGCAGAACATGGCGGCAATATGGACTATCGGGAATTCACCAATAATACAACCGTGTATTTTCCGGTGTTTGTGCCAGGTGCATTGTTGCACCTAGGGGATGGTCATGCGCTGCAAGGGCATGGCGAGATCGGCGGCACGGGTGTCGAGATTTCCTTCAACGTGCAATTCACAGTGCGCCTGATCAAAGGCAAACACATTGGTTGGCCTCGTGGCGAGAACGATGAGTATATCTTCACGGCGGGCAACGCTCGTCCACTTGATCAGGCGTTGCAACACGCCACAACCGAGATGATGCGCTGGCTTCAGGAAGATTATGGGCTAGATGCACTCGGTGCCAGCCTGTTGTTGAGCCAATGTGTTGAATACGAGGTCGGCAACGTATTCGATCCGGCCTACACGATGATTTGCAAGATTCCGAAAAAGCTATTGACGCGCTAGCTGATGGCTGGGAGATGGCGTTGCTCATCTCCCTTCGGGCGCTTTTCGTGGCTTCTTCTCACATGTAATAGCGATACTGATTGTCATCGTTAAATTCATTGAGATGTGCAGTAATACGGACGTATGATGGTACATTTTTTGGTTTACAACGTACCTGAATATACAGAAGTTGGTAGAATTGGTATCATGCGGGTGCAATCCTATCAATCAAATACGATCATCCATGCTGCGAGCCACCCGAGCACGTAGATCGTTAGGAGATGAAATGCGACTCTGGCGTCGTTTGTTCCTGGCCATACTTATCTGTATAGCGTATTCACGTCCAGCGAGCGCGAACCATGAACCACGCATCACGGTTCCGGCATATCTCGGTTCCACCAACCAATTTGGCCCTCACGCTGCGGCGTTCGATAACGTCCGTGGGCTGTTGTATCAGACCTATCTAGGCTCCGGTCGTGTAATGGTCGTACGACAGGATACTCTTGCCGTCGTCCGAAGCTGGGAGCTCCCTGATTGGAGCAAAGAAGGGACGGTCTCGGTCGCGCTCAGTCCTGGCGGCGAGCGCATTGCGGTAGTACGAACCTCATTAACCCGTGCAGACATCGTGCTGTTTTCTGATGCTGGTGCGTTTCTAGGCACGACATCATTCGGACATGACGGACGTTCGGTTGCGTTGGTCATGACATCGACAGCGGCATATATTGCACGCGCTGGATTGCCATTGCTACAGTTCGGTGGCACGTTGTTAGAACTTGGCAGCGTGCCACCTTCCGCGCTCGCATCCTTAACGCTGGTCGGTGAAGAACTCGCGTATTTCGCTCCTGACGCAGGCGATCGAGTGAACCTCGTTCTGTTCAACACCACTTCGGCGAGCGTGCGCACAACCGCGTTTAGTGCTCCCGGGACGGCGAGCTATGTCGTACGTGCGACCAGCACAGAACTCCATGTCGCCGGTTGTAGTGGGCTAACATCCGTCAACATCGCGACGGGCGCTGTCGTTCGTTCGTTTGGCATCGATGCCATCGGCTGCTTGACCGATGTAGCTATTAGCGCTGACGGTGTGACGGCGATTGCGTTGCCCTTCAACCCATCTGGTGACACCTCGCTGGTATACGTCGATCTCGGAGCGGGAACGATAGGTCGGAGCGTCCGCGTTGCGGGTGGTTCGGGGCAACTTGTGGTTGCATCGCAAAGCGGACGTGTCTACGTCGCGACACGCGATTATACGAGTGGCCTTCCAGCCTATTCTGGTGTTCTCGATGTTGCCAGCGGTGAGCTAAGCGCTTTGCCGTATGGGATCACGTTTGCCGGCGCGACATATGCGCTTGCCGTGGGTGCTACGACTGTTTCGCGATATGACCGAGCCAACAACATCTGGCAAACTGCCGCCTATGGCGGCGCTGTAACGAAAACCTTGCAAGCGCCCGATGGTACTGTCTACGTCCAAATTGCCGATGCTGTCGCGCGTATTCGTCCTGGAGCAGCCAGGCCTGATGCGTTCTATGCTGGTGGCGATGACATGGTGCTGAATGGCACGACCCTTTATTCCCGTGACGGTGCACATATTTTTGTATCCGACATTAACGACACGGTATCGCGTGTCCTTACTTCGTTGCCGCGCTATCAGTATCGTGACGGCATGGCCCTCGATGCACGATCTGGAACATTGTCGCTTGGTTGGACGTACCAGCCGCGCAACGCGCGATCGCAGGTCGGCCTGGTGCTGGTGGATGTCGCAAGTGGTGCGACGCAGGATGCGCTGTCGGGGAACGGTTCATCACTTACGTTCGCGCACGATCCTGGGGGTCGCCGCATATTCGTAGTGAATGGCAGCAGCGGTTCAGGTGAGACGGGTGGTGAGCTGCGCGTTGTCGATCTGCAATCCGGTGTTGCGATTAACTTACCGGCGCCCGGTATGACACTGGGTAGTCCGCTACTTGCGATGGCCTACGATAGCACGCGTAACTTGCTTGCCGTCTCAGACGGCGCGAACCTGGCGGCCTTTGATGGCACGGGTCGTCAAGTCTGGCGCACCGCTGTGAATAGCCGTGCGCTCGACGTTCGCTCGGCATCGTGGATTGTCGGCGGCGACAACGCATTAACTCTGGTCGAGCCACTGACAGGCCGTATCATCTCATCGGCGGCGGTTGGTTATACGTTGACTGATGTTGGCATAGTCAATGATCTAGTATATGGCTTCGACGCGATCAGCGGAGCGAGTATAAGCGCTCAACGTGCGGCGCGTGGACTGGTGTTCCAGGTCGAAGCGGCGTCGTTGCCGCCAACATCGTGGGAAACGACGCCAACCAGTCTGATTGTTGGGGATGCAGGTGGCGTGATTGTCGTCTCATCGCCACATCAAGGGAGTGGTAGCCGAGGAACCGTTCCAACGTTTTATAGTCGCTGGGCGCGACCGGATTTGCCGGTTGTAACGGGAGCCGCGCAGCGTTCGTGGACGTGGGGTCCGCGCCCGTGGGCGACGCAGGTAGAGCCATATGCTGAAGGCTCAAATGGAATACGGTTGGTGGAGTACCGCGATAAAGCGCGTATGGAGTTGACCGATCCCACCGTCAGTCCTGCTGCAGCCTGGTATGTGACCAATGGGTTGTTAGTGCAGGAAATGGTTTCGGGACAACTTCAAACCGGCGACCGACGCTTCGAGCCAGCACCATGTCCAACTGATCCGGCGCGACGTGGCTGTGCCAGCACGATACCGGTCGCTGGTGATGGCGAGAACAATTCTATCGCGCCGACGTACGCCGATATGTCAGGCTTTGTCACAGGTGTGGACCGTTCTATCGGGCAAAGAGTCAGCATAACGCTCTCACCAAGCGAGGGGCAAGATCGACGCCTGGTGGTGAATTCACGCCCTGATCTTGCTACGGATGCGACAGAGTTGGTCGAATACGACCCCACTACCCGCCATAACATCCCGCGTGTCTTATGGACCTTCATGAACCAACGCGGTTCGGTGTATGTCAATGGACGGTATGTACAGCAACAGGTTGTCGATCCATTGTTCGCGTTCGGGCGTCCGATCAGTGAGCCGTATTGGACGCAGGCACGTGTATCTGGCGAAACCAGGGATGTACTGATCCAACTGTTTGAGCGCCGGGTGCTAACATACACACCGTCGAATCCCCTGGAATTTCAGGTCGAAATGGGCAATGTCGGACAGCATTATTATGCGTGGCGCTATGGCGAGAAGCGCTGGTAGAAAGACCGACGACGAACGATGAACGACGGCTCACCCTTCTGGAGAAGGGTGAGCCGTCGTTGTGTATATGGTTCGCTTGCATGCGTGTTATCGTGTTCTGGAGAAACAAAGCGCCTGATCTTGGTTGCTTACAGCGTGGTCTTTCTTGTCCTCGCTCGCTTAGGCGCAGGTTGTTCGACACTGCTGGCTATACGATAATCGCAAATCTCGGCTAATGGGCAGCGGTCGCACTCCGGCCGTTGCGCGTGGCAGATCTGCCGACCGTGCAGGATCATGTTGACATGGAACTGGTATACGTCATCGGCAGGTACGACCTGTTCCAACAGATCATGCGCGGCGTCGGCGCTGGCTCTGGGCGCGATCAGTCCTAAGCGCAGCGCGACACGATGTACATGTGTGTCGACAGGTAGGGCGGGCATGTCACAGGCGAAACATAAGACGCAAGCGGTCGTTTTGGGTCCAATACCTGGCATGGCACGCAACCATGCTTTTGCCTCGGCCATTGGAAGATCGCGCAAAAAGTCGATATTTAGTTCACCACGCTGCTTGAGGATGTCGGCGAGCGTGTTCTGGATACGTGGTGCTTTGATGTTGCCTAGGCCCGCTGGTTTAATGATTTCGTAGAGTTCGTCGGTGGGTGCTTCTAGCACGTCCATATAGGTCGGATAGCGTTTGCGTAGCAACTGAAACGCACGTCCGCTGTTGCGATCCGACGTGTTCTGTGACAGGATCGTCAGCACAAGTTCGTCGAGCGGGTCGCGTTCGGAGTGGCGTTTGCGCGGTCCATAGACATCGTGGAGCATGCGGTTGACAATTTCAACCTTGCCGCGATCGACCCATACGTTTTTTGAGGGTGTGCTGACGGACATGGGTTCTCCTTATTCCTGACCAACGACCAACGATGAAAGGATACGGTTCCTGAAAATATAGTCCATACCGATAATCATGTCTGGCTACTCAATCAATCATGGGACCATGACCATTGTATGTGATCGTGCGATTGGTTGCCGAGGGTAGGGGTGGGCTTCCAGGGCTGCGACGGTCGAGCAGGGTCGGGCCGTATCGATGCGATACGCCAGCCAGTGTGTTGACGCACCACTTGGACACGCAGGTCAGCCTCCTGCCCGCTCGTGTTGCGTAGGTGGCGTGATCTTCGCTTGACCCGCACGATGCCCCAGGTTTCATAAAGCTGCACCGATTGTAGGCTCATGTCGTACTCACTCCAGAGTTCATCGTGTGGTGGGGCAACGTCAGCGGTCGCCACGGTTGACTGAAGCGCCTCGTCGCCTAGACGTTGAGCTCGTCCGTAGCGGCGTAGCAGTGATGTAATTTGTTTGTAGGTGTTGCCAAGCGCGCCGTCGATTGCGCCTGTATCGAGCATCGTGGTAATCTCGTCAAGGGCGGCGTTCGCTTCCCCGACGCGTCCCGTATCGAGTGCACGATCCGCCGCGATGAACATTGCTTCCATAATCGTATTCGTTTCAGTCATAGCAGGCGTTGCAAACGCCTGGTAGATACGTTCGTTCCACCGACCGGGCGGCGGTGGCAAGATGCGAGCATCTTGATCATAGCGTTCTTCGTATGTCCGAACGAGATCGAAGTAGCGTGTTTGTCCCCAGAACAATGCACGTTCGTCGGTGGTCGGCCTAAGCGTTGCGAGGTACGCACGCCATCCTGATTCAAGTTCGCCATAGCTCTTGCCTAATTCGGCAACCGGGCGCATTGCCTCAGTCGCGCAGAAGGCGTCGATATCGTCGGCAGCGTTCGACGGCACTTGAGGGTTCTGTGCATAGAAGCGCTGGAAGCGTTCCAAGCCGTAGGTCCGAATAAGATACCCCACGAAAGACGCCCCTTCGATATAAGCGATCTCATGTTGGATCTTGGGAAAATCGGCACGGATGCGACACAACGGTACGAATCTGTCGGAATCGCTGAGTGTCGCCGCCCAGGCGTCGATCGGTTCGGGTCCGTAATGCCCACCCGTGGCATAGGTTGCGATGCCCTCCCCGATTAGCCCTCCGATCTCGCCGCGTTCTTCGACCAGTCCGTGCGCCAGCGCGTGTACTGTTTCATGGGTAAGGTAGGATTTGAGTTCAACTCCGGCATAGTTACGGTCAGCGTACGTCACCATAACCGTCGAGCCATCGTAAGCTACGCCGCCCTGCCAGAAAACGCGCGGGACCAGGTATACAGTAATGCTGAGGGCCTCTGTCGGGGTTATAAATTTGCTGGCCTGACTAAACGCTGCCTCGGCGTCGCGCTTGATCTGGTCGATATCGCGTTCGGCGGGTGATCCGGGATAATAGCGTAGCCTGTAGTGTTCGGTGGCGGTTTCGCTCCAGCGTTGTCGAGTGGGCGCTGCTGGGATGATGCGTGTTTGTTCTGTCAGGTTGGACGGCAGAACAACCACTCCTGAGCGCCGTTGTAGGACGATCCCATCGTCCAGGACAGCCCACCAATAATCCAGGCGGCGACCGCTCGTCGGCTCGCGTCCTAGCCCGGTGGGCGGGATCTGGATATGGACGGTGCGCTGTAGTGGCGCGCCTGGAACTGTGGCGAAATGTTGTCCTGATCGTCCCACCGGAGTGTCATACCACAGAACAATTTCATCCGCGTCCGCAGGTGTATGCCCGTCGATATGAAACGTGATGGTGGTGTTGCTTGCGTGTGCCGATATCTTCAATAACGTCGGTGTGGGGGCTGCATGGGCAGCAGACCAGATCAAACGCGAAGGAACGAGCATAGAGAGAAGTATAAAGAGGATCAAGATGACCAATGGACGGGAACTACTCATGGATTACTTTCTAACGAATGCCAAATCGTGTACCAGATCATACGCACGAATAACCAGTATGGTTTGCGTTGACGGCTTGAATGCTAGGGGACGATTTCAATCGTCGCTAGCTCTACCTCGTCGCCGGGGAGCGGTATGCCGTTACGTGATGCAGGGAAGCGGGCAAAGGTTGTTGTATCGTACAGTCCCATTACCAGGCGGTATGCTCCAGGCGGGAGCGTCGCGGGCAATGGCAGGTCGATGGAGTCGGTAACGAGCCGGTGGGGAGGCCAGGAAGTGAGCGGGAACAAGCCGTGCCAGGGTGGCGTGTCGATTTGTGCGACGTTTTGCTCCTCTTGATTTCGTACATGCACAAACATCTGTTCATTCGTGGCGTGTGGCACGTCTTGCGCTCGCCAGAACAGGTTAATTGCCATAACATCACCCGCTTTGAGTTGTGTCGTGGCGTCGAATTGTGGTCCGGCGGCGCCATCATAACGCCGTCCGGTCGTGATACCCGCTAGCTCGATTGTCCCGATGCGTGAAGGGGATGTATCCATGAGTACAGGGCTACTGGCGAGATGTGTGTCAAATACGTCCATCTGCGGACCACGGTAGGCACTGTCAGGACCGCCCAGCGTCGTGATGTGTTGGGTCGAACCGCGCAAGGTGTCATAGTCGGCGGGCCAGGTGTAGGCACGGCGTGCGCCGGAATCGGCAAGGAGGAGACCAAATCCCTGCTCCTGATACCATGCCAGGTCATGCAACGGCAGATAATGTACAGGAGTCGCCTGACGTATTCCTCCCCACACGAAGGGATGCGATAGCTCGCTGGCGATCCGCATACCGGGATAGTCACGTCGCAACTGCTGCTGTATGACGACACGACTATCCGGCAGCGCAAAGTTCCGGGCAACCGCTGCGGTTTTGACCGCCGACGGTAACACGATAAGCGTGATGCCGACGAGGGCGGCGGGGAATGAAAGCGGCAAAGGTATGCGCGAACGCAGGGCATCCCAAGCTCCAACACAACCGGCACCCGCAAGCAACAGGAGTGTGGGCTGTATTGGCAAGAGGTTCCGAAAGAAGTGTGTTTCCGCACGCAGGAGCACCACGAGGAGGATCATCGGAAACGTCAAAATCACGGCCAGCACCGCGGGACGCTTGCGGCCCATCACCGCCGCGCCGACCAGCGCCAGCACTGATGGAATGGGGCCGAGTAGTTGGCTCCAGATGCGCTCGGCATATGCGACGATAGGCCACGCACCTTGTACATCACCATGCGAGCCGCCGTAGGAGCGAAATAGCGTCGTGATATCGCGGCTGAACGCTGCCCAATCCAGTACTATGAACGGCGAGCAAACCACGAACACGAGCGCCGAAAGCAATGCCGCCACGACGAGCCGCGCGGCCATGTGAAGACTCTGACCCCGCCAATACAGCACATGTGCCAGCGCGACGGGGAAACATACCAGCACCGACTGATACTTGGTCGCTGCTGCAAGGCCGATCGCGATGCCCGCGATGATATAGGTGCGCCAGGTGCCATGACGAAGGACGTTGACTGCGGCGAGGACGCCCAGCGTCGCGGTGAGTGCGGATGGTACATCCACGGCTATATAGTGTGCGTGTGTGACGGCGAAGGGCGCGACGAGCAACAACGCTGCCCCCACTATAGCAGCGCGACGACCTGCTACGATGCTTCCGCATCCAGCCAGGATCGCAACGGTTGCGGCTCCCAACGCCGCGCACAACACGCGCCCCCAAATGTATGCCTGTGGAATCGCCGTGTAGAAATCGGTCGTCGTGGGCAACTGCAACGGGGCAGTGTACAGGCCATCGCGCAGACCCAGCCAGAAATGGAGCTTGAACACTGCCGTGAGTGCATATAACATCAGTGAAGGATAGAAGAAGAAGTTTGGATTTCGTTCGCCACTGACCAGCCGCAGCACGACGTTGACAACTGCCGGTTCATCAGGATGATCGACATAAGGCAGCGACCAACCGACACCCCATACGCGTACGACGAGCGCCACCACTGCCAACCCGAACAGCCCTATTGTTAGAGCAATGTGTTTGCTGTGCAGTTGGCGCGTTTGGTTCATGCTTCGCAAATGTCCTTTTGAAACGTTCGTGCCGCTCGTCCGACCACCGACCGCTGGCGACAGGAGATACTCGCACTGGTGATGACGCTGGAATTTCGTCCTGCTTGTCGTCTGGTGTCAGACTGGCGCTGATTGTAGCAGGTTCCTCATGCTTTGCGGCGCTTCTAACACCAAGGCTCGTGTGGTTGGCATGGTGCTTGTACCCCAGGGCTGCGTCAGCGTCCGGTTCAAGACGACTCCATTGTCGATACTGTCACGATGAGCGGGTGCCCGCTGGGGCCAAGAGGCTGTCCCTCGTTCGGAACAATCCTTCACTGCGGTGTTCGGGATCACTGTTGTGCGACTTTGACGCAGCCCTGGCTTGTTCTTGTTGGCGGTTGCAATGAGATATGGGAGAATGTGCAGATGTGTGGTAGCACGAGCAAATAAACGAAGTCCTCGGGCGACCTGGTACATATTGTCGCCAGATCGGTAAATGAACACCGGCACGCGCTGATTGCATGGCGCGCTCATGTGGTTGGTTGCCGGTGATAGATAAGTGGAGAATGCGCATGAACAGCACTGTACAGACATATCTTGACGCCCACCCGGACGAGGCGCGAACGCTGCTTGAAACCCTCTGCCGCCAACCAAGCGTGGTGGCGCAAGGAACGGGTATGCCCGAGATGGCAGACCTGACCGAATCCGTGCTCAAGGATGCCGGATTCGTCACGCAACGGTTGTATGCCGAAGGCGCGCCGCCGGCGATCTTTGGCGAGCAGCGTGGGCGCAGTCCGTTCACGCTTCTGCTTTACAACCACTACGATGTACAGCCCGCCGAACCGCTTGAGCTATGGGAAACGCCGCCATTCGAGCCGACCGTGCGCGACGGCAAGCTATACGCGCGTGGAGCCGCTGACAACAAAGGCGAGATCGCGGCGCGGCTTGCCGCGATCCATGCCCTACGTGCGGCGAACGGCGATTTGCCGATCACCATACGCTGGCTTATCGAGGGTGAGGAGGAGATCGGTAGTCCACATTTCGCTGTCGTGGCGGAACGCTACGCCGACCTGCTGAAAGCAGACGGCTGTTTCTGGGAAGGTTCAGGCTTCGGCCCTGACGGGCGCCCGCAACTTGTACTTGGCACGAAGGGCTTGTTGTATGTGCAGCTCGATGTGCAGGGGACTGGCAGTGATGCACACTCAGGCTCAGCGCCGATCCTGCCGAGCGCGGCGTGGCGGCTTGTACAAGCGCTGGCGACACTGCGCGACCCGAGCGGACGGATCATGATCCCTGGCTTTTTCGATGATGTGCGCCCTCCATCGGAAGCGGAACTCGCGGCGATTGCCGATATGCCTGACCTGGACAATGAGATGCGCCAGGCATATGGCGTCGAGCGATTTGTCGATGGGCTATCGGGCTCCGCCTTGCGCGAACGTTTAGCGTTTGCGCCCACCTGTAATATTGCGGGGCTGTTGAGCGGCTACACGGGCGAGGGTGCCAAAACGGTACTTCCAGCGCATGCGTCCGTGAAAATTGACTTTCGACTGGTGCCTGAGCAACAACCAGAGAAAATTCTGGTGGCGTTGCGTGAGCATCTCGATGCCCAGGGCTACGACGACATCACGATCACGGTGCATGGTAGTGCCGAGCCAGTGGTAACACCCCTCGATGATCCGTTCGTACAACGCATAGCGGCGATTGCTGGACGCTTCGCCGAAAAGCCCGCCGTCAAGACGCCACTTGTCGGTGGAACGCTACCATTGCTTGGTTCACTACGGCGATTTGTCGGTGTCCCTGGGCTGGCGGCTCCCGGCAACCCGACCTATTGGAACAATCGCATGCATGCCCCCAACGAGCATATCAGGCTCGCGGACCTCACCCAGGCCGTGCGAGCGAACTGTGCCATTTTCGAAGCCCTGGCGGACAATATATAATGCTCTGCCGTCCGAGCCTCGTCGGGTGTTGAACCTGTGGTCTGGGGCTGGATAGATACAAGGATATACCGTGATGGATAAGTTATATGCGCCACAGGATCTCGGCGATGGACTGGTGCTGCGGTGGTCGACGCCGGACGATATCGAGCAGATCGGTACGCAAGTGGCGACCGTGTTTCGTCAGTCGGCGAGCGATCCTCCTAGAGAAGCGGAACTGCTATGGATAAAAGATCTATCTAGTGGACGGCACCCGATGGCCGAGGCAAATGGTGGCCTGCTCGTCGAAGATACACGCAACGGCACGATCGCTGCTTCCTTGTGGACGATGCGTGCGCCGTGGCGTTATGGCGATGTCACGTTCGAAATCGGGCGACCAGAAGATGTGATCACCGACCCTGCATACCGCAATCGCGGCCTTGTACGCGCCCTATTTGAGCGCTTTCATGCGTGGAGCGAACAGAAAGGGCATCTGGCGCAGGGCATAACTGGAATCGAGTATTTCTATCGGCAATTTGGTTACGAATATGCCATCGACCTTGGTGGTTCTTGCGTCGTCATGTTCGGCGACATTCCCGCACTGTCGCCCAAAGAGACTGAACTGCTCACGCTGCGACCTGCGACTGCGGATGACCTGCCACTGATCCAACAATGGTATACACGCTCCCAGGAGCAATCGTTAGTTTCGTCAGATGTGCCGCTATCATACTGGCAGTGGATGCTGGATGGCGTCGATCACGCTGCCAATCAAAGCTGGCGCATTGTCGTCGTGGTTAATCAAACGGGAACGCTCCAGGGCGCCTTCGTGCTGTCTTCCATACGCTGGGGAACGGCTCTGGCGGTGCAGTATGCACTTTGGGCAGATGATCAAAATCTACTCACAGTCGTACGACCCGTGCTGCGAGCGTTACGAGCATATGCGCCAGGGGTGCCGTCGGCACGTGAGCCAACTGAGCCGGACCGCATCTCGTTCAGCACCGGCACAAAAAATCGTTTCCTGGATGCGCTTACTTCCATAGTTCCACATCAGATTCAATCACCCTACGCGTGGTATGTGCGTGTCCCTGATTTGCCACGATTCATCATGACCATTGCTCCAGTATTGGAGCAGCGCTTACGCGGCAGTGCTGTGGCCGGCTTCGATGGCGAGCTACGGCTGCATTTCTATCGTGATGGCTTAATCATGAAGTGGCAGCAAGGCCGCTTGCTCAGCGCTGAATCCTGGCGACGTGTGGAATGGGGTCCGTCACCACATGCGAGTTTCCCACCCCAGGTGTTCTTACAAATGCTGTTGGGTCGCCGCAGCCTGGAAGACCTGCGCTACGCGTATGCCGACGTATCGGCTGAGCGTAGCACAGAACTTGTGTTACACACGCTGTTCCCGAAGCAAGCATCGCATGTGCTAGTGTTGAACTAATGACGGGTAGCGAAGGCATGGACATGACAGGTGAGGCACGACATTCGGGCCTCCATACTGGCTGGTTGCCCTATGATGTCGTGTACGCAGGCGCCGACCATACAGTGGTGGGAACAGTCAGGGTGCTGCAACAGGTTTGCAGTCCCCAACTGGCCAACCGGCGGGACATCGTCGTATACCTGCCACCGTCGTACATGTTTTCCGAGCGCCGTTACCCCGTACTCTACATGCAGGATGGGCAAAACCTGTTCGACGCCGCGACCAGTTACAGTGGCGAGTGGCATGTTGACGAAACGATGGAAGCGCTCGCTGTGCGCGACCTTGAAGCAATCGTGGTCGCGATCCCAAACGCTGGCATCGAGCGCATCGACGAGTATGGACCATTCGTTGACCGGCATGGACGCGGCGGGCGTGGATCGCTGTATGTTCGCTGGATCGTAGAAACGCTCCAACCGTTGATCGATCGGTCGTTCCGCACCTTGCTACAGGCAAGGTACACCGGCATCATGGGGTCGTCTATGGGTGGACTGATCAGTATGTACGCATGGTTGGAACACCCGGAACGGTTTGGGTTTGCTGGAGCGATGAGTCCGTCGCTCTGGTTCGGGCAGCGCGAGATGCTACGGATGCTGCGCGCCGCATCTACGATACCTGGACGGATGTATCTGGATGTAGGAACGGGTGAAAGTGTGATGATGGTGAAGGACGTACGCTCGGCGCGAGGGGTGTTACGCCGCAAAGGCTTTGACGAACATTCGCTACGCTATGTTGAAGCCCTCGATGCTCCTCATCATGAGTCAGCCTGGGGTAGTCGTTTTGGTGCCGCGGTCGAATTTTTCCTGGAAAACGTGGAAGAAGATCGATGAGCAGTGGAGGGTGTCACTGCTCGTCGCTTGAATTGGTTAGCTTAAGGCAATCCGTCAACGGGCCCCTTTCAGAACCGCAGGGGTTCCCCTTACACTCCACTGGTTGCATTCGTTGATTTGTAGCGGTGCGTGGATCAGAGCGTTGCCCGTTGCTCGTAGTAACGCGGCGATGGTAGGCTGAACCGTGCTTCGCAACCTATCCGACTGTCCGATGAAAAATGATGTAGAACATGCTGTGTGCATGCCAAAATAGGATATACATGAACGAAATGACGAAGTTCCCTCAAGTTGGCGAGCGTGCGCCCGCTTTTTCGCTCGAAGCGACGTATCCATCGCGGGTCACTCTCGACGAGTATCGTGGAATGAATGTGCTACTAGCGTTCTACCCGCTCGATTTCAGCGGTGGCTGAAGAAGCGAACTTGCCGACTTGCAGAGCGACATGGAGCGCTGGCAAGCGGCAAATACCCAGGTTCTGGGTATCAGCATTGATAGTGTCTACGCACACCGCGCGTTCGCCAAAGAGCTTAATCTTGAGTTTCCGTTGTTAGCGGACTTTCATCCCAAAGGCGATGTCGCCCGCAAGTATGGTGTTTACCGTGACGAGCGCGGGTATGCACAGCGGTCGATCTTCATCATTGACGGGGATGGTGTGCTGCGCTGGAGCAAAATATTTCTCGGAGACATGCCGAACATGAACCAGTTGCAGGGTGTTCTTGATGACTTGAACGCAGTAGACCCTAGGGCGACCGTTCACCGACTGCCCACAGAGTATAGGGAGCGATAGTGGCATCCCTTGTCGTTGTCGGACGCTGGCGGGAACCCCATGCGGCTAGTGAGTCGCCTTCGAATGAATCGTCATATGTGGTGATGTACGGGTCTCCTGTGTTTTCGACGCCGATCTCGGCGCTCGTTGCCTGGTCGCCATCGTAGACGGTAACGAACGACGTATCGTCGGTGAATGCACCCATCAATGCGCGTGGTATTTCATGCTCGTCGTATACCACCGCTTCGGCATAGGTATGTTCATTGGCCTTGAGTGACGCTCGATTCGTACCCGCGGCATCGTACACCGATGCGTACGATACTCCGCTCTCGGTAAGTCCGACTTCGCCGCGACTCGTCCCTTCCTTGTCTCGAACGGTCATGAATGCGGCGTTGTCTGGTTCCGAGATCATCTCGACTCGTGGATTTTCTGCCTGGTCAAAGACCGAAATGTAAGCGTTTCCGTTTGCGTTGACACTAGCTACGCTGCGATCGACCCCGTTCTTGTCTCGAATCGCTAGATACGATGTGCTGTTTGCTTCTGCGACCATCTCGGCGCGTGCGGTTTCTTCCTGATCGTACACTGCCATGAAGGATTCGTTGCCAGCACGCATGCCGAATGCAGCACGAGTATCGCCGCTCTGATCGAACATTTCGAGTGATGGTGCCCCGCTACCAAGCAGCGAGACCTTGGAACGCACGCGATCTTCCTTATCATAGAAGGTCATTTCAGGCGAGCCAACGTATCCGGTCCCTAACTCTATGCGTGTTTGTCCGGCATTATCGACGATCAGCAACTTCTGGGCAGTAATAATCTGCTCCGCGGCATATACGTTCTCCAGGCCCAACCATGCGATGAGATTGATGATGGCCAGGCATCCCAGCACGCCAGTTAGCAGAAATACGATACGCTTCCAGCGTTGCATCTGTCGCTCGATGTGATCTATACGTTGATTTAAATATTCAAGATTGTGCTGTTGCATTCGTATGTTGCCTCTTTCTAATGTTGAGGGAGACAGTATACGGTATCCATGAGTTGAAACAACATGCTGGCACGCGGGTTGCTTTCAATAGAAACAAATGTTCAACTTCGAGGAGGGAATAGTATGACGAACACGAACAATCAGGTCGATGATCAGGCAGGCGCGATCAAAGACCCTGACGAGTGGGTGACCGGCGACGAGCCAATGACCGGGGCGCAAGAATCGTATTTGCGAACGCTGTCGCGTCAGGCCGGCGAGGAGTTCGACGAAAAGCTGAATAAGGCCGATGCCTCAAAGCGTATCGAAGAACTGCAAGACCAAACTGGTCGCGGTACATCCGATTCGAAATAGTTCGGCAAGCAGGGACAGTCGCCAATGGCTGCCCTGCTCTTTTTGTGCTCGTTTCCAACAGATACGCCTGCCCTCATTGCCCACAGTCCAGGTAACATGATTCGGCTCTTGGCGGTTAGACGTTCGGTATTGGGTACTATACGCGATAGCCGATTACCCGACGCGCTGCGAAACTCTGAACGGGTGCGGCAGCACGAACGGCAACATTGCGAACCGCGCAGAGCCAGGGATTGCTCCATTGCCCAACCTGCCCAATGCGTCGTGACCGCTGCACAATTTGCCGTGTGCGGCGTTGACGTTCGGCTTCGTACGTCTGGAGGGCGACAACGGGGTCGGTATGGAGGCGTAGCTGTTTCCCTAGAACTACTGCGTCTTCGAGTGCTTGACAGCCGCCCTGTCCGAGATTTGGCGTCATTGGGTGAGCGGCATCGCCGAGCAGCGTGATGCGTCCCTGGCTCCAGTGTCGGAGCGGTGGACGGTCGGCAATATCGTGGTGCAGGATGCTGGCCGGATCAGTCGCGGCGATCAACTCGCCGATTGGTTCGCACCACCCGCCGAACGCTGCGCCCAGACGTTCCACCGAATCGGTCGGCGTTTCATGAACTCCTGCTGGCGCATTGCGCGTTGCGAACCAATAGACGCGCCCCGCGCTCATTGGGGCGATACCAAAGCGCAGTCGCGCAGCCCCAGTACTCCCCGAACTTGCAACGAGCATGATCGAAGCTTGTGACAGCACGGTAGGATGTATAACCCGCATATCGTGGCTCGCCATCGCCCACGATCTCCGAGCGAACGACCGAGCGTATGCCGTCTGCTCCGATCAGGATGTCACCGCCCACGACCATTCCATCTTCGAAGTATGCCTTCACGCCAGTATTGTCTTGCTCGACGTGTGTACATCTCCGTCCCATGTGAAGCACATTATTGTCGAGAGCGCCGCGTAGAATCGCCAGTAGTTCGGCGCGATGCACGACGATACTCATTTCGCCAACCTGACGTTCCAAGGCTTCGACGGATGCCTGCAATAGTATCTTTCCACTGGCTGTATATAAACCCGCCGAAGGCGCTGGTGGTTTGAGTGCTCTGATCTGTCCCGCGACGCCCAGGGCATCCAGCGCACGAATAGCGTTGGCCCACAGGACAAGCCCTGCTCCGACGCCTCGATGCGTGGATGTCCGTTCGTACACATGGGCATCCCATCCAGCGTGCTGTAACGAGATGGCAGTCGCAAGCCCGCCGATGCCGCCGCCAATGATGATCGCCCGTCGAGATTCGGTCATGCTCGTTTGCTCCCATGAGTGCAGTATGCTGCTATCAGCATATCGTGTATTAATCGGTACACAATCCGCAGTTGGCAACAGCGAAGGATAGAACACCCGGATGCTCGACATCCACTGTTATTCCAGACGTGCATCCACTTTGTTGATCATTCGTTGCAGGTATACATATGGTGTACACTATGAGATTAAATACGGCAACGTTGCCGCAGGTCATACGACCGTACGCGAGGTGCACACAATGGCTGTGGAAGACGAACGACAACGCCCTGGGCGTATATCGCAGCCTGTTGTTATCGTGCTAGACAACAACGCTGATACAGTCGCCTTAACCTGCTCAGCCCTTGCGACAGCCTCCATAGCCGCTGAAGGTTGCCCATATAATGCTCGTGCGTTAGCCTATATTCGTCATAAACGTCCAGATGTAATACTTCTCACTTCGCCACTTGAAGATGACCCCGAATATCGTATGTTCAACTCGCTGCGATCCGATCCCGCAACGGAAACGATCAGGATCGTGTTCGTGAGCAAGGATATTGAACAGTTACGCAGGAAAATCGCGGTCTATGATTCATCCATGGTGCAATTTTTGGCGAGTCCCTATGCTTTGGATGCACTGGTTGGGATTGTTGCCGGTGTCAATGTTGAGGCAATAAGGACCCTGGCGAAAGCGCCATTTGATATCTGAGGTTAGGAAAGGCATGGTGAATGATGGCGTACGTCGCTTCCGGGACGCTGTGTGCGCAATATTCGGTATCCGTATTGCCCTTTTGTCATCCTCACATAATCTCACCTTTGATTGATGTCGAAATCACTTAGGGTCGTGTGTAACGGTGTGGGTGACGACTGAAATTTCAGAATCATCAACCACACGTCCCTGTTATATGCGCTGTACCCGATCTTGACCCTGTTGTTTTGACGAGGAGCAACGAGTTGCTGGCGCAGGAATCATTCGATGCAGGGTTCTGTTTATTACTGAACGATAAGCGCTACGCCTGGATGCGACAACCGATGTTTTATTGCTTGCGGTCGTCCGGCACAGGTTCGGCATAGTTGGAATGAGGCACCTAGAGGTCGGTGGATAGGACGAATGGCCCTACTCCTGGCGTCATACGATTGGTATGCTATACACATCTTCTGACTGGGGGGTGGGAAGATGCACGAAGGAGCGCCGACGACTGTCGGCGCTCCTTCTGTGTCCATTTTCCTGACACTGACTATCTACGGACGCGATTTACCATAAGGTATAGCCACCGTCGATTGCGTAGGCGGCACCTGTGACGTAACCGGAGGCTGGACTCGCCAGGTACACCGCTAAAGGTCCGATTTCGTCGGGATCGCCAGCCCGCCCGACTGGAATGTTTTGCACAAAGGCCTCGATCACTTCCGGCCGTTTTTCGTTCCATTCACGGTTGACATCGGTCATAAACAGGCCAGGACAGATCGCATTCACGGTGATGCCATAGGGAGCCCAATCGGCAGCGGCGCAGCGGGTGAAATGCAGAACGGCGGCCTTGCCCGTTTCGTAGCCTCGCCCACCGATTCCACGATTGGCGACTAGCGCGCTGATCGAGGCAATGTTGATGATGCGGCCTCCCTGACCCCGTTCGAGCATTGCCGTGCCAAAGATTTTGGTGCCGAGAAAACAGCTTGTGAGGTTGAGGTCGATCACCCGCTTCCATGATTCCATGGTTTCGTCCGTGATTGCGGTGCTGACCTCGCGATTACCAACGTTGTTGATGGCGATATCGATTGGTCCATACTCTTTGACGATCATGTCACAGGTCACCTGACATTCCTCAGGCACCGCCATATCAGCTTTAACGGTCCAGGACTGTCTGCCAAGCGCACGAATCTCGCTTGCCGTAGCATCCAATGTTTCCTGGGTCCGACCTGTTATTATTACGTCTGCCCCGGCGTCTGCTAGCGCCAGCGCCATGGAGCGGCCAAGCCCGCGGCTTGCCCCTGTTACAACCGCACGTTTTCCATCCAGCCGTAACCGGTCGAAGATGCTCATGTATATATCCTTGTATACGTAGACTCTATATTACGGCATGCCAGCGAACATTTCGTCGATACGAACAGGTCGCCGCTCCTGGAGCGAGGTGAGCGTTGCCGCGATCATCGCCGTAACCATCAGTCCATCGCGTCCGCTGGCTTCCGGCACAATGTTATCGGCGACGCAATCGATGAAATAGCGAATCGACTCGTATTGAAAGCCCCAGGCTTTGCCGTAGCGCGTTATTGATTCGGATGAAAAGGGCGTATGGTAACGGTCGGTGAACGCCCATAGGTTCGGTTCGTTTTTGAGTTCGAGGCCACCTTTTTCGCCGTATAGCGACAGACGATTGTCTACGACGTTCGAATAGCTGTTTGGCACAATCCAGGACGTTTCAAAGGTGCAAAAAGCGTTCCCCTCGAATTCGACCATGGCCTGGATCGCGTCCCAACATGGGATCCCCTTGCTTTCGAGAACGCCACGATGGCCCTTTGCATACACCTCGATCGGTTCGCGGTCGAACAGCCAACGTACGATGTCCATGGTGTGTGGAAACAAAAACCATTCTGGACCCGACTGCCCGCTCCAACTAAGCATCTCGGTCGGCACATAGATCGTATCGCTCAGGCGTGCGAATGCCATGACAGGAGCGCCGAGATCCCCGCGTTCCATGTAGGTCTTGGCTCCCATGAAGAGGGGATGCCAGCGAGCATGAAAGTCCACCATGAACTTAACTCCGGCTGCTTCCGCTGCCTCGACCATGGTCAGTGCCTCGCGAACGGTTGTCGCGAGAGGTTTCTCGACCAGCACGTGTTTTCCGGCACGTAGCATTGCGAGCGCAGGCTCCATATGCAGATGATCGGGCGTAGCGATCGTTACTGCCTCAATGTCGCTCGCTGCCAGTTTTTCGAGACTGGTCGTCCAATCGCAGCCGTGCTTTTCAGCCAGCGCACGCGCCCGTTGCTCGTCGCGGTCACAGATCATACGGACATCACAACGGTCATGTGTTGTGAGCGCAAGTGCATGATTGCTTCCCCAGATTCCGGCACCGACTATGCCAGTTTTGATCTTCCCTGATGACATTTCTGGTGCTCCCTGTCGTGCGTAGGATTGAATCGCGTACGTTCGAATCGACATAGTATCGGGATGAGTGTGTGGAATAGTACCTACCGACTATCAATGGCACGAATAGCCATTGCGTATTTCAGCATGCGAGCGATATAGTTGATTGGCCATATCCTAACATGGCATCGAAACTACTCGATTGGAGTATTCTTCGGTGAGAGAATCGTGTGTAGACTGCATGCGATCGGGGCAACGTGTCGGCTTTGGGTCTTGAAGGAAATCTATGGCAGCCGAACAGGGCTGCTGATCTCGCCAACTTCGTGGGCTTCGCCTTCTTGTATCTCTTACTTGTGGAGCATGTATGATGAATCTTATTGGGCTACTCCGACCGTACAGGGCGTGTCATGCCTGCGGTCTGCCTTTTATACAGTATTAGCCGATGACCTCAAGCGGTCGGGGGGTAGTTGCGCCGATATGGACGCCTTCTGAAAGCAGTCGCTCAGTATCTTCTGTAGAAAGTGGTTTCGAGAAGTAGTACCCCTGTCCCATGCTACATCCCAACAATTGAAGCTGGTTGAACTGTTCGACAGTTTCGATTCCTTCCGCCACAAATGTCATGCCCAACGTATTCGCGAGTTTGCTTACTGCCTCGACGATCCCGCTATTGTTGGCATTCTCTCGCAACTCCTCAACGAAATCTTTGTCGATCTTGAGCGCTTCGACGGGGAAACGTTGAAGGTAACGCAAGCTAGAATACCCCGTGCCAAAATCATCGATGGCGACATCGACAGCAAGCTCTCGCAACGCACGAAGGGTTGCATGGACGCCCTGAATATCTTCGAGCATGGCGCTTTCAGTGATCTCAAGTTGGAGCAGGTTCGCGTCGAATCCAGTGCGTTCGAGCACGCGAGCGACCTCGTTCGGCAGTTTCCCGTACTTGAATTCGCGCACGGATATGTTGACTGAAAGGCGAATCGGTGGATTCGTCGGGTATTCTTCGCGCCATCTTTGCATTTGGTGGCAGGCTGTTTCTAACACCCACCGATCGATATCGACGATCAATCCCGTTTCTTCTGCGAGTGGAATGAACGAGGCTGGAGCGATCAACCCATGTTCTGGGTGTTGCCAACGCACGAGGGCTTCAAAGTAGGCGATCGATCCTGTTTGCATATTCATGATCGGTTGATAATAAACTCGCAGTTCCTGGCGTGCTGCGGCATAGCGCAGTTCGGTTTCTTGCTGGAGTCGCTGCAAGGCTTGTGCGCTCATCTCGGCGTCGTACAGTTCGTAGCGCGCCTTCCCTTTATCTTTCGCACGATACATCGCCACATCGGCTGCACGAAGTAATGCCTGGGGACCTTCATCACGCAGGCTATTGAGTGCTATACCGATGCTCGTCGAAACGACTACCTCGTAGCCCGAAAGATAAAAGGGTGTCTGTAATTCTTCGATGATACGGTCGGCGACATTCGTGACATCGCTGACGTGTGTAATGTCTTCGAGCAAGAGCGTAAACTCATCTCCACCAAGTCGAGCGAGGGTGTCTTCAGGCCGCAGACAGGTGCGCAAGCGTTCTGCCACCGCCACGAGCAGTTGGTCGCCAACATCATGGCCTAGACTGTCGTTAATAACCTTGAAGCGATCCAGGTCCAGAAAGAGCAGTGCAGTAAGCGTATGTCGCCGCACCGACAGATCCAGGGCATGCTGTAAACGGTCCAGGAATAGGGTGCGGTTCGGAAGTCGGGTCAACGCATCGTGGGAAGCTTCGTGTGCGAGGACGTCAGCCTGTCGTCGAAGCGCCGCATGGCGTGCGCTGGACCGGTAGACGACAAAGGCAAGTGGTCCGAGTATCGGGAGCATCCAGACATGCGTATCGAGTACGATCGCGCACAATACCCCCAGGACGAACTGTGATACGAGTTCAATCGGATCGAAACTGGCGATTTGCAGCCACGTGCGCCGTAACGGTTTTCCGGCGTGGAGCGCTGCTATACCTGCGACTGCGGTGACTTCGATAAGGTACATGAGAAGACCAGCGGTGCACATCGCCAAAATGAGGTGTGGTTGATCGAGGAGCAGTCGTGTAAAATCCCAGCCACTGTACATCAGGAGTAATCCGCTCAATCCTGCCTGTAACATCGTTTGGGCAGCATTGAAAAGCGATTGGTCCCACGGCGAACGATGAAACGCTTGGGCGAGAAGTGTTCCAACGCCCGCTGCTACGAGCGCGGTGCCGGGATCGACCAACAGCACTGCGGCGAAGATGGCGCTTGTGTGCATCGAGAATTTGGTTTGGGATGTGATATGGACTGGAAACAAGCCAGGTAATGCGATCAGGGCGATCAGCGTCAGTACAAGCCCGATATGCTCAGTAAACCCGCTCGAAGCTAGGAGGACACCTCCGAGCGCGATGGCTGCACCGATCACGGCGGCGAAGTAGATTCTTGCAGACCATCGTAAATCGTTCATGAGATGTGGCGTTCTCTCTTTAATCGTCTACGATAACACCAAGTGAACCGCTACGACGGTAAGTACCATTCATCAAGCTAATATATGGTATGCCACTGATACCATATTGCCACACTATATCACTCTTACCATCGCCATTGAAGTCCCCTGTCCCTACGACGTGCCAGGTCAAGTCAGACACGGTACCAAGCGAACTGGTCTTTTCCACTATGACGCCATTCAGTAGCCACACGCTCACTCTGCCATTGAGTATATGATGCCAGAGCACGTCGTCCTTACCATCGCCATTGAAGTCGCCAATACCTGCGACATGCCAGTTGAGATTGGAAAGTGTGCCGGGTGAACCACTACTTCGTACTTTGGTGCCGTTGACCAGCCATACAGTGGTAACGCCAGTGACGATGTCGCGCCAGAAGATATCGCTTTTGCCGTTGCCGTTGAAGTCGCCAATGCCAGCGATCCGCCAGGTGAGCAATGCAGCAGACCCAGGCGAGCCTACACCGCTCCGTACAACGCCGTTCATGAGCCAGATCTCGGTTTGTCCGGTCAAGGCGTGAAACCAAAGGATGTCGCTGTTGGTGTCGCCGTTGAAGTCGCCGATGCCTGCAATTGTCCAAGCCAGATCCGATTGAGTTCCTGGTGAGCCGCTGCTGCGTTTTGTCGTGCCATTTACCAACCAGACCGACACTTCACCCGTCAGTATATGACGCCAGAGGATGTCACTTTTGCCGTTGCCGTTGAAATCAGCCACGCCCACGATCTGCCAGTTAGGGTCGGCCATTGTTCCTGGCGCGCCTTCGCTGCGCCGAATCACGCCATCCATCAACCAGATCTTCAGGTTCCCCGTCAGGCTGTCTCGCCAGAGGATGTCGCTCTTTGCATCCCCATCGAAATCTCCAGTCCCTTGTATCGTGGATTGCAGGGCATCCAGCGTACCATACATGCCTGTGATCCAGCGTGTCATCGACGTTGATTCAGCCGTTCCTTCGACGACATTCAGGCTACCGTTGGTGGGGAATACTGTGAGCCGCGCAGGGACGATCGTCCCAGCGGGAAGCCCCGTACGATTGATTGGAACTGTAGCACTCACAGTTGTCAGAAAGTTTTCACCATTCATACCGCCAGTGCGATTGGTGAACGTTACACGGGAGCCATACAAGTTATATCCGAGGTCGGACACAATGACAGTACGCTCAACCCCATATGGGGTTTGAATCGTATAGTGAACCGGCCCGTTGACCAGTGGCACGTATTCCAGTGGAATCTCGACAGTTATATCGAGAATGGTACCGTTCAACGATACTACTGGGTCAGACTTGCACCATGTTACGCCCGCCAATACGGAAGCAGGAAAAGCCAGGGTCAAAATGATGAGCAGTACGACGAACCGCTTCATGAAGACTCTCCAGACCAACAGGTAGGAATGTTCATTCCTGTTCGATACAAGTACCACCATTTCAATCTAGCGTATTCAGAACAACGCACGCAACACAACTCTATTGAAGTGTCATTTGTCCCTTCGCGCCTTGCGAACAAAGTCGTTTCATTAGTCGTCGTTTAGTGTGATGGTGGAGGATGACGTCTCTAGTAATATACCATTGTTGAAAGCTATCACAATGCCAGATCGATATGTGATTTTGGTGGACAGGTGGCACTCTATGCCTGTGGTGGAATAGATGGCGATAAATAGCAAGAAGGCCAGCAGAACATGTTCTGCTGGCCTTCAAAGCAAGTGGGGTGGCTGACGGGCCTTGGCTGCCGTCTCCACACACCAATACCCCTCCCGTTTTGATCCTCTCATCACGTTACACACCGCTCTCATCGGCTATGTGAGGGCGTATGCACCGATCATCCTACAATCGACCATCCGTACGAAAAGAGCATGTGAGATGACACATACTACCGCCCCCCGCCGTCGTCGCGCACGTATCGCGGCGACCGAACCGACCACTGATGCAGCACCGGTCCAGCACCAGTCAACACCAAACCGCCTGATTTACGGCTTCTCCCGCCGCGCCGCCCAGCGCATCGCCGAAGCCGAGGGAGCCGAGCGCCTGATGCTGGTCATCGGCGCGGCGATCCTGGTATACCTGGGCATCCGCATCTGGCTCGTCGGCGCACGCTTCACCATCGACGGCGTGATCTACGCCGCCTCGCTCGTCGGCTTCCGTATCGCGTACAGCTACGAGCTATGGACGATCCCCATATTGCTGTCTCTTGCCGAATTCGGCCTCAAACGCCCGAAGCTCGACATCTTCTTCGGCCTCTGGGTCGTGGCCTTCGCCATTGACGCCACAACGACCGGGCTGGGTCTCTATCCCACGACCGCAACACTCGCCAGCGAGGCATCCCGCTGGGGCTACGCGCTGCTCGGTGGAGCCGTGTTTGCATGGAGTGCCGAAGCCTGTCTACAATGTGGCTTCTACGCCATCTGGAGGTCATACCGCCATGATTGAGTGGTTGTCCGCAGCCGTGCCGCTGATCGGCCTGGTGCTATTCCTGGCGCTGGTCTACTGGCCCGAAGTGCGACCGGCGCTGCACCGCCTCAGCGTCGCGCACGTCGGCACGTTTCCAGCCGTTTCACCGCGCCGTTCCGCCGCCGTCGTACCTGTTCGGCGGCGTGTTCGGCGGTCGATGACAGCGAAACGTGCTGTTCTACGGGAAAGGGCGAAAAGACACGTTCAAGGCTTTGAACAGCCACGAACGACGCAGGGAGATCGTTTCGCCGAAACGCAACGCATCGACATCGCGAAACGTCTGCTTGCCGCTGGTATCGCCGAGACGGTCATCATCGAGTGTGTATGGCAGGTGCGCCGTGGCGGTGGGAAATCGTTCCTCGCAGCGCGTGAGGCGTTCCGCACGGACGTGATCGACGACACCGTTGCGGTTGACGTAGCAGCCTGACGCCCGACACGACGAAGGCCGGTCACATCGACCGGCCTTCGCCTATTCCTGCTCGTTCCCTTCCTCGCTGCTCCTCGCAGCAGCGCCTCCAACTCCCCGATCGCCGCGTCGAACCCCATCATCTGCGCCTTCGCCTCGGCCTCGTACATCGCCCGCGCGTGCACCAGTTCCGCGAGCCTCCGCTTGATGCGATCTTCCATCGTTCCTCCCTACGTCGGAGCCAGCGTCGTCACCGTTATCCGCGCTCCCATCCTCATTCGTGTATTCGTGCCGTATTCGTGGACGGCCCGCACGCCTCATTCGTGTATTCGTGCCGTATTCGTGGACGGCACCCTCCCCGCACACCGAATTCGTGGACGGCCCCGCACCCCTCAGTGGACGGCTCCCTACGCCGGAGCCAGCGTCGTCACCGTTCCCGCGCTCCCGCGATACCGCAACGCCCCCGCTTAACAGGGCTGATAACTCAGCAGGTCAACCCGGTGTTACCCCTGGTAGGAGTATGACTGACATGATATACTCGCCCTACAAAGAAACAGACGTCAGCACAACGCCTTGACCCGCAAGGTCTTTGATCTTCAGCGGTGGTACCAACAGGAGTCCGCCATAATGTCAATCGACGATGATGACGCCGCACGTGGCCGTTCCTATTACACAGTATGGTGGAAGGACCGCCGGTCTACGAGTGACGGTTTCTGGCTCCATCTCCCTTCTCCCTACCCTTCTTTATCACAGCTCATACATATTCATCCGTAATGCATCGTCCTGAACCTTGTGGTTCCAGCGTTTGATTACGTCCTATCCTATTCGACCCGTGGAGTGTCTTCCGTATCTCAGGCAGGACAACAACTATCGTATGTACCAACGGACCGCAGTGTACTCGTTAGACCACGAGATAAGATGGCTCCCATTTTATGCTGCGGGACAACCAGCGCCGGTATGCATTTCTAACCCCAAAACGGATGCTTCTAAAGGTAAAAAGCCATGAAAAGGTATGTCGCGGAACTCATCGGTACGTTCGTGTTGGTATTCGGTGGCGTTGGAAGTGCGGTATTGGCAGGAGAACAGATAGGGTTTCTGGGGGTTTCATTCGCTTTCGGCCTTGCGCTCCTTGCCATGGTGTATGCCATTGGTCCCATATCGGGATGTCATATCAATCCAGCCGTAACCGTAGGCCTCCTCATAAGCAAAAAGATGGAGGGACGGGACGCCATTGGCTACATCGTGGCGCAGGTCGCCGGCGCAATCCTGGCCTCCGGTCTGCTGTTACTCGTTGCACAGGGTGTCTCCGGGGGATATGACCTGGCCCTGGGTTTTGGAGCGAACGGATATGGTGAACATTCCCCGGGAGGCTATACCCTGCTTGCCGCTTTTCTCGTTGAGGTGATACTGACTGCTTTCCTCGTTTTCACCGTCCTCGGCGCGACGGACGTGGCAGCGCCGGTCGGCTTTGCTGGCGTTCCTATCGGCCTGGTCCTGACCCTGATCCATCTTGTGGGCATTCCGGTCACGAATACGTCGGTGAACCCGGCACGCAGTATTGGGCCTGCCATTTTCGTGGGAGGGTGGGCGTTGGGTCAACTTTGGCTATTCGTTGTTGCGCCCCTGCTCGGTGCCGCTATTGCGGCCGGTCTGTATCTCGCACTGAGAACTGACGCACCAACGATCAGCGCCCGGCATGCCGAGCAGGCGCTAGAAAGTCAGCAGCTAGAGCGATTACGCTAACGCTCCATAGAGCAGGCTTGCATAACACCTGGCTGCTCTATGGTGTGCGTTGGTACCATGTCCCCGGCCGGGTGGAGGCCGGAGCCGCACAGATCGTGCTTGGTGCACTCCAGGCCCATCGGACGTTGCGACATCATCTGCTTGACTGTTCCTCATCGTTTGCTGAACCATCTGCAGGGCAGTCAGCTTTTGGCCAACGATGGGGAACGCTCCTTGTTCTGTGGACTGCTGCCTGCCTTCACCGGGATTGCGCCTCAGTTCACGCATACGCTGCATGGAAGCTATCGAATTATGACCGTTCCACACGACAACCTGCCCGCAGCAGCAGATCCAATCTACCTTCAGCTTGTCGCAGCATCCCCCGCCGAGCGAGCTCGTCTCGTTCTGGAGCGCATTGCTGCGCATCCCGAGGGACGCTTAGCGCTGCCAGCACACACTGAACAGCCAGCATTTCTAGAAAAACTTGACCTGAGCCTGGAAACACTGCGGAGCCTGAACCATGATCAAGCGCGTAGTGCCCCCTGGTGGGATCCAGCCCGCCAGGTGCCGGTGTTTCAGCATGCCGATCTGCGCGGGGCAAACCTGCGCCAGGCCAATTTCCGGGGCACAGATGTACGCTACAGCTGTTTTGACGGAGCGAGCCTGCGTCAGGCAGATCTTCGCGAAACCCTTTTCGATGCAGCCTCCATGAAGGATGCCGATCTCGCTGGCAGTGATATGCGGCATGCCAACCTTGAACAGACCAATCTCGAAGGTGCATTACTCGAAGAGGCCAACCTCCACCATGCGCATCTACGCTTTGCGAATCTGTCTGGTGCCGTTCTGGAGGGGGCGAACATGGAACAGGCAGACCTTTGGAGTGCGCGGCTTCCATTTGCCGTTCTCCGTGGCGTTACCCTCCGTGGCGCGCGGCTAGAAGAAGCGAATTTGGCTCATGCGGAATTGGTGGGGGCCGACCTGCAAGATGCGATTCTCCGACAGGCAAATTGTGAGGGGCAAACTTCCGTGGCGCCAACCTGCAGGGCGTGCATGTGCGTGGGACCAATCTGCGAGGAGCAGTCCTGCAGCATGCGAAGCTACAGGGCATTGACCTGACGACCTGCACGATCACGCATGCCCACTTCAGCGGTGCGTGGCTCGAGAAAACGGTAGTGGAACTTAACCAGATCGGGGGCGCGATCGGTGAGGAATTAGCTTGCGATTATGAAGAGGCGCGCAAAGGCTATCTCGCGCTTGAAAATAATTTCCTTGCTCTTGGTGATCCAGATGCAGCAAGTTGGGCATACCGTAAAAAGCGACGCATGCAAAAGAAAGCAGCCCGCGCTGCCGCGCGCACTGCTCATGCAGCCGGAGATTGGCGACGTGCTTTGCGCGGGTATAGCAACTACCTGCGTAGCCAGTTTGTCGAATGGGTTTGCGATTATGGGGAAAGTATCGGGCGCGTGTTCTTAACAATGCTGGTAGTGTATGTCTTTTTCATTGTCATGTATGGCGTGACCGGCAGTGTTGTCCATGTGGTTACTGAACCGACTGGTACGGAGCGAGTTATAACCCGTAAGCCCCTCGATCTCGCGATCTTTAGCTTACTCGCCATGACAACATCTGGAAATCCAGCCGTAGGATTATTGCCACGCAACGAGATCATTCACCTGCTTACCGGAATCCAGGCACTCATTGGCATCGGCCTCACCGGTCTGCTAGGCTTCGTTATTGGTAATCGCATTCGGCGCTGATGGGTCACGTCTGCCCGTCGTTCTTTGGGGTCTCGCCACACCCTCCACGCTTCACTGATCGGTACTGTATGCCATGAATGATGATCTTGGGCCCGCAAGCACGAATCCAACGCCGGACGACGTTTACCGGCGTCTCGCCAACGCAACACCACTGGAACGGGGCGCAATCGTGCTGGAACTGATCGCAAGCCATCCAGCGGGTCAACTGGAACTGCCTGCCCACGACACGCGGTATGCAATCCTCGAAGGGGTAGATCTCAGCCAGGGCTGGAATGGGGAGCCGATTCCTGACGCCCCTCCACCTCCGTGGTGGAATCCGAACCTCCAACGTGTCAACCTGCGAGGTGCGCGCCTCGACGGTGCCAACCTACGTCATGCAAATCTGGAAGGCGTCGATCTCCGACAAGCTGACCTACGCAATGCAGTGCTGAATCAAGCAAATCTGCAGCGTGCTCTGCTAGAACAGGCTGATTTACGCGGTGCAGACCTTGCCGGAGCGAATCTTTCCGCTGCACAGCTGGGAGAAGTGAATTTCGAGCGCGCAATGTTGGAAGAAGCGAAGCTCGAAGGCAGTGTGCTCCGCTTTGCCAATCTGTCGCACACGTTGCTGGAAGGTGCGAACCTGAAGCATGCCGACCTGTGGGGAGCGAAGCTCGAGGCGGCTGTGCTTATCGACGCAGATCTCGAATCGGCACGTCTGGTAGAAGCCGACCTCCGGGGAGCGGAGATGACGAGCGCGAACCTCAGGCATACATTCCTGTTTCAGGCTCAATTCCAGGGAGCAGATTTACGCGGGGCGAACCTCCAGGGTGCGCGTCTTAGAGGCACCAACTTCGACGCGGCGGTGCTCCGAGCCACCCAGTTGCAGTATCTCGACTTTTCAACCTGCAGCATATCCCATATTCATCTGAGTGGCGCGCGGCTGGATGAAACACGTTTTAGCCAAAAACAACTCGGCGGAGCCATCGGCGAAGACCTTGCCCACGCATATGAGGAAGCAGCGCAAGGATATCTGGTTCTGGAACGGAACTTCCTTGATCTAGGAGATTCAGATGCTGCGAGTTGGGCATACCGGAAGCGGCGTCGTATGCAGAAACGCGCTGCTCGCAGGGCCGCGCTCTTGAACTGGAGGGGAGGTGATTGGCGGGTAGCCAGTCGGCATTACGCCAAATACGCAAGCGACCAATTTGTTGAATGGTTGTGTGATTACGGGGAAAGTATTCCACGGGTCCTGGCGTCGATCATCGTAATGTACGTTAGCTTTCTCCTCATCTACGGCCTCACTGGTAGTGTCATGCGGGTGGTGGAAACACCCGGAGGCACCGTACTCGAGCCCACCCAGAGCCTGAAGGACTTAACGATCTTTACGCTGATTACCATGACATCTTCGGAAGGTCCGACCGTCAAGTTGCTTCCACGCTCGGAGACTATTCATTACCTGACATCACTGGAAACGTTGCTCGGCGTGTCTCTGACTGGATTGCTGGGGTTTGTTTTAGGCAACCGCATCCGACGCTAACCATGTTCATTGACGCAACCGCTCTCCTGCCGATGCTCTATCCTCCGCTGCGCTGGCGCGGCAACACCAGGAGCATTTATAGGCATCGTTTGAGAACGGCTTCTATTTGTGCCAGCAGACGAGGAAACTCCACCGGCTTCGTGTGGTAATCGTCGCAACCTGCTTCCAGGGTCTTTTCACGATCACCCGACATCGCATGGGCCGTTAATGCAATGATCGGTATCGTGCGTGTCCTGTCGTTTGCTCGGAGCTTACGAGCCGCTTCCCAGCCGTCGAGCACCGGTAGATTCATGTCCAACAATATCAGATCGGGTGCCTCCGAGAGCGCCATTTGCACACCCTGCGCACCGTCAAACGCCATGACAATCTCGTAGCCGCGACGCATAAGGCGTCGCGACAGAGCGTCCCGATTTTCTTCGTTATCCTCGACCAGGAGAATTTTTTTCATAATCTATGGGCCCCAATTATTCTCGTCACGTGCACGAACGGATGCGATACCGAAATGTACTGCAATCGGTCCGTGTAGATACCCGCACAGTGCCTGAGAGCACGGTTCGATACGCCTAGTGAGTTTGTTTCTTGACCGATGCCGGACTGACGCGATGACGTACCTCTTCCAAGATTTCCTGACGATTATACGCTCCTTTTTGGAGAATCTTTTCAATTGCGCCGTCGATACGCTGACGCTCCTCAGACGAGAGATCTTTAGCGGTCATCACAACAACTGCGATATCGTGCCATTCTGGATGCCTGCGAAGTTCATCCGCGAACTCAAAGCCATCCATTTCTGGCATCATGAGGTCAAGGAGCACAAGATCGGGATGGTATTGGGCAATGTATTGCAATCCTACGCGGCCATTCTCTGCCTCTGCCACCGACCATCCTTCCTTTTCAAGCATCATGCGTAGCACTTGACGCGTAGCAACGTCATCATCCACGATAAGAATCTGCGGGGGAGTATGTTGTGCGACGTATTTTGCTAATACGTTGAGCAGACGGTCTTGTTCGACCGGCTTCGTCATGAACTCGGATGCTCCGAGCGAATACCCCAGATTCTTGTTGTCGATAAAGGTTAGCATGATGACCGGGATGTCAGCGAGGTCGTGGTCGGCCTTGAGCGCCGCAAGCACCGACCAGCCATCCATGCTCGGCATCAAAACATCAAGCGTGATCACGTCGGGATGTCGTTGACGAGCCAGGTCCAGACCCTGCTGGCCGCTATCAGCAGTAAGTACTTCATATCCTTCGCCGACCAGCAAGCGGGTCATGACATCGCGCGTGGCAGGGTCATCGTCGATCACCAGAACGACGCCGGAAGGGGCATGAGTTGCACGGGGTATCTCGCGCACGTCATAGTGCTCATGTTCCGGTTGCATAAGGGTTTGCACGGGTAATCTAACCGTGAAGGTTGATCCCAGTCCGGGACTGCTCTCCACCGTAACCTCACCACCCATCAAATGGCAGAAGCGGCGGGTAATCGCTAATCCGAGACCTGTTCCGCCAAATTGCCGCGTGGTCGATACGTCGGCTTGTGAAAACGGTTGAAATAACTTTCCCACCTGCTCCGCACTCATGCCAATGCCGGAGTCGCGAACGCTGAACGTCAGGCAATGCCGACCATCGGCTTCCTCGGGTGCCACCCGCAACGATACAACGCCCTGCATGGTAAATTTGCTTGCATTCGAGAGCAGATTAAATAAAATCTGGCGGACCTTTGTAACGTCCGCGTGCATCTGACCGATATCTGAGGCAAGGTGTGTCGTGAGCGTATTGGCATTTTTTCCAAACAACGGCTCGACCGTCGCAATGACTTCTTGGACCATCTGCGTAACGTCGAACGTTTCGACGTAAAGCTCCATCTTCCCGGCTTCAATCTTTGACAGGTCGAGCACATCGTTGATGAGTGAGAGCAACTGTTTCCCGGCAGTGCCTATTTTTTTGAGGTCCGGAATGATATGCTGCACGCCTAAATCCTCGGCCTCCTCTTGCAGGAGCTCGCTATACAGGATGATGGCGTTAAGGGGGGTTCGAAGCTCGTGGCTCATGTTCGCGAGAAACTGGCTCTTGGCATGATTCGCTACTTCTGCCGCCTCTTTTGCTTTAAAAAGCTCCTCCTCAACAAGCTTGCGATCCGTAATGTCATTCTGCACGCCGATGAAATGGGTAAGCCGATCCTGCGCGTCACGAACCGGAGAAATTGCGAGTTCGTTCCAGAACGGCGTGCCATCCTTGCGGTAGTTTAATAAAACGACCCGGACCTCACGCTCCTCCTTGAGTGCCTGGCGGATTTCTTCCACAGCCGCCGGATCGGTCTCTGGTCCCTGGAGGAATCGACAGTTCCGCCCGAGAACCTCGTCGCTTTGGTAGCCGGTGATTGCTTCAAAGGCCGGATTATGGAAAATGATCGCGTTATCAGGATTCGTGACATCGGAGATTGTGACTCCTGTACTGGTGGCCGTGATGGCACGATGCGCCACGCGCAACGCGTCGGTTGCACGTCTGCGCTCAATGAACTGACCTACCTGTTGACCGATTGTTATCACCGTCTGCATGAGATCCTCGTCAACAGGCCGGCGTTCTCGACTGAAAAACTCGACAACGCCATGCACATCGCCGCCCGCCTTAACCGGAAATGCCAGTGCTCCTTGAAGCTCTGCTTTCGTCGCGGCTTCCCGACGGAAAAAATCTGTCTCGTCAAGCACGTTTTCAATAGATCGCGGTCGAGCTTGTTCCCACACGTTGCCAACAAGACCCATGCCACGTCGTACATCAACCTGCTGACAGGCACGAATGAACTCTTCAGCCAAAATCCCAGGAGCCTGCCAGTTCGTTTCACAGCGCAAGAGTTCACGATCACGATGAACAGCCCAGTAAGCTCCAAGTTTCCATTGGAGTCCCTGACCGATGGCTTCAAGTATCCGCGGCATCGCTTGCTCAATCGTCGACGCTTCGGCCAGAATCGAGCTCACCGTGTACTGTATGTTTAAGCGCTGCTCGGCGTTCTTACGGTCGGTAACGTCGACGAACGTCACGACAGCACCTGTTATTTTGTCATCGTCAATAATCGGATACGACGAGTACTCAGTCACGAACGAAGTATTATCACGACGCCAAAAATACTCGTTGACTATGGTTGCTCCTTGTCCTGTGTGCAACGCACGGTACACCGGACATTCATCCTCCGGGTAGGGCGAGCCATCCTGATAACTATGATGCATAAGTTTGTGCATGTTTTCGCCCAGTACCTCATCGCGGCCGTAGCCGAGCATGGTCAAAGCCGCCCGGTTGACAAGAGTACAACGCCCGGCGATATCGATGCCGTATATACCTTCACCTGCTGAGTCCAGAAGTGCTTCTTTTTCGCGGCGTTCCTGTTCAGCCGCTTCCATGAGTTGATACGCGCTTCTTGCCGCTGCGCGTAATTCAATTTCGGTCATCACGGAAGCGGCCAGATCCTTGAGGATGCCGATTTCCTCGTCGGTCCACTGGCGCGGCTTGGTATCGATGACACAGAACGAGCCAAGGATGCGACCATCCCGTGTGGCAATCGGAATTCCAGCATACGCACCAACATTCAGGTCGCGAATGGCCAGATTATCTTTAACCCACGGGTGCTGGCGAGCATCGTTGATGATCAATGGTTCACGACTGGCGACAACATACTGACAGAAAGAATGGGAAAGTGGTGTTTCTCGCGCAGAACTCCACGGCTCGTTCAAACCTATACAGCTTTTGAAAAATTGTCGGTTTTTGTCGACCAGGCTCACCAGGGACACGGGTGCATGGACCGTCATCGTTGCAAGACGTGTCAGGCGGTCAAACGCCTCCTCCGGCGCACTATCGAGGAGCATCGTGTCATATAGGGCCGCAAGCCGGGCATCGTCAAGAACTGCCTGTGTGGGATCATACGCCATAGTGCTGCTACCTCTAGTAGATGCACCATTATCACACTTCGTGAGCCTTCATGCCACAGGAGTGTTGCCGGTCAAATGTTCCGTTTGCATCCATGTCTGTCAGTGACTTCGTACCGACTGGCAAACCTATCCTTGCAAGTTCATACGCTGGCTCATTGCTGGCGGGATTTCCAGCAAACCGGTGCAAGCAAAGGTTGTCAGAAACCAGTTCCCACATCGTCGCACTGAACCCAGGCCGTCCACGAATACACGAACGAGGCGTTCCCACTTCGTCGCTCTGAACGCAGGCTGTCCACGAATGGGGCACGAATACACGAATGAGGCGTTCTCCACGCTTCCCTTCTTGCCAGACTTCGTCCTCCTTCCCACGGTTCACACATGCGCGCAATGATGGGAGGATTCGTGTATTCGTGCCCCATTCGTGGACGGCTCGATCACCAAACGATGCCGCAGGAGCCACGCGTACATCGCCTCTGACAACCTTTGCCTACACCCCAGCAAACTCACGTGTATATTGGTGCAAATCTTGCAGTATACTTACGAAGTTCCCCCTACATGAATCGAGGTACTCCCGATGTCGGCACGAGAGGCAGGCCCTGTTACTGATTCATCCGCTCGTCCCTGGACCTCACGGCGCGTGTTTTTGATGACATTGGCTGTCGTAGGCGTGATCGCGCTCGCTTACCTTGGCTACCAACTCGTCAACGTGCTGTTCATGCTGTTCATTGCAATCGTGTTGGCTACTGCCATGCGGCCACTGGTCCGGTGGAGCAAACGTTGGCGCATTCCAGACGAACTCAGCGTACTGCTCATTTACGCAATCCTCCTGCTTGTTGTCATTGGCATGTTTGCCGTTCTCGTGCCGTTGCTCGTCGAGCAAGGCTCTACGATTGTGCAGAACATTCCAGATTACTACGAGGGCTTGCGTTCTACCTTCCAGGAATCGCAATCGCAACTCCTGCGACGGCTCAGTAGAAACCTCCCTGCACAGCTTGAACTCGGTTCCCTTGCAGGCGCTGTCGGGCCTGAATCAGAGGCAGGCACGGATCAGTTCGCGATTGTTGGCCAGGGCATCAATGTTCTGCTTCGAGCGTCGTGGATGTTAATGTCGGTTTTTGTTGTTTTTCTGATTGCCTACTTTTGGACCATTGATCGTGAACGAATCGTCGGCGTTGGCTTGCTCGTCGTCCACCCAGATCGTCGAGAAAAGGTGGAAAACCTGATCGAGGATCTCGAGGCGAAGGTGGGAGCCTACATTCGTGGCCAAGCGCTGCTGATGTTAGTCATCGGCGTGCTTTCCACGGTTGCGTTCTTCGCCATCGGCTTAGAGTCAGCGCTCCTGTTAGGGTTGATCGCCGGCGTACTCGAAGCCATCCCGGTTCTTGGCCCAATGGTGAGCGCATTGTTGGCCATCATTCTGACACTTACCGAGGCACCAGACAAGGTCTGGTGGGTTCTCGGGGCCGCGGTCCTCATTCAGCAAATCGAAAACGCCGTACTCGTCCCGCGCATCATGGGTAAGGCGGTTGGTGTGAATGCAATTGTTACCTTGCTGGCGATCACCGCGTTTGGATCGTTATTCGGGGTAATGGGCGCGATTATGGCTATCCCGATGGCCGCCATCATCCAGGTCATGCTTGATCAGTGGGTCCTCAATCGGGACACATTACCCTCAGGAACGTCCATAACCCGCGACCGACTTGCTGTTGTACGCTACCAGACCCAGGAGCTGATGAGCGATCTTCGTGAGCAAATCAGGGACATGCCGCCGACCAGTCAGAGCGACGAAGGCTTGTTCGAAGAGCAGGTCGAGGTAGCTGCCAGCAAGCTTGATCAGATGCTGAGCCAGCCAGCTCGTTCAGCATCATAACGTTCCTTTCCCGTTTGAAAAGAGGTTGACATGCCGCTGACATACATGCGAGGGATGAAATACACGGCGGTTGTGCTGGGCACTCTTGCCTTGTTGGTTGTCCTGTACCGGCTCAGTGAAGTGGTCCTCGTGTTTGTCCTTTCAATCATTGTGGCAGCGGGTCTACGTCCGGGTGTGCGCGTGCTTGAGCGCCGCATTCCACGAAGCGTTGCAGTGCTGATCTGGTATGTGCTCATTCTTAGCGTGCTCGGTCTGCTCATCTTCTATGTTGGTGGGGCCGTTGGCCGCGAATTATCCGTGATTGTGGACTGGTTCCCAGCAAGCTATGACTCGTTGATTGCCGTGCTGCAACGTTCCGAGGCCACCTGGCAACAATCGCTCGCTCGAAGGCTGCCAACAACAGAAAGCATCATTCAGAGCGTCGACGCCGGAGGTGCTGCGACGATCGGGTACAGCATTCTTGGAGTTACTTCAGGCATTCTTGGAACCGTTGTGTCAATCATTTCCGTGCTGACACTTACATTTTACTGGGTAGTAGACCAGGAACGATTTGAGCGGCTATGGTTGACCCTGCTTCCAACAACCGAGCGAGCCATTGCCCGGCGCGCATGGCGCGACGTTGAACGCCGGGTAGGAGCGTATGTGCGCTCCGAAGCCGCCCAATTCGTACTGATGATTATTATCCTTTGGCCGGTCCTCCTGCTCGTGGGTGTACCATACCCGGCGCTCTATGCTTTCTACGCGAGCGTCACGAAGCTAGTCCCGTGGATTGGTGTTGTGCTGGCCCTCATCCCAATAGCCATATTAGCATTCAGCAGCCCCTGGTGGACCGTTATCGGCACGGCGATCGTTATCATCATTGTCGGAGCAGTAATGGAGCGGTTGGTCGAGCCATGGCTGCGCGGTGATGCAGCAACGCATCCTATTTTGACGGTGCTGGCCCTGGTTATTCTTGCTCAGACCAGCGGAATTATTGGTATGCTGATTGCGCTACCCCTGGCGGCTTTTTTTCAGATGCTACTGAGCGAGTTCGTTCGCGTACGTATCGCACCTGATCCTGAACCATTGTCCCATGAGGACTCGGAACTACAGGGGCTCCGCCGACACGTTGAGCAACTTCGAAACAATTTGCCGGTCGAGGAAAGACGGCGGCGTCGAGCACAAGGAATGCTTGATCGGCTTCAAGCATTGATTGACCAGGCGGATGCAGTGATACGGGAACGAGAAGTTATCCCACAGAAACAGTTCTCGGCGCTCAGGCTTTCGTCCTGGCAATTTTTTGAAGCATTCGAAGACGCGCTAAACCGTCAGTAT
>CAWBPU010000002.1:0-1950947 GCA_963790835.1 uncultured Chloroflexia bacterium
TAGCTGTCTGGATCGGCGACGATCTCCAAGAGGCCAGTACGTGTGCCGAACAACTCCTCGCACGCATCACGCTGCGCTTGCTCGCGCTCGGCATCCTCGGGCGTCGTGACAACCACATCGCCTAGCGTTCCACGATACAGGATGGCGATGTCGATAGGAGCGTGTGCGATGTCGGCGTCGCGCAGCAACGCACCAAGCATCGCGCGGTAGAAGGCAACCTGAAGGCGATGTTCGACCTTGGCGCTGGTCGAGCTTTTGATATCGGCGATCAGCACATGCAAGGTGCCGTCGGCGTCACGCTCGAAGCGCACCACGTCCACATCTCCACGCACACGCCACCCATCGAGCGCAACGTCGAGGCGGGGTTGGAAGGCGACGACGACCGCGCCACTAGCAAGACCGCCAACAAGGGCAACGATCCGCTCGTTGTCATGCTCACGGTTGCGCGTGCGCTCGACACCAGTCGCTAGATTGACCGTCGGATGTGCCGCACCAATGCGCCGTTCGATGTCCTGCTCAAACGACGCACCGGAGCGCGTCAGGAGTGGCGGGATCGACTGGGGAACGACGCCGTAGTCGCGCATGAAGCGCGTCCCCTGGCTTCGTTCGTGAAGGCGCAGACGCAGGTAGCGTTCACATTGGTCGAGCCGGATGAACTGGGAAACGTCGGTTGGCGAAATGCTTGTAGTGCCAGTGGCATCGGGAATGACGAGCAGGATGTCCGATTGTGTCACGCCGTTGTACCTTCCAGGAAATGCGGGTAGCCATCTTCAATAGAACTATTGACAGCATCATCGTCGTCGTCGCGTTATCTCCGATGAGGTCACTTGGTCGTGCTTACTCGTCTACCATACGACACTGCATATGAGCAGTGTTCAACTTAGACCTCAGTCGCATCCCGCTACGCACCGTCATGATTGTACACTCGTAGCACGAATGCATATCCTGCAGTCAGCGCGGCAGCGGCAACGCAGCCGTTCTATAACCTTATAGATACAAAGCGGACGATTTTTTTGCGCACTCCACCGGATCAATGTGGTAGGGGCACGACGCTGTTGCATTGGAGTGGACGGTCATGTTGCAGGCTCATTCATCACATGGGCCCGTGAGGATGTTCCTTATACAAAAGTTGTCATCCTCAGGTGAGGGTGACGTTGAAGCGTAGCAGCAGCTTCGGTAGCGCATCATCCAAATTTCTGATGTCGTTGTCCGTCAGCTCAATGAGTCGAAGCTGGTGACGATGATACACGTCCAGTTTTGTATGTTTCCGTGCAAGGTAGCGCTCGTCATGCTCGATACCCCAGTACTCGACGTACACTTTGGCGGATGGTAGGTAGAAGTCGCAATATAATTCTTCCTCAAGCGGGACACGCCGTTCATAGGCATGGACGATGCCTTCCATGTACAACCAGTTATCAATCAGGAGTTCGGCCTTTGACCGAACCCAGTGTCCATCCATCGCCCGGTGCTGCGCAGGAAAGCGCTCGCGAAATCCTGACTCTGTGCTGGATACTGCATGCTTCGTCTCGTCACCTTCGCCTTTGACACTTTCAATCGTCGTATGCAGCAAGGTGTTGTTTAGCACAGCCTCTGGCCAGAGCACGTAGGGTACGCCGCTGGGTTGATACGTCTTCTGGACGGCACCGTGTTGAAGCGCAACTGCACCAGCAATCCAGCCGTTCCGTTCTTTGGTAATCCAGCCAAGTTCAGCAAAGAGACTGTTGATTTGTTTTGCCGTTAGGTCGAGACGCTCTCCAATCTGGGATGCCGTCATCAGAGACTCCCTGTTCTGTGGAGGTGCCTGGACCTTTGCCGGGCGGTTTACAGTCTTCCAATGCGTGTAGCAAAGCGTGTGGCCCGGCTTCGTCACGGGCGTCTCACAGCCTGGATGCGCGCAGACCGGTTGATTAGGTGGCGATGCTTGTTGTCGATGTTGGTGCAGCCTGGAGTCAGGTGGCATGTAGCCAGCAGCGGTCGCTAGCTTCTGGCAATCGCCCCGTTGCGCAGGGTCTTCGAGTACTTCGCCGAGCAAATACCAGGCTTCTCCATCTGATGGATTTATTCGCACGCGCTGCATCAGCATTTCACGGTGTTGCTCGGCAACGACCATAGCGTTGGCTCCTTCTTTTCTTCTATTCACGCTGAACCAACGATCCGACAACGCGGTTCAAGTTTTATAATAATCATGAGAAGACAGCATAGCCATAGGCATATGGTAGTGTAGGCTTAATGTCAGTGCTACGATATGACATAGGACCAGGTACTAAGATTAACTCCCTAGCATTGGAGACAATATATTGAGAAACGTGTAAAACATTGTAATTAGCACAACAAACGTATGATGTATTCCTACTGTCCCTTGTATCTCAGGCTATAATTCTGTGAACTAATATCGTCAGGACTTCTCCCCTATCGGTCGAAGTGCCCATCCGACCTTGCTGGAATCAGGTGTCACTGAGCGCGGTGCTGGAACTGGCGACAACGCAGTGCCGGTGCCAGTCCGTCTCACTATTCTCCAGGCGCAAATAGCGGTCTTCCAGGTTGGTAAGCCACGCATCATTATTCATCTCATCAGCTGACACCACTGATCTCCAGGCTTCGATGAGGCGATCAAGTGGCAGGTCAATGAACGTGTTGTCACGCTGGAGCAACTGACGGTACCCGACGACGGTCTCGGCACAGGTCAAATCCTCTGGATGCCGGATAAGTGCTAACTGTCCACTGCTGTAACGCGAGGCAGGGTGCCTTAACATTGACTCGACCAATAAATGGTCTCGCCAAAGCTGATTGTGCCGAATGTTTGCGACACTTGGCCATGCAGAACGAGGCCAGGGCGACGTTGGATGCTCTGTCACGTCACGATAGCGGAGGCTATCGAACTGCTTTTGTGAAAACGGTTCGGTCAACTTGGTCTCGACGGCGAGGAAGGCCAGCGTGCCGTCCCGGTGAGTGTACTCGATAAACGCATCAAAAGCTGTATTATCATCAAGGTACTCGTCGCCGGGCTTCGGCGCATACTCAACCTCAACGCGTATCACGCGCTCGACCTGATCCGGGAGCAGTGCACGAATGAAAGCTGTTGCGACATCCAGGTCGTTCATCAGAGGGCCGAACAAGTTGAAGCACATGGTCTGACTCGCGAGCATATTATGAAGCAGCCGGAAGCGCTCCACGAGTCCATCGTTTCGCTCCGAGCGGTCTTTGGCAACTGCGAAAATCGCTGGGGTCAGGAAGTTCAAGCCATTCTCCCCAGCCTCAGGCGGCAGCATGTTTCCATACGGCCGTGTGCTTTTTGCAGTTGGTCCAGTACCATACACAATCCCGAGTTCATTCGCGCGGTACCAACTCTGATGAAAGCGCATCCGACGAGTGAAGGGCCGATCGCTCGGCGACTGGGGCCCCACCAATAACGCAACGGCGTCCAGATTACGCAGTTCATCGAGAGTATTAACTTCCCGGGGATGGATCGATCGAAATGGACTATACGCATTCCAAAGGTTGCCATAGGGATAGTGCTCTTCCATCGGCTGAATTGAGCTGAGGTCCTGGGCAACCAGGAGGAAGGTATTGCAGTCTGGCTCAGGTCTGCGACTGCGAAACTCCTTCAGCGCCTGCTGCTGGGGTGAGAGCCAACGGGTACTGATGTTTTCAATTTCATGGGGTGTACATTCCACCCAGAACGAATCAACAGGGTTTTCTACCCATGCACCGTTCTGGAAGCCGCAGCAGGGCCAGATCATTCGTACAATCATACGTATCCTTTTAGTCCACACATAGATTTGACAGTACAGATTCTGCTTCCCACAGTGCAGAATGTAGTAGTCCGTGAACATGCTAACAATCAGGTTGCACGAAACCTATCCCCTAACGGTACTGTGTACTTTTCGTAGTTGCTGCTATCAGAACAGTATGAGGTCCTCAGGATAAGCAATATCGCGACGTGCATCAGGAAAATTTACGAAATTGATAAGCAGAAAGGGAGCTATCATCGGTCAAATACGTCTACATGTCCTGAGTAAGCGCGCGCCGAATTATTGAATACACTATGAATCGTGGGCACGATCCGTGGCCTGGGCATCAGCCATAGCCGACGAGCTACTGAGCGGCTGCAGCCAGCGTGATCCGATGAAGCTCGACCAACTCCCGCACATCAAGCGCGCTCCCGATATAGCCCCCTGCCAATACGAAAACAACTGGCAGACCGCGTGACCGACACCAATCGAAGACCATCTGTTCGCGTTCAGCCAGGAGCACTGCATCGATACCGTCGAGTCCACCAATACTACACCTCGCGTCTGGATCCATCCCGGCGTTGAAGAGACACAGGTCAAAGTCTGGTCCAGACTGACCGAGTTGCGATAAGCGCCGCGCCAGCACTGATAGGTAGTCGGTCGCATGCCGGACCAGATCCAGCGTCGTACGTCCGTCAGAGCGATAGCCGTCGAAAGCATTCACCGAAATATCCAGCTGCCAGATGCGACGATCATTGGCGATCAGGGATTGCGTGCCGCCGCCACAATGGGCATCAAGATCAATAATCAGGACCGACTGAGCACCAGCATTGAGCGCTGTCTGCGCGGCCAATGCTAGACCGTTAATCGTACAGAAGCCTGCTCCAGAGGCATACCTGGCGTGATGCAAGCCGCTAGACAACGAGCCTGCAACACCGGCTTCCAGTGCTGCGGCCGTAGCCGCGATAACTCCGCCGGTGGACGCCGCGACCATCGGCCAGAACTGGGCGTCCCAATCAAGTCCTTGCGACGCGGCCAGCGAACGCGGATGGCCCGTCACAACGGCGCGGATATACTCTGGATCATGCACCCTGGCAACCTGTTCCTCAGTCACAGGCTGGGGTGCGTGAAGTTCGATACCAGCGATTGGACGTTGCTCCAGCGAGTCAGCGACCCATTTTGCCTTGCGTGTGGTATCGAAGGCCGTATGCGAACCGACATACGCCGGGCTATAGAAGACAGGAACCATGTTCTGGATTTTCCATTATTGACCTCATGAACTGACGCGATACATAGTTGCCTTTATACACGCAATCCACTAGCCGTTCGTAGCAACACTACACACATGACCAACCGACACGAATTGCAATCCTACTCGTGAGGACGGCGTGGTGAGGATCCAGATGTTGCATCTCTGCCTGCACCATAACTCGACACCCCTTCCCTCCTCTCGCTTGTGTCTCGGGCTATAATCATCTAAAGCAAAGGACCAGTCTGTTGATGACGATGAGCGGTGGCGACATCTTACACGGAACCTGGGTAGCTGCACAGCATCAGTTCTTCCTGTGGGCTGAAGGGTCGGAGCAACGCCGCCGCAAAGGACGGCAGCCGAAGGTGCCGTTTCATCCCTACCAGAGCCCGAACGATGCCCTACGCGAGCATCTTGTTCGCCTTCGCGTCGCTGCACCTGATCTTGTCGAGCAGACGCATATCTTCTGGTTGCCATCCGTAGGCACCATGCCTGTTCCCTCACCTGAGATGGAGGCAACCGGCGCGATTGCCACGCCGGAGGGAACGCCTGAGCTTCGACCCTGGCAGGTCGATGGCATTCTGTTGCCGATCGGCCCCGCGCTCACGTTCCTTTCGAGCCTGCCCACAGCGGATCATGATGGACGCGGACTTGGCGCGGATCTGCGGTCCTGGCGTGTCGCGTCGCTGCTCGCGATGGCGATGGTCGCAGGTCAGCAGGTCGTACCGACGTTGCAGCGCGATGGCACTCGCCTCCGCGCCGCGTGGCGTCCCCAACCCGACCCGGTCGCCGGCGCGCAGATCGCACACCTCGCTCGTACCTTACCGCCGCTCTGTCGAGCCGTCGTCGCCGATCCTGCCGATGCGCCTCACCCTCGCGCCCTCGTCGATGATTTCCTGGCATCTGCCGTTGATGCGCTCATCCGTGAAGTCTCCTATCAGCCCACGCTGAACGCAAAGACGACTGGCGGCAGGTGGTTGTGTGCGCTTGTGGGCGATGATCCCTACCTGACACTCAAAGGACCAGAAGCGGATGAGCTTTTCACCCGCTGGCAGGAGTGGATCGAACAGGGGCAGGTGGCGGGCGATGACGTGTTCCGTGTCACGATGCGACTCGAACCACCCGATGATGCCGACGGATCGTGGCGGCTCGCCTATCTGTTGCAAGCTACCGACGATCCAAGCCTGCTGGTGCCAGCCTCGTCGATCTGGCGCGAGAAAAGCGCGGCGTTCAACTATCTCGACCGGCGGTTCGAGCAACCGCAGGAACGCCTGCTGAAAGCCCTGGGATTTGCCGGACGCCTGTTCCCGCCGATCGACGCGAGCCTTCATACATCCGCACCGGATCATGCGGACCTACGCGCTGACGACGCCGTAATGTTTCTCAAAGAAGCGGCACCGCTGCTCGGACAGAGCGGCTTCGGCGTGCTGCTGCCATCCGCGTTCACGGGACGGGGCGCACGCATCCAGGCGCGTGGACGCGTTCGCGCACAATCGAAGACACCCAACGCACGCAGCCGCTTGAGCCTGGATGCACTGGTCAATTTCAACTGGGAGTTGACGCTCGGCGACGAAACGATCGACCGCACTGAGTTCGAGCGCCTGGTCGCGCTCAAATCACCGCTGGTGCAGGTGCGTGGGCAGTGGGTGTTGCTCGATCCTGAACAGTTGCAACGGGCATGGGCCTTCATCGAGAAACGCGGTGGCGAGCTCGACCTTGGCGACGCGCTACGGCTTGTCCTGGGCGGTGATGGGACGGTGACACCCGAAGGCGTCGAGGTCGAGCATGTCGAAGCTGAGGGATGGCTCCAGGACCTGCTCCATAATCTGAACGATACCCAACAACTCGAAGTGCTCGCGCCACCTGCTGGGCTGCACGCCGAACTGCGACCCTACCAACAACGTGGGTATTCCTGGCTGGCTTTTCTGCGGCAGTACGGGCTGGGTGCCTGTCTCGCAGACGATATGGGCATGGGAAAATGTTTGAGCGGGGATACGCTGATCCCGATCAATGGCATTCCACGCACCGCAGAAGAAATCTGGGCATCATATGCAGGGGAAACGCACTTCGATGGCGAGGGATTCTGGGCGAATCCTACCGAGTCGCTGCAAGTAAACGCTCTTGATGAAAAGACTGGACGGATTGTTACGGCGCACGTTCGGAAGCTCTACCGCCAATCGGTGAGTGAAGCAATGCGCACGGTCAGGCTGGAAGATGGCAGCCAAATTACGATTACTCGCCGCCACCGTCTGCTGACTCATCAGGGCTGGACAAATAATCTACAGCCTGGAGACTATGTTTGTGTCCCCGCCAGGACGATCTGGAACGGGCAGCCTGTAGATCCTGACCTGGTTACCTTCCTGGCCTGGCAAATATCCGAGGGTTACGAGCTGCGAGATCGAGCAACACTCCGGATAACTCAGAAGAATGGAGAGTACCTGCACAATTTGCTCGACATGATTCATCGCATTGCAGAGCGCTATGGATCTCAAAATCAACCGTCCTGTTATACGTACTTTGCCTAACACAGCCTCTGTGCTTCAGCTAAACAGTAGAGCGTATCAAAGTTTTCTTGAAGAAAAAGGCTACATTTGGGGTAAGCTTTCGCGTGGCAAGTCCATTCCTGACTTCATCATGCAAGCTGATCTCGACAGTATTCGCCTGTTTCTTCGCAACTACTTTGAGGCTGAAGGCTGTGCCGTCGTGAGCACGAGAAGCGTCGAGATTGCGACAGCCTCGCCGTTGATGATCCAGCAACTCGCTGAGCTCTTACGACGCTTTGGAATCTGGATGCGTGTTGCAGCCAAGCAGAAATGTGCGACCAATGGGAGCAGGATATTCCGCACGTACTACACGGGGATCATTGGCGGAAATTCTGCACGAAGGTTCAAGCAGGAGATTGGCTTTCTGCAGCGCACGCAAGCAGCAGAAACTGGAAGCGATTTGCGCCCAGGTAAACAATACAAACGTCGAGGGGATTCCTGCATCCGATCTCGTTGCCGAGGCTGTCAGAACAACAAAATTGCCACTGCGCCATTTCGGTATGCATAATCCGGTCTACATCAATGGTTCCCAGCAATTTTCGCGTGACAGCCTAACCAGAGTCTTGACTGGCGTCGACACAATCTTGAGTGGTCAAGCAGAGGCAGATTATCGAATGCTTCCGCGTTCGAAATGGACTGTACGCACGCTCGACGCTTACGAACATCTTGATCGACATTTTCTATCAGAAACGCGTGAGCGGCTTCAACATCTGCTCGACCAGGAGGTCTTTTTCTGCCGAATTGCTGCTGTTGAGGATGTCCATTATGAAGGATGGGTCTATGACTTCGAGGTCGAGCAGCATCACAATTTCGTTGCCAACAATATCCTCTGTCACAATACCATTCAGACAATCACGTTGCTACTCCACGAGCGCGAACGCCTGGGGGCGACTGCTCCTACATTGCTTGTCAGTCCCACGTCGGTGGTCGGCAACTGGATACGTGAACTCCAACGCTTCGCTCCATCGCTCCGCGTGATGGCGCACCGAGGTTCAGAGCGGCAGCATGGAGCAGCGTTTACGGAGGCCGTGGACGCACACGATATTGTGCTGACCAGCTATCCACTGCTGGTGCGCGACCGCGACGACTTCGGCGAGCGAGCGTGGGGTACAGTCGTACTGGACGAGGCGCAGAACATCAAGAATGCGTCGGCCAAGCAGTCACAGGCTGCACGAGCGTTGCACGCCGACAATCGTGTAGCACTCACCGGCACACCCGTCGAAAATCGCCTCAGCGACCTGTGGAGCATCATGGCCTTTCTCAATCCCGGCTACCTGGGCAGCGAAGCAGCATTCCGCCGTGAACTCGCACTCCCAATCGAGCGCACCGGCGATCCGCAGGCACGCGAACGCTTGCGTCGCCTCACGACGCCGTTCATTCTCCGTCGCCTCAAAACCGACAAGTCGATCATTGCCGATCTGCCTGACAAGCAGGAAACCAAGGAGTATTGCTCCCTGACGCCCGAACAGGCGACGCTGTACCAGGCAGTCGTGGACGAGGCACTCGACGATATCGAGGGGAGCGAAGACGATGGTAACGCCATAAGTCGTCGCGGACAGGTGCTGGCGATGCTGATGAAGCTCAAGCAGGTGTGTAATCATCCGGCACAGTTTTTGCACGACGGGAGCGTGGTCGCGGGACGGTCGGGCAAGCTACGGCGACTTGAGGAACTGCTGGAAGAAATCTACGCTGGCGATGATCGCGCGCTGGTCTTTACGCAATTCGCCGAAATGGGAACGATGCTCCAGCAGTATCTGCAACAACGTTTCTATGACGATATTCTGTTCCTGCATGGCGGCACACCGGCCAGGGAGCGTGACACGATGGTGCGACGCTTCCAGGCGCGTGGTGGTCCGCGTGTGTTCCTGCTGTCGCTCAAAGCGGGTGGCACCGGTCTCAACCTGACCGCCGCCAATCATGTGGTTCACTTCGACCGTTGGTGGAATCCGGCGGTCGAGAATCAGGCAACTGACCGCGCGTTTCGCATCGGTCAGACGCGCAATGTGCAGGTTCATACCTTTATGTGCGGCGGGACGCTGGAAGAACATATTGACGAGTTGATCGAAAGCAAGCGTGCGCTGGCGGAAAGCGTGCTCGGTGCGGACGAGGGCTGGCTTACCGAGTTGAGCACGGCACAATTACGCGATCTGGTTGCCCTGCGCCAGACTGACGTGGAGGAGTAAGCCATGTCGCGCTGGGATGACGACTGGTATGAGCCATCTCGACCGCGACCGGTCAAGGATGGCATCAAGGCCAAGAATGTGCGTGGCGCGTTCGGCGAATCGTGGTGGGCGAAACGCTGGATCGCCGCGCTGGAAACCTTTGGCTGGGGTGGTCGTCTGACGCGCGGACGTACCTATGCGCGAAAAGGGCAGGTGGTGAACATCGACCTCAAGGTTGGTCGCGTCGATGCGAAAGTGCAGGGGTCACGCGCCACGCCCTACAAGGTCAGGCTCGACGTTCCACCGCTCGACGACGGGCAGTGGGAACGCGCCATCGATGCCATGGCGGAGCAAGCGATCTTCGCCGCCAAGCTCCTGGCGGGAGAGATGCCCCAGACGATCGAAGAAGCGTTTACAGCAAGCGGCGCGTCGCTCTTTCCGCAGCACGTCCAGGAACTCGTGACGGACTGCTCGTGTCCCGATTACGCGAATCCCTGCAAGCATATCGCCGCCGTCTATTACCTGCTCGGCGAGCGGTTCGACGACGATCCGTTTCTAATCTTTCACCTGCGCGGTCGCACGCGCGACCAGATCATCGAGGCGCTGCGTGCGCGTCGCGCCTCGTCCATCAGCGAAACACCTGCGGAGTACACACTTCCTGTAGAAACGGCGCCGGCACTCGCCGATCTGCTCGCTACCTTCTATCAGGCGGGCGCTGACCTCGAAACCATCACACCCCAGGTTGCCGCGCCGGACGTGCAAGCGGGTGTTCTACGACGGCTTGGAACGGCACCGGCAAACACCGACGCGGATTTGCGTGCGATCTACCAGGGGATGACCACGCATGTACTCGACCGGCTGTTTGGCGACAAGTGATGGTCTGACCCTGGCCAGTTCCGTCAAAACTCGTAGCCACGTTCGACCCAGTAATGCCAATCTTCCACGGCCTGCTGCGTCTCCTCATCGACGTGATCATATGATCTCAGCTGAGATAATGGTACGGCCAATGTGCGCCGTTCCCATGGCATCAGTACGAACATTTCATGCTGGCATTCGTCTTCCGGTGCCATATCGACAACCTCAACCTCATCGCCTACCTGGAGCGGCGAGACGACACGTTCCGCAATGCAGTGCGTGAGAAACGGGAACTGGAGCTGCCCTTGTAGATAGTAGTACCAGCCCATTGCACGCTCTTGCGAATCGTAGGCGTCGACGACGATCTCCATAGCGATACGCTCTTCTCGCTCCGGTTCCTTGGGACGGTTTGCCATGCTGTTTTCCTTGCCTCTATCACGCGCGGTTGCAAAGGGTAACAAAGCCGATGCATAGGCGTGAATTGGTTTCCACGTATGCATCCATCCAAAGAGAAGTCCATCAGATCAAGAACTGACGCCCCGGACTTGCCTTCAAAACTCTTCCCATCGTATCGCGCCCTTCCCTCGGTCGATCACGATGGAATGAATCTCAACATCGAACCATGCCTGGAACACGCGGTAGCTACGGTCAACTGGCCAACCCGTTCGATCGCGGTCCCAGGCATCCAGTTCTATCTCGAACAGTTCTGGTGCGATCGATGCGACAAATGCTTCTGATTCCGCGGTAGTGTCAAAATCAGGAATCAGGATCGTCGTACACTCTGTTCGTAGCTCAGCAAGGGAAAGCTGGTCTGGAGCATCAGGAAGGCTCAAAGCCCAATCGACATAGCGTTGTCGCGGCTTAATGACGGCAACTGAGCGGTTAATCACTTTCACGAAGCTATCCTATGCTGGCCTCTCAATGCTCTCGCAGGAACACCCTGAAAACCAACCTTCACCACATCTACCAACGTCGCACTATCAGCGACGATACCACACATTCAAACCAACCCCGAAGTAATAGCCACACCAGAAATCGAGGATCGTTTCGACAGCCTCGCCTGAAGCCGTAACGCATCATCAGCCTCATCTGCTGCTCGATGTGCCGGGTCATGCCAGCTGCGTCAATACGTGAGGAGCTGCTCAACTCATTGTATCTGCGTTCAACAACTTCCCCGCTGCTATCCCGCTGGACCATCATCCCATCGATGACCTCGAAACGAGGTGTTCACCTGTCGATGGCCCCGAATCATCGTTCTGCTCCTACCGCTTTCGTTTATAGCCCGGCCCTTCAATTGCCGAGCGTAGTTCATCCTTGAGTGCCGCGAAGCGAGTATAGGTAGCAAGCAATGCCCGGTAATACTGCTCGAACTCTATTTCACGCCCCTGCATGCGGCGAATCGACTGAATAGCCTTACAGGCCGTGGCTGCTACAGCATACGCCGGTCGTGATCGTCCTTCGATACCATAGTCGACCAGGCGTTCATAGGGCCGGATCGTGGCAGTGAGGAGCAGATCGGCAGGGAGAGAACGAGCGACAGGCTCCAGGAGTTCGCCATACTCGCGGATAAGCTTCGGAGCGTTGGACAGTTCCGCTGCCAGCACTCCGTCAAGCTCAGTACCACGGACGAACCCGACCATCTTAAGCAGACCAGTTGCTACGATGCGCTGCAGATTCTCGTCTGTCGAGCCAATTGGGATAGCCGGGTCCACCGCCATCTCGACAGCATCCGACCATTCACCTTCGAGCATGTAGGCAAATCCGAGCAATGCGGCGACGGAAACGACGCCACCGCCATAGCTCACGAAGCCATCTGCATGGCTCATTCCTACTGACTCGGATACCACAAAGGTACGCAATTCTGTCGCGAGTTCAGGCCAGAGCGATTCCCATTGCCCGCTAGCGCGTCCCGCTTCACGCAGCTTGAGGAATACTGGTGCCGACCGAACTGCGGCAAAGAGCTCCCGCAGGGTTTCAAGGGCTTCGGCAGGGCGATCAAGCTGGAGCAATGCCTCACCGCGCGCCTCCTGGAGCATCAGCCGGTATCGCTTTTGAGCCACCTTGCGGTCAAGGCCGTCCTCCGCCCACTCCAGCACCTTGTCCCAGTTCGCCAGTTCGCGGTAGCGTGTGATCAGATCCTCATACGGCCAGCCGTGCTGGGGACCAACCAAACGGCACAGCGTCTCGTAATCAGCGAGCATACAATGGCGACGGTAATATTCACGCAGCAGGTCGGCACTATGTGACACCATGTAGACGGCAGGATGGAGCGGCACGGGCTGACGCGCCTGTTCGAGCAGTTCCGCGAGCAGGGCAGTGCTCAGTTCCTCGCGTCCTTCCCAGGCATCCAATAGACTATAGCGGTTTGTGCCGTAATAGCGAAGCTCGCTCGACAACTCAATGGCACGGGCAGCTGACTGAGGTTCGCTACGAGCAAGGGCAATGAAGAGGTGCTGCTTCATGGCGTCAAGGTCCGTTCGCAACGCGGTGGCCGGATCAGGCCGCGTAAAGTGAAAGCCGTCCTGGTCAAGCTCAAAGATGCGGAAGAGCGCCGTGTACGCAGCGACGGCACGCTGGAACTGCCCGGCACGAAACAGGCTGGTCGTAGCGGCGAAGAGATCATCCATCTCCTCGATCCAGCTGTCATCGCCAAAGCCGTGATGCTCACCATAAGCGGGATCATAGCCCACACCGTCCTCGACGTAGTGATCATCGGCGATGGCATCATGAAGTGATTGGATTGCGTCGAGGAGATCCTCACCTTCCCCCAGGTCCATCTGCTCTGCGATGACCGGACGCGGTCCCTCCGTCATCAGTTGGAGAAAGCGTCGCTGCTGCGTTTCGTCAAGCTCGGCGAGAAAATCGCCGACCAGAGCAACCATCTCGTCACGGGTGTAATGCTCAAGCTGTGCCGCCAGCGTGTCCAACCATTCATGCATCGTCGTTTTCCATTCGCTGTGGGTCAGGGCTCAGCCGCTAGCCGGTCTTCTGGCCGGTCCAGCGGTCACGATCTGCCCAGTAAGGACACTGGGGACAGATCTCGCCATCAGGATAATCAATACCTTCCTCGTGTGGACAGCCGATAATTCGATCAAGCATCACGACGCGGTTCACACGATGGTGCTCGAGAAATTCAAGGATCTGGTCGTTGATTGACAGGTCCTGGCGCACATCGGTCGTGTCAGCAAACCACCGGCGCAACTCGGAGGCTTCTTGCTTTTCCGAGACGATGATGCCAACGGCGACTTTCGAGGCAAATCTGTCATCAGGACCGTAGTAGGCGATCGTCCCGACCGGATAGCCGGTCTTGCGGTTGGCCTTTTTGTCGATCCAGTATCTGGGATTGCGCTGCGAGCTCATAACAATGGTGACTCCTTCGTTCCTGTGAGATACTCCATGTCTGTCGTTGCGCGGTCAAAACAATTTTACTGCATTCGTTGCCGAACGCACCATTGTAGGCTCTTGCCTTTCCTACGTGTCTGCTCAACGTACCGTCCTAAACTCAGCTTCGATGACGAAGGATGAACGTTCCACAGCGTCGCTCACAGGCTCGTTGGTTCATGACAGTTCAAACGTATGGACTCCTGGTGTCATCTCGTAACGATCAAGAATGCCGTGGAACACCTGCCTTCTAACGACAAAGCGTTACGTTTATTTCGAATGTTTGATACGATACCAATCAGCCAGGAGGAGAGTATGGCACAGCCGACAGTAGCATCAGAGGTTATCAGTGTCACCGAACTTGAGCAAACGATCTTGAAACAAGTAGAACACATTATCGTTCCCGTGGGTGCCGATTCCGTTCCACCAAAGTTTATTGGCTCGGATGGTCGCGCCGTCGACTTACCAGCATCGCTTGTCTACCTGTTCCATACAGCGGTACATCACCTCGCTCAGGGACAGGCGGTAACGCTGGTGTCAACCCATCAAGATTTGACTATCCAACAGGCAGCAGATCTGCTCAATCTTTCTTTCGCGTCCATACCTGGTCAAGTTACTTGAACGAGGAGACATTCCGTATACAAAAACAGGCACCCATCGACGTGTTCGCTTGACCGACGTTATGACATATAGAACTCGCCGTGATGCAGCCAGGAATGAAGCGCTGACTCAACTCATGCAGCTAAGTCAGGACATGGGTTTGTATGATGAGTAACGAATCCTGACTAGCCTCGTTCGGCTGGCGACACTCCTTATCCAGGCAATGCTCTCACCGGTTTCCCGAACCGATGAGAGCATCAAAGTTTTCCATTGTGCTCAGCTTCTACCTACCATGCCTCCTCCTTGACAATCTTACTACCCACGGTATCCACCACTATGGTGTGGATTTGAATATCGAACCATAGTCGAAATACGTCGTAACTCAGATCTACCGGCCACATCATCGGGTCGTTGTTCCAGGCTTTCAATTCCATCTCAAACAGACCGACTGAAATGCCTGCGATGTATGCCTCAGACTCCGCTCGAGTCTCAAACACTGGTATCAGAACGGCGGTACAGTCGGCACGCAATCCATTCTTTGCCATATCGTCCCCGTGCCGAGGTATTTCCTCCGTCCAGCAGAAATAAGCTTGCCGCGGCTTGATGACGGCAACGGCACGATTGATCAGGTGATTCTTAATTTTCATCATGTACCTCCGATGCTCATTGTTCGACCGGACTATTACGCTGCTACAGTGACCTGAACTGACTTAACAATCCAGAGACGCGGCTTGAATAGTTCGTCACGATAGAGACTGAAAGCGTTCATCGAGGTGGAGCATGAACCCGTATCCAGCGTCCCATATTGGGTAGATGACTTCTTCTTGGTCGAAGGGGCGCGTAAGGCTGCGTGCTTCTTCAATCAAAGCCTCGATACGTCCGACAATCGGACCATGCCATTCAATATAGCCAGTCAGCTTAACTCGATAGCATTCCTCTGATCCTATCGATGCAAGCCATCGACCGTTCTCATACAGGTATATAACACTGCTGGTACGTGCAGCATCAAGGAGAGCATTTATATCCTGGTACACGCATGCGCCAGTACTAGATTCCCCTTGAGCCTGTCCTTGATCGTCATAGGGGATTGGCGTCGCTCCCAGTTTCTTCAGATCGCCGAGGTCAAGCAGCGATGATACCTGGGCTGCTTCCCGATATTGTTGTGCAAGCAAAAGCCCGATTTGCGCTTCAGGCTCGGCGTAATGAACATAGATTGCCTTGATACGACCGTCGGATAAGCGCTGCGCGATGTGACAATGAGCCGTCATGACCGTTCCACCTTTCATAAAAAATAGAGATGCATACGAGCATTGGCGCGCGTATGCCTGCAACGAATGGGTTGTTCCATTTCCAGCATAGTGCGCTGTCCAGACCTACGAAACATTCTTGTCTTCTGTGCTTACATTGCGTATCTCCTTTCTGTGAAACGGCTTTCGCACGAGCTATCCTCCGTTTCACCTACTTAAGTATTGGAAGACGAAAGGAGGGTCAGGTCCGCGCAATCCATCAACGGATGAAGCGCTTGCTGACCCAGCCCTCGTGTTGCTTTGCTTGAACACGAACCCAGATCGTCGTGCCGACTTGCTCCTGAGCGCAGAGCAGAATGACCTCCTGTCCACGAAACAACTTGCCTTGTATGGCACCGCCAGGTGTTGCACGGACATTCAGCGCGTCAGCGATGACATAAGCGCTGCCACACGTCGTCGGCGAACGCTGTTGGACTGTTGGAGACAGTGGTACTGGAATCGAATCCATTACAAGTGGAGAAGGAACGGCAGGCGGCATTACATCCAGGTCGCCAGGTGTCGGAGCTGGTTTGCTAAACGTGAAGAATGACTTCTTCTGATAGTCGCGATAGACACTGTGGCCAGCCCATCCAAGGAACCCTAGCATGATGATGAACACAAGGAAGGTTCCGACCAATATGTAGCCACCGTCCCAGAAGAACCAACGGAAAAGTCGTACAGAAGTGCGAATTGTCCAGAAAATACCAAGTATCGTAAGCAAGCGTACGGTCAGATACGAGATCTCATAGCGGACTTCCTGGAGCGCATACACGAACCTGCCGCACCATTCGATCACTATGTCCAGCGCCGATGGTGGTACGTATATCGGTCTCTGTCGAGAAGACACAAGCGGGATGGCATCGTATCTGGTGTGTAGGTCATCATGTGCCCAAGTATCCGCTGGAGACCATGCTGCCCAGCGCTCCATTGCCGTACTGGCAGAAGATGGAACGACCGCGCCGTAGGATGGCTGAAGTTGGGTATGCAGTTGACGCTCCTGCATGAATAGGTCGTTCTGTCGATGCAACACGCGACGTTGATGGGCTGACATCGACAGAAGCACCGTTAGTGTCCGGTCTGCGCTGATGGCAGAAGGCGCATGGTGGACGCTCGCGCCAGATCTTGGAGAGGGCGGCACAGGAATGAGCGCCGCTGATGATGCTACATCAGATGACGAGAGCGACTGCGATCTGTCGGCGGGAAGTGCCACTTGTCTCGCCTCAGATATACTTTTCCTTTCCGTCTGTAGGGAATGCAGGTAATACCACGATGATCCTGTAGCGGCATGAATGAACCAGGATTGCTCGCTTCATCCTGTGTTCGGTTGTACCTGCCCAACAGATGCTCTGGCCATTCAGCGTCCCATACTCGCGACGATCGCGATGCAAACGCTCGATTGCAGGCTCAGGATCTTCGTCTTTGTCGGCGATAACCCAGCAGATGAGCGGAAGCGGTCCGAATTGTGCAGCCCACCATGCGCGCCACTGCAGGGTCGTAATAGGCTGCCCGATAGGCGACAGCCTTACCCGCGATGACGCTCAGCGTTTCGGTCTGGTTATCAGCCTCGATAACAAAGCGGGAACGGGTTTCATCCTCGATCGCCGGGTCTTTCGTCCAGGGGACGATATCGGTTTGAGTGAAACCTCCACCAAACTGCACGATGACAACTGCATCAGGTATTGGTCGTCGTTCGGTCGGATTGAGCCGCATCTCACACTGAACATACAGACCGCTCAGACCGTCTTTGCGTGCTAGCTCTACCATGGTGACGATCGTTTCGACCGCCAGCAGATCGTGACGCATGACACGCTTGTGTCGCAGCTTCGCAGGTTTCGTCGGATACTGGTCGTTAGCTTTCTCCGAGATATACGCATGACCTTTATCAGTTAGCGTCCATACGTCGTAGAGCTTGACTGGTCGGCCTTTCGGACCGGGCTTGTAGATCGCATGCTTCTCGACATCACCGAGCTCACGTAGGTCGGAGAGGTCACGCTGAAGGGTACGAGCGCTGTAGCACGGCAGAAGCCGAAGGGTCAGGGCATACGTTAGCCCACCAAGATAGGCAAGGCTCAGCATGAGTTCGCGATGGTATGGCGAAAGTGAGGATCGTTCTGACATCACGAAACCTGCGCCTTCGTGATTGGAGTTGGACTGTTCGCCATGGCGGTCCGTTACGGGTAATAGATGTTGGCAGGGACGAACGGTGCTCCGGAACGGCTCCGCAGCACGCCCAACGCTGCGAATGACGACGTTCCTCATTCGCCACGTCATATTCCACGTCATTTGCCACCTCATTTTCCTCATTCGCCACGCGTTTTGAGACGAAAGAAGGGTTTTCGGAGGAACGACAGACCATTAGTGGCAACTGATCGCTACATATCCGACCAACCGAGTTCGTGGATCATCGGCACCATTGGGTAGTGGTCTGTACTCGATCGCGAGGTACACAGTATGCGACGTCGATGCGCGAGTCCAGGTATCTTGCTCTGCACCTGCGCTGTGTATCGAGGAAAGTAGTTCCAGAAGTACCGATGCACGATTTCTGAGCTTTCTAATGCGGTATACGGTGGAACTACCGTTGTTCTCAAGTAGTGAATATGAAGGATTAGAAGTCATTATGGAACTACTCCTTTCCGTTGAGAACTTCCCTGGAACTACTTCGGAACTACTTCCGACGTGTGCTATAGCGCATCCTGATGCGTTGAAACATCCTTCTGGTACTGCTGGAACTTCGATCCGCGCCACCAGCACCAGGAGGACGATGTGCATGCTCGCTAGCCGCTCGTCATCAGTCTCGAACACGATGCCAGGTGGCAGATGCCAGCAACGATGTCGTTTGCCATCCAGGTAGCGTGTGACCGCTTTCTGTGGCTTGCGGGCTTTGTCGTCAGTCGTCACGAACAGGTTTTCCTGTTCGAGCATTTGCAGAAGCGCCCGCTGTCCGAAGGCGAGCGGCATTCCCATCTGGTACCGATACTTGCGTACTTCGTCGTAGGCTGCTGGCAGCAGGTAGGTGCCTGCACGGTCATAGCCGCCGATCAGCGCCGGTGGCTTCGTGACTTCGCCATTCGCCAGGTCGAGGTTCTGCATCTGCGCGCGACCGGTCGCCAGGAGGCCACGCACCGCCTGGAAGAACTGCACCGAGTAGCGTTCATCCGTCACCAGGTTGACCTGCGCGACGGCAAGGCGCTGCAGATGCTGCGTGCAGACTCCCAGCCAGGTCGCCACGCGCTCGTCGCGCCAGTAGCCACGCTCCTTGAGAAACTGCCCGAAGGTGAACCAGGCCACGTTCAGCGATGCAACGTTGGAGGCGACACGACCCGGATTCGTCGCCTGATCGCTGATGGCTTCAAGTGCAGCAAGCACCTGTGCGCGTTGCCTGGTGTGCCGTTCACCGTTGTGCGCAAGAGTTGCGGGTTCGGTCGCCAGCCAGCGCAGGTACTCAACGAGAAGTACGGGCAGCGCATGAGCATCGGCCTGCACGGCGGTCAGCTTCGCGCGATTAACCTGTCCCCGCGCCAGCGGCACGCTGAGGATACGTGCCAGCGCCGACGCCTCGCCTTCGGGCTGATCCTCGCCCGACGAAATGAGGGTGGCACGGATCGGGAACGCGGTGCGGGTTTCCGCGTTGGCGTCCAGCCGTCCGCGCGCCATGCCGTCGCCATAGTTCTGGAGCAGAAACGTCACCTGCGCCGGTTTGACGTGGGCTGCTTTGTAGTCGTCGAGCAGAAACGGCGCATCCTTCAGATACCAGCCGAGCTTCTGGATACTGTTGGACGTGGATGTCCAGGTGTCGGTCGGTTGGGCAGGGGAGAACCGTCCCCACAGCGCCATTGCCGCACAGGTCAGCGCGGTCTTATGCGAGCCAGTGATGCCATAGATGTGGATCATCGGCTGTGGCGCGGTGATGGTCCAGGCGATCGGTGGCAGCAGCAACGCGCCAACCAGTGGGATCATCACGTCTGACGGCGCGATTTCCATAAGCACGTCGAACGTCGCTAGAGCCTGCTCGATGGAAACAGAAGCCAGTGCGGTTTCGTCGACTTGATACTGATGAAGCCGTGCTGGTATCTGTGCGCCGCCTCCTGCTTTCCATCCCTCGGTGTCGACCACACCGTTGCCGAACAGGAAGCGACGCTGATTGTCGATCCAGCCGGTATAGGCGTAGACCGTGCGGCTGATGACGTCGGATGAGAACGCCTTGATCGCGTCGCGCAGGTACTTGCTTTCAGCGCGGGGATTCAGTCGTGCCTGAGCGCCCAGCGCAGCGACGATGCGATTGATCGCACCATCGCCCTCGAATTCCTCACGGCTCATTTCCAGCGAACGCGAACGCTCGCCGCACGTTGCGACGATGGTATAGCGTTCCTGACGCTGTTCGCCGTCGTCGATCTCGGTTTCTTCGGTGATGCGTGCGGTGAAGTTGCAGAGCTGTAATGGTGGCTTCGGCGTATCGCGTGCCGGCGGCTGGAACATCCACATGCTCCGCAACCCGTTACTGTCGTGCTCCTCGAAGTAGGGCCAGGTTGGATCAGTGTGGTGATCTTCGGCGAGCGCAAGCGCAGCGGTGGCACGATTGAGGTAGCCGGTAGCATCGTCCGCCGATGTGGTGCTCATGTCACCAGTCAAACCGTCGGCAGAACGTCGCGCTGGAGACGGCATCCGTAATGGTTGTGCGACATGCCTGACAGCAGCTCGCACATCACCACCGTAGTCGAGCGCGCAGACGACGTTGAATGGCGTCTGGGCATGAAGCCTTCCATCTAGCCGAGGATGAATGCAGTGGATCGTTGGTATTGAAGTGAAGGCTCTTGTTCGCATCGGCGATGATGAGGACGCTGGTATGGTCACCATCCGGCCTGATGTAACCATCCGGACTGGATGGACGATAGCCGTGAGCTTCAAGGACAGCACGAATATCGTGCGACTGGTTGAAGGCGTCGATCACCGATGTATGCTTTTTGTCCGACCTTCCGAGGACAGCATACGACGCAGGCTCGACCTCACCGAGCGCACGAGCGGCATCCAGGATTGCCGCCGCGTGAGCGTCTTGAACCGTCGGTATCGCAGTCAAACATCCATGCTCAACGACATATGCAACGCCGGAAGGATGAATTGTCGGAGCTGTAATTGCGACGCCGCCCTGCGCCCGTGTTTCGGCGACAACATCCCAGCCCGGTCGCCCACCCGGTGCTGGTGCGCTATGTCGTCGCCGCGCCAGCACCTGATTGCCACGCGGCTGTGCCATCCGAAAATACACATGCTTGCCTCGTCCGGTGCGAACTACTGGCAGCGATTCAAGGACATGCTGCGGGCAGCAGGGTCGCCGCATACATGCGCCATTGGTCGTAGGCGGGTATGCTCTCAATGTCGAGCACAACCAACCCACCGCTGAGCGCTCCGCAGACGACGGCGATACCGCAGCGATCGTCGGCGAACCAGTCGACGAGTTCGCCGATCGGTAGCGTGCCGCTCCACAAATAGTGCCCAGTTCGGCTTGGAGCGTCCTTCTGTTTCGTACCAGACCTGCGGGAGCCGATCATATGCGGGCTCTTTACTGCCTGGTCGCCATGGGATGACACTGATGCCTGCGGCGACGAGGCTGCGCGCAACGTTCAAGACAGTTGATGAGGAGGCTGCTGTCATGGTGCTGTACAGTTCCTGGCGCACCATGATGCGGTACAATTGACCGTATCATGGTGCCTGTAGTTGGTTGATAGCCAGTCGATGGGATTCCCATGCCTGTCACACCTCGACCCGCTCGCCAAAGTCTGGTCGGGGTGTGATTTGTTGCATCGACGTATCGATGCGGTGATGTAACGGCTTCTGCTGATTGCTGGACACCCAGCAGAATGAAGCGCTTCATAATGACAACCTGTTTGTGGTGTCACCGCCACTATCTGTCTGCTGGTTCGCTTGTATTTGCTCCTCCATCCACTGATGCAATGCCTCGACCGGAACACGGATGCTCTTTCCGATCCTGACGACTTTCAGCTGGTTGCTTGCACACATTTCGTATGCCTTCGAACGTCCAATGCCCAGCGCTTGGGCCACCTCGGCAGGTGTGAGAAGAAGTCGGTCCATCGTGTCCACCTCCTGTATTGCTGGTATTGCTTTTGAGTATACGGACTGTCCGCTACCATGTATAGATTAGAAATCTAATCACTTTGGGACCAATTTGTGCTCAGAATGCCTGTGAAAGTGTCGAGACACGTTCGTGTTCGTTGAGCGGACGCGATCTAAGCTACCGTTTCCCACCCAGAGCTATCGGTCGTTGTCTTCGCATTTCGACTCCTTACAACGAGCATTGCCGAAAGTGTAGCGAGCAGATCGAGAAATGCCTATAGTATGCTTATACTGTGTTTGGTCCCAAAATCGTCGCTACGGGCACCTGCTGTATGGATAAAATTCAATTGAACGGACTAGTCCCTCCCGTTCCATATTGTGTTGGAGTATCCTTTTATGTAGTGTATTGGTAGGTGTGGACTCCGAACATATGACAAATGTCATAATGTTTGATCAATACTTATAGCTCTGTCTCGCCTGTTCTCTATCATCACCTCGTGTACTGCTCGATATCGATGTTCCCATTAGGTAACCGTATGTTTATTGTTGTTTGTATGGATTATACGGACAACACACGTCCGCAACTCCGTGAGTTAAGTCACCAAATACGTCCGTAACTCCGTGAGTTAAGTCACCAATTTGGGAGTTCTGTGGACGATTAGGATAGATTGAGTGTAGGATGGTGGTCACAGAGGCTTGGATATCCCAAGTTTTATACGGTAAGCAGACGCAGAGTGACTCTTTATTCCAGTGAAACACTAAAGAGTGGAATATGGCGGAAACACTGCCGGCGTTATTCCAGCGGAATGGAATATGTGCCAACATGGTCGATGAGCAACGGAGGTAGTCATGGGCAGGCGACGAGGACATGGCGAAGGATCGATTTCACAACGTGCAGGACGGTCGATGGCAGGCTCGTATCAACATCGGCTATGTCGACGGCAAACGCAAGCGCAAGTCCATCTACGGTGAAACACGGAAGGAAGTCGCTGAGCAGCTCAAAGTCCTGCTGCATGAACAGCAACAGGGACTACCGATCGCTATGGAACGCCAGACGGTAGGGCAATTCCTGGATCGATGGTTGAAGGAATCCGTCGAGCCGCGCCGTCGTCCTAATACTGTTGCCGGATACAGTAATATCGTCAGGCTCCATCTCAAGCCACAGATTGGGCACATCCAGCTTGCCAAACTAACGCCTCAGCATGTCGAACAGTTGATGAACCGCATGCGAGAAAAAGATAAAAATCTCGCAGAGCGGATGATTCTCCTCATCCGGGCTGTGCTTCGGCGAGCACTCCAGCAGGCACTGAAGTGGGGACTGGTCGCACGCAACGTTGCTGCGCTCACCGATGCTCCGACCGTTGAGGAGTTTGTCACCACACCGCTCACACCCGAGCAAGCAGGTGAGTTCCTGCAAACGATCCGTGGCGAACGTCATGCGGCACTCTTTGCGACGACGCTCTGGCTTGGATTACGGCGCGGCGAGGTGCTGGGGTTGCGATGGGAGGATATTGATTTCGACGAACAGAAACTCCATGTCCGGATGGCACAGGTCGTAGTCAAAGGGAAGATCCTTCTAGCGCAGCCGAAAACGAAGAACAGCCGACGGAGGCTGACTATTCCTCCCTCGCTCCTTTCAGTGCTTCGGGAACACAAGCGTCACCAGGCTGAGGAACAGTGGAAGGCAGGAAAGAAATGGCAGGCGCACGGACTGGTCTTCTGCACGACCAAAGGAACACCATTTAATCCACGCAATATCACGCGTGACTTCAAAGATTTCATGAAGCAGGAGGGGTTGCCAAATATCCGGTTCCACGATTTGCGGCACTCATGCGCCAGTTTGCTCTGTCATCAGAAGGTGCCAGCACGGGTCATGATGGATATTCTGGGACACAGCACCATTGCTACAACGCTGAACATCTATGCTCATGTCTTTGACGAAGCCAAGCGTGAGGCCGCTGACGCAATGGAGCAGCTACTTGGCGACAAACGAGAAGCGGCCTGACTGATGCGAGACACTGCATAGGACGGCTACTCAGAGCCGTCCTATGCAGTGATGGAGCGGATTGACCATGATATCTACTAATTTCTGAAAAATTAGTAGATCATTAGTAGGTGGATTAGTAGTTAGTTCACAGCAACAGGGCAGTTTCTCCAACCAACACCATTCTGACACGCATCGAGCTGCGAGGCGAGTTTGTGATCCCGCAAAGACGTATTACTGCCTGTCGTAACCCCAAGGACAATCACGTGCTCGAAGCTGCCATATCTGGCAGGGCCGATGTCATCGTCAGTGGAGATGACGATCTCTCGGTTCTCAATCCATTCAAGGATATTCCGACCGTTGTGCCCTACGACTTCCTGAAGCTGCTCGATCAAGACCACTCGTGACTACGATACGTAGCTTGTTCCCAACGTCTGAGAATAGTCGCGGCATATTATCAATCTTGGCAGTTTTCTGACGATACGACGCCGTGCTATCTCTTCCTAGTGTAATACCCCCAGATGCAAACCACACGTTCGCGTATGCTGCATGCCGTCGGCAGTGGCCGTAGCGCCTTACAAGGTAGGCGAGCGCGACCAACTCCCGATGAGGAGCACGCGGCTGAACAACTCGGGCGCGTGGACGGGAACCGGGATGGTGCGAGGTGGCTGGAACTGGTCGTGCGTGCTCGTGTCGAAGCGCCCACAGCACGATTCCTGAACTCCTTCTGTGGGGGGCAGGTCGGTAGGTCGCTGGTGCGTTATGCCGCAGTAGGCGGTCCGAACCAAAATGCCAGCGCGTCGCGCAATCCCGCATCCGTGCCATTCCCTACCCAGGCCACATATCCGTCGGGTCGAATCAACACGGCGGTAGGAGCAGTCACTACTCCGATTACTGGAAGCTCCCATGTCCCGATATATTCGGCGTCGATCAACTGAACACGATCTGCCCATGGTGTGATGTCGAAGCCATCGGGTTCACCGAGGTTGAGCAGCACCGGCCTGGCATCGTGCAGCAGGGTGAATACCCGCAGTGAGCCGTTGGCGGTGATCAGGTCGAGATCGGGCATGCGCCGTCCCAGCAGCGGGTGTCCCTCGCCGAGGTCGTAATGAACGCCCAGACCGGACATCTTCGCGGCGAATCGGCGGCGAGGCTCGTCCAGGCTGAGGAGTTCGGAAACGGTTTCGCGCAGGATGGTGGTGCGGTCATCGGTGCGGAGCAACGCGACTTGTGCCAACGTATCGCGCAGCACGCGGGCAGCGACCGGGTGGCGCTCGTCCTGGTAGGTATCCAGGAGGCTTTCTGGCGATAGTCCCTTGACCACCTGTGCCAGCTTCCATCCCAGATTTACAGCATCCTGCACACCGATGTTGAGACCCTGTCCACCTACCGGATAATGCACATGTGCGGCGTCGCCCGCCAGCAGCACCCGTCCCTTGCGGTAATTTGCGGCCTGTCGAGCTATATCGCTGAACCTGGAGATCCAGGTGGGGCTGTGAATACCGTAATCGGTCCCGTATACCGTGATGAGCGCTTCGCTGAGTTCGCGCAGGGTGGGTTCGCCAGTCCCACCGACGTGCTGTTCAGTCACCATGACCCGCACGGGTCCCTCATCCTTGTAGATCACCTCGCCGTCACGGACCTCGTACTCCACCCTGCTAAGACCATGAGTACCGAGCGCATCGCGGCGGACGCCCCATTCCGGCTCCTCGCTCAGCTCGACCTCCGCAATCAGGTTGCTGATTGTCGGCTCCCACCCCGGGAACTCGATACCGGCTGTCTTGCGAATCAAACTGCGCCCTCCGTCGCACCCGACGAGATACTCCGCCCGAAGCGACGACCCGTCGGACACCTCGACATCGACACCGCTGTCGTCCTGCTTGAAACCCGTCACGTCACAGCCGCGATAGATCGGTACCGCCAACTCGCTGACCCAGCCAGCCAGGATGCGTTCGATGTGGTTCTGCCACAGCGCGAGGCCGTAGGGATGTCGGGTTGGAAAGTCGCTGAGGTCCAGAGGGGTCCAGGCGAACCCCGCGACCTGAGCTTTCTGCCCCTGCGCCAGGAACCGCTCGGCGATCCCGCGCTGATCGAGGACCTCAATGGTGCGTGCATGCAGACCGCCCGCCCGCGAACCGACGAGATCCTGGCTGGCGCGTCGCTCGACAATGGCAACGTCAACCCCTGCCAACGCCAACTCGCCCGCCAACATCATCCCTGTCGGACCTCCCCCGGCGATCACTACAGCATGTTCGGTCATAGCTATTCCCTCCGCTCATCCGTTGTTTGGACATATCACATCACCCTGGTTAGGTGGACGCATCGCCCTTTCTCTGCCCCGGTCTCCACCGCGCTGACGGTGGCCGGTGCGCCTTTGGCTCACCCCATCTATTCCTCCGTTGTTCGGCACGGACTATCCGGCTAACACACAGCATGGCCGTGGGCGCGGCACAGGTTACGGCCCCGATGCGCTCTCGCAGGAATTCAAGCTATCCGTGACCAGCGACCCAATGCACAGTCGAATCGCCATGATGCTCGTTGAGGTCGTACCGAGCACCGACCGGTCGCAGGGAGCGAACGATGCTGGTGGGGCCTCGCGAAGACGCACCAGATCAGGTGAATATTGAGGAGTCTACAGGCGTGGATGAGCAAAAGAAATCAGGTCTTGACCTGTTTTATTTCGAAGGCGTCTATGCTATAGTGAAGCTAGTGAGAGACGACAATGGGCGACCCAAGCGGTCGCCCATTGTGCGTTTTACGATTGCTAACAATACACGGTCTTCTTGAGCGTCCTCGTGACCCATACCCGGAAGCTGATAGCGCCCGACCCAAATGAGCGAGCAGATCTCAATGATGGCGAAGACGAGAAACAACACGCCTCAATAGAGACAGCGAGCTATCGGAAGAGCCGATGGCGTACACGCTTCCTCTACCTCACCGAGATCATGGCCACCTACGGCTAGGTTTTGGCGCCTTTCGTCCTGCTTGCCAGCCAATCCACTGCGCCAGGGATCGTATGCCACGCGCTGAGCCCGTCTACAGCATATGCGATCGCCTCATTATCATCGCCCATCCCCACGTACTCTGGCAGACGCTGAGGCAACCGCTTCTGACCGAGAAGATAGGCTGGGACGAACCTATTCATGGTCAACGCATCATTAAGGGCATCGTTAGCTGCGTCGCTGGCACCCTCCTGCTGAAAGCGCCACAGGGCCTGGGTGTAGACCCAGGCTGCCGCACCATCGTCAGGATATTGCTCCAATAACTGGCTCACCTGCTCATTCGCGCCCGTTTCGACAAGCCATTGCATCAGGGTGTACCGTAGACCCTGATTATCGCCAGGATTCAGACGCAACATCTCCGTGAGATGCTCGATTGCAGCCTGATGCTCACCCATGTGCCATAGCACACTCGCCAAACCCTCACGAGCTCGCATATACGGTCGCGTTTCGACAATGCCCCAGAAATGCCCAACGCTTTCCTCGAAGGTTTCCGCACCGATCGCACGCTCGCCAGCCTCCACCCCTTTCTGGTACAGGTCACGGGCTTCCTGCGGTTTCCTGGCCGTCTCCTCGGCGAGCAGCACATAGGCGTCGGCGCAGTCGGGCGAAAGCGCAAGGGCTTCGCGGGCAAGCTGGACACGTCGTCGTCCGCTCGTGCTCCATGCCTCGTACATGAGATCCTGAGCTTGCTCTAATGGCGTGCTGGGTGGCGCTTCGATGGGTACACCCGCCTTAATCGTTTGCTGGAGGAACGCATTCATCTCGTCGATAGATTCGAACTCGCGTGTACTCAAAAGCCGCGTCAGGTCATTCATGGACTTCTCCATCGCACGCCGATCAAATGCGATGGGCGGCGTTGATGGAGCGGCAGGCTTGCGCGGTTTAGCAGGCTGTTTCTTCTTTGGCATGTGTTCCTCCTTGCCGGTGCATCCCCGCGGCTCGAACAACCGAGTCAAAGGCGATGCTCAACCAGCGTGTGGCGACTCAGCGCGCCGCTTCAGCACGTGCGCTGCGCCCAAAAGAGCCTTAAGGATTGTATCGCAGGATCACCGTACGTGAAACTATGGGATCAGTCGGTCAACGTCGTGCTTTGTGGAAGCGGCGTTGGACCCAGTCTTTAATGCTAACGGATTCTTCGTGAAGCCAGTACGCACCTATCACGTACGAACTGGCTCAATCATCCTCCGTATACGACGTACCGAAGCTACGGTTTCAGCATGATGCTCACACTATGGTGGCGATGGTATCACACGATGAATTGACCAGGAACCGTGTGAAACTAGCGCCGAATCACGGGAAGATAGACATACGAGCATGGTTGGGAGACCACTGCCAGGCTATGCCGATTCCCCCCGGCGATGGCCGTTGCACCACAGACGCCGCGTGCCAGCACCGGTGAGTTGGAACCGGAGCCGCTCATGCCGTTGCCTAATTCGCCGTGCTCGTTCTTCCCCCACCCCAGAACCTGCCCGTCAGCGGTCCGCGCCAGACTATGGTCATTGCCAGCGGCAACGTCGACGATTCCGGTCAACACGCCCGCGCCATCACGACCTTCGACCTGAACCGGCGTCGGATTCGCGCCAAACGACGCACCGCTGTTGCCTAACTGTCGAAAATAGTTACCACCCCAGGCCCAGACCGTCCCATCCTTGCGAACCGCAAGGCTGAACTCTTGTCCGGCAGCGATGTCGACGATGTCATGCAACACTCCGACGCCGCCCGGTCCAAGAACCTGCACGGGAGACCTGCGATACAGCGTGGTCGTGCCGTCGCCGAGTTGACCCGCGCCGTTCAGCCCCCAACCCCAGACGGTTCCATCACGCTTCACTGCGAGCGTATGCGTGCCACCAGCAGCAATCTTGATGACATCGCTCAATCCAGGAACCTGCACAGGTGTCAGGCTCGGGTCAATGCCGCCGTTGCCAAATTGCCCCGAGCCATTATTGCCCCAAACCCAGACGGTGCCATCCCGCTTGAGCACGACCTTATGCTCGTCGCCAGTTGTCACGTCGACGGCATCGCTGAACATTCCATTGCCGTTTGGTCCGCGGACCTGCTGTGGAACACGCATACATGTCGCAAGATTGTTGTAGACGCTGTAGCCCCATTCCCAGAGCGTGCCATCCTGCTTGATCGCGAGATTCGAGCGGGAGGGAGCGCCTGTTCCGATGCGTACAACGGAACGCAGACCGCTCACCTGAACGGGAGCGTTGGTGCTCTCCTGCGTGCCATTGCCGAGTTCCCCGCAGTTATTGCCACCCCAGGCCCATACCGTTCCATCAGCGCGTAACGCCACACTATGAAAGAATCCAGCACCAATCTCGACGACGTTGTTCAGATCACCACTGATCGGCGCAGGTCGTGCGCGTGTCGTGCCACCACCAAGCTGACCATCGCCATTACTGCCCCAGGACCAGGGTTGTGCTTGCGTTGACGGTGCCGCCTGTGTTGTCAGCGATAGGCCCCCGAGGAGCATAACCACTACTGCGATCGTAATCCATCGTCGGAACGTCCTTACGAACGATACTCCTCGTCCCATCCTTGTCGCTTCTCCTCATGCACGTTGTGGTGTCGTGATACGTTTATCAGTTGAGAAAGGGATTCCCTCCCCATTTTATATATTAAGAGTAGTTCTTGTAAATGATTGGTCAAAAAGCCACGCTGCGCAACGTCTCCAGGATAATCCGAGCCTTTGGGGTGCACGAAAAGGGGCAAGGTTGAAGTTTGTACACTCCATCAGCATGGTTGCGAACTCGCATCTCGCTTGCGTATCAGGCACGCCTTAGCCGAGCTGCTCGGCAAGCCCGACAATGATGCCCTCGGGGCCGCGGACGTAAGCGAGCCGATACGTGTCCCCGTACTGCACCACTTCGCCGACCAGTTCGGCGCCGTGGGCGAGCAGGCGCGCGACGACGTCGTCGATGTCATCAACGGCGAACATGATGCGGCGGATGCCGAGTGCGTTCACCGGAACGTTCTCGGGCCCGGTTCTGATCGCTTCCGGCGTGTGGAACTTGTCCAACTCGATCCGTCCGTGGCCGTCCGGAGTGCGCAGTGACACGAGGGTAGCACGGACGTTCTGAAGGTCGATGAGACGATCTACCGAGGGACCCTCGACGGTCGTCTCACCCTCCACCTCCATACCAAGCTCGACAAAGAACGCCTTCACAGCCTCAAGGTCGTCAACCACGATGAGAACGTTGTCCATCCGTTGAAGCGTCATGTCTCTTCCTCCCACATGTGATTGGAATCGCGTAGCACTGCGTCGTTCACCAGGCGTATATTCACTGATACGGAAAATTCCGTATATCCACCCTGGTCCCTCCGCAAATGCGGAAAAATCCGCATATACCCACAGCATCCACTCGATTTTGATACTTGATACACATCCGTGCTTCCCCATGCCGCCAGGCGGCGAGTAGCCGTTGCTGCTGAATCCTCAGGTGTGGGCGGTTGCGTTCGTGGAGCGGGTGGACGCCGCAACGCATTCTCCGCGCCTATGAAAAACCGTTCGCGCCACACCCCACGGCGACGGCTAAGGCATGTTTCCGAGCCGCTTCCGCCACCGATGTATCCCCGCAGGATTTCTACAATCAGCCCCACACGGCGCTTAGCCGCCCAGCGTTTGCGGCTCTCGTCGTGTCCACCTCGCCATGTATAACCTCCGCACGCATTGTCGGGTGGCTTACGGGTGGCCTTACGTGTGAGGGGGCAGTGTATAGTGGTCTTCGCAGCAGGAACAGCAGTTAGGACACGAGCAACCATGGTAATGAGGAACATTAATCTTTTTGAGCAGTCTATGTGTGATACTACTCAAATGGCTCATGGGTCTTGCGGTGGGTGACGCTGCATTTCAACCCAGATTGCACGCGCCGCGACGACAAGTGGACGATTCATTTTGAGGGTCGCTAATGGTGACGCGTCCATGTGCGGTCAAACCGATGATACGTGTACCGTCATCACTCCACATGAAATGCTCTGCCCATCGTTGTGTTCGCGGGTTGAATAAGGGAGCGAGCTGGTTCGTTTCCGCGTCTAAGGCAGCGGTCCGATCAAGCTTGAATCCATTACAAGCCGCGCAAGCCAAACAGAGGTTATCGATGTGCGAAGAGCCACCCTGTGCGCGCGGAGCAATATGATCGACCTCCCCCGCTTGTCCGGTGAGCCATTCTGCGGTGAGACAGTATTCGCATCGGTGATGAGCACGTTCTCGAACACGTTCGATCAGCCGCTTCGGAAGCTTATCTGCTGCCATCCACCTGGGACGTAGTACGTGCAGATGAGGAAACGTCGAACCCTCGCTGCGTAAGCAGAGCCATGGCTTTCGCACGTCTCAAGACCGCTTGATCGTAGAGGTCGATCAAGTCTGCTAATTCCGCTGCTTCAGCATCTCCCAGCGGTTGAGTATCGCTATTTTCGGCTAATTGACGAAGGCGAGCCTGTTGCGCATCCGAGAGGCGCGCGTCTACGGCCTGCCATAACGCTGCATCGCTGAACAAGGCAAGAGCAGCGAGTTCGTTTGCGACCTCAGAAGGTATTCCCGGCATCGATGGAAGAGCAGCGTCAACCGTCGTCGCCAGCAGTTCCTCGACCGAACGATGCGTCGCTTCGGCGACATGCCGAAGCTTCCGGAAGATAGGTTCGGGAAGCTCAACACTTACCGTTTGCCCGTGATTAGTCATAGTCTCACCATCGTTGTTCTCTATGGGTGCAGTATAACATCAGGCAATTCACCAGAACCTCATTGCGCTCTAAGGAACATTTCAAAATCTGGCTCGCATGGAAACCGTGCCCGAGAATTGATCCTGGCACCCGTCAATCGGAAGGATACCACCGCTGAGGATCGAGGGCACGGAAGGCAGCATTTCCACTTGGTCGCCAGAAGTTCACTTCATCGGGCGCGCGTTCCGCCAGAAACTGGAACCAGTTTTTGTCGGTCACGCCAACATACATCTTCATACGGTGAACCGCCCCTCGTTCCAATGACCACGTTCCTGGAATAAATATAGAGGACCAGTCAAGCAGCAGGAGATTGAAGACCGCCTAAACGATGCTCGCAGCGTGCTTGTTGCGTCTCTGATTGCGGATACGGGCAGACGCGGTATTGATCCGGCTTCAGGTGGTTCAAAAGGCAGTCGAAAATAGTTTGGGCGTCAACTTGGGCGTCAAACAGCAAAAACGGACGATCCTTGCGGATCATCCGTTTTCGATTTAAGGCTTTGTGATGCCCTAAAAGGTTGGTGCCAAGAACCGGGCTTGAACCGGTGACCCCACAATTTTCAGTCGTGTGCTCTACCAACTGAGCTATCTTGGCAAATCGCGCCGCTTGAGAACGGAGCGATAGTGAGTGTGAGCGATGACGGACTCGAACCCCCGACATTCTCCGTGTAAAGGAGACGCTCTACCAACTGAGCTAATCGCCCGTATTCTCTGACGTATGCTTTTCTAAATGATAGTGTGTGTGACCATTGTTGGCTCAATGGCAGACCATCAAAACGCAAGTATGCTGTGGTGCCCAGGAAGGGACTTGAACCCTTACGAGATTGCTCTCACTACCCCCTCAAAGTAGCGCGTCTGCCAATTCCGCCACCTGGGCAAGCGGGGTAATTATACAATGTGTGGTGTGAATGTCAAGCTAACGTCGCACATTCGTGGAACTCCATGCTTGACGCTATGTTTCAGTCGGCACACGGAATCGTCGTCGATAACCAGAATGAGGCTATTTGTCATCCTGGATCGTTGATGACCCACCAAGCGGCAGCTGGACACGGAAGATAGTACCGATAGGAGTATGTGGGGTAACCCACATCCGTCCTCCATGCTGTTCCACGATCGATTGACAGATAAATAGCCCAAGACCCATACCAGCAAACATTTTGTCGTCCACATTCTTTGCACGATAGAAGCGCTCGAAGATATACGGCAGATCGTTCGGCGGAATACCGATTCCCTGGTCGGCAACCGAGAGGTGTACATCGTGCTCTTCTTGCCACATCTTAACATCAATCAAGCCACCTTCCGGACTGTATTTCACCGCATTTTCGTAGAGATTGTCGATGAGTTGGCGCATCCGCACCCGATCGAACATCCCAACCACCGATATGGGGGCGTCGATGACGATCTGATGGCGAGGCAATTGAAGTTGCTCGCAGGCTTCCCGGGCAATTTCAACAAGATCGACCTGATTGAGCACGCCTAAGAGCTGCCCATGCTCGGCGCGTGATGCGTCGAGCAACTCCCGCACAAGTCCCTGAAGGCGTTGCGCCTCCACGACGATACTTTGAATCGAACGCAGATCAGCGGGTTTCTCCGGTTCGCGCAACGCTCGTCGTTCGAGGAGTTGTGCGCGCCCGACGATCGTCGTGAGTGGTGTTTTGAGGTCGTGTGCGGCCGCCGACAGGAAATCGTCTTTGAGGCGTGTCACTTCCTCGCGTGCTTGCACACGTGAAGCCTCGTCGATCAAGGTACGGCTTTCCAGGATTACCGCCGCCTGATCTGCAAGCAAATGAACCAGTTCCAGGTCATCCTCGGCGAAGATCGGCATCTGGGCAGTGAACACACTTAACACACCGAGCCTATTGTCACCGGCGGTGATCGGTGTAGAAAGAATTACCCTGGCGTTATAACGCCTGGTGATATCAGTATAATCCGACATCTCTTGAAATGCGTTTTCCACAAACAACGAGCGTTGCTCGACAAACGCCTTGCCGGATGTATATCCCGGAATCGCCGCAAGCTCAAGCACTTCACCGTCGATCTCAAAATGGAGCAGGTTCGATGCAGATTCCCAGATACCGATGACAGCGTTTGATGCGCCGAGCGAAGTCCGCGCACCACGTTCCAGGTTTCGAATGACCGCTTTGGTCGTCGGCAGATGCGGCAGTTGTGCGGCAAGTCCCAAAAACGCACGTAGTTCTGGCTCTTGCCAGGCGCGTCGTAAGAAGCGTGGCGGGGTAAATCCGAGAAAGTAGCATACACTTGATCCAAGAGCAAGCACCTGGAACAGCACTCCCCACAGCATATGCAATGGTTGAAGCACGATCGCAAAGACTGCCGAGGCCAGAAACACCGATCCCAGCGCGATGACAGTGAGACGCCGCTGCGTGACACCGCTACTGTGCTGCGCCGCACGTGAGAAGGCTATCGCGATATATACCTGTAATCCAATGAAATACGTCACCTGCCAGATCGTCAACCATAGTGGCATTGCCTCGAACACGAACAGTCCAACAACAGCAACCACATATGCAATCACTGATGCACGCATCAGCAACGGCGCGACGCCAGCAAAATCGTCGACCAACCGTAGCAGTACAAATGGCAGCAGCAGAAACAACATCCCGTTAATGTCGGCGAGTAAGGGCGTGAGGCGATAGACATTCAGGCGTGCCAGAAATTGAACCGCGATAATGAATGTGCAGAGGCCAAACAGCAGGGCGATGTTAAAGTTGGCACGACGAGGTTGTCGTACCAGATGAACACATGCCAGCAAAAAGCTCATGACGAAGATTGTCCACGTCATGTACTGAATCAGGGCGGTTGCGGTCACCTATTGATCCTATCCTACGAGTGTTCGAGCATGACTACGTCCGATGACCGCATACAGTGGATCCCCGCGCCGTCGGTCTGGGCTACGATCGAGAACCTCCACCGCTTCCCAATTGCCGGCATCCGCGAAATAACGTTCGACCAGTTGTGTATGCCCTTCGTCGTCCAGGGCTTGCCAGATTGCCACCGCTTTAGTGGGGAAACAACGGTTTGAAAAGGTCACGATCAACGGCGCACCAGGCCGCAGCACCCGCCCGATTTCGCGGAAGACGATTGCGGGATGAATCAGGTATTGGACGGACACACAAATAGCGGCACCGTCGAAGCTCGCATCCTCGAAAGGCAGATCCGGCTTGCGATTAAGGTTCTGGACGAGCCGCTCGTCGAGCCGTGTATTGGCGTCGAGTTCTTGCGCGTTCATACCTACTCCAACCACCTTTTCGTACATCACGTCAGGCGGAAGGTGGCTGATCCAACTACTCATCGCGTCCAGCAGCACGCTCCCGGCGGGGAAGTACTCACGGTACAGTTGAGTAACCGCCGCGATGGCTCCGTCATCGATGTGTGTAACCAGACGCGGCATGATATAGAAAGATTCGTCGGCAGACTCATCGTATCGCTCAAAGTAACTCGATGGCAATGTTGACATGACACCCTGTGTTACTCCAACGGCACGCCGTTCGATGCACCGTTGGAGTATTAAACCCGCGATATTAGCCGGTGTTCTTCAACCCTGCCGCGATGCCATTAATGCTCAGCAAGACAGCTTCACGAAGTTCCGCCGTACTCGCATCTTCCGGTGTCGCCCGCAACCGTCGCAGGAGCTCGACCTGAATCGCGCTCAGCGGGTCGATATATGGGTTGCGCCGATCGATCGAAAGCTGCAAAATCGGTGTGTTGCTCAGCAGTTCGTTCTGACCAGTCACTTGCAAGATCAAGCGCACCGTTCGGTCGTGTTCGTCGGTAATCTTCTCAAAGATACGCTCGCTCAATGCTCGATCGCTCACCAGATCGGCATAGGACCGTGCGATACGCATGTCAGCCTTGGAGAGAATCATTTGAGCGTTGTCGATCAAAGTCGTAAAGAACAGCCACTCACGGTACATGTGTTGAAGCAATTCGATGCCTTCTGTGCTGTTCTGTGTGCAGAATTGTTCAAGGGCGGTTCCCAGCCCATACCACCCTGGAATCGTATGACGGCTTTGCATCCAGGCGAACACCCAGGGGATAGCCCGTAGATCTTCGATGCGCTGATTCGTTTTGCGACTTGCTGGACGTGACCCAATGTTGAGGCGCACGATCTCGGCGATTGGCGTGGCCTCGAAGAAATAGTGTACGAACTCGGGATCGTCATACACTAGCGACCGGTACGACACCGCCGAGGCGTCGGCGAGTTGATCCAGTGCTGCACTCCATTGAGGGGGAATCGGTTCGCCTGGCACCGCTAACGTGGTCATGAGCATAGCGTGCATGAGTTGTTGCAGGTGCCGCGCTCCGATTCCAGCGATGCCGTAGCGGTCAAAGATGACCTCGCCTTGTTCGGTCAGACGCAGTTGTCCGCGCACTGTTCCCTGTGGCTGCGACAAGATCGCGTGGTTGGCCGCACCACCACCACGACCGATCGCGCCACCACGTCCATGAAACAGGCGCAAACGAATGTCATGGTCTTCCGCCAGTGCCGCCAATTCCTGCTGCGCCCGGTACAATGCCCAGTTCGCGGCGACAAAACCGGTGTCCTTGTTGCTGTCGGAATAGCCCAGCATAATCTCTTGCAGGTTACCGCGCAGTTCCAGGTGCTCACGGTAGGCTGGTGTTGCCAGCAAGTCGGTCATGATCGTAGGCGCGTGTTGCAAATCACTGCGTGTTTCAAACAGCGGCACGACGTTGAGGCGGCTGATATGAGCGCGAGAATCGTACAATCCGGCTTCGCGTGCCAGCAACAGCACCGCCAGCACGTCGCTCACGCCCGTGGTCATGCTAATGATATAGGTATCGATGGCTTCAGGATTGAGTTGTTCCAGCACCGCCGCAATCGTGCGAAATGTCTGGACAGTTTCGAGCGTTTCCTTACTATAATCGAGACGCGACGGTATCAGCGGACGATGCCCATTCAGCTCCTGGCTGAGTAAAGCAGTACGTGCGGTTTCTTCAAGCGCTGCATAATCGTCGCACACTCCGGCAACCGATAGGATTTCCGCGAGCGCCGCCGTATGGCGTGCGCTATGCTGGCGGACGTCAAGCCGCGCCATATGCACGCCAAAGACCTCGACCAATCGAATCAGGTCGTGCAGTTCGCCATCAGCCATCGGTGCGCCCGCGTTCGCTCGCAGACTTTCGTCCATCAGCTTAAGGTCAAACAGCAAGCCTTTTGAACCTTGATACCAGGGATGCTCCGACGACGTAACCTTCGCCATGCCGTTGATATCCCAAAACGGCTTGTAGGATTGCACCCGCTCAAGCGTCAGCAACAATCGTTCGCGGATGTAGGTACACTTCTGGCGATATGCTTCGAACTCGTTACGGCGTTTGACTGTCGCTGCCACATCGGGAAAATGTTCGGCATCGGTTTCGAGCGATGCCGCCAGCGCGGGCGAGATAGCGACTTCGCGGGTGGATGAACCCAACATCACGCTCAATTGCTCGATGCGGCCAACATATTGCTGAAGCAGCGCCTCGTGCATCAACCGGATCGACTCAATGGTCGTCGCGGGGGTCACGAACGGGTTGCCGTCGCGGTCGCCACCGATCCATGAGCCGAAGCGTAGCACGGTGGGAACGTCCCACTTCTGGTCAGGATACGTTTCTGCCAGCGCGGCTTCAAGCTCGCGGTAAATGCCCGGCACGACACCAAGCAGCGTCGTTTCCATGTAATACCGCCCGTACTTCACCTCGTCGATCACAGTCGGTTTCAGGATACGCACCTGATCGCTTTGCCAGCGGCTGACGATCTCGCCCTGGATGCGTCGTTGATGTTCGGCACGTTCCAATGAGGTAATCTCAGCGCCCAGAAGCGGCGGCAGACTTGCAGCGATGCGACGTAACGACTCCAGGCTGGTGCGGCGCTGTGATTCGGTAGGATGTGCCGTAAATACCGGAACCAGCAACATGTCTTGCAACGCAACCGCAACCGCTGACGACGACACACCCGCTGCCGCGAGCGCCTGGATCGCTTCTCCGATCGATTCTCGCCGCGCTCGTTCGGGATGTCGCAGGTCGCGCTCGCGCAACACACGTAACCGCTCGAGTTGCTCGGTCAGATTGACCAGGCCAAAATAATGGGTAAACGCGCGTACAAGGTCGCCTGCCTCAGCGACGGAAAGGTCCTGCACGATTTGGAGCATCTCTTGCTCCGCGGCCGGGTCTGTCGTCGTCCGTAGCCTCTTTGCGAGCGCTCGCACCTCTTCTTCGAGTTCGAACGCTTCTGCTCCAGATTGTGTCTGGATTGTTTCACCGAGTAGGTCGCCCAGAAAATGAATCGCCGACGAAAGCCACTCGGAAGTCGTCACGCCTGTTACTGTTGCCATAATTTGGTCATTATAATAAACCTCGGTCAACTTTGCCTATTCGCAGTTATGTGTAAGGAGCATAGACATGTCCAACACCATCGATATATCGGCGGGGTCCCATTGGGAGTTCGCGCCGCCCCAAAACTTCCTTGGTCTCGACGACGAGCATAGTGCGCTCGAAACGAGCGGCGTGATCGTTCTACCGATCCCCTATGAACTCACCACCAGTTATGGGCAAGGCACCCGCAATGGACCGCGTGCGTTGCTACATGCGTCGTTGCAGGTCGAATTGTACGACCGTGAGTTCGGCGGCGAGCCTGCGCTGGGTTGGGGCGTCCACACGCTCCCATCACTCGCGGCGAACTACCAGGGTCCAGAAGCAATGCAGGCCGATATTGCCGCGGCCATCGCCGAATACACCCGTAGCGGCAAACTCGTGTTCGTCATCGGCGGCGAACATTCGATCTCCGGTGGCGTCGCACGCGGCTTGCACGCAGTCCATGGTTCATTCGTAACGGTGCAACTTGACGCCCATGCCGACCTGCGCGACGAGTACGAAGGCACACCCTACTCCCACGCCTCGGCGATGCGGCGGGTCATCGACAACGGCGGAGGTCCGGTGCTACAGCTTGGCATCCGTTCGCTCAGTACTGACGAAGCCGCTTTCATCCAGGACCAACCCGAACATGTTCAGACCTTTTTCGCCGAGCAGGTCCATGCGGATGATCATCTCGACGCCCTGCGTGCCTTCGTTCAAGACAAGCCGGTGTACCTCACTATCGACATCGACTGCCTGGACGCCGCACTGATGCCCGCAACCGGCACGCCGGAACCTGACGGCCTACAATGGAATCAGGTTTTGGAGATCGTTCGTATCGTCGCCGCGTCGAGTGCGCGAGTGTTACTGTTCGACATCGTAGAACTGGCACCGATCCCAGGCGTGCAGGCTCCCGATTACCTCGCCGCCAAGCTTGCCTACAAGGTGATGAGCATTCTCATGGCGAACCGAAACGCAGGGTAAGGGAGGTTGGGGACGAAACCTTCTCGTTTTCGTCCCCAACCTTGTACGTTACCTTGGCATGTTTTGACAGTAACTCCTTATCCACCCCTAGACGATGAACTTCCCGTTCTGATAGCACAACTCGCCGTCCGCATACACTTCACCTTCGCGCAGGTCGCAGATCAGGTCCCAGTGGATCGCGGAATCGTTCTTCCCACCGGAATCGGGGTACGAACGCCCAAGCGCCATGTGCATGGTGCCACCGATCTTTTCGTCGAACAAGATATTGCGCGTGAAGCGCTGGATGCCATAATTCAACCCGAAGGCCACTTCGCCCAGAAAACGTGCGCCAGGATCGGTGTCGAGCATCGCATGGAGGAATTCCTCACCGCGTGTCGCCCGCGCTTCCACGACCTTGCCGCCCCGAAAGGTTAGACGTACATCCTCGACTTCGCGCCCGTTGTAGATCGCCGGATAGCTGAAACGCACATGCCCCTCGACCGAATCCTCATGCGGTCCGGTGAACACTTCGCCACTGGGGAAGTTACGCTTGCCATCAGAGTTGATCCAGGTGCGCCCGCCGGTACGATAGGTCACTTCGGTGCCATCGCCTACAATGCGGATCGTGTCATGCGCCATCAGGTAATCCGTAATGTACTGCTGGGATTCGCGCACGCGCTCCCATCCCGCCGCGGGATCGTCCTGATCAAGCAGACAACTGTTGAATACGAAATCTTCGTAGTCCGTTAGCGACATCTCGGCGTCCTGGGCGTGGGCTTCAGTCGGAAACAACGTTCCACACCAGCGCATCTCGCCCGCCGCCGACCGCTCCATCACGCGCCGTCCCAGGCCACCAATCGTTTGCTGGTGCATAGATACCCGTTTGGGATCAGCACCGGACAGACTTTTGGTATTTTCCGCGGCGCGGATAGTCAACCGCGTATCGAAGAACTCGATTTCGTCGGTGGCGATACGTGGCAAATAACGCAACTGTTCGTCGGACGCTTCGGCATACATGATCTCGTCGATGCCAGGGAGCGATACCCGCACAATGGGATGCCCTCCCGCTTTGATGGCGGCGCGATACGCTTCTCGGATCAGGGGCGCACCTGCTGGTGTACCCTGGATCAGCACGGTTTCTCCAGGCTGGACTGCGAGCGAGTAATTAATGAGTACATCGCCCATCTTGGCGACACGTGGATCGATCACACTATCCTCCTTGCATATTCGTTTGACAACTGGCGGCACGTCGTCGCGGGACATGATTACCCGGGGTGCTGTATGTGGCACGCGCCTCGAACACGTCCTCCAGCGACATACACCCACCCTTTGCATGATATGCTCTATCGTCGCATGAAACGCTCCCACACGCGATGGTCGAACACTTACCCGCATCTCCGATGCCACCACATCAGGCTTGCTTCAACACATCACACCCACCGCGTTGCGTCATATGTGTGACAAGGACGTATGGAAGTATGCTGCACACTTTTGACAACTTAGGCAACGCTCGACACAATACCTGCAAAAATAGGATGGTGTTGTATGTTCGGTGATATATGTTCGATCGATGATCCAGCCACGTTCGACCGAGCGCTCAATGTACTGCGAAGTGGTAATGTGCTGGCCTTTCCCACGGATACGGTTTATGGGGTCGGAGCGGCGGGGTTGGACGGCGCGGCGGTCGCGCAATTATTTTTGGTCAAGGAGCGCCCGCAGCAACAGGCGATTCCGTTGCTGCTGGCTGACCCCGAAGACCTATCTACGGTCTGCCCGTCGATCCCACCGCTGGCGCTAGCAATCGGGCGGCGATATTGGCCTGGGGCGTTGACCTTGATCGTTCCGGCCGCGGCGCATCTTCCGACATCGCTGCTAGCGGGCGGCTCGACCGTCGCCGTGCGCGTCCCCGATCACGACTGGCTACGCCAGTTAATTCGCCTGCTAGGACAGCCACTCGCCGCCACCAGTGCCAACCTGCATGGTGGCGCGAATCCACGCACCGCTGCTGATGTGGCCGCGCAGATCGGCGCACGGTTGCCGCTGATCCTGGATGGTGGTCCCACGGCGGGCGACGTTCCATCGACGATCGTAGATGTTTCGGTGTCCCCGCCGCGTATTCTGCGGCAAGGGGCATTACAGATCGACGAAACGTGGGCTAACACGATCCATCCGTAACAAAAACCGAGGTCTTGGCACCATACGAGTAGCGGAACCAGCAACCCGGCGCGATTGCGTAAGCGCCTGAGAGCACAGCGCAATTGGGCGCGGGAAGGTCCAGCACCTCTCCGCAGCCCAGTCGCGTTGCTTGTGCTCGTTTCCGACGCTCACTTGAATTTGACGACTGACCACGAAAGAATGACCATTGCAGACGATGTCGGTAAGATTCTGCGCGTACACACGATGCACGAACACTTCTTCACACAACGTCATGACACAATCCCGCTACGTGAACGGATAAAACATCGTTGGTTGTTCGTCGTTCGTCGTTTACAATAGGCTTGCTACATTCCCTAATGGGCGCTCGCATACAGGAAGGTTACGGCCTTGGCTATAGATGAATATGAATTTCGGCGTGTCTTGGGTCATTTCGCCTCCGGTGTGACCGTTGTGACGACAGTGCTGAACGATGTGTACTTTGGCCTGACGGTCAGTTCGTTTACATCGCTGTCCCTCGATCCACAACTTATCATGATTTCCGTCGATCGGCGATTGGGCAGCCATGCCGCGATCCATGAGGCGGGATTATTTACCGTGAACATTCTCGCCGAAGACGGCGAACGCTTGTCGCGCCATTTCGCCAGCCGCGAGGCCGACAAGTTCAAGGGCGTCGCCTACCATTTCGGACAAACCGGCGCTCCACTGCTTGACGACGCCCTGGCGACGCTTGAGTGTCGTGTCGTGCAGGAAGCCGTTGGCGGCGATCATACGGTCTTTATGGGCGAGGTCGTAGGGACGAGCGTCAGCGAGGGCAAACCCCTGGTGTACTTCCGTAGCGGCTACCATCAACTTGCTTGAGTGACGCGACGTGTGCACAAGCAGGAGTGGCGCTTATATGGCGTCACTCCTGCTTGTGTCAGCATTAGATCCAGGCTTACGGTGCTAAACGTGCCAGTTTGACCGCCAAGCCTGTGTAAGTTTCGGGACGGAGCGCGTGCAGTTCCGCTTTCACGTCATCATTGACTTCAAGGCCATCGATGAATGTTTCGATGTCCGCCATCGTCGGCGTCGTGCCGCGTGTCAGGCGCTTGAGGGCTTCGTAGGGCTCAGGATAATTTTCGCGGCGCAGGATCGTTTGGATCGCCTCAGCCAGCACCGCCGGATGCTCGACGAGTTCGGCATGGAGAAGCGCATCATCCACACGTAGCTTGGCTAACCCCTTCATGGTACGGCGATACGCCAGCAGGCTATACCCGAACGCCACACCCATATTGCGAAGCACAGTCGAATCCGATAGGTCGCGCTGCAATCGCGAGATCGGCAGTTTGCGACTGAAGGCTTCGAGCAACGCCCCTGCAAGCACCAGATTACCTTCGCTATTCTCAAAGTCTATCGGGTTCACCTTGTGTGGCATCGTCGAAGAGCCGACCTCGGTCGCCACGGCAGCCTGAACAAAATAGCCATCGCTGATGTAGCGCCATACGTCCTGGTCGAGATCGATCAGGATCGTGTTGGCGCGCCGGAGCGCGTCACACAGTTCCGCGATGTAGTCGTGCGGCTCGATCTGCGTGGACAACATCGTCGTGTCGAGTTGTAGCGAGCCGACGAAGGCGCGGCTGAATGTCAGCCAATCGACCTCAGGCAACGCCGCATATTGCGCGGCATAGGTGCCGGTCGCACCATTGAGCTTGCCCAACAACGGCACCTTTTGCAGCGTGTCGATGGCGCGGTGCAACCGATGGACGAACACATTCATTTCCTTGCCCAGCGTCGTCGGTGTCGCCGCCTGTCCATGGGTGCGCGACAACATCGGGGTTTGGGCGTAGCGCAGCGCGAAGGCGCGTAGATCAGCCTCGATGTCACGTAGTGCCGGAACCAACACCTCGTCACGTGCGCCGCGCAGCAGCAAGGCATGGGATAGATTATTCACATCCTCCGAGGTGAGCCCCCAGTGGATCGCTTCGAGCCATGCTTCCATCCCGTACTCGGTAAGTTTGCCGCGTAGCCAATACTCGACGGCCTTAACGTCATGGTTGACCTTGCGATCCCAGGTGGCTACCTCCTCCGCCGACTGCGGGTTCCATTGGCGGTACAGGTTGCGTAACATGCCCTGCTGTTGTGGGCTCATCGTCGGAACGAACTCAACACCGGTGGCGCGTGCCAGGAAAATCAGATATTCAATTTCAACCTGCACACGCGCTCGATACAAGGCGGCTTCCGAGCAATGGGCAACCAACGGTGTCATCTCGGCGCGATATCTGCCATCCAGCGGCGACAAGGCTTCTAGTGCGGAAATCGTCATAACGTCCTGAACTCCAATCCTTGGCTCGATTATAGAATTTGTTGCGATCAACAGCGTTTATTCGGCATCCAAGTTGTACCACATTTCAAATTGTAATGTTGACATAATTTTATTATCAGCACCCGTATTGCGTATGGCACGGAGAATGCCGTATAATTCTGGAACAACCTTGTAGAACGTAAGGGAGAATGCAGTATCAAGCGCCCTTGTTGGCTCCATCAACGGATGCATGCTCATTCGAAAGTACGAGGATTGTGAACGTGTTTGCAATATTCTGCGGTCTTCATATGGGCAGAAAGGGAAGGATGTTCCGTGAGTAAATCCGGCGTCGTACTGGTCCACGCCCACCCGTTGTTTCGCCAGGGACTACGGTATCACCTTGCTGGTCATCCCGAATTTCGTATTACGGGCGAAGCCGGTAATGGTCAGCAGGCAATTCAACTCGTCGATTACACCAACCCTGATATCGTTCTGATCGAAATGGATCTGCCCGGTATTAACGGCTTGGAAGTCGCGCATGCCATTAAACGCACACATCCCAACATCGGCATTATCCTGCTGAGCGCTGACACCGAGCCAGTAGCGATGATCAAGGCGTTGCGGGCTGGTATCGCCGCCTTTATACCGCGTAACGTACCCTGGGAAGACCTGCTCAAAGTGCTCCAGGAAGTGCGGCGTGGCGATTACCCGATCAACGAAGTCGTGCTGAGTGAACCTCAGATCGCTTCACTGGTTTTGACCGAGTTCCGCAACCTTACCGCCGAGGAGGACGTAGAGAATATCTACTCGCCGCTGTCGCCCCGTGAGATCGAAGTATTGGAACTTGTCGCCGCTGGACGCACCAACAAGGAAATTGCCGTCAAGTTGGCGATCAGCAACCAGACCGTCAAAAACCATATTTCGTCGATCCTGCGAAAACTTGCGGTCAACGACCGTACCCAGGCAGTCGTCTATGCGATGCGGCGAGGCTGGATCAAAGTGGTCCAGACCGGCGCGTTCGGCTAAGTACATTCTCCGCATGACCCAGAAGGCGATTACGTAGTGACGCTCAAGGTCATTTCAATGGCTGTAGTATGGCTCCTGCTGGGGTGTTCCCTTGATATGCCTCCAGCAGGAGTGCCGCTGGCGCAACGCACCAGCAGCGATCCAGCCAACCCTTCCACCGCCGCGTCAATGGTGCCGTCGCCACCACTCACGGTCGAAGCGGACCCTACCATCGCACCCACCACACAACCAACGAGAACACCCGAACCAACGCCGACCACGACTGAGCCTCCTGAAACTCCCTCTGATGCTCCAACACCAAGCGTCCTGCCTGAAATTGCCAACATGGGCTACTGCGATACGCCCTTTGGTCTCGGAGATGACGCACGATTTTCAACGCGTCTTGAATCGGTAAATGCCGAGCGCCTCGATCAGATCGACCGCCTGACACTCACATTCGCCGACACAAGCGGTTCGCTGCATGGGTTGGCGGCCTGTATCGAAGCACAGCGCTGGAACGACCTGGCGGGACCAGACGGTCAACACGCTCCTGGCTCGACCATCCTAGCGCTCGATCTCGACGATTGGGCACACGATGAGGCGTGGTACGCATCGCCGCTGGGTGAAACTATCGTCATCACCGGAGCAGATTCGTTCGAGCGCGTCAGTTTCGTCGCCGACCCGCGCAGTTCGCGGGGAACGCTCGTCGGTATTGGACTGCGTCGTACGCTGGCTTTTCGCGTCGTTGCGGAAGAACAGCCGTCGCGGATCATCGTGGAAGTTGATCGGACACCGCGCCTCGACGCCGCCAGCGATCCTCTGGGTCAGGCGGCAGGACGTGTCGACTTGCCGGATGCGCCGATCTTTTTCATCCAGAACTACGATGTATGGCGTTTCGCAGCAGGACGTGCGCGACCGGTGACCACGACGACCGAACTCGAAACTGCGCTGGCTGTTTCCCCTGATGGTGGAACGCTGGCAGTGTGTCGCGCGCCCGCCGATGCTGAGCCGGGGGCACTGCCATACGGCGTTCGTGCCAGTTTATGGGTTATGGACCCCGACGGTGGCGATCAGCGTCAACTAGCGGATGCGGGGGGTTGTGCCGACCTACGCTTCGCACCGAGCGGCAGAACCGTCTCTTTTACGTCAAACACCGCTACCGCGCCAGCCACGCATCTTTCGGTATGGACGGCCTCGATCGTTGTTGGTGAGCCACAGGCCGTAACCGCAACCGACGACGAATGGAATCGCTCGAATGCCCAATGGCTGCCCGACAGCAGGTTGATCTATCACGGCACCAACGACGCCGGATCAAGCGTGCTGTTCGTACAGGACGACGACGGCAGCGAACGCGAAGTGTCGGCACAGCTCCTCACCGGCTCGCACTATGCTGGCATCGGCGATGTGGTGGTCGGGGACACGCTCCTTGCGGTGGAAGCGTTGCGCAGGGATCGGGCAGGAGCCGACCTGGTGTTGTTGCGCTTCGACGGAACAGAAGTCGCCGTCGAACAGCGAGGCTTCTGGCAACGCCCGCTCGTTTTTCAGAATGGCGAGCTACTGTATCTCATTACCGCCTGCCCGTCCGAAGTCGTGCAGAATTACACGTTGCTTCGGCGTGCCGCCGACGGCACCCTGGACGAACTCCTTAGTGGAAAAACGATCGCGGGGATTGGCGAGGTCGCAGTGTTGGGCGACCAGTTGATTGTGACGCGTAGCACGGCACCGCGCCCTGGCCTACGCGGACCCCAGACCTCGCCAAGCGACCTTTCGCGCACCTCATTATGGGAACTGGATGACAACGGTACAATCCGCCGTGAAGTCTATCGCTCACCCGTGCCTGTGCGTAATCTGAGTGTTCCACAATCCTCAGCCCCGTAATGTTACGCGGCGTAATCTTTTTCGGGTCATCCGCACCCGTTTCCAGGCGTGAAATACGAATGCGAGCTACGCTGCAGCTTGCAGCACAGCGGCAAGGATGAGCACGCTTTCAATTTCGTCAGTCGTGGCGCTCTTGATTATTCCAATCTGGCGACGGAGATCCCACGAACTAACCTGCATCATTCCAGACGATCCTGCAGTACACGCTCCCAGGCTGCCCAACGATGGGCATCCTGGGAGCGTTTACTGTGTCCCTATGAGCAAAGCCACCCTACTGCTGCTGAAGCAACACCATCTGGATTGGCGAATCTCCCTCAAGTTCGACGTTCAGGGTCAATTGTTGCGCCCCCTGGATCGGCAGTGTCAGTTCAAGCGGCGCGCGCTGTGCGGGTTGGAGCGTTGTCGCGGCATCGCCTTGCGCCGTGTAAATCGTACCGGTTCCGTCCGTAAACTGGAACGCATTCAACGACACAGGCAAAGGTTGTGAACCAGTGTTGCTGATCGAGCCGCTGATCTTCAAACCAGCCTCAACCTGCTGGATGCCCGTGATCTCAACACGTAAACGCTGGTTCTGAGCGACCGGAGTAAGTGCACGAGCAGGAGCGCCCGACTGCAACCGTGCGAGCGCAGTTCGTGCAGTGCCAGCGATGTCCTCAGGCAGGGGCGGTAGGTCGATGCGCGGCACACCTTCCGATGCGGGTTGCGCGGCGAAACGCTGTTGAAGTGCGCTCGAACCGCCGGTACGGTCACGGAACACCTGCACCGCGCCGATAAGCAGAACGAAAACTACAATAGCGACAAGCCATGACGGTCCCTGTGACTGATTATGTCCATACACACGCATGGTTTAAGCTCTCCTTCGCCGCTCGCATCGTGGTGTAGTGTACGGCATCTGTGCGACAAACGCATTTCAACAATGGTAAACTGCGGTGTTGCCTGGAGCAAGCATATGAAAGTATATGCGCAATCTCAGCCGCGCCGAACGAATTCAAGGACGAAACTGTGGATTTTGCACTGATAGTGGTTGTGGTACAACTGATATTCCTAGAAGGCGTGTTGTCGCTCGATAACGCCGCTGTTCTAGGAGCAATGGTCGCCCGTCTGCCCGCCAACGAGCCGGTGCCGTGGCACCGTTCGATGCGTTGGCTCGGTCGTATCGTCGACCCCTTGCTTGGACCACAACGGCAGGCTGCCCTCAAGGTAGGTTTGTTGGGTGCGTACTTTGGGCGCGGCTTAATGCTCGCGCTCGCCACTGTGGTGATTCAGAATCCATGGCTCCGCTTGCTGGGCGCGTTATACCTGATGTATCTGGCGTTAAGCCACCTCGCCGAACTTGGTCACAAGCAAGCGATTCAGGAACAAACGAACCACGAATTCAAGCAATACAGCGGGTTCTGGTCGGTGGTGATCGGCGTCGAACTCGCCGATCTGGCGTTTAGCATCGACAACGTGGTGGCAGCAGTCGCACTTTCCGATAACTACTGGATCGTCTTGCTGGGCGTCGCCATCGGCATCGTAACGATGCGGTTCGCCGCGGGTATGTTCAGTCGCATGATCGAATGGGAACCGGCCCTACAACATGCCGCCTATCTGCTGATCCTCGCGATCGGGATTGAATTGGTCCTGGACGACCTGTTCCATATCCATACCGGTGAATTATTACAATTCGCGATCACCCTGTTGATCCTTGGCCTGACGATCGTGTTTGCCCGTGTCTCATTCCTGCAACCACTCAACAAGATCTGGCCGCCCGTGTTACGGCTGATCGCACTGTTGTATACACCGCTGCGCTGGCTGACCTGGCCCATCCGTTTTCTGTTCGGATTAGGAAGCCGCCGCTCGCATACTACGTCTTCGAGCGATAGTCACTAGCGCCGGATCATAGCCGCGAACAACAAGGACATACGCTGGCATACGTTGGAAGCCTCGAGCTGATGCCATCCAATCATCACGGTATCGGTCGCGCATTTCTGAGCCGAGCCGTTATGTCCATTTCGCCTCATACGCGTGTGTCCTGATCGACCGACCACTATACTCTGATCGAACGACCAGTACACCACTGGACTGGCACTGGTTACACTAGGACATCCTGCTCCATATGTTGACACACGACAAGTCAGCACGACGCTACAATATACGTGTGGCTTCTCATTATTGAGAATAGGTTTGTAATAATTTACAGATTGAGTTGTGAAAAAAGATGTGTATTACGTGGATTTGTGCATAATCATGTTCGTGGCTGTACGTGTCACAATCGTACTGTATGATGGTACAAGCATTGGCGATGAGCGTCAATTTGAGGAGACGCACTATTGATGGTGTGTCGTCGCCACCCCTTCGGAGGTATGGAGGCCATATGGCTTTAAGTGTTCCTGTAAGTGATGGCGAACAACCGCCATCCACCCCTGCTCCTAACAACCGTGAGTTCACCGTTGCGGATGAATATCTATACAACCGACGCTCAGCAGGTCGTTGGATCACGTCACATCTGTTGCGATATCCGTTGTTGCCCGCGCTGGTCGTGGTGTTGAGCGTCAGCGAAATGGGGCTGTTCTCGTATGCGCCGATCCTGACTGGACAAGCGTTCGACCTGATGCTGTCGCCACAAAGAAGCATTGCAGCACTTACGGGCGTTGCGCTGCTGGTACTGGGGGTGCGTTTCATCCAGGGTCTGATTGGCTTATGTTCAGCCGGTACGGTTGAACTGCTGGCACAACGACTAGAACGTGACGCCCGCGAAGAATTGATGATCAGCTTGTTAGGCAAAAGCCAGACGTTTCATAACCGTCAGCAGATCGGCGACATCATGGCACGCGCCACCAACGATGTGCGCCAACTCAATGCCATGGTCAATCCTGGATTCAGCATGATCTTCAACTCGATGCTGGGTCTGGTGATCCCGATCATTGGTGTCGCCTTTCTCGATCCGCAATTGCTGCTGGCTCCCATGCTCTTTCTGATCGCTTTCTATTGGTCGTTGCGCCGCTATACCGGGCAACTCAATCCGGTGGCGGGCGCAGCGCGGGCGCAGTTCGGCGTTATGAACGCGGGACTAACGGAATCCATCGGTGGGATCGAGGTCGTTAAGGCCTACGGGCAGGAACGCTCAGCGCGTAAGCGCTTCGCTACCGACGCACGTATCTTCCGCGATCTTGCCGTTAAGGAAGGGTAGATTCAGGCACGTTACCTACCGGTCATGTTCTTCGGTTTGATGTATGCGCTAGGATTCGCCCACGCGATCTATCTGTACATCAATGGTGGCCTGTCGATCGGGCAGATCATCGCCTATATGGGCCTTTTGGGTGTGTTGGAGTTCCCATCGTTCATCTCGATCTTCACGTTCTCGCTGGTCCAGATGGGTCTGGCAGGTGCGGCACGTATCCTGGAACTGATGAACGCCGCGACCGAACTAGACGAGAACTTGTCTGGCACCGTGCAGACGATGCAAGGCGAGATCGTCTTCGACAATGTATCGTATGGTTACGGCGAAAACCTGATGCTCCGAAATCTTAGCTTCACGGCACGTCCCGGAGAAACAGTTGCCATCGTGGGGCAGACCGGCTCTGGCAAGAGTACGCTCACCAAGCTCGTCAACCGTACCTATGACACCTCCTCTGGTCGGGTTCTGATCGACGATGTGGACGTACGAGCATGGAGTTTGCAAAGTCTGCGGTCGCAGATCTCGACCATCGAGCAGGACGTGTTCTTATTCTCACGCACGATCGCCGAGAACATCGCCTTTGGTGCGCCCGGCCGTGCCACCCGCGAGCAGATCGAACAGGCTGCACGTGAAGCCCAGGCACACGACTTCATCATGGGATTCCCGGAAGGCTACGATACGGTTATCGGCGAGCGCGGTGTCACACTTTCGGGCGGTCAGCGCCAACGACTGGCAATCGCTCGTGCGTTCCTGACCGATCCACGAATCTTGATCCTGGACGATTCAACAAGTGCGATCGATAGCGCGACCGAGGACCAGATTCAGCGGGCGATGCGTCGCATACTGGAAGGCCGCACGACGCTGCTGATCACGCACCGGTTATCACAAATTCGTTGGGCCGACCGCATTCTGGTACTACGTCAGGGCGAGCTTGTCGATCAAGGCAACCATGAAGAACTGCTGGAACGCAGCGATGCTTACCAGCGCATCTTCGCACGCTACGAGTCGCAGCAGCAACCTGTCCCGACGATATCGTGACCGTCTTTCGACGCCTAACACCTGATAAATGGAGGTAGTGCGTGGGTTTTGTTATGGATGGCCTCGATTCCGAGGCATATGACCGGAAATACAACGACCGCGATCTGGTGCGGCGTATCCTCACATATTTTCGACCGCATCGCCGCACAATGGCGCTCGTGGCGGGAGCAATTGGCCTGAGTTCGTTGGTCGGTACGGGCGTGCCGTTGCTGATCTCGCGCGGCATCGACGCGATCGCCCCCACCGATGGTTCGCGCCCCAGCACAACCTTCCTTATCGTGCTGTGCGCGACGGTGATGGTGCTATCCCTGATCCGTTGGGTTTTTAACTTCATTCATCGCAGCAATTCGGCGCGTGCCGTGGGCGATGTCGTTCTGGCGCTCCGCGAAGATGCCTTCAACGCCGTTACCAGCCGTGATATGTCTTTCTACGACGAGTTTGCATCGGGCAAGATCGTGGCGCGTGTTACATCCGATACCCAGGATTTTTCAACGGTTATTACGCTGGTCATGGATCTGATGAGCCAGGTCTTGTTGGTCGTGGTGATGGCAGCCGTTCTATTCACGATCAACCCACAACTGGCGCTGTTTACCCTCGCGATCGCGCCACTGGTCGTGCTCCTGGCGTTGTCGTTCCGCAGCATCGCCCGCTACACGATCCGTAACTCGCAACGCGCCCGCGCCGAAGTCAACTCCTTGATTCAGGAGTCGATCAGCGGCATCAGCGTCGCGAAAGGGTTTCGCCAGGAAGGCACGTTGTATCAGGACTTCATGCCCGTCAACAAGCGTGCGTATCGCCTCAACCTGTACAGCGGTCTCGTGTTCAGCGGCATCTTTCCGATGCTTGATATTATCGCGGGAATCGGCACCGCTACCGTGATCTATTTCGGTGGCCTGCGTGTATTCGATGGTTCCGTGTCAACCGGTGACTGGTATCTGTTCGTGCAAGGGCTAGGGATCTTCCTGTTCCCACTCACCAGCATCTCGTCCTTCTGGAGCCAGTTCCAGCAGGGGCTTTCCGCCAGCGAGCGTGTGTTCGCTTTGATCGACGCCGAGCCGCGTGTCGTCCAGACGGCAGCAGAACCGATCCCAGAGGTGCAGGGCAAAATCGAGTTCAAGCAGGTGCGCTTCGCCTATAACCCTGAATCGGTGGTGCTGCCCGACTTCTCGCTGATGATTCAGCCCGGGGAATCGATCGCGGTGGTCGGTCATACCGGTGCGGGCAAGTCGAGTCTCGCACGCTTGATCGCACGATTCTACGAGTTCCAGGATGGCCACATTCTGATCGACGACCGCGACATTCGTACCCTTGACCTGGAAGCCTATCGTCGACACCTGGGCATCGTGCCGCAGGTACCATTCCTGTTCGCGGGAACCGTCGCCGACAATATTCGCTACGGTCGGCAGGATGCCACGGACGACGAGGTGCTCGCTGCCGCGCAACAACTTGGCAACGGCGAGTGGGTCCCACTACTTCCCAACGGTTTACAGACGGATGTGGGCGAGCGCGGCAATCAGTTGTCGATGGGCCAGCGCCAGCTTGTCGCTTTGGCGCGTGTGTTGCTGCACGATCCGTCCATCCTGATCCTGGATGAAGCGACCGCGAGCGTTGATCCGTTCACCGAGGCGCAGATTCAGGAAGGATTGGACGTGGTAATGAGTCATCGAACCAGCATCGTGATCGCGCATCGGCTCTCGACGGTGCGCCATGCGGACCGTATCATCGTGTTAAAGGAAGGTCGGATTATCGAGGAAGGCAATCACGATGTACTACTAGCTCGTGGAGGTCACTACGCCGAACTCTATAACACCTACTTCCGGCATCAGTCGCTCGAATACATCGAAGCCGTAGGACAACTCGCGTCCTGACATTCACCTACTCGCAACAAAACACCCAGGGAGCAGAACAAACTCCCTGGGTGTTTTGTTGTTTAATTCTTGTCGTGTTGACCGTGCGAAAGCGTACGGCGACGACGATACGCCTAGGTCAAACAGGATTGCTGTTTGATAGCGGACCCACCACACGCTGTACAGCGTCAAACATGAAACAATAATGATACTTGATACACCTCTTTGCTGACATCCTTGAGTCCTGTATGGCACTTACAGCAAACCACGTAGCGCAGCAGGATATTGATGTAATCAAGGCTATCCATCCGATGAGATCTGCAGCGTCACGACGACTGTTTCTCCACGTATGATCTCAAATCTTTATGAGGTCAAGTACCATGCAGGTCAAGGACCTACGGCTTAGTGGAATACATGGTGCCACAGGCTATCATATTCATAAGCAAACCTGGGCAGATAGATAGACGTCGATGTATCTTCCAGGCTCGATATCAGCTTTATTCAACCCATATTCTTTGTGTAGTCATCATTAGCGCTTTCGAGCGCGTAGTTCGTTGTGTGTATGTTCTGGCTTCGTAGCGCCTGGTGCTCCGCTTACGAAGCGCTTTCGAAATCGGTATCACCATCGGTTCGTTCACCATCTAGTAGCGATAGTCGGTATTTTGGAGGATTGTTTGATGACCAAGCGTAAGTATGTTGCAAGTGCACTTGTTGCTTTGTTGTGTATGGTTCCAGGACCCCGGGACACGTATGCAGTACAAGAAACTGGCATTATGATAAGCCCGACGACAGGGCTTGTCACCACGGAAGGGGGCGGCTCAGCATCATTTTCAGTTGTGCTTGGCACCCAACCCACAGCAAATGTGACGTTCACTCTGGCGAGTTCGGACACAACTGAGGGAACCGTTGCCCCTTCGACCCTGACATTCACCAAAGATAACTGGAACACCAGCCAACCTGTCCTGGTTAGCGGTGTCACCGACGCTGTCGACGATGGCGATATCCCATACACAATCGTGACAGCCGCCGCGACGAGCAGCGATTTAAACTATTCTGGGTATGACCCATCCGATGTAAGCGTCACCAATATGGATGACGATACAGCAGGTTTTGATATCACGCCCACTTCAGGATTGACCACAACGGAAGCAGGTGGGACCGCCACATTCAAGGTGAAGCTGACAAGCCAGCCAACTGCAGACGTGACGCTCCCGCTCAGCAGTTCAACCCCAGCCGAAGGTACGGTTTCTCCGGTATCGCTGAAGTTTACCCCGTCGAACTGGATGAACCTACAAACGGTCACGGCCAAGGGTGTCAATGATTCCGTCGCCGATGGGAACATTGCATACAGCATCATCACTGCACCCGCGACGAGTAGCGACACCACATATAACGGTTTGAACGCTTCGGATGTGAGCGTCACCAACAACGATGATGACACCGCAGGCGTGATCGTCACGCAGTTGCCAAATCTGACATCCACCGAAACGGGTGGCACCACGTCGTTCAAAGTTAAGCTGGCGACCTTGCCCACCAGCAATGTCACGATCGCCCTCGCAAGCAACGACACATCCGAAGGTACCATCACTACACCATCCACACTGACCTTTACGTCCGCCAATGGACGTAACGACCAGACTGTGACGATCAAGGGTGTCAACGACACATTGGTGGACGGCGATGTCGGCTACAAAATCATCACTGGGGACACGGCTTCGAGCGACCCGAAATATGATGACATTGTTGTCGATGATGTCGACATCAGCAACCGCGACGACGAGGCAGTAAAGTTCTCCACCAGCACCATGACGGTCAACGAGAGCGCTGGAACAGCGAACGTCGAGGTACAGGTCACGGGGACTGTCCTCGAGAATCGTCCGGTGTCGGTCAAGTACGCAACGGTCGATGGAAGCGCGCAGGGTAACGTCGATTTCGCATCGGCCACAGGCACGCTGATCTTCGAAGAAGGACAGCCGACCCGACAAACCATTACCATACCACTCAACAACGATACCACGGGCGAGCCAAACGAAACGTTCACCGTTGCGCTGAGTGCACCGACCAACACCATCCTTGCTAGCCCGACGACGATGACAGTGAACATTCCTGCGAATGACGCCGTTTCCTTTAGCGTCAGCACCGTCAGCGTGCAAGAAACGGTCGGCAACGCTACATTCACAGTCAAGCTCAACGGCCCCAACACGACACAAAACGTAAACGTCGGCTACGCGACCAGCGATGGCACGGCGACCGAAGGCACCGATTACACCGCTACCAGTGGCGTACTGACGTTCACACCAAACCAGACCAGCAAGACCTTCACAGTGCCGATTCTCAACGATGCGGCGATGGAAGCAGACGAGGCCTTCTCGGTCGTCCTTACGGCATCTGACACCGCTTCGCTCGCGACGCCTTCCACGGAAGTCGTCACGATTCTGGCGAACGACACCGCATTATCGGGTGTCACCGTCACGGCAGCCGCAGGGTTGAAAACAACTGAGGCCGGCGGCAGCGTGACCTTCAAGGTTGCTCTCAAGAGCCAGCCCGCATCCGATGTCACGATCGCGCTTGTCAGCGACGATACGACCGAAGGCACGGTCAACCCCGCATCCGTAAAGTTTACAACGACGAACTGGGCGACCGCGCAGACGGTTTCCGTCAAGGGCGTCAACGACTTCCTTGATGATGGCGACATGGCTTATACGATCGTAGACCACAGCGACCAGCGACGATCAGCTTTACAACAATATCGAAGTCGACGATGTGAATGTTACCAACGTCGATGACGATACCGCCGGTGTCACGGTCAATCCGATGTGCCAACCTCACAACCATCGAAAACGGTGGCGTAGCGACGTTCTCGGTCGTGCTGAACAGCGAGCCGACCAGCAATGTAACAATCGCCCTGGGCAGCTCGGATGCAACCGAAGGCAGCGTCACACCGACATCGTTGACATTCACACCCGCGAATGGCCGAACCAAGCAAACGGTGACGGTCAAGGGCGTTGACGACACGATTATCGACGGCAACATCGCCTACTCGATCATCACAGGTAATACCGCTTCCAGCGATCCTAGCTACGACGATAAAGAAGTTTCCGATGTCAGCGTCACGAATCGTGACGACGAGTCGGTGAAATTCGTCGCAGGCAGCACAACCATCAACGAAAGCGCGGGAACGGCCTCGATCAAAGTGCAGGTAACAGGTACTGTGTTGGCTGAAAGCCCAGTGTCAGTCGACTACACGACCAAGAGCGGCACGGCTTCGGCAGACATTGACTTCGCCACAAGGACAGGGACACTGACCTGGGCGCCGGGACCGGCAAGCACCAAGTCATTCACCATTCCCATCAACAACGACTTCATTGGCGAACCGAACGAAGTCTTCACCATCGAACTGAGCAATCCGGTCAACACCGTTGTAGGTAGCACAGCGGTACATACCGTCAATATCGCACCGAACGACGCGCTCTATTTCAGCGTGACCAACGTCACCGTGGCGGAAAACGCGGGAACCGCATCCGTTAGCGTCAAGATGAACGGTATCAACACAGGTCAGACAGTAACTGTCGGCTATGCAACCAGCGATGGAACTGCGATTGCGGGCAGCGATTACAAAGCGACAACCGGTACCGTGACGTTCTTGCCCAACCAGACCACCCGCACATTCACAGTACCAATCATCGACGACGCGACAAGAGAAGATGACGAAACCTTTGTCCTTACGTTGGGCGACCCGAACAACGGCTCCATTGTTGAGCCCAGCACGCAAACCGTCACGATTCTGGCGAACGATACCGCGACACCAGGCATTTCCCTCAAGATCCTTCCAGGCCTTAAGACCACGGAGGGAAGCGGGACGGTAAGCTTCAAGATCGCCCTCGACAGCCAACCATCGGCGAACGTCGTCATCGGACTGACGAGCGATGACATTAGCGAAGGCACGGTTTCTCCGGCATCGCTGACATTCACATCGGCGAACTGGAAAACCGGGCAGGTGGTTACTGCCAGGGGTGTCAACGATTTCGTGGTCGATGGCAACATCCTCTATCACATCGTGACGGCTCCCGCTAGCAGCGCGGACGAGAATTACAACGGACTGAACGCTGCCGATGCCGAAATTACCAATACGGATAACGATACTGCTTCGATCAAAGTATCACCACTGAGTGGTTTGACGACGACGGAAGGCGGCAGCGGATCGACATCGTTCAACATCTCGCTGACCAGCGAACCAACCAGCGATGTGACCATTTCGCTGGAAAGTTCGGACCTCACCGAAGGCACGGTTTCTCCGGCTTCGCTGACCTTCACACCCGAGAACGGACGTACCACGCAAACCGTGACCATCAAGAATGTTGACGATACGTTGGCAGACGGCAACATTACCTACTCGATCAGAACCGGCAGAACAGTGTCGTCGGATCCTCTATACAGCGATAAGGCCGTGCTGGACGTGTCGGTGACCAACATCGATAACGAGGTTATCAAACTAGGCGCACGCAGCGTTATCATCAATGAAAGCAACGGCACCGCAACGTTCGACGTCATCTTGACAGGGGAACCAGTAGCGGGACGTTCAGTATCGGTCAACTATGCCACCAAGGATGCCACGGCATTGGCAGGCAGCGACTACACTGCAACAAGTGGTGTGTTGACCTTCGTCAAGGGGCAACCGACGACAAAGACAATCACCGTTCCTATAAGCAATGAGACGCTTGCCGAAGGTGCTGAAACATTCGATATGGTGCTGAGCGCACCGACGAATGGAGTGCTGGGTTATCCTTCGACCGAAACGGTGACGATTGCCGCCAACGACCTGCTGTCGTTCAGTGCATCCGCCGTGAGCGTCAACGAGAACGCCAGCACCGCGACCATCACGGTCAAGCTCAATGGTGCATCGACACAATCAGTGACCGTCAACTATGCTACAAGCAACGGAACCGCAACAGCAGGCAGCGATTACACCGCCAAGAGTGGCACGCTACTGTTCGCACCGGGCGAAACGAGCAAGACGTTCACTGTGGCGATTATCAACGACACGACGGATGAGCCCAACGAAACGGTTACCTTGACCCTGAGCGGTGCGGTCAACGCATCAATCGGCACGGCAACCTCAACGCTGACCATCATCGACAACGACTAATAGCGGACCATCCTGCGGGATGCGTAGCAAGGGCGCTGGCTTTCGAGCCAGCGCCCTTGCCTTTTAATTGGAGTTATGGAGAAACAGTGACGCTCAGTACATTGTGTCGTGCTCGGCAAGAGGCATGTCTGGTCCTAATACACCCGTTAGCACGTGAGTACGCAAGAATGCGGCGCTCGCACGCCGCATTCTTGCCTATGCCATTATCCCGCCCGACGAAATCCCAGATAGTACGCGATCGCCATGATTGCGGTGATGTCAGTGATTGCTGCTACGATCCAGAAACCCACCGTCGTCAAAGCCACCCAACCGCTGAGCATCAAGATAATCCCATCGAGCGCGGTCAACGTCGTGAGTATCAGCACCGCCAGCATCGTGCGGCGTCCCACGGTTCGTGTGCTGAGCCACGCCAGAAATGCTCCCACCGCCGCCAATACCATGCCCAATTCGATGTACAACGCGGTCGTACCCGCGCCCATGATGCCGGGGAGCCAAGCCGACTCGATGGCGGTTGCCAATCCCAGGAGCATACACACCACACCGTCGGTGCGTAAGACGTTGCGGAAGAATCGCCCGCCATCCGTTCGTTCCACTCGTGCCGCCGTTCGTGCTTGCGTTGCCATTGCGTAACCTCCTTCAGGTCAATTGCATGGCATCACCATAGGCCTTCGAGGACTGCCAATACTATGGAAAACGCTGCCAAACGGTGCTAAAAATACTGCTGATCGGTGCCGATAGGAGGAGGCGCAGTTTCGAGGCTAGTGAGCGCCGTTAATCTGGCGCGAGCGCAGGTCTTGCGCGACCAGTCGCGCTGCCGCCGTCTGCCAGTTGTACAGTGTACGTTCGGGGACGGACGAGTGAAACCATTCCAAAGCGCGTCGCGTTACATCGTCGAGACCGTCCAGGTTGGTACGACGGCTGTAGGGTTTGAGTCCTACGACATATGGGAAATGGAGTACGTTGTAATAGCGCCATTCATCCGATGTGCCGAAGTCGTCGCCACTTTGTGGCTTGAGGCGCTCGATACTGGCGGCGAGCAATGCTTTGAGCGCGACCGCACGTTCAAGCTGATCGGCGCTGCGATCCTGTCCGATCAGACCCGGCAATTGCGTCAATGGATTGGAGGCCAGCCGCGCCAGATCGCCGTAGTGGCTCAACGCCCGCCGCGTGACGCGGGTGAGTTCGGCGTCGTCAAGCTGCGCGAGATCGAGGCCGACGTCCATTCGTGGCAACACATCGGCGACAACACGCAGGTCGGAACGTGCTTGTTGCAGGGACGCTCTACGCACGAATACGACACGATCGAGCAGCGCCGCGATGGGACTCGTCAATGTTATCAGCGCGATGGCACTGGCGACCGTGGTGAGCAGGAGCGTGAGTGTCGCCACTGACAACGGCAATCCCGCCACCAGCGCCAGCACGACCTGCCCGCCAAAGAACAATGCCGCGACAGCAGCAGCGACGAACGAGCGTGTGATATCCGGCAACAGCGTTTCGCCCTCGTCGAAAGCGTCGAGCACTGCGATAGCGATATCGAGAAGCACCAGATCGACGCCAATGAGCAGGATCATCAGCGAGCGTGGGATGCCGCCAACAAGCGTCGCTAGCGCGCCGCTGCTGATCAGGAACAGCACAAGAACTGCCAGCACCAGACCCCTGCGTTTACCAAGCTGCCCGGTGAAGTATGCGCGTGCCATCAACAGAAACGCTCCCGCCAAGGGAAGCCAAAGCATCAACGCGATAGGTAGGTAGAGTGGTCCAGCAGCGACCTGCCCATCGACGGTCGTAATCAACAGGTCGGTGCTTATACCCAGCACCACGACCAGCACGATCAGCGGGGGTAACACGCCGCGCCACAGAACCACCAGTCGGTCCCGAAGTGATGTACCTGTTGGCAGTAATTCGAGGATCGTGCCAGCCCAGCACGTCGCCGGTAACAACAGCAATACTGCACCCGCCCGTGCCAGAGCCGTGCCGTTTCCTGCTCCGGCGACCTCGCTCAGAACAGTGCAGGCCAGTCCCAGCGCGTAGGCAATGATGCCACAACCCGCGAGACAAAGTGCGGCACGTCGGATATTCCGCACCAGCAGATATAATCCGAGCCACCAGGCGAACCCAAAAACGATGATTTGGAACACGAGCATGACATCACCCGTTGAATTTCCTTGCGTTTCATCATACCCTATCCTTGGGTCAAAGCCATATGGTGGGATGCAACAGTCGCACGTCGAATAGCCTGGAGCGTACACTATACCTTAGTGCAGGGCTTGTACAAAGTCCGCACCTGTGTCACCCTGGGTCCACAGCCGACGAATCTTGCTCTCCTTTTCAACGTAGGAAAGATTGCTCGCGGCGGCTCGGAGTGACGCCAGATGGCTCAGCCGCAGTCCATCCCCTGACTCTGCACAAGCTCTGTACCATAGTGCTGGATGTTGGCACAGCGGTGCAGGTATGCTAGCATGACAAGAATTCCAGTGACGAACTAGAAGCAAGGGAGAAGGTTTATGGGTCGGGTGATGGCGCAGCGCGTTCAAGGGTTTGGAACGTCGATTTTTACCGAGATGAGCGCACTGGCCCTGGAGCATAACGCGATCAACCTATCGCAGGGGTTCCCTGATTTCGCGGGTCCGGCGTTGGTCAAGGAGGCAGCGATACGTGCGATCGCGGCGGACCACAACCAGTACGCACCTGCACCCGGACTTCTTAGCTTGCGCGATGCGATTGCACAAACGTACGCACGCGATTACGGGTTAGAAGCCGATCCCGTGCATGAAGTTACGGTCACGAGCGGCGCGACCGAGGCATTGTTCGATGCCATTATGGCGCTCGTCGATCCCGGCGACGAGGTGATCGTGTTCGAACCAGCCTATGATGCATATATTCCCGATATTATCATGGCGGGAGGCACTCCACGTTATGTAACCCTCCATCCACCCACCGAGGATTTGCCACATTGGCATTTTCACGAGGACGATCTCCGGCTCGCGTTCAACAACCGAACCCGTGCAATCGTGCTCAATACACCGCATAATCCAACTGGCAAGGTGTTTAGCATGGACGAGCTACACGTCATTGCGGCGCTGTGCTGCGAGCATGACGTCATCGCTATCGCGGACGAGGTGTATGATCGCATGGTCTATGAGGGAACACACGTGCCAATAGCGACACTGCCTGATATGTGGGAACGCACGATCACCATCAATAGTACCGGCAAGACGTTCAGCGTCACAGGCTGGAAAATCGGCTATGCCATCGCGGCAGCCCCACTGACCGACGCGATCCGGCGCGCGCATCAATGGGTGACCTTCGCGACTTCCACGCCCTTTCAGGCCGCGATGGCGCAGGCGCTCACTCAGGCTCCAGATATCGGCTATTATGATGACCTCCACACGTTTTATCACGAACGACGTACATTGTTAGTCGATGTGCTGCGACGTGCGGGAATGGATGTGGTATCGCCACAAGGCACGTACTTCGTGATGGCAGATATCGCGTCATCCGGCTTTGTCGACGACGTAAGCTTCTGCCGATACCTTACGACCGAGGTCGGTGTCGCCGCGATTCCACCCTCGGTTTTTTATGGCGACCGGACGCGCGCGCCATTAATGGCTCGCTTCTGCTTCGCGAAGTCATTGGACACGCTGCATACCGCCGCCGAACGCCTGGTGAAATATGTGGGATCTCCCCAAAGTATAGGGAAATAAGCAACACGATTCGGGGATCGAATCGTGTAATGTTCACGTTGGCGTGACGTATGCTCAAAGACACGACTATAATACGCATATATATGTCCTTGCCGTCCACCTTCATTCGAAAGCATAACTCAAGGATCGAGATATGAAAGCTGTAGTAATGGCAGGCGGTGAAGGATCGCGACTACGCCCACTCACGATCAACCGACCCAAGCCAATGGTCCCTCTGGCTGACCGTCCTGTTATGGCGCATACGATCGAACTATTGAAACTACACGGTATCACTGATATCGTGGTGACAGTGCAATACCTCGCCACGGTGATCCAGGATCAGTTCGGCGATGGTTCGGCATTCGGCGTGCATATCCAGTATGTAGTCGAGGAAACGCCGCTTGGTACCGCCGGAAGTGTCAAGAACGCCGAGGATATGCTCCAGGAGCCATTCCTGGTTATTTCAGGCGACGCACTCACCGATATCAACCTGACCGATCTGATTCGGACGCATACGGCGCGAGGTGCCATGGCAACCCTGACGCTCAAGCGCGTGCCGAATCCGCTCGAATATGGCGTCATCATCACGACGGATGATGGCTCGATTTCGCAGTTCCTTGAAAAGCCTTCGTGGGGCGAAGTCTTTTCCGATACAGTGAACACCGGCATCTATGTGATCGACCCGCGTATCTTCGACTCTATTCCAAGCGGCCAGGTCGTGGATTGGTCGAAGGATGTATTTCCCGAAGTGCTGCGACAGGGCGGACTATTGCACGGCTACATTGCTGACGGCTATTGGACCGATGTTGGTAGCTTTCAGGAATACATGCGAGCGACTGCCGACTACCTCAGTGGCAAAGTACATTTGCCACGGCTCGGCCAATGTATTCGCGACGATATTTGGACCGATGGCGATGTCGAGATCGCACCCGACGCCGAATTGCATGGACCGATGTACCTGGGGCTAGGCGTCAAGATCAAAAGCGGTGCCGTGATTCGCGGGCCGACCGTGATACGGGATTATACGGTCATAGAGGCGCAGGCACATATCGAGCGCTCGATTATCTGGCGCAACTCATATATTGGCGAGCGTGCAGAGTTGCGGGGCGCACTGGTCGCACGTCAATGCAATATCAAGAGTCGCGCGATTATCTCCGAAGGTGCCGTCATCGGCGATCATACCGTCATCAACAGCGGCGCGGCGATCCTGCCGGACGTCAAAATCTGGCCCAGTAAGCAGATCGACGAAGGAGCGCGGGTCACCGCCAGTTTGATCTGGGGGTCGCAGGGACGCCGCACCTTGTTCGGCAGATATGGTATCACGGGCCTGATCAACGTCGATATCACACCGGAGTTCTGTGCCAAACTCGGCGCGGCCTATGGCGGCATCCTGCCACAAAACACGACGGTGCTGATCAACCGCGACGCTCACTATACGCCACGGATGCTGAAACGTGCCATCATCTCCGGTGTTCCTTCGGCGGGAGTGAACGTCGGCGATGTACGCAACGTGCAGATTCCGGTAGCCCGCTACCTCGTTCACGCAACGGGTGCGGCGGGCGGTATCCATGTACGTTTGTCGCCCTACGACAGCCGGATCGCTGACATCAAGTTCTTCGACAGCCGTGGCATCGACATCGACACGGCAACCGAACGCAAGATCGAGAGCTACTTCTTCCGCGAAGATTATCGCCGTGTGTACCTGGACGAGATCGGGCGCATCGGCTATACCCCGAACGTCGAAGAAACCTATATCAACGGGTTTCTGAGCGCACTCACACCAGATGGTATTGCCGCTATCGCAAAACTTCAAGCTGGTGGTCGATTATGCCAGCGTCGATGCCACGAATATCCTACCGACTGTCCTGACGACGACTTCACTGCGATGTTGTCGAACTCAATGCCAACCTGGATGAATCGCGCATGTTTCCCAAGCCGCAGGAGTTCGAAGCGGGCATGCTGCAACTTGGCAAGATCGTGCCGGTCCTCAGCGCGGAATTCGGCGTGCGCATGGACGCTGGCGGTGAACGCATGTTCATGGTCGATAACCAGGGTCGCCGCCTCAGTGGGCTTCAGATGCTGGCGGTGACAACAGATCTGATGTTTCGCTGTTACGGTGGCGGCACCATCGCGGTGCCAGTCAGCGCCCCACGCACCTTCGAGGAGATCGCGCGACGCTATGGTGGACGAATCATTCGCACTCGCACGGCCCTGTCAGCGATGATGCAGTTCGCGGCGGACCATCGTGACTTGCTATTGCTTGGCGACGAGTCCGGTCATATGATCTTCCCACACTTCTATCCAACCGCAGATGGCATGTTTGCCACGGTGAAGGTGATGGAAATGCTAGCGGTCAAGAAGCTTAGGCTTTCCGAGGTTGTGCTCAACCTGCCGCATTATTACATGGCCCAGGTTCGCGTCGCGTGCCGTTGGGAAAACAAGGGCAAGGTCATGCGTATCCTGAACGAACGCTACGCGACCCGCCGTTCCGAGCAGATCGACGGCGTGCGGATCGAGCTTGGCGAGGAATGGGTATTGATTCGTCCCGACCCTGACGGCCCGTTCTTTCACATTATCGCCGAGGGAGCTAACGATCCTGCGGCGCGTTCACTGACAGCAAAATATGCGGAACTCGTAACAGACATGCAGTGATTGCATGGAAGTGTAAAGTCTTTCCAGAGAACAATATGTATTGTACAGTAGGTTCGTGGCTATTATCCACGAACCTACTGTTTACACAAACCGCCTATGGATAGATGCCACGCAGTGTCGTGGCTTCGGCGACACGCTCAACTGCCACAAGGTAGGCGGCAAGCCGTAGCGTTATCCGTTCGCGTTCCGCCAGTTCGACTGTGCTGGAGAACGACCGTGTGAGGATACGTTCGAGCCGTTCGTTGACTTCCTCTTCAGACCAGAAGAACTCTTGCAAACCTTGCACCCACTCGAAGTAGGAAACCGTAACACCACCAGAATTCGCCAAAATGTCGGGGACCACATAGATACCGCGATCCGCCAATATTTCGTCCGCATCAGGTGTAGTCGGTCCATTTGCTCCTTCCACAAGCAGGCGTGCCTTGATCTGGTGAGCATTGGAGGCATTGATCTGGTTTTCCAGGGCTGCGGGTATCAGAATATCGCATGGCAGCTCGAGCAATTCGGCATTTGTCATACGCTCCATGCCATGCTGGTTGTAGCCAACCAACGATCGGTGCGGACTTTGTTGCACATAGCGCCGCATCGCCGCGATATCAAGGCCCTGGCGACTGTAATACCCACCTGTTAGGTCGCTTACCGCGATGACCCGACAATGCATGCGTTCCAGCATTTCGGCGGACGTACTACCGACATTGCCAAAGCCCTGAATGACGACCGTCGCATCTCGCATTGGCAACCCTATATGGCGCGCTGCTTCACGGGTCACGATGCTTACGCCACGACCTGTGGCATCGACACGGCCTAGCGAGCCGCCAATCCCTAGCGGCTTGCCTGTAACCGACGCAGGAATGGTATAGCCTTTGTTCATCGAGATCGTGTCCATGAACCAGGCCATGATTTGGGCGTTCGTATTCACGTCGGGTGCTGGTATGTCACGCTCCGCCCCGATGATGACCATGAGTTCAGCGGCATAGCGTCGCGTAAGGCGCTCGACCTCCGAATTCGAGAGTATCTTTGGATCGACGATCACGCCGCCTTTTGCACCGCCGAAGGGAATATTGACCAGCGCACATTTCCATGTCATCCACATGGCGAGCGCACGTATTTCGTCGATATCGACGGCAGGATGATAGCGAATGCCACCTTTGGCGGGTCCGCGTGCGATGTTATGCTGGACACGATAGCCAGTATAGATATGAATCGACCCATCGTCGTGCTTGACCGGGAAATTTACCGCGAGTTCGCGTTGCGGCACGCGCAACATGTCACGAATCCCTTGATCGATGCCAAGGCGTTCAGCGGCGAGATCGAATTGGTGCTGGGCGATTGTGAAGGGGTTGGTGACTTCAGCCACCATGGCTAGATCAGACATCGTTGTCTTTCCTCCATAGAAACACGGATGACCCGCGAACGATGGAACGAAAAAAGCCGCAACGATGCGCGGCTTCTTCCTATGAGATGATCCATATATTGAATGGGACATCATCGTCCACGAGCGCGAATCCTTGTCACATACTACACATGTGACAGATGTATTCTAGCACTCGCCAATTCCATAATCAAGACGGATGGTGATCACGTGAAGCAAGGCGGCTGCGTCGTGGCACCTTTTCGATCGTCGGGCGGGGATTGTTACGGCGCTCCTGAACCCACACATAGTAGACACGTTGCGCCGCAGTAAAGTTCGTGAATAGGGCCAGGATCGCAAGCGCGAATGGTAGCCAGCCTACCAATAACCCAAACGATAACAAAATGATCCGCTCAGGACGTGCCAGGATGCCGGTTTTGCCGTCGAAGCCCAGCGCTTCGGCACGGGCACGAGTATAGCTCACCATCAGCGATCCAACGATGCTGATATATACCAGTGGAACCTCCCAGCGCACGCCAGGAAGACTTTCGTAATACAATAAGATGCCAAGCAGAATCAGGGCTTCAGTATAGCGATCGACCGTTGAATCGAAGAACGCGCCGAATGCACTTTTTCGGTCGGTCGCGCGTGCAAGCGCGCCATCGAACATGTCGAACGCGCTCGTGACTAACACCAGGATGCCGCCCCAAACAAGATGACCTGACCATAGCGTCGCCGTCACCAATAGCGTCAGCAATAAGCCCACCGCCGTAATCGTGTTGGGGGATATGCCAAACCGTCCAAGAAGCTGTCCGGCGACCCGCTGGGTCAGCGCCCGAACACGATCTTCCAAAGATTTCGGGAGCATCGGATCTTCTCCTCGTGTAACGTATTGTTGTACATCGCCAACCGCTTGGGACGATGCTATAGCAGGATCAAAGGCATGAACAGCGTCAGATTGTGATTGTGGTGCTGTACTATGTAGATCAGTCTCGGACACCGGAACAGAAATAAGCAACTTCGGCGTTTCTCGCAGCTGGTGGAGTGTACGCGCTTGATCGTAGACATCTAACAAACGATCCGTGACACCGGCCCAGGCGTATTGCTGCGCTGTTTCCCTTCCTGTTTTTCCAAACTGCGCCCGTAGCTTAGCATCATCGAGGATATGCAGCAATGATGTAGCAAGTGCGCTTGGCTGCTGCGGTTGGACTAACAATCCTTCCTGACGATGGCGTAACACCTGGCGATATCCACTGATATCAGATGCAACGATCGGCGTTCCGCTACTCATAGCCTCGACCAGCACGATACCAAAGCTTTCCTGGCCAGTCGAAGGCGCGCAAAATACCTGGGCTGTCGTGTAATAGCGTGCCAGCGTTGTGTCGTCGACCGCACCAACAAAGTGGATATTCTCCAGGCCAAGGTTGTGGGTTCGTTCGCGTGCGCCTTCGATATCACCACGCCCAACAACGAGTAGACGCGCATCAGGGCGTGCGTGTTGCACATCTGCCCAGGCATCGATCAGAACAGGGAATCCTTTACGCGGTTCGTCGAAGCGTCCAACAAACAACACATTCGGTCGCCCATCATGCCATTCAGCGACAGGCGGCACGTCGGGCCGAAAGTGTTCCGTATCGACGCCGTTTGGGATGATCGTATAATCACCACCGATATAGCGTTGAATGAACGCTGCAGCAGCCTCGGACACGGCGACCCTAACCGTCAAACGTTGAGCCAGCCATTGGACAAACCTACGGCTGGCTGCATAGCTTAAACTGCGCTGACCAGAGGCATGGAAGGTACCGATATTTGGCAGATGCGAGGCATTTAGCACTGATAGCGGTAGCATCGGCACGAATGGCTCGTGGAGATGTACAACGTCGAAGCGTTCTCGGGCAAGCAACGAGGCAACTTCTTCGGTGACACCAGGCGACAAGGTTGTACGTGCAACCGAACCATTAATCTGGACCGATGTGATCGGACCAAGTTTTACGAGCCCTGGTTCCTGTTGCTCACGATCCGACGAGGGAGCCAGGATCGTGACGTCGATGTCCTCGCGTCGGAGTTGCGTCGCGAGGTGTCGTACATGCGCGTTGACGCCTCCGCTCGCGGCAAAATCGTACGGTGAAACAAGAGCCACCCGTCGAATATGTGCGCGTGCGGTCATTAGTATATCCCCGTCTAGGATCCCGTTAGACGCTGGTATAACGCATCCAGCATTTCTTCATCATCCCAGAACAGAACGATCTTTCCACCCTTGCCAGAGCGACGTAAATCAACGCGAACACCGAGCGACCTCTGCATATTGTCTGTCACGGCCTTGTCCTCGGGACTTATCCGCTCATCGACAGCGTTTTGGGCCGCATCCGGGTTTTGGGTACGCCATTGCGCTGCAAGGGCTTCAGCCTGTCGAGCATTCATCCCACGTTCAACGATAATTCGGGCTGCGTCGCGTTGGGCTACCTCTGTTTTCAACGTCAGTAGCGGGCGAACATGCCCCATCGACAGGTCGCCATTCGACACGAGTTCTTGAACCGGCGTCGGTAGCTTCAACAATCCGATCATCTGGGTAATGAGCGAGCGACTTTTGCCGACACGGTGAGCAATTTGTTCATGCGTCAGATCAAATTCGTCAGCTAAAGCGCGGTATGCGCGTGCTTCCTCGATCGCATCCAGATCGGCGCGCTGGATGTTCTCGATCAGAGCAATTTCAAGCTGTTGTTGTGGCGTTGCTTCTTTAATAACCACCGGGACTGTAACAAGTCCCGCACGACGAGCGGCACGCCATCGGCGTTCGCCTGCGATGAGTTGGTAATCGCCGCCCGCAAGTTCGGTCACTACCAGCGGTTGAAGCACGCCATGCTCACGGATGGACGCAGCGAGGTCTTCCAACGCATTGTCGGCAAAGCGTCCGCGTGGTTGGTGAGGGTTTGGCAACACCGCTGCAACTGGAATTTCGCGCAGGCCTGCGGTTTCACGTGTAACATCGGCCGCAATAAGTCCACCTAGTCCAGTGCCAAGGCCACGTCGTCGAGTCATTATGATGTCACTTCGCGTTGCAGCATCTCTTTACTTAACGATTCATAGGCGCGTGCGCCACGACTTTGTGGGTCGTATTCGGCGATCAATTCGCCATGGCTTGGCGCTTCGCTCAAGCGCACGTTACGCGGGATCAATGTATCAAAGATGCGATGTGGAAAATAACGTCGGACTTCGCCGACGACCTGTTGCGCGAGGTTGATGCGTCCATCGTACATGGTCATCAGCACGCCACCGATATGGAGACTCGGATTGAGCCGTAGACGAACCAGATCGATCGTCTGCTTCAACTGCGCAAGTCCCTCCAGGGCGAGATATTCGCATTGTAATGGAATGATCACCTGGTCGGCTGCTGTCAACCCATTGATAGTCAGCAACCCAAGCGAAGGCGGGCAATCGATCAAGATCGAATCATATGCGGTTGATAGCGTGGCCAGTGCATCCCGGAGGCGGTATTCACGCCGCTCGATGTCGGCAAGGGCGACTGATGAACCGGCCAGGTCCGGCGTCGCGGGGAGCAGGTCATAGCCTTCACGATGCGTCGGGACAATCGCATGGTCGGCGGTGGCGCTGCCAAGCAACACGTCGCCGACAGTCGTTTCGAGCGTGGATTTATCGACGCCAAGGCATGTAGCGGCGTTTCCCTGTGGGTCAAGATCGACTAAAAGGACACGCCGACCACTTTTTGCAAAGTATCCTGCAAGGTTGACGGCGGTGGTCGTTTTGCCCACACCGCCTTTTTGGTTCGCAAATGCTGTAATCATGTCTACTTTCGCTGCGGTTTTGGGCAATCCGTCAACCGCATTGTAGCACAGCACGCTATGAGTTTCGAGCAGAATGTTACATGTGTAACAATTGAGCGAGGCAAGAAGGTTTCAAGCAAATGGGAATAACGACGACGCGAGCGCAAAAATAGACATCTGGGATAAAACGCCGCCAGCGCCGCTATGTAGCCAGTGTGACGAGCGTCACCTATTCCTGCGGTAAGGTTACACGTGTAACATTGGCTCAGGTAAACAGCAGATACGTTGGGACCGCGATGACAATCAGCATAATGGCGAGCATTAAGCCAGCAAATTTGAGTTGCTCGGTTTGGCGCTGCGCTGCAACTCTATTGCGGCATGCTTCACAATAGGGAACAGTGACCCATCTCTTTGAACAGGATATCGCCCAGCATAGCAGGAGCGCGAAATGCTGTCAGGCCGATGGTGCTCAGCAGTTGGCGCAATGTAATCAGCGGATGTCCCAAAAACGCGTGCTCAGCACACAAAGCCGCTCGACACGTTACACATGATATTTCTTTCATTGAGCAATTCTTACAAGTCACGAAGCATCACCATCCTTTGGCATATGCCCCATCATATCGTTTAGGTACCCACGCAACAATAGCCCGATCGTATGTTCGATGAGCCACCGAGCGGAGCATTTGATTTGGGACGGTGAATTAGCCTGGAATCATTTATAGGGATAGACCAAAGGATACTGTGCACACAAAAATACGGCCTTCTTTGAAGAAGGCCGTATCGATGAATGGTCGGGGCGAGAGGATTCGAACCTCCGGCCTCAGCGTCCCGAACGCTGCGCTCTACCAGGCTGAGCCACGCCCCGACGATATCACCGTATGCTACATACGATCAGCATACGGTTGACATGTGATGGTGCCGAAGGTGGGAGTCGAACCCACACGGGTCTTGCGCCCAACGGTTTTTGAGACCGCCGCGTCTGCCATTCCGCCACTTCGGCACGCTCTCAGCATATAGTAAAAACTGGTCGGGGCGCCGCGATTTGAACGCGGGACCTCCTGAACCCCATTCAGGTGCGCTACCAGGCTACGCCACACCCCGACATTTCACAGACGACCTACTCAACGAACCTTGCAGATCATTGGCAGGCGAGACAGGACTTGAACCTGCAACCTGCGGTTTTGGAGACCGCTGCTCTGCCAATTGAGCTACTCGCCTCAGCCGTGGAGGATAGTACCACGCGGTACTTGTTTTTGCAACCGACGATGGCTAAGATTTTACCCAATATAAGCATGGATTATTGAAGCACTACACGGAGCCGGAAAGTGGTCACATCCTTGCGCTCTTAGTGGGCTGAAATGACACTCAGCACCTCACTGGTCGTGTCATAATTTGTTGGTTGCGCGTATACTATGTTCAGAGGCGAGACATGGCACTTCAGTCTATTGAACTACATTCTGCTGATGAGTCACTTCCAGAGGCTACACGTTGGCAACCGGAAGACATCGAGGCGTGTGCCGCCACCCTGGCACAGTTCGATAGTCTCGTTAAGCTGTCCGATGCTGAACGGCGTCTGCTCGCACCACTTCTCAGTTTTCGTGCCTACGAGCCTGGCATGAAGGCGACCTCCGAGCATGATATCGGACGGGCATTGTACATCGTGTTCCAAGGTTCGATCCTCCTTTCGCGTGCTGATGCCAACGGCAATCCGGTTGTCCTCGGGGTATTGGGGCGCGGCGATCTGTTCGGTGAAGGAGGGCTATTTGGCTCGCGCTATCGCCGTGTAACAGCGTATGCCGAAACCTCTGTGCTGCTCCTACAAATACAGTACGATGAACTCATTCCTCTATGGTCACTCTTGCCGACGTTCACCGCACAACTGCACCGCTCGCATCAGGAACGGCTGTTGCAAACGACGATCGCACGAGTACCAATGTTTGCGGGTCTGAGTACGATCGAACGATTTACGATCGCAACCGAGTTAGAAGAAAGCCACATCGACCGCGGCGATATCGTCAAGGTGACGAGCGTAGCGGCGGGACAACGAGTACAACCATCTGACGAGCAAGCGCTGCATATCATCGCCGAAGGTCAGGCGACGGTCGGGCGCAATGGTCATCAAGTGGGACTTCTGGCCCCTGGCGATTTTTTCGGCGAGATGGAACTTTTACAACTCGGCACAACCGTCGCTGATATTATTGCCCTAACGCCCTTACATATCCTGTCACTGCCTATCGCGACATGCAATCAATTGTTTGAAGACCATCCATCCGTCCTTGAAGAAATGCGCTCTATCGCCCAACAGCGCCTCCAGGAAGGGTCCCAGCCAGTCAACATCGAGTTCTTTGAATCCGCGATAGCCTCTGGTGTCATGCGTGGGCGAAAAGTTCTTGCACGTATCCCGTCGATGTGTCCACCAGGATGCAGATTATGCGAACGTGCTTGTGGCGACCGTTTCGGTTCGTCCCGTCTGCGGCTCAACGGAACACCTTTCGGCAAGTTCGACGTGCCGACAACCTGTATGCACTGCACCTGGAGCCCGGAATGTGTCGAAGCGTGTCCGACCGATGCCATTCGCCTGGGGAACGACGGCTTTCTGTTTGTGAATAACCAGTGTATAGGATGTGGAGAATGCGCTACAGCGTGTCCATATGATGCAATCACGATGATTCCGTTGTATCCGCCGACGACCGGCATACTCAACAAAGCTATGCGGAAAATCCGGCGTCCAGAGCCAGTTAGATTAGATGCCAATAAGTGTGATGGCTGCCATGGATACGCAGACCAAGCATGCTTGACTATCTGCCCAACCGGTTCGTTGCGCTGGGTAAGCGCGGATGAACTCGCCCCCGATGACTAGCATGTTGCCGCGATTGTTTCATGTTCAGGTCTGATACATGCGCTTCTCGTGTATATCTTTGACGGGGCCAATAGATAGGGCTAGAATCCGTTTAGCCCCAGTGCATATGATGCACCACAACCTACACACGTACGTTTAGCCTCAAGGCATCATCGGGCAGATTCAACAGCCTGCGCGGAAGGCATAACGAATATTCACGAAAAGGACTTCATGTGAGCAACAATGTACTCTATTTAAGGAGGCCAGCGTGGCGAATGCAACAGATGAGCTCGTAACGCAACGACCCGGCCCTATAGCACAAGCCATTGTCGAACGCGATGGACGAGTATTGTCACCGGTATCAGGGCGTGTATACCCATTCGTGATGGAACGCGGACAAGGATGTGATGTTTGGGACGTTGATGGCAATCATTATCTCGATTTCAATGCTGGCATTGCCGTCGTCGCGACCGGACACAGCCATCCACGTGTCGTCAAGGCAATTCAAGAACAAGCAGCCAAATTTATCCATATGGCTGGCACAGATTTTTATAACGAGCCACAAGTCAAGGCATGTGAAAAGCTGACCTCGCTGATGCCGCAACAGCACGATTGGCGCGTGTTCCTCACAAACTCAGGCACAGAAGCGGTTGAGGCGTCGATCAAGCTCGCACGTTATGCCACAGGGCGCCAGGGCATCATCGCATTCTATGGCGCGTTCCACGGGCGTACCATGGGATCGCTTTCACTGACCGCATCGAAACCACGTCAGCGAGCAGGCTATTTCCCATTGCTCCCTGGCGTACACCATGCCTTTTATCCAAATCCATTCCGCCCACCACTTGGAGCGACCGCCGAAACGGTTGTCGATGCCTGTCTCGACTACATTGAGCATACGTTATTCGAAACCGTGCTGCCACCCACCGAGGTCGCCTGTATCGTCGTGGAACCAGTGCAGGGTGAAGGCGGCTACATCGTACCACCCGCAGATTGGTTTCCCCGACTGCGATCGCTGTGCGACAAGCACGGTATCCTGTTGGTGCTCGACGAAGTACAGTCCGGCATCGGGCGCACCGGCAAGTTCTGGGCATTCGAACACAGCGGAATTGTGCCGGATATCGTCGCAAGTGCCAAAGGTTTAGGATCAGGAATGCCCATTGGGGCGTCGATCGCCCGCAGCGACCTTTCCGCAAACTGGCTACCCGGCGCGCACGGTAACACATATGGCGGCAACGCGCTCGCCTGTGCCGCCGCCTATGAAACCCTGAGTATTGTCGAGGAATCCTTGATGGACAACGCCGCCGATGTCGGCGCATACTTTCAGGAACAACTCCGCGCCCTTGCACGCCGAACACCGACCATCGGCGATGTGCGGGGTCGTGGTTTGATGATCGGTGTAGAATTGGTTAAGGACCAAATAACCCTGGAGCCTGATCATGACGGAGCGGATGCGGTAATGGTCGAAGCGTTCCGGCAAGGTCTACTGGTATTGACGTGTGGTAAATCAACGATCCGCTTTTGTCCGCCGCTGACCGTGACGCGAGCCGAAGTCGATCAAGCGTTGGAGTTGTTCGAGGCGGCGCTCGTTCACGTCGCCGCGAACTGATGGACGATGAGCGGACTGGTGCAACGATTGCTCCGTTATCATCGGATGTCGGATGCAGCAGTACCGCCACCTGTCGTTAACAAACATGCTCGGGTAGTCAATGCTTAATGGAGGATATCGGGTGGGAAACGTTTACGCGAACATTACAGACACAATCGGCAACACTCCACTGGTCAACATTGGAACGTTGAACGACACTGATGCCACGATTCTGGCAAAACTTGAGTTCTTCAATCCTGGTGGCTCGGTGAAGGATCGTATCGGGTTGGCAATGATCGAAGCCGCAGAAAAAGCCGGCAAGATTACCCCCGGCGAAACGGTGCTGATCGAACCAACGAGTGGCAACACAGGCATCGGGTTGGCGCTCGCCGCAGCCGCCAAAGGCTATCGTCTCATTCTGACTATGCCCGAAACGATGAGCATGGAGCGGCGCAAACTGCTCAAGGCATACGGCGCCGAGGTCGTGTTGACGCCGGGACCCGAAGGCATGGGCGGCGCAATTCGTCAGGCAGAGGCCCTATTGCAGGATCATGCGACTGGATTCATTCCACAGCAGTTCAAGAATCCAGCAAATCCTGAAATCCACCGGCTCACAACTGCCGAAGAACTTTGGAATGATACTGATGGTCAGATTGATATTCTGATCTCAGGTGTTGGAACCGGTGGAACGATCACTGGTGTTGCCGAAGTCATCAAGCAACGTAAACCGAGCTTTCGAGCAATCGCCGTCGAGCCAGACGCTTCACCGGTGCTATCGGGGGGCAAACCAAGTCCACATAAGATTCAAGGGATCGGCGCTGGCTTCATCCCCGATATCTTAAATACCGATATTTATGATGAAGTAATCCGCATCACGAACGATGATGCGTATGCCACGGCACGCCGTTTTGGTCGCGCTGGAATCTTGCTTGGCATATCGAGCGGGGCAGCCGCGAGCGCGGCGATCCAGGTCGGTCGCCGTCCTGAAAACGCGGGAAAGACGATCGTCTTTATTGTCGCGTCCAACGGTGAGCGCTACCTGAGCACACCACTCTACGACGATTAAGTCGTTATACAGACGCAAGGGACAGTACGCCTGGCGTACTGTCCCTTTTTTATGCTTGCTGTTCCGCTTCTGCTTTCGCCTTGTATTCGGCGGAAACCAACAGGAGCGCACCACCAGGAACCGTTTCAATGACCAATGGCGTTTCGCCGAGCGCCTCGCCGTCGATTTGGGTGGGAAGGGCCGGTTTGGCCTTGATCGAAACCCGCTCGACGCGCACATAGCGTAGGTCGTTGGTCCCTTTGAAACGTCCCGTTAAGATACGCAACAAAATGCCAAGCGCCCCGAGGACAGACGCCGGCTTCGCGATGATCACATCTAACTTGCCGTCATGAGGATGAATGTTTTCACCAAGTTTGATCCCGATGTTCGCGATTTCGCCGACATTGACGATCATGACCGTGTTCGCTCGAAAGCGCTCAGTACGCCCGTCGACAGTCATCTCAATACGTGAGAGGCGTAGGCGAAACAAATTTGTAAAACCAGTGATTATATAGGCACCGAAGCCGAGGATATTCTTGAGTTCACGCGTTGCATCGCCGATGAGTTGTGCATCATACCCGCACCCGGCAACGAGCGCGAAATAGCGCTTCTGCTCGGGGAGGTACCCAACGTCGAGCCGCTCCTCACGTCCTGTTGATAACACATCAAGCGATTCGGCAATATCTGTTGGAATTGCGAGTGCGCGTGCAAGCAGGTTGGCGGTTCCCACTGGCACCTGTGCCAGTGGGATAGAGGCTTTACTGTCGATCAAACCGCTCATGGCTTCCATAATCGTGCCATCGCCACCAGCCACGAGCACCAGGTCGAACCCATCCTGTTCAGCAGACTTCGCCCATCCTAACGCATCACCCTCACCCTTGGTAACACGAATCTCGAACTCGCATCCCGCGTTCTTGAAATACTCTTCGATCAGGGCACATGTTTCTTCTTCGGAATGTTGCCCTGAACTTGGATTGAGGATCACTAACACATGTTTGTAGGGTAGTGACCTAGTTTCTGACCCCGACGTATCGGATTTCATATGTACAACACCTTATGTTTGAACGAAGCTTACGGAACTCCGGTATCGATATGTCCACTCTGCTCGTCCACACCTTCGATAAGTTGCGCGCCAAGAAAATGCAAAACACTTACATCTGCATAGATGACATACGCACCACCGATATTCGTTTCAGTAAGCATTGAACCATCGGCGGCAATGTAATGGGCAGACGAAAGATCCACAGACCGCATGCTCCAAAGCAGGTTGAGTGCCATGGTAGGAGACATATCCGTCCGCATATACGGCCGCAGCGCCGATGTCAGTTGGTCTGCTTCGCTCAGGTTTCGCAACATACCGCGTGTGCGAATCTTGCGTGCGATCGCGAGTACAACCGCCTCCTGGCGACGCATCCGCTGAAAATCCGAATCGGGATGCCGGATACGGCTGTAGGTCAGCGCACGGTCACCATCCATCGTTTGAACCCCCGGCAGGAAGTGCGCGATGGTGTAGCCATAATCCTCTGTAGGAAAGTTGGGGTCGTATAGTTCGGTTGGAACATCGATGTTGATACCGTCAAGGGCGTCGACCAGACTGCGGAATCCTGTGAAATCCATCACAACAACATAATCGATTGTCACGCCGATTGCGTCACCGACCGTTTCCTTCGCTAAAGAAGCCCCTTCACCCACCTGCTCGCCGATCACGAAGGCACTGTTGATCTTTCCCTCACCTGCACCGGGGATCGTGACCCATAGGTCACGTGGTAATGACAGCATCGACAGGCGATTTTGCTCCGGGTCAAGGTGTGCGACCAGAATAGCGTCGCTCCGTGCAATGAACCCCTCGCCTTCGCGTGCATCTAATCCCAGGAACAGAATAGTCGTCGAACCAGCGGCCGCTTTTGCGTTTTGATTGTCATTCGCAGCTTCGTCCGACGATAGCACTGGTGTCGCCGTCTTCGCGGATGATATTAACGATGAAGCAGTGCGGCTCGGCGTGATCGTGATCGATGGCGATCTGAATCGATCACGAGTCGTCCAACGATCAGGTTGATCGCCCATAGGAGCATTGGTCGGAGTAATATCGCGTCGTGTGACAAGCGGCGATGCAGTTGGTGTTGATGGAATGGACGTTGCCAGCGGTGGTTCAGCAGACAACTGTACAGTTGGAACCATCGTCGTCGGTTCCGGGGTTACCGCCACCAATATAGAGGGTGGACTAGACAAATGCCCGACGCTGCCAAAATCAGCGCTCGCTTGCTCGAGGCTTGTCATAACCAGGATATCATCGACCGCGCGCGCCAGCGGCAAACCGACGAGCCAGAAGCCGACCAGTATCAATCCTGTTACGGCGACCATCAGCGTGCGTCTGACGCGCTGTTCTCCGCGTCGAGTTGTGGTACTAGGCGACGACTGGTGCATTGTCCCGATGGTCTGGGACGATACGTGATGTCCCTTTCGGGCACGGTGGGCGTGATAATAGTTACGGCAGCCTGGACATTCCGAAAGGTGGAAACCAAGGCGAGGAACACGGCCCGGTCCAGCACCAGCGATCATATTTTTACGGATCAGCAATCGTGCTTCCGAACAATCCACAAGCGCCTCGCAATAGTCTCACGCAGTGTACCAGCGATGTTCGATCTGCTGCAATGACATCAGGATGAAGAATTACCTGTCAACTATGCTTGACAAGCCTATTTCCACTGGTATACTACGCCTCGTTGTCGTTCGACGCGGTTGGCGATAAACGCGGGCTCTGGTCCGCGCAAATTTGTGACGTTTCGCCTGTATATTCAGCTTGACGCACGCAAGTGTGTCTGCTATACTAGCAACCGTCAGCGACGACATCGTTTCGCGCTTTCAGCGCTAACGTTTTTGATGGTGTTACGATCGTCGAGTGGGTTACGACCCCTCGGTTTTTTTATCGCCATCGCACCTTACCAACTGACGTGTGCATCGTGCGTTTCCAGGTTCGCCTCCGGACCGGAAAGCACAGCGGTGACTGATTGTGCCAGCACAACAGTTTCACCATTTTTTGACGAGTTTGATCCTGGCTCAGGATCAACGCTGGCGGCGTGCCTAACGCATGTAAGTCGAACGCAGTACCTTCGGGTATTGAGTGGCGAACGGCTGAGGAACACGTACGAATCTGCCTGTTCGTGGGGAATAACGCGCCGAAAGGTGTGCTAATACCGCGTACGCTCACGCAAGTGAGGAAAGCCTTCGGGCGCGGACAGTGGAGCGTGCGGCCCATCAGGTCGTTGGTGGGGTAATGGCCTACCAAGCCGATGACGGGTAGCTGGTCTGTGAGGACGATCAGCCAGACTGGGACTGCGACACGGCCCAGACACCTACGGGTGGCAGCAGCGAGGAATCTTCCACAATGGGCGAAAGCCCGATGGAGCAACGCCGCGTGGAGGATGACGGCCTTCGGGTTGTAAACTCCTTTCGGGAGGGATGAAACGGACAGTACCTCCAAAAGAAGCCCCGGCTAACTCTGTGCCAGCAGCCGCGGTAATACAGGGGGGGCAAGCGTTGTCCGGAATTACTGGGCGTAAAGCGCGCGCAGGCGGTCTTGGACGTGCCGTGTGACAGACGTCGGCTCAACCGACGTAGGCCAGGGTACACGACAAGACTGGAGGCAGAGAGAGGGATGTGGAATACCCGGTGGAGCGGTGAAATGCGTAGAGATCGGGTGGAACACCAGGGGCGAAGGCGGCATCCTGGCTCTGTACTGACGCTGAGGCGCGAGAGCGTGGGGAGCAAACCGGATTAGATACCCGGGTAGTCCACGCCGTAAACGATGTGTACCCGGCGCTGGGACGTGATTGCGCGTCTCGGTGCCTCAGCTTACGCGATGAGTACACCGCCTGGGGACTACGGCCGCAAGGCTAAAACTCAAAGGAATTGACGGGGGCCCGCACAAGCAGCGGAGCGTGTGGTTTAATTCGACGCAACACGCAGAACCTTACCTAGATTTGACATGGACCTGCATGCCAGCGAAAGCTGGCAGCCTTCGAGGGTGGTCCACCGGTGCTGCATGGCTGTCGTCAGCTCGTGTCGTGAGATGTTGGGTTAAGTCCCGCAACGAGCGCAACCCTTGCCTGATGTTATTTGTGTCATCAGGGACTGCCGTGGTCTAACCACGGAGGAAGGCGGGGATGACGTCAAGTCCGCATGGCCCGTACGTCTAGGGCTACACACACGCTACAATGGCCGGAGGAATGTGCTGCGACCTGGCAACAGGCAGCGAATCACCAAGACCGGTCTCAGTTCAGATTGGGGGCTGCAACTCGCCCCCATGAAGGCGGAGTTGCTAGTAACCGCGTGTCAGCAAAGCGCGGTGAATACGTACCCGGGCCTTGTACACACCGCCCGTCACGTCATGGGAGTCGGGAACACCTGAAGTCCGTGGGCCGACCGCTCGCAAGAGTGGAGGCAGCGGCCGAAGGTGGGCCTGGCGACTGGGACGAAGTCGTAACAAGGTAACCGTACCGGAAGGTGCGGTTGGATCACCTCCTTTCTAGGGAGCTTTGGCTTCCGCGCAATCATCATCTCGCATACCAACCCGGGTGGAAGACAGGGGCGAGATGAGATGAGTTTTCCACACATGCTGTGATTTGCCGCCGAAAGCGAGCGGGAACACACACGATGCACACGTCAGGGGGCAAGGTGCCTCCTGGATTGCGGGCGTATAGCTCAGTTGGTTAGAGCGCCATCCTGATAAGATGGAGGTCCCAGGTTCGAGTCCCGGTACGCCCACCATCCATTAACAAATGGTGCGTGTCAGGCACTGTATCTAACAGTCCTGACACGCATCGTTTGTTCTTATGGGGCGATAGCTCAGTTGGGAGAGCACCTGCTTTGCAAGCAGGGGGTCCGGGGTTCGAGCCCCCGTCGCTCCACCAGGTGCACCTTAACAATTTCATATTCTAGTGACGATTTATTTTTGATTGCGACGTGTGCGCTGCACACGTCCGCCGAGTGATCCATGACCAGGCAAGACATGATGTGCGGTCGGAGGATGCCTCGGCACGATCAGCCGATGAAGGACGGAGACTAGCACCGAGACGACCGGGGAGCCGCAGTCAGGCTGTGAGCCGGTCCATTCCGAATGGGGCAACCCCTATGCAGTAATGTGCATAGACCCTCACCTTTGAGTGTAGGGAGGTAAGTGGGGGAACTGAAACATCTCAGTACCCCGAGGAAGAAAAACAACTCCCGGAGTAGTGGCGAGCGAAACGGGACCTGTCTAAACCATATCCGTGCCAAGCTACTAGGCCTTGCGGATGTGGTGTTGCGAGCCGACATGGCTGATTCTAGTAGATCAGCGCGAGCGCGATGTGTGGACCACGAAGCGCCTGGAACGGCAGACCAGAGCGGGTGAGAGTCCCGTAGTCCTTCCACTCATCCATCGTTTGTCCAAGCTCAAGTACCACGGGGCTCGAGAAACCCCGTGGGAAGCTGGGCCGCCCACGGTCCAAGACTATCCTACTGATCGTGACCGATAGCGCACAGTACCGTGAGGGAACGGTGAAAAGTACCCCGGCGAGGGGAGTGAAATAGAACCTGAAACCGACCGCATCCACGCAGTGAGAGCCGTAGGGCAGCAATGCCACGGTGATCGCGTGCCTTTTGGAGTATGACCCGACGAGTTACCAGGCGTGGCCCGGTTAAGGCAGAGACAGCCGGAGCCAGAGGGAAACCGAGTGTGAAGAGCGCGATATGGTCGCGCCTGGTAGACCCGAAACCGTGTGAGCCACCCATGGCCAGGCTGCAGCGCGCGTAATGGCGCGTGAAGGGCCGAACTGATTTAGGTTACAAACTGATCGGATGAGCTGTGGGTAGCGGTGAAATGCCAAACGAACACGGAGATAGCTGGTTCTCCCCGAAATGCATGGAGGTGCAGCCAGGCGTATGCCCGTCTGCTGGAGGTAGAGCGCTGGTCGGACGCGGGGGCTTCACCGCCTACCAACTCCGGTCAACCTGCAAATGCCAGCAGCGGTCGCGCACTGAGTGAGACAGTGGGAGCAAATTTTCATTGTCAAAAGGGCAACAGCCCAGACCTGCCGCTAAGGTCCCCAAATCATTGTTCAGTGGGCAAGGAGGTAGGAGCGCCCAGACAACCAGGAGGTTGGCTTAGAAGCAGCCACCCTTGAAAGAGTGCGTAACAGCTCACTGGTCGAGGGCTCCCGCGCCGACAATGTACCGGGGCTAAACAATGTACCGAAGCGCAGGATTGAGTGTATCTTTGATACACTCAGTGGTAGGGGAGCGTCGTCAAGCAGAGAACCATGAGCGTGAGCCCGTGGGGAGCGAAGACGAGTGCGAATGTCGGGATAAGTAACGATTCGTGGGGCGAGAACCCCCACCGCCGAATATCCAAGGCTTCCGCTGCACGGTCAATCCGCAGCGGGTAAGTCGGGCCTAAGCCGAGGCAGCTATGCGTAGGCGATGGACAGCAGGTGGAGATTCCTGCACCGTTGAACAGATGTTGATCCCATTGGGATGTCGAGGGGGAAAGGGAGCGACCAGACGAGGGTCGTTCAAGCTGGTAGGGAGGCATGGTACCCCCATGCTGTTGATCGAGAAGCGAGTACGAGCCAGTACCGCAAGGCACCGGCAAGTCCCTGGCACCTGCGCGGCCTAGAAAGGCCTGATGGAGAAGTCTCTCAACGACCGTACCGTACACCGACACAGGTGGATTGGTTGAGCATACCAAGGCGGACGAGCGAACCCTGGTTAAGGAACTCGGCAAATTAATCCCGTACCTTCGGAAGAAGGGATGCTCCTGGTGGTGATGACGTTTACCGTCTCAGCCTCCGGGAGTCGCAGAGAAGAGGCCCAAGCGACTGGTTACCAGAACCTTAGCTCCCTGCGAAGAGGCAACTCGACGTATAGGGGGTGATGCCTGCCCAGTGCTGGAAGGTTAAGGGGAGGGGTTCACGCTCCGAACCGAAGCCCCAGTTAACGGCGGCCGTAACTATAACGGTCCTAAGGTAGCGAAATTCCTTGTCGGGTAAGTTCCGACCCGCACGAAAGGCATAACGACTTGGGCACTGTCTCGATCAGGGGCTCGGTGAAATTGAAATGGCGGTGAAGATGCCGTCAACCCACACCCGGACAAAAAGACCCCGTGGAGCTTGACTCAAGCTTGTCATTGGTGGCGGCATGACGCTGCGTAGCATAGGTGGGAGCCGTTGAAGTAGCCCTTGCGGGGGTTATGGAGGCACCGGTGAAATACCACTCTGCGGCATGTAGCCCTCTAACCCGTTTGCATCTCAAACGGGAACCGTGGCTGGTGGAGAGTTTGACTGGGGCGGTCGCCTCCCAAAGAGTAACGGAGGCGCTCAAAGGTACCCTCAGGCGGGATGGTCATCCGCCAGGGCGTGCAACGGCACAAGGGTGCTTGACTGCAAGGCAAACACGCCGCGCAGGTAGGAAACTAGGACGTAGTGAACCTATGGTGGCACGTGGAAGCGCCATAGATTACCGGATAAAAGCTACCCCGGGGATAACAGGCTGATCCTGCCCAAGAGTCCAGATCGACGGCAGGGTTTGGCACCTCGATGTCGGCTCGTCGCATCCTGGGGCTGGAGCCGGTCCCAAGGGTTGGGCTGTTCGCCCATGAAAGCGGCACGCGAGCTGGGTTCAGAACGTCGTGAGACAGTTCGGTCTCTATCCGGTGTGGGCGTTTAGAAGGTTGCGCAGGGCTGGCCCTAGTACGAGAGGACCGGGCTGGACGACCCGCTGGTGGAGCGGTTGTGGGGCGACCCGCAGGCCGCGTAGCTATGGTCGGGAGGGGGAACCGCTGAATGCATCTAAGTGGGAAGCCCACTGCAAGAAGAGCCTTCTCGCAGTTTTGAGACTGGTAAGGTCCCGGGAAGAACACCCGGTAGGACAGGCACGAGGTGAAGGGCATGCGAGTGCTAGAGCCTACGTGTGCTGATGACCGAGGGCTTGCCTGGTCAGGGGTGACTCGGCGGCTGTGTTCAGCGCAAACGTCGCAATACTGTACATTATCACTAGAATATGAATATTGTTTCGCACCATTAAAATCGCACAGGTGTGTTTTGAGCGCGCGGGACCCACCCCGTCCCATCCCGAACCGGGTCGTGAAACCGCACAGCGCCGAGGGTACTGGGGGGATGACCCCCTGGGAGAGCAGGTCAATGCACCTGCGCGATTTACAACATCCGTAGGAAGTGAACCGAAGTAATACTTTGATTCATGTCCTACGGATGTTGTGCTTTAACGACCGGCCATCTGCGGACACAAAAAAGCGGAGTACCGTGGAAACCCCAGGCACTCCGCTCTTATCAGAATATAAAAGGGTGGGTATCTACCAGGCCCTCATACGAACGTGCTAAACCCGAACGTCAGCACGCTGTGGGCGAGCGATCGTCGGTGCAATCTTCCGTCCCCGTATCGTCGTGCGCTTCAGCGCCCGGATGACACGCTCTGACATATTATCCGGCACTTCCACAAACGAGAACCGTTCGTACAGGTCGATCGCACCAATGGCGCGTCCTGGTACACCGGCCTCATTTGCAATAGCGCCAACAATATCAGCGGGTCGTACACCATCATCCCGACCAATATCGATATAGACCCGAGTCATGCCTTGCTCTGGCCCAAAGCGTCCTGCCGGTGCGCGTCGAGGTCCACCAGAAGGCCCCTGGTCGCGTCGTGGTCCACGTCGGTCATCGCCACGACGTTCTTCCACTTCCGCAACAGCCAGCTTATCCTCCTGGTCTGCATCTGGCTCGCTGAGCAACAACTTGAATGCTGCCGCAGCCAGGTCTGCTGGACCGAACTCCTCGCCCAACTCCTCGAGCATGATCGTATATGTTTCCAGACCACCATTGGAGATAGTTTCTCGCAGCGTTTCCTTGAAACCTTCACGTCGCCGTGCAATAACATCGGCGATAGTTGGTAGATGCAGACGCTGAAGTTGTGAATTGGTCGCTCGTTCGATCATGCGTAACAAGCCACGCTCACGTGGCGTTACCAATGTTACGGCAACACCCGTCCGACCAGCACGTCCGGTTCGCCCGATGCGATGAACATAGCTTTCTGGGTCGAGTGGAATGTCGTAGTTGAGCACATGCGAAACATGTTCGATGTCGAGACCACGCGCTGCCACATCCGTAGCAACCAGAATTTCAACCTGATTTGTGCGGAATCGTCCCATCACACGGTCGCGCTGCATCTGACTCAGATCGCCATGCAGGGTTTCCGCCGGAAACGCGCGAGCCGTAAGGCGTTGTCCAAGATCGTCCACCGCGCTTTTCGTGCGACAGAAGATAATCGCCGATGTTGGTGTTTCATAGTCCAGGATACGTGCAAGCACCTCGAACTTATCGCGTCCCCCAACTTCGTAATATACCTGGCGCGTCTGCGGCACTGTCAATTGCTCAGCTTCCACCGAGATGCGCTCCGCAGAACGCAAGTAGCGTTTCGCCAGCGAAGCAATCGGACCGGGCATCGTCGCCGAAAACAGCATAGTCTGCCGTTCAGCAGGCGTTTCTTGCAGAATCGCCTCGATGTCCTCAATGAATCCCATGTCAAGCATTTCATCGGCTTCGTCGAGTACGACGGTACGGATAGAACTCAGCTGGAGTGTTCCACGGCGGATATGGTCGAGCACACGCCCCGGTGTCCCAACCACAACATGCACACCACGCTCGAGTGCGCGTAACTGTCGCTCGATTGGCTGCCCACCATACACGGGCAAAACGGAAATAGCCATAAACTGTCCGTATGACTGGAAAGCTTCGGCAACCTGTACGGCAAGCTCACGAGTAGGCGTAAGGACCAATGCCTGTGGCAGACGCAGCGTCGTATCGAGTTTCTCAATAATCGGCAGCGCAAACGCTCCCGTCTTTCCAGTACCCGTCTGCGCCTGGGCAATGACATCGACACCTTCCGCGACACGCAGAATGGTGCGCAGTTGGATCGGCGTCGGTTCTTCATACCCCAGTTTTGTAATCGCTCGTAGAATCGGCTCGGATAAACCGAGCTCCTCAAATGTTGTCATAATATTCCTTATCGTTGCGAAGGCTTCCATGAGCCTTCAGAGAATTGCATCCTGCTATTGTAGTATATGTTCTCGCCTAGCTATGCTATACTCAGGCGGTGAAAGTCAGGCATCAGCCGGATGAGTAGGACGCTTTCGTCTCATCGCTGAGTCTGGCTTCTGATTTGCACTCGACCCTTTTCATGACCTTCGGAGAATCAAGCCCATGCCAGTTGTGGCAGTTATTGGCGGACAGTGGGGCGATGAAGGCAAAGGCCGTTTCATCGACCTTCTAGGCCAACGTGCGCACATGGTCCTTCGTTATAGCGGCGGCAACAATGCCGGTCATACCGTTATCAACGATCGCGGGACCTTCAAACTCCACCTTATCCCATGCGGTATCTTCCAGCCGGATGCCGTAAACATCATCGGAAGTGGAGTAGTTCTTGACCCGGCGGTGCTGTTGGATGAGATGGCGATGCTCGAAGCAGCTGGAATATCACTCGATAATCTCTATATCAGCGACCGCGCCCACATTATCATGCCGTACCATACCATACAGGACCGTCTGCAAGAGTCACTCCGTGGTGACAGCAGAATTGGTACCACAGGACGTGGCATCGGACCAACCTACAGCGACAAAACCGAGCGGGTTGGCATACGAACGGGTGATTTACTCCACGAGGAGACGCTCTTACAACGTGTCGCTCGTGCTATCGAACAGAAGAATCGCATCCTGAGCGCCTATGGCGGGCAAGAGCAGTCTCTGAACGAAACCTATCTTCAACTCCTCGAATATGGTCGGAAGCTACGCGACCGCATTGTTCCGACACACCCCCTCGTACAAGGTGCCTTACGACGTGGCGAACACATCCTGCTGGAAGGCGCTCAGGGCGTCTTGCTCGATGTCGACTGGGGGACGTATCCATACGTTACATCATCCGCGCCTGGAGCCGCCGGAGCGAGCCAGGGAGCGGGGATCGGTCCACGTGACTTCGACCACATCGCCGGATTGTTTAAGGCCTACACTACCCGCGTTGGTGAGGGTCCATTCCCGACCGAGCTAACGACGGCATTGGGACAACACATCCGCGAGCGTGGACAAGAATACGGCACCGTCACAGGCCGTCCACGTCGTTGTGGGTGGTTCGATGCGGTTGCCGCACGCTATGTGCAAGAACTCAACAGCATTGACTACTTGTTAATCACCAAACTCGACGTACTCGATGATCTCGAACAACTCAAGATATGTACAGGCTACCGCGTTCAATCGACGGTTATCGACTACATGCCAAGCTCAGCCAGCGTATTGAACGACATCGAACCCATCTATGAAACATTTGAAGGCTGGCAAGAGCCAACCACCGAATGTCGCACGTTTGACGAGCTACCTGCCGCCGCTCAACGCTACCTCAAGCGAATCGAGGAACTCGTGGGCGCTCAAATCGCGATGGTCTCCGTCGGGCCTGAACGCGATCAGGTGATCGAACATATCCAAATTTTCTGAGGTCAGCGACCTCAATATCAAAACGGCTGTGGCATTACACCACAGCCGTTTCTTTCTGGAGGCGACGACGGGATTTGAACCCGTGATGGCGGTTTTGCAGACCACTGCCTTAGGCCACTTGGCGACGTCGCCTCATACCATCGGTGAAGGATGGCGCGGTTATAATACCACAAATGCTACACGAAATGCACGCTCTATGCTACACTTAATCGAATAGGTTCAGTCGGAACGTCCAAAGGGAAGAAGAGTGACCGACATTTCGAAATCCAATACTCCCGGAAATCAAGCGTCGCAGGGCTCTGTGAATCAAAATCGGGGCGAGCAGACGTTACAGGCCAGTGACATTCCCAATGTCGTCAGTACTGTCCGAACGATGGTGGCGAACGGAAGAGCAGATGATGCCCGCCGATTACTCAAGCGCGTCATCGAACATGCACCTCAATTCGATCAACCTTGGCTTCAACTCCTCGCCCTCGATCCCACTCCCACCGAAGAAGCAACATTAATACGAACTTTTCTGCAGCATCACCCAAATCACCGGTTTGCGACATCCTTACACACACGCTTACAAAACATCGAAATTATTGCGATGCTCGAACCACTCACGCAAACCAATGTGGGGCCAGGTAGCGATGACGCATCGTCCGCAACATCTTCAGCCGAGCCCCAAGAGCCACCATCGCGGCTTGGCGATTACTTAATCGCGCGAGGTTGGATCACACCCCAACAGATCGAGGCGGCGTTAGAAGAACAGAGGCGCCTGGGGAAATCTGGTGTCGAACAGCGCTTGGGTACTATCTTGTTGCGGAATGGACATCTTGACCAAGAAAAACTTGCCACTGCGTTAGCCAAGGGCCGTACTGTTGGATTAGGCGAGTTCGGTTCGTATCTCGTGCGCCAAAACCTCCTCACTCCAGAACAGGTAGGCAAAGCACTGGCGCGTCAGGCTTCCATGGTAGTCGAGCAAGAACGACGACATCTAAAATCATTTAGCTTATTTTCCAATAAATCCTCAGCGCGCGCACCCATTCCACGACTTGGCGAGATCATGGTACAGTTGGGAATGCTGACAACTCAGCAGGTCGAGGCGGCGCTACGCGACCGTCAAAATGAGTTCAACACACAATTCGATTGAGGCAAGCTTTAGTATATCGCGCGGTACGAACCTCCAAGGCTACCGTTCGATAATTGGCGTTGCCCAGATATCGTAGCCACCAATCTGCTTTACAAGCCGCATCGTGTTTCGCTCAGCCAGGGCAACGAATGCCGGAGGTTGGGAATCGCGATACAGTACCACGAGCACTGGTATTTGTTGTCGGAGGTCTGCCGCTAGTTCCACACTCACCTCGGGAATAAGAGCGAGCGGATAATCGTAAATGTAGCGGGACGACGGGCGACGATCGGCAAGCAGGTAGATTTGCGGCTCGGACGCCCACACAAAGATCGGTTGTTCGGGTGTCGTCATAGCACGGATGTATGAAGCGACCGCCGGAGTAGTCGCGAAATAATCGGTGCCAATCTCGCCGTACAGCCGTGTCGCCTGCTCAGCCGCGTCGAGCCGTGATACCTCCACAGCGTCGCGCACATATGGCACCAGGAGAACTGCGGCAAGCAGCGCAGCCGCCAATCGGTTGCCTACTGATATCACTTCACCACGACCTTCCATCAAACGCGTTACAACGGGAGCCGCCAGCAACGCCAGTCCCGGCAAGGCGGGATAGTAATAGTGAATATAGCCACGCAGGCTCACCACTGCTGCACCGATGAATGCGAGCGTCCATAAAGCAAGGGCGAGGCGCTGCCGGGAACGCGGTGAACGCCACCCCGATAGCGCCACACCACCCACGGCATAGACCAGGAGTGCGCCGAGCGGCGCGATGACATTGACGACCGCGCCTATATCCCAGTTGCGAAGGCTTTGTGCAGCATAGATACGATTATACGTAACAAGGGCGAAAACCAGAGCGGGCCAGGCTCCAACCCAACCCCACACCGCCAGCACCGGCATCCAGGGCAGCACCATGCCACCCATCATCGCACCAATGTTGCGTATATGAAATGTGGGACGACGCGCACCCGCCAGCAGTATGAGTGGCATCAAGAACGGCACGACGGTTGGCTTGATCAGCGACACCAATCCCAGGCAGAGCCCGTATCCGATGCGCCACCGTAACGAGTCGTCGGCGATGGCACGCATAAGCACCCAGAGCGCGGCAAGCGCGGGCAGCATCAGCGCCTGTTCGGTGTTAAAAACCACTCCCTGCAACCGAAAAGCGCTGCCGACGAGCGCATACACGAACGTCGCAAAAGCGGCGGTCGTAGGAGACCACACGATACGCCCCAGGCTATACACCAGCGGCAGTTGGCATAGGAACAACAGCGAAGCCCAGACCCGAATCGCGACGACAGGATCGCCACCCACAAGCAGCGGTGGCACATACAGCAGGTATATCAACGGTGGCTTATGGTCGAAGGCATCACGATATGGCAGATACCCCTGCATCCAGAGCGATGCGACCGTGCCATACGCACCCTCGTCACGTTCAAGCGGCAGGTGAAGCGTATACACGCGCGTCAGCACCGCCGCGACGAAGGCAAGCACCAAAAAGACCGGAACAGCCCAGCGCTGGAAAAGGGAAGGGGTGTGGTCCAATGCGGACACCACAGAAGCCGCAGGAACGCGAAGAACTTCGGTTTCGTTTGGGACAGGCGATGCCATAGCCAGGTATTATACGCGAGTGTAACTACAGCGCGGCGTCATCACATCCACGCCCACGGCTCCGTCACAGTCCGGTGTACGGAACAATGTTCATAGAAATTGTCACCGTGAGCCGCAGTGAAGAGGCTCCCCATGCGCTGGGGAAAGATGTTTCGCTCCACTCAACATAACAGACGTTCGACAGCGACGGTACCCTGACCCACGCCTAGCCATCTTTGTCGCGATCTTTCCCTTTCCCTGGAGCCTGCTCTTTCCCTTTCCCCTTCCCTTTACCGGGCTCTTGCGGCTGGCCTTCGTCGTTTTCTACTGCGTCGCTCTCTACCTTGTCATCGTTTGCTGAGGGTGCAGGCTCTTGCACAATGGATTGTGTAGCAACAGGTATGATCACGGGTTGTTCCACAACAGGCTGTGTGGCGACCGGCATAGGGTCCTGCTCGTTCGCAGCATCAACACCAGACGGCAACGGTTCCACGATCGCAGGTTGTGGGACATTCGGCGCTCCCTGCACATCGGCGCGTTCACCACGGGCCAGTACATACCCAAGCGATATCACAAACAGGAAACCGACGATACCTGCCAACCAGCGCCGTTTGCGCCATGCAGGCATGTTCGACCACGCCGATACTGCCTGTTGAATGTGCTGCGATGGCGGGCGCGGGAGAACTGGCGGTGATGCAGCATGATTCGCGCTCGCACCAGGCACCGCTGCAGCAACCGCCACGGTAGGGAAGGCGTGTCCTGCGTTGCGTGCGACCGCGGCCAGATCATCCTTCACAGTTTCAGCCAACGTATAGCGTTGCGACGGTTGTTTAGCGGTCAAGCGTGCGATTACAGCATCCAATACGGGCGTCGCGGGGCTCGCAATGGTGAGCGGTGGCACTGGTACCGTGGTGTGCTGCTGGATGATTGCAGGAATGCTCGAAGCGTCGAAAGGAGGGTGACCTTCGATCGATTGGTACAACACGATGCCAAGGGCGTACAAGTCCGCCGCGATAGTCGGCGGACCACCCTGAGCGCGTTCCGGCGCGAGGTAGTGGGGTGTAGCGATCAGTGTCGTGGCGTCCGCGCCTTCGGCGCGGGCGATACCAAAGTCCAGCAAAACCGGCGTGCCATCTTGCTTGAGCAAGATATTCGTTGGTTTGATGTCACAGTGCAGGTATCCGCGATGATGAATATACGCCAGCGCCGATGCGATATCACTCAAAATACTTGCTGCCCGCTGCGGCGGCAATGGGATGAGCGCATCCAGAGTACGTCCCGACAAAAGTTCTTGCACCAGAAACGGTCCGGATGTATCTTCGCCAGCATCGTAGGTCCGTACGACATTGGTATGAACCATCTGCGCCGCAATCTGCCCCTCGCGCAGGAACCGCGCGCAGGCGTTCGGATCGGCGGCAAGATCCGGCCGCAGCACCTTGATGGCAACCGTTCGCCCAAGGCGCGTGTCTTGAGCACGATAGATCGTGCCCATGCCACCGTGTCCGACAACTGCTTCCACGACGTAGCGATCAGCTATGGTAGCGCCAATGTTATACATACATTGCTATCAGCAATTTCCTACCCACAAATCTCACTCACTACGACCATTACCTTATCATGGTAGCGAATGGCACCACACTATTCAAACGCTGCAAACGGAGATCAGGTTACGCAGCATGTATAATCCGCCCAGCAACCGATGAAGGAGCGAAACAATGACGCTACCCCTGGCATATGTTACACGCCACTTGCCACAGCCGGCACTCGATTTTCTCGCCCAACACACCCATATGTCCTGGTGGCCTGACGAGCTACCACCGCCACATGATAGGCTACTCGCCGAGGCCAGCAACGTTGACGGGCTGCTGGCGCTGCTGACCGACCGCATTGACGCCGAGTTCCTCGATGCTGCACCACGCCTTCGCATCGTCAGCAATTACGCCGTCGGGTATGACAACATCGACCTCCGCGCGGCGACCGAACGCGGCGTATTGGTGACCAACACACCGGACGTGCTGACCGAAACGACAGCCGACTTCACTTTCGCGCTTATGTTCGCGGCGGCGCGGCGCATCGTAGATGGCGTGAACTATGTCAAAGATGGTCAGTGGAAGACCTGGGGGCCGGAAATATTGCTCGGCCAAGACATGTATGGCGCGACACTTGGTATCATCGGCGTGGGGCGCATCGGCAGTGCTGTCGCCAAACGCGCCCATGGTTTTGGTATGCGGATACTTTACAGCGACGAACGACGCAAGCCAGACCTCGAAACTGCTTATGGGCTGGAACACGTCACGATGGACCAACTGTTCGCCCAAAGCGACATCATCTCGCTGCATTGTCCGCTCAACGATAAGACCCGTCACCTCATCGACCGCGCCGCTTTGGAACGCCTCAAATCGACGGCGATCGTCGTCAACACGGCTCGTGGTGCTGTCATCGATACCGCTGCGCTGATAGAAGTGCTGCGGCATAAACCCATCGTCGCGGCGCTCGACGTGACCGACCCGGAGCCGCTTCCCGCCGATCACCCCTTGTTGTCGCTGCCAAACGTGCTGGTGACACCACATATCGCCAGCGCAACCGTCGCGACGCGCACACGTATGGCGATGGTCGCAGCAAAAAATCTGGTGGCTGGCCTCCAAGGCCAACGCCCACCATTTCTGCTGAATCCCGATGCCTGGGAGCGTTTCATCGCACGCGAGCCTAGGACATAGGTCTCGCTAGCATGCCATTCAGATTGGGAGCGTAAGCTACGTAGCACAGGGTGTAACGCAAGGATTCAGAGTATTTGTAGCTCGTGCTCTCTGATCCTTGCGTTACACCCTGTGCACAATCTCCGAACAACAAGCAGGAAAACATGACCTGCATTGTCACTTCCCGCTTCCTATCCGCGGTGACCGGTTATCAGGGGCCAGTGGTCAGCAGATCAGGATAACTCCTGTTCGATCAGGCCGTAATTGCCATCGGTGCGGCGGTACACAACGTTTACCAGGTTTGACCGTGCATCGGTGAACACGAAGAAATCGTGGTTGAGCAGTTCCATCTGCTCGACCGCTTCTTCGGCGTCCATCGGCTTATAGACGAATTGCTTGGTTTTGACCAGATTAGGGCTGTCAGTAGCTTCGTCCTCGACACCTACGCCATCACCACTCCATTGCTCGCCACCGGCGGGAGTGGCCGGACGGCGCATCTTACCCCGACGGTAGTGCCGTTCCTTATACCGTACAAGTTGGCGTTGCAGCGTGTCGTGGAGGGTATCGACCGCCGCGTTGAAAACTGGATTCCGCTCCTCGGCACGAATCACAACGCCATGTTCCGCTATTAGCGTCACTTCGACGACGGAAATATCGCCGTTATTGCGGGTGTGATTTCGGGCATATTCCACCCGAATCGCGCCAATATCGTCCAGGTAACGATCCAGTTTTCCAAGCTTACGCTGAAGGTACGTTCGCTCGTCCTCGGTCATTTTCGTGTGACGGCTCTTGATCGTGATGTCCATGCGTGATCCCTCCATATACGCAGCCGTTTACCCTATCCGTCATGTCCCCTTTAAACGCAACATCCCACGGCTTACCAGCACGCGGGATATTTGACCAACGAAAAGGTTCGTCTCGATTGAGGCTTGGGTATAGACCCACCATCGAATCATTATGACTCCACGCTCATCATTGGGCGAATGCGACACAACGTACGTGTATTGTACTCCAGAACGCCAACCTTGTATCGTGCTACGATTCCAAACGTAGGGTTTGCGGCAGATCACCATCGCTATTACACTTATGCCGCAGCAGCATTCATGCCGTTTGTGGGAACATCACTTGCAAGTGAGGCTTGTCGCCTTGCCAAAGGAGTTATCGTATGCGTACACCATTGATCGCTGGCAACTGGAAAATGTATAAAACCGTCGCCGAAGCGGTCGAACTCGCGGATGCCCTGGTCGCCGGAATCAGCAGCGTTGACGATCGCGAAGTCCTGATTTGCCCGTCCGCCACCGCTCTGCATGCCGTTAAGTCGCGCCTGGAAGGAAGCCCGATTCAGCTTGGCGCGCAGAATATGTATAGTGCACGCGAAGGCGCGTTCACGGGCGAGACCTCGCCACTCATGCTGCAAGACCTGGGCTGCACCTATGTGCTGCTTGGTCACAGCGAGCGTCGCCATGTCTTTGGCGAAACTGACGCAGGTATCAACGAGAAGGTCAAAGCCGCGCTTGAATACGGCCTACGCCCTGTACTCTGTGTTGGGGAAACCAAGCCACAGCGTGATGCTGGCATGGCGGAGGAAACCACGCTCGGACAACTGACTGCCGGGCTCAGCGGCGTCGCGGCGGAGCAGATGGCGAATGTCGTGATCGCCTACGAGCCAGTCTGGGCGATTGGCACGGGTGACACGGCGACACCGGAAGACGCGCAAACGATGCACGAAGCCATCCGCCAGTCGCTCGCCGATACCTTTGGTGCCGATGTCGCCGACACGACCCGTGTGTTGTATGGCGGTTCGGTCAAGGCCGATAACGTGGATTCGATCATGCAAAAGCCCGACGTCGACGGCGTGTTGGTCGGTGGAGCATCGTTGAAAGCCGATAGTTTCGGGCGCATCATCCAGTTTCAAGTCTAGCAACCCTTGAGGTCACTCATGAGAGCGTTTCAGCCTGAGCAGTCGTCACTCGACTATACGACGCAGTTCCGTATCCACGCGGACATTACGATCCGTGCGGCACGAATCGAGGACCTTAAGAAACTGGAATGGTTTGGAGCATACGCTCACTTTCGTGACCTCTACCAGCGGACCTGGCGCGACCATCTTTCGAGCCGACGCTTGATGATGGTCGCCGACCTCAACACCTTTCCCATCGGGCAGGTGTGGGTGGACGTAACGCCCCACAACTATGCGTACCTTTACGCGTTGCGGGTCATGGAACCATTCCAGGGGCTTGGCATCGGGTCAGGGCTGATCGATACAGCCCAACAGATCGCCCGTTCGCGCAACTATCGCATCATCCAACTCGCCGTCGAACGTGCCAACACTGGCGCACAGCGATTGTACGAACGGCATGGTTTTCGCGTCTTCACTCAGCGCGTCGATCATTGGTCGTACACCGACCACAATGGCAATATTCAGTGGGTACAGGAAGATGTGTATGGTATGGAGAAACATCTCTAAACCAGGCACTTGAAATGGCGCAGCCGTGGGACTCAGGCACGGTGCGTTAACTGCATGAGTCTCGCTCCGCAAGGATGACTAGCAGCAGAAATGGTTTCACATGCCACGCCACACCTGGGACGCTCACGTGGGAACCGTGCCAATCTCGACGAGGCTCATACATCACCTGGAGTCCTGTACGAGCAATTGAGCAGACGGCGCTACCTGGCGCCGCGTCGCTGACAATACTCGGTTGTCAACGATGTGTCAATTTCCTACAGAGCTTGTGCAGCGTTCATCTGAAAGCGGCCGAACCCCATAAATTGTGATGCTGAGCCGCGGGGAAGCATCTTTTTGAACCCGGAAAAGATGCTTCCCCGCGGCTCAGCATGCCGTTCTCCACCTTTGCACAATCCTTTCAATTTTCTATCATTGTGGCTTTTCAAGCCGAAACCTAGCCGTATCTATTCCACCTGAAGCGTGCCGACGATTTGCTCGAACATTGGTTGCATACGTGCACGTTCGGCACTGGTGGTAGTAAACGTCATAACAAACTGCTGCTGACCCTCCACAACGATATACTGATCCACTGCGAGTTCGATCCCCTCGTCGCCCATGGACTGCATCGTGACCATGGAACGCAGTCGCACGGCATCGCGGCTACCGATTTGCACAGCATCGCGCTGGACGTTCTTGAAACCGCTAGCGGTAAGCTGTTGTTCATTCGCGGCTCCAACCTCGTCCAGCGAAGCGATACGTTCAAGTTGCGACTGTCCAACCGATAGATTGCTGGTAAAGTTCGGAATACTACCTTTGGGATCGAGATCGAAGGCCATAATCGAAATCTGACCACCCGCCAGCGCTTCTTTACCCTGCTTGGCGACCGCTGCCAACTGAGGATTTGTCTGCACCAAATCGTCGAGCGCTCCCTCGAAGTTGCCGTCAGCAACGTTCACGACCTCCCAGGTTGCCGGGAGCGCGAACACCAGTGTGCCGTCGCGCACCGTCTGCCAGCCTTGCGGCAGCGCCACTGGGGAGATCGCCACCGGTTGCTGACCACATGCGGCAAGCAGTAGGGTGATGCTGAACAAGAACGTGCATATCAAAGCAATGCGTTGAATCATGGATACTCCTTAAAAACAAACATCCCCGCCTTGGTGCAAGGTGGGGATGTCGTAAGCGCGACGTGAGAAATTAGTTGCGTCGTCCACCAAACAGCATGAACGCATAATACAGGAGGTTGCTGATCGCCTGTGCAGCCGCCGCGACATACGTCAGTGCCGCCGCGTTCAACATAGCGTTGACGCCTTCCATCTCGGCGGATGAAACAAGGCCATTACGAACCAGCATCGCACGCGCACGCTTGGATGCATTGAGTTCGACAGGCAGCGTCACCAGCGTGAACACTACCGAGGCCGCAAACAACAGCAAGCCGAGCAAAGCAATGTTCCAGCCCAAACCTCCACGCGAAAGGCCACCAAACAGCATGCCCATCAGGAACAACATCGGTCCAAGGCTCGTACCGATGTTGGCGATGCCGACGATCGAGGAACGTGCACGCATCCAGATATAGCCTTCTTTGTCCTGAACAGCATGTCCTAATTCGTGGGCGACAATAGCCATCGCCGCGACCGATGGTGTTGCGGTTGATCCTTGCGACAGATTAATAGATTTATTACCAGGGTTATAAAAGTCCGTAAGATCACCCGCCACCTGGTTGACTTCCAGGTACTCAAGGCCTTCGTTACGCATCAGCACGCGGGCAGTTTCGAGCCCACCGATGTTCTGCATCGTACGAACTTTGCTGTATTTCTTAAAGGTGGAGTTCACCTTGTATTGCGCCCACATAGCGAACGCCAATGCAGGCAGCGCGAAAACGAAAAATAGTGGACTGAAAAACATTTCTAAGCGCCTCCAAACGCTTGCCCATCTCCAGGCTCGGTCAGTGAGCCCCTATTCTATATTACGCATAACGACCGCGTTCGGTTGCAGGACGTTGTTCCGGTTTGCCGATCATACCACGCAATGCCACGCCGATCAGCAATCCAGCCAGGAACCCACCTGCATGCGCGGCATACGCCACACCACCAGTCGTTTGTTCAGTGCTTGCAACCGCACCAAATGTGGCAATGAACTGTTGCGCCGCCCACAACCCAATCATCATCCAGGCTGGAACCGTGGCGATGAAATACCCGATTAACACGCGGATCGGGTTGCTGCCATAAAAGATGATGTAGAGGCCGAGCACGCCCGAAATCGCGCCGCTCGCGCCAACGCTTGGGATCATCGACGTCGTATTGAGCAGAATATGGGCAGCCGAGGCAAGGATGCCGGTCAGCAAATAAAAAACGATATAGCCGATGTGTCCGAGTGCATCCTCGACGTTATCGCCGAACACCCAGAGAAAAAGCATATTGCCGAAGATATGTGCCCAGCCGCCATGCATAAACATCGACGTGAAGAGCGTATATATATCCTGGCGGGCAAGGATTTCTTGTGGGATCACGCCGTAGGTATTGATAAAGGACTGGATCGCCTCTTGGCTACCCAGCGAAATCTGGAATAAAAAGACCGCGACGTTGATCGCGATCAGCACATAATTGACGATCGGCCTGATATGGCCTGGCCGATTCTGATCGCCGATCGGAAACATACAATCCTTCCTTGAATGCTGCGATAGGTAGCAATGATCATGCCCCAGCGGCATGGCGCACATATGCGAAACGACCTACAGGCATACCTGTAGGTCGTCAAGACCGGGTCGTCGTCGGTTGGCTACCAGAGAATGATCGGCAAGCCGTTGCTGACACTTTGCTCGGCAGCAGTTTTGAGTACCTGCAAGGCTTCCACAGGGCCACCCGCCGGAACACGGTGTTCGCGCAGCATCGCTTCGAGTTCGGTCAATTCGCGCAACAGGGCCACCGACGAGCCGAACGAGACGGTCGTATCTTCGTCCGTCAGTTCCTCTTCTTCCTCGTCCTCGTCATCACCATACTCAACCCAGATTGGCTCGGCGAACTCGACGGGTAGGTAATAGCCACCGTCGCCCTGGTGCTTGATCAGGTGCGGGAACTTGGTAGGCGTTTCATCGTCCCAGATGTCCGCCAGCAGTTCATCGATATCCTCGCCGTTAACCGCCGCGCCACCAAGCAACATCTGGATGTCGTCGCCACGTTCCAGGTGCGCTGCCAATCGTCGCAGTTGGTAGAGATCGTAGAAACTGCGGATGCCACCTTCCCAGACCTCAGTACCTGGTTGGGACATCAGATCAACATCGACGCCTTCTTCGCGCAGCAAATCTTGAACGTCCTGCAACCATTCGCGTTCCTCTTCATAGGATTCACGGTCCTCGTCAGGACGTGTGGTGATCATCGAACCGACAACCATGTCGAGTTCGGTCATTGCTTCGGTCATACCATATCCTCCAACATCATCGGGCAAAATGGTCGAAACGTTTCGACCACATCATATCTTCGTGTGCGAACAGGTGATACGCATCCTGTCAGCACGTTATTTCGCATAGTGCTGATCGTGCATTATACGCGACACAGCCAGTCTTGGGGTACGGGATTTCACGCCTCGGGTACATTCAATCGTCGCGGGTAAAGATCGATAACACCAGGCTAACCGCAGACACGATCAACGAGCCAAGCAAGGCAGGAACCACGCCATCGACCGTGAACCCAAGACCGAACTGCCCGGCGATATACGAAGTGAGCCACAATAGGAAGCCATTGATCACAAAAATAAAGAATCCCAGCGTCAACATGTTGATCAAACATGTCGAGAACTTCAAGATGGGTTTGACGATCGCGTTGATAAAGGAAAAGATCAGCGCAATCAGCAGCAGATTGAAAATCGCTCGCGGGTCAGAAATACTACGCCCGTCGGTCCCCACAAGATCGACGCCAGGAACGACCGCGATCGCGGCAAACAACGCGGCTGCCGTCGCGACAAGATGGATTAGCAGTTTCCCCATCAGTTACCCACCGCCCGCCACAGCCCGCACGTACTAACGAGCGTCAGCACCGAGCTATATTTTCGTCGTTTCATCAGTTCACCTCTGATACCGAACCAGCGCAACATCAAGTTGGCTCGTTGATTGTGCAAAGAGTAGCAAAAGCGCCCCCTCGCCGCAAGACATGACGTTCAATCGACGCCGAACGATTTGGAAGTGTTTCACTCCTTGTGTATACTCCTATAGAGCATGAAAGAAATTACGAGACTCGATCCTCAACAATCGCGTATCTGTTGCCGACCAGGCACCTGGCCCGCGATCCATTCCCTTGGCATTATTGTTGCCGGAACGATGATGGTAAACACCGGAAGGAGCTACTTTCGATGACGAATACGGCAGTCGATGCGACCCCCGCAGACAAAGGTCTAGAAGGAATTATCGCATCCAAAACGTCGATCAGCTATATCGACGGGCAACACGGACGACTTTTTTACGAAGGTATTGAGATTAATGACCTCGCCAAACATTCTACGTTTGAAGAAACGATCTATTTATTGTGGCACGGAGAGTTACCCACGAAGGCACAGCTTGCCGAACATGAATCGTTACTGAAATTACACCGCAAAATTCCAGCAGCACTTGTCAGCCTGATGCAGGGATTGCCGAAAGATGCATCCCCAATGGAAGTGCTTCGCACCTGCGTGTCGGCGCTATCGGCGTTCGAGGCGGACAGCGATGATGTCTCGCATGACGTGCTGGTGAAGCATGCGGCGCGACTGACGGCAGCCGTGCCGACGATCGTAGCAGCCTGGCAGCGCATCCGCGCCAACGCTGATGTTGTGCAGCCACGCGAAGACCTGGGACACGCCGCGAACTTTTTGTACATGCTACGTGGCGAAGAGCCGAACGAACGCGCCGCCAAGGTGCTGGATATTGCCTTGATTCTGCACGCCGATCATGGGCTGAACGCATCGACATTCGCTGCGCGCGTGACAGCATCGACGCTCGCCGATATGTACTCGGCGATCACCTCGGCGATTGGCACACTCAAAGGACCGCTCCACGGCGGCGCAAACGAGCAGGTCATGCGGATGCTGGCGTCTATCGGCAGCGAAGATAATGTTGAAGCATTCATCGAGGACGCGCTGGCACGCAAGGTCAAGATTCCAGGATTCGGACACCGGGTATACCGCGCCGACGATCCTCGCGCCATCCAGCTTCGCCGCATCTCCAAAGAAGTTGGCGAAGCGGTCGGCAAGCCGGAATGGTATAACCTGTCCGAGCGTGTTGCTTCGATCATGGAAGCACGTAAGCCGAACCTGCCGATTAACGTGGATTTCTTTTCCGCGTCGACGTACTCGACACTCGATATTCCCACCGATCAGTTCACGCCAATCTTCGCGATCAGCCGCGTCGCTGGTTGGACAGCGCATGTGATCGAGCAGGTCGATCATAATCGCCTGATTCGCCCGGATTCGCTGTACATCGGTCCAACAGATATTGAGTACACGCAGATCAAAGACCGAGCCTAGCTTTATAAAAAGGTCGGGGAACAACCTGTTCCCCGACCTTTGCATTTAAGGAACGCTGTTGCCAAGCATTCATGGCGCACAATCGTATGCTATCGTCGCGCAGGAGCTAGCGGACATATTCGCCATGCTCCCACAGGTTGAAGCCATCACATGGGCGGGTTCGCTGCAAAACGATGTTGCGGACGCGGCATCGGACATCGACCTGTATGTATATACGACTGGGGACGTGCCGCTCGACGTGCGACAGCACATCGCGTCGGCACGTGGGGAGCGTGTGGAGGTTGGCAATCAGTTCTGGGAAGCGGGCGACGAGTGGGACGAACGCGCCAGCGGCATCCACATCGACGTGATGTACCGCTCGATACGATGGGCTGAGGACGATCTCGCCCGTGTGCTGGTACGCCACGAAGCCAGTATTGGCTATACGACCTGTATATGGCACAACATCCTGGCATCGCGAGCGTTGTTCGACCGTCATGGAGCGTATGCGATCCTCCAAGCTACCGCTCGACAGCCCTACCCCGAAGGATTACGACAGTCGATCTTCGCAAAGAACCTTCCGCTGCTACGCGACGCCCACGGTGCGTACCTGGGGCAGATCGCCAAAGCTGCACGACGCGGCGACCTCGTGAGCGTCAACCACCGTGTCGCGGCGCTGCTCGCATCGTATTTCGATCTCGTGTTCGCGCTCAACCGCAAACCACATCCTGGCGAAAAACGCCAGGTGGCGCTGGCGCAACGTGACTGCCCCGTTCGTCCCCCGTCGATGGAAGCACAGATAGGTGACCTGCTCGCGGCGGCGGGTTCGGACCCGAACGCCGTTGCGGAACACGCCGACCACCTGATCGCCGGAATCGAGGCGTTACTCGCTCAAGAACAAGCGAGCGGATGAGCGAAATACCAGCGACGAGTGGTTATTGAACCACGGCCGCGCGTGGCACGACGCCGTGACCGGGGCCACTAGTCGCGACTGAGATGCGACCCTCCTGCTGCATGAATCCGCCAACAAACGGCTGCTCTGCCATGAACATCGGCGTGTCCAGATCGACAAACATGAATCCGCCCTGACCTGCCGCAAAATGTGCGCTGACCGTCATCGCCAGGATACTTTCGACCATTCCACCGATCATCAGAGCAATGCCGCCAGCACGGCAGATTGCGGCAATATCCAACGCTTCGGCAATGCCCGCCTTCATCAGCTTGATATTGACACAGCTTGCGGCGCCTTCGCGAGCAACACGTAGCGCGTCGGCAGCGGTGGTAACGGTTTCGTCGGCGGCGACCAGCACCCCGCCCTCGCTCGTCACACGTCGGATGCCGTCCCAATCATGCCGTGCTGTGGGCTGCTCGAACAAAGCGATGTCGATCCGACGCTCGCGGAGGCGATCGAGCAGATCGAGCGCACCCGCAGCGTCGTAGCCACAATTGCCGTCCAGGATCAACGGCGTGGTGGGGGCGACCCCATGCACCGCCACGATCCGTTCGAGGTCTTCGGCAGGAGCGCCGCCGATCTTCAGCTTGATCGTTCGAATGCCACGCGCCAGGATCGCGTGCGCGGAACGTGCCGCATGTTCGGCGGACCCCGCCGTGATCGTCATATCGGTTTCGAGTTCGGTGCCGTTGCCGCCGAAGAAACTCCACAGCGGCAGGGCCGCCTGATGTGTGAGCGCATCCAGGATCGCAGTTTCGAGGGCGCAGCGTGCCGCAGCAGCTTTGGGTTGTGCATCGCGCATCATGGCGGCAAGGTGTCGCCACTGGCGTACGTCGCTGTTCTGGAGCGCCGCACCCAACATATGCAACGCGACAAGCGTTGAGGCTTGCGTTTCGCCCGTAACAGCATGAAATGGCGCGGCCTCGCCGTAGCCCAGCGTGCCGTCGGCGAGTTCGACCGTCACCAGCACATTTTCTGCTAACGCCTGCGCTCCCGTCGCGATAGCAAACGGCTCGATCAGGGGAATATTCAACGGCTCCGTACGAACCGCGACAATCGTTGACGCACTTAACACATACATATCCTTACTACTGACGAACGATAGTGACCAACGAGCACGACCAGCGAAGGACAACATCACACGACATAAACAAAAACACTCTTCTAGTTCATCACGAGAAACTTAGGTCCTCGGCGTATTGCATCAGGCCAAGTCGCCGCGCCACGCCCTGCGACGCGACATTGTTCCAGGATGTGCTATACAACGGCACGCGGTTGAGGTCGCGCACCGCGTTCGCCCACGCGCTTGTAACGGCGGCAGCATAGCCGCGATGGCGTGCGCGTGGCAACGTATCCAACCCAGCCTCAGCGGCGTGGTGGGTGAAGCGCGAACTGAAACACATCGACACCGCAACCCCATCTTCCACCACGACAGCACACGGACCCATGACATCGATGTGGCGCGCGAAACGCTCGATATCGGGTTCCATCTCTCGCAACAAAGCAAGGTTTGTACGGTCGATCATCACGACGTTCGACGGCTGCGGCACCTGGTCAGGAAAGCGATACGCTGGACCATGCGATTCGTCCGCGATCGGCATATGCTCTGCCAGCACCACTCGCACACGGTCCAGGAACACGGCGGGACTTCGCAGGTCCGTCGCGACAGGTTCGGCGGCAGCAAGGGCGTCGAGCCGCTCCACGACAGCGTCTGCCAGATCGTCGCGGAAGCGCCAGCGGTTGCCGCCAAGCGAACGCCCAAAAAAGAAGCGCGGAGCGCGGCGGTTCGGATGGGGTTCGTTGGAGCATACAATACGGCCATCAGCATCGTGCGTAAACAATGCTTCCACATGCATGTCGAGCAAAGCGACGGCTGTCGAATCATCCATTCTATGCTTCATATCGCTATCCAGTCATAAGACCGTCGGTACCGCCAGGAACACAGACACCAAGCTGACCGAACAAGTCAAAGAGGTCTGGACCGCCCCAGTGTTCCGCAAATAAACCTTGTTGGACACGCACGATGTCCAGCACGCCACCCGATATGCGGTTGCCCGTCGGTGCAACAGTACCAAATTCGCCCAGGTGCGTACCACGCATCGTCGCACGAAAGACCACCCGATCGCCATCAGCGAACAGATCTTCCAGCGTAAAGCGGAGGTCAGGAAAAGCTATCAGAAATCCCGCAATGCGGTGCTGCTGTTCCTTGCCGGTAAGCGGTGCTAGCGTGGGGCTCAGATATCTTTGGTAGTGCGAAGCGAAGAACGGCATGGCTGGCATACGTCCGTTCCACACATCCTCCACGTAGCGATGGACCAATTGCTTCGGATTATCAAATGACACAAAAATCTCCTTCTATTGGCATGAGCGCAGTCTCTATCCAGTCATTTGATCCCCTGGTGCGGGTATCTCTCTCCGAACATCCTCGGTTGTTTCAGCTAGTCTATCTGCGATGACGCGCCCCTTGTCCATGTAGACGACACGGCTAATAGGCCATCCTGGATGTGGACGGTGTGCCACCACCAGGAGTGTGCGGCGTCCTGCCCATAGGTGCAGCGCTTCGGTAAAGGTGCGTTCGCTTTCGGCGTCAAGCGAGGTCGTCGCCTCGTCCAGCACGATCACACGCGGGTCTTGCAGAAACACACGAGCCAGCGCTAGTCGTTGCCGTTGCCCCGAAGAGAGTAGCACGCCCGATTCGCCGACCAACGAAGCATAGCCCTGCGGTAGCCCCACGATAACGTCGTGCAATCCGACCGTTCGAGCAGCATCCTCGATCTCGACCTGGGTCGCGCCGGGGCGTCCAAGTGCGATATTCTCGGCGACGCTTACACTGAATATCAGCGGATCGCGGGTGACGACGGCGAACTGCCTGCGCCACATGCCAACATCACAATCGGTCGCCGCCTGACCGTCCAACCAGATCGTACCCTGCTCCGGCTGGTAGAAGCGGAGCAACAGGCTGAGTAGCGTCGATTTACCGGCACCATTAGGCCCTACCAACGCGACCACCTCACCCGACTCTATCACCAGATCGATCTGCGAGACACCTGCGTTGCCCGTTTCGTAGGTAAAACTCACGTCCTCGAACCGGATCGCGCCAGGACCAGCGACGACAGCACCACCACCGCGTGCCTCGACTTCGGCGGTAGCACGCTCGATCGCACGCAGCCTATCGGTCCCGCCACGGATGACTTCAAGGGCGCTATAGGCATTGGAGAGCCGCCGAAGATTGAGCGCCAGGATCACGAAATAGGCGGCAAAGGTAGTGATCTGCTCCACCGATAGCGAACCATCGGCACGCCCGCGCTGGATGCTCCACCCACACACCAGTATGCTGGCCCCTATCGCTAGCGGCAGCAGACCTTCCATCGCCGCCTGTCGCGTCACCCGTTGCCGTTTGACCGCCAGCACCGCGTCTGTCGTGCGCTCGAACCGCGCTAAAGAAAACTCTTCCTGCGTCATGGCCTTGATCTGCCGGATACCACTCAGGCTTTCCTGCGCCACCACTGTCATCGCCGCCAGCCGTGCCTGTCCCACGCGCACGGTGCGCCGCAACGACCGTCCAAGCAGACCGATCAACACCACGCAGGGGAGCACAACCAGGGCAAGCGCAAGCGTCAGTGACCAGTTCTGGATGAGCATCACGCACACAATCGCCACGACGATGGGCAAGCTTTGCACGAGCGACGGCACAACCGTTCCAAGCGCCTGTTCGGCTATCTGCGCGTCCGATGTTAGCGCCGACAGCAGGGCCGATGACCAGTTGCGGTCGTAGAAGGCCACGGTCGTGCCTATCATGCGCCGGAACAGCGAGCGGCGCAGGTCGGTGACCGCACGCGCCGCCAGTATTCCCAGGCAATACGTGCTAAGAAAACCAAACACCGCTTGACCGAGCAACGCTAGCAGTAGTACGGTCCACGCAGCGGCGTCGATATCCGGCAATTGAGTGACAACCTGACCAATCATGACCGGCACGATCAGCAGCAAGGCGTTCATCAAAAGAGCGCTCGCGATGCCGCCAATCAGAAGATTGCGTTGTTGTTGTACCCAGTGCCAGTAAGGATTTCGCGAAAGCCGCTTCAAACCGTGCTAAACTCCTGCATGTTCACCTTACTAGTATATGCGGACCGGACATTTTCTGTGTACATTATTGATTCCATTCGAGGAATATATATATGCCAAACCACGTTGGATTCCAACCCACCAAAGATCACCAAACAATTACCCCTGATGGCGAGATCCTCAAACCACAGATCGACGGTTTGATTATTCGACGTGCTCCACCCATTGAGGACGAACGCGGCGAGGTTGTTGAAGTATACAATCCAGCATGGGGAATCCACCAAGATCCGCTTGTCTATGTCTATCAGGCAAGCATTAGACCGGGTGCGATCAAGGGATGGGTGGTCCATCGCGTCAACGAGGACCGAATCTTTATGGCCCGTGGGGTCATGCGTTGGGCCTTCTATGACGATCGGGCGGACTCGCCAACGCATGGCATGGTCAACTCGTTCGTCTTTACCGAGCGCAACCGGGCGCTGGTGATCCTGCCACGTGGCGTGTACCACGCGGTCAAGAACATCGGGCAGGATGAAGCCGTGTTCATCAACATGCCCAGCACGCCCTACAACCATGCCGATCCCGACAAATACCGCCTACCACTCGACAGCAATCTCATTCCTTTCAGTTTCGACGACGGTCCAGGTTGGTAAGCGTGGGCGACGCCACAGCCGAACGACCACCGCTCGTTTCGGTGATCGTCGCAACGTACAACCGTAGCGCGATCCTGCCGTTTGCCCTGCGGAGTCTGCAAAATCAGACCTTCACCGACTGGGAAGCCTGGATTGTCGGCGATGGATGCACCGATGAGACGGAAGCGGTGGTGCGTGGCATGAACGAGCCGCGTTTCCACTGGCTCAACCTGCCTATCAACTCAGGCTCGCAGTCCGCGCCCAACAACGCTGGACTGCGAGCAGCACGCGGCACGTACGTGGCCTATCTAGGCCACGACGACCTATGGTTTCCCTGGCACCTCGAAGCGCTCACACACGCCATTGCGGAACACGATGCCGCACATGGCATTTTAGCCTTGATCGGACCTGACGGCGCGGAACAATCACGCGGAGCGCGGAACGTCACCGCCGCTCAGCAACTGCCGCCTTCGAGTTGGCTACATCGCCGCGAAGCTGTTGGAGCCGTTGGGTGGTGGCGCGATCCAGAAATGCTATCGTTGCCAGTAGACAATGAGCTATTACGGCGTATGTGTGCGTCCGGGATACAGTTCGCGTTATCGCCGCGCCTGAGTGTCCTCAAATTCAAATCGGCAACCTGGCGAATGTACGCGCTTTCCGGCACGTATCCACAACAACCCTACTTTGCAGCACTCCTTGAGGACCCACACGCGCTTCACGACCGTGTTCTGACCGAACTCGCACTGGCGTATGCCAGACACCAGGACCGTCAACGACCCGTGCGCGAGGTACTACATATCACCCTTAGTCGTTTGGTGTATGGACTAGGCGAACGTCACCGCGATAACGCCATGGTGGAGCGGCTGATGCGCTGGCGTTTCCAGCGCTACCGCAAGCGTATGCGCCGCCAGCGCGGGCTGGAATCGTAGGCGCGAGCGTGGTGGATGCTTGCGCTGTTATGTTACCCTTGGCGCATGCTAGCAAAAACATTTCTCGCGTTCGATCTCGGCGCGGAGAGCGGACGAGCGATCAGCGGGGCGTGGGATGGAGCCACGCTTGCGATCGAGCAACTTCACCGTTTTCCGAACCGTCCGGTCCGCGTACACAGCAATCTGCATTGGGATATCTTGGCACTCCAGGCCAACATCGAAGACGGACTCGCGGCGCATGCAGCGCGGCACGGCAGCGAACTCGCCAGCCTCGGCATCGACACCTGGGGCGTGGACTTCGCGCTGCTTGCAGCGGACGATACGCTGGCGGGATTACCGCACCATTACCGCGACCGCCGCACCACGGGCATGCTCGACGCCGCATTCGGGATACTGTCGCGTGACGCGATCTTCGACCTGACGGGCGTACAGTTCATCGATATCAACACACTGTATCAATTGTTAGCGATGCGCCGTGCCAACGCTTCGGCGCTCCAATCCGCCACAACCTTATTGATGATCCCCGACCTATTCAACTTCTGGCTATCAGGCATCAAGACCTCGGAATGGACCATCGTCAGCACGACCCAAATGGCGAACCCGCGCACCCACCAGTGGAGCCGTCCGCTGATGGACGCGCTCGATCTGCCCTTCGATATTTTGCCGCCAGTTGTCGAACCCGGAACAGTACTGGGACCGTTGCTTGGCTCCGTCGCTCGACGCACCGGCTTCGGCACGACGAGACCCCAGATCATCGCACCCGCCAGCCATGATACCGGCTCGGCGATCGCAGCGGTCCCCGCCAGCACACCGAACTTCGGCTATATCAGTTCGGGAACCTGGTCGCTGGTGGGCGTCGAAGCATCCGAACCCGCCATGGGACCGCTGGCACTACGCTACAACCTCACCAATGAGGGCGGCGTCGATAACACCTACCGCGTATTAAAAAACATCAGCGGCTTGTGGCTGATTCAGGAGTGTCGCCGTAGCTGGACGCGCAACGGCAAGGAATGGTCATACGGCGAACTGACCGACCGGGCAGCCCAGGCACCCGCGTTCAGGTCGTTGATCGACCCGGCTCACCCCGATCTGGTAGCACCAGACGACATGCCCACCGCGATCAGACAGCGTTGCGCCGCGCTTGGACAGCCCATCCCCGACGAGCCGGGCGCGTTCGTGCGTTGTGCACTCGAAAGCCTCGCGCTGGCCTACCGACAGACCTTCGACCAACTCGCCGAAGTGCGTGGCGTCGGCATCGACACCATCCATATCGTCGGCGGCGGATCGCAGAATCGTTTGTTATGCCAGTTCACCGCCGATGCGTGTGGTGTGCCGGTAGTCGCAGGTCCGGTCGAGGCGACCGCACTGGGAAATCTGCTGGTGCAAATGATCGCGCACGGCACGATCAGCACCCTTGCGGAAGCACGCGAGATCGTGCGCCGTTCCACGCCCGTCGAACGCTTCGAGCCGACCAACCACGACGCCTGGAACGACGCCTACGGTCGCTTCCTCCAATTATCCGCAGCAAGCGAGAACACACTATCATGACCCAACGGACACTCGACGCCATCATCGCCGAAATGGCTGACACCGGAATCCGCATGTCGCAGATCGACGCGGCTGAAGGCGCAGCCGGAAACATCTCGATCTTCCAACGCCACATCGAGCCGAACGCCGCCTTTGAAGCACGCGGCACCGTGCCGCTGCCCGTGGACGTGCCGCATCTGAGCGCTGGCTGGGTGATCGTCACCGCCGCCGGACGCCGACTACGCGACATCGGCAGCGCGCCGCAACAGACGGTCTGTTTGCTGCACATCGCCACCGATGGCAAGCAGGCAGAGTTATACACCGCCCCTGGAACGAGGCCGACCAGCGAACTCAACACCCACCTGGCAGTGCATAACGACCACGTAGGACGGCGCGGTATCGACTACCATGCCGTCGTCCATGCTCAGCCGATACACCTGACCTACCTGAGCCACATCGAACGCTACCAGGAGACCATGGCCTTCAACCGTCGTATGCTACGCTGGCAGCCTGAAACGATCGTGGAGTTTCCCGAAGGCATCGGCGTGTTGCCGTTCGAGGTCCCCGGCTCGCTCGATCAAACCGGCGTGACCATGCCTGCCCTGCAACGCTATCGGGGCATCATATGGGCCAGCCATGGCATCGTCACCCGCGCCGACGTTGGCGTGACAAAGGCGGGCGATCTGGTGGAATATGCCGAGGCCGCCGCACGCTATGAATACCTCAACCTTGCGGCGGGCGAACCAACAGGCGGCATTTCGGAGGACGCGATGCGTTTGATCTGCGAACGTCTGAACATCGCGCAGGACTACTTCTAACCGCGATGGAAGCCCTGGTTGTAGGCATCGACATCGGGACCGGCGGCGTGCGTGTGACAGCCTATGACGCCGCCGGACGCCTTCACGCGGAAGCCTCCGAGCCGCTCACATCGGTGCGCGACGGCGTGCGTTTCGAGCAAGACCCGGCGGCGTGGTGGCAGGGCGCAGCGGCAGGACTACGTGCTGTCGTCGCGGCGACCACCGAACATGCGCGGATCATCGCCCTCAGCGTAGCGGCGACTTCGGGGACGATTTGCTTGCTCGACGCCGCCGGAAACCCCATCCGTCCGGCGTTGATGTACGCCGACCGTCGCTCCGAGCCGCAAGCCCAACAGATCAACGACGCAACGACCAGCCTTCGCGCACGGTTCGGCTACAACTTCAATAGTTCGTGGGGACTGCCGAAGATCGCATGGCTCGCGCAGCACGAGCCAGGCGCGCTGGCCCGCGCCGCGCATGTCGCTCACGCGGGCGATGTTGTGACGGGTCATCTCACCGGACGCTACGACCTGACCGACATCACACAGGCGCTCAAGACGGGCTACGACCTGCTCGACGAACGCTGGCCTTCGGTGATCGAGGAGCTTGGATTACCACTCGCAAAGTTCCCGCGGGTCGTGCGATCGGGCGAACCGCTCGGCACGGTGACGCCCGCCGCTGCCGCCGAAACTGGCCTTGATGCCGGAATCATCGTGGTAGCAGGGATGACGGACGGCTGCGCTTCGCAGATCGCCAGCGGCGCGGTCGAACCAGGGCAGTGGTTCAGTGTTCTCGGCACGACGCTGGTCGTGAAAGGGGTCAGCACGGACCTGCTGCATGATCCTGCCGGACGCATCTATAACCACCGCCATCCCGCCGGATACTGGTTGCCGGGGGCAGCGTCCAACGTCGGCGGGGGCGTGCTGAGCACATGGTCTCGCGCCGCTTTGCCAGAACTCGACCGCGCCGCTGCCACGCTTACCCCGACCGGATTGGCATGCTACCCATTGGCAGGCGAGGGCGAGCGTTTTCCGTTCGTCCATGCCACCGCCCGCACTTTCACGGCAGGAACGCCACGTTCGGACCGCGAACGTTATGCTGCCACACTTGAAGGCGTGGCCTATGTCGAGCGGCTGGGCTACGATGTTCTGCGCCAACTTGGCGCGACGGTCGGACCGCGCATTCTCACCACTGGCGGCGGGACGACGAGTGCCGTCTGGAACCAGATTCGTGCGGATGTGTTGGGGTATACCCTCGAAGTCGTCGCGGAACCAGGAGCCGCGTTCGGTGCGGCCCTGCTGGCGGCGAGCGCGTCGCTGCACCCCGACCTGGCGACGGCGACACGCCAGATGGTCAAACCGGGCGCGCTCGTCAACGCACAACCACAGCACCAGGACGCATACGAACGTGGTTACGAGCGGTTCGTTGCCGCGTGCCAGGAGCGCGGCTATATCTGAGCGTGTGGCGCAAGCGCATTGGGAAGCGGGTCATTCGTCGTTCGTCGTTGGTCATTCGTCGGAGGAATCATGACTGATATATGGTTGGCACGTCACGGCGCGACGGCATGGAGCCATACCGATTTGATATGTGGCAGAAGCGACATCGAGCTATCACCGGACGGCCAAGTGCAAGCAGTGTTACTGGCACAACGACTGGCAACTGAAAAGCTCGATGCGATCTACACCAGTCCGTTGAAGCGTGTCGTCGCAACGGCGGCACCCATCGCCGCGCAGCACCAGATCATGCCCGTGGTCGTGGACGATCTGCGTGAGATGGATTTCGGTGCCTGGGAAGGACAACAACGTAACGCGATCATCGCCAACGACGGCGAACGCTACCAGGCATGGCAGCGCGATCCCAGCGTCGTGCGCCCAACCGACGGCGAAGGAGCCTATGCGGTGGCGGAGCGGGCAACCCGTGCGCTCGCCGCGATCGTCGAGCGCCACCCCGACCAGACGGTTTTGATCGTCGCGCACCGCACACTCAACCGTATTTTGTTGTGCCACCTGCTCGGCTTGCCGATCAGCCTGTATCGCTACCGCATCGCCCAGGGTATCTGTGCGCTCAATCGCTTCCACATCGACGCCGACGGCGCGGCACAGATTACCCTGCTCAACGATGTCGCGCACACGACGGGACAACTAGACGCCGGATAACGCGCTTCCGGCAAACGCGGCACGCTGTTCATGAAGCCAGCCGATCACCGTGTCGAGTCCGGTGCCATCCTTGAGGTTGGTAAAGACGAACGGCTGCTCGCCGCGCATGCGTAGCGTGTCGCGTTCCATCACGTCGAGCGACGCGCCAACGTAGGGCGCGAGATCGATCTTATTGATCACCAACAGGTCGGAACGCATGATACCGGGACCACCTTTGCGCGGAATCTTATCGCCACCGGACACGTCGATCACATATATCCAGCGGTCGACCAGTTCGGGGCTGAACGCCGCCGCCAGGTTATCGCCGCCGCTTTCCACCAATACCAGTTCCAGCCCCGGCAGTTCATCTTCGAGGTCCGCGATTGCTTCCAGATTCATCGACGCATCCTCACGAATCGCGGCGTGCGGACAGCCTCCCGTTTCGACGCCGCGCACACGCTCAGCGGGTAGCACCCCCTGGCGCAGCAAGAACTCGGCGTCCTCGCGTGTATAGATGTCATTGGTGACGACCGCCAGATTGTAGCGAGGCCACAGGTTACGGCTAAGCTGATCGACCAGCGCGGTCTTGCCGCTGCCAACGGGTCCGGCGATGCCGATGCGTAGGGGACGAGAATCATTCACAATCGTTTTCCTTATCGATCGACGAACGATCAACGCGCTCGTTATATTCGTTGGTCGTTGGTCGTTGGTCGGCATTCCTAGAACAAAAAATAGCGTTGTGCCATCGGCAGCACGGCAGCGGGTTCACATGTCAGGTGTTCACCATCGGCATACACCGCGTAGGTTTCGGGATCGACACGCAGGTCGGGCATGGCGTTGTTGTGAATCATCTGCGCCTTGCCAACGGTGCGGCAATCGCGGACGGCGACCACCTGTTTACGTAATCCCAGCCGCGCCGCGATTCCGGCATCGGCAGCGGCCTGAGATACGAAGGTGACGCTCAGCGGAGCGGGTGCGCCGCCGAACGCGCCGAACATCGGACGATACAGCACTGGCTGCGGTGTCGGGATCGATGCGTTGGGATCGCCCATCGCGGCCCAGGCGATCATGCCGCCCTTGACGATCAGTTCGGGCTTGACACCAAAGAAGGCGGGCTTCCAGATAACGAGATCTGCTAACTTTCCAGGCTCGATCGAACCGATCTCGCGTGCCATGCCATGCGCGATAGCGGGGTTGATCGTGTACTTGGCGACGTAACGCTTGACGCGGGCGTTGTCGTTGCGGGCGCTGTCTTCGGGCAGGTGTCCGCGCTGCACGCGCATCTTGTGCGCGGTCTGCCAGGTTCGCGTCACGACTTCGCCGACGCGCCCCATCGCCTGTGAATCGCTCGAAATCATGCTCAGCACGCCCATGTCATGCAGGATATCTTCGGCGGCGATGGTTTCCGCTCGAATCCGGCTTTCCGCGAAGGCCACATCCTCCGGCACCTGCGAGTTGAGATGATGGCAGACCATCAGCATATCGAGATGTTCGGCGATGGTGTTGACCGTGTACGGGCGGGTTGGATTGGTCGAGGACGGCAGCACATGCGGGTACGCCGCGATCCTGATGATGTCGGGGGCATGCCCGCCACCAGCACCTTCGGTATGGTAGGTATGGATGGTACGCCCGCCGATCGCGGCGATGGTGTCCTCCACAAAGCCCGCCTCGTTGATCGTGTCGGTGTGGATAGCGACCTGTATATCGTATTCATCGGCAACGGTCAGGCAGGTGTCGATGGCGGCGGGCGTCGTTCCCCAATCTTCGTGGAGTTTGAGGCCACACACGCCCGCCAGCACTTGCTCGCGCAACGGTTGTGGCGTCGATACGTTGCCTTTGCCCAGGAATCCGACGTTGATCGGCCACGCTTCGACGGACTGGAACATACGATGAAGATTCCACTCGCCCGGTGTACACGTCGTCGCCGCTGTGCCAGTCGCGGGACCCGTACCGCCGCCGATCATGGTCGTGATACCGTTGGATAGCGCTTCGTACATCTGTTGCGGGGCGATGAAGTGGATATGGCTGTCGATGCCGCCAGGGGTGATGATGCTATGCTCGCCCGCGATCACCTCGGTACTCGCGCCCACGATCAGTTCAGGATCGACGCCATCCATAGTATCGGGGTTTCCGGCCTTGCCGACCTTGACGATCCGCCCGTTCTTGATGCCGATATCACCTTTGACGATGCCCCAGTGATCGACGATGATGGCGTTGGTGATGACCAGATCGAGCGCCCCGGATGGACCGTTGCGAGTCGCATCGCTCGATTGTCCCATGCCGTCGCGGATGACTTTCCCACCGCCGAAAGTGATTTCGTCGCCATAGACCGCGTAGTCATGCTCGATCTCGATCACCAGATCGGTATCGGCGAGCCGCACACGGTCGCCAGTGGTGGGACCGTACAGGTCGGCATAGGTGCGTCGTGGAATCCGTAGGCTCATGTTCTATGCTCCTTCGCCAAATCCGCGCTCGGCGAGATGTTCGAGTGAATCCTCGCGCACGCCGGGTGAATCCAACGCCATCCCGACCAACCCATTATGTCCGCGCATGATACGCCGCCCACCCAACGCCACGAGCGCGACCTCTTTCTCCTCCCCTGGCTCGAAGCGCACGGCTGTTCCCGCAGCAATGTTGAGGCGCATCCCATAGGCGGTCGCACGGTCGAAGTGCAGGGCGCGGTTGACCTCGAAAAAGTGATAATGGCTGCCGACCTGAATCGGACGGTCGCCGGTGTGCCGCACCATCACGCTCGCCACCGCACGTCCGGCGTTGGCTTCGATCGGCGGTGCGGATTCGTCTACCAGGTATTCACCAGGAATCATGCCGGAACTCCTCTGTATCGACCAATGACGAACGACCAACGACCAATGACGAATGACCAACGGAGAAGTACACATCAAATAACGCTAGCGTCGATAGCATAGGTATACACTCCACAATGAAACGCCCTAATCTGCGTTCGTCGTTCGTCATTGGTCGTTCGTCATTGGATTGGATCGTGAACGGTCACGAGTTTAGTACCGTCTGGAAACGTCGCCTCGACCTGCACTTCGTGGATCATGTCGGCAATACCATCCATCACGTCGTCGCGGCTGAGGATCGACGTGCCAAAGCTCATGATGTCGGCGACACTTTTGCCGTCGCGGGCGGCTTCCATGATCTCGGCAGCCAGAATCGCCATCGCTTCAGGATAGTTCAACTTCAGGCCGCGTGCCTGCCGTTTCCGCGCAAGTTCGGATGCCGTGAAGATCAGCAACTTTTCCTGTTCGCGTTGAGTTAGATGCATCTCGCTTAAACCCCCAAATTAATAGAGCTTGCGTGGCGGCACCGCCACCCGGTCGTATAGCACATGCTTGGCGTGCTGCCAGAACTCGACCAGCGCCGGATACAACAACCGTCCCGACAGGCTGAGGCCACGAATGCTGATGCCATGAGCCGGAAGTGTGCTGACGCCCCATACCATCGTACCGTGGTGCGCGCTGCGCGATGCGAGGTCGGCGAGGCTCATTTCCAGGTCGCGCCAGATCGCGGCGTCGAGGCCGACCCGACAGATGTAGAAGCTCGCATAGTAGCGATATGGGCCCAGGCGCACCGCTGACGTGAGCGGACGCTCGTGGGGTTGGAGCCGCGCCCGTTCGAGCGCCACAGTCTGCCCGTCGGCGACGACGGCGAGTTCGTTTTCCAGCAGATCATACGCGAAGATTTCGCCGTGCGCTTCACGGCCGGGTGCGATGATCTCCCACCAGAACAATCCGGCACCGGGCGCGAGTTCTATGCGGGTGCGTTGGCGATAGGTCGAACCCGCATACGGCAGCACGGGGTCAGGCAGATATTCGAGCAGGGCGTTTTCCCCTACCCGAATCGCGGTGCTTTGTTCGGCGGGTCCGCGCTCGGGGCGACCGCGATACAGGCGTGTCGCTCCTGTTGTGGTCAATTGGGCGTAGGCTCCTGGCCCAACTTCGACCGTCGTGTGCAACTTGTCGCCGCCAAGCACGCCACCGGAAACATTGTGCAGATGCACCAGAGCGCCGCCGTCGGAGATCGGGAAGGCGCGTACCACCTGCAACGGCGCACGTTGCTCTCGTACGCGCATTGTCGTGCGGGCGTGGGCATCACGGCGCGTGAACAGCAAATCGAGCCCTCCGTCGACGCTGGCGGCCTCGCCGGGGATGTGCTGTGCCGTCATCAACTGATGAACAACCGCGTCGGCAAGCCGGGGTGACGCATCCCGCCGATATCGACCAGCGGGGCGAAGGTCCAACCAGCGTCATCCAGGCGGGCGTCGCGGCTACGTTCGGCGGCGGCGATGATCTCGTGCTTGATCCGCCACAAGAGCATGCTGGCCTGACGCTGCCCCACCGGCAACAGACGCTGACAGACGTTGATCAGCCCCCCGATGGATTGTTGTAGATACGCACGCACAACGGTTTCGAGGTCGATGCCAAGGGCACCTCCAACCAACCCGAAGGCCGCACAGAAATGCGGCTGTACGCCCGATGACCGTCGAGCATACGCGGCGCGTTGGAGCACCGTACGTGGTTCGAGTTCCTGCACCAGTTGAATGAAGCGATGCCCCAGCACGGTGCTGGCGGCGCGAGTTTCGCGGGCGGGCTTGAGCGCCCCGCAACGCTCGTTGAGCCACTGCCATGAGCGGTCGAAGTCGTCGTCAAAGGTTGCGCCAAGGGTATACGCCGAGCGGCAGAACGTCGCTTCGAGCGTGCCAGTTTCGAGCAGGTAGTCACGCAGAAACAGCGCAAGGGTGTCGGGTGTGAGCGTTCCATCGGCGGTCAGGGATTCCAGACCGAACGAGTGCGCGAGTTGACCGATGGGGACAGCGCTATCGGCAAGTTGCATCAACCACAAATGCTTGGGAGCGTCGGTGTCATTGGTCATAGCGCGTTCTGCTCTCCTCGGAAGGGATGCAGCACAAACCAGGCATACATCACCGCTCCTATGATTGTACGCACCCGATCGAGCGTGCGCTATATCCATTTTCCATGAAAAAGCACACGCGAAAGTTGTGCGCTTCGACGAACACAGACACGATTGCGCCATTTGAGGGATTGCCAACCGCCATAAAGCACGTATAATCTCCGAAGGACGGTAGTAAAAGCTGTTGAAGGCGTGCATGCAGGATCGGCGACGAAAACGGGTATATGTAGAGCGTGAACACCAGAGAGGCGACCGCATCACGCTTGCTTCTCCGCATACGCGCATCCTTTCGCCGGTAGCTTTACGTCCGGTCGTCAGGGTTGCCCGACGCCGCACTATAGTCGACCGACTCTTGTTGCTTGGCGAGTGGTTGGCAGCACTCGCGCTGGTCGGGTTCGCGGGCTATCAGGTGTATGAAGGTCCGGTACAGGATTGGCTACATGAACCCCAGGCAGCGCAAGCCGCCGCGCAGGTCGTCGTAGCTCAACCAGTCGTGCCAGCACCGACCCCTACCGAAGCACTGCCAGCAACCGAAGCACAGCCGGAACCAGCGGCGACGCGCATGCTGCATCCCGAACTGGGCTATGCGCTGCCAAGCATCAACGAAAAATGGCGACGGCCCGCCGTTTCGCCGGACTACTTGCAACCGGCGCGTGATTTCGTTCCGGCAGCAGTGGTACCACCGCCAGCGGTCGTGCAAGCGTCAGTGGCGCAAGCATCCCTTCCGGCGATGAACCTGCCTCCGACGCGTGTGCATGCGCCAATCGTGGGGATCGATACCATGACCCAGGAGGTCTTTCTGGTCGATGGCACCTGGCAGGTCGCCGACTACGCGGCTGGATACCTGAATGGTACCGGTGTACCCGGCAGCGGCAATGTCGTGATGGCTGGTCACCAGGGCATTCGCGGCGCGGTTTTTGCCACGCTTGAAGCATTGAAACCAGGGAACGAAGTATACGTCGATACCGCGACACAACGTTTCCGCTATAGGGTCCGTGAAACAGGTAACGTCTGGCCTTCACAGGTCAGTGTGATGTTTCCGACCGCAACACCTACGTTGACGCTCATGACCTGTACCAACTGGGATATGCAGCGTTTTGTTGTTATTGCCGATCTTGTCGACACCGCCGCGCTCCAGGAGAGCGCGACTACTAGCTAGTGAGCGAGGACCCCATGCGTGTACCTGCCCCAACGCCTTCACCGCGACGTTCCCGTTGGACCGTCCGCGAGCTTGCGCTGCTTGCATTCAGCACCGTGCTGATCCTATCGCCTGTTGGCGCGGTGGCGTATGCCATGCTGCAACCAAGCATCACGATCGCGCAAACAGCGCCTGACCTGCAAGTAACCAAGATCGCAACGTCGTTGGGCGGTATCGACATCGCCAACATCGCTCCCGGCGGCGAATTCTACTACGAAATGCGTGTGCAGACGGCATCCACCGATGCGGTCAATCTGACGCTGCTCGACAGCTTTCCGGCGACGGTTCAGGCGCTGACGATCACCGACCGCAAAGGCGGGACGTGTACGCTCACCGCCAATCAGCTTTCGTGCTCGCTGGTGACATCGGCGGCGAATCCAGCCTCGGTGCTCGTCCGTGCCCGCGCAAGTTCAAGCGCCGAGAATGGCACACAGGTTCGCAACACTGTTCTGGTGACCGCTGGAGCCACCAGCACCCGCGGAAACTCGACGCTGACGATCAGTGGTCCAGCCAACCAACCGTCAGCGACGATCGCGGCGATCACGGCGACGACGGCACCGCCGACCAACACACCAGCACCGACCGACACGGTCGCGCCGCCGACCAACACACCGGCACCGACCGACACGGTAGTACCGCCGACCGATACACCCCAGGTGGCAACACCCACCGCGACCGCAACGGCGAGCGGACCCACACCAACAGTACGTGCTGACAACGCCACGGCGACCTCGGCGGCATTGACCGTCGTGCCAGTGACGACTGTAGCGCCAACCGATCAGGCGACGACACCGACCGCCACCGCCGAATTCACGGTTACGCCGACCGCCGATTCGACGCTGGTATCGCAAGGTACGCCGGGACCGACGACCGAGCCATCGACACCGACCGCCGTCGTCGAAGTGCCGCCGACCGCTATTCCAGCGACCGTCATTCCAACGCTGGAAGCGCCGAACACCGACGCTCCGACGCAGCAACCACCCGTCGCCGGAGGCGGCGACAGTCCACCACCGCCCACCACAGATGGCGGCAAGGAACCGCCCACCAGTCCGGATGTGACGGGACGTACGCTGCCCGCCACCAGCGGTGAACAATGGCTATGGTTGGCTCCGTTGCTGGGTCTGGTTGTCCTGTTCCACACCCTACGAACCCGCCGCGCACGAGTGAGCTAACATGCTCACGCGAAGGTGAACGTCCTTGCATCATGTTCATAATGCATACAAACGGCTCCGGTGATCACCGGAGCCGTTTGTGTTGCCGAAGATATACGATTATGTTCGGCGCAACAGAAAGATGCGCGGATGAATATAGCCACGTTCAATCGGGATTTTCAGCGGCACCACCGTTTCGAGTGTCCAACGATCATCCTCAGCCACTAAACGCTCCCATAAGCGAATATCCTGGGTGATCGCCACGAACAACCCGCCGCGCACAACGACCCGTGTCGCTTCTGATAGGATACGCGGATAGAGCTCTACGTTCGCGGCGTGCGACCCGACGACCTGCCCAAACGGCAGATCGACCAGTGCGGCGTCCACACATGCGTCGGGAAGAGGCAGGTTTCCGGCATCCCAACTATCGAGTGCGATCTGCCCGAAGCCACTTTCATCGACGTTGCGGCGGGCACAACGGAGCGCGTCCGGGTCAGTGTCGCAGCCCATAGCGATACGCGCCGGACCCTCGATCAGTCGTTCGATCAGCAACGTCGCCGAACCACACGCGATGTTCAGCACCACGTCGTCAGAATCAGGCAGGGTCAATCCTGCCATCACATGCGCCACCGTCGCGTTAAGCGCTCCGGGCAGGTTGCATGCTCGCCATGGGCGCACGGACAACGGGCGCGGTGACAGGCGAATCAGTACATCCCACCCCTCCGCACCGTCAAGCGGACGCCGCAACCGGATCAGAAGATCGCCCTCATCGGCGACATCCGTGAGACCCGTTTCCGCTGCCAGCATTTCGCGCCAGCGCACCAGCACCGACGAGTCCGCTCCCGCCGCGCTCACCCGCACGCTTTTGAAGGCATCCGGTGGGTGAAGTTCGCGCACCACCTCGATCATACTCAGGACCGTCGTAAACGCGGCGTGTCCCTGCAATGCTTTGGGACGTGGCACGTCGAAATGGCGTTGTCCGTACACCGCCAGCACGGTTCGTAGTTCGAGCAGATCGGCGAGATCGCCATCGTACAGGATTGGGATCAGTCCTTCGCGGAGCGACGGCAGGATCGTGACGCGCCGCCGGAAACGCTTGCGTAATTCCTCGATCGCGAACGGCTCCAGACCAGGAAGGACTTCGATTTCGCAGGTTATCGGATCTGCGGGCGCATAATGTGCCTCGGCAGGTTGTCGCATGCTTGTTCCTCCATACATCCGAAGATGGTACCATCTTCGGCGATGAAAACATTGCAATTTGTCCATGTCATACTGTTTGGCTTGATGTTGAGCGGCTGTACGCTCGGACAGGAGCCGCCCGCTGCTACACCCATGGCAGTCAATCCAGCCACAGCAGTTGTCGCGCCGACGCTCGCCGTCCACAGCGCCACCACGGCGACCGGAACACCGAGCGTGCCCAGCACGACGACCACCCCAACAATCACACAGACACTCCCGCCAACCCTGACGATGGCACCCACACCCACCGTCAAACCGACCCTGACAGCGCAACCAACTGTCACGACGCCACTGGCCAGCGATGCGCCCCAGATCGTCCTGGAACGCCCGGTCGAAGGTATGTTCCTCCAATCGCCAGTCGAGATCAGCGGAACGGTCAACATGACACAAGGACAGGTGCGCGTTACAGTCCAAACGCCCGATGGCAAGCCACTCGGTCTGCCGCCGGTTCTGCTGCCGACCGAACCCAACGGCGCTGGCCTCAATTTTCGCGGCACCATCCCACTGGGCTACGCGCCAACACCTCGTGGCGCAGTGATGGTGGTGGAGTATCTGGACGAGCAAGGGAACGTAGCGGCGACTGCGCAACAGCGCACCAACGTCGAAGGACGCTTCGCACGGATCCAATACCTGGTCGTCGAAGCACCCAGACCATACGCTAGTCCGGCAGAACCAACGATCCTGGTCTATGGTGCAGCGGCAGGTCCGCCTACATCGGTTGAAGTACGATTGCTTGACAGCGCGGGGGGCATGCTGCAATCCGTGCGAGCTAACCTGGGATGGTATCAGCAAGGGCTACCGTGCGATTTCTCGGCGACGCTCGATACACGTCCCGAAGGAGTATCGATCGAAGTCGTCAGTCTCGATCCTGAAGGCAGAACGCTCGAACATGTGAATGTCCCGCTCACAGGCCGCCAGTAGCATAGCAGCGCGAGCAACGATGCTGTATAGTAAAGAAATGTGCATGTTTCGCCTCCATCGAGCGACTCCATCGCCTGCGATTGCTCCTCGTCGATGGGCGGCGGATAAGGGGGCCGCATGGACGTGTTGGGGATCGATGTCGGAGGATCAGGCATTAAAGCAGCGCCCGTGGACATTACGACCGGGGCGTTGCAAACAGAACGTTTTCGGATCGCAACGCCACAGCCTGCCACACCTGGGGCGATGCTTGATGTGATCAGCCAACTGATCGCGCATTACTCCTGGAATGGTCCGATCGGCTGCGGTTTTCCGGCGGTGGTCAAAGACGGCATCGTGTGTACCGCCGCTAACATCGACCCCGAATGGATCGGCGTCAAGATCGAAGACGAGATCGCAAAGATCGCCACGTCAACCATAACAGTGTTGAACGACGCCGACGCGGCGGGTCTTGCCGAAGTACGCTGGGGCGCAGGCAGAGGTCACATGGGCGTGGTGTTGATGCTTACGTTTGGCACTGGCATCGGCAGCGCGGTATTTCTGGGTGGCAAACTACTGCCAAACACCGAGTTTGGTCACGTCGAGGTACGCGGCAAAGAAGGCGAGGTACGCGCCGCCGACAGCGTGCGCGAGCACAAACAGCTTTCCTGGAAACATTGGGCCAAGCGCGTGGATGAGTACATCGGGACAATGGAGCGTTTGCTTTGGCCTGACTTGATCATCGTCGGCGGTGGGGTGTCAAAAGACGGGGATCACTGGTTACCGCTGCTGCATACTCGCGCACCCATCGTCGCGGCACAGATGCTAAACAGCGCCGGTATCGCCGGGGCAGCCCTTGCCGCATCCTTGAAGGGGGAGCATGGCTCCTGTCACACGTAAAGTTCTTGATTGCGCCGAGCGCACGTTCCGGTGACCGAATATCCAATGTATACTACTACTGTCTTTGCACATGCTCAGATATATTTCATTGACGACGCCGAAATCCTATGCTACGAATAAACATAGCAGATGGAATTGTAAGCTGACCAAGGCTGCATGAAGATTACACCAACCGAACTTCCCGATATACTTTTGATCGAGCCAGATGTGCGTGGCGATGAGCGTGGTTTCTTTATGGAAACCTACCAGGCTCACAAGATGGCGGCTGGCGGCATCACCGAAACATTCGTTCAGGACAACCATTCTGGATCGCGTCGTGGTACGCTGCGCGGACTACACTACCAGATACAGCAACCACAGGGAAAACTCTTGCGGGTTGTGGTCGGCGAAATCTATGATGTCGCCGTCGATATTCGGCGGTCGTCGCCAACCTTCGGTCAAGCCGTGGGCGTGCGACTATCCGCGGAAAATCGGCGACAGTTATGGGTACCGGGAGGATTCGCACATGGTTTTTATGTCGTGAGCGAATGGGCGGAGTTGTTGTACAAAGCGACCGACTTCTATGCCCCACAATCTGAACGTACCTTGCTATGGAACGATCCGGCACTGCCGATCGAATGGCCCATCGAAGCGGGAACGGACGTGATCATTTCCACGAAAGACCAGGCTGGAAAGCTGTTACAGGATATCGAGCTTTTCGATTGACGCAAGCGTCGGTGCTTTAACACCGCGCAGCACTGAATTAGGGGCGTAGGGTAGGATCTATGGAGCGTCGAGATATCGATCGGATCGCGAAGATCGCCGCAGTAGTGATGCTGATCGTCATTCTGTTTGCAGTGATCTTCGGGGCATTGGGACTATAGGTGATACATGGATACGCAGGATTTTCAAAACTACGGACCAATGCGTCGGCGGGGACGTGACACACAGCCGATTCGGAATATGGCACAGCCATATCAAGCCGAGCGCGGCGAGCATCACCGCCCGTACAGCAACGAAACCCTCCAAATCCGCTCCTATGCGCGCCGTCCCCCACCACGTCGTGTCAGCAACTGGTGGTTGGTCCCGATCCTCGTCGCCATCGTCGTACTTGCCACCGCGTTAGGCGGCCTGACCTGGCTCGATCAGAACTATGCTGGAAAGATTTATCCTAACGTATCCGTGCAGGGCGTTGATCTGACCGAAAAGACGCCAGCGCAAGCCGAAGCAGCTTTGGTAGCGCGGTTTGGTGATTTCGTGAACAAGCCGATACGCTTCGAGTACAACGGTCAGGTATGGGAACCCACTCCACAGGAAATCGGGCTGCGTACCGATCTCCCGTCGCAGGTTGCGGAAGCCATGCGGGCAGGGCGTGGGAACGGTCTCACCAGCGATCTGCAACAGGTGTTCCTGATCTGGCAACAAGGCCTCGATCTGCCGCTCCGTATGACGGTCGATGCACGACAGATGCAACGCTACATTCGCACGATCGGCGCTCCAATCGAGCTCCCAGCAGTTGAAGCGACCTTCTCCGTCGATACTATCGCCGGTACCACTTCATCCACCGAAAGCGCCGATGGACGCATGTTGATACTGGATGCGACGGTTGAGCGGGCACTCGAAGCGCTTCAGACGCTGGAAACGCATTCGGTAGCGATCAAGACCGATACGCTGATTCCGATGCTCGAAACCGGTGATATCGCCGAAGCAAAGCGAACCGCCGACGCGATGCTCCAGGCACCGCTCGAAGTAAAATTCGTGCAGGAGAATCAATCATTTCCGCTATCGCAGGCCGACATCGCTGATATGCTGGCAATCACCCGTGTCGAAGGGCCGAGCGGACCGACAATCAACACCCAACTCGATCAGGCCAAACTGACTAAATGGGCAACCAAACTGGCTGACAAGCTCGGACGTGCTTCAATCGAGCCGCGGGTGGCCTGGAACGGCGGCAATCTACAAATCATCAGCCCTGGACGCACGGCATATCGCCTTAACATCGAGCAAACGATCAATCGTGTAAACGAAATGATCGTCAGTAGTAATCGCGTGCTTGAGTTGCCAGTCGAGGAAGTGCAACCGAAGGCGACGCCAGAAACGCTCGGTCAGTTGGGCATCGTCGAAGCGATCGCGTCGGGACGCAGTGACTTCACTGGCTCGGCCCCATACCGCATCGCCAACATCATCCGCGGCGTTGAACTTGTGTCAGGTATCCTGGTACCGCCGGATGGCGAATTCTCGTTCAACGAAAATGTGGGCGAGATCGACGCAGCACACGGCTTTGTGGACGGCTATGCTATCGTCGGCAACCGCACCCAACTTGAACCGGGCGGTGGCATTTGCCAGGTATCTACGACGCTGTTCCGCGCCGCGTTCTATTCCGGCCTGCCTTTCACCGATTGGACACCACATCGCTTCCGTATTTCGTGGTACGAGAAATACGATTCGATCGGTATGGACTCGACAATCTTTACCGGTGGCGGTCCTGACCTCAAGTTTGTCAACGACACTGGCAACTGGGTTCTGATCGAGGGTGTCGTTGATCAGGCCGCCGCGATGGTCACATATACGCTCTATGGCACGAAAGTTCCCGGACGCGAGGTACTGCGAACTGACGCCAATATCACATCGCAAGCACCTGCACCAACCCAACCAGTATATATCAACGATCCCGAGCAACCCGTCGGCACGTACCACCAGACCGACACATCACGTGGCGGCATGGACATCGAAGTCACCCGCACGATCATGCAGGATGGCGTCGAGGTTCGCAGCACGACGTACCGCACGCAGTTCCAGCCCTGGCCCAACATCTTTGTGAAAAATCCCAAGACGCCGCTGCCCGCTGGAGGCAAGTTGGGTACAAACTAACAATGCGGGACGAGAACACGGAACCGCACATTACCAGAGAGCATCGTTCATGGCTAGCAACAATTGCCGCGTCGGCTCGACGCGGCAATTGTCGTGTTTTGGGCAAGATACCCACCCGTGTACGCCAAATATGGGTGCTTATGGCACTGCTCGCCGGTCTCGTACTACCAGCGCATGGTCAGGGCGTACCAACAGTCGCCGACATCGTGATCGGCAACTCGACGCAGGGACGTCCCGTCATGGCTGTACGTATCGGCACCGGACCACGTAAACTGGTCATAGTGGGCGATACCCATGGTGGCCCCGAAGTCAACACGTACCGCTTAGTGTCGCAACTGGTCGACTACTTTCGCATTCACCCCGAGGAAGTTCCGTCGGAACTCAGTTTCTACCTGATCCCGACGGTCAACCCTGATGGGCTCGCGATTGACACACGCTTTAATGCACGCAGCGTCGATCTCAACCGTAATATGGAAACCGGGCATGATACATGTCCCGACAACGACTGGCGTTCCATCGTCCAGGGAGCCTACGGCAATGTGTCGAAAACCGGCGGGCCGTATGCTGATTCCGAGGTGGAAAGCCGATTGATCCGCGACTTTCTGCTCGACGCCAACGGCGTGATCTTCTACCATTCCAACGCAGGCGTAGTCTTTCCGGCGTGTGACCATTTACCCTCAGCGAAGCTAGCGCAGGCGTTCGCCGAAGCAGCGGACTATCAGTACGCGCCCATCTGGGAGCCCTATGTCATTACGGGTGGTATGCACGATTGGGCGGGAGGACTGGGCATCGCGGCAGTCACACCAGAATTGCTCACCGGCAACCTGCCCGAATACGAGCAAAACCTGCGCGGCATTCAGGCAGTACTGACGGCACAGGGCGCGTTACTACCGCCGCTGGGCGAATATGCCGTCAATGGCATCGCAGTACATCCAGTGATCTGGCGAGCCTGGACAGCCTGGGGCGGCGCGCGCATCTGGGGACAACCGATCGCACCACCCGCACCTGATGAGTACGGTGGCTATTCACAGTTGTTTGAAAACGGTTTGCTGGAATACAATCCTGAACGCAGTGGGACACGCAGTGTGGTCGAAGTGGCGCATTTAGGGCGCGGATGGTTGGGGAACAGGCAGGTCGCACCCGAAGAACCGAACGACGGACGGTTTTTTCCTGAAACGCAGCACGGCATCCAGGGCGCCTTCGCGCAATTCTGGCAACGAAATGGGGCATTACCAATCTTTGGCTTACCGTTGACTGGCGAGGAACAGGGGGTGGATGAGGCGGGACAAGCGATCGTCACACAAACATTCGAGCGAGCGCATTTTGTACGCCCGCTCGATACGAATACCCTTGAAGCCGTGGAATTGCTGCCGTTGGGACGGTTACGCTGGGCGCAAACCGACGCACACACGATTGCAAGCGATTTCCGCGCGCGCTGACCCTACGATCCGACAGTCGTCAGTTCGGTCGGCGTACCATTCTGACACAGCACCGCCTGGTCGCCCGTCTGGTTCGTGTGGACGTCGTACGTGGTCGTGCCGTCGGTGAAGGTAATCTTATACCCTGGCGTGATCACCTGAGTATACATCATGCCTTTCTGTGGACATCCCAAGGCAGGAGTAGGCCACTGTTGCTCCTCGGCCCCCACATACTGAAGGTTCGCACCATCGAGGCCAAGTTGCTGTACTAGCGACGCCATAACTTGCGCCGCCGGCCCGATCATATCCGGGGCGGCTTCAGTGGGTACAGGTGTCGGCGCTGGTGCAGCCGTCACCGCACTCGCGGGGGCTGTCGTCGCGTCGGTTGCGGGAACGCTGGTGGGATTGCCGGCGGGAACTGAGGCTGCCCCGCCACAGCTAGCTAAAACACCCATCATCAATACTATCGTGAACATTCGCATTCGAGATTCTCCTTTAAGTGCCTGCTATCTTCAAGCGTCGAACGCCGAACAGATGGTTTGGTACAATGTTCCAGCACTTATAGATATAAGACGTTATCCATTATCCGATAGTTCCCTGATTGGAGACTGCATGCTTTCGTTCACCGTCGATCTTGCACGCGAGGCGGGCGCGATATTACGCCAAGGATTGGATCGCCCACGCGAGATCACCTTCAAAGGCCGCGCCGATATCGTCACCGATATCGACCTCGCCAGCGAACGACTGATCGTGCAAGCCCTTAACGAGCATTTCCCGGACCACGCCGTGGTCGGTGAAGAAGGCGGCGGCTCGACCGATGCTCGCTTCGTCTGGGTGGTTGATCCGCTGGATGGCACCACGAATTATTCACACGGCTATCCAGTGTTTTCGGTGACGTTGGCGCTGTTTGATCGCGGCGAATTGCAACTTGGCGTGACCTATGATCCGTTGCGTGACGAGTGTTTCACCGCCGAACGCGGTGGCGGGGCATGGCTCAACGGTCGCGAACTTCGAATATCTACGACGCCGACCTTACGCACCGCCCTGCTTTCGACCGGGTTCCCATACCATCGCTTCACGGACCCCCAGAATAACATCGCGCAACTGACAGCGATATTGATGCACTGTCAGGGTATCGCACGCTCGGGTTCCGCCGCGCTCGATCTGGCGTATGTTGCCGCCGGGCGCAGCGACGGTCACTGGGAGATCGGGCTGAAGCCATGGGATTGTGCCGCCGGAGCGTTGATGATCATGGAAGCGGGTGGGCGGGTAACAAACTGGGGCGGAGCACCGTTTGATCCATGGCAGGGCTGGACCGTTGCGACGAACGGTGCCATTCACGACGAGATCCTTGAAGTGCTTGCGACGACACCGGAATGATCCGCGTCCGTTCGCATGCGGAAAGCTAGAAGCATGACCACGTATCTTGAAGAACGACTGCCGGGACCGGCGCTCAGCGCACGGCGTCCGATGGCGAACGAATTATTCTTGTCGAACTATTTGCTGGCGACCTATGGCGGCTGCGAGTTCGCCTGTCCGTATTGTGACTTGCATGTGACGATGACGCGCCCGCTGGGAGAAACAACCCGGGCGTTCGTGGACGTTCCTCATCGCATCGGCGATGAACTGGCGAACATTGATGCCGGAGATGTCGTGGGGTTGTTGCTGAGCGACGCCTATCAACCGGCGGAGCGTATGCATCGCATCACTCGCGACGTGCTATTGCAGATGGCGGAACTCGCGCAACCCACGACGATCCTGACCAAAAGTCCGACAGTCGTGGAGGACAAAGAAACAATCAAGTTGATCCACGAACGCTCGCTGGCGGTCGTATTTATTACGCTTGTGACCACCGACGGGCCGTTGAGTGAGAAACTGGAAGGCAAAGCACCCCACCCATCCCTGCGCCTCGAAGCAATCAAGCAGTTGCACCGTGCCGGGATTCCGGTCGGCGTAGCGATCATGCCGATCATCCCATATGTCACCGACAGCAGTTCGCACCTGCAACGCATGTTGTCCAAGATCGCCGATGCTGGGGCTGACTTCGTGGTTTGGGAGCATCTGGGGATTCCGAACGAGCGCCACAAGGAACGTGTGGACGACATGCTGAGCCGCATTGGCCGCTTTCCCTCGGCGTACTACCGTGATATTTACGGCAGCCGACCGTATCCTGGGCTGCAGTATCGGCGCAAAGTCGACGAGGAAATCATGCGCCGTGCCGATCTGCTGGGACTGGAATCACGGGTGCCGCACCGCATCTATCACCGCCGCATTACGCCCGCCAACGAAGCGTCGCTGTTGCTACGCCATCAGGCGTTCCGCGACGCGACACAAGGCCGCGAGCATCTGGCGCAGATGCACCGTTCGCTCGCGGAGGAAGTGTACCTTGGTCGCTTCGACAAAGTTCGGCTCATGCAAAGCCCCTTCTGGCCTACACTCCAGAGCGTGCTGGAGCCACGCATGCAGGAAAACGAACAGGAATATTAGTCCACCCGGAGCATGGGCAACTGCCAGCCCGCCTGTTGTAGTGTCGAGACGAAGCTTTGCGCCATAACGCGGTAGCCCCGGACGCTGGGGTGGAAGCCGTCAGCGCTGATGTTACGCGGGTCCTCGGTCTCGTCACCCGCAAAGAGGTCCACCAGCGTCGCGCCGTGCTTCCCGGCGATTTCGGCGATGGCATGATTGAACGACCGCAGACGGTCTGCCAGCAGCAGACGGTAATCGGCAAAAGGCACCGGCAGCAGATGGGTGAAATTGGGGATGTTGGACACAAGGACCAATCCGTCGACGTTGCGGGCAACCTCGCCGACAAGTCGGTCGTGGGTCCGGCGAAACTCATCGAAAGGTGTGACCGGAACGTCGTTAGCACCGACGACAATCGTTAGCAGCGTCGGTGCAAGCGCGATGGCAGGAGCAACCTGATCGCGCAATACATCGACGGTGCGCGCGCCAGAGACACCAACATTGGTGAAACGAGATTGCGGATAGAATTCGCCGAGCATCGCGGCAAGCACATGCGCGAAACCGATGCCAGCATCGGACACACCCCAATCGGTGTATCCTTCGACAAGACTATCGCCCATGGCGACATAATTGACTGAGGACATTGTTTGCATATCGATGCACCTTACAATGACGAAAAAAACACATACGTGTTGATTGTACCGCGCTTCGTGCGGCGACAACGAACCGTCCGACGAGGCGAGCATTGATGGGATATCTCGACCATGGCTGACGAGCGCTTGCCACGCATGCTGACCCTGCCCGACGATCTGCGGCAGGGTATCGAACGTGCCTTAGCCACGACCACTCCCGCACGCTGGATGCGTGAAGCACAGGCGCTCAGCGAACGCTATCGGGCTCCGCGCACGGCGGAAACGCCGCCACTGGCGACCGGCACCGCGCAGGTATTGGGCTATCTCGCGCTCGTGATGCCCGCGACCTATGCACAGTTACGCGGCGCGATGGCGGCGACGCGCGCGCGCGTCCCTGGCTGGCAACCCACCTCCATGCTCGACCTGGGCAGTGGTCCCGGCACGGCGCTGTGGGCGGCAGCCGCGCAGTGGCCTTCGCTCCGTAGCATGACCGCCTGGGAGCGCGAGCCAGCATTCATCACTACCGGACGCACGCTGGCACAGCAGAGCGCGGCGGCGGCGTTGCGTGATGCCCGCTGGGAGCGCGGCGACCTGCGGAACCTGCGCGACCAGGGACGTTACGACCTGGTGGTACTGGGGCATGTACTGAACGAACTCGACCCCGAAACCCAGCAGCGCACGCATTGCGACGGCCTGGGAGTTGACGGCGGGTATGTTACTGATCGTCGAACCCGGCACAATGGCAGCGTTCGCGGTCACCCGCGCCGCCCGCGATCAATTGCTCCTCGCGGGCGCACACACGGTCGCACCATGTGCGCATGACCATCCCTGTCCACTCCAAAACGACTGGTGCCATTTTCCGCAACGATTGTTGCGTCCAGCGTTCCAACGTCAGGCACGCGGCGCACCCTCACAATGGGAAGATAGTAAATTTTCGTATGCGGCGATGGCGCGGTTCGAGGCCGCCACGCCGCTATGGGGCCGGGTCATCAGCGAAGCGACCGCCAACAAAGCCTATGCCGAAGTCAAGATTTCGACCGCTCAGGGGACGGCGCGTGTACGTGGTTGGAAGCGTCATCGCGACGTATTCCGGCATGTACGCGATCTCGAATGGGGCGAAGCGCTCGACGCGCCGTTACCAGAGCCACTCGAAACACTCCCTGATGCGTCAGCCACCCAACCCGAGGCAGAATCCAATGATAGATGACCTACCAATCCTGATCGCGGCGCTCGACACTGATGACGCCCGTGCCCAGCAGCACACCGGACAACGTCTGCTCGACGCGGGCGCGGCGGCACTTCCGGCCTTGCTAGCGGCGGTCACATCGCCGTCACCCCAGGTGCGTAAGGCCGTGGCGTTTTTGCTCGGACGCACCAAGCCAACACCGGAAGTCGTGCAAGCGCTCGCTGCTGCGTTGTCCGATCCTGAACCCAAAGTCCGCAAGAACGTGGCGATAGCACTCGGCACGCTTGGAGCGGCCGAGGCCGTCGCGCCCTTAGCGCAGGCGGCGGCTGTCGAAGCAGTAGCTTGGGTTCGCCCATCGCTGATACTGGCGCTGGGGGCTATCGGCGGCACGAGTGCACACACAGCGATCCAGAACATCGAACCACACAACGACCGTGAACGCGAGGCTCGCCAGAAGGCCCTCGACCGCACCGCACCACAGCGGCAACGCAGCGCCTGGCGCGAGGGCGAATGGCACTTACCATTGTTGATGGACGCGCCACTCGGCCTCGAACGTACCGCGATCGAGGAAGCGACCGAACGAGGATTCGGGGGGTGCCGTTTCATCGCGCCGGGGCTGATCGGCGTGCCTTCCGGCATCGCACCCTGGCACCTCATCCCCACGCTTCGCTGCGTGTACGGTGTCCTCATCGACGGCGGCACGGGCGCAGCGTTGGGATCAGACCCCACACGAGCGGCAGCAACGACGGCTGCGCTCCTGCAAGCCTCCGTGCCGCTCCGTACCCTTGCGGACTGGCTCGACCTGCACGACGAACCCATACGTTACCGTTTCGCGGCGAAAGGCGACGCTGCACCACGTTCGCTGCAGCGTGTGTTGCTCGAACGAGCGCGTGTCGTATGCAGCACCTTTGGCATGCACGATAGCCCATCGAACTACGATCTGGAACTTAATCTCGTCGCCGACAAAACCGGCACGCGCCTCACGATCAGGCCGCGCTTTATGGTAGACGGTCGTTTCGACTACCGCCACAAGGACGTGGGTGCGTCGATCAATCCCGTCGTGGCGGCGGGACTGGCACGCCTGGTTCGCACGTCGGAACGTGCCACCGTTTTCGATCCAACCTGTGGTAGCGCAACCTTATTGGTTGAGCGGGCTAAACTCGACGCTCACACACGCTCGCGTGGCCTTGACATCAGCGCGACAGCGATACGCGCTGCGAACACGAACATCGAGGCGGCACGCCTTGGACGGCGCATCACCGTAGCGACGGGCAGCGCCAGCATACCCGACCGCTGGATCGACTGTGATGAAGTAATGGCGAACCTGCCGTGGGGCATGCGTACCCGCCAAAAGGAGACAGACTTACCAACGCTCTATCGTACAGTCGTCGATCAGGTAGCGAAACACCTGCGTCCTGGTGGGCGGGCGGTGCTATATTCCGCGAACGCACAGTTGATCGAAGCCGCGATAATTCATCATAAGCAAACATTGAAGGTCGAGGGACGACAGCGTATCTTTTCAGGCGGCGTTTGGAGTACCGCGTGGATCATCAACAGGGCAATCTAAGCCGTCGCGTTTCGATTCTGCTTCGAATCCGGTTCCTTTAAGCGACCATAGACCACGCGGGTTGCGGTACAATCGAAGATATTGACCGGCGACATGTGTCAATTTCGCCCACAAGCCAGCCAGGATAACGATAACGGTGTTGGCACCCGCCGAGCGCGGTGTGTTCCTCGCTCGACGACGCTTGTAAGGACAATTCGCGATGATGAATCTTACCTTTCAACAGGAACCGGCGATTCGGCTCGATCCGACCGACGACGTTGCGATCGCGCTCGTGCCACTTCCTGCCGGACGGCGCGTTGCATTCGACGGCCTCCGAACCACGCTCACGAATGACATTCCTGTCGGTCACAAGTTCTCTCTCCACGCAGTGCCGCTCGATGCTCCAGTTCGGCGCTATGGTCAGATCATTGGCTATGCTACCGCCCCGATCGAAGCGGGCGAGCACGTCCACACTCACAACCTGCATGTGGGTGCGATTACCCTGGATTATGCGTTCGGCACCGAGCGCAAGCAAATACCGTATGTACCGGAGAGCGAGCGGCGCACTTTCATGGGGTATCGTAGAGCGGATGGACGGGTGGGAACCCGCAACACAATCGTGTTGATCTCGACGGTGAACTGTGGCGCGCATACCCTCCGCACAATCGCCCGCCGCGCCCGCGAGGAACTTCTGCCCCAGTTTCCCAACGTCGACGATATCGTAGGGCTAGGGCACAAAAGCGGCTGTGGCACGAAGCACGGCAGTCCCGAAGTGGACCTGTTACAGCGAACGCTGGCGGGACACGCCAACCATCCCAATGTCGCCGCCGCGATCTTCGTCGGTCTGGGCTGTGAAGTCAACCAGTTCTACGATCTCGTAGGACGTCCCGAACTCCACGGACCCACTCCAGTACATTACCTGGGGATTCAGGACAACGGCGGCGTGGCGGCGACGGTTCAGGCTGGCCTGGACCTGATCGCGTCGTTGTTGCCTCAGGCCAACGAAGCACGCCGCGAGCCAGTTCCGGTCAGCGAACTCGTGGTCGGCCTGCAATGCGGCGGCAGCGATAGTTTTTCCGGCATCACGGCGAATCCTGCGCTCGGCCTCGCTGTGGACTGGCTCGTGTCGCAGGGTGGCACGGCAGTATTATCTGAAACACCGGAAGTCTATGGCGGTGAGCATTTGCTGACCCGTCGGGCGGTATCCGAGGAAGTCGGGCAGAAACTGATCGACCAGATTCACTGGTGGGAAGACTACACCGCTCGTCACGACTTCGAGATCGACAACAATCCGGCACCGGGCAACAAGGCTGGTGGTCTGACCACGATCTATGAAAAGTCGTTGGGCGCGATCGCCAAAGGTGGCTCGATGCCACTGCAAGCCGTCTACGATTATGCCGAACGTATTACGGACCGTGGTTTTGTCTTTATGGACACCCCCGGGTACGATCCTGTTTCGGTGACCGGACAGGCCGCGGGTGGTTGCAACCTGCTCACGTTTACAACCGGACGTGGCAGTTGCTTCGGCTACAAGCCCGTCCCAAGCATCAAAGTCGCCACCAGTTCGGCGATGTACGAACGCATGAAGTCAGACATGGACGTGAACGCTGGCGTCGCGCTCGACGGTGGCAACCTGCAGGACGTGGCAAACGACATCATCGAGCAGTTCATTGCCGTCGCGTCGGGCCAACAATCCAAGAGCGAGGCACAAGGTATCGGCGAGGAAGAGTTCAACCCCTGGATTCTGGGAGCAACACTGTAAAGGCTGACGAACGACCAACGACCAACGACTACCGGAGACGAACGAAGTGCCATTGGTACATCGACGCCAACCGAACGAAATGCTACCGTTACATCAACGCCAATAGCATCTATTTATTCGCTCCTGTTTGAGTTCGATATGGCTCCTTCTTCGGTAGTTAGTGGTCGGTGGTCGGTGGTCCGTCAAAAGGATTTTGGTTCATGAGATTAGAACAGCGGATCGCGGTTATTACTGGCGCGGGATCGGGTATCGGACGTGAAATGGCGTTGTTGTTTGCGCGTGAGGGTGCCAGCATCCTGGCAGCCGACCTCAACGGCACTGCGGCGGAAGCGACCGCGGGCATGGTCAAGGAAGCGGGCGGAACGTGTGCCGCGCTGGCAGTTGATGCGTCGAAGCCAGCCGATGTGGAGCGCATGATCGCCCAGGCTATCGAAACGTACGGGCGCGTCGATATCCTCTGCAACAATGCGGGCATCGGCTCGACCACCGATGTCGTGGACTGCGAGCCTGACGAGTGGGATCGCGTGATGACCGTCAACGTGAAAAGCGTCTACCTTGGCTGCAAGTATGCCGTCCCACACATGATCGAGCAGGGCGGCGGCGTGATCGTCAATACGGCCTCGGTCGCTGGCATGGTCGGCATCGTCAAGCGAGCGTCTTATAGCGCCAGCAAGGGTGCCGTGATCGCGCTCACGCGACAGGTTGCCATCGAATACGTCGAGCAGGGCATTCGGGTCAACTGCATCTGTCCTGGCACGGTCGATTCACCGTGGGTCGGACGATTACTCGATGAAACCGCTGATCCGGCGGCGGCGCGTGCTGGTCTGGTGGCACGACAGCCGATGGGACGCCTGGGCGATCCTAAGGAGATCGCCAAAGCCGCGCTGTACCTGGCCTCGGACGACGCCGCGTTCATCACCGGCACCGGCCTGGTGATCGACGGCGGGTTGACGGCACGCTAGCAGCAAACACCACCCTCCGAGGCGGCACGGTACTGGTCGCCGCCTCGGACAAATCTCCGCGATACGCTCCATCATGTTGCTTCTACCAGCAACGTTCTGAACATCATTTCCCCGATGTTTGCGGCGTTTCCTTCAAATCAGGTATCATTCTTGTACGAATAGGGTTGATCCAACGCCGGGGAATGTCCACAGCGGAGGATCATCTTGCGCGATGACGAGTAGATGTCACCGAGAGTGAAGCGTCAATAGCGCAAGCCGACCCTCTAGCCAGGATCGATGCACATGCTGGAAGCGGTCTTCTCGCCGCGCTCGGTGGCAGTGGTAGGTGCCTCGCCCGACGAGCGCAAGCTAGGCCACACAGTTTTCCGCAACATCGTTGATAACGGGTATCAAGGCGCACTGTATCCGATCCATCCGACCGCAACGGATGTGCTCGGATACCCGGTGTATGCTTCGATCTCAGCCATCCCCGACGTTCCCGAACTGGTTGTGATCGTCGTTCCGCCCGATCCCGCGCTCGCGGTCGCCGAAGAATGTGGACAGCGCGGTGTCCGGGCCTTGATCGTGATCACGGCTGGCTTCAAGGAAGTCGGCGGCGACGGCCACGAACGCGAACGCAAACTGCTCGACATCGTGCGCCGCTACGATATGCGGATGGTTGGTCCCAACTGTCTGGGCGTGATCGACAACATCACTCATCTTAACGCTTCGTTCGCCGCCTTGATGCCATTGCCGGGCAACATCGCCTTTATGTCGCAGTCCGGCGCGATCTGTACAGCGATCCTGGATTGGTCGGTCGCGGAAGGCATCGGCTTCTCGCGCTTCGTGTCGCTTGGCAACAAGGCCGATGTGGACGAAGTGGCGCTGCTGCAAGCCTGGAACAACGATCCCCAATCACAGGTGATCCTGGCCTACCTGGAAGGCATCTCGGATGGCGAGCGCTTCGTGGAGGTCGCCCGCGAGGTGACCAAGCAAACGCCAGTCATCGCGATCAAGTCCGGCACGACCGCAGCCGGATCGCGGGCAATCTCATCGCACACCGGATCGCTGGCGGGCTCGGAGCAGGCCTATGCTGCCGCCTTCGCGCAAAGCGGCATCCTGCGCGCCGACACCATGCAGGATGTGTTCGACCAGGCGTTGATCTTCGCCTACCAACCGCTGATCACCGGCAACCGTATCGCTATCGTGACCAATGCCGGAGGTCCGGGGATTCTGGCGACCGACGCCATCGAACGCGAAGGCCTGGAACTGGCACGTTTCGACCCGGCGACGATCCAGGGACTGCAAGCCAAGCTACCGCCGACCGCCAACGTCCTCAATCCAATCGACATCATCGGCGATGCGAAGTCCGACCGCTACCATATCGGCATCAGCGCAGCACTCGCCGATCCGAACGTCGATGGGGTGCTTGTCTTGTTCACGCCGCAGGCGGGCAGCGAGATCGAAACAACCGCCCAGTTCATCGCCGACCTTGCTGAAGCACAGCCAGAACCACGCAAGCCAGTGGTGACGTCATTCATGGGTGAGTACAGCCTCAAGCCCGCGCTTGACCTGCTCAACGCACGACGGATTCCGGTCTATCCGTTCCCCGAACGTGCGGTCAGCGCCTTGAAGGCGATGGTCGCTCATCGCCAATGGCGCGAACGCCCTGCCGGAACGTATAAAAGTTTCGAGGTCGATACAGCGCGTGTGCGGCAAGTCTTTGACGACGTTCGCGCCCTGGGACGGCTCGAACTCGGCGAACTCGAAGCCCGCGACGTGATGGAAGCCTACGGCATGCGGCTGCCACAAAGCCAACTGGCACGTTCGCCCGAAGAAGCGGTCGAGATCGCCAACCGTATCGGCTATCCGGTGGTGATGAAGATTTCGTCGCCCGACATCCTGCATAAGTCCGATATCGGCGGTGTGCGCGTAGGCGTCGCCACCGCCGCCGATGTACGCGATGTATTCGAGTTGATCGACTACCGCGCGCGGCGCTACCAACCCAACGCCGATATTCGCGGCGTGCTGGTGCAACAACAGGCACCACGCGGGCGCGAATGTCTGGTGGGCGTATCACGCGATCCACAGTTCGGGCCGCTGGTCGCCTTTGGCATGGGCGGCATCTATGTCGAAGTGCTCAAAGATGTCGCGTTCCGCCTCGCGCCGTTGTCGCACGAGGAAGCCGAAGAACAGATGCGGTCGATTCGGTCGTTCCCGATCCTGGCAGGCGTGCGCGGTCAAGCACCGGCGGATATGCCGAGCATCGTTGATACATTATTACGCACATCACAACTCGTCGGCGATTTTCCCGAGATCGTTGAAATGGATATCAACCCATTGATGGTATACGACCAGGGCGAGGGAGCAATGGTGCTTGATGCCCGTATTATTCTCGCGGAGGCTACATAAATGGTGCAACTGCAACCCAATGGAAGCGTGATGCTTTCTGGGGATGCAACAAGCGTCCGAACCGTACGTGCATGGCGCTGGATGCGTTGGGTTAACATAAGTCTGGTGGTTGTGATCCTGGCGGCGTGCAGTTCCACGCAAGGACAGGCGACTTCACAGGTCGAGCGGCAAGTCGAACAGATGCGCGTCAGCGGTGTCGAGTTCGTAAACCTGCGCGCGTCGCCGATTCGCGGTAAACAGGGCGAACGCATCGCCGAAAACTATGAGTTCGATATTCCGAGCATCAACATCAAAGACGACGCCGCTGGCACGATTCGTATCTTCAAAGACGCGGATTTTGCCGAATCGCAAAAGCGCATGTACGCCTTTCTTGGTGCGCCCGGTCCTACGACGAAATTGGATTATGTGACAATCGAAGGAACACGGGCGTTGATTCTCAACCATCAACTGCCGCGAGAGATGGCACAGCGCTATATCGATGCGTTCGTCAAAACGGCACCAGCGCCGTCAACCTAGACCTATAACGACGGGAAGTTGGATATACGAAACGGTTAGGTAATGCCAGGACGAACGAAACATAGAACACTGTTCAAGGGCGGCGGACCAGGAGTAGCATATCAAGGGTATCGCCTCCATCGTCCATCTCCGGTGGTCATTGGTCTGTCGTCTGTGGTCATTTTAAAGGGAGGTCGTCTGTGACTTCACTCTATGTTGCTTCTGTCGAAGCATCTGTTGGTAAATCGGCTGTGTGTGCGGCATTGTTGCAGCAGTTTCGTGACGCTGGCTACACCACCGGATATATGAAGCCGGTCAGTGTGACCGCGGTTCCGACCGAAACGGGAACTGTCGACGAGGACGTGTTGCTGATGCGAAGGCTGTTCGACCTTGCCGAATCGCCTGAAACGCTCGCGCCCGTACTGGCGACACCACGTGTGATCGAACAGGTGGTACGGGGAGAAAAGCCCAATTATCACGAGCGCGTGCGTGCGGCCTACGATCAGATCGCTGCCGACCGCGACCTGGTGATTCTGGAAGGCGTTAACACCTGGGCCGAGGGCGCGATGCTCCATCTTTCCGCCGACGACGTGAGCGAACTCCTGGATGCACGGCTACTGCTGGTGGCGCATTATCGTTCGCTGCTTTCGATCGACGCAATCATGGCGGTGCGCCAATATCTGCACGAACCCTTGATCGGCGTTGTGTTGAACCAGGTTGTGCCGGAGCAGGTCGATTTCGTGCGCAATACGGTCGTCCCATTTCTTGAAGCGTCCGGTATTCCAGTGTTTGGCGTGCTGCCAGCCGACCCACGCCTGAGCACGGTTGGCGTCGCCGAGCTCGCCGAGGCCTTGAACGCGACCATCGTCGTGCCTGACACACAGAACCGCACCATCGAATCGCTGGCGGTTGGCGCGATGGGCGTCGATACTGCCTTGCAGTTCTTTCGTCGCAAAGCCAATAAAGCCGTGATCACGGGCGGCGACCGTGCTGACCTGCAACTCGCTGCGCTGGAAACCTCGACCTCCTGCCTGGTACTGACCGGCGACGTACAACCGGCCCGTCAGGTCGTTGATCGCGCACAACAACGCGGGGTGGCGGTCCTGGTGGCCCGTGGCGATACCCTTAGCATCGTGCAACAGGCAGAAGGATTGTTCGGTCGTTTGCGCTTCGGTCGCGGCGATACACAGGCGCGGTTCGCTGAACTCGCCGCCGCGAATATCGATATCACGCGTTTGATCGACGCATTGAAACTATCACCGCCACATCGAACGTAATACATACCACGCAGGAGGCCTGGTGCCTGCGGAAAGAAAAGGAAGTAGATGAAGTTGATTCACCGCTATCTGGTGCTTGTAATGTTCGGGGCGGTGCTTGTAAGCTGTGGTGGCAACCCGGCAGCAAGCACCACGCCGACGAGCGCACCCGAACCCACTACAGCCGTCGCCGAAGCGACCACCGCGCCATCAGCGGCAGAACCAACCGCGGAACCTACAGATGTCCAGCCAACCGCCCCGGCGGCAGCAACCGCAGCATCGGGCAGCACAGGTGACGAGGCGACCGCGACGGCAGGCACCGCGCAAAGCGAGGATGAGATCAGGGCCGAACTTCAAACCGTCGTCGATACCTGGAGCGCGGCGCAAGAAGAGGTCGATGTCGATAAACTCGCAAGCGTGATCGATCCCAAGGCGCTGACTCTTCGTCGCACCCAGACCGAACTTTTGAAGTACTTCGCCGAATCCATCGGCGGCTTGGGACGCGATTGGAGCGCTACTGTCGGCGAGATTGTCCCGCGTGACATGGGCTACGTCCTGGCATACGTCGATGTCGGCGGCGCACGTTACGCCTTCACCTTCAAACAGGTGAAAGGCACGTGGATGATGAGCGAACCCAAGCGCGCCGAGATCGGCAAAAAGCTAAAGCAGGAAACTGAACACTTCACGTTCGAGTACTATGCATGGGACGAGCCAAATCTGCCTGAAATTATCAAGCTAATGGAATCAGCCGATGCGACCGTCGTTGGAAAGATGGGCAAGGGACCGGAAAAGAAACCCCTCGTGCGGATCATTCCGACGACCGAGGTCGGTAGCAATTCATCAGGACGCGCATTGGCTTATTACGTTCGTGGCTACGGTTCCCAGCGCGGCACCCAGAACATGGTGATCAATTCGCCCACCTCGTATGGCTTCGGTAGCTATCCTGCGAGTACCGGCTGGGAAGAAGACCTGGAGATCACGCTCGCCCACGAGTTCACCCACCTGGTCAACGATTGCTGTTTCGTGCCGATCGCACGCCAGAACGATTGGATGACCGAAGGACTTGCCGAATACATTTCGGATGGTCCGGTATCGCGCCGGGGCCAGATAGCCCTAGCGGTTCAGAGCAACGCGATCATCCCAATTCAAACAACAGATACCGATCGCTACGACAAGCAAGACCTTGAACATCTGACACTGCTGGATAAGGACATCAGTCTGGCATACGGTCTTTCGTCGTCGGTCGTCGATTATGTCGTGCGCAACTATGGTGGCCTGGATGGATATTGGAAACTGATCGGCGATTACGACAAAACCCAGAATTTCGGTAAGAGTGTGCAAAATGTCCTCGGCATCAGTTTCGAACAGTTCCAGGATGACTGGATGGCAGACCTTCGTAAGCAGTTTGGAGGCTAAAATGAAGGCAACAGAGCCGCACATCGTCAATATATTTCGTTCCCAGGAAGCAGGCGAGCCGATGCTTGGGGTCGATGCAGTCGACGTAGTTGCGGACCACGGCTTCAAAGGCGATCGCAAAGGTCGTCCTGGCTCGAAGCGGCAGGTCTTGCTCATGGACATCGAAACCATAAGCGAGTATGACTTAGTTCCCGGCGATCTGGAAGAGAATATCACGACGCAAGGACTGAACGTCAAGGACCTCAAACGCGGGCAGCATGTCAAGATCGGCGATGCGGTCCTCGAAATCACCATCGAGCGCCCGACCTGCCACAAATTCGACGTACTCCGTCCAGGACTGGGCGAAGAGCTCAGCGGACGACGCGGCAAAATGACCCGCGTCATATCGGGCGGCACAATTCAGGTCGGCGACACAATTACGGTGACGAACGGCGACGGACCACAGACCCAGGACGACTGATCACCAAAGCCAGATCCGTCCGTAGCATCGTCAAAGAAGCCCTCGAACTTTACGTTCGAGGGCTTCTTGCGTTTCAGTCTTCCAACATATAACCAACGGACTTCGCAAGCATCCTCCGCTGGTCGTTGGTCGTTGGTCGTTGGTCGTTGGTCAGTAGATTGGTAGATAGCGATCCAGTTCCCATTGCGAAACATGCCCGCGATATTCGTCCCATTCCTGCTGCTTGGCTTCGAGGTAACGCTCGAAGATGTGCGGTCCGAGCGCTTCCTGCACGACTTCATCGTTGGCCAGCGCCTCCAGCGCCTCGCCCAACGAACCAGGGAGCATGAGCAACGAGCGCGAGCGCGGGTCGATATGATACAGGTCCTCCTCGGCGGCGGGCGGCGGCGTAAGTTTGCGCTTGACACCGTCCAGACCCGCTTTGAGCATAACCGCGAACACCAGGTAGGGATTCGACGAGGGATCGGGGCAGCGCAGTTCCACTCGTGTCGCCTGCGGGCGACCAGCGCTAATGCGCGGCACACGCACAAGTGCCGAGCGGTTGGTGCGACCCCAACTGAGATATACGGGCGCTTCGTATCCCGGCACCAGACGCTTGTAGGAGTTCACCAGCGGTGCGAGTACCGCCGACATACCCTGGGCATGTTCCAGCAAGCCCGCGATGAAGTGGTGCGCCAACGGCGATAGGCCGCGCTCATCGCCTTCCGCATAAAACGCATTCTTGCCTGTTTCCTTGTCCATCAGGCTTTGATGAACGTGCATACCCGAACCATTGATGCCGCCGATCGGCTTCGGCATGAACGTCGCATACAGACCGTGTTGCTGCGCGATAGCCTTGAGCGTCGTGCGGAACGTCACGGCATAGTCGGCGGTTTGGAGCGCAGGGCCGTACTGGAAGTCAATCTCATGCTGCCCGACGGCAACCTCATGGTGGCTGGCTTCGACCACGATACCGAAGGATTGCAGTGCCTTGACCATATGGCGACGAATGTGATTCGCCGAGTCGGTCGAAACATCGAAATACCCGGCATCATCGTGCGGGCGTGGGCGGATCGTCCCATCGGGTCCAGGCCGGAACAGAAAGAATTCGAGTTCGGGACCAGTGTTATAGACGTAGCCGAGCGCATCGGCTTCTTGTAGCACATTCTTCAAGGCGCGGCGCGGATCGCCGGGAAACGGGTCACCCTTCGGCGTATACACGTCGCAGATGAAGCGTGCCGTGATCATGCCAGGTTCACTATCCCACGGAATAACGGCGTAGGTGTCGAGATCGGGGACCAAATACATATCGCTTTCGGCGACACGCGCGAAACCTTCTATGGCCGAGCCATCGAACCACACGCCATGGTCAAGCATGTCATCGAGTTGGCTGATCGGAATCGTCACATTCTTGTTGATGCCGACAATATCGGTGAACTGAAGGTTGATAAAATCAATCTTATGCTCCTTGAGCAGTTCACTGATCTGTTCCTTCGAATATCCCACGGTTATATGCTCCTTATCCATTTGAGGTAGGTGACGATTCCTTCACCAGCACATTCACCATCATGGCAAAGGAACCGGAGTCGGCACGGGCGCCTCAAGTTGCTCGCGCACCGGCCCACTTTTGGCGATAGCGGTGCCTAGAAGCCCTAGCAGCACTTGATCGCCAACGGGACGCTCGGGGTGAATCTCCATACGGGCACGCTCGAAATACTGGACCGTATGGATACGTCCATCTTCCAACACTTCAGGTAGTTCATCGCTGATCGGATAGCCAAACACATCAAGGCCGCCATGGTCGTTCCAATACTGCAAAAACAGACCACCAACCCCGTGTGCGGTTTCGGGGAAATACCATAGGCCGAGCCGACTGGTGAAGAACGCTTGAGTTGGGAACACGCGCCCCTGCGTGTACTCACGTCCGAGCAAGCCGGGTTGAATGCGATAGAGTGGATCGAGGTTCTCGGGCCATTCTTCCAGTCGCGCACGCTCGAACATCTGAATGCGCCGATTATTTACGATTTCCATAGGGCCGATGGGAAGGCCAAAGGTACGTAAACCGTCATGTTGATCGTAGTATTCCCGAAAGAGCGGATCGACGCCGGAAGACGAATCAACGAGCGATCCAGGAGCATCGACACCGCTGATGGGTGTGGCCGTGGGACCCAGCGCGCTGGTAATGTCACCCCTTGGAACAAGGGCCTGTTCCCTCCCGCCCCCGATAAACGGAATCTTCAAATTTCCAGTCGCGGCGAGGAAGATCAGCAGGACAAGTAACAGCAATATACCTAATAGCAGCTTCGATGGCCCTTCGCGACGTGCTTCGGCACGTTCTTCCTCCAGTGTTTCACTGGTTGTTTGTGCGACCGCTGTATCCAGTTCCTCGCGGTAGGCTTCGCGCTCCTGTTCGAGGTCGCGCTCGACGGCGCGTTGCGCCGCAGCCTTGATCTCCTCGTCGCGGGCTCGTGGGAGTTCCTGCTGACGTAGTCGATTGACCTCGGCTTCAAATAAAGCACGATCCTCGGGGGTAAATTGTTGTTCGTCAGACATAGCAGTTCCTAGGCTTGTAGCGTGTGGGCAAGTGCAGCAAGGGCATCGTGGTCGGTCTCACCACGACGCTGCAAGCTCACATGGTCGTTGTACCAACGAGGCATAAGGTGAAGATGGTAATGGAAAACCACTTGCCCTGCCGCCACGCCATTGTTTTGCACCATGTTGATACCATCAGGCTCAAGCCTTGAGCGCAGAATATGGGCCACGGTTTGTGCGCCACAAACGGTTTGTGCCAGCATGTCGGGCGGAATGTCCTCCAGACCAGCCACATGTGTCTTGGGAATCACCAGCGTATGCCCACGTGCGGCTGGCATGATGTCCAGGAACGCGAGTATATGCTCGTCCTCATAGACCTTGTAGCAAGGAATCTTCCCGGCGAGGATGTCACAAAATATACAGTCCATAGATTCCTTTATCATGCGCGGTTACGTGACAGGCCATAGCATCATGCTATTATAAATGGAGCCGCAAGATACGGATAGATAAATGTGCGCGACGTACTCAGAAGGTGTCGTATGAGCCAAGCTGTTGAAGAACTCCTGCTGACAATCCCTGTGTCTCCTACATCGTTACCGGCGGGTCAGTGGCCTCCCCAGGGTACCTGGACCGTCGAATATTGGGACCGCCTACCAGATGATGGACGACGCTATGAGATTATCGACGGAGTGCTTTACATGACATCCGCCCCTTCGGCTGCTCATCAGTTTTGTAGCTTTACACTTGCTCGATTGTTAGGCAACCATCTTGCGGAGCAGACACCAGCATTGGGTTTATTGTTCCCTGCCCCTTTTGGCGTCATCCTCCCGACCGGAGCATTCATCCCCGATCTGGTGTACCTGCACATAGGCAACCTCGGCATTCTCACATCCAAGCGCATCGTCGGCGTGCCGGACCTGGTGATCGAGATCGCATCGCCAGGAACAGCGTCATACGACCGACGCGAAAAGCAGGATGCGTATGCACGCAGCGGGATTCCTGAATACTGGTGGGTCGATCCCGCCAACCGCACGGTCGAAGTGCTGGTTCTCGAAGCGATGGGCAGCTATCGCCCGCACGCCCTGGTGACGGGCAAGCAGCCGATTCCATCGCTCCAGATTCCAGGACTACAGTTCGCAACGGATGACATATTCATGCCGCGAGACCTGGAACACAGCCTAGCGGCAGAGTGATAGCGCATACGACCGATCATCGGAAATGATTCATGTTTCGCGGTGTGCCGCCATGCATGAATATTTCCGGTGGTCTTTCGTTCATTTCTCGCCGCCCTGCCCCGTTCGTTTCGCCTTGAGTGCCTCGATATCGTCCCATGACCAGGTGTTGATTACATCGGCGGTGGTCGCCCAGCCGCGCCGCGCCGTCGCAACACCGTTGATCATCTCGTCGAGTTCGCGTGGATGATGTGCGTCGCTGTCGATCGCGATCTTAATGCCACGAGCGAGGGCTTGCTTGACCACCGAAGCATCCAGGTCGAGGCGCGGATACGAGCCATCTACCTCCATCACGACACCGGACGCAGCGGCGGCGTCGAGGATCGCCTCCATATCCAGGTCGGCGCCTTCGCGGCGCAGCAACAACCGTCCGGTCGGATGCCCGATGCAATCGACGTGTGGGTTACGGATCGCCCCAAGCAGGCGCTCGGTGATGGTCGCACGGTCCTGGCGCAGACTGACATGGAGCGAGGCGACCACCCAATCCAGCGTTTCGAGTACATCGTCAGATAACGCCAGCGTGCCGTCCGGCAGAATATCGACCTCGATACCTTGTAGCAGTCGGAAATCCACGCCCCGTGCTTGCATATCGGCGTTGACGGCATCGATCTCGCGGCGCTGCTCCCGCAAACGCTTCTGGTCCAAACCGTTGACCATGCCCATGTACAACCCATGGTCGGTGATGGCGTAGTAGTGATAGCCACGCGCCTGTGCTGCCGCGGCGACTTCGGCGACCGTTCCCGACCCGTCGCTCCATTCCGTGTGGGTATGCAGATCACCCCGAATCGCGGCGAGTGTCACAAGGTCAGGCAGATTCGCTTGCTGGGCGGCTTCGATCTCGCCCCAATCCTCGCGTAGCTCCGGCGGGATGAACGGCACATCGAAGGCGGCGTAGATTTCCGCTTCCGTACTTGAAGGCAGCATTGTGTCGTCACGCCACAGGCCATCGGAGCGCAATGCGAGGTCACGTTCGGCGGCAAGGGCGTCGAGCCGAGCGCGATGAGCGGCGCTACCGGTCCAACGGACGAGGGCAGCGCCCCACGCTTCCGGCTTGACTACCAGCAACGAGCAGGTTTTACCGTCGTGGAACACGACATGTGCTTCGTTATCACTTTGTCGCTCGACGCTTGCTACATAGGGCAACGCCAAGAAAGGCATCCAGCACCAACCCAGGCTCCGGCGTGGCTCCCACCAGATCGAGATCGCCGATGGTCGGGCTGGCACGCCGCAGCGATCCGGCGATCTCCGCCTGTACCAGCGACGGTGCTGCCGCTCGCAAAGCATCGAGTACCTCGCGTGCAAGCGGCAGCGCCTCGCCAAGCAGATAGCGCCGTGGTCCATCTTCCTGCTGTTCCAAACCCTGCAAGATGCGCTGTTCGAGCTTTGCGCCCAGCCCTTTGAGCTTGCGAATCTGCTCGGTACGTGCCGCCGCTTCCAGCGATTCCAGCGTCGTAATGCCAAGCTCCTGGTACAACCGCCACGCGGTTTTGGGCCCGACCCCCGGCACACGCACCACATCGACCACACCATCTGGAACGTCGGCACGCAGACGTTCGTAGAAGTCGAGTTTACCCGTGTCGAGCAGTTCGGCGATCTTACTGGCGATGGCAGGACCGACACCTTCGATCTCGCGCAGGGCTTTGCGGGCGTGGTAGTCCTGCAGGCTAACAGGCAGCGCCGATAGTGTTTCACTGGCCCGCCGGTACGCCTGGAACTTAAAACGGTCGTCGCCGCGTGTCTCCATCGAGTTGGCGATACGGGCAAAGATTTCGGCGATCTGCTGGTTACTCAATGCTCTCGTCATCTATGATCCTATACTGGTAACACATCCACATCGACAGGACACCGCCATAAATATTCGCCGATGACCTGTGATGCCAGGGCAACATCGCCGCTCGTCCAGAAACGTTCCTGTCCGCTGCCCTCGGTTCGCAATAGGTCGTTCATGCTCAAGACATCACGCACGCGGCGTGCGACGGCGGCTCCAGTGTCGATCAGGGTGATCTCGTCGCCGATGAGACGCCGCAAGAGCGGGCGCAGAAATGGATAGTGGGTGCAACCCAGCACGAGGGTGTCCGCGCCCGCTTCGAGCAGCGGCGCCACGTATTCCATCAATAATGCAGCCGTCGCCGGACCTTCGAGATCGCCAGCCTCGATGCGCTCGACCAGGCCAGGGCAAGGCTGCGTCAGCACCTGCACATCGCGCCCCCATCGCTCGATCAAGGAGGTAAGGCGTTCCGAACGAGCGGTCCCTGCGGTTGACAGCACGCCGACGACGCCCGTATGGGTCGCTGCTACGGCGGGTTTGACAGCAGGCTCCATGGCGACCACAGGCACATCGAGCATGGCACGCAGGGTCGTCGCGGCGGCAGCAGTAGCGGTATTACAGGCAACCACAATCATTTTCGCGCCCTGCTCGACCAACCAACGCGAGATTGCCAGCGACCGAGCGCGGATATACTCATCTGATTTGTTGCCATAGGGACAATGCCCCGAATCCGCGACGTACAACAGCGCCTCATGTGGCATGAGTGCGCGAATCTCGCGCAGAACTGACAAGCCGCCCACGCCGGAATCGAATACGCCGATCGCCCTATCCTGCTCCATATAACCCTACTATAGCACGACGCATAAACGCTTTTAAACCAGCGTGCTACAATTACCATAGCCCGCTACTGCGTCGCAGAGTGGAGCATCGAAATACGGCTGACGAACCATCTGGTTCACGCCACCTGGATCTGAAGGAGACCGGGATGGTTGCAATTGAAACACCACTGCAGGTAAAACCATCGATCGCATTGATCGGCGCGGGACGGGTTGGCTCGACGCTGGTGCGTGCGCTCCATGCGACGGGCTATACAGTCTCCGCAATAGCAAGCCGCACACCCGACCACGCACACGACCTCGCCGCGCAGACTGGCGCACAACAGACCTCGCTGCTCGAAGCACCGCTCATGGCGGACCTCACGCTTGTCGCTGTTTCCGATGATCAGCTAGACGACGTTGTGGACATGCTGGCGACACATGGTGGCGACCTACATGGTCGCACGCTGGTACATTGCTCAGGCGTGCGTCCTGCGGCAGTCCTGGCTCCGGCACGCGAACGCGGCGCGTCCATTGGCGGATTGCACCCGCTCGCGGCGATCGCTCGTCGTGACCAGCCGCTCGCACTGGGCATCGCCTTTGCGGTCGAGGCCGAGGAGCCGACCCGAACACTGCTATGGCAGATCGCACGCGACCTGGGCGGTCAACCCTTCGACCTGCGGCCTGACGCGCGTTCGTTGTATCACGCGGCTGCGGTGCTGGCCTCTAACTACACCGTGGTCCTCGCGGCACTCGCCACGACCTTGCTCGATCAGGCAGGCATGAAACATCAGGATGCCCTGGGCGCGTTGTTCCCGCTGCTACACTCGACACTGGCGAACCTTCAGGAAGTCGGCTTGCCCGCCGCCCTGACCGGACCGCTGGTGCGCGGCGACATCGGCACCGTCGAGGATCACCTTAGCGCGCTCGCTCAGCACGCTCCGCAGATCGCCGACGCATATCGTGCGCTGGCCTTGGCGGCTTTGCCGTTGGTAGCCGCTCAGGATAAACTCGAGCCCGCCACGCTCGAACGCCTTGAAGAACTTGTCAGCATCCATGCCACGCTCTAACGTGATGGCTGCACCATATATCATCCACGATGACCTTGATCCGCTCCTGGCTGTGGTTCTATGGTCAGTGATGCATGAAGTGAGGACGCGATGCGCCTAACAGTTCGTGATATTCAACGTATGAGAGATAACGGTAAGCGCATTCCGATGCTCACCGCCTATGACTATACAACCGCTCAAATGGTGGACGCCGCAGGATTACCCTTGATCCTGGTGGGCGATTCGCTGGGTATGGTCGTACTGGGATATGACTCGACCGTGCCGGTGACGCTGGACGACATCGTGCATCACACACGCGCCGTGGTGCGTGGCACCAGCCGCGCCCTGGTTGTGAGTGATCTGCCGTTCCTCACCTATACATCGCCCGAACAGGCACTCCGCAGCGCCGGACGGCTGATGCAGGAGGCCGGGACCCAGGCCGTCAAGCTCGAAGGCGGCGCAGCCATGGCACCAAGCGTCGAACAACTGGTCAAGAATGGCATCCCGACGATGGGTCACCTGGGACTCACACCGCAATCGGTTAACGTGCTGGGACACCGCGTTCAAGGGCGTTCCGTCGAAGCGGCGCACCAGCTACTCGACGATGCGCTGGCACTCGAAGCAGCCGGTGCGTTTGCAATTGTTCTGGAGCTTGTCCCCGAACCGCTGGCACGATTGATCACCGAAAAACTACACATCCCGACCATCGGCATCGGCGCGGGCGCGGGTTGTAGCGGTCAGGTGCAAGTTATCCACGACCTGTTGGGCTTGTATACCGATTTCGTCCCCAGGCACGCCCGTCGCTACCGTTCGTTGGCGGACGATATTCGTGCCGCCGTCAGCGAATACGCAGACGACGTGCGGACAGGGACGTTTCCCGGTCCCGAACACGCGACCGACTTAGACGAACAGGTCCTAACCGATCTGCTCAAGCGACACGAGGTCGAACACCAGTAATGCGTACCATCGATACCATCGCAGCGTTCCGTGCGGCGCGCCCCGAGGGGGCAAGCCTTGGCCTCGTGCCAACCATGGGCTACCTGCACGCGGGACACATCGCCCTGGTCGAACGCGCCCGCGCCGAAAACGATACCGTCGCCGTAAGTATCTTTGTCAATCCGACGCAGTTTGGGCCGCACGAGGACCTGACACGCTATCCCCGCGATCTCGACCGTGATCTGGCGATGCTGGAAGCGGCAGGTGCCGATCTGGTGTTCGTGCCGTCGGTCACGGAGATGTATCCCCAGGCGTATAGCACCTATGTCGATGTGGAAGGCGTCACATCGGTACTGGAAGGTGCTCATCGCGCCGGACATTTTCGCGGCGTGGCGACCGTAGTATGTAAGTTGTTCAATATCACAGGAGCCGACCGCGCATACTTCGGTCAGAAAGACGCCCAGCAGACCGTCGTCGTGCGTCGGATGGTGCGCGACCTCGACATGCCAATCCAGATCGTGGTTGTACCGACCGTGCGCGAGGCTGATGGGCTTGCCATGAGCAGCCGCAACGTGTACCTTAACGCCGACGAACGAGCGGCGGCACCGATGTTATACCGCACGCTCCGAGCAACGCGCACGGACTGGGACCACGGCGAGGACGACGCCCGCGTGTTGCGCGAGCGTATGCTCGCTACGCTCGCCACCGAAACACTGATGCAGGTCGAATATGTTAGCATCGCCGATCCCGACACGCTGGCTGAGATCGACCACATCAAGCATGGTGCGCTGGTGTCGCTAGCGGTGCGGCTCGGGCGCACCCGCCTGATCGACAATATCATCCTGGGATAAAACTTGCTAAACTGTCTGTGTATACCATAGATTACGGTAGGAACAGTGCGCGGCAACCCGTTATGCTGGTCGTCGTCGAGGAATAGATATGGCAAAAGAACAGGGAGCGCCCGCGCAGTCCGTTTCGGTCAACCGCAAGGCGTTCCACGATTATTTCATCGAAGAAGAATATGAAGCGGGTATCGTCCTGTCTGGTTCGGAGATCAAATCGATCCGAGGCGGACGTGTCAACCTTCGTGGCGCGTATGCGCGTGTCGACAACGAAGAAGCATGGTTATTCGATGCCCACATCTCACCCTACGAGCAGTCCGGCACGCACTTCAACCACGAGCCAACACGACCGCGTAAACTGCTACTGCATCGCCGCGAGATCGAGCGTCTGCTCGGCAAGCTAGAAGCCAAAGGGTTAACTCTGGTGCCGCTTGACATCCATTTCAAGGGACGCCGCGCCAAGGTCAGACTCGGGGTCGCACGAGGTAAGAAACTGTTCGACAAACGTGAAGCCACCGCCGAACGAGACGTTAACCGCCAACTTGACCGGGTGGTCAAGGAGCGTCGGTACCGCGACGACTAGCAAGGACATAGTAACTTGCGCGATATTGTAAAGAATCGCGATCTTGCGATCTTGCAAGCGATACGGTATGCTGTATGTAGCATGATTTGTCCGGCACGAGTCTTGAAGGATTTCGGACAACAGGCTGGTTAAGGAGGACTCTGATGGCAACGATTCCGTTGATTGAGACTGATATTGTAACAATTACGCCCGCTGCGGTTTCTAAGCTGAGCAGCTCTCATGGCGGAAAAGCAGTTGGAAGGGCATGCGCTGCGCGTGTTCGTCGCCGGTGGTGGCTGTTCCGGCCTTCAGTACGGAATGACCTTCGACAACGAATCGTTCCCAGGCGATACGGAGTTTGAAACCAATGGCATGATGGTACGTGTGGACTCGCAGAGCGCACAGTACATGAATGGCGCGAACATCGACTTCCTTGATTCGATGATGGGCGGTGGTTTCAAGATCGACAATCCAAATGCTGCTTCAAGCTGCGGCTGCGGTTCGTCGTTCCGACCGAAAGAAGAAAGCGCCGAAGCCCCTGCCGCAAGTCAGGGCGGTAGTTGCGGTAGCGGTTGCGGCTGCCACTAGACGCTTCCAGTTCAACTTCCAGCCACCTCGTCGTGACGAGGTGGCTTTTTTGCTGTCTACGGCGAGCAAAGGGGTAAGCTATGTCGACGCAATCACGTACTGGACAGGTGACGGTCAACAGCGCACAACTGCCCTATGAAATGGCAGGCGAAGGTCCAACCATCGTACTGATTCACGCTGGCATCGCCGACAGTCGCATGTGGGACGACCAATGGCAGGAGTTCAGCCAGAGCTACCGCGTCGTGCGTTACGATGCACGCGGCTATGGCATGTCCACCAACCCCGACGGCGAGTTCGGGCATGATGAGGATCTGCAAGCGATTTTGCATGAAGTTGGGGTCGAGCGTGCCACCTTCGTAGCCGCCTCGATGGGTGGACAGATCGCGCTCAACTACATCCTCCAGCATCCCGAGCGAGCAGAAGGCCTGGTCCTGGTTGGCTCCAGCGTCGATACGACCAAACCAACCGAAGCCATGAAAGAAGCGTGGCGTGCAGTAAATACTGCCAGTGAAGCGGGCGACATCGCTGGCGCGAACGAGATCGAGATGCAGCTATGGATCGATGGTCCGACCCGTGCCCCTGGCGTCGTCGATGCACGGGTGCGAGAGCGTGTCAGCGACATGAACAGCAACGCGCTCGCAGCGTATAACGAAAATGCGACCGAGCGCGATATCGATCCACCGATCTCCACACGACTTGGCGAGATCAGCGTTCCAGCGCTCGTGATCGTCGGCGATCTTGATCAACCGATGATGCTCGAAAGCGCTGACATCTTCGTGCGCGACATACCCAACGCTCATAAAGCAGTGATCGAAGGTACAGCACACCTGCCAAGTATGGAACGGCCGACGGAGTTTAACGCACTCGTCCTCGATTTTCTCCACAATATCCACAATTCATCCACACGTTCCTGAGATGATACGAGCAAACGAACCGGCATCCTCTCCATGGCCACTACTGGACGCGAACGACAAGCGTCGGCTTAATCACGCTCATTTCGCTGCTTGGATTGGCAAGTTTTTTCTATCCATTCTTTCTGGTACTGCCCCAGGTCAGCGGCGGTGAAAGCGCCCGCAGTCTCGACGCGCCCTGGATTTTCGGCCTGCTGATGCCGCTGCTGATGGTGCTGATTTTGGCAGAACTTGGCGGCGAGCGTGCTAACGCCAAGATGATCGCCGCACTCGGTATCCTGACGGCGATCAACGCCGTGCTGCGTATTCCGGTCGGGCTTGGCGATAGTCCCACTTTCTTCTTTCTGCCGATCCTGGTCGGCTACGCCTATGGGGCGCGTTGGGGCTTTATGCTCGGTGCGCTCAGCCTGTTTGTGTCGGCGCTCTTGACGTTCGGCATCGGCCCATGGTTGCCGTTCCAGATGTTCGCGATGGGCTGGCTCGGCATGTTCGCGGCGACGTTGCGTCCTGTAGGTGAGCGCGTCGGTGGGTGGTGGGAGATCGCGCTGCTGGCAGTGTATGGCTACGTTGGCGGGATGCTCTTTGGCGTATTGATGAACCTGTATTCGTGGCCTTTCAGCGCCGGAAGCGGCGGCCTTGGGTGGCAACCCGGATCTCATTGTCCCAGACGCTGCGCCAATACTGGCTCTTTTATGTCACGACCTCGCTGACCTGGGATGCTCTGCGCGGCTGTTCGACCGCCGCCTTCATCCTGGTGCTGGCACGGCCTTTGTTGCGCGAGCTACGCCGATTCCGACGCAGGTTCGTATGGACGGACCAATAAGCCGCCCTGCGAATAGCAACGCCTGCCCTGCTATGTGATGGAGCAGTCGCACGATCCCACGTTCCCAACCATCCAATCCGCCAAACGAGATTGACAAGAGCGCAGGTCGTGTCTACGATAGGGCTGCCTGATTGGCATTGATAGGAGAACACATACATGCGTTTTGTCACATTTCAGCACGGGTCGGAAGCGCGGCCAGGGGTGGTCGAAGATGGACGAGTGATTGATTTGAGCGCAGTCGCGCCCAGCCTCTTGTCCCTTATCGAGATGGGCGATGAAGGCCTGAAGCGTTCCCGTGATGCTATTGCGAATGCGACAGCAACGCTCGCCCTGGAAGATGTACAACTGCTGGCTCCGATTCCACGCCCGCGCAAAAACATCATGTGCGTCGGTATGAACTATGTCGAACACGCCTACGAATCAATGCGTGCGAAGGGATTGCCCGAAACGCTGCCGCCACATCCGGTGTTCTTCACCAAGGCCGTGACCGCCGTCAACAACCCGGAAGGTCTCGTTCCCTACGACGCCTCGATCTCCGAGCAGTGGGACTGGGAAGTCGAACTTGCGGTTGTGATCGGACGCACCAGCAAGGACATTCCCGCCGAAAACGCCCTCGACTATGTGTGGGGCTACACGATCGTCAACGACGTGTCGGTGCGCGATGTGCAGAACAAACACCAGCAGTTCTTCAAAGGCAAGAGTTTCGACGGCACCTGCCCGATGGGACCGATGATCGTGACCGCTGACGAGATCGGCGATCCGCACAACCTGCGCCTGACGTTGCGCGTCAACGGCAAGACCATGCAGGATAGCAACACCAATGATCTGATCTTCAAGATTCCTGAGTTGTTGTCTGTGTTATCACGCGGGCAAACCCTGGAAGCAGGCGACATCCTGGCGACCGGAACGCCCAGCGGCGTCGGCATGGGGCACACACCACCGACCTGGCTGGTTTCAGGCGACGTGATGGAAGCCGAGATCGAAAAGCTCGGCGTGCTGCGAAACACTGTCGCGTGACCGACCGCCGCAAGGCAACCGGCGCACGCGGTGAGGCCATCGCCGCCGAACATCTGCGAGGGCAGGGCTATCACATCGTCCAGATGAACTGGCGCTGCCCTCGTGGCGAAATCGATATCGTTGCACAACATGACACAACGCTGGTATTCGTCGAGGTACGAACGCGCAGTTCTTCCGCGCTCGGTAGCGCCGAGGAATCGGTGACGTATGCCAAGCAACAACGACTGATCGAGCTCGCCACAACGTATCTGATGGAGCGCGAGGACGCTGGCGAGCCATGGCTAGGGTCGTGGCGCATCGACGTGGTCGCGCTGCAGGTCAATCGCGGGTCGGGGAAGGTGCTGCGGCTCAACCATCTGCCGGGTGCCGTCGAAGGCTGAGCCATCCGACGGGTCGACCTATCGTTTCATGCGGTACATAATCGCGTGGCTTTCCCTCGTTTCAAGCACATGTGCATTGCACGCACACCGCACGATGAACCGGCCTCGCTTGCCCTGATGGTCAGTGGTCGCGGGTACCTTCTGGGTGCGGTGGTCATTTATACTGGAGATCGATAATGTCGAACACACGCACGACCGTCGCGACGGAATACGCCCCGGCAGCGATTGGACCCTACGCCCAGGCTATTGCGGTCGGCGATTTCATCTTCTGCTCCGGGCAGATTCCGCTCGATCCAACCACCAACACGGTTGTCGAAGGCACGATCGAGATCCAAACCCGCCGCGTGCTGGATAACCTGACGGCGGTGCTACAAGCGGGCGGTTCGTCGCTGGAACAGGTCGTCAAAACGACGATCTTCCTCGCTGACATGGGCGACTTCGCGACCGTAAATACCGTCTATGCCGAGTACTTCGGCACGAACCCTCCGGCGCGTTCGACGGTACAGGTGGCACGTCTGCCACGCGATGTCGGCATCGAGATCGAAGCGATCGCCCTGCGTTAGCAATGCTCAGCCGCGTGCGACCGCTGCCTCTGCCAGTCGGGGTGATTGGCTGTGGTTTTGTGCTGCTCCTTGCGTTCGCGCTGTGGCATAGTGGACGCCCGGACGGACGTTTCCATCTGATCGTGCCGCCGCTGGCGGGCGACGGCTTCCTGCTTGTCGCGCCCGCCGGACAATGTGCACTGGTCGACGGCGGTGCCGATGGCGCAGCCGTCGCCAACTGGCTGGGACAAGAACTGCCACTCACACGCAGATACATCGACCTGCTGGTGCTGACCCGTGCCGACGATACGACGCTACCAGGCGTCATTGCGGTTGTGCGCCGTTACACCATCAGGCAGGCGCTGTTGGCACGCCCCGCCGATGGTGGTGCGCAGTGGGACGAATTAGTGCGGCAACTTCGCGCCCAGAAGGTACCGGTGCGATTCGCCGCGACGGGCGACCGCGTACGTATCGCCGATCTGACGTTCGCGGTGCTTGACGCATCGGGGGGACATCTCACGTTCGCGGTGACGAACCGGACGCATAGGATCTTGATGCTGCAATCGCTTGGCGACGAAACGCCGATCCTTCCGGCATCGCGCCCGTCGGTCCTGGTATATCCGTGGCGACGCACGACCTTTGATCCGGTGATCCAGGCGTTGAAACCACAGGCCGTGATATATGGCGACCAACCCGGCGTCGATCCCGAACGCTCGTTCGCAGAGCGCCGGATCGGCTCTGCACGATTATTGCATGAAGTGTTGGACGGACGCATCGAACTGACCATGGACGAACAGGGAGTCCATCTTTTGACGCAACAACGGGAGCAGTAGGAACATGGCGCTAGACCTCGAACGGGCGCGAGACTATGTGGCAACGCATGGGTCGGATGTGGAAACGGCACGACTGGCGGTGCTGCTGGGTAAGCCAGCCGAGCCACCACAGGCCTTCCTTGACCTCCAACACGACGACGGCGGCTTTCCCTACGATTGGATAGCAGGAGCGCCCCAGTCGTTGCAACATACCGCCACGTCGCTCAGATGGCTACATGATCTGGGGCTGGACGATCATGCCATCACCGCCAAAGCGGTCGCGTTTCTGGTCAATGCCCAGAAGAACCGCGGTATCTGGCGCGAAAGCGACGACCTTCGGCGCTATGATTTGCCACTGTGGATGGACCCCGACGCTCCCGCCGCCGACGTGTATACTACGGCCTCCTGTGCGAGTGCGCTGGTGCCGTTCCCAGAAGGATCGCTCGCCCTTGACCGCGCACAGGCCTGGCTCCAATCACAGCAAGGCCGCGACGGGCTGTTGCAAGGTTTCAAACTCCATGCGAGCGCCTATGCCGTCCCGGTGTTCAGCGAAACGCTAGGCATCGAGGGGCGCGGCATACGACGACTGGTGGGCGGGCTAGGGAATGTTCTGCGGTCCGATTGGGCGGCCTCGACACTGGTACTGCTGCTACGGCAGATGTTCGACGCGGGGTATGGCCTGCGTACCGAGGTCGTGGCGCGTGCCTGGGCTATGCTGCAAGCCGCTCAACTCCCGGATGGCTCGTTCGCCGAGGAGGATGAGGACACAGGCTCGTCCGCTGTGACGCTCGACGTGTTGTTCGTCGCCCACCAACTGGGGTACGAGATCGCACCAGCATGACCGACCCAGACTCTTTTCACGTCCTGCCGCGCAACATGGCGCATGTGCTAGACAACACGGTCATCGGCACGAACTGGCAACATGTGTCCACGACTGGCTCGACCAACGACGACCTGAAAATGCTGGCACGTGACGGTGCCCCCGAAGGCACGGTGCTGAGTACTGACGAGCAGCAAAGCGGGCGCGGACGGCGCGGGCGCTCCTGGAACGCTCCCGCCGCGAGCAGCCTGCTCGTATCGACGCTGCTACGCCCGACCTGGCTTCCGGCGCGACAGGGCGGATTGCTGACAATGCTGGCAGCGGTGGCCTGCGCTGAAGCTATAGAAGAAGCTACGCCGCTGACGGTGTCGCTCAAATGGCCTAACGATCTGCTGATCGACCAGCGCAAAGTCGGCGGTATTCTGTTGGAAACCGAACTGGCACAATCCACCCTGACATGGGCGATCATCGGCACGGGTATCAACGTCGCGTGGGACCCATCCACCGATCCAGCGCTTGGCGCATCGGCGACCAGCATATCCACCGCCCTGGGTCGCGCTGTCGGACGTGCAGAAATCCTTTTCGCCCTGTTGCGCCACCTGGACACACGCTATGCACGGCTCAAGGCTGGCGCGCACGCGGAACTCTTTCAGGATTGGCGAGCACGCCTGGACACACTTGGGCAGCAGGTGACGGTGGAGGAAAGTGGTCGTATCGACTATGGCATTGCCGAGGACGTGACACCAGAAGGCGCGTTGATCGTCCGCAGCGATGATGGATCGATACGCACGATATCGGCGGGCGACGTTTCGGTACGACCGACAAGCGGCTAGCCACAACGAGCCAGATAGGCAATAAAAAGACGGCTTCACGCCTTGAAGATGCGTGAAGCCGTCCATAACTCAGCACCAGAAAGGGCTTGATCGTCCACACTACGCGATCTGCTTGATCGCTTCCACGATACCGCTTTCCACGGCTTTCTTGGCCTGACGAATCGCGCTGGTAATCGCGATCGCATCCGACTTGCCGTGCGAGATGATCGCGATGCCATTGACACCCAGCAGCGGCACGCCGCCGTGTGCGCGGTAATCCATCACCTTGCGTAGCCCATACACAGGCCAGCCGAGCGCACCCAGCAGCGCCGGACCCGCCACCAGACCAGCGCCCAGCACCCAGGCCGGAGCCGGGCTGAGCGCAGCCAACACGGCGACGGGAGCAAGTCCCAGCAGCGCCCGTAGCGGCAAGCGGGGCTTAACAGCATCCTTGACCTTCAGGATTGCGAACTTCGCCACCGCCTCGGCTTGTTTGAGGAACAGGTTGCCCACGAAGCCGTCGGCGATCAGCACGTCGACAATATCGTCGGCGAGCGCATCCTTTGGTTCGGCGTTGCCGATGAAGTTCAGCGAGCTTTGGCGCAACAAGGCATGGGTATCCTGCACCAACTTATCGCCTTTGGTATCTTCCTCGCCATTTGCTAGCAGGCCGACACGCGGACGATCGATCCCAAGTACGAGGTGCGCGTACAGGCTCGCCATATGCGCGAACTGCACCAGGTATTCGGGCTTGCAATCCGTGTTCGCGCCGACGTCCGCCACGACCAGGTGATTGTTGTAGCTTGGAAAGACCGTTGTCAGACATGGCCGCTCGATTTTACCGATGCGGCCCAGGATAAACAACGCGCCCGCCATGGTTGCGCCGCTGTGTCCCGCCGACACGAAAGCGTCGGCCTCGCCATCACGAACCAGTCGCAACCCCACCGCCACCGATGATTCTTTCTTGCGCCGTACCGCTTGTACAGCATGATCGCTCATTTCGATGACTTCGGGGGCGTGTACGACCGTGACCGCCAGACCCGCCGCATCATGTTTTGCGAGTTCGGCACGGACGCGATCTTCCGGTCCAACCAGGATCACCTCGACGCCCAACGTGCGTGCGGCTTCCACCGCACCCGCGACCGGAGCGGCGGGCGCATTATCACCGCCAATAGCATCAACCACAATCTTCATCGGCACATACTCCTAGCCGCGCGGTGCAGCGCTCGCTGCGAGCCGCGCCAGTTCTTCGTCGACGACCTTATCGTCCAATTTAGTGAACAACGGCTCTGGTTGTCGCAGTTGCTGCCCTGGCGCGAGCGTGCTGGGGTGCCAGATCGTACCAACATCATACGCACCGGTCAGCACGTCACGCGGACGTCCGTCGGGATCGACCGCTTGCTCGATGTGTGGCTGTGGCGCGATGGTGCCTTCGTAACCGAGCATCGTGTGCAATCGCTGCGACGAGAACGGCAAGAACGGCGTGAACAGCGTCTTGATGCTGTCGATGGCACGCAGACCAACATAGATCACACTGGCGGCACGCTCACGGTCGTTCTTGACTAACTTCCAGGGTTCCTGATCGCCGATGTACTGGTTCACGCGCTGAGCCACCGTCATCGCTTCCTTGAGTGCCGCTTTCAGACGCACCGCGTCCAGCAGTTCGCTCACGGTCGCGAATCCGGCCTCGACATCCGCCAGCAACCGACGGTCCTCGTCCTGCAACTCGCCCGGTTCAGGGACGGTACCAAAGTTGCGGAACCCGATCGTCAGCACGCGGTTGACCAGGTTACCCCAGGTCGCCACCAGTTCATCGTTGTTGCGGCGCACAAAGTCCGACCAACTCCAGTTGCTGTCACGCCCTTCCGGTGCGTTGGCGGTCAGATAATAGCGTAACTGATCGGGTTGGTAGCGTTCCTGCAGGTCGGGCAACCACAACGCCCAGTTGCGACTTGTGCTCATCTTCTCGCCTTCCAGGTTCATAAATTCGTTGGAAGGCACATCGTAGGCGAGGCTGCGGTCGCCATAGCCGAGCAAGATCGCGGGCCAGATGATCGTGTGGAACGGGATATTGTCCTTGGCGAGAAAATAATACGACCGCGCCGGAGAACTCCCGTCTTCGTTACAGACCCACCAATCGCGCCAGCGTTCGGGTTGCCCGATACGTTCCGCCCATTCGATCGACGCAGAGTAATAGCCGATCACGGCGTCGAACCAGACATAGATGCGTTTGTTCGCATATGCAGGATCGTCGATCGGCACCGGCACGCCCCAATCAAGATCGCGGGTGATCGCGCGTCCACGCAACCCCTGTTTGAGCCAGTTTTGCGTAAACAGCACGGTATTGGTGCGCCAATACGAACGGTCGGTGCCGTCGAGCCAGTCGCGCAGCGCCGGTTCGATTTTACCAAGGTCGATGAAATAGTGTTCGGTTTCGCGGAACGTGACTGCCCCACCATCAAGCGATGAACGCGGGTCGATCAAATCCCACGGCTCGTGCAAGCGCCCACAGGTATCGCACTGATCGCCACGCGCTCGTGTGTAACCACAATTCGGACACGTTCCTTCGACATAGCGATCCGGCAGAAAGCGCTGCGACGACTCAGAGTACGATCCGGTCATCGTTTCCTTGTACAGATACCCCCGCTCCAACAAGCGCGTGAAGAACTCGTTGGTCGTGCGGTAATGGTTGTCGGTATAGGTTTGTGTGAACAGATCGAACGTGACACCCAGGGTAGCAAGCGTGTTGACGAACGATGGATGGTTGCGTTGAATCACGTCCTGCGGCGCGATGCCCTGACGTTCAGCTTCCAATGTGATCGGCGTGCCGTGGCAGTCCGATCCCGATACCATCAGCACATTGTTTCCGCGCAAGCGTTCGTAGCGTGCGAAGATATCGGCTGGTACATAAACACCAGCGATGTGACCGACGTGAAATGGGCCGTTCGCATAAGGCCACGCTACAGATACGAGAATATTTTCACTCATGACATGCTCCACGGCAAGAATCCGCATGATACACGATTATCGTACGCGACGACGGAGCGCCGGTACACGATGCTCCAGCGAGCATCCGCTCATTATCGAAAGCACACACGTATGTATGCGTTGAAAACAAAAGGTGAGGAGAAATTAGGCGGCGGGACCCGCCATCTGTCCGCGTGCAGAACGCCACGGACCGGACCAACGCCACAGGCGTGCGCCCAGCAGGGAGATCGAACCATTTTGGTTGGTCGCATTCATGGGGATATTCTACCATGGGGAATATGGGTGGTGGGAAGTGAGTTGGCGTGGCGACACTAGCGGTTTATGTATGTGGATAGTCGTGTGGATAACAAACGGCGACTATCATAGTGATAGCCGCCGTTCGTCTGTTCCTTTTGCCCGCAGGTGAGCGTGCGCTCGTTAGCTTCCCTGACGTAGCAGATAAAAGCCACCACCCAACAGCATCAATGCGACGGCGATGCCGCTACCACCGGGGAACATGCTAGCGATGACCAATACGCCGATGCCGAGCATAATCGCACCGGCAAGGCGGTTACGACTCATTGGTGCGGCGAGTGGCTGACCGGTCTGCGAATCGTAGCGAGGCTGTGCGACGCCGTTGAACGCACCCTGGACCTGTCCCTTGACCTGATGACCGAACTGCTGCATTTCCTGCCAGCCTTCCGACATAGGGGTCTGCGAACTGTACGCGGCAGGCATGATCAACCATAGCACCGGATACAGCAGGACGCTGATACCACCAGCGAACACGAGCGCGACCGCGATCAGCCGAACGATCACCGGATCGATGCCAAAATAGTGGGCGAAACCGCTACATACACCACCGATAACTTTATCTGATGTCGAGCGGGTCAAACGTGTTCGAGTCTCCATGACGATCTCCTCGATCTATGAAATATATTGCGAGCTTTCGCCACCATTGTGTTGGCGAAAGAGCTAAAGCGTTGGAACGTTCCGTGAGCCGTATGACGCCGCGGAGCGCGGAAAGGTTGCGCCATCGAGTGATTGGAAGCACGGTATTAAGGCGTTGATACATGCTGACAGGCACGTCGAAACCGTGCATCTCCGTACCACGTTAGAAGCAACTTACGGTGAGATATCGGACCGATCATCGGCGAAGGAGAATGAGGACAAGTGGATAATTCGTGGACAAAAAAAGGGCCTGAACCCAACAGGCGACCTTACGACACCCGCAGTGACCTACTTACCGTTGCTGCCTTCCGGCCCTGGCGGGGTTCGCAAGTATGCGCCGCGTAAGACCCATTGGGTCAGACTTACTTATATTATACCGAGGAGGGTATCGAAATGCAAAACGTGATCGTCGCCTCAAATGAGGGCGGGTCAAGGTTCTTGCCTACGATAGGCAAAGAAACCTTGACCCGCCCTCATCTATGCCCGTAGAGGGTGCTAGACGCCTTTCTCAGCCGTGATAAGGGTCATACTGATACCTCCGGTAGCATACAATCCCAGCGCGTCTGCTGCGGGCGCTGTGGGCTGCAGCATGTGTTCACGGTAGATCGCCTGAGCGGTGCGCCGCAACGCACGACGGCGATCCTCGCTCAAAAACGCGGTAAATCCTGCTTCACCCAACACGGCACGGTACGCGGCGGCAGGACGAACCTGTGTCGCCTGTTCACCCATGTGTGCTACAACACCCTGTTCGTCGCTCAGTTGGTCTTGATACAGCGAAAGCGCCACGACACCCAGGCGTCCGCTGCGCTTCAGCACGCGCGCAAGTTCGTTCGCCGTTCGCTGTAATCCCGAAGCAAGCGGGATCGTAACGATCGCAACGTCGAATGCACGCGCCTCAAATGGCAATGCATCCAGGCTTCCTGCCTGGATAGTGATGTGATCGTGGGCGGGATGAACTATCGGCTCATCGCCGGGATTGACCAGTACCGTCACCTGGCAATCGAACTCATTCGCCAGCGTCAACGCGGTGATCGAGCCTTCGCTTGGCACGAACAACACATGTTCACCTGGCTGGATGTCCAGCACGTTACCAAGGTGTCGCACGATATCGTGCGCTTCTTGAGCGAGCGACGTTGACCACACCGTTTGGATCGAACCGATCGCTCGTGTTGGTGTGGGTGTATCAAACTCTGATGTGTTCATGTGTAAAGGTCTCCTAACCACTGCTTATGAAAGCCGCTCTCTCTATCATTAATTGTACAGCAACCCTTGCGCCATTGCAGAGTACCCGTTTGTCCACATCCTTATGATCCAATATGTTAATTATTAATGGTACCAATAGTAGGCACTGTGGATACGTTGATAACTACGTTTAAAGGCTTCTGAAAGATGTATCTGAGCGATCGTTGTTTGTGGACGACTGATCACACTGTCCACAGAGCCATGATGATCGCGCACTCACCCACGATCTTATCCACGAAAACGTATGAGTTACCCCGATCTCACAAACGACAAACCTGCGTACTTATCCACATAAGAGGGTAGTTTTCCACAGGTGGGTGTCAGTTATCCACAGATATGCGATTCTGTGGACAAGTGGATGTCCTTGTGGAATACAAAGGACGGCTGTCATATTTGGCAGCCGTCCTCGGAACATCCTACGTGTCGTATGGCTACTTCGTTTCGTCAGGCGGCTTCTGATTTTCCAGGCTGTTGATGAAATCACGGAAGATCGACAACGACTCTTCATTCACTTCACGCTCGTCGGTTTCCGCCGTTTCGGAGGAGGCCTGCGTTTGACGCGCTGTTGGAGTCGTCGGTGTTTCTTCCTGCTCCTCCTGCTCCACTTCGGCATCGTTTTCGTCGTCGCTCGTCATGCCCGCCTGATCGAATACAGCCTCTGCAACATAGATCGGTACATCAGCCCGCACACCAAGCGCGATCGCGTCGCTGGAACGCGAATCGATCTCACGCTGCGAACCATGGATGTCGACGACGATGCGTGCGTGGTAGGCAGTGTCCTGCAGGTGGGTGATTGCGATATATTGCACCGTTCCACCCAATTCGCCAATGACATTCTTGAGAAGATCATGGGTCATCGGGCGTGGCGTCTCGTGACCCTGAAGTGCAGTGGCAATAGCTTCCGCCTCGAAAGCACCGATCCAGATCGGCAATAATCGCCGACTATCGACTTCACGCAGCATAACCATGCGTTGTTGGGTCAGAAGGCTGACACGAATGCTATCGACGTTTACACGTATCATGTTCATGGCCTTTCTGTGAGAGTAATCCATTGCAAGAAAGCGACGTAAACCGGCGCATAAACTGCTACTCCATTAATGATCATACTACGGTAGCAATGTATGCGTCAAGGGAGAGGTCAACGCCCACTCGACCCGGCGTGCTGGTGCCGGATGCGTCGCGAACACTCCTTCCACAAGTTGGGGTGGCGAGGGATCGCTCAAGTTCTGTTGTGCCAGTCGGACGAAGGTGCGTGCGAACGCTTCGCGATCTCCCGTCGCCGCCAATGAGATACGGTCCGCTTCCCTTTCCCAGCGCCGACTTTGCCAGTTTTGGAGCGGTAGCGTGGCAGTCGTCAGGAGCATGACGATCAGGAGCAGCAAGGGAAGGCTTGCGACGTCGGCGATGCTACGTATTCCCCAGCGCGGCATAATTTGCCGCATCAGCATATGTACCAAGCATAATCCGAACGGTGCAAGCACCCAACTGAGCGCCAATCCTTTCCAGATATGCCATGATGCCCAATGCCCCATTTCATGTGCCAGGATTGTGTCGAGTTCTTCGGGTGTGTAGTTGGTGAGCAGGGTGTCGTATAGCACGATACGGGTCGATCCGCCGACACCGGTGAAATACGCGTTACCTTCATTGCCCTGCGAACTCGCGTCAATCACATATACGTCGCTGATGCTGATGCCGGTGGCGTCTGCCAGGCGTAGGATGCGTTGGCGCAACGCCGTGTCCGTCAGCGGTCGCTGCTCGAAGAATATCGGCGTGATCACGAGCGGTTGTAGGTATACCAATGCGATGCTGAACAGGACATATGCCACGCTGGCCCAGATCCACCAGGTATATTGCCAGCGCCGCACCAGCCAATAGAAACCTTCCAGCGCCACCAGGAACGGTACAAGGCTTACGGCTCCTTCGAGGGCTTGTCGTACCAGCCAGTCCGTCGCGGCTTCGTCAGACAATCCATAGCGCCGTCGCAACATATAGTGGATGTAGGCGAGGGGTAGCGACAAAAGAAACATGGCAATGTATAGCACGATGCCGTATGCTCCTACCTGGAGCCATTGGTTGCGAAAACCGCGTTCAGCAACACGCCTACGAAGTTTAGCGGACCATCCTTGTTGAACGAACGCCCACAAGAGCAGCGGCGGTAGCACGAGATTGGTGCAAGCGAGGATGATGCGTAGACGGCTGAGGTGTTGGGCTTGCACGATCCAGCCTGGATCGCCGACGAAGCGAACGGGTAGCGCTGGGGCCGTTGATTGGGGCCCGAGCAACGCCGCCATCGACAGCATGACGATCAATACACTGGCTGCGACGAATACTACACGCATGGTAATCCTCTATGGCTATATGAACCGCACGGTTCACACGCATCAACAATGAATCCACATCGCAACACCCGGCGTCCGCCGAAATGCTACGCGATGTATGATACCCTCAAGGCATTATGATGAGAGTGGCGGGGGATGATGACCAGTACTGATACGGTGTTCGAGCATGGAAACGATATCGGATGTTTGCTGATCCATGGATTTGGTGGTCGTCCCGAGGATCTGCGCCCGCTCGGTGACGAGCTAATCCGGCGTGGGTACGGTGTAAGTATTCCTTTGTTGCCGGGACACGGCTTGACGCCCACCGATATGCGAACTGTCCGTTGGCGCGATTGGTTCGAGGCGGTTACGGCAGCACACGTAGCGCTCCGCACGACCTGCCGCGCTGTCGTGTTGATCGGTCACTCGATGGGTGGGGCGCTGGCGGTGGCGGAAACTGCTGTACGCCCTCCCATCGCCCTGGTGCTGATTGGGATGCCTACCTTTATTGGCGACTGGCGGGTGCACTTCATTCCGGTAGCCAAGTATGCCATCCGCTGGTGGTACCCACTGACCGATGCCGAATTGGACGATCCGGTGGTGCAGGAGAGGGTGCGTCGTCACACCCCCGTTGTCGACATGAGCGACCCGGCGGTTCGCCGCGCAATCCTGCAAAATGCTCGTATCCCGATGTCGGCGGTCGATCATTTCTTCCGCATCACGCGCTATGCCCGTAAACTGATCCGCAGGGTTGAAACACCGACGCTGGTCTTGCACGGACGTAGAGATACCGTCGCCGTGCCGGTGTGCGCCGAGGAAGTGTATCGTGCCCTCGCCAGTTCGGACAAAGAACTCACCTGGATCGACGATGGCGGTCATCAACTAATCATCGGTGAACATGGTCGCGAAGCGATCGATCGTGTCGCCGATTGGCTTGAACGGCATGTACATGTGCGAGATACGTCGCAGTAGCATACAGGTTCAGGCTCGTTGTGGCGTTTCTCACCATCCTCTTTTCCAAACACCAACCGCGTGATTGAGTTGTTGTGAATTGCCCTCCATGCTAAGATATAATCCGCCCTGAACTTACTAGCACGGCATCACTATTCTCGTGACTGCTGGACGCTTTTCTGAAAGTTAGCGGCATCTTTCAATCGCAGATTCGTGGAGGCCCAGATGCGACGACTTTTCCGCCTATTCCCGATCGCGGCGCTCCTTCTGGCGGCATGTGGTGGTGGCACCCCTGTAGCACAGACGCCGACCGAAGTTCCAGCAGAGCCCACGGTAGCGGTGGAACCAACCGCGGCCGTGACACCCACCGCCGAGGCATCGCCCACACCGGAAGTGACGCCGACAGTGGCAACAATGAATAACGAAGACATTGCCGAGAAACTCCGCCCTGCGACCGTACTGGTCCTGGCGCAGTTCGCCGAAACACCCATCAATACCGAAGGCGTTGGCGGTGGCACCGGCATCATGTATGACATGGAAAATGGATATATCATCACGAACGCCCATGTCGTCGAAGGTGCATCGGCGGTGCAGGTCGCGCCCGCTAACTCGAACCGCGCTCGCCCGGCACGAGTGTTGGGCCGCGCTCAGTGCGATGATCTGGCAGTGTTGAAGGTCGAGAACACGGATGGCATGGAAGAAGCGCCGCTTGGCAACAGCAGTACGACAAAGGTTGGTGCCGAAGTCGTAGCCCTGGGGTATCCTGAATCGTTTGACCTTGGCAACGACTTGACGGTGACGAACGGCACTGTGTCCCGGCTCAATGCGCAGCGGGATAAATATGAAGATCTGATCCAGACCGATGCCGCTATTACGCACGGCAACTCGGGCGGTCCGCTGGTCAATCGTCGGGGTGAAGTGATTGGTGTCAATACCCTTGGCTTTTACACCGCTGCGGGTGAGCGCGAGCCAAATATCAACTTTGCGATTGCTATGTCGCAGGCTCGCCCGATCATTGAAGCGCTGCAGGAAGGTAAGAATCGCCATTATATTGGCCTGAACCTGTATCCAAACGTGTTTGAAGATTACTTTGGCACCCCGGACGGGTTGGTGGTCATCGGCGTCGCAAGCGGATCGACGGCTTCACAGGTCGGCGTGCAGCCTGCCGACCTCCTGTTGAAACTCGAAGGTACATCTGTCAACAGCGAAGCCGATGTGTGCAATATCCTGCGGTCGCACGGTGACGGCGACCAGATCAAGGCGCAAATTCTGCGTGCGTCCACTGGCGAAATCATGGAAGGCGAAATGACCGTCGGCAAGACCGGCGCGGCAGATGCCAACGTCGCTAAGCTCGCGGTCGTCGGCACGGTCGCGGCTACCGATCAAGGTGGCGGTGGCGATCAAGGTGGCGGTGGCGATCAGGCTGGATCGGGTAATGACGGTTCTAGCGCAGCCGAAACCGCCGTCGCGAATGATGGCGGCAATACCGGCGATATATCGATCGTGCTGGCATCGAACTTTGACACCGACACAGGTGATTGGCCTGTAGGCGATGATCCTGATTACGCTGCCAGCGTTATCGACGGCTCCTACGAGATGGTGCTACGTTCGCCACAACAATACCTGACGGTTACGCCGGATAAGGCAGCCAATATGACCGAGGGAGCGATCTCGACGGAGCTACGAATCAGCGAGGCGAGTGGCTATGGCGGCGTGATCATGCGGTATAACGAAACTGACGGCAAGCGCAGCATGTACGTATGCTGGATCAGCAACGCCGGGCAATATGGTTGCTCGAAAGCCATTGCGAACGAATGGACGACGGTGGCTGAACCCGCCAACGACGACGTGATTAAGAAGAACGACGTGAATCGTATTACGATGGCGGCGATCGGCAATGAGATTTCGTTGGATATCAACGACAAGCAAGTCGCGTCGTTTACCGACGATTCGCTTACGAGTGGTGGTACCGGCTTCTACATCGAAAACTTCGATGATCCGGTTACGGTTCGCTTCGACAACACGGCGATCGTCAAACCATAATCAACAATTCGCCACACATTTCGACGACGGTCCTCCATCGAGGGCCGTCGTTATTTTGTATGTGCCAAAGTGGTATACTCGTCGCGCTTGGCGGACATGGTGCCATTTGAAGAAGTTGTGCAGGGAATAAGCCACATTATCCCACAATAAGCCACATTATCCCCCAACGATGGATATGAATACTCTATGACGAGGATATATTTGTGGGAATACGAACAAATATTCTAAAACGCAGACATGTATCTGCACTTTCAAACGATCAGGTCACACTACGACGCACCGTTTTCAAACTTGGGCTTCCTGCCGTGGGCGAGCAGTTGCTCAATCTGTTGGTGGGGCTTGTCGATACGTTTCTGGTGGGCCATCTTGCCCTCAACGTCGCTACAGATTTGGGGTACGGCAGCGCCCAGGCACTAGCGGCGGTGGGCATTTCCGGATACGTCGTGTGGACCGCGACCACATTGTTCATCGCGGTAGCAGTGGGCGCGACCGCCCTGATCGCACGAGCCATCGGCGCGGGGCGCGGAGGTGAGGCCAACGAAGCGTTGCGTCAATCTCTCTGGCTGAGTGCGATCATGGGAACGTTTACGATGGTGGTGATCCTGGCGACGGCTCCATACATAGTACGGGCGTTGGGCGCTCCCGCCGATGTGGTGCCCCTGGCGATCTCGTTCTTGCGAATTACGGCGCTGACGATGCCGCTGGCGGCGATGTTGTTTGTCGGAAATGCAGCACTACGTGGCATCGGCGACACACGCACGCCGCTGCTGCTGATGCTGGTCGTCAACGCGATCAATATCTTGATCGCCTGGTTACTGGTCAACGGTCACTTCGGGTTTCCCGGTATCGGCGTCGATGGTTCGGCCTGGGGCGCGTCGATCGCGCGCGGCGTCGGCGGTGTGCTGGTGATCGTTATTCTGACGCGCGGGCGCGGTAAGCTGCGCCTCGACCGCTTTCCCTGGCCCCAGCGCGAGATGTCCATGCGTTTGCTGCGTGTTGGGTTGCCTGCTGGAGCCGAACAACTGGCGTTCCAGTCGGCGTTGATCGTATTCGCGCGCATGGTAACGGGACTTGGCACGGTTGCGTTCGCGGCGCACAATACCGTTCTCACCATCGAAAGTATGTCGTTCTTACCGGGTGCTGGATTCGCGGCGGCGGCGACAACGCTGGTCGGGCAGAGCCTGGGGGCGGGTGATGGGGGTCTGGCACGGCGCAGCGCAAACGAGGCGTTTCGGCAGGGTGTGATCTTCATGGGCGTCATGGGGGTACTATTCTTAGCGGTGCCACAATGGTTCTTGTGGGTGCTGGTAAACGATCCTGCCGTGGTGGCGGCCGGCGTGCACCCGTTACGCACGGTCGGCATTATCCAACCCATGCTGGCAGCCACGTTTATCTATTCTGGCGCGTTACGCGGCGCGGGTGATACGCGCTTTCCGTTTATCATCAAACTGGTATCGCCCTGGTTGCTACGCTTGCCGTTATCGATGGTATTAATCCCATGGCTGGGCCTACTGGGTGCCTGGATCGCCCTGAGTTCCGACCTGGCCTTGCAGGGCCTGCTGGCGTGGTGGCGCTTTCGTGGTGATGGTTGGGAGCGTATACGTATATGAACGAAACGATGATCGAACTTGCCCCGCGTAATCCCTACGGCCTTGCCATCAGTACAGCGCTGTTGCCTGCTCCTGGCTGTGCGGTGCGCGACCTCGACATGCGTCCCTATGGTGCGTTCGTGACTCGTGCCACGACGCTGCACACACGCCACGATCCGGTCGTGCGCGTTGCGCCAGTCGCCGGAGGCCTTGTTGTTTCGGCCGTATCTACCATCAGCATCCGTACGCTGCTCAAGGAAGAAACGAAACGTTGGGAGCGTGCGACGTTGCCCGTGATCGTCACGGTGCAGGGTGACGCCTCCGAACTCGACGAGATGGCTACGCGGCTCGAAAACTACGACATCGCAGGATTGCTGGTCGTGCCGGAAGGCGATACACTCGCCGCCGTGCGGGCCGCACGACAGGCGACGCTGCGCCCCCTGCTGACGATGCTGCCGCATGGCGAAACGATGCTCGTGACAGCCCAGGCGCTTGAAGCCGCCGGAGCCGATGCTCTGGTGCTGTCCGCACCGCCGCGTGCCGCCGCATATACCGATGGTGGATGGGATGGTGTGTTGCTCGGACCGGCAGTGTTTCCGCTGATGCTCCAGGCGTTACGCGACCTCGGCGAAAAGGTGGATTTGCCGATCATTCTGCTCGGCGGCATCGTCGCGCCCGACGCCGCTCGTGCTGCGCTCGACGCTGGTGCGAGCGCCTTGATGATCGATGCCGTGCGTTGGGGTGATCTGCTGGCAGGTACGCGGATCGCTGACGCTCTCCAGGATCAGATCGCGCCATAAACACACTCGAAATCGAAGGTTATCCACAATTCCATTGGTTTTTCCACCAAATTGTGGCAGTTATCCCATAGACGCTCGCTATGCAAGCTATATCATTACGGCGCTATGACGAATAGATCAGGCTTGTTATAATGAATCTCATTATTGGAAAGCATGTTTATAGAGGCGAGAATCGCCTTTCAGGAAAGGTCAACCGACGATGCTAGACCCAATCGATACATTTAATGCGCGTGACGAAATCACCGTCGGCGGAAAAACGTATACGATCTATCGCCTCGCCGCGCTTGCTGCCGCGACCGGGGCCGATATGAGCGTGTTGCCCGTTTCGATCCGGGTTGTGCTCGAATCGTTGCTCCGTAATTGTGGCGATGGTTTTACAAGTGCCGCAGACGTCGAAGCACTGGCGAAGTGGACTCCCGCAAGCGCAGGACAGCGCGAAGTGCAGTTCAAGCCGGGTCGCGTGTTATTGCAGGACTTCACCGGCGTTCCTGCCGTAGTCGACCTCGCGGCGATGCGCAACGCCATGCAAGAGCTCGGCGGCGATCCCGCCAAGATCAACCCGTTGTCGCCCGCCGATCTCGTGATCGACCATTCGGTCGTCGTGGATGCTTATGGCACCAACGATGCGCTTCTGATCAACGCCGCGCTTGAGTTCGAGCGCAACAACGAACGCTACGAGTTCTTGCGCTGGGGGCAGCAAGCCTTCGATAATTTCAGCGTCGTGCCACCCGCTACCGGCATCGTGCATCAAGTCAACCTTGAGTTCCTTGCTAGCGTCGTGATGACACGTGAGATCGACGGCGAAATGGTCGCATTCCCCGACAGTCTGGTCGGCACCGACAGCCACACGACGATGGTCAACGGACTGGGCGTGTTGGGTTGGGGCGTCGGCGGTATCGAAGCCGAAGCGGTGTTGCTGGGGCAGCCGCTGGCAATGCTGACACCCGCTGTCGTGGGTGTTCGCTTGATTGGCAAGTTGCGTGCTGGCTCAACGGCAACCGACCTGGTGCTGGCGATCACGGAAATGCTGCGACGCCAGGGCGTCGTCGGCAAGTTCGTCGAGTTCTGTGGTGCCGGACTGAGCAACCTCAGTCTTGCCGACCGCGCCACGATTGCCAACATGGCTCCTGAATATGGTGCGACCTGTGGTTTCTTCCCCGTCGACGACGAAGCCCTGCGCTATCTGCGCCTGACCGGACGCCCCGACGAGCTCATCGAACTGGTCGAAACCTATACCAAGGAACAGGGAATGTTCCGCACCGACGACACCCCCGATCCGCAGTTCAGCACCCTGCTGGAACTCGACCTCCAAACGGTTGTGCCGAGCCTCGCAGGACCGCGCCGACCGCAGGACCGCGTGCCACTGACCGCGATGAAGGAATCATTCTGGAATTCGCTCAAAACTACATTCAACCAGAATGTGCGCTCGCACGCGGACGCTGGACGCGCTTATATGCGCTGGGCAGGCGAGGGCGGCACGGAAACCGAGGGCCAAAGCCCAGAAGCCAACGGTGGGGCGAACATCGCAGCGTGCGAACCTCTACGCTGACAATCAGGTCGATATTACGTTGAACGGTACGGATGCGACCCTCACGCATGGCTCGACTGTGATCGCCGCAATCACATCATGCACCAACACGTCGAACCCGTCGGTGATGATCGCCGCTGGATTGCTGGCAAAGAAGGCCGTGGAACGCGGACTGCAAGTCCCGGCGTATGTCAAAACCAGTCTTGCTCCCGGCTCGCGTGTGGTGACAGAGTACTATCGCCGCGCCGATCTGCTCACGTCGCTCGAAGCGTTGCGCTTCAATGTCGTCGGCTACGGTTGTACGACCTGTATCGGTAACAGTGGTCCGGTCGCCGATGAGATCGCCGATGTCGTCAAAGAGAATGATCTGGTAGTCAGCGCCGTGTTGAGCGGCAACCGCAACTTCGAGGGACGCATCAATCCGGTCGTGCGCGCGAACTATCTGGCTTCGCCGCCACTGGTGGTCGCGTACGCGCTGGCTGGTACGGTCGATATCGACCTGCTGCACGAGCCGTTAGGAACCGGATCGGATGGCAAGCCGGTGTACCTGTCAGACGTTTGGCCGAGCGCCGAGGAAGTGCAGCATATCGTCAATACCGCGCTCGATCCCGAACTGTTCCGCGAACAGTACGGTAACGTGTACACGGGTAACGAGCAGTGGAACGCGATTCCCGTACCAGCGGGTGACCTGTATGCGTGGAACGACAATTCCACGTATATCCAGAACCCGCCGTATTTCGTCGGCATGAGCAAGACCGAGCCGCCGCTCCAAACGATCAAGGATGCGCGTGTGCTGGCGATGCTGGGTGACAGCGTGACGACCGACCACATTTCTCCGGCGGGCAGTATCCAGAAGGATAGCCCGGCGGGTCGCTACCTGATCGAGAAGGGTGTTTTGCCCAAGGATTTCAACTCGTACGGCTCGCGTCGTGGCAATCACGAAGTCATGATGCGCGGCACGTTCGCTAACATCCGGCTGCGTAACTACCTTGCACCCGATACCGAGGGTGGCGTGACGAAGTATCTGCCGACCGGCGAGCAGATGTCAATCTACGACGCCGCGATGCGCTATGCCGAGGATCATCAGACGCTGGTGATCCTGGCGGGCAAGGAATATGGTACCGGCAGTTCGCGTGACTGGGCGGCGAAGGGAACCTTCCTGCTGGGTGCCCGTGCGGTGATCGCCAAAAGCTTCGAGCGTATCCACCGCTCCAATCTGGTCGGCATGGGCGTGCTTCCGCTAGAGTTTGCCGGCGGCGATGGCTGGGAGGAGCTTGGCCTGGACGGCAGCGAGCATATCACGATCGAGGGCATGGAAAACCTCGAACCGCTCAAGATGCTTGACGTACAGGCGCGTCGTGATGATGGCACCGAGATTCGCTTCAAGGCACGCGCCCGAATCGACTCGGCTGGCGAGATGCTCTACTACCGCAATGGTGGCATCCTCCACTACGTTCTGCGTGTGCTGGCGGGAACTGTCACGCCCGCAGTTTCCTGATCGACCGTACCGATTGAGCGCAAAAGCGTCCGGCAATGCCGGACGCTTTTGTTTGCCCCAAACGAGAGCCGCAAGGAACATCATCGCCTCACGACTGACACGGCACCGTTCGTGCTGGCAACGCTCCTCATCGACACTCGTGCCTCACTACCCTGTTCTGTTTCAGTCGCGCAACGTTACATGAACCAAAACAGCGTTTTGGGTCGAGCGCTTGTTACAATGTCGCCGAATCAGGGTGTGAGCAAAGCGTTTGCACGCCGCCACGATGCCGGGGTATTGGCAGAGTACCCCTCACCTCGGTTCGCTCTATGTTCGAGAGCCATCATTATTTCGTGGAGATAGACTATGCACCAATCCGCGTTCGAGCCATTGTTATCCCGACTGGACGAGATCGAGCGTCAAAATCGTCGCTGGCGCTTGCTGGTCCTTGGGTTGTTGCTAGTGCTCGGTGCGACGGTCGCGTTTGTGATCGTGGATCGCTGGATGGGCGTGTTCGTGCCTGAGCGATTTGTGGCGCGGAACTTCGCGGTCGTCGGCGCAGACGGCGCGACACGGGCGGAGTTTGGCGCAACGAGCGATGGGAATGTGCGCCTTGCCTTGTTCGACGTGGAAGGTCGTAACCGGCTAAGTGTAGGGACGGAAGCAGGTGGCACACCGATCCTGACATTTGCCGATGCGCAGGGGCATCCACGGGCTGCGTTGCTGGTTGATGCGAGCGGGAACGCGGGACTGAGCCTGCTCGACGATAAAAATCGCACACGAGCGGCCTTGATCGTGGAAGAAAACGGGCGAACAAGCCTGAGCGTATTGGATGATGCCGGCGAGCCTCGCGCACTGCTTGGTGCTGATGCCGCCGGCGCGTCCTATATCTACCTGTATGACGACGAGATGACCCGAATCTGGGGTGGTCCGTAGCTGCTATTTTTCGGTGATGCCGTTGTCGTCGCTGCGGACCGGCCCGATTGCGGGAACCGTGGTCGGAGATAGAAGGTCTGCACTGACCCATCCAGAGCAATCGCGGCGCTGGATGTGTACGCTATGGTGTCCACTCGGCGACGTTTGCGCTTCGAGCAGAAGCACCGCCGATCCGTGCGGCACTTTGCAGGCGACATGGCTGGTTTCAAACGGTTGCGCCCAGACCCAGATCACGGCGAGCGTCCAGGGTGGGGTCGCGTCCATCACACGACCGTCGATGAAGCCTGTCCCCGGCACCGTGAGCGCACCGTGCGAACTGGTGACCGCTGTCGCCCCTGTGCCGAAGATGCGACCGTTGGGGTTCAGCGTCGTGGTCGCTCGTGGAGCCGCCGTGGCGCGAACGGGAGCAGCCGTCGGTTGCGGGATCGTCGCGTTGTCGATGCGTTGCGAGCGATCGACCAGCAAGGCTAGCAACATCAGCACGATCAGGGCGAAGAGCACCATACCGAGCGCAATGCGTCCCATGTGCGGCACCGTCGCGCTTTTCTTACGCACGACGCCTTGGGCGAACTTGCGTGCGGCAACGGCCTGGACAGGCGAGTAATCGGGATCACGCGGCCGCTCGTCGAGCGGTTCGAGCAGCGTCGGTGCTGGAATCACGATCGCGGGGATGCTTTGTGTGCCACCATACATGCCGGGTGATTTGGCTGCTGGAGCGCCTGAGATCACTGTGTTGTTACGAAACGCCTGTTGCGGCGCACGTACTGGAATCATAGAAGCCAGCGACGGTGTCGCGTTCCAGGTAGTCGTCATATGCGGCGTGGCATACGCTTTTCCTGCGGTTGATATGCCAGCGGTCGCGGCTGCCGCATTGTAATGGAAGCGTGGAGGGATGGCTGCCAGGTCGCGTCGTGCGGCATGGTTGAACGGATTGATCTCGAGGACGTGACGGAGGCAGTCCAGTTGCTGTGCGGTGGTGCCGACGACTGTGGAAAGCCATAGCCATGCCTTTTCATCGTTCGGATTTTCTGTTACCGCTTGTCGTAGCAAGGTTTTGCCGCGCTCCGCATCACCCAGTCGGATGGCTTCAATTCCTTGCTCGGTTGTCATCGTTGTAAGTGCCATGCGCAACGTCTCCTTCTGCTTCCCAATCCTAGGCTGCATCAGGCGATCATTCAATACTACAACGGTGCGTAGACCCTGAAGAACTCCTTAATTTTTTCCTGTGTGCCAGGTGATATTCGGACACACCCTGACGTACAAGGCTGCTATCAGCTTATGTAGACCTGACATTCTTTGATGATGTAGCGCATAAAGCCCACTGCGATCAAGGCGCGACGGGGCGGCGCTGGATAATAGGCCCTGCCTTCACCCTGTCTGATACGCAGCGCCTCGCGCACGATCTTGTGCCATTCCTCCGGCACATGGTCGAGGGCATACACGCCCGCACCCACTTTGGAGGTAACATCGTGTTCGCGGAAGGTATAGTATTGGCGCAGGATGCCCAGTACTGCCCACTCGATGCCTACGTCGTCCAACAGATCTGCCATCTTGCTGGGGCTGGTAGTCCAGCTTTTCCAATAGCTGTTGAGGTTGACGCCCATGCGCTGGATCAGCAGATCCCAATCGACCTCGTAGGGTAGCTCCTGGGTTGACGGTCCGACCAGGGTAATGCCACGGTGCTTGATAATCCACCAGGTGATATCGTTGAGGTCGAAATGTCCGGCAGCCTTGAATTTCCCGTCGTGAATGTATGGAAATGGTGTGACGGTATCCTCGAGCCCGCCCAAGTCCTCCGGTTGCAAGTAGCCGCCTTCCAATGCCCAACGTGGATACGCTTGCTTGATATCGCGATGGATCGTTTTGAGCTTGGCGATATCGTCGTCGCTGGCGCGGCGACTGAGGATCGCGATAAAGTCGATATCGCTCGAGGGCTCGTGGAAGGCCTGGAGCGCAATCGAGCCGTGCAGGTATAGCCCGTGGATGAATCCTGGTAGCTCGCGTTCCAACAAAGCCCTGTATGCTTCAAGCTGTGGTTGTATGATGCTGGGGATACGCTGATCCATTGAGTATGCTCCGTTTCACTGCGCGCCGAGCATCGGCGCGCATGCGTCTGGCAGACCGCCATTGTTGTTGCGGAGAGTGTACTGTATTCTTCCTGGCGAACGTGGATCGCAAGCTGACGGCTGGGTGTTGAGCGTATTACGAAAAGGACGAGGTGATGGAACGACCTGCTCGATCTGATGTTCGCTGCCGTGTGCGCGACCTTGGCATCGTGCCGGGAGTGCTGCAAACCGGTCCGCTGAACGCGCTCACGGATGTTGCGGATGTGCGGGTCGGACACGTCACCGTCGTCGAAGGCGATGACGTGCGGACTGGTGTGACCGCCGTGCTGCCCCATGGCGACAACCTGTTTCAGCACAAAGTTCCAGCAGGGTTGGTGGTAGGCAACGGCTTCGGCAAACTGATGGGCAGCACCCAGATCGCAGAGCTTGGCGAGATTGAAACGCCGATCCTGTTGACCAATACCCTGGTTGTGCCACGCGCCGCGGACGCGATCCTGGATTGGACGCTGGCGCAAGCACGCAACGAGGCGGTGCTGTCGGTTAACGCGGTCGTGGGCGAAACCAATGATGGCTTCCTGAATAACATCCGTCACCGTGCGCTGACACCAGCGAAGATCATGGAAGCAATTACAACCGCCACAGGCGGAGTGGTCGCCGAAGGGTGCGTGGGAGCCGGAGCTGGCACTGTCGCCTTCGGATGGAAGGGCGGCATCGGCACGAGTTCGCGTCGTCTGCCCGCCGCGCTGGGCGGGTACACGGTTGGTGTGTTGGTGCAATCGAACTTTGGCGGGGTGTTGCAGATAGCAGGTATCCCCGTCGGTCGGCGGCTCGAACGCTATTACCTCAACGATGTGCTCGATCGCGGCGACGCCGACGGCTCGATCATGATCGTGATCGCCACCGATGCGCCCTTGTCGGATCGCAACCTGACGCGGCTCGCGAGCCGCGCTATGGCAGGACTCGCTCGCACGGGTGCCGCGTTCAGCAACGGGTCGGGCGATTACGCGCTCGCCTTCTCGACGCATACGGACGTGCGGCGCACCGTCGAGCGCCGCGCCGCCATCGCCCATATACCCGATCTGCCCAACGATCTGGTATCGCCGCTATTTCTGGCAGCAATCGAAGCGACCGAAGAAGCGATCTACAACTCGTTGTGCATGGCGACCACGACGACGGGCTACCTGGGGCGCACCGTCGAAGCGTTGCCGCTCGACCGTGTGCGTGCGATGGTTGGAGCGGATCACTGACCACGGACGACTGACGAACGGAGATTCTATCTGGGGTTTGTACTGACATATTAGCAACATTGCATGACCCCAGTCACAGTGACGTTCGTTGCCGTTTAGCCGCGCCCGATGCGTTCCTCGATCCATGTGAGATGGGAGTCGTAGTGCGCGTGGGTGTTACCGGAAAGGCGGTGGATCACTGGCTCGCCGCTGTCCTCGCCTGGTTCGTCTGGCAGGTACTGCGAATAGGTTTTGTGCATGTCAGCGTCGGTAAGCGGATCGATGGTCGCGAGGAAATCCTGGTGGGTCTGCTCGAAGGCGGCGAGTACGTCCTGCAACGACCGATCTTTGTTCTGCCGATAGATGATATCGTTCAGCCCGTCCTCCTCCACCGTGAGATAGGTCGGCTCGTCCACGCCCATCGCAAGGTGGCGAGGGATGCCGCGTAGCAGGTTGACGACCGATTGCTCCCAGACCGTCATATGCACGATGTAGTCTTTGACCGACCAGCCATCGTCGCCAGTAGGGGCCACCAATTCTTCATCCGTCAGCCGAGCGATCAAACGCTGGATGGCATCCCAGGATGGACCGATACGCTCTAATAATTCGGACTTGGTGTGCGGATCGGAGGGAGCGAGCGTTGTTTCCGTGACATGTTCCATGGTGTTTGCTCCTCTGAAAATGACTACCGACGACTGACCACAGACCACCGGAGACGAATATCTCACGACGTATGCACAGACGTTTCCGTATCTACCCACGTATTGGGATGGGCTAAGCCCATGCTCAATCTGCGCTTACCGCACGTATAGAGCTCTTTGGGATGCCATAAGTTGTCGAAGTTCCTCGGTTCCCAGGAACTCGAAACGAATCTCTCCTAGTTTCGTGCGTAAGATCGCCAGACGGGCTGCGAACGGCTGTTGAGCAGGATTCTTGACTTTCCATTCGCCACGTCCCTGCTTCACGATAAGTTCAAAATTTGTTTGTACAGTGATGCCGACGAGTGATTCAGCCGCAAGGTCTTGAGCGCTCTTGAGGCCATCGATCAGCCCTTGCCACATAGCAGTTGGCTCGGTAATGCCGACCGCATGCACCTCTCCACTTCGGAAATCTGTACCTGTGAACAGTGTCCACTGAACAGGACGGTTGCTTCCTGGAGAACAGATCGCGAGCAGCCAATTTGTTGAAGCATCACCACTTTGTGGTGGGCTATGGGTTTGTTCGGCGCTGTTGTAGGCCTGTTCGGCGGCCTGTGTCGCTGCGGCATCTACACGCTCGTTACGATCATCTCCGGCATGTCCTTTGACCCACTCATACGTGATCGTATGACCACGCATAGCATTCGCGAGATGTGACCAGCGTTGATCGTTTTTCGCACCGACCTGAAAAGGTCGTCCCGCGAGGATGCGTTTGATACCGCTGATGACGTAGGTCGAGTCGATGCGTAGCGTTACATGGCAAGGACGGTTGAGCGCTTCAAGTCCGCCAATGACTGCCTGGATCTCCATTGCGTTATTGGTCGTCGTGGCTTCCTCTTGACCCACCACAAGTCTTTCAATGATGCGGTCTTCTTTTTCGATCTGGAGGAGTGCTGCCCAACCACCGGGACCTGGATTCCCGCGTGCAGCGCCATCCGTGGTGATGATGACTTGTGGGAGTGGATGTGATGCGGGGTTGTCGTTGGACATGGGATGCCCTCCTTATACTTACCGCCGCGCACCGCCGAAGCCTAGCCCGCGTTCGCGCAGACTGACCCAGCGCCCCTGCCCGATCACAAGATGATCCAGCACATCCACGCCCAGCAATTCGCCCGCCTGCACGATCTCCTTGGTCACGGCGACATCTTCGGGCGATGGCGTCGGATCGCCCGACGGGTGGTTATGGGCGACGATGATCGCGGCGGCGTTCTGTTTGAGCGCCTCCTTGAACACCTCGCCGACACGCACCGCCGAGCTATTGATCGAACCAATATAGACGGTGAAGTGGCGTAGCACCATGTTTTTGGTGTTGAGCGAAACGACCTTCAGGTGTTCCTGTTCGAGATGGCTCATTTCGAGCATGAGCAGGTTGGCAACATCGGCGGGCGAGGTGATCTGTGGGCGTTGTTCGGGTTGCGCCAGCAACAGGCGGCGTCCAATTTCGAGCGCGGCCTTGACCTGTGCGGCCTTGGCCTCGCCCATGCCGTGAATTTGACAGAGTTCGTGAAAGGTCAGGCGTTGCAGCCCGACCCAGCCGCCATGGTCGATCAACATCTTTTGCGCCAGTTGCACGACGTTCAACCCTTGCACCCCGACACGGAGTAAAATAGCAATCAGTTCGGCGTCGGACAGGGCGGTCGCCCCGTAGTCCCGCAGACGTTCGCGTGGCTGCTCGGAGGCCGGTAGCTCCTTGATGCGTAGATGGTACTCCGCCATACTGATCCTTTGTGACCCACCACGAGATGGATGAAGCATAATTGGTTGGCTATGGATAGCTGATTGTAGGATCGGAAAGGGTTTTGGCGCAACTTCAAACAGATGCAGAGAAGGAGCATTTTTGCCAATACACGCTCGTAAGACGACGATTTTGCTGCTGTTTAAGCCGTTGCGGGTGCAACGTGCTATAATGTCGGACGTTTGAGGAGGTCCTGGTGAAGGAATTTCTACGACGATCGCCACGTTATTTCACATCGCCTCGCAAGGACGCGGAACAACAAATCCCGGAAGAAATGTTTCGCAAATGCCTGGGATGTGGCGAACTCGTGTATATGAAAGAATGGGAAGACAACGCCAAAGTCTGCCCGAAGTGTGATTTTCACGATCGGCTATCTGCGGACGAGCGTGTTACCTTGCTGCTCGATCCCGGCAGTTGGCAAGAACATGATATTGAGCTTGCTCCTGACGATCCGCTTGAGTTTGTATCGCCGAAAGATAAATATAACGAAAAGATCGCGGGTATCCAGTCATCGCTCGGTAAGCTCGACGCGGCGATGTGCGGAACTGGCACGATCGAACAACTGGGCGTGTCGGTGTGTATTCATGACTTCGCGTTTCTGGCTGGCTCGATGGGTGCGGTCGTTGGCGAAAAGATCGCCCGCTCCGCCGAACGTGCTGCCGAACAACAGATCCCTTTAATCACGGTGAATACGTCCGGTGGCGCACGCATGCACGAAGGTATCCTGTCACTGATGCAGATGGCGAAGGTATCGGTGGCATTGGCACGACTGGGCGAAGCAGGACAGCCGCATATTTCGTTGCTGGTCGATCCGTGTACGGGCGGTGTTACGGCTTCGCACGCTTCGGCGGCAGACGTTATCATCGCAGAACCGGGAGCGGTGATCGGCTTCGCAGGGCGGCGGGTCATCGAGCAAACGATCCGGCAGAAGCTGCCACCTGATTTTCAGACCGCTGAGTTTCAACTCGAACACGGTATGCTCGATATGGTTGTTCCCCGCTCAGATCTGCGTACCGTTATCGGACGCTTATTACGTCTGTACGCGTAACGTCAAGCGATTATAGAACTATGGCTTCGTGGAGATCCAATGACTAGTGCTGCTACACTGACTGCATGGGATCATGTGCAAATCGCACGTCATCCGCAGCGACCACATACGCTCGATTATATTCGTGTGCTATGCGAGGAGTTCGTCGAATTGCGTGGCGACCGCCGCTTTGGTGACGACCCCGCCCTGGTGGCGGGCATCGCGCGCTTCGGGGGACGTACAGTGGTCGTGCTGGGACACCAGAAGGGTAGCAATACCAAAGAAAACATCCGGCATCGCTTTGGTAGTCCGCAACCGGAAGGGTATCGCAAAGCCCTGCGAATCATGCAGCAGGCCGAAAAGTTCAAGTTCCCGATTTTATGCTTCATCGACACTCCCGGTGCGAGCCCCAACATGGAGTCCGAGGAACGCGGTCAGGGTTGGGCGATCGCGGAAAACTTACTGGTGATGGCGGACCTGCGTGTGCCGATCATCGCGACAGTGATCGGCGAAGGCGGGTCGGGTGGTGCGTTAGCGATCGGCATCGCCGACCGGCTGATCATGCTGGAACACGCGATCTATTCGGTCGCGTCGCCAGAAGCCAGTGCCGCTATCCTGTGGCGTGACGCCTCCAAAGCGCCCGACGCGGCAGCCGCCATGAAGATCACGGCCGCAGACCTGAGCGAGTTACACATTGCCGACGAGGTCGTAGGCGAAGCCTCAGGCGGTGCGCATCTGGATGCACCGCGCACGATTGCGGACGTTGGCACAGCGATCTGTCGTCATCTGAACGAACTCGTGGAGCTCTCGATTCCTGAATTGCTCCAACAACGCTACGAAAAGTATCGTGATATAGGCGTATTTCACGAAGATCAGATCTGCGGTTGTGGCGAATATTATCAACGAGTGACGCATTTTCTGCGACCCTGGCCGTCGAATAAAACGCTTGACGCTCCTATACGACGTTGGTATAGTGATTGTAAAGTGATTGGACCGCACCTCCAGATACTCTTGTTGCTGGAGGTATGAACCTATTGAGCGACGCTCGCTCGTATGCTCCCACGTCGAAGCTTGTCTATGTTTTCCCCGCCGTCCCTGAATGATGCACTGCTAGAGGAAGGAGGATCGCTCCGCAACAGTGCCACAGATGAGCTTCGTTACACTCTGCATGATTTCTGGCTACCGGTTCTCGCCTTGCCGCTATGCCGCGACCCATAGAACCTCCCGGTAGCGTTTGTCATTCCGACTGGAGGATGCAGATGGTTACTTTCGATGGTGCCTCGCTGGTCAATCTTGTTGCCGAACTTCAGGACCGTAAACAGTATCAGGAACTCAACTGGAACGGAACCTTTGGTGATTATCTCGAACTCGTAACACGTAATCCCCGCATCACACGGACTGCATTTCAGCGTGTGTATGACATGGTGATGGCGTACGGCGCTGAAGAATTCGTCGATGCCAAGAAGCGACTGATTCGCTATAACTTCTTCTCTGATCCGTCGATCGACACAGCCGATGCGATCTATGGTCTCGAAGTCCCACTGATGCGGCTCGTGTCATTCTCTGCGCTCCGCGGCAGAAGGTTACGGCACCGAACGGCGCGTTCTGCTGCTACACGGACCCGTCGGTTCGTCGAAATCGACGATTGTGCGCCGCCTCAAAAAAGGTCTCGAACACTACTCACGCACTCGACGACGGTGCGTTGTACACATTTGGATGGTATTTCGGCGACGCGACCGCGTTACAGGGCAATCCCAATGACATAGAATGGGATTGGTGCCCGATGCACGAGGACCCGCTGCACCTTATCCCTGATGATCTGCGTCCGCAATTCCTTACTCAACTCAATAGCTCGTTACCAGAAGATCACCGTGTGAAGATCGAAGGCGATCTATGCCCGTCCTGCCGCTACCATTACCGTGAACTGATGGAGCGCTATGAGGGCGATTGGGCGCATATGATCCAGCATGTGCGGGTGCGTCGTCTGGTGTTTTCGGAGAAGGATCGTGTCGGTATCGGGACATTCCAGCCAAAGGACGAGAAGAACCAGGATTCGACCGAACTGACTGGCGATATCAACTATCGCAAGATCGCGCAGTATGGCTCGGACAGCGATCCACGCGCCTTCAACTTCGACGGCGAATTCAACATCGCCAATCGTGGTCTGGTCGAGTTCGTGGAAGTGCTGAAGCTCGAAACAGCGTTCCTGTACGATCTGCTGGGTGCCTCGCAGGAACACAAAGTCAAGTCCAAGAAGTTCGCGCAGATGGATATCGACGAGGTGATCATCGGCCATACCAACGAGCCGGAATATCGTAAACTCCAGAACAACGAGTTCATGGAAGCGCTCAAGGATCGTACCGTGCGTATCGACATCCCGTATATCACCAAACTCAAGGATGAGATCAAGATCTACGAGAAGTCGTTCAACGAGCAACAAAGTGCGTGGCAAGCATATCGCGCCGCATACGATCGAGATGGCGGCGATGTGGGCGGTGCTGACCCGGCTGGAAGAACCTAAGAAGGCGAACCTGACGCTGTTGCAGAAGCTCAAGCTGTACAACGGCAAGTCGCTGCCGGGCTTCACCGAGGACAATATCAAGGAACTGCGGAAAGAAGTCACTAGCGTGAAGGTCTGAGCGGCATCTCGCCGCGCTACATCCAGGATAAGATCAGCAATGCGCTGGTGAACGACGGGCATGAAGGCTGTGTCAATCCGTTCATGGTGATCACCGAACTGGAAAGTGGCCTCAAAAACCATTCGCTGATCAGCAACGAGGAAGATCGCAAGCGTTACCGCGAATCTGCTGGGCGTCGTCGACGGATGAATACGCCGAGATCGTCAAGAACGAGGTGCAACGTGCCATCTCGGCGGACGAGGACGCGATCAGTCGGTTATGCGGCAACTATATCGACAACATCAAAGCCTATACCCAGCGCGAACGCGTGCGGAATCGCTACACCGGACAGTACGAGGAGCCCGACGAGCGCTTGATGCGCTCGATCGAGGAAAAGATCGATATCGCCGAAGGCCGCAAGGATGACTTCCGGCGCGAGATCATGAACTATATCGGTGCGCTGGCGATTGAGGGCAAGAAGTTCGATTACAAGAACAACGAACGGTTGCACCGTGCGCTTGAACTCAAATTGTTCGAGGATCAGAAAGACTCGATCAAGCTGACCAGCCTGGTGTCGCAGGTCATCGACCGCGATACCCAGGAGAAGATCGATGTGGTCAAGACGCGGCTGATCCGCGATTACGGCTACTGCGAAAAGTGTGCGGTGGATGTGCTGACCTTTGTTGCGAGCATCTTCGCCCGCGGCGACGTGCGAAATCGTAATTAGTGTATCGTCGCCGTCGTGAAAAGCGCTGTGCCGCCCTGGGTGGCACGGCGCTTTGTGTGCGGAGCAGCGATAACGGGCCACTGACCAACGGAGGCGACAATGTAGTTGGTTCTTCGCCTTTCCTCTACTTCATCGTACAATCGCGTGGTCATATGCAGAGCCACTACACATGAAAGCTACGAAGCCAGTCCTCGCGCCGTTCGTGGCGGGTACGGGCGTTGTCGAGTTCGACGACCAGTGCGGCAGGTTGACGCTGCCTGAGGCGTCCCGGCATGCCTATAGCGACGCGCAAGTGCAGGATTACTCCGGACTCGCACGCCGCGATTATCCATGGCGACCTCCGCTGCATTTCTCGGTCGAGGCACGCTTTTCGTCGTCATTGCATGGCACCGCGGGATTTGGCTTCTGGAACAACCCTGTTTCGTCGCGTGGCCTTCCGGCGCTTCCTCGCGCTCTGTGGTTCTTCTGGGCATCGCCGCCGTCCACGATGGAACTCGCGCAGGACGTGCCGGGACACGGCTGGAAGGCCGCAACCATCGATGCCACGACAGCACGAGCGTTAGCATGGTCGCCGTTTGCGCCCATTGTGCTGCTCGTGTGCCGACATGGGGGCATGCGCCGCCGCCTATGGCCCCGGGTGCAGCACGCGCTCGCAATAGATGAGCAGGTGCTTGATATCGACCGGACCACCTGGCATCGGTATGAGATCTTCTGGCTGCGCGACCGACTGCTGTGGGGTGTGGACGGTCGATGCGTGCTGGAGACACGCAGCGCGCCACGCGGGCCACTTGGGTTGGTGATCTGGAACGATAACCAATGGGCGCGGGTGACGCCAGCGGGATCGTTTGGTGCGGGTTTGCTCGACGCCGCAACATCGCAATGGCTGGAATATCGGGATCTGCGCGTTACAACGCCACGCTAAGTGATCTTACGAGGCTCACGTTGTTTCCGCAATCTGTTTGCCGCACCTATCGCCGCATGGTACAGTCCGATGATGCCTGAACAAAATCCTATTGTCATACTGAAACCGGGGCGCGAACGCTCGGTGCGCAATCGTCATCCCTGGCTGTTTACCGGCGCGATCCAGAACGTGCGCGGCACGCCCCGCGACGGCGATGCCGTCGAGATCGTCGCCCATGACCAAACCTGGCTGGCGCGAGGTACCTGGAGCGGGTATTCGCAGATACGGGTGCGCATTTGGACCTGGGAGCCAAACGAAGCGCTCGACATCGCGTTACTTCGCACACGCATCGAGCGTGCGGTGGCGGGACGCGCCGACCTCGCCGCCGATCCGACGACCGACACATATCGCCTGGTCTTTTCTGAAAGCGACGGTTTACCCGGCCTGATCGTCGACCGCTATGGCGACTATCTGGTGATGCAACTGCTGACCGTCGGCGCGGCTGTGCGCGCGGACGATATCGTGACGTGTTTGAACGAGATACTTCAGCCTGCCGCGATCTACGAGCGAAGCGATGCCGACGTACGCGCTAAGGAAGGCCTCGATCGCCACGAAGGACTGCGGAGCGGCATGCTGCCGGACGGTCCCGTGATTGTGATGGAACGCGGCGTCCGAATGGCAGTGGAAATTGCCGCCGGACAAAAAACCGGCGCATACGTCGATCAACGGACTAATCGCGAACGAGTCGCCGCTTATTGCCGCGACGCCGACATGCTGTCGTGTTTTTCATACACGGGCGGCTTCGAGCTACAAGCGGCACGAGCAGGGGCGCGACATATCACAGCGATTGATAGTTCCGACGAAGCACTACGACAGGCCGCCGACAATCTGCGGCTCAATGACGTGACGACGCCCGTCGAGCAGGTCGCGGGCAACGTGTTCAGTGAGCTACGGCGGTTCCGCACCGAAGGCCGCACGTTCGACCTGATTGTCCTCGACCCGCCCAAGTTCGCCGCCAACAACGCGCAGGTCGACAAGGCGACACGCGGCTATAAGGATATCAACCTGCTGGCGATGCAACTGCTACGTCCTGGTGGCGTGCTGGCGACGTTCTCGTGTTCCGGATTGATCAGCGCCGATCTGTTCCAGAAGGTGGTGTTTGGGGCATCCGTGGACGCACGCCGCGATGTACAGATTCTGGAACGTCTGACACAAGGCTCCGACCATCCGGTGCTGCTTACCTTTCCCGAAGGCGATTACTTGAAGGGGTTGATCTGTCGGGTGTGGTAGCGTGGTGGACCACCCATCACCGGAAATGAAGCTGTCACAAATGATGGCGGCGAACACTATGTTCGCCGCCATCATGGGTGTTACGCTGCCCGCTACGTCGCTATACGGTTGGGTCGCCTGCGCGATATGGATGCATGTCCACATCCTCTGCACCGCTGGCAGTGAGGGAGTCATGGGCGATCTTTGCAGTTCGCTCGTCCACACCCGTGACCGCCACAATCAGGTTGCCCGCTTCAAGCGCACCGCTGTAACGTTCGGCACGCTCGTGGGGTAAACCAAGCGCGTTGAAATGTGCCGTTCGTTGTCCCGCTGCCGAGCCAAGCACTGTACCTCCCAGTGTCGTCGCCAGAACACCGGCACCCAGGAACGGTCCGAGTCCTGGGATCGAAAAGAGCGCCAGTCCTGCCAGAAATCCGACGACGCCGCCAGCAGCACCGCCAACTGCCACATCTGTACCAACCGCCTCGGATTCACGGTCGATCTCGTCCATTTCGGCTTCTGCTACTTCGGTCGTAGTGTGCCGAACGACAGCCGAAATCGTTTCAGGCGGGATGCCTTGCGCTCTAAGCGCCTCGACCGCTGCCCTGGCGTGCGATTGATCGCCGAATGTCGCGATGACGATCTGTTGGCCGGATACTATGTCTGAAGATTGTGCCATTGTGTGTACTCCTTGAACCACGACAATCAAGCAGTCGTGCGTTGTACGCTCCGCATACTAATGGTCGAGTCGCTACAGCGGTATAGTGCACTACTCATTATTTGGCGTATACGGCACGTGGCTGCAAGGAGTGTGCCGACGTCTCTGGCTCGACGCCCCTTGTATACTTTCCGCATACGCAAGGATGTTCGATGTTTGGTTCTCCGCTTCGCCAATTGATCGTCGGTGCGCCTCGCAGCGGAAAGACGACGACCCTGATCGAGCGCGCTGTTGCCCTGATCGAGAACCCCGAACGCGCCCCACATATGCTGGCGTTATCGACCTCGCAGCGAACCGTCCAGCGTCTGCGTATCGCGTTTCAGGATCAGCGTGTGGGGGGTGTGCCGACCGCGGATGTATGGCGGCGGGCGGTGTCGCTGCTGGAGCAGTTCCCGCAGTCCGCTGGCCTCGCCCCGAACTGGAAAAGCACTGTTATCGTTTCGGCGCTGGATCGGCGCTTCCTGATGCAACGTGCCTGGGCGGAAGTTGGAGGTGGAACGCAGACCCTGTACCGCCAGTATGGCGACGCGCCAGGGTCGTTGGACTGGCTGGTGCGCGTGTTCGACCGCTTCGCGGAATGGAGCGGCAGCGCTGATCCCAATCTTCTTATGGCAACACCGCAGGATGCCGGGCTCGCCGAGCTCTGGGCGGCCTACCGCGCCTATCTCGCAGCGTGCCAACGCTTCGGTCTGGTGGCCTTTCAGGAAGTGCTGCCGCGTGCGCTCGACGTGCTGCGTGACGAACGGGTCGCGGCGCGGGTGCGACCTGACGTGCTGATACTGGATGATCTCGATCTGTTCCGTTCCACCGACCTGCTGTTTGTACGCGCGCTGGTCGATCCCAGAACGAACGTCATTGCAACCGCATCGCGTGCTCCGGTGGAGGACGATCCCGACCCGTTGGTGCGGATGCTGCACGATTGGTGTAGCGATTTCGAGGTCGAGCCTGTAGAAGTCGTGCTGGTGGGGAACAAGGCTCCTGCCCCTGTCCTGGTCGCCCATGCGAATGTTGACGCCGAAGCCGCGGCCATCGTCCGCGAAGCGGCAGGTGCCATACGCGATGGCATTGCTGCCACCGATTGCGCCGTTGTTGTGTTCGATCAGGAGATCGAGGCGCCATTGCGTCGTGCCTGTGTGCGCTACGGCATCGAGCTCGTGGGCATGGAGCGCCGAGATGCTTTTACGCTCGCGGTCGCGCCAGTGGTCGTCATGGGTATGCGCCTGATCGCTGCCGATAGTTGCTCACCAGCGGAATTGCTGGGGTTCATGCGCCACCCGTTGCTGGATGTTCCGCCTGCCGACCTGCGTTTGCTTGCTGTAGCTGTGGATGGCCTTGCCGGACCCCACATGCTCCACGAGGGCGACCCGTTACCTCTCTTGCAGCGGCTGTGGTCGGCGGAAAGCTCGCCCGCAGGCATGGCGCGTTTCAACGAGTTAATGGAAGTGAGTGAGCAAGCTCGTCATGCGGACCTGGACCCCAGTATCAAGTTGCGGACCTGGCTGCACGTCCTTGGTATCGAAGCGCGAGCGTCGGCATGGACCCAGCAAGTGCTGGAACCCTGGGCAGTGGAAGCCGACGCTGCGCTGTTCAAACGGTGGTTTGCCTTTCTCGAACAGTCGGAGCAGGTCCACGAACAACTCGGCGAGCCGCTAGGGGATCGGGATGCGGTCGATGTCCTGCGATCCAGTCAAACACTGGTCGAGCCGATCCCACGGCAAATCGAGGATGCCGTGCAAGTATGGTCACCGTATACGCTGAATGGCTGTTCTGCCCGCATGGTATGGGCTGCGGGGCTCAATGAACGGGCGCTGCCACGTCCCGGCGATACGCTGCCCTGGGCGGCATGGTCATCCTATGAAGCGGCGTTTGCATCGCTCCCCGGCTTCGCGGCGGCCGATCCAAACGACCTTGCCGTTCGGTGGTCGGAGGCACAGCAGGTGTTGCGGCGTGTGAGCGGGCGTGCTGACGACGCGATAACACTGTCGTGGAGCGCCACCGACCGCGACGGACGTCGCCGGTTGCGGTCGCCTCTACTCCAGGCACTGCCAGCCACAGCGTCTGCCGTCGCCGTCGGAGTGGCGCTGACCGCCGAACGCTCTATGCTGGTCGGCGATGCGCCGCCTGTGTTCCCGCATCCCTACGTTCGCACCGACGCGATCTTCTCGACCTCGCCATCGGCGATCGAGAATTATCTGCGCTGTCCGCGCCAATACTTCTACGCCCGCGAACTGCAATTGTTCGATGTGGTGTCGTCGCCGCGACAGGCGTTCGGGCAGGTGGTGCATGCGGCTCTGCGCGATCTGGAGCAAGGCGGCGAGCCCACACCGGATGTCGTCGCTCTACTGGACGCACATTGGTCCATGACCGAAGGCAAGTTTGGCACACGTCTGCGACGTGCTGCGTTTCACGAGATGGCGGTCGATGCTCTGCGACAGGTGGCGCAGTTTGACCGCGAGCGGCGGAGCGGCGGGATGCATTTTGTCGCCGCAGAAGCACGGTTTGTGTGGCGCATCGCACCGGATGTCGAGCTTCGCGGTACTATCGACCGTATTGATCGCGGTCCGCAAGGCTTAAGCGTTCTCGACTACAAGTTGGGGTCGACTAATCACAGCATCAACGAACTGCTGGATATGTTTGTCGCGCCCGCCACGTCAGAGGAACGGGCGGCGTGGCGACCGTCCGATCTGCAACTCCCATTGTATGCGCTGGCGATTGAACGTGGCACGCTGGAAAACTTCCCCGAACTCGTCAACGAGCGCGTGGACGAAGTAGGGTTGGTGTTCCCACTGCGGCTTTATAGTGCCTCCGGCAAAGCATCCTCAACCGGGCGTCGTATGATTAAGATCAGCGACCACGACGATGCTTGTACGGTTTGCACGACGCCGCGTGGCCGTTCGGGTAGCACTGGCGAGGTCTGCCGCTCTCAACTCGATGCCGTGGTCAACGACGCGCTTGCCGTTGTTGGTGCGATGCAAAGCGGCATTATCGATCCCGCGCCAGCCGAGGGTGCCGATACGTGCCGCATATGTGCGTTCCGCACGATCTGTCCGGCACCACAAGCGTGAGTGCGGACGACCGCCCGCCGACGACCGACCACCGGAGATCGTTCGAGCTATCAGTACGAGGAAAGTGGATGAAACGACTGCCTTGGTCGCGTACAGGCCGAAATACCACAACGATTTGTATGCGTGTGCTGTACACAACGGATGAAACGCCGTTTGTCTCCGGTGGTCGGTATAGGACAACGAGCGATGAGTGATATGAGTGGTGGGTCGGCGACCGATCGTCCACGTTCGCAGATACGGCTCAACGACGAGCAGAGCGATGTTGCGCAGATTAAGGGCGATCTGCCGCTCAAGGTGATCGCGGGGGCGGGAACGGGCAAGACCGAAACGCTGGCGGCACGCTTCGTCGCACTGGTGCGGGCGGGTGTGCCGCCCCACCGTGTCCTGTTGCTGACATTCACCGAGGAGGCGGCGGTCGAGATGCGAGCGCGGGTGATGCAGCGCTTGCGTGAATACGCACCTGAGATACCGCCTGAGCAACTCATCGATCTGTGGTGCCATACGTTTCACGGCTTCGGCGTACGGCTCGTGCGTGAATACGGTTGGGCGCTGCGCTTGCCACCTACGCCGCGTATCCTGGACCAACAGGATCAGCAGCAGGTGGTGGATGAACTGGTGATACGGTGGGAGGATACACCCCACCATTCTGTGTATCGTCCGCTCGAGCACACGAGTTATGGTTGGGAGAACGGCGAGGCATGGAATAAAGCGCTCGGTGTGCTACACGTCATGCGCGATAGCTCGGCGACGCCCGCCGATTTGGGACCACATCCTGACTTGCGCGAACAGCAGGATGCACGCTTCGCCGCTGAACGCGCACAATTAACGCCGCTGATCGAACATTCCCATCAGGCACTCGAAGATTACCTGCGTACCACCGGCACGCTAGATTATCCCGCATTGATCGACGCGGCGGCACGGCTGCTCGAAACGGTCCCGCACCTGCGGGACCAGTTCATTGTCGTGATGATCGACGAGTTCCAGGACACCAACCCGGCGCAACTCAACCTGCTCACCCACCTGCGACCGGACTGGTCGGCGACGACGGTGGTGGGCGATCCACGACAGGCGATCTTCGGTTGGCGTTCGGCGCATCCCGATAGCCTGCGACTGTTTCCCTATGGGCTTGAGCGCGCCTATGCCGACCGTCCTCTGCGCGAAAACTACCGAAGCCACGCGGCGATCTGCGCCGTAGCGAACCTGGCGCTCCACGGCTCGGAACTGGCACGCGAAGTGCCGCTCGTCGCCGCACGAACGTCCGAGGCCGTCCATACGGTGCTGGCAGATCTGCGGCCAGTGTCATTGTTCCTGCTGCCATCGGTCGAGGCTGAGGCTACGCTGGTCGCCGAGCAGATGCGTTCGCTGCTCGATCAAGGTGTACGCCCCACGTCGATGGCGCTGCTACTGCGCGCCCGCACCCGGTTGAGGGTGTTCACCGACGCGCTGCTCGCGGTGGGCGTACCGTTCCGAGTGAGCGGCGGTGCCGGATTCTACCGCGAGCCGGTGGTACGTTTGATCACTTCGTTGTTACAGTTTCTACAAGACCCCGAAGACCGGACCGCGGCGGCGCACCTCTGGGAGCATCCGGTGCTGGGGGTCGGGTATTGGGGACTGGAAGTCTGGGAACGTCAGGGCGACGAACCAAATGCTCGCGTGCGGGCGGCGAAGAACTGGTGGCGCTGGCTCGTTGAGCCGGAACTGATGCCCGATAGTGTGTCGGAACGGGAGCAGGTGATCGGTAAATTGGCGCATTTCAAGGCGCTATATCACGAAGCCCGCGCCCGTGCTATGCTGTTCGGGCCCAGTGATTTCTTGATGTGGCTGTTTGAAGCGTCGGGACTGCACGCCTGGTACAGCGCGCACGACGACCACCAGGCGCTGCGCGACGTTCGGAAACTGGTGGCATTGGCTGACGAATGGCAAAGTGCCGAACGTGCGCTCACGGTGGCGGGATACACGCGACGCCTGCGAGCGCACGTAATGGGCGAGATTCCGAGCGCGGAAAAGGAGCCCGTACCGCTTGAATACACGGTCGATGCGGTTGAGATCTCCACGGTGCATGGGGCGAAAGGCCGTGAATGGCCTGTGGTATTTCTCGCCGAAACGTCGTTACCGTCGCGCCGTTCTCGCAATGTCGCGCATGTGTTGTGGGACGTGCAGTGGAAAATGGTCATAAGCGACAATAAGGCGAGCGGAAAAGGCGCTGCTGATCCGCTGGCGGAACTGCGCCACGATCTGCGGCGACGTTCGCGTAACGAGGAACGTGCGATCTGGTACGTGGCCCTCACCCGTGCCCGGGATCGTCTGGTTGTCACGCATAGCGGCTGCCAAGTCGACGCAGACGCCCATTTTGATGATGTGAGTGTTACGCCAAACGGCATGCATAGCGACGAGGATGTGCATTTCTTCCATGAACTGTGGGAACTGGTGCGGGCGAATCCCGAAAACCTGGCGGAAACCGTAGTGTATTCTGATGCAAACGATAGCCAGTGATGATTGAGTGGATCGTCTCGATCCAAGACGCACAAGGAGCCACGATCAGGTGAGGAACGACACCGCGATTTTATTGATCGACTGCCCCGACCGCAAAGGATTGGTTGCGTCAATCGCACAGTTTTTGTACGGCTACAACGCCAACATTCTGCACGCCGACCAGCACCGTGACGACGAAACAGGTCTGTTCCTGATGCGGATCGAATGGGAACTACGCGACTTCAGGCTCGAGTTGGCAGATTTCGAAGCTGCCTTTGTGCCGTTAGCACAGGAACTTCAACTGCATTGGCGGCTGGAATATTCCACGAATCGACCGCGTATGGCGATCTTTGTTTCGCAGTACGATCACTGTTTAGCCGATTTGCTGTACCGTCATCGCAGCGGTGAGCTAGCATGTGACATTCCGCTGATCATCGCCAACCATGCGACGGCGCAACCGCTAGCGGATTTCTATGGCGTGCCGTTTTATGTGATCCCCGTCAAACCGGCGACCAAGCAACAGGCTGAGGATGAGCAACTACGCTTGTTGCGGGAGTATGAGATCGATTTCGTCGTGCTGGCGCGATACATGCAAATTTTGTCGCCCGCGTTCGTCGAGCACTATCCCAAGCGTATCATTAACGTCCACCACTCGTTCTTGCCCGCCTTCAGTGGCGCACGCCCGTACCAGCGTGCCTTCGAGCGCGGCGTGAAGTTGATCGGCGCGACCAGTCATTACGTGACCGACGAACTGGATGAGGGACCGATCATCGAGCAGGATGTCGCCCGTATCTCGCACCGTGATCAGATCGGCGAACTCATCCAGAAAGGACGCGATCTCGAAAAGGTGGTGTTGTCACGTGCCGTGCGCTGGCATATCCAACACCGTATCCTCATGTACGCATCGAAAACCGTGGTGTTCGACTAAGCTATGCTCTACGTCCGCGTTTATGATGTGCGCCTGTCATGACCTGGGCTCGTTCCCCTGCGCTCGCGGTGTAAGCGGCTATGTTGATGCGGTTGCCGCGCGTATATTCCTGTGCTATACTTCTGCCGCAAAATTGTAATAGTTACTGCTCATTGCGAGGGGTGGAGGGACTGGCCCGATGAAACCCGGCAACCCCGTACAGCGTTGCTCGACTTTTGTCGTAGTTACCTATACGGAAGGTGCCAAATCCTGCGATGTAACATCATGTTACATCGGTAGATGAGAAAGGTTGCCAGAGCCTCTCGCAATGAGCGGCTTTTTTTGTGTGATGGAACTCCAAACAGTCTGGTGGGAATCTAACGCGGTCTGCCTGATCGACCAAACCCTTCTGCCGCATGTACAGGCTGAGGTGCGCTGCACCACGGTGGCAGAAACAGCGGAGGCGATCCGTGGCATGATCGTGCGCGGTGCTCCGGCTATCGGCGTCACCGCCGCCTATGGCATGGTGCTGGCTACCCAGCAAAACGCCGACACCACGTCCGCGCTGCTCAAATCATTACGTGACGCAAAGACAACCCTCGATGCCGCACGCCCGACCGCTGTCAATCTCGCCTGGGCGACTGACCGCATGGTGCGTGTTGCCGAGGAGCACACCGACGACGCGCCAGAACGGTTGCGCGAACGTCTGCTTGACGAAGCCCGCGCGATTCATGCCGAAGACCTGGCGATGTGCCACGCTATCGGCGAGCATGGCGCGGCGTTACTGAGCGAAGGCAGTCGTATCCTGACGCATTGCAACGCTGGTGGACTGGCGACGGCTGGCTATGGCACAGCGCTCGCGCCGATTCGCACCGCACACACGCAAGGCAAGCACATACATGTTCTGGTCGACGAAACCCGGCCGTTTTTGCAGGGGGCACGCCTGACCGCCTGGGAACTGCAACAGGCAGGCATACCTCAGACGTTGATCACCGATAACATGGCGGGCTACTTTATGCGTCGTGGCGAGGTCGATTGCATCATTGTGGGTGCGGACCGGATCGTCGCGAACGGCGATGTCGCCAATAAAATCGGTACGTATAGCCTTGCGGTGCTGGCACGAGCGCATGGATTGCCATTCTATGTCGCCGCGCCGTCCTCGACCGTCGATCTCCGTATCGCCGATGGCGATGGTATCCCGATCGAACAACGGTCATCCGAGGAAGTGACGCACCTGGCAGGACAACGTGTCGCCCCCGAAGGCGTGACGGCGGCGCATCCGGCTTTCGATGTGACGCCGCATACGCTGATCGACGCGATCATTACCGAGCAGGGTATCGTGTATCCACCATACGAAACGCATCTGCCAAAGTTGTTCGCTCGCGCCGCTGGAGCGTCGTCATTGGAAGAGCAACCGAACACCTGATGAGATGTGTTCGCGCACAACGCCGGATATTGCATGCCCTTGCCGTTTCGACCTAATTGTCTCCCGACGGCGCTTGGTCCATTGCCACATCGTACAGCACGATTGGCATGGGATATGTGCGTGCGCTATTTCCCGGAGATGCTCCCGTTGCCGCTGCTTGCGTCCAGCGGCGAGGAACCGTTGCGGGTCGCTGTCCAGGGCTTTAGAGGGGTAACCTTCGTGCGCGACCAGGTGCAATTCGATCATGCATTGGCGATAAAGGGATTCGACGATCTGTATCTGGCGTATCTTGAAGACCAGTTTGCAACTTACGCGATCAGTCTGGGCGCGTTCACCGAATGGACCGCACGCGAATTACATGTTAAGCGGGCGGACGCGGTATGCACAACCATCATGGGTCCGATCAGTGCCGCGCTGCGTCTGGTGGATGACGGTGTAACCGCGCTGAACGATGTCACTGTGGTCGATGCGCTGGCAAAGCATATCTGTCTGCGGCTCCAATGGCAATCCGCTATGGTTGATCGCGGTGCCGCGACAATCGTGCAATGGTTGTATGAGCCATATCTTGATGTGGTCGGCACGCCGTTTGCGCCGATAAGTTGGAGCGCTGCCGGAGAATTGTTTGAGCAAGCGTTTGGCTCACAACAAGGCGTGGGTGCCGTGTGGACGAGTTCGACGGTGAATCTGTCCGCCCTGCTCGCCGAGCCTGTGATCGAAATCGTCGGGTTGCCATTGCCACAACCTGCCGCCGCATCTGTGTGGGGTCCCGCATTGCGGGAGTTCATACAGCGCCAAGGGGTCGTTGGGTGGGGCATCGTGCCAACAACGGCTGAAGGTTTAGCGAACGCACGCGTCGGACGGCTTGCGGCACGCTTCACCGAGTTTCTTCAAGGGTTGGAGGCGGTCGGTTTGCCGGTCGCGGACGTGATCGCTCGTTCGTTGATCATGCCGGAAGATATACTGGGACACCTGGACGCGAATGTTGCCGAATCAGCGCTGGCGATGGTAAGTCAATTGTCCGGGATGTTGCGCCATTCGTATGGGATAGATTAGAAATGGATGCTCGACATTGTGTGGTGATCGAGCGGTTCACGCATGGGTTAAGGAGATGTCGTTGTGTCTATTATTGTAACGGGTTCGATTGCATACGACTATATTATGGTCTTTCCGGGTCAATTCAAAGATCATATTTTGCCCGATAAAGTACATATATTAAGTGTAAGCTTTTTGGTGGAATCGATGAAGCGGCAGCGCGGCGGAACTGCTGCGAATATCGCCTATAATCTAGCTCTCTGGGCGAGCGACCACGCATCATGGCCGCAGTAGGTGAGGACTTCGCGGACTACCGCTTGTGGCTGGAGGAACAGGGCGTCGATACCAGTGGCATCAAACCGATTCCTGGCGAGTTTACATCTTCGTGTTTCATCAACACCGATCTTCAAGATAATCAGATCACAGCCTTCTATCCTGGCGCGATGTCGCAAGCGCACACATTGTCGTTCCGTGGCGACGAGCTACAGGACGCTGAAATCGTCGTGATCTCGCCCAATGATCCGCTCGCGATGCAAAGCTATGCTGCTGAATGCGTCGAACTTGGTATCCCCTACCTCTATGATCCTTCGATGCAAGCACCACGGATGACCGCCGAGGAATTACGGGCCGGTTGCGCCGGTGCCAAGGTGTTGATCGGCAATGACTACGAGTTCGGCATGATGTCTGAGAAAATGGGTATCACGGAATCAGAACTCCACCAACTCGTTCCAATTACAGTTGTAACCAAGGGCGAACAAGGCGCTTCGATCTTTGTCGAAGGCGACGGAGTACGTCATTCCACCCGCCAGACCAATCCAGGTCGTCGATCCGACGGGAGCGGGCGATGCGTTCCGTGCCGGATTTGTCAAAGGCATGCAACGTGGCTGCCCTGGGACGTGGTTGGACGCATCGCGAGCCTCAGCGCTGTGTATGCGATCGAGCATCCCGGAACACAGCAGCATTCACTATACACCACAGGCCTTTGTCGAAGCGATATCGTGAAAACTTCGGCGCATCGCCCGAAGTCGAGGCATTGTTCGATGTTCGCCGTCAGAAACGGTATCATAAGGTTGGTTTCGGACGTCGGAATGATTCATTATCAGGCACATATAGACCAGATAGGGTCGAATAGGAGCATTTCAAGGTAATGAGCTAACAATTATGATGTGAAGGATCTCGGACAGGCCGAGGTCGGACGGCAGCGTATCGATTGGGCAGCACAGGAAATGCCGGTGCTTCAAGCTGATCAGAGAGCGCTTTGAGCGCGAGCGACCGCTCGAAGGCATCAAGATGTCGGCCTGTCTGCATGTGACTGCAGAAACCGCGAACCTGGCAAAAACGCTGGTCGCCGGTGGTGCCGATCTGGTGCTGGTGGCGTCGAACCCGCTTTCGACCCAGGACGATGTGGCGGCTCGCTGGTCACGCACGACGAGATCCCGGTGTACGCGATCAAGGGTGAGGATAACGAAACCTATTACCAGCACCTGAAAGCCGCCCTCGACCATGGTCCGCAGATCACGATGGATGATGGTGCTGACCTGGTCTCGGGTATGCTCAAGGAGCGCAAGGATCTGCTGAAATCCTGATCGGCTCGACCGAAGAAACCACCACCGGCGTGATTCGCCTCACGCGCGATGGCAGCCGATGGTGTGCTGACGTTCCCGGTGGTCGCCGTCAACGATTCGCTGACCAAGCACATGTTCGACAACCGCTACGGCACAGGCCAGTCCACGCTGGACGGCGTGATCCGCGCGACCAACGTCCTGATCGCTGGTAAGACGGTGGTCGTGGCTGGCTACGGCTGGTGCTCGAAGGGCATCGCGATGCGCTGCCAAGGGCATGGGTGCCGATGTGGTCGTCACCGAGATCGATCCGGTCAAGGCGCTCGAAGCAGCGATGGACGGCTTCCGCGTGATGCCGATGATCCAGGCCGCGCCCATCGGCGACATCTTCATCACCGCGACGGGCGATATCCACGTGCTCGACGGCGAAGATTTCTCGGCGATGAAGGATGGCGCGATCATCGCTAACTCGGGTCACTTCAACGTCGAAATCAATATCCCCGACCTTGAGAATCTGGCGATCGAGAAGCGCAAGCCGCGTGAGTTCATCGACCAGTATATTCTTGCCGATGGTCGTCGGCATCAACCTGCTGGGCGAAGGCCGCCTGATCAACCTGGCATCGGCGGAAGGCCACCCGTCGGCGGTGATGGATATGAGCTTTGCGAACCAGGCACTTGCGTCGGAGTTCCTGCTCCGCAACCGTGGCAAGCTTGGAGCCACGTGTGTACGCGCTGCCCGAGGATGTTGATCGCGAGATCGCAGCACTCAAGCTTGCCGCCATGGGCATCAGAATCGATACCCTGACTGGCGAGCAGACCAAGTATCTCTCGTCCTGGGAGGAGGGAACCTAAATGTCAACGACGTTCAACGAATCGCCGCAGTTATTCCTGACCTCGGAATCGGTCACGGAAGGCCATCCCGATAAAATCTGCGATCAGATTTCGGATGCGATCCTCGACTGTATGCTAGAACTCGATCCAAATGCTCGTGTGGCGTGTGAAACCGCCACCACCACGGGATCTGGTCGTCGTGCTGGGCGAGGTTACAGTTGAAGGCTACGTCGATATCCAGGATGTCGTGCGTCGTGTTGTCACCGAGATCGGCTATACCCACAGCGATTACGGCTTCGACGCCAATACCTGTGGGGTGATCGTGGCGCTGCACTCGCAGTCGCCCGACATCGCGCAGGGTGTTGACAGGGCGCTCGAAGCCCGTACCGGCGAGATGACCGAAGAAGAAGTCGACGCGGTCGGCGCGGGCGACCAGGGCATGATGTTTGGCTTCGCGTGTAACGAGTCGCCCGAGTACATGCCGTTGTCGATCGCTCTGGCGCATCGTCTGACTCGCCGTCTCGCTGAAGTTCGCAAGAGTGGGCAACTGCCCTACCTGCGTCCCGACGGCAAATCACAGGTGACGGTGGAATACGAGCGTGGCATACCCAGGCGTATCGACACCGTGCTGATCTCGACGCAGCATGATCGAGCAGGTCTCCCAGGAGCAGATTCGCAACGATGTGTTGCAATATGTCATCAAGGCGGTCATTCCTGCCGAACCTGTTGGACGATGCCACCAAGTATTTCGTCAATCCGACGGGACGCTTCGTGGTCGGCGGGCCAATGGGCGACGCTGGCCTGACCGGACGCAAGATCATCGTCGATACCTACGGTGGGATCGCACGTCATGGTGGTGGTGCGTTCTCCGGCAAGGACCCGACAAAGGTCGATCGCTCGGCGGCGTATGCCGCGCGCTACGTCGCCAAGAACGTGGTCGCTGCCGGTCTTGCCGACCGCTTCGAAATCCAGCTTTCGTATGCGATCGGTGTGGCACATCCGCTGTCGATCTCATTTGAAACGTTCGACACCGCCAAGGTTCCCGATGAAGTGATCCACAAGCTGATCGCCGAACACTTCGATCTGCGACCGGGAGCGATCATTCGTGACTTGAGGCTGCGGCGACCGATCTATCGCAACACGGCAGCGTATGGTCACTTCGGACGCGACGATATCGACGCACCGTGGGAAAAGACCGACAAGGCCGAGATGCTGCGCCGAGCGGCAGGACTCTAGCAAGGGCTTGGGTGAGCAAAGGTGGGCGTTGGAAGTTTCGACTTCTGATGCCCGCGTTTCCTCGCTCGATACCTGCTAACATCTATGGCCTTTCCTTTTGAACAACTGATGCGCGATCTGGCGACATACCTGCAAACGCCGCTGGGATTCGAGCGTGGTGTGTATTCGCTCACTGTGCCGATGCCGAGTAATCGGCACCAGGATGTATTCGCGACGATTCGGAACGCACAGGATGGACGCGAAGTGATCGACTTCGTATCGACTGTAGGTTCGGTTCGTGCGGGTATCGATCCGTGGCAATTGCTTGAGATGAACGGACGGGCGACGTTTGCCCGTATCACCGTCGAACGCACGATGATCTTCGTGGTCGCGAGCCAACTGCTGGTCACCGCCCAGCCCGAAGAAGTGTTATTGATGCTACGCGAAGTAGCAGAGGTTGCGGACCGGCTTGAACAAGACTTCTTCCAGGAAGACGCGTTTTAGCTGGAACCGCCGGAGCGGCTGCGACCTCTCGCAAACAGGGCGTATGGCGTGAATGTTCACGCCATACCGCCCTGTTTGCGTTCTTCAACACCGTTGCGCCTGCTGCGTTTCGGCGCGTCCTCATGGTCGTCTCTACTGACTTTGCCACGCCCAGCGCCAGAACTGAAAGCCTGCTCGCGCTCGGCGGTCGCGGATGGCGCGGACCACATGATATGCTGCAAACATGAGCGCCGGTCCGAACGCGAACACCGCACGCATATGTTCCAGAAGCGTGGGCAGCGGCAGAATCGGCGTAAGTGGATAAATAATTGGTACGATCAGCGACAGGAGTAATGCGGCGCGCCCCGATACGCGCCAGTCCAGCATCGCTGCCAGCGCGACGAACCAGGTGGCGTACCAGGGCCACACCCACACTGAGCCAATAGTGATGTATACGAAGAATATCCAGGCCAGCGCCAGCAGTAATGTCCGGAGGTCGCGGGTGATCGCGGCACCGATCAGGCATGCCATCATCACCAGAATAAGACCGATAGTGCGGAAAATCGCCGAAAGGTCGCGGTCCTGACGCACGATGGCGTTTTGTTGCAGTTGTTGTTGACGGTTGTAACGCTGCAATCGCACCCACTGATCGTCGCGCCAATCCTGCTGCTCGACGAGGTCTAGGTCGCGGCCACGTGTCATCCTCGGGCTGTCGTCATACGGTACTGCTGTCCATGTCCCTTGGTCGGGGTGAGGCCACCGATTGAGCAAGAACATGGTGTATTGCACCTCGTAAGCGAACATGTCGCCGAGTGAGTTCACCATGAGCCTTTGCGGTGGTGCGTTAAAGAGCACGGCGAGTGTACCGGGCCCTTGCCAGAAGGGTACGTAGAGCATAACCGCGACGACAGCGACAAGCCCCGCCATACCGCTCAAACGTGCAACCCGTACCCGTAGCTCCCGATTCTTCCATAGAATCACCAATCCATACAACGGCAGTAGCGGCAGGGCGATCCACTTGGCGAGAACGGCCAGCGTCCAGGCAACGACCGTCCACGACCACAGATCATGGAGATGAAACCAGACGCCGAGCAGGATAAAGGTGATCATCAGCACGTCGTTATGGGCGTTGCCGGAAAATTCGACCAGTGCCAGCGGATTGAGCAGGTAAAAGGCGGTGCGCCAGGTGCGTTGCGTAGGTTGCCATTTGCTCAGGATCGCCCAGAGCAACGCGCCATTGAGCAGATGGAGCAGAAAGACGACGATCTTATATGCCAAAACATAGGTCAGCGGGCTGGACCAGGTGTGTTCGACCAACACGGTCACCAGCATGGAAACGTAAATCCACGGCGGACCGTAGACTGATGGCACTTCTAGCCAGTACACCCATTGTAGGTATTCGTCGGGGTAGCGGGCCGGGCGGTCGATGAATGGATTGCCGTTCCAAAGCGTCGCGATACGTCCGAAGCTGATATAGCTATAGACATCGGTGGATAGTAGATGGGGCAGCAGCAGCAGCGGAATGCTGAAGACCACCGCCGCGCCCATCAATGTGCGGAGGCGTAACTGTTTGTTCTGCGGCAGGGAGCGTAGGGCTGTCAGGATGCCAAGGTAGCCGAGGCTGAGCGGAATGTAGCCCAGCGTGAGCCAGAGCGGAAATTCCGAGGCGAGGTTAGAACTCCGCGATGCGTTGAGCAGATCTTCGCTCCAGAACAGGCGCGAAATCCATGCCCAATAGCCAGGTAGATTCTGAAACACCTGCCCGGGACCCCAACCAAGCCCACGGAGATGGAGTAACAGAAAGAACATGACATAGCTAAGGAAACTTCCAACGAGGGAAATCCAAAGCAAAAATCCTGCTCGTATGCCGACTTTTTCGATGCTTACATCGTGTCGCGTAAGCGTGCGTATCCCTTCCCCCGACGACACCGCCTGTCTCCCCTTCATGACCTCGTGCATTATACCGACTTCCTCCCAGCATGCTGCACGTCCGTGCTATTGTCCATATATGAGCGGCGTATGAAGCCTTGATGATAGAGGGGCCGTGATTTCTGACGCCGTGCTATAATGCTCATGCAACAGTGCAAGGAAACTATTCCGTTCTGCCCGCTATGCTGCGGCCCTGGACGGTAGGGTGAGGTTTCTCTTTCTCCGCCTCACGTACAACGTTTCCATCGTTCGAGATAGTGTTTAGGCAGACTGCTCGCCGGTCTGAAACTGCATATATGTACAATCCCATCAACGCGGTTCTTGGAGCCTTCAGCCGCGATTTAGGAATTGACCTTGGTACCGCCAATACGCTGGTTTACGCCCGTGGCAAAGGCATCATCATCAGTGAGCCTTCGGTGGTCGCAATCAATCGACGTACCAAAAAGGTTATGACGGTTGGAGCGGAAGCCAAGGCAATGGTTGGCAAGACGCCCGCTGATATCATCGCGGTGCGACCACTCAAAGACGGCGTGATTGCCGACTTCGATGTTGTCGAAAAGATGATGGCGTATTTCATCAAGAAAGCCAATACCCCACGTCCGCGCGTTGTCGTCGGCGTTCCTTCGGGCGTGACCGAAGTTGAGAAGCGTGCTGCCAGGGATGCTGCGGAAAATGCGGGTGCGCGCAAAGCCTACGTGGTCGAGGAACCCATGGCTGCTGCGATCGGCGCTGGTTTGCCTGTCGCCGACCCGGTTGGCTCGATGGTCGTAGATATCGGCGGCGGGACGACTGAAGTCGCGATCATTTCGCTTGGCGGCATCGTGATCAACAATTCGCTACGTATCGCGGGTGACGAGATCGACGAAGCGATCATTCAGTTCGCTCGTCGCGAATATAACCTGTTGATTGGCGAACGTATGGCGGAGAAAGCCAAAATCGCGGCTGGCTCGGCTTATCCGCTTGACGAGGAAATCACGGTCATTTTACGTGGTCGCGATCTGTTGACCGGTCTTCCCAAACTGGTCGAAGTGTCCAGCGTCGAACTGCGCGAAGGCATTTCAGGACCGGTGACATCGATCGTCGAGGAAGTGCGTATTGCGTTGGAAGCAACGCCGCCCGAACTCGTCGCGGATATCATGGAGCACGGCATCGTGCTGTGTGGCGGCGGCGCGTTGCTGCATGGTCTGGATCGGCGCATCATGGCGGAAACGAAGATGCCAGTGCATATCGCCGACGATCCACTCAGTTGCGTCGCACGTGGTGCCGGACGAATGGTCGAGGAGATGGAGAATCCGGTGTTTATGCGCATCCTCGAAGAAAGCACGAATAGCCGTCGCTCCGCACATCGTATTTCGCGCTAAGCGCCAGCCTTTGATGGATGAAGATGGTAGGTGATGCGTACAACCTTTGACCGCTCATCCTCGCGCTCACGGTTTGGTGGCATCAGCCGTCGTGTGCTTGCGGTCGCGCTCGCGTTGGTGGTCGCCGCCTGCCTGCTGATTGTGCTGGATCGCCAGGGCATCGCCTCCCCACTTAAAGGTTCAGCACAGGCGTTGCTGAGCCCAGTGGAGCGCGTGCTGACGCAAACCCGCCTTTCGTTCCAATCGGTGTCCGGGACAGTGTTCGGTGCCAACGAACTACGTAGCCGCGTATCGGAACTGGAACGCGAGGTGAGTGCTCTGCGCCAGGAGAACATTCGCCTTCAATCTATGCAAGCCGAAAATACGCGCTTGAAGGTCGAACTCGGCGTGCGCGAAACCTATGACTGGATGACCGTCACGGCGGCAGTCCTGCAAACCAATGCCGAAAACGGACGGCGTATGATCCGGATTGATCGTGGTGAATCCGACGGCATTAAACTCGGCATGGCGGTGGTGTCCAAGGAAGGCGGTAGTCCGGCGGCGCTGGTCGGTGTCATCGACGCACTCTACACGCAAACCGCCGACGTGCTGTTGATCACCGACTATGGCTCGAACATCAGCGCCAATACAACCCAACAGGTCCAGGCCAAAGGTCTGGTCGTCGGACAATGGCAACTTGGTAGCCGAATCAAACTGGTAGATGTTGAACCCTCGATACCCCTCGCCATCAACGATTATGTTGTGACGGCGGGATTGAGCAAAGGACTGGCACCGGAAACGCCGATGGCGCAGGTGCTGGCAAACATTCCCATTGGCACCGTCACCAGCGTCGAGCGCACCAACCACACACAAACGGCAGAAGTGCAGCCGTTTGTCGATCCCGATCGTATACGAAATGTATGGGTGATAACCGGCTCAAGATAGAGCAGCGTATTCTGCGCGAAGCATTGCGAATGTGCGCGATGCTCGGCGTGGCGCTGCTACAAACCACCCTCCTTCCCCCGCTGTGGAGCTTTCGGATCGATTGGGTGCTGGTGGTCGTCATTGTTCTGGCGCTGCTCCGCAATCTTTCCTCTGGACTGCGCTGGGCTGCCTATGGCGGTCTGGCGCTCGATTTGCTAACCCCGCTGCCGATGGGAACCCACCTGCTGGCATTGGTCGTGGCAGTGACGACGGCGATCGTCGGAACCGAAGCGATTCGGCTCGATAACCTCGCCGTGCCAACGATTGCGGTATTAATCGTATCATTACTATACGCTGCTGTTACGGGTATCGTGATGGCATCGATCGGCTTGCCGGTGGTCTGGTCTCGCTACCCTTTGACAGTGATGTTGCCAACGGCGCTGGTTAATGCGATCGTTGCGCTGCCGTTGTACCTGCTGCTAGAGCGTGTGCAACGGAAGGGACGTCCTGACATCGGCTTTGAACTCTAACAAGGTGTTGTATTCGTGAACCGTTTTGTTGTGTTTCGTCTTGCGATTGTGCTGCTGTTTTGTATTCTGTCGTCACGCTTGTGGAACTTGCAGATGCAGCAAGGCCAGAAGTTCTCCGACGAAGCGACTGCGCACACACGACAAACGGTGTTCGAGCGCCCGCTGCGTGGCGAAATCTTTGCTAGCGATGGCACGACGGTGCTGGCGGAAAGCCTTCCGGCCTACACCATCGCGGTCAGGCCGAACCAATTGCCAGACGCCGCTGACGAACGCCAGATGTTGTACGCACGCCTCACCGACATGCTAGACATGAACGCGACCCTCACGCTATCGCCCACCGACGAGCTACGCTATGTGGCAGGGCTGCGCGAAGGCATCGAAGGGATCGCTGGCCTGTTGCCGCAGGATATCCTGGCATCGCCAGTTTTTACTGCGACCGTGCCGATCTCGCGGTCCGTCGATGCATTGAAGTTGAGCGAACAGTTTACGCAAACGCTGACCTATCGTTCCCCGATCGCGACCTTCGTCGCCATGACTGACGTACCAGCGTACCAGACGCTCGCCATCTCCACGACGCGCTCGCTGGACATCGCACGCACGATCAAGGAAAACGCACTATCGCTCCCAGGGGTGGTGGTTGAGCGTGACTACCAGCGCAACTATCCCCATAGCACCGACATTCGTTCGCTGTCGCACCTGCTGGGCTACATCGGTCCGGCGGACAAATGTGCCATCATGGCGAATAACCCGCCGCGCTATTGGCGAAACACGCTGTACTTCGCCTCTGATATGGAAGAATGTGGGCTGACGGACGCTGATCTGGTGGATGCCACCGCCGATCTGCGCTACATGCTCAGCGACCGTATCGGGCGTGATGGAGTGGAACGCTCCTACGAAAACATCCTGCGCGGCGACCTGGGCGAATACCAGATGGACGTTGATGTATATCAGCGCCAGGTGTCCGAACGCCGTGCGATCCGTCCTACCGGATCGGGCAAAAACCTGGTGATGTCGCTGGATTACAACCTACAGAAGCGCACCGAGGAGATTTTGCGGAAATGGATCGACGAGGCCGAGCGCCGACGCGCCAACTTTGGGCAACCGGCGAAGGGGCGGCTCGATCCCAAGACCTACCCCCCGATCGAAGCGGGTGTTGCCATTGCCCTCGAAGCCAACACTGGACGGGTCTTGTCGATGGTCAGTTGGCCTTCGTTCGATAACAACATCTTCAACCGCCGCCGGACCGAAGCCGAGGTACAGCCATTGTACAACGGCAAGTTCCCGCAGGCGATCAACCAGAATACCGCCGGTTTGTTCCCTCCTGGCTCGACTTGGAAGCAGATTTCAGGTGCGGCGGCATTGAGCGGCGGCACGATTTCGCCCGAAACACAAATTCACGATCCGGGTCGGCTGCTGGTCAAGAACCAGTATTTCGAGGACGATCCTACCAAGGATCAGGTGTTCCCGAACTCCTTTGGCGGCGATCGCGGCTTCATCGACATCAAGGAAGCGTTGCGAATGTCTTCAAACGTGTTTTTCGAATCGGTCATGGGTGGTACACGTTTCGTCCGTAACCTGCTCGACACCGAAAAGATCGATGGCCTCGATCCGACAGCGGAAAAGCTGGCAGAAATGGCACGGGCGTTTGGCTTCGGCAAGCCCACGGGTATTCCATTGCCGGGTGAATACAGCGGAACAGTGCCGTCGAAATCCTGGAAGGCTGGACTGGATTCTCCCAAAGCACGCGAGCCGTGGAGTATTGGCGAAACCTATAACTTTGCCATCGGACAGGGCGACCTGTTGGTGACGCCATTGCAACTTGCCGTTGCTTCGGCGGCAGTCGCCAATGGCGGAACGCTCTACAAGCCGCAACTGGTCAAGTCATTCACCGATGAAACGGGCAAAGTGATCGACGAGCTACCGCCGGAGCCTGTCGCGCAAGTCCCCGTCGCGCCGGAGCATCTGCAAGTGATTCGCGAAGGTATGCGCTTGTCAGTCCTAACCGGCCCCAATGTGTGTGCGCGTCCCGATATTTCCGGTCTCGATATCGCGGGCAAGACTGGGACGGCAGAATATCCTGAATTGATCGATCCAACCAAGATGGAATACGATCCGGCGAACATTCGTATCCGTAGCCATTCCTGGTTCGTCGGGTTCGCACCCTATGACAACCCACAGATCGAAGTGTTAGTATTAATCGAAGGTTCGGGCGACCTGTACGATGGTTCAGGTACGCTTGCTGTGCCGGCTGTCACCGAAATCATGCAAGCCTATTTCGGAACGACACCGCCGCAAGCCAGCCTGGAACCGATTCTGAACTACCAACAGGCGTGCCACTAGAGCCGGATGCACCGGTAGTTGACATTTGCGCTTATAATGGCAGTTCACAGCCTCGGAGCACGTATGGCGACACCCATTTCAATCAAGGGCGGCAAGGATGGCTTGCGCCTGGTTCTGGACGAAGCCGCATCCTGGGACGATGTTCTGGACGAACTCGAACAGCGCCTTCTACGCGGCGTGGAGTTTTTTCATGGGGCGCAGATTACGCTCGATACGGGCGACCGCGCCTTACAGGATGGCGAGTTGGCAGCGCTGCTCGCACTGATGAGCGAGCATGGCCTTCAGCCTAGCATGTTGGCTACATCGTCGCGTGAAGGCCGGAGTGCGGGACGTGCTGCCGGTATCACCACACGTCCGCCCCAGCGCGCGGTGCCAGCAACGCCTCAACAGGATGTCGATGCGGCACTGCTGGTGCAGCGCACGTTGCGCTCTGGTCAGGTGCTGCGCCATCATGGACATCTTACCGTCATCGGTGACGTTAATCCTGGAGCCGAGGTGACAGCCGGAGGCAGTATCGTTGTGTGGGGACGGCTGCGCGGAACGGCGCATGCAGGTGCGTTGGGCGATAGCGCAGCAGTCGTGTGTGCGCTGGAGCTTGCGCCTACGCTGCTACGGATCGCTGACGCCATGGCGTTGCCGCCGGAAAGTCGTCCGTTTGGGCCCGAAATGGCGCGAGTGACGGCGAATGGCATCGAGGTTGAACCCTGGGAAAGTGGAAAGCGACAATAGGCAGTATGCAAATTTTCAAGAGTGATTACAAGCGCTGCCATTTGAATGGCTGGAGGAGCGTATGGCGCGAGTCATCACAGTAACATCGGGAAAAGGCGGCGTTGGCAAAACAACCACGTCCGCGAATCTTGGAACGGCGCTCGCCATGAATGGTCAGCGAGTCGTGGTGGTCGATGCCGATATTGGATTACGCAATCTGGATGTCGTCATGGGCCTGGAAAATCGTATCGTGTATGATCTGGTCGATGTTGTTGAAGGACGTTGCCGGTTACGGCAGGCTTTGATTAAAGACAAACGATTTCCTGAATTGTTTTTGTTGCCCGCAGCGCAAACCCGTGACAAGGATGCCGTCAGTCCTGACGACATGATCGCCTTGTGCGATGAGCTACGGCGCGAATTTGACTTTGTCTTGATCGATTCACCGGCAGGCATCGAGGGCGGGTTCCGCAACGCCATTGCCGGAGCGGACGAAGTGTTGATCGTGACCACGCCCGAAGTGTCGGCGGTACGCGATGCCGATCGCATCGTCGGTTTGGTCGAAGCATTCGAGAAGGGACATCCACGTCTGATCTTGAACCGCATCAGGCCGCATATGGTTAGCCGTGGCGATATGATGACCACGGAAGATGTGGTCGAAATTCTGGCGATCGACCTGATCGGCGTTGTGCCGGACGATGAAACCATCGTTACGACGACCAACCGTGGTGAAGTTGCGGTTATGGATCGAAATTCTAAGGCAGGACGTTCGTTTGTCAGTATTGCACGGCGGTTGATGGGCGAAGATGTACCGCTGCAGGTGTTGACCGCTGATGAAGGATTTTTGACGAAATTGTGGGTTGCAATGGGTTTGCGTCGCGCGTCACGTTAGGGACATATTGCGTCGCGTGTATGTGCATGGAGCATATGTCCGTGCCGACGTTGTGGAGGAACTATGGGCTTTTTAGATACATTGCTCGGTCGCAAACCGCAAGCTAGTTCATCCGTGGCAAAAGAGCGGTTGCTCACCGTATTGGTGCATGACCGCGTAAAACTGACGCCCGATATGATGGATGCAATGCGCGAAGAAATTATCGCTGTTATTTCCAAATATGTCGATATCGCCGATGCTGATGCTATCGATGTATCGTTGTTACGGGGTGAGTCATCCGATCACCTCAAGGCCGATATTCCGGTGCGTCGCTCGCGCTCATAAGGAGCGTATGGAAGCACGAACGCTACATTTCCCACTATGGGCAAAGATTACTACGGTTGCACTGGTCACAGCACTCTTTATTGTACTGTTGCGGGCGATGGGGGGATACCTCAATCCGTTTCTATGGGCACTCGTCACCGCATATCTTTTTAATCCACTTGTTCGGTTTTTGTCACAACGAAGTCGAGTTCCACGATTCTGGTGGGTACTGCTTATTTATGTGATTCTTGGCGTATTGACCTGGGTCGGTGTGGGCTACTTGTGGCCTCGTTTGTATACGCAGTTCACCGACCTGCAGAGAGCCTTACCCGATATCGCCGGACGGATCAATAGTGGCTGGAAGCAAAATGGCTCGTTTGCCATCGGTACGTTTGTGATCGACCTGCGACCCGCCGAAGCCGATGTCGTGACCTGGTTCACGGATTTCGCCAGTCAGATCACGGCGAGTGTGCCGGAACTGTTGCTGGGTGTGCTCGAGCGCCTGATCCTGTTGCTCGTGTATCTGGTCGTGACCTTTTATCTGCTGATGCAATCTGATCAGACTTGTCGACGCGATGTATGGTCTGGTTCCGGCACCCTACCGCGCGGAAATGCGCGAACTAGGACGCTCGATCGATCGCGTTCTTGGAGCGTATATTCGCTCGCAGGTCATATTGATCGTGCTGATGAGCGTCCTGACATATATACCGCTGTCGCTATTGGGCGTAAAATATGCGCTGGTGCTGGCAATCGCGACGGGCTTTCTTGAAGTCATTCCATTCGTGGGGCCGTATACGGCGGCAGGCTCCGCGATGCTGGTGTCGCTGGTGCAAGCCACGACGCCGTGGGGATGGCCCAACTGGTTGCTTGCGGTCGTCGTCGGCATCATTTATCTCGTGCTACGGCAGGGTGAAGATCATCTGATCATTCCGAATCTGGTCGGACATATCGTGAAGCTGCATCCGATCTTCGTGATCTTTGCGATTTTGGCCGGTGGCCATCTGGGCGGTGCGCTCGGTCTGTTGATCGCGGTGCCGTTGGCCGCGACCTTTCGCATCATCCTGGCCTATCTGTATGCAAAGCTGGTCGATTCGCCTATGCCAGTCGCCGAGTTACGTGCCAATGAGCAGAAACTCCTGGATAGACCGACAGCGCCGCTTGTGGCAGCACCTGGACGGGGTGATTTAACCGATGGAACTTCGACCGGCTGAACTAGAAGACCTACCGGGCTGTGCGGCGATTCCGGCAAGCATCGCCAGTAATCATGTGTGGCAACTCACACTCAACCGTGACCCCACGGCGACGCTTGCTACGAGCGAATTCAGCATGGGATTGCGATGTTTGCGTTTGCCGCGCTCGGTCACGGTCACTATTCCGGGTGACACGCTTGATGCGGTCTGGGAGCGTGCCATCGCTGTGTTCGTCGCCGCCCAGGAAACAACGATCGGTGGGTTTATTGTGATGACGGCGGCGGACGAACGACCCGCCGCGATGATCGCGCGGCTGGTCGTCGCACCACATCTGCGACGGCGCGGAACCGGCACCGCGCTGCTCCGGGTTGCGGCGCAATGGGCTTCTTCTGAAGGCATGACCAACCTCGTCGGTCAATGCTCGGCACGGAATCATCCTGCCGTAGCTTTCTATACACGGTCCGGTTTCAACTTCTGCGGCTATAACGAAGCCTATTACCCGCGTAACGAAGTGGCACTGTTCTGGCAGCGTAACATCTAGTTTGCCGTTTCATACAAGACGATTCCACGGTGCTGGGCTATGATGATGGTGTCACACCATCCACATCTCACCAGTCACAAGGAGCGTTCGCTATGAATGAAACTGTTCTACCTCCAGGGACCAAACACGATCTCGTATTCACCCGTGTGTTCGATGCGCCTGTCGAGCAAGTCTGGGCGGCCTGGATCGATCCTGCCTATGTGCGACAGTGGTGGGGACCGGACGGCTTTACCGCACCCGTCGCAAAAATGGATGTGCGTGAGGGCGGCACCACGCTTGTATGTATGAGTTCGCCCAACTTCGGTGAAAGTTACAGCACCTGGCGTTACACCGAAGTCGAACCACTCCAGCACATGGCTTTCATCCATAACCTCGCCGACCAGGATGGCAACACAATCGATCCTGCCTCGGTCGGCATGCCGCCGGACTTTCCGCAAGATCTGCCCTATGTTGTGACGTTCGAGGCCGTGGACGGCACTCGGACGCGACTAACCGTGACCGAATACGGCTGGACGGCGGGACAGATGATGCAGTTGTCCGAACTGGGTATGAACCAGTGTCTTGACAAGATGGAACGTGCCTTGGAGGGAACTCCACGATGAGCAACGATCAGGCGAGCTTCGCTCCCGTGCCGATGATGAAACTCGAACTCGTGCTACTGCCTGTCGCGGATGTGGATCGCGCCAAAGCGTTCTATGCCAACCAACTCGGCTTCAACGTCGATCATGATGTACAGCCTAACGACGCGATGCGGGTCGTGCAACTTACGCCGCCGGGGTCTGCCTGTTCGATCACAATCGGCACGGGTATCGACGCACTGGCCGCGATGCAGCCTGGGTCGATTCAGGGGCTACACCTGGTCGTAGGCGATATCTATGCCGCTCGTGATGCTCTGGTGGCCAGGGGTGTTGATGTCGGGGAGGTCGATGTCTACCCGCAGGATATTAAGTTTGCCGGCTTCCGCGATCCCGATGGTAATTCATGGGTGCTGCAGGAAATGCCGTGGCGGTCGGACGAGTTCAGAACACGCGGCGATTGAGCGCCGAGCATTCCGCGTCAAGCGTGTATGCAATCATCGAAAGGAGCCGCATGATCATGCGGCTCCTTTCGCGTTATTCCCATTCGATCGTCGCTGGCGGCTTGGATGTAATGTCATACACGACGCGGTTGACGCCAGGTACTTCGTTGACGATGCGGTTGGCGGTGCGCGCCAAGAGATCGTCGGGCAGTCGCGCCCAATCGGCGGTCATGAAGTCCTCGGTCGTGACGGCGCGTAAAGCGATGACATCAGCATAGGTGCGATAGTCGCCCATGACGCCGACGCTTTGCACCGGCAGCAATACCGCGAATGCCTGTTGTGTCGAGCGATACAACCCGGCCTGGTGCAATTCGCCAGTAAAGATCGCGTCGGCACGGCGCAGGGTTTCGGCGCGTTCGTGGGTGATCGATCCCAGGATGCGTACGGCGAGGCCGGGTCCGGGGAAAGGGTGGCGCCATACCCACGATTCCGGCAAACCGAGTTCCAGTCCAACAGCGCGTACTTCGTCTTTGAACAGATAGCGTAGCGGTTCGACCAATTTAAGGTTCATACGTTCGGGCAACCCGCCGACGTTATGATGTGTTTTGATCTTGGCGGCGACGTTGCGGTCGGCGGCGGTTGACTCGATTACGTCGGGATACAGGGTACCTTGTGCCAGAAACTGCACATCGCCTAGCGCCAATGCTTCGCGCTCGAAGATGCGGATAAAGCGCTCGCCGATGATCTTGCGCTTGGTTTCGGGGTCGGAGACACCCTGTAGCGCATCGAGGAACTCCTCGGCGGCGTTCACGGCGGTGAGTGGAATCTGCAGGTTCTCGTTGAAGGTCTGGATCACCTGCTCGGCCTCGCCCAGTCGCAACAAGCCATTATCGACGAAGATACAATGCAATTGGTCGCCGACAGCACGGGCGATCAGCGCGGCGGCAACGGCTGAATCGACGCCACCTGATAAACCGCAGATGACCCGTCCATCGCCGACCTTCGCCCGGATCATCTCGATCGACTGCTCGATGATCGCCCGTGATTCCCAACCGCCCTTGGAGCCGCACACCTCATACGCAAAGTTCCGCAGGATTTCGCGCCCCGATGGCGAATGGACAACTTCGGGGTGAAACTGAAGACCATACCAGCGACGTGTTTCGTCGCCCATGGCGGCATATGGCGAGTTTGCGGAATGTGCGATCGGATGAAAGCCGGTCGGCAGCGTTGCCAGTTTGTCACCGTGGCTCATCCACACACGCTGCGTGGCGGGAAGCGAGGCGAACAACGGTGATTCGCTATGATCGACTGTGATGTCGGCTGGTCCGTACTCACGCTCGGTGGACGGCTGAACCGACCCACCCTGCGAATGTGCTATTAACTGCATGCCGTAACAGATGCCGAGAACCGGCTTGCCCGCATCGCCAACCCAGTCCGGTAGCTGCGGTGCGCCCGGTTCGTACACGCTGGCGGGGCCGCCTGATAGGACGAAACCCTGCGGGGACAATGCCTGCACGGTCTCAGCGGAAGCATGAAACGGCAGCAGTTCGCTGTATACGCCCATTTCTCGTAGCCGCCGCACGATCAGTTGGCTATATTGTGACCCAAAATCCACGACAACGATCGCGTCATCTGCCATATGTTGTTCCATTCACGATAGGTATATGCTCGTCGTTTGCTAGGCTTGAGTGTAGCATGTTTGCGATCCAGATAGGCAGGATCGCCTTTGGAAAACCATTCCCTATGCCCGGCGGATACCCATTATGGCGAACCTCCAGACATGAGAATGTATCTTCCTGCGATGCGCGGCATTCACCGATATGCCGCTCATGGAAATGCCACCAGTAAAACCGAAAGCGCTTGTCGCTGACACTGTGAGCAGAAGGCGTGGTACAGTGTGCATGATGAAGGTATAGCATACCCTCATCAGCCCTATGAGCAGTATCAAGCGGAGCAGTCACGATGTCCAGCCGTCCTACGACGAACGAGACTCTGTTTGGCGAAGTACGACAGTCGATCGGTCCTTATCGCGTACTCGGTATCATCGGGCACGGCGGGATGGCGACCGTTTATAAGGCGATGCAGCCAGAGCTTGATCGTACTGTTGCGATCAAGGTGCTATTGCCTGTGTTCGCCAACGACGCGGGATTTCGTGCGCGTTTCGAACGTGAAGCACGCCTGATCGCACGTCTGCGGCATCCGCACATCGTCGGTATCTATGGTGCTGACGAGGATGCTGGCATGCCGTTCCTGGTAATGGAATACCTGGATGGCGTGAATCTGCAACAGGAATTACGGCGACGGCACGCATCGTCGGATCCGTATTCCCCGGTAGAAGTGCAGGCGCTGCTGCAACCACTGGCGCACGCGCTGGACTACGCGCATGGCCTGGGGATCATCCACCGCGATCTCAAGCCCGAAAACATTATTTTGACGGCGAATGGTCCGGTGATCACTGATTTTGGTCTGGCGAAACTGCTAATGGAAGAAGCCGCGACGGTCAGCGTCGTGATGGGGACGCCCTCGTATATGGCACCGGAGCAGATACAGGCTGAGCCAGTAGATGCACGCACCGATGTATACGCACTCGGCATCCTTCTGTACGAACTTTTGACCGGGCGCGTACCGTACACCGGATCGACACCCTTCGCCATCGCTCAGGCGCATATCAACGAACCTATACCATCGCTAGCTGACCTCGACCCGCGCTGGTCACAGGCGACCATGCTCAATGACGTGGTGCGTCGAGCCATCGCCAAGCGCAAAGTGGATCGTTGGCCTTCCGCCGGAGCGCTGCTCGCCGCGCTCATGCGCGTACTGGACACGCCGATTGAACCCGCAACACCCGCGAGCATGGGAACACGTCCGACGCCCGTCAACAAGACGCGATTGGCACCACCACCGCTGGCGGCACCATCGCGCCTTCAACGTCCCCCAAAGTTGGATGGCGTTGGGCGCTATGTGTTGATCGTTCCACTGATCCTGCTGGTCGTCCTGGGCATCTGGGCTGTGAGCATGTGGTCGCAGTCGGTCGTCTCGACTCGACCATCGCCTCGTCCACCGGCTGAACTTACCACCGTGGTGCCTTCGGGTGTTGCGGCGGCGCGCACACCGACCCGTACCACTCAGAGTGCCACGGTCATACCCAACACGCAGGGTGTCGTACGCGCGCAGAATGGCGCGTTCCTACGGTCAGGACCAGGCACGAACTTCGAAATTATCGGAGGCTTGCCCAACGGCACGACGCTTGTTCTGGAAAGTGTGAACGACGAGTGGCTTGGCGTTGCTACATCGGATGGACGGCGTGGGTGGATCGCCTCGCAACTGCTGGAGGTGACCTCCGGCGACGTATCGACGTTGCCTGTGCGAACGGTTCCGTCCCCCATCGCGACAGCCGTACCTTCCGCTGCCCCGACTGTTGCTCTGCCAACGTCGGTTGCCGTGCCGGTCGCTGGCACGCTGCGACTGGAAGATACCGATTTCAGTGGTGGCTGGCGCAACCGTGGCGCTAGCATCTATGGTGGGCGAACTGCAACCTGGGTGTACGGTCAGGGGTCCGGCTATGACACGATGCGCGCATCGTTCCAGGCTTCGACCAATCCCGGCGCAACAGCGGTGTTGCGGATCACGGGCATGGATTCTGAGGATAGAGCCAAAACCCCGATGCGTGTAACGCTCAACGGTACGGTGCTGTTCGAAGGAAATAACCCCTTGCCGAACGACGATATTCCGCTCGACTCAGGGCGCTGGGATGAGTTGGTGTTGCGTTTTGATGCTGGTGTATTACGCGATGGAGCGAATACGGTGGCAATCACAAACCTCAAGAATGGGGCGGTCGGCGGTTCGCCGTTTGTGGCGGTGGATTACGTGGTTGTAGAGCTGCCGTGAGCGACGTCACGCACTGACCTCGTGTACGACTGTTGATGCGGCTACTTCGAGCGCATAGACTGGAAGCGTAGGTCCGCTGGCGGCGGTCAGTTGCAGGTGCGTACGATGTCCGGCTGCACGAGGCCTAAGGAGCAAGGCGACTGGCTCTGGACACAACACCTGAAACTCGTCCCAACTCGCCGACAAACGATGGAGCCGAATCGCCTCCTCGAACGGCGAACCAAGCACGGTATATCCGGCACCTGGCAGCGTACACGGAAGTCCCGCGCCAACGCTGATGCCACAGCGTAACGCCGCGTGCGTGGTAATGAGCTCCACCGCCGCATCATAGGCTGCCCGGGCGCTACGCGCCGCCGGTTCCTGCGAAAATGCAGCAAAGATCAGGGCGAATGTGCCGCTACCCTGCATCTGCAGGAGTGCGGAATAATCCTCCGCGACTCGCACGACCGTTCCCGCAATGTCACGCAATTGCTCCATCGCTTCGGGCGACGCGCCAGGCTGTTCCTGGTCGCGCAGACCGAGCGCAAGCACCGCGATGCTGCGCGGCTGCCCCTCGGAATCATCCAAAAGCCCCAGCGCCGCACTTGCTGGAACCGCCTGTGGGGTGAACTTCAGAATATGTTGCTGCTCACGGCTACGTTGGATCGCGTCGTTGAGCGCACGGTCGAGCGCCGACGCAGTTGGGTCGTCGGGGACTTCGAGCTTTTCGAGCGATGCGACTGACTTGAGTTGGTTAGCCAGTCGCTGCATACGGCGTCGCGCCCGCGCACGTTCGACGCCGAGCAGCAACAGGATCGTGCTCGCTGCAACCCCTAAGATCATGACGCGCCATGCTGGCATAAGGACCAGTGTAGGTCCGATCACGGCAATCGCGGCAAAGACACCACCGATGAACGGCCAATCGCTGGCTGTGATCGCATCAAAGCGATTTTTTGTCGTATTCTTTTGTTTCCTCACATACGCACCGTATCATCTCCGAGCTTATGCTAAGGACGCTCGCAGATTACAGGACTGTTACAGCTTACGATTTATGGATTTTCTGGTCTTTTTCCTGGGGTTGTGCGCCGAGCGCGCCGACCAAAATTCCCACCAATGTCAGCGTTGCTGCAACGATACCGTTTACAGTAATGCTGGTGAGTTGCGCTAGTGGTACGCCCAGTGCCGATCCTGCGGCACGTCCGGTAAGAGTCGAAAAGGACACGCCTGCCATGACAATGCCGCGGGCGTTGGGGTCGATGATCGACGCCAGCGAGAAGGACGCGACGATCGAAAACTCGAAGAACAGCGCGTAGAGAAAAAAGAGCACGAGATAGCTGTTCCAGGTTCTGCCCAGCACTGGTAGGAGTAGGTACACAACGGCGGCGCACGCGAATCCCACCAATGGAGCGCGACGCTTGCCAAGCCAGTCCGTCATGAGCGTCGCCAGGGTAACGCCAAGCAGCTCGCCGAACCCGAACACTACCAGCGCCTGTCCGATCGTTTCCGACGACGCGCCGAAATGAGCGGCGAGCCAGGGTGCCTGTGCGACGAACAGAATCTCCTGACCACCCATCACGAGCCACAGAAACACGAACAGCGCGATCACGGCAGGCTGCTTGATCACGGCAAACGAACTGGTGGTGCGCCGTGCGACCGTGGCACGCGGCGGGTCGGGTGGCAAGGCGAACTGGTTGACCACTAGCCCCAGACCCAGTAACGCGGCGAGGATGAGATAGGGGACGTGTAGCCCGCCGCTCCATGTCACCAGCCATAGCAGTAGCGGAACGATCAGGATGCCAGCGAGTGACCAGGACAGTTCGATCATGCCGAGCGCCCGACCGCGTTGTGCAAATGGGGTTGCCGCGCTGACATACGCTTGAATCGAGGGTTGATACATGACTGTGCCGATGCCAGCGACACTACAACCGACCAATACCCAGACGAGTGACGGTGCCGCGGCGATAATCAGCGTACCGCATATGGTGATAACCAGGCCGAACGCCATGGCATTGCGATATCCGACATGATCTCCCAACCAGCCCCCGATCGGACTGGCAAGTCCGGCGAGTACCTGGACCGTGACAATCAACGTGGCGGCTTCGATCGATACGCCATAGCGTAGCGCAACAAATGGTACGAGGGGATAGGCGACACGAAAGACGGCGTTGAGCATTAATCGGCTCGCGATGAGCGTCGCGAGCCGTGGATAGGTCAGCGGTTGGACGGATGGCAGCGTTGTTGTCATGAGCCGAATCATACCAAGACTGCTGCGTATAACATTGCCGCTCATATGAACTTGACGAGTTTGCAAGCGTTTGTTATACTACGCCACGTCAAACGGCCCTGTGGTGTAGCGGCCTAACATGCCACCCTGTCACGGTGGAGACCGTGGGTTCGAATCCCATCAGGGTCGCCAGTTTGATGAAGCCTGAGCATTCGTGCTCAGGCTTTTCTCATCTTCACTCAGTCCACACAACCCGTGCTACTCGCTATAATGTATCTGAAGCAAGCGAGGAGGCCGTATATGGCAGACCGCGTCGAGCGTGACCTCAACCGTTTTCGTCAGATTGTGCGCGGCAGGATCAAAAAAGACCTGCGCAAGTACATGTCGCAGGGCGAGATGATCGGACGCCAGGGACGACGCTATGTTTCGATTCCGCTGCCCCAGATCGATATTCCACAGTTTCGCTTCGGTCAGAAGCAGGGTGGAGGGGTTGGTCAGGGCCAGGGCAATCCTGGCGATCCAATCGGACGTGGCGATGGACAGGATGGCAGCGGCGAGGCTGGCGAACAGCCCGGTCAGCATACCGTCGAAGTCGATCTGACGATAGAAGAACTTGCCCAGATTTTGGGCGAAGAACTCCAACTGCCCCGCATCGAGCCGAAAGGCCGCAAGAACATCATCGCCGAAAAGGATCGCTATTCCGGCATCGCACGAGTCGGTCCTAACTCGTTGCGGCACTTCAAGCGGTCCTATCGTGAAGCGCTCAAGCGCCAGATTTTCAGCGGCGAATACGATCCCGACGATCCAGTGATCTATCCCATCCGCGATGATATGCGCTATCGCACCTGGAAAACCACCATGTTGCCCGAAAGCAACGCGATCATCATCTACTCGATGGATGTGTCCGGCTCGATGGGGACCGAGCAGAAGGAACTGGTACGCATTACCGCTTTCTGGATCGAGACCTGGCTGCGTTCGCAGTACAAATCGATCGATATTCGCTACATCGTCCATGATGCCGCCGCGAAAGAGGTTGATAAAGACACCTTCTACCATATCCGCGAAGGTGGCGGCACCAAGATTTCATCGGCATATCGCCTCACCAACCAATTGATCGATGAGCGCTACCCACCGGACGAGTGGAATATCTATTGTTTCCACTTCTCGGATGGCGATAACTGGGGTGGTGGCGATACCCGCGAATGTGTCGAGTTGCTGCGCTCGCAGCTACTGCCGCGCATCAACCTGTTCTGCTATGGGCAGGTGCGTTCGTTGTATGGTTCGGGTCGCTTCGCGCATGATCTGGACGAATATCTCGCACGGCACCGACAACCTGGTGATTTCGGAGATCGCCGACCGCGACGATATCTACGACACGATCAAACGATTTCTCGGAAAGGGGAAGTGAGAACCTGGTGGCGTAGCAACAATCGCCCGCCAGCCCATTCTTACGTTAACGTATGCGAAATACAAAACTTCCATCCGAGCTACAAACCGCCTGGGAAGCGATCGAGAGGCTATGCAAGGGAGTATGGCCTGGACATGTTCCCGATCTCGTTCGAGGTTGTGGATTACCGCACATTGTATGAGATCGCCGCATATGGTGGCTTTCCGACGCGCTATCCGCACTGGCGCTGGGGCATGGAATTTGACCAGTTGATCAAAGGCCATACCTATGGTCTGTCGATCATCTATGAAATGGTGATCAACAACAATCCGTCGTATGCCTACCTGCTGGAAGGCAACGACATCGCAACCCAGAAAATGGTGATGGCGCATGTGACAGGCCATGTGGATTTCTTCAAGAACAATTTCTGGTTTTCCCACACCAATCGCCATATGCTCGATACGATGGCAAACCATGCGGTGCGCATCGGCAACCTGATCGATCGGATCGGCTACGAGCAGGTCGAGGACTTCGTCGATGTGTGTTTGTCGCTTGATAATCTGATCGATTACCATGCGCCATACATCCGCCGTCCCGAATCGCAGACGCCTGTGCCGATCACCGAGGACGATGAAGAGGCTGTTTCGCCTGTTAGCGGCCTGCCGGTGGATCGCTCCTATATGAAGGGGTACATCAACCCGCCGGAGTTTCTAGACCAGCAGCGCAAACGGCAGGAGGACGAACAGAATCGCTCACGCAAGTTCCCCGAAACCCCACAGCGCGATATTCTGCTGTTCCTGTTGACCTATGCTCCGCTAGAACGCTGGCAGCACACCGTGCTCGAAATTATCCGCGACGAAGCCTATTACTTCGCGCCGCAGATGATGACGAAGATACTCAACGAAGGATGGGCCTCGTTTTGGCATTCAGAGATTATGACCAAAAAGGCGGCCGATCCTTCCGAAATCGTGGATTTTGCCGACCACCATTCCGGCGTTGTGGCGACCAGTCCTGGGCGGCTCAATCCGTATAAGTTGGGCCTGGAATTGCTGCGTGATATTGAGGAGCGCTGGGACAAGGGACGCTTTGGTAAGGAATGGGAAGAGTGCGACGACATGGAGGTCAAACGCAACTGGAATCGTCCGACCGGGCTAGGCCGTCAGAAGATTTTCGAGGTGCGGCGTTTCCACAACGATATTACTTTCATCGACGAATTTTTGACACCGGAGTTCGCGCTCGAACAGAAGTTATTTACGTTCCAGTACAATCGTGACAGCGACATGTACGAAATCGCGAGCCGCCAGTTCGCCGAGATCAAGCAGAAACTGTTATATAGGCTGACAAACTTCGGGCAACCGTTTATCTATGTCGTGGAAGGCAACTACGGTAACCGCGGCGATCTGTTGCTGCAACACCGACATGAAGGCGTTGATCTACGTGCTGATTTCGCCCGCGACACGCTCAAGAACATCCACCATATCTGGCGGCGTCCGGTGTATCTGGAAACGACGATTGAAGAAAAGAAACGTCTGATTGGTTACGATGGTCATGATTATAATGATCGCCGGATCGATTGAGTAGATAGGTGGAGGGGAGGTATGCGTGGGAGATACGATCGGGAAACAGGTACGTGACGAAGTGCGTGGCGCCGCCGACGATTCCTCGGTCGTCGTATCGAACGATGATGTGACCGTGGTCGTGGATGTCGAACATGCCGAACGCTATGGCCTTGGCGTGCGCGGCCTACGCGTGCAACCTCGACAATCCACTGACGATGTTGGGGAAACAGCGGAGCGCATCGCGCACTCGGTTGACGCCGTGGACGAGCTACGTGTCGTCGAATATGATAAAGGTGAGCAAGAAGCGATTTTGCGCTCGGCGCAGCCGCAGGAGGACGACAAAGGCATTGATTATTGGGAAGCGACCGTCAAGCCGAACGAAACGACCGTCCAACGCTACCGCAAAACGCACGCCGAACCCGACCGCGCTGTGGTCGTCGAACCGCTCAGTTATGGCATACTCGGAGAACTGGTAGATCAGGTCGCCGATGCGGTGGCACCAGGATTGTCCAGTGAGACGACTGGCGACAGGTGAACGAGGAAAAACGATGATCAATGATGTGTTGCCGTTTATAGACATGTACCGCGAGCGTAACGAGGCGCTCGGCATGGCAACGGTCGTTAAAACCTATGGCTCGGCGCCACGACAGGTTGGTGCCAAGATGATCGTATCCGCTAGCGGTACGGTCGCCGGATCGGTATCGGGTGGGTGTATCGAAGGGTCAGTCTTTGAAACCTTGCAGGAAGTGATGAAAACAGGCGTGCCGCAGTTGCTCCACTTCGGCATCGCCAACGAGGAAGCCTGGGAGGTTGGCCTCGCGTGTGGTGGCGAAATCGATGTGTTCTGCGAACGTCTGGACTGGTAGTACTGTGATAACGCTCTTTGATAGGCTGCGACAACATATTGCTGACGAATCGCCTGTGGCGCTGGCAACCGTCGTGCGCGGCTCCACCATTGGTGCGAAGATGCTGATCGAATCGTCGGGCACGACCGAAGGCTCGTTGGGTGACGACGCACTGGATGTCGTCGTCGTGCAGGACGCTGTGTCGATGCTGGCAGCCGAACGGAGCGAACAGCGCTCATATATCATCAACGATACCGCGGTGGATGTGTTGATCGAAACATATGCGCCGCCACCACACCTGATCATCGTAGGCGCGGTGCATGCGGCGATACCGCTGAGTGCCGGAGCGAAACTCATGGGATTTCGTGTGTCGGTGGTCGATCCGCGCACGACCTTTGCGACGCCGGAGCGTTTTCCCGATGTCGATGCCCTGGTGACGGAATGGCCCGAAGAGGCGCTGCCCCAAATGCGCCTTGATCACTCGACGTTCGTTGCCGTGCTGACCCACGATCCCAAATTCGACGACGCCGCTACTCGGATCGCCCTAGCGCATCCAGTACGTTACATCGGTGCGTTAGGCTCACGACGCACGCAGGAGCGCCGCAAAGCCACGCTTCGCGAGGCGGGCGTACCGGAAGAAGACCTGGCGCGTATCTTCGGCCCGATTGGCCTGGATATTGGCGCGAAAACCCCTGCGGAACTGGCGATGAGTATTCTCGCTGAAATTGTAGCGGTGCGACGTGGCAAGAAGCCCTGAGCGGCGGGTAATAACCGGAATCATTCTGGCGGCGGGGACCGCGAGCCGCATGGGGGCGATGAAGGTGCTGCTGCCGTGGCAGGGACAACCGCTGATTCGGCACGTCACACGAATAGCGCTCGCATCACGCCTCGATCGGCTTGTGGTTGTCACCGGTAACGAAGCGGCGGCAGTAGCCGGGGCGCTGGCTGGCTTGCCGGTCACGCTTGTCCAGAATGACCGCTATCACGAAGGATTGAGCGGATCATTACGGGTGGGCTTGGCGGCCCTTGAACCGAATGTCGATGCCGCGCTGATCATGCTCGCCGATCAGCCGTTGCTGACGACCATCGTCATCGATCTGCTGATCGAACGCTATGAACAGGGCGACGCTCGTATCGTTGCCCCTTTCGCTGCTGGACAGCGCGGCAATCCGGTATTGTTTAGCCGATCGCTGTTTCCAGAATTGGAGACAGTACGTGGGGACCAGGGAGCGCGGAGCGTTCTACGTGCGTATCGTGATGAGATCGCCGGTGTTGAGGTTGCTTCCGATGTGCTGGTCGATATCGACACGCCTGACGCGTATCGTGCGTTGCTTGGACATGTTGACATACACACCACACCAGACTGAGTTGCCAGTAGTTGCGCATCCTGCCAGCGCTCCGACCCTCCTATGGATAAGCAAGTCGGGGCTAGAGCATCATATGCGGCATCGCCGCGTTCCATAAGAAACATAGCGGTGTGGAGTGGCAATTCCCAGGCTCGGAGGTTCGATGATCGTAGTAAAGGAGCGGGCTATATTGGTCCTTGGTCGTTGATTTTCTGGTGGTATGCCGAGTGCTTAGGGAAATCCAAAATCTACCAATATTGGTGCTTGCAATCCAAAACCCGTCTGCTATAATCTTTTTATCTCCTTCTCCTCTCTTCTCTTGTTTCTGGGGTTCAGTGGAATGCTGGACTCCAGAAACATTTAAACAGGGCCGGTAATACGCACGAATGTGCGTATTACCGGCCCTGTTTAGTTAATTGCGGTCGCTGTGGAGCAGCAAAAACTCTCTTACACAGCCCGAGCGACAAAGAATAACGCGATCATCAACACGCATATACCGATCTCGACGATGCTTGCCAGCAACCACCCAACCAGGTAGCCGCTTCCCGCACGCATGACACGTTGCCAATCGCGGTGGCGCATGTATTCAACCAGCACAATCGCAAGGATGGATCCGAGCACCATACCGATGACGTTGAAGACGAGAAAGCCGACGATTCCGCCGACAAAGCTCGCCAGTGTCGCCCACCCCGATGCGCCGCCTTTCGACGCACCCAGATACCCCAGCCACCAGTCGGCGGTGCCGCCGACAATGCCGAGGAGTGCGAGCAGCACCAGCATGAGGATGCCTACCTCATCGAAATTCGTGCGCCACGCATAATAGAACGCGCCAAGCCACACAATCGGCGGTCCAGGGATCAACGGCAGCACTGCACCAACGAGACCTATACCCATGATCAGTACCGCGAGGCTGAGATCTCCGCTCATGTGTGTATCGCTTTCATGTGGCTGACTCGTCATCTAGCGAATCGAGGGTAATCGCTGGCGCTGTTTTGCTGGCATCGAGAACACGCTCGGAGCGCGGCAGAAAATAGGCACCGCCCGACCGGCGTGGGAACACCTGTTCGCTTACTGGCACGAAGCGGCGGACATCCTCAAGGTACATACGTTGCGATATGCGAATCACCTGATCCTCGATCTCGATGACGTTGAACGCATTCTTGCCGCGATGCCACAGGCGCCCTCTGCGCGAGGTGGTCGTGCCGCTTTGCGCGATGATTGTGCCTTGTTTCAGCGTTGGATCGAACTCCAGGGTGTTGCCAGTGTACGATGAATGGAGATGCCCACATAGCACCAGTTCCGCACCACCCCGGTCAAGCGCGGCAAGTGCTTCCCTGGCTCCGACGATCACATCCTTGGTGTGCCCTGGTGGTCCTGGCGGCTGGACGACGTGGTGGTGCATCACGACGACTTTGCATACGTCAGGACCATACTGGTTGAGGGTCGTTTCGAGCCATTTAAGCGTGCGAGCACTGAGCTTGCCACCTTCGATCGTGAACGAGCGTGCGGTGTTGAGGCCGATCGCTACTAACCCATCACATTCAAAGATGGGCTGAATGTCATTCGAAACGAATTTTTTGAAGCGCCGAAACGGCCAAAAATAGCGAGCTATCTGGTTAAATTGTGGCACGTCATGGTTGCCGGGAACGATCAATTGTGGCTGGGGTAGCCGTTGGATGAACGCCCGAATATCGCGCCATTGATTGATGTAGTCGGCACGCTGCACCATGTCGCCTGAAATGACTAATAGATCGGGGTTGAGTTCTTCTGCTTCCCGAACGATCAGTTCAGCCTTATCGGCGTTGAACGGTGGTCCCGCGTGTAGGTCGGAAATATGCATCAAAGTAAGATGCATTACTCGGCTCCTTGCATATCGCTTAGGGCGTGATGTACGGCTATTCACGATAGTTTGATGGGCTTCACAGGCGAAGCTCCGGTGTCGATTGTAGCACGGGGTGATCCAGGGGCGGTACGGGCATATGCTATAATCGGATGTGTTGCTGAACGAGCGATGCGTATCGGGTCATAGAAGATGGAGCGCAGATCGATCTATGCCACGTCATTTTCCAGATGGCTTATCAGCATGTATCCCCACGACGTATGCGCGCCTTCAGCGCCGCTTACCCGCTCCCGGTGAGCTTTCCGTTCGCGTAGGAAGTCGTGTCGAACCCGATGACCTGATTGGACGTTGTAGTGTGCAACCCGATCCGGTGCTGCTCCATGTTGCGGTTGAACTGGGCGTTGAGCCTGCGGACATCCAACGTTTGATGCGGCGTAAGGTGGGTACACGCGTTGCGATTCGTGACGTGATCGCCCGGCGTGGTCATCACCAGGTCCTCGCGCCAGTACGGGGCGTCGTCACCGAAATCGACCTGACGACCGGTTTCGTGGTTCTTACGCCTGACCCAGTTCCTGCGAGCCTGACCGCTATGCTGCGCGGCTATATCACCGAGGTCGAAGAAGGGCGTGCGGCTACTATCGAAACACCTGCGGCTATCGTGCAAGGAGCGGTGGGCTTCGGCGACCAGCAATGGGGCATGTTGCGGGTGTTGGTGGAGCGCCCCGATCAACCGATTGTGCCTTCGCTGATCGATACGTTATCTGCCTTCACGATCCTGCTTGGCGGCAGCATCACGCTCGAAGCGTTGCGGGCAGCAGCCAAGCAGCAGGTTCTGGCTGTAGTCGTTGGCAGCGTCGATATAGATGTGTTGCGCGCGTTCTGGGGCGAGCGCTGGACGACCAACTGGGAGCGGCTACAAAAACCGTCCGCTCTAACGAAGCAATGGGATGATGGGCCTGCGGTGATCCTGACCGAAGGCTTCGGGAATCATGCGATGAACGACCGGATATTCGACGTTCTGGCGCGATTCGCTGGGCGGGAAGTCTATGTCGATGCGGCGACATGCCTGGGTGCTCCACAGCGCCGTCCGCGAGTCATCGCTCCGTTATCGTATAATGATGGCAAGGTGGAGGAAGCAATACCTGTGCGGGACTTGCAACCGGGCGTGACGGTACGCCTGTTGAACACGTCCCACCTGGGAGCGACCGCCCGCCTCGAGCATATAGCGCCGCTGGGACGCCTGGGATCGGGGATTCGCACGGCAACGGCGACCGTTGTTCTGTCGGATGGGCAACAGGTGACTGTGCCTCTGACAGCGCTCGACGTTCTTGGATAACGCACCGCACGTCCTGATCGTTCCAGGCGCGAATGTGTTACTCCAACGGCTCGCACAAAAACTTCATTCGAGGCCGAATGTGTCGACTATGAACACGGCAAATGCAATGCTCTGGTCGCTGCGTCGCGGAAACGTGACACACGTCCTGGCTGCCACAGAAATTGAAGATTTCGCTGCCGTGGAACTGGTGGATATCGTGCCTGCCCTCGACCCCTCGGTTAAGTTGATCCTATGTGGTTCTACGAACCCCGATCTCACTCATGCCACCAAACAAACGAACGTCGAACTGGTGTCGTCCGTGCATGACCTGGTCGAACGCTTACAGCAGTTGCGGCTTGCACCCACGCCCGAACCTGCGGTAAGGAAACCCCCGACAAGGCCCATGTGGAGTGGTAGGCGCACCGCATCGGCAACCACCGTTCTGGGCCTCCCACAGATGACGGCAATCGACGGTGTGTTGCGAGAACTGATAGCTCGGACACAGGCACAGGCGGTCGTGTTGAGTGACCTGACGGGTATGACGATCGCGCAGGTTGGCGAAGTTCCCGCCGACGCCGCGCCGCTGTACGCCCCGCTGCTTGGAACGCTCTTTACCGCAAGCGTGGAATTTGGCCATGCGGTCGGCGAAACGCACGCGCAACGCTTGTACGCGCACGGCGGCGTGCGGCATCAGGTGTATGCGCTGGCGTGCGGCGAGCGTTGGATTCTCAGCGCGGTGCGCGAATCTGCCATCGACGGCAGCGTGCAACAGCCGCTCCTGATGGTGATGCAACAAGCGGTGCGCGACCTTTTAATGAGTGTCGAATTATGACTTGCATATATGCCTGGAACTTGCTATACTCAGGCCAAATAAAGGTATGTGATAGATTTCTCAATCTAAAGAATCGGTATGATTTCATCGATGCTCGCGACCGACCCGCTTTGGGGCTGTGCCACGAGCGTTGTCGTGTAAAGCGACAATTGTCGCGCAATGTACGGTATCAAGGAGGATGACCTTTGTCGCAACGAACCCGTACCATTCTTATTTGGACAGTGGGTGTCGTCGCAGTGTTGGCTGTCGGTCGCCTGGTGTTCTCCCTGCCAGAAATTCCCGAAATCTCGCTGGCTCCTGAGATCATCGCTCGTCCCTTTGGCTTTCCACTCACCAACTCACTGTTGCTTACCTTGATCGTTGACGTTGTGTTGCTTGGCCTGGTGATCGTGGGTATGAGCCGGCCAGCGATGGTGCCACGTGGGTTGCAGAACATCCTGGAGTACGCGGTCGAACTGTTGCATGGTCTGGGCGAAAGCATCGACCGCCGCAACATCGCCCGCTTCTTCACGCTAGCGGCGAGCATCTTCTTCTTCGTGTTCTTCTCGAACATTCTGGCACTGATTCCCGGTGTCGGTTCGATTGGTAGATGTTTGACGCACGAACAGGCACTCGTGAACCCAGAGCCGGCCGGAGAGAAAGCCGCGAAGGAAACCGCAACCGAGCCGCACGTCGCCTCATGGCGCGACAACACCTGTGTTGGGGAAACGGATGGGGAAGGTCACGAACTCGTGCTGATCCCCTACCTCCGCGCACCGAGCGCCGACCTTAACATGACGCTGGCGCTGGCGCTGATCGTCTTTGCTGCCACGGAATACCACGGCTTCAAGGCGCTGGGCATTGGCTACCTGGGTAAGTTTTTCAACGTCAAAGGTGGAGCCATCGGCTTCTTCGTCGGTATCATCGAGTTCATCTCAGAATTCGTGCGTATCATCTCGTTCATGTTCCGGTTGTTCGGCAACATCTTCGCGGGTGAGGTCGTGCTGTTGGTGATGGCATTCCTGGTGCCGTGGTTGCTGCCGTCGGTCTTCTACGCCTATGAATTGTTCGTCGCATTCATCCAGGCGTTCATCTTCGCCATCTTGACGATGGTGTTCATCTCGCTGGCAACCGAACACCACGGTGGTCACGACGAACTCGCCGAAGGACATGACGCTTCGCACGCCGCCGGAAACGGTAAGGGTGCGCGGGTGTACGAGTCCTAGGTCGTTTCATTTATTTTGCACGTAACACAGTCATCACATTTTGGAGGGGGACTTCGATGGATAATGAAGGTCTGCGACTTATCGCAACAGGTTTGGCGGTCGGTTTGGGTGCGATTGGACCAGGTGTAGGTATCGGTATCGTGGTTTCGGGCGCGCTACAAGCGATCGGTCGAAACCCAGAAGCGGAAGGCACGCTACGGACCAACATGTTCCTTGGCATCGTCTTCGCGGAATCGATTTTCATCATCTCGTTGGTTATCGGCTTCATGATCGGCTTCGGAATTATCTAAGTTCGTGGTGGCATCGGCGCGAGCTGGTGCCGCAATGGAGTCATAAACGATGGGTAAACTTGGTATCAATTGGGTGCTGCTGCTAGCGCAGCTCATCAATTTTGGCTTGGTTGCGTTCCTGCTCGCACGGCTGCTGTACCGCCCGGTGCTAAATGCCCTGCAGGCACGCACGCAGCGCATCCAGGAAAGCATCGAGAACGCCGAGCAGGTCAAGCAACAGCTTGGACGGGTTCAGCAGGACTACGACGCGGAAATCTCTCGTGCACGGCAGGAAGCCGCACAGATCGTCTGCTCAAGCGACGGAGCGGGCGCAGGTGCAAGCGAAAGAGGTGATCGCGAACGCTCAGTCGGAAGCCGAACGTATCAAGGCTGAGGCTCACCAGCAATCGCAACTAGAGCGCGACCAGTTATTGCGTGGTCTGCAAACGCAACTCGCAACGCTTGTTACGCAGACGGCTGGTACTGTCATCGGCGAAGAGCTACGCGGCGGCGGACACGAGCGGCTGATTCAAAAGTCGATCGCTGATATCGGGAGGCTGTAATGCCTGCGGTTGATCCGGCAGCTGTCGCACAAGCCCTGCGCGAGTCGCTCGTAGCGGTCCTGCGCCAACAGGGGGCTGAGGATCAGTTCGATGCCGTCGTGGAAAACTTCGTCGCGCTGGTGCGCGGCAGTGGTCCACGCGACGCCGAAATCACGAGCGCGGTAGCGTTGACGCCCGCTCAAGAGGCCGATATCCAGAAGCAATTGCACGATAAGTACGGTCCTGCGTTGGATATCACATTCGTCGTCGATGAATCGATCCTTGGTGGCTTGATCTTTCGCGTTGGCGACAAGGTGCTCGATGACAGCGTACGCAATCGCTTGACGCAAGTTCAGCAGCGTATGCTCGTCAGCTAAACAGGCCCGAAGCAAGTGGATGTGGGTTCGGCGTTTCGACGGCTCGTCGGAACGCTTCCTGCATCTTCACTCCTGGCAAGGAAGGACTACACATGACAGTAGCACCAATTACAACAGAAGATATTTTACAACGTCTCCAATCGACCCTTAGGACTCGCGTTGATCAACCGACTGAGCCAGTCAACGTGGGAAGCGTGATGACGATCGGTGACGGTGTTGCTCGTATCGAAGGCTTGCAACAGGCCATGTCGTCGGAAATCCTGGAGTTCCCTGGCAAAGATGGCAAGCCGCCCGTGTACGGTATCGCCCTCAACCTCGAAAAAGAATCGGTTTCGGCGATCATCCTCGGCGAATACCTCGACATCGAAGAAGGCGACGTTGTGCGCTCGACCGGACGCGTCATGGACGTGCCGGTTGGCGACGGCCTACTCGGTCGTGTCGTCGATCCGCTGGGACGCCCGATCGATGGTCGTGGTCCGATCTCTTCGACCAAGACTCGTCCGATCGAGCGTATTGCTCCCGGCGTGATCACGCGTAAGTCGGTCAACCAGCCGGTACAGACCGGTATTATGGCAATCGACGCGATGATCCCGATCGGCCGCGGTCAACGTGAGTTGATCATCGGCGACCGCCAGACTGGTAAGACGGCGATCATCATCGATACGATTTTGAACCAGAAGGGACAGAACCTGCTGTGTATCTACGTCGCGATCGGTCAGCGCCGCTCGACCATCGCCCAGACCGTGGGTATCTTGCAGGAGCGCGGCGCGATGGATTACACCATCGTCGTGGCGGCATCCGCTTCTGACTCGGCGGCGCTCCAGTACATCGCGCCCTATGCCGGGTGTGCCATGGGCGAGGAGTTCATGGAATCAGGCCGCGATGCGCTGATCATCTACGATGACCTGTCGAAGCACGCTGCGGCGTATCGTCAGGTGTCGCTGTTGCTACGCCGTCCCCCTGGACGCGAAGCCTACCCTGGCGACGTGTTCTATCTACACTCGCGCCTGCTCGAACGCGCGGCTCGGCTCAACGAGGACTACGGCGGTGGCTCCTTGACCGCGTTGCCGGTGATCGAAACGCAAGCGAACGACGTGTCGGCGTATGTGCCAACCAACGTGATCTCGATCACCGACGGTCAGATCTTCCTGGAATCCGATTTGTTCTATGCTGGTATCCGACCTGCTGTGAACGTCGGTCTGTCGGTGTCGCGTGTGGGTTCGTCGGCGCAGATCAAGGCGATGAAGTCGGTGGCTGGTCAGCTTAAGCTGGACCTGGCGCAGTTCCGCGAACTCGCGGCCTTCTCGCAGTTCGCGTCCGATCTCGACCCGGCGACCAAGGCACAACTCGACCGTGGTCAGCGCCTGACAGAAGTCCTGAAGCAGCCACAATACAAGCCGTATGTGGTCGAAGATCAGGTCGTGATTCTGTGGGCCGCGACCAACGGTATGGTTGATGCCGTGCCGATCGCCAAGATCGAGGACTGGAAGAGTGATTACCTCCAGTATCTGCACTCGACCTATCCCGATATCACCAGTGGCGTCAGACAAACGGGTACGCTGAGCAAGGAAGCTATCGAGCAGTTGCGAACCGCGACGGAAGACTTCATGCGGTCGTCGGACTACGCGGAATCGAGGTAGCTCATGGCAAGCGCACGCGAAATTCGCCGACGTATTCGCTCGGTGAAGAATACAGGCAAGATCACCAAGGCCATGGAGATGGTATCGGCGGCAAAGATGCGTCGTGCACAGCGCAACACGATGGCGACACGTCCGTATGCCGACCGGATGCGCGATGTCCTGGGCGAAGTTTCGGTGCGCTCCGGGCAACGCCTATCACACCCCTTGCTGATGCATCGCGACTTCAGTCAAGACGGTCGCCCTGGTGCTGATCACGCCGGACCGCGGTTTGTGCGGCGGTCTGGTGTCGAACATTAACCGTATCGCATCACGCTTTATCCTTGAACGTCGCCAACAGGGACAAACGGTGGAAGTGCTGACAGTCGGACGCAAGGGACGCTCCTTTGCCGTTCGTACAGGCCTGCCACTCGTGGCCGAAGTGACCGGATTGGGCGATGCGCCTGGACTGATCGATATCCTGCCGATCGCGACCAACGTGATCAATGGATTCGTCGATGGTCGATTCGACGAAGTACAGGTGGTGTATACGTCGTTCGAGAATACCTTGATTCAACGGGCGAAGATGGTACGACTGCTGCCGCTTGAGCCGATCGAGGATTCGGGCGCGCGTCTGGATTACACCTACGAGCCAGATCAAGAGGATGTGCTGAATTCGCTGTTGCCACGCTACGTCGAAGTTCAGTTGTACTCGATGATCCTGGAAGCGATCGCGAGCGAACATTCGGCACGCATGATCGCGATGCGTAACGCATCCGATAACGCGAAGGACCTGGTGCGCGACCTTACGCTGTCGTCGAACAAGGCACGACAGGCGTCGATCACCAAGGAACTTGCCGAAATCGCCGCCGGATCGTTGCGCTAGGCGCAGGATATGAACAGCGGGCGCTCAAGCGTCCGCTGCCAAGGAGATATTATGGCATCAGCAACGGCTCCCCAACGGGGAACTACTCAGCGGGGCGCGAGCGGCGTCGTCACACAGGTCATCGGTGTGGTCGTCGATGCGACGTTCCCCCACGACAAGTTGCCCGAAATCTATAACGCTATCGAGATCGACATGACCCAGGAGGGTGGCTTCGTCGCACAGGGTTCCGAAGACGCTCCGGCGGTCGAACGACTTGTGTGTGAAGTCCAGCAGCATCTGGGTAAAGACGTTGTCCGAGCGATCGCGATGGGTTCGACCGATGGCCTTCGCCGCGGTCTGACCGTTGTCGATACGGGCGCACCGATCACGGTTCCGGTTGGTCCCGCCACGCTTGGACGTGTGTTCAACGTGCTGGGCGAGCCGATCGATAACGCGGGTCCGGTTGATTCGCAGAACTTCATGTCGATCCACCGTCCGGCTCCCTCGTTCGAGGAACAGGCCACACACGTGCAGATGCTGGAAACTGGCATCAAGGTCATCGACCTGATCGCCCCCTTCACCAAGGGCGGTAAGACAGGCGTGTTCGGCGGCGCGGGCGTGGGCAAGACCGTGATCATCCAGGAATTGATCGCCAACATCGCCAAGAAAGCCGGACTTTCGGTGTTCGCTGGCGTGGGCGAACGTTCGCGTGAAGGCAACGACCTGATCGGCGAAATGTCGGAATCACGCATCGACGAAAACACCACGGTGCTCGACAAGACCGTGATGGTGTTCGGTCAGATGAATGAGCCGCCCGGTGCGCGTCTGCGCGTGGGCCTGACCGGACTGACCATGGCGGAGTACTTCCGCGACGAAGGTCGCGACGTGCTGCTGTTCATCGACAACATCTTCCGCTTCACCCAGGCGGGCGCGGAAGTGTCGGCGTTGCTCGGTCGTTTGCCAAGCGCGGTGGGATATCAGCCGACGCTCGGCACCGAGATGGGTGAACTGCAAGAGCGCATCACCTCGACCCGTCGTGGTTCGATCACGTCGGTGCAAGCGGTGTTCGTGCCAGCCGACGACTACACCGACCCGGCACCGGCAACGGCCTTTGCTCACCTCGATGCGACGATCTCGCTCGAACGCTCGATCTCGGAGCAGGGCATCTATCCCGCCGTCGATCCGCTGGCCTCGACCTCACGTATTCTCGACCCGAACATTCTGGGCGAGGATCACTACCGCATCGCCCGTCAGTGCCAGGTGGTCTTGCAGCGGTACCGTGACTTGCAGGATATCATCGCGATCCTCGGCCTGGAAGAGCTTTCCGACGACGATAAGCTGACTGTTTCTCGCGCACGCAAGATTCAACGCTTCTTCTCGCAGCCGTTCACCGTGGCGGAACAGTTCACGGGACGTGCGGGTGAGTATGTGTCGATCGAAGAAACCGTGCGTGGCTTTGGGATGATTCTTGACGGCGAACTTGACCATGTACCGGAGCAATCGTTCCTGTACGCCGGTGGTATCGACCAGGTTATCGAGCGCTATAACCAGTCGCGCACGTAGGGAGCGGTGTATGCCGATTCATCTCGAAATTGTTACGGCTGAACGCACCGTCCTATCGGACGATGTCGATCAAGTCAATGCGCCGGGAGCGGCGGGTCGTATGGGTGTTCTGCCTCGGCATGAAACCTTGCTTACAACGCTCGTTCCGGGCGAGTTGACAATCGTCAAGAATGGCGTACGCACGCCGTTCGCGATTTCTGGTGGGTTCATGGAGGTGTTGCCGGATCGTGTGACGATTCTGGCGGACACAGCCGAACGCGCCGACGAAATCGACGAAGGACGGGCGGATGCAGCACGGCGACGTGCCGAGGATTCGATCCGTGAACGCAGCAGCGAGCGGGATATGATAATGGCGGAAGCGCAATTGCGCCGCGCCATGGTCCGGCTACGAGTGTCGCGCTTACGCCGCTCGAATCGCGGTATGATCGGCGACGACTAGGATACGACTGGGTGTCGAGCGCGAGTTCGAACCTCTTTCGTATGGTTAGCGTGGAAACATGCTAGAATACATCGCGCCCGATGCAAGCGTTTGCTGCGTCGGGCGCGATGTGTTTACAACGAGCGTCCCCTGGTTGGATGTTATGGAGAAGTCTGTTGGCCCGCAAGATCGGGATTGACCTTGGCACGGCGAACGTGCTGGTATATGTGAAGGGCAAAGGCATCGTCCTCAGCGAGCCGTCGGTTGTTGCCCTTTCCACAAAAGATGGACGTGTACGGCAGGTCGGCGTTGATGCGCTGGCGATGTTAGGACGCGAACCTGAAAGCATCGAAGTGATCAGGCCGATGCGGAACGGCGTGATCGCCGATTACGTCGTGACCGAGGCGATGCTGCGTCACTTTATTCGTCGTGCCAACTGGGGCTCGTTTACGAAACCTGAAGTGATGATCTGTATTCCGGCAGGTGTAACGTCCGTCGAGATGCGAGCCGTGCGTGATGCCGCGTTGCAAGCCGGGGCGAAGCGTGCCTACTTGATCCGTGAACCGCTCGCCGCCGCTATCGGTGCGAATATTCCGGTGGCACAACCAAGCGGTAACCTGGTGATCGATATTGGCGGTGGTACGACCGAAGTCGCGGTGGTGTCGCTCAACGATATCGTGGTCAGTACGTCGGTACGTGTCGGCGGCAATAAGTTCGACGAAGCGATCGCTGCCTTCATCAAGCGGCGGTATAACATGATCATCGGCGAACGAACCGCCGAAAGCGTCAAAATTGAGGTCGGATCGGCATTGCCGCTGGATACCCCGCTGACGTTGCAGGTCCGTGGACGCGATCAGGTGTCGGGACTGCCGCGCACGATCGAGGTGGCGTCGGGCGAAATCACCGATGCGATCCAGGAACCGTTGGATGCCATCATCAACGCAGTACGGGCGGTGCTGGTCGAAACACCACCGGAACTTGCGTCCGACATCATCGACAAAGGCATGGTTATGACCGGCGGTGGCTCGATGCTGCGGCGCATCAACGAGTTGCTAACCGAAGTCACGGGCGTCCCCTGCTACGTCGCCGACCAACCCGCGAACTGCGTGGCAATCGGCACCGGATTGGCGCTCGAAAACCTGGCGATCCTCAAGGATAGTTTGTCCGGTGACGATCTCCACTAACGTCCTGTGGCTCGTGCTACACTGCAAGCATCCTTTCATCTGCGGAACTTGGTATGGGTCGATATCGTTGGCGTGACTTTAATTTCTATCTTTTCGGCAGCATGCTCGTCCTGATCGGTTTTAGCCTGCTCATGGTGTATAGCACCATGGTTGGCAAGAACGCTATCAGCTACAGTGGTTTTCGTAACCACTTGATCTGGTTGACAGTGGGTGGAGTGTGCATGGTCGGAATGATGCTGTTCGATTATCGCAACCTTCAGGTCTTCGGCAAATTCTTGTATGTGTTGATGCTAGCGCTGCTAGGCGTCGTGTTCGCGCTGGGAATCAGTCGTCAGGGTGCACAAAGCTGGGTCGGATTCCAAAGCCTCTCGTTTCAGCCGTCCGAACCTGCTAAGTTGCTGCTGATTATCACATTGGCAGGTTGGTGGAGCGCACGCGAGCAAAAAACGACCGCGAATAGCTTGGATAACCCTGATCGGCTCGCTGATGCTGGCGAGCCTTCCCCTGCTGATGGTGCTCGTGCAGCCGGACTTTGGCACCGCTATGGTCATGGGCTTTGTCTGGCTTGGAATGGCCTGGGCCGCCGGGATGCGTTGGTATCATGTACTGGCGCTCGCCGCTGTCGCAGTTCCCGTCCTGATCTTCGGCTGGAACGAGGTGCTGGAACCGTACCAGAAGGGGCGATTATTGGGCTTTATGCGGACCGAAGAGCAACTCGCCCAGATCACCGATCCACGTGTGCATGACGCCGTTTCGGCGGTGCTGTACAACGTCAACCAGAGCAAGGTCGCGATCGGCAACGGTGGGTTGATGGGACAGGGCTGGAACAACGGTACCCAAAGTCAGCTTAACTTCCTGCCCGTGCAATACACCGACTTCATCTTCGCCGTTACCGGCGAGGAACTTGGCTTCGTCGGCGCGACGCTCATGCTTGGCTTCCTGTGCTTCACGATCTGGCAGGCTGTTACCGTGGCGGTACGTGCTCGGGAAACCTTCGGACGGTTGCTCGCGACGGGCATCGCCTCGTTGATGATCATTCATACGCTCGAAAACGTCGGGATGAACATGGGTTTGATGCCAGTCACTGGAATCCCGCTTCCCTTTGTCTCATATGGCGGCTCGTTCACGATCACCATGCTGATGTGTATCGGACTGCTCCAAAGTATTGAGATGCGGCGGCAATCCCAAGGCTTCTGGTAGAAACACGACACCTCGCGCCACATACCCCTCGCTTCTTCAGCAGGATCGCCCTGCGCTACGCCCAGATGAGCGACGCCGCAATTGCCCACATGATGCAGCCGATGCCAGCGTCCAGGATGCGCCATGCGACGGGACGCCGGAACAGCGGCGCGAGCCGAGCGGCACCATAGGCCAGCCCGAAGAACCAACACCATGATGCCAGCATCGCTCCTGCGGCGAACGTGAGCCGTTCGTCGGCTGGATATTGCCCGCCGATGCTGCCGAGCAGTACCACCGTATCAAGATAGACGTGTGGGTTTAACAGACTGAGCGCCAGCACCGTCAATACCGTGTCGCGTAATGAGGCGCTGTGTGAAGCGTCTGATGCATCGAGCGCGGACGGTTTCAGCGCCGACCAGAAGGCGCGAGCGCCGTACCAGAACAGGAAGGCCGCCCCACCCCAACGGGCGACCATGGTTAGACTCGGGTTATGAGTGATAAGCGTCCCGACACCGCCGACGCCCAGTGCGATCAGTATGGCGTCACACAGGGCGCAGATAAAGGCGGTTATAAACACATATGAACGTGTTAACCCTTGACGCAGCACGAACGCATTTTGTGCGCCGATGGCGACGATCAGGCCAACACCAAGACCGAAGCCTTGCATCAACGGCAGTAATGTTTGCGTCACTGGTTCTCCCTCCTACCCTTCGGGGTGGGGTAGTGCGGTCGGACGAGGAAGATACCATACGAACGGAGTATCATCACCACCGCGCCACCGATCACGAACGGTATGGTACCTAGAGATAGCCCATTTGGGTAGTTCATGCGATGACTGTATGGTCCTTGTGGGTGTGTTCCTATACTCGGTAGAATAGCGGTAGTCCCACGTATCCGATCAGGGGCTTGATTGAGCACAGTCCGACCGGGGGTACTTATGCCTTTACTCAAGAAACGAAACGAATTAGTGACGCGCCCGGTCGAGGCACCGCCTGCGTCCAGTCCATACCAGACCTCTGTTCCTCAGGCGGATGATGACGACTTCCGTACGCTTAGCTTGCATTCCTCGACAGGCTCGCGGATGGGAAGGCTGAGCGATACGCAGTCCCAAACATCGGGCAGCGTGCTTGTCGAGGGAACCGTGTTGCAGCAACGCTACATGGTCGAATCTGTCCACGGTATCGGGGGCATGAGTGTAGTCTACCGTGGGCGCGATTTGCGCTTCAAAGATGTCGTGCGAACCTGTGCCATCAAGGAGATGCACCAGAATGCAGTTGATTCCCAGACACGCCTGCTCAAGCTCAAGAACTTCGAGCGTGAAGCTAGTCTGTTAGCGACTTTAAGTCATCCCGCGATTCCGAAAGTGTACGACTTTTTGGAGGAAAACGGGCGTGTGTATCTGGTCATGGAACTGATCGACGGTCATGATTTGCATAGCGAAGTCGAAGCGGCCAACGGACTGTTGAACGAACAACGCGTGTGGCGCTGGGCCATGGAAATCTGTGACGTCCTTGACTTCCTGCATAATCAGCAGCCAGATCCAGTCATCTTTCGTGACCTCAAGCCGTCCAATATCATCGTGACGCCGCAGGACCGGATCGTGTTGATCGACTTTGGTATCGCACGCTCACTCGAGCAACAGCAACAACGCGGCACCGTGATCGGTACAGAAGGGTATGCGCCACCGGAACAGTACCGTGGTATTTTCGATGTGCGTGGTGATATCTACGCACTGGGGGCGACCCTGCACCACCTATTGACTGGCGTCGATCCCCGGCTCGAAACACCGTTCACCTTCCACGAACGGTCGATTCGTGATGCCAATCCCGCTGTTTCCCCGGAAATGGAAGCGGTCGTGGCACAGATGCTCGAATATGATCCAACGGAGCGGCCTGCATCCATGACGGATGTAAAAACGTTGCTACAAAGCGTCCCGGGATTCGGTGATGTTGAGAGCCCCTTTGCGGGTGCGCCAATCAAAAAGGTCATGCGGCCAACCGCGCCCGGCACGAGCCTTCTATGGAAGGTCGCATGCGGCGACGAAGTGCGCTCGTCACCATGTATCCGAGACGGCTCACTCTACATCGGCTCCTACGATTACAATTTGTATTGTATGGACCTGGAAACAGGCAAGCAGCGCTGGAAACGGCCCACGCTACGCGGCATTTCGTCCTCACCTGCGATCTGGGGTGATCTGGTGGTGGTCGGCTCCGAGGATGGGCAGGTGTACGCGCTGGATGCGCGACGCGGCAACGTGCGCTGGACCTACCGCACCGATCGACCTGTGCGCTCGTCGCCACGTATGAGTGACCGTATCATCTATATCGGTTCCGACGACCAGCACATCTATGCGCTCGACGGCATGAACGGGCGGGTCCTGTGGCGTTATCGCACCTGGATGTCGGTGCGCTCGTCGTGTGCCGTTGGCAAAGAAGCGGTGTTCGTCGGCTCGTCGGACGGTCACGTGTATGCTATCGACGCGCTCAAAGGTAACCTGCGCTGGAAATATCGCACACAGAAAGATGTTGTTTCGACGCCCTTGCTGGCCGATAATGTTGTATATGTTGGATCGATGGATACCAACGTCTATGCGCTCGATACCGATGTTGGTGCGCCCCTGTGGCGCTTCAAGACAGGCCACTACGTCAATTCGTCGCCGGTTCTGGACGGTAAGCGCCTGTTTGTTGGCGGTGTGGATGGTTCCTTCTATGCGTTGGACACTGCGACTGGCAGACTTGTGTGGAAATATGAAACCGGGTCGCAGATCACATCGTCGCCGCGGGTTGTGGATGGCTTCGTGTACTTTGGTGCCGTAGATGGCAACGTATATAAGCTCGAAGCTAACAATGGCACGCTTGTGTGGAAGTATCCCACTGGTGGTCCGGTCGTGTCATCGCCGCTTGTTCACGATGGCAAACTCTACGTCGGTTCGATGGACCGCTTCGTTTATGCCCTGGAAGCGTAGCGTACTGACCGTATGCTACTGAAGCCTGATTCGTTGTTAGAGGTAAAGGTTAGAGGAGAGCGTCGTCGTATGGCCAAAACTGTAGTCCTCCATATCGTTGGCGAAGATCCGGTGATGGCTGATCTCGAACGTCAGCCTGAACCAGCCGATAATTTCGTGATCGTTAGTAACATCCGCCGTCGAGACGGCAAGGATGTGAACTATCTTGCGCCCGGTTATGAAACGGTGTTATATCCCTGGAGCCGCATCACCTTTATCGAGCTGATGCCCGAAGAAGAACGTGGCGAGGTGCTGGACTTCTTCCGCCTCGATTGACCGCGAACTACACGATTTCGCTCCTACCAACAGAAGGGTTTCAACATGTCCAATCGTGCTTTCCCCCCTGCCCGATTCTTGTCGCTCGCGTGCGTCGTATGGCTTCTCGGTGCGTCCGTCATGCAAGCATTCGCCGCTGGCCCAACGACAGTGGCGGCACAGGACGCCGCTGCTTCGCCGTTTGGCCTCAACACGCATCTGGCGACCCGCTATCCCGACGCCGGAACGGTCGACAAGCCGCTGACGCTCGTCGATACCCTGGACGCTGGCTGGGCGCGAGAGGACTTCGCGTGGCCTCGTATCGAGCCTCGGCGCGGCAGTTGGGACTGGGGTTTCACCGACCGCATGGTTGGAACGTATCAAGCGCACAACGTACAAATCCTGGGGCGGTTAGGCTACAGTGTCGGCTGGGCGACCGCCGATCCGAACGATCCGAGCGACGGACAAAGTTTCTCGATGCCGCAGATCGACGCCTGGAACGCCTACATCGCCGCGACGGTGCACCGTTACAAGGACCGGGTGCACTATTGGGAGATCTGGAACGAACCAGATAATCCGCTGTATTGGAACGGACGACCAGATCCACAGGCATACGCGCAATTGTTGCGTGCCGCGAACGACACGATCAAGCGCATCGATCCCGGTGCGAAGGTGTTGATCGGTGGCGTATCGCCCTTTGACCTCAACTTCCTGGAAGGCATCGTCCAGGCGGGTGCCTGGAACTCCTTCGATATCCTGTCGATCCACCCGTATGTTGATCCGAATACGCCAGAGCAGGGGCAGATCGGACCTTCGGGCGTGGGAGGTGTGCGTGCGTTCCTCAATCGGCACGGCTCCAAACCGATCTGGGCGACCGAGTTTGGCTGGGAGTCGGCGGCTTCGCCACGCAATCCCGGTGGCAAGAACAACGAAGATGTCCAGGCGAACTTTTTGGTGCGCTCGTACATGCAACTATTGGGTGAGCAGGGCGTGGAACGTGCCTTCTGGTACACCATGCATGACGACAGCGATAGTTCCTTCGGTTTATTCCGCTTTGGTAGAGGCTATGCCGACTACTCCTCGCCTAAACCCTCCTACAACGTGTTCAAGACGATGACCAGCGAACTCGCTCATGCCCGCTTCGGTGGTGTCGTCGATCTTTCGACGGAGCGCCGTGTGGTTGAAGGCTGGGAAGGTGCGACCAACTGGGTGCAAGCCGGACCTGCCAACGGTACGCTGTCCAAAAGCGCCGACCGTGCTAAACAGGGTGGGTCGTCGGGGCGCTATGACTACCGTTTCGGCACGGGTGAGAACGATTACGTCGCGTTTCGCCCACCAACACCGCTTGAAATCGGGCAACCTGGCGCGATCGGCCTTTGGGTGTACGGCGACAACAGCGGGCATCTGGTACAGATTCAACTTGAAGATCAATCCGGTGAGCTGTTGCAATTCGCCCTTGGCAAAGTGGGCGGTCCCGAGTGGACGTGGATGCAAACATCGCTTGGTGGCGAGGTACAGCCTGGCAACCGACTTGGCGGCGGCAATAACAACGGACGTCTGGACGGCAGCGTAAAGGTGCGGGCGCTGGTGATCGACGACCAGCCGAACGAATATGTCGGTAGCGGCTCGATCTGGCTTGATGATCTGACGGCATTGGACGGTGCGGAAGCCTACGACTTCCGCTGGCTGCGCGGTGACGCAGCGATCGACGTGGTATTTGCTCCGGCAGGGGCGACCGTTCGCATCCCCACTGCGTCGGCGACAGCCCGCATCGTGAACCGCGATGGTGTGGCATCCAACCTCGCCGCCAGCGGTGGGTACCTGACGTTCTGGGCCGACGGACGCCCGCGCTACGTGCACCATACTCCAGGCGCGTGCACAGTCTGCCCCGACGCCTCCACCATTGTCATCGCCCTCGCTGCCGCTGATTCCGGCACAGCCCGATGAGGCGTTTAGAAATGTGTGGAATCGCTCGGATGCCGCCGTGGCCAACGGCGAGGCCAGCCGTTCCTGGCTGTGGGGTCCCGAGAGCTATGCTACCGCACGCGAAAGACTACATCGAAACAGCGGATGGGCGAGTCGTGCAGTATTGGGACAAGAGCCGTATGGAGATCACTAACCCTGGTGGTAACCGCTCCGATCTGTGGTTCGTGACCAACGGCTTGTTGACCAAGGAACTGATCTCCGGTCGGATGCAGGTCGGCAACAGCGCGTTCGTGGAACGTGCGCCAGCCCAGGTGCCAATCGCGGGCGATCCCGTCAATAACGCCGGACCTACCTACGCCTCGTTCGGCGCGGTAGCATCGCTCAACGGCGACCGTGGTGTTCCCGCTATCGTTGGCGCGACGGTAACGGCTCGCATCGGGCGCGGCGGCGAAGTTACGATGGACGACGCGATGGGACGGTATGGCGTGCGAATCGGCTCCTACGATCCTAATTTACAGCACAACATCCCGGCAGTATTTGGCGATTACTTCCGTACGTTGCCGTTGGATTGGGTCTTTGTGATGGGATATCCGATCACCGAACCATATTGGACGACCGTGCGCGTGGGTGGCGTTGAAAAAGATGTGCTGGTGCAGGTGTTCGAGCGTCGTGCCGTGACCTTTACGCCCTCCAATAGTGCAGCGTTCCAGGTCGAGATGGGCAACGTCGGACAGCACTACTTCCAATGGCGCTATGGCATGACGCCGTGGCAGCGCTAGGAGGGTATGGGTAGCCTATTGCTGTTCCTGACGCCGTTATATGATCTGCTTTTGTTACGATTTCGCGTCGGAGCGTCGAACAGCGTCGGCATTTGACCAATCCACTGGTGGCAACATACGCGCCGAGTAGGAGATGGTCGAGCAAATACTACCTACACGACTTGCAGGGTGTCGTGTAGGTAGCTTACAGACGCAAAAGTAAATGAGCAACCAGGGAGCCGGATACCACCGAATATGGGCAGTATCCGGCTCTCGGGATTTTGCTACTCGATTACCTTACCGCCGACTACCGTCAGATCAACGCCCTGTTGCCACAGGAGGTCGGGTGCTGCCGTGAATGGGTCGGTGGATGTGACGACGAGATCGGCGAGCGCTCCTGCCCGCAGGTTGCCTTTGAGCGCCAGTTCGCCGGACGCCTGCGCCGGTCCGGTGACATACGCTGCCAGTGCTTCTTCGAGGCTGAGACGTTGCTCCGGGTGCCAGCCGCCGCTGGGTTGTCCGTTCATGCGTTGTCGGGTGACGGCAGCGTGGATGCCTGCCCACGGATCGATGGTTTCAACCGGGGCATCGGAGCCAAAGGCCAGTGTCGCGCCCGTTTCGAGCAGCGAACGGAATGCGTAGGCCCACGCCGAACGCTCGGCACCGAGTAATCGTTCGGAAACGTTGTAGTCAGATGTTGCATGCACCGGTTGCATCGAGGCGATAACGCCGAGTTGTGCGAAACGTGCGACATCCGCGGGGTCGAGATGCTGGGCATGCTCGATGCGGTGAGGCAGAGCGGGTCCCCACAGTGTATCGGTGGGTGGGATGCTCTGGCGGGCGCGATGCTGGATGCTATTGGCGACTGCGTCGAGGACGATGCGGTTGGCGCGGTCACCAATAGCATGGACTATCACAGCGATGCCGGCATGGTCGGCACGGATGACGGCATCGCGGAGTTCGTCTTCGCCGATGGTCGGTAAACCATAATTACTGCTGTCGTTCACGAATGGCTGTAGCATGTGCGCCGTCGCCGAACCGAGCGAACCATCAGAGAAGATTTTCACGCCGCCGATACGCACCCACTCGTCACCCAGGCCGGAGCGCACACCAAGCGCGATCGCATGATCGAGTTGTGTATAGGGGATATGCCAGAGCGTGCGGATATTGAGTTCGTCGCGTTCGCGGAGTTCGCGGAGCAACGCCAGCACATCGGGGCCTTCGGGGATCTGCAACCCGGTGAGGCCGCGACGGTTACACTCCGCGATGATGTTCCGCAATGCGACACGTCGTTCCTGCCAGGAAGGACCAGGAACGACACGATATGCCAGGTCGTTGGCGTTCTCGAATAGCACACCTGTTGGATCGCCCTGTTCGTCGTGCTGAATCGTGCCGCCCGCGGGACTCGAGCGTATCGCGGTCGATGCCAGCACGTTCGAGCGCCAGCGTATTGAGCCAGACCGAGTGACCGTCTTTGCGCGACAAAATCGCTGGATGCCCTGCGGTGACGCGATCGAGGTCAGCAGCAGAAGGCCACCGACCCTCCCACAGCATATGATTCCAGCCATGTCCACGCACCCAGGCATCTTGCGGCAGCGTGCGAGCGTGCTGCTCGACCTTCTGTAAGGTCGCGTCGAGGCTTTCGACACCATCGAGATCGACGTTCATTCGCCCCAGGCCAGTCCATAGCAGATGAATGTGAGCGTCGATCAGGCCAGGTAGCAGCGCACGACCGGCGAGTGATACGTCCTCGTATCGACCGTTGCTGGCCGCACGCACGTCGGCTTCCGTCCCAACCGCGATGATACGGTTGCCACGCACTAGGAGGGCATCAGCACGTGGTTGGTGCGGGTCCAGTGTATAGATCGGTCCGCCATGAAAAAGAAGATCAGACATGGAGCCTCATAGTAGCGACGAATGACCAACGACGAGCGACCAACGGAGATGGATACAGCCCCTTCATACACAGGTTGAATGTGGTGGGTTCCGTCGTTTCCATGGCTGAGCGTTCGCTTTGGTCATGCGGCGGTAGCGATTCGTGGTTCGTTTATCGTCAGTTGTTACCCATTGTTCGCAATTGCTACTGCAACCGCAGCGGCGACGCTTGCATTGTTTTTGAGCAGGGCGACGTTGGTTCGCAACGATTGACCACCTGTGCCGCGTTCGAGCGCTCCAAGCAGGAATGGCGTGACTTCCGCGCCCCGGACGTGCGCGGCTTCGCGTAGCGCCTGAGCGACCGCTGCCTCAACCACATCGGTCGGCATCTCATCCTCGGCTGGCACCGGCACGCACAGCAGCATCCCGCCGCCTCCACCATATTGTTGATGTGCCGCCCACATCGCCGCAACTTCGGCGGGTGTGTCGGCACGCGCCGTTAGCCGCAGGCCGCTGGTGCGGCTATAGAACGCTGGAAACTCATCTGTACCATAACCGATGACCGGCACGCCCAGCGTTTCCAGTACTTCCAGTGTCGCGGGTAGGTCGAGGATCGCCTTCGCCCCGGCACAAACCACCAATACCGGTGTTCGTCCGAGTTCGGTCAGATCGCTCGATATATCCCAGCTTTCGCGTGCGCCACGGTGGACGCCGCCGATGCCGCCCGTCGCAAATACGGCAATGCCAGCGGCGGCTGCGAGTGTCATCGTCGCCGCTACGGTTGTCGCGCCGTCCTGCCCCTTCGCAATCGCCGTCGCGAAGTCGCGACGCGATAGTTTAAGGACGCCGGTACCTTGTCCGAAGCGTTCGAGCGCGTCCTGGTCTAGGCCAATCGCAGGAATCCCTGTGACCACGCCAATGGTCGCAGGGGTCGCGCCACCGTCGCGCACGGCATCTTCGAGAGCTTTGGCAGTTTCGAGGTTTTGGGGATAAGGCAGACCGTGCGCGATTACGGTCGATTCGAGCGCGACAATGGGCTTGTTCGCTGCCAACGCCGCTCGTATTGCATCCTGCACCAGTAAAGTCATAGGTAGCTCGCTCCATGATGGTTGTCGTCGCGTATCGTAACATTGAATCAAGCAGAACGCTTGTCATATCTTGCCAACCGGATTCTATCACCGTCAGATTCTATGACGAAACGACTGGTACATATATCATGCTGACTGGTTGCTTTCAAAGCATCGCCAGGGCTCCGTCAACGTCTCATTCAAGACGACTACATTGTCGATAGTGTCACTCTGACTAGAGCGAATAGCGTGTCTCTCGTTCGGAAAGATTCTTCACTCCATTCAGGATGGCAGATTTCACGACGTTGACGGAACCCTGAAAGCATCGCCCTGGTGTTACCCTGGCTCGGAAAGATGTGTCTGACGACGTTGATGCAACCCAGGGTATGTCAGTGGTATTTTGCTCAGGAACATAGAAGTGGTACCATCGTCAGGTGTTCGTCCTAACGCTCGGAGTTTGCCGGTATAGATGAAGATACTGATGATGCTAACGGTTGGCTTGGAACGTCCGTCAGGTTTGCGCTATGGTGGTTTGGCGCGAGGTCTCGCACGACGCGGACATGACGTGACGGTGTTGGCGCTGCATCCCGACTGGGCGCATGCGCAGCCGCGTGCGTGGCGCGAAGGACGGTTAACAGTCCACTATGTCGGACAGATGCACGCGCAAAAGACCGGCACTTCCCCCCGTCGTTTCGGACCACTACGACTGCTGAGTGTCGTCATGCGATCTACCGCCGCGTTGACAGCGGCAGCAGTCCGCGTTTCGGCTGATTGCGTGCATCTTGGCAAACCACAGCCGATCAATGGCCTCGCCGCGCTAGTGGCGAACAGCGTGCGCCGTCGTCCCTTATACCTGGATTGCGACGACTACGAAGCGGGCAGCAACCGTTTCACGGCAGCATGGCAGGGGCGCGTGTTTAGCTGGTGGGAAGATCACCTGCCGCCGCTGATGGATGGTGTCACGGTCAACACGACATTCTTGCGCGACCGTGTGATCGGCTTAGGCGTCGATCCTGCCCGCGTGGTCCATGTTCCTAATGGCGTCGATCTGGCGCATTTTACGCCTGCACCACCCGGGCACATCGACGCGCTGCGTGTCGCACTCGGTCTCGAAGGCCGTAGAGTTGTCGCCTATGCAGGAACCTTTAGTTTGCAAAATCACCCCGTCGATCTGCTGGTCGATGCGCTGCCGGAACTCGTGCGGCGCGAGCCGAGGACAACTGTACTGATGATCGGCGATGGAGAAGATCGTGCGATGTTACAGCAACGCTGCGAGCGTGCGGGATTGACGGGTAGTGTTATCTGGACAGGCCATGTCGGACGCCCGCTGCTACGGGCGCTGATGGGTGTCGCCGACCTGACCGTCGATCCGGTCCATGACGACGCGGTAGCGAAGGCACGCTCGCCGCTCAAGATCTTTGAAAGTCTGGCGCTGGGCGTGCCAGTAGTGACGGCGGATGTGGGCGACCGCCGAGCGTTGCTGGGTGATGGTGGTGCTGGCCTGGTGGTGCGTGCTGGAGATAGTTATGCGCTCGCCGAGGGTATCAGCCAACTTTTGCGCGACCGTGACAACCTGGCAGCGAAGTCGGCCTATGCATTGACCCATGTGCAAGCCTATGATTGGGACCGTCTGGCGCAACAGTTCGAGCAGGTGTATAGCCTATGAGGTGGCACAGGATGAATAGAGTGTACTGTTATGAGGAATCCATCATTGACAAGTTCCGCTCGTGCGCTAAGATACTCCCGCTGTGAAAATATGTGTTGTTGGTCCTACATACCCGTTTCGTGGCGGTATCGCCTATTACACGACGTTGATGGTGAAGTATCTGCGCGAGGCTGGTCATGCCACGCGCTTTTATTCGTTTACGCGCCAATACCCGCGCTGGTTGTTTCCCGGCAAGACCGATAAGGATCCCAGTGCCGCCTCTGCCGCGATTAAGGTTGACTGTGAATATGTCCTCGATCCGATTAATCCGCTGACCTGGTGGCGATTGTGCCGAAAAATCCGCGTCGACGCCCCGGACGTGCTCATTTTGCAATGGTGGGTGCCATACTGGACACCCTCGTTGACGTACGTTTCACGCTGGATCAAGCGTCACACCAACATTCGCATCATTTATATTGTGCATAACGTCGTGCCACACGACGGCGGCGGCACGCTCGACCGCCGACTCGCGATGACGGTGTTCCGGCAAGGGGATGGCTTCATTGTGCATAGCGAGCAGGATCGACACCGCTTGCATGCCCTATTGCCACACTCGCGCATCGCCCAGACCCGTCATCCATCGTATGCCGACCTGACGACGGTTCGTGCGAATGTTTCCGACACGCACCTGCGCGAACAGCTTGCTATTCCGTCGGACGTGCCGGTGTTGTTGTTCTTCGGCTTCGTCCGTGCCTACAAGGGGCTGGAATATCTGATCCAGGCGCTTCCGCATGTGCTGAAACAGCGCAAGGTACATCTGTTGGTCGTGGGTGAGTTCTGGGTCGCGCTAGATTTCTACGAACGCTATGCACGTGAGTTTGGTGTCGAATCTAACATCACGTTCGTCGACCGCTATGTACCGAACGAGGAGATCAGTGGCTACTTCGACCTTGCGAATGTCGCGGTGCTGCCGTTCATCTCGCATACGCAAAGCGGGGTGGTTCAGCTTGCTTTCGGGCTGCATATGCCAATCATCACGACGCGGGTGGGGGGGCTTCAGGAAGCAGTGCAGGACGGCGTAACTGGATTGCTCGTGTCGCCGATGGACGAGCAGGCGCTCGCCGACGCGATCCTGCGCTATCTCGATGAGGACATGGAAGCGCCGATGCGGGCCGCGATCGCGGCCCAACAGGTCAGCGGACAGTTTTCATGGCAGGAACTGGTGCGGGTGATCGAAGGGCTTACTTCACCGCAATAAATGTCGCCCAGTTACCGGCGAGGTACGGATAGGGCAGATTTGGGGTGGCGTGTTGGATGCGATAGACTTCGCGGAATCCCACGCTTCGGAGCATCAGCGGCACCGCGCCGTGTGACGGAATCAACGCCAGGTCGTTCGTATGACTCTGGCTGTGGTACGAGGTCGCGTCGTCGGCTTCCACTCGCAAAATCGGATATTCGAGTTTGACCAGCCGCGTATCCACCACCAGAATCTTTTTCGTGACATCATACACGCGCTCGAAGGCCGTGATCGGCTTGTCGAGATGGTATAACAGGCCGAAGAAGAAGGTCACATCGAACTCTCCCACGGCTTCTTTCGATAGGTCATACGAGTTCATCAACTGGTAGTCAAGCCCCTGCAAGCCGGTGACACGCTGGATGAACCGTGCCTGTTCGATGTTTTGCGGGCTGGCGTCGATGCCAAGCACCGAATCCGCGCCCGCCAGTTTCGCCTGCACGGACCAGAATCCGGCGTTACAGGCAACATCCAACACACGATGGTTGGCGAGCGAGCCTCCGGTCAGCGATAACAGCGCCGGGAAGATATGCGCGTGGCGCTGCTTGTGCGATTGCTGCTTGTAATACGGTGCTTGTTCCTCGTTAGCGTCGAAATTCACACGCACGCCGCCGAACTCGAACGGATAGAACCACAGGTAATCCTTAACCTTCTTTGCGACATCTTCGCGCGTCAGACCACTGTCGGGTGCGATCGGAAAGGAGTCACGGAAGTTGGCGGTGGCCTGGGCCGTCAGCGCCTCGCTTGGCTTCGGAAGGTTCTGATAGCGTACCTTGCGAACCTTGACAATATCGAATCCTAGCATGTTGAGGATACGCTTGATGACATGTTCCAACCGTCTCATAAATGTTCCTTATCAATATTAATAATGCAGCGGATAGCAGGGCGCCACACATACACTCTATGAGTGTCCGCCCTGCTATTCTGGTACGCTCGATCAGTTGTGCGGGTTTTCGACAACGTTTCCGTTAGTGGCACTAACGCTATACAACCATAAACGCTGATTGGGCTCGACGACGCTCCAGACCGGGCCGCCCTTGCCTTCCAGATTGACCAGTTCGAGATCGAAGATTATGCCGTCCGTTGGAATACTCTTTTCCACCGCATAGGCCTTGAAATTCTCCAACACCTGGCTACTGTCGATTTTGATCTGCGTCATGTCGATTGGCAATTCCCGTGGCGTAGGATCCTTGACCGATTCAGCCTGTGTCGTCCCGTTAAGTTGCCCATCGACGACTTGGACGATGTACTCTCGGCGCGATTCCGTGGTCTTGAACTTATAAAACCATCCAGAAACAACTGGCAATCCGCCAAGGTTGGCGATCATGATCGTGGATGGCGCGATCGCAAAGAGTTGTGCGTCGGGGCTGAAACTTTGCTTGGCAGCATCCAAGGCCACAGGATAGCTTTCCAGGGCGGTCTTGGTACGTCCATCCGCACTGGTCGCATAGACGGTTGGTTGCGGACCAGGATAGGCCGTGGCTTCTGTATTCGCGGGGGCTGGATATGCTCCCGTCGTGGTGCTTTCGGGCTGGACGTTGACGACGATCGTCGGCTGTGTGAACGCCGGCTTGCCGCCTGGTTCGGGGGTGACGGAGAATTGTGAATCCGCTGGCGGCTGGTTGCTGCATCCTGCGAGCAGGAACGACAATACCAGACAGGCTGTTGCAAATGAATATTTCATAACGTGCTCCATTATACGGTGTTCCGTACAAACAATTGCAGGGCTACCCCGTAAGGAGTAGCCCTGCAATTGTTGGAACCCTGATCGTGCCGGAGGCTCTTGCTCAATAACTCGTCGGTACGAGGTTTACTTTGCCGAACCCGTCAGTGCAAGGAGGTAGTCGCTCGGCTGCTTGGCTGGGTTATAGCCATTGACGCCATTGCTTGTACCATGCTGCATGACCGCAACCAGATTACAGCTTGTATTCGATGCCGACACGACGGCTGAGGTCGTGGTGCTGTTTGGCAGAGTATCGCCTGCGTTGTTCAGGTGCAGGATGTTCACCGTACCGTTGGCAGGAACATTCGAGAATGTTCGGTTCGCGCTGCTCAGGCTGCCAGGATAGCTGATGGTGATGTTGGTCGCTGCCGAGCAGACGTTCTGGACGGTCACAGCGGTGAAGTATCCGTAGTAGTCGCTGAGGACGTTCGGGATGTTCACAGCGTTGGTGGCTTCGCCAGGAACGTTGTAGCTACCCAGGTCGCCCTTGCCGTTGCCGGTTGCTTGACCAAGGGTGACGAGTCCAACCACTGAACCGCCGGTTGCCGTTACCTTCGCCGAGAACACGCCATTGGTGTTGCCCGATGGCAGCGATGCGTTGGCTGGCTGGAAGTATTCCTTTGCCTGCTTCGGAGCAAGGGTGAATGTTTCATCGGTACCCGTTGGGTAGTCGATCGTCACCGTTGCAGTGCTGTTGCCAATGTTCTGGACGGTCAGCGCTGAGGTGAAGCCATAATAGGCCTTATACAACGCCGGAGCATACAGTGTGTTGGTACCGGCGGTAAAGCCGTTATAGCTCGCGGTACCGTTGGGGTTGCCTGTTCGCCAGATGTTGGCGATACCGGCCAGCGGCACATTGCCGGATGCAGTCACAACCGCGCTATAGCTTCCTGAAGCAATTGCGGCGCGTGTGCTGAGCGAAACGGTGACCGACTGGTTCGGGCCGATTGAAGTTGTGGCAATCGGTGCGCCAACTGCGGCGCCAGTCGTCTGGTTGTACAACTGGATCGACGCGGTGGTATCTGCGCTGCCGACGTTCTGCAGAACCAATTCCGATTCAAACGTGAAATAGCTCTTGTAGAGGCCGGGGAAGTACAGGGTCGTGCCCGACATCGTTGCGTCGACGCCTTCATAACCGAATGCTGTCCACGGTGCCGCTGCAGCGTTGGTCGATGCGGTGTTGACCGTCGCCTTGACCTGCTCGGTGCTGTTGACGACTGCCGAATATTGGCCGGACGCCAGCGCCGAAACCTGTGCAGGAACGAAGATCGATACTGCGCCGTTGGCGGCGATGCCACCAGAAACATTGTAGGATGTGGCAAGGTTGCCATCTTTGTCGTAGAAGTCGATCGAAACCGTCGCTGTGTTGGCGCTCAGGTTCTGCAGGTTGATCGAGCTTTCCCATACACCAGGAGCACAGGTCCCCTGATTTGTACACTGTGCGGCGGCAGGTGAACTGCCAAAAATCAGTGTTCCAGCGAGCAGCGAAAGTGCCATCAAACCGGCGGCGCTGCGATGAAGTAAACGTACCATGTGGTGAACCTCCTAGAAACAACGGACCATCTCGTACTGTCGTTGGCGAGCCTCCGGCTGGATCTCGCTCCTCGCAGCATCACTATACCAAGCGCTATCAGCCCTGATCAATAGCACCTTTGGAGCATTTATCGCCTCCATATGGCTAAACTGGTACTAACTAAGCACTAATCCTTTTGGGTTAATAGAAATTATATGGCTTTGTAATGCCCTAAACGTTTTGAAGGGCTGCAAGTTCGATCATCAGGCTTTGAAAATCTGCCGGGGTGCCGATGTCGTAATATCGAGCCTGCTCGAACACGCAAGCCCGCACCTTGAGATGCTGATTCGCAGCCGCGAACACATCGCTCAGAACGATCTCGGTGCCGGGTTGGCGCTCGAGTTCGCCCAAAAATGTGTGGAGGAAGGCGCTGAAGCGTGGCGACCATGCGGCGAGTCCCCACATCATTCGAAGGTCGGTCGTCGTCGGTTTATCCACGAAGCGGGTTGGCCGCCCCTGTTCATCCAGCGCAACCATGCCGAACTTCGATGGCGTTGTGGTTGGAAACAGTCCAAGCGTCACATCAGCATCTTCGTTGGTGTGGTATTGGGCAAGATGATGCATCGTTGAGCGTGGAACGATCACGGTATCGGGCATCGCAAACAGTGTGGTCGCGTCGCCCACCCATGCGCGCGCAAGGTCAAGCGAAAATGGCATGCCATGCAAGGGCGGTACATTGTGGGGTGGCGCGACAATATATGCGAGCGAGAGGCCGAAACGTTCTCCACTTCCCAGATAGCGCACGATGTCCGACTTCGCGGTGCTGATGACCACGACACAACGTGTGGCTCCCGCCTGTTTGAGCGCTCGCAGATGATGCTCAATCGGGGTAATCGGACGCCATGCCTGATGATTGTCGCGCTCGTCGCGCTGGAATCCAAGCGGCATGATCTCTTTACTGGTTGGAATGGGGGCGAGCCGTGAACCCTGTCCGGCTGCTGGTAACACACCGACAAACTCAAGCATCAGACTTCCTTGGAACGAAATAGGCCCATGCTAACACGACGGCGCTGCATACGATGTCGCCAAAGGTGAAATAAAGCTTTACCAGTGCGACAGCCGCGATCGCGACGGGCCAGGGCCATGTTTGTGCCAGCATGACCGAAAGCGTCACTTCGCGTGCAATCGGGACCGCACCAAGCGTGAAACTGAGCAGATTATTGACCAGGTTCGAAAGCAGCCATGCATCGAGCAGTGGATCGATGTCCTGCACACGCAGTGGAATCAGGACACCACACATTGTCCAGAAGAACGCGAAGCTCAACACCCAGCTACTGCCGTACCACAGAAAGGCGAACCATAGATAGCGCTGTTGATTTCCCTGGCGGTTCGGGACGACAATATTGCTGACGATGCGATCATTCCACCAGGTGCGCGCGGCTCCACTCGGACGGCTTAAGGCGATTGTGGCACCAACTACTACTGCAACGACCAGGAAGGTTCCCCATGAGGCATGGCGCGTGAGCCAGTAGATGCCGTACAACAACGCGCCTGATGCGGTCATCGCGACCAGTTCAAAGAGCGACGCGGCGATCACGGCACGACGCGGTATATCGCGACGTGTATAGAAATGAACACGATTCGCGATATACCAGGCAACAGTCGGTAAAAACTTGAGCAGTGTACTCGCGGCGGCTGCTTCGGCGTTGTCACGTAGTGAAAGCTTCCCGAAAAAATATGTCGCAGTCGCTTGCCAGCCGTATAATCGCTGGATATAGGTGATGACATAGATCGCCAGGGCGAGGACCAGATACGCGGGCGTGAAATGAATGATGCCAGCTTCCAGTTGTTCCCAGAGATATATCGTGCTCAACAACGCGGCGACAAGCGAAAGCACGGTGAGCACTTGCCACACCCGCCGCATGACTGGCGACGAGAGGAGGACACGTAGACGCTGAAACCGGGCTGTGACGTTGCGTCGCCACTCGCTCGATTTGGCAGTACCGGGTTGGATTTTGTGCATCTAACGCGCCTTCTGAAATACGACCGTGACGTTGGAGCCCTTGCCCGAACGGTCGGCGATGTTGAAATATGGCAGGCTGGCGATCCGCATTGGCTTGCCGAACACAATTCGCCGAATCGTTTCCTCGTATGGGCGTAGCGCTGGCCTGGTTTTCGCGACCAGGGTGATACTGGTCGCAGTCGCCGCGTGACTGCCATACAAGCACCGACGCTCCACTTCGCGTAAACCGTACGCGCTCATGAGATCGCGCAGGAGAACCGTTGGGAATAGATAAAGGTGGCGGGGTAGCTCGTAGCCCAACCATAAACGTCCGAAGATGCGCCGATCAATGCTGTCAAGATTGGGATGATTGATCACCAGCACACCCCCGGGACGCAGGAGGCGGACGCTTTCGGCGATAACCGAACGTGGATCGTAGACATGTTCCAGAACGTCCCACATCGTGATCGCGTCGAAGGATGCTGGTGCGAACGGCGCATCATTGAGCGTTCCGCTGGCGATAGGAACGCCAACAGTGTCCCGGGCGTACTTCGCCGCATGCACGCTTGGCTCGATTCCGGCGACGGTCCAGCCCGCTTGACGCTTCATCTCAGATAAGAAATCACCTGTCGCGCACCCCACATCGAGCAAACGGCCTTGTTTGACATGGCGCGTGACGACGTTACAGCGTTTCCGCAGCCCATACCGGCGATCGATGCGCCGTATCCATGACTCTGCCTGAACGCTCGGCGTGTATTGCTGGTAGTCCGATGGGTAGAACTGCGCCATCGATTCCGGTGTGGGACGGGGATGCTGGTAGATCGCGCCACAGTGCAGGCACTCGACCATCGAGAACAACGTATCGCCACCCAGAAAAAGATCGGTACGGGACGCGATCGGTCGCCGCTCCTCGCTCCTACACACTTCACAGGGTGCCGCTTCCATCGACAGAGCATGTTGCGCCATGCTAGCTACTCCAGCCGGGACGCATATCGTCTATCGTCTTGGCCTGGAGGCCGCTCCAGATTCCACCCAGGAACGTAGGCAGACTCCTGGGTTTCCCTTTGATGGTTTCGCGTAGCATTACCCAGCTTACATACAGTGCGAGCAGCGGCAACGAGTGGTGCTTGCGGTGGTAGCGCGCGCAGCTTTGTCCCAAAATCTTCCACCAGCGCAATGACTTGGGGCTGTTTTGTGTCGCCCGCGACACCTTGTGCCAGAGGTGTGCCGCTGGTGCGAACATCAACGTATACCCGAGGTCGCGTGCGGCCTTGCAGAAATCCCAGTCATCATAATAAAAGTAGTAATGTTCATCGAACAGCAGATGTTCGCAGAGGTCGCGTGTCAACAACAGACAGCAACTAGGGGCGAAATCGAGCGGTACGACGCTATCGTACTGTGGCCCATCAGGCTGCACGCGCCCACGTAGCACGATGTTCGTTGGCATCCACCGCGCATATGCGCCGGCGGACCAGATCGTCGTCGGTGCCTCGTAGTAGTAAATCTTGGGCATGACGATGCCACAGCGCGGTGATGCCTGGGCGACAGATAACATATGTGCGACGAACGCTGGATCGCAAGCGAGGTCATTGTTCATCACGATGACATAGTCAGCACCGTGTTTGAGAGCGGCCTCGATGCCACGGTTATATCCGGTCGCGATACCCTGATTGACAGGTAGGATCACCAGTTCGGCTTCGGGATGCTCGCGGGCGATACGTTGCGGACTATCGTCGACCGAGGCGTTGTCGACAACCAGCACGCGATAGTTGCTATAGGCAAGATCGGCGAGCGAAACTAAACACTCGTGCGTGTCGGCATAACCGTTCCAATTCAGGACCACCAGATACACCAGTGGCGGCGTTGACTTCATGCTCATCCTTTAGGGTAGTACGGTTGTGAACAACGCCTGATAGCTTTGCATGTCGTACGCATAGGTGTCAGCAGACGGCATTCCACCCAAGCTGACAATGCTGGTTTCGAGCAGCACAACGCCGGGTTGGCTGCCGACCGCGATAGGCGCCGCGGCGAAGGTTTGCCAATTATCTGTCCGAACATTGTACTTCAAGGGTTGCAGTTCGCTGTTCGTGCCGCCGATGACATGGATAATCGTCAACGCGGCGGCGGCTCCAAAGTGGCTGCGGGCTTCGGGCATCGGCGCATGGCGTATCCATGGCTGTGCGCCTTCCTGAGCAGGGGCATACGATTCATTGTTGTTAAGTTCGCCAGTGTCATTCACGCCGCCCAGCACATACACGCTGTTATCGACGACAGCGGCACCCGCAAAAGCTCGCGCGGTTGGCATTGCCGTCTGCTCACTCCATTTGTCGGCGTCGGGATCATACGCAAACACCTCTGCACGGTACGATGTGCCATCCCAACCTCCGAACACATACAGCTTGCCTTCCAGTGCGGCAAGCGCATACGCGGAGCGCGGTTGCGGCAGATCGGGCAGCTTTTCCCAGCTTTCAGAGCGCGGATCGTAGCGCTCGAAGGTGCGGGAGATGTTCGCGGGATCGGTGGACAATCGACCGCCAGGGACATAGATACGTCCGCCCAGCACGACAGCATGGACATCGGCAACCCCTGTGGGTTTGCTCGAAAGCGAGGTCCAGGTAGAAAATTGCGGATCGAAGCGTGCGACGCTGCTCAAAATCCCGCTCTCATTCTCGCCAGCGATGGCATAGATCACGTCGTTGACCGTGGCGATGGCGAACGCCGCGCGCTTCTCGGTTGCCGGAGGAAGGTCTTGCCAGCGCGAACGTTCTGTGTTCGTCGGCATCGTCGTTCCATTGGTTGGCGTGACCGTGGTATTGGGTCGCGAGTTAGCCCAGACTGCACCGACAATGCCGCCACCAAGCGTCAGAGCCAGTACGAGCAGCAACACCAGGCGAAAACCGCGTGTGTCCTGCAGCCGTGACGTGCGGATTGTCGCAGCTACGTGTTCGCGTTGGGCGGCCGCCCGCTCGGTCGGCGTGAGTTTGTCACTTTCGATTGAAACGGTCGTCGGTTCCGGTCCATCGGGGGGTGACGCTTGCTCGGCAGGCGACTCCTCCAGGATCAGCGATGACAACTCCTGCTGCAAAGGTTCATCGGGCTCCGGTATGAGAACGGCATCATCCACACCGGGCGTCGCGGTAGTGTTAATCGTCACCAGTCCGGTGCGAACGGCGTACAACGTCGCTTCCGTGCGCGAGGCAGCACCGATCTTGGAAAAGATGTTGCGAAGATGCACCTTCACCGTGTTTGCGCTGATGCCGAGTTGCCCAGCGATCTGCTGGTTCGATAGCCCACTCGATACGAGGCGTAGGATCTCGATCTCCCGCTCGCTCAGTTGTCGGAGGTCGGTACTCATCGCCGAGCGTTCCCTTGCTTGGTTGTGTCGCTTGTCATTGTACGTGCGTTAATTATAGCCTCCCCGACGGCATTTAAGGATGCACCGCGAAAATGACGACGCCATCTTGATCGTATACCGCTTCGTACTGTGGCCTTCCCCACAACATATCGGGTTTGATCGGACCTCCTTTTGCGCCGATGAACACATAATCGATGTTGTTCTCACGAATGAGCGCATCAAGTGTTGCTTCATCGCTTGGCTGCAACGATGCGACGACATTGCTACGGTGCGCCACCCTCGTGACGTATTCCGGGCTACCGTAATCATAAAGGGCAGGGGGAGTGCTGGTCCAACGCCCATCCAGCGGCAACAGCCACCAGCCTGCGTCGGTGCCACGATAGGCTTGATTGAGCCACGGCGCGGCGTTGATCAGAAAGCGTGCGTTTGTTGGTGTATGCTGGCTGACCCAATCGAGCGCCGGAAGGTCGGCTGCTGCCGCCAGCACGGTTCCCTGGTTGACGACATCGCGGAACTGCCACGTACCGCGCGCGGCGAGGCCGATCACGGCACACGCGACCGCCACCTGTAACAGCCAGCGTCGTCGCCGTCGCATCAGAGCGTCAAGTATGGCGACGAGTTGGCGAGCGCCAAATGCGGCGAGGACGCTGATCGGCAGAAACAACGTGATCAGGACCGAATGGTTGTTAATGAACCAGGATGCTGGAAGGCCGAGAACGCCCGGGTTTGCGACCAGTGCCATCGTCGCTATCCACCCTGCGACGGCGACGACGCGCCAGCGCAACAATACGAGCGCCGCCGCAAGGCCACTCGCGGCGACGGTGAAAAGGCCGTAGCTGTTGGTCGTCCACAGCAGCGTAGGGTCGATGTTGTTATAACTGTCCGATCCCGCCAAAGCACCTGGTTGTCGCGCCAGCGGCACCAGCACTTCCTTGGCGATCTCGTATACCCATGGCGCGGCGAACAGCAAACTCAGCACGGCAAGCGCAGCCAGTCGCCCCAGCGCCTGTGGAATACGACGCGGGTTCGCGATGACGAACAGGAGGCTCCACGGCAACATGAAGGCCGCGTAGAACACCAGCACGCGATAATGGATCAGGATCAGTCCGGCGAGCGCGATCGCTGCCAGCGTCAGCGTGCCACGTGATAGGCGCGGTTGCTCGACCACCACGCACGAAAGCACGATGAGCGCGGGAAGCAACAATAATCCGGCAAGTTGGGTGTATCTGCCCCAGGTGACATAATAGGCAGGCATGAGCGACAATAACCCTACGATCAATCCCGCGAACAGCCCGCTCAACGGTGACCGCGTGAGGTATGCCCCCAGTGTGTACGCGCCGAACACATGCAGGGCGCTAATAAGTTGTCCGCTCAGGAGCATCAAGACGGGAATCGGTAGGCTGGTGAGCGCACGCCAGGTGGCGGCGATGACATGGTAGCCCCAGTGGTAGACCAGATGCTCGACTTCGACGTAGGGTAGCAGCGTTGTCGGAATCCGGCCTGTTTCGCCGACGATCCGAATCAGCAACGCATGGTGAACTGAATCGACCCACAACGGCAGTACGATGTCGCGAATCTGGTACAACCGTAGCCCAAATGTCATGAGTGCGACCGCACCGAGGCCCACCACCAGCCACAGCGGAACGTGTCGCCGGGAAATTCGTGCGGTTATGATAGCCGCGCCTTCGACCGGGACGAGCGAAAAGCGTTGCTCGTCACCATTGGTTCGGCGTACAAGATGCCATATGGCGATGCCGCTGGCGATCCCTGCTGCGAGGCGCACCGCAACCGCCGGAAGCGAGATGCCGACCAGATTGAGCCATAAAAAGACGAGTGGAATCACGCTCAGGCTCAGCCCGACGATCACGCCGATATGTGCCAGCGCCGGCAGACGCACAGCCTTGCCCAACCAGGACCACAGCAACCAGCCAGGCGCAAGCAGCATCGCGCCCGCGATCACAACGCGAATGAGCGGCGGTCCGACGACAAGCATGATGATACCAATTGCCAGAAACAGGAGCGCGATCCAGGACCGCACGATTAGGCCAGGATGGTGTTCGAAGTGGAAAATGAGCACGAAGTATTCACTGCTTGCTAGTATACCAAAGAATGAATTCCAAACAGGAGTGAGGTCAGGTATGGGGTGTAGGCAAAGGTTGTCAGTGGCGATGTACGCGTGGCTCCTGCGGCGTCGTTTGGTGTTCGAGCCGTCCACGAATGGGGCACGAATACACGAATCCTCCCATCATTGCGCGTGTGTGTGAACGATGGGAGGGAGGACGAAGTCCGGCAAGAAGAGAAGCGTGGAGAACGCCTCATTCGTGTATTCGTGCCGCATTCGTGGACGGCCTGGGCTCAGAGCGACGACGTGGGAACTGGTCTCTGACAACCTTTGCTTGTACCCCAGGTATGTACGCACGGCAGCATCAGGGTGTCCTATCACGGTGAGGGAACGTGCCGACCATAGTGCTGTTGTCATAAGAATGCTCCTGTGTGGTGCGTGGGGTGTTGTCCAGCCATAGCGTGATACTGTGTACCTTGCCGATTCCACGTACAATACGAAGGGAACTTTCGGCGTGGGCCAGCGTCTATTCACTATAATTGAAGCGATAGGTCGCTGTTTCTGCGTTCCTTTGACCGCAATATAAAGAGTCGTCATGAATTTACTTGCTCCTGGTGCGCTCGCTCTTGCCGTCCTCGCGCCCGTTATTATCGCGATGTATCTGCTAAAACTGCGACGTGAAGAACGCATCGTGTCCTCGACATTCTTATGGCAGCGCATGGTGCGCGACGTGGAAGCGAACGCGCCCTGGCAGAAGTTGCGCCGTAACCTGCTGCTGTTGCTGCAACTGCTGCTATTGTTCCTGTTGATCTTTGCCCTGGCGCGTCCGTTTATTCGCACGACGGGCATCGCGGGCCGCAACCTGATTCTGATGATCGACCGCTCCGGCAGCATGGCCGCGACTGATGTTGGTGGTGAACGCTTGGTGGCGGCGAAGCGCGAAGCCTTGCGCTTGGTGGACCAACTGCCTGACAACGGGCGTGCGACCGTGATCGCCTTCGGCGGCACGATGGAAGTTCCGGCGTCGGCGTCCTCCGATCCGCGCGAGTTGCGTGCCGCAATCAATGGCATCGAACTTCGCAATGGTGGCGGCTCCGATCTCAGTCAGGCGCTCGCGCTCGCCAGTGCGTTGGCTGCGCGTGAGGCCGATTCGGATGTTGCGATCATCTCGGACGGGCAGGTGACGGTTCCCGAGCAGGCGCGGGTGCCGGGGCGTGTACGTTTCTTCCCGGTCGGTACCAGCGCCGAAAACGTCGCGATCTCGGCGTTTGTGCTGCAACCGGGCGCAGGTGGCCAACAACTGTTCATCCAGGCGACTAACTACGGCACGGCCCCGGTCACGCGCCGTCTGATCGTGGAACTAGACGGTCAACTGTTCAACGTCTATGAGTTACAGATCGATCCCGGCAGCGATCAGTCAATTGTCGCCGATGTTGCCGCATCGGTGCAGCGGGCGACCGCACGGCTGGAAGGAACCGACACACTGACGACCGACGACCGGGCGTGGGCGGTGGGCGGCACCACGGAACGCGCCAAGGTGCGGATCGTGTCGGATGGTAACCGCTTCCTGGAAGCAGGATTCGCGACGCTACCAGGGCTTAACGTGACCCGCGTGCCGACCTCAACGACGAGCTTTACTGATACGGTCGCGCTGACCGTCCTCGATGGCGTCGTGCCTGACCCGCTACCAGCGGGCAACCTGCTGTTCATCGGACCGATCCGCTCCTCGGCGTTGTTTTCCGTGACGGGAGAGTTGGAATATCCGGGGTTGCGTCCGGTGGCGGGTGGCGACGCGTTGCTCCAGAATATATCGGTCGCGGAGATTAACGTCCTGCGTGCCGCTCAAATACCGAAGCCGATCTGGGCGCGGACGGTTATCGACAGCGACGGCGGGCCGATCTTGCTTGCGGGAGAAGAAGGCGGACGACGTATCGCGATCCTGGGCTTCGCGCTCTATGAGTCGGATTTGCCGCTTCAGGTAGCGTTCCCGCTGCTGCTGTCGAACCTCAATGGCTACCTCGCGCCGGGACAAAGCGGTGGAACAGCACAGCTTCAGCCGGGGCAACCATTGGTGGTTCCGGTGCCGCCGGACGCTTCGGCAGTGCGGGTCACGCTGCCCGATGGCTCGACGGTACAGCTACAGCCCGCAAACGGACAGGCGGTATTCGCCAATACTGACGCGCTGGGTGTGTACAGCATCAATATCATGCGTCCCGGCGCTCCTGCACTCGAACGTGCGGTCGCGGTCAACCTGCAAAACTCCGGTGAATCGCGTGTCGCGCCGTTGCGCCAACTCGCGATCGTGCAGGATAGTGGCCAGGCCGTCGCCGTCACAACCGAGCGCAACGGTCGTTCGGAGTTCTGGCGTTGGTTGGCGGGAGTCGGATTAGTCGTGCTGGTTGTGGAATGGCTGGTATACCAACGCCCCGCCATTGCGCTGTTGCGCCAACGCTGGCGTCGTTCGCGTGATCCTCGAAGTGCTTAGCAGAGCAGAGAACCAGTGTCTAACCAAGGCGCGATAGTTTGTGCGCTATAATTATGGTGGCGGAGCCACCGCCATAAACGCCGAGTCTTCGGGCGAGGGTGGGATGCGTATGCACCTCGATGTCCAGCGCAGAACAAATAAAATATTGATGCCTTCGATCTTGAGTCGGGGTTGGGGTGGAGCAATCCTGGTCGTCGTGATCATATACGTGTTGGGCGTTCCCTCTATCGCACGCGCTCGTACAACTATTGGTGATGATGCGCCTCCACTGCTTGTTGTGAGCGAACCTCTTGATATGTCCGCGCGCTCTACTCGGTTCGCATCCCTTGATGTCGTTAACTCGATTGAGCCTGATCCACCTACAAATCGTTCAGACGATGATCTTGCGGTCGAGATTTCGGCGACGAATGGACAATTGTTCCTGCAACGTGCCGCAAGTGTCGCTAAGGCTACCACTGCCATTACCAGCACCGTTCGCGTCGCCGTCGGGAACGTGCGCCTCAACCCCACCACCGACAGCACCATCGTCGGCACTGTGCATGATGGCGATGTTGTGAATGTATTGGGGGTGAGCGAGGGCTGGTATCTGGTCGATTTGACCGAGCATGCCGCGCAGGGTTCATCGATCAAGGGTGAGGTGGCCTGGGTGTCCGAGATTTTGATCGACCGCCCCACGTTCGCGCCGCTCCTTGCCGCGTCACCCGCCAGCGCCTATCGATGGCTCGGTGCCACGGACGCCCGTACGATTTACGACACGGGCGGTGTGCTGCATTTGCGTGTCACCGACGACCAGGCACGTGTGGCGGTGTCGTCGAGCGTGACGGGACGCGCCAGCGACCTGGCACCCGCCAAGGAAATCTCCTTTACCCTCACCCTGCATTGGTCCAAAGGTCACGCTCCTGGTGGCTCGATCTTCCACACAACGCTGGGCGACGGGCGCGATTTCCAGATGCGCGTCGGTCCCGGCGAAGGCTACCCTTGGGTCGATTTCGCCGTCGACGACGAATTCATCGACGGTAGTGGCACGGGATTCCCTGTATACACGCCGACAGCGGTGCAATTCGTATGGAACGGCACAGAACTCGTCGCCTCTGTAGCGGGAGAAGAACTCGCTCGCGTAGCTAGCGCCGAACCGATGACCGCGTTGCGGATCGCCATTGAAACCCAACCGGGTTGCGTCTTTCATCTCACCGTGGGCGACATGACCGTAACAAACAACTAAACACGCAAGTTGGCGCTGGCCCTGGTAGCAGGGTATGATGTGAGCATGGGCCTGTCGTTCGTCCAACCTGCGTTGCTGTTCCTGTTGCTCCTCCTTATACCCCTTTGGGGTATCGCGATCGCGGGACGCATGATCGTGCGTGCGAGCACGCGAGGGCGAGCCGTCGCCGCGTGGCGTATCTGGACTTCGCTGCTGATTCGCACCGTGATCCTGGCGGCTCTGGTGCTTGCGCTGGCTGGCACGCAATTGGTACGCGCCGCTCCTGCAATGACCACGGTTTTTATTCTCGACAGTTCCGACTCGATCTCCCCCGCCGCACGTACCAAAGGCGAGACGTACATCGCCGATGCACTGCGGCGTATGCCCGAAGGCGACCGCGCCAGCGTTGTGGTCTTTGGAGAAAACGCCTTCCTGGAGCGTCCGCCATCCCCTGATAGAGCCCTGGTGCGGATCACGCAAGTGCCGGACGGCAGCGCCACCGATATCGGACGAGCGCTTCAACTTGGTATGGCGGCACTTCCCGCCGATTCACGCCGACGCATCATTTTGCTGTCGGATGGCGCGGAAACCTCACCCGCCGCGCTCGAAGCGGCGTTGCAAGCACAGGCTGCCGGTATCCCCATCGAAACGGTGTCACTGATCGGTCCCGCGCCGGAGGAGGATGTATCGGTCGAAGCGCTCGAAGCCCCCGGCTCGGCGCGTGAAGGTCAGAATGTGCGCCTGACGGTGCAGGTTCGCAGCACCAACGCCGGGGCCGCACGGTTGCGCTTGCTGCGCGATCGTCAACTTGTCCTCGATACGACCGTCGAACTACAGGCGGGCATCACGCGCGTTCCGCTGTCTGCGGTCGCCCCCAGCGGCTTTCATACCTGGGAAGTACGTGTCGAGGCTGCTGGTGATGGCGTGGGTGCGAATAATGTCGCCTTCGGCTTTACCGACGTGATTGGACCACCACGGGTGCTACTGATCGAAGGTGCGCCTGGTCGCGCCGACAATCTCGCGACTGCGCTCGAACGTGCTGGCCTGATGGTCGCTGTCGAGCGACCCGGCGCGTTGCCGCAATCGCTGGTGGCACTGGATGCCTTCGACGCGGTCGTGCTGGTCGATACGCCCTACCGCACGCTGCCGGAAGCCGGTGTCAGGCTGCTGCCTACGTATGTACGCGAGCTAGGGCATGCGCTCATGATGGTTGGCGGCGAAGATAGCTATGCGGCTGGCGGCTACCTTGGGACGCCTGTTGAAAGCGCGTTGCCCGTCACTATGCGTACACGCGGAGCCGAAATGCGCCCTGATGTCGCGCTGGTGATGGTGATCGACCGTTCTGGATCGATGTCCGGCGATAAGTTGAATCTGGCGAAAGAAGGTGTGGCGCAAGCATACGCCGCGCTGGAAGACAACGATAAGGTGGGGTTGGTGATGTTCGATGAATCCGCGCAGTGGGTCATCGACCTGCAACCGAAGCCCACCACGGATGAATTTCTGAACAGTGTTTCCAGTGTGAATGAGGGCGGCGGCACCAACTTGCGTCCAGGGTTGGAGCTTGCTGCCCAAGCGCTGGAGGGTACCGAGGCCAAGATCAAGCATGTTGTGTTGCTCACCGACGGACAAGCCGACCAGAATTACGATGATGTGGTCGAACGACTACGAAACGATGGTATTACTCTTTCCACGGTCGGCGTTGGCGACGGTTATGATACCCATCTGCGTGATATCGCCCCGGTCACGGGTGGGCGCTTCTACGAGGCGCTGAACTACAACGACATTCCACGATTGTTCTTCGATGAAACCGTACGTATCGCACGACGCGGGATCGTTGAGGAAACCTTTACGCCGCGATTGGCGGACCCGCTCGGTCCGGCGGCGGCCGTCGTCAACGAACTGCGCGAAGTGCCGCAACTATACGGCTATAACGCTGTCACCCCCCGCGATACCGCGCAGGTCGCGCTTGCGACACCGACCGGTGATCCTGTACTGGCGGTCTGGCAGTATGGTCTGGGACGTGCGGCAGCCTGGACGCCCGATATGGAAGGACGCTGGGCGAAGGATTGGGTCGGCTGGCAGGGCTTCGGGCGTTTCAGCAGTCAGCTTGTCGATGCCCTGATTCAGCCGTCGATCGTCGATGGCTACGAGGTCAGCACATCGCTGGCAGGATCGTCGGTAGTGGTCGAGCTACGTGCTAACAGCGACGAGCGAGCGGCCCGCCCTGCCGGACGCTTGCTCGGTCCTGACAACAGTGTCATCGACGTTCCGTTGGTCGAGCGCGAACCGGGGGTGTACCGCGGTAGCGTGCCGATGCCCGATGCTGGTGTGTATCGCGTGCAGGTGACGACGAGTGATGCCGCCGGCGCGGCGCAGTTATTGGCGACGGGCGGCGCGATTGTGCCATCGTCCGTCGAATATCTTAACCGTGATGGCAATCCGGGGCTGTTGAAAGCGCTCGCGGACGCGACGGGCGGCAGAGTCGATTTTCCGGCATCAGATGCGTTCGTGCGGTCAAATACCGCAGCACGCATGGTTGCTCCGATTACCTGGTGGTTGCTCTGGATCGCTGTGCTGCTGTGGCCTGTCGACATCGCGATTCGGCGGCTACTCGTTCCCACCATGGTTGTTCCAGCGGTGCTTCGACAAGCTCTGCGCTCTCGTCGGTCCGCGCAACCTTCACAGTCGAGTGCCGCGTTGCGCCGTGCCGAAGCGCTCTTGCGGGCGCGCAAGCCGAATGCCGCGCCTGATCTCGCCGCACCAATTCAGGCAACTGTCACCTCCGGCGGTGGAACTTCTAACGATCCTCCGTCGTCTAGTGAACAGCCAGCAACACCGGAAGGCGATGCCGCGCCCATGCCAGCGCGACCGTCCTGGCGTTCAGCCCGTCGCACTGTGCCGGAACGTCCGTCGCAACGGCGGCGCTGAAGCATGAGCAAGGCTGTTGTCATCGCCACTTCGATCGGATGAGCATGTATTTATCCTTTATTTATCCCGCAGCATTATTGCTGTTACTCCTGCTCCTACCGTTATGGGCGCTCGCGCTCGCTACGCCGCGCCGATTATCACGCGGACGTTTCTGGGCTAGCCTCATCCTCCGTACCGCCCTGTTGGTTGCTTTGATCGGCAGCATCGCTGGAACGCAGGTGGTGCGACGGGTCGATCAACTCACGACGATCTTCCTGGTCGATAGTTCGGACTCGGTCGGTCCCGAAGCGCGCACGCGCGCCGAGCAATTCGTGCGCGATGCGCTCCAGACCATGCCTGACAGCGACCGTGCTGCCATCGTCGTGTTCGGCGAAAACGCATTGGTCGAACGCGCACCGTCGGTAGAAAAAGGTCTGCGGCGTCTGCTGTCCGTTCCCGTCGCGGCACGCACGAACCTGGGCGAAGCCATCAGCCTGGGATTGGCGATGTTGCCCGCCGACACTCAGAAACGCATCGTGCTGCTGAGTGACGGCGGCGAGAACGCGGGTGATGTGCGGAACGCTATCGAATTAGCAGCCGCACGCGGTGTTCCGGTCGAAGTTGTATCGCTCGATCAGACTGAAATGAACGATCTCGTACAGGTATCAGATGTGCGCGCGCCCGCTCAGGTTCGCAAGGGGCAGATGGTCAACCTGGAAGTCGTGGTCGAATCGACCATCGCTAGTCCCGCGCTCCTGCGTATCTACGCAGGTTCCGAAGTTGTGAACGAGCAGCGCGTGCAACTGCGAGCAGGACGTCAGACCTTTAATTATCCTTTTGAAGCCAACGCCGATGGGTTCGTACGCTATCAGGCCGAAATCGTCGCCGACGGCGACACCCGCACTCAGAATAACATCGCCGCCGCGCTGATCGATATCCAGGGCGAGCCGCGTGTGTTGCTTGTCGAAGGTGCAGCGGGCGATGCAGATAATCTGGCGGCGGCGCTCCGAAGCGCCCGTATGAATCCTACGGTCGTGGCAGCACAGGCGATGCCCGTGGCGCTCGCCGATCTGGGCGGCTACGATTCGGTGGTCTTGCTCAACGTCCATGCTGGCGCGATTCCGGCACGCGCTATGGAAACGCTTCCGGCCTACGTGCGCGAACTTGGGCGCGGTCTGGTGATGATCGGCGGCGAGCGTACCTTTGGCGTCGGTGGATGGGGCAAAACGCCAATCGAGGCTGCGTTGCCGGTCGATATGGAAGTCAAGGATAAACGGCGGCGTCCCGATATTGCGATAGTGTTCGTGATCGATAAATCCGGTTCGATGGCTGCGTGCCATTGTAGTGGTGCCAACATGAGCAACGACCGACTGGGGGGTGGGGTACAGAAGGTCGATATTGCCAAGGAAGCGGTGATCCAGGCCAGCGCGTTACTGCAGCCTGACGACAGATTGGGTGTGGTCGCCTTCGACAGTGCTCCCCATTGGGCGATCGAAACGCAACGCATGCCATCGCTCGAAACGATCGAGCGTGCCATCGCCCCGGTCGCGCCCGACGGACAGACCAATGTGCGTGGGGGCTTGTTGGCTGCCAAAGCCTCGCTTGAAAAGACCGATGCCAAAGTTAAGCACGTCATATTGCTGACCGATGGCTGGAGTTCTGCGGGCGACAACACCGACATCGCCGATGAACTGCGTGCCGAAGGCATCACGCTGTCGACAATCGCCGCGGGTGCTGGCTCGGCGCCCTACCTTGAACAACTGGCGAACCGTGGGGCGGGACGCTATTATGCAGCGTCGCTGATGGAAGACGTGCCGCAGATCTTTGTCGAAGAAACGATCAAAACGATTGGCTCGTTCATCATCGAGCAGCCGTTTGTACCGACCCTGGTTGGCGATTCGCCGATCCTGCGCGGCCTAACCGGCGCGGGTTGGCCCACGCTGTATGGCTACAATGGCACGCAAATTAAGAACGCCGCACGCGAAATTCTGCGCTCGCCCGACGGCGATCCGGTGCTGGCACAGTGGCAATACGGCCTGGGGCGCACCGTCGCCTGGACCAGTGATACCAAGGGTAAATGGGGTCGTGACCTCGTAGCCTGGGATGAGTTTGGTCGCTTCGGGGCGCAACTCGTCGGCTGGACGGTTCCCCCTGAAGATACAGGCACACTCAGCGCCGAAGCACGGGTCGAAGGCACCCAGGCGATCATCACGGCGGAACTTCAGGACAGCGAGGGGCAACCCCGCACCGATGCAACCGTGAACGCAACACTGGTCGGTCCCGATGGCACGACGGAGGCGATTACGTTGCGACAGGTCGCGCCGGGGCAATACCAGGCGACGCTTTCCAGCCCTCCCACCGGATCGTACCTGTTGGAAATCGCGGCAGCCAGCGGCAAAGAAGCGCTTGGACGTGCGACGATTGGCCTGGTCGTACCATACTCACCGGAATATCGCCAGCGATCGGGCAATCCAGCCTTGTTGGAATTGATCGCCCGCGACACTGGCGGTGCGGTGCTCACTTCCCCTGAAACTGTGTTCGAGCATAACGTGAGCGCCGTCACCCGCGCTCAGGAGATCGGGTTCCCGCTGCTGTTGCTGGTGGCGCTGTTGCTGCCGTTCGATATCGGTGTGCGCCGCCTGGGTCTACGCCGTCGCGATTTCACCGAGGCACAGCAGAAAGTCATGGGACGGATGCGACCGAGCGTGGTACCCGCTACATCACCAGTGCTGGGCAACTTGCAACGTGCCAAACGCCGTGCGAATGTGCGGAACGCCCGCCTGCCCGCCGAAACTGCGCCGGAGGTCGCTGGTGCCGCGCCGCTCACGCCAGGCACCACGCATGTCCGCTCCAGTCGTCGAAAGACCGTCGGCTGAAGAAACGCGCCGTGTGACGAGCGAAGCGAGCGCCGTGCCCGCTGATGCCGCCAGCGACGATCCGATGGCGCGTCTGCGAGCCGCCAAGGCACGGGCAAAGCGACGCTAGGCAGCAATGGTGTGAACGGAACGACGAGGGCAGCATATGCTGCCCTCGTCGTTCGTCGTGTCACCCTTCGCGTCCCCTGTTTGTGGTTTGTATCTTCGCCGGCTGTTGCTTATTGCTTGTCGCTCGGCGTCGCTTCTTCGCCTGTGCCTCGCGCTGCTGGCGCTCTTCTTCTTCACGGCGTTGGCGTTCCTCCTCGGCGTGCGCGCGCATCGCCGCCCGGCGGGCTTTTTCTTCCAGGTAGGCGCTGTAGCCGCCACCGTACAGTTCGATCCCCCCATCGACGATCTCGATCGTGCGATCGACGACGCGATCGAGAAAGTAGCGATCGTGAGAGATCACGATCACGGTGCCGCTATAGGTCGCTAACGCGCCTTCCAGCACTTCCGCCGATGCGATGTCGAGATGGTTGGTCGGCTCGTCCAGGATCAGGCAGTTGGCACCCATCAGCATCAGGCGTGCGAGTTGCAGCCGCGAGCGTTCGCCGCCGCTCAGCGTGTGGACCTTCTGCGTGACGATGCGGTAGGGAAACAGGAACGATCCGAGGAAGGCCACGGCCTGCTCCTCGTACATTGGCTTGACTGCGCGGATCGTCTCGACCAGCGTCGCGTTGGGGTCGAGCGTTTCGCTGCCTTGCGCGTAGTAACCGATGTTGATGCTTGGTCCGCGATAGACTTCGCCGTAGGTCGGCGTGAGTTGCCCCATCAGCATCTTCCCCAGCACGCTTTTGCCCGCGCCGTTGGGTCCCACGATGCCGACGCGCTCGCCGTTGGTGATCGTGTGGTCGAGGCCGAGCAGGATCAGATTGTCGTCGAAGGCCATGCCCGCGTCGCGCAGTTCCACCACCTTTTGCCCGCCACGCTGATGGGGGTTGAGCCGTAGACTCATCTGCTTGCGTTCGAGAACCGGACGCTCCACCTTGTCCATGCGGTCGATCTGGCGCTGCTTGACCCGCGCCTGACGTGCATGGCGCTCGTTGACCGTGATGGACGCCCACAGCTTGAAGCGGGCGATGGCTTCTTCGAGTCGGGCGATCTCTTTTTGCTGTGAAACGAATAGCTCCTGCTGACGCAATAGTCCGATTTCTTTTGCGACAGCGTAGGCCGAATAGTTGCCTTCCCATACACGCAATTCGCGGTTCTCAATTTCGACAATCGCGGTCACGGTTTCGTCGAGCAGGTAGCGGTCGTGCGAAACGATCACGATGGCACCTTCAAAATCGCGTATCAGAGCCTCCAGCAATGCTTTGTGTTCGAGGTCGAGATGGGTGTCCGGCTCGTCCAGCAGCAGGAGTTCGGGTTGCTGCAACAGACATCCAGCGAGCGCGATGAGCTTACGCTGACCGCCACTGAGCAGATGTGTTGGCGTCTCGAAGTCTTCGTCAGTGATGCCAAGCGCCCGGAGGTGCGCGATTGCCTGATTGCGTACCCGTGCTCCCCCCTGTTCGTCCAGGTGTTCCAGCACCCTGGTCTGTTGGTCGAGCAACGCGGCGAAGCGGTCGGCGTCGCCGACGACGAGTGGATCGACGAATTGTGCTTCGATAGCGTGCAGTTGGGCTTCGAGGTCGGCGATGTCGGGGCGGTGGGCGATCACGGTCGTCAGGACGCCGCGTGCATCGCCCGCGACTTCCTGGGGTAGATATGACACCCGTAGCTTGCGGCGTTTCACGATTTCGCCCTGGTCGGGTTGTTCGAGGTTGCCGATCATACGCAGGAGGGTCGATTTGCCTGCCCCGTTCGAGCCAACCAACCCAATGCGTGCGTCTTCGTTAAAGGTCCAGGTGATCGGACCGATGATCAGGCGGCTGCCGTATGATTTAGTGATGTGTTGTACGCTGACAATCGTCATAGGAATTGTTCTCCGGGGCAAACGCGAAGCCAGTGGGTCCACGTCCTGCGCGAAGCACAAAAAATCCGTGAACCATCACTGGCCCACGGTTGCATACACTTCAATATCGACAAATGTTCGTTAAAAGGTATGTGTTTTGGGCGCAGCGATCCTATGGTTCACGGCGAGTATGGCACCGCGAAAGCCGCCCAATTCAAAACTAAATCCTGCTCGAAGCTCGATACGTCTCATAATGAATCAAGATTAGCAGAGCGGTATATGCATGTCAATAGCTTGATTTCGTTGGGCAAGGGCTCCGTCAAGGTCCGATCCAGAGCACGTTTCCCGGAGAACGGTCACTGCTGAGCAGTCCGCTGGCCGAAGCAGTCTTGTTTCTCAGTTCGGAAAGGTGCTTCGCTTCACTCAGCATGACACTCTTTGAGGTTTGGCTGCTTTCGGCTGGGCTTTACCCAAGCCCTGTGTAGTTTGGACAACTATCTATTGATACGGTGTCTATCACGCTTTCGCGCAAACTAGCACGACCTTTTCAGCCGTATGTCTGGTCAGGTGTCGTGGTGAAGGTCGTATCATAGTAGATCGTATGCTCGTCCTCACCTGTAACGTCGCTTTCGATCCACACCGCAAAGCCGTGCTCCGCGCTCCATCGTTCGAGCATCGCGTGCGTTTCGGCGTCCTGATGCCTGACGACGATGCCATCGCCGCCGTAGGCCGCAATGGCGCGGAGTTCGGCATCGGCGGGGTCGATTCGCCAGAAGATACGTGCGGTGCCTTCATAGCGTAACGGATCGAGCGCCGTCCCCCAGGGCATGACGATGATAAAGCGTGGCGTGGCCTGTCCGTGGGGTGGTTCGGGAGCCGCTCGTTCGTACACGGCGATACGGTCCAGGTATCCGATGGTGTGTGGCCATTCGTCGCGTAGTGCTCGCAGGATGTACGGCTCAGGCATATCGCCGTCAAGTACGATGTCCCAGCAGATCGTCGGGTTGGCATGGGCGATGGGCCAGCACACGCGCCGTATCACGTCGGCGTCGAAATCGCGGACATGCAGCGTGACGCGGCTTGCGACGTGCCGCGCCAGTCGCCGACCCAGGTGTTCCCAATCGCGCTGATGCTGGCAATCGAGCCTGATGTAGTCCAGGAGCGTCGGCAACGCGGCGTTGGCGGCGTGCGACGACCACCCGCCATGCTCGGCGGCGAGGCCACGTGGTTCGGGTATGCCCTCCACCTCACGCGGATCGAAACCTGCACGCTCCTTGAGTTCCCATCGTAGCGCCCGTAGCTCGGCATAGGATAGCTGTTCGGTCCCAAGAATATAATAGGGTGGGCGCTCTTGAAACACCAGGTGGTGGTGTTCGGCGCGTTCGCGCACCGCCGTTCCGGGCAGCACCTGGAGCGTGAAGATGTCGTATGGTCCAAGCTGTTGCTCGGCGATCCAATCGAGCGTTCCAAGCACGCCCGCCTCGTCGTCTTCGGGCAACCCCAGAATCACGTCGAGGAATACCTCGATACCGCGTGCGTACAGCCTGCGCGTTCCGGCAGCCCATTTTAGGAGGTCCGTGCGCCGTTCGACCGCTCGCAGCGCCGTGGGGTTCGCGGATTGGAGGCCAACTTCGGCAGTGTGTAGTCCAGCGCGGACCAGGCGATCTACCGCTTCGTCGCTGAGATGTTCGCCGCGCAATTCGGCATAAATCTGTAAGCTCCGGTCGGCGTTGATGCGTTCCAGTTCGGCAGTAAGTTGACGAAAGTACGGTAGCAGATTCAGGTTGGCTTCGACGAAATGCACCGCCGATGCTCCGTGTTCCTGCGCCCAGGCGACTTCGGCGACAACGCGCTCCAAGGGGAACAAACGCTTGCCGAGTTTCGCGCCCATGTTGCGTCCGTATAAGCAGAACGAGCAGCGATAGGGACACCAGCGCGAACATTCTACGAAGGCCATGTCGCCCGCTTCGATTGGCAGATAGCCCAGCAGGTAGGGCGACGGTATCACCGTCAGGTCGTCGAGTCCCACGCGGTTGCTCGTCCAGACGCGCTCGTCGCCGTGACGGTGGGCGATGCCTTCGACGCCGCATAGCCAGCACGGTCGCAGAATGTCCAGCGATGCGTTCCGGCCACGTTCGTCCAACAATCCGCGGAGCAACGCCACGAACGTCTGCTCGCCCTCGCCGGTTACGGCGACATCGACCACCGGATGCTCGACGATCCAGGCGTTATCGTGCTGGACTTCGGGACCGCCAACCACTACCAACATCTGCGGTAGCAGTTGTTTTGCCTGTTCGACAATGGCGAGCGACCGTTCGCTGTTCCAGGTGTAGAGCGACACGCCGATCACGTCGGGGTTTCGTCGCACGATCTCGTCGACGATGTAGGCGTCGCCTCCAGCATCGGCGATTCGACGTGGCATGATCTCGATGGCGACGCGATCGAGCAACCCTTGCTGGTGGGCATAGGCTTTCAGATAGCCCGCCGCCAGGGGAATATTTGCGCGTGGGTTATTTGGAACAGGCAGTTGCAGCAATAAAACGTCGAGCATACGCGTACTATGATTACAAACGAAGTGCCGATATCTATACAGCATAACACGCACGCATGTGTTGTGCTGAACCATAGCAATGGCGACGATCTTGCATTCATCACAGCCCTGTGGATGAAGTACCCGGTCGTCGTCATGAAGGATAGTATCAATGCCCGAACCCCTGGTTACATTCGACTTTATCGATTACGACGGCAGCGTGTTGCGTCAGGTCGAGCGCCCTGTGATCGCCGAAACCCCCTGGATTCTATACGTCGATGGACGCGAACTGGTGACGTTCATGTGTTCGCCTGTACGCTTGCACGCGTTGGCCTTCGGTTTTCTCCAGTCGGAAGGCATTATCGCGCGGTTGAGTGACGTGTGGCGGCTCAAGGTGCATGTCGAGGAAAATCAGGTCTATCAGTATTTTCCTGAAGCGGGTCTGGACGAATTGATGGTGGTCGCCTCGTGCCCCGAAGCGGTTGGCACAATCGACGTGCGATTGGCACAGCCTATGCGCCAGCGCCCGGAACGGCGTGTGTTGACCTCCGGGTGTGGCGGCGGCATCACCTTCGACGATCTATCGGGCGACCTGCCGCCGCTCGTGTCGGATCGTCGCGTCAGCGCCGCGCGGATCACGGGGCTTATGCGCGAACTGGATTATCAGGCCAATCTGTATCGCACCAGTCGTGGTGTGCATACTTCGGCGCTTGCAGACGAAGCCATCATGATCCTCGCCGAAGATGTTGGGCGGCATAACACACTCGATAAGATTCGGGGTGAGTGTCTACTGAGCCAGACGGCAACCGAAGATCGCCTGCTGCTAACCTCGGGGCGCATCTCGTCGGAGATGATTGGTAAGGCGCGTAAGATGAACGTGCCGATCGTGGTGTCGCGCACGTCGCCGACGGCGATGTCGGTGCAGTTGGCACGACGATGGAACATGACACTCGTTGGCTACGCACGAGCGCCGCGGTTTCGGGTGTACGCTGGTGCGGAACGCATCATCTTCGAGGGATAAAGGCGGGGCGTACGTTCGTGCACATACATGGCTCCACGTAGCTATGCGCTTTGCGTGGAGCCATGTTCGTTTGATGCGGTGGAAGCTAGAGAATTGCGTTCGATTTTAGTACGACGACACTCGCATGAGGGTTCGCAGAAATGGCGTGGGTCTGGTATGATATCGCCTAGTGCCGGAGTGGTGGAATGGCAGACACGAGGGTCTTAAAAACCCTTCTCCGCAAGGGGGTACGGGTTCGAGTCCCGTCTTCGGCACCACCTTCACTGCTTGCTGCTTTCCCCGTTCTTCCCTTCTATGATGCTTTACGCCGTTGGAACGGCGTCGTGCGTGCCATGCGGGTGCGTTCCGCTGCCGTGGCGCGATCGCGTGCGATAGCCTCGGTACGTTGAATCAACTCTTGTAGGCGGCTCAACATGCCATCCATGGCGTGCCGCTCGGTACCGTCCTCTGGAACTCGCGTGCGTAGCGCATCGAGACGGCGTTGCATTTCCTCGAGCTTGGAACTTTCAGCCGATGATGACATCCCACGCGGGGCGCGATTTGACCGGAGAATCTCGCTGAGGATGCTTTGCAACGTCGCCGCTAATGGTAGCGCGATCAGCATCCCAAGAATTCCACTCGCTTCGCCCAGGATCATCAGGGCAATGACCGAAATAATTGGGTGAACCGGCGCCTCGCCGCAGAGCCTTGGCTCTACTAAACGTTCCATCAAGATCCCAACGACGACGATAACCGACGCTGTGAGGAGTGCTAGCCACCAGGGAACTGCTAGAATCAATATGGCGATCGGAAGCAGTGCCAGCAATAAACCAACCCATGGTATGAGTTGTACAACGCCTGCGAACAACGCGTAGAGTGTAGGATACGGGACGCCGAGCGCATTGAAAAGCAACCATAACACTGTGATGGTGAGGACGAATTGCGCCGCTTCCGAGCGCACGTATGCACCAACGCGGAATTCTATGTCACGCCATGCATGGCGGGCAACTGCTCGTTCCTGTACAGGCAGCAGTGTCAACCAGAGCCGCTCGAAGCGGTCCTGGTCGACCAACCAATAGAATGTGAGTGTGAGGATGGCGATCAACGAAAGGAGCAAACCGAAAATGCTGCTCGTAAGGCCTGCGATCTGGAAGCCGATATCGGTCGCGCCGCCCTTAGCAAGACTTTCGATAACGGTATCAGTCGTCGGTAAGCGTTGGGCAATGAATTGCTGCCAGCCAGTATCGGTGTTTTGAAAGCGACTGATGAAGCGATCGTATCCTTCTGGAAATGTATCGCTGATTTGTTGTAGTTCGGTGGTAAGCGGTGCTCCAAGCGTGTAGATCCCAAGCCCGATCACCCCAAGAATCACAAGGTACCAGAATAGGATCGCCAAACCACGCGGAATGCGCCGTTCTTCCAACATCACGACACCCTTGCGGAGCGGCGTCGCCACGATCACCGAAAGTACGAATAGCAATACGACGGCATTAAGGCGATAAACGACATACAACACCATCAGCGTTGTCATGACCACCGCTGTCAGACCCATGATGCGCTTATAAGAAACACGTATCTCGGTCATCGTGTAACTCCTCGTAGCCCTGTTACAGCGGATGGTTCAGGTTGTGCGGCAAGGCGTTCCAGCATCTCGTCGATATTCCCGACTAGTATTTCCATTTCTTCTTCGAACGAATCGTCGTTTTGATTCTGGTCTGAGGGCTTATCACGAATGCGATCGCGCAGATCCTGGGCAAGGTCTTGAGCCAAATAGCGTACGACCGCCGTTTTATCACGGCCTTCGATCGTTACCGCCGGTTGTGATTCGCGGTTCAATACCCAATGGTCGAGCAAAACCTGGATGATCGCTGCCAGGGGAATCGCCAGGATCGCGCCAAGTACGCCGAGTAAACTCCCGAATGCCGTGATCGCCAGCAGTGTTACCAATGGATTCACGCCGACGGTGCTGCCCATGATGCGTGGAACCAGGATCGCGTTTTCTAGTTGCTGAATCACCAGACAGGCGATGAGTACCCAGATTACTTTGTCTGGAGCGTTCGCCAGCGTGATGATCACCGCGACTGCACCGCTTAGTATCGGCCCGACCACCTGGATTGCCTCAAATAGTCCTGCGAGTACCGCCATAAGTAGGGCTGAAGGAGCGCCAATGATCAGAAAGGCAATTGCTGAAAGGACGCCGATCGACAACATCAGCAATGCTTCACCTCGTACGTAGCCGCCGACCTTTTGTTCGACGGTCAGCCATAGGTCGCGTGCTTCGTCGCGTCGGTCGCCTGGGACGATCAATAGCATTGAGCCAATGATCTGGTCGCGATCGCGAGTCCAGAAAAATGCGATCAGAAACACAGCCAGCACACCGAAGATATTCCAGGTCATCGAGCGTACATAACCGAATGTCTGACTGACGAGTGATGGTTGTTCCGCCTCTGCTTGGTCTCCCGTCGTTTGGGTCTGACCTCCAAGGCTATTCTGTGCTTGTGTATTGACTGGACTCAGGCTGATTTCTTGCGGCAACTCCCTGCCCAACCGGGTCAGGAGTTGGCTGTTCGATGCTATAAGTTGTTCGCGAATATCCTGATAGTAGGTAGGCACGCGTTCAATCAGGTTTGCCCCTTGCTCTGTTACCAAAGGAACCAGCGATACGCCGACGCCTATGGTCAATGCTGTCAGCAAGGCATAGATCAGCAAGATGCCCGCTGTCTGGGGAATACGATGGCGTTCCAGCCAGAGCACCGCCGGACGCATCGCCGTTGCGAGGACAGCGGCGACAAACACGATAAAAAGTACGTTGGTAAAGCGGTACAGGAGGTAAAAACCCACTAATACTGCTACTACGGCGAGCGTCATGAAAATGATTCGTCGTGGTATCCAACGGCGACTATCAGGAACCTTCACCGGCGATGCCTGTTGCGGAGATTGCATAGCTGATCCTCCAGGAAGGGCCACATTTCGCAAGTCTCATGCCGAGAACCCGCACACGGGTGAGTGTGCGGGTTCTCGGCGTTTCGTCGCTCTTTAGAACGCTTCGTCTGGCTCGCCCAGAATCCGGTTCGTGATGTACATTGCTAACCTGGTCGCGATCGCGCCCAGCACCAGACTGAGTAGACCGTAAAGCAGTCTGCGCTTGGTATCCTCATCCATACGACTGTGATGCCTCCTTATATACAATTCAATAGTACGTAACCCCTAGCAAGATGCGTTCACCGAGGTGGAGCGCATAGTGGGTCCACAATCTATAGTATCGTATGCTGTCATCGACGGCGATAGTAATGTGGACCGAATGCTGTGTAGAAGCAACGAATAGCGACAAGGTGGGGATAATGGCGAAGTCAGGATACGGACATGAAACGCTGGCGTTGTGGTATATGCAACCCGCGACACGATGGGTGGAAGCCCTGCCGGTTGGCAATGGTCGCCTGGGCGCGATGGTATTTGGTGGTGTTAGTGAAGAACATCTGCAACTTAATGAAGATACCCTGTGGTCAGGACGACCCCGCGATTGGAACAATCCCGATGCCCACGAGGTTCTTCCAGAAGTTCGCCGTCTGATCGCCGAGGGTCAGTATGAAGCCGCTGATGCACTCGCAAAGCGTATGCAAGGTCCGTTTACCGAATCCTACCTGCCATTGGGCGACCTTCGTGTGCAATTCGAGCATATTGGTGAGACACAGGACTACACCCGCGATCTCGCACTCGACCACGCCATAGCGACGGTGCGGTATCGCGTCGGCGATGCACACTTCACCCGCGAGGTGTTCGCCAGCGAACCGCATCAGGCGATCGTGATGCGCCTCACCTGCGACCAACCGGGGCAGCTCACTTTCCGTGTGTTGCTCGACAGCCCGCACCCCGCAACCGCCGAAACGATTGTGGATGGCCTTACTTTGCGCGGTCAATGCCCCGGTCATGTGCTCCCAAGCTACGTGCGCGGCGCCGATCCTATCGTCTATGACGGGCATGGTATGCATTTCGATGTACGGTTCCAGGTATGCGTCGAAGGTGGCACCGTAGAGGCGACGGCGGAAAGCCTGCGAATTATAGCTGCTGATGCCGTTACGCTTGTGTTGACGGCGGGTACGAGTTTCAACGGCTTTGACCGTTCGGCTGGCTCAGATGGCGTCGACGCCGCGCTGCGATCGACCACCGACCTCCAGACCGCGCTCGCCCTGCCCTATGAGGAACTACGTGACGCCCATATGCGCGACCACGCCGCCCTGTTCGGGCGCGTCACACTCGATCTTGGTACCTCCGACGCCGCGCTTTTGCCAACCGACCAGCGTATCAAAGCGTGGAGCGAGCGCGATGATCCGCAGCTTGTGACGTTGTTGTTCCAGTACGGTCGCTATCTGCTGATTGCGTCTTCGCGGGTGGGTACGCAACCCGCCAATCTTCAGGGCATCTGGAACGATCTGATGCGCCCGCCGTGGAGTTCTAACTGGACCATCAACATCAACACGCAGATGAACTATTGGCCCGCGGAAACGACGAACCTTGCCTCATGTCATGAGCCATTGTTTGACCTGATCGCTGACCTGAGCGTAATGGGTCGTGAAACGGCCCGCATCAACTATGGTTGTGATGGCTGGGTGGCACACCACAACGCCGATCTTTGGCGGCAAAGCGCCCCGGTCGGCGATTATGGCAACGGCGATCCGGTCTGGTCACTCTGGCCTATGAGCGGCCCCTGGCTCTGCCAGCACCTGTGGGAACACTACCAGTTCGGCGGTGATACGACGTTTCTACGCGACCGTGCCTATCCGCTGATGCGTGGTGCCGCCTTGTTCTGCCTGGACTGGCTGATCGAACACGACGGCGTGCTGGTCACGTCGCCCTCGACCTCACCGGAAAACAAGTTTACGACGCCCGACGGGCAGACTGCTGCCGTCAGCATGGGTTCGACCATGGACATGGCGCTCATTCACGACCTGTTCAGCAACTGTATCGCGGCGACGGATGTACTGGGTATCGACGACGAGTTCAGGGCGCGGCTAGAAAGTGCACGGAGTCGTCTGCGTCCGTTGCGCGTCGGGCGGTTGGGACAACTGCAAGAGTGGAGTGAGGATTGGGATGATCCCAAAGACGAACACCGTCATGTGTCGCATCTGCTGGCGCTACATCCAGGGCGGCAGATCACCGAGGACACGTCCGAATTGTTCGCCGCTGCCCGTCGCACGCTGGAGCTACGCGGTGATGGTGGCACGGGTTGGTCAATGGCCTGGAAAGTGAACTTCTGGGCGCGATTGTTGGATGGCGATCACGCCTACAAGATGCTTGGAAATATGCTCAACCTGGTGGATGTCACGGAAGTTGTGATGGAGCGCGGCGGCGTGTATCCAAACTTGTTTGACGCTCACCCACCCTTCCAGATCGACGGCAACTTTGGCGTTACGGCTGGCATCGCCGAGATGCTGCTACAAAGTCACGAAGGGGCGTTGCGCTTGTTGCCTGCGCTGCCATCGGCATGGCCTACTGGACGTGTCACCGGTTTGCGGGCGCGTGGTGGCTTCGAGGTCGATCTTGAATGGCGTAACGCAACGCTGGTGTCGGCGACGATTCGCGCGGACCGTGATGGTGAATGTGCCGTTCGTACGGCGACACCACTGCTGGTACAACCGGACACAGCTACGGAAACCCGCGACGGCGTGATGCGCTTCGCCGTAACAGCAGGAGTAAGCTACCAGTTGCGATCACCGGCGACGGATGAAGGATCACCACAGACCACCGCATAACAAACTAACCGTTGCATGTGGACTGTGCCGTCAGGACGAAGCGTATCTCCACGGGCTTGTGCAACGTCGGAGAACGGTCATGCTGAGTGGAGCGAAACATAACAATCTTTGAGGGTTGGCTGCTTTCGGCTGGACGTTGCACAGGCCCTGGCGTATCTCCGTCCGTCAGAGCGCCGCGGTCATGGCTCGTGCTATGCTCTATGCGTGTCACATCGGCGCGTGGAGCGAGCATTGATAGCGATGCGCAGGAGCGGCGCAGAATGTGTATAAATAGGCTTGTGCGATTTGTGGTGACCCGTCGCCGGTCATCGGCGATCATCAAGGAGGAGCAATGTACGGTCGTAAACTCGATCCGCAACCGTTAGGCAAAGGCACGACGGTCCGTGATCTGGTCGATAATCACTTTTTCGCCTATAACGCAGCGCGATTACGCGAAGCATGCCAGTTGCTGGCGCAGCGTGTAATGCAGCCGGAAGTCACGGTCGGCGTCACGTTGTCGGGTGCGCTCACACCCACTGGGTTGGGCTATTCGTCGCTGGTGCCACTGATCGATGGTGGCTTCATCGACTGGATCGTTTCGACGGGCGCGAACTTGTACCATGACATCCATCGCTCGTTGGGGTTTGAGTTGTTCGGCACGTCGCCGATGGTCAACGATCTCGATCTGCGTGAACGCAACATCATTCGCATCTACGACATTCTGTTCGACCAGGAAGTGTTGCTCAAATCCGATGCATTTCTACGTCGCGTACTCGCCGCGCCGGAGTTCCAGCAGCGTATGAGTACTGCTGAACTGCACTACAAGCTCGGCAAGTACGTGCGAGCGCGTGAACAGACGCTTGGGGCGACCTATCGTTCGGTGCTTGGTGCGGCCTACGAAGCGGGTGTGCCGATCTACACCTCCTCACCCGGCGATTCGACCATCGGCATGAACATTGCGGCGATGCAGCTTGGCGGGAGCGGGTTGCAGTTCGACGTCGAAGCTGATGTCAACGAAACCACGGCCATCGTGCATGGAGCCAAGAGTAGTGGTGGACAGTCGGCGGTGGTGATCTTCGGTGGCGGTTCGCCCAAGAACTTCATCCTGCAAACCGAGCCGCAGATTCAGGAGATCATGGGTATTCCCGAAAAGGGACACGACTATTTTGTGCAGTTCACGGATGCGCGTCCGGACACCGGCGGCTTGTCGGGCGCAACGCCGAGCGAGGCGATGACCTGGGGTAAAGTCGATCCTGAGCAACTGCCTGATACGATCGTATGCTATACCGACTCGACCATCGCGATGCCGGTGCTGGCCGCCTACGTTCTCGAATGTTGTGAGCCGCGCACGCCACGGCGCTTGTATGACCAGCGTGCAACGCTGATGGCATCGCTCAAGGAAGCCTACATGCAGCACGCGCCCCCCGACGAGCCTGACGATATCGTCGATGGTGGTGGCGGTACCGCTGTTGGGCGGGCGACCCCAGGAAGCTAACGAATGGCGTGGGGGTTGGGGATCATAGAACAAGGCTGGTCATGCTTGCAGCAAGCGACCAGCCTTGTTTTGCTACCTGCGATGCAATTCGTGCTTGACGCGAACTGGCAAACGATCGTGCTACTTATCGTGGTGATCATCGGCGTGCTGCTCGGACCGTATCAACTGCTGATGGTGATCGGACGTATGTGGGAACAGCGGCGACGCGACCGCATCGCACGCGGCGAGGACGTGCGACCGAAGAAACTGCCGTGGGATGAGGAAGATTGAGCGGAGCTACTCCATTCCTGCGGGAACGTGATCGGGTACGAGGTTCAAACGGATGCCGTGTTCGAGGAACGCCTTGCAGCCAGCCAATAGAAACGAAAATCCACCCATGCTGTCGAGCGCTTCGGCGACAACCTGATCGCCGCTGCCTGTGAAGCCTGCGCTGGTGATCTGCACATAGGTCGTGTCGTTCTGCATCGGTGTAAAGCGCCACTCGACGGTTGTTTGTCCGCTCTGTCCAGGCCATTCGATGGAGATGTAGCGGTTGGGGTCGAGCGCCACCACACGCACAGTAGCCGAAACACCGTACCATTCCCAATCCCACCGGACAGGTTCATCCGCGTCGAGCCGCGCGCTACCTTTACTAAACCAGAACTGCGACGTAATGGCGGGATCGATGAACGCTTCGTACACCTCTGGGACTGGCTTGCGAATGAGCATGCCAGCTTTCACGACTGGAACTGCGTTCAAATGAAGATCAGTGATTTCCATCGGGCATCCTTGTCGTTGGGTTTGTCCACCGTACGGTCGCTAGGCAACGCGCAAATCGGTGCCGGACCGTAGGCGTTCCATATGCAGTTGATCCACCACAGCTTCGGCATCGAGATACGAACGTGCATATCCGACGAGTTCGCCCCCTACATAGATCGCGAAATCCTTGGTTGCACGACTATAAACGATCATTCGACGCTCCATATGCTCTCTCCTTCCAGGCTCATACTCTGTTTCATGTTGAATTATAGCACGTATGTTCTATATTAGCAATATATCTGTTGACAAACAGGGATGCCGTCGTTATGATCCCTAGGTCCATATCCTCGATCGTGGACGCTCGTCAATAACGTTCAGCTATGACGTTCAGCGGTCTTACAAGACCAGCGTTACAAGGAAACAAACTAGCGTGCGATCCTGGAAATTCTGGCTCGGAGTTGCGGTCAGTGCTGTCTTTGTGTACCTGACTGTCTCGGGTCTTCATCTAGGCGATTTTTGGACTGCCTTGAGTCAGGCCAATTATTGGTGGCTTGTTCCGGGTGTCGTCGTGTACTTTGCCGCCGTGTGGGCGCGAACGTGGCGCTGGCATTACATGCTACGCCATATGCGCGTTATTCCGGTACGTCGTTTGTTCCCGATTGTCGTGATCGGCTACATGGGTAACAACGTTTATCCGGCGCGTGCGGGGGAGTTCTTACGTTCGTATGTGCTGAAGCGGAACGAAGGTGTCAGCATTTCGGCATCGCTAGCGACCGTCGCGCTTGAACGGCTTTTCGATGGTCTGGTGATGTGCGTATTCGTCTTCGCGACGCTGCCATTCGTGCCGCTACCGTCGAGCTATCGTTCGCTGGTCATTGGCTTTTCTGTGCTGTTCTTCCTGTCCCTGATCGTGTTCCTGGTGCTTGCTGCGAACCCACCCCGCACGCAACGCATCGTTGGCATGATCATCGGGTGGGTGGTGCCTGAGCGATTCCGAGCGCGGGCGCTCGACCTCGCCGAAAAGTTCCTGCACGGTCTGCAATCGCTGCGTTCGCCGCGTGAAGTGATGATGATCTTCGTCACATCGGTGGCGATCTGGCTGACGGAAACCACGAAGTACTGGTTCGTTATGCATGCCTTTCCATTCACGGTGTCGTTTCCGGTGCTTATGCTGATGACGGCTGTGGTTAACCTGTTTACGACGCTGCCATCTGCTCCTGGCTATGTTGGAACTTTCGACAAGCCTGGTATCGAAGTGCTGAAAAGCTTTGGTGTCGTTGAAACAACCGCGGCAGCCTATACGATCGTGTTACACGTCGCGTTATGGTTGCCGGTAACGCTGCTTGGCTTGTTCTTCATGAGCCGTGAAAGCGTACGCTGGAAGGACATCGGCACGGCGGTCAACGCAAGCCGGAGCGAGGTGGCGACCACGTCAGCGCATTCATCTTCGGTATCCAGTATGCTGGTCGTCGGGTTATTTGGGATTGGATTTCTCGCCGGAGTAGCGGCGCTCGCATGGCGGTATCTATAGTGAACATCGCAGTTATCGGTGGAGGATTCGCAGGTCTGACCGCAGCACACGATCTGCTTCGTGCCGGACACCGCGTGACGGTGTATGAAGCAGCACCCCAGGTTGGCGGATTGGCCTCAGGCTTCAAGGATACGAATTGGGATTGGTCCCTGGAGCGTTTCTACCACCACATCTTTCATTCGGATCATGCCATTCTTGGCCTCGCCGAACAGATCGGTGCTAGCGACATGGTGTTCTTCCGCAAGCCGACCACGGGCTACTGGTGTGCCGAACACGGCTCGCACGCCTTCGACGGTCCATTGCCTGTGTTGCAATACCCCCATCTGCCGATGCTCGACAAGATGCGTGTCGGAGCCTCCGTCGCGGCGTTGCGCGTTCGTAAGGACTGGCGACGACTCGAACGGGAAACCGCTCAAAACTACCTGCAGCGCTGGATGGGCCGTCGTGCCTACAAGGAACTATGGGAGCCGTTGCTCGTCGGCAAGTTTGGACCGTATGCCTCTGAGGTCAACGCGGCCTGGTTCTGGGCGCGTATCGCATCGCGCACGCCTAAGCTTGGGTACTTCAAAGGCGGGTTTCAAAATTTCGCTGACGCCATCGCCGCGAAGGTGAAGGATCTGGGCGGAACCATTCAGACCGGCACGCCCGTGCGCGAAGTGCGCGGAACCGATGGTAATTGGACGGTCACGAGTGACGCTACACATACATTCGACCGCGTAGTAATCGCCTCGTCTCCGGGACTGCTGGCGAAGATCACGCCCGATCTGCCATCATCCTATACCAGTGAACTGCGCGCCTTGAAATCTATGGGAGCGGTCGTGATGGTGCTGGCATTGAAGCAGCAATTGATCACGAATGGCACCTATTGGCTCAACCTGCCTAAAGACGACTTTCCGTTCCTGGCGTTGGTTGAGCATACTAACCTGATCGAGCGCGAACACTATGGAGGCGATCATCTTGTGTATTGCGGCGATTACCTGGCACCTGACCATCGCTACTTTACGATGTCGCCTGACGACGTGATGGACGAATGGACCGCATCGTTGCGTAAGGCCAACCCGAACTTCCAGCCAGATTGGGTGCGCGCCCGCTGGCTCAACCGTGAAGCGTACGCTCAGCCGATTGTCCCGCTAAACCATAGCCGCAATCTTCCGCCGCTACGAACGCCCTTACCCGGTTTATTTTTTGCGAGCATGAGCCAGGTCTATCCATGGGATCGCGGCACGAATTACGCCGTGGAACTCGGGCAGAACGTCGCACGCGAGGTTATGAGTTCGTGAACGAACCGATCAGCGTGGGAGCGATCACACTACGTGTGCTGGCGGTAGCCTTCCTGGTTGTCGCCAACGGGTTTTTCGTCGCGGCAGAGTTCGCATTGGTCAGTTCGCGACATTCCAAACTGGACCAACTCGCTGAAGCTGGCTCGGTCGCGGCGCGGATCGCACGATTGATGCAGGACAACCTCGACCGCTACATCGCAGCGAGCCAGTTTGGAATCACGGTCGCGAGTCTGTTGCTTGGTGCGCTGGCGGAACCAACCTTCGCGACGATCATCGAGCCGCCGGTGGAAGCAGCGGTTGAGTTCCTGTTCGGCGTCTTTAACGGGTCGGAAACGCTTGCTCTCACCGTGAGCCATGCCGTTGGTGTTGCCGCTTCGCTATTCATCGTGACGACGCTGCATATTGTGTTGGGCGAACAGGCTCCCAAAGTCTGGGCGATTCGGGTTCCCGAACAGGCCGCGATCTTCGTCGCGCATCCCCTGCGCTGGTTTAACATCATCTTTGGCGTTGTCATCCGCTTCCTGGATTGGCTGACCGGCATCGTCCTGGCGCTGTTCGGCGTACATGGTTCGAGCGGTCATCACGGTCCGCCGACGTTGGAAGAGCTACGGTTAATGATCCAGAGTTCGGCGGCGGGCGGCGTGATGGAACGCGACGAGCAGAAACTGCTGATTAACGCCTTCGATTTCGGATCGCGCTCGGCGTATCAAGTGATGGTGCCACGAACCGAAACGGCGACGATCCAGGAAACGGCGACGATCCGTGAATTTCTCGATCTTTTCCGCGAAACCGGCCATACGCGCTTTCCGGTCCTCGGTGAGCGCGGCGTGGACGATGTGCGCGGGATGATTTCGGCCAAGGATTTGCTGGTTGCGCTAAGTGATGGCACCCAGAATTATGACCAGCCGGTCGCTCCACTTATCAGGCCAGCATTTTTCGCCCCCGATAGCAAACATGTCAGCGATCTGCTGCATACGATGCAGCGCGAACACGTGCGCATGGCTGTGCTGGTGGATGAATATGGCGGGATGGCTGGCATCGTGACCCTGGAAGATCTGGTTGAGGAGATCGTAGGCGAACTTGACGACGAACTTGATACAACCGATGTCGATTTTGAGGTTATCGACGAACGTACCACGCTCGTCGATGGCTCGATCCATATTGATGTAGCGAACGACCAGTTGGGGCTGAAATTGCCAACCGGCGAGTATGAAACTGTGGCGGGGCTGATGCTCGACCGCATGGGACATTTGCCGCAAGTTGGCGAGCATGTATTGCTGGAGCATCTGATCCTGAAGGTGATAGAGATGCAGGGTCCACGCATCGCGCGTATCGAGATTACACGTAATTAGAGGATGACTGGTGGATGACGTCGAACGACAGCAGAGCAGCGATAGCGCGGTGACCTTCGCCCTGGCACGCGAGCGCTTGCTCGCTAACGCCGAGCGCGACGCATTCGCACGCGAACTGCTGATGCCACGCGACGTGCAGGGCCAGTCCACCCGTCCAATCGACGCCCCCGTCGGCATGATCCCACGCATTGGCGCGGTGCTGGTGCTGCTGTATCCCGATGGTGGCGATCTCCATATTCCACTAACGGTGCGGACGGCCAGTCTGCGCCATCATTCGGGCGAGGTATCGTTACCGGGCGGTGGTTTCGACGCCGACGACGAAACGCTCGACCGCACGGCTCTGCGCGAAGCCTGGGAAGAACTCGGCATCGTCAGCGCCGAGGTCGAGATCGTTACCGCGCTCACGCCGGTCTGGATTCCGGTCAGTAATTTTCGTATCACGCCGTATGTTGGGTTCCTCACTCAACGCCCGCAGTTCACCCCCGCGCCCGCCGAGGTAGATATCGTGGTCGAGGCACCGCTGGCCACGTTATCCGATCCACGCACGATCCGGTCAGAGCATCGCATGCTGCGCGGTGCGACGGTGCGGGTGCCGTACTTCGCGGTCGGCGAGTATCACGTCTGGGGTGCAACCGCGTTGGTGCTGGCCCAATTGGTCGGACGACTCGCCGCGCCGGACGCATCACTCCTGCGGATGGACCACTGACGACGGATCACCGAAGGCGGCCTCCAGGTGTGCGCTAGCCCATGTGGACCATGCGTGCAGTTTCGCGTCGATCGGGCACGGATACGCTATACTACCCACCACAGCGAGGCTCGATATGCCGCATCTATCTGCGGCGGGCATCGTAAATAGATCGATAGGGAGCAGTGCGATGAACTATGGCGCGATCACTGGTTGGGGCATGTATGTGCCGGAACGAATCCTGACCAACGCCGACCTCGAAAAGATGGTTGATACCTCGGACGAATGGATCAGGACGCGCACCGGTATTCGGGAACGGCATATTGCTGGTCCCCATGACACATCCTCGACCATGGGTGCGGCAGCCGCGAAACAGGCATTGGAACGCGCCGGAATCACTGCCGAACAGGTCGATCTGATCGTCGTCGGCACGTCCTCTCCCGACCAACCGATGCCATCCACGGCCTGTCTGGTGCAAACGCATATCGGCGCGACCAACGCCGCGGCGTTCGACGTGCAGGCGGTCTGCTCCGGCTTTGTGTATTCGCTCGCCGTCGGCACCCAATTTATCCGCTCAGGCACCTATAAGACGGTGCTGGTGATCGGTGCCGATATGCTCACGAAGTATATCGATTACACTGATCGCAACACCTGCATTTTGTTTGGTGACGGTGCGGGCGCGGTGGTATTGCAAGCCACCACACGACCATCCGGTGGACTGGCGTTCGACCTTGGCTCGATGGCGGGTACATCCGAGTTGCTTCAGGTTCCTGGCGGCACATCGCATCCGCTGGAACTGGATGCGTTGCCTCCGGCGGGCAAGTACATGAAGATGGAAGGCCGCGAGGTCTTCAAGTATGCCGTGCGTGCCATGGGCGATTCGTCGCTCAAGGTGCTGGAACAGGAAGGGTTGAACGTCACGGACGTAGATCTGCTGGTTCCGCACCAGGCCAACCTCCGCATGGTCGAAGCCGTTGCCAAGCGCCTGGAACTGCCGATGGAGCAAGCCGTCGTGAACATCGACCGGTATGGCAACACATCGGCGGCGACGATCCCAATCGCTTTATGCGAGGCCATGGAAGCAGGACGCTTGCACGATGGCGACACCGTGCTGATGACGGCCTGTGGCGGCGGCCTGACCTGGGGATCGGCGGTCGTGAAGTGGGACACGCAACTCTGAGCGCGGAGCACTAACCACGGACGACTGACCAGCGAGAATCGACTGGTTACGTTTGCTGACTAACCTGCTTTTCTCCCAACTCGTCGCGGGGCCGCACGCGCCACCACCCAAATGCTGCGGCGACCACATACCATGCCCAGACCCATGCCACGCCGAACGATGGCATGTCGATGCTCGCCCAGGGTATCGACGCCAGGGAGCGCGTTGTCAGGACCATCCAACCGGTGAAAGGCCACGCGAGTAGCGCGACGAGTTGACCGAGTGGCAGCGCAATTGTCCCCGCTGCCGCGCCCAGGATACCAAACAGCATCGCGAGTGGCACGGCGGGCGCGACGATAACATTCGCCAGTGGCGCAATCGTTTGCAAGGTGCCGAACTGGTAGACGGCGATGGGCGTTACGAGCAGCAGGGCGGCGAGCGTCGGAGCCAGCGAACGGGCGAACGCCAACACCGCACGATTTCCGGCAGGTCCCCGCCGCGTAAGCCAGCGTTCAATCGGCGCTGACCAGGCCAGCAGTCCGGCGGTGCCAGCCACGGATAGTTGAAACCCGATATTCCATAAAACATGTGGATCGATCAACGCGAGCAACGCACACGTAAAGAGCAGACTGGTCCAGGCATCGGCTTCGCGCTCCAACAGGATCGCCCACAGCACCAGGGCGCCCATGATGCCAGCGCGGACGACGGCGGGCGACGCGCCGGTGAACAGCACGTACAGCGCGACGACGGGTAACGTGAGCGCGGCAGCACCACGCCGCCCGACCTTGCACATGCCGAGTAGCCCCATGAGCGTGCCAGCCAGTACACTGATGTTCCACCCCGAAATCACGAGCAGATGGCTGGTACCAGTGGAGCGGAAGTCATCCCGTACCTCGTCCGCGATCGCGTTCTGCCGTCCAAGCAGCATGCCGATCAGTAGTCCGGCGTGTGGCTCCGGCAGTAGCCGTTGCAGCGTGGCACGTAAACGGTCGTTGGCGCTCAGTAGCAACCCCAATAGCGTGCGACGCTCGGTATCGACGACGACGATAGTTGGATCGATCATTAAGACGTGGATGCTTTGACGGCGCAGGTAGGCACGAAAGTCGAACGACCCTGCGGACGCGGGCTCGATCAGCATGCCTGTTGCACGTATACGCTGCCCGTAGCGCAGTTCTGGTACGGGCGGTACCTGTAGTCGTACCAGCCCGTGAACTGGACGCACCGTACCGTTCGCTGCGAGATACTCGGATGCTATGACGACAACCTGGCGGTCATCGCTCCAATCCGGTTGTTGGGCGATCGTTCCCTGCACCGTCACCTGGCGGTCGGCGTACGTCCAGACGGTACTAGTGTCGGTCACAGGCTGGGCATAGGTCATGCGGGCGGCACCACAGGCACACGCGGCGATCAGGGCGAACGGGAGCGCCAGGGTCGAGCCGCGCCACAGCACGCCGAGCGTTGCTGCGGCGATGGCGACGATCAGCGCCGGAGTGAGCGGCAGGTTGAGCCAATCGGCGGTGGCGATTCCGGCGAGAAAGGCGGCGCAAAGCCAGATCAGCGTCATCGTTCGGTGGTCGCTTTACTCACATATGATGTGGTGCTTGACGTTTCCTGCCTATCATAACTAACAGCGCAACATAGCCTACCAACGCATACAGCGGTGGCGTGAACACCAGCACCAGCCCGGGGATGTGATAGACCGAGGCGTCGGGCGCGACCGCTTCGACCAGTGTCGAAACCATTGGCAGGTAGCAAGGCATGGTCGCCAGCAACAGCCATGCGCGGATGTTACGGTTGGGATGCTGTTCGAGGTAGCCTACAATCGCCAGACACGGCAGCACCAGAAACATCAGGTTATAAATGCCGTTGGCGGGTGTCAGCAGTGACATCGCGCACAGCCACGCGCTGTAGTGAATCGCCTCAGAGGACTTATCATGGCGGTTGCGGTACAGCCATGCACATGCGCCAATCACCGCCAGGCTGCTCAAGGCGAGCAAGCTATAGGCCAGCCACGGCACGTCGGCGAGTGGCTTGACAAAGGGATTTGCCGTCAGCAGGCGTAACCAGAAGCCCACCAGCGAATCGTTGTGCTGCGCTTTGGTCGGGTACGGCTCGCCACCCATCAGCGCACCGATCCACTCGATGTGAATGGCTGGACCACACAGCACGATGGAGAGGATGCCAAGTACCACCGCCACCAGCGCCATCTGGCGGGCGGCACGCGGTCGCCACAGCAAGAAGAACAACCATAGTACTGCCGGATAGACCTTGATCAGTGCGGCGAGGGTCAGCAGCGTTCCCGCCAACCAGGGCCGGCGACGTGCCGCGAAACAACCGACGAGCAGGAACGCGAGCAGGCTGCCCGTTTGCCCCAGCACGATATCCAGACGGCTTGGTACGAGCAGCACCACGGCAAGCCAGACCACACCCCAGTACTGGCGTGCGAGGCGCGACCCACTCGCGAGGATCGCCGATGTGGTGAGCCCCGCCAATGCCGCGATCTGAACGAGGTACCAGACGCGGTTTGCTGCGGGCATACTGAGCCAGCTTAAAGGTTGGAGCGCCCACGCGAAGAACGGACTATAAAAATAGCCCGTCACGTCGAACGGTGAACCCCCACTACTGACTGCTGCCGCCGCTTTATAGAAGATCGCGAAGTCGATGATGCGCGTCTGTTGTCCCGAAGCGACCAGAAAGAATGTCGCGACGACGGCTGAAACGAGTGAAATAAATGGAGCCAGGGGCGTCCAAACCCAGAGTTGCTTTCTGATCATGCACCAAGCATAGCGGTTCGTACCGTTGGTGCATACACATCATGCGTGCTATATTGCTGGCGTTGTTTGTCCTGTATCAGTTTGGGACTGGGCGCCATGCTCCCCTGGTTCCACGAGTGGCTTCTCGAACCATACACACCATAGGGCTGGCAGATACCAGGCGGCAGCGGCGAGTGCGCTGCCTGTCGCGACGTTGACCCATTGTGTGCCGAGCAGCAAACAGCCAAGCCCCGCCCAGCCACCCAGTAGCAGCAGCAGCGCGCCACGTGGCGATTGTGGCACGAACCACAGGAGCAACGCATCATAGCCCCAGCGATGTTGCGGAACCGCCGCCAGCAGTAACAAAAACCACGCGCGTTGTTGTTTGTGCCGAAATAGCGCCAGGAGCAATAGTGGACCGAACGGCAACGCGAACAACGGCCACACATAGCGTACCAGCGCGGCTTGATGGCCAAGGAAACGAAAAGGCCAGTCGGGGAGCAGCACCAGGCTGAGCACGCCAAGCAGGACGCACGCGACAGTGCGCCGCCAGGTCAGGTTGGTGAGCGCCACGGACAGACCGATATGCGGTTTCGCCATGGTAATTGGCAACAGGCTAGGAAAGAGGGCGACTGCCAACAATAGTGGCGACCATTGCACGGTGTATAGGGTGAGCCAGAATGGATACGAGCACAGAATCAACAGCCGCCACCACCCTTGGCGGAGTAATCCGAATGTCATAAGTCCGGTGCTCAAACCCATGAACACAGCGGCGGCGAGTTCCGGCGGGAACGCCGCGAACGGAAACGCGACGATTCCGGCGGTGAGCGGGTAGGCCATGGGTGTGAGTTCGATCGAGTAACCGTAGGGATCGATTCCTGCAAAGATATCAGGTAGCAATCGGATCGCCCAGGTGAGGTCACCCGCGCCGCGACCGAATGCTGTTTGAAAGCCGTAGGTGATGAGTGCGGAAACACACCCTACGAGTGTTGCGGTTAACAGCCGGAGCCGCCATGGTACGGCAGAATCAGCGAACAATGGTGCTTGCATATGATAGATGAGAATACGCTATTTCGCGGCTCGCGTATAGCGGTATGGGTCCTTTCGCTTCCATGCCTGAAGTGATACGTTGGTCGGTACTGGTGTATAACTCATGGATGACGCGAAAAGATGGGTTGAATTCAACCGAAACGACGCTTGGGCTTGCGGGGTTGGATGATTGCGCTACACTCCGAAGCGACGGGGCGATAAGGAGTCAACCGTGCAGGTTCCGTGGAATCCAGCAAATCTATTGAGCTTATCGCGGTTGATTGCGACCGTGCCGCTTGTGATGCTGATCATGTTGGCAACGCGGTGGAGTTTATTCGCGGCTGCGATCCTGTTTGTGGTCATGGCTATCACCGATACGATCGACGGGCGACTCGCCCGCCGCTACTCGTGGGTGAGTAATATTGGTATCTTTCTCGATCTTACTGCGGATAAAGTCTATACCTCTGCGGCGTTGATCGCGATGGTGGCAGTGGGTATTCTGCCTTCATGGATGGCTATCATTATCATCTCCCGCGAGTTTATCGTGACGGGTCTACGGTCGTTCGCGGCGGCAGAAGGCACCGTGATTTCGGCTGACCGTTGGGGCAAGCAGAAGATGCTGCTGACCAACATCGCGACGGTTTGGGTGTTGTTGTGGGCCAGCGTCGGACTATCGCCGCTGCTGCTCCCACTCGCGTTCACACCTACTGGAATATTCTACATTCTGGCATTATTGTTCGACGTTGGATACTGGTTGATGATTGGAGCGGTAATATTAACGCTCATATCGGGCTATCATTATCTGCGCAAAGCTGCTCCGCTGTTTCGTAGTTGAACGCATGTGTTAGCTCCGGTATAATTCATCCTAACATAATGGACACAGAACAGCCGTAATGAATCGGTCGCTCAGGCATTAGATCAGATTGCGCGTGAGGTACGCAATTGCACTGCATGTGCGCTCCATAAAGGCCGTACTCACGCCGTGCCTGGTGAAGGTCCACTCAACGCTGAGATTATGTTCATTGGCGAAGCGCCGGGACGGAACGAAGATCAACAGGGTCGTCCGTTCGTTGGACCAGCGGGAAAGCTGCTCGAGGAGTTGCTCGCTGAGATCGGCCTTGCACGCGAGGATGTGTGGATTGGGAATGTGGTGAAATGCCGCCCGCCCGACAACCGTGATCCTCGTCCCGAAGAAATCGCGGCATGTGCGGGCTATCTGCAACGGCAGATCGAGGTGCTCGAACCCAAGATGATTGCGACGCTTGGGCGCTACTCGATGGAAAAGTTTTTTCCGGGTGCCAAAATCACGCGGGTGCATGGTCAGGCTCGCCGTGAAGGACGTCGCGTACTGATGCCGCTGTATCATCCAGCCTACATTCTGCGGAACATCGCAGCGATGCCGGACGCGGTGCGTGATATGCACAAGATTCCGCGCTTGCTCGATCGCCTGGATGCAGTCTTGCAAGAAGAAGCACGCCTGGGCATTGAACCTGACGTGCAACCAGAACCGGAAGATGAACCGGAACAATTAGGATTATTTTGAAAGCCCGTTGTTCGTATGGGCGAAACGCTTGTACTATGATTCGCTTTGCCATTGGACGCTGCCGAATATCGTTGAACGCTACATGAAAACGTATCGTCTCGCTGCTGTAGGTCGCCGCACAACGCTCATCATGATGATCGCGGCGATCTTGCTCTGGGTGTTCGCGTTGTGGATGCTTCCCTCGACACTTGGCGTGCGTATCCTCGCATTGCGCTCCACACTGGCTGCCGCAATATCCGCAGGCTTTGGCGTAAGCCAACTGATCCAGGCCGCAATACTGATCGTAATGATCGTGTCCGCACCATTGTTGCTGTGGGCTTTGTGGGAGGAATGGAACACAAGCTACACCGTGGGCGAAGATGGCTTCACCTATCGCACGACCGGCGGCGTCGTGCTGCATTATCCCTGGTCGCATGTGCGCGAGCTGCGCACTGATGAGGGCGATACAGCTGAACTGATCGTATCCAACGACGGAATCGCGCCTATTCGCCAATCCTGGCGCCGCTGGCTGCATCGCCAGGGATACGATCTCGGACGTATCCCGATATATGCCGGTATCGAAGCGCGTGGAAGCTCTGATCGACGAGATCGTGCGTCGGAGCGGAATCCCGCACCAAGCCGTCTCTTAAGGGCCACCGTCGAGCCTATAACGTTCGCAGGTGGACCCTACAAGTCCCCGGACCTTCAGTGTATCCGGGTGAATATACCCCTTCGTCGTGAAGGGATAACAAACGTTTCCGTGGCACGCTCGATCATAGGAGCGAAACCAGGAGACCCCAAGGCGCTAGTATGCGCCAAAGAAAGGAGTTGTTGGTTTTCATGAAACAAGACAGGTTTTCATGACAACCCCGCTATGGCAACAAAGAATCGATTACGTGTTATTCCGCTCGGTGGTGCCGGTGAAGTAGGCCGGAATTGTTGGGTGTTGGAATATGAAAATGATGTGCTGATCCTGGACATGGGTGTGATGTTTCCCGATGCTGAAATGCTGGGCGTCGATCTCATTCTGCCCGATGTGACATATCTGCAAGAACGCAAAGCAAATATTCGAGGCGTTTTCGTTACGCACGGTCACGAGGACCATATCGGCGCGATTCCATACCTGCTCCCGCAGATTGGCTTCCCGCCGATTTATGCGACACCGCTCACGCTAGGCTTGATCCAGCCCAAACTTAAAGAACATAAACTGCTCGATAAGGTGACGCGCAATACGATCGCGCCTGGCGAAACCTATACCGTCGGACCGTTCACGATCGAGCCGTTCCATATCGCCCACTCGATCCCAGATGCGGTTGCGTTTGGCATCACAACGCCAGCCGGACTGGTGGTGTATCTGACCGACTGGAAGTTTGACCATACACCAGTCGATAACTGGCCCACCGACGTGGCGAAGATGGCAGAACTCGGTCGTCGCAACCCGATGCTGTTGCTGACGGACTGCGTGCGTTCGGAATCGCCGGGCGTAACACCTTCGGAACGTGAAGTCGCCAAGTCTTTCGATGGCATCTTCACCGTGGCGCAGGGACGCGTGATCGTCGCGACCTTCGCCTCGAATATCTCGCGTGTGCAGCAGGTGATCGATACCGCCGATGCCTACGGTCGCAAGGTCGTGCCGATGGGACGCTCGATGGAGAATAACGTCCGCATCGCTGTCGAGATGGGCTATCTCAAAGCGCCGGAAGGTATTCTGATTCGGGCGCACGAGATGAGCCAGTATCCCGACGACCAGATCGCTGTCGTGTGTACCGGCAGCCAGGGTGAGCCGATGGCGGCACTTGGCCGTATGGCGAACCGTGACTATAACAACATGCAGATCAAACCGGGCGATACCGTGGTGCTGTCGGCAACACCGATCCCCGGCAACGAAGTGTCGGTCTCGAATGTGATCGACAACCTGTATCGGCTGGGTGCGGAAGTCGTCTACGGCTCCAATACACGGGTGCATGTGTCCGGTCACGCCGCGCAGGAAGAACTCAAGATGGCGCTGTCGATGTTGCGTCCGCAGTACGTCGTGCCGTTCCATGGCGACTACCGGCACATGGCGCTGTATCGTAAACTCGCCACCAGTATGGCATGGCCCGCTGACCATGTGTTGATGGCGGAAACTGGCGTGATGATGGAGTTCGGCGAGGAATTACGGCGCGATCACCGGCAAGGCACCTGTCGGCCTGATCTATGTCGATGGCACCGCGATCGGTGGCGATGTGGCGAACGCCGTGTTGCGCGACCGGCAGTTGCTGGCGAAAGACGGTATCCTGATGGTCGTCGTCAGCGTTGATCGCTCGACCGGTAAGGTCGTAGCGGGACCGGATATGGTCAGCCGTGGCATCGTCAACATGCGCCAATCGACTGATATTCTGGATGGCGCGAAGCAGCGCATCCGTGACGCGCTCGATACCAGGGTCAACGGCAATGGCAGCAATGGTAACGCCGAAGCGACCGGAGCCGACGTTTCCTATATCCAACGCAAGATCAAGGACGTTGCGGGCGAGTTCATGTACCAACAAACCCGCCGCCGCCCGATGGTCCTGCCGGTGGTGATGGAGGTCTAAGCTGGCAAAAACGACCCCGCGCCAGACGCAAGCGGCGAAAGCGCGAACACCCAAGGCCACGACACCTCGGCGTACTGTGGCGAAATCGGCACCTAAAACTGCCGCTCGCCGCAGAACATCGGCGAAACGAGCACCTGCGGGCGTTTCTCGTGCGCCGAGCTCCCAGCCGTTGTTGTCGCCCCAGCAGCAGCGCGAGTTCTTCGCGTTGTTGCTGGGTGGCCTGGGATTCCTGCTGCTCGTGCTGTTGCTCACCAGCAGCGGCACGGGCATGTTCGGGCAGTTCGTCGTCGAGGGCGTGCAAGGCGCGTTCGGTCGTGGCGCGGTGGTTCTGCCACTGCTGTTTATCGTCATCGGTGGCCTGATTATCTGGCAGGAACGCATCGTCGACGCGCCGATCAGCGGCAGTAACATGGCGGGAATCGTGTTGCTGGCGGTCGTATCGCTGGCGTTGCTCCATCCCAAAGACACGATGGCCTATGTGCCGCCGGGCGCTGGTGGCGGTATGGTCGGCCTGTGGATCGATTCCATGCTGGTGAATGCGTTCGGTGTCGCGGGGACGTGGACGCTGCTGACGCTTCTGTTCATCTATGGCGTGCTGCTGACCTTCAACATCACGATCCGGCAATTCGTGCGTTCTTTGGGCGTCAGCCTCAGTTGGTTCTGGACGCTCCTGGTCGGCACCGCCCGCACGGCACGTCACACGCCCGATACGCAGTCTGACATCTACGAACCGGAGCCGGTGCCGTTCGCCAACGAACTGCAAAAGCCCAGGCGCAACGCCCGCGTTCTCGAAGCGCCGCCAGCGTGGTGCCGCTGCTACCCCTGAGGAACTGCAGCAACAACTGGTGTTGACGCCGATCGCGGAACGCCCAACACAGCCGGGTCTGTTCGGACGTGGACGCGGCGAGGACGGTGCTGGTGCGCCATCCACGGATGCGGCAGCGCCGCAGTCGCCGACGAGCGCCCGTATTCAGCGGCTGGAAACCGAGACCGTCACGCCCAAGAAGGAAGCCAAGGCTGCTCCAGTTGCGCCGCCGGACGAAGACATCGCGAAGATCGAGATCGATGGTCCACGTCAGGCGTGGCCGCTACCCGGCATCAACCTGCTCGACGACTTTACCGAGAGCGAGGTCGACGACAACGAGAAGCGTTCCAAGGCACGGGTGATCGAGGATACGCTGGCGTCGTTCAAGATCGAGGCGCAGGTGGTGGGCATGAACCCTGGCCCCGCCGTCACGCAGTATCAGCTACAACCGGCGACAGGCGTTAAGGTCAGCCGCATCACGTCGCTGGAGAAGGACCTGGCGCTGGCGCTCGCCGCACCGTCGATCCGCATCGAAGCGCCGATCCCTGGTACGCCCTACATCGGCATCGAGATCCCCAACCATGCCATCGCCATTGTCGCCATGAAGGAAGTCGTCGATACCGACGAATTCGCCGCCCACAAAGGCAAACTCAAACTGGCGCTGGGCAAGGATGTATCGGGAACGCCGGTCGTCACCGACCTGACCCGCGCACCCCACCTGCTGATCGCCGGTTCGACGGGTAGTGGTAAGTCGGTGGCGTTGAACTCGATCATCGTCACGCTGCTGATGAAGCATACGCCCGACGAACTCAAGTTCATCATGGTCGATCCCAAGATGGTCGAGATGATCGTCTACAACCATATTCCGCACCTGCTGGCTCCGGTCGTCACGGAACTCGAACGGGTGGTGAGCCTGCTCAAGTGGGCGGTGCGCGAGATGGAGCGACGCTACAAACTGTTGGCGCAGAAGGGCTTTCGGAACATCGAATCCTTCAACAAGGAAGCCCGCAAGCGCGCCGACCTGGAGCCGTTGCCATACATCGTGATCGTCATCGACGAACTCGCCGACCTGATGATGATGGCTCCCGACGAAGTAGAAACCCTGATCTGCCGTCTGGCGCAGATGGCGCGAGCGATCGGGATTCACCTGATCCTGGCGACGCAACGCCCATCCGTGGATGTGGTGACGGGCTTGATCAAGGCGAACTTCCCTACCCGCATGGCCTTCGCCGTCACCCAGCAGATCGATTCGCGGGTGATCCTCGATACCAGCGGTGCCGAACATCTGCTCGGACGCGGCGATATGCTCTATCTTGCTTCGGATGCTGCCAAGCCGATTCGTGTGCAGGGCACATGGGTATCCGAGCATGAGGTCGAGCAGGTCGTGCGTTTCTGGCGGGCGACACAGCCGCCGCGTGAAGCGCAGCAGCCGTCCGCGCCCAAGCCCGTGCCATTGCGCCCCGCCACCAGCGAGGAGGACGGCAAGATCGTCGTCGCCAACGATCCAATCATGCGGGCGACAAAGCCGGTGCCGACGATCCAGCCAACTACTGCTCCTGCCAGCGCCATGTCGCAAACGGACACACAGACCAGCGTCGCCAGAACCTACACCCAGGATGAGCCGATCATCACCGTGTCACCGCTGCCATCGTCCAGCGCGGGGACACTCAGCGACGAGGAACAGGATGAACTGTTGCCGCAAGCACTCAAACTGGTACGCCAGCACGACCGTGCATCGGCCTCGTTATTGCAGCGCCGCCTGCGTATTGGGTACTCCAAGGCCGCGCAACTGATCGACCTGCTGGAACAGAAAGGTGTTCTCGGTCCCGCCGAAGGTGGACGCTCGCGTGAGGTGTTGAACGACGATACCCGACCGCTCGCGGGCGCACGCGACCGCGATGACGACGAGCCGCAACCGTTTAGCTTCGACGTATAAGGAAGGGTCGAGCGCCCGACGATCCGACGCTTGACCTGACCCCCAACACCGTTTCTCCGACGCTTCGAGGAATCTTCACACCAGAATCCAACTCGCTCCATGAGATGCCACACCTGGCTCGCCGAGAGGAGATGCGTCATGGATATCGTGCCGATTCGTCCCGATCACATTGAACGACTATGGGCGATCTATCGTTCTCAGGTCGCGCTTGTGCCGCACTGCCGCTTTGTTCCAGACCTTGCCAGTTTCCGTGATGATGTTCTGATGCTTACGCCGCGGTTGCGCACGGAAGGGCAGCATTTCGATGTCCTCGTGGCAGAAGCCAATGGCGCATGTGAGGGCTTTACTGCCTTTACAACGTGCATAGATGAGGATGAGCAATATCAAGCACTCACCGGCCTATTCGTCGCGACCGAGGCGGCAGCACATGCGCTCGTACAGGCATGTGAAGAGCGGGCGAGTGCGAATAGCTTGATTGCGTTCCCGCCGACGCATGGCAACACCATCGTTCAAACCTATAACGTTGGCTGGGATGCGCTGTCGAGCTATGTTTCCGGTGTTGCTGGCGTATTAGCTCAACACGGCTTCACACCGTTCACCCGTGAACTCAGCATGATTGCGCCGCTCACTGCTCGTCTGGATCTTAACTGGTCGTTGCCGCTTGAGTTGATCGGACCCCATCAACAGGCTGCGCCCTATGCCTGGTCGCAGATCGTGCGTGTGATGGATGGCGAAAACAGGGTGGGCTACTGCAGCTTTAGCGACCTTTCGCCGGTGACGAAGGCGCCAGGAGCGAACCAGACTGGCTATATCTGGGGTCTAGGTGTGAACGACAGCTATCGGCGGCGCGGTATCGCTCGTGCGTTGGTGCTGGCGGCAATGAAGCAGTTGCAGAAACAAGGATGCACGGAATGTTGGTTGACGACCACCGCCGACAACTGGGCCGCACAACCGCTTTACTACGCACTGGGATTCGAGGTCGTCGATTGCTCGGTCAGCTTTCAGAAACATCGTCGTTCGTCATGACTTAACGAACGAAGGGGCGGGAAGTACGATACTTCCCGCCCCTTCGTTGTGTTCGCCAGACGTGAATCAGTCGACACCCAGGTAGGCTTTCTGTACGGTCGGATTCTGCTGCAACGCTTTGGCGTCATCTTCCAGCACGACCTCGCCAGTTTGTAGCACATAGCCACGGTGAGCGATGCCGAGCGCCTGAAGGGCGTTCTGCTCCACTAGCAGGATCGTCATGCCCTGCGCGTTGATGTCCTGCACGATCTGGAATATTTGATCGACCAGAATTGGCGCAAGCCCCATGCTTGGCTCGTCCAGCAGCAACACCCGTGGGCGCGACATCAGCGCACGCCCGATCGCCAGCATCTGTTGTTCGCCACCGGAGAGCGTGCCGCCTTTCTGCTGGATACGCTCTTTGAGGCGTGGGAACAGGCCAAAGACACGAATAATATCTTCCTCGAACGTGCCGCCCTTACCCCTGGTGTACGCCCCCATTTCCAGGTTCTCGAACACGGTCAGGCGGGGGAAAATGCGCCGTCCTTCCGGCGATTGCGAGATACCCAGTCGCACGATCTCGTGAGGTGGAACAGTGTCGATGCGCTTGCCGTCGAGTAGAATCTGCCCCGTGCGTGGCGACAACAGCCCGGAGATCGTCCGCAGTGTGGTGGATTTCCCCGCGCCATTGGAGCCAATGAGGGTCACGATCTCGCCTTGTTCGACCGTCAGCGATACGCCCTTGAGCGCGTGGATGTTGCCATAATAGCTATGAATGTTTTGAAGTTCAAGCAACGCCATAATGCTTCATCCTTGCTCGGTGGGAGGCACGACTGTTGGTGCCGGAATTGCGTCGGTGGGCTCATCGCGGTCGCGGGCGGCGGCTCCGGCAGCGCCCTGACCAAGATAGGCTTCAATCACTCGTGGATTACGTCGAACCTCGCTGGGCGTGCCTTCGGCGATCATCTGACCGTAGTCCAGCACTGCGATACGTTCCGAAATTTCCATGACCAGACCCATGTCGTGCTCGATCAGCACCACGGTGATGCCCATCTCGTCGCGCAAACGCCGGATCAGGTCGGTTGCTTCTTCGGTTTCCTGTGGGTTCATGCCGGCTGCTGGTTCGTCCAGAAGAATTAGCTTGGGATTTGATGCGAGTGCACGGGCGATTTCGAGTCGGCGCTGCTCGCCATACGCCAGGCTGCGTGCTAGCTCGTTGGTGCGGTGTTCCAGATGCACGAACTGTAGCAGGTCCAACGCACGGTCGTGGGCTTCTGCTTCTTCGCGTTTGAACGCGCCACCGCGAAATAAGATTTGCAGGACGCTCGACTTGAGCCGAGCGTGCATGCCGACCAGCACATTCTCGACGACGGTCATGTTGCTGAACAGTCGAATGTTCTGGAACGTGCGCGTGATGCCGAAGTTGGCGATCTCGTCGGGACGCATGCCGATCAGCGAACGTCCGTTCATGGTGATCGTGCCAGCGTCGGGCTTGTATAGCCCCGTCACATTGTTGAAGAACGTTGTCTTACCCGCGCCATTGGGACCGATCACGCTGACGATGGTACCCTGCTCCACGACCAGCGACACATCGTTGACTGCTGTCAGGCCACCGAAGCGCTTGGTCACATGTTGTGCTTCAAATAGTGCCACACTCGGTTCCTTTTAGCTCTTCATGCCAATATCAGGATGCACCAGATTCTGGGAATCGTCGTCCATTTCTTCGGCGGGCGCTTGTGTCTTGGTACGCAATTCAAGCCGTCGCCTTCGTTCGGGAAGGATGCCCTCAGGCCGGTAGATCGCCATCAGAATCAGGATGAACCCGAAGATCAAGCGCTGGTATTCAACGGGGTTGAAACGTTCAGGGATCGGCAGGCCCGCCTGTCGCCATGTGGTAAGTTGTGCGGCAAGGTCGGGCAGGATACGCAGGTTCAGCAGCGTAATCAATGTTGCGCCCAGGATCGCGCCGGGAACGCTGCCCATGCCACCCAGAATTACCATCGATAGGATCGATATCGAGCGTAACAGGTCGAAGGTGGGCGGGTTGATGAACAACTGCTTTGCCCCGAACAGCACGCCCATGGCTCCGGCGAACGATGCGCCCGCCGCGAACGCCAGGAGTTTCATGCGTACCAGCGGCACGCCCATCGCGATCGCCGCCGTTTCATCCTCACGAATCGCGGTCCAGGCACGCCCAATGCGGGACGCATCCAGCCGTCGCGACACGATCACCGTCAGTCCGGCGATGATGACCGCCAGCGCGTACATATACATGCGGTAGGTCGCGCCTTCGTTGGGTTGGAAGCCGAGCGCCTCGATGGCTGGCTCGAAGAACATCGGTGCTTGACCAATGTTGGTGATGCCCTGTGCGCCGTTGGTGATGTTCACCGGCCTGTCGAGGTTGTTCGCCAGAATACGAATGACCTCGCCGAAACCCAGCGTCACGATCGCCAGATAGTCGCCGCGCAGACGCAACACTGGCAAGCCAAGTAGCACCCCCGCGGCTCCGGCGACGAACACGCCCAGCACCAGGAACACGAAGAACCATCCGCCACTAAACGGCAGGCTATCTGCGAACATCGGCAAAAGGTTGGTAATTTGACTGGTGCTGGCGATGCCCCACAAGTACGCGCCGATGGCGAAGAACGCCACGTAGCCAAGATCGAGCAATCCGGCGAAGCCCACCACGATGTTGAGGCCAAGCGCCAGCGCGACAAAGATCGCAGCCTGGGTCACCACGTCGAGGAAGCCCTGATTCAGATTACCGATGTACGGCATTACGCCGACCAGGATGATCACGGCGAGCAGCGCCTTGTACCATTGGGGAATGGCGACAAGATAGACTACCAGCATGCCGATCAGAAACAACAGAAAGGGGATCGTCGAAAAGGGACGGGCGATCAGCCAGAAACTTGTCAGCGCGACATACAGCGTGGTGATGGCGTACGCGGCAACGCCGGTGCCAAGCAACGCCGCGACTTTTGCTCGCGGTCCGCTGGGGAATGCCGAGTTCGAAGATGTACTCATCGCCTGCCCTACACTTTCTGTGTGGTCGCCTCGCCCAGCAAGCCGGACGGACGGAAGATCAGGATGCCGATCAGGATCAGGAATGCGGCGACATTGGCATAGTCAGCACCGGGAAAACGTCCCTTGGTAAAGACCGAGAGATAACCCGACACAAACGCTTCCAGGAAGCCCAGGACGATCCCGCCGACCATCGCGCCGGTGATGTTGCCGATGCCACCGACCACCGCCGCCGTGAAGGCTTTGAGGCCAGGAGTGAAGCCAACGTACGGGTTGATCGTGCTGTAGCGAACGCCGAACAATACGCCTGCCGCGCCACCGAGTGCGCCGCCGATCAAGAACGTGAGTGCGATGATGCGATTGACGTTGATGCCCATGAGGCTCGCCGTCGGGCGATCCTGCGCCACGGCCCGAATCGCCTTGCCCAGGGTCGTGACGTTGACCAGATAGTTCAGCAGCACCAGCACAATCAACGCCGAAACGATCAGCAACAGCGATTTTGCGTCGATGCCGACGTTGACTCGTACGCCTGTGCCAGTTTCAAGCTGTGCGAATTGAAAGCGTTGACTCAAACCCAGGTCGGGATAGGTCAGGTAAAAACGACCGAACAAGCTTTCGATGAAACGTACGCCGTCCTGCAACACCAGTGATACGCCGATCGCTGAGATCAGCGGCACCAGGCGTGGAGCGTTGCGTAGTGGACGGTAAGCCGTGCGCTCGATGCCCATTGCCAGTAGTCCACTGACGAGCATACCCAGTAACACCGCCATCAGGACGAATAACAGCGGCGGGATCGAGCCCAGGAGGCCGCGACTCGCCAGGAACAAGGCGAATTCGCCGCCGACGAACGCGCCGACCATGAAGATTTCGCCGTGTGCGAAGTTGATGAACTCCAACACACCATAGACCATGGTATAGCCGAGGGCGATGATCGCGTATAAGAAGCCAAGCGCGATGCCGTCGATGATCACGATCGGCAGGATCGCCAGCACGCCGTTGAGCAGGTTGGGATTATCACCTGTGCGAGTGAGGATGAAACCGATGGTGATGACGATTGTGCCAAGGATCAGCGTGCATCCGATGATAAACGCCAGCAGTTGTCCGATTGGGAGAAATATTTGCTTGAGATTTGTCAGGAGTGTCGGACGTGCGAAAAGAGGTCGCGCTTGAGCTTCCGCTGCCATAAGCCTCACCTATCCAAAAATGATGGAACGATATGCTGGTCGAGCGACTAGCAACAACGTCGGTACGTCCTATACGTCGAAACACAGCAGCGGCATTTTGCTCGTTTCATCGATAACCATGTGGTGCTGGCGCTGGAATGCCACGACGTTGGGTGTGATGAGATATCTGGGTGAAAGAAAGGGACGAGCAGTTCGCTCGTCCCTTTCGTGCGATGGGATGGGATTACTGGCTCGACGCCGGTGGTTCGGTTTCGAGCGTGGTGATGACTTCGTTGTTGTTCCACTCTGCTGGATCAACCGAGCCAACCTTCAGGATGTAATAGGTCGCCGGAACACGGTCGCCCTTGGCGTCGAAGGTGACCGAGCCGGTCACGCCCTCGAACGTACCAATGGTCTTGACCGCATCGTTGACCTGCTGGCGGGTCGGCGTGCCACCGGCTGCTTCAGCAGCCTTGGCGATGGCGACCATACACAGGCTTGCCGCATCATAGCCCTGTGGCGAGAATGGCGGTGCTGCCGAGCCATACTTGGCCTGATAGTCGGCCTGGAACTGGGCTGCTGCCGGGAACAGGCTGGGTGGTCCGGCGATTGTAGTGTAGTGCGAGCCGATACCTGCTTCGCCGGCAAGGGTCGAGAACTCGGCGTTGTCCATGCCGTCCGGTCCAATGAAAGCGGCCTGGATGCCCTTTTCGCGCATCTGCTTCAGGATCGGGCCAGCCTGGGGATACTCGCCGCCAAAGAATACGGCGTCCGGCTGGGCTGCCAGTATCGGGGTCAGGATTGCGTCGAAGGTCGCGGTTTCTTCGGTGCCTTCAAAACCGAGAACGGTGATGCCGTCTGCTTCCGCTTGCTTGCGGAAGATGTCGGCGATGCCCTGTCCGTACGCCTGCTTGTTGTGCAGAATGTAGACGGTCTTGGCCTTGAGCGTGTCGCGCACGAAGTTCTCGGCGACCACACCCTGCACGTCGTCACGACCGACGATGCGGTAGGCGGTTCCGCCCCACTCGTCGGTGATCTTCGGGTTGGTGTTGGCTGGCGAGATCATCGTCAACGATGCTTGCTTATAGGTCGGCAACGCTGCGAGCGCGACGCCTGAGTTCAGGTGACCCGCGACGCACAAGATGCTCTGGTCAGCGGCGATGGCGTTGGCGTTTGACGCGCCAACGTCAGCCGTTGCCTGGTCGTCGCGTGCGTCCAGCGTGATCTGGACCCCAAGTTTCTCGGACCACTGCGCGACTGCCAGTTCGGCACCGTTGCGGATACCAATACCAAGGGCCGACTGCGGGCCGGAAAGCGGAGTCTGCGAAGCGATCTTGATGCCGGTCAGGTCAAGTCCGCTGACATCGGGCATTTCCATCGCCATGCCCGCACCAGCGGTGGCGGTTTCCATGCCATGTCCGCTCCAGCGGTGGCGGTTTCCATCATGCCTTCGGCGGTGGCGGTTTCCATCATACCTTCGGCGGTGGCGGTTTCCATCATGGTGTCGGTTGTCATTTCCGGCATCATGGTGGCTGCTTCGGTCGGAAGTTCAGCTGTGGTCGGCTCAGCTGCCGTGGTCGGCTCAGCCGCCGGCGGGGCTGCTTCTGTAGTAGTCTGTGCGCTTGGGGTCGTTGTGGTGCCACCACCGCATGCTGCTAGGATGCTGACCATCAGCACGAGCAACATAAGCATCGAAGCGATACGTTTGATCGACATTCCGTTCTCTCCTTCAAAGAGGTCTAACGCTACTGAACACTGGGACGGGCGTCCCATTTGCCTGTGTCCAAGGTCCGACAGGTCAAGGATACATCGAGCTATGCTCAATCTCCTTGTCGATGAGTGGTCTCTTCGACTGCTCGCATGTACAACATCACGGATTATTGTGGATGATCTTTGGCGCGACGAGCAGTTTCGACCAGTCGTTATGGTGCGCCGACGATTTTGCGTGACTATACACGCAAGGCACCCGAATTGTCAAGAAAAATCGGCGAAATTGTATCATTCGTTTTGCTTTCCATCGCCATGTTTTCGTGGACGAGCGTTATGGAAACAGCAACAAAACATCCCTTGCATATCCCTGTTTTTTGCAGGTTGAACGAAATGAGTGGGCGTCGTTGTACGAAGTCGTGGGTTCATGGTACGACGGAGGAAGTGGCCCCGGATGTGCTTACAGGATCACATACGTGATTGCGTTCACTTTGGGGCATAGATATCCACGATGGACACGCTCAAAATTCCTCGAAAAGCGTCCCGCATGGTACGATGGGTGCAGCATAGAACAATGCACCTTGCATGACGTTATTGTTGGCTCGAAAGGAGAATCACATATGGCGACACCAGGGCTACCCCTCGGTGAAGCGCCCCCCACGCTCTCACCCACCACGCCGCGATCGTGGTGGCCTGGATACCTGATCGCCGCGCTTGTACTGGTCGTGGCGATCGTCGCCGGTACCATCTTTCAAGGGCAGGTGGGACAATTCATGCTGGCAGGGTCGCAGGTTGTCCCCTTCGCGATCCTTGCGGTGCTGGCCTACCTCGGTGTGCGCTACGACTGGATCAAGATCATCTCATACTTCTGGTTGGCACTTGTGTTGGCTGGTCTCGCCGGTGTTGCGGTGCTGTTGATCGTCGCCGCCAATGCCGTTCCCCTGGTCGGTGCGGGCGCGACGCCTGAGGTGACGCCGCCAGCTGATCCTGATGCCCTGATGAGCGCGATCTTCTCACCTGCCGTTGGTTGGGCGACGTTATGGGCGTTGCTTGGTTTGATTGTTGCAGCGATCCTGCCTATACCAGCAGTTCGTCGTGCCATCGCACGTGTTTTGCCGATTGATCCGGCGTCGTCGGTGCATGCGATCGCTCTCTCGCTCGTCGGCGGTTCGCTCGTGATCAGCTTCGGGCAGTTGATCGCGTCGGGTGGTTCTCCGGCCTTGTTAACTATGGTCGAGGCGATGCCCGATGCAGCCTCTGGTGCCGCCGAAGGCCAGGATTTGCTCACAACGGTCTATGCTTTCGCCTGGACCGTCCCATGTGCGCTGATCGCGGGCGGCTGGCCGATGGTGCGCTCGTTTGGCGCTGTGCTACGGCGGCTAGGGATGGTGATCCCAACCTGGCGTCAGGTCGCGGTGGGCATAGTGGTCGCGCTGCTACTCGTTGGCGCTGCGATGCTGATTGACCCGGCGATCAATTACATTTGGAACCTAATGGGCTGGCAGACAACCAATAGCGCTGCCTTCGAGAAACTGCTAGGATCGCTGATCAGTCCAATCGGCGCGGTTGTAATTGGGGTGACGGCAGGCGTTGGCGAGGAGATGGTCGTGCGTGGCGTGCTGCAGCCACGGTTGGGTATCCTGGTGTCGAATCTCTTTTTTGTCGGCTTGCATGCGTTCCAGTACGGATTCGACGCTTTGTTGAGCGTCTTTATCATCGGCCTGATTCTGGGTATCCTGCGGGCGCGTACGAATACGACGACCTCGGCCATCGCGCATGGCACCTACGATTTCGTCCTGGTGATGTTCGCGGCGCTCCAGGCTCCATCGTAACGGCATGCGTCGTCCACAATGTGGATAGCATGTGCATAAGGTGTTGAGGTGCTGGTGACATACGGTAGTATTTTAGGGGCTTATGGATTTTTCTGAACTGACTCCTGCGGGTATTCAAAATCCCAGGATCAAGCAATTCTTGTCGATCAAACAAAATACGAAATCAAACCCCGACAACCTTGCATGCCTAGAAGGTGTGTGGGAACTGAGCATGGCGCGGGATGCTGACCTACCCATTCGGGCGTTCTTTGTGTGTCCCGAATTGATCAAAAGCGACACCGGACGCACGCTAGCGGAACGCATCGTCGCTACTGACGCACATTCATATGTGGTGAGCGCCAAGGTGATGACGCGTATCGCCGACCGCGACGAACCCGATGGGTTGGCGGCGATCGTGCAGTTGCCGCGTGGACATTGGGATGATATTCCACTCGGCGAACGAAGCCGTGTGCTGGTGCTGGACGGCCTTGAGATTCCTGGCAACGTCGGCACAATCGTGCGGTGCGCCGATAGCACCGGCATCGACGGCATCATCGTCACCAATCGGCGCACCCGTGTATCGCATCCCAAAGTGATCCATGCTTCGATGGGATCGTCTTTTACGATGCCGATCGTGGAATCCGACATCGCCGGAGCCGTGGCATGGCTCAAGCAAAATAACTTTACAATCGTGACCACCGACACGGACGCGCAGATCAGCTATCGCAAAGCCGATTACCGCACTCGTGTCGCGGTTGTCATGGGGAGCGAACGCTACGGTATCATGCGCGAGTGGTACACGGCACAGGATTACAGTGTGTCGATCCCCATGCATGGCAAGGTCGATTCCCTGAACGTCGGCAATGCGGCGGTGCTGATGTTATACGAAATGTTCTACCAACAGGAGCCGGAACGGTTCGATTAAGTTGTCGGCGTGGGGTCTGGGCGAGCGGACGTGTGAGGCCAAGCCTGTCGGTTGGAAGAATAGATTCTTCTCAATATGAGGCGGCAAGCATGGCAACCGAGCGTCTTTGACCCCACTACTGCCGTGTGCTAGCATGGCGCAACCAACCGGTACCGAGAACGCGGTTCGGATCGGTCATCAAGGAGACATAACCGCATGAATCTGCACGAATACCAGGCCCGTGATATTTTGTTGAAGTACGGTGTGCCGGTAACGGGTGGTGGCGTGGCGTCCTCGCCGGACGAAGTGGCAAAACTGGCTGAATCGGCGGGTGGAAAAGTCGCCGTCAAAGCGCAAGTGCTCGTCGGTGGACGCGGCAAGGCCGGTGGCATCAAGCTAGCGGAAACGCCCGAAGCCGCCGAAGCCGCCGCACGGCAAATCCTTGGCATGGATATCAAGGGATTGACCGTCGAGAAGGTGCTGATCGCCGAAGCCGTGACCTACGAGAAAGAACTCTACCTTTCACTGGTGCTGGACCGTGGCACCAAGCGCATTGTGATGATCGCCTCGTCCGAGGGCGGCGTGGAGATCGAGGAAGTCAACAAGGACAACCCCGATGCGATCAAGAAATTGCCAGCCGACCCCGATTCTGGGACTGCAAGCCTATCAGGCACGTGACCTGGCGTTCCAGATCGGCCTGACCGATGCCAAGCAGGTGCGCCAGTTCGCATCGATCGCCATGGCACTGTATCAGATATTTGTCGACAATGACGCTTCGTTGGTCGAGATCAACCCACTGGTGATCAAGGCCGACGGTTCGCTGCTGGCGCTCGACTCGAAGATCCTGATCGATGATTCCGGCCTGTTCCGACACCCTGACCTCGCCGCGCTGCGTGATACGGCAGGCGAACCTGAAGCCGAACTCAAGGCACGCGACGCCGATCTGACCTTCATCAAACTGGACGGCGACATCGGCTGTATGGTCAACGGTGCGGGGTTGGCGATGGCGACGATGGACGTGATCAACCTGTACGGTGGCTCGCCCGCCAACTTCCTCGACATCGGTGGTGGCGCGAACGCCCGCAAGGTTGCCGCCGCGCTCGACATCATTCTGTCGGACCAGAACGTCAAGGCTGTGCTGATCAACATCTTTGGCGGCATCACCCGTGGCGACGAAGTGGCACGCGGCATCGTGGAAGCGCTCGGCAGCGTGTCACGACGTGTACCGATGGTCGTGCGACTGGTCGGCACGAACGCCGAAGAAGGCGCACGTATCCTCGCCGACGCTGACCTGATTCCGGCATCGTCGTTGGGCGAAGCCGCGCAGAAGGTCGTCGCTGTGTCGCAAGCGTAAGATGGACTACCTGCGTGCGTCTGACGCACGCAGGAGTACGTCGCGCTGGGCGCGGTCGAGGAGTTTACGTTCGTGTTTGTCAGCGCAGGTTTCGAGCAAACGTGCGAGGCGGTCCAGCCAGTGCTGGCAGGTTGCAAACGTTCGCTGAGCATCGCCGAGTGTTTCGAGCCATTCGAGGTCGCGGGTGAGGATACATAATTCCTTCTCGACCTCGGTGTAGCGCGCGACGACCTGCGGCAACCGCTGCGTTTTGCCATCGGGATAGTAGGTACCAGCGACCAGCGTCTGTGGCTCGGTTTTAAAGACCCCGGCAAGCAGCGCGATCGTGCGTTCGGAAGGCATCGCAAGGTCCATCTCGAAGTGTGAGATGGCGACACGCGAAACAGCGATACGTTCGGAAAGTTCTTGTTGTGTCCAGCCGTGGAGCGCACGTAAGCGCCCAAGCCGCACGCCAAGGGTTTCTGCCATGGATACTATTGTACCTGTTTGGATGTGCTGAACGTGCTAAGTCAGTTAGCAGACAGCCCGAACGGGTCCAGTATACTGAGTAGGTTGCAGTTTTTACGAGCCAGACCGTTTCAACCATTCATCCTGTTCTGGTTTTCGCACCTGCACTACGAGGAGTAAATGAAAAAAGCACTTATCACCGGCGTGACAGGCCAGGACGGAAGTTATCTCGCCGAATTCCTGCTCGAACAGGGCTACGAAGTCATAGGCATGATCCGACGCTCGTCAACCGTTAATTTCGAGCGTATCAAACATATACAAGATAAGCTCACGCTTGTTCCTGGCGATCTGATGGATGAGGTTTCGTTGATCGGCATCCTGCGCGAACACCGCCCGACCGAAGTCTATAATTTGGCGGCGCAGAGTTTCGTGCAAACGTCGTGGTCGCAGCCTGTCCTGACGGGCGAAGTCACCGCGCTTGGCGTCACGCGCATGCTGGACGCGGTACGCATCGTCGATCCTGAAATTCGCTTCTACCAGGCCAGTTCGTCGGAGATGTTTGGCAAGGTCGTCGAGGTGCCACAGGTTGAAACGACGCCGTTCTACCCGCGCTCGCCGTATGGTGTGGCGAAGGTCTACGGTCACTGGATCACAGTGAACTATCGCGAAAGCTACAATTTGTTCGCGTGTTCCGGCATCTTGTTCAACCATGAATCACCACGTCGTGGCCTTGAATTCGTCACACGCAAGATTACACATGCGGTCGCTCAAATCAAACTGGGATTGGGCAAGGAATTGCGCTTGGGCAACCTGGACGCCCGCCGTGACTGGGGCTATGCCAAGGACTATGTTGTAGCACAATGGTTGATGTTGCAACAGGACGAGCCGGACGATTATGTGATCGCGACAAACCAGACGCATACGGTACGACGCTTCTGTGAAATCGCGTTCGGACATGTTGGGCTCGATTACCAGGATTATGTCGTGCAGGATGAACGTTTCATGCGCCCTGCCGAAGTCGAGTTGTTGATCGGCGATCCCACCAAGGCCAAGGAAAAGCTTGGCTGGGTGCCGGAAACGCCGTTCGAGGATCTCGTAACAATGATGGTCGATGCGGACATACAATTGCTGAAAAATGAGCATAGGCTCTAGGAGGCACTCTTGAGCATCCTGATTGATAAGAATACGCGTGTCGTTGGGCAGGGCATTACGGGGCGCGAAGGCGAGTTCCATGCTCGTGCGATGTTGGCATACGGAACACAGGTCGTGGCGGGCGTCACGCCCGGTCGTGGTGGTCAGATGGGCGTGGACGGCAAGGTGCCAATTTATAACACCGTGCGCGAAGCCGTCGCGGCAACCAACGCCAACACGTCGGTGATCTTCGTTCCGGCTCCCGCCGCGCCCGACGCGATCCGCGAAGCCGCCGATGCTGGTGTTGCCCTGATCGTGTGCATCACCGAAAATATTCCCGCCAATGATATGGTCGCGACCTATGAGTTCGTGAAGCGCAAAGGCGCTCGCCTGATCGGACCGAACTGCCCCGGTCTGTTGACCGCAGGACAGGCGAAAGTAGGTATCATTCCGGCCTCAATCGCGATGCCCGGTCCGGTCGGCATCGTGTCGAAGTCCGGCACGCTGACGTATGAGGCGGTTGATGCCCTGACCAAGCTTGGCCTGGGACAGACTACTATCGTCGGTATCGGCGGCGATCCGATCATCGGCACCAACTTCATTGACTGCCTGGAAATGTTTCAGGCCGACCCTGACACCAAGGCGATTGTGCTGATCGGCGAGATCGGCGGCACCGCCGAGCAGGAAGCGGCGGCTTATATCAAGGCGCATGTCACCAAGCCGGTGGTAAGTTTCATCGCGGGCCAAACCGCACCGCCAGGAAAGCGCATGGGACATGCCGGCGCGATCATTTCGGGCGGCGAAGGCACCGCGCAGGAAAAGATCGAAGCGTTGGAAGCGGTTGGCGCGAGCGTTGCCAAGGTGCCAACCGACATCGCCAAACTGGTCAAGGAGCGCCTGGGCTAAGAGGTTACTATCGGTCGAACAACGGCGCAGGGCAAACCAGATTCGCCCGCGTCGTTGGCGATTCAGACGGGTTTATCCAACCGTGATGGTACAATGCGGCGTCTGAGGTAGATACCTCAGACGTTCTTTTTTTGGTGAACGATGGGTCTGATCGTCGTGTTGGTCGATGGTGTCGGCCTAGCACCCGCAAGCACTACCAATCCTGTGCCTGAAAGCTGCCCCAAAATTGCGGCGCGGCTGGGTGTGCCACTGACCGATAGCCTCCACGTCACTACCGCCACCGTGTACGCAAGGCCAATCGACGCGAACCTTGGCGTGGTGGGGCGTCCGCAAAGTGGCTCAGGGCATACGACGATCTGGGGCGGCTACAACGCTGCCGAGGCCAACGGACGCCACCAACCGAGCCACCCCACAATTGCCATGCGCGAATACCTGACAGGACGCAACATGTTCCTTGGCGCACGACAGGCGGGCCATAGCGTCGCCTGGGCGAACGGCTACCTGCCGGGATATGGCGCTGCCATCGCGGACAAACGTCTGCGGCATACCGCCGGGACGTGGGCGGCGCTGCAAGCTGATGTGCCACTGCGCTCGGTCGAGCATCTCGTGGCGGGAACAGCGGTGACCTGGGAACTGACGCAGGAATATGCCCGCACGCGCCCCGGGTGTACGATGCTGCCGGTGATCGCGCCCGAGGATGCTGCTGCACGCTTGCTTGGCCTTGCACGCGAGTACGATCTGGTGGCGTTCGAAACGTACCTCCCTGATCTGGCGGGACACACGCGCATCCACCATACGCCCGCTGAAGCGCTGAAGCTTGTGGATCGCTTCGTCGATGCCATCGCCGCTGGCTTGCGCCCCCGCGATGGCCTTATCGTCACAAGCGATCACGGCAACGTCGAGGATGCGACCTCCAAGGTGCATACGCGTAATCCCGTGCCGTTGCTGGCGTGGGGACCGTTCGCCCCGACGTGTGGTGCGATACAATCTATTACGGATATCATGGATGTTGTGCTCGCGGGTCTTGGGTCGTGAGCGTCGTCTGGTCAGGGTGATACACATGAGCGAGCAAACTATCATTGATCCGGCATTTCTGGAGATTCTGCGTGCCAATATCGCCTCGCACGATGTCGCCGTCTGGTTGGTAGGTGGTTCGTTGCGTGATGCGCTGCTCCAGCGTACGAGCCTGGATATCGATCTTGCCGTGGATGGCGATGCTAGCGGGTTCGCACGGGCGCTCGCCGACGCAACCGGCGGCAGCTGGCTGCTGCTCGACGACGAGCGCGACACAGCACGGATCGTTTGGTCGGACGACAAGCGTGGTGCGGGTTGGCCTGAGGTGGTGGATGTAGCACGGCTGCGTGCCCCTACCATCGAGGCCGATCTCTACGACCGCGATTTCACGATCAACGCGCTGGCCTTACCCCTCACGGCGGCACCCCTCGACATCGCGCAAATCATCGACCCGACCGGCGGCATGGATGATCTGCGACACCGACGATTGCGCCGCTCAAATCCCGCGGCGTTTGAGCGCGATCCCGCACGCATGCTACGGGCTGTCAGGTTCGCCGCGATGCTGGACTTCGCCATCGACGCCGAACTGGAAGCCGGACTGCGCGAACAGTATCGCTCAATCGAACGGATATCACACGAGCGCGTCCGCGATGAACTGATGAAGGTGCTGGCGCTGCCGGACGCCGGACGGTGGGTGCGTTATCTGGACGATGTGTGCCTGTTGACGGCGATTATTCCCGAACTGGAAGCCGGACGTACATGCGAACAGCCCAGCATGCACGCCTTTCCGGTGCTCCACCATCAGATCGAGGCGGTCGTCTGCACGGACTGGTTGCTGATGCAGGTAGACGAGGACGCGGGCGTTGCACGCGCACGATCAACGCATACGGAGCCGTCGGCGCTCACGCCGCATCCGTCGCTCAGCGCCAACTTTCCATATGCCGAACGGCTGCACGCGCACTTCTCGACAATCGTGGATGGCGTGTCGCGGCGGGCGTTGTTCAAACTGGCGGTGCTGCTCCATGATGTCGCCAAACCCCAGACCAAGGCACGTAAGCCCGACGGCGGCATCTCGTTCTACGATCACCAGACCATCGGCGCTGATATAGCCTTCGACATTGCTCGTCGATTGCGGCTCAGCCGTGCCGCAAGCGAATACGTGCGGCTCGTGGTACGCGAGCATATGCGCCCAGGTCAACTCAACGAGCTAGGACGCGACCTGACCTCACGGGCGATCTATCGCTTCTTTCGGGCGACGGGCACGTTCGGACCAGATGTGCTGCTCCATTCCCTGTGCGATCATCTGGGTATGAAAGGCCCGTTGCTCGACCGTGGCGGCTGGTATAACCATGTACATTGGACCGCGCATCTGTTCGAAACGTTCTATGTGGAGCAGACCAACCCGCCGCCAGCCGTCGTGCGTGGCGAGGATTTGTTGCATCTCGGTATCCCACAGGGACCACTGATCGGTCATCTCCTGGAAGAGGTGCGCGAAGCACAGGCTATGGGGGAAATCAAAACGCGTGATGAGGCGCTTGCATTGATTCGTCGGCGCAACGCTGAGGCGACGTGAACGAAAGGCGACGGTGCGTGGAGTTATCGCTCGGAGCTGTCCCGAAGTTCCTGGGACTCGTCAGGGAGCAAGAACACTAACAGGGTGCTCAAACAGAGAAGCAATAGTACAACACCAAACATATGGACCTCCGGGTTTCTTGACGAATAGTTTACCCGTTTCGATGATGATATTGTCGCATAAGAACCCTGATAGTTGACTGAGGATTTGGTACGCTCTCCACCGGTGACAGATGCGTGCAGCGCATGGTACTGTGGTTTGCGCTCCTACTCGCTAGGCGAAAGGAAATAGAGTGAAAACAGCGATCATCTATGCCCGCGAAATGCGTGGCGAAAGCCTGAACGACCAGATCGCGGCGTGCCGTGCTTTTGCTGTTGCCCAGGAGTTGGTACCTGTCGCGACTGTCGTGGACCTGCTGGTCGACGGACCAGCATATCGGCTGGGGCTGCGTGGGGCGCTGGATATGGTCAAGGCGGGCGACGTTCCGGTGCTTGTGGCAATGTCAAAGGGGCATGTCAGCAAGGATTCCATACGCTTCGGCTCACTCCAGGAAACCCTCGCCGAGCGCAACTGCGAGTTTGTGTTCGTGCAAGCGGACTGACGCCGACGCTGCCTGAACGCTTTAACGTACAACGCCCCATCGTGGTTTTCCACGGTGGGGCGTTGTGTATCTAGGGAATGGATTATTCTGCCGGCTTCAATGCCGCGTCGGTGTAGGTGGCTGCGGAATCGTAGAGCATCCAACCCGACGCCTTGCCGAAGTCCTCGGTGGCGTCGATCTGAGCACGAACTTCCTTCGCGCCGTATTCCACGACACGTGAGCCTTGCCAGGGGTCGGTGTGGTCCTGCAACCACGGGCGTTGCTTGGCATACCTGCCCTCGAACTGCTTATCAGCCTCCTTGAGAGTTTCCAGGATGACCTCATATGGATGTGCCGTGGGATTCGCGAAATCGAGATACCCGGCCCACCACAGCGATGGATAGATCATTGGGGCCACAAAATCCGAATGCTCAGCCATGCGTGTAATATCCTGGCTGATCGGCATCGAGCGCTTAAGTGACACGCGCCCGAACACATCGACCGACATAAAAGCTCCTGCTCCATTGACGGCGCGATGCGCCTGCTCCATGAAGTTGGCGATATTGTCGTACATCGCATCAGGGTTATTCTTGGGATCGGTCGGCTGCGAGAACGTGTAATCCGTTCCATAGGTCGCCAGGTCGGAACCGTCTGGATAGCGAATATAGTCAAAGTTGATCTCGTCGAAGCCCATCTGCGCAGCTTCTACAGCCAGCGCGATGTTGTAATCCCAGACGTTCCGGTTCCACGGATCGAGCCAGGCGTAGCGGATGCCGGGGCCTGGAAGGTCGGCGTATACTTTCCCGGTATCGGGGTTCTGGATCGCCCATTCTGGCTTCGCATCGGCAAGGGCGTTGTCGTGTGAGAACAACTGCACACGGGCGATGGCATAGATGCCGCGCCGCTTGCACTCGTCCACGAACGCTTGCATATCGACGTAATCCGCTGATGTTTTAAGTTCCTTGACCATCGGCGTCTGCGAATCGTAGTACACCAGACCAAGATCATCGCGCAAGTCGGATTTGAGGTCTACGATGATCGTGTTGAGTTCGGTGGCGTCGATTGCGTCGAGGTACTGGGCAACATACTTTTCGCCAGCGGAAGCGACAGCGGCGGTGATATACAGCGCCTTGGCGGCGAACGGTTCGAGTTCGATCGTTTCTGGAATCGCGCCAGCCTTCAACTCGACTTCATACCGCGCATAGCCTGGTGCCAGCACCTTCAGGACGCCCGATTCGGGAGCGCCATCGAGCGTGAACACGCCATCTGTGCTTGATATGATGCGCGTAAAGGCGACATCGGTGCCGTTAGATTCAAGGGCTGCCAGGATCGCGGCGTTCTTGATCGGTTCGCCCGTCTCTGCATCGACCAGTTTGCCTGATAGCACGTCGGGCCGCAACGTCAGTTCGATCGGTGTGAGTTCCGCAGTTGCGGTTTCTTTGACATCAGCATAACCGTCGGCACTGACCTCGACCACGGCATTTTCGGCCACCCCTTCGAGTGAGAACTTACCGGCGCTGTCGGTCTTGGACGATACGGAGCCAGTCTTGACGAGCACGCCTTCCAGCGGTTTCGAAGTAAACTCATCGACGATGGTGCCAGTCAACATATTCGAGCGCAGGGCAACATCCCAGGTGGTCGTGGCATCGGGGGTCGTGCTTGCTGCATCGTAGCCCTTGGTGCTGACTTCGACCTTGGTGCCGGCTGGAACACCCACCAGGCGATACTTGCCGTCGGCATCGGTGGTTGCCGTCACGCTGCCCGCCGTCACCGTCGCGCCCGCGACCGGCTTGTTGGTCTGCTTGTCGGTCACAACGCCCGCGACGAAATTGGGGCGCAACGAGCCGTCGAAGGTCGTCGTGCGCTGCGCGGCTTCAGTCCCCTCGTCATAATCCGGCGCGGTGATCGTCAGGCTCACGTTTTCCGGCACGCCCGCGAGAGTGTATTTGCCCTGAGCGTCTGTCGTCGCGCTGATCGTGTCGGTCGCCTGAACCTGTACGTTTGCCAGTGGTTGCTTGGAATAGCTATCGGTGATCGTGCCGCTCAGGGTGTTAGGTCGGATCGTCGCATCCAACGTGGCGGCAGGTGCAGCGGCGTTGGCAAGCTGTGTCTGCGTCGCCATATCGATGGTAGAAGTTTCATAGCCAGTGGCGCTGACTTCCAGCGTTCCTTTGGTGTCCCAGCCTGTCATCTGGTACTTGCCTGCTGCGTCGGTGGTCGCCGTGGCATTGCCCATCTTGACGGCTGCGGATGCGACTGGTTCCCCTGTATAGGCATCCTTGACGACGCCCGCAAGTGGGACTTTCGGTCCACCACATGCGCCCAGGAACAATGCGAGCGCGAGGCAGGTAATACCGAGCGGCAAACGCTGGAAAGAGACGAGTTTCATCATGAACCGTGCATACTCCTTGAAATGATCACTAACCACGGACGGACGACTATGGAATGAGGCACAGTATCATGTTCAGGGTGCGATATATGTATGAACGATGATGCCTGACGCTCCGATAGCTGATCATATATAGCCAAAAACTGAAGCGCTCCACATCGCTGTCGGTCGCAGACCTTTAGGACGCGAAAACGCCTGATCGTCCTTTGATCGTGGTGTTTTAATGACGTAGAGCCTTATTATAATCCTTTCTACGGCGTATGGTGGCATCTTGCGACACAATTAACATGAGAATGAGATGAAAAAGCCGGATAACCTGCGCCTATCAGCATGGGGTATGCTAGTGCATGTAAAACACTGCTACCAATGAATCGGCCTATGTGCTGATCGTGCACGACGCATCTGTGTGGCGGTGGTCGTTTTCAAGGAGAAAGATTAATGGCATCACGTCATCACGCTGTTGTAGAGGCCATGGGTACCTCCGGGCTGTCTGGTCTGGTAGTTATGCCCGGTGCGAACCTGCAATATCTGCTCGGCGTCACGCTGCACCCCAGCAAGCGCTTGACAGTCGCATTCTTTGGCGCGGATGAAACAGTGCGGATGGTCGTTCCCGCCCTGGAACATGGGCGTGTCAAAGCCATGGCAAGCCTCGCAACGACGTTCTACCCCTGGCACGACAACGAGGGCTACGGCGACGCGCTCCAACGGTGTCTTGCCGACGCGAACCTGACGGGAAGGATTGGGGTGGAATACACCGCGATGCGAGTGCTGGAATTACGGGCGATCGAAGAACGCGCCAGCGTGACCGTCGAGGACGCGACCGCGCTACTGGCAGACTTGCGGATGGTCAAGGATGCGGACGAGATCGAGGCGATGCGCCGCGCCGTGCGCGTGATCGAAGATGCGCTCGCCGTGGCAGTGAAAGCGATGCGGCCCGGCGCGACTGAACGCGAGATCGCCATGATCTGGGATCAGGCAATCGGCGCCGCCGGAAGTGAGCCATCCTTCGAAACCAGCGTGGCGAGTGGTCCTAACAGTGCCAATCCACATCATACCCCCGGCGACCGCGTGTTGCAGCGTGGTGATCTGGTGATCCTGGACGGTGGGGCGCGGATCGACGGGTACTGCTCTGACATCACACGCACCTTCGCGATCGGCGAACTAGACGAACAAAAGCGCACGATCTACGACGCCGTGCTGCGGGCGAATCGAGCGGGTTTCGCGGTGGTGCGTCCTGGCGCGAGTGGTGCGGATGTCGATGCCGCCGCTCGCGAGGTCATCGAATCGAGCGGCTACGGACCGCAGTTTCTGCACCGCACCGGACACGGCCTGGGCATAGAAATCCACGAGCCACCTTATATGCACAGCGGTGAACCCGCGCCGTTGCGTGAGGGCGTAACGTTCACGATCGAGCCGGGTATTTATGTAGCGGGTGTTGGCGGCGTGCGAATCGAGGACGATGTCGTGATCACGGCTGACGGCGGCGAGTGCCTGACCTCATATCCACGCGAGTTGCAGTTCCTGCCAGCGTAGAAACGGGTTGGTATGATGCTTACGGCGCAACGCGCTGTCGTTAAAGAAGGCAAGAACGATGACTGATTTACGAGCGGGCGTCGGGCGAATATCGCTGACGCCTGCACTTGGCACTGCGCTGGTCGGATTCGCGGGGCGCGAACCGGGCTGCACGTCGGTCCACGATGACATCCTGGCGACAGCTTTAGTGCTGGACGATGGCACGACACAGGTAGCAGTCGTCAGTTGCGACCTGTTGGCGATCCACCCTGAACTCGTGCGCGCGACGCGTGTGTTGGTGGAACAGTCATGCGGCATCGCGGGCGAGCATGTCATGCTGTGCTGCTCGCATACCCATTCGGGGCCTCCCGCCTATGTGAGCGCGGGAGCGCGACCCATCGACCAGGAATATGCCGCGTCGCTGCCCGCTCGTATCGCGGAAGCGGTCGAACAGGCGGCCGCAACCCTGGCTCCGGCGCGCATCGGTAGCGGGCAGGGACGTGGCAGCATCGCCCTCAATCGGCGGTGGCAGCGTGGCCAGGGGCAACCTGCCAGCGGCGAGAACCCGGATGGTCCGGTCGACGATACCCTCGGTGTGCTGGTGATCGAGCGACCGGATGGTTCGCCCTGCGCGACCATCGTGAACTATGCCTGTCATCCGGTGATCCTCAGGGCGGCAAGCCGCGCCGTTTCCGCCGATTTTGTTGGTCAAGCTCGCGCGGTGGTGGAGCGCGCCACTGGCACGCATGTGTTGTTCGTACAAGGAGCATGCGCCGATCTCAATCCGGTCGGTGGTGTGCAGCACGGCAACCACAATTTGGAGCACCTTGGGTCGCTGCTGGCGGATGAAATCCTTGGTGTGTGCGCTGCGATTCATGCCACATCGTATGAAGCGCGGTTGGCTGTGTCGAGCGATGATTTGATCGTATCAACCGCGCCGCTAGCACACCCACTCCCGTTAACGGAACCACCGCTCGTATCGGAGCGATTCGACCTGGAGTTTCCCTGGTGCGCCGATCGCGTTGACGACGACGTGCGGATCGCCGTTCAGGCAATCGCCATCGGTGATCTCGCAATCGTGGGCGTGGGCTGCGAACCGTTCACCCAAACGGGTATGCAGATTAAGCGGCAATCGCCTTATGGCGCAACCTTCGTGGCGGGCTACACCAACGGTTGCATCGGCTATGTGCCGACGGCGGCGGCGTATGCGGTTGGTGGGTACGAAGTGCAGACCGCGCATCTGTTCTTTCGGGTGCCGGAGCCAGTGGTGCCGGAAGCCGAGCAGATGCTGGTGCGGTCATGCCTCGACGTGTTGACGCGAACGCGGGGCTAGGAGCCGACGACCTCAACGTAGACAGCGCGAGTTTCGCGTGCCGCCCGTTCCCAGGAAAAGTCGGCGGCGCGGGCGAGACCGCGCTCGCGAAGAGTGGCACGCAGGTCCGGGTCAGCCCACACGGCCCGGAGCGTTTCGACCCAGGCATCCACATCGGTGGCAGGGACGAGTTTGCCTGCGTCCTCGACTAATTCAGGCAGCGCCGATGTGTCGGAGACGACCACGGGGGCGCCACATTGCATGGCTTCTAGCACGGGCAAGCCGAACCCACAATAGATTTCGGGCTGCACATAGAAGCAACAGGCGTTGTACAGCCACAGCAAATCCTCCTGATCGACACCGCCGATCAGCTTCACGTGATCGCCCAGTTTGAGATCGCGGATTAATTCGAACACTGGACCATCCAGCCAGCCGCGTGGGCCCGCGATCACCAGATCGGGGATCGTGTGGTCGCTGCGTGCATGTGCCAGCGCCTGTAACAAGGTCGGCAGGTTTTTGCGCGGCTCGATCGTGCCGACGAACAGCATGAACGTTCCTGCTTCGAGCGGCACGCCGTTCATCTCGCGTTGTGTGTCCTCGGCGAGGTCAAGTGGTTTGAAGACGCTGGCGGCGGCTTCTGGGACGACTGTGATGTGTTTCGAAGGGACACCCAACATCGTTTCGATGTCGTGGCGCGTCCATTCTGACACCGCAATGATCTTGTCCGCATTCTTCACAGCGAGATGTATCTGCCCGTAATAGCGTTTGGCGTCGTCGTCCAGAATCTCGGGAAAATGCAGAAACGCCAGGTCATGAACAGTCACGACGGCTGGCTGGCGTCGGCGGAACGGCGGGATGAAATCAGGCGAGTGGATCACGTCCGCATGCAGGCGCGCAAGCTCGACCGGCAGAGTCCACTGTTCCCAACGGTTGTGTGGTGGCGTCCACAGGCGGCGGCGTGTGATGTTTGGGGCAACCGCGACCGGACGGGTCCCGTTGCGGTGCTCCAGAACCACCAGTTGATCATCGGGCGCAGTGCTTGCTAGCGCTTCGATGAGTTGCGCGGTGTATTGTGGAATCCCGCCGATACGGTAGGCATTCAGTCGGGCGTCGATGGCGATGCGTAGTGGTCGTGTCTCAGATGTTGGGGCGCTCATCGTTGATCCGCTATCTCGATAACTTGACCGTCATGGGCAAGTTGGGCGTTGGGGGGCAGCGAGGCATTCACGACCGCGTGTTCAAGGTCGTGGGTGATATGGACGAAGTAAGCGTGGCGCGGCGCAAGTTGCTCCACAATCGCCAGCGCTTCGTCCAGCGTAAAATGTAATGGGTGGTCGATGTAGCGTAGAGCGTTGATGATCAACACGTCGATGCCATGCAACCGGGCCATTGTTTCTGGAGGCAGAGTTTTGCCATCCGTGATATATGCGAGGGGTCCGAAGCGATAGCCCGTGATCGGGTGAGGTCCGTGGCGCACATCCAGCGGCTCGACGACGAGTGAGCCGATCCTGGTAGGATCGGTCAGAGGCCGTAGCGCAAGCCGTGGGCGGGTCGAAAGGGAGGGCGCCGGATCGAAGGCGTAATCGAACTGGTAGCGCACACGCGCCAGTGTCACGGCGTCGCCATAGATCGGCAGATCACGTCCGTCGCGCATCGTGAACGGGCGGAGATCGTCGATGCCGCCGATGTGATCTGCATGGGAATGAGTCAGCAGCACAGCGTCGAGGTGGTGAACACGATGCGCGAGCACCTGTTGGCGCATGTCGGGACCGGCATCGATTAACACCGTCGTCCCCTGGTGTTCGATCAATGCCGATGTGCGAAAGCGGCGATTGTGCGAATCATCGGACGTACAGACGACGCAATCGCAACCGATCACGGGCACGCCCATCGATGTACCAGTTCCCAGGATCGTCAGACGCATAGGCGCTGGCAGCAGGCGGTCACGTTTCCATGCTGTGTCGTCATCGTAGGCTGCTGCAAACAAACAGGAAAACGTCGAGGTATGAACATGAGCCGCATGGCCTCCTGCCAATGGTTCCGCATGACCACTATACCATGGATACGTTTGAAGCCACTCCGCGAACCATGTACAATGCGGCAGCAAATCAGGTGACGAATCAGGAGCATCGCCCCTCCGACACCAGGCTCCTGCGATTCACTGTCTCGTTATATCAGGAATGCGTTGCATGGAACTTCCGACCGAACGCGACCGGCTCCGCTTGCTCGTGACGCTCGCCGTCATTGGCGGCGTCCTTGCTTTATTTGCGCTGGTCTGGTACCGTTCCACGCCGCCCGCTCCCACGCTCTTGTTACCCGACGATAATGTTTTTGTCACCGTCGAGAATCCTGCTGGCGAGGAAACGGGAGATATAGCCGCCGAGGTCGGTGTCGATGTGATTGGGGCGGTACAGCGCCCGGGCTTGTATTATTTTGAGCCGGGAGCGCGAATCGCCGACGCGGTCAAAGCGGCGGGCGGCTACGCACCCAACGCCGACCGTGACGCGATCAACGAAGCGGTGCGTTTGAAGGACGAGCAACAGGTGCGTGTTCCCCAGATCGTCCGGAACGCTCAAGCGCCGACCAACCCGGCGGTAATAACAACCATCGCGCCGACCACCGCTGGCGTTCCTGAGACGTTGCTCGATCTCAATTCTGTCGATGTTCAAGGCCTGGAAGCGTTACCCGGCATCGGTCCGTCGATGGCGGCAAAGATCGTGGCGTACCGCGAGGCCAACGGTCCGTTTGGCTCACTTGAACAACTCCAGGATATTCCTGGGATCGGCCCCGCCACATTCACGACGCTACGTCAATACCTGATGGTCACGCCTTGAATCTATTCCAAACAATCAGCAGCATATATTCAGCGCGGCGATGGTGCTTCGCTGCGACGTAAAGGAAGATGATCATGCGACGAACAAAAATTGTCGGTACGCTTGGTCCTGCCAGCGATAGCGAAGAGCGTATCCAGGCACTGATCGAGGCCGGCCTCGATGTTGCGCGTTTGAACTTTTCGCACGGCACGCACGCCGAACATGCCGCGCGCATCGAACGTATCAGAAACGTGTCGCGCCGCCTGGGGAAGCCCATCGCGATCTTGCAGGATTTGCAGGGTCCGAAGATTCGCACGGGTTCTCTTGTGGAAGGCATCCCTGTCCTGCTGGTGGCGGATGGTTCGTTCACTATCACTACGCAGGAGATCGAAGGCACCGCTGCGCGTGTTTCCACCACATATCTCCAGTTGCCACAAGATGTCGAACCCGGCGAACGTATTTTGCTGTCGGACGGTCTGATCGAACTGCGGGTGACCGAGGTGCAACCCACGGAAGTCATCACGAAGGTGATCCACGGTGGTACATTGCGCGAGCATCAGGGCATCAACGTGCCGGGATCGGCGATGAGTACCGACGCGATTACGGACAAGGATCGGGAGGACTTGAAGTTCGGCCTCGCGCACGATATAGATTATGTCGCCATGTCATTCGTGCGCCGCGCCGCCGATGTGCGCCAACTCAAACAATTGATCGGCGAGCAGGGTAAAAAAACGCCAGTGGTGGCGAAGATCGAAAAGCCCCAGGCGATGCAGGATATCGACGCGATCCTGGCTGAAGCCGATGTGGTGATGGTGGCGCGTGGCGACCTGGGCGTCGAAATGGCTCCCGAACAGGTGCCGATCGTCCAGAAGGATTTGATCACGGCGGCATCACGTGAAAGCGTTGCCGTGATCACGGCAACGCAGATGCTCGAGTTGATGATCGTCAACCCACGTCCTACCCGCGCCGAAGCCAGCGATGTCGCTAACGCGATCTTCGATGGCACCGACGCGGTGATGCTCAGTGCGGAAACAGCGGCGGGCAAGTATCCGATAGAGGCGGTGCAGATGATGTCGCGTATCGCGCTTGCCACCGAAGCTAGCCCTGGCTATCGCAAGCTACTCGAAGGCGGACGCCATTGGGAGCGGGATACTGGCGGCAACTCATCGCTGGCGATAGCGCTCGCGACTCACACCATCGCCGAAACGGTGGAGCTCGCTGCGGTCGTCGCCTTTACGCAGTCCGGCTATACGGCTCGCCTTGTTTCCAAAAGCCGTCCACCCGTGCCGATCTTTGCGCTGACGCCTTCCGAAGAAGTCGCACGGCGCGTTTCGCTCTATTGGGGCGTGACGCCGATCGTGTGTCCGCACCTGGAACTGCTCAACGCGCTCGACGAATGGGTGCGCAAAACGCTCCCAGCCTACGGTATCGCAAGCGGTAGCCGCGTTGCTATGACAGGCGGGCATCCGTTGGGCGAGTACGGTCCGACAAACTTCATCAAAATCCTGGAAATTTGACCCGTCGCGTATGCGACAACGCTCCGTTAGTTGTGGAAACTACCATGCATCAAGCCTTTGCCGACACGACCATCGTTGACGCCCATCTGGACCTGGCATACAACGCCGCACTTGGCTACGATATCCGGCTGCCCCTTGACGAGCTTCGCGCAAGCCCGGTGGGCGAGTATATGCGTAGCCAGGGTCAAACTCCTACGGTGTCGTTGCCGGAGCTACAAGCGGGACATGTGAACCTGGTGTTCGGCACGATCTTTGTGCTGCCGACCGGAGCGATCAGCGATCTGGCTGGACCTAGCTACGCTACGGTGGATGAAGCGTTCGCGATTGGGACGGACCAGAACGATTATTACGACCGACTTGCCGCAGACGGTCTGATCCGGCGCGTGCTGCGCCGCGCTGACCTCGCGCCCTACGCCGCTGTGCGCCCCGACGAGCCAGTTCCGGTGGGACTGGTGACGCTGATGGAAAACGCGGATGCCATGCGAAGCGCTGGCGAAACCGAGCTATGGTTCGAGCGGGGCGTACGGATCATCGGTCCGGCGTGGCGCAAGACGCGCTATTGCGGTGGCACAGGCACGCCCGGTGGTCTGACGCCGGAAGGACGCGACCTGATGGGTGACATGCATCAGGCTGGTATGGCGCTTGACATGTCGCACATGGCTGAGGAGAGCTTCTGGCAAGCCTTTCGTCTGTTCAAGGGTCCGGTGATCGCGTCACACGCGAACTGTCGCAGCCTTGTGCCTACCGACCGTCACCTATCCGACGACATGATCCGGGCGGTCCTCGACCGCGACGGCATCATCGGCGTTGTGCTGTACAACCAGTTCCTCAACGACGCATGGACGCCCCGCGATGGCAAGGACGCGCTGACGCTGGAAACGGTGGTACGCCATATCGAGCATATCTGTGAGATCGCCCACGATGTGCTACATGTCGGCATCGGCTCTGACTTCGATGGTGGCTTTGGCGTCGAAGGCATCCCCTCCGAGCTTAAAAGCTGCGCCGATCTGCACCTGATCGGCGAAGCCCTGATTAAGCGTGGCTGGCGCACGGACGAGATCAAACCACTACTGGGTGGTTCGTGGATGCGCTGGCTGGAACAAACGCTGCCTGTCTGACGACCGACCAATGACCAACGGAGAAAGCACACATTGCTATCAAGTTATTCACTGCCGTACAGAAAATATGAGCTAAAGTAGCGATACGTGTTACATCGTGATGATCTCTAGGAGTGCTATCGGATGCAACAGCCGAGCCTTGAAACTGCACGTCTTGTGCTTCGCCCCTTTATGCGAGCGGATGCACCTACGGTCCACCAGCTTGCAGGTGTAAATGACGTTGCCGATACAACTCTGAATATTCCTCATCCATATCCTGATGGTGCCGCCGAGCAGTGGATTGCCACCCACCCCGAAAATTTCAGCTCAGGTCGCGCCGTGACCTTTGCCATTGTGCTTCGCGAAACGGCACACATATGTGGGGCGATGAGTTTGGGTCTGACACCGCCCCATCGGCACGCGGAGCTTGGCTACTGGCTAGGTCTTCCCTACTGGAATCATGGCTATATGACGGAAGCGGCTGCTGCGCTGCTCACGTATGGCTTTACGACCCTTGGCTTACACCGTATCCACGCTCGCCACTTCACGCGGAACCCGGCATCTGGACGGGTGATGCAGAAACTTGGCATGACCTTTGAAGGGGTCCAGCGTGAACACCTTCGCAAAGGAGACCGGTTCGAAGATGTAGCCAACTATGGCATCCTAAGCCGTGAATGGCAACCAAAATAACCCTGTACTACGATTCAGAACATCGTCATGTTGTGTTTTACTACCGTACAGGATTTGAACTAGAATCGGGACGTGCAATGCTTGGTATGCTCTTCCTTGCTTAATAGCCTTCAGACTGGGAAAAAGAGTGACATATATCCCGGCATTAGTTCATATTTTCTGTGGGGTAGTCAATCAAGTTATGGCAATGCGTGCTTCTGTATGTATATGGTCGGTGGCTGGTGCCTGAAAGTCGATGCTCGTAGGGAATGTGGCCTGCTTCCCGTTTCGCTCGTTTGCTTTCTGTTCTTTGGTCGTCAGCCGAGGACCGTTCCCACCAGGTTAGGTTGTCCACGTTTCCAGTCCGCGCCCGACATGGCGCGTTTTCCAGCGGGCTGGATCGTGTCCAGGCGTAGGGCGTGCTGTCCTGTCGCGACGAGGATGTCGGATGTGTTGCCCGTTGATGAGCCGAGCACCGTTCCGGCGGGCGAGTCGTGCTCCATTGGTACAACCGTGGCAGCAAGAACTTTGAGCGGCTGTCCACCGAACAATGTCCAGGTGCCGGGCCAGGGGTCGTAGGCGCGTACCATGCGTTCGAGGTGCTCGGCTGGCAGAGTCCAGTCGAGGCGACCATCCTCTTTGCCCAACATGCTGGTGAAGGTAACACGTTCGGGGTTCTGGGGCGTTGGCTCCAGGTCGCCCGTTGCATACAGTGACAGTACCCCCACCAGTAGATCGGAGCCGATGGCGAACAATTCATCGGTGAGCGGTCCGGTGCGTTCGGTGCCGTCGAGTGAGAACGTCGCTTGTGCCAGGATTGGACCTGCGTCCATGGCGCGTTCCAGCAGCATTACAGAAACCCCGGTGGTCGCATCACCGTTGCGAATCGCTGCTGCTACGGGTGCAGGACCACGGTATAGGGGAAGCAGCGACGGGTGGATGTTGAGATAGCCGAGCGGCGGGATGTCGAGGACCGCACGTCGCAGGATTTCGCCATAGGCCGCCACGACGCCGACCTCCGGTTCGAGGTCGCGCAACTGTGCGATGACTTCAGGATCGCGTAAGGTCGCTGGTTGCAGCACTGGCACGTTCAGTTCGAGCGCGGCTAGTTTGACGGGCGGTGGCTGGGGCGTACGCGAACGTCCTGCCGGACGGTCGGGCTGTGTGACGACCGCGACGACCTCGTGCCCCGCTTCGATCAGGCGACGGAGCGGCAACGCCGCGAACGATGGTGTGCCAAGAAACAAAACGCGCATACAACTTCCTTCCCGTGGCTTCTCTCCTATACTATAGCAAGTCATGTGCAGACGAAAGCAAGGGATGGTTATGGACGAACTCGAACGATTCCGGCGCGACGTTGCCACGACGGGTGACATCAGCGAGCGGGTGCAAGCGTTTTTGCGAGGCTACGAGTGTGATGAAACCGCGTTGCATTGTGGGCGGGTCGCCGCCGAGGCGCGGCGCATCGCTCAACTATGTGGTGGCGATGCTGATGCCGCCGAACAGGCAGGCTGGCTGCATGACGTGAGCGCCGTGATCCCCAACGCACGACGAATCGAGGTCGCCCGTGCCTGGGATGTGCCGGTGTGTGCCGAGGAAGAACAGTTCCCGATGATCGTCCACCAGAAACTCTCTGCCGTGCTTGCCCGCGAGGTGTTTGGGGTGCGCGATCGGGCTGTACTGAGCGCGATCGGATGTCACACCACGCTCAAGCGCGATGCCAGTGTGCTGGATACCGTCGTGTTTGTCGCCGATAAACTTGAATGGGATCAGGTGGGGGTCGCGCCGTTCCATGTGGCGATGCACGCCGCTCTACGCGTTTCGCTGGACGATGCGGCATGGGTGTATCTTTCCTTCTTGTGGGAACGACGGGCGACGTTGCGCGTGGTCCATCCCTGGTTGCGCGATGCCTATGAACAGCGTGCGCCTCGCCACCTGCCGAGCGTCGTTATGGAGTAAGGCGTGCGCGGGTGCGATCGGGTATAATCGCAAGCAATAACCTTTTTCAAACGATAGTGTGGTGATGATGCGGGCGGTTGTTTGGGATTCTCAGCTACATGTGGCCTCCGTTCCAGAGCCGCAATTGCGACCAGGCGAGGCGATCATTCGCACGACCCTGGCGGGTATTTGTGCCACCGATGTTCATATCACCCATGGTTACATGGGCTTTCAAGGCATTTTGGGACACGAATTCGTCGGCGTTGTGGTCGAATGTGACGACCGGAACTGGGTCGGACGCCGCGTGGTCGGCGATATCAACCTGGCATGTCGCGCCTGCCCGGTGTGTGCGCGTGGCGATACCGGCTATTGCCCGGACCGCACGACGCTTGGCATCGACCGGCACAATGGCACCATGGCTGAATACTTCAGCCTGCCCGTCGCCAACCTGTTCGAGGTGCCCGATAGCATACCTGACAATGTAGCGGTGTTCGCCGAGCCATTAGCAGCGGCGCTTGAAATCGTCGAGCGAAGCCACATCCGACCGACTGAGCGCGTCGCGGTCGTCGGCGATGGCAAACTCGGCCTGATGATCGCCCAAACGCTGCGGCTGACTGGTTGCGATCTGATGGTTGTCGGGCGGCATCCCGAACGCTGGCACATTCTCGAACGTCAGGGCGTGCGGGCGACCACCGATCCAGCGGCTTTGGACCAACAAAGCTGGGATGTTGTGGTCGATTGCACCGGCAGTGCCGCAGGATTCGAGACCAGCCGCCAACTCGTGCGCCCACGCGGACGACTCGTGCTGAAATCAACGTTCCATGGCTCGACGACGCTCAACCTCTCGGCGTTGGTCGTCGATGAAGTTGCGGTGATCGGCTCGCGTTGCGGCCCCTTCGCACCAGCGTTGCGGCTCATGGAGCGGCAGTTGATTGACACGGAATCCATGCTGGACGACATTTATCCTCTGGCGGACGCCTTGACTGCGTTCGAGTTGTCACGCGGACGGCTCAAGGTCGCGCTCGCACCGTAGGAGCCTTTAATATGCGTCGTGTGCTGCCGAATGTGTTGCTGTTACTGCTGCTGCTGTTTCTGCTGCCGATCTACCAGGCCACGCCCACGACCGAGGTTCTCGCCCTCTCGATCCTGCTGCTTGGTGCGGCGCTGTTCCTGGGCTACACCAACCAACCGCGTGGCCTCGAACTCCTGGCATCCCTGACCGCAGTGGTGTCGTTCATCGGCATCGTCTTTCTAGGGCGATCCCTGGGTGGTCCCAACGGCGGCTACTGCTTTCTCACCTTATGGATCGTCGCGCTGTTGGGTAGCCTCGGGTTGTTTTGGCGGCGTGCGGTGGTGGTCGAACGTGGTCAGGTGCTGGTGATCAACCAGTTACCCGATAACCGTGCGCTGGTCTGGCGCGAAGGCTTCCACCGTCCGATCAACCCTATCTTCGAGCGACAGGTCGCCGCGCTGCCTGAATACGAACTGATCCTGGAAGCGATTTTTGAAAATCTCAACACCGAATCGCTGTTCAATATCGACCGAATTGAGGTCGTCGTGCGCTATCAGGTGGCGGACCCACGCGAAGTTGTCTTTTGCTTTCCTAACCGCGAACAAGCGCGGGAAGCGTTGGCGCAGGAGCGCCCGCAGGTTGACACAACCAGTGAGCAGGTCGCGTTTTGGACCGAGATGATGCGGCGCCAGATGTTGATGGAAACCGAACAGGCCATTCGTACTATCATCGCTAATGTGACTGGGCCGACCGATGTCGCACGCAAACGCGACGCCGTGGCGCGGCAAATACGCGAGCGGCTACAAGCGTCGGTGAAACGTTGGGGTATACAGGTTCTTGATCTGCGCTTTCTCGATGTGGTGGTTGCCAGCGATCGCATCCGTGCCGCAAACCGTGACTTCATCATCGAGCGCGAACGCCAGGATGCCGAACGCATGGCGCAACTGCGGGCGCGCGAAGTTTCTTTGATTGGCGAGGCCCACGCGCAGGCGACGGCACGTATGGTCGAGGAACTGGTGCGAACACTCAATACCCAAGAATCGCCGTTGTCGGTGGAGGAGATCGAGCGCATCGTGATCACGGCGATGCAGCGCATCGGCGACCAGCAACAGCTTTCAAACCTATTCCGTGATTTGTCCACCAACGCGACGACCAATGCTGTGCCACGCCAGTACCAGGAGGCGCCCGCGCCACCACCACCACCCGCACCGGCGACCGGAACGACATCGCAGTTGCCGCGAACGAGAAAATAGCGCTTTACTATAGGGAGACCTGATGAACCGTTACTATGCAGCCTGGTACCGAGGACTCCATCGCGTCGTGCCACTCCTGACTCGCTTTCGGGTCGAGGGGTTGTACAATGTGCCGCGCAAAGGACCGGCAATCCTGGTGAGCAATCATATTAGTATTACCGATCCGGCGGTGCTCATCGGCACTATCCCGCGTCACGTTCATTTCATCATCAAGGAAGAACTGTTTGAGCATCCGATCTTCAGGGTGATCTTGCCGCGCGGCAAGCCAATCCCAATCAAGCGTGGCTCTGCTGATCGGGTGGCGCTGCGTCAGGCCGAAGCATATCTGCGCGAAGGTGAAGTCGTCGGCATCTTCCCTGAAGGCACGCGCAACCATGGCGGCGCGACGCAGGAGGCCCAGGCTGGCATGGTGTTTCTGGCGCAACGGTCAGGTGTGCCGATTATTCCAGTCGCGCTTAGTGGTACCGAAGGTATTTTCAGCGGGCGCTTCCCATGGTACAAGCGAGCCAGCGTACGTATGACGGTCGGCAAACCATTCCTGCTAACCGACCTGTATAGTGGCGCACGGCCTAGTCGCGAAGAACTCGCCCAACTGATCATGGCGCGAGTTACCCATTTACTGCCGCCGCAATACCAGGGTGTCTTCCTGGAAAAAGTGCTGTCTGTGGATGCTGTAGAGCCAGCGCAACCGTCGCCGACGGTCGCGTCAAATGAGCGATGATCAAGCCGCACGTTCGTCCTGAAGGGGACGAGCGGTGGACCTACATTGCCAACCGTCATTGGATGGCGCTGCTGATCCGTGCGTTGATCCCATTGGGCGTGGGCGCTGCAGCTTTCTTGGTGCTGGCGTGGCGCATCTTGCGGCGCGAGCCTGACTTCATGGGGCGTGTGCCGCCGTTATTGGATGGCCTCAACGTCGTGATAGCGATTGTGTTCGTGCTTGCGCTGCTGGGTTTGCTTTATATCTATGTCGACTGGCGCAACGATCACCTGATCGTGTCGAACAAACGCTTACTTCTGGAGGATCAGACGCTGTTCCTATCGTTTCGCTACGAAACGATCGCGCTGGATCGTATTCAAAATGTGAACGTGCGCGTCGATAACTTTCTGCAGTATATGCTCCAATACGGTCGCATCGAGGTCCAGGCAGCGGGCCCGACTGCCCCGATTGTCTTCGACCGGGCGCGAAACCCCAATGAAATTCAGCGCCAGGTGATGAAGGAAGTCAATCGCGAAAAACGCGAACAGGAGGAGCGTCGTTTGCGTGCGGCGGTCCAACGGCGCATCAATCCCAATTCGCCCGAAGCCCAGGTCCCCGGCGTATCGGTCGAAAATGACTTGCGCATAACCTCGAACGGCTGGTCGGAACTATTGCCGCTCGGTCCAATATTGCAGGGAAATACGATTACCTGGCATCGCCATTGGATCGTATTGTTCAAGGAAATGCTGTCACCAACGTTCGCGTTACTGCTATGGATGGTCGCGTTGTATGCGTTGCCGCTTTACACGCCGCTTCAACCCACCACGATCACTATCATATTATTTGTGAGCCTGTTGATCGTCGCTTTGGGCTTCTTCTGGCAATACGACAACTGGCGTAATGATGTGTATATCCTGGAACCAACCCGCGTGATCGAAATGGCACGGTTACCGTTCGGTTTGTTCGAGGATCGCCGCGAAGCGCCACTTGGGGTGATCCAGAATGTGAACGCAACGGCACCGAACCTGATCGCACGCATCTTTGGCTATGGCAACGTGCTGATCGAAACGGCGGGCGCAACGGGCAACTTTACCTTCGACCATGTTCCCGATCCCGATCAGGTGCAACGCATCGTTTTCGAGTATGTCGAACGCTTTAAGTGGCAAAACCGCGAACGTGACTGGAACAACGCGATCAACATCGTCGAAATGTACGAACAAGCGCGGCGTGGCGGAACAAATCAGCCCTGAGCGACGTACTTCCTATATGATGCAAACCTCGATAAACGATCATCCCGTCGAGCATCCACAAAGGAATCATTGCTTGAAACCTATTTTTGCCGTGCTGCTGTTCCTGTTGCTTGGCTCCCTGGCGGTCCCCGAACGGATCGCCGCGCAAACCAGTACAATCGATTGGACAGTCGAGGTGGGGTTCAACGGCAGCTACAAGACTGGAGCCTGGATACCAATCACTGTCGATGTGACCAATAACGGCAACGACATGCGCGGACGCCTCGAATGGCGTTGGAGTACCACCAGCGCAGGCTGGGGACAGGAAATCGACCTGCCGCGTGGAGCGCAAAAGCGCGTCGTGCTGCCAGTAGCCGCCGACGCGGGATCGGTTGGGAGTGCCACGCTGCAATTGCTGGACGGCGAGCGGGTCGTATTGTCGGAACGTATCCGTTCGACGCAAATCGATGTGAGCCGTGCCGTGGTCGGCGTGCTGAGTTCGTCCTCCAATGCGCTCGCGGCTCTGGGTGGCATGTACGCCAATTTTTCTGGTGGCACGGTGCTCATCCGGCTCGATTCAGCGGCGTTGCCGGATCGTAGCGAGATGCTACAAACGTTCGATGTGCTATTCGTACATGACGCTGACACGAGCGCCTGGACCGACGCCCAACGCAGTGCGCTAATGACATGGGTCGCCGAAGGTGGGCGGCTGATCGTCGGCGGTGACCGCACGCAGACAGCGGCTGGCATCGGTGCGATCGCAGCGGCGACGGTTGGCGATAAGAGCGGCGACGTTCCGCTATCCGCGCTTAGCAATCGGACCAAGTTTCGCGCCGCAGACGCTAATGCATCGATTCGTGCGCTTGCGCTGACACCAGCCGCCGATGCCCACGTCGTCATCGCAGCACCCGATGGTGCGCCGCTGATCGTGCGCCGCTCGTATGGTAGTGGACAGGTGCTGCAAACCGCGTTCAACCTTGAATCGCTCAGTGTGGCGGGCGAAACGGTTGAGATGTGGGAGCAACTGCTGCCATGGTCGGAGCATAGTCGCCAATGGTTTCAACTGCGTGGTTCGGGTGAGTCGATGTTGCGGCAGGGGCTGAACTTGCCAGGACTAAGCCTGCCTTCGCTCTGGTTGTTGATCGGCTTTCTTGCATCGTATATCGGCCTGGTTGGTCCTGCAAACTACCTGATACTGCGACGCCTGGATCGCCGCGAATGGGCCTACATCACGATCCCGTTGACGGTACTGATTTTTACGCTCGGCGCGTACCTGCTCGGTGCATCAGGCCGCGGCGGCTCTCCCACGGTGACGGCGCTCTCAGTCGTACGTGCTATTCCTGGTACGGATATGGGACATGCCAGGAATTACCTGGGCGTGTTCTCGCCGGTGCGACGAGTTTACGAGGTGGAATTGCCCTCCGATGCGCTTGTGAGTAATCCGTTCTCGGTCTGGACTCAGGGCGAAGATACTCTGCCGGTGGTGCGTACCGAGTCGTCGGTGACGGTCCCAAATTTCCTGATCGATGTCGGCGCGCTCCGACCTGTGCTGGTCGAAATGCCCGCGACTGCCCCGCGTGTCGAATTGTCCTTTCAGCGTGATGGCGAGGCGATTATCGTCGACGTTCAAAACACGAGCAACGGACCGCTTGAAGATGTGGCGATGCTGGTAGGTGAGAACCTCCATCATACGGAGAACCTCGTGGCGGGCGAACGGCGCAGCATCCGGATTGACGATCCTAACACCTTCCAGGGCGCGATGTTTACCGATACGTCGCGTGTGCGTCGTGGCAACGTCGTGGATGCTTTTCGGTGGTCGTTCAACGGCCAACCCATGGTCGAGATTCCAAACGACTTCACCATCGTGCCGGGGTTGGGCGATGACGGCAGCGCGAAGCCAGCAGTGTCGCTGATGGCCTGGGCCGACGGCACCCCCCAACAAAGCATCACGCTCGACGGTACATCCGTTGCTGTCAACGGTGAAACATTGTTTATCTGGCCCGTGCGTGAGGTGCAGCCATGAACGCGATCGTCGAAACACGCGGCCTGACCAAACGCTATGGCGCGACGCTCGCGCTCGACCACCTCGATCTGGTTGTTCCCGAAGGTGCGGTGTATGGCTTCATTGGTCCGAACGGCGCGGGCAAAACAACCACCATGCGGATTCTGACGGGGCTGTTGCGGGCGTCGAGCGGTGAAGCGTGGATCGACGGGCATGAAGTTGTGCGCGAGCCGAAGATTGTGCGTTCGCTGGTCGGCTGGATGCCCGACTCATTTGGCGTGTACGACAGCATGAAGTGCTGGGAATATCTGGATTTCTTCGCGGCTTCATATGGCTTGTCTGGCCCCCGCCGCGCCCAACTGATTGGTGAACTGCTCGATCTGGTTGATCTGGGACACAAGCGTGACGATTACGTGATGGGCCTCAGTCGCGGCATGAAACAGCGTTTATCACTCGCACGCACCATGGCACATGATCCGCGTCTGTTGATCCTGGACGAACCCGCATCCGGCCTGGACCCTCGTGCCCGCATCGAGCTACGTGAGTTATTGAAGGAATTGCGGGCATTGCGCAAGACCATCGTGATCTCGTCGCACATCCTGACCGAACTGGCTGAAATGTGTACGCACATTGGCATCATCGAGGCTGGCCGCCTGCTGGTGAGCGGCGAAGTACAGGACGTGCTGCGTTCGTTGCAACCGCACAAAATCGTGGAAGTGCGCGTCCTCGACGCCGCAGACCGCGCCGCCGAAGTGCTGCGCGGTATCGCGGGTGTGCGCTCCGTGCGGTCACCGGCGCAGGCTCTGGAAGGTGCGGACGTTGCCGACGAAGTTGTCATCAATGTCGAGGGTGGCGCGACATTGATGCTGGATTACGCTGGCGACGAGCGTGGCTTGAGCGAGATTCTCAAGGCGCTGGCGTACGCCGACATCGGCGTAACGCATTTCGCCGAGCAATCGAGCGACCTAGAAGATATTTTCATGCAGGTGACACGCGGAGTAACACAATGAGTTGGATCGCGGATCGACAGCCCGTTCTCGCCAAGGAGTTACGCGGACGTATGCGCGGGGAGCGAGCGTTCGTCGTGCTGACGCTCTTTCTGACGGTCCTCAGCTTATTCATGCTGCTGTTATTCCTGGCACTACGGAGCAATGTTGGCACCGATCCGTTTAGCGCCGGGCAAACCATCGGTAAGACCTTATTCATCGGCGTCGTCACTATCGCGCTGATCCAGGTCATGATCATCGTTCCTGCCCAGGCAGCGGCGGCGATTACCAGCGAACGTGAGCGTGAAACCTTCGACCTGCTGGTTGCGACATTGCTGCCAAGCTGGAAGATCATACTTGGTAAATTGCTCGCCGCGCTCGCCTATGCGGTGCTGCTGATCGTCGCGGTCGTGCCGTTGATGGGCATTGCCTTCTTCTTTGGGGGCGTCACGGGCAGTGAGGTCGTGCTCGCGCTGCTCGGTCTGCTGGTGACGGCGGTGATGTACGGGGCGATGGGGATCCTCTGGTCTGTCTTCGCAGCACGCACGATGGGGGCGACCGTGCTCGCACAGGCGATCAACATCGCTGTGCTGCTGGGGATTCCGTTCGGGTACTATGTGATCGGTGCATTGTTCTTATTCGATGGCAATCTGCCTGCCTGGGCTTCGAGCTATCCATTCGTGTATCTCATTGGTGCTTTTGCGGCGATCCACCCGTTTATCGCGCTTGGGGCTGCTGAGTACTTTCTATCAACGGGCGAAACCCGCTGGTTCTTTCCCTTGCCCCTGGATCAGCAAGAGGTTTGGATTCCGGCACCCTGGCTGGCGTTTACAATAGCGGGGTTGACGATCGCTGCATTGGTGATCATGATTGCCATTCGATCGCTACGCCCATCTGTGGTGCAACGGCAGGAACGCATGGAACGCAGACACACGCAGCCGCCAACCAAAACCGCTAAAGGAGAATCCGCATGAGTCGGGACAACGTACATGTGTCGACACATCCCCTGGTACGCCACAAGCAAACGCTGTTGCGTCGTCTTGAAACCGAGCCAAAGAAGTTTCGGGAGTTGGTGCGCGAGATCACGCAATTTCTGATTTATGAAGCAACCGCCGACCTCACCCTTTCCGGCCGTAGTGTGACGACGCCTCTATCGACCTATCAGGGATTCCAGATCGCCGATCGCATCGGCTTGATCCCGATTCTGCGGGCAGGCATCGGCATGGTCGATCCGATCCTCGAATTGATCCCGACGGCGCGCGTCTGGCACCTGGGCTTGTACCGCGACCATACGACGTTGCAGCCGGTGTCGTATTACAACAAGCTCCCACAACAGCCTGACATTGACCTGTGTTTGATCCTTGATCCGATGCTGGCGACTGGCGGGTCGGCGGTGGCGGCGGTTGATGTGGTCAAGGCGTGGGGCGCGACGAACATCAAGTTCATGGGTATTATCGCTGCTCCCGAAGGCGTGGAACAACTGGCAAGCGCTCACCCCGACGTACCGATCCACCTCGCCGCGCTGGACGACGGCCTTAACGAACTTGCTTATATCACGCCTGGACTGGGTGACGCTGGTGACCGCCAGTTTGGAACAGGGTAGACGGGACGACCAACCACCGACCATCGGAAAGGGGACGAACCGCACTAGAGATCGACACATTATTGCGCCGGTCCCTATGTGCGGTTTTAATAGCATATCCAGGCTGTCTGATTCCGAGGCATCGCTCAACGACGACGTTTCTGCGTCGGCTGCGCCTATAGAATGATGGCGCGGGTGGCGTTTGCATATCCTCGGCCCCCGGCTCGAAAAAAGGCAGCGTGCTATAATTCCTTTATATATGGTGAACGAGGACGATTCCGGCCATGATTCACTGTTGGACGATGAGATACGGACACCGGCAGGTGTTCTCCATAGATAGTTTCGATGCTCGCTCCTGGTCCCGTCCCTGGACGATGTTGCTCGTAACTCTGAGGATTGTATGCGTATGTTTTCTCGCCGTGATGGCGAAGTCGATGAAGCGGCGGTATTAGCGGCACTCGGCACGGTGCAGGAGCCTGAACTTGGCGGCGACCTGGTAAGCCGCAAGATGATCAAAGATGTCAAGATCGCCAACGGCAACGTCGAGTTCACGATTGAACTGACGACGCCAGCCTGTCCGCTTAAAGATCAGATTGAGGAAGAAGCGACGGCGGCTGTGCGGCAGATCAAAGGCGTCAAAAATATCGCGATCGTTTTTACGTCGCGTGTACGTCCTAACCTCGAAAAGCGCGGCGGTGTTCCGGGTGTCACGCACGTCATCGCCGTGGCATCCGGTAAGGGCGGCGTCGGCAAATCGACCGTGGCGGTAAATCTTGCGGTTGCACTGGTGCAAGAAGGCGCACGGGTCGGGTTGCTCGACGCCGACGTGTATGGTCCCTCCGCTCCGCTTATGACTGGCGCGAGTGGTTCACCCAAGTCCGTCAATAATCGCATTGAGCCGTTGGAGGCCTACGGCCTCAAGGTGATGTCAGTCGGCTTCATGGTGCCGCCCGACCAGCCGATTATCTGGCGCGGACCGATGGTATCGTCGCTCTTGCGCCAGTTCTTGTTCGAGGTCGATTGGGGCGAACTCGATTATCTGGTGATCGACCTCCCTCCCGGCACCGGCGATATTTCGCTGACCCTGGCACAAGCCCTGCCTCTCACCGGCGCTGTCATCGTGACGACGCCGCAGGACGTGGCGCTGGCTGACGTAATCCGTGGTGTGGAGATGTTCCGTAAGCTGGAGGTGCCGATTCTGGGCGTGATCGAGAATATGAGTTTCTTCTGTTGCCCCAATTGCGGCGAACGCTCGGAAATATTCTCGCATGGTGGCGGCACGCGCATCAGTCAGCGCATGGATGTGCCGTTCCTGGGCGAGATTCCGCTCAGCCTCGCCATCCGCGAAGGCGGCGATGAGGGCAAGCCCGCCGTTACCAGCGAGGCGGAAGGCGCACACGCTCATGCGTTTCGCGCCGTCGCCCGCAACCTGGCAGGTCGTGTCAGCGTCGAGGCGTATGCCTAACATGATCACGGACGACCGACGACTGACCACCGAAGTATGCGCCTTGCTCCTTGCCGACAATCTGCAAGAGATGGTGCTACGGTGGTCGGCGGTCGGTGGTCAGTCGTCGAGCTAAAGCCATGGCTACTATATCTCTTACCGAAAAACCACGCTCCGCTGCGGCGCCGATCAGCTTTTACGATCAGGGCGGTGCAGCGCACGATTCGTTTGGGCGGCGCATCAATTATTTGCGTGTGTCGTTGACCGACCGCTGTAACTTTCGCTGTGTATACTGCATGCCGGAACATGGGGCGCACTTCGCGCCTCGCGACGAGTTGCTGCGTGACGACGAGTTGCTGCGTGTGATCAAGTCGGCGGCGGCGGTTGGCTTCGAGAAGATTCGACTTACGGGCGGCGAGCCGACGATCCGGCGCAATCTGGTGGAACTGATCGGCGGGATTGCCGCGACGCCTGGTATCCGCGAAATCTCGATGACTACCAACGCCCTGCGGTTGGCGCAGCAGGCCGAGGCCTTACGAGCGGCAGGGTTGACGCGGGTCAACATCTCAATCGATTCACTCAACGCCGACAAGTTCCGCAGCATCACACGGGGCGGCGACCTGCACCGCGTCTGGGAAGGTATCGAAGCCGCCGAACGGGCCGGATTCGGACCGATGAAACTCAACGCGGTCGTGGTGCGTGGCCTCAACGATGACGAGGTAGGTGACCTGGCACGCCTGACGCTCGACCGTCCCTGGCAGGTGCGTTTCATCGAAATGATGCCGATGGCGGGCGTGGGCGACCTCGCCGACGAAGTTGTAGTGGCGTCTTCCGAGATCATCGAGCGCCTCGAAGCGGAGTTCGGACCGTTGGAGTTCGTGGGTTGGTTCGGCAGCGATCCGGCGCGAACCTATCGCCTCCCTGGAGGGCAAGGTACGCTCGGCTTCATCTCATCGGTTACGGAACCCTTCTGCTCGACCTGTAATCGTATGCGCCTGACCGCAGACGGCAAGTTGCACCTGTGCTTGCTGCGCGACGACGAGCTCGATCTGCGTGGCGCGTTGCGCGGCGGTGCCGAGGACGCAGATATCGAGGCGTTGATTCGCGAGGCCGTGTACCTCAAGCCATGGGGGCATGGTCTGCCCGAAGGCGTCAAGCCACTGCTGCGCGGCATGTCCGAGTTGGGCGGGTAGCCTGTTTTCCTGAGCATGACACACGCTTCTGCTGCAAGCCACCGGATACATACGTATCCGGTGGCTTCGTTGTATCTGCCTGGTCTTTCAATACATTGAAAGTAGTGGCTGGACGATATTTGCAGCTTCGTATTCCGTTGCTCATTGGTCATTGATCGGTTGTGGAGTACTGTTTAAGGGTTGTGTGCCGGGTTTCCTGGCGTCGCTGTTTTTCGCGTCGTCGCCACACTGCTCTTTTTTCGGGCGACCGACTTAACCAGCGGTGATGTGCGGCAACAGGCGGCGGTGGAAACCACACAAGCAGGCGAAGTGATATTCGCTTTGGTGGGCGAGATCGTGCTGTTAGAAGGGTGTGTACCATCGCCGCCGGCCTTCGTCGGCATCGCGTTGGTCATCGGCGGTATGATCGTCCATAGTTTCGCGGCGCATACACCCGCCTGGATGTGGCAACGGGAGTGTGATCGTCGGGTCCAAGCGAGCGTGAAGCGACAAAACGCCGCTTAAAGGTGCCATCATGGTAAAATAATAGATATATCGAGTACGAGGACCGAAGATAGATTTCGTCAACAGCGTGGAGCGAGTGTTGCTTCCTGATGGTCGAACGGTTGAGTGGCGTGGAGATGATACAATTGGGCGCGAAGGATCGTGCTGATCGTATATTTCTGGTGGTCGCGGGTACCTTCTGGATGCGGTCGTCGATAGTCAAGCTTCGAGGGAGAACCTACTATAGACGCAGTAACTTTGGCACGGCGCGCTGTCGCAGCAGCGGAAGATAAACAAGCCACTGAGATCATGTTGTTGGACCTGCGTGAGCTAACTACCATCGCGGATTACTTCGTGATCTGTACCGTGAACAACGAGCGACAGCTACGGGCTGTGATGCGAGCAATAGATGAGGACCTGACGGGCGCGGGCGCGAAAAACCCACGCATCGAGGGGTCGCCAGAAACAGGTTGGGTCCTGGTCGATTTTATTGATGTGGTGATCCACCTATTCTCACCCGAACAGCGCGAGTTCTACCGTCTCGAGCGATTGTGGAAACAGGCTCCGCCGATCGTCGTCGTACAGTAATAAAGGAAGGGTGATGAGCGCCAGCAGTCGTGATCGCTATATGCTTTTTGCACTCGGTGCCGCCGCAGGTAGTGCAGTTGGACTCATCGTCGGTGCGCTCGTCAGCTTTTGGCTGGGCGAAGAAGCCGCCGAGGGTCTCAAACGGATGGTTCGTCGTCTGCTCGGTCGTGATGACCACGTAAACTTCGAGTTGTTCCTGCAATAGAACGGCGCGGAAACCGTAGCACGTACAAACCTATGGTTGCCCCAACCATATCAATAGCTACGTCGGTTGCGCGTGCCGTGCGTCCCGGTACGAACGATTGGTGAAACTCGTCGCTGATGGCATACAGCAGCGTGAGCATCCAGGCCCATTGTTTCGCGCGTGGCGAGGGTCCAATTGCGCCGCGCAAGAGGTGCGCCAGCAGCGCATAGCTCGCGACATGTACGCCTTTCTTCCATATAAAATCGAGCGCGGGATCGGCAGGTCCTGGCGGCTGGGACTGTGACGACATCCAAAAAATCAACGCCATCCAGGCGAAGGCAGGTAGCCAACGCCGGATGGTTTCTGATTTAATCCTGCCAGTCATCGACGTTCCAGGTGATCGGGGCGAGTGCATCGGGGGCGATGCCACGCATGGTGGGTGCGTGTAGCACGGCTATCGGACGCTGAAACAGCGGCACGGCGGGCAATTCTGCGGTCCAGATTTGCTGGTGGCGCAGAAACGCCGCTGCTCGCGTGCGTGCATCCAGCGTTGCTGTGGCAGCGCTCAGGTTACCCTCGGCACCCTCGAAGCACCATCCACCAAAGTTATTGCCCGTGAAAGCGTTATCTGGTCCCGGTATCGCCGTGCAGGACCACAACGGCTTTCCCGCAGGATCGACGCCCTGCAACCACCCGAATAATGCCAGTTGAAAGGTGCGCTGATATAACGGTCCGTTCGGCGCGTAGAGCTCGGCGGCGGCGAGCGGTTGCGCTTGCACCGCCAGCCCGACCGCCCGCAAGTCCTCGGCGATGCGAGCGGCGACGGCGATGCGCGGCTCGGTATCGGTCGTTAACAGCGTCATGGTAAAGGTGCCGGTGTCCGGCGCTTCGCGAATGCCATCCCCATTGATGTCCACGAAGCCAGCCGCGTCGAGTAATTGCCGCGCGCGGTCGGGAGCGTACGAGTAGCGCGTCAGTTGTTCGTCGCCCGCGTATGCTCGTTGTGCGGGCAATATCCAGCTATGCAGCACCCTGGCTTTGCCGCCGAGCAGTGTGTCGATGATACCCTGACGGTTCGTCGCAAGGGCGATGGCCTGACGCACCCGTACATCCTGTAACAAGGCATCGCCGAGATTGAACTGCAACTGCTCATAGATCGGGCTGGCTTCCCAGGTCACATCCACGGCCCCTGATGCATTCTCCTGATCAAGCGTGCTGTATAGCTCAGTGGGTATACGCTCCATCACTGCGACATCCACCGTGCCATCCTTCGCGGCGGTGGCGAGCGCGTCGGCAGAGCGGAAGAAGCGGAAGCGTAACTCGTCGGGGAGCGACTGCGTGGACCAGTACGGGTTGCGTCGTAACAGGATCGCGGAGCCTTGCGTTTCGCCGAACGTGTAGGGACCATAGCCCAGCGGTTCGTAGCTGTAGCGATCGCGCACGGCGGGCACAGCGTCCGCTAACACATGCCGGGGCAGCGGCGTCCAGGCCAGCAATGGATATGCCGTGTCGATCTGCCCTGGCTTCAGGACCGCTCGTGACGTGTAATCGTCCAACGCTTCGTAGCTTTCGATCAGGTCGAGCATGCCCGCCATTTCGGGCGTCGCCGGAACGCGGCGGGCTTCTTCGTAGGCGAATACGGAATCCTGCGCGGTGAGCGGCGTGCCATCAGCCCAATGTAGCGAGCGATTCCAGCGGAAGGTTGCTACTAATTGATCGGTCGTAGTCGGTTGCTCGGTTGCCGTGGTGGTGAAATGCCCACTGGCGTCCAGGAAACCATCGACCGCACGGCGCTCCAGTCCGGCGTTCTCATAGGTCGGAATATCCTCCAATACGCCTGTGGTTGTGTAGGCGTAGCCGAGGGCGAGCGCAGGGGCCGGAAACATGGCTTCGATCAGCGGTGCGGCAGCGCGACCGTCCGGCGAGAACGGCACCAGCGTGCCGGGTTCGTCGAGCAACCCGATAGTCCAATGTGATGACGGGTCCGGTTGTACCGCCACGGTTGCTTGAGGCGGCGCGGTCGGCGCGAGAGTCGGTTCCGGTGTTGGCTGCTCGGTCGGAATCGTGGAAGGCACGACAGCGCTCGTCGGTGGCGCGGCGGTTTGTGCAATGGTCGGTTGCAGCGCGACGGGTGAAGTGAGCGATGATGTACATGCCGTCAACAGCCATATACAGACGACAATGAACAAACGGCGATATATTACGTGGAGCTTGTGCATGAGTTGCCTGTTGAACCACCTACGTGTGCTTGCTGACCGAAAACGAACGATCAAGCCTGCTCAGTCAGTAAAACACGGGCGATTCAACGTCGAACAGCGCCCCAGGATCGTAGCATCGTGGTGGTGGGCTGTCAAACCCTGACCACAGATGACGGAGCACCGACCACCGAAGATAATCAACCAACGAATGACATGACACAGGAAAGGGCTCCTCGCGGCGACCCATGAAAAATGCAGGGAGGCTTGTCGTCCTACGTCGGTTCGTGGTCGGTCATCTTCGGTGGTCGGTGCTCCATAGTCGGCTCTGATGGTCCATCGCCCGATCTCCGTTGGTCGTTGGTCGTTGGTCGTTGGTCGTTGATCGGCGACGTAACGCTCCGGGGCTTTTGCCTGTCGCACGCTTGATGTGGCGGCTGAGATGGCTGGCTGAATCGTAGCCGCATAGTCCGGCGATGGCTTCCAGTGTCAGGGTCGAGTTCCACAGCAAGGCGAGTGCTTCACGGATGCGGATGTTTTGCAGGTGAACTTTGGGCGGATGCCCACGCAGACGCACGAACTGCGCCCGCAGGTAGGAAGGTGACACGCCGATATCCTGTGCGATAGCTCCGAACGTGATCGGCGTGGCATAGCATGCCTCCAGAATCGATTCGACCTCGCACACAAGTCGCTCCGTGCCGCTCAATTGCTGGTGGTGTTGCGCTCGTCGCAGCATCAGGTCGAGTTGCCGCAGCAGCAGCGCGAGCATCTGGTCGTAATCGGTGTGCTGGGCGCGTGACTCGCGCACAATCGACGCGCACAGATGACCGAAGGTTTGATCGATATCGTCCATACAGATCGTAGGCCATGGTTGGTCTGGTGGTGCGTCGAGTTGAATCCAGAAGTTCGAGTATTCCGTCGTCGCGATCTCGGCGTGGGGCATGCGCGGCGGCAGCGCGACGACCATGCCTGGTCGTCCTTCGTACACATGGTCGCCCACGGGACATCTGATGTGTCCGGTGCGGTAGTAAATCACCTCCCAGCTTCGATGCTGGTGCAGCGGAAAGTCACGTCCCTGGGGTGCCGCATAGGGTCCGGCGGCGATAACACGAATGGGCGTACGTGGCGATTCGTGCAATATCTGTGTTGCGGCGTGCATTGTGTTTATGCTCCTGATCGTTCACCATAGAAGCGACCGAGTGACTATGGTATGGCTGGTCGCCGTTCGGTGCAAGTTTCGTGGATCATCAGTGTGGATGTGAGATGAATGCACAACCTGTAGCTCCTCATGGATCTCCTCACTGGCCCCTCCTGCTTGTGCGCTTTATTGCCGTCCATGTTCCAGCGAAGGAAAACGATCGATGCAGTTCGGATTTTTAACAGACCAGATCGCCGATATCGAGAAAGCGGCGCGGTTGGGCTTCGACGCGGTTGAGTTGAACGTTGCGGCGTTCGGCGTTGCCGGAACGGGCGATCTCGACACAGCCAAGATCACAGAAGCTAAGACGCTGTGTGAGCAGCACGGCATCGCGATTTCGGCGCTGGCCTACTATGATGTCGCGTTCAATCCCCCGCCCGCTGGCGCTATCACCGATGCCTATCGGCGCGTGTTCGACGCCGCCGCCACGCTCGGCGTGAACACGGTCGCCAGCATGAGCGGCTTTGATCCCGACCGCAACTGGAAGGGCAACATCGCGCTGTTCGCCGAACGCTTCGGTCCGGTCGCCGACCTCGCCGAACAGCGCGGCATGCGCGTCGCGTTCGAGAACTGGATGGGCTTTGGTGGTGCGCTGCCGTTCCGCCCCGTCAACATGGGTGGCTCCCCCGATACCTGGGACGCCTGGTTCGAGGCCGTGCCGTCGCGGGCGCTGGGATTGGAGTTCGACCCGTCGCACCTGCACTGGCAAGGCATCGACTACCTGCGTGCTTTGAGCGAATACCGTGACCGTGTGTATCACGTTCACGCCAAGGATACGCAGATGTTCCCCGAACGTCGCTATCGCGGTGGCGTTAACGGTCAGTATTACCGCTTCCGCATTCCCGGCTACGGCGAGATCGATTGGACCGCCTTCATTTCGCTGCTGGGCGAGATCGGCTACGACGGCGGCATCGCGATCGAACACGAGGACGAAGTGTACTGGGGTGACCGCTTCGACGAAGGCCTGGTGCGCGGACATGCGGTGTTGAGTCCGTTGATCCATCCCGGAAAGGCGGCACGAAGATGACCAAACCACGCATCGCTTTCATCGGCACTGGCACCATGGGGCAACTTGCACACCTCGCCAATTACGCCCGCTTGCGTGATGCGGGCGAATGTACGATCAGCGGCGTGACCGACGTGAAACGTGTGCTGGCGCAGGCTGTCGCCGATAAGTATGGCATCGAGCGTGTGTACGCCGATGTGGACGATCTGCTCGCTGATCCCAATGTGGATGGCGTTGTGTGCGTGCAGCAGTGGCCTAACAACTACGCGCTCGTGCGTCGGGCGTTGCTGGCTGGAAAATCGGTGATCACCGAAAAGCCGATGGTCGGGCGCGTCGAGGAAGCCGCCGAACTGGTCGCGATCGCGCAGGAGCGCGGCGTGCAGTATGCCGTCGGTTTTATGAAGCGCTATGATGCCGGTGTCGAACTGGCGAAACGACTGGTGGACGAGCTACGGTCGAGCGATGAACTTGGGCCGTTGCAAGCGGTCGATGCGCTGTGTAATGGCGGCGACTGGCTGCACAACATCGAGCGTCCGGTGCAGGTGGATGACCCGACGCCGTTGCCGCCGCTCGCGCCGACCTATCCCGACGCCTGTTCGACGCCACAGGCGCGGGCAACCTATGATTATCTGGTCAACATCTTTTCGCACAACATCAACCTATGCCATCACCTGCTTGGCGCGCAGATCGAGCCGCGCTACGCGCTGTTCCACGGCGACAAAGGCATGAACAGTGTATCGACCATCGGCGACGTGCTGGTAACAGTGCGCGGCACGTCGTCGGGGGCGCACGAATGGCGCGAACTAACGACCCTGACCTTCGCGCAGGGCGAACTCGCGATCCTGACGCCGACGCCGATGAATCGCCAGCGTTCGGCTGAGATCACGCTGCTGCGGAAGGGTCCCGACGGTTGGGCGACCACGCGCTACCATCCTCCGGTCGGCTGGGCGTTCTTCCGGCAAGCGCAGGGGTTCGTGCGGGCGTTGGCGGGTGGCGAGCCGGTGCGAGCGCCCGCCGCGGCGGCGCTGTGGGATGTCGCCGTGATGCAGCGATTGATCGAAATCGCGGAGTATGTGTGATGCGAACCGACCAACTCGCGATCAACTCCGTGTCGACGCGCCACCCCGATCTGCCCGCCGCGTTGGCGGCGTATGCCGGAGCGGGCTTTCGCAACGTCGAGTTCGTACTGCCGCTGGTGCATGAGTGGATCGACGCCGGACACTCCATCGCCGATGTGCGAGCGCTGCTCGAACGGCACAACCTGCGCTCGATTGGTGGCTTCCAGGCGGGTGTTGTGTGCTTCGGCGACGATGCCGCCCGTGAAGCCAACCATGCGATCCATCTGCGGAACGCCAGGCTGATCGATCAGCTTGGCGGTGGGACGCTCGTCGTCGGCACCGACGGTCCTGCCCAACGCTCGGTCGATGCGCTTGAGCAAGTCGCCGCGACCTTCCGCGACCTCGCCCGTCAGATCGAAGGGTTGGACGTGCGGCTTGCCATCGAGTTCAACTGGTCGCCGCTGGTCAAGAGTCTGGCGAGTGCGGTGTGGATTGCCGAGCAGGTCGCGCATCCCCAGGTTGGTGTACTGTTCGACCCGGCGCACTGGTACACGACGCCGACCAAGTTCGAGGACATCGACCAACGTGCTGTGCAGCATATCTTCCACGTTCACATGGACGATATGCGCGACAAGCCCGCCGACCTCAGCGATTGCAACTCCGACCGCGTGCTGCCTGGTCAGGGCGTGATCGATCTCGAACGCATGATCGCCACGCTCGAAGGCTACGGTTACACAGGGTACTTCTCGATCGAGATGTTCAACGACGACCTGTGGTCGCTTCCTGCTTGGGACGCCGCAGCACAATGCTACGAAAGTCTGGTGCCGTTTTGTGAGTGACACACCGTCTGTTTTGAACAGAAACGAGGGGCAATGGCATATGCCATTGCCCCTCGTTGGGTACTATTGCCATAAGCTATCGTCACCCCTGTCGCTGATCGTCAGGGGCCGGCGGTCATTATTGCTGTGGCGGTCCCCGACGGATTTCGACCTGCATACGTGAATCGCCGCTTAGCAAGCGTAGTCCGGTGCTGATGATACTAATTAGCAGGGCTGCAAGGATCGCCGTGCCGAAACTGTTCAGCGTGAAGTAGATGCCGAAGCCAGAAGCCAGCCAGCTTGTGAGGTATAACATCAGGGCGTTAACCACCACCAGGAAGATACCAAGCGTAAAAAGCACGAATGGCAGCGCCAGCAGCAGCAGCAATGGACGAACGCCAGTGTTGACGATGCCAAAAAGCAGCGCGATCAGGGCGAGACCCCACCATGGTCCTTGCAGATCGACCCCTGGAACGATCCACACCGCCACAAACAGCGCGATGATATTGATCGCGAGATTTAGGAATATCGATCGCCAGTTAATGGGAGGAAATGTCACCTCGTTCACCACACCCTTGAATTATGCTCCGACCGTGCCGTGCCAGTAGTGGGATCAGAGCCTTTCGTTTATGTGGAGTGTATCGTAACATAATCTGACTTTTGTATCCGTTGGGCTGTGGTGGCGGGTTGGCGATCCGGCCACGCGCCATGCGAGGTTGGTATTTCGAGGTGGTACACTAGCTTCGTGTCCGATTGAGGACAAAGTATATTCGGCGAGGATGCTTCGGATACAGCCGCTACGTGCGGCGTGCGATGTGGCGAATCTCGTTGGAAGGAGATAGATGTGTCCAAGGACGATCTTGATCAGCTTCACCCAAAAGAAGCTGGTAACGCCGAACAAAACGGGCATGTGACCGAAACACAATCGGGCTATGACCACCAATTTGGTTTCCATACGCGCGCATTGCACGCGGGACAGCGCCCTGATCCGGTGACAGGTTCGCGGGCGGTGCCGATCTATCAGACCACATCGTATGTGTTCGAGGATACGGAACACGCGGCGAACCTGTTCAACCTGCAACGTTTCGGCAACATCTATTCGCGCATCATGAACCCGACCAACGCTGTGTTCGAGGAGCGCATCGCGTCGCTCGAAGGTGGCGTGGGTGCATTGGCGGTTGGTAGCGGACAGGCCGCGCAGTTCATCGCGCTCGCCAGTCTGCTGGAAGCGGGCGATGAGATCGTCGCCGCCAGCACGCTGTATGGCGGCACGTATACGCAGTTCGATGTCAGCCTGCGACGCTTCGGCATCAACACCGTATTCGTCGATCCAGACGACCCCGAAAACTTTCGGCGGGCGATCACGCCACGCACGAAGGTCGTGTACGGCGAGACGATCGGCAATCCGCGCATCAATGTGCTTGATATCGCTGCGGTCGCTGCCATCGCCCACGAACATAATATTCCGCTGATGATCGACAACACCTTTGCCTCGCCCTACCTGTGCCGCCCGATCGAGCATGGCGCGGATATCGTCGTGGAGTCGGCGACCAAGTTCCTGGGCGGTCATGGCACCAGCATCGGCGGCGTGATCGTCGATAGCGGGCGCTTCCCGTGGGGCGCGGGCGCGTTCCCGCAGTTGCTCGAACCGAGCAAAGGCTATCACGGCATCCGCTTCTATGAAACCTTTGGCGATTTCGCCTTCATCATGAAAGCTCGTGTCGAAGGTCTGCGCGACCTGGGTCCGGCGCTCAGTCCCTTCAATGCGTTCCTGTTCTTGCAGGGCGTCGAAACACTGGGGCTACGCATGGACCGTCATGTGGCGAACGCCAAGGCCGTCGCCGAGTTCTTGAACGCGCATGAGGCCGTCAGTTGGGTCAACTATCCGTCGCTGCCCGATAGCCCCTACTTCGACCTTGCCCAACGCTACCTGCCCAAGGGCGCGGGCGCGATCTTCACCTTCGGTATCGAGGGCGGCGTCGCGAGCGGGCGATGCTTCATCGAAAGCCTACAACTGTTCTCGCACCTGGCGAACGTCGGCGATGCGAAGTCGCTGGTGATTCATCCCGCCAGCACGACGCATCAGCAGCTGAGCGAGGACGAGCAACGCGCCGCTGGTGTGCAACCGGAGATGATTCGTCTGTCGATTGGCCTGGAAGACATCGAGGATTTGCTGTGGGATCTCGATCAGGCACTGGTCGCATCGCAGCGTGTCGCACGAGAGGTCCACGTATGACTGATACAACCAAGAATCCGAACGCCAGCGGCGCGGTCAATTCGAACTCGCCGGTCAATCGTAGCGCGTTCGCGACGACCAGCTTCGACCGTCTTCGCATCCTTGAAGAAGGTAAGACTATCGCCATGGTCGGTCTGTCCTCAAATCCGTTCCGGCCGAGCCACTTCGCGGCGATCTATATGCTGTCCGAGGGTTACACGGTGATTCCGGTCAATCCACGCGAGACGGAAATCCTGGGTCAGAAGTGCTATGCGTCGTTGCGCGATATTCCAGTGCCGGTGGATATCGTCGATATCTTCCGCGACCCCAAGGCTGTGCCGCCAATCGTCGAGGAAGCTATCGCTATCAACGCCAAGGTGGTGTGGATGCAGCTTGGCGTGATCAACGAGGAAGCCGCGCAGCGTGCGCGTGATGCCGGGTTGGAAGTCGTGATGGATGCGTGTGTCAAGATCGAACACGCTCGATTCTTCGGTGGTCTCAGCACTATCGGTCTCAATACTGGGGTGATCAGTGCGCGGCGCATGAAAAAATAACGCTGGCGACGTTCGGCAACAGCAAGGGGCAGGATGGCACGCCATCCTGCCCCTTGCTGTTGCCATGGTGAACGCTGCTACGACGACGCGAGAACGATGATCGAATCCTGGGCAGCAAATGTGACGTTCTCAGATTTACGCGGGTTGACTCGCACGCCGTAATCGTGAGCGGCATCGCTGGATTGAGCGTACCGGCGATAGCCGATCGCGATCTCGCCGCGCTGACGTGCCGATTCGACCACGGTATAAAAGTTCAGCGGTCGGTCGACGGCAACATAGTCCTCGATCGGCTTGAGGTAAATCTCGGAACCGTCGGCGTCGAATAATTCTTCGAATACTGCCGTAAGTTCCTTGTTCTCCGATATCTGCGCGAGCATGAGTCCAATCAGCTTATCGCTGACGATGAAGTCATCGGCCTTGGTCACTTCCGCTAGATCCCGGTTGCGAATGTCGAGCATTTCGCTGACGATCGATAAGTTCTGACCCGTTCTTTCAGCGATGTCGCGCAGATGGAGCAGCGTGATCAGCGTTTGCGAATCGGCTTCCTGCTCCTCAAGTTTATCTGAGTAGCTCAGTACAATGATATGTTTGAAGCTCGGAGCGTCAAGCGCGTCGAGTAGGCGACGGTCCACAATGTCCCCTTCGAGGAATTGGACGGTCTGGTTCTGAAACGTTTGGCTCATCGACGCAAGGGTTTGCTCGATTGTGGGGTCGTCGGCGACGACCGTGATGGTTGAACCCGCTCCAACATAGTTGTTGAGTTCGGCGACGATCGTGCGGGCGCGCTCGTTCCACCCCAGGATCAGTGTCCTGCTCGGCATCGTCGGGCGTTCCGTCGCGGTCCGCATCGCGGTGGTATCGACTGTTGGCGTGGTGTCAGAGACACGAACCGTATTGTCGTCTGACGAAATGGCAATCACTTGGTCGCCGCTGGCGATGCGCAGATCCATGGGAGGATTGAGCAGAACCGTGCCGTCGTGCCGTCGCAAGCCGATCAGCGACGATTCCTCGTACGCTAGCAACGCTTCACCGAACTGTTTGCCGACCACCGTTGGTTCTTCCTGGAAGTAGATCTCATCGCCGTCGAAGTCCAACAGTTCGGTGTAGATCACCGATAAGCCGGATTGCTGGCAGGTTTGCACGGTGATGCGTGCGATAAGATCACCCACAAGCACCAGTTGGGCTTCGTGGCGTCCGACCATGCGGGCGACTTCCATGTTCTGTGGGTCGCGAATCTCGGCGACGATGTGGTAGGGCTGTGGTCGCCGCTTCGGGTGGTTCGTGATCGCTAAAATCGTCTTGATCACTGCCGAATCGGGATTTTCGGTTTCCGGTCCCAGGATGATAATCGAGCGTGCGCCATCGGGATTGACGACCTCGATATCCGCAAGATCGACAGGATTACCTGAGCGGCAAACGATACGGGTGCGTCCCGTGTCGCCGATCTTCGTGCGAATCTCGTCCTCCATCTCGACCTTATCGTGGTCTGCCAGGACCACGATGCACGAACGTGATTGGTTGGCGTTGGCGATGATAAGCTCGGAAATGATCGAGAATATCTGCGACGACCATCCCAGGATGACCGTGTGATCCTGCTCGACGACGAACGAGCGACCCTTGCGGAGGTCCTCGACGCGCTCCTGGAGGCCGTTGCTGAGGATGCCGATGAACATGCTGACGATGAAGATGCCACCAAGCGTGACGCCCATCATCGACCAGAGATACCATGGGCTACCGACATCACCCGCGACGGTTCCCGCGTCCATACTGTGCAACAGGCTGCTCCACAGCAGCGAAACGAAGCCGGGTTGTGTACCACCATCCGGTGTGGGGGCGATGCCACTGCTCCAAACCAGTAATGCGAATATAAAAACTAATGCGGCACTAATCAAAAAAAGCCATCCGATCAAAGCGATCGGTCCCCGTGACATCGTGTTGTCGAACTGGTAGCGTAGCCGGTCCTGGTACGTGATCTTCCGCATCGGTCTTCCTTGTCATGCTCGATGATGTACGCCTGGATAGCACAGCCCAACATGGACTGTGCTTACAAGAACATACGTGGTCTAGAGGTAGTGAAATTGTCCGTGATTGGATGGCCCGTGGTCGTGTCGGGGAGAAACACGCGTCGGGTTGGTCGTTCGAAGACAATCGCAGCACATACTGTACTCTGATGTATGGTTGGAATCAAGTATATGTTAATGCAGGGTTCCGTCAACGTCATGAAATCTGTCATCGTGAATGGAGTGAAGGATCGTTCCGAACGAGAGACACGAGTACGTGAGGCTCTCTGTGGGTCCGACGAGTCGGGCACCCGCTCAGAGTGACAATCTCGCGGGAAATCGTGTTCTGGATCGGACTGTGACGGAGCCCTGATGTTTATGACGGAAGTGGTACAGGGCGTCCTTGTTATGGACAGCACCATAGCTTCTGGGGCAAAACCCGTGTGAAGGGTACGTGGTATCGCAGGCTGCACTGCTTGCTTCAGCCCCGGCGAACATGCGACGTTGAGCAGTGATGTTGTCCTGGGTGGTGCCAGCGTTCGAAGTGGTATGAGGCGAATGTAGTACAACATTATTGACTGGGCGATGTATGAAACTTGGTATCCTTCGGTTGCTCATTGTTGTTTGATGTAACATGCACCCACGCTGGATGGATGTGTATATGGTGTACGAGATATTGGTAAATAGCGTCGCGGATCGAAAACATAGGGCGATACAATGATCGAGACGAAAGCTATGACAATCCTATCACGTGGGCAGGTGGCGAGATGAGCGACGAACCGCAGAACGTCGCCCCCGCGATGCGCGATTGGCGGCGACTTCCAGCGCTGCATGGCGGCATCGTCGATGCGTTGACGGGAGCGGAGGCGATGCTGGCGGGTCTGGAAGAGTCGCAACGTCCGGCGATGCGCTGGTATGTGGTCGATCAGCCCACGCTGATCCTGGGGTCGAGCCAGCGCCTCGCCGATATCGATCTGGCGGCCTGCCGTGCGGCTGGCGTCGGCGTACATCGACGCAGGTCGGGCGGTTCGACCGTCTTTACCGATGCCAGCGCGTTGTCGCTTGACGTAGCCTTACCTTCCGGACATCCGTTGCTATCAGCCAACGTCACCGAAGCATACCGCTGGTTTGGCGAGGTATGGGCGGCGGCGCTCCGTGTGCTCGGCATCGACGCGTGGGTTGTTCCACCGATAGATTCCCGCCCGTTCAACGCCGCCCTCGACCCATTGGTACAGCGTGCGTGCTATGGTGGCCTATCGCCGTATGAAGTCTGTGTGGGATGGAGCAAGATCGTTGGACTGGCGCAGGTGCGTCGCCGCCAGGGAGCCATCTTTCAGGCAGGTGTCTATCTGCATTGGCAACCGGAACGCCTGACTGCGTTGCTGGCGGCAGAACCACCGGAGCGTGCGGCGATGCTGGCGCTGCTGCGCGAACGTGCGGTCGGGGTGTGGGATGTGCCGGGGTCGCAGCCCGATCACGCCGATATCATCCAGGCATGGGAGCGAGCGTTAACGGAACGCACAGGCACAGGACTGGTCGATGACACATGGACCGACGAGGAGCGCGATGCGGCGGCGCGAACTGCGGAACGCTACGCCGACCTGTCGCATGAAACGTAGCGAACACAGGAGGATCGCATGACAACATTAGTGGGCGAGCGATGTGTGGCGTGCCGCCGCGATTCGCCGCGTGTGACCGAAGCCGAACAGGCCGAACTTCTGCCGTTGATCCCAGCCTGGACCATCGTCGAACGCGACAGTGTTCCAGTGCTAGAGCGCGTGTTCCGCTTCAAGAACTACGGTGAAGCGCTGGCCTTCACGCAACGTGTAGGGGCGCTTGCCGAAGCAGAAGATCACCATCCGGCGATCCTGACTGAGTGGGGAAGGGTGACCGTCTGGTGGTGGACGCACGCGATCAAAGGTCTACACCGCAACGACTTTGTGATGGCGGCCAAGACTGACACGCTGGTGGACACGGTGGCGTAATAAAAATCCTACGATACATTGCGTGCGTTGCTAGATAGCATCGTACTTCTATGACCACAACATAGAGCGCGACGAGCGACGAAACCAGTCCTTACAATGCGATGCTAAGGTTAGGCCAGCGGTCCTGGAGCAGACGACCCATCGTGGCTAAACCCCACTGCTCGGAGCGCCGATGCCCGACGACCGCAACGCCGATACCCGTTGCCGCAACTGCGGCGGCAGCGGGAACACGCCATTGTCCGGTTACATAGACGCTCGCGCCCTGCGCGGCGGCTTCGCGCACGAGTGCGTCGTTCATCGCACCTACGACAGCGATGCGGTTTGCGGTCGCCTTCGTTGCCGCATGAATTTCATCCAGACCGCCAAAGATCGCTGCGAGATGTTCGGCCCAATGCGCCACAACATCGGCGGAAACTGTGCCGATCATGCCGATAGGACGGCTTTCTTTCGTCCCTAGCACCTCTAGCGTTGTCATGCCTATGCTGTCGGCGAGCCAGGGGTTGTACGCGATGGTCAGGTGTTCGTCGAAGGCACGGTGGTAGGCGATGATGCCAATATCAGCATCTAGCAGCGTCGTGTCGAGCCGCCACGGTCGATGGATGAACAGCGCGTCGATGGCGTTTGTCGCTGCCCAATGCCCGATTCCGGGCCAGGGTTCCAGCACAAGCCCCAGGCGCGTGACCGGACGGTCGGATGCCCGCACGATGTTGGCGGGGGCGTCGTCGGGCATACGTGCGACCTCAAACAGTTCGTCAAGATAGCGGGCGATGGCGGCAAGATAAATCATAAACCTTTGGTATCTTTCGACGCTGCAATATCACATCCGCAGGCGTTCGAGCAAGAAGTCGCGCAACGCTTCGGCGGCGGGCGATAACTGGCGTTCCTGATGCCACACGAGGCCAAGCGTTCGCGCCAGTGGAATGTCGCTGATCGGAATCCCAACCAGATCGTCCGCGCCATCGAGTGCCAGACGCGGCACGATGGCGATCCCCAGGCCGACGGCAGCACAACGAAGCACCGTGTCCATCTCCGCGCCGTCCAGGACGACACGCGGCACGAATCCGGCAGCGGCGCAGAGTTGCAGCGTTCGTTCGCGTAGCTCGTAGCCCGCTGGAAACAGGATAAAGGCTTCTCCGGCAAGCTCATGTGTGGCGACCGACTGCCGCATCGCGAGCGTGTGTTGCGTCCCCACCGCGACGACCAATTCCTCGGTGAACAATTCCTCTGATGCCACATCCGCGAGCGGCACTGATACTACTGCAAGCTGTACCGCTCCTTCGTCCAATGAGCGTAACAGCCGACCGACCCCGGCTTCCTCCATCTCCAGTTCGATGCCGGGATACGTCGCGTTAAACGCCGCCAACGCTGCCGGTAGCAGACGAGTGCCGACCGTCGGCGATGCGCCGATGCGTACCCGCCCACGCCTCAGGTCGTGCTGTTGCTCGATGGCCTCACGCGCCAGCACCACTTCGTTGAGGATGCGTCGGGCGTAAGGCAATAGCACTCGTCCGGCGTCCGTGATCTCGATCCCGCGTCCAACACGGTCGAATAGGAGTGTCCCTAGTTCATTTTCCAGGTCGTGAATCTGTTTACTAAGCGAAGGCTGTGCGATATGCAGTTCTTGCGCGGCATGACCGACGTGTTGATGTCGTGCGACCGCCTCGAAATAGCGTAGATGCCGTAGTTCCATACCGATTCCTTGTAACTATCGATTTCATATATACCATATCTTGGACAATATATATCATGATGCGTATAGTACATGCAGTTGTTAGAAAGGACGGTCATGCAGTACACATCTGAATCATCTCGCTTCCTTCGTACCGATGTACTCGTTGTCGGGACGGGCGGGGCTGGCCTGCGGGCTGCTATTGCAATTCACGATCATGGACAGAAGGTTCTGCTGGTCGGCAAACGCCCGAAGGCGGACGCACATACCGTGTTGGCGGCAGGTGGCATCAACGCCGCGTTGGGGACGCTCGATCTAGAGGATAATTGGGCGATGCACGCCGCCGATACGCTGGGCGAAGGCCGCATGTTGGGCGATCCGCGTGCCGTCGAGTTGCTATGTCGTGAATCACCAGCAGCGGTTGAAGAACTGCGGAGCTATGGTGTGCCGTTCGCCACAGAACCAGATGGACGGCTTTCGCAGCGCTATTTTGGAGCGCATCGCTACCGTCGCACCTGCTTCGTCGGCGATTACACCGGGCAGGAAATCATCGCTGCACTTGTGCGCGAGGTGGACCGCCGCAACGTGCCAGTGTTGGAGCGTGTATATATTACGCATTTGCTCGAAAGCCAGGGGCAGATCAACGGTGCGCTTGGTTTTGAACTCGACACTGGCCGCGAGGTGATCGTCCATGCAGCCGCCACGATCGTGGCGACGGGCGGGCATATCCATGTCTACCGCAGATCGTCGTCGCGCCGACGCGAAAATACCGGCGATGGTATGGCGCTGGCGTTCGGGGCGGGCGCAACACTGGCGGATATGGAGCTAGTGCAGTTCCATCCGTCGGGTATGGTGTCACCTGTGGGGCTAGAGGGAACTCTGGTCACCGAAGCGGTGCGCGGCGAGGGTGGTTATCTGCTCAACCAGCAGGGTGAACGATTCATGACGCGATACGACGACGAGCGTATGGAGCTTTCTACCCGCGACCGCGTGGCTTTGGCAAGCTACACCGAGATCGTCGCGGGACGTGGTAGCGAACATGGGGGCGTCTGGCTTGATATCAGCCATGTACCTGCCGCCACGATCCACGAACGCCTTCCGCGCATGGTTGAACAGTTCGCATCGGTTGGCGTGGACATCACTCGCGAACCGATGGAAGTCGCGCCCACGGCACATTATTCCATGGGCGGCATTCAGGTTGAACCCATGACGCACGCGACAGGCATTCCCGGCTTGTTCGCCGCGGGCGAGGTCACAGCGGGTGTTCACGGTGCGAACAGGCTTGGCGGCAACAGCCTTGCCGAAATCATTGTGTTTGGTCGGATCGCGGGCGAAAACGCCGCCGCATGGGCGATGACACACCCCACGCCCGCGCTGGACGAAGCCGCGCTGGGACGCAAGCAAGCCGACAACCGCGCGTTAACGGAACTCGACGGAGCGACCCAACGCCGCCTGATCGATCAGCTTCAAACGACGATGTGGCGCGGAGCCGGTGTCGTGCGCGATGCCGCAGGGCTTGCAATCGCCCTGAACGAGCTTGCCCGTATCGGTACGGATGCAACGCGTGTTCGCGGTAGTTTGCCCGACGTTGCGGCTGCCCACGATCTGCGCTCCATGTTGCTTACGGCAGAAGCCACACTCCATGCAGCATTGCTGCGGACAGAAAGCCGTGGCGCACATCAGCGGAGCGATTATCCAGACACCAGCGCTGACTGGCAACGCACGATCCTGGTGCATCCGGTCTGGAGCGAAGGGGTGGCACGTCCAGGCTTCGATCTCGCCACGCTCCCGATTCCTGCACCGTCGCCCGAAGTCGCGGCAGTGCTACTCGAAGACGAATTGGAGGTCGCCGGACGGTTGGTTGAATGAGCCGCAGGGCGAGCGCCAGAATGGGCGCTCGCCTATACCCCAAATGGCAGATCGAAACGTACCTTGAGGCCACCGCCATCGGCAGATTCAGCCCAGGCGGTGCCGCCGTGTAATGTGATGATCTGGCGCACGACATACAAGCCAAGTCCGGTTCCGCGAACCCCACGGCTAGACGCCTCAACGGTACGGTAGTTTCGTTCGAATAGTTGGTTGAGGTCCCCCTGTGCGACACCTGGCCCGTGATCGCGCACCGCAACATGGACGACGCCAGCACTTGCCTCAGGGATGATCGACAGTATGATCGGACCGGAAGTCGGGGGAGCGTACTTCGCGGCATTGTCCAATAGGTTTCGTAAGACCTGGCTCAAACGCCGCTCGTCGGCATAGACTTCAAGATAGGCAGGGCCTTCGAGTACAAGTGCGTGGGCAGGCGCAGCGCTATGGGTGTCCTCGACCGCCCAGCCAGCGAGCGCGATCAGATCGAAGTGGCTGCGTACAAGCGTCAAACCTCCGACCTCGATTTGCGCCACATCCAATAGCGCTTCGCTGAGCCTACTCGCTCGCTGCGCCTGCTCGATCATTACCTTGAGGCCGTCGAGCATACTTTCGACCGTGGCGCCGCGTTGCGCCCGCCGCATCAGCAGTTCAGCACGCCCCGATAACGCCGCCAGGGGTTGCCGCAGGTCGTGTGCGGCGATAGCGATAATATCTTCGAGTGCCCGCACCTCGGCCATGCGCTTGCGATTCTGTTCGTCGGCTTCAAGCTCGAATGAGATCAACTGCGCGAGCGAATGAAAGACCTCGAAATCCTCATCACGTAGCTGTGCTGGCACGGTATCGAGCGCACACAAGGTTCCAAAAAGTGAGCCATCACGCCGGTACAGTGGTACGGCGATATAGCTTTCGAGACCATGCACCTTGAGGCCCGGATGCGTCTTGAAGTGCGGGTCCTGGCTGGCATGATTGACACGTATTGGTGCGACCGCACCATGTACGACACTTCAATAGGTTGTTTGAAACTCTAGTTGATCACCTGGCTTGAAGCCGAAGTTGGCATCGTCCAGCACCGCGCACGCGGTCCATGTTTCATCCGTCGTGCGGACGACCATGCTAATTCGCATGCCGGTGATACGTCGTAGCACGCGCAGGATCGTCTGCACGCCTTCCATATCGTTGAATGCCTGTAAATCGCTATCGAGTGTTTGCACGAAGTTGTTACCTATCGAACGTATTGGATTGCTATTGGCGGTCATATTAGTGTACCCTGCAGCAATTCTTATGACAAATCCTATCGGCGTAATGAGGGTGGGTGGAACAAGTCTTGGTGCAGAGCGTTGGACAACGTCCAATGATGCAAGGTAGAAGTGTATGACGCAGCGAATTGAGTTCGGTTATTTTGGCGAAACGGGTTCGCAACGTGCGCGAGGTTACAAGTACGTCCCGACGCTACGACGGGCGCTGGATGTCGCCCGCCAGTCGTTTACATCGCTGTGGTTCGCCGACCATTTTATGTACGAAGACGCTGATATTCACGAATCCTGGGTCACGCTCAGCTATGCTGCTGCGCTCGCTCCCGAGCTCACCGTCGGTCATATGGTCAGTTGTAATTCCTATCGTCCTCCGGCGCTGGTTGCGAAGATGGCGGCGTCGTTGCAATCGTTGACGCAAGGCCGATTCGTACTGGGCTATGGGGCGGGCTGGAAGCAGGACGAATATCTGGCGTATGGCTACGATTTCCCCAACGCGGCGAATCGTATCGCGCAGATGGAAGAAGGCATCCAACTCATTAAGACCATGTGGCGCGACGCAGAAGCGACATTCGCGGGGCATTTCTACCAGATCGAAAACGCTGTTTGCGAGCCGCGCCCCGTCACGCCGCCGCCAATTATGGTCGGTGGAGATGGCGAAAAGCTTATGCTGCGTGCGGTCGCTCGGCACGCCGACTGGTGGAATTGCTATGCGCGAACGCCCGAAGGGGCACGACATAAACTTGAAGTTCTGCGCGACCATTGCCAGCGCGAAGGTCGTCCATTCGAGGATATTCGCAAAACCTGGTCGGGAACTATTATCATCGACCGTGACCACAAGGCGGCGATTGCGCGCGCGGGCGACCGTTTGCAGGGCGACCAGCAGCCAGTCGTGGGCGATCCCGCTGCAGTCATCGAACGCTTACAAGAGTTTGCGTCGCTCGGCTTTGACATGTTTCAAGTCGCGTTCGACCAATATCCTGACACATCAGACCTGGAACTGTTTGCCGCTGAAGTCATACCGCATTTCCGGTAAAGACGCCGTTCGATTGTATCGTGCGTAGCATACGAGCACGTATATAGAGGAACGAAACACTATGACGGATTGGTACACCAGACTAACGACCCTAGCCAGCGAGTTCGAGGCGCGCATCGACTACGCGCGTCTCAACCTTAAAATCCGTCGTGGTGGGCTGAAACCCATCCAGATTCAAACCTATCGTGGTCATGGCGCGCCTGACCTATTGATGCTCAAAGGACGTGTGCTGGAAGATAAAGACATCTCTGGCGCGACCGAAAGTGACAGCGCCTGGGAAAACGTCGTGAGTATGTACCGTCGCTTCAAAAGCAACGAAATACCCGGCGCACGTTTGCACGTACGTTTCCAGAACCAAATCTTTGAAGCGACAACCGACGATGAGGGGTACTTCGACCTGCGGATCAAACCACAGACCCCGCTCGCACTCGAACGTGTCTGGCACGAGGTTGAAATCAAGCTGCTCACGCCCGATGACCCAACCCCTGACGTGGTGCGTGCAATTGGTCATGTGCTCGTGCCACCACCACAAGCCGATTTCGGCATCATCAGCGATATTGACGACACTATCGTGCGTACGGGCGCGACCGACCCGTTGACGATGGCACGCATTGTCGTCCTCAATAACCCACATACCCGCGTTGCCTTTGATGGTGTCGCAGCGTTCTACACAGCGCTGCGTAAAGGGCTCAACCGCAAGAGCTATAACCCGGTCTTTTATGTGTCGAGTAGTCCGTGGAACCTGTACGATCTGGTGATCGACTTCCTCAACATTCAAGGGATTCCGGTAGGACCGCTCTTTTTGCGTGATATTGGCCTTGAGCCTGGACGATTGATTAAAACCGGACACGCGGAACACAAGCTAAAACAGATTCGCGCAATCATGAACACCCACTCCGCGCTTCCGTTCATCCTGATCGGCGACAGCGGACAGGAAGACCCGGAGATTTACCGCGAAGTAGTGCGAGAGTTTCCCGGACGAATCAAGGCGATTTATATTCGCGATGTGACGGTTGAAAAGCGCGATATGTCGATCCATACCATCGCGAAAGATCTACAAACGGGCGGCGTCCAAATGGTCCTCGTTGCGGACACCATTGCGGCGGCGGAACATGCCATCGAACACGGCTTCATCTCTCCCGATGCTCTACCAAAGATTCGTGCCAACATCAGAAAAGACGAAGAAACTCCGACCGTTGCCGAAGATATGCCAGTGCCCGATGTCATCGCCGAACAGGTGCCGGTACTCAATACCATCATAGACGACCACGAAGAGGAGTAACATATGCGCGAACGTTACCTTGGCGCGATGCTTGGCATGGCGATTGGGGATGCCGTCGGTACAACTCTGGAGTTTCGCTCGCCGGGATCGTTCGAGCCGATCGACGACATGGTTGGTGGCGGCCCGTTCAGATTGAAGGTGGGCGAATGGACCGATGATACGTCGATGGCCCTGTGTCTCGCCGCCAGTCTCGTGGAGCGCGGTGGCTTCGACGCCGCCGACCAGATGGATCGTTATCTGCGCTGGCGCGACGACGGCTATATGTCCAGCAACGGGCGCTGCTTCGACATCGGCGTTACCGTGTCGTCTGCCCTCAACCGCTATGCGCGGACCGGCGATCCCTTTGCCGGATCGACCGATCCGAGCACGGCGGGCAATGGTTCGTTGATGCGCCTCGCGCCTGTGCCGCTGTTCTTCGCCCACAACGCTGCTCACGCTATTGAACAGTCCGGCGAAAGCTCGAAAACGACGCACGGGGCGATCGCTGCTGTCGATGCGTGCCGCTACTTCGCCGGATTGATCGTCGGTGCGCTTGGCGGCGCGACGAAAGACGAATTACTTGCGCCGGGATATTGCCCGGAGCCGGATTACTGGAATGCAAACCCGCTGGTGAGCGACATTAACGCGATCGCGCACGGATCGTTCAAGCAGCGCAACCCACCCGACATTGCCGGAACGGGTTACGTTGTGCGGTCGCTCGAAGCGGCGTTATGGGCGTTTCACCACAGTACGTCGTTTCGCGAAGGCTGTTTGCTTGCGGTCAACCTGGGCGACGACGCCGACACGACCGGAGCGATCTTCGGTCAGATCGCCGGGGCATATTACGGTGAAAGCGGTATCCCCCTGGAGTGGCGCAACAAGGTGGCGCATCGCTCGCTGATCGAAGAATTAAGCGAGCAACTCTATCAGGCCGCGACGTAGGGATGGCTTTATCCATGCTTCGGTGGTTTCATCGTGAACGACATCGAGGTGTTCATTGCGAGTATGTGTCTTGCTTATCAACGCCGAAAGGCAATCGATGAAGCAGACACTGCTCGACATCAAACAGATTTACTATGAGCCGCAGGTGTCGGAGTACGAACGTGGGCGGGCGATCCTTGACCGTTTCCCTGATGCCGAACGTATCGTTGTGCCGTCGCATTGGAATATTCCCGGCCTTCACGGCAACCCAGGCGCGGCGCAGGATTGGGTGACGATCAAACGTACGGTGCTGGTGCTTGGTGTCAAGAAAACGCTGACGTGCCGGACGAACGGCAGGAGTGGTGACTTCATCGCGCCATCTCATGCTAACGGTTGCACGATGGCGTGCGTGTATTGCTATGTGCCGCGCCGCAAAGGCTATGCCAACCCGATCACCACTTTCGTCAACATCGATGACATTTGTACCGCTATCGAACGCCATGCGGCCAGGCAGGGCATAAAGCTGGATGCCAACCAGGTTGATCCAGATTATTGGGTCTACGATATCGGCGAGAACAGCGATTGCTCGGTCGATGCACAAATTTCGGACAATGTGCGTGATCTCGTGGTGTTGTTCAAGGCATTGCCCAACGCCAAGGGCTCATTTGCAACAAAGTACGTCAACCGTGATCTGCTTGGCTACGAGCCGGACGGCAAGATGCGGGTGCGGTTAAGCCTGATGCCACCCGGGCTGGCGCGAGTGATCGACGTGCGAACGTCGCGCATGTCCGAACGCATTGCTTTCATCGATGATCTGGTGGAGGCTGGCTACGAGGTGCATGTGAACTTTAGTCCGGTTGTGGTGTACGATGGTTGGATCGATGAGTATGCACGACTGTTCGAGGAAATCGACGATGTGCTTTCTGAGCGAGCGAAGCGGCAACTTGCGGCTGAGGTCATCTTTCTGACCCACAACGCGGAACTACACCAGGTCAATCTGATGTGGCACCCGCAGGCTGAAACGCTCCTCTGGCAACCGGACAAGCAGGAATCGAAGGTTTCGGAAAGCGGTGGCACGAACGTACGCTACCGGCATGGCACGAAAGGGTCGATGTTGCGTTCCTTTACGGCGCTGCTCGACCACCACTTACCATATTGCACAGTACGCTATGCGTTCTAGGATGCACACGACAAAAGTGACGCCACTGGTGGCGTCACTTTTGTATCTTGGAACGGTTATGTGTGCTTAGCCGGTGGGGTCTTGCTCCACCGTGCCGCGCCACGCACCAGTTTCATGTCCGCGTGCTTCGATGAACGTCTTGAAGCGTTCGAGGTCGCCCTCGACGCGGCGTGAAACGAAGCCAAGGGCGTCGCCCACTGTTTCTATGACACCTTCTGGTTCGTAGTCGAGTTGGAGCATCACGCGCGTTGTCGTATCCGATATGTGATGGAACGTTACGACGCCCGCGTTGGTCGCGCCATTGATGTTCCTCCAGGCCACGCGCATATCTGGCTCTTGCTCGGTGACTTCCGCATCCCATTCTTCTGTTTTGCCTGCGATGTTGGCTTTCCAATGCATACGCTTGTCATCAAGTTGCTTGACTTCTTCGACTCCTTCCATGAACTTTGGAAAGTCCTCGAACTGCGTCCACTGGTTGTACGCTGTGCGTACTGGAACATTGACATCGATCGATTTTTCAACGTTTGACATTATTTCCTCCTGTTCACATCCTCTGGGGTAGGTTACGCAAGTCCGGTGCCAACACTTAGTACAGCCTTTGAATTAGGATCAGGATGATAGCAACGCCAGGAGTTCCTGCTTCTGCTGTTGCACGTGCCGTTCACGTTCGCGCAAAGGGCGGGTCGGTGGCGGGAATCTCGTGATTGTTTGGTCCTATCCAGCGGATCATCGTGTTTTCGGAGAAAGAGTAGGGATCTTCGGTGGTCTGCACGACGTTGCCAAAGGGATGGGCATAGGTGCTATCGGTTCGAAAGATGAAAATGACCGGCCATCGCAGATGTCTTGCACTGTCTGGACGAATCGTTCCATAGTTTGTGATCGTACAATATCTATCAACGACGTGGCTGTTTGCCAGGAGCTAGCATGCAAAACCGCAATGGATATATTATCGCCGCGATCCTTGGCAGTTTGATCGTTTTGTTGATCGGGCTAGCCGGGGTTGGGACATGGATCGTATTGGGTCAGTTAAGTACACGCCAGCAACTCGCCGACCTCCAGGCGACGATGGCGGCACAGGGCATCGACCTCGCACTGCCGGACCCGACCATGATCGGGCAAACGCCTACCGTTGTACTAACCTCGCCACCCACCGCCGTGCCAACCGAGAACGCGACAAACGGTGTACCGACCCCGAGAAGCGTAGCAGAGCAGGACGCCACGCCGACGAGCGCGGCGGAAACCACGACGACACGTACCACCGAAGCGACAATGACGGCGACAGCCGATAGCATGGATGGTCCGCTGCCCGATCTGATGGCGGCGGGCGAGGCCGATTGGTCGCTGGCGCTGGCGGCTGTGAGCCGCGACAAGCTCGCGGCGCACGCCGACGCGCCCGTGTATCGCATCGGCGCTCGCTTCGATCCCGACGCAAACACGATCACAGGTGTGGAAACGATTATCGTGACGAACGCCGAGGATGTCCCCCTGGACCAATTGTTTTTGCGTCTATATCCCAACGCGCCCTTTTACCTCGACGGTGGTATCCAGGTTTCCGACGTGCGGGTTAGCGGAGTTGTCGTCCAGACAACGCTCTCGGTCGATGACACTGCGCTCAGGATCGCGCTACCAGAATCGCTGGCACCCGGTCAGCAAACGGAGATCGCGCTGCAGTTCGTGACAACCGTGCCGAAGGTTGGAGCGGGTTACGGCATTTTCGGCGTCGCGAACGGTGTGTATTCACTGTATAACTGGCATCCCGAACTCGCGGTATATGAGGATGGCGATTGGCTGCTCAATCCCGTCACCGAGCAGGGCGATCCGACCAACACCGACGTGGCGAACTATCAGGTCGTCATAACGACACCGACAGAATGTGCGTGTCGTGACGAGCGGTATCGAAGCCGAGCCGCGCACCACACAGGGGTCCAACGAGGTCGAACATAGCATCACGTCGGCGCTCACCCGCAACTTCGTGATGGTGCTGAGCGACCGCCTCAACGAGCAGACCCAGCAGGTCGGCGACGTGACGGTTAACTCCTACTACCTGGACGGCGACGAGGCGGGCGCGAAAGCAGCACTCGCAGCGGCGGCACGCTCGATTGAAGTGTTTGGCCTTGCGTTCGGCGCGTACCCATATCCCGAACTCGACGTAGCCGAGGTCAAACTGAGCGGCGGCGCGGCGGGTATGGAATCGACTGGACTGATCCTGATCGGAAGCGATCTGTACGCCTCTGGCTCGTCGGATATGCTGGCGGGGTTGGAAGCGCTGGTGTCGGGAGCTAGCGACGTGACTACCATCGACTTTGTTACGGCGCACGAAGCCGCGCATCAGTGGTGGTACGGTGCGGTCGGTAGCGACGCCTACCAGCAACCGTGGCTCGACGAATCGCTCACCAACTGGTCGTCGGCCTACTACATGGACGAAGTTGCGGGACCGGATGCCGGATTGCTGGCGCGTGATATCTTCATCGGCTTTCCCTACCGCAATGTGTTGGCGCAGGGCGACGAGCGGCTCGACGCGCCAGTCGATGCGTTTAACGAAGAAGAATACAGCGCGATCGTGTACGGTAAGGGTGCGCTGATGTATGACGTGCTACGGAGCGAGATCGGCGACGAGCAGTTCTGGGCGTTTCTACGCGATTACTACAGCACCTACCAGTTCGAGCGAGCCGACGGTGCGGCATGGGAAGCCATGCTCGCCAGGCATACCGACCAGGCTACTGCGACCGCGTTTGTGGAAAAGTGGGTCGAGGGCAGCAACATTCGGGAAACTGACCTGCCGCCGGGTGGCCCGATGCAGGGTATTTTGTCGGGCGATTTAAGCGGTCTTGATATCAACAAACTACTTCCAACTCCGGCACCCTAAGTACCTGGGTACCTGCACCAACGTGCACTGTCGTTCGACGGTGCACGTTGTATTTAAATGCCCGTACTGCGCCCGTTTGGTATCGTCATACTTTGGGATGCAATGGGTACCGCTGTGTGGGGGGACTTCCTTCTCATGCTATCTGCCACCGTTAAAGTTATGCTTACATCCAACAAATCTCTTGCATAACGTACTGACGGCATAGCGGTTCGATCAGCAAGAAACGCGGAATCGTTCGGCGGCATAAGTTCCGTTGGTCAAAGTCCCTCCCCCTAGACTTTGAAAACACACACCTTGTAACTTGTACAACTCGTCACGTAGCCAGTGCGTCCCGTTCGTGGATGTGCCAGTTTGCCTCGATCGATATCGATCTGTGGATCGCCCTGCTGCGTGAAGTTCTGGAATCGTCGGATTTTTTTCTGAACTTATTGGAGAACATTGATGAGGCTTCATCGGTATCTTGGTACGATTGCTCTCGCATTCCTTTTGCTCCTCGTACCATCAGGGTTGTCTGTACAAGCCCAATCCGCCGGGTTTACGATCTCTACGCCGAGCGGCACGACGACCAGCGAAGCTGGCACGACGGTGACGTTCACGGTCGTTTTGACCACTAAACCGACTGCGAACGTATCCCTGGGGCTGGTTAGCTCCGATCCAGGCGAGGCGACTGTTTCGCCCGGCACCGTGACGTTCACGCCGACGACCTGGAACAATCCTCAGATTGTGACGGTTAAGGGCATCGACGATCAAGTTGTCGACGGCAACATTGCCTACACCATCATTACCACACCGGCGACCAGCGCCGACCGCAATTATGCGAACATCAATCCTGCCGACGTTGCGTTGACCAACAACGATAATGACGTTGTGGGATTTACTGTTACGCCAACGACCGGCCTGACCACCAACGAATCGGGCGCGACCGCAAACTTCACGGTTGTCCTCAGAAGCAAGCCGACCCGCAACGTTAACATCGGTATTTCAAGCTCGAACGTCAACGAAGGTGTTCCTTCGACTTCATTGCTGGTATTCACGCCTACGAACTGGAACGCGCCACAACAGGTGACTGTTACCGGTGTGGACGATAGCGTTGTTGATGGTTCGATTGCCTATACTATTGTGACTGCCGCCGCGATCAGCGGTGACTCGCGCTATCACAACCAGAATCCTGCCGATGTGAGCGTTACGAACGCCGATAATGACGCGAGCGGCATCACAGTCACGCCAGTATCTGGCCTGATTACGTCGGAATCTGGTAGTTCGGCAACCTTCACCGTCGTACTGGGTAGCCAGCCGAGCGCGAACGTCGTGATCGGCCTGTCAAGCTCCAACACCGCCGAAGGCACCGTATCGCCCGCATCGCTGACATTCACCAGCGCTAACTGGAATACGCCGCAACGCGTGACGGTCAAGGGTGTTGACGAAAAGATCGTCGACGGCAACATAGCCTACACGATTGTGACCGCGCCTGCGGTCAGCACCGATACACGCTTCAACAACCTCAATCCTGCCGATGTTTCGGTCGTGAATAACGATAACGATGTCGCAGGCATCACGGTTAGCCCGGTGTCGGGTCTGATCACCACCGAAAAGGCAGGGACTACATCGTTCACCATCGTGTTGACCAGCCAACCAACCGCGGCTGTGTCGATTGCGCTGTCAAGCTCGGATACGACTGAAGGCACGGTTTCACCCGCATCGGTTAGCTTTACCAGTGCGAACTGGTCTACTGCACAACGTGTGACGGTGACGGGCGTGAACGATGCCTTTGTGGACGGCAATAAGCTCTATACGATTGTGACCGCGCCCGCGACCAGCACCGACCCGGTGTACAACACGCGCAATGCCGCCGATGTGTCGGTCGAAAACCGCGATGACGAAGCCATCAACTTTTCGCCCGCATCGCTCAATCTCAACGAAAGCGTCGGTAACGCCGTCTTCACGGTGCTGCTGGGTGGCTCGCCGGAAACCGGCTATCCGGTGACCGTCGCCTACACGACCGTCGATAAGACCGCCTTCGCTGGTGCGGACTTCACCGCCGTTAGCGGCTCGCTGACCTTCGCTCCTGGCGAAACGTCCAAGACGATCTCGGTGCCGATCACCAATGACGCGCTGGGTGAAGATAATGAAACGTTCAACGTGAAGCTGACAACCCCGACCAATGGCGTACTGGGTAGCTCGGCGCTCGCCACTGGCACGATCCTGGCGAACGACAAGGTGTACTTCGGCTCGACGAGCACCACCGTCAACGAGAACGTACGCAACGCGACGATAACCGTCAAGCTCAACGGTGTGAACACAGCCCAGGCAACCAGCGTCAACTATACGACCGCCAACGACACGGCGCTGGCAGGATCGGATTACACCACGACGAGCGGAACGCTGACCTTCGCGGTGGGTGAAACCACCAAAACGATCTCGGTGCCGATCATCGATGACACCATGGGTGAACCGAACGAGCAGTTCAAGATCAACCTGACCGCGCCCGTCAACGGTGCGCTGGGAACTCCGGCATCGACCACGGTGATTATTACCACCAACGACCCGATCATGTTCAGCAGCAATGCCTACTCGGTCCATGAGAACGCAGGCAACGCAGTATTCACCCTCAAGCTGACGGGCGGCGCGTTGGCACAGGCTGTAACGGTCGGCTTCGCGACCAGCGACGGCACGGCGTTGGCTGGCAGCGATTATACCGCCACGACCGGCACCGTCACATTCAACGCTGGTGAAACCACCAAGACGTTCACGGTGCCGATCCGCGAGGACACGCTGGCAGAGGCGGCGGAAAACTTCCGTATCACGCTGAGCAACCCGACGAACGGTGTGCTGGGGAATCCGAACTTCACAACCGCGACGATTCTGGCCAACGACACGATTGGCTTCCAGTATTCAACCTATACGGTCGTGGAATACGAACCGCTGGGCGTCGTGACGGTCGTCCTCAACGCGCCTTCGGCAGACACAGTCACGGTGAACTACGCCACCAGCAATGGTACGGCAACGGCTGGATCGGATTACACTGCTGCCAGCGGCACGCTGACCTTCGCTCCTGGCGAAACGTCCAAGAGTTTCAGCGTGGCGATCACCGACGATAGCACAGCGGAAACCAGCGAAACGATCAACCTGACCCTGAGCAGCGCGACCAAAGCTGCCCTTGGTCAAGCGACAGCGGTTCTGACAATCGTCGATAACGAGTAACTTCGTTCTGGACTCACCAGGGAATGCTGCCCACGGGCAGCATTCCCTTTTGCGTTTAACCGCCGCGTGTTTCTGCTACGATAGTGCGGTGGGAGAACACTATGAATGAGCAGCGCATCGATACACCCATCGAGGCACGCACGCATTATCCGTTCGTGACCCGCTCGTTGATCGACCTTTACAACTGTGGCGAGTTGCCTGCCGTGCGGTCGCTGATGATCGAACCAGTCTATGGGCATGTTGGCAGGATCGAATACGACGACGGCTCGGTGCGGATGTATCGCAACATGAACCTTGGCATCAACGCGCAGGGTGCGTCCGAAATATCCAAAGACAAAGGCTACACCAAGCATTTTCTCGAACGCCTGGGCTACCAGACGCCACCGGGCAAGACCTTTCTGCTGCCAGGGTATGTGGAACTGATCGACAAAAATCTGGGGCGACAGGGCTTCACGGCCTACGAACGGGTGGAGCAGGTGCAGCAGTACATCGCGTCGGAAATTGGCTATCCGTGCTTCATTAAGCCCAACGATGGTTCGCAGGGACGTGGTGTCACCCGTTGCGAGGATGCTGAGGATATCGCCGCCGTGATCGCCGCGTACCAGAGCGAACGTATTCCGGTGCTGCTGGCGGAACAGGCGATTCACTACCCCGATTATCGTGTCGTGGTGCTGCGCGATCGTGTCGTCGCCTGCTATCGTCGCCACCCGCTGAGCATTGTCGGCGACGGCACCAGCACGCTCCGCCAACTCGTGGAGCAGCGACAATCCGACATTGCACGGCAGGGTCGCAAGGTGCTGATCGACGTACAAGACCCGCGCATTGCCAGGAAACTCAGGGCTGCGGGCTATGGCTGGGACGACGTGCTAGCCGCCAACACCAGCATGGCACTCTACGATGTGGCGAACCTGTCGGCGGGTGGCGAGGCCGAGGATTACACCGAGCGTATCCACGCCCACTGGCGCGATCTATGCGTCCAAATCGTCGCCGACGTCGGCTTGCAGTTGTGTGGCGTCGATCTGGCGTGCGCCGATATCGAGCATCCCGACGCGCCGTATAGCATCCTCGAAACGAACGCCGCGCCGGGGTTGGACAACTTCGCCGCGATGGGCGAGCATCAGGCCGCGCTCGTGCGCGGTCTGCTCAAGGAAGTGTTCAATCAGCGTGGCGGTTGAGCGTTCCGCGGTTCTGGGTCGCTCCGAATGTTCCTCGAATCCCCATTTGTAGGTACCATGTAAGGGTAGGAGGAGCTTATGAAGTTACACAGAATCGCCGTGTGCGTGACTCTACTGCTAGTGGGATGTGGCGGCGCGACAACCAGTACAACCACTCCAGGAACGACGCCACTCGCCGCAAACGCGACGACCGAGGCGGTCGGCTCAGTCGCGCCTGCAGCGACCGAAGCGCAAGCGACCGCCGCTCAAACGATGACGATAGAAACAACAGGTACCGAAGATATGACGGTAGTACCCACGATGATGGCGATGGAAACCGTCACCGCAGATGATGCGACTGCCGCCGAAACAGCCGCAGCAGAAACAACCGCATCAACTGCTCGCGTCGGCGCGGTTGGTGCGGGCGAGCCGCTTCCATATCCGATTACGTTGCCGGAAGGCTTCACGATCACGACCTACGCCCAGGGTCTCGGCTCGCCGCGTTTCATGGCCTATGGTCCTGACGGCACGCTGTATGTCACCGATATCGCCGGAGGACGCGTGCTGGCGTTGCCCGACACGAATGGCGATGGCGTCGCGGATAGTACGAGCGTAGCGATCGACAACCTCGTCCAACCACATGGCATCGCGTTCCACGAAAACGCGCTCTACGTTGGCGAAACTAACCAGATCGTGCGTTTTGCCGCCGGAGATGGTGCAGTGGGGCGAGAAAGAAGTGATCGTGCCGGATCTGCCAACCGGCGGCCATCGCACCCGCACGATCGTCTTTGGACAAGATACCAGGATGTACGTGTCGATTGGATCGTCGTGCAATGTGTGCGCCGAAAATACGCCGTTGCGTGCGGCAGTCTGGCAGTACGATGCCGATGGCTCGAACGGCAGACTGTTCACGGCGGGACTGCGTAACGCTGTTGGGTTAGTCGTTCGGCCTGGCACGAATGAGCTTTGGGCGAGCAACAACGGGCGCGACCTGATGGGCGACGATGTGCCACCCGAAACCATCAATGTGTTGGCTGATGGTGCCGATTTTGGTTGGCCTCGCTGCCACGCGGGCGATATCGTCGATCCGCAGTACGGTGGCCAGAAGGGCTGTGAAGGCGTCGCGGCTCCGGCGGTGAAAATGCAAGCGCACTCCGCGCCGCTTGGCCTGGGGTTCTACGAGGGCGGGATGTTCCCCGCAGCGTATCAGGGTAACCTGTTCGTGGCCTTCCACGGCTCGTGGAACCGCAGCGAGCCGACCGGATATAAGATCGTGCGCATTCCGGTCGATGCCAACGGGCAAGCGGGCGAAGTGGAAGATTTTGCGACCGGTTGGTTGCAGGACAATGGCACTGTCACGGGGCGTCCCGTGGACGTGATCGTCGCACCGGACGGAGCGCTTCTTGTTACCGACGACGACAAAGGCATGATCTACCGTATCGCGTACACAGGAGCATGACGGCAGATCACGAACCGCCGAAGATAGGTGAAGCCAGGGGTAGAGGATATGTAGACGTGCTATCCTCTACCCCTCGTCGTTGTGTGTCTGCAGACTGCTATGCTTGTATTGACAAGAATAGATGCTGTTTGTCGATAGTCAGTCATCCATCTGCGGTGGTCCGTCGTCGGTCGTCGGTGGTCATTACAAAGGAGCTTACGCATGGGGCAACTCGATGGAAAGGTCGTGATCGTTACTGGAGCCGGAACAGGCATCGGGCTAGGAATGGTGCGAGTGTTCGCCAGAGAAGGGGCGCAACTGGTGCTGGCATCGCGCAACGAGCAGAATCTGCGTGCGGCTGCCGACAGCCTGGGTGAGTACGGCGCTCCGGATGCACTGGTGGTGCCGACGGATGTCACGGACGAGCAGAGCGTGATGGCGCTGTTCGCCCGCACCATGGAAGCGTTCGGACGGGTCGATATCCTGATTAACAATTCGGGCGTATTCGATGGTGGACCGATCGAAGATCTCTCGCTCGAAACGTGGCGGCATGTGATGGATGTCAACGTGACGGGGCCGTTTCTGTGTATTCGGTCGGCAATGCCGATTATGAAACGGCAGGGCACGGGACGAATTATCAACATCGGCAGCATTTCGGCACAGATGCCACGCATGGACGCCGCGCCCTACGCTACGTCGAAGCACGCTATCGTCGGATTGACCAAGGCGGCGGCTCTCGAAGGACGCGCTCATGGCGTGGTTGTGAGTTGCCTCCACCCCGGCAATGTGATGACCGAACGCCGCGGGACGGACGACGTACTGCCAAGCGAGGAGCCAATGATGACTCCGGACGAACTTGCGACAGTCGTGCTAACGATGGCTGTGCTGCCCCCGCATGTTAATATGCTCGAATCGATCGTGCTGCCGACGACACAGCTATACCTTGGACGCGGCTAGTACACCGCCACGCTCACATAATACGGACCACAATATGTTTGTATGTTGTGGTCCTTTCTGGTTCAGTAACCTAGCGATCGAAAGGTCTGATGTGCAGATTATGGGGCCGTCCACGACACTTCGCTTTCTTGAAGATGGTCGAACAAGCGAGTGTGTGGTGCGGGCGCTCCCGTAGGCTCGAACGGCATGACGAAAAGCGTCGAAACCGCGTAACCCTCGGTATCTACGTTGTCCATATAGGTCGCGTCCTCAAACAGAATGAAGCGACCATCGGGCGACCAGGTGGGATCACCGAAATCGAGGTCCGAGTGGGTCAGTTGGATGACCTGGTTGTTCTGGGTCGATGCGATCCGAATCGCCATAGTATTGCCCGTATCGGACGCAAAAGCGATGTAGCGTCCATCAGGCGACCAGGCTGCGTCCCAGTCGAAGCCCCCGCCCCAGGGGATGCGCCGATCGTTCGTGCCGTCTACATTGATAATGCGAATGTCGCTCGTACCAGCCGCGCCAGCCCCCCAGGCGGTGAAGGCAATCTGCTTGCCGTCGGGCGACCATGTCGGATCGTCATGTTCGACCATGCCGTCCGGAGCGGTCAGACGCGAGACGTTGCTACCATCGGCGTTGATCAAAAACAACGCAGTGTTTTCCTCGTCGTTCCACGACACAAACGCGATACGCTTGCCGTCGGGCGACCATGTTGGATTCGTGCCTTCCAGGATGCCCGTCGTCAGGAGCGTACGTCCGCCACCGTCTGCGTTCATCACATAGATGTCGTTGCGTAGCATGTTATCGACGGTGAAGGCGATCTGGTTGCCATCAGGAGACCAGGATGGTTCTATCTCGTCGTCCTGGGTGTTGGTCAGGCGCGTGCGAACTCCGGTCACCATGTCCTGCACATACAGTTCGTTGTTACCTGTTTCGCGGGACGCAAACACGATGCGTCCTGCGAGCACTGATTGTGGCGGTGCGCTGGTTTCGTTGCCCAACAAGCCCAGTAGCACACGAAATGGCTCCTGTTGATCGGGATGCCATTCCAGACGCGCACGCTCGAACCACTGCGTCACGACACGATCTCCCTGTGCATTGGTGGCGATTTGTGCTGGTGATATGGGCAAGCCGAACAAGGCCAGGCTACGAGCGTAGATCGTCAATTGCGGGTCGAGCAATCCGTGCGATTCCCAATACTGCTTGAATCCCTGACCCTCGATCTGATTACACACGTTGTACCTGGTTTCGGTGAACCATAAACACCCTGCCTGCGCGTCGCGGTCGGTCGGCAGCAGTTGCCAGCGTGTACCAGTCGTTTCAAGTCGGTCTGCGCCAAGGCGACCAAGCAATACGTCATAGGGTTGCGGTTGTTCGGGATGAAGCTCGAAACGGTTACGCTCGAAATATTGCGTCAGGAACGTGCCTTCGGCGGTGCGTTCGTTGGTCGCGGGGGTAATGGGATAACCAAAGACTTCGAGACTGCCGTTCTGTTCCCAGTAGTCGCGAAATCGTCCTTCGATACAGTTCGTGATGCCAGGAACATCGAAGCACAGCGCCGTTTGTGCGCGGACAGGCGCGGCGAATCCGCTCAGCATGCTCAGAGCACAAAGGCAAGCAAGGGCTATGCGCCGTAGAGGGGAACGTAGCGGGCGGGGCAAAGAGACGACGCTATGGCTCATGTGGTTCGTTTCCGTACAAATTATCGACGCCCAGGTCCATGTGTGGATCTGGCTGTTTCACTGCTCTGTATCATAGCAATATAAACGCCAGTGTACAGGTGAACATTCGTGATGAACGGCTGAAATCGGACGACCGATGATTGACCATCGGAGATGAGTATGCAGACATCAATGGCGTTATCGAAGGCGATGGGTCGCTGGTTGCGGTGGGCAGGTTTGCTTTACAGTACACTGTATCTTTGGTGCGACGCTGGCACCCTTTCTGATGTAGGGAACGTATAATATAAAAGATAGTCATTCACTATAAGGAGTGAAGGTGGGTACAAAACAGAGATTCGCTATTCAGACATTCCTGCTGACGGTCGTCTTGAACGCCGTTTTGTTGATAGGTATATATCTTGTGGCGGGCAATGCGCTCGCGGCTGCAAATCAGACTGTGACCTTTTTTATCATCGGGATCGGCATGACGGTCGTGCTGTGGCTGGCACTTTTTTTCGTGGGCGGCAGGTTGGTCGGGGAAGCGCCCGCCGCGCCATCGCCCGCAATAAGCGAAACACCGCCTGTCGCGCCACGCGAGCCAGCGCGTCCCGCGCCGCCCGTTCGTATCGCCGACGATGGTGCCGTGCAGATGCTGGCGATCTTGCAGCGCGAAGGTCGCTTCATCGACTTCTTGCAGGAAGACTTGAGCTATGTACGACGATGCCCAGATCGGCGCGGCGGTGCGCTCGATCCATGAAGGCAGCCGCAAGGCGTTGCGCGAGCATGTCACGCTGGAACCGATCTTCGATGACGCCGAAGGTAGCACCGTGACCGTCGCCCCCGGGCTTCGACGCACAGAGCGTGCGTCTGACTGGCAGCGTGGTGGGCGATCCGCCGTTCACGGGGGCGCTGCGGCACCGTGGCTGGCGTGCGACGCGGGTAGACCTGCCACAGCCCAGTACGGCACGCGGACGTGAGACCATCGTGGCGGCAGCAGAAGTCGAGGTGAACGGGTGAGCGAGCAGGAAAACCAGCAAGCCGCGCTATATCGTCGGTATCGACCTTGGAACAACCCACTCGGTCGTCGCGTATACTGCTGCTACGCCACCAGCGGACGAGCAACTGCGTGTCGAGTTACTGCCGATCGCGCAGGTCGTCGCTCCCGACGAAGTCAAAGCGCAGCCGTTGCTGCCGTCGTTCCTGCTGATGCCGGGGGCGCACGATGTACCGCCGGGAGCATTGGCTCTGCCCTGGAACCACGATATCGACTACACCGTGGGCGAGTTCGCCCGCACTCGTGGTGCCGAACTTCCGGCGCGCCTGGTCGCATCGGCGAAATCCTGGCTGTCGCACCGTGGCGTCGACCGTACAGCGGCGATTCTGCCCTGGGACGCGCCCACCGATGTACAGCGCGTCTCGCCGCTCGACGCCAGCGCACGCTATCTCGAACACATCCGAAATGCCTGGAACGATCATATGAGCGGGCGGGATGGAGCGCGATTGGAAGATCAAGAGCTTTATCTGACTGTTCCAGCTTCGTTCGATGCCGTTGCCCGCGAATTGACCGTGCGGGCGGCGCAAACGGCGGGACTGCACAACCTGACGCTGCTGGAGGAGCCACAGGCCGCCTTTTACGCCTGGATCGAAGCGCAGCGCGACCGCTGGCGCGAGCAGATCAACGTCGGCGAAACGATCCTGGTCTGCGATGTCGGCGGTGGAACGACTGACTTCAGCTTGATTCAGGTGACGGAAGAAGCAGGTAGCCTCGAACTCCAACGTGTCGCCGTGGGCGATCATATCCTGCTGGGCGGCGATAACATGGACCTGACGCTGGCTTACAGCATCCGCGCCAAGCTGGCGCAACGTGGCACGCAACTCGACAACTGGCAGTTTCGCGGGCTGGTGTATAGCTGTCGCCGCGCCAAGGAGCGACTCCTCAGCGATCCGTCGCTGGAAATGGAGCCAGTGACGATCCTGGGACGCGGCACGTCGCTGATCGGCGGCACGATTCGCACCGAACTGACGCGCCAGGAGATCGAAGCCGTGCTGCTGCAGGGCTTCTTCCCGCAGGTCGAAGCCAACGAGTTTCCGCAACGTCGCCCACAGTCCGGTATTCGCGAGATGGGTTTGCCCTACGCCTCCGACGCGGCGATCACCCGCCATCTGGCGGCGTTTCTGTCGCGGCAGGTGTCGCAGGACGGCGAGGGCGGGGTCGCGTTTCCATCGGCGGTGCTGTTCAACGGCGGCGTGATGAACGCCGAGGTGCTACGGTCGCAGGTGTTGAGTGTGCTGCGACATTGGGGCGGCGAAAACGTGCGCGAGTTACCCCATGCCAGCCTCGATCTCGCGGTCGGCCTGGGCGCGGCCTATTATGGATTGGCACGCCAGGGGCGCGGTATCCGCATCCGTGCGGGCGCGCCACGTACCTATTATCTGGGGATCGAAAGCTCGATGCCAGCCGTCCCTGGCATTCCTACGCCGATGAAAGCGTTGTGTGTTGTGCCGTTCGGTATGGAAGAAGGCACACACGTCGATATTCGCAACCGCGAGTTTGGGCTTGTCGTCGGCGAACAGGCAGTGTTTCACTTCCTGGCCTCGACGACGCGCAAGCACGATCACGCTGGCGAGGAAGTCGAGGATTGGACTGGCGAGATCGAGGAAGTCGCGACGTTGGAGGCTACGCTGCCAGCGACCGATGACGAGCAGGGCGGCACGATCGTGCCAGTCTGGCTCGAAAGCCACGTTACGCCTATTGGCACGCTCGATCTGTGGTGTGTCGCCGACAACGATACCGGGCGGCGCTGGAAACTAGAGTTCAACATCCGCGAAGGAGCAACGGAAGGAACGAATGCCGGAACATCGTTATAGCATTGGCGTCGACCTGGGGACCACGAACTCCGCTGTCGCGTACGTCGACTTCGCTGCGACAGCGGATGCGTCCGGCAATCGTCCGATCCAGATTTTCCGCATCCCTCAACTCGTCGAACCAGGTGAGATCGGGCAGCGCGATATGCTGCCCTCGTTTCTGTACCTGCCTGGAGCCTACGACTTGCCCGCCGGATCGACCGAGCTACCCTGGGATTTCGACCGCGTGGATGTCGTGGGCGAACTCGCCCGCGAACAGGGGGCGCGTATTCCGGGACGTTTGGTGTCGTCCGCGAAATCGTGGCTGTCCTATGGAGCGGTGGATCGTACCGCCCCGATTCTGCCGTGGGGTGCCAGGGACGATGTGCCGAAGGTTTCTCCGGTGGAAGCCAGCACGCGCTACCTGAGGCACATTCGCGAAGCCTGGGATGCCGAAATGGCGCGGGGCGTGGACGAGTGGACCTTCGCCCAACAACTGATCGTGCTGACCGTTCCGGCCTCGTTCGACGAGGTGGCGCGTGAACTGACCGTTGAAGCAGCACATGCTGCGGGCATCCCACGGGTGATCCTGGTCGAAGAACCACTCGCTGCCTTTTATAGCTGGTTGTCGGAACACGTCGCCGATTGGCAGACGGGTATGCAGGACGGGCAACTGATCCTGATCGCCGACGTTGGTGGCGGCACCACCGACCTGACGATGATCGGCGTGCGCTCTGGAGAAAGCGGCTTGCGCTTCGACCGTCTGGCGGTCGGTGAACACCTGATGCTGGGCGGCGACAACATGGATATCACCTTAGCACGCTACGTCGAAACGCAGTTGTTCGGGCAACCGGGCAAACTCGACGCGCAACGCTGGCCCCAACTGGTTTACCAATGCCGCGCCGCCAAGGAAGCGCTGCTCGGCGGTACGGCTGAGGCGGTCGATATTACGCTTGTGGGTGGCGGCACCAGCGTGATCGGTGGTACGATCAAAGCCCAACTGCATCGCGAGGATGTGCGCCGCCTGATCCTGGACGGCTTCTATCCTGACGTTGCGTTGGACGACCAGCCGGAGCGACGGCGTGCCGGGTTGACTGAGCTTGGCCTGCCCTACGTGCAGGACCCGGCGATAACGCGGCATATGGCGGCGTTCTGGCGACGCTACGAGAACTTCCTGCGATCCGAAACGGGACGTTCGGTGGTGTATCCCGACTTTCTGCTGTTCAACGGCGGCACGCTGATTCCGCAGAGCGTGCGCTCGCGCCTCCAGAACGTCGTGCAACACTGGTTCGCGCCCGTCGCGGAATCAGGATGGACACCGCAGGAACTGCCGAATCCGCATCCCGAACTTGCCGTCGCGCTGGGCGCGGCTTACTATGGCCTGGTGCGGTTGGGTGAGGGCGTGCGGGTCGGCAGCGGTAGCCCGCGTGCCTATTACGTGGGCGTGGTGGCGAACGGCGTGGCGCAGGAAGGTATCACGGCGGTGTGTGTGGTGCCGCGTGGCACCGAGGAAGGCTTCGAAACGCCCCTGCGCGAACCAGCCTTTACCGCGCTCACCAACCAGCCTGTCGCCTTTCAGTTGTATACGTCCAGCACACGCCTGGGCGACAAGCTCGGCGATGTGGTGCAACTGCTGCCCGAAGAAACGAGCGCCTTGCCGCCGATTCGTACGGTGCTGCGCTACGGCAAAGGTGTGGTGCGCGATATTCCGGTGCAACTCGCCGTGCGTCTGACCGCCATCGGCACGCTGGAAGTGTGGGCGCAGTCGGTGCAATCGGAGCATCGCTGGCAGTTGCAGTTCGATCTGCGGCAGGACGCAGGTCCGGTCGTGCCGTCGATGGATGTGGAAGAAACCATCGATCAAACGGCGGTTGCGGCGGCACAGGCGATCATCCAGAGCACGTTCATGGAGCGTAGCGCGGAGCATCCACCTGAAGCGTTACGCCGGAATCTGGAAGATCTGCTCGGCGTTGGACGCAACCGCTGGCCTACCACGCTGATCCGACAGCTTGCCGATACACTGCTGGAATGTGAAGCGGGACGCTCGCGCTCGCCTGAATATGAGAAGCGCTGGCTGAACCTGCTGGGCTTCTGTTTGCGCCCCGGCTTTGGCGATCCCGCCGACGATTTCCGCATGGGCCAGGTGTGGAAGTTGTATCTACGTGGCTTGGCATTCCCTAAGGATATGCAATGCCGCAACGAGTGGTGGGTGTTCTGGCGGCGTGTTGCAGGTGGGATCGCCACGGCGAAACAAACACAAATCTACGGGCAAGTGTGGCCTTACCTGCGTGCCGGACGACTGGCGAAGCAAAAGCCGAATCCGATGTTTCCCAAGCACCTTAAGCCGGGGGAGGACATCGAGGTCTGGATGACGATTGCCAGCTTCGAGCAGCTTCAAGCGTCAACCAAGGTCGATATCGGGCGGCAGTTGCTGGCGAAGTTTCGCAAAACGCCGCCGTCCTCGCGTGAACTGTGGGCGCTCAGCCGCGTTGGTAGTCGCCGTCTGGTGTACGGACCGCTGGATCGGGTCGTTCCGAGCGACGAGGCAGTGGAATGGATCGACAAACTGCTGGCGCTTGGTCTGGAGCGCAACGAAAACGCCGCGTATTGTCTGGTGTTGCTGGCGCAGCGCACGGGTGACCGCGCCCGCGATGTGCCAGATGAAACGCGCGAGCGTGTCGCTGTCTGGTTGCGTGGGGTGCCGGATGCCGAGCGCTTAAATGATTTGCTTGTCAACGCCGATACTCATCTTGATCCGAATGAGCAAGGCTGGATGCTGGGTGAATCGCTGCCCGCTGGACTCGTTCTGTCGTCCTGAATGTGGACCACAGGCGAAGATTGTCTGTGGTCCGACGTTGGTGCGCAATGGTAGATTGTCAGCGGTCAGGTTGCGTTGGTCGTTGGTCCTTCGTCGTTGGTCATTTGTCGAGGGTGATCCATGATTCGAGTTGCACACGCACAGGATGCCGCGCACATACGCGATATCTACGCTCCGCACGTCTTGACGAGTACCGCATCGTTCGAGGTCGAGGTGCCTTCGCTCGCGACGATGGAGCAGCGCATTACCGATACTCTCGCCACGCATCCCTGGCTGGTGTATGCGTCGGCTGAGGGCGTGCGTGGCTACGCCTATGCGACCACGCACCGCACCCGAATGGCCTACCAGTGGTCATCCGACGTATCGGTGTACGTCCATGAGCAGGAGCAGCGGCGCGGGCTAGGACGTGCTTTATACACGGCGCTCTTTGGGGTGCTGTGCGTGCAAGGTTTCTACAATGCCTACGCTGGCATCACACTGCCAAACCCCGGCAGCGTCGGGCTACATGAGTCGCTGGGCTTCGTTCCAGTGGGTGTGTATCGCAACGTCGGCTACAAGTTCGGGGCGTGGCGCGATGTGGGGTGGTGGTCGCTGGACCTCCAACCTAAGGCGGCGCAACCCACGCCGCCCATTCCCTTCGCCGAAGCACGCGATCTGCCGCAGGTCGTCGAAGTATTGGACGCGGCGACACGTTTGGTGCGCTTATAAGGGCGGAGGTAATAGTGCCTGATAATACCTATCTACGTCGTGTGTGGGCAACGCTGCGGCTCGGAGGTGAAAACCTTGACCCAGATGAAGTAACAGAACGATTAGGAATCACTCCTACTTACGCGCATCGACGCGGACAAGTTCACAACAAACGTGGAGATGTATGGCGAGAGGGGCAATGGTCGCTTACGTCTGAGAACCAACACGTACCGTGCGATCTTGAAGATCACATCGCCTGGGTGCTGGATCGGATCGAACCAGTACGCGAACAGTTCCTGGAAATCTGCATTGGTGATGTATCAGCCGATATGTTCTGCTTCCTAGAGTGCTACGGTATGGGAGGTCCACAGCTATCCCCGACGTTGATGAAGCGCATGGCACGCTTGGACCTCCCTCTTGGACTTGATATCTATGTCGCAGCACTAAGCTCGTTTGTACGATCGTACCTGACTGCTTCGGTTACGCCTCAGGATCGGGATTCCACCAGCACGGACCTTTGTCTTGTCGCGCTGCGACGGCACGCGCGGCGATGTCCTCCATGCGCGATTGATCGAGCGGCGCGAAGGAGTGGGCGGCACGGAACGCCTGATCCTGCTCGTTAGGGTAGCTCAGACCAAGCAGCGCCACGTCGGGATCGAGCGTCATCGTATAGTGCAAACATTCTTCAACGCTCAAACGCGGGAGCATGGCGGCTACGTCGTCGGAACCGCCCGACGAGATTTTGCCGCGTGGGCGTTGTTGTAATGGTTGGTTGTAGCCTGCCGTATCGCCCACCAGTTTGCCCGCGCCGAAGGTCTTGAAGCAGACCGTACCAACGCCGCGTTCGTGCGCCAGCGGCAGGATCATATCGACGTAGCGCCGATCTACGAACGGACCGACCGCGAACATTACGATGTCGCAGCGCCCCGCCTCGATCGCTGCGCGTAGCACGTCGGGATGGTGCGACGAGATGCCGCCCCAGCGTGCCTTGCCCGCCTTGATGCACTCGGCAAGCTGATCGAAGCCGCCGCCCGGTTGGTTGAGTTGCTCGAACACTTCCATCGACGACAGGCCATGGAACACGAAGGCGTCGGCGTGGTCGAGGCCGAGTTGTTGGAGCGAGGCATCGATCTGCGGGCCGACGGGCGCGAGTAGATCGTCGATCTTGTCGATGAGAAATACCTCGTCGCGCCTGCCACGCAGGGCAGCGCCGACGATCTGCTCGGAATAGCCGTCCTCGTAGCCCGGTGCGGTGTCGATCACGTTGAGTCCCGCGTCGAGCGCCCGCTGTGCTGTCGCCACGCAGGTTTCAAACGGGATGCTGCGGTCGGCGAGGTCGCCGATGCCTAGCACCGAGGCGACGAAGCCAGTGCGACCAAGCGCACGTCGTGGCTCGAAGTGTTGTTGGTGTGTCATATCTTTCCTTCGATTACTTGATGATGCGCTTTACCCGACGCCGGATACGCCACACTATCCACAGGATGCGACGAAAGCGCCACGCGAGTTTAATGCCCTGCCAACTATACCGATACATGGTCGAAAGTATACTGTACCCTGACGGTCACTCCCACGCAGGAGATATACCGTGGATACGTTGATATCGAAAGGACATACACACGATGGAGCCAACCTTTTTCGCGTCGCCCGACGAGTTTCGGGCGTGGTTCGCCGAGCATCACGCCACGGCGAAAGAGTTGCTCGTCGGCTACTACAAGGTAGGGACGGGCAAACCGAGCATGACCTGGGCGCAATCGGTGGACGAGGCATTGTGCTATGGGTGGATCGACGGTGTGCGGCGACGACGCGATGATGACACCTACACGATCCGCTTCACGCCGCGTCGTGCCAACAGCGTGTGGAGCGCTGTCAACATCAAGCGCGTTCCCGAATTGATCGCGCTTGGGCGTATGCATCCCACCGGAATGGCGGCTTTCGAGAAGCGCAAAGAAGCTTCGTCAGAGATTTATGCCTACGAGCAGAAGGAGGTCGCGCTCGCCCCCGATTACGAGCAGCGCTTCCGTGAAAACCAGACGGCCTGGACCTTCTTTGAGGCTCAGGCCGCCTGGTATCGCAAGACCGCGTTATGGTGGGTGATGAGCGCCAAGCGCGAGGAAACCCGCCTCAAGCGTCTCGAAACGCTGATCGCGGATTCGGGGCAGGGTCGGCGGATCAAGTCGCTCGACCGCAATCCGTCCACCTCCTGACCGATGCTAGGCGTCGAGATGCAGCAGTGTGTGGATGGCTGGCAGCACTGCGTCACGCGCCACGGATTGCTGCTCGCCCGCCTTGAGGTCGCGCACGACGACCGTTCCCGCTTCCAGATCGTCCGGTCCGATCACGACCACGCAGGGAATCCCTTTGGTGTCGGCTTCACGAAATTGCTTGCCGATCTTGTCGCCTTGCAGCGCTGTGACGACACGCAACCCGGCGGCGCGTAGCTCGTTGGCGAGCCGCAACGATTCGCCCGCGAGATCGGCGCTGAAAATCGTCACGAACACCTGCGGCAGACCGCTGATCGGCGGCTCCATGCCGAGTTCGGTCATCACGATCTGGAGGCGTTCGATGCCGAAAGCCGTGCCAACGGTTTCGAGTTTACGTCCAGCGAACACGCCGATCAGGTCGTCGTAGCGCCCGCCGCCCAGCAGCGATCCGATCGGTGGCTCCTCGATCACGGCCTCAAAGACCACGCCCGTGTAGTATGACAACCCGCGTGCCAGCCGTGGCGACACGGCGATGTGCTGCTGCGGTGTTCCGGCGTCGATCAGATGCCGCACGACCTGTTCCAGATTCGTGACCGCCGCTACGCCGCGTTGGTCGTCGGCGAGTGCCTCGCGCATCGCTTGCAGGATCGTATCCGAATCGCCGTCGAGTTCCACGAACGCCACGATGCGGTCGGTCGCCGTTTCGTCGATGTTGAGTTTTAGCAGTTCGCCGCGCACGCCCGCCGCGCCGATCTTGTCGAACTTATCGACCGCTCGGTAGACACCGCCCGCGTCGGCATCGCTGACGCCGACCGAACGCGCCAGTCCGCTCAGCACTTCGCGATGATTGATCAACACGCGAAAGTTGGGCGTCGGCGTAGGAGCATCGGTTTGCCCGAAGCCAAGCGCCCGCAGTCCAGCGACGATCACGCCGATCACCTCGGCATCGGCGAGTGGTCCCGCCGCGCCCACGATGTCGATGTCAGCCTGATAGAACTCGCGGAATCGACCGCGCTGTGGGCGCTCGCCGCGATAGTTCGGACCGACGGCGTAGCGTCGGAACGGGAACGTCACGGCGTTGGGGTACTGCCCGATTACCCGCGCCAGTGAAACTGTTTGATCGTAGCGCAGCGCCAGCCGATCATCGCCGTATTGCAGGCGATACATCAGCTTTTCCTCGTCGCCGAACTTACCTTTGAGCGTGTCTTCGTATTCGACGATCGGCGTTTGCATCGGCTCGAAGCCATGCTGCTCGAACACCCTGGTCAATGTATTGACGATATACTGCCGCAGGCGCATTTCGGGCGGCAGGTAGTCTTTCATGCCTTTATAAGTTTGGGCTTTGTTCGCCATGCGTTACCCCAGTTTCTTGATATCGTATCCCAGCCAGCGCAGGCTGGTGGGATCGCTGCGCCAATCGCGGCGAACCTTGACCCAGAGGTCGAGATAGATCGGACGGTTGAGCAAACGCTCGATTTCGTAGCGGGCGGCAGCGCCGATTTTCTTGAGCATCTGCCCGCCTTCGCCGATGATGATACCTTTGTGGCTGTCGCGCTCGACGTTTACCGTCGCACGGATGTACAGCCGTTCGCCGCGCGTTTCCCATTCCTCGACTTCGACCGCGACACCGTGCGGCACTTCCTGCTGCGTGTTCAACAACACCTTCTCGCGCACCAGTTCCGCCACTTGTTCGCGCTCCGATAGGTCGGTCACCTGGTCGGCGGGAAACAGACGCGGTCCTTCGGGTAGATGTTCGACGATGCGTTCGAGCAACGTTTCGAGGCCGGCGTTGAGCTTGCCCGATACGGCGGCCTCACTTTCCCATGGTCCCAGGTCGCGATACTGCTGCAGCACCGCGTCGGCGTGGCGGGCGATATCGACCTTATTGAGCACCAGGATCGTTGGTTTGTGCGAATGTTTGATGATCTCGGCGATGCGGCGATCCTGTGCCGATGGCGGCTCGGTCGCGTCAACCACGAAGCACACCACGTCGGCGTCAGGAATCGAGCGTCGCGCCGATTCCACCATGTATTCGCCTAGCTGCGACTTCGGTTGGTGCAGACCCGGCGTATCTACGAACACAACCTGCGCGTCCTCGCGGTTGAGGATGCCGCGCACCGCGATGCGCGTCGTCTGCGGTTTGGGCGACACGATTGACACCTTCATGTTCATGTACGCGTTGAGCACCGTCGATTTTCCGACGTTTGGTTTGCCCACCAGGGCGACGAATCCCGAGCGGACGATTTCCGGCTCGGCGCTCGTGGGCCAGGGAGGAACGACCATTGCCTCGGCGGGTACGCTGGTCGCCTCGGTTGTGGCAGACGTTTCAAACGTATCGACCTCGACATCATCTTCCGCCAGGTCGGGGAATGACGCCGCAATGTTCGGCGATCCCTCGTCCTCGTCGCCAAACACCTGAACGATGAACGGTTGTACATGGTTGAGTCGATTTTCGATGCCAAATTCCGGGTCAACCGCGAACTCGATGCCCAGCGCATGATGGTTGCGGTCCAGATCAACGATCGCCGGATACGGGAAGTCACTGTGACCGTCCGGGGGCTGAGCCTTGAAGATGATGCGCATACTTTCGCCGCGCTGGTCGTAGCCTACCTCATCATGTTCGAGCGCGTAATGCAACAGTCGTGGATGATGGTCGGTGCCAAGCTCTACGTGCATGCCCAGGATATGCCCTGCTTTGTCTAGCAGGAAATAGCCGTTCATCTCGGCCTGGTCGGAGTCCTGTCCCTCGTCAATCTCGGTGAAATACGCATACAGCGTCCGCGCATCTGGATCGTAGGTTAGTTCAATCATACAAACACTTTCAGCCGCCATCCACGAGATGCCGGACTCTATAGCACTACGGTACTCACGTTTCTACCTATTACGTCAAACGAGTCTGCCCCATGACGAACCACCACTCATATGCCAAACGCGGTGCTTCGTTATGGGACAAAACAGTTCCATTCGTCGAATATCGAACGGTCATCGCTTATTTCATTGTAGACATGCCCGCGTCATAGACGCAAGCCGATGTTATGGCGCGACAGTCGGCTGCAACGGCGGCAATGCCGCGCCGCCCGCAAGCGTACACGGTCCCGCGCTGGTGTTGACTGTCACCTGCTCGAAGCCAAGCGATCGCAGCAACCCGGTCATGCGGGTTTTGCCGTCCTCGGCTGCGCGGGTCAACAGGTCGCGGTCGCATGCCGCCCGCACGATCTCCTGCTCCGCGACGCGCCGTGCTTCGGATTCGAGATCGACGTTGCCTTTGGTCAGCAGGCCGCGCTGACGGTCGTACACACGGGTTTCGTCGTTGTCCAGACGGCTGATCAGGATTTCGGTGGGCGGCAACGTAATTGTCGCCGAGGTGCCGTCGGAACTGAGGATAATGTCCTGGTCCTGCAGTTTAGACAGATCCACACCCGCTATGACTTCGCCCGACGCTACCAGCAGGATTTTATCGCCCACAAGCAGGTTATAAAGAGCGTTGCCTTCCTGTCCGGCCTCGACCACCTTGTCGATGATCGCCGTGGTGGTTTCGAGCCGATTCAAGGAGCGAATCTCGCGCACGACCGCCGGGCGGTCAACGATGATAGCGGTCGGCTGAGGCGCGAGTGGATTGGTGATGCCACCACTGCCGAACGGGTTGACGCTGCTGGCAGCACGGTTGACCGTGAAGTAAAAGATCCCAGCAACCACGATCATCCCAATGGCGATGATTAAAGCACCACCCATACAGCCGTTCGAGCGTGGATAGTCATCATCAAAATACATCAAATATCTCCGTTGTTCGTTGTCATACGATGTACGAGATATTACGCACGCCAGCGCACGAATGTTCCATACACATCCCGCTACGAACTACTCTACTGCTACGCCCCGCCCCGCCACCACGTCGCCCACCACCCACACTGCTTGCCCCGCCGCTTCCGCGGTTCGGAGCAGCGTCGGGATGCGGTTCGCTGGAATCACCAGCAGCAGTCCGCCGGACGTTTGCGGGTCGAACAGTACCTCAATGCGTTGAGCATCCAGCGCCGTGTCTGGTACGAAGCCATGTTCGCTCGCCAGCCACGAGCGGTTGCGCCCTGCGCCACCCGTCGTTATGCCCATCGCCAGGTAGTCAAGCACGCCCGGCAGCAGCGGCAGGTCCGCTACGCGAAAGCGCAGGCGTGTGCCTGAATTGTGGGCGATTTCGGCGGCATGCCCCAGTAGCCCGAAGCCAGTAATATCTGTTGCACCATGGATGCCACCAACTTCACGTGCGATCTCGGCAGCACGTCGATTGAGCCGGAGCATCGACTGCACCGCCGCGTCGTAGTCCTCCTGGCGCGACAATTCGCGCCGGAACGCCGTTGTGACGATACCGGTGCCAAGTGGCTTGGTCAGCACCAGCACGTCACCTGGTCGAGCGCCGCCCTTCGGCGTGATTTCGTCGGGATGTGCCAGCCCTGTCACGCATAGCCCATACTTCGGCTCGGCGTCGGTGACAGTATGGCCACCCGCCAGCACAGCCCCTGCTTCCGCGACCTTATCCGCGCCGCCCTGGAAGATTGCACTCGACATGGCGTGCGGCAGTACGTCCGGCAGCGCCGCGATCGCCAGCGCGAGGATCGGACGTGCACCCATCGCGTACACATCGCTCAAACTGTTGGCAGCCGCGATCGCTCCGTATGTCCACGGGTCGTCCACAATCGGTGTGAAAAAATCGACCGTCTGCACCATCACCTGATCGGGACCAAGGCGATAGACCGCCGCGTCGTCCGCAAAGGTGGTGAGTAGATCGGGATGGGAAACGATGTTGAGTGGTCGCAGAACCTGCGCCAGGGCCTCAGGGCCGAGCTTGGAAGCTCAGCCCGCGCAGGCTGCCATGGTACTCAGCCGAATCTGTTTGCCGCTACGTGACGGGTTTTCGTTCATGCCCGAAGTATAGCATGTGAGCTTCGGCGCACGCAGGTACTAGGCGTTGGATTCGGCTGATGATAGCAGCGGCAGGGCGAATCCGACTGTGGTGCCGCCATCCGCTGAGGATTCCGCCCACATGTATCCGCCGTGCTGCTCGACGACCTCTTTCGAGATGTACAAGCCCAACCCCATGCCGCCATAATCGCCCTGTGTCGTAAAGTGCGCCTGATACCACTGGTCGAAAATATGCGGCAGCTTTTCGGCGGGTATGCCAACGCCACGGTCGTTGACCTTCACAAAAGCATAACGGTCGTCGGTGGAGGTGGTGACCGCAATCGTCCCCACGCCAGCAGAATATTTCTCGGCGTTGTCAAGCAAACTTTTCAGCACTTGCTCGATGCGATGTGGATCGACGTCCACGAGGATCGGCGCATGTGGCTCAAGTTCGAAGCGCTGTGATGGTGCAGAGCCTTGCGCCCTTGCGACCATGTTCGCTACCAGGGCGTGCAAGTCGAGGCTCGTCCGCAACAACTCCAGTTTGCCCGTTTGAATTCGTGTCACATCCAGGAGCTTATGCACGAGGCCGGAGATGCGGTCGGCCTGTTCGTCGACGGTGTTGAGTGTACGACGGATGTTTTCGAGGCCGGGCATATTGCGTGTGCGCTTCAGCACCAGTTGCGTGTAGCCTTTGAGTGCGGTGATCGGCGTCTTGAGTTCATGGGCGGCGATTGCCAGAAAGTCGTCCTTCAGCCGTGCCATGGCATGTTCCTGGGTGATGTCGCGCACCACCGATACTGCACCGATCACGTTGCTATGTTCGTCGTGGACGGGCGCGGCGCGAATGTCCACGATCAAATGCTGGGCGCGGTGCGGCACGACGATTTCACACTCAGTGTGCATGTGCTCGCCCTGCAGCGCAACGCGCAGACCAAGCCGTCTGCGTTCGCCACGTACGACTTCATAGAACCTCTGCAAATCTGACAGTTGTGTGCCGAGCACCGTTTCGCGTTTGAGGGTGAACATGTGCAACGCGGCGTCGTTGATCGAGATGATGATGCCTTGTTTGTCGCAAATCCACACGCCGTCACTCAGGGAACTGAACGTCGCCAGCAATTGCGCTGTTTGTTCTGCTGCCACCTGAGCCATACGCTCAGCCTGGGCGCGTGCCTGGACCTGTTCGTCGAACAACCGTGCGTTGGAGATGGCGACACCTGCTGATGCCGCCAGTGTCGTCAGGACGGTGTGTTCCTGCTCGTCGAAGTGCTTAATTTGTGATGCGTAGACTTCGAGTACGCCAATGGGACCACGATAGGAATTAATTGGCACCGATAAGATCGCGACAGGCTGACCCGAACCTGTGAGCGTCGGAAACCGAAGATCGGGACGTGTCGCCGTGTTGGCGACAAAGAGCGCCTGACCGCCCTTGATGACCTCGCCCGCCAGCGATGAAGACGCCTGGAACACCTCCGGTTCGCTCTGTGCCATTTCCACTTTGCGGCTGCCCGACGGTGTAAACGACTGTCCATCTGGCGATCGCAGAAAAATGGCAGCCGCGTCGACATGGACGAGTGCGATAGCCACGTCCAGCACAGCTTCGATCGCTGTGGGCACCGACAATGAGGCGTTGATCGTGTTGAGGACATGACCGAGTGCCTGGGCACGATCTCGTTCGGTCGCAAGCAACTCGTTGCGCTGTCGTAGCTCCTCGACCATGCCGCGCACGTCACGGTTGCGTGTTTTCAAGTCTTCTTCCAGCATCTTTCGCCGGGTGATGTTATGGTTGATGAACGCGGCGCCTACAATATCACCGTTGTCATTGCGTAGCGGTGATATCACCAGTGTGTAGATACGGCGCTCAGTGGGACTGGAGCAATCGTAATCACGTTCGTAGCGTTCTAACTCGCCCCGAAATATTGCTTCACACGTGCGTTGTGTTTCTTCACGGGGTTGTCCGCGCATGCCATCTAATAGATTCGTTCCAATGATCTGTGGACCGATCAACGTTTCGCCACCGTTGGATGTGGCAAAACTGTTCCAGCCTGCGTTTACCATGGTTATACGATAGGAGCGGTCGATAGTATAGATCGCTGAACCAACCGAATTGACCGCTCCACGGAGGTTGAGCAATTCATCTTCGTGCGTATGTTCATCCGTAAACCCTGTCATACCACTCTTTCGTATCAATTATCAATAATGACTAAAATACGATTAATGAGGACGCAAGTATCGCACCACAAAATGTCGAGGCCGTGTGTGATCACGACCTCGACCTGAGTTTTTCTCTGTATTTTTACGAACGGTTAGTTTGTGGGTGGTGTCGTCTGTGGTGCCGCAACCGAGCGAACGTCATTGCGCCGGATACGCCGCCATGCCAGGAAGCCGATGAGCAGCATTGTTCCCCATACTGGCAACCAGATTGCGAATGCAATTGCGATATCGGCGATGCCCTGTGCGAACCCGATCAAGTTCTGCCAGGATTGGCGTGCAACCGTACCGGGCGACCACGGGCTGTTCGAGGTGAGCGCCAGCGCGATGTTGGGTTGCATGGTGACGGTGATGGTCGAGAAGGCGGTGCTTTGCTTCAGCAGTTGAATCCGTCCGCTGGCCTGCTCGATCTCGCCTTGTAGATTGGTCAGTTGTTGATTGACTTGCAGGGCCTCTTCGGTGGTCTGGGCGGCTTTCAGAAAGTCAAGCAGACGTGCTTCAGTTGCCCGTAGCGTGCGTAGCCGCGCCTCGGTATCGACGAACTGGTCGGTCACGTCCTCGCCCGTCACGCTCCGATTCTGTACTTTCGTCGCGAAACTTGCCACGCTGTTGAGCGCATCGTCGAAGCGCTCGGCAGGAACCTTGAAGGTGAGGGCGACGTTGCGACTTTCCTCGTCGCCGCGTGTCTCGGAGCTAAGGACATAGCCGCCCATGCTTTGCACCAGGTTGCGGACTTTGACTTCGGCATCGTCGGTGTTTTCGACCAGCAGAGAAATCTGTGCGGTGCGGATGACCATGCGCCCGAACTGGGCGGCGTTGGATGGCGAAGTCGTGTTGTTGGACGTGTCTGTGGTGGTGCCACCATCACTATCTGATGAGGCACCAGCGGCTTCCCGTGGGGCACCAGCGCTTAAGCCAACTCTGTTAGAATCTCCGGCGGGCGCTTCGGCGGCGGGTTGTGTGGATGTGGCGGAGCCTCCACAGCCAGCCAGGACGAACAGGGCGACAATCGCGGCGAGCAAACGACGGTACATGCTCTCTCCTTTTCGCACCCACCTGCTGTAGTTGTTGTATCGGGTGGGTGCTGCATCAATCTGATAGAAAGATGACGTAATGGAGAACAGGAAGGTTCCCTGCGTCACCATAAGCGTTGAGAAACTGTGGCGGGATGTGGCCTCCACATCCCGTCATATCTGGCGCGGGATTATGAATGCAGCGTCGCGGCGAGATCGCGCACGACCGTAACGATCATGCGCCGCTCTTCAACTTTGATCCGTTCGTGCAACGTTGCCTCGTCGTCGTCGGGCAGTACGGGAACTTCTGTGCGCCGGATAGCGCGCCCAACATCGACTTCCGGCGTCACCCAGTGGATCGTGCATCCCGTGACTGGCACCCCCAGGGCAAGGGCATCACGAACGGCATGCGCGCCTCGGATCGCCGGAATGGAGCGCCCATCGTTCAGTACATAGCTGTCAGCCGTGTCGTCAGGCAGCAATGCCGGATGCTGATTGATCAGGCGGTCGGCAAAACGCTCGACGAACGTTCGCGACATGACGCGCATCCACCCTGCCATGACCACCAGATTCGGTTCGGCAGCGGCAATCGTCGTGGCGACTTGTGTTTCCCATTCCTGACGCTGCTCGGCATCACGTGGCTGTGTCAGCGGCACAGCGGCCGCCGGAACGCCTGCCTGTTCGGCGCGTTGTAACGCTCCGGCGCGTGAGCGGTCGGTGACGATCAGCACGACCGTATAGCCCTGCTGATCGTCCAGTAGTGCCTGGAGGTTGCTGCCGCTGCCAGACGCCAGCACCACGACGCGCATTGGCTCAGTCCTCATGGCGGTCAAGGGCGAAATGTCCGATGTCACGCCGTAACTGCTTGCCGTCGAACGCAACGGCATCCGCGTATCGGTAGGCGCGTTCGCGTGCTTCGGCGAGGTCCGCGCCCGTGCCGACGACGGTCAAGCACACGGCCTCCGGCGGTGACAAGCGTATCTCCATCCAGGGCGGTGCCGGAGTGAAATACGACGATGTTGTCCTCGGTCGGCGGCAGGGTGATCGGGTCGCCGCTGCGGGGTGTCGCCGGATAGTTCGCCGCCGCCAGCACGACGCCCAACGCCGCACCCGTATCCCAGTGGATGGGCTGTGCGTCGAGGCGTCCTTCGATGCAGGCGTTGATGATTTGCAGCAGGTCGGTTTGCAGCAGGGGCAGCAATTCTTGCGCTTCGGGGTCGCCCCAACGCACGTTATATTCGATCACGCGGGGTCCGTCGGTGGTGAGCATCAACCCGGCATACAGCACGCCGACGAAGGGCGTGCCCGTGGCCGCGAGTGCGGCGATGGCAGGGTCGATCACCAGTCGCGCCAGTTCGGCGGGATCGCCCACGTTCGGCACGGGAGCATACGCGCCCATGCCGCCAGTATTCGGTCCCTGGTCGCCATCGCCCAGGCGCTTATGATCCTGCGCTGGCAGCATCGCCACGGCGGTGCTGCCGTCGGAAAAAGCTAGCAGCGAAATTTCTGGCCCCGACAGCGGTTCTTCCAATACCAGCGATTCGCCATCATCCAGCGCGTCGAGCGCGGCGTGTAGCTCAGCTTCCGTGGTGGCGACGACGACGCCCTTGCCCGCATGGAGGCCGTCCGCTTTCACGACACGCCAATCCTGCCAGGGTTGGTCGCTCAGGAACGTGCGGGCATCGGCTGCCGACGCGAACGCCTGGTAGCGGGCGGTCGGGATGCCTGCTTGCTCCATCACTGTTTTCGCGAAGGTTTTGCTCCATTCAAGCTGGGCGGCGGCGCGTGATGGACCAAAACAGGCGATGTTCAGTTCGGCGAGGCGGTCGGCGATGCCTCCGGCGAGGGCGACTTCCGGCCCGACGATGACCAGATCGACCTGCTCCTGGACGGCGAGCGCGACAAGGCCAGATACATCGTCGGCTCGGACCGCGACGTTGCGGCCCAGCGTTGCCGTTCCAGGGTTCCCCGGTGCCACGAGCAACTCGCTCAGGAGTGGCGATTGCCGCAGCTTCCACGCCAGCGCATGCTCGCGTCCCCCACCACCGACCAGCAATACTTTCATGGCCTACCCTTCATAATGGCTCATGGCGTCGATTATAACAGGATGAGGGACCGACAACTGACCACCGACGACCGACTACGGCAGATAACGCGCTTTTCATCCAGTGACGTGTCGGTCCTGCGGCGAACGATATGCCAGGAGTGCTGCCTTCGTTCGCGTTGCCACGATCCGCGCTCCCGTGGTAGACTCGCGGGTCTATGAACAATGCTGAATCGATTGATGTTGGCGCGATCCTGGCGCAACTCCGCGCCGATATTCGGGCTGCTCACGGAACGGATGACAACGAGTCCGCGCATCGTGTGCTGGGTGTCGATCCTGAAGAATTGCGCGAAAGCGTCGCCGAGGTTGAGGCGTTGCGTGCTGTCAGCGCCCATTGGCCTATCCAGGGGCGAACGCCACGCGAACGTGCGGCTGGCTTTGTGCAGCGCGTGGTACGCCGGGCGCTCCAATGGTACATCCAGCCGATTGTCCAGCAGCAAAACAGTTTCAACGCTGCCGTCACGCGCTCGCTGCAACTTCTGCTCGACGCGGAACTTGAACTCGCCCGCGAGGTCGCACGGCTACGGGACGCGAACGCCACCAGTCCGGACGACACCAGTACGCCTTCATGAGTGAGCAACCGTCGAACGTCGAAGTGCAACGAGCGGTCGAGGCGTATGCGGCCTCGCAGCCCGAACCAGACTTTCCGCGTTTGCATCTACGTTCGCTTCTTCCGGTGCTGGGACGCACCGCGAGGGTCGATCCTCGCCCGCTACTGATCGGACGCACGGCCTACGAACGCATGTGGGTGGTCATCAACCGAGGCGTGCGCGGCGTCATCCGGCACGCCGCTGAGCCAGTGGTGGACCAGCAGAACGATCTGAATCAGCACATCACGCACGCGCTCGAACAGATCGCCCGCGCCGACGCCGCGCTCCATGGCGAAGTCGTGCGGCTGCGTGCTACCGCACCGCGTCATGATGACTGAACCCATGACAGCAGTCGATCCGGTCGCGGTTGTCATCCCCTGGTACGGTCCCGACACGTCGGGTGGAGCCGAAACGCATGCCCGCCAACTGGTGCAGGCGCTCGACGCAGCAGGTATCGCGGTGGAAGTATGGACGACGACCGCACGCGACGCCCGCGCTCCGGTCGCGCCGTATTATCCGAAGGGTTGGGGCGAAGTCGATGGTGTGCCAGTCCGGCGTTTCGCGGCGACCATCGGGGATCTGCCGCGCATCGCACGGCACGATCCAAGCCGCTTTAGCCTCGAACGCTTCGATCACCATGAACTTAACCTGCTGCGCTCGCTGGCGTCGAGCGACACGCTGCTCGAAACCCTTGACCGTGAGCGTACCACGCGCCGTTGGGTCTTTTTCCTGTACGCCTTTCCCACCAGTTTTTTCGGCGCTCGCATCGCCGCCGAACGCGGGTATCTGGTGCCATGCTTGCACGACGAACCCTACGCCCGTTACGCCACCAGCCGCTTTCTACTTGCGAACGTCGCGCATGTGCTGGCGAACAGCGCACCGGAAGCCGCCTTAATCCAGGAACTCGCCAGCATCGACGACCGTCGCTGTTCGGTGGTGGGCGAAGGTATCGACCTTACCGCTCGTGGCGATGGCGCAAGCTTTCGCCGGACTCACAGCCTCGACGGGCCGCTCCTGTATTTCACCGGGCGCCGTGACTTCACCAAGAACTTCCCGGTGCTGCTGGAATACGCACTCGAATACTGGGCGCGACACGGCTTCGTGTTCACGCTGGTCGTGAGCGGTCCGGGACCGCTCGACGTGCCGCCAGCGCTGCGGGACCATATCGTCGATCTGGGCTTCCTGTCCGTGCAGGAGAAGCACGACGCCTACGCTGCTGCCGATATCTTTTGCATGCCCTCGCTGCTGGAAAGCTACTCGATTGTGATCATGGAAGCGTGGTTGCAGGGCGCTGCCGTGCTGGTGCATGGCGATTGCGCCGTGACGGTCGATCAGGCGCGGCGTTCGGGCGGCGGTCTGTGGTTCAAAAACTATGCGGAGTTCGAGGCTGCCATGACCATGCTGCTGCGACAACCTGCGTTGACGCAACGCCTGGGCGCGGACGGTCAGCGCTGGGTGCTGGCGAACTGCCGCTGGGAGGATGTAGTCGCCCGATTCGTGCGGGTGGTGTATGGGGGAACGGTCACATGCGTATCCTGATCTGTACCGCGCAGGTGCCGTTCGTGCGCGGCGGTGCCGAAACACTGGTCGATGGCCTGCATGACGCTCTACGCGAACATGGCCACGAAGTCGATCGAGTCGCGCTGCCGTTCAGTTGGACGCCCCGTGCAAACCTGGTACAAAGCGCCCTGGCCTGGCGGTTGCTCGATCTGACCCACGTCGGCGGTGTGCCAGTCGATCTCGTGATCGCCACGAAGTTCCCGTCGTATGCCGTGCGCCACCCGCGCAAAGTGGTGTGGCTGGTCCACCAGCATCGTCAGGCGTATGATTGGTACGGCACGACGCTGAGCGATTGGGGCGCACAACCTGGAGATGACGAGGTACGCCGGACGCTGCTACGCATGGACCAACGCACGCTGGGCGAGGCACAGCAAGCTGTTCGCGATCTCGCGCAACGTCGCCCGCCGCTTGCGGCACGGCAACGGTCTACGTGCCGAACCGCTGTACCCACCGAGCCACCTGCTGCCGCTGCTTGGTACTGGACCCTTCGAGCCGTTCGTGCTGTCGGTGGCGCGGCTGGACGCTGCCAAGCGCATCGACATGTTGTTGTATGCGCTGGTCCACGAGCCGCGTCTGCGTGCTGTGGTGGTCGGGCGCGGTCCCGAAGGCGAGCGCCTCAAGCGCCTTGCCGCCGAGCTACGCATCGCCGACCGCGTGCAATTCACGGGCTTTCTGCCCGACCAGGAGGTCGCTGACCTGTATCGTCGCTGCCGAGCGGTCTACTACGCCCCTGTCGATGAGGACTACGGCTTCATCACGATCGAGGCGCTGGCATCGGGCAAGCCCGTCCTCACGACCACCGATGCCGGAGGCGTGCTTGAATTCATCGAGGATCAGATCAACGGCTTCGTGTCGCCGCCCACGCCCGAAGCGCTCGCCACACGCCTCACCGCGCTGTACGACGAAGCGACAGCGCGACGGCTGGGCGCGGACGGTCCCCAGCGAGTCGCCGCGATCCGTTGGGATCACGTCGTCCAGCAACTCACCGCGCCGTAGCTAGCGCGGCACGACCGCCTTCCACACGTAGCGGCGGTAGCGTATTTCTAACCCCGCTGTCATCCGCATGCTGGGCGCGGCCTCGTCGAATTCTACGAGTTCATCCGTTGTCTTTGCCCCAGACAAGCATAGTTCAGAGTTGTCAAGGAGCGGAATGGCAACGCAACACGAAGCGGATCGTACCCTCAAGATGCTATAATCCAACGAGTGAAAACAGCCATTGTGCCGGTTCGTGCAATCTGCCTTTTGATGCTGGCGTTGTTGAGCAGTGTATCCGTGGTGAACGCTGCCCCGCTGCCGCAGGCAACATCCGTCTCGCTCGACGCCTACCGACAGTTGGTTAACGAGGCGTATGCGGCTGCTCAGCGTTCCGACCGCATCGGGCTTGACGAGAGCGCCGATGCGCTGCTGGCTACAGCGGGCGTCGAACTGTCCAACGGCGACATCGTGGAAGTCGATAACACGTTGGCTGCGCGATGCCCTGGCGCAGGAGCCGCCCGACTTTCCGCGCATCGTCGCCGCGCTCGGCGCGATCCTGGACGCGCTGGCACAAACGCGCACCCCCGCCGATCCTGACGCGCTCCAAAAACTCAATCAGGTGTTCGAGGTCCCGCCGTTCAAGAGCCGTGAGGTGCCATCGGCCTGGAACAATTTCTGGTCCGGCGTGGGTAACGCTATCGCCAATTTCTTTGAACAGTTGTTCAATCGTCTGCCACAACCACCCAACATCACCCCGCCTGCTGCTCGTCCACCGACGATGTTTGGTTCGCTGACGGCGACGGGGTGGGTGCTGCTGGTGCTTGGCGCGTTGCTGATCCTGGCGCTGATCATCTATACCTTGCGCGGTGTGCGCCGCACCGTGACCGCCGAAGCGCGGGTACGTGCCGAGGCCGAAATTGAAGAACATATGACCGTGCAGGAAGCCACCGACCGCACGCGCAGCGCCGCTCAATCCGGCGATTACCGCACGGCGACGCGCTACCTGTACCTTTCGACGCTGCTTGTGGCTGGAAGAACGCGGACTGGTGCGCTACGACCGTTCGCGCACCAACCGCGAATATCTGGCGCAACTGCGCGGTAAACCGACCTACGATACCTTCGTGCCCGTGGTCGAAACCTTCGAGCGCGTTTGGTACGGCAAGCGTCCGTTGGACGCCGAGGACTTTGACGAGTACGAGACACAGATCGCCGCACTCCGCACCGATGAGGAACGTATCAAATGAATCGCTGGCGCGAGATCGCGCTTATCGGCGTGCTGTTCGCCGCCTTGATCGCCTTCACGGTGTATGGCCCCGCACGTTCTTCGTCCGGCGAGGACAAGCGCGGATCGACCTATTCGAAGGGCGATCTGGGTGCGCTTGGCTTGCAACTGTGGCTCGAAAAGCTTGGCTATACGACTGAACGCTTCGAGTACACTGACTGGTCGTTGCCCGATGACGCGGCTGTGCTGTTCATCATCGCGCCCCGCGACCGCCCGATTGTTGAAACCGAGGCTGACGAGATTCTACGGTGGGTGCGCGATGGTGGAACGCTGATCGCGGTCGATGAACGCCCCCAGCTTAACCTCGCTGCTAATGCCCTGTGGCGTGTGCTGGATGTGACGACGACGGTGAGCGACACCGACGGCTTTACGGACATCAACGAACGAGCGACGCCGGTTCAGCCGGTGTTATTCGATCCACCCGTCACCAGTGTCGAGGTCGCTTCGTATGCCGCGCTCCAACCGCAGGACGCTGGATATGTGCCGATCCTTGAAAGTCGCTACGGCCCAGTCATGATCGCACGACAGGAGGGGCGCGGATACATATATCTGTCGGCGGCGGCCCATCCCTTCACCAATGTGGGGCTACGCGAACCGGGCAGCGCGGCATTGGTGCTCAACCTGATCTCGCGTGTGCCAGCGGGTGCGACGATCCTGTTCGATGAAGTGCATCACGGCTATGGGAGCGCCACGGGCGTGACGAATCGTTCGCTACGCCAGATCGCACTTGGTCAATGGTGGGGATGGGCGGCCCTGTATGCGGTTGGCGTGATCGCCTTCTATATCGTGTTGACCGGACGGCGCTTCGGGCGTCCTGTGCCGTTGAAGCAGGACGTGGCGCGGCGCTCATCCGCAGAATACGTGCAATCTGTCGCGCATCTGCTGCGGCGAGGCCGCAAACGCGGACCGATCGCACAGCATTTTCATGCTACGCTAAAGCGGCGTTTGTCGAAACCGTATGGCTTCGTCGCGCCCGCGGATGACACAGCGTTCGTGCGTGAACTGGTGCGGGTGGGTGGTGCTACCGATGAACAAGCGGTGCGTCTGCGTCCTGTATTGGAGGGGTTGAGTAAGCCCGATATGAGCGATATGGAATTGGTACGGCTCGTCCGCGATGCCGATGCGTTAGTCGATGCACGAGGACGGCTACGATGAAAAATGCTCCCGCGATGCCCTGGATGCTGGCGCTGCTGGACGACGGCCTACGCATCTATCGCCGCAACTTGCCAGGATTCATGCTGGTGTGTGCAGCGGTGCTGGTGCCGTTGGCGGTGCTGGACGTGCTGGTGAGTATGGTGATTACCACACAGCTTGGCGAAGACTGGGTGGTGCTCGGCACGCTATTCCGCCTGGTGCTGTTCTATCCCGCGCTGCTGTATATCGCGGGAGCCTTGTCGCGTGCCACGGTGATGGTGCTGGACGGCAACCCGATTCGGGTGGGCGCGGCGCTCCGCATCGGCTTCGGTCGCACGATCAGTATGGGCTGCTATAACATTCTGTTCTCGATCATCACCAGTATGTTCTTTTCGATCATCTCGTTGCTGGTGGTGTGTCCAGTGTTATATGGCTCACTATTCGGTGTCGGCTTCCTGGGCGTGTTGGGCGGTGGTGGCACGTTCGGCGCGATTGGCGGCCTGTTCAGTGTGCTGGTGCTCATCGGATTCCTGTTCAATATTGCAATGAGTGGCGCACAGATCGTCAGCATGGTGTATGCTATCCAGCCGTTCGTTCTGGAACAACGCTCGTTCGGCAACTCCCTGAGCCGCAACGTCGATCTGCTGACGCACCGTTTCGGTCGCAACCTGCTGGTGTTCATCGGGGCAGGAACTATTTTCGCGATGCTGCTCACCGTGTATATCGGAACGCTGATTGCCGGTGGTGCCGCGATGTATAGCTTTCTTGGTATCGAGCCGTCGCCTCTGGCTATTAATGTGATCACGGTCGTGCTGACAATCGTATCAGCCACCCTGTTCTTCCCGCCCGTCGCGATCTGGATGGCGCTGCTCCATCGTCGCAGCGCCCAGGAGCGCGACGCTGCCGACCTGATTGTCACCGTCGATCAATGGCGCGGCACGGTCGGTGAACCAGCGTCGGAAGCGGCGCTTTCATAACTGTCCGTTGGCATCGAATAATTTATCCGTTCCCGGTGGTCGGTCGTCATTGGTCGGTCGTCGGGTGTACAAGGAACGCTATGCTGGTTAAGCAAGTTGCCGATCATATTCGTAGTGAAGCTGGAAAAGTGCTGGTCGGGCAGGAAGACCCTTTCACGTACATGCTGGTCGCCCTGTTTGCGGGCGGGCATGTGCTGCTCGAAGGCGTCCCCGGCACCGCGAAGACGCTGATGGCGAAAACCATTGCGCTGCTGGTGCAGGCCGAGTTCAAGCGTATTCAGTTCACGCCCGACCTGATGCCCTCCGATATCCTCGGCACGAACATCTATGATCTCAACACCAGTACGTTTCGGCTCCGCAAGGGTCCGATCTTCACCCAACTGCTGCTTGCCGACGAGATCAACCGTGCGCCAGCCAAAACCCAGGCCGCCCTGCTGGAAGCCATGGAGGAGCGCCAGGTGACGATCGAAGGCGAACGCCTCTCGCTCGCCGAGCCGTTCTTCGTCGTCGCCACCCAGAACCCGGTGGAATACGAAGGCACGTACCCGCTGCCCGAGGCACAACTCGACCGTTTCCTGTTCAAGATCATCGGTCGATTACGCGCCGCAGGAAGTCGAGATGGAAGTGCTACGGCGCTACCATGTCGGCTTCGATGCACGGCACATCGAACGCGCCGGACTACAGGCCAACGTAACGCCGGAAATCCTGGCACGATGCCGCACCGAAGCGCAGGCTGTGCAGGTCGAGGAAGGATTGCTCAAATACATCACTGACATCGCCGCTGCGTCGCGCCGGACCCCCGACCTGATCCTGGGTGGGTCACCGCGTGCCTCGATCAGCCTGTTGCTGGCGGCGAAAACCTGGGCCGCGATGCAGGGACACGAGTTCGTTACGCCCGACGACGTGAAGTTTCTGGTCAAGCCGGTGTATCGCCACCGTATCATCTTGCGACCTGAAGCCGAGATCGAAGGTCTAACGCCCGATGGCGCGGTTGATCGCATCCTGCAGCATGTCGAAGTCCCACGCTAGCGTGGTCGATTTGCTGCCAACCGCGCACGCTTGCGAAGGGATGACGCGATGATCCCGACGCCGCGACTGCTGGTGTTGCTGCTCGTCGGGGCCGTCGTGGTCGGCGGTGCCTCGTTCGCGCCCGCGCTTACGCTGGTGGCGATCCTATATTTCGTCGCGCTGCTGGCGCTCGTGATCACGGATGTGGTGCTGACCCCTGGTCCAGACCAGATCGAAACTGAGCGCATCGTCGAGCCGAAGCTCTCGCTTGGCGTCGATAACCTGATCGTCATCGCGCTCAACAATCGGAGCGCACGTTCCATCCACTTCGAGTTGCGCGACGAGTATCCCGACCCATTTCCCGTCGATCAGACGTTCGTGCGCGGCACCATCGACCCGTTGAGCCGTACGGACGCCTCGTACCATGTACGCCCGCTGGCGCGAGGCGATTATAGCTTCGGCGCGATCAACCTGCGCTACCGTTCGACGCTGGGCATGTTCCGTCGTCAGATGCGGCGCGAATCCAGCCCTGAAACGACGGCGATACGGGTGTACCCCAACGTCCTCGACGTGCGGAAATACGACCTGTTAGCGCGCAAAGGGCTGTTGATGGAGCTCGGCCTACGCAACGTGCGGGCGAATGGCACAGGAACCGAGTTCGAGCGTCTGCGTGACTACACGCCCGACGATGAGTTTCGCCGCATCAACTGGAAGGCGACCGCACGCCGTCAGCGCCCGATCGCCGTCGAGTACGAAACCGAGCGAGCGCAACATGTCGTGTTCGTGCTGGATACCGGACGCCTGATGCGGCCTCCCGTCGCGGATCTGGCAAAGCTGGATTACGCCATCAATGCCGCGCTGCTGTCGAGCTATGTCGCGACATTGCGCGGCGATCAGGTTGGATTGCTGACGTTCGCTGACGAGGTGGGGGTGTATCTCGCGCCGTCCAAAGGGCGCGGACAGTTCTATACCATGCTCGAACTGTTGTACAACGTGCGCTCCGAGCCGGTCGAAGCTGACTATGCGCGTGCGCTGGCCTATCTTGGCCTCAAGAACAAGCGCCGTTCGCTGATCGTGATCTTCACCGATCTTGTGACGCTCGACGCCGCACAGCCGCTGATCACCTATACCGCACGCCTCGCCACGCGCCACCTGCCGCTGGTGGTGACGATGCAGGACCCCAACATCACTGGCCTCGCGTCGCAAGCAGTGGAGACCGTCAGCGCGGTTTTCTCGCGTGCGGTCGCCGAACGCATGGTCGATGAGCGGCAGGTGATCCTTGATACGCTTCACCGTGCCGGGGTGCTGACCCTGGACGTAGAGGCCGATAAACTTTCGATTGCCGTCATCAACAAGTACCTGGAACTCAAAGCCCGCAGCATCCTGTGATACGTGCCTGAGCCTCGACCCATCACAATGCGTTTGATCCCTTTCGCATGACGATCGTTGATATAATGAATGTCAACCAAGGTGGTGTAGATCATGCGGACGCTTACAATCACATACCCAGATGAACTTTTACTTTCGCTGAAAGAAACGCCAAGCGAGTTTGAAAATGAAGCACGCCTTTTGCTTGCGGTGAAATTGTACGAGCTAGGCCGAGTTTCAACTGGAATGGCTGCACAGCTTGCGGGTATCAGTCGTATCGCGTTCATCTTTTCATTAGAGCGATTTGGTTTGTCTGCAATTGGCACTGAAGTAGATGAAATTGAGCAGGATTTCCTGAATGCTTGATCCTGTTCGCAAGGTGGTTGTCAATGCGACGCCACTCATCGCACTTGCGTCGGTCGGACACATCGTAATTCTGCGGCATCTTTACAACGAAGTCGTGATTCCACCTGCTGTGTACTCCGAAGTTCTTGCTGGTGGTCAATATGGCATAGGTGTAGCAGATATACATGATGCTGATTGGATCAAATGCGTAGCTTTGTCTGATTCACGCCGTGCTGATGTACTCGTCGATTTAGATCGGGGTGAAGCTGAGGTTATCGCTCTTGCACAAGAAATTGATGCTGATCTGGTTATCATTGATGAGCGTTTGGCGCGTCGCTATGCCAAACGCTCCGGTCTGACGTTGACTGGTACGCTAGGTGTCCTGCTTCGAGCAAAATCGCAAGGCATCTTGCCGCACATAACACCATTAATTCATGGGCTCCAAGCAAACGGTATCTACTTGAGCGACGAGATCGTTGCTCAGGTACTTAAGCTTGCTGATGAAACGATCTGATAGAAAATGTAGGAGCTCCGCCGTTCGCTGATCGTGATCTTCACCGATCTTGTGACGCTCGACGCCGCACAGCCGCTGATCACCTATACTGCACGCCTCGCCACGCGCCACCTGCCGCTGGTGGTGACGATTCAGGACCCCAACATCACTGGCCTCGCGTCGCAAGCAGTAGAGACCGTCAGCGCGGTTTTCTCGCGGGCGGTCGCCGAACGCATGGTCGATGAACGGCAGGTGATCCTTGACACGCTTCACCGTGCCGGGGTGCTGACCCTGGACGTAGAGGCCGATAAACTTTCGATTGCCGTCATCAACAAGTATCTGGAACTCAAAGCCCGCAGCATTCTGTGATGAGTGTAGCGTGATATGACAGGATATGGGTGGCAATCTCAAGAAAGCCGCCGATCTTCTATGACATCAACCTACCCTTTGAACGAAGCTATAAAGGGAGCCTCTATTGTGTTTTAGACGACACGATCTTCAATGGTGCTGCTTGGTATGCTGGTGCGGACCTGCACGCCCGCTCAGGCGTAACCATATGCCAATGGGATAGCCCACCATCTTCGCGCCGTCGCCGAGCAACCGGATGACAGGAACGAGGGCCAGCGCCATCATACGTTGCCCCACCGGACGCTCGGCGCTTTCGAGCCACACTCGGCGCAGCGGCTTGCGAAGATGTAACGCCCATGGTGGCAACAAGAGCAACCAGGCAAGGCGGTAGCGTAGCGCCAGTAGCGTGACGGCGAGCATGTAGCCGTAGAAGGCATAGCGGACGGCGTGCCGTCGCCAGAACAGCCGACCGACGCCATCACCACGCGCATAGGTGTAGTATTGACGCAGGTAGCCGCGCACTGTGGAGCGTGGCTGGAACAGCACGGCGGCCTCCGGTACGAACGCGAAGCGAAAGCCCTGCTGTTTCAGCGCCAGGTCGAACAGCAGGTCTTCGCACGTTGCCGCCCATTCTGGATAGCCGCCCACAGCCTCCCAGGCGGCTTTAGTGAAGGCCACAGACTGTCCGGCGGGCAGAAATGTCTCGGGATCGATTTCTTCCACACGCGGATAGTTCGTCGCGCCGAGCGCGAACTCCCATAACGATGTGGGGGCTGAAACATAGAACCCTGCTCCGATTTCCGCCGCGCCGGATTCGAGCGGTGCCACGATTTGCTGGAGCCAGTCCTGGGGCAGCGTTAGGCCAGCGTCACAGCTTGCGATCAGCGGGCCGTGGGCGTGACGGATGGCGTTGTTGCGTCCCGACGGGATGTTGCTGCCGCCGTGAACCAGTCGGATCGGGTGTCCGGCATCAATGTAACGCTGGATAATTTCGGTTGTTTCGTCGCTACTGCCGTTGTCGTTGATCACGATCTCGTCGGGCGTGCGGCTTTGCGCCAGCATCGAATCGAGTAGCGCGGCGATGTTGTCGGCCTCGTTCTTGACCGTGGCGATCAGCGATACGTTCATACGATGCTCTCAAGGGCGGCGAGGTCCGTGCGGCAAACTTCACATGCACAATTGTTTTCCTCGATGGGTTGGGGTCCGCCCAGTGGCGCGAGCACATGATCGACGATGCGCGACCAGGCGGCATATTTGCGTTCGGTATTGCTCGTACCGACCAGGTCTTCAACCAGCCTGGCGAGTGTAGGGTCCCACGACCGCAGGTCTGCCAGCATACGCTTGTCGCTGAGGTGCCAGCGTCCCGCGATCTCGTGGTGCAACGCGAGCAGGTCATAAAGGCTGGTGTGCATGACCAGGAGCGCCGCCAGCGGATCGGCTGCGAGGTGGTGCTCTACTTTTGCGTTGGCGTGGTACGCCAGGAATTGCACGAGTTGGGTACGAGCGGGATCGAACGGCTTTGGCTGGGTTTGCTGCGCCTGGGCGCGTAGCCGTGTGAGTTCGCCCGTTTTGTCGAAGACGATCATGGATTCCGCGACCATGGGAACGCGCTTGCGCCGATCGATCTCATCCTGCGTTCGTTGCTCCAACTGCTTGAAGGAAAGAAAGGTCAGGTCGAGTTTGCGCCCGTGTACGAAGGGGTGGTTGATGTTCGGACAGTGGTTGTCGTCCCCAACGATAACCTGAACATCGACATCGCTCTGGTCGGTGTCATCGCCGCGTGCGACTGAGCCGAACACGAAACTTGCCTGGTAGCGTTCATGCGCCGCGAGCGACCGCAGCGCTTCGACGACTTTGCGTGATGCCGCGTTCATGCCGTGGGATAGGTCTGACAATATGGACAGAGGTGCGTACCACGTTGGGCGACGACCGTTCGTTCGATCGGTGTCCCGCAATGGGTACAGGGTTCGCCCGCACGTCCGTAGACGTGCAGGAAATGCTGGTTGGAACCTGATTCACCCCAGGCATCGCGGTAATCCGAGAACGACGTGCCGCGACGTTCGACCGCCTCCATCAGGACACTCCGAATCGCCTCGTACAGGCGATCTATATCGTCGTCGTCCAACGAAGCCACGGTGCGGAGCGGGTGTAGCCGAGCGGTCCAGAGGGCTTCGTCGACATAAATGTTACCCAGGCCAGCGACCAGGCTTTGGTCGAGCAACAGTGGCTTAAGCCGACCCTTGCGGTGCCGCAGCAGCGTGTGGAAGGTTGCACGGGTGAACGCTTCTTCGAGCGGTTCAGGACCCAGCCGTGCGAATAACGCTTCGAGTTCGCGGTCATCGAGCAACCAGATGCGCCCAAACTTGCGCGTATCGTTGAAAAACAACTGCCCGCCGTCCACCAGTTGAAACACGACATGTGTGTGCGCGTCGGCCTCGTCGGTCGCTGCGCTCAACGTCAGCCGTCCGGTCATACGCAGATGCACCACCAGCGCCTCGCCCGCGTCTAGCCGGATGATGATGTACTTACCACGTCGCTCGAGTTTCGTGACAAGCCGATCGTGAACGCGCTCCTGAAACACATCAGCGGCGGGAGCGGCGATAGTGCGAGGCCATCCAACTTTTGTGACCGAGGCGATGCGACGACCCAATAGCCCCGCTTCGAGCGAACGGCGCACGGTTTCAACTTCAGGTAGCTCAGGCACGCGCTGCGCCTCCGTAGTCTGCTTTGGCGACGACGCGCACCGGAACGCCACGGTCAGCCATGTACTGCTTGGCTTGCGCGATGCTATAGGTGCCGAAGTGAAAGATCGACGCGGCCAGCGCCGCGTCCGCGCCGCCCGTGGTCACGGCTTCGCGCATATGTTCGAGCGTGCCAGCGCCACCGGAGGCGATCACCGGCACGTTCACCGCATCGGCGATCAGGCGCAGCAGTTGCAGGTCATAGCCATCGCGGGTGCCGTCCGCGTCGATGCTGTTGATCACGATCTCGCCCGCGCCAAGCTCGACGCCCTGTCGCGCCCAGGCGATCGCGTCCAGGCCGGACGCACGCCCATCGCCGCCCGTGTGCGTGAACACTGTCCAGGCGTCATCCTTGCCGGGAACGCGCCGTGCGTCGATCGAGAGGACGATACACTGCGAACCGAAGCGCTTGGCTCCTTCCTCGATCAGCGGTGGGTTGAGGACTGCCGACGTATTGATCGATACTTTGTCGGCTCCTGCTCGCAGCATCCGATACATATCGTCTACGGTGCGGATGCCACCGCCGACTGTCAGCGGGATGAACACCTGCGCTGCCGTGCGTTCGACGACATCGACCATGATCGCTCGTTCATCTGACGACGCCGTGATGTCGTAGAATACGAGTTCGTCCGCGCCTTCCTGATCGTACAATGCGGCAAGCGCAACGGGATCGCCTGCGTCGATATGGTTGACGAAGGTTACGCCCTTGACCACACGCCCGTTTTTGACATCTAAACATGGAATGATTCGTCGGGTTAGCACATCCTACTCCAATACGTGCGTTATCTGTTGGTTGGGCGCGGCTTGGCTTCGTCGTCGCGACGTTCGACCTGACGCGACTTGACCAGATCAAGAACGTCGCTCCATGCTCCGGCAATGCGTTCCATGGTTTCAAATTCTTGTTCTTCGAGGTCAGACAGGCGTGCGTCGTGGCGTTGGTGCAGCATTTCGAGGCGGTTACCGATGCGTGCCACGCGGCCTTCTTCTTCACGGCACCATGCGTCAATGCGCTCGAGCCACGATGTCAGATGCAACAGGTGCTGATCACTCATTTCATGCAATTCGACCAGTCGCTCGTCGCTCTGGTGGCGCAGGTCTTCCAGGCGTTCCTGGTTCATCAGGAAGCGCTCGGTGGCGACAAGTTCGACGCGGCGCGTTTCTTCGACCATGGCGGGCAGACGCTCGGCGATGGCATCAAGCTGCGGTGGCAGCTCTACCAGATGTTCTTCGGTCGAACGGGCACGTTCTTCGAGCCGTACGATACGTGCCATTGGATCTTCGAGCGATGCACGCACATCGGCGACAAGCTGTTGCGCCTCGGCGGCCTGACGGCGAAGATTCTGTTTCTCGACCTGGATCATCTCGTCGAGCCGCCGTATGTTTTCGATTGCCGCGCCATCGGCGATGCGCAACTGGTCGAACTGCGACTGGTACTGGCGATAACGCTCGTCTCCATCGCGCACGATCGATAGTGTTTCCTTGGCGCGATGTTCCACGTCCTCGATACGACCATGCAACGGTGCTACCGCGTCCCGATCCTGTCGGCGACCTTCTTGCAACTGGTGAATCTGTGCTTGCATTTCGCGCACTGGTTTGACGGCTTCCTCGGCACGCAGCAATGATCCTGCGATTTCGCGGCGTAGCGCGGTGATCTCGCGCTTGTACACTTCGAGCGTGGTTTGCACTTCCTGAGCCTGACGCTCGATCAAGTTTTGTAACTGTCCTATCTGCGCCTCCGAGCGGCGGGCTTGTTCCATCGACCAGGCATATTTATTATTTTGGTCTTTGAGCATGCGACGTAGTTCGTCAATCTGATTTTGTAGGTAGATCAGTTGCGATTGTTCTTGAACGCGATGCTTTTCTTCTTCAAACTTCGCAGTGATTTCGCTCTTGTTAACTGCCATTGTGCTCTCCTGCCGGGCGGCGTGTTGGGCTACCGCGACCGCATCGACGCGGACGGAATTTCAATCTTTCCAGTATACAGTGCTTGTCCGATGAACGCATCGGGCGGTTGCATACATAGCATGACGGCGCTTCCCAAAAGCGTGGATCAGATTTCGATACCATCGTCACGATCCATACGTATGGGTACGTGATGATTCCGAGGATGCCTGGAAAGCACCTGCATTTTACCGCATAGAATGAACCGCGGCATGGTGTTGAGACTATGATGTCAATGTTCTCATTCAGTTCGCTTTGTGCGGCGTACAGTAGGAAGTATCGGGCGTGGGACAAGAAAAAGCGCCACACCGGATGGATATCATCCGGTGTGGCGCTTGCAGGAACAAAACCTACTGTGCGGTACGAGCAGCCCGCTTCTGAGGCTTTCCAGCTTGCTCGGTAGTACCATTTACGTTCACGATTGGATTCTTACGAGGTCGCCCGCCACCACGGCGGGGACGAGCAGCTTTCTCTTCGACCGTAATAACGCGGAAGTGGATACGTGTCTTATCTTTGATCGGGCGAAAGTCGAGTGCAATGCCAAGGTCTTCGGCGGCTGCAGCAAGATTCTGCCGTACGATGCGCTTATCCTCATTTTCTTCGAGTGCAACATCAGCGCCATAGCCCGGTTCTGTTCCAGACAGGATGCCTTTGTATTCTTCGATAAGGCGCAAACGCTCTGGACTGCGTCGGCGTCCACTTCTCCCCGTTCCCGACGACTTTTGATCCCGAAGCTGAAGAACTTCGGGAGTCAAAATTACGATAGATGCCATTGTATACCCTCCGACAGGTTAATATTTGTTAATGTATATTGTACGATGGATTTTAATCAAGTTTGCTGGCAGTGGGGGCTAGTTTTCGTAACAGTTTTATGACTTGCGGATGTAAGCTCGTGTTTAGTGGCTAGATTTGTTACGACGACTTGAAGACATAAGCAGTGTCGCTAACACAATGGCAGTGTTGCTAATCAATAACAGGTCAAAAGGCAACCTAAATCGGATGCGGGTGAAGAAAAGCGCGGCGAAGAGGCCGTTTGCAACGTAGAGTAACAGGAGCAGCAGCTCGATGTTGCTAAGGGGAATCCGCTTGGTAAGCGTGATACGGGCTATGGTAACCAGCAGGAGTGGACCGTAGGTCATGAGCACAACCAGATCGTTGAAGCGTGATGCCTCGGATGTCGTCCACAGATCGTTACGGATATTAAAGTAGTTTACGAATTTCTGAAGGTACAACGTTACTGTGCGAATTTTGTGTCCACGGATATAATCGAGGGCTGCGTTTCGGTAAAAAGTGTCTCGCTCGATCTCGTTCATATGTTTCGTAATTACTTCGTATTGCGAAACATCGACATTAACCCCGCTGTTTGGAGATGTATGTTCAGAGTTGCCGAGCAACAAATTCAGACCAGAGTTGGATGAAATAACTACAAAGGTGTCGAAAACGACATAATTGCGCACCGTCCAGGGAATGATTACAAGGATAGCACAAGCTATCAAAATTGTAAGGTTGCGCAGGAGTGGGCGCCGATCAAACCATAGCCACACGACCAGGAGCGGCAGGACGACGAGCGTCGTCGGCACCGTGAGGATAAGCACGCCCAGCAGTAAGCCACCCCAGACATAGTCACGTCCACGCATGGCTCCTGTAATGCAATCGAGCGCTGTCAGCAGCAAACACCCCGCCACCGTCTGTGGGTATAAGGTTCCGGCTGTATAGAAAAACAGTGGATATGCCGTGGCGAGGAACGTGGCGATCAGCGCCGCGAGTGGTGGCCCGTGACGGCGCAGGATGCGACCGAGTGACACCAGCGCCAGCACCAACGCGGCAACATTGAGCAAACGCATGACGACGATCGACGGCTGGACCACCGCTACCGCTGCCAGGAGCATCGGATATCCAGGAGCACGAAAAGCTGTTGACGTGTGACCGTCCAGCGAGAAATGACCCGTGGTGGCGAGGTTCGTCGCGATGGCGTAGTAGTCGCGCTCGTCGGGATAGCGCAGGGTGTTGCCCAGCCAAACAGCGTAAAGCGTGCCGACGACGGCGACGATGAGCACGAGCGCGGCGCTTAAACGCTGTTCTCGTGCTGATAGCCAGGCAACAAGGGGAGTGAACCGGTTCAAGTCATGTGACAGAGTTTCTGCGTTACGGTGTGTTATAGGATCGCTCTCGTGCTTCGGTATACCATCATTCAGGAACGTGCCTATGATACCAATTGGACCCAGTTGTTGAGCAACGCCAGTCCCCAGCGCCCGCTCTTCTCAGGGTGGAACTGGGTTGCAGCGATGGTGCCGCGTGCGAAGATCGACGGAAAGGTGATGCCATAGTCAGTGCGTCCCGCCACCAGAGACGTGTCCGGCGTATCAACGTAGAACGAGTGGACGAAATAGAAGTCGGTGCCGTTGGGAATATCTTTGAGCAATGCTGGCGGATCGTCGGCGTTGTATTGCACCTGATTCCAGCCGATCTGCGGCACTTTGCCAGCACTGCTGGGGAAGCGACGCACGCTGCCTGCAACGACGCCAAGACATGGGTGTTCGCCCCATTCTTCGCTGCGCTCAGCCAACACCTGCATGCCGACGCAGATGCCAAGAAAAGGAACACCCATGCCGATCAATTCGATAATGGCGGGCGAGAGTTCGAGGCGGTCAAGGGCATTCATGGTGTCGCGGGTTGCACCCACGCCCGGAAGCACGATCGCGTCAGCCGCACGAAGATCGTTCGGGCTAGATGTCACCCGCAGGTTCGCCCCGACGTGTTCCAAAGCACGTACCGCCGAGCGTAAGTTTCCCGCACCGTAGTCAATTACTGCGATCATACTGTTTCTATACCATCGGGCCGAAGCACATACTGGCTACGAACCGGCGAGCAGCGGATGTGTCCGCTGGAGTTGCGCGATGACGGTACCAACGTCAGTCGCGGGTGCGCGTTGGGGTCCCAGCGGGTCTTCAACCAGGTCGGGCCGCCCCTGCAACACTCGTAACGTCGCGAGAACACTGGCTGAGACAGCGCGAAGGTCGTAGCCGCCTTCGAGCGCACATACCAGGCGCCCGCCGCAAACGTCAGCCGCTAAAGTATATACGTTCTCGGCGAGTGCCGCATAGCCCGTCACGGATACGTTCATCGGCGCGAGCGGATCGGCCCAGTGGCAGTCGAAGCCAGCCGATACGATGATCAGGTCGGGCGAGAAACGTCTGACCGCTGGCAGGATCACCTCGTCGTACACGCGCAGGAAATCGGTGTCGCCGGTGTAGTACGGTAGCGGCACGTTGAGCGTCGTGCCGTAGCCCTCGTCCGCGCCCATCTCGCGCCATGCGCCTGAGCCGGGGAACAAAGGCCATGAATGGGACGAGCAGTACAGCACTTGCGGATCGGCATAAAAGGCATCCTGTGTGCCGTTGCCGTGGTGGGTGTCCCAGTCGATAATCGCGACGCGTTCGACGCCCAGCACCCGGATGGCATGGCGTGCGGCGATGGCGACGTGGTTGAGCAGACAAAAGCCCATCGCACGTGAGGGCGTAGCATGATGCCCCGGCGGGCGCACCAGCGCGAAAGCGTTGGCTACTTCACCCGCGACGACGGCTTCCGTGGCACGCACGACCGCGCCCGACGCCAGTGCCGCCGCCGTCCAGGAATCGCTGGTCACATAGGTGTCGCCGTCGATATAGCCGCCGCCTTCGTAGGCCAGGATTTGCAGTTGTTCCATCAAGGCGGTGCGGTGAACAGCTTTGATTTCGCTGTCCGTCGCGGCGCGGACCTCGATGCTGGTGAGTTCGTTCAGGATGCCGCTGTGTTCAAGCGCGGCACGGATCGCACGCAGACGACGGGCGTTTTCAGGATGTCCCGGCTCATCGTGGTCGAGAAAGTGATCGTCGTATAAGATGCCGGTGGAACTGTGCATGCCGTATCGTCCCCTGCTGCTTCAGGTCTGTACGTTCACATCATACCAGCGAAATGCGCCACGATCCTCATGCGGATCGCGGCGCATATGTTCTACCACGAGGTCGGCTACGCTTGTTAGGAGTCCTGGGGTTGGTCGTCGTTCAAGCGTTGCAGTTGCACCTGATCGCTGCGAATCCAGCGTTCGGTCGAGCGTGCCCGGTACGACGATAGTTTGAGCCAGTCGCCCCGGACTTCGGATACGAGGAACTTCTGATTGCGCGTGACGGTGCGGACGACGCGAAAGGTGGTGCCTGGGCCGGAGCGGACGTTCGCCTTGGCGGAAGTCACGGTCGCACGGAACTCAGGCAGGGGCGCCGGAGCGGGCCAGCCACTCGCGGGTTTGGTGTTCAGGAAGCGCATCACGCCGTCGGCAACGCCTTTCGCCAGTCGGTCGGATTCGACCGTCATCAGGCGGCGGTCACGGGGCGTCGTCAGGTAGCCCATTTCGAGGATCACCCCTGGCGTGTCGTTGGCGATAGCATGGTCGTAGCGTCCGCTGCTGAAGGCGTAATAGCCGCGCATGTTCGAGGTGATACGACCGCCGTCCCACGCAAGCCCCGAAGCCGGACCATATTCGGCACGCAGTGCGTCGACCAGCGCCGTTCCTGCTTCCCACTCGCGCCATTGTGTCGCCGCTTTGAAGCCGCTCAGGCGTGTGTTGGTGCTGCCGTCGGCATGAAGCGCGACAAAGGCATCGGCCTGGTAGTTGACCGGCACGGTCGCGGGCAATACATCGACGGCAACGCCATAGCCACGCAGGTAGCCCGCTGCTCGTTGCGCGATGTCGAGATTGACTTCGTATTCGCGCACACCGCCTCCAGTCGCTCCGGTGCTGCCGCGCAAACGGCTCAACTCATCCGGTAGTTCGTTCGATTTCCAATGTCCGGCTTGAAGGCCAACTCGCCACGTTTGCGCTCCCACTGGCGCGGGCCACAATAAACCGAGGACAACCAGCATGATCCCGACGACACCTGCTTTACGCATCATCTCTCCCCTCTTACCCTCGCGGTGTGCACATGCAAGCACCGTGGGTACATGCAGATATTTTGTGGAACCCATACAGCTTCGTGCAACACCGACGCAGTTCGGCGATGTGTCTGGTTACAGTGTAGAGGATTACCTTCGGAACCGGAGCGAATCACAATACACTCTCAGCGTTTCCTCAGGAAATGAAAACGGTGGAGCGAGCGCAGCCTCATGACATGCTTCAATGTCGCAAGCAGTGGGCTATCGCGCTGCATAAAAAGGTATAGTTATGCGTTCTTCGATGCGCTCCACCATTGAGTTCAACCGTGGGTCGATGCCTATCCCTTCTGGTGCGAGGTCGCATATGATATGCGTTGGCTCGGTTTCGTTTTGTCTGTTCTCCATTGGCTGGCGAGCAATCATCCATGCTCGGCTTACGGGTTGCCCCTCTATCGGCAGCACGGTAAAATACACACACCTTAAATGAGAAATCCATCCACGCCAAAACCTGAACTTTCCCGCTGGTTACAGATGCTGGGTGATGCTGACCGGCGTATTCTGGCGCAATCCTGGGGTTTGTCGCCAATCGACGATAGTGCCGCGCTCGCCGCCGCCCTGGTTGAGCCTGAGCGCGTCCAGGAGCAATGGAGTCGGCTCACCGACGACGAACGCACTGCGCTCAGCCAGGTGCTACAGGTTGGCGCTGTTCCGGTGGCGATCCTGGAACGACGGTGGGGTGCCGTGCGCGAACCCGCACGTTTTGCGAACCCTCGTGCGTACCTTACAGCGCTTGATACCCCCGCCACGACCACCGAACGCCTGTATATGATGGGGCTACTGGTGCGTGGGCAGGACGAACGCGGTCAGGTGTTCAGGGTATTGAACGATTTCGTGCCGCTGCTGCCCGCGCCGCTGCCACGCGAGAGCAGGTTGCATGTCGCCGCTGCTGCGCCGCCGGACGACACGCATACTGGTCCGCTCGGCGAGGTCGAACGCACGCTCCTGGCGCTGCTGTCGCTTGCTTACGAGGGTGCGTTGCATACCCTGGATGATGGTGCGCTGAACGCTGCCAGTCTCCGCAAGGTTATCGCCAAGCTGACGCCGGGACGCGATGCACGCGGCATCCGGCGTGAAGCGAACTGGCCCTGGATCGTATTCGTTCGTACCATTGCCATGGAAGCGGGGTTGGTCCGGCGTGACGGCGACGGGCTATTGCACGTTAGCGCCGATGCGCTGCACTGGCTCCAACGTACACAGCCAGAACGTGTGCGGACGTTGCTGGAAGCGTGGATGCGTTCGCCGCTCGACGAACTCACCCTCTGGGGTGGGCTTACCTGGCGTTCGCATCCGCTTTCATTGCGTCTGCCTGCGTCACGTCGCACGATACTTGACCTGCTGGCCTCCTTGCCCGCCGATACGTGGTTGCCGCTGCACGAAACTATCGGCGAGATCGAGCGCCTCGAACCGGACTTTTTGCGGCGCGACGGTCGTTACGACACCTGGTTGGTGTATGACGAACAGAACAACCTTGTGGCAGGCTTACAGCACTGGCAGCGCATCGAAGGATACTTCGTGCAGATCGTCGTGGTGTATGTGCTCCATTGGTTGGGTCTGGTCGAACTAAGCGGTGATGAGCCATGCCTGTTTCGCTGGACGCCGCTCGGCGCGCATGTGTTACAGGACGCGCCAGCACCGTCGGAACGCGCCGCCACGCCACTGGTCGTCCAGGCGACCTTTGAAATCATCTGCCCGCCGGATGCTTCGCTGCTGGCGCGTTTTCAACTTGGGCGCATTGCCGAACTACAGGGCGAGGATACGGCGCTGATCTATCGCCTGACGCGCCGGAGCGTGCTACGGGCGACCGAGCGCGGCATCGGGCCGGATCATATCCTGCGTTTTCTCGAACAGCACAGCCGTGGCGTGCCACAGGCAGTCGCATCCTACATCCGCGAATGGGGTGGACAGGTCGGGCAGGTGCGCCTGGAAGAAGCGGCGCTGCTGCGTTCGGACGATCCGGTACGACTGGTCGAACTTCGTCGCACCCGTGATTTGCCGCCGATCGAGGAATTAACGCCGCTAGCGTGGAAGGTCGCACCCGGCGATGTCACAACGCTGCTCGACCAACTCGACCGTGCCGGATTTAACGTCCAGAACACCATCGATGATCCGTGTATCGACGGGTCGCCATTCACCGAGCGCGACCTCAAAGTATTGGTCACAGCAGCGCAGGTATACGCACGTATCTGTACGGATTACGATCTGCCGAACGAGGTGACAGCGGCGATGCTTGCGCGACTGCGTAAGCTTGTGCCGACGCGGGATGTCGTCACCGCGGCCCACCGTGCAGACCAGATATTGACGTTGCTGGCATCGACTGACCAGCGACCAGCGGATGACCGTGAAATAGTAGGGGGTGACGCCGATGCGTAGTCATGTCTACCGAACCGAAGCGATCGTGCTGCGCCGTAGCGATTATGGCGAGGCCGACCGCATCCTGACACTGTACACGCCGCGCTTCGGCAAGCGCCGTGCTATCGCCAAGGGTTCTCGCAAAACGACCAGTCGCCTCGCCGGGCATATCGAACTATTCACGCGGGCGCAACTGATGCTCGCCGAGGGGCGCAACCTCGATATCGTTACCCAGGCCGAGATCATCGCGCCGTATCGCAATCTGCGCGAGGACCTGCACCGCATTTCGTATGCTTATTATGTCGCGGAACTACTCGATAAACTCACCGAGGACGAAGAAGGCCAGAGCCCTGCATATAGTCTGCTGGCGGAAACGCTGGACGGCCTGGACACTGCAGCATTTCCTCTCGTTGTGGTGCGGCGCTTCGAGCTACGGTTGCTCGGACTGCTTGGCTATCGCCCCTACCTGTTTCACTGCGCGTCGTGCCAGGAAGAACTGACCGAGGCCGCCGACCGCTGGACACCAGCGGGCGGCATGCTGTGTCCACGCTGCGCCGACATGGAGATCGGGACCGTCGCGGTGTCGCTCAACGCGTTCAAGACGTTGCGTTTCATGCAGCGGGAGCCGATGGAAGCGGTGATCGGATTACGCCTGAGCGAAACGGTGTTGCGTGAAATCGAGGACCTGTTACAACTGACGCTCAAGCCTATCCTGGATCGGGACCTGAAGTCCATGAAGTTCCTCCACGCGGTACGCTCCTGATGCCCTATGATAGTAACAACACACATCGCGGTTAGATGTGGTGCTCACCATGCTCGTGTGTGACAACGCATGATACGGCGCGCATCTGCGTTGGTTGTAGGCTACCGGTTGTTCGTTGATAAAGGGAGTCCGTAGATGAGCTATCTAGATGAGTTGCTCGGCGAGAATGAAGTGGTTGTCTTTGGAACGCGCCAACATGGTTTTATCCTGTTCGCACGGATCGTCGGTGAAGCGCTGTTGCTAGTTCTGCTGGCGGCGGCGGCGTTCGCGGCGGCGGAAGCGCTCGACCCCCCATATGGGCAATATGTGGCATACGGTGCGGGTTTTCTGGCGATCCTGGTGGTGCTGAGCGCGCTCAAAGACTATTTGCGCTGGAACAGCGATCAGTTCATCATCACTGACCGACGCGTTTTGCAACTCAAGGGTATTTTCAATAAGAGCGTACTGGATTCGTCGCTGGAAAAGATCAACGATGTGCAGATGCAACAAACGATGCTCGGACGTATGTTCGGCTATGGCACGATCGACATCTTGACCGCCAGCGAAGAAGCGATCAACCGCATGCCCAATATCGCACAGCCGCTTGAGTTCAAGCGGGCAATGCAGGACGCGCGCGCGCGGTACGATGGTTACTTGCGCACCCCTTCACACAGCCAGCGTCAGCCGCAAAATGATTTACAAAGTGTGTTGGAACAACTGGCATCGCTGCGGGATCGTGGCATCCTCTCCGAAGCAGAGTTCGAGGCCAAGAAACGCGATGTGCTGAGCAGGGTCTAGCGACGTACCACCGAAGCGATGAGGGGTTGAGGAACCTCTACAGGTTCATTCGTATGGTCTAACAGGCATGGCCTTGTGAATATTTGGTAGTCTGCCGTGGTCGCGAGTACCCTCTGGGTGCGTCGTCGGTGGTCAAGACAAAGGAGCATTCATGTACGATCACATCGAGCAAGCACGGGCGTTCATCGCCGCTCGCACGCACCACCAGCCGACGGTCGGGTTAATCCTGGGGTCGGGGTTGAGTGGCCTGGCGGACGCGATTGAGGACGCCGACATCATTCCCTACAGCGAAATTCCGCACTTTCCGCACTCGACGGTCGTGGGGCATCGCGGCGAACTCGCACTGGGTACGCTGGCGGGGCAGACTGTCGTGGTGATGCGCGGTCGCTTTCATTTCTATGAAGGCTATGATATGCAGGAAACGACGTTTCCGGTGCGTGTCATGCGCGCGCTGGGCGTCGAAACGCTGATCTTGACCAATGCCGCCGGTGGGTTGCGCGGCGATTGGCGCGTTGGCGATCTGATGCAGATTCGCGACCATATCAACTTCCCCGGTATGGCGGGCAACAATCCCCTGCGTGGACCCAACGATGACCGCCTGGGAGTGCGTTTTCCTGCCCTTACGGACGCCTATGACCAGGAAATCGCGGCGCTGGCGCACCGCTGCGCGGAAGGCCACGACCTGACACTCCGCAGCGGCGTGTATGCGATGGTAACAGGCCCGTCATTTGAAACGCCCGCCGAACTTGGGCTATTGCGGATGCTCGGTGCCGATGTTGTGGGCATGTCCACCGTGCCGGAAGTGTTGGTGGCGCGGCATGGCGGGATGCGCGTGTTGGCGATCTCGCTGGTGACCAACATCGCGACGCCCGACGCTCCCCCCGCCAACCATCTGGAAGTGCTGGAAGCGGGCGAACAGGCCAGGGATTCCTTCGGCGCCTTGTTGTTACGGATTCTCGCCGGTCTGCCTGCGGTGCGCGGTGCGTAGAATCGTCCTCATTCCGTTGGCGGCGCTGCTACTCGTTTATTCCGGCGGTGTGCATGTTGTGGCCGCTGCCCCCGAAGGACGGTTGTTCCCCGAAACCGGTTGGCGCGTCGGCGGGCGATTGCTTGCGTTCTGGGAATCCAACGGGGGTTTGCCGGTGTTTGGGCTGCCAATCGCCGCCGCGTCTGTGACCCGAACCGCCGAAGGCACGTTCACGGCGCAGGTGTTCGAGCGCGAACGGTTGGAACTACATCCCGAACAGGCTGCGCCCTACGACGTGTTGTTGGGACGCCTGGGCGACGAGGTGCTACGACGGCAGGGGCGCGACTGGCGCACGGAAGGCGACGGGCAATCGTTGCCGGGGGCGTGCGACACCTACGCCCAAACTGGCCGGACCGTATGTGGTGCGTTCCGCGAGTACTGGCGCACGCACGGCCTCGATCTGGGCGATGCGGGAACTAGCGCCCGCGAATCGCTGGCGCTGTTCGGTTTGCCGCTGACCGCACCCATTATGGAAACGAACGCCGCCGGAGATCGTGTGCTGACGCAATGGTTCGAGCGTGCGCGGTTCGAGCACCATCCCGCCAACCCTGCCGCTTATCAGGTGTTGCTGGGACGGCTGGGCGCGGAAGCCACCGCCGAGCCGCAACCGTTGCCACCAGTCGCGGTGAATGTGGCTCCCGCAACGGTCGTGCAGGGGCACACAACCACGGTATCCCTATCCTTTGCCGGAGCCGTCGGCGTGCGCGGCGAACTCGCCGGAGCGGTGTTGCCGTTCCGTCGCGACGGAGCGGTGTGGCGTTCGTATGCGGGTGTTCCGGTGCTGGCGCCTCCCGGCATGGTGGCTGTTGTCGTAGACGTCGATCTTGCGGATGGCCGCACGGTACGGACCGAAACGCCGCTCGTGGTGCGCGACGCACGTTATCCACGCGAAACGATCAATTTACCACCTGACGTGCAAGAACGCCTGGACCGCAACCAGGAGGAGATTCGCCGCGAACGCGCCATGGTCAACGCGATCTGGACCGAGGTGACGCCGGAACGCCTGTGGAACGGACGCTTCGTGCTGCCAACGCAGGGACGTTTCTCGTCGCGCTTCGGCACGCTGCGGTCGTATAACGGTGGTCCGTTCGATTCGTTCCATGAAGGGTTGGACATCGCCGCCCCGACTGGCACGCCCGTCGTCGCTCCGGCACGCGGTCGCGTGGTGATGGCGCAGCCTGATCTGTTGGTACGTGGCGGGGCGATCATTATCGACCACGGGCAGGGCGTCCACAGCGGATTCTGGCACCAGTCCGAACTGCTGGTGCAAGTCGGCGACATGGTGGAGCAAGGCCAGATCATCGGGCGCATCGGCGCGAAGGGCATGGTGACGGGTCCGCATCTGCATTGGGATGTGCGAATCGGCATGACGAACGTCGATCCACAGGAATGGATCGAGCGCGATTGGTAGCGACGCTAGCGGGGTGTGGGATGGACGAAGCAGAAGTTCTCCCTCCTATGTCCCTGGGACAGATATGAGAATCGGCGAAATCATCGAATCGAACACGACGAAGTTTACCGCGGGTGCGTACGAGCTACACGCCGCGCCGCCGTTTGGGTCGCTGGTACGCGCCGAGGGACGCGACACCTGCGTGGCCTATGGGCTGGTCTACAACATCAGCACCACGAGCCGCGAGATGAGCGGACGGGCGCTGGTGCGCGGTCGTGAGGGCATGTATGATGCCGACATCTACAGCGAGAACCCCGATCTTGAGGCTGTGTTACAAACCGAGTTCGAGGCGTTGATCATCGGCTACTGTGACGGTCCGACGATCCGGCAGCACCTGCCGTCGTTACCGCCGCCGACCCACTACAGCGTGCATCTGTGCGACGACGACGAACTACGCCGCTTTACCGAACGGCTACACTTCTGTCGTGCGATCCTGAACGCCGCCGACGTTCCGCAGGAGGAACTCCTGGCGGCGACGCTCCGGCGGGCGGCGACGTGCTGGCCCGACCCGCGTGCGTTCCTGATCGGCGCCGGACGTACCCTCGCAACACAGCTACGCGACGACCACCCACGCCTGCTGGCGATCCTGGAACAGATGCGCCCGTAAAGATGCGGGTACATGAAGGAATGTAGCGATGAGTCCTCAGTTGAAGATTGCCTACTGGTGTGTCATCATTTGTATGTTTGTGGGGATAACAATTAATTTTATAGCTTCAGGAATAGGGATAACAATTAGTTTTATAGCTACAGAACCATGGAAGATTGGAGGGTGGAGCGTGTGGCTGCTTAGCATGACAGCGCTTATGTGGCTGCATATGTACGAAACATGGCCCCCGCGAACGTGGCGGCTTTACGTGGCTATAGCATTTACGATCCTTACTGTAGGCATGGTAGTGGCTCGCTTGCTGATATACATAAGATCGTATCTTTGGCTTGAGTCATGAAGGCGGTTGGAGAGTATTTCTCCAACCGCCTTCGCTTTTAGTATAGGCCTGTCCATAGAGGTCGCAGTTCGCGCCCTTCCCTGGCTCTACACTCCTTACCCCGCTCGGTCCTACTTGCGCCGCGCGCCCTCGCCGCCAGCGAGGCTGGCTCGCACCAGGTCGCGGTTCAGGAAGGCGATCACGTCCAGGCTGATCTCCTTGGGGCAGACCGCCGAACATTCGCCGATATTGGTACAGCCGCCGAAGCCTTCGTCGTCGTGCTGCTCCATCATGCCGAGAACGCGCTGGTGGCGTTCGGTCTGGCCCTGCGGTAGCAAGCCGAGGTGAGCGATCTTCGCGCCCGTGAACAGCATCGCGGATGCGTTCGGACAGGCCGCCACGCACGCGCCACAGCCGATACACGCCGCCGCGTCCATCGCCAGGTCGACGCTTTCCTTCGGGACCAGAATTGCATTGGCTTCGGGGGCGCTGCCCGTGGAGGCCGACACGAATCCGCCCGATCCGACGATGCGGTCGAACGCGCCACGATTGACCATCAAGTCCTTGATGATCGGGAACGCCTTGGCACGCCACGGTTCCAGGTAGAGCTCATCGCCATCCTTGAAGTGGCGCATGTGCAACTGGCAGACCGACGTGCCGCGCTCTGGGCCATGGGCGATGCCGTTGATCATGAAGCCGCAGGAGCCGCAGATCCCTTCGCGACAATCATGGTCGAATACGATCGGCTCCTGACCACTGGTGATCAGTTCCTCGTTGAGAACGTCCAGCATTTCCAGGAACGACATGTCGGGACTGACCTCTTTGGCTTCGTAGCGTACGAATGCGCCCCCGGTTTTGGCGTTCTTCTGGCGCCACACATGTAATGTAAGTTTCATCGAATATCCTACTTATAGCTGCGCTGTGACGGATGGACGTATTCGAAGTCTAGCTCTTCCTTGTGCAGAATCGGCGGCTGATTCTCGCCTCCATACTGCCAGGCTGCGACATAGCCGAAGTTCTCATCGTCGCGCAACGCCTCGCCTTCTTCGGTCTGCGATTCCTCGCGGAAGTGTCCACCACACGATTCGTTGCGATGGAGTGCGTCACGGCACATCAACTCGCCGAGTTCCAGGAAGTCTGCGACCCGTCCGGCTTTTTCGAGCGTCTGGTTCACTTCGCCGCCTTCACCAGGAACGCTGACATCCTGCCAGAACTGTTCACGCAGAGCGGGGAGTCGGTCAAGCGCGTGCTTGAGACCAGCCTCGTTGCGGCCCATGCCGCAGTAGTCCCACATGATATGTCCGAGTTCCTTGTGGAACCAATCAGGGGTATGTGTTCCCTTGAGGTTCAGCAGGTGGTTGACGCGACCAGTAACACTTTGCTTGGCTTCTGTAAACGCCGCGTGTGTCGTGTCGATCTTGTCCAGTTTAGTGCTTGCTAGATAGTTGCTGAGCGTCGCCGGTAGGACGAAATAGCCGTCTGCCAACCCTTGCATCAAGGCACTCGCACCCAGACGGTTCGCGCCGTGGTCGGAAAAATTCGCCTCGCCCGCTACGAACAAGCCGGGGATCGTGCTTTCGAGGTTGTAATCGACCCACAGGCCGCCCATGGTGTAATGCACGGCAGGATAGATACGCATCGGTGTCTTATAGGGGTCTTCGCCAGTGATTTTGTCGTACATATCGAACAGGTTGCCGTAGCGCGCTCGGATGGTGTTGACACCCAGGCGACCAATCGATTCGGCGAAGTCGAGGTACACACCCAATCCGCCTGGCCCGACACCGCGCCCTTCATCACAGACCGCTTTGGCGGCACGCGAAGCTACGTCGCGCGGTACCAGGTTGCCGAAGCTTGGATAGCGACGTTCGAGGAAGTAATCCCGCTCGTTTTCGGGAATATCGCTCGCAGCGCGCGTATCACCGCCCTTGACCGGCACCCACACGCGACCATCGTTGCGCAATGATTCACTCATGAGGGTCAGCTTAGACTGGTGATCACCGCTGACAGGAATACAGGTCGGGTGGATCTGGGTAAAGCATGGATTGCCGAACAGCGCACCACGCTTGTGAGCGCGCCAGATCGCCGTCGTATTACAGCCCTTGGCGTTGGTGGATAGGTAAAAGACATTGCCGTAGCCGCCCGTCGCCAGTACCACCACGTCGGCGATATGCGATTCGACTTCGCCCGTCACCATGTCGCGCGCGATGATGCCGCGCGCCCGACCGTCGGCGACGACCAGATCGAGCATCTCGTGGCGCGGGAACATCTTGACCGTTCCCGCGTCGATTTGGCGCGAAAGCGATTGGTAGGCTCCCAGGAGCAACTGCTGCCCGGTCTGACCGCGTGCGTAGAAGGTGCGTGACACCTGTGCACCACCGAACGAACGAGTATCGAGCAGACCGCTATACTCGCGAGCGAACGGCACGCCCTGCGCGACACACTGGTCGATGATGTTGACGCTGAGTTGCGCCAGTCGATACACGTTGCTTTCACGGGCGCGGAAGTCGCCGCCCTTGACAGTATCGTAAAACAGACGATAGATGCTGTCGCCGTCGTTGCGGTAATTCTTGGCGGCGTTAATGCCACCCTGAGCCGCGATACTGTGAGCACGGCGTGGGCTGTCCTGATAGCAGAAACACTGGACGTTATAGCCCATTTCGCCCAACGACGCTGCGGCAGCGCCGCCCGCAAGACCTGAACCAACGACGATGATGTTGAAACGACGTCGGTTCGCCGGGTTGATCAATTTCAGATCAAATTGATGACGATCCCAACGGCTTTCGACCGGCCCATCAGGAGCCTTGGAGTCGAGCTTATAAAAAGATTCTTGTTGCGTCCGGCGGCGCTCAGTGTCGACCGGCGACGGTGCTATAGTGGTTTCGGTTGCCATATAATCTCCAGGGCTAACGTACGATGCCAGTCAGGACGGCAAGCGGGATCGAAATATTCCCCACGACAATCGCGGCCGCGATGATAATTGAGACCCATCTTAACAGGCGTGTATACAAGCGATTATTAAGACCAAGCGTCTGAAACATGCTCCATACGCCATGGTACAGATGTAGCCCGAGCGCCAGCATCGCGACGATATAGAATGCCGAAACATACCAGAGTGAGAAACTCGCGATGACATTGTGATACACATCGCCATGGATGTAGTTTGGGTTCACCGCACCAAGGGTCAGGTCGAGGATGTGATAGACGATGAACAATAAGATGATTATTCCGCCCCAGCGCATTGTGAGCGATGCATAACTGGCCTGGACATAATTATTCTTAGCATAGCGCGTTTGGCGTCCGGCGTTGTTACGTTGCACCAACTGCCATGCCATCATCATATGCAATACTACGGCTGCCAGGAGAACCAAACGGGCGATCCACAAAAGCTGCTCGCTGCCAAAAATTGGCGCGCCAACCGAGCGCAAAAAGAGTCCGTACGTATTGTACTTTTCCGGCCCCTCATAGATTTTGAGGTTGCCAAACATGTGCGCGATAACAAATCCAACTAAAATCAGACCAGAAACCGCCATTACCACTTTCTTACCGATCGTTGATCGGTATAACGTGACTGCCGCAGCCATACCAACTCCTGTGTTCTTATATTTGCCTAAGCAATACGGGGACCGAGGACAAATGTACTTTAGAATAAGTATACTCTCTCAGGCACCCCCTACGTTCTGCCCTCTGTAATGATAACCCCGAAGCGCAACAAGTGGAAATAATCAGGCTACGGCCCCGCTGCCACTCGTAATTGTGCTATTCGTTTCCTCTTGCCTGGGTACTCAATGTCATCTGTTGGATGCATACGATACGCAGGTACATCATGCTCCAGGCATCGTCATCAAAGGACTTTCGACGTCAGTGTCAGGCTGACGACGACGAACCCCTATCCTGGCCTGTAAAACCTGGTACGGTGCATGCTACATCTATTTGTGTGCTCGGACGTAGCACGTTATTGAGGATACTACATGTCAGCAGCACCAGATATGTCGCGTTCCCTTCTCGCCATCTTTGCCCATCCCGACGACGAGGCATTTGGAACTGGCGGGACGTTAGCTTATTACGCACGACAAGGCGTTCGCGTCGGCCTTGTTTGTGCGACTCGCGGCGAGGTTGGCGAAATCTCTGATCCAGCCCTCGCGACACCGGAAACCCTGGGCAAGGTACGCGAAGGCGAACTGCAATGTGCCGCAGATGCGCTGGGTATTTCTGATCTCATCTTCCTGGATTATCGCGATTCGGGTATGGACGGAACCGCCGAAAACGATCATGCGGACGCATTTGTCAAGGCCGATGCCGATATAGTGGTGGCGAAACTCGTCCAGATTATTCGGCAATTTCAGCCCACTATCGTTCTCACCTTCGAGCCGAACGGCGGCTACGGTCATCCCGACCATAAGGCGATCCATCGCTACACTGTCAGCGCGGTGGCTGCTGCGGGGGATGCGAGCCAGTACCCGAACGCAGGTGCGCCGTGGCAGGTGTCACGCCTGTTCTATACCGCTATCCCGCGTTCGTCGTTCGTGGCGATGCGGGATCGAATGCAGGAACAGGGCATCGATACCAGCGACTTCGATCTGATCGAAAACCATAGTTGGCCTGATGATCAGATCAACCTGACGCTCGACGTATCCGATGACGTAGACACCAAATGGCAATCGTTTAACTGTCACCGCACGCAGGTCAACCCGAATGCTCCCTTCTTTCGTCTGCCAGCCGAAATCATGAAGCAAATCATGAACAAAGAGCACTTCGCATTGGGATGGCCCGCTCCCACACCTGGTCTGAAGCTGAACGACTTGTTCGATTGACGCGGGTGCTTATGTGTTGGAACCAGACGGGGCAGTCATCACAAATGATGACTGCCCCGTCTGGTTCCAACACGCATCAATCTTCGAGGGTGAGACCTAGCACGCCTGCCAGTTCGCGCACCGTTGTCTGCGCCTGGTGTACGTCATCGCCGCTCCTGGCGTGATCGAGCGTCTGTTCGGCGAGAGCGGTGAGAACCTCGATAGCGGCGACGGTGTCGAAATCGTTTTCGAGCGCGGCGACGAATTGCGCTTTCCCGTCAGCCCCGTCGAAACGCTTGCCGCCTTCATTGCTGGGCGCGGCGATAGCCTTGCGCATGGTGGCGGCGCGTGTTTCCCCTGCTTCGACCGCTTCCGCGCTGTACTCGAAGGGATCGCGATACACATAGGAGAGGATCGCCACTCGCAGCGCGTCTGCACGGTTCGTTTGCAGTACTTCGTCCACAAAGACCATGTTGCCTAACGACTTGGACATCTTCTCGCCGTCCAGATACACCATTCCAACGTGCATCCAGCAGCGAACGAATGGCGAAACGCCATTGGCTGGCTCGGCCTGGGCGATCTCGGCGGCGTGGTGTGGAAAGATCAGGTCGCCTCCGCCGCCATGGATGTCGATCTGTGGTCCAAGATACTTGGTGGCGATTGTCGAACACTCGATATGCCAGCCGGGACGTCCCGCACCATAGTCACTCGGCCAACTTGGCTCATCTTTCGCCGAGGGTTGCCACAGAACGAAATCGAGCGGATCGCGCTTGTTTGGATCATCAGGATTATTGCCGCGCTCGTTCGCTGTTGCGAGCATCGTCGCGTAATCGGTGTGGAAAATTTCGCCGAACTCTGGAAATGACTTGACACTGTAATAGACAGCGCCACCCGCAGTATAGGCGTGACCCTTGTCAATCAACGACTGAATAATCGGCTGCATGTCGTCGATCACTTCGGTCGCGGGAATATAAAACGGTGGGCGCGGCACGTTGATGCTCGCCAGCGAACGCAGGTAGCGCTCGGTCTGTTGTTTGCCTAAGACTTCCCATTCGATGCCATCACGCTTGGCACGCTCGAACAATGGGTCGTCGATGTCGGTGACGTTCTGCACATAGCGTACCTCGCAACCGATATATTCGAGGTAGCGAAACAATGTGTCGTAGACGACGCCAACACGGGCATGACCCATGTGGCTCGTATCATACGGGGTGATACCGCACACATACATACGAACGATGCCGTCGGGAAAGTCGATCGGCTCGACGGTTTGCGTCAATGTATTGAAAAGCCGCATGGATTATCCTTGTGTCACGAAAGAAGGAACACGCCAGGAAACGAGGACGTTCAGACACTGCATTGCATGCCAACAGCGGTGATCCACTCTACAACATCCGACGGGGAAGGAAGCGCGGCGACATTTGCCGCAAGCCATTGGTGATACAGCGTACCGTAGCGGTCGAGAATGAACAATCCTACTGGCACATCTGCGGGCAGGTAGTTGTGTTCGACGGTATGTTCCGCATCGATCAGCACCGTGAACGGAAGTGACGCCAAACGTGACGCTGTCGTCGCGTCGGCAACGACCACCAGACCCTGTGCTGGAAGCGTCCGCAGGTCGGACATGAAGGGAGCGAGTTGTTCGAGGAATGGCCCCGGATTGTGTTCGGGACCACACACGAGCAGGATCATATGGGCGCGACCGCGCCGTTTTGCGAGATTGAAAGCCTGGCCCTCGACATCGGGCAGAGTCCAAAACGGCACGACCTTATGTTCTGGCAGCCTCCGAGGTTGCTCCTGCATCTTTGCTCCTTTTCCCATCTATCCACGAATGATGCATTGGCACGGGTTCATCAATTATACTCTGCTTAGTCCCCCGCATCGTCCAGACGTGACAATGCGGTTTATTGCCGATGAGGTGGCTGATGCGCGACGACTATACACTTTACCCCGAACTCTACGATACGGTCTATGAAGATTATATCGAGGATATTTCATTCTATGTCGTGGAAGCCGAGCGAGCGCACGGTCCCTGTCTGGAATTGGGCTGTGGAACCGGACGTATTCTGTTGCCGGTAGCCGCCGCCGGTGTTGACATTACTGGCATCGACTCGTCGGCACCGATGATCGCACGGGCGCGTCGCCATGTCGCCGCGCAGTCAGAGGAGATTCGGGCACGTGTGCAATTGCTGCAGGACGACATGCGGACGTTCACACTACCAACACGCTTCGCGCTGATTACCGTGCCGTTTCGGGCGTTCCTGCACTTGATGAATGTCGAGGATCAGATCGCCGCGCTCGAAAATATTCACCGCCATTTGCTGCCCGGTGGGCGGCTGGCCCTCAATTTCTTCGATCCCGACCTCGAAGTCATCGTCGCCAACACCAAAATACCCAGCGGCACGCTCCATCGTACTGGCGAGGAGTTCGCCGATCCGCGTAGTGGCAACGTGCTGATCGAATGGGCGACGATGCACTACTACCTGCAACAGCAGCAGATCGAGCAGTATTTCATCTACGATGAACTGGATAGTCGTGGTCGCGTCGTCACCCGGCATTATCGCGCCCTGCGTATGCGCTACATCTTCCGCTATGAGTTCGAACATCTGCTGGCGCGGTGTGGCTTTTCCGTCGAAGCCCTGTACGGCTCGTGGGACCGTGGTCCTGTGCTGCGAAGCGGCGGCGAACTGATCTGGATCGCACGCGCCGATGTGAGCCGCTGAGCGCCAGACCCACAAGCGAAACGACAACATCCTCATGATAGCCGTCGGCGATTTTGCGTTCCATGGTTCTGCCATGTGCTGTCGTTCGTCGGAGGTCCGTCGTCCGCACCTGTAGGTGCGAAACATGCATGTGTGGCTGCTCGTTAGTAAATGGAGCAGTCGAACGATATGCCCGAAGGACCAACTATTCGTGTGACGGCGGACAAGCTACGTCATGCGTTACTCGACCGACCTGTCGAACAGTTCACCTGTCGTTATAAAAAAAGCATCGTGGAAGGGTGGACGGAAAAGCTCCTCGGCGAGCGTGTCGTGGAGGTGCGGAGCCACGGCAAGAATCTGTTCATCGAGTTCAGCGGTGGCTGGGTAATGTATACCCACATGCTGATGTGGGGCAGTTGGCATGTGTACGCGCCGGACGAGCCGTGGCTCAAAGAAGAACGCAAAGCGCGAGTTGTCATTCACAACAACGATGCTGTCGCCGTGTTGTTTAGCGCCCCGGTGTGTGAACTTGTGCGGCGCGAGGATCTGTCGACACATAAAACGTCGGAGCTTGGGCCTGACCTGATGGCTGAACAGGTCGATGTCGAGGAAGCAGCACGACGGTTCTTCGATCCGATTCATGCCGAGCGTGGAGTCGGCGATCTCATCATGGACCAAACAGTGATGGCAGGGATTGGCAATATTCTCAAGTCGGAAGTCCTGTTCCAGGTCGGCATCAATCCGTTGCGGCTCCCTGCTAGCCTGACGATGGATGAGTTTCATCGCCTCGTCGTGGCGAACCAGCACTATATGCAGCGTGCCTACGAAACGGATGGCTTCATCGAAGCGTTCATGCCCGACGAAGAACGCGCAGCGACCGGGTTGTGGGCGTATGTATATCGGCGCACCAAAAAGCCGTGCTTGCGCTGCGGAACCCCGATCCGGATGGTCCGACAAGGGCCGCGCAACCGCATGACCTACTTCTGCCCCCATTGCCAGCCTGAAGAGGTATAGATACGTCCGGTATAGAACGCTGTAGCCTCCACATCGCATGAAGATGGACGCCCACAGTCGATACTTCCCTCGGATGCTGAGCTTAGGCCAAGGAAGTCACAACCACCGGAGCAGAAGCCATGCGCTAGTGGATTCGCTTCGCCGCACGTTTGCCGCTTGTATCATGGGGATCGAGCCTGTCGTTTGGCTACATGCTATCAGTGCGTCCGGTTAAGGCGGCAACCGCAACTGTCCCGGCATCGTTCGCGCAAACCAGCAACATCTCGGTGCGTGTGCTGAGCATCCGGTTGAGGTGCCGTCCTGAACACTATCCGTGATTACTTGAGCCCGCGTCGACGCTATCACCATTGCAAACGAAACAGCACAACGACCCAGCATATAGCCGGGTCGTTGTGCTGTTTCGTCGTATATTTTCGCCATGAGGGTACCACGGTCCCAGGTCAGGGGTGCCATCCACGAGGGCGGTGTCGGACTGCATAGCTATGGGATCACATGCTTCGTGCGCGGATAATAGAGGAATCTATTCTCCTGGGCGCGAAGGGGTCATCATCGTGCGTCGAAAACGCAATTTGTACAAACCGGCTCAATCAATTGTCGAATATAGCATGTTCGTCTTTATGGTGGCGGTGATCTTGATCGGTGTCATGGACACGATGAATCGTCGTGTCCAGTCGATCGTGGTGACCGCAGCCGATGAGCTTGGCGACGAAGTGCAATTCAATGCGCCGCCAATGCCCCCAACCGCGGCCCAGGACCTGCCGACGCCTACCTGGGTGCCAATCCCTAGCCCTACTGACGCGCCAACTGCCACGTCGACCAGAACGCCGACACCAACGGTGACGAATACGCCGACGGCGACAAACACGCCGACCAATACACCGACGCCGACGAGGACATCGACGCCGACCAATACACCGACGAATACTGCGACGGCGACAAACACGCCGACCAATACAGCAACGCCGACGAACACGCCGACGAACACTGCAACACCAACGAACACGCCGACCAATACACCGACGCCGACGAGGACATCGACGCCGACCAATACACCGACGAGGACATCGACGCCAACGAACACGCCGACGAACACGCCGACGAATACAGCAACGCCGACGAACACTGCAACGCCGACGAACACACCGACGAATACAGCAACGCCGACGAACACTGCGACGCCGACTCGCACCGCGACGCCGACGAACACGCCGACCCGCACCGCGACGCCGACCCGTACCGCGACGCCGACGAACACTGCGACGCCGACGAACACCGCGACGCCAATGCCAACGCCGACGGTTTCCAAGCCGATGCCACGGACGTATGCGGATTGCGAGAACGGTGGCTGGCAAAATGTGTACAACTCAAGTGGGCAGCCGTTTACGAGCGAATTGAATTGTAAAATTTGGGTGTTCTTCAACGGCTAATCTTGCACGTGGCAGAATGACAATCTGGATGCGTGGGTTGTGCACCTAACCGATGAGGTAAATGGCTTACATCGCCGAAAATCACGTGGCACACCTCGACCGTGCTACCAGCGTCTTTGGGACCTCAGGATCGAGAGTTATCCACACTTAAGATCGTAAAATTGTGGACAAGTGGAAAACAGGGTGCATATGCACCCTGTTTTCGCGTTCTCACCCTGGATTTGTTGGTCTAGATTTGGAGAAGGCGCGATCTAGCCGAGAGGGTTTTCGTTGCCGGGTCGGATCAGTTTGTGGTACAAACCGACTGCCAGGAACGTCGGAGGCCACTGTCCGACAAAGAGCGCCCAATCGCGCTTTCCGGTGAACTGGAAATATGCCGATGCCAGGATCGAAACGATCGCTGCTGTATACCATGCCTGTGCTGGTACGCCGTCCAACGCCTTGAAGATGACGTTTTGTGGATTCTCGCTGTTGCTCATGTTAGAACTCCTTTTTTCGTCTATACATTCCTATAAGCACAACACAAGCCACGAAAGCGATCTACAACGAAAACACCGAAATTATTTGACGAACGACGCGAGCGGTGCGAAGATCCGCCGGAATGGACGAGCAACGTGTGGCGCGTGGACGATTCGCGCCTAGCCCAACAGGTGACCTACATCTTGGCAACGTGTGGACGGCATTATGGGGTTGGGTCCACGCCCGGCAACAGGCAGGGACACTCGTGCTGCGGATAGAGGACCTCGATCCCGACCGTTCGCGACCGGCGTTTGCCACACAGCAGATAGCAGATTTGCGCTGGCTTGGTCTCGATTGGGACGAAGGACCGGATCGTGGCGGCGCATATGGTCCATACGTGCAGTCTGAACGGCGCTCTTTCTACGATCAGGCGATCGCTCGGTTGGTCGCCGATGATCTGGTGTATCCCTGTTATTGCACGCGGGCAGAGCTACGCGCTATTGCGTCGGCTCCGCATGTTGGCGAAGATCGTGGACGCTACCCCGGCACCTGTCGCTCGCTCAGCGCCGCCGAGCGCAAACGCCGAGCCGCCAGCGGCCGTGTGCCGTCGCTTCGGTTGCGTTTGCCGGACCACCCTACGCGGATCGTCTTTGACGACCTGTGCCAGGGGCGCGTGGAGGAGGATGTCGCGCAGGTTGCGGGCGATTTTATCCTACGACGAGCCGATGGCGTCTATGCCTATCAATTAGCGGTGGTCGTGGACGATGCACTGATGCACATCAGCGATGTGGTGCGCGGAGCCGACTTACTGTCGAGTACAGCCCGACAAATCTGGTTGTACCATTTGCTAGGGTTCGATGCACCGCGCTTCGGTCATATATCGTTGTTGATCGGCGCGGATGGTCACCGTTTGTCGAAACGCCATGCATCGTTGTCGGTGCAGCAACTGCGCGCATCTGGTATTGGCCCGATGGAAATTATTGGCACGCTGGCGTTCGTCGCTGGATTCATTCCCACGCCCATGCCCCTGATGCCGCACGAGCTTGTCGGCATGGTTGATCTCAGCCGATTGAACCAGCCTTCTGTTACCATCGAACGCGATGATATGTTTTTCAAACGTAGCGGACACGCTGCGCCCTTATGAGTGGAGACACCATGGAGAATGATCAACAACGAAAACGCTTTGTCCTACGCTGCGGGCGGCTTGTGTCGGATGGGGTGGAATCCCGTGATCGGTATGTGGTGATTGAGAACGGCACGATTATCGCGGTCGGAGAAGGCATCGCCGCCGATGACGCCGCGACAATCGCGCTGCCCAACGCGATCGTGACGCCCGGCTTCATTGACGTACACACCCACGGCGGCGGCGGTTTCAACCTGCACACCACCGATGCTGAGGAAATACGCAACTATGCACGCTGGGCACCCGCGACCGGAACGACGGCATTTCTGGTCGGCACGGTTGGGACACCCGGTGGACCGCCGCACGAACAGGTGCGCGCAGCGGTCGCCGCTATCGAAGCAGATGATGTCACGCACGGTGGTTCGCCACATAGCGCCGAAAACCTGGGCATCCACCTGGAAGGCCCGTACATGAATGTGTTGCGGCGCGGCGCACACGACCCATCGTGGCTACGTCTGCCAGATGAGGACGAGATCGCGCAATTGATCGAGGACGCGCAAGGCTATCTGAAGCTGATCACGGTCGCCCCCGAACTTCCAGGCGCGGATGCGATGATCGCTCGGCTGATCGCGGCGGGGACGACCGTCAGCATTGGACATACCGACGCGACCTATGACCAGGCACGCGCAGGCATCGCGCAAGGTATCACGCATGCAACCCATTGTTTCAACGCCATGCGTCCGTTGCTGCATCGCGATCCGGGTGCATTGGGCGCGATCATCGAATCGCCCACAGTGCGCGGCGAGGTGATCGCCGATGGCGCACATGTGCATCCGGCGGTGATGCGGGCGCTGATCGCCGCGCTTGGCCCGGATCGCACGGTTGTAATAACTGACGCGCTGGCGGCGGCGGGATTGCCCGACGCGACGTTCACGTTCGCCGGACAAACCGCGCGAGTGATCGACGGGGTCGCACGCCTTGCCGATGGCACAATCACTGGCAGTGTGTTGACAATGGCACAAGCGCTGCGCAATCTTATCGAGATGGTCAATGTGCCGCTGGCACAGGCTGTGTCTATGCTCACGATCAATCCGGCGCGATCCGCCAACGTCGCGCAACGCAAAGGTCGGCTGGCAGTGGGCTACGATGCCGATCTGTTGATCTTTGACCGCGATCTGCACCTGCAAGCCACGATCTGTCGTGGCAACCTTGCCTACGTGACAGACGCATGGCACGAGCGCCTTGCTCCGCTCAACCGACCAACGACCACTGACGAATGACCAACGACATGTATAAAGCAGGCGGAGCATGTAGAAGACTGACTGGCTAGAGCAATGTGCTCGCATAGGTTGTGAGGCGTTTACTCCGTTGGTCGTTGGTCGGAGATAAGGAGAATGTTCATGGAATATCGTTCGCTCGGACGCTCCGGCGTCAAGATTTCGACGATCGGCTTGGGTGGTAACCAGTTCGGCGCGAAGGTCAACGTCGAGGAAACTGCTCGCATCGTCCATCATGCCATGGATCTCGGCGTCAACTTTATCGATACCGCTGATGTGTATAGCGGACGTGGCAAATCCGAGGAAGCCCTCGGCGCGGCGCTGGCGGGGCGCTGGGATCGTATTGTCCTCGGTACCAAGGTCCGTAGTCCAATGGGCGATGGTCCCAATGATCGTGGTGCATCGCGCTATCACATTATGGAGGGCGTCAACGCCTGTCTGCGGCGTCTGCAAACCGATCATATCGATCTGCTTCAGATTCACTCCTGGGACGAAACGACGCCGATCGAGGAAACCATGCGGGCACTGGACGACCTCGTGCGGAGCGGCAAAGTGCGCTACATCGGCGCGTCCAACTACCTGGCATGGCAACTGTGCCGCTCCAACGACGTTGCCGAGTTTCGTGGGTGGGCACCCTTCGTGTCGATCCAGCCGCACTATCACATGCTCGAACGGAGCATCGAGAAAGAACTGGTGCCGTACTGCGAAGCCTTCGGTGTCGGTATCCTGCCCTACTTCCCGTTAGCGGGTGGATTCCTGACCGGCAAGTATCGCGAAGGCGAGCCAGCGCCGAGCGGTAGCCGTGGCGAATCGAACGGCTACGTCCAAAACTATTTCACGCCCGAAAACTTCGCACGGGTGCGTACCTTGACCGCCTGGGCCGAGGAGCGTGGACACACGATGGGCGATCTGGCAATTGCCTGGTTACTGGGTCAGCCACAGCTTTCATCGGTGATCGCCGGTGTGACCAAGATCGAACAGGTGGAGGCCAACGTGCGCTCTGCCGAATGGAAACTCAGCGCCGACGAACTGGCGGAAGTCCGCAAGATACTGGAATAAATCCGGTGTTTGCTGGGTGTCTTAGGCGGTGAAAACGCCGAAGGACAGAGGTTTCGAGAATGTCACGATCATCGAAGGTAGCATAAAGGCTGGAAAGATTCCGGCTTGCCCACCGCATACCTGGTCCTGGTGGTGCTGGTCGTCGCGATCAGTACCACCGTTTTCACGCTTTCAGTATGCCTGGTAGTCTCTATCAGGCCACATTCCCACGTTTCCCCGTATAATACGCAACGTGCAAAGGCCTATTTCGTTTTCAACAACGACGCGCCGGCAGATCGACGTGCGCCGACTGTCCGATGTTTTTGTGTTCCTGCCCGCTTTGGTTGCGCTGCTGCTTGGCATCTTCCTCTACAGATTGCCAATGCAAACATCGATCGCGATCGGCTCGTTGGGCGATCAACTGTTTGTGCGCTCGTCCGAATCGCTGGACGAAGCGTCGGAAATCGATGGACGCTGGTATTCGGATGAACTCGGCGCGGACGGTCGTTCGCGCTGGACCCGTGGACGCGCTCAGTTCGTAGTGCCAGGTGCCGGTGCGGGCGCTACCGATGGTGTGCTACGCATCCAGGGTTGGCCCGACGATACGCTGATCGAGGAGCCGCGCCAGCCGGACGTAACGCTGTATGCCTACGATAACGGCACGGCGAGCGCTGTCGCGCAATTTCAACCTACAAACGCATGGGCAGACTATTCCTTCACGATTCCCGCCACGCTACGCCGAAGCGCCGACCTGCGCCTCGAACTGGTGGTCACGCCCACCTTCACCAGCACTGAAAAGTATGCTGATATCCGTGCCAAGGGTGTGCGCGTTGATCGGCTGACGCTTGATGTCGCGCCATCTGCCAGTATCTTTGCCGGTGGATGGGCAACGCTCATGCGTTACGCCGGATTGGTTCTATTGGCGATGCTGGCGGTGCGTTGGCGCACGCTACGGGTCGGACCCGCGTTGCTGATTGGAGCTATCGTCGTCGCGTTCGTCGGTGTGGCGTTGTGGCTGGCACGTCCCTGGACAGCGGCGGCGATGCCCGCGCTGCTGTGGATGACCGTCGTCGCCGCAGCGCTGTTGTGCTGGCGGGAACTCCGCCGCATCGTACTGGCCTTCTGGGTGCGCGTAACACGCGGCGAGGCGCTGATGACGGGTGGATTAACTGCGCTGGCCGTGGTCAGTCTGCTGATGCTCGTCACGACTCTGTTGCGCGCCGACCTGCCCACGGTGCCGTCGCTGGAACTCCTGCGTTACGACCGCTCGCTGTTGCTGCCCCTGATTCCGTTTGTCGCCCTAACGGTGCTGGTACTGATGGCGGGTCCGTTCTGGTTGCCGGAAGCGTTGCTCAAGGTGCGGCGCTGGTTGATCGAGGGCTGGGTGACACCGTTGCTGCTCGGCATCGCAGGTGGGCTGTTCGTCGCGTGGCAACTTGCCCTGCTCCATGACAAGCTGCCCTTCGTCGGACACGCCGATTATGCTGACAACGCCGTAGTCGCTCGGAGTATCCTGCGCGGCGAGGGCTGGCGCGTGCCGTATGTCACGCAGTTCTACTGGCTCGAACCAACAGGTTCGGTATATCGACCACAGGAAACCTGGCCGTTGTTGCAGCCGGTCTGGATGCTGCCGTGGATGGCGTTGCTCGGACCGACCGCGTTTGCCGCGCGCCTGTCGAATATCGTGTTCAACGTCGTGTTATTGCTGCTGGTGTACCACATCGGCGCGACGCTCTGGGATCGTCGAGTCGGGTTGCTGGCGGCGGTGCTGACGCTGATCAATCATTTCTTCTTCCGGCTGACGATCTTTAGCACCACCGACCTGGGCTTCGTCGTCCTGAGCATGGGTGCGATCTGGTTGTTCTTCCGCGCCTGGTGCGCGACGGCGCTCGATCCTCCTGTCACACGCACGGCGCTGGTCTATGAACGCGGGCGACGGCGCAAACAACCGTGGCCATCGCCTACCGCGTTGTGGATCGGCGCGGGTGTGCTGACCGGACTGATGGTGCTGCAAAAGCCATCAGGCGCGATCTTCGCTGTCGCGATGTTGGCGTGGGCTGCGGTGTCATGGTGGATGGGGCGCACCAGGGAGGGAGTGCGATTGCCGTGGCGCGGTGTACTCATATGGGGTGGCCTTGCGGCGATTGTCATCTCGCCCTACATCCTGCGTAACCTGCTGATCTGGGGCCGTCCCCTGTTCTCGACCGAAAGCTACGATGCCTGGATTCTGGGCTTCAAGGGAACCCGCAGCGAGGCATGGGAAGAAATCTATCGCGTCTACTTCGGCGATCTGCCGAATCGCTCCTGGATTTTGCGCTGGGGTTGGGATCGCTCCTGGGGTAAGCTCTGGACTCAGGTCGTGGCGGTTGGAGCATACCTGTTGCCGCCCAAAGCGCAACTCCTGGGCGTGCCAGCCAAAGCTGCCTATGACAATTTGCCATGGCTCGGCGGCGCGCTCACAGCCTCGGCACCAACCTGGCTCGCGCTTCTTGGCTTGTTGCTCCTGCGCGGTCGCCAGCGCATGCTGATCGGGCTAGTCGCCACGGTCGGCGTACTGTACACGGTGTTCCTGGTGACCTACTGGCACGCCAATGAGGAACGCTACTTTTTGCCGTTCATCCCCTGGCTCCTGCTCGTCGCGATGGCGGCGTTGTGTGCGCTGTTTGACCGCGTGTTGGCCTTTCGCGGTGGACGTTTCGCGGGACTGGCAGCCATCCTGGCGCTCGTCGTGATCTGGAGTTCATTCGTGCCACATGTTCGCGCTATCGAAGGTGAACTAGACCCCACCAGCACCGATTACTGGGGGCGCGACTGGTTACCGGATTTGGCGGCATACCATTGGCTGCGCGATAATACGGCGGGCGATGACGTGGTGATGACGCGCATCCCCTGGCAAGTCAGTTTCGAGGCGGATCGCCCGTCCCTGATGATTCCCAACGTGCCGCTCACCAACGACGATCCCGATGCGGTGACGATCATGCGGATCGCACGTTATTACGGCGCGGATTATCTGCTGATCAACGGCATGAACGGGCCGGGCGAGATCGCCGCGTCGGCGTTGCGTCCACTCAGTCGCGGCGAGGAGATCGCCGGATTTACCAGGGTGTATAGCGGTACCAAACAACTCGGACGCAGGCCGATCTATATTTATCGTTTTCCGGCGGATTATGCTGGTGCCACGCCGCTCGATGCGTCGGTGGCTCCCGCACCACGCTAGCGCCGAAGAATCGTAGGTAAAGTGATGGAACAAACGTGAAAATCGCCATGCTAACGACCTCGTATCCCAAGTGGCAGGGCGAAACAACCGCACCGTTCATCGAGGAGATCGCGGCGGCGGTCGTAGCGCGCGGACATGAGGTCCATGTGCTGATGCCGCACCGGGCCGACCTGCGACGTGGTGCGGTCGAGCGCGGCGTTCATCTGCACACGTACGAATATGCGCCCCATCCCAACCTGGAAGTATGGGGCTATGCCGCTGCCATGCACGGGGACATTGGTATGCGTGAAGCGGCTCTATGGGCTGCGCCGTTCGCGTTGCAGGCCGGAATGCGTGCGCTGCTTGCTCTGACGGCGACAGGCGACTTCGACATGATTCACGGGCATTGGGCGCTGCCGAACGGTCCGGTCGCGGCGCTCTGCGCGCGTGTGCGTCACCTGCCGCTGGTGATTAGTTTGCATGGCTCAGATGTATTCCTTGCCGAACGCTCCGCGCCAGTGGCGTGGGCGGCGCGCTGGGCAGCCATCGAAGCGGGAGCGATCACAGCCTGTTCCGGCGACCTCGCGGCACGTCTGGCGGCGCTAGGAGGTCCATCTGAACGCATGGTGCTGGTGCCGTATGGCGTCGATGCCGAAGCGTTTAAGCCAGGAGTTCCCGGCGCGGTGGACCTGCGGGCGCGGCTCGGCCTCGCGCCCGATCAACCTGTGCTGTTCAGCCTCGGTCGCATGGTTTACAAAAAGGGTTTCGACGTCCTGCTGGACGCGATGCCACGCGTCATCGCGCAGCACCCGAACGCGGTGTTGGTGCTGGCGGGACAGGGTGATCTGTTCAACGACCTGCGCGGTCAGGCGCAACGTCTGGGTATCGCCCAACATGTGATCATGCCTGGGGTTGTCGGGCATGACGATGTGCCGACCTATTTCGAGATGGCAGATGTGGCGGTGTTCCCGTCTGTCCATGACCAACGCGGCAACGTCGATGGTTTACCGAACGTGCTGCTGGAAGCGATGGCACTCGGCAAACCGATCGTCGCCAGTCACATCGCCGGAATACCGCAAGTCATCACCGATGGTGAACATGGGTTGCTGACGCCCGAAGGCGACGCCCCGGCGCTGGCAGCGGCAATCAATCGTTTGCTTGACGCGCCCTCACTCGCCCAACAGTATGGAACGGCAGCGCGGCAACGGGTCGAACGAGAATTGCGCTGGTCGGATGTTGCGGCACGCTTTGAAGCTGTCTACGAGCAAGCGGCGCGACATTATGGCACACGATAAGACCGGGGCAAGATATGCTGATTGGCTGCTGACGCTAGCACTGTTCGCGCTGGCGCTGCCGTTCGCCTTCCGGCATCTCGATTTTCAAAGCCTCTGGCTGGACGAAGGCACGACCCAGGCCTATGTGACCAATACCTATCTCAGCGCATTGCTCTTCGACCTGGTGCGTCCGTCGCAGGGCTACCCGCTCTACCATGTATTGCTGAAACTGGTGACGCGTACGCTCGGCGACGGTGAATGGGCGCTGCGTGCGCCGTCCGCGTTGGCGGGAGCGTTGGCGGTTCCGGCGCTGTATGCCCTTGGCGCGGAGCTACGTGGTCGTGTGATCGGCCTGGCGGCGGCGCTGATGCTCGCATTCGCGCCGTGGGGACTTGGGCTCGCTCAAGAAGCCAAGGTGTATAGCCTCGCGCTGCTGGTCGTCGTGATCAATGCGTTGTTGTTCGCCCGCGCCATGCGCCTGGGCGGTCGTCGCCGCTGGCTCGTGTGGATCGCGTTCGCGCTGGTGCTTCCCTTTCGTTCACCGTCTGCTGCTCCTGCCGCTGCTGGGGTGCGCGGTCGCCTGGGCGCTCCATCAGCAGCGTGCGACACGCTGGCCCGCGCTGATCGCGACGATGCTGGCGTGTGCTATCGTCGTCGGAGCCATCATCGGCAGCATACGCTACAACAGCGCCGCCGCCCAATATAGTGCGGTTGGACCCTTCGCGGCGTTGAAGATCACCGTCGCGCAGTTCTCCCTGGCGCAGTTCGTTGGCTCGGTGCCGTGGCGCTGGTTTATCCCCTTTGGCGTGCTGGCGGTTCTCGGCGTCGTGCGTGTCGGCCTCGATCTGCGACGTGCGGATACGCGACGCGGCGCGATCATGCTGGTGGTGCTGGGTGGTGTGCCGCTCCTGTTGTTCTTGCTGGTACTGAGCCGCGAGCCGTTCTACGAAACACGCTACCTGGTGAGCGTGTTTCCGTTCTGGTTGCTGCTGCTGGCCTGGTCGCTGGCGCTCCCGTCCGTCGTGCGCCCGTTCTCGCCGCGACGTATGACTCAGTTCGCTTTGCCACTGGTGGGCGCGATGGTCGTCGTTGGGGCGCTCATGGCGCAGCAGCGGGCGCTGTTCCAGCCAGACCGTGGCATCTTTTCAGGCGCGAAATTGCGCGAGGACTACCGCGCTGCCGTACAGCGGCTCGCCGAACACGTCCATCCTGACGATCTGGTGATCGTCCATCCTGACACGATTGCACCGCTATACACATATTACGCTCGTCGTGTCGCCACCTTCACATTGCCTGAAGCGCACGTATATCCGCAAATGGGACGCGCCGAAGGATTCAACCGCAATGAACTTGACGTGTTGATCCGGTCTGACTTACAACGTGTGAGCCGCGCCTGGTTGCTCATTGCTCCGGCGCATGCTCGTTTGGTAGACAAACCTGCCGAGGGCGATGACGTGGGACTGGTCGGGTTGGCGTTTCAATATGGCGACCGCAATCGGCGCATCCAATGCGGTGAGCAGCCATACGCTGGTTTCGTGGGCGTGCGGTTGTATTGTAATAACATGCCCGACATCGCCGGAGTGGTTCCCGAACCGCAAACGCCACTCCAAGCGATCTTCGCTGATCAACTACGATTGCGCGGCTACAGTGTCGAACCGTTCCCTGGTGGCTTGCGACCTGGAACAACGCTGCCCTTCACGCTGTTCTGGGAGCCGCTGGTAGACATGCGTGATACCAACTACCATGTATTCGTGCATCTCACCACGCCTGACGATCCACGCCCGATCCTGCAAACTGATGGACCGCCGATGGAGGGCGGTCAGCCGACTTCGCGCTGGACCGAGTCGGGAGCGTTGCTGCATGACGACCGCACAATCGTGCTGCCGCCCGACATCGCCCCCGGCACCTACGTGCTACGGATGGGTATGTACCGCGCCGACGACGGCGCACGCCTCGGCGTGCGTACCGATGCCCCAATGCTGGACGATGCGATCGTGCTGGGCGAGGTAACGATCAAGCCATGAAGTCGCGACGCAGTGCCAGCGAGGGTGCGACCGTTCCGGTTTGGCTGATGTATGCCGCGCCGCTTGTCGCCGCGCTCGCGGTGCGCTTGCTGGTGTGGTGGACGTTGCCCTACCCCGGGCAAATTTCTGACGAGGCCGAATACCTGGCTGCCGCGACCTGGTTGGCGCAGGGACGCGGATTCTCGTTCTACAAGGAATGGATCTGGACCCGCCCACCCGTATATTTGCTCTACCTCGCGCCGCATATATGGCTGTTCGGTCCCGAAAATGTCTGGCCCGTCCGCGTGTCACAGGCGCTGATGAGCACGGCGAGCGTTGGACTGGCGATGCTGCTCGGCGCTCGCATTAGCCATCCGGCTTTTGCCCATCGTGTCGCGTTGTGGACCGGATGGCTGATGGCGTTCAGCTATTCGTTGGCGACCTATGCGTTTCTGCTGTTGTCAGAAACGCTGTTTGTTGCGATCCTGCTGCTGGGCTTTCTGCTGCTGGTGATCTGGGCGCAAACTCCACTGACCGCGACGAACCGACTATGGCGCTATGGGTTGCTGATCGCCGGTGGCGTTATCCTCGGCCTGGGAGCGCTCACCCGTAGCCTGCTTGCCGCGATGATGCCGTTCGTGGCGCTGTGGGTGGTGGCGAACAAGGGCGCGACGATGGACGTGCCCCAGGAGAATGGAGAGCATAAACCTGTTCGTCGGTCATCTCTGCTTGTCCCTCGTCTATGGGTGGCGGCGCTGTTCACGCTGGCGGTGTCGGTTACGATCCTGTCGTGGAGCGTGTATAACTCGCGTTTCTTCGGCGGTGGCTTCATCCTGATCGATACAACCGGCGGCTATAACGCTATGCTGGGTGTGACGGGAGGACGAGAGGAATTGGTCGTCGCTCGCGCCCTCAGCGAGATTCCAAGCCAGTCCGAACGTCAGTCTTTCGCCTATGCCTACGCTGTCGATTGGGTCATGCAGCATCCGGCGCAGTTCATGCGTAAATCCATCGGCGAATTGTTCGACCTCGTGCAACTTAACTACGGTGGCGCGGAGCGTATGCGCTCCAATTACACGCAGGGTGCGATCCCGATTCCGCATACGCTGGGGCTGTTGTTCGACGACACGATATACGTGATCGTCGTGCCGCTGGCAGTGTTCGGCATGATCGGGCGGCGTGGACGTGCTGGCAAGGGCCTACTGGTCGCGTGGCTGCTTTATAACCTTGTGACGGGGCCGCTCTTCTTCGCGATCAATCGATTCCGTGTGCCGTTGATGCCGTTCCTGTTCATCTTCGCGGCGTGTGCCCTCAGCCAGTGGAGTGTGCGCGGCGTCAGCCGCCAACGTATGCTGGTCGCGTTGGGAACGTCGGCGCTCCTGTTGGCGTTGATCGCCCCATCCTACGGCTACTGGCGACCGATGAACAACGGCAACGACCTTTCGACGCTCTACAATACCTTCATAGCTGTACGTAGTCGTATCATACATGGCGACTGCGAACGCGCCGACGCCGCGCTCGCCGTCGGGGACGTGGCGACGGCACAACGCTGGGTGGACATTGGTTCGCAACGCCGGGTCGAAAACGGTCCAAACGGCTTGGACTGCTTCGCGTTGCTGCAAGCCCGCATCGACGCACGCGAGGGCGAGGACCAACGAGCATTGGCGCTGTTGCAGTCCATGAAAACCACGCCCCAGCGCTATCTGGTGGAAGGCGAAATATACCGCGCTCGTGGAAATGCGGTTTGTGCTCCTGGCGAGATCGCCTGTGCGCAAAATCCCTTTGCTGCTCGACCGCTCGAACTTGCCAATCAGACCCGTTGGGCGTGGGACAACCTGCGACCTCCGCCCAACGATACGGTCGATCTCGGGAACGCGCTCGATTGGGGCTACATGGATGGTTTCTACGAGCGTGAATACACAGATCCCGTGCATCCGTTCGATTCGGGCTACCGTTGGTCCAGCGATCATGCGCGGTTACGATTCGTCGGCGCGGGAAACGGAACACCGCAGACCTTAACGCTACGGCTGGCGAGTCCACGCGGGGAGATCGAAGTTCCGGCGACGATTGAGGTGCTGATTGGCGGTGCGGCCGTGACGCCAACGCCTATTGCTATCGGCACGGAATGGCAGGAGATCGCTGTGCCGCTTCCGGCGACCACGCCGGGGCAGGATGTCGTGGTCGAGCTACGGGCGTCGATCTTCCTTGAAGGACCGCGTGGGCTGGCACGCCGCCAGCAGGTCAGCCAGCAGTTGCGATTGCTGGGTGCGTGTGTGGATTGGGCGACACTTGGAGCGCCTCCGGCTCCTGTGGATGGGGTCGCCCCTAGTGCGACCTGCCAGATGGGTCGCGCGGAATCGTCCTAGTGCGAGCGCTACAGCCATGGCTGCTGCCCGCGACATGGCGCGGACGGCTCGCGCTCGGGGTGCTGCTCGTTGTAGCGCTTGTATTGCGGCTCGCGGTGTGGCGCTGGCATCGCCTCTATCCTTTGGGCGGTGACGAGCGCGAATATTTCAATCAGGCGTTGACGTGGCTGCAAGGCAAAGGCTACCACGACCTGCCGTTGATGCGTCCACCCTTATACCCCGCGTTCCTCGCAGTCGTATTCCAATTGTTCGATTCACAGGTGCAGCGCGTGCGGCTGGTCCAGGCGCTCATCAGCACAGGTGGCGTGTACCTGCAATGGCTGTTCGTGCGACTGGCGTTGCCTCAACACAACGAACGCGCCCCGCTCCTTGCCGCCGGGCTCGTTGCCGCGTCGTTTACGCTGGCAGCCAACGCCACCGAATTGCTGACCGAAACGACCTTTGTCGTCGGTCTGCTGGTCGTGCTGAGCCTGTTGGTGGCGGCACGACGCTTCCGGTCCTGGCAATTGGCAGTGGGAGCGGGCGTTGCACTTGGATTGCTGGCGCTGGTGCGCTCGGTCGCGCTGCCGCTGCTGCCATTGGGTGTGCTGTGGTTGTTGGTGTTAGGGCCGTCCGGCGAACCATCGCCGCGTGGGTGGCGGCGCGGAGCATCCCTGCTCGTCCTGGCGTTGCCGTTCATAGTAGCAACACTTGCGGTCATACTACCCTGGACGGCACGCAACTATGCGGTGTATGGACATTTAATCTTGATCGACACCACGGGCGCGGAAAACCTGTGGCTGGACAATGAGGCCGCCGGACGCGAGGCCGTCAAAAGCTATCTGTATAGCCTGGGCGACGACCGAGGTCAGCGGCAGTCGGTAAGCATGGCAAACGGCATCGCCAGCATCACTGCCGATCCGGCGCGTTTCGTGGGCAAGATGTGGGGCGAGGCGCAAAAACTGGTCGCGCTGGAATACTGGGACGACATGCGGAGTCGTCGTGCGATCTGGGTGCCACCCGTCGAGGTCTGGTCGCGATTGTTGCTCGGCGACGGCCTATGGCTCGTGCTGGCGCTCGCGGGAACGCTTGGGTTGTGGCTGTTACCATACGCTGCCTTGCGCTGGTTTCTGGGCGCGTGGGCGGCCTACGTCGTCGTCACGAGCCTGGTCTTTCATGTGGAACTGCGCTACCGCGTACCGCTTTATCCCGTGCTGGCGTGCGGCGCCGCCGCGTTGTTCTCCATGCGATTGCGACGCGACGCATGGCCAAAGATCCGACTTGCAGGTGCGGCGGTGACACTGATCGCGTTCGTAGGATTGTTGTTGCTTCACCGACCGTACCCTGGCGAAGGCGCGATGCTGGTTCGCAAGCATTGGGCGCTGTGGCGCGGCGATGGCGCGGCGACGCTTCGTGCCGATCCTGCATCTGCGCTCGCTCGCGTTGACCTCGCGCGCGCTGCGATTGCCGCCTGTCCGGTTGGTAACGGCTGTCCTGACGCCCAAACGCTGTTGCAGGATGCGACTGAAGTTGTGCCGGACCATCCCTACGCACACCTGTTGCTCGGTGGCCTGGCGCGAGAACGTGGCGACGTGGATCAAGCGCGTCGTGAGTTCGCCTATGAAACGGCGTCGCTTGAGGACCTGCAACGCTGGATGCGCCTCTCATACGGTCCTCGCCCATTGACGCGCCTCGACCTTGGCGATGGCCTTGACCTGGGCAACATCGAGGGATGGCATGCCGCCGCCGATGGTATGCGCTGGACTACCGCGCATGCCCAGGCATGGCTCGCCCGCCCCACAAACGGCGGTACGTTGCGGCTGCGGTTGGCGCATGGTCGCCCGTCGGATGCCGTGACTGGTGACAATCTGCCAGTGCGTGTTAGTGTCGATGGGCGCTTCGTCGCCGAACTCTTGGTCAGTGATCCGTGGCAGGTGTACGATGTGCCGCTGCCCGAAGATATGCCTTCCACGGATGCGCTGATGATGATCACGCTCGACGCGCCGACGTTTCGCCCGCGTGCGTTCGACCGTGCCAACGGCGACGACCGTGCGTTGGGGGTTATGGTCGATTGGATCGACACCGTGAACCCGGCTGCTCAAATCGTCAATGAGCAACGTGCGGGCGGTCCGCGATGATGCGCTGGCTCAAGCGATACACACTCCCTCTGATCATCCTGTTGGGGCTTGCCCTGCGTCTATGGGTCTGGTGGCGCGTACCGCTGCACGCGCCTGCCAACGACGAAAACGAATACCTGCGCGTGGCGCATGATCTCGTCGCGGGGCGTGGCTGGGTCTTTTACGAACACTATCGCTGGCTGCGCGCTCCGCTGTACCCGCTATGGCTGGCAGGGTCGCTGTGGTTGGCTGGCGGCGATCTGCGTTGGGCGGCGCTGCCGAATATCGCTCTGAGTACGGCGACCATTGCGCTGTGGTATCTGCTCGGTAGAGCGGTCGTCGCCAACGATCCTGCGCGCGCTCGCCGCACCGGACTGATCGCCGCCGCCATCAGCGCGGTCATGCTGCCATTCATCACGTTCGCTTCCCTATGGATGTCGGAAACGCTCTTTACGGCATTATTCATCTCCGCGCTGGTGGCGGCGTTACGCTGGGTGCGCCAGCCACGCCTCGGCGTTGCCGCGCTTCTGGGCGTGCTCCTTGGCCTCGCCACGCTCACGCGCTCGGCATCGCTCGCCGCGTTGCCGCTACTGGTCGTCTGGATGATCGCGTGGCGACCTCGCACCGCGCGATTGCGGCCTCGTGTGTGGGGTGCAGTGTTGTGTGTGCTGCTCACATGCGCGACGATCGCGCCGTGGACAATTCGTAACTACGTGGCCTACGGCGGCTTGATTCCAGTCGAAACTGGCCTGTCCTACAATTTGTGGGTGTTCAACGAGCCGCGCGAGACGATGGGCGACATCCACCGCACGCTTGAAGCCATTCCCAATCCGGTCGCTCGCGCCGACTATGCCACCTCCAAAGGCATGGCGCGACTACGCGAGGATCCGGCGATTCTTGTCCGTAAGATCGTGCCAAACTGGATATACCTCTGGCGTGTGAAGCCGATCCAGGATCGCTTTCTCCAGGTGAGCTACTACGAGGATGTCCCGCTGGTGCCGTTTGTGGGCGCGCTGCTGCTGGACGATGGGTTATATCTGGTCGTGCTCGTGAGCGCGATGTTGGCTCTGGTCGTCGCACCATGGTCGCGTTCCAAGACGTTGCTGCTTGGTTGGTTGGTGTATGTGGTTGGCGTTACCGTTGTAACGCATGGCGAGGCGCGCTACCGCCAGTTGCTGTTTCCGGCGCTGATTCCGTTCGCGGCGTCGCTCTGGACGATGCCATGGTGGAGCGCCTCGTCACGAGCGCGACACGTCGTCGCTGTTGCCGTGGCGCTCGTGATGCTGTTGCCGTTGCGGGCATACCCGTATGCCTGGGCGGTGAAAGGTGTGCGCTATAGCGCGATGGTCGCCTGGGGCGATGTCGCAGCATGGCGGGGCGCTGATGACCTGGCGCTCCAACGCTATAACCGCGCTGCCAGTATCGACCAGTCAGCGTCCGGCGCACCTATGAAGATGGCGATGATCTATGACCAGCAGGGCGAGCTTCAACGTGCCGCGAAAGCCTACGGACGTGCGCGTGACCGCAACGAGTTGTATTTCGTCGCTACGACGCGACTTGGCGACGTACTGCGTCGTATGGGCGACGACGAAGGAGCGCGGCGTGCGTTCGCGGGCTTTTACGCCGATCAGCGTGCGGTAACTGAGTGGGGTTGGCGTAACTTGCGCTCGTCCCCCGCTCCTGCCGCAGTAGATGTCGGCGATGGCCTGGACGTAGGCTTCGTTGGCGGTATGTACGCGCCGGAGCGCGAAGGCGAGCGCCAGGTGCGTTGGACAACGGGCGCTGCCACCGCACGCCTCCGTGCGGGTGAACATGGCACACTGGTGCGGGTTCACCTCGCCGCGCCGCGCCCCGACAATACACCTGTCGTTGCAACGATGTGCGTACAAACACAATGCTCCACGTTTGGCGTCGATGCGTCGTGGCGTAGTTACAAGATGTATGTGCCCCCGCTCTGCAAGGACGATGGCAGCTGCTCCACCGAACTTCAACTCGACCTGCACACGCCAACCTTCGTTCCCACTCCGGGCGCGAGCGGCGACGACCGCGAACTTGGGTTGCTGGTGGATTACGTGTCTAGCGAACCGGCGAGCGAGCGCTGACGTGGGCCTCTGAGCTTGCGAAGTAACGAGCAGCACATGCAAGCAGTAGAATCGTTGTGGCGCATGTAGCGCGCTTGCTTGGTCTTATACATCAGGTACCAGCAAAAACCGGAGCCAGGGAAAACCTTCCCTGGCTCCGGTTTTGTTGGTGGTCCGCTGTTAGTTGTTCGTTACTGTCACCGATACATCCGAGGACGCTGCTCCACTCTTCGTAGGCGAGCCGTAGACTTCAAGTTCGGCAGCACGTACGCTTCTTGAAGCCGCGGCGGTACGACAATCGGTATTGTTGGTGGGATCATTATCCTGTTCGCCCTGGAACAAGACGTTGCCCGTACACTGGTTCGATAATACGCGCATGCGTACATGTGTCGCGTTGGATGGCGTCACATCGAACGAACCAATCAACGTTGTTGGTATCGTTGGGCGCGGCACCGTTCCAGGGAACGCGCCGGGCTTGCTTGTATACACCTTGGTGTAGTTCGCGTCGTCGCGACAGTTTGCCTTGACTGTCGAGTTACAGGTCCAAATCTCAAAGGCTCGGAGTGCTGAGAAGCGACTTTGGGATCCGGTGTCGCCGCCGGGATCGTTCGCGTCAGCAGGCCGTAACACGGCGCTGACCTTGACACGTTTGACTGTCTGAACGTCGCCAGCAAGATCGACCGTAACGGTTGTGTCGTCGATTGCATCGGCATTCGCCACTCCCACACGCGACCATACTGTCGATTCCGTATCATCGATCAGGTTCTGGAGGTTATAGTCGCGGTTGGTCGTTCCGGTCGTCGCACCGTTGCCATAAATGCGAGCGCCGTGTGTGATGGATGCCAGGTTCATCCCGATGCCAATCTTAAGCGTCTGATTCTGGTTCGCCGTTGCTACGAATTTCAAGCGCTGGACACCGAAGCCAGGGGCTTGTACGTTGATCTCGTAGGTGCCGGGGACGAATCGGGCGCGGGCGGGGAGCGCGGTTGAAGCATTGGTGTCGGCAATTGGTGTCGAACGTGCTTCGTAGCGTCCGACGTAAATCTTGGCGTTTGGAATCGGCGTCGAAGTGCCATCACGAACGATGTTGAAGGTAATCAACGGTTCGTTCGTCACCACCGGTGATTCGAAGCCCGGCTGTGGATCCGTGTCATTGGTACCGTTTGACACCGCGTTGACGCCCATACCCTTGAAGGCGAAGGCATCCCACAGCAATTTCTGGTTAGCGCCGTTGAAGCGCATACGGTCAGCGGCAAGGTAAGCATCACGTGCGTCCAGCATACTTACGGCAGGCTGCATCAGCAAGAACGCGTCGAAGACGTTCTGAATCCAGCGCCGGTTGCCAGGGCAAACTGCCGCGCTGTATTCGCCCATTGCACAGGCTTGCTGCGTGACGGCACTGTTGGCACCATTGGGATACTTCTCAAGGAACTTCTGGCGAATGAGGAAGTTTACGCCGTCCCAAATTTCGCCATCCGAGTGGACTTCGGGACCAGAGAAGTCGTAGCCAATGTTGCTATAGGTGAGCGGGTTGTTGCTCATATTGTAGTTGCGAATACCTGTCGCCTTGTTCTGCGTCACATAGGCACCGACGACAAAGGGATTATTCGCGGGAGCGAAGCCGAATTCGTTCAAATACTCGACTGCTGCCAGGTCCGACCACGATTCGCCCATCGACCCAGCCTGGTGACCCGTCAATCCCGCATCGGGACCGCCGACCATGCGGTTCGAGATCAAGTGGGTGTATTCGTGACCGATGATCGACATATCGTAGTCGCCGTCAACACAGGCACCATAGAAGGCTGCTGCGATCGGCTGCCACAGATACATATTGGTAATGCCGGGAACGCCATCCTGCAAGGAGATCTGGTTGGCGTTGTCGCGACCCAGATAGCTAGGAGCACCACCCGTGAGCGCACCTGCCTGGGCGTTACCAGTCTCGGGATCGCGATCGCCGCCCGGAATCACGCCGGTACTCTGGTTCCCAAAGTTCGAGAGTTGTGCATTGTAGTTTTGCTCGGTGAACCCAAGATAGTACGACCAGTCATGCATGCGGTTATGCGACGAGAACAGATTGGTTACTGCTGCGTCGATATCGTTGCGCTGCGGACTGGACAGCGAGGCCGGATTACACTTAGAGGTATACCATTGGTTCGTCCAGGGGAAATCGTATTCGCGTGTAGCGCTGGCTGGGCGATATTCCTCGGCTGGCGTCAGTGGACTGAGCCATGCTTCCGACGTGTTTGCACTGTTGCCGATTGTCGTGAAGCTTGGCGTACCAGCGGTCACAATGTAATCCCAGGGTGCTCGTGCTGCCGTGTTACGCAACTCGATCTGACAACCTGGAATCGGTGTGCCATTCCGCACAGATTCCCAACAACCCAGCACGCGCGTATCGGTGTTGGAATAGTTGAGCGGTGGGTTCGACGTAAAGAACTTCCACTTGGGCGGGTAAACTTGAACATCCGGCAGTGGTGTATCGTTGGTGGTTACCGTACCGCTGTAGGTAAATGGTGCGATGGCAGGTGCTGTCGGGTCCGCGAATGGACAAACCTGCACGCTGTAGGTTCCTGCCGGAATCGCACCCGTCGGGGAATATGCGATTGCTTCGGGACTGGTGGCGGTATCCGAACTTGCCAGGATGGTGCCATCAGGGGCGAGCAGATAGAGAATAATATCGTTCGCCGGCACGTCCGCGGTTGCGACAGCTACGATCTGCCTGGTGTTAGCGGGAACTGTAAACGGCTTAGGTGAATCGCATGCCAGGCTACCCGGTGTGCCGTTATAGGTGCCGCTAAAGGGTGTGACCATGGGCGCGGCGGCGGGACGTGCGGCGACAGTGGTCATCTCCTGCCCGTCGTCGCTGGTGTGGATACGGTTTTGTCGCCACCAGACTTTTTTGTCCAGCGCATCAACATACATCGTATATGCCATCAGGTCGTTCGTGTTCGGCTTGACCACATTTACTTCGTACACAGGACGTACAACACCAGCACCGACCGGGAGCGCGCGGAGCCGTGCAAGTTGTTGGCCGAAACCGGCAACGTTGAACGCTTTCCAACCGTTGAGGTCTTTGATCGCGCCTACGGAACTTGCCGGAATGGTTCTGTTGACGTTCGCTGCCGCCGCTAACCAGGCGGTCGAGGCATTGATACGGTTCGCAGTATTCACCATGCTGGCGGTGCCGACGAGCGACGAGGATACGTACGCGACCTTGCCGTCCGCGATGCCGAGTGTGACCATTCCATCCTGAACGGCGGTCAGACTGCCCCAACGCTGGCGGAGCAGCACGACATGCGCGTTTGTGCCAGTCAAGATGCTATCGTTGACAACCTCCAGCCCAGCTACGTCGGCCGCCGCTAGGTTGAACAGCGCGGCGTTGGCGGAAAGCCAGGAACGCGCCATGTCCACCGCTGTATTCCCGGAAACTGCCCCAAGGTACCCACCGTAGTTGATCAGCGATTGTGGGGTGCCAAAACGATTCCATGAGGCGTGTGCATTGAGATTCGACACAGCAGTGAGTTGCCGTTGTGTCGGTGGAGTTACTGCCGTCCGTATGTCGAAGTCAGGCAACTTCGCGTGAAGATCCTCGATATCGTTGATATCCTGCGGCAACCCTGTCGTCGGGGTCGGTCCCTGTGCTTCACCTAGCGTGGGAAACATACTCAGGGCTAAGAGTAACGAAACAAGAACGAGCCGAACCGAACGTACCATCCCGAACCTCCTACCTTTTCCTAGTGCGATGACCGGTATATCTGAGCACGCATGGCGTGCGGGAAAAGCGCCGACGTTCGTAGAATTTTCTGGGTTCGATTTCGAGGAATAACCGCGCTGCTATACAGCAGGAGTAATACCATGGCTTTAGCCAGGCGTACGCAAAAAGCCCGCCAGTGTACTTTTCGTACCTGAGGGGCTGTTCGGATCTATTTTTTCATGATTGCGATATATCGCCTGGTATTTGTGTTAGCGCGGCGTCCAGCCACCGTCGAGATTCGATGGTGCTTCAGCCGGATTCGGCGCAGTCGGTCGGTCGGGCGTGGCGCGAATGATCACGCGTTGCGAAAATTTATCCGGTCCAGTCAAAGGCCAACAGGTTACGAGGGTCATTTCTTCATCCTCGGTTGGCTCGATGTATTTAGCATTTGCCTGACGCTGTTCGGCGGTCACGTTTGGACCGATCTCATCGACAACCACCTTCTGCTGGACATTATAATCATACTGCTGTCCATTGCTCCACACGACGATCTTGTCTCCAGGATCGAGGTAGAACAAGTCATTGAATGGATATGCACGTCCACCACTATGACCTGCGAAGACCATGTTGCCGACCTGACCAGGATTCGCCGATCCGGTATGATGTCCGACCGAATATTTAGCGACTTCCCACACAGCGACCTGCTGCCCGTTGATGTCCTGAAGCGACCAACCGACTTCCACAACCTTTTTGTCGACAGCGATTTTTGGAATCAGGATACGCTCGACGCTAGATGGGCCGAAGTTACCAACCGCTTTAGGGACGAGCGTATTCAATTCCACGCCACCGCCACCGGCGTCGTTGAGGCGTGGCAGGATGAAAGCGCTTGGTGCTGAGGTCGGCACGGCCACAGGTTGTGGGGCGCGTTCGACCGGACGCGGACCAATAAATGTTGTATCGGTAGGTGGATCGGCGGCGATCGGCGGTGGAGGAACGAACGATTCTCGGATCGCTATGTCGCTCCCGCCTTCCGATGCCATGATGTTATATTGCTCGTCGGCAAACAACCCACCCACGTACATTAAAAGGTAGAGGCCAACAAGCATTAACAAGTTTCCCGCCGTCCACAACGTTTTCCCGCGTTTATTAAACTGGGGTGATGTTGTATTGTGCGGACTTCCTTCAAATACCAGTGTGCTCAAGGGCGTAATCCTTCTAATGCTTCGATCACAGCATCCATTTCGTCAAGAGTATTGTACACGTGTGGTGACAAACGTATACCCCCCTCGCGTACCGCTGCAACGATCCGAGCAGCACGTAGTTTTTCCCACATCTCGTGCGCGGAATACTGTGGATGACTTATTGCCACGATTCCCGAACGTGCTTCCGGTGCTAACGGCGTCCGTACCTGATAGCCCCGCTGAAGCATGCGCTGTGCCAGGTGTTCTGTGAGTGTGTAGAGATGCGCCGCGATTGCTTCCGTTCCTAGTTCTTTCAGTAGTTCGAGGCTTCTTTCGAGGCCGACGACGCCGAGCAATGCACGTGTGCTTTCCTCGCGTGCTGCGCCATCGACAATCGGGCTGTTGTAATCGAACGCGGCGTAATCACGCCAGATCGCATCCTGCCACGCCACTGTTGATGCCAGAAGATTTTCGCGTACACGAGGATTGACATACACCATCCCAACGCCCTGCGGTGACAGCAGCCACTTATGGCCTCCAAAGACGCAGAAATCAACTGGCGTGGCGGCAAGATCGATTGGCAGGATGCCAACGCCTTGCATCGCGTCGAGGCAGAGCATCACACCTTGCTGCTGGCACAGATCGCTCAGGGCGGCGAGGTCGCTGCGGAACCCAGTGTTGTATTGCACCCATGAGATCGCCAGCATACGCGCACCATGCAGGGCGTGTTGAAGGTCTGGCAGCGTGATACGTCCCTGGCGCGGCTGTACAACGCGCACCTCGACGCCCCCACGTTGCAGCGAAACCCACGGGTAGACGTTCGCCGGGTATTCACCACGTATCGTCACGACGATATCGCGTGGCTTCCAGGGGATGCTGGCGGCGACGATGTTGAGGGCCTGACTAGTGCTTTTGGTGAACGCCAGCGTGTCGGGAGAAACATGCAGCATATCGGCGGCGAGTTGGCGCGTGCGGTCGATGGCGGGCAGCCAGGTCTGTTCCGCACGAAGACCAAGATCACGAAAATCAGCGGCGGCAGTCGCCACCGTATCTGCTGCGCGGCGCGGCAACGGGCCAAGAGCCGCATGATTTAGATAGATATAGCGCTCGGCGACCGGAAACTCCCGTTGCCGCAGGGCAACAAGATCCAGTGACGCCGGAGCTATCGCAGATGTCATTGGAGGATCATACCACGAAGCGCTTCCAGGTCGTGGCTGGTAGCGTCATTGTGGCGCATAATTGATAGCACGCGGTGTTGGTAAAGCGAAACATCGGGCGCATGTCGTCGTACTGGGTCTGGCTCAGGAAGGCATAGCGTTGCGGGGTTCCTGCGTCGCGCCAGTAACGCTTCTGCTCGTCGAAGTGTAACGCTGTGTATAAACGAACGGCACGACGGTTAGCGAGCGCGACTTCCAGGTGCATCGTGCTGGTGGGCCAGTGAGCGAAATAGCTTGTAAATAAAGCACGGAGTGCTTCGCCACCGTAGCCCTGTCCTAGCGCTGAACTGTCCAGCGAGATGCCGAGGACTGGCGCCTGTGGGTCGCGGGTTTGCAGTATCAGAATACCGATGATGGTATCGTCGCGAAGGATCGTCCAGATGTGCTGCGCGGTGTCGAACTGGTGGGCAGCGAAAAAGAGGTCAAGGGATATACCAGCGAGTTGTTGCGTCCAGTTCCAGGTTTGCTCCAGCGGATCGAGGAGCGGTGACCATGCTACCATGGTGTCGAGATCACTCCGTCGCCACGGACGAAGTACAAGCCGTGTGGTGCGAAGTACGAGCGAGCGCAGGTCAACAGTCACTACAACTCCAATTGTCGTAAACGGGTCGCCGCGATCCATAACGGGAAGATTAACGCGCATCCCGTGAGGATGATCGCAACGATCCAACTGGCGACGAGCACGGCACTACCCAAACCGAGTGGAAAGATGTCCGTGCCAAGGGTCAATAGCAGCATCAACCCGGTATACACGTAATAGATGACGGGCGCGATACAACCGGCGCGCAACGACGTCATGCGTTGGGCTTGCGACCAATCGAAACGCGGAAAGGCGGCTCCCGCGCCCGTGGCGATACCGCTCACGCCGACACCCGTCAATATCGTTGCCAGCAGGGAGCGCATGAGTGGTGCGATTGGCGGGTCACGCAACACCACGAACAGGAGCGTGAACACCGTCGCGATGATTGGAAACGGCAGAAACGCGATCGTCCATTTCGCCCACAACAATGGCCATGGCCCAATCGGCGCGAGATGGAGCAACCAGTAGCCGTTGCCTTCGCGACTGAGACTGGTCAAGCCGAGATTACTGGCGATCAGCAAGCACACCAGCAACGTGATCATCGTAAGACTGACGCTCACGCCGCCGCCAAAGCGGCCACCGCGCATCGACAGCATTTGCCACACCCAAAATCCCGACAATGCCAACGGAAAGAGCAATTGTGATAACCGCTGCGGATCGCGGGGTAATGTGCGTAGGTCTTTGGCAAGGATGGTGAAGATCGGTCCTTGCGGCAATGGTATGCGCCAGCGCTCGCGATGTGACTGACGCACGCGCCCACCCTGCGTTCCTGCCAGTCCGATCCAGCCGCTGTAATACAAGCGTTCGGTCAGTACGGTCGTGAATGCGAATAAACCGAGCGTCACCACCGCGTATGGTAGCCCATACCACAGGGCGGTTGGTATGTCGCCGTGTCCGGCCGCGCCAAGTAAACGCGACGCCCACGAGGTTGGTAGCGCCGAAACGTCAAGGCCGAGCAAACGCTCCAAGGTTTCAGTGCTTCTGAATGAACGTGAGCGGCTGAGCATTTGCGAGCCAACATACACCGCGATTCCCAAAAGGCCACCCAATACCGCCATTAATTCGCGCAGGCGGCGCGGTGGGATCACCCGCGCAAGCGTCATGGTTAGCAAAACGCCGATACTCATCGGCAATAACGGCAACAACAGCAGCACCAGAGGTAGCAGCAGGAAGTACGCCCAACCATAGGCGAGCGCAACGCCGTACCCGACCAATGACGGCAGTAGCAGCACGAATAGCAGCAGATACGTTGGCAGCAACGCTTCTGCAAAGCGTGCCATAAAGACCGCCCGCATCGGGGCGGGCGTGATCAGCAACATGTCAAGGTCGGTCGCGAGGTACAAGGCTCCGAGCGCAAAGCTTGTACTGCTGAGCAGCAGCGGGATGCTCAGTGAGGTGAAGGCGATGCTGGGTAGTGCCAGCAGCACCCGATCGACATCGCCCAGGCTGGCAAATACCTGAGGTTGTTGGCGTGCCACCAGGCGCAAGCCCCCGACCGCGAATGTGCTAAAGCGATAAAGGGCATACATCGTGGCCAGTCCTGCCAGCACCATCACGGCCACGCCGAGTTTACGCAGGATACTGCCGCGTAGAAAGACGTTATAGGCGATGTGTCGGCGCGACCGCAGGATCACCAATGTGCTGTCGAGGACGGCTCCGCGCACCGGCATCACCCGCGCAACACGTCGGCGATACCGCTGTACTCGGCTCCGCCGGTCAGCGACAGGAAGATATCTTCGAGGGTGCGGTCGTGTGCGCCGTGCCGTAATTCGGTCATCGTCCCCATGGCGATCACACGCCCATCGCGGATGATCCCAACCCGGTCGCAAAGCTGTTCAGCGATTTCAAGGATATGGGTCGTCAAAAAAACCGTCGCGCCGCGCGCCGCCAGTTCGCGCAACATATCTTTGATCAGGCGGGCGCTGCGCGGGTCGAGGCCGACGGTCGGCTCGTCCAGAAACAACACCTGCGGGTCGTGCAGCAGTGCACCTGCCAGCGCCGCTTTTTGTCGCATGCCATGCGAATACCCACCAAGCAACTCGTCGCCATGCTCCGTGAGGTCGAACAGCTTGAGCAGTTCTTCACCGCGCTGCTTGATCTGGGGTGTCGGAAGGCGGTACAAGCCGCCGATAAAGAGCAAAAACTCGCGGGCAGTCAATTTTTCGGGCAGGTGCGGCTGGTCGGGAACATAGCCTAGCACCGCCTTTGCCGCCAGCGTTTCACGCTCGATGTCGTAGCCACCGATACGGGCATGGCCCGCGCTCGGGCGTAGTAAGCCGATGAGCATTTTGATCGTCGTGGTCTTGCCCGCACCGTTGGGACCGAGAAAGCCAAATATTTCGCCACGACGTACATTGAGGTCGATATGATCGACTGCGACCGTATCCTTGAAGACCTTGCGTAACCCTTCGGCCTCGATCGCTGCTGGTTGTATCACCCTGTTCTCCACCCGTTCTAGCATGATAGCATGATCGTCCCGGTCTGCCTGTGCCATGTGGCCTAGAGAGGTATCACCACTCCCTCAGTTGACAGTGCGATCCAATCGGTGTACAAAGAACGCATACAGGTTGCCTATGAGATTTTGTGTATACACAATCGATAGCAGTTTGCGAAGGCCACGCTCCTTAACTGGAGTCGTGGCCTTTGTGCATTCTCAGGCAGCAGCGTCGGCACAATGTTGGACCGGCTCCGTGCCGGGTGTGTCCCTTGCGACCCCACTGACCTCCGCACTTCCTAGACAGGAGGAATTGATGTCCGTACGCGACAGGCGCTCTCAGCGGATTCGTGATCAACTCCGATCCAATGCCAATCCACGTAGTGGTCAACGCGAGCTTCAACCTCGCACCCTCCAGGAACAACTTCGACGCACCTACGCCGAAGAACATACTGGGAAATCTCAACCTGATAGTGTCGCAGCCGAACTATTGCGACTTACGCGCCGTCGCCGGTAGGTTCGTTCGCTCCCGTGTTCGATACAGGGTATGGCGGCCTTCGGGTCGCCATACGTCGTTAATCGAGGGGAGTCGATTCGGATGGGAGCACCGTGCCGTCTGTTGCCACCAGCGTGGGTTGTGACGTCCAGCGCAGTTGGCAACGCACTGCCAGGTGATCCGAAAGATAGCCGACCATACCATGCGCCAACAGGATTTGCTCGCCAAACAGCAGTTCGGCGTCGAACGTGATGTTATCGAGGGTCCCTCGACGGATCAAGATGTGATCAAGCGCCTGAATAGCGCTGGCGGGCAATCCTGGTAGCGGGCGATAGGTTGGCGCTTGGGATGTCCCAAGCGGATCGTAGAGGTTTGCTGAGTCGACGAACTCGTTGTATAGCCATGAGCCACGCGGAACGTTAAAATCACCCGCCACGATCACCAATGTGTCCGATGGGAAGGACTGAACCGCGCTGGCGATCTCATGCAGTTGGGCGCGTTCGACTTTGGCATAGGGGTTCGTATACGTCCAACGTGCGTTATAGTTCGCCGCAAGGTGCGTGTTGATCACGACGACTTTTTGCTGCCCCACCCGTAGATGCGTTTGCAGCATACCTTTGCTCTGGTGGCGTTCGGCGGCGTGTAAGCTGATCATGCGTCCGCGCTCACGAAACGGCGTATATCTGGTGGCGTCGAGCGTTAGCCGTGACAGCATGGCCAGACCGCCTTTAGGTGCATACGGGTAGGGTATGGCGAGGGCATGCGGCCAGCGTTCCTCTGATTCGCGTACGAGTGGTAGGTGACGCCATTGCCCGACTTCCTGCAAACAGGTGATATCACAGTCGGCAGCAGCGAGTGCGCGACCGAGCGCACGTAACCGTCTCCGTAGCCCTGGTACCGGCACCGGTAACCCCAGGCAGTTTATGGTGATGAGCGTCAATTGGGCCGTTGTGTCAGGTTGTGATTCCACCCTGATTCATTAGCAACCCTTGTACCGTTCGTCTGCACGCGGAAACGGGACCTCTATACACCTCATTGGATGGCCCCCGATTGGCGTTCTCGAAGGCACGATGTTTCGTCGTTACGTCTCACCGAAGGAACATTTGTTGCTTGCACTCTAGCTATTCAGGTGCGATCTACTAACGGTCATTGGGGAGATTCTATGCGTCCATCAGATGTTGCGCGGTATGTGGTGTGGGGTGCGGTCGTCGCGACAGCCATCCGCAATCGTAAAGAATATGGTGTGCCGACAGCCTGGCTGACGCATTTGGCGGCGAACAGTCTGACGATGTTTTTGCCTGACGTATTGCGTGTGACCCACAAACGCATCGAACGACATGCCACGCATCCGCTTGCGCGTGCCGCCATCCGCACGCTCGACAACCGCGTTCGTCAAGACCCTAACTATGCCGGGTATGTCGCGCCGCTCGCGCTGGGATTCGTGGCATCACATCCTGATATTTCGATTTACCATGGTCGATGGGCAGAACGAACGCTCCTGGGCTTTGGCGTAGACAGCATCCCACATGCCTCAGCCGCCTATGGCCTCGCACGCCTGACCAGCGAAACCGTGTTAACCTTTGCCGAAGAACTGCCGTCGAACACCGTGCTTGCTCGTCCTGCTAAGTGGGGAGCCGAGCATGTTGATCTCGTCGCGGCTACGACTGTTGGCGTCGTCACATTGTTGTGGGAGCTAAGCGAATATGTGGCACATGTCGCCGAACTTAATGCCACTGGACGCGAGGCTAGCGAGATCAATATGCAGTGGAGTCTACCGGACGCGATCACGGACAGTGTGTCGAACGTTGGCGGCTTGCTTGCCGCCATCGCCGTGCGCCATCGTGCGGTCCGCGGCTAGTTCGTTATGATCCGTGTATGAACGATAAAGGAATCTGAATGTATCGCCGCGCTATCTTTCCGCTGCTTGCGCGCCTTGATGCCGAAACCGCACACGAATGGACCCTCCGTATGCTGACGTTGGCTTCGCATGTGCCCCCTGCCGCGCCGCTCGTACAACGGCTCAGCGGTGTGGATGATCCGCGCCTCGCGGTCGAGTGCTGGAACCTGCACTTTCGCAATCCCGTCGGTGTTGCCGCTGGCCTGGATAAGAACGCGCACGCGACGGCGATGCTGCTTGCCCTGGGCTGGGGGCATGTGGAGGCTGGAACTGTCACCCCCCTGGCCCAACCGGGCAATCCCCGCCCGCGTGTCTTTCGCTTGCCACAGGACCAGGCGCTGATCAACCGCATGGGATTTCCAGGCGAAGGAGCCGCGGCGGTGCTGCATCATCTCGCTAACCGTTCCAAGGCGTTGGGTATCGTCGGTGTCAACATCGGGGCGAACAAGCAGAGTGTGGAAGCAGGAACGGCCGTAGACGACTATGTGAAGGTACTGGGCGTGGTCGCTGGTGCCGCCGATTACATCACGATTAATGTCAGCTCACCCAATACCGCACGTCTGCGTGCGTTGCAAGGCCGCGCCGCGCTTGCGGAACTGATCGCCAGCGTTGTCGCCGCCCGTGACAGCCTGCCCCAACGCAAGCCACTGTTATTGAAGCTCGCGCCCGACCTTTCAACGCAAGAAATCGACGATATGCTGGCGGTATGTCTTGACAGCGGTATCGACGGATTGGTCGCTACCAACACCACGATTGCACGACCGGAAACCCTGACGAGCTCTCGTGCTACGGAAACGGGTGGCTTGAGCGGACGACCGTTGCGTGATCGGGCGACCGAAGTGATTAAGTACCTGTATGCCAGCACGGACGGACGTATGCCGATCGTCGGCGTCGGTGGCGTTTTTACACCTGAACATGTGTATGAAAAGCTTGCGGCGGGTGCGAGTCTGGTGCAGGTGTATACCGGATTGATCTATGAAGGACCGAGTTTGGCGCGGCGGTTGAACCATGGGTTGCTGCGCTTGCTTGCTCAGCACGGGCATCCTTCGGTCGCGTCGGTCATCGGCAGTGCCCATTGATGCAACATATGGGTATCGCCCGTCGTATTGTTAGTGAGCAATACGCGGGAGTTAATATTCCGCGAAGGAGCCAATGAACATGACCAATAACGATACTCCTGAAGAGGAGACAAATACCGCCGGAATGGTGACGCGACGCCTCGATCCCGATGAGTCGAAGAACACCACCGGACACGCTAACCAGAAGAATTGGCAAGCCGTGGGCGAGGACTGGCAGACTGTAGGCGAGGAGTTCAAGAAGCTTGGCATGCGCCTTGGCGACGCGATTCGCTCCGGCTGGCAGTCCGGGCAGGAGCAGGAGATCGGTACGTTGCAGGACCAACTGCGCTCGATGGTTGACAATGTCGAGTCTGCCGTGCGTTCTGCCCGTCAAGAAGCTGCATCGCCCGAAACCAAGGCCCAGACCCAGCGGGTCGTGGAAGCCACCAAAGAAGCTCAGGCTGGATTGGTGGGCGAAGCCCGCGATCTGGTTATCAATGGTCTGCGCGTGATTAATACTCAGCTTCGTGAACTTGCTGACCGCCTGGAGCAGGGAAAGAAGTAACGCGGACCATCGACCACGGACGACTGATCACTGAAGATGACGCTGCGAAAAGTCGCAGTGATAGTTCCGGTTGATCAGTGCCAGGTCAGATGCGTGGAACCTGGGACCATAGCACAAGCCCCGCCACTGACCGGTCAGTGGCGGGGCTTGTGCTATGGTCCGGCCGTGATGCCCTCATGGTCCTTATCGCACGGAAGTGGTCGTTTCTTTTTGTTCTCTCGGCTCCAATGTGACGCCGGCGCCTTTCTGCGGCGCTCCGCCCTCCGGTAAGTCGCCGGGTGGCAATTGCTGGTCCCTCCCATCTCTACTCGGCGATGGTTCATTGTCCAGTGGTTGGTCGCCGGTGGTCGGTGGTTCATTCCGCGCTCGCGTGCGCCAGAGGATATCTTCGAGGTCGGCGCGGCGCTGGCGATACAGAATTTCTTCGATCAGTCGCCGATTACCACCGATTCGATCCGCAATCAGTCCGGCGATGAAGATCAAGAAACCTACCATCAACGAACCAATGCCTAGTGTCAGTGATTGGAGATTGTTATCGTTGCCGCCGAAGTAGCGGCGCTCGATGAACACGAAGGCAGCACGCATTAACAGGATGAAGCCGAGGAGCAGCCAGGGTAGCGCGAGATAGGTAAAGGCTTTGAAGGGCTCGTAGGTCGCATAGGTGCGGATGATCGTACTGCTTTGGCGCTTGACGAAATCCCAGTTGCCGCGATGAAGCCGCGAAGGCCGCGTCGGATTCGATGTAATCGGCACGTGCGCGATCGCGAGACGGCGCTTGCCCGCCTGGATCAAGCTTTCGATTGTATAGGAAAAGTCGGTCGTCACAAACAGGCGTAGGGCGGCTTCGCGGCTAAGGGCACGAAACCCGCTGACGGTGTCTGGCACGTCCGTATCCGACGCCCAACGCACGACCGAACTCCCGAAGCGCTGCAGCTGCTTCTTGAGTCCGGTGAAGTGCTCCAGGGTGCTGGTTTGTCGGTCGCCGACGACGATGTCAGCCTGTTTGCGCAGGATCGGCGCGATCAGGCGCGGAATTTCATCTCCACGATATTGTCCATCGCCGTCCATGTTGACGATAATGTCGGCACCCAACCGTAACGACGTGTCGATGCCGGTTTGAAACACGATCGGCAGACCTTTCTTCGCCAGGTGGCGCACGATATGGTGTGCTCCATGCGCGGCGGCGACCTCCGATGTTCCATCGACCGAGCCATCGTCGATCACCAGGATTTCGAGCGTGTCGATACCTTCAATCGTACGTGGGATGCTCGCCAGGACGTCTGGTAACGTCGTGGCTTCGTTGTGGGCCGGAACTTGAACAATCAATTTCATGGGTGTGTCCATACAGGTTCGGTCAACAGCCATTGCCCTGGGTGGCGGCGGATATATGCCTCGAATATCCGCATCACGGCTGCCATAATCCGCGGAACCTCATCGCGGTGTTCGGCACGGTGCAACGTCAGTTGTGGGTCGGCTACGACTATCGAACGCTGGTTGGGCTGACGATAGGTGTATGCGGTCAGGAGTGGAGCGCCTGTTCGCAAGGCCAGTGCCGCTGGTCCAGCCGGAATGCGTGTGGTTTTCCCGAAGAACGGCACATCGACGGTCGCTTCGGAAACCGTCCGGTCGCTTGGCAGAACGACGATTTCGCCGTTCCGTAGCGTCCTGATTAATGTGCGTACTACGTTTGGGCCTAGTTCGAGTACGGAAATATTCGAGCGCCGTCGCAGGGTATTAATCAGGTCGTGAATCGCTGGGTTTGCCATCTGTTCGACGACGACGGTGATAGGTTGACCAACGATGGTTGCTACAGGTTCGGCGACCGAGGAGATGTTGCCCATATGCGGCATCGTCACGATGACGCCCTTGCCACCTTCGAGCGCGGTGGTGATATTCTCCAGACCACGTGAATCCGTCATCGCGAGCAACTCCTCGCTCGACAAGCTATGCGAGCGGAACAGGTCATAGTAATTCTTGAGCAATCCACTGAACACTTGTCGGGCATAGCGTTCGCGTTGGGCGATTGACGCGTGTGGGACGACGTGCCCGAGATTCGCCATCACACGCGACCAGGCGGGTGTCAGGTGGGCGAACCGTTCCAGGCGCTCGCATGCCCGGTATGCCCAGGCTGGCGGAAGATATGGCAAAACCCGCGATATGATGCGGTAAGCGTCTGCGACTTCGATGTGATGTAGATGGCGCACAATGATCTGGTGTTCGCCTCGTTCGATTCCTGGTTCCAATACTCACGCACGATCCGGCCGGTGATGCACACGGCAATGGTGCGCAATGCGCCAAGAGGATGCGTAACCGCGACGATTGTACCCCGATTCCAGGGGAGTGTCTACTGAAGAGGGGCAAGCGAGGGCGTGTGCAACATCGGAGAACAGTCATGCTGAGTGGAGCGAAGCGACTTGTAAATCTGGGAAAGATGCTTCGCTCCACTCAGCATGACAATCCTTGAGTTTCGGCTGCCTTTGGATGGACGTTGCACAAGCCCTGGGGCAAGCGAGGGTTATGGTACACGTCTGCCAGCAATGAAGGACGTTCCAGTAAAAGGTGGATGTTGGGTTGGTATTGGATATTTGCAGGCATTTTTGATGCTACATGACTGGTTCAGTTTCCCTGGCGTTACCATGGGACAACAATTCTGCTCATGATTCATAAAACGTGTGGGTAATAGCGGTATACTCCATGTGACAGACTTACTCGATATGCAAACAATAGCAATCCACAGGTGAAGTTCAATGCAGGTCGAATTGGCGCTGCTGGGTCCGATGGATGTGGCCTGGGATGGCAAAACGGTTGCTCTTGGCAGCGCTGCCGCTCGCGCTCTCATCGCATACTTAGCACTGGAGCCTGAACGGGCGCATGCCCGTGAACGTCTTGCGGGAATGATGTGGCCTGAAAGCAGTCAGTCCGCTGCGTTCATGAGTCTGCGTCAGGTATTGGTCCGCACACGCCAGGCTCTTCCTGAACCAGCCTACACTTCGATACTGGAAGTTACGCAACATACTTTGCGCTTTCGTGCCGAAAGTGCGACGGTGGATGTGTGGCACTTTGAAGAACTTGTCGCATCCTGCTCGACGCATGCCCATGCGGACCTTACCGCCTGTTCGGCATGTATTGCACGCATGGAGCAAGCTGCCGCACTGTATCGCGGCGAACTCCTGCCGGGCATGTTTCTAAAAAGCAGCCAACCCTGGGAAGAATGGTTGTTCTTCAAGCGCGAAACACTTCACCGTAAGGCGTTGTTCGTCTTGCATACGCTGACACAAGCCGCCGAAGTCACCGCCGACTATGCCGCGATGCGGCGCTACGCACAGCGTCAGGTGGAGCTCGAACCGTGGCGCGAGGAAGCCTATCGCCAGGTGATGCGTGCTTTAGCCTTTGGCGACGAGCGCTCAGCAGCATTGGCGACCTACGAAATTTGTCGCCGTGTTCTTGATCAGGAGCTTGGTATCGAACCAGCTGCAGAAACTACCGACCTGCGCGACCAGATACGCGATGGGTTCTTGCACGCGCCGCAACCAGCGGCAGTGCCTATCGTAAATCCGCAATCAATACCATTGTTGCCCACACCTCCGACGCGGCTAATCGGGCGCGCCGAGGAAATGGTGCTCGTCTTAGAGCGGTTGCGCGATCCTGCGTGCCGGATGGTGACCCTGACCGGACCAGGAGGTGTCGGGAAAACGCATCTCGCCCTGGAAGTGTCGCATATGATCGCTTCCAGCTTTGATGATGGCGTGGTCTTTGTCGCCCTGGGTGCAGTGACCTCCGCCAATCTGGTCGTCCCTGCGATCGCACATGCACTGGGCGTGCATACACTTTTGGGACAGACGGCACTCGATAGCTTGGAATCCGCATTACAGGACAAGCGATTGTTGCTCGTGCTGGATAACTTCGAGCATGTCGCCGCTGCATCGTCGTCCATTGGCGAATTGCTGGCCTATGCCCCCGCGCTTACGTTGCTTGTGACCAGCCGAGCGCCTTTGCGAGTGCGCGGCGAGAACGAGATCGCCGTTCCGCCGTTGATGCTGCCCACTGCTGGCGTTGCCAGTGACAATGTTATGGACTATCCCGCTATCGCGCTGTTCGTCCAACGCGCTCAGGCTATGTCGCCGAGTTTTGTGTTGACGAAAACGAACACCGCTGCTGTGGTCGATATTTGTACGCATCTGGATGGGTTGCCCCTGGCAATCGAACTCGCCGCAGCACGAGTTAAGATGCTGCCGCCACCGTTGTTGGTGCACCGCCTCAGCCGTCGCCTCGATCTGCTGACGAACGGCATGACTGATCTTCCGGCTCGTCATCAAGCGTTGCGTAGCACGATTGATTGGAGTTACAACCTGCTTGGTGCGTACGAACAGCGATTATTTGCACGCTTGGCGATCTTTGTCGGTGGTTGTACGGTCGACGCAGCGGAAACGATCTGTGCCGAGCCGGGCGATGGTCCGATCACGGTGTTGGATGGTCTACAATACCTGGTCGATAACAGCCTGTTGCGACAAACGGAAGGTGACAATGATAATCCGCGTTTCGTGATGCTCGAAACGATCCGTGAATATGCGGTCGAACGGCTACGGGCAAGTGACGAGGCCGACGTGTTGCAGGCTAAGCATCGCGCATACTTCGTAGGTTTGACGGAGGAAGCGGCGCCCGAACTCGCCGGTGGCGCAGATCAGATCGCATGGTTCGGACGGATTGGGGCGGAACTCGATAACATCCGTGTAGTACTCCGTTGGGGTGCCGAGCATGACGACGCAGGGATCATGTTGCGGATCGGCGTCGCGCTGCGCGAGTTCTGGATGACACGCGCGCATTTGATAGAAGGGCGGCGGTGGTTGGAAACGGCGCTGGAACTGGACAATAACCAGTCGCCGGATGTGGACGACGTTCTCCGTGGCAACGCTTTGACGACGGCGGGATGGATGGCGGCCAATGGGCGCGATTATGTGGGGGCGGAACTCCTATTCGACCGAAGTCTGATATTGGCACGCCGCACCGAAGACCCGCAGCAGATCATCGCTGTCCTTGGCGTTATGGGACAAGCGGCACGCATGCAAGGGGATTCTCAAAAGGCCCTACATTTATACGAAGAAAGTGTGTCGCTTAGCCGCATCGAAGGCGACACCCGTGGCGTTGCATGGGGGCTATGTAACCTTGGTATCATCGCCCATGGCGCACGCGAAACGGCGCGAGCGGCTGCATTCTTGCACGAAGGCGTACTGGCTGCCGAAACGACTGGCGACCTCATCTGCCGCGCCTGGTGCCTGACATTCCTGGCGCGTATCGCCAAGGACCGTGGGGATCACGAACACAGCGTAGATTTGTTTGAAGAAACGTTGCTCCTGTTCCGCGATGTTGGGCATACAGATGGTATCGCCTTTACGCTGGAAGGATGCGCGGGGTTTTATCTCACGACTGGCGATATGCGCTCTGCTGCCTGCTTATTCGGCGCGGCGGAAGCGCTGCGTGATGCGATCAACCGTCCGCAGTCACCATACGTACAAGACCTCGATCCTGACGACGTGAGGCAAACCAGTTTGTTATGGCGTACAGCATGGGCGGAAGGCCGTCGCCTTTCCGTCGAACAGGCCATCGCCTATGTTATCGAGCAGAACGCGCACGCACGAACATACTCGTGAACGTACTATCCACGGCACGCGGAGCGCTGCGCAGTGTGGTACGTGCACGAGCAACGACACTGTATCAACTTCACCAACGTATTTTCGGCTGACCTGCGATGTCCTCATGGCGAGGGAGCTCCATTGTACTCGCCTCACATAGCGGCATACAGGCTTGTCGTTGTTGTGTTTGCTGACCTCATATGACTGGATGATTCGATGCAAGAACGTACATTCATCAAACTCGGCGGCTCGGTGCTGACCGATAAAACACGCCCGGAAGCCTTGAACGTCGCTGTATTGGAACGTGTCGCTGGCACCATCGCTGAACACATACGCCGAACTGACGCGCCACGGTTGCTGATCGGGCATGGTGCCGGTTCGTTTGGACATCACTGGGCAGCGCAGTATGACACAATTCACGGTGCTCACGATAAACGTGGATGGGAAGGCGTGGTCCGGGTATCGGATTCGATGCTGCGCCTCAACCGCGAGGTCGTCGCCCGCTTGATGGCGGCAGGGATCGATGCTATTTCGGTGCAGCCGTCCGCCTCGGCGGTGGCCGATTCTGGTGTACTCCAAAGTATGAATGTCGATGCGCTAGAGGCGTGGCTTACAGCCGGGCTGGTCCCGGTTGTGTTCGGTGATGTTGTCGCCGATCGCACGCAGGGCGCTGCCATCGTTTCGACGGAAACCGTGTTCGCGTATCTTGTCCCACGCCTTCGTGCTACCCATATCGTGTTGGTGGGCGAAGAAGCGGTCTATACCGCTGATCCCAGGCACGACGCTCACGCCGAACGTATCCCGTTGATCGATGGATCCAACATCGACGCGGTACTCGAACAAACCGGGACCTCGCACGGTGTCGATGTCACGGGTGGCATGGCCTCCAAGGTCAAAACAATGTGGAAGCTTGCGACCGCACAGGAAGGCCTCGTGATCGACCTTGTAGGTCCCGATGCACAAAGCCTGCGCAGTGTGCTTGGCGGCGGTATCAACGCAACCGGAACGCGCATCCAGAACCGCTGATGATCGGCTCCAGTATTCAGCAGATACACGTTTTCTGATGGATATTCGTCGGTGATCGGCGGTCAACGTCAAAGCAGATATTCATCATCCCGCCGAATACCTCCTGCATGTCAACACTGGGGCGTACGTCAGGTCCGTATCAGTGGTCTCCATGGTATACTCAGCGGCATAGGGTTTGCTATACAAATTCACAGTGATTTCTAAGATTCAGATAGTAAGGTTAGTATGATTCAGTATGCTGCTGTCGTGGGATGGCCGGTTTTAATGGTTGCCTTCTCGCTCATTCCCGTCGTGATGGGCCTACGAGAGTATCGTCGCACACGGTAACATGTGCCATGGTCGGACCTTGGGGCACACGCTTCAAGAATACAATGTGTGAGCGAGAAAGTCGGGTGGTTGCCATCCGGCTTTTTTGTGTCCGCTGTGTGCGAATCCCAGCAGGTCTAAGCAAGGGGGTTGCGCCACTCTTGCGGCGGCACGCGTCCCTGGTCGCGCGGGTCGTGTATGGGTCGCTACGGAGCGAGGGGTCCAGGATGGAGAAAGGACAATAGGCGCGCCATGTCCAGTGCCTGCATGTCAGTGGTAAGGACGTACGCTCGAACACGTCAATGGGTGAGCCTTAGCCTGAGTGTGCAAAAACATACACGACCAAAGTACTACCATCACGGTCCCTGACACCGTAGTATTATCCGACAACGCGCGAACGCCACGCGGTATAGCGCGCATAGGACAATCAGGCAGTACACAGCAAGCCTTCGGCCCGTTATGCTACTGATGTCTTCTGACTGGGGGGTGGGAAGACGCGGAAGGGCATCCTTACAGGGATGCCCACTTCGTTTAAGTCACACTCCTGGGCGACGTCTCAAGACGTGCTTTTGGTTTGAGCAGCGATGGCCTGTGTCACCTGTTCGTTCAGGCGATCCCATATTTCAGCATGATTGGCCTGTGCCTCGGTCAAGAGTTGCTCGACCGGCGCGTGGTCGTTCTGGAGCACTTGCTTCTTCGCCTCGTCGGACAGCACCCACGGCATCAAAATATGCGACGACGATGCATCGCCCTGCACCAGTAATCCGCGCGATCGCAAGCCTTCGAGCGCCTGACCGACCACGGCGGCCCACGGGTCCTCGGCGGCTGGCACCAGGGTTGTTACCAATGTCGCCACATCATTATCGCCATCTTTTTGTAGTTGCTCGACCGCCGGACGGATGCGGGCTTCCAGGCTTCCGGCGGGCCAGGTGACCTTTTCCTTGCCCACATCCGCAAACAGACTATCGGTCGAACTCAGGCCAAATAGCTGCTTCTTTACACGTGGTTCGAGAACGATGGCGCTAGTCTTATCCGCAGCGAGGATAGCCGCGAGCATGATCGCACGCCCAAGCTGCGGCGATGATACCGTAACGTCACTGCCCACCAACGGCACCTGGGGGTCGTTCGTTCGACCTAACAGCATTTGAACCGTGGTGAAGCGTTCTCCATACAGCAACGCCCGTTCGCTTGGACTAAGCGGAGCCGTTTTTAAGATTGTGGCGAGATCAGATGCCATATATTGATTCCTTCAACCCTCATGCAAGCTGTGTATCGCGCCGTGCTTGCCAGATGGCGATAGCGCGTTCAATGGATATGAACGCGAGCGGCGGAAGTTCATGTGGCAGAAACCATGCCGCCATGTCGGCGTCATCGCCCGCGACGACTTCCGCCGAATGGACGGTCGCCTGATAGACGATGATAATAACCCGCCCGTTAAACGATACGTCGAGGAGCTCAAGGTTCGCGACCTCTATGCCTGCCTCTTCACGGCATTCACGCGCCGCTGCTGAGGTAGGGTCCTCTGCGAAATCGATGTAGCCGCCGGGAAAGCACCATAAACCGAGCGACGGTTCGACCGCACGCCGTACCAGCAGGATTTTGCCCGCGTGTTCGATCAACACCGTAGCGGAAACCTTGGGATCGGCGAAGGCGACAAAATGACATTGCGGGCAGGTCGGGCGTGGCTTGCCCGCAAACTGTTGTTCCACGACGGCAGTGCCACATTGTGGACAGAACTTAATCATGTGCATTACTCAAACGGTTTCACCACCAGTGCCGCGAACACACGGGCAGGTGGTGATAACACATGACCGCGCCGATAAACGTAGTTAAAACTGCGTTCGTCGTGCAGGTCATGCAGCGCCAGGGCGTATAGCGCGCCGGACTGGACTTCGCGCCGGACCGCGATTTCGGGCACAATCGCAACGCCCAGGCCGACTTCGACGCTGCGCTTGATCGCTTCGAGATTGCCGAGCGTGATCGTATGTGCGGCTTCGACGCCATGCTCGCGCAGTAGCGCCATCACCGACACCTGCAACGCCGACCCTGCCTCGCGCATCAGCAGGGTCTGGTCGCGCAAATCCGCGACCGCGAGGCTATGGCGCGAAGTCAACGTATCGTCGGGCGGCACGATCACGACGAGTTGGTCATGGATGAATGGGTGAACGCTGAGGCGCTCGTCGTCGATAGGCGATCCGACCAGCGCCAGTTCAACCCGTCCGTCGAGGACCGCATCCAGCAGTTGATTGGTATTGCCGACCGTGATCTGCACCAGCACATCGGGACGTTCCCATTGCAATCGTGCCAGCAGGTCTGGCAAGATGTAGGTCGCTAGCGTGTTACCTGCTCCTAAACGGAGCGTGCGCGAGGCCAACCCGCCCGCTTCATGCGTCGCTGTTTGAGCTTCTTCGGCGAGCGCCAGGATACGTTCAGCATAGCCCAGCAGCGCAGTGCCGCCCGGTGTCAGCACTGTCGTACGGCCTTTCCGATTGAAAAGCTGTGTATGCAGTCCATGCTCTAACACCTGTATCTGCTGGCTCACCGTCGGTTGGCGTAATTCCAGGGCTTCGGCGGCGCGTGTGAACGAGCCAGTGCGTGCGACCGCGACGAAAATACGCAGCTTGGGCAGGTCGAGGACGAGCGATTGCGGGATGACAATCGTCATGCGTCGCTCCCGGTAAGCATAGAAGGTGGGGCGAGTGTGGTGCACGCGCCCGTGATACATTCGGCGAGCAGCAAATCATCTTCCGGCAAGATCGTGCGCAGGTCAAATGCAAGCACACCGTCTATGATACGGCCTACCACGGCGGGTTGCCCTGCCCGTAGGGTTTGGTGTAGTGCATCGGGATGCTCCAATGCGATGGCGACGGCGTGGCTTGCCAGTGTTTCCCCCGGCGTCGAGCCGCCCCCCACCGCGCTTTCGCATCGTCGCACCTGCGCGGCGATGCCGTGCGCTGCTAGATGCTCTACCAGCCGCATGGCGCGGCGGTGCAGGGTTTCGGGCGATGTCGCGATCATGCGCCAGACAGGTACTTCGGTTTCGGCACTGCCGCGCACGTAGCTCAACAGCGTGGCTTCCATCGCAGCAATCGTCAGCTTATCGACGCGCAGCGCACGCAACAGCGGATGCGTACGCAACGTTGCGATATGTTGTGCTTTGCCGACGATAATGCCTGCCTGCGGACCGCCAAGGAGCTTGTCGCCGGAAAAACATACCAGGTCACAACCAGCCTGTACGCGATCTTGCACGGTTGGTTCGTGCGCCAGCCCATAGTTGGCTGGTTGCAGCAGCGAGCCGGACCCCCAATCGTCGATCCAGAGGACGCCGCGCTCATGAGCAATGGCGGCAAGTTCGGCATCGGCGGGATCGTGGGTGAAGCCGGAGATGCGGAAGTTGGAACGGTGAACGGTCAGGATCGCTGCTGTGTGGTCGGTAATTGCGTCCGCGTAATCGCGGGCATAGGTACGATTGGTGGTACCAACCTCGACCAGCGTTGCGCCGCTTTGTCGCAGCACATCCGGGATGCGGAATCCACCGCCGATTTCAACCGCCTGTCCGCGTGAAACGATCACCTCCTTGCCCGCACACAGTCCACCAAGAACAAGCAGCACCGCTGCCGCATTGTTGTTGACTGCCAGTGCAGCCTCGGCTCCGGTGAGTTCGGTGAGTGTCGCTGTCATGTGATCGTAGCGCGAACCACGCTCGCCTCGTTCGAGGTTGTATTCAAGGTTCGAATAGCCACTTCCGACGCGTGCGATCGCCTCCAGGGCTGCCGCACTGAGTGGCGCACGTCCCAGGTTGGTTTGGATGATCACCCCACTGCCATTGAGTAGCCGTTGCAGACGAGGCTGTGTACGCTGTACCACCCGTGCACCGACCTCCTCGACCAGCGTTTGGATGGTCGTGTCCTGACCTGCGGCGATGGCTTGCCGCGCCGCAGCGATGGCATCGCGTGCGTACATTACCAGTACAGCAGACGGCAATCCGGCGTCAAGACGCTCGGCGAGTACCTGCTGCACCAGTCGATCCACGGATGGCAAGGTTCGATAGGACACGTACTGTTCTCCTCAGATCGCGGGCTCACCACCGCGAAACTATGAGTGTGAACCGCGCTCGTTTGACGGACGGCACGGCAATCGCTAGCATGAACCTAAGAATACACCGTTCCTGGCATCGCGATGCGGGATGGTGCTTCTAAGTGTACGACAAGCGAGGAGCCATGCGATGACACAAGCGCAAACTGATGGTGCCGAATGGGAACAGATCGGCGGTGAGGTCCTGGGCCATTTGCGCGAACTGCTGCGCCTGGACACCCGTAATCCTCCCGGCAACGAGATACGTGTCGCGACCTACCTGCAGGGTGTCCTCGAGCGCGAAGGGATCGAGTGCGAGATCGTCGGCCCTTCGCCTGAACGGGGCTCGATTGTCGCCCGTTTGCGTGGCGACGGCTCGCAACGCCCATTGTTGCTGATGTCGCACACGGATGTGGTGGCGGTAGAGCCAGAGAAGTGGACGCACGATCCCTTTGGAGCCGAGATCGCGGATGGGTTTTTGTACGGTCGCGGCGCGCTGGATATGAAGCATATGGTGGCGATGGAACTGCAAGCTATGTTGCTGCTGAAGCGCCGGGGCGTGCCACTCAAGCGCGATGTGATTTTCATGGCTGCCGCCGATGAAGAAGTCGGCGGTAATGCTGGCGCTGGCTGGATCGCTCAGCATCGTCCCGACCTCATCGACGCGGAGTACGCGCTCAACGAAGGCGGTGGCAGCGGCATCGAGATCAACGGGCGGCGCTACTATACGGTGCAAACCGCTGAAAAAGGCACCGCACGGTTCCGGCTACGCACACGCGGACGCCCTGGCCACGGGTCACAGCCGCATGACGACAATGCTGTGCTGAAACTCGCCGCAACGCTGCTACGCCTGCAACATACACGTCCGCCCGTCCACCTCACGGCGACGACGATAGCCTATGTCGAAGGTATCGCATCGGCCCAACCGGACGATATCGCCGAACAATTGCGCTCGGTGCTGAATCCCGTTTGTACCGACGAAGCGCTCGAAGCACTGCCGCTCGACGAAGACTTCAAGCGTGGACTACGCGCAATCGTGCGAAATACCGTTTCGCCGACGATGCTCCAGGCTGGTTCGCAGATCAACGTGATCCCGTCCGAAGCAGAGGCGTCATTGGATGGTCGTATGCTGCCGGGCTGGACGCCGGAAATGTTCCGCGATGAATTGCTGGATATATTCGGCGCCGACACCGATATCGAGTTCTTCGAACCGTCAGAGCCGTTGGAAGCCGATCCGGCAAGCCCGTTGCTGGACATGATCCGAGCGGTCCTTGCCGAGCGCGATCCTGACGCGACAGTGATCCCCGAAATGCTCACCGGAGCCACCGACGCCAAGCACGTCGCGCCGCTGGGGACGCGGGTATATGGCTTCGCTCCCGAACTGTACGTCGGACCAGGAGAAGGCAACCGTATCCACGGTCACGACGAGCGTATCAGCATTGCGTCGTTGCAATGGGGTAGTCGCACGCTGTACGAAGTGATCGAACGTTTCGTCAGCTAACCGCTCGTATTGGCATCAGGACCTCGTTATGCGCTCCTGATGTCGATACAAGTTATCATGGCTTAAGCACAGGCAACGGGACGAGCCGTTGTATGCTACGCATCATCCTATGATGAGTCAGGTATTTATATAGGCGTAAATGTGGGTTAAAGCCATTCGACCCCTCCATCCTTTAGGAGTTGAGCATAGCTTTCAAATCTTTGGTGATCACGTCGGAAGCCATACCATACGAGTAAACTTTTTGCAGTTCCCCTTGCTCGTTTACCAGGAACGAGTACGTGCCGTGCATCACATCGTAGGTGTCGCCCTTGGTCGTCGGGATATTGGCGTACGAGCCGAAGTCGCGTGCGATCGACAACACCATACCCTCATCGCCTGTCAGCCCAACAAAGCTCGGATCATACGAAGCAACGTATTTGGCAAGCACCGCCGGACTATCACGCGCTCCGTCCACGCTGATAAACACAAACGATACCTTGTCGGCTTCCGCTCCCAGGTCCGTCTTGATCTTCGTCCATTCCTGCAAAGTCAGGGGGCAGACATCGGGGCAATGCGTAAAGCCGAAAAAGACCAGCACCGGACGTCCTTGCAGTTCGCTGAAGCGGAGCGGCTTACCGGTATGGCTCATTAGAGTAAAATCGGCGATTGGCTTCGGCGGATCGTAGACTGTTCCTCGATCCTCAGCCCCAGAACTTTGACTGTTTGCCGTTCCACCACTGGGTACGCAGCCCACGAGACCGAACAAAAGCATGAAAGAAAGTACTATATGTTTCACAGCGAAGCGTATATCCTGGCGTTTGAACATCAAGCAATGCGGGGAGCGATGCTCAGGTTTTCATTTAACGTCATAGTACATTATACGCTTGAACTGCTGAATGACGTGTGTTTCATCGAACGAATCCACGCTCAAGCCACAGTAAACCCCGTTTCCCCACATCCTCTATAATGGATTCGGGGACGATACAACATATATTTTATACGAACCACACAGGCACATATGAACTTTGAACTTGATAGCGATCAACAAGCTGTGCGCGAACGAGCGCGCACCCTCGCACGCGAGGTAGTAGCGCCGCGTGCCGCCGAGATCGATGCACAGGGCGTGTATCCTCACGACGTATTCGCAGCCTTTCGTGACGATGGTCTGCTTGGACTGAGTTTTCCTGCCGAATATGGCGGGTCAGGCATGGGGACGTTCGGGCTGGCGCTCGCGACGGAAGAAGTTGGGAAGTATTGTCAGAACTCCGCGCTGATTTTGTTGTTGACGCGTCTTGCGACCGCAGCAATTATGATGGGCGGCAGCGAGGAGCAGAAGCAACGCTACGGACGTGGCGTCGCCATGGGGCAACTCAAAGGGGCGTTCGCCCTGACCGAGCCGGAAGCCGGTTCGGACGCCGCAGCCATTGCCACGACGGCGCGGCGCGACGGCGATGACTGGATCATCAATGGTCACAAGCGGTGGGCGGGACAGGCGACCGAGGCCGATTTCTGCATCGTCGTTGCCAAAACGACCGAGAACAATGGCGAAGGGTGCGGCGTGTTCATCGTCGATCTGCCGAACCCGGGCTTTCGTATCACTCGTGATCTGCCAAAGATGGGTGTGACGGCGGTTCCTGTTGTCGATATCACGTTGGATGAGTGTCGGGTAACGGGTAGTCAGTTGATCGGCGATGCCGTCAACGGCTTCAAGCTGACCATGCGAAGCCTCAACGTCGTCAGGCCAATCGTGGCGGCGCGGGGCGTTGGTCTGGCACAGGGCGCGGTACAGTACGCGGTCGATTACGCCCAAAAACGCCATACCTTCGGTCAACCGATCATCGACCATCAGGCCGTTGGCTTTCCGATGGCGGAAATGGCCATGAAGATTGAGGCGGCTCGGCTGTTGACCTATCAGGCGTGTATGCTGGTCGATCAGGGCAAGTCCGGCGTCGAGATCGCACCGTTTCTTTCCATGGCAAAGGCATATGCCAGCGAACTCGCCGTGGAAGCATCCGACAAGGCGTTGCAGGTGCTGGGCGGCAATGGTTACCTCAAGGACTACGCGACCGAACGCTATTACCGCGATGCTCGCCAGTTGATGCTCGTCGAAGGCACCAGCGAAATCCACCGTTTGATCATCCATCGCGCCCTCAAAGAAGGACGTATCAACTACTGGTAGACAAAGGAGTCCGTATGCCCGCTTCCGCACAGCTAGACGTTCTCGCGCTCGGCGAGCTATTAATCGATATGGTTGCCGAAGATATCGGCGATCTGATCGACGCAAGCTCTTTCCATAAGGCTGCGGGTGGCGCTCCCGCAAACGTCGCCGTTGGCATCGTTCGGCTGGGCTACAAAGCCGGATTCATCGGCTGTGTCGGCGACGATCCCTTCGGACGTTTCCTGCGTCAAACGCTCGAACGTGAGGACGTGGATACCGATGGCCTGTTTACGACCAAACACGCGCCGACGACGTTGGCGCTGGTCAGCCGTGCGGCGTCCGGTGAGCGAGATTTCCAGTTCTACCGAAGCCCCGGCGCGGACACACTGCTCGACACGTCGATGATCGGCGACGACCTGTTGCAACGCGCCAAGATCTTGCATGTTGGATCGCTCAGCCTGACCCATGAGCCGGCCCGTAGCGCCACGCTCCACGCGATTGCACGCGCCCAGGAGCTTGGCCTGATGATCTCGGTCGATCCTAATCTGCGTGCGCCGCTGTGGGACGGCGACCTCGAACGTGCTCACCGTGAGATTTCAAGCCTGATCGCGCACGCGAACATCCTGAAGATCAGCGAGGAGGAGCTCGCCTTTATCACGGGAGCGTCGGCGATCTCCACCGGCATCGCGCACCTGTGGCATGACGATCTGCACCTTGTGATTGTGACCATGGGCAATGAAGGCTGCTGGTTCCGTTCGCGCAACGACGAAGGACGTATCGAGGGCTTCGTGGTAAAGGCCATCGATACCACGGGAGCGGGCGATAGCTTCGTGGCTGGTGTGCTGTCGATGCTGCTCGACCTGCGCGTAGATATCACCAATCCCGATCCTGCAGCCTTACGTCAGGCGTTGCGGCTCGCCAACGCGGCGGGTGCTCTGACCACCACCGGAATCGGCGCGATCCCCGCGCTGCCGAGCAAGGAAGCCGTCGAACGATTGGCGGGTGGCGCGTAATGCAACGCGGGGAGGCTCGTATGCCTCCCCGCATTAACCCTCGATCTGCCAGAACATCGGTAGCTCGTAGCTCGGCTTTGTCTGGTCCATTTTCCTCTTGTTCCGTCGCATCCTTTGACGACCTGGGAGCAGTTTAGAACGAAAGCTAAATTGAGGGCTTGACAATAGAACACTTGTTCTATATACTCGTAATCACACCAACGAGGCAATAATAGCACAAGAGTTCTATCGAAAGGAGCCTGTTCATGGCTGTCACCAGTCGCGATCTTCACGCCAACGGAAAACTTCGTCCCCAAGCTTTCCGTCCCGCACCGGTGGCACGAGTGTATCCCGCATATCCTGTAGCTTCTCGCGTGCCATATGTCCTAACCCTGCTGTTGTGCGTCGTCGCGATCGCACTCGTCGCCAATAGTTTGATTAGCTGGGGGCAGATCAAACTCGACGATATACGCTACGGACGACCCCGCACCACGCAACTTTCCGGCGTCGTGGGACACAACGACAACGTAGGGGTTGCGACACAGTTCGTTGGTATGAACCTCAATCGCCGCATCGTGGTTTTTGAAATCCCCGGTGGCGATGTTTCCAAGACGCGCACGCTGACTGGACCTTACCTGTTTGGCGCGAACGAGGACTTAACACCGGTCGGCCTCAAGCTTGCCTATGTCAATGCCGATCAAAACGCGGACCTGGTGGTGAGCGTCAAGGACGAGGAAATCATCTACATCAACGAGAACGGGGACTTCCGCCTGATCAACGACGGTGAACGTGCGGCCTATGAGAGCACTCGCCTGCACCAGTAGAACGAGACGATAGAACACGACAAAGCCCTGAGCTAGCTAGCTCAGGGCTTTGTCGTATCCGAATTCAGACCGCGTAATGTGGTTCGGGATGACGCAAGGATGGCGGCTCCGACCATCCACGCCGACGCCCGATCATCCAGGCCAGCAGCGGCGGCAGGAAGATCAAGAGCAGGTACAGGATTTGAGCCGGAAGCTGATTGCCGCGCCATTCGATCCAGTACAGGATGAAGTATTGCAGCAGGTAGCTCGCCTGGCTGAACGCCGCCCAGGTTTCGAGCCAACCGAAGGTCAGTCGTTCAGGACGCAGCGCCAGCAGTGCCAGCAGCCACAGGATGTACCACGGCTGGAACCACTGCGAGGCGATGATCAGGTACCACACGAGCAACCCAAAGCATGCGGTCCGCATGTCACGTCCATAGCGCCACATCTGCCACATCTGCCACAGGATGCCAACGCCCAACAGGGCGCTGCCAATGCTGCTGATGATCGGGCGCACGGTGTCGATGTTCCACCACTGGCTGAGGCTGTAGGTCAGGATCGCCAACGGAGCGGCGTTCAGGAACTTCTCGCGCACAAAAATATTGGTCAGGGTGTTCATGCCTTCCCAATATGGCAGGTACGCTAACACGATCAACACTACGCTGATGGCGGCGATCTCGATGACAAAGCGGATACGCGCTCGCCAGGTGGGATAGAAGCGCAAGCCATGAACGGCGACGAGCGGTATCAGGATGATCGGCAGAAACTTGAACAACGCGCCGATCACGAGGGCGGCAACCGCCCAGCGATGGCGGTTATGATTGGTCGCCCAGATCGCCAGCAGCATCGACAGAATCAAGAATCCGTCGTTGTGACCGATCGCGACGATCTCCCACAAACCGAGTGGGCTCCATAACCAAATCACCGCTGCCAGTGGCTCCAGGTCGGGCTTCCATTCGCGCACGATACGCACGATCACCAGCCCGCACGCCAGGAAGGTGGCCAGTGCCAGGACTTTATGCAACAACACATTGGTCCAGACCGACATGCCGCCGATCGCAGACATACGTGCGCTCATCAGTTCCCATAGCGGACCGTAGGCTGAGGGCGCGTTAGGCCAGCCGATGTACTTGAACAACGGATCGTTCTTGTAGGCATTCGGCAGGACGGTGTAGGGGTTTGCGTCATAGTTCGCAGCCATCCAGCCACGAAAGATGTAGTCAAAGATGTCGGTGGAGGTGATAGGCCAGATGAACATCAGAACGATGCCCGCCACGATGGGAAAGCCCCATACCAGTAGTCGTGGTAGGTTCGCGCCCATGCGCCATGCGATCAGCACGGCTCCAGCGTAGCCGACGTGTAGCGCCAGCCCCGCGATGCCAAGCATGAAGGCGGCGATACCGCTTTTGTCGGTCAACGAGCCGACGTTTGCGCGGGCAGTATTGACGATAGCTTCAGTTGGAAAGCGGACGGTCAGCCCACCATAGATGAGCAGGCTTGCAAACGCGATCATCGCCAGAATGGTCGCGTATCGACGGGAAATCTGATTCATGTCGTGGGTTACGAACGCTCTTCTCTCGTTCGCCTCGTGAGCGGCATTGTACCATGCTGGTTTCGTACCACAGGCCGCAGGCATAATCATGTGAAACATGACATAATTTGTGACGCTCCCTGTCACATACGCCTGTTAGAATACACATAGAACTGAGAAAAAGCGACTGATTACGAGGAGAAGTGGTTATGGCAACAATCGCATTGCGCGTTCCTACAGTGGTACCAGACCGAGCCCATTTGCCGGGTGGCCATTGTTATATATTATTTCCTGAATCAAAGATCACGGTGCGCGAGTTGATCGCCGAGAAGGTACGGGCGGAACTGCGGAAAGCACGTGCTGGTGGCGAGCATACGAGTTCGCTGGGGCTGCTTCTCCCCGAACGAACACAGATCGGCTACGGTCCGTTGGACGAGCAACTCGCCATCGCCCAGGCGTGCCGCGAGTTTACCCTCGGTCATTACCTGTTGATCCACAACGGTCAGCCGTTGGTTGATCTGGATGAAATGCTTGAACTGACCAGGCGAACCGGCATCGTGTTTCTGTCGCACGAAGACCGCACGAGCGAGGACCGCGAACAGAAGGAAGCGGCCTAGTTTTATCCTTCGAGGTTGGTTGATAGAAGTGGGGACACGTTCCCCACTTCTTTTGTTTTTGAGGTCGTCAAAGATAATAGGGCTCGACACCAACCACACAGTGGGCGAGGTATTCGGCAACCAGACGGCGATGGCATTGGTCGAGGGCAAACAGGGACGGCAAGCACATGGCTTGCCGTCCCTGTTTGCTCATCGCTCAGCACAATCCGGTTGAGCTTTGGGCTATCACACCCACGATATCCTCAGTCGCCGTAGGGGACCCAGATGTTCTTGACCTGCGTCGCTTCGCGCAAAAACTCCTCGGCCTCGCCCTGGTCCGAGGTCGCGCCAGTCGTGCGCGTGTCCATAGTTGACCCAGGTGCGCTTGAGGTTGCTGGTGGATGCGCGCTCGACCATCGCGCGAGCCTTCGGCCTGCCCCGAAGTACCAGACAGCGTCCACGTCGTCGTGTTCGGCAAGCACTTTGAGCAGCGTATCGCGCGCTCCGGTCACAAGGTTGACGACGCCGGCCGGCACATCCGAGGTTTCTAGCACCTGATAGAAGTCGGTCGCGCTGAGCGGGAAGCGCTCGGATGGCACCACGACCACGGTATTACCCATGGCGATGGCCGGCGCGATCGCGCGACACCAGACCGAGCAGTGGCTACTCGTCGGGACAGCCGATGCCGATGCACGCCGATCGGCTCCGGCACAGCCAGTGTCACGCTGCGAACGGGCGTGTTATGCACCGCGCCATCGTACTTATCAGCCCAGGCCGCATAGGTGAACAGCCGTTCGATGGCAACCTCGACCTCTTGCGCGGCGTCGTCGTCGCGCCCGTCATCGCGGTCGATGCGCGTGCGCGAATTCGTTGGCGCGGATCGCCAGATTCTCGGCGATGTAGTACAGGATTTGCGCTCGTGCGTGTCCGGTCGTGCCACGCCCAGGCCGACGCTCCACGCGCGGCTTCGACGGCGTTGCGAATGTCTTTGCGGTTGCCCTCGCCGACCTCGCCCACCAGTGTCGCCGTGGGCGTCGAGGACCGGGCGGCTGTAGCCGCTGTCGGGACGCACCTGTTTGCCGCCGATGTACAGCTTGGGCGTGCGGTCGATCGGTGGGAAGCCACCGAGGTGAAGGTTCGTGCCTTGCTGTTGCCAGCGGCCTTGCCGTTGGATTTCGCCGACACATGTCCGTTCTGTCGTGCGCTCGGAGTGGCGGTCGCGCCATCCGCGCGACGGCGCACGTACTCGTACAGTCCTTCTTTGCCGCCTTCGCGCCCGAAGCCCTGATTCGCGGTAGCCGCCGAAGCCGGATGCGGCGTCGAACAGATTCGTGCTGTTGATCCAGACCGTGCCAGCCTTGATCTTGCGGGCGACATCGAGCGCGAGGTTGATGTTCTCGCTCCAGACGCTGGCGGCGAGGCCATAGCGCGTGTTGTTCGCCAGCGCGACCGCTTCGGCGGGCGTGCGGAAGGTCATCGACGACCAGCACCGGACCGAAGATTTCGACCTGGGCGATGGTCGCTGCTGGTGACACGTCGGTGAACAGCGTCGGCGGGTAGAAACTAGCCCTCGGTTGGACACGCCCAGGAAGGCTGCCAGATCGTCGCGCCTTCGTCCTGGCCCTGCTGCACCAGTCGCTCGATCTTTTGCAGTTGGACCGGCGCGATGATCGCTCCGATGTCGATCGCTTTGTCGAGCGGATCGCCGACGCGCAGGCGCTCCATACGTGCGCGCAGGCTGCTCGATGAAACGTGGCGCGATGCCTTCCTGCACCAGCAGTCGCGAGCCGGCGCAGCAGACCTGGCCCTGATTGAACCAGATCGCATCGACGACGCCTTCGACGGTCGCTATCGAGGTCGGCGTCCTCGAACACGACGAACGGCGACTTGCCGCCAAGTTCCAGCGATAGCCGCTTGCCGCTGCCTGCCGTCGCCGTGCGGATGATCCGTCCGACCTCGGTCGAGCCGGTGAAGGCGATCTTGTCGATGTCGCGCATGCTGACGAGCGTCTCGCCCGACCGCGCCATCGCCGGTGACGACGTTGAGCACGCCGGGCGGCAAGCCGATTTCGGCGGCGATTTCGGCGAAGGCCAGCGCGGTGAGCGACGTAAACTCCGCTGGTTTGAGCACGACGGTGTTGCCCATGGCCAGGGCTGGCGCGATCTTCCAGGCCAGCATCAGCAGCGGGAAGTTCCAGGGGATGATCTGCCCGACGACGCCGACCGGAGCGTAGCCCGGCAGTTCGGTGGCCATCAGTTGCGCCCAGCCGGCATGATGGTAGAAGTGGCGCGCCACCAGCGGAATATCGAGGTCGCGTGTTTCGCGGATCGGCTTGCCGTTGTCGAGCGATTTCGAGCACTGCCAGCCGTCGCGCATGCTTCTGGACCTGACGCGCCAGCGCATACAGATAGCGTGCTCGCACATGACCCGATAGCGTTCGACCACGGGCCGAAGGCTTTGCGGGCCGCCGCGACTGGCGCGTCGAACATCGTCGGTTGACGCCTGGGTGATGCGGGCGATCGGCTTGCCGGTGGCGGGATTGATCGTCTCGAACAGCCGGTCGTCCTCCGGTTCGGTCCATGCGCCGTCGATGAATAGACCGAAGCGACGCTCGTGGGCATCAAGCCAGCCTTGCGCCGACGCCAGCGCTTTCGGGCGCAGGGCCGTATTCCATGGTTTCAAGTATGTCGCGAATAGTCATGTGTACCTCTGACGAACGACCGACGGCAAATCGCTCATGCGCACGCTCCGGTGCTATCCCATCGGGTGATGATAGGCCGCCGAATAGTGTCCGGTGACGTGGTGTTCGAGCTGGCGCTCGATGTCGGTAAGCAGGCTGGAAGCGCCGAAGCGGAACAGCTGCGGATGCAACCATTCGTCGCCCAGTTCTTCCTTCATCAGTATGAGCCAGTCGAGCGCTTGTTTTGCGGTTTTGATACCACCGGCGGGCTTGAATCCGATCTTGAAGCCGGTGCGCTCGCCATAGTCGCGAATCGCCCGGAGCATCACCAGACTGACTGGCAGGGTCGCGTTGGCGGTTTCTTTGCCGGTCGACGTTTTGATGAAATCGGCACCCGCCATCATGCAGACCATGCTTGCCATGCCGACGTTCCGCAGCGTACCAAGTTCGCCCGTTGCCAGAATCGTCTTTATATGAGCGTCACCACAGGCCGCACGAAAGGCCTTTACCTCGTCGTACAACGCCTGCCAGTCGCCCGTCAGCACATGCTGGCGCGAGATCACGATGTCGATCTCGCGTGCGCCCGCCCGCACGGATGCCTCGATCTCGCCGATCTTCTGCTCGAACGGGTTGTGTCCGGCGGGAAAGCCAGTCGAAACCGCCGCGACCGGAATGTCTGTTCCAGCAAGCGCTTCGACTGCTGTTTCGACAAAGGCGTGGTAGACGCACACCGCGCCGACGGTCAGATCGTAGTCGGCTCAGGCCAAGCGCGGCGATAATATCGGGGCGAACAGGCTGGCGTGCTTTGGCGCACAAACGCCGTACCGTGCCGGGGGTGTCGTCGCCTGCAAGCGTCGTCAGATCCATGCAGGTGATCGCACGCACCAACCAGGCGGCTTGCCAGTCCTGTTTGACGGAGCGGCGTCCTGGGAGCGTCTGGACGCGGCGCTCGACAGCGCTACGGTTGACCCGGATGTCGCGCAACCACCCCAATTCCAGGTCTGTGCCAGGATTGCGCTCGATGTGCGGCACGATCGGGGCGTTGCGCGTTTGCACATCGGCTTGTGTGAGTGCTGTTATCTCTGCCATCGTTCGACCCATTCAATACATACTGTAGTGTTCATCATAGCACGCTGCGTTTGGCGACCGCCATTTGGGTGGCAACCCGCAAGGCTTCGACCATACTGGCGTGGCGGGCGATGCCACGTCCGGCGATATCGAAAGCGGTGCCGTGATCGACCGATGTACGAATGATCGGCAGACCGATGCTGATGTTCACGCCTTCGTCGAAGCCCATGAGCTTCATGGGAATATGGCCCTGGTCGTGGTACATCGCCACCACGGCGTCGAACTCGCCGCGTCGCGCCCGCCAGAAGATCGTGTCGGGCGGCAGCGGTCCGGTCACGTCGCGTCCGCTTTCGCGCTCGGCGGCGACGGCGGGCGCGATGATCTCCAGGTCCTCGTCACCGAACATGCCGCCTTCGCCCGCGTGCGGATTAAGTCCTGCCACAGCGATACGTGGCGTGGCGATGCCAAGCCCGCGTAATGCCTGATAGGCCAGTTCGACGACTTCGCGCACGCGCTTATGGGTGACGCGGCGGATCGCTTCGGACAACGAAACGTGCGTGCTGACATGCACCACACGCAACCCATTGCCCGTCAACATCATGGTGACATTGCCGCTGTTCGTGCGGTCCGCGAGCAGTTCCGTATGCCCTGCCCAATGGAAGCCCGCCAGCATCATCGCCTCTTTGTTAAGTGGCGCGGTCACGATGCCCTCGACGGCACCTGCGAGCGCCAGATCAGCGCCACGCAGCACATACTCGACGGCGGCGCGTCCCGATGCCGCGCTTACCGCGCCCCAGGGACAATCTTCTGGCGCGGCGTTATGCAGATCGAGTACATCGATTGTGCCAGGAACGCATGTAGCAGCATCCAGGTGTTCGATACGCTGGAAGATGGGTGTGCTATCGACGGCTGCGGCGGCGCGTTCGAGGATGCGTATATCGCCGATCACGACGGGACGGCACCACGTATATACGTCGGCTTCCGCCAGCGCCCGGATCGTGATTTCGGGGCCAACGCCGGACGGGTCGCCAAGCGTGATCGCCAGCAGTGGGCGATGGTCGGGTGTCTGGGGGTCGTCAGTTTGCGGGATCGTCATCGTCGAACTCCATGCAACGCTGCGCGAACGAGTCGTAAGGCGTCGGGCGCACCGAAACCTCCGGCTTTGGTCACGCACCACAGCGTTCTTCCAGCAGATGTTGTACCGTGGCTCAACGGTAGTCCTGGCAGTACCTCGCCCGCCAGTGCGAGCGAGGGTATACCGAGCCGTTCACACACGGCATAGGCGGTGTCGCCGCCACCAAGCACCAGAGCAGCGGCAGACGCACGTTCGAGGATCGCCGCGACAGCCTGCGCTAGCATCTGCGCCACCCTATGTTGTTCAGCATAGGGCACGGCGTCGATTGTATGCACAGGCGGAGCGACCGATAGTACCACGTCGCTTCCGAACTTCAGAGCGTCCACACAGGCGGCGACCGCTCCCGTTACGTCGGCGTCGGGAGCGATGACCACGCTGGCGATGCCTTCGTCGCGCAACCGTTCGAGTTGCTCGTGCGTGCGCTGGTGGGCGCTGCCGAACGCGAACAGCAGCGGTCCAGGGACGGCGGCAATTACCGCTCTTTGCTCCAGAGTGGCTTGTAATCCACCGATGCGTGGTAGCCACGCCGCAAGTCCGGCGCTGCCAGCCACTATCGGCGGCGGGTCGAGGGTTGCAACGGCCTCGGCGATGGCGCGTAGGTCATCGTCGCTAGTGGCATCGACCGCGATCAGCGCAACATTCGCGGTCGCTTCCTGCAACGCACGGCGCAGCGCGGCGGGGTCGCGCACTACGGCGAGCGGCAGTGCGATCACTGGCAATCCGGATGATCGGAGCAAGGTGGGCAGATGAACGTTGGTCAGCGTGCCGTCGATCGTCAGCCAGCCATCCACCAGAGCGCGTGCCTGATGGGGCAGGGTGGGCGTGACGAGCGCGCTGCGCCGTCCGGTGAGTTCGAGCAGTGTACGCAGTTCGGCAGCGATGGGACCGCGTAGCGTCGAGTCGATCTTCTTGTAGACCAGCCAATCGTCGGCGAGCGCGGCGACGGCGGCGGCGAGCAAGGGACCAGGGTCGGCGACATGGCGTGATTCGGTCGTCAGGGCGATGACATCGGCGTCGGACACGGCGGCGATGTGCTGCGGCGCGAGCGCGACGGCGGCACGTAAGCCCTGCCGTTGCAGCGGTGCCGCCGCGTCGAGCGCACCCGTCAGATCGTCGGCAATGATCGCGATGGTGGTCATAGTGTTGCCTGGGGTGTTAGGTTTACTCACCGCGATACGAACGGTCGCGTACCTGTCCATCTTCGTCCACGATGAGCGTTGGCACGAAACCGAGGTAATCGCAACTGGTCAGGTGATAACGTACGCCGTCGCGCTCGCCCTGTCCGGCATGATCCCAATCGGAGCGACGGTGGAGATGCCCATACACACAGAATCGCGCCCCCGACGCGGCGATCAACTGGGCGAACTCGGTGGGTGAACCATCGGGCAAGAACGGGGGATAGTGCAGCAGGACGCCGATGGGCTTCGTGCCGTCCGCGAGGCGTGCGGCGTGTGCGAGCGCCCGTTCGAGCCGCCCTAGTTCGCGGGTGTAGATGCGTTGGTCTGTCGCGGGGTCGAAGTTCGGCTGTCCCGGCGTCACCCAGGCACGTGTCCCGCACAGCACCCAACCCCCGACCTCGACGGCATCGGCTTCAACCAATCTTAAGGACGATGGGAGTGCCGAGCCTTCGGCGAAGCGTCCCTTACGGGCGTAGTCCCACCAGTAATCGTGGTTGCCTTTGGTCAGTATCTTGTGACCGGGTAGTTCGTTGATCCATTCCAGGTCGGGCAACGCGGCGGGTAGACGCAACGCCCATGAGGTATCGCCTGCCAATAGCACCAGATCGTCGGGCGCGATCAGTCGTTGCCAATGCTTCGCGATGCGTTGGGGGTGGTCGCGCCAGCGGTCGCCGAACACGTCCATCGGTTTCGAGGACGCGAACGAAAGATGTAGATCGGCGATAGCCCAGATACGCATGGTGAAGCCCTTTCTGGGCTAGATATAAGATAGAGATTGTAGTATGCGGCAGCTACGGTCTGCCCTCATCTATCCTGCTCGTGTAGTGTAAGTATAAAGCACAGGACCAGGGGTTGGTACTCCTGGTCCTGTGCCTGTCCATCTGATAGGTCGTGGTACGACCTGCGACCTATTCTAGAATAGGTTGTCCTGGTCGAACTTGTGCTCGCGTCCGGTATACATGCTGACAACGCTATCGAAGGTTTCGATGCCACGGAAACCAAGCGATGAAATATCTTCTACGACCCGGTAAGACCGTCATTGCCCCAGGTGATCGCAAGAACCGATAGCCGGATGTTTCCCACACTGAACCCCTATGACGGACCACCGACCACCACACGAAGCTAAACGTCGCCGCAATGCCAGGATGATAGATCGGTCTTTACGTATCAGTGCCTAGCCGCGTGCGTCTTCCTCGACCGGAATCTCGTGGCCTTGCGATGCCGACACATAGCAGGCGTCGATGATGCGCGCACGGCGCAGCCCTTCCAAACCGCCGGTAAGTTGATCGGTGCCAGTGCGAATACTATGAATGAATTCGCGGATGACGCCGAGGTGACCTTCGCCCTGGCGCACACGTGGCGAAATGTCGGCTGGAATACCGCCAACATCGCTGAAGATACGCAGTGTATTTTCCCAGCCATAGTTCTTTACGTCGATTTCGGCGCCGCCCTCGGTGCCGTAGAGCGTCAGACCAAAATCGTCGCCCGCGCTCTATATGCTGCCCAACTTGCTTCGAGTAGCAGGGTCGAGCCGTTGCGAGCCGGATGAAGGCCGTCGCCAGATCTTCGACTTCGTAGGCGCTATTCGTGCCGAACTTACTGCCCATAGCACGCCCGCCACGACCGCGTGGTCCAAGCTCGGCGTAGGTCGAAGCACTCACCGATTGCACCTGCGGATCGTCCCAGCAACCACATAGCGAGGTCGAGGACATGCACGCCCAGGTCGATCAGCGGGCCACCACCGGCCATCTGCTTGCTGGTGAACCAACTCCCAAGTCCAGGAATACCGCTACGGCGCATCCAGTGCGCCTTGGCGTAGTAGATACGGCCAAGACCACCTTCCTCGATATGCTGCTTGAGCACGATCGAGTCGCCGCGCCGCCGATAATTGAAGGCGACACCTAGCACGCGACCGGCCTTCTCGGCGGCATCGACCATCGCTTTGGCTTCCCGCCGTTCAGCGCCATCGGCTTTTCGCAGAGTACATGCTTTCCCGCCTGCAGCGCCGCGATGCCGATCGGCGCATGCAGATAGTTCGGAACACCGATGCTGATCACGTCGATGTCGTCGCGGGCAATGCAGTTCCTCGTAGTTCGGATAAAAATCCGGGATCTTGTAGGTGCTGGCAAGTTGACGACCGCGTTCCTCTTCGAGTCCGGCGAGTGCCACCACCTCGACACCGGGAGTCTGGCGATACGCTTTTGAGATGTGTTTCACCCGCCAAGCCGAGCCCGATCACACCGACTCGCACTGGCTTAAGCGCCGATTGCTCTGTCATAACCGTTCTCCAAGAGATATGAGATCGGGCGGATGGGATACGACGACAGCATAACTTGTCGTCGTATCCCATCCGCCACCATCATCCTGTTATTCTGGCTTGACCCAGCCGCCGCTTTCGGACGAGCGTTCGACGGCGTCCAGGATCGACTGACACGCACGCCATCGGCAAAGGTCGGCGCGGGCGATTGCTTGGCCACGATGCCATTGAGCAGATCGACACACGTATGTGTGAAGGTATGCTCCCAGCCGATGATGTGTCCGGCCGGCCACCACGCGCTCATATACGGATGTACCGCTTCGGTCACCAGGATAGTGCGGAAGCCCTGCACTTCATGCCGGATCGTCGAGCGAGAAGAACTGTAGCTCGTTCAAGCGTTCGAGGTCGAAGACGATCGAACCACGGCTGCCGTTGATCTCGAAGCTGTTACGGTTGCGTGCGTCCGGTCGCGAAGCGCGTCGCCTCGAACGTGCCGATCGCGCCGTTCTCGAAGCGTGCCAGGAACAAGCGCTGCATCGTCGACGGTCACCTCGCCACGCTCCTGCTGGCGCTGGCAGAAAGCCCGGCACCGTTCCGAGCCGGAATCGGACGTTCTTTGATGAAGGTCTTGAGCAAGACCGTTGACTTCCTCGATGTCGCCGACCAGGAACCGTGCCAGGTCGATGATGTGTGCGCCGATGTCGCCGAGTGCGCCCGATCCGGCGAGATCCTTCTGGAGTCGCCAGACCAGCGGAAACTCTGGATCGATGATCCAGTCTTGCAGGTAGACTGCACGCCAGTGGCGAATCTCGCCGATTCGACCACTCTCGATCAGTTGCTTGGCAAGCTGTATCGCCGGAACGCGGCGATAGTTGAAGTTGACCATGCCGACCACGCCCGCACGCTCGACCGCTTCCTGCATCTTGCGCGCCTCGTCCAGGGTGTTGGCGAGTGGCTTTTCGCAGAGGATATGCTTGCCGGCTTCGGCGGCGGCGATCGCGATCTCGTAGTGGCTATCGCCTGGTGTCGAGATGTCGATCAAGCCGATGTCGGGTCGTGCGATCACCTGCCGCCAGTCAGTCGAATAGCTCTTCCAGCCCATGCGCGTCGCTTCGCTGCTAACGGCGGCCTCATCGCGGCCGCATAGCACCGTCATTTCGGGCTGAAGCGGCAGATCATAGAAGGCCGATACCTGGCGATAGGCGTTCGAGTGGGCCTTGCCCATGAACTTGTACCCGATCAGGCCGACCTTTATCGTATCAGTCATGTTTGGTTCCTTCTGCTGATCACTGACCACTGGCGACTGACCACAGCGGTTCTGTGTAGATCGGTCGCCAGTTGCCATTTCGATGTTCAACCCGGAACGTCACGGCGACTAGCTTTCTTCTGAAAGGCCGCGTCGAAGGCGACATTGCTCGGTGGGAAGTCGTTCTTCTTGACGAACTCTGCCGCTTCGGCAGCACCATGTTCGCGGTCCATGCCGCTGTCTTCCCATTCGACCGAGAGCGGACCGTCGTAGCCGATGCGCGTCAACGCACGGAAGATCTTGCCCCAGTGCACGCCACCATGTCCGGGCGACACGAAATCCCAGCCACGGCGCGAGTCGCCGAAGTTCAGGTGCGAGCCCAGGATGCCGTTGCGACCGTTCAGGTTGCGCACGCTTTCCTTGACGTGAACGTGGTAGATGCGGTCGGCAAAGGTCTCGATAAAGAGCACCGGGTCGACGAACTGATGGTAGAAATGGCTCGGATCGAAGTTGATGCCGAAGCCGGGACGACGCCCGATCGCTTCCAGCGTCTTCTCGGTGGTCGGAATATCATAGGCGATCTCGGTCGGGTGGACTTCCAGGCCAAAGCGCACGCCAACTTCGTCGAAGACGTCGATGATCGGGTTCCAGCGGTCGGCAAACTCGCGGTATCCGGCTTCGATCGTTTCCCAGTTATTGGGCGGGAAGGAGTAGAGCAGATGCCAGATCGGGCGTGCCGGTGAAGCCATTGACCTGCTTGACGCCGAAGGCAGCCGCAGCACGCGCGGTGTTCTTGATCTCCTCGGCGGCACGTTGCCGCACGCCCTCGGGATCGCCGTCGCCCCAGACGTGTGGCGGCACGATGCCCTGGTGGCGCTCGTCGATGAACTTATCGGCGACAGCTTGTCCGACAAGGTGATTACTGATCGCAAAGCATTGCAGGCCGTGTTCTTCCAGCAGATCACGCTTGCGCTTGATGTAGCCATCGTCTTCCAGCGCCTTGGTCGACTTCGAAGTGATCGCCCCAGCACGCGAGTTCCAGCCCATCGTAGCCCCAGCTTCGGCCTTGGGCGCCAGAACTTCCAGAGGCATATCGGCCCATTGGCCGGTAAAAAGAGTAATAGGTCGTGCCAATTTCCACCTCCTTGTGAGCGGATCCGAGGATACTCTGCTCGCTACAGGCTGTCAAGCGTAGATGAGAGCGTACTGGCAAGATATGGGGACTGCAAACGATGCCGATGACTATCGCAGCGTGCGCGCAGGGAGCTACCATCAGCAGTACATGACGTTCGGTGGATAGATGGATACGAAATATGTATGCTGAAGCGCGTGGTGAAGGCGTCCAGGAGCATGGTTGGTGGCCAGGATCTCGGTGGGGGAATGTGCGGTTCAGCATTCCCCCGTGATGCTTGTTATTCGCCGACGTAGGCGATCACGTCGATCTCCACCAGAATGTTCATGAGTTGGCTACCGACAGTCGTGCGTACCGGCTTCGGGTCGGGGAAGTACGTTGCATAGACAGTGTTATAGCGTGGGAACAGTGCAAGGTCGCTCAGATGCACCGTCGATTTCACCACATCTGCCATCGTCGCGCCTGCTGCTTCCAGGATTGATTTGATGTTTTCCAGCGTCTGCGCGGTTTGTTCTTCGATCGTATCCCCCGCGATTTTGCCTGTTCCTGGCTCGTGCGGTCCCTGTCCCGCCACAAAAATGAAGTCACCTGCTCGTAGCGCTTTGGAATATGCGCCTCCGGGGGGCGCTCCTCGGTCGGTATCGATCAATTGCTTTGGCATCGTATCCTCCGTTCATTGATAGCGCGATGTCGAGCGCGTGCGTATGCTAGCACACCACGCACATGTGCTTACTGTTCGTTGAGAAATGCTGTGAAATCCAGGCCGCCGGGTGACACGCCATACTCGGTCAGTAGTACGGCGGCTTCGCTGTAATGCTGCGTCCCGTGGTTGACGACCTGAAACAGGCAATGCCACAGCAAGCGCTGTCTTTGGTCGCCTTCGGGTGTTGTATAGCGTACGTACTCGCCCAGATCGCTATCGGTCAGTCCCGCCAGGTAATCACGCATGGCACGTTCTTCCTCGGTCCACCGCTGCTGCAATACAGTGACCGTCGGAATTTCCTCATCCTGGAGCGTCCTGAAGTAGTCGAGGGTCTGATGATGGCACAGCATGCGCCATGCGCGATCCGAGTCCAGGGTATGCACCAGGGTGCTGCGTAGGCTGCCGTTGCCTGTGTCGGTCTGCAAGGTGAACTGCTCCGGGTCAAGTCGTGCGCTAGCTGCCAGGATGCGTTGGATTGTCCAATAGTGATAGTTGTAAAGCATCAGCATATCACTGGTGTTCATATATCCTCCTCAACGGGGTTTGCGCCTATCCGGTATGTCCAACACCGGTACAACATGAAAGAGAGTATACATATACGAACAAGGAAGGTCGTTTCGCGCGTCGCGCTTGATGCGGAAGTGCGGCTAGACTGGTAAGATATGTCACCGATATGGCTCAGTCGAACCTGGAAACGCAACAGGCATCCATCGATGCTGCTATCGCTGCTGTGGAAGCACAACGATTGGCACTTGGAGACGCGGTGACGTCGCTAGTGCTAGCCGCGCTGCGCCAACAGGTTGCGGAGCAGCAGGATGTGCAGCCGACCCTGGAAGCGGAACGCAAGCTTGTGACGATCCTGTTCGCCGATATCGCGGGTTTCACCGCGCTATCCGAGCGCACCGACCCCGAATACGTGCGCGGCCTGATGAACGATTGTTTCGCGTATCTGGCTCCAGTGATTCAGACCTATCAGGGTACAATCGAGCGGTTCCTGGGCGATGCCATGGTCGTACTGTTCGGCGCACCGCTCACGCATGAGAACGATCCCGAACGCGCCCTACGCGCCGCACTCAGCCTGATGGAAGCGCTCGCCGAACTGAACGTGCGGCAGGAAACCGCGTTGCAGATGCACATCGGTGTCAACACCGGCCTGGTCGTGGTTGGCGGGATCGGCTCTCCCGGGCGGCAGCAATATTCCGTGATGGGTGATGCGATCAATCTGGCGTCGCGCCTTGACGACGCGGCAGCAGCAGGTGAAATTCTGGTCGGACCGGAAACCTATCGCCTCGCCGGACCGTTGTTCGACTTCGAAGAACAGGCTCCGATGGTGATGAAGGGCAAAGCCGAGCCGGTTGTGTGCTACAAACTCCTGACGGCACGCACCCGTGCTGCCGGTGTGCGCGGCGTGGCTGGTCTGTACTCGCCGCTGGTCGGGCGAACTGCCGAACTCAACACGCTCGTTGACATGTTGCGACGGCTTGAGCGCGGCGAGGGTGGCTCGGTCGCTGTGGTCGGCGAGGCTGGCCTCGGCAAAACTCGCCTCATTGCGGAGGCGCATGCCGCCATTCCCGATACGCTGCCGTGGATCGAGGAACATTGTCTCGCGCATGCCGAGGAAACGAGCTACGGCATCGTACGGATGATGTTGCTCGATATGGCAGGCATCGACAATGCAGGTCCGGCGGTAGATACCGCGATGTTGCTGCGCCATGCGCTCCGGCAGGTGTTGCCGGAGCGCGCGAACACCCTTTTTCCATATCTCGCTCGCCTGCTCGATCTACCGCTCGATGCGCTGATCGCGGATCGGATCGCCCTGTTAAGCGCGGATGTACTGGGGCAGCGCATTCTCGAAGCCTTGAGCGAGTACGTACGAGCCTACGCCCGGCGGCAACCGGTCATCGTCGTATGGGAAGATGTCCAATGGCTTGATCCGTCCTCGGTCGGCGTGCTAGAAGCGCTGCTCGCGTTATCGAAAGAGGTTCCGCTGCTGCTGTTTTCGGCGTTCCGCCCCGGCGAAGGACATGTCGCGACCTCCAATCATCGGCTGTTGAACGAGGTGTTCCATACTCAGATCATGCTACGGGCGCTCGACGACGAGGATGGCGCGTGCCTGCTCCAGAATCTGTTACCGGGTGCGGATCTGCCTGCTGCTACGCGCCAACTCTTTCTGGAACGCGCCGAAGGCAATCCATATTATCTGGAGGAGATGCTACGCGTGCTGGTCGACGATGGCGTGATCGAGCGCCAGCAAGATCGTAGTGTGATCGTGCGACCTATCACCACGCTTGACGTGCCAAACACGCTGCAGGGGCTGATCATGGCACGTATCGACCACCTGCCGCCGCGCCACAAGCGTATTCTACAAACGGCGGCGGTCATGGGGCGTGTGTTTCAGCGCAACGTGCTGGCATATCTGCTTCGCGTCGAGTTTGACGAAGCCGAACTCGACGCGACCTTGCATGACCTGGAACAACGCGAATTCATGGAACGTCCCGACGACCCGGCGGTATGCGAGATCGAGTTTGGTTTCAAACATACACTGATCCAGCAGACTGCTTATAACAGTCTGCTGATCGCACGGCGTAAGCAACTTCATGGTGAGGTCGGCCTCGCCATCGAAACCTTGTTTCCTGACGAACTTGACGACTATGCCGCGACGCTGGGCTTTCACTTCGAGCAGGGCGGTATCAGCGACAAGGCCGTGCCGTATCTGGTACGTGCCGGGGATGCCGCACGAGCGATTTATGCCAGTAGCGAGGCGATGGCGTTGTACCGAGCGGCGATCGCGCAACTGCCTCCATTGCTGACGGATGACGAAAACGCCTACTGGGCTGACCTTGCCACGCAATTGTACGAGCATCTCGGCGACATCCTGGCGTTGATCGGACAGAATGATGCGGCACGACGAGCGTATCGCGATGCGCTGGTGAAAGCTCCGCCGAGCGACCCGCTGGTGTCATCCCGGTTATACCGTAAGGCAGGCAAGGTGTGGGAAGTCCTGCACGGGTACGACGAAGCGCTCGAATCATACGACCTGGCTGAACGGATGCTGGCAGAGGTCGAACGCAGAGAAACCCTGTGGTGGCAGGAATATGTGCAACTTCATCTGGAGCGTATGTTTGTGCATTATTGGCGCGCCGAAGTACCGGAACTCGACGCCCTGGCGCAACGAACGCAACCATTGGTTGAGCAATATGGAACGCCCCAACAGCGTGCGAGTTTCTTCGTGCAATTGGCGAACATCGCCGTGCGCCGTGACCGCTATGTGATTAGCGAGCAAACCCTGGAATATAGTCGCCGTGCCGTGCGGGCAAGCGAAGAAGTCGATGACCTTTCGACGCTTGGCTGGGCGCGGTTTGTGTTGGCGGGCAGCCTGTTTTTTGCGGGCGACCTCGACGCCGCTGAATCCTATTTCCAGGCGGTGCTGCTGATCGTTGAACGCACCGGCGATATTGTGCACCAGTCGCGCTGTTTGACCTATCTGACGCTGATTCGACGACTCCACGGTGAAGTCGACAATGCCCATGATATGGCGGGTCGTGCGCTAGAAACCGCGACGAGCGGGCAGATGCTTGAATATATCGCCATGGCGCGGGCAAACCTGGCATGGGTGGCATGGCGTGAGGGCGATGTCGACCAGACCTCCGCGCACGCGGAGGCGGCTCTGGAGCTATGGCGGCAAACGCCGGTCATATACCCGCTGCAATGGACTGCCCTGCTGCCGTTGTTGGCGCTGGCGCTCGAAAATCAGCGCCTGCCCGAAGCGTTGGCGCACGCCCGGTCGCTGCTCGACCCGACCCAGCAAATCCTGCCCGACGACATCACTGGCGCATTGCAGTTCGCGGTCGAGGCTGCCGCTGACGATGCCCTGGCCTACGACAGTTTGCGGCAAGCTGTCAAAGCTACACAGTGGCACGGTTATCTGTAGGTCGTGTCGGAAACGCAAAGCGTGTTTCGCATCCTACGCTGGATGTGCTAGAACTGCACCCGCTCGTATGCCGCGACGATCCGCAGGAAACCCTCGCGCTCGATCTTGAGGGTCTTCGTATTGTCGCCGATGCCCATATATAGCCAGGGCATGGTGCTGTCGCTCAGTTCGGCGTCGAGCAGACCACGAATGGGTTGCGCGGTGGTCCACCCGAAAGGCGCGATACCGCCGATGGGGAAGCCGAGGGCTAGCACCTCTTTTTCCGACGCGAACTTAATGCGACGCTTGGGAATATCGAGGACGGTCGCCAGAATGTCTTTATCGACCATCTTGGCAGATGTCAGCACGACCACGATGAACTCGCTGGTTTTGCCGTCCTTGAAGATAATCGTCTTGACCAATGCCGCCGGGTCGATAGTACGCCCAACCTCGCGCCGGAAATCCTCGGCTGACAACACTGGCTGGTGTTCGATGATCTCGTAGCGCAACGGTTGAGCCGCTTCCAGTTGCGCTTGTACCTTGGCATAGCCGTCGGTGGGGCTTTCGGGCTTGTGCGCCACCACGATTACATAATAGCCAAAGTTGTTGTCGCCGATGCCCTGCTCCTGCGGATCGCCAAAGCGTTGCAGACGTTTGGTATCTGCCAGCATTTCGTCGATGTAACTGAACAGGCGCAACGCCAGTCGATCTTGTAACAACTCGTTTGGCAGTAGCGCCATGACCGTCGGGTACATATACACGTCGTCGATGTTGAAAATTTTGTTGATCTCACCGCGTGTACCATCGTTGAAGGGTCGGCAGAAGATGTTGAACTTGATCGCGCCGGGTAGTTCGACCTTCAATGTATGGTGTTCCGCATCGATGTCGGCTGAGAATGAGGTGTCGCGCCAGGTCGGGGTGAGCTTCGACGTAATCGAGTTCTCGTTATAAAACGAGATGAACAGATAGCCACCCGGCTTGAGCCAGTCGTGCAAACGGCGGAGCATCTGGGTCGTATCCTCGATGAAGCTTCCCATGCCAAAGCTTGCTACCACCAGATCGCATGCGCCGTGGAAGGTGCTTTCGTCACGAATCCGCTCGTATTCGAAGTCGCCCACGCTGAACTGGATACGTGTGTCGCCGAGTTCGCTTTGCTTGGCTGTGGCTTCCAAGATCATCTTGGGCGAGAAGTCGAAGGCGTACACCTCATCAAAATAGCGTGCCAGCATGAAACTGTGCCGTCCCGTTCCACAGCCAACGTCTACGGCGATGCTGGTTCTGCCTTCGTGTTGCAAGCGGCGTAGCAACTTCGCAAGGCACGCTTCTTCGTAGCGCATAACCGCACGAGTGGCGACTTTATCTTTGGCATAGTGTTCGTCGAAGATTGGCGCGGATATTTCCGAAAGCACCAGATGAAAGAGTTGCTTCGAGCGTTTGACCAGGTATTCCGCGATGTGATTGATCCGCAGCGAGTAATCGAGCGGCTCGCCGTTGATCGGGATGAAATGCAGGATCGCCTTGCTCTGAATATCTTCACTCGTCGGCATGGGACAGCCCAGAATCGTCACGCCAAGCGCCTTGAGTTCGTGAAGCGTGGCATCTTCCAATGTCACCGACGACCACAATACGATTTTATCAATGCCATCGCGCTTTTGAATCCGGCTCAGTTCGTGGCGAAGATTCGTTCGAGAACTCACGTTCCTGGTGAAGCCCCATACCGAGCAACATGCGGTAGGTGGCGAGCGTATCGCTGGTCTGTGCTGGTGCGGGGAACTCGAACAACATGCTGTTCGACGGATCGAACGCACCCTCCCGTCCCTGATAGCTATAGTTGCGTAGGCGGAAGGACTTGAACGTTCCTTCCATCTCCAACTTCGCCGTCACGATCTTCACCAGATCGTCGATCTGTAGCGTGGTCGCTATGCTCATGGGATGCCGGGAGGGTGAATCTGTGAAGAACACGGTGTTCGCCGTGTGGATGGAGTGGGAACGCAACGAAACCCGACCGTGCGCATACGGACGACGGTCGGATTATGCGTAGAATGTGGCTGATGATGTTTCACAGCGTCCCCAGGGGCGGTTGGCGAAAAGCATATCATACCCTGCTTTTCGCCAACTGTTTGGGTGCGCTATGCGGCTTCGGCGGTGATGGATTCCGCGATGGTGGGAAGCGTGGGATCGCAGTAGTCTTCCTCGAACGACCGCAACTCTTTCTCTGCTTCTTTCTGCACGCGAGTGTTACGCGCCCGGTCGAGAATCTCCTTGAGGAACTTGCCGGTATGCGACGCCTCGACCTCAGCGAGGTCTTCGGGCAATCCTGCTCCCAGGACCATGCCACCGCCAGCGCCACCTTCCGGCCCCAGGTCGATCAGCCAGTCCGACGATTTGATCACGTCGAGGTTATGCTCGATCACCAGCACGGTGTTTCCAGCATCGACCAGACGATGCAACACATGCAGCAGGTGCTGAACGTCGGCGAAGTGTAGTCCTGTCGTCGGCTCGTCCAGGATATAGATCGTGCGCCCGGTCGCGACACGGCACAGCTCTTTCGCAAGCTTGACACGTTGTGCCTCGCCGCCCGAAAGCGTCGTCGCCGATTGTCCGAGTTTGAGGTAGTCCAGGCCGACATCGTGCAGCGTTTGCAGGATGCGCCGGATACGCGGCACGTTCTCGAAGAACTCAAGCGCCGTTTCCACGTCCATCTCCAGTACATCCGCAGATGCTCTTGCCCTTGTACTTGACCTGCAATGTTTCGCGGTTGTAGCGCTTGCCTTTGCAGACCGTACAGGTGACCCACACGTCCGCCAGGAAGTGCATTTCGATCTTCTTCTCGCCGTTGCCTTCGCAGGCTTCGCAGCGTCCGCCCTTGACGTTGAACGAGAAGCGTCCCGGCTCGTAGCCACGTAATTTGGCTTCCGGCGATCATCGAGAACACCTCGCGGATCAGGTCGAACAGCTTGACGTAGGTCGCGGGATTGGAGCGCGGTGTGCGTCCAATCGGCTGCTGGTCGATGCTGATGACCTTGTCGAGTTGCTCCAGTCCGTCGAGCGCTTCGTGCTTGCCGGCGCGAACCTGTGCGCGGTTGAGCTTGGCTGCCAGCGCCGGGATACAGCGTTTCGGTGATCAGCGACGACTTGCCTGAGCCCGATACGCCCGTGACCGATACCATCACGCCCAGCGGGAAATCCACATCGACGTTACGCAGGTTGTTGTGGACGGCACCTCGTAGCGACAGCCTGCCCTTCGGTGTGCGTCGTTGCTCCGGTACGGCGATGGTGTAGCTTGCCCGATAGGTAGCCACCTGTCAGCGAGCCATTCTCGGCGACCTGCTCGGGCGTTCCGGCGGCGACGACCATGCCGCCATGGATACCAGCACGCGGACCAAAGTCGATCAGCCAGTCGGATGCCCACATCGTATCTTCGTCGTGTTCCACCACCAGCACCGTGTTGCCCAGGTCGCGCAGCTTGATCAGCGTGTCGATCAACTTGCGGTTATCGCGCTGATGGAGGCCGATGCTCGGCTCGTCCAGGATGTACATCACGCCGACCAGACCCGATCCGATCTGCGATGCCAGTCGGATGCGCTGCGCTTCGCCGCCCGAAAGCGATGGTGCCGAACGGTCGAGTGTCAGGTAGTGCAGACCGACGTTGAGCAGGAAGCCCAAGTCGTTCGCGAATCTCCTTGAGCACTTCGCCGGATACCTGCAAGACGGTAGTCATCTAGCTGTTCGACGCGCTGCCGCGATGCCATCGGTAGCGTTGCGGTCGAACTGTCCGTACCAGCCGATCGGTTTCGCCCGACAGCGTACAGGCCCAGGCATAGGTCTGGTCGATGGTGAGCGCACAGGTGTCGTTGATCGACATGCCGCCGACGGTCACGGCCAGGCTTTCGGGACGAAGCTTCGCGCCGTGGCACTGTGGACACGGTTGTTCGCTCATGTAGGCGCGGTAGTGTTCCTGCATGCCTTCGCTGCCAGTCTGCTGGAACCGTCGCATGATCTCGCTGGCCAGCCCTTCCCAGGGACGTGGAATACTCGCCGCGTCCATTGGTGGAATCCCAGGAATGGCGGATGCGTTCCTTGCCCGAGCCAAAGATCAGCACCTGCTTGGCGCGGCGGCGATAGGTCCTTCCAGGGCGTGTCAAGGCTGAAGCTCGAAGTGCCTGGCGATGTTCGCCAGCGACCGATAGCCCCAGCCGTCCTGCTTCTTGCGTAGTTCGCCCCAGTATGTCACAGCACCCTCATGGATGCTCAGGTCAGGGTTTGGGTACCACCATGTCGGGATCGACTTCAAGCCGTGTGCCAAGACCGGAGCAGCCGGACATGCGCCCTGCGGCGCGTTGAACGAGAACATCGCGGGTGTGAGTTCCATGAACGAGATGCCACAGGTCGACACAGGCATATTCTTCGCTCATCAGCCATTCGCGCGGCTGCGTCGGTATCGTCGCCGTCGCGTCGGGTCGATCCACGACGCTGATGACCACCGTGCCTTCGCTCATCCGCAGCGCGGTTTCGATGCTGCCTGTCAGGCGCATCAGGAAGTCAGCGTCGGGTGCTGCGTCTCGCCCACGGTGTCGAAGCGGTATAGGTGGCAGGAGTTTCGGCGAGTCCGACCATCGCCGGCGGATCGTCGTGATCTTCTGGTGCGTTGGGATCGGGGCATGACCAGACGATCGACCACGATCTCGATGCGAGTGCTTGACCTTCTTGTTGAGCTTGATGTCGTCCTGAAGGTCGCGGATTTCGCCGTCGACACGGGCGCGGGAAAAGCCTTCGGCCTTGGCCTCGGCGAAGATTTCCTTGTATTCGCCCTTGCGGCTCGACACCACCGGAGCCAGTACCATGAAGCGTGATGCCCGGCGCGAGGCTGCGAACACGATCGACCATCTGCTCTGCTGTCTGCGATCCGATCTCTTTGCCACACTGGTGGCAATGCGGTACGCCAACACGGGCAAACAACACGCGCAGGTAGTCATAGATTTCAGTGACGGTGCCGACCGTCGAACGTGGGTTCTTCGATGCCGATTTCTGCTCGATGGCGATGGCGGGAGACAGGCCACCGATATAATCGACCTGTGGCTTTTCTAGTTGCCCAAGAAACTGGCGGGCATAGCTCGACAACGACTCGACATAGCGCCGCTGTCCTTCCGCGAACAGTGTGTCGAACGCTAGCGAGGACTTGCCAGAGCCGGAAACGCCTGTGAGAACGACCAGTTTGTCGCGTGGGATGTCGACGTCGATATTACGAAGGTTGTGCTCACGAGCACCTTTGATGACGATCTGATCTTTTGCCATGCATTCCTCGAAGGGCGCTTGAAGCAGCCGAAAGGTCGTCTTTGAGCAACAAAAACGCCCGCGCAACCAGCAACCGTTGGGTCTAACAATCGGCACTAGTTGTGGGCTGCATCGCGAACAAGTGTGCGAATTAGTATAGCAGTTCGCTATCGTAAAAGCAATGATACCGAGAATACATGCGTGGATCAAGGTGCGATGAAGCGTTGATATTGGCCTTGTTCGCTTCTCGCGTATGTCAATGCAGCGCCCAAACGCTTCATATATGCTACTGCTGGCACACGACTTGACACATAGGCGTAGCATAAGCATGTGAGAGTTTTACGTCACAAAAGGAGTGTGTCAGGATGTACGCACCACAAGCCCTAGACCTTCGCGGTGACCGTGGGGGCAACAAAGATAAAGCGAAAAAGAAACCCAAAAAGGATAAGCCGGAGAAGGTTATCCAGCGACGGGAAACCGCGGTCCCCGCCAGCAACATCACGCGTGCGCCTGCCCGCGTCACCGGCGATGGCGGAGATAGCGGCGAGAAGTAGGCACGTGTAGATCACAACGAGGGCGGCTGCATTTGCAGCCGCCCTCGTTGTGCTTCCGCTGGTTCCATGTCCTATGAATGTGCCTCAGCGGTCGATACCTTGCGCTGCATCAGATGCCGTGCTGGTGCTTCTTCGATCGTCGGTGCGGCCTCGCCCGCCGCGACCATGCGCCGAATCAGCCTATCGCGTAGCACGTCCGCTGTTTCGCGGTGCGAATCCAGCCCCACCAGGTTGACCAGTTCATAGGGATCAGCCATGAGATCGTACAAGTATGTTTCCACATAGTGATCCGATCCGGCATCGTTCCATGGATGCTTGTCGGGAGCGACCACGCCGTATTTCCAGCGTTGAGTGCGAACCGCCCGCCCGACCTCCGATTCGCTGATCTGGATGAAGGCCTCCTCGGGCCACGCCGGATCACCGCCATCGACCAGTGACAGGATCGAGCGCCCCTGCATCTGTTCGGGGATCGCGATTCCGGCGGCGTCGAGCAACGTCGGCGGTAGGTCGATCAGGCTGACCAGTTCACGCACGTTGCGCCCTCTGTCGAAGCCCGGCCCCTGGATCGCCGTTGGAATCCGAATCGAACTATCATGGCACGAACGCTTGTATTCGCCGTTGCGGGTCTTGAAGTGGCAGCCATGATCCGAGGTAAACACAACGATGGTGTTTTCCTCCAGACCGAGGCTCGCCAGCGCGTCGAGCATCCGGCCTAGCGCCTCGTCTAACCGCTTGACCATACCCCAATAACCCGCAAGGTGCTGCTGTGACGATCCGCCTAGCGCCGCGAGGTCGGGCGGTGTCCAACGGCTGCGGTAGCGTTGTTCGTAGCCGCGTGGCGCTGGATAATCGTCGCGGTGATTCTGGTGGTGCGGTTCCAGGAACGACAACCATAAGAAAAACGGTTCTTCTTTGTGTGTGTCGATGAAGCGGATCGCGGCGTCGGTCTGGGCGTCGACGCGATAGCCTGGAAGTTTCACCGCCTCGCCATCGTTATCGTACATGACGGCATCGTAGGCGTCCGAGGTGAACTCAAGTGTGTTCGCCGCCAGCCAGTACTCGTAGCCGCCGCGTCCGACTTCCGGAACCGGGTCGGCGCTAGCGAGGTGCCATTTGCCGATGTATCCGGTCGCGTATCCGGCGTCGCGGAACAATTGCCCGACTGTGGTCGTGCCTTCGGGCAGCGGAATCCCGTTGCGATAGCAGCCGCTGCTGGTGGCATACATGCCCGTTTGCAAGCACGAGCGGGCCGGACCGCACACCGGTTGTGGGGTAAACATCGCGCTCAGGTGTGTGCCGGTCTGCGCCATATGATCGAAGTTGGGCGTCAGGTCGAGTGGATTGCCGTGGACTCCGGTCGAGTCCCAGCGTTGCTGGTCGGTGAAGAAAACGACGACGTTGGGTTGACCCTCGCGAGTGGGCGACATCAAAAACTCCTATAAACTGACCACCGACAAATGACCACGGACCGCCGAGGCGAGCCAATACATCAACTGACGGTGTGTGCAGCACGCATGATGGCCTTCTGTATGCGTCGATGTATGAGCGACGATGACCCGATGTTCCACCGATATGCGTGGTGCGTCCTACGAACTATCGATGATTGGGAGCGCTGGGGCGAATAGCACACGCGCCATTCACCCCAGGTATGACCTACCCTTTGAGCAGTGGATCGCCCGCGCTCTTGATCGCCTGTGCCACCTGCTCGCCTGTCATCGCGCCACTCCACAGTTGGTCCATGTTGGTCGTGACGACGCGCTGCAACACTTCGGGCCAGCGGGCATTGACCGGATCGCGCACGACGTATTCCTGCGCGTCGGCAAAGCCCTTGACGTTCTTGGGTGGCTTGCTCGGATCGAGGAACTCCGGCGATGTCACCACCGATATGCGCGCCGGTGTTGTCGCACCGATCGCGACTTCGGCGAGTTCAGCGTCTTTGCTGGTCAAGAACTTGAGGAACTCCCATGCCTGTTGTGGTGCCTTGGTCGTGGATGCTGACGCCCAGCCGGTGCCACCACCGCCCGTGCCGCGTCGCTCGGCCTTGCCAATCGGCAACGTCGCCACATCCCATTCGAACGATTCGATCGTGCGGTACTGACTGATGGACGATGGGTTGTTGATCATCATCGCTACGCGACCGCTGGCGAACAGCTCGAAGCCGCCCGTTTCGGTTTCCACGTCGGGCTTCGGTGCGATCTGGTCCTTGTACATCAGGTCCTGGATGAATTGCAACGCCTCGACAGCGTTCGGCTCGGTGAGTGAAATCGCTGTCGCCAGCCCGTTGTCGTCGCGCTCCACGACTGACGCACCGTTGTTGTAGATCCAGCTTGCCCAGGGTCGCCAGCCACGATTGATCAGGAAGCCCCACTGTGTCGTGCGGTCGCCGGTCTTTTTGGTCAGCTTCGTCGCCATATCACGCAGGACCTCGAACGTAAAGCTCTTGTCGGTCCAATCGGCGGTCGGCAACGCGACACCCGCTTCGTTGAGCAGGTTGATGTTATAGAACAGGTTCTGGTTGCCATAGTCGCGCGGCAGGCCGTACAGCCCGCCGTTCCAGCGATACAGTTCCACCGCATCTGGCCGGAAATCCGACAGGTCGTAATTATCCGCGGCGATCAGCTCATCCAGTTTGAGATGCAGGTTCTTCTCGACGACGGTGACGATCGGCGTGTTCTCCTGTAGGTAGCGGTAGATGTCGGGTGGTGTTCCCGCCGCGTACAGCGTCTGGATACGGATCGCGTAATCCTGTGGCACGACCTGATGCGAGACTGTGATGCTCGGATTCGCTTCCATGAACTGCTGGGTCCATTGGTCGCGCAGCTTGGTGTGCGCCTCGTTGATCGTGTCGCACACGAAAGTGAGGCTCGCCTGCTCACCGGCGGGAGCTACTGGTGCCGTGGTTACTTCTGCGGCGGTCGTCGCCGCCGTTCCCGCGCCTGTCGCGGTTGTCGGCTCCACTGCTGCGGTTGTCGGTTGTGCTGCGCTTTCCGGTGTCGGTTGTCCCTGGCGCTCCACAAGCAACCAGTCCACTGATTCCGGCTGTTGCGGCGACGACGGCTTTCAAAAGCCCGCGCCGGCTTATCTGACGACGTTGTTCCATGATATCTCCTTTGTAACCTGCGAGCGATCAACCACGAATGACGAATGACCAACGCGGATGGACGAGTGTCGCCATCCATCCTCAGCGGCGTGCTTATGCCTTCACGCCTGTGAACACGACGCCCTGAATGAAATAGCTTCTGGGCGACGAAGAAGAGCAACAGCACCGGTAGCATCGTCAACACCGATGCTGCCATCAGCAGGTGCCAGCTTGTGCTGGCTTCGCCCTGGAACAGCCGTAAACCAAGCGCCAGCGTGAAGTTTTCTGGAGCTTTGCAGATAAATCAGCGGATGAAGGAAATCGTTCCACGAGTTGTTGAACACCAGGATGACCACGGCGATGATCGCCGGAACCGACAGCGGCATGATGATGCGCCAGTAGACCCCAAAGCTCGAACAGCCGTCGATGCGTGCGGCATCGTCGAGGTCGAACGGCAGTGACATAAAGAACTGCCGCACCAGGAAGGTCAGAAACGGACCGCCGAAGAAATCCGGCACGATCAGCGGCAGAAATGTGTCGATCCAGCCAAGTTGCTTGAACAGGATGAACTGCGGGATCAGCGTAACGTGTGGCGGCAGCATCAGCGTCGATAGCATCACCAGGAACAGCACGTCGCGCCCCCACCAGCGCAAACGCGAAAACGCGAAGGCGACCAGCGTGACGGAAAAGACCTTGCCGACGATCGAAAGCACGGTGATCAGCAGCGTATTGAGAAAATAGCGCACGAACGGAATCGCGGTGACCGCTTCGCGGTAGTTTTCCCAGCGCACCGGATCGGGAATCCACTTTGGTGGAAACAGATAGATCTCGCTGACACTCTTGAGCGAGGTCGAGATCGTCCAGGCCAGCGGGATGAACATCGACGCTTACGCATACGAGCAGCACGATATGGATCAGCGTATGGTCGATGCGGCGGCGCTGGCGACGATTGAAGGTGGGCTGCTTGAACGCTGTTGCGGTGTTGATGCCATGGCTGTTCCTGTTCAGCGCTGCTCGCCCTGGTAATGCACCCAGAGCAGCCGATGAGCGGAACACGAGCAGCGTCAGGATCAGGATGTAGAGGAATAACACCCAGGCGATCGCACTGGCATAGCCCATCCGAAAATACTGAAAGGCGTTGCGGTACAGATACAGCAGCATGAAGTTGGTGGCGTTGTTCGGCCCGCCGTTGGTCATGATCAGGGCGGGGGTGAAGATCTGGAGCGCGCCGATGATGCCGACGATCAACTGGAAGAACAGCACTGGCGTCATCAGCGGCAGCGTGATATAGCGGAAACGTGCCCAGCCGCGTGCGCCATCCACCTCGGCAGCCTCATACAGATCGGTTGGGATGCCCTGCAAGCCCGCCAGATAGATGATCGTGCCCGCGCCGACGCCCCACAGGCTCATCAGGATCAGCGACGGCAGCGCCCATCGTTCGCTGCCCAGCCAGCTCGGACCCTGGATGCCGACCAGCGATAGCAGCAGGTTAAACAGGCCAAACTCGGTCGAGAACAACCAGCGCCACAGCAAGGCGACCGCGACGCCGGACAGCACCGACGGCAGATAGAACGCGGTGCGATAGAAGCGCAGTCCGGCGATCTTGGTATTGAGCAGCATTGCCAGCCCAAGCCCGATGATCAGGTGCAGCGGAACGCTGATGATGGCATAGAGCGTGGTGACTTTGAGCGACTGCAGCAGGACCGGGTCGTGCAGCATTTCGTTGACGTTGTTCAGACCAACCCAGCGCGGCGGACTCACCAGATCCCACTCCGTGAAGGCCAGGATGAACGATGCGATCATCGGTCCGAGCGTCCATAGCACGAAGCCGATGATCCAGGGCGAGGCAAACAGCCATCCCTCCAGGTTGCGCTTACGTTCCGCACGGCGGCGTGCCGAACGATCGTACTGTGCCGAACTTGGTCCGGTCCGTTGTGCTATCGTGGTCACATCGGCTCCCTTCTTATCGCTCGCATACCATCGGTGAGGCTGCCAACGCTGCCCGAACGATGGTCAAACGTACTAAATGCGCTACGCCGATCCGCGCAGGATCAGCATCGATTGCTGCCGGACGATACGACCTTCCGCTGGTGCCTCGCCGCTCAGGCGGCTGAACAGCATGTCGCCGATGAATCTAAAATCCAGATCGGTTGGCCCGACGGTGGTTAGCGGTGGATGCATAATCAGCCCTTCAGGGATATTGCCAACGCCGATGATCGCGAGATCGTCGGGTACGTGGAGATCGGCATCGCGTGCCGCCCAGATCGCGCTGATCGCTGCAACATCTGATGCCGCGAAGATCGCCGTCGGCGGTGTGCCCAGCGCCATCAGTGTTTGGGCAGCGTGATAGGCTTGCTCGCGTAACGTGCCAACGCCTTCGATCAGGCGCGGATCGACCGGAATACCGTTTCGTTCGAGCGCCTCGCAATAGCCCTTCAACCGTTCCTCGCGTCCCAGGTCGTTGCCGCAAATGCCGATAAAGCCGATGCGTCGATGTCCACGCTCGATTAAGTACTCGACCGCTCCACGACATTCACTGGTACTCATCGTGCGTACCAGGTCCAACGTGGGATCGTGGACGTGGTTGCTCATCAGCACCAGCGCAAAATGTTGTGATGCTGCGACGAATTCTTCGGCGTCGAGGAGACTGGGACTATTGAAGATCGCACCGTCGGCGAGACCAGCACGAAGTTGCCGTAGAATCGTGCGCTCCTGGGCGATGGTTTCCGCCAGGGTTGTCACGACTGTGTAGCCGTGTTGGCTGGCGACACGTTGGATGTCGCGCACCAGGGTATTGATCGTCGGTGCTGTGAGGTCTGGTAGCACGATACAAATTCGTTCGAGTTGACGACGACGTAGGCCACGTGCGGTCTGGTTGGGGACGTATTCGAGGGCGGCGGCGGCGGCGAGAACTCGTTCGCGGGTCGGCTCGCTGATGCGGAGCGCTCCGCTGCGCCGTCCACTGAGAATGTACGAAACCGTGGCCTGCGAGACACCCGCAGCCCTGGCTACATCTTGCGCTGTCGTAGAACGGAGCTTCTTTGCCATGTTCTTTGCCACACCGAATGTCGCATGGTTATTCGTATAACCAGATTCAGAATAGCACCGCTCGAAACGTCTGTCAATATGTTTCTTTGGTTGCTTCGAGGATGAAAACGCCCCATAAGGACATCGGCGAAGCGGGGCATATTCATCTTTTGCATATGTCATTCTTCGGTGGTTGCTGGTCGCCGCATAATACGGGCTTCAGCCTCCCATCATGCTGCTGGCATCGGATATGAAGTTAAACTCCTTGTAACGACGAACGAGTGTACGGAACCGTCAGGTTTCGGCGCACGTCGTTGATGCAGATATGTCTATATAACGCTTATGGAAGGCAATTGTATGCTCTATCGTTTGTTGCTCGTTGCGATGCTGATGGTGCTGACGGCCTGTGGTCGGTCGTCCGAGGAGAGCAGCATACCCACACGGTCTCCTGCCGAAGTCATCGCGACCACGACTGGCGTTGCCAGAACACGGACGCCTGGCACGACCGTGAGCGTGCCAACGCTGGTGCCGACGCGCACCAGCGCGCCGACCAATGCACCGACGGAAACGCTCCCAACAGATATTCCACCAACGGAAACCATCATGCCGGAGATGCCAAGCGGCATTGCGACGGTGACACCACTGCCGACGCGCACACCGACGGCGACACCCGACCCCACTGCCACGGCGACACTGGAACCGACCGCCACGGCGACACCCGACCCCACTGCCACCAGCACGCCGACGCCAACCGCTACCGCAGCGGGGATCGACCCGTTGCCCGGTGACTTCAAGGTCGTTCCATGGCAGGGCTTCGTCGTCCCGATACCGAATGGCTACGACGACCGCCAACCAGATGAGCCAAACAAAACAATCAACGATGCACCCGTCCTCGCTCAGTTACTGGTCGAAGGCCATGATAACGAACAAGCGGATGTGATGAGATATACCATCATACAATTCGAGGGTGGAGCGGAGACATGGCTCGACACCGTGCGAGATGCTGATGGCTCGTCTGCCGTCGATGACACAACCATCGAGAAAGTAACGGTCGCTGGCTTTCCTGCTCGTACCTACGAATCACAAACGGCGGTAAAGGGACGGCCCCTAAACTATGTGATCGAGGTTGCTCGTGACCGCCTGCTGCTGATCGCGATTGTTCGCCGTTTCCCCACACACCAGCAATCGGTCGCCGCACTTGAGTACGACGGCATCACCGCTCCTGCGCCCTCCGCAACACCTCAGGTTGACGCCAAACTCAAAGGTGAGATCGCCTATCTGGACGAGGGCGACATCTGGTTGCGTGAGCTCGCTTCCACAACATCACGCCAATTGACCGAGCTAGGAACGGTGCGCGATTTGGCGTGGTCGCCGGATGGGCGGCGTATCGCGTTCGCAATTGGTGACGAGAATGCCGCTCAGTATATCGGTGGTTGACGTTCGCAATGGGAAGCTGACCGAAATCACCAGCGGCGACGAGAACGATGCGTTTCCTGCCTATGCTTCTGACGGAACGCTGTACTTTGTGCGACGCAGCAAGGACGATACCGAGCCGACGCTGGACATCGTGAAGCATACGAACGCCAAAGATACCGTCGTCCACAGCGAACCGGCGGGATTGGTCGGACCGACGGCCTTGCGCTTTCACAACAAGAATGAGTGGGCGCTAGCGGTTTCGACCGGACGCGGGCGGTATGTACTGCTCGGCAAACTTGGTGAAAAGGATTCGAAAGACCTGGCGAAAACCTATCTGCCCGAAGGCGTAGGCTGTGCCTACGATATCGCCTGGAATGCCGACGAAGCGGTAGTGCTTTCCAGCTTCGATTGCATTCCGCACGAGAACAGCACTATTTCGCGCATCAATTTCGCCGACTCCAACGCAGTTCCCGCGACGGTTCACACCGGAGCCGGAATCACCAGTGTCGATTGGTCGTTGGATGGCGCGCTCGTGTGGAGCAGAAACGAAACCGGTAGCACAACGGATGGCATCTGGGTGATCGCCAACAACGGTGAGCCGCGACGTGTTCTCGACAGTGGCACCCATCCGCTCTGGCGACCGTAGCTCCGGGACTGTGCTAGCTGCCCAGCAAGGCATCGGCGGCTAGCTCGCTTAAGATTCGTGTCCATCGTTCGTAACGGCGACGGTGGACACGTCCGCGTTACCCAGACGGAATATGTTGATGAGCTTCCACAGCAGAAAAACCACTGCACAGCCGCCCAGGATCACCCAGGTGAGATTGCCCAGCAGGTCGCTGACCGCCTCAACGCGGTCGCTGAACATCCGCCCGAGCGTGACGTATAGCATCACCCATACAAGCTCGCCCGCGACATCCAGCGCCAGAAACTTCAGCCAGGAATAGGCGGCTATACCACTGGTCAGGTTGATCGCGGGACCAATCGGGCTTACCAGCCAGCGGCTGAAAAAGATACCTAGCCCGCCCCAGCGCTCTGCGAGCTTTTCCGCTTTCGCCACCTGGTCCGTGCCGCCAACCCAGCCTGCGATGCGCTCTACAACGGGTCGCCCGCCCCATCGTCCAAGGCCATAACCGATGTTGTCGCCCGCCACTGCCGCCACCGCCGTCACGACGATAATCCACCAATAAGGAAAGACTCCCTGTTCCACGAACGATCCAGCGGCGACGAGCAGTAAACTAACGGGTAGCGGTGCGCCGACTGCCGCGATCAGCACAGTGCCAAACAACACCGGAAATCCATACTGCACCAAAGCGGAAAGAAGTTGATCTTGAATAGTACTCATGCGTACGCTGCATTCCCTCGATCGGCGGCGGGCGTCGGCGGCGGTGGTGGCGTCGGTGGCAGCGGTGGCAGACCATGAGGTGCGGCGTGAAACTTCTCGATGGCCTGTTTAAGCGTCGTGATAACCTCGCTGACCGGGCGATTCTGCCGGCGTGCGATGGTGTTGATCGGCGCACGACTGTCTGGGCTATCGGGTTGTAATCCCAGGGCGTCGAGCAGAACAGGCGGCGGCACATCATACGCACGAGCGATCATGCGAATCGGCATCCAGGGACGAATCTCGCGGACTGGACCGCCCCGAAAATGCCGTGCTGAATGGAAGGCGCGAACGCCAAACATGCCTGTGATAACCACTGCGGCTACCAATGCACCCAGAAGCATATAGCGTTGCCGGTGAGGTGTCGTCATATATCCTCCAATGGAATGTAGAGCCTGCGAGCCTATTCCGACAACTCTCCACGCTCCAAGTTCGATGCACTACGCATGTTCATGCTTGTGTTCGCAACCATTCCTTGACCGCCGCGTCAAGCTGTGCGGTGGTGAGACCAAATAACCGAACTAGCGTCTCGTCGGTGCGCGTCGCAGCGAGATCGAGGACGGTCGCGTTGATCTCGGTGCCGGATTCGGTCGATAGTGGCATCAGTGTTCGTACCTGGTCGACTGGAATCTCGGTATAGGATCGGTACAGGTCGAGAACAGCGGCCTCACCGAAGCGCTGCACCAGGTATTCGATCGTCGCGCCACTATAGATATATGCGTAGCTGATACGCTCGGCCTGTTCAGCATGTTCGAGTAACGAGCCGTTTTGCGTCAGCGATGACAACGAGAACTGGTCGATCATTCCGCTTGTAACCAGCTGGCGGCGCACGGCTGAGACATCTTCATCCTCGAAATATACGGCGATCCCTTCCTTGAGCCAGGCAGGGGTGAAAGGCCGTGTCTGGTCGGCGAGCGCGAGGTGGGCGATTTCGTGCGCGATCGTCGCTCGTCGCGCTTGCCCTTCGCGCTCCGCGAATGCCGCGGCGTTGATGTAGAAGGCGCGGCTGAGGACGGCGAAGGCATCGCCGTTGATCTCGTACTGCCAGAAGGCGACGCCGAGTACCCCGGTCGAGCGTCCCGTCAGCGTCGTGAAGTCTTCCATGGTGTCGGCAACATAAGCGACGTAGCGTGATTCCAGCGGTAAGCCACGTTCGCGCAAAATCTGGTACGCTCCTTCGGCTTCCTCTTGCAGAGCCGCAATGTCCTGCGCGATGGTCGGGCGTGTGAAGATCAAGAAATGCTCGGTCGTCGTCAGTGCGACATCGCCAGTTTGCCAGAACGGTGGTGTTTGCCCCGGCTGGATCGCGGCGATCTTCCAGCCAGTGCCGTCGTTCGTGAAATCGTAACGTAATGATCCAAAGAAGCGGCTGTCGCCTGGCACATCGTGCAACGTATACCGGACATCGACCTCGATCCCCTGCAGCGTCCCTTCCTCGGCACTATCCAGTGTCGCCTCGGATGCTATCGCTAATTCATACGATGCCAGCGGTACAGCTTCGCGCCGCCCCATCAGCGTTTGCTGGTCGGGCTGCGCGGCTGGCGTGAACGCGCCGAGATATGTCAGGGTGTCGTTTGCCAGCAACGCCTGGGCCTGCCGAGTCAACAGGCGGGTCAGATCTACGAAGGCCGCGTCTGTGTTTGCTGCGGTCGGAACTGGCGTGCGGGCAGTAATGGGCGACGAGGCGACATGTGCGGCAACAGCGCCATCCGATGCGAAACTGACTACCAGGGTTTCGTAGCTGGCGAAAACGAGCCGAGCGCCACGTAGGTCGGCGGGGCGCGGGAACGTAAGGGTGCCAGCGTTCTCGCCACCCGGTCGCCACGCATCGCCAGGAGTGATCGACTGTGCCAGTGTGTCGCTGACCGTGATCGGGCGATACTGCGTGCCGTCGTCAGCCAGCAACCAGGCGTTGGTGCCGTCGATACCGCGCACACGATATGATTTGCGCTGACGATTGACAAATGCCACGTCGAAGGTGAGTGTCGTCGTCGCCACCGTGACCGAGCGCACTTCCAGGCTGATCGGTGCCAGCGCTTGTTCCGCGCTATGCAGGGTCGTGCCGAGCGAATACTCGCCCGCTACGATGCCAGGAACGGCGGTCGCCTCTGTCGCGGGTTGATCCAGCACGAAACTCAACGGTTCATAGGCTGGCATCAGCAACTGGTAGGGTGGTGGACCATCAGGGCGTGGGAAGCGCAACACGCCAGCATTCGCGCCGCCCGGAGCGAATCCATCGGCTGGACTCACGGTTTCGAGGTCGGTCGTGTTATTGCGCGGCGCGTAGTGCTGTCCCCAGGCATCAACCAGCCGCGCGTCGTGGGCTGGCACGAACCCGCTAACGGTGTAGCTGGTGTCGGAGGTGTTTTCGAACGCCACCGTGAGGTCTAACCCCTCGTTCGTGAGGAGCGCGTCGCGTAGCGTCAGGCGCACGTTCGCCAGCGCGGACTGCTGGCTCGCGATTGCCCGCCCGACGGTATAACGAATCGGACGCGGTACAGGGGTAATCGTTGGAGTGACAGGTACGTTGGTGGGAGCTAGCGTCGGCACGAGCGCGGTTGGGACTGGTACACGCACCTCGGCGGGCGCGTCGTCGAGCGGAGCGCACGCAACGAGCGCCACCAGCACCAGATATGCACTGGCAACGATGGCAATTCGCATGTACCGAACTGCTGCAATGGGCAAAGAATATGTCGTTTTCATAGATGATCGAACGCCGGAATAGCCTGGTATCCTTGCGTATAGTGTACACAGCTTCGACGCTCGATGGAAGAATTGGTTGCGTATCACCATTGTGCCATATGGTTCGCGTGGCGATGTTCAGCCGTTGGCAGGGCTTGGGCGCGGGCTGCAACGCGCCGGACACATCGTTTGCATCGCGGCACCGCCACAGTTTGAGCCGATTGTGCAAGGCGCTGGGCCAGCCGCCGGTCGGCCCAATTCTGGCGTACCTGCGCTTCATGCACCATGCTCAAATGAGAATAACCAAACTGAACTGCTCGCCTTCTCGTGCGGGCACCGGGGAACTTTTCGGCGCGCCGCTACGTCTTTCCTACAACCAGTTTTGTTAAGGAACTATGCCTATGTCACGCCATCGTCTCCTGCTGGTCGTCGGGCTTGTGGTTATTGGTGCGGCCGCGCTCGCGTTCGCCGCGCTGCGCTCCAGCCGTTCGGTCGTGGTTCAGCAACCCACAGTGGCACCTGTTGCCACGGCGACCGCCCAGGGTGCATCAACAGCGGCACCTATGGCCACGGCGACCGCCAGGGTTGCCGCCACGCCCGTACCGACCCGCCCGCGTCCTCAATACACCGCCGTTGCTACTGATATCATTTCGCCCGTGGTCGTTGAACAATCGCCAGCCCGTGGCGAGGCGCTCGCGCCTGATGGTCTGGTCAGGCTCGTGTTCGACCGACCGATGAACCGTGCGACGGTCGAACAGGCGCTATCGGTGTCCGGCGTGCAGGGGACGACCGCGTGGAGCGATGCGCGCACCGTTAGCTTCACGCCCGCCACGCCCTGGACCCGCGATGCTGTATATGACGTGGTACTTGGGCAGGAAGCGACCGCCGAAGACGGCGCGGTGCTTGGCTCGCCTTATCAGTTCCGCTTCACAACCGCAGGATTTTTGGATGTCGCGCAAGTGATCCCGGCGCAAGGTACGACCGACACTGCCGCTGCTAGCGTCATTACCGTCGTTTTCAACCGACCGGTGGTCGCTCTCACGTCGGTCGCGCAGATGGCGCAGCAGCCACAGCCCCTGCGCCTGATGGCGGACGGCAGCGATGCGGTGGTCGCGGGAACGGGCGAATGGCTGAATACCTCGGTGTACGTGTTTCGTCCCACTGCCGCGCTCGAAGGTGGCACGCGCTACATCGCCACGGTTGATGCTGGAATCACCGACACCGAGGGTAGCCCACTACGCGAAGCTTACCGCTGGGAATTCACGGTCGCGGAGCCGCAGGTGCTGCAAACGCTGCCCGAACGGGACGCGAAGCTATTCGGCGTGGATGACGCGCTTGCCGTCACCTTCAACCAGCCCGCGTCGAGCAACCCCGACAGCATTCGCCTGATTGCCGGACAGACCGTTGTCGCCGGGAACGTCGGGGCGGTGGGCGACACGCTCTACTTCACGCCGACCCAACGCCTTGCCTTCGACACCGTGTACACCGCCGAAGTCGGCGCGGCGTCCGGCCTCACGCAGCCGTTTCGCTGGCAATTCCACACCGTGCCGTTGCCGCGTGTGGTCAGCACGTCGCCGAGCAACGGTGCACAAAAGGCCAATCCATACGACTCGTTCACGATCAACTTCAATGCGCCGATCGACCCCACGACTGTCATGGATAACCTGGTCTGGACGCCGGCGCTGTCGGAAACTGGTGTATACACCTATTACAACGACTACGACCATTCGTTTACGATCAGCTTCGATATCAAACCGAGCGCGGACTACCGCGTCAGGATCGGACCCGACATCGCCGATCCGTATGGCAATACGACGGGACAAACCCTCGACGTAGGATTCCGCACCGACGCCCTGCCGCCCTTGGTCCAGATGGTCGTGCCAGGACAGGTCGGCACATACGATGCCAATCGTCCAACGCAGATCGTGCTACGGTCGGTGAACAAAGGACGTGCGACGCTGGCGCTCTATCGCGTCGGCACCGCCGATGTGATCAACCCGCAATGGTATGACCGCACACCGTCCGCTGCCAGCCTCCTGCGGCGGTGGAATGTCACGATGACGACGGCGCTGAACGAGGAAACCGTCACCCGCGTCGATCTCGTCGAAGGGGGTGGTAAACTCGCGCCTGGAGCATACCTCGTCGCGCTCGAAGACACCGATCCGCAAGACTCCTGGCAACGCTACCACACGCTCGTCGTTTCCGAACTCAACCTGACGCTCAAGGCGGGCGAGCGCGAGGCGCTGGTGTGGGTGAATCGTCTGAGCGACGGCGCTCCCGCCGCCAACATCCCGATTACCTTTTACTCTGGCGAGAACAAGGAGCTAGGCAAGGCCACCACCGACGCGACGGGCATCGCCCGCATCACGTTCGATGCACCTACCACCAGTTCACGCTATGCCTTCGCCAGCGAGCCGTACGGCGCGGTGGGCGACGGCTGGGGCAGCGGCATCTCCCCCTATGACTTCGGCATCAACCAGATCTATGGTGCGCCCCCGCAGGTGATGACGATCTACACCGAAAGGCCGATTTACCGTCCCGGTCAGGTGGTTCACTTCAAGGGCGTGCTACGCAACGACAACGATGGGCGCTACTCGTTGCCAGCCGCTGGAACGTCGGTTAACGTCGTGACGCGCTCGCCCGACGGCACCGAGATCGCCAGGGAGCGACTGGTACTGAACGGCAACGGGACATTCTTCGGCAACGTGACGCTGCCGGAAAGCGCGATGTTGGGGCAGTACTTCATCGGCGACGATCAGCACAACGTTTCGTTCACCGTCGCGGCCTATCGCGCACCGGAGTTCGAGGTGAAGGTCGTACCCTCCGCATCCGAAACCGTGCGTGGCAACGCCCTGCAAGCCCAGACGCAGGTACGCTACTTCTTCGGCGGACCCGTGGTCGATGTTCCGGTGGAATGGCATGTCCTGGCGGAGCCGTATCGCTTCGAGCCTGCCGGATTCGAGCGCTATACCTTTACCAACAACGACGATCCCTGGCAATGCTTCTACTGCTGGTGGCGTCCGCTGCCGCCCCCGACGCCGATCCTGACCGGAACGGCGAAAACTGACGCGCAGGGCAACATAGCTATTCCAGTTGGGGCGAATCTGCGCTGGAACGACGGGCAGACGATCACAAACTCGGTGCGTTTGCAGTTCGAGGCGACCGCCAGCGGCAAGGACAATGCCGTCCTTTCGGGACGTGGCGAAACCATCGTACATCAGGCGGGCATCTATACCGGCCTCGCCACGGCGTCCAACGTGGCGACCGCCGCGCAGCCTGTCGCGGTCGATCTGGTGTCGGTGGCGAGCGACGGCACGCGCCGTTCGCAACAACGGGTGGAAGTGACGGTCGAACGCCGTGAATGGACCAATCGTTTCGTCGCCGATGCTAACGGCGGCGGCGAGTGGCAGACCGACGAGCGCCGCATCGCCGTGACGCAACAAACCGTCACGACCGACGCACGCGGCGAGGCGGTCTTTCGATGGACACCGGACCAGGGCGGCTCGTATCAGGTGACGGCGCAGACCAGCGACGGCACCCGCACATCCACGTCGAGCATCTTCCTGTGGGTGACGGGCAGCGATAATATCACGTGGCGACAAACCAACGACGATCAGATGACGCTGATCAGCGATCGCACGCAGCTACGCGCCGGGGGATACCGCATCGATCCTGATCCCGTCGCCTTTCGATGGTCCGACCTGGGCGCTGGTAACGGTCGAGCGCGGCGGTATGCTCAAGCATGAGGTGATACAACTCGCATCGTCCAGCACGGTCTACAAGCTCCCGATCACTGCCGAGCACGCGCCGAATATCTATGTCAGCGTCATGCTGTTCACCGGACCGTCCGGCGAACGGCGTACTGCCGATCAGAAGGTCGGCTTGTTGCCGTTGAAAGTCGATCCGGTGCCGCAAACGCTTACGGTGACATCTGCAACGTGACGGTGACACCGCGGTGCTGCCCGGTTCGACCGTGCGCTACACCGTTTCCACCAGCGACAGCGCGGGCAAGCCCGTCGCCGCCGAGCTATCGCTCGATCTGGTGGACAAGGCGATTCTGAGCCTGCTGCCACGCGACGCCGATGTGCTACGACGCGCGTTCTATGGTGAGCGCGGGCTGGGTATCAACACCGTCCAGTGGCCTGAGCGCGTCGGCGGATCGGCTGCTCGAAAAGCTGCTCGAACGCCTCGCAGCACAGAATGCTGCGAATGCCACCGGATCGGCGGGCGCGGCGGGCGGCATGGGCGGCGAAGTAGTTGCGGAGGCGGCTCCAGCCGCTGCTGCTACGATGGAGTCCGGAGCACCAGACGGCGAATCGCGCTGCTGCCGCTCCGGCGGGCGTCGAATTGCGCGAAAACTTCGCCGATACGGCCTTCTGGAAAGCCGACATTGTGACCGACGCCAGCGGACGTGCAACCGTCGAGATCACGCTGCCCGATAACCTGACGACCTGGGTGCTGCGCGGCGCGGCGATCACGGGCGATACTCGCGTCGGCGAAGCGACCGCCGAGGTCGTGGCGACCAAGCCGTTGCTGATCCGGCCAGTCGACGCCGCGCTTCCTGGTCGTGGATGATGTGGTCGAACTGGCTGCGAACGTCACCAACATGACCGACCAGCCGCTACGCACCGAGGTCGCGCTCAGCACCCAGGGACTGACGGTCACGACGCCGCTGACCCTGACGGTCGATGTTCCGGCACGCGGCGGAGCGCAAGGTGACGTGGAACGCCACCGTCGCCGATGTGACCGCTGCCGATCTGGTGTTCAGCGCGGTGTCTGGCTCCTACAGCGACGCCGCGAAGCCGCGCCTCGCGACGGGACCGGAAGGCACGCTGCCAGTCTATCGCTACTGCGGTGCCCGAAACGACCGGAACGGGCGGCGAACTGACCACGGGCGGCGCACGAACCGAGATCGTGGCACTTGCCGCCGAGCCTTGACGCACGGCGTGGCGAGGTGACGGTGCGCCTCGATCCATCGCTGGCGGCGGGGCTGCGCGATGGGTTGCAGGACCTCGCGGACGACCTGGACGGCGACAACGAACACGTGGTCAGCGCGTTCCTGCCGAACGTGCTGGCGGTGCGGGCGATGCAGCGTCTGGGCATCAGCAACCCCACGCTCGAACAGCAACTGCCTGATCTGGTGCGTCGTGCGCTCGAACGGCTGGCATTGCGCCAGCACGGCGATGGCGGCTGGGGTTGGTGGGGGATGATGCGGGCAGGATCAGGAATCGAACCCCCATATCAGCGCGTATGTGGTGCTTGGGTTGGCGCAGGCGAAAGCGGCGGGCTTCGCTGTCGATGCTGGTATGTTGCAGCGAGGTAGTGATTATCTTCGTGCTCAACGCGCGCCCATCGATGTGACCACCAGCGCCGCCGATGCCAACGAACAAGCGTTCCTGGCCTATGTGCTGGCGCAAAGTGATCAGGATACCGCGGAGTCTAGCTTCGCTTGGTTCGTTCCGCGAGAAACTGAGCAGCTATGCCCGGGCAATGCTCGCGATGACCATCGCGCACGAACGCGCCGACGATCCGATGGTCAAGACGCTGCTTGAGCGACCTGCAAAACAGCGCGATCCTCAGCGCCACCGGCGCACATTGGGAGGAGGATGCCCGCGATTGGTGGTCGATGAACACCGACACGCGCTCGACAGCGATTGCGCTGCTGGCGTTGGCGCAACTCGACCCCGACAACCAACTCGCGCCCAATGTCGTGCGTTGGTTGATGGTCGCCCGCACCGATGGCATCTGGGAAACATCGCAGGAAACGGCGTGGTCGTTGATGGCGCTGACGGCCTGGATGGAACACACCGGCGAACTCAAGGGCAACTACGAGTACGCCGTCGCGCTCAACGACCGCGAGATCGCAGCGGGGCAGGTCGAGCCGAGCAATGTCGATCAGGCAGTTATCCAGCGCATCCCGATCGCAGCAATTACTGCGGGACGCTGGCAACCGGCTACAGGTCGGGCGCGGCGACGGCACGGGCGTGCTGTATTACACCGCGCACCTGCGGGCGTTCCTGCCCGTCGAGGAGGTGCAAGCGCTCGACCGCGGCTTCACGATCAGTCGGCGCTACACGCTGGCGAGTTGCACGGATGGTCTGCGCTGCCCCGAAGTGAGCGAGGTCAAGGTCGGCGATGTGATTCGGGTCGATCTGACGATCATTTCGCCGAGCGACCGCTACTATGTGCGCGTCGAGGACCCGCTACCTGCGGGAGCCGAAGCCATCGACACCGGACTCGCTACCACCAGCCTTCTGGCACAAGGACCGCTCCTGAACCGCGAAGGCGACGAGCCAATGCCATGGATGCGTTGGTGGAACTGGTATAGTCGGAGCGAACTGCGCGACGAGAAGGTCGTGCTGAACGCGCCGTTCCTGAGCGCGGGAACCTACGAATACAGCTATACCATGCGTGCGACGCAGCCCGGACGCTTCCAGGTGATCCCGACGACCGCCAACGAAAGCTACTTCCCCGAAGTCTACGGACGTGGTGATGGACGGGTACTGACTGTACGCTGAGGGGACAGACCACCGGAAACGGCACGACATGCAAGGCAGGACGAGCATACTTTGCCCGTCCTGCCTTGCATGTATGGATAGTGGCCGGGGGCGAACCTCCCGCCGCGTCCACGTCGCATATTCACATGTGCTGCACGTCGAATTGCATCCGCTTCAGAGGCGTATCGTTCTTTCAGGTAGCCGCGGCTTGTTCTTCCATCACACGTCGCGGGCGGTCGGGGAAATCGGTGGCGACCGCATCCACACCCGTGGCGAGAATGTAGCGAAAATCCTGTTCGGCACCGCCCCACGGCGCGACATACAACCCCGCTTCGTGTGCGGCGACGACTTCGTCGCGGGTGAGCAACGCCCACATCGGCATCAGGACCTCCGCGCCCGCATCCTGTGCCAGTGCCACAGGATTGATGCAACGTCCCGCATATAGTACGCCGGTTGGCACGTCAGGTGCGAGTTCTTTGAATCGGCGCAGGCTGATGTGGTCGAACGAAATTACCATCACCTGATCGCGCATCGCCGTGCGTTCGAGTTCGGTCAGAATGAGTTGCTCGACACCGTCATAGAAGATTGGACCTTGTTTGATCTCGATCACGACGGGCGTTCGCCCGCGCGCCCAGTCCAAAACCTCGCGAAACACCGGCACACGCTCGCCTTTGAACCCCTCCGCGAACCATGAGCCCGCGTCCAGCGCCCTGATCTCGTCCAGTGTGTGTGCGCTGACCAGTCCATGACCGTCAGTAGTGCGATCCAATGTCGCATCATGGATCACCACCAGTTCACCGTCACGAGTTGGATGAACGTCAAGCTCGATCGCGTCGACACGCATGGCAAGACCGCGCGCGAACGATACCATCGTATTTTCCGGTGCATAGCCTGCAGCGCCTCGATGACCGATCACCTGTGGCCCAGGTCGTCCCGCTAATGCCCTAAACATCGCATGCTCCTCCATCTGCGTATGATTGTAACGTGCTATTACAATGCGTGAATGGCACATCACTTGCTTAACTACTTGTTCTGACCATGCACCACGCTTCATTGTGGACGACCGACGCGGCACGATGGAAGCCGCGGCATGTATGACCGATGGTATCACCGTAGATCCCAAGATGAATATGAACACTCCATCTGAGAGTGCTTTACGTTATAGAAGGATAAAGGAATAGACACCATATGATAAATGTCCCCGCTATAGAACTGCTCGATGAAGCACTTGCGCGACTTCGCGCGAAACGGCGGACACCATCGGCAACGTACCGCCTTCAACTCAATCGTTTTTTTACGTTCAAAGACGCACGCGCCATAACGGACTATCTCCATGCGCTTGGCGTCAGCGACTGCTACGCATCGCCGTATTTCAAGGCTAGTCCCGACAGTCTGCATGGCTACGATATTTCCGATCACAACCAGCTCAATCCATCGATTGGCACTGAGAAAGACTATGATGCCTGGATCGCTGAGATACATGCTAATGGTATGGGACAGGTCCTTGATACGGTGCCGAACCATATGGGCATCGGACAGGCCAAAAATGCATGGTGGCAGGATGTGCTGGAAAATGGTCCAAGTTCGGTGTATGCGACCTTCTTCGACATCGACTGGACCCCGGTCAAAAACCAGCTAGAAAATCAGGTCCTGCTGCCAATTCTGGGCGACCAGTATGGGCGCGTCCTGGAAAACCAGGAATTCAAGCTGAACTATGCCGACGGTACGTTCTCGATCAACTATTGGGAAACACGTCTGCCGGTCGCTCCGCGCTCGTATATGCTGATCCTGCGTGCGCTGCTCGAACACCTTACAAGAATCGCTTGCCGAGAGCGACGAGAACCTCGCTGAGTTACAAAGCATCATCCGGTCGCTCAGTATCTGCCCGCCCGCACCGGAATCAGATCCGCAGCGCCTGGACGAGCGGCGACGCGAGTGGGAAATCGTCAAGCGACGGCTGGGAACATTGATCGAACAAAGCGCAGAGGTTGGTGCCGCGCTCGATCAGGTGATCGAAATCTATAACGGTGTGGCGGGCGCACCTCATTCGTTCGATCAGCTGGACGAGCTGATTCAGGCTCAATCCTATCGGCTGGCGTACTGGCGCGTCGCGGCTGAGGAGATCAACTACCGACGTTTCTTCGACGTCAACGAACTGGCAGCGATCAGGATGGAGCGTCCGGAAGTATTCGAGACGACCCACCAGCTGATTCTGCGCTTACTTGCTGATGGCTCGGTCAACGGATTGCGCATCGATCATCCGGATGGTTTGTTGGACCCGACGGGCTACTTCTGCGAACTGCAGAAAGCCTATATCGTCGATGAGTGTCGACGCTCGTTCTTCGAGAATCAAAAGCGCAACCGAGGAAGAATGGACCGCGCTTGAGACGGAGCTACGGCAGCGCTATGACGATATGTGGGAAGAAAATCCAACCGCATCGGAGTTACGTGCCCTGCCGATCTACGTTGAGAAGATTCTGTCACGTGGTGAGGAGCTACCGTCGGAATGGACGGTCGATGGCACGTCAGGCTACGACTTTCTCAATCTGGTCAACGGTGTATTCGTCGATGGCACCAACGAAAAGGCATTCAACGACCTCTACGCGACGTTTATCCGCGACAAGATCAATTTCGCCGATCTGGTCTATTCGCGTAAGAAACTGGTGATGCAGGTGTCGCTTGCCAGCGAGATCAATGTTCTGGCGCACCGGCTGGACGCAATCTCGGAGCGCAGCCGCTATTATCGCGACTTCACACTCAATAGCCTGACCGATGCGATCGTCGAAGTGATCGCCTGCTTTCCGGTCTACCGCACCTACATTACGCACTGCGACCAGGACCTGACGCGGCACGATCAGCGCGCCATCGAAACGGCGATCAAACGTGCCAAACAGCGCAATCCGGCGACTGATCCGTCGATCTTCGACTTCATCGGTTCGAGCCTCAAGCTGGAATTCCCGCAAGTTTCGACGACGAAGCACGCGAAGCACAATGCGCCTGGGTCATGAAGTTCCAGCAGAACACCGGACCGGTGATGGCAAAGGGTCTGGAAGATACTTCGTTCTATATCTACAATCGCTTGATCTCACTCAACGAGGTCGGCGGCGAGCCACAACACTTTGGCATGAATGTGGCGACCTTTCATCGTCAGAATCAGGAGCGTCTGCGGCTGTGGCCTCATACGATGCTGGCAACATCCACGCACGACACCAAGCGCAGCGAGGATGTGCGCGCCCGTATCAACGTGCTATCCGAGATTCCTTCGGATTGGCGCAAGGCGCTGACACGCTGGAGCCGACTCAACAGCCGCCATAAGGTCACGGTCGAGGGTCAGCCTGTTCCTGACCGCAACGACGAATATCTGCTGTACCAGACGTTGCTCGGGAGTTGGCCCCTCGAATCGATGAGCCCCGACGAGCGGGCAACCTATATCGACCGCATCGTGGCCTACATGATCAAGGCGTTGCGCGAAGCCAAAGTCAACACCAGTTGGCTAAATCCTAATGTCGCCTATGATGAGGCCGTCGAGCAATTCGTGCGTGCGATCCTCGATCCAACCAAATCCGAAGCGTTTCTGGCGGATCTCGAGCCCTGGGCGCAGCGCGTCATCGAGGGCGGCATGCTCAACTCGCTGGCACAAACGCTGCTCAAGTTGACCTCACCAGGTATCCCAGACATCTATCAGGGTAACGAGATGTGGGATTTCAGCCTGGTCGATCCCGACAACCGGCGTTCTGTAGACTACAAGCTGCGCCGCAAGCAACTTTCCATGCTGCGCCGTAAGCGGACGGACGGCGACAATACCGGCCTGATGCGTTCGCTGATCGATTCGCGTCGTGATGGTACGATCAAGCTGTATCTGACCGAGCGCATCCTGCAGTATCGCCGCGAACATCTTGAACTGTTTATCGACGGAACGTACACCGGCCTCGACACGGTGGGTGCGCGCCAGGATCAGGTGTGTGCCTACATGCGCTCCCTGGATGACACCTCGATCATTGTTGTGGTGCCACGGCTCTTGAATCGCCAGCATCGCGATGGTGCCTGGGCGCTCCTGGAAGAAAACGGAGGCTTCTGGGGGACGACCGCGCTGATGCTACCCGGTGTCGAGGAGGGAACGCGCCTCCGCAATCTGCTAACTGGTGAGATCGTCGAAACCACGGGCAAGAGCGACCAAACGAGTGTGCTGCTCGCTGACATTTTTGCCACGGCACCCTTCGCATTGCTCGCGGTGGAAGGGAGCGGGAGCACTGATGAAGGTTAGGCCGGGCAAACCATATCCGCTCGGCGCGACCTGGGACGGAGAAGGCGTGAACTTCGCGCTCTTTTCCGAAAACGCGACTGCCGTGGAACTCTGCTTGTTCGACGAACTCGATAGCGCGCATGAGCAGGTACGGATCAATCTGACCTCCCGAACCGATTTTGTCTGGCATGTATACGTACCGGACCTTGCCCCCGCTCAATTATATGGCTACCGTGTTTCGGGACCGTATCAACCCGGCGCTGGGCACCGTTTCAATAACCGTAAGTTGCTGGTCGATCCATATGCCAAAGCGATTAATGGGGAGATTCGCTGGGACGACACAGTGTTCGGCTACAAAACAACGATGGTTGACGGCGACATCCACGCCGATAAACGCGATAACGCCAGCCGCATGCCCCGTAGTGTTGTGATCGACTCCACGTTCGATTGGGGCGACGACCGCGCGCCCCAAACACCATTCAACACGTCAGTGATATACGAGCTGCACGCTAAAGGCTTTACGAAACTCCATCCCGAAGTGGACGAACATATACGCGGTACCTACGCCGGTCTAAGTTCGCCTGCGTCGATCGCATATCTGAAAGATTTGGGTGTGACAGCTGTCGAGTTGCTACCGATTCATCAATTCATCCACGATCACCACCTGTTTCAGAAGGGGCTGCGAAACTATTGGGGCTATAACACGCTTGGATTTTTCGCACCCCATGCCGAGTACGCCGCCGACCAAACACCGGGTGGGCAGGTGCGCGAGTTCAAGCAGATGGTCAAGGATTTTCATGCCGCCGGCATCGAGGTGATCCTTGATGTCGTGTATAACCATACCGCCGAAGGGAATCGTAAAGGACCGACACTGGCATTTCGTGGCATCGACAACCTCGTGTACTACTGCCTGAACGAGGAACACAAACGCTATTACACTGACTTCACTGGCACTGGCAACACGCTTAACGTCGGACATCCGCGTGTCTTGCAGTTGATCATGGATAGCCTACGGTACTGGGTTAGTGAGATGCATGTCGATGGCTTTCGCTTCGATCTCGCGACTACGCTGCTGCGGGGCCGCGATAGAAGTAACATGACTTCCTCGTTTCTCGACACAATCCATCAGGACCCGGTGTTGTCGCAGGTCAAGCTGATCGCCGAACCATGGGACATTGGGGCGAATGGCTATCAGGTGGGCAACTTTCCGGTCCGCTGGACTGAGTGGAACGATAAATATCGTGACGCTGTGCGCGGTTTCTGGCGCGGCGACGGTAGTAGCGTCGCTGAAATGGCCTATCGCCTGACCGGATCGAGTGATCTGTTTGGTCGTAGTGGACGCTCGCCGACTGCCAGCCTCAACTTCATTACCGCACATGACGGTTTCACTTTGCACGATCTGGTGAGCTACAACGAGAAGTACAACCTGGCGAACGGTGAGGACAACCGCGACGGTCACAATCACAATCTCAGTTGGAATTGTGGTGTCGAAGGCCTGACCGAAGCACCAGAGATCGTTGAGCTACGTGAAAAACAAAAACGTAACTTCATGGCTACATTGCTGTTATCGCAGGGCGTGCCGATGCTGGTGGCTGGCGATGAGTTTGGGCGCACGCAACTTGGCAATAACAATGCGTATTGCCAGGATAATCAGACAAGTTGGGTCGATTGGAATATCGACGAACGCGGACGCCGATTGCAATCGTTCACCAAGCAATTGCTGAAGCTACGCCGCGAGCATCCCGCTCTTCGACGGCAGCACTTCTTCCAGGGGCGTTTGTCAAGAACCCAGAACGTTAACGATATTCATTGGTATCGTGCTGACGGCTCAGAAATGACCGAGGAAGAATGGAATACTTCCTGGGTGCGGAGCCTCGGTATGATGATTAATGGCTTAGCGATCGACGAATGGAACCATGACGGATACTCCGAGCATGACGATATGCTGCTGGTGCTGATCAATGGACACCATGAAGTCATGCCACTGCGGTTGCCTGGGGCGTTGGATGGTCCGCTATGGCACGTCATGGTCGACACAAATATGGCAGTAACACAGGACGGGCGCACGGCTTCCAGTGGCGACATCTTTGAGCTACAGCCGCGCACGCTGGTCTTGCTGAGGCAACGAAAGGAAGAGTTATGAGTTGGCAGATGCCAATCGGCGCACAGCCGGACGCAGATGGTACACGGTTTCGTGTCTGGTCGCCGGAACGAACCGAGGTCGCCGTCGTACGGTATGATGGCGAAACCCCCGGAATGGCCTATCCGATGCAACAGGACGAGCAAGGATACTGGTTTGCGCTGCTGCCTGAGTTTGGTGCAGGCTCGCTATATATGTACCGCCTGGACGGCGAGATCGACCGCCCTGATCCGGCCTCACGACACCAACCCTTTGGCGTGCATGGACCTTCGATGGTTGTCGATCCCACGTTCGCATGGAGCGATGGCGAGTGGACCGGGGTTCCACGCACGGCGCTGGTGATCTACGAAGTCCATATCGGTACGGCGACACCCGATGGAACCTTCGATGCTTTCATCGAACACCTGCCGCATGTGCGCGAACTGGGTGCAACGGTGATCGAGTTACTGCCGGTCGCGGACTTCCCTGGCGAACGCAACTGGGGCTATGACGGCGTTGATCTGTATGCTCCTGCACGCGCCTATGGTGGTGCCGATGGTCTCAAGCGGTTGGTCGATGCGGCGCACGCCGAGGGCTTGGGCGTGCTCATGGATGTGGTCTATAACCATCTCGGACCTGCCGGAAACTATCTGCGTGACTTCGAACAAGGCTATTTCACCGGACGCCACCATACGCCCTGGGGTGAGGCACTCAATTACGACGGCACACATAGCCGCCCCGTTCGTGAATTCTTCATCAACAATGCGCTGTATTGGGCGCACGAATATCATGTCGATGGGCTGCGGTTGGACGCGACGCACGCGATCATCGACGACAGCCCGTACCATCTGCTGCAAGAACTCGCCGAGCGCGTGCGTGATTCGTTGCCTGCGGAACGTCATTTTGAGATCATCGCCGAAGACGGGCGCAACGAAGCCGCGCTCGCCCGTGCCACGAGCGCAGGGGGGCTTGGCCTCGACGGGATCTGGGCAGACGATTTTCACCACGTCGTGCGTGTGACGCTGACAGGCGAGCAAGAAGGCTATTACCGCGATTATCAGGGCGGCAGCGAGGAACTCGCTACGACGCTTAAGAACGGCTGGCTGTATACTGGGCAAACGACGATACGGGACGAGGAAAAACGGGGCACACCAACCGATGAACTGCCGCTTTCGTCATTCATCTATTGTCTGCAAAACCACGATCAGATCGGCAACCGTGCGTTGGGCGAACGCCTCAACCACGAGATCGGCCTGGACGCCTATCGCGCCGCGACTGCGTTGCTGCTCCTCGCGCCGTTCACCCCTTTGCTCTACATGGGGCAGGAGTGGGCTTCTTCCAGTCCGTTTATGTTTTTCACGGATCATGACGAGGAACTCGGGCGTTTAGTTACAGAGGGACGACGCAAAGAGTTCGAGCATTTTTCGGCGTTTGCAGGCGAGCGAGTTCCCGATCCCCAGGCGCTCGATACCTTCGAGCGTTCTAAACTCATCTGGGATGAAGTGACCAGTGAACCACATGCGAGTATCCTGCGCCTGCATCGCGACCTCCTGGCAATCCGTCACCGTTACGCGGTCTACCGCGAGGAACAGCGTGACCTGTTCGACGTGCGGCCTGTAGGTGAGGCTGGTGTTGTTCTCGCCACCACCGTCGATGTGGGACGCCAGGGTTCATTAATCGTTGTGGTCAACCTCCGTGGAGAGAACACGATTGATCTGGCTCCCGAAATGGCTCGTGGGGACGCCTGGGACGTGTTGCTCGACACCGAGAACCCGCGCTACGGTGGTGACGGTATGGAGATACGCCCATTCGCTCGCCGTGTCAGCACCAGCGAAGGCACAAGCTTCACCCTCACCGGACCACGGGCACTCGTGCTGGCTCGCTGATCGCACTGTTCTGGGATGCGTAGCTATATCAACGCTCCCTGGGGGTCAACCTCAGGGAGCGTTGATGTGTAGTCAGTCGCTTATCTGGGGCACTGGCATATATTGTGCTGTTAGTTTAATAGAGTAATTGAGGGAGGCACAGCATTTACGATGCAAGAATCATATGGCGAGCAATCGAACTACGATCGCAATGAAATGTTCGCGGTCGGCGCAGCAGCAGGCGCGCTGCTGGCTACGGCGATCCAGGAAATCGTCGCTCGGCGTCAGCCGAAAACTCGGCTAGAACAAGCATCGGCACGCGCCACCGATCTGTATGAAGGCGGAATTGCGTCCGCACGCGATGTACAGGATACCGCCTCGGACTATCTGACAAGCCTGGGCAAACAAAGCCGCAAACAGATAAAACAAGCCAAAAAAGCAGCCCAGAAGAAGTCCAAGAGCGCGAGCAAACAGGCCGATGGATTGAAGGACCTTGCGGTCGGTGCGTTGAGTGCCGTCGCGGGATCACAGATTCTGGATGAAGCACGTGACCGAGCGGGTGATGTTCTCAAGGATGCGCACAAATCCAAGCAAGGCAAGCAGGCGCGTGCATTCTGGAGCAAGGCCGTCGACACTGCTGGTGATTATGCTGACACCGTACGCGATGCGGTCAACGACGCACAGCCCGGCAAAACCGCAAGTTCGTGGCTGAACGTCGCAAGCGACACTGCAAGCGAGTACGTCGATTCAGCGCGTAGCGCCCTCAACAAAGGCACCGTTGCGGATACAACGTCTGGTATCGCAAGCAGTGCACGAGAAGCGTTTGGAAGCGTCGGCGACACATTGCGCGAGTATGTAGATAGTGCTCGCGATTCGGCTGCGGATAGCGACATCAAGGCGAAAGCGCTTGGCGTTGCCGCTATCACCGCGGGGACGTTGAGGAGTGCTGCCGGCACCGCACGCGAGCGGCTAGAGGACGCGCACATTTCTGACCGTGCCCGTGATTATGCTGCGACAGCCAGCGATACACTGCGCGATGCCGCCGAAACCGCACGCGAACGGTTTAATGATGCTGACCTCGGGCCGAAGGCGCGTGAATACGCTGACGTGGCTTCGGAAACTGTCAAGGATTACAGCACAAAGGCATCTAAAGTCGCTCGCCAGGTTCCTGGTAAACTCGGCGAAAGTGCATCCTACATCGCGGAATCGACCGCAGAAAGCGCGAAAGAGCTACGTAAGGATGTGAAGAAGCGGGTAAAGACGACGCAGCGCCGAATTAACTGGGGTCTGCGAGCATTTATCGTCGGCCTTGCTGTGGGCCTGTTGAGCGCTCCACAAAGTGGACAACGCACACGCGATAACATTCAAGGCTTCATCGAGGGCCTGCTTGATATCGTCGCTCCCGACCAGGGTAGCCAGGGCTCTGGAGCGTAGCAACCTATAGTTAGAGAGAACTTGCATCGAAGTGGGCACAAACAACTGTGTCCACTTCTTTTTTAACGTTTTCTGCGCCGTATTTGGGGCTGTGTGCGGCGGGTGAACGCTGCGCCGATCAGCGCCAGGACTAACGCAGCCACGGCAGGCCATACGATCGCGACCGGCACGTTATCACCAGGAAAAGCGACGCTGTAGAGCGGCGGTAATCCAAGCTGTTGTTGAGCGTACCAGCCGCCAATACCGCCGAAACAAGCCAGCAGGTAGCTCGTGAGCAGTCCCCCAAATGTCCACCCACTCACAAACCGGGCGAAGATCGCCGCAACAAACGCGACGGCAAGAATGATGACGAGTGTTTCAATATTCATATCGTTGTGGTGATTATACTCTAGACGACCCATGCTCGTACACGATGGACGTTCGCTCTGTATAGGGAGTTGTAATGAGCCGGTTCATATTCGTGTTTGCCGCGATCGCAGCGACGATTCCTGGCGTTGCGTTGAGTCTTTCGGGCGTTCATATCCATTCAGTCGTCGCAGCGCTGTTATATGGGCTTGCGATCATCGGCGCGTCGTTTTTGCTTTCATGAGGTGCCGAAGTCGCGCAGCATGATATCCCACAGGTGCTCGCCCTTACCCTGCTGGCGCTGATCGCCGTTTTTCCAGAATACGCTGTCGACATGTATCTGGCGTTTCAAGCGGGACGCGATCCGTCGTCTAACTATGGGGAACTGGCGCTGGCAAACATGACCGGCGCGAATAGGCTGTTGATCGGTATCGCGTGGCCTTTGGTTGTGTTCGTCTTTTGGTGGAGTAATCGCCGTCGTGGGATGGACGTGAAAGAGGTGCACCTCGACAAGAGTCAAGGAGTTGAACTCATCTTCCTTGGCATCGCGACGGTGTATTCATTTATTCTGCCGTTCAAATCGAATCTTTCAAGTTTCGATACCGTCTTTTTGGTCGCACTGTTCGGACTCTATGCCTGGTTTGCGTCACGCGCCGAGATGGTCGAGCCGGATCTGATCGGTCCGGCGGAAGCTATTGGCGTTCTGCCGACGGTGCAACGACGCTGGGCAACGTTCGCGTTGTTCATTGCTGCAGGTGTTACGATATTTCTGGCTGCCGAGCATTTTGCCGAAGCATTGATCGAAACAGGTGCGACGCTGGGTATAGATGAATTCTTTCTGGTGCAGTGGCTAGCGCCCTTGGCTTCCGAATCGCCGGAATGTATCATCACCGCACTGTTCGCATGGCGATTACAGGCAGCCGCTGGATTAGGTGCGCTTGTCTCATCGAAGGTTAATCAGTGGACGTTGTTGGTCGGCACAATCCCGGTCGTGTATAGCCTTGGTGCCGGTCGTGTCACTCCGCTGCCGCTTTCCGCAACACAACGCAGCGAAGTTTTGCTTACATCGGCTCAATCATTTTTCGCTGTCGCGGTGATTTCAAATCTCCGGATGTCCGCTTGGGAGGCTATATTCGTAATGGTCCTTTTCTTCGGACAATTGCTTATTCCAGGTACCCATACGTTCTTCACGGTGAGCTATATTATTCTCGGCGTTATCTTCTTCTTTCGACAGCGAAATGAAATCATAGCAGCAGGACGCAGGCTGTTGATTGCCCGCAAAGCCTGATACTTTGAGCGAAGGGATGTTCTGTCGAGGCGCTCAGGCATGCCAGACGCATGAAAACAGATTGAATCACAAGATTTAGTGGGCGGCGAGCGATTGATACATGTATCGTTCGCCGCCCGATTCATATTATTTGTGGATAAACATGTTGATATGTTGACAACTTTGTCGCTATATCACTTTTTTTGATGATTTTGTGTGAAGTAATCGTTAATAATCACTTAATACTTTATAGTATACGCAGAATACATGATGACAGACTATCGTTATCGCAGCGCCGTCCGAAACGCTTCAACACCTGCGTTGATGCCTTCCTTGTGTCCAAACACCGACGACCCGGCAACCAGACACGATGCTCCTGCTTCAACCACAGCACGCACATTTTGCGTTGAAATACCGCCATCGACCTGAATCTGCACATGTTCAAGGCCACGCTGATCCAAGCGTTCGCGCGTACGACGTATTTTGTCGAGGCTATGCTCGATGAACTTCTGTCCGCCAAACCCTGGGTTGACCGTCATGATGAGCACGAGGTCGATATCCTGGACGATCTCATCCAACGTATCCAATGAGGTGGCGGGATTGAGCGCGACACCTACCGTCGTTCCGGCTGCCTTGATCTGCTGAACGACACGATGCAGGTGGCGGCACGCTTCGACGTGAACGGTGATGTGCTGTGCGCCCGCTTTGACGAAGTCATCGATGTAGAACTCGGGATTCTCGATCATCAGATGAATGTCGATCAGACAGGTGGTGTTGGCACGGAGCGCATCGATCACCAGCGGACCAAACGAGATGTTGGGAACGAAGTGTCCATCCATAATGTCGGCCTGGAACCAGTCAGCGCCAGCAGCGGTAGCGGCTCGTACATCCTCGCCAAGTCGGGCAAAATCTGCCGCCAGGATCGATGGGGCGAGCAGGATCGGGCGATTCTTCCATATTCCAATCGGCATATGCGTACTTTCACGTTCTACGGTTTAGATGATCCATGCGTTGTGCCGACGGTACCTAAAAGAACAGCGGCAAGAGCCAGCCTTCCAGCAGCGCGGCGACGCTGAACCACGGCACGAGTACCAGGACGTATACCTTCAAGAAGTTTGCCAGCGACCACAGGATATGTTGCCCGATCGTGAAACCTCGCGGTGTGAACAACGGTGCGATGCCCAGCCGTAGACCGAACGCGGTCGCGACAAAGAATGGTGGAAGCCACAGCACGAACGCGGCGATGACGTGCAGCGTCACGCCATCCTGGGGATATTGCGCATACCACGATAGTTCGTAACCAAGTTGCGCCGCGTAGGTCGTCAATCCCACGATAGCGAATATGCCAAACGAGATACCACCTAATATGTTTGGGACGAACGACATCCGAAGCATATCACTCAATAGCAGCAGCGATTGGACGAGGCCCGCCGTCGAGCGCGTGACAGGAGCGCTCAAGTCGAACGAGATTATGCCCAGGTCGTGATGTGCGGCGAAGGTGCCGACGATCATGCTGGCGAGGGCGACCGCCCCTGCGCCAGTAAGTGTCTTGCGATACTCGCGCACCAGATGTGGCAGATCGTGCTGGTAGAACTGGCGCAATGACGACATGCCGATATAACGGTCGGGTTGTACGCCTGCTGGCTGATAGCCGCGCAAAAACTGCCGGAACGACCACCATGTGCGGCGTATGTTCAATCCTCGATGGTCGCGGGCAAGTACGCCTTCGCGATTGAAGCTCGAAAGGCCAGTGCGAATCAGGAACGACGCGATCAGCAGCAACACCACGGCGATATAGACCATCAGATGAGCGTGGTCAGTTGAAAGCAGCAAGGCCTCAAGTTGAACGATCAATGCCATCGGCACCAGCAAAAACGATGCGAGCAGATTCGCCGCCCGCACGGTTGTGGCATGGATCGAGATGACGATCGCGCCTGTGACCATCACCAGCGCTTTACACACAACGAGCAGGGCGATCAACCCGATCACGATGAGGGGTAGGTGATCGGTGAAACCAGCAGGGCCTTCCAGCATAAAAAAGGTGATGAAGGTGGCCATGGCGATGAACGAGCCGCTAATTGGAATCGCGAGCGCTGCCAGTAGTTTGCCGGTGTACAACTCGCGATCGGTCATTGGTGTTGCCAGCAACGATTCCAGCGTGCTACGCTCGCGCTCGCCGACGAAACTTTCCGACGCATTGACGAGCGAAAAACCCGCGGGAAGAAATCCGCATAGCAGCAAAGCCAAAGGTACCAATGGGTCAGGCGTCGATCCCTGGTCGGTGACACGTGATAGGAATAACACCACTAGCAGCAAACACAGCGGCACTACCAGCGACAATACCAGCAACGGGATCAGGACGCGCCAATCGGTGCCGGTTTCTTCGAGTTCGCGGCGTGCGACAGCCGCAACGGGAACGCGGTTCATACTGTCACCTCCACGGCTTTCTTACGTGGCAGCACGAGCACGTCATCGCGTTCGGGTTGCACCCCGCCGACGATCTCTAAATAAACTGATTCGAGAGATCGTGGTACTTCGCTCAGCGACATGACCGCGACACCGTCATCACGTAACCGCTCGAGGATGATCGGATTCATGTGATGTGGATCCGCCGTGCGATAGCGGAAACTGGTGGGAGAGACGGGCTCGACCACGACCAGTCCACGTAGCTTTTCGAGAACGCCATACAGGGGCCCTGTTGCGGTCAGTTGCCACATGGGATCCCCGAGCCACATACGCGTCAATTCGTTGACAGTACCTTCCGCTACGATGCGCCCGTCGTATACCACCGCGATTCGGTCGGCAAGGGCTTCCGCTTCCGCAAGGTTGTGTGTACACAACACAATCACGCGACGTTCATTGCGGAGCGCCCCTATCGCGTCACGCACGACATGCGCGCTTTGCGGATCCATCGCGGTCGTCGGCTCGTCCAGGAACAACACCTGGGGATTGTGGAGCATCGAGCGGATCAGTGCGACCTTCTGCTGCATTCCTTTGGAATAACCATCGAGTTTGCGCGAACGTGCTTCCCATAGACCGAAGTGTCGTAATAATTCTTCGGCGCGTGGGATCGCTTCGGCGCGTGGAATGCCCTGCAAGCGTGCGAAGAACAGCAGGTATTTGAGCGCGGTCATGCGGGCGTATAGACCGGGATACTCGGTCAGCAATCCAACCTGCGCGCGAACATGTTGTGGCTCGGTCGCTACGTCATAGCCAGCAATCGATGCACGGCCGTGCGTCGGCTGCAGGATCGCCGTAAGCATCCGCACGGTTGTCGATTTACCCGCGCCGTTGGGACCCAGCAGTGCCAGCACTTCGCCGGGACGCACCTCGAGGGAGATACCACGCACGGCATGGAAATCGCCGAAATACTTATGAAGGTTTTCCGCACTGATCATTTGTCACCGCTCCCGCAAGGTTGTGTTGTCCGACGGCGGATTACGCCCCGTCGGCCTCTTAGCCCAGGGGGGAACGGGCAGGTCGAGGCAAGAATAATGTTTGCTATGCATGTTGAGCGCCAGCGTTTCGTATATCAACGACGAGCGTCCTGCGCTATCTTACCAGAGGGAAAGCTGCTCCGCTATAGGGCGCGCTCGCAATCGTGCTTCGACGCTTGCCAGATCACCACCGTGATAGCGTCCATCGAACAGCAGAAAGTGACGCGCCTTGTCGGCGACAGCGCCAAGCTTGCGGATATGATCGACCTCGCGGAAGCGTACTGTTCGGCGTAAGGTGATAATGCGTTCCAGACTGATCGGTCCGATGCCAGGGACACGTAGCAGGGTTTCGCGGTCGGCGGTGTTGACCTCGACAGGAAAGGCTTCGGGATGCGCCAGCGCCCATGCAAACTTGGGGTCGAGTTGCAATGGTAGGTTGTCGTCGGGATCGAAAGGCAGTTCAGCGGCGGCGAAGCCGTAATGTCGCACCAGCCAGTCGGCCTCTTGCAAGCGTTGTTGCCGTACGAAGGGCGTTGCCTCGTGTGCTGCCATAGGTGTGCCATGCTGTGGTCGAAACGCGCTGAAATAGACACGTCGCATCAAGAACTCGTTGTACATGCGTGTCGCCGATGCCACGACTTCGCGGTCGGTTTCACCCGCTGCCCCCACGACAAGCTGAGTCGCCTGACCGGACGGTAGCATACCTTCCTGCTGGGCATCACGAATGTAGCCCATTGGTTCCATAACGCTCGACCATCGTCGATCAGGTGCGATGCTCTTGAGACGCTCGCCGTTGGGCGCTTCCAGGTTGATCGAGATACGGTCTGCCAGCGACGCGGCGCGTTCTACTTCGTCGGGGCGCGTCCCCGGCATCAGTTTCAGGTGAATATATCCCTCGTATGCGTGCCGAACCCGCAATATTTCGAGCGTGTCGATCATGCGTGCCATCGCGGGACGCAGGCCGCCAGCGACGCCGGACGACAGGAACAAACCATCGGCGACGCCTGCATCGACGCGCTGCATGAACGCTCCCGCCAGTTCTTCGGGCGACAACGTTGTGCGGGGCACGTCGTTGGAACGACGCAACGGGCAGTAGGGGCAATCCCACTCGCAGCTATTGCTTTGCAACACCCGAAATAGCGACTTCGCCGGACCATCGCTCCAACGGTCTGTGCCGCGCTTAGCGCGACGCGATGGGCGGCGCGGCGTGAAGCTATCACAGGCTTCAAAGCGTGCATCATCGCTCAGGAGTTCAATTTTGGCTGTGGTATCCATGATGAAGGTTGGCCTACTGTTTCGTTTGCACGAACCCTAAGCATATGCTATACTGCTCCGCGTCGCAAGCAATGCTTGCGGGAGTGGCTCAGTTGGTAGAGCATCTCCTTGCCAAGGAGAAGGTCGCGGGTTCGAATCCCGTCTCCCGCTCCATTCGTCCGCCCGTAATCAAAAATGATTACGGGCGGACTTTTTTTTGTGTTCCCGCTGCTTCTCTAGACAAACCGAAAGGTACTCCAACCGTTAAACCGTCGTTCGCTCGGCGTCCGGTTATGAATCGTTCTTCCAACACCCGCTTGCTCTATTAAAGGATACCATCATCGTTCAGTGAACGTCCACGAACTGATGCCGTCGAATCGCGCTCCTGGCAACATCAGGAGGCGCGAGGTGTCGAGTTGGGTCGGCCTGATGCCGCGAGCGAGGTCATACACGAATATGGATTGGTAGAGCGGTAGTCCTGGCAGGAGCGCCGCCCAGCGGTCGGTCAGCGCCTGGTAGATGTCTACGCGCCGTTCGTTGTCGAGCGTGCTGCGACCTTCCTCGATCAAGCGGTCGATCTGCCGGTCGTTCAAACCGCTGTCGTTCGCGCCATCATCGGCTTGTGATGAATGCCAGAGGGCGAACAGGTCGGGATCGGCTCCGGTAGTCCAGGTGCGTAGGGCGAGGGTAAACGAACGGCGCTGTATGCGGTCGCGGAATACGTCGGCGTGTACCGCTTCGATAGGCACGTCGATACCGAACTCGTTCCATTGGCGGGCGATTTCGGCGGCGAGCACACGCTGAAAAGGCGTATCCACGATCATCAGGGGCAGATTAAGCGGCCCATCCCCGCTGGCTCGTGCGAATGTGCCGCTACGAACCCAACCAAGATCATCAAGAATGCGTCCCGCCATCGCCGCGTCAGTCGATGGCAGACGGGCCTTGCCACTGTACGGTGTTTGAGGCAGTACGGGCATGTCGAGCGGCAGCGCATGCCCGCCGAGCGTGCGCTGGATCAGTGCCGTGCGGTCCAGGCCGCGCACCAGTGCCTCGCGTAGCCGCCGATTGTCGAGCGGTGCCTGTCGCGTGTTCCATTCGAGCGTCGTATATTCGGCGAGTGGGATGATGCGGCGCGTGGTTCCTGTGCTCGCCGGGAAGTTCGCCCCAGGTCTTGCAACCTCCGCTAGCCCCTCGATTTCGCGGCGGGCGAGTGCAGCATGTGCCTCGTCGGATGAAGCAAAGAAGCGCAGGACAAGCAGGTCGAGCGCGGGACGCCCGCGAATCGCCCCCTCGAACGGTCGCAATCGTGCCTCGGTTGTGTCCAGAGATTCCAGGCGGAATGGTCCTGTACCTATCGGACTTCGGGTAAAGGGTGCGTCAGGCCATTGTGCGAGGGCAACGTTCGATAGCAGGTGACGTGGCACGATCGGCAACGCGGTCGCGGCGAGAAACGGAGCATACGGCTGTGCGAGTGTGAAACGAACGCGGAAGGCATCCACCGTCGAAACATCTACAGCACGCCAGAAGGTCGCGAGCGCGGGATCGCCGGGGAAGTCGGGACTCTGCACGCTCCTGATGGTGAACACAACATCATCGGCGGTGAGTGCCACGCCATCGTGCCAGCGTAGTTCGGGACGCAGGGTGAACGTCCAGAGCGTGCCACTGGTATCGACCGTCCAGCGCTCGGCGAGGGCTGGCTCAGGAACACCATTCGGTCCTGGCCTGGTCAGACCCTCGAACACGAGCGCGGCGAGATCGCGTTCGGCACGTGGACTCCCGGTGTCCATCAGCAGTGGGTTGAGTTGGCGAGGGACGCCAACAACGCCCTCCACATAGGTACGCGTACCTGTAGGTAGGGCGGTCGCGGTCGTTGAAAGGGCGAGCGAGGCGAGGAGCGCCAGCACAACGAGCAGTCCGACACACGCGATGCCGATCTGCCAGCGGATACGGCTTACCATAGGACAACTGACGGCGCGCAGCGGCCGCTGCTACCGTGTGGCGTGGTTATATTCCGAATAAGGTTGGTGACAGGTTGTTAAACAGTGAAAGCAGCGAGAATAGAACGCCAATCACAATCGTTGCCTGGAGCAACGTGCGCTCGACACCGCGGCGGGTGCGATAGGTCGTCGCGGCCTCACGATTGAAAAACGCGCTGGCAGAATTTCCCTTGCCCTGCAACAACACCAGAACGATCAACGTGAGCGCAAGAATGACTTGTGCTAGATCCATTGCTATTCGCACCCGGAACCTCCATAGAACATAACGTGGACGTACGTCCAACACCCGTATGAATTGTATGCGCTTGGAACACACAACCTAAAATGACACGAAGCGTGGCTCAATTATAACATAGCGGGAACGCGATGGCGGGCGCGGTCAATGATGGTGTAGATTCATCTGTCTGAGCCATCTCAATCCACTAAAGAGACGGTCGGCGGTTGGCGAAGCCCCGCACGCGCTTCCTCGGCGGTGAGCCAGCCATAGCGTGGAAACAGCTTGCCGATCTGTGATGAAAAGATCAGCGATTCTCGTAACAGCGTGTGCGTCGGACCCTCCGTGACGACTTCGCCATCGCCCATCAGGACGACGCGATCCGCGCAGTGCGCCACGAGCTCGACATCGTGCGTTACCAGCAGCACAGCATGACCAGTCGTTCGCAGGTCCTGCAACGACTGGGTGAGGCGGTGTTTGTTGAGGTAATCCAGGCCGCGGGTCGGCTCGTCCAGGAGCAGCACCTGTACATCACGTATCAGCACCGTCGCCAGCGCGACCCGTTGCTGTTCTCCGGCGCTGAGATCACGCGGATGCCGTTGCGCCAGGTGGGCGAGGCCGAGCAAGTCGAGTACCGCGTCGATGCGGCGTTCGATGGATGCCGCGTCGCCGTGTTGCACGCCGGGGCGCGTAAGCGTCCAGTTCAACTCCTCGCACACGGTCGGCTGAAATAGCAGCGAACGCGGGTCCTGTGGCACGTACCCGATGGCGAGGCCGCGTTCCTCTACGGGCATACGCCTGATGTCTCGCTCATCGAAGGTGACTTGACCTCGAATGTTCTTGGTTAGCCCCATGATGCTCCGCAGAATCGTAGTTTTGCCCGAACCGTTGCGCCCCATCAACGCCACGATCTCGCCGCGCCCCAGGTCGAGATCGACGCTACGCACGACCTCGCGCCCGCCAAGCTGTACGCGTAGACCGGACAGGCGCAGAATCGCGGGAACCACAGCAGGTTTGTGCCGCTTGTCACCAATCCAACGGCGTGGGGATGGCATGGGCGCGGGAGCATCGGGTGGCGGCGGGAGTGTCATCGTCGCAAGGAATCGTCGCGCGGCCTTGATCGTGAGTGGCAAGGGCTCCCAGCCCAGGCTACGCGCCAGTTCGACCAAAGGTGGCGCGAAGGGTGCCGAACGTAACACGACCTCAGGCGGTCCCATAATGAACTGTGCACCATCGTCGCCGGAATCAGTCGGCTCGTGGAAAAATATGATCTGGTCGACGTATTGCACCACGCGTTCCAGGCGATGTTCAGATAGTACGATGGTCAATCCCAGGTCGGCGTTGAGTTTTTGCAGTGCCGTCAACACTTCTTCTGCGGCGTGGGGGTCGAGTTGCGAAGTCGGTTCGTCCAACACCAGAATCCGAGGTTGTGTGGTCAGGACGGCGGCGATGGCGACGCGCTGGCGTTCGCCACCGGACAGCGTGCTCATCTGGCGACGGCGCAAATGCGAGATTTCGAGTTGATCCAGGACTTCCTCGACGCGGCGGCGCATCAGCGGTGGTTCGAGGCCAAGGTTTTCCATGCCGAAAACCAGTTCGTCTTCCACCACATCGACGACCGCCTGTGCCTCTGGGTCCTGGAACACGAACCCCACCACGTCCGCCAGGGCGCGCGGTTCGTGCGTGCGCGTATCGCGCCCATCCACCAGCACGCGCCCGTGCCATGCCCCACCATGGAAATGCGGCACCAGTCCATTGATCGCCCGCAGCAGCGTCGATTTGCCGCTGCCTGACGTTCCCGCGACCAGCACGAACGCGCCTTCCTCGATATCAAGGGTTATATCACGTAGGGCGGGCTGTGGGGAGTCAGGATAGCTGTAGTGCACGTGTTCGAAGCGCACGATTGAGTGTGTCATGACGTCACAGGCTCCAGTCGTCGTGTGCGATCCTCGATCAGGAGCACGATCGTCGCTGGCATCGTCAGCAACAGCAGCAGCACGATACTCCATAGTTCAAAGGGCGGCAGGGTTGCGCGTGGCAACGGGGTGTAGTTCATCGTTTGCGGCGCGAAGGAGCGCACTACCATTGCTCCAAGCACGAGCGCGATGCTTGCCGCCGCCGCACCCCAATCGCGACCGCGCCACGGCTCGCGCAGGTAGCGACTGCCACGCGTAGCGCGTTCTGCCGACCGGGCCGCCCAGCCGACCGCGACGGTGGCGGCGAGCAGCCACACTATGCCGCGCCAGGGCGTGCCGTCGAAGAACACGAAGAACAGGCCGATGGCGGCGAGGGTCAGCCCGGCGAGCGTCGCGAAACGTTCCAGACCGGGACGTGTGCGAACGCCCACACGCCGCGCCCCATAGCCACGGCTATCCATGGCTTCCGCGAGTTGCAAGGAGCGTTCGAGGCCACCCCCGAGCAGGGGAGCGAGCAGCGGCAACGAATCACGCCAGGTGCGGAAGCGATGCCCGCGCACCTGTTGTGCCTCGCGGATTGCCACCAACTGCGCGAAGGTTTGTGGCACGAACGCCAGCGCGATTGTGATCACCAGCCCTGCCCCGCGCAACACGTTGGGAACACGCCGCAGCAAGCCATAGTGGTCAACCGCCGCGTTGAACGCGCCGAACAGTGCCAGCAACGCCAGCAGACGCAGACCCAGCACGATGCCCAGCAGCAGCATTTCCAGCGTCCAGGGTCCGCCGAGTTCGAGGCCGCCGAGCCAGCGTGGCAGTTGGAGTACCGGCAAACGACCCATGGGCGTTTCGCCGAACGAAAAGCCGCCGATAGCGACGCAACTCAATACTATCCGCAGGATGAGGACGATGATACCGACGCGGATGAACACGCCCAACGCGCCGCTGACGGCATGATTGGAGTGACATACCATCGCCACGATGATCGCGCCCAGCACCATCAGCAGGTTGTGGAGCGGGTTCGTTCCCACCACGAATACCGCGCCGATCAACCAGCAAGGCCAGACCAGTGGATGAAAGCGCACTGCCTCCTGCGGCAAGCGCACAGGCTCGTCGCTCACGCGGCGTCCCCGCAGCGCCACCGAGCCATGGAGCGTGGCAGCGCTATATCAAGCACTGCGCCGTCGCATCGCGACGCCAGCCGTCACCAGAACGCCCACACCTGCTAGCAGTAACCAGGTCCAATCGCTGGCACCTGTATTCGGCAGCGTCGCAGGTGCCGCTGTGCCAGGCGTCGCCGCCTCGAATACGAGCGTCTTACCAAGTAACGCTGGAACCGCCTGGTAGGTCGCGAGTTGGTTGTCGTCGGGTGGTGTATCCTGGAAACGGAAGGCACCACTGGTGTTCTTGAAAGCTTCCAGGCGGGTGGCAGGTGTGGCACCCGCCTTGGTCCATGTGGCGGTGTCCTCACCGTTGGCGATGATCGCTTGCAGGCTCAGGGCCGTCGAGTTCGCGTCGCTGGCGTTACCGTATTGTGATGCTTGCGAATAGGGGAAGCCGCCGTCGGCATTCTGCTGGGTGTGCAGGTACGCAATGCCCTTCGCACGTGCCGCACTGGTCGGAGCCGCCGCCGCCAGCGCCTGCAGCACCAACGCGGTTGTGTTGGTATCGCTGCCGGTTGTCATCGTGCCGTCGAAACTCCATCCGCCATCGGGTAGTTGCATTGATTCCACGGCGCTCAGCGCGGCGTTGTCGATGGTGCTATTGGTGGCGTGGAGTGCCAGCAACGCCAGCGCATGCGCGGTGATATCCTTGCCATAGCGTCCGGTCGCCGCGTCGAAGCTTTGCTCGACCACCGCTAGCAGGTCGGTGCCGCCGAGCGAACGTGGATTCTGTCCCGCCGCCAGCGCTGCCAGTACGAACTTTCCGGCAATTCCGGCATCCTTGGCCGCTTCGGGTGCGAGCTTGCTCAGCCCATCGAGCGCCGACGCGCCGCCATTGTTGAATCCGGTCGCGTTTACCCCGGCTGTGGCAAGTGCGATCACGGCGTCGGCGGTCGAGCCTGCTCCGAAACCTGCAAACGTGCCATCAGCGGCCTGTTGGGTCCGTATATAGTCAAGCGTGGGCTGGAGCGTCCCATCGACGCCCTGAGCGCGGAGCGTCGTCACGGGCAGCAGCGCGAGCAGCAGGATGAGGATGTACACAGTTCGTCGCATGATTGTTCCCTCACGAAGCCTCGACGGCAAAAAAAGTCCGATCCAGTGGTGGATCGGCTGTGAGGTCACATCTCACGATGCGTTCATCCGACCACCACATGTGCCATCGCATGTGTGATCCAGTCGTAGCCAGGGTGAGCATTCTGACTTGTATCGAAGTGATACTTACAGTAGCGTGGACTGCGCCGGTTTCGCACCGGCTTCCCTCACCCTCAGGTTTGCCCCGCAAACCTGCCGCACGACGAGTTATCTGTGACGAATCTTACCATCCGGCATAGGGAGCGTCAAAACGCTGGCACGTTAAACGCTGATGTATGTACGAAATGATAGGAGCATCGACACATGAGCAATACTCCACAGGACCCATCGCAAAATGCGATCGAACAACACGAGGAACATGAGGATACATTCGACGGTCAACAGGGCTACGGCGTGAACTATAACGACAAGCGTCTGCAAGGCGAGGACGTTCAGGAACCGCCGCCTGCGGGACGATCAGGATCGTATGAGACCAACAATGAGGGTGGCTATGGTAAAGTGCCGCCTGATCCTGATGCGCAGGGAAATGAAAATAACCCTCGCGTGTAGGCACATGCGAATCTGTTGAGGGGTTGAACGTAGAAAGGCTCCTGGTCCCTGCCTTCTGACGAAACGGCGCAGATTTCATACGAATCTGCGCCGTTTCGCTTTCTCGCACGTCGTGCGACCCCGGATGCATCTACTATCGGCCATAATTGTAATCTTTTCGTAATTTATAATCCAGATCAATATTGTACGATAGTCTGTAGTTTCTTTTAGTCGATAGGTTGCGATGTTCATGCCACCCAGCGCTCGTACACAACCGAAGCGCGTCTGATGACCCAAAATCCTGCCAGACCGACGCTCGCCCGTACGTCGTATCAACCGGCTTCTGCCGGAGATGATCTCGATGCCCTGCTCGATTCGATCATCAGCGAGGAACCGGCGACTCGCCAGGAGCGAACGGGCGCTTCAGCGCGAGAAGTGATGCGACGCCGATTGGAACAACAACGCGCCGAAGAACGCTTCATTGAGGAAGATAACACTATCGAGGAGCTACGCACGCAAATTCGTACGCTTGCTCGGCAGGTCCAGGCGCTAACCGAAGCGAACAATCAGCACGCAGCAAACGCCCGTGCGATTCAAGAGTTACGCCAGGGCATGCGCGAAGTGATCGCCGCAACGCGTCAACCGCCCAAGTCCGCGCCGTCCCATCTCAACGCCGAAGTCCAGATGCCGTCAATCAAGATTAAACTCGTGCTGGCACAAGCGGCGAATCTGGTCCATCAGGGGGATCGGGATGTGACGATGCTCAGTGGTTGGTCGATGTTGTTTGGGGGTATCGGTATCGGTGCGTTTCTGTCGGTCGTCCTGGACCTGGCGGGTCTGCAGTCGATCCAACTCTGGATATTCCTGGCGATAGTATGTTTTGCCGTCGTCGTCGCATTTGTGTTCGCGCTTTTGGCGTTCCAGGCGAATCGCCGCACCCGGCATGCGCGTAAAGACATGGAAGATAGCGCCCTGACTCGCACCGTGCCGATGAATTAGCTGACCACGGTCCATCAACGACCATAGACCAGTACGCTGGCCCAGAGATATACCGCGTTGTTAAAAAGCAGAAGCCGGTCAGACGACCGGCTTCTGCTTTCGCCAGCTGTGCTTATAGACCTAATTCAGTTGCATGGTCCTGCAACGCCGCGATCACGAAGCCGATGTGTTCGTCGAGTGGTACACCCAACTCGACCGCGCCCTGCTCGATGTCGGCACGGCTAACGGCGGCGGCGAACGCTTTGTCCTTCATCTTCTTGCGAACAGCACGTACATCGACCTCAGCCAGCGACTTGCTGGGACGCACGCGAGCAACCGCCATCACGAATCCCGAAAGCTCGTCGGAGGCGAATAACGCGATACGAATGGGGCGGTCACGCGGCACGCCGGTGTAGTCGGCGTGTGCCAGGATCGCGTCGGTCAACTCGGCAGGGTAACCTATCTCCGTGAGCCTGCCCACGCCTATGAAGGGATGCTGTTCCAGGTTCGGGTATTCCTCGTAATCAAAGTCATGCAACAGTCCCGCCGCGCCCCACAGGTCCTCGTCCTCGCCGAACTTGCGGGCATAGGCACGCATCGAGAACTCGACTGCCATGCAATGTTTACGCAGACTGTCACTCTTGACATGCTCATGGAGCAGTCCGAGTACGGTTTCACGATCGAGCATGATGTTCCTTAAACGTTGAATAAGAAGTTACAAATGTCGCCGTCTTTGACCAGATAGGTCTTCCCTTCCATGCGGACGGTGCCGCGCTTTTTCGCTTCCACCATGGTACCTGCGGCAACCAGGTCGTCGAAGGCCACAACTTCGGCGCGGATGAAACCGCGTTGGATATCGGAATGGATCGCCCCTGCCGCTTCGAGCGCCGGCAAGTTTGCCCGAATAGGCCACGCCCGCACTTCATCGGGTCCGGCGGTCAGGAACGATACCAGACCGAGTAGGTCATACGATGAGCGGATCGCCCGCTCGCGGGCAGGTTGGGCGATGCCCAGGTCTTCCAGGAATACTGCGGCGTCTGCGGCGTCGAGTTGGGCAATTTCAGCCTCAATCTTTCCGGCAAGCTGCATGATCGCGGCCTTATTGTGCTGGTAGGGAATCGTCGCGGCGATGTCGGTAGTCAGTTGGTCCTCGCCGATGTTGAGAACGATCAGCAACGGCTTCGCGGTCAGAAACTGGTAGCCGCGCAACATCTTTTCTTCGTCGGGGGAAAGCTCAGTGTCCCGGATCGGAATATCGTTTTCCAACCCTTCCTGAAGTCGCAGCAACACATCGCGCTCTTGAATCCGCAACTCTTTTTCTTTGCCCGCAGTTTTGCCGATCTCGCCGACCAACCGTTGCAAGCGTCGTTCGATGATCGCCAGGTCGGAGAACGTCAGTTCAAGATCGACGGTTTCGACATCGCGCTGCGGATTAACGGTTTCTTCCGGATGCGGCACGTCGGCGGATTCAAAGGCGCGCACGACATGCAGCAGGGCGTCGACCTGGGAAATATAGTTAAGGAATGCCGGAGCGAGGCCACCGCGTTCGTGGGCCGAGCCGCTCAATCCTGCCACGTCGATGTACTGAACATCGGCAAAGGTGGTTTTCTTGGGCTTATACATCGTGCCAAGAACGTTAAGACGCTCGTCAGGGACCTTTACGGTTGACATGTTCGGCTCAAACGTCCCTGACGAATACGCCGCCGTTTCGGCATTGCCGCCGGTCAGGGCGTTGAACACGGTTGTTTTGCCGCTGTTGGGCAAACCAATGATTCCTATTTTCATGCACGCACTCCTATCGTATGGCTCAACGATGACCACCTCCGGACGGACGCCGGAGTTCGGTAACATGTGGCGTTCGCGTTTCAAGCACAAGAACGTTATAACGATGGCACATTTGCCACTTTTTAATCCGCCTCGTATTGTGCCGCATATAGTAGCAAGCGGCAAGGCCCATGTACCTTGGGCGTCCCTCCTCTTGACAGTCTACGAACGCGGCGATACAGTCCGAGGGGTTAGTGTCGAGAAGGTGATGTGATGAACCCTGAAGAACGCCCAGCGGCCCATCATTTCGTGACGCGGTTGCGCGTGCGTACCTATGAGATGGATGTGTTCGGACACGTCAACAATGCAATTTACCTGCATTATCTGGAACAGGTCGCCTGGGAACATTCTGAATATCTTGGCATGACGTTGAAGGATTACGACGAGCTTGGCGCGATCTTCGTGCTGCGGAAAATGGAACTTGATTATTTACGTCCCGCGATGGCTGGTGATACCCTGGAGCTATCGACATGGGCGCACGAACTACGCGGTGCGCGTGCCGTTCGCAAATACGAGATCGCGAACGCCAACACTGGCACGCTGCTGCTACAGGCGACCGGATTGTGGGCATGGATCGAACGCGCGAGCGGACGACCGCGGCCAATACCAGCATTCATCGTCGAACGTTTCGGGCGCCCCGCCAATCCCGACGCTGGATGGCAGGAACGTTAACGGCACGGACCACCGACGTTTCTGTGTTTATCGCGGACTTTTGACCTTCATTAACTCCAATTCTCAGATCACACCATTGCTATCGCATGTACTGGCACTTACATTGCAAGAACGATGACCACTTGCCGGTTGATGTACACGCCAGCACGAGGAGGTTTGGATGCTTAGCAAGGTTTTCATCAGCGCTCTGGATAAGCAAAAATGGCTTGACACCGTAGGCGTCGCGCTCGATGGCGTCGCCAAGGTTGCGTTCGATTCGCTTGGGCCAGTTTCTAAAAAAGTCGAGGACCTGCTCCATGGCACATATATCGGGCATCCCGTCCATCCTGTGCTAACTGACGTGCCGATCGGCGCATGGACGATGGTCATCGCGCTTGATGCGGCTGACATGGAAGACGGCGCAGACTACGCGCTCAACATCGGCCTTGTTGGTGCGCTGGGCGCGGCGATTTCCGGCATCGCGGACTGGCGCTATACCAAAGGCACCGTGCGCCGCGTAGGTACGGCACACGCCCTGTTCAATGTCAGTGCTACCGCTTTGTACGCCCTTTCGTCGTACCAGCGTTACCAGGGCAACCGAACCAGCGGCAAGATGCTATCAAACATCGGCTATGCATGTGTGATGGCGGGTGGATTCCTGGGCGGCGACCTGGCGTATACGCTGGGCATTACGGTCGATCGCAATGCCTGGTTGATGGGGCCATCCGAATATGCCCCGGTGATGCCCCTGGTCGATCTGGAAGAAAATAAACCGACCCGCGCAACGGCGGAAGGCGAAGACGTCGTGCTGGTACGTCATGGCGATACCGTGCATGCCCTCGCGAACACCTGCGCTCACCTTGGCGCTCCGTTGTCGGATGGTAAGCTGGAGAACGAATCGATTGTCTGTCCGTGGCACGGCTCGACATTCTCCCTGGAAGATGGTCGCGTTATGTGCGGACCCGCCGCCTACAACCAGCCATGTTATGCCACACGAGTGCGTGATGGCATCATCGAAGTCAAATTAACTGGTGAATATGCCGAGCGCGAGCCCTTTTATCGCGTGACCTCCACCGTGGAAACACCGTACGGCTCACGCGAGTAAGCGTACTGCACCGGGGTTGTTTCAGCATACGACAGCCAGTGGTACAATAGTGCCACTGGCCTTTTGGCTTACCGTTTGATAAAGTATCGGTCGCCGATGGCACCACCAACACCTCCACCACTAGTACTACATGAGCGTTACCGTATTATTAGCCGGCTCGGACAGAGCCGCCTTGCGGTGGTGTATCGTGCTCGCGACGAGCGATTGCAGCGCAACGTCCTGGTTCACTTGCTGCGGCAGGAACTGCTCGACCGTGAGGTATTACGCCAGCGCTTTCTGGAAGAAGCGCAACGCGGCGCGCAACGCTCGCATCATGGGCTACTGGAGGTATTCGACACTGGCGATGTAGTGTCACGACCGTACATGGTCACGGAAGATGTAGAAGGGCAGCCGCTGAGTGAGCGTATCCCGCTGCCGGTTCCTGAAGCACTAAGCGTGCTGCGTACCGTCGTTGGAGCCGTGGCGCTGGCACATTCGCAGGGTGCCCCTCATCCTCCTGTCAGTAGTCATAATGTGTGGTTGCTCGAAGACGGACGTGCGGTACTGGTGGAAAATTGGCTGCAATCGCCCGCCGACATTGCGCTCGACCTGGCATATTATCGTGCGCCGGAACGCGCCCGTGGCGCGGCGCCATCACCCGCGACGGTGGTGTATGGCCTTGGCATTCTCAGTTGGGAAACATTCACCGGCCAGCGTCCTTTCACTGGCGCGACGCCGGAAGCCATCGCCGCGAACCAGATGCGTCAACCCTTGCCCGTGTTGTCGGATATGGACCAGCGCTTGTTCGTACCGGGACTGGACCGTGTAATCGCCGGAGCCGCTGCCATCGCCCCCGACCAACGCTATCCAGCACCTGTCGACTTTGGTCGTGCGCTCGATTTTTTCGTCGATCAGGCGACCGCACAAACTGGACGCCTCGCGATGCTGCCGCAACCGAAGCCGGAGCCCGCCGCACGTGGTGGCATTCTGCGACGGCGCGGCGACACGGCGACTATGCCCGTGGCTCCGCCACCACCACCGCCGGTACTACGTGAAGCCCCACCTGTCGCACGACGCTACGTTCCCCCGCCCATGCAACATGCCCCCCCTGCTCCGGCGTCTGCCTCGCCCTCAGCAGAGCAAGCACAGCCGCTGACTGGCAAGGCACTCCAACGAGGCATGCGGAAGACGATTCGGCGGCGTAGTTGTCAGCAAGCACTGGTCAAGAGCACATTCAAGATTCTGTTGATCCTGGCGGTTATCTATGGTGTGTTGATCGGCATCGACGCGGCTGTGGCACGGGCGCGACAGCTCGATCCGCGCTCGTGGGTCACGCGCTGGATCCCCGACATTCCAACGATTCCAACGCTTCCAACGCTACCGGACCTTCCTTGGATCGACCGCCTGGGTGATGTGCGTGATATCATTGGGCGATTCGGCGCGGCGAATACGACGATTACCGTGGCACAGCCGCTTAATCTGCGTGCTGGACCAGGCACACAGGAGCAATTGCTGCGCGCGTTGCCGGAAGGTACCGTTCTACGAACGATCGAAGGCCCTGTTGCGGATGCGAATGGTTTGGAGCTTTCCTGGCTCAAGGTCAGTGTACTTGACGATGGCACTGAAGGCTGGGTTGCCGATCTTCCTGGGTATCTCACAAAAGAATAAAAAAACCGAGGACGTTTCCTCTAGGATATGGAGAAAAGATGACTGTTGAATTGCCCGATGATCTTGTTGAGGCAGTACGGATGGCCGAACGAGTTGTCGTCTTGACCGGAGCCGGGATTTCGGCAGAAAGTGGCGTTCCTACCTTTCGTGAAGCGCAGACTGGCCTGTGGAAGCAATACGACCCACGCGAACTGGCAACGCCGCAGGCATTCGCACGCAATCCACGGCTGGTCTGGGAATGGTACCAGTGGCGGCGCGAGTTGATCGAAAAAGCTAAACCAAACCTGGCGCATTATGCTCTGGTCGATCTCGAACAATACATTCCAAACTATTTGCTGGTGACACAAAATATCGATGGGTTCCATTGGGCAGCAGGCAGCCGTGATATGATCGAATTGCACGGCAACATTGCGCGCACGAAATGCTATGATGAAGGCGTGCTGGTCGACACCTGGGACGATGACATTGGCATCGTGCCGCCGCATTGCCCGCATTGTGGTGGGCATCTGCGCCCCGATGTTGTATGGTTTGGCGAAGGTATTTCCTCACACTTGCTGGATAAAGCTGTCGAAGCGACGGCCTCTGCGGATCTGTTTCTGTGTATCGGCACGTCGGCGGTGGTCGCGCCCGCCGGCTCGTTCCCACTGGTGGCGAAGCGCAATGGAGTGCGTGTCGCTGAGATCAACCCCGAACAAACCGCTGTTAGTATGATGGCGGATTGGTCGATGCGGGCAAAGGCTGCTGAGGTGCTGCCCGCGCTCATGCAGCGACTGGGCCTTTCATCCGGTCTGTAACGATCAGCGGAGGCGCAAGCATGGATGCGAGCCGGTTCTTGACCGCGACACTACGCCGCCGCCCCGAAGGCGGTGCCATCGCGTCGATCATGGCAACAGCGGTCGCAGCCGCCGATCCCTATGAGGCGACTGCACGTAATCTCGCATTGGTTGACAATGTCGCAAGCGGACGGCTGCGCGTTGGTTCCACAATCTACGACCTCGCACATATCGAGCGTATCCTGCTGTTAAGTGTCGGCAAAGCTGCAACGCCGATGGCGCACGCCGCTCTCGACATACTGCGCGACCGCATTACGGACGGTCTTGTCGTCCCCAAAGCTGCCTCCGGCGAACAGCCGCGTGTGGGCGACCTGTCCGTCACTCCTTCGGCGCACCCAATCCCTGATGCGCGCAGCATCGAGGCTGGGGAACAGGCCCTCACATTGATGCAAGAGGCAGGCGCAGGCGATCTCGTGCTGGTGCTATTATCGGGCGGTGGCTCCGCGCTGATGACTGCGCCGGACGCGGGGATGACGCTCCAGGATATGCGTTCATTGACTGATGCGTTACTGGCATCGGGCGCGACGATCAACGAGATCAACGCGCTGCGACGGCGCTGTGACCGAGTCAAAGGTGGCGGGTTGTTACGGGCAGCGTATCCTGCCAGGGTCGCGGTGTTAGTATTGTCAGACGTGCTGGGTGACGACCTGCAAGCGATCGCGTCGGGTCCGTTCGTGGCACGCGAAGAACGCACCGACGCGCAGGAGATCGTCCGGCGCTACGAGCTGCACGAACGGTTACCGCGCCACATCCTGGACCTGCTCGCCGCGCCGAGCGCACCGTTCGACCCTGCGCTTGCCGCTTACGTTGAGCATACCATCGTCGCCAACCTGGCGGCGGCTGTCGATGGAGCCAGTCACATGGCACATCAGCACGGGTACACGGTCGATGTGCTTGACGCAAATCTGCAGGGTGAGGCATCGGCGGTGGGTTTGATGCTGGCGCAGCGACTGCTGGCGACGAACGCCGCGCCGCGCGGCCAGTGTTTACTGGCGGGCGGTGAAACGACCGTCACGCTGCAGGGTACCGGACTTGGTGGGCGGAACCAGGAACAGGCGCTCAGCGCCGTGCGTGCGTTGCACGGACATCCCGATCTCGTGTTCGTTGCACTCGCGACTGATGGCGGCGATGGACCGACCGACGCGGCAGGTGCAGTCGTTGATGGTACGACCTACGAGCGCGGTATGGCGCTTGGCCTCGACCCCGACGACTTTCTGCGACGCAACGACGCCTATCATTACTTCGCCGCTCTGGATGACCTGCTCAAGCCGGGACCAACCGATACGAACGTCAACGACATCACGCTCCTGTTCAGGAACGGTGACCTTCAACCATGGTAGCGCGTTCGCAGACACCGCGGCTCCCCGCCCGTAAACACTGGGTGCCGGAAACTGCGATCTACCACGCGCTGGTGCGGCCAGCGTTTCGGCGGTCGTTCCATCGCATCGCGATCCATGCGCCCCATGGCGAGGGTTGGGATGACTTGCCAACGCTCTACTATGCCAACCATGTGTCGTGGTGGGATGGCTGGATTGCCTTCTTTCTCTATCATGAACGCTGGCGCGTCGAAGGCTATCTGATGATGGAGGAGCGGCAACTCGCCCGCTACCGTTTCTGGCAGCGCTGCGGGTGTTTCTCGGTCGATCGCTCTGATCCACGCGAAGGCATGCGGTCGGTAATCTATGCGGGGCAATTGCTACGCGATAGGCCAGGCCGTTCGATGTGGATATTTCCCGAAGGCGAGATCGGACCCAACGACCGTCGTCCGCTGCGGACCTATGCGGGAGCCGCGCAGGTTGCGCGTCGTGCCGGTCGGGTGCGCTGCGTGCCGGTCGCGTTGCGCTTTGAGTTTCGAGGCGAACAACGCCCCGAGGCGCTGGTACGCATCGGTGAGCCGCACATCGTCGAGCACCCCGATGCCAAAGCACTCTATGCTGAGATGGATCAACGGCTGTTGTACGAAATTGATGCCCTGCACAATGACCTCAACACCGGCGCGGTGGCGAACTACATGACCGCGCTGCGTGGGAAAACATCGATCAACGTGTGGTGGGATCGGGTCCGCGGTAGCATCGAACAGTGACGACTAACGGCAACGAGGCGGCAATCATAACGATTGCCGCCTCGTTTCATGCTATCAACATGTATAGAACCTGCCCACTATGTCCGGAGGTTCGTCACCTCGGAATCCTCCAGGCGCTCTGGTCTCCGACATTAGCACAATGCGGTGATCTTGGTCGCCGTCAGGACGCCGCGTGCATCGTAGGTGCCTTCCGCGCTGAGCTTGAGCATCGGTCGGTCGAGTAAACCTACCGGAACGCTGCTACCCTCGGAACAGGCAAGCAGTGTGCTGGCGGTGTACTGGACTGTCACTACACTGCCATCGCGCTGCGATTCGATCTGGATCTGCTTCGCACTGGCGTTATGCCCGATGCTTTCGCCGCCGAAGAAACTCTGGACTCCCACCAGTGCTTCCGAGCCCAGTCGCCCGATCAGCACTTTGTATGGATCGGGGTTGTTAGGGTAAAACTCGAAGCGGGCGCGTTCGAACCATTGAGTTTGGACCTCGAAGCCATCCGCGTTGCGCTCTGTGCGGGGCTCCATCAGCGGCAAACCCCACAACGCCAGCGCTTCGTCATAGGTTGTATTGGCGTTGTCGTTGTCGAGTCGCAGACCGTTCTCGAACCAATAAAGCAGAAAGTCACCACACACCAGATGACGGGTCACATCGTAGCGGCGGCACACGTCGCCGGGAATCGTCGTGGGGACTGGATCGGCGCGCCAATCGCGTCCCTGGCGGCGTAGGATTTCGTCGCCCAGGCGACCGAGCAGTACATCATACGGACGAGCTTTTTCGGGGTGGTACTCGAAGCGCTGGCGCTCGAAGTACTGGACAGTGAACGTGCCTTCCGGTGTCGTTTGCTCGAACTCAGATGTCAGTGGATAGCCAAAGACCGGTAATCCACCGTTTTGCTGCCAATATTCGTAAAACCTACCGCTGATACAGCTTCCAATACCGGGAATATTCGAGAAACAGATTGAATCGTTCTGTGCCCTGGCTGGCGCTACCATCAACAGTGCGATGAGGACTACGAACAATCCACCAAGATTTCGGATATGACGAGACATGGTTATGCTCCTTTGCACACGCCGCTCTCATAGAATCTGGAGCAATCATAGCAATAAAGTGATACGAAGGGCATGATGGAAACCTGATATCAGAATGGTGGAACGTGATTACGAGCATAGACTGAGTATCAAGAGCAGAGTCTGTACCTGTGCTTATTATGGAAGCACGACATCCGAGCATCGTCTGACAATCACAAACGTAATCCTGGCAAACACGGGACGAACCCTGTTTCCCAGGATGTTGTTCATTACATGCTCACCACTCGAGAACCATGTTTAGTCGATGAGCGAAAGGATACCAGAAGCCCCACCCTGTGCCATCATGAATGTCTGGATGGGGCTCGGTCTGGGCAAGTGACTATGGGGAGAAATCGTTGTGAACTATCCAGGCGATGGGAGCGCACCAATCTGCTGCATCATGCTAAGGGCATCGAATGTTTCCCAGTACTCGACCGACTTTCCATCGGTGAAACGGCTAATTCCGATCGCTCCGAAGTGAATCGATTTTCCGCTTGGCGGCATCCCCATGAACTCGCCTGTGTGTGTTCCTGAGACGCTCATCCGTGCTGCAACCTTCTCGTCCCCGACAACCACGTCCTCGATCGTTATATGGATGTCGGGAAATCCAGCCCGAACCATCTGAATCCAGGCCTTGTGCCCCTCGATGTTTGGGGGAACGTCCGGTGGCAGATGGTGGTCGATGAAGGCGGGATGTGTAAGGTCATCGAGGATTTCGACATTTCCCTGATTCCAGGCTTCATCAACCCAACGGTGGATAATAACCTTGTTCTCTTCGGTAGACATGGCAACCTCCGTGAGAAAAAGGAATAAGGATATAACTAAAGTATAAGCGGCCGTGTCAACCCCGCACAATAGCATGCATGATGCCGAAAGACGCGCTATGTAGGGCTGTGAATGGTGATGTGCGCTTCGTATGCAGGTGTTTGGATGCCCCAGCTACTATACGAGGATGGCTTCGTTGATCTTTACACAACGTAGCGCTACATACCGAGCGCATGGAACAGGCAGAATCAGGGCAGATGGAGGTATGTGGTCTGCCAGATAGACATGACCGCAATGGACGTGTACCGTAGGGACATAAGAAAGGGAGAAGGCCACATGCCTTCTCCCTCAACGATCTCTGCCTATCCGACAACGGCGATGCCTTGTGGGCGCTCCGTGCTCAGTCAGCCGTTACGCCAAACTGTGGGTACTTCCGGCTGTTTGATTAAGCGTCCGTAGCGCACGGTTGCGGCTCGGACGGCTTCCACGCGGCGGCGCTGTCCGGCTGCCACAGGTGTGCGCCGTCGAATCGTCGTCACCTGGTCGTAGCCAAGCGCGTCCATGATTTGCGACAGGCTTTGCTGTGCGACCTCGCGCATCTTCAGCCCGTGCGGGCCTTCCTCGATCACCATGCGTCGCATTTCAGGGTTGAGGCAGTGATGAGCGCCGCCCTTGCCTGACAGCATGTTCTGGTACGCGCCGACGCCAAAGACAGCGACGATCATGCCACCATCGGTTTTCGGCAGCACCAGCGGCTCGTTGCCAGGACGCGGATAGGCATCGTCCGAATCACAGGTACGACGACCGCCCAGGCGTACTTCCTGTGCATCTGTGTCCCAGCCTTCGAGCGGCATGATGATGAACTGCTGGTCGTCGACGATCACGGTGTCGGGAGCCGATACCATCAGCGAGCCGTTAAGCAGATACCAGGGCGCGTCGCCATTGCGACCGCGCTTGGTTTTGCCGACCTCGAACAGATATACGCTGTGCGACGCGACGGTGTAGCGTCCGAACTCGCCGACGACCTGCGGCACTGGAACGTCGAACCGCGCACAGACATCGGCGATGGTCGCGAACAATCGCTCGAAGAAGCGACGATAGTCGAAGCTGAAATCGAGTGCGTAGGACGAGGTCGGCATGCCACCGCCGAAGTTGAAGAACCGCAGCGACGGCACCGTTTGGCGCAGTTCGCAGTAGGCTTCGACGGCACGGGTGAGTTCCACCAGCCACTCTGCTTCGTCCTCGATCTGCGAGCCGACCATCGCGTGGTACAGCACCAGTTCGTGCATGCTGTCATTCAGCGTTGCGGCGACTTCGTCGATCTCATCCGGCAGCAAACCGAAGCGGTCGCCGCCAGCGCACTTCGCGAACTGCCGCGCTCGTACGCCAAACCGCATTGGAAGCGGGCTGGTGCGAAGCATATCGAACTCGTCCAGGTCGTCCAGCACCGACACGACCTGGTCGTTGCCGAGCAGCCGTAGACGGGCGATGGCCTGAATGTATGCGTCCTCTTTGGAGCCGTTGCAAAAAACCCAGCGCGACGCGGGCAGCGTGCCATTTTGCCACAAACGTGTGGCGATCTGAACGTCAGCCGTCGACGATGTTTCGTAGTGTGCGCCCGCGTTGATTGCTGTGCGGACGACTTCTTCGGCAAAATTGGCTTTGGTTGCGTAGGCATACAGCAGCGGATGCTCGTATCCCACGGTCTGTTGCGCTTCCTGCGCCACGTCCATCATCCGATGGACTTCACTCGTAATGAGCGGACAATATGCGACTTCCAGCGGTGCTCCGTATTGCTCCACCAGCGCCAGGAGATCAACCCGATCTGCCAGCATCAACCGCTCATCTCGGCGGCTAATGAACTCGTTGATTGGGCCTTCGCCCGTTACCCCGTAACGGCTACCAAGATACTCCCCATATGTCTGCTCGGTCAATGACTGATCCCTCCTATGCACCAAAAATAAGCAAGAAAAAAACCGACTCGCGCACGCAGTGCCTCAGCCGGTTCTCGCTGCTTTGGGGCATAAAAATCCCGTGCCTGATCAGCACGGGGAAAGCATTCGCTTCTTAGTCTCAGTCGCTGGCGTTCAGCAGACGTAGACCTCCCTCATCAGGCAATCAAGCAGGACACGGCAATAAGCGCTGCGTGTGTTTGTAGAGTAAACGTCCATACAACCTGCAAGAATGCCCGAACGACAATGACCATATGTATATCGCGTATACAATGAAGGTCCCCAGACCTCCGTCATCTGTCTCAGCAGTTCCTGAAGAACAACCGTGACGCGCCGAACGGGAATCGAATCAATCGGGAACAGCATCGTTTCCGGATGAGAATTGTACCATGCCGAACGCGAAAGTCAAGCTCCGTGACCGGAAAAATAGCGGTTGCGAGCGTCTAAGCCACCCGCGCCGCCACGCCAGACGCGCTTGCCGCACGCCGATAGCGCGAACTCCACTGCCAGCTTGCCTGTCGCGTTCTGGATGTCCAGGATCGGGTTGACTTCGACCAGATCGATGCCCACCAGTTTGCCGGTATCCCAGATGCTTTCGACCGCCAGATGGACTTCGCGGAAGGTCAGTCCGCCCGGCACCGGCGTGCCGACGCCGGGAGCGTACACCGGATCGACGCCGTCGAGGTCCAGGCTCAGATAGATGCCCTCGGTGCCGCGTCCGGCGATGGTGAGCGCACGACGCATTGTTTCCGGCATGCCCAGTCGGTCGACTGCTTCCATCGAGAAGACCGCGACGCCCGCCGCTTCCAGCAACTCGCGTTCGCGTTCGTCCAGGTAGCGAGCGCCGACGATCACGATGTTGGTGGGAGCGACTTTCGGGCCGGCTGGTTCCTGACCACCGAGCGTCACCAGGCGTTCGTCGCCGTAGCCAGCGATCGCTGCCAGCGGCATGCCGTGAATGTTGCCCGACAGGGTGGTTTCGGCGGTGTTGAAATCGCCATGCGCGTCGAGCCAGATCAGACCTAGCCTGCGCGCGCGGGCCGCTCCCATCACCGAACCCATCGACACACTATGGTCGCCACCGAGCGTCAGCGGGAGGTGACCGGCGGCGACGCTTTGCGCGACTTCATCTGCTAGCAGTCGAGCCACGTCGACGATCGGGTCGAGATACTTGAGGGTGGGATCGCCCTCGGTGCAGGTTTCGGCGAGTGGCACCTCGATATTGCCCCGATCGTGAACGCGATGGCCCAGTGATTCAAGTCCGGCACGTAGCCCGGCGTAGCGTATCGCGCTTGGACCCATGTCGACGCCACGTCGTCCCGCGCCGAAGTCGAGTGGCACACCAATTATGTCGATATCCATACATCTTCCCACATTGCGATGAGCGAACGAGGACGACCCCGAACAAACCATACCGCTACCAACGAACACACGCCGACGAGCACTGCCCACCAGAAGCCATATGCCAGGTTGACCAGCGTAAACTGGATCATATTAAGGATGAAAACCAGCGATGGCAATGATGGCGCGGGCGGGTTGCGGAGGATCTCAGGTGCCAGGGTAGACACCAGCACAAGCAATACCAGCGCCGTCGCCCCCCACGCGATGAAGTTCGCTACTGGCACACCATAGTAGAGACCGGCGTCCAACCATCGCCAGTAATCCAATGCGAGTGTGACGATCGGCTCCAACAGCATGTCTAGCAACAGCGCCAAGACCGTCGCCACGGGAACCACCACGGCGGGACGCCGCAATGGGGCGGCGACCATCAGGGCTCCTGGCACGACCATCATCCAGGCAAAAGGAATCGCAAACGGCACCGCTCCAAGGTGGATGCCTAATGCTGGGGTGTAGGTGTACGCCCCGAACAGGAGTCCGGTGGTAACCCCTACGTATTCCACTGCGAACGAGATCGCGCCGACGAGCATCCCAGCAATGGCACCACGCATGCCCGCGGCATATGCCAACCAGCACGTGACCAGCGTTCCCTGTAACACTAACAAGAAACCGCCCATCCATTGCCCCCATGCTGGAACAAGATCGAACATGAGCATCGGCACGGAAAACACGAATATGAACAGGTACACGGCGAGTAGAATGTTGATGGCACGAGCGTACATTCCTCCATCATAGCATGTTGCCCAGCCAGTGTTTCCTCAGCCGATGCTTATGTTGAATTTGGCTCTCACTGGGGAGGCTGTGGTATGCTTGTAGAAGGAGGATTACTGTGAGCCGGACAGGTTTCGATTGGCGCTGGATCGTGGTTATCGTCGTCGCGCTGATGTTCTTTGGACAGCTAAATTTATCGCTCTCCCCGATTATGGGCGTCGTACTATTAGGTTTAGGTGGGTACTGGGCGCTTCAAGCGGGCCTAACCCCATGGCGCGGTCGCGGTCCGTTGCTGGGCAATACCAAAGTGAGTTATTGGCGCGGTCAACGCATCGAAATGAAGCAACCTCGTCGTTCGCGCTTCGCTGTTCCTGCCGCGACCCCTCTGGCGATTTCCGTGCTGTATTTAGCGTTGAGTGCTGTTTGTTGGATTGGCCTGATGATGTTGATTTACAGGATCGCGACGTGACAAGCCACATCGCTCTATCCCAATTTCTAGCGGAGGTTTTATGATTGCATCACCTGTCGAACTTGTGAGGCAATTACAGCGTGAGTATTTCTCGGATGCACGCTCTACCTTCGTTGAGGTCGAGGCCGAACCCTTCGACCACGCGATACGTTTATCAGGTACGGTCCTGGACGAATCGACGGCAGCCAGGCTGTTGGGAACCCTCTATCAAAAAGCACCGAACGTGCATTGGCGCGACGAACTAACACCGCTCGTCACCGGGCCAGATTACAGCTATGCCATCTCAGCCCGTGCTGTCGCCGACGTTCGGCGCGAACCTGCCAACAACGCCGAGCGTATATCGCAGATCGTGTTTGGCGAAACCGTTGAAATATTGCGGCAGTCTGGAATCTGGGCGTTCGTTCGCACCCAGGATGGCTATCTTGGATGGACGCATATCGCTCCGCTGCATTGCTGCTCGTCGGAAGAAGCCCATGAGTGGAAGGCAAACCTGAATACGATTGTGCGCCAACCGTTGCTGTCATGCTACGCGGACGCCAGCGGCGAGCCACACCAGCAAGTCATGTTGCTTCCGTTCGGCGCGCGCCTACATATAGAAGGCTCCGACGGTGCATATCGCTGCGTGCGCTGCCCCGATGGGATCAAACGGTGGGTACCCGCGACCGGACTGCTATCATCCGACCTATTGTTCCATACCGGCGTCAGGGGATTGCGAACGGTGGTTGATTGGGCGCATACTTCGATTGGCGTCCCGTATTTATGGGGCGGTAGAACCCCCTTCGGCTATGACTGCTCCGGCCTGGTGCAAACGCTGTTCGCTATGATTGGCGTCAATTTGTTGCGTGATGCTGATCAGCAGTTCACCCAGGGTATGGCGGTCGATTTCGATGAGCTTGAATTCGGTGATGCTGTGTTCTTCGACACACGTGCTACGCAGGACGAATTGCAGTTTCCGCGCTCGGTTGCGGTCACACATGTGGGAATCGCGCTCAATAGTCACGACTTCCTCCATTCGTCACGACAATATGGCGGCGTCGTTCGTGGCTCGTTCAATCCGCAATCGCCTTGCTATGCGTCGACCTTCCGCGAGCGCTTTCTCGGCGCACGGCGTCACGTCTAAAACTATGCAGCTTCATTACGAACCTATTGACCTGTTTTTGCGTCACACCTTTCGCATCGCGCACGGTGCCAGTGATACGCGCCGCAATGTTATCGTCGCCATCGGCGATGGATTGGGCGAGGCCGCACCTGTAGCCTATCATCACGAATCCGCAGGTGGTGTGATGGAAGTCTTACAAGGCTGGCGGTCCGAGATCGACGCGGTTGCCGAGCCGACCGCGCTTCATGCGTTGTTGCGCCGCCTGAGCGGTAGCCGCGCTGCGCGCGCGTCCGTCGATCTGGCGCTGCACGATGCCCTGGGCAAGCAGTTAGGTTGTTCGCTGGCCGATATGTTCGGCCTGCGCGGTCTTCCTTTGCCGCCTACATCCTTTACCATCGCGCTCACCGCGCCGGAGGAACTGCCTGCCCGCGTGCAAGAAGCCGCGCATTATCCGATTCTCAAGGTCAAACTGGGCGGCGCTCACGACCTCACGACGGTGCAGACAATTCGCGACTATGCGCCGACCAGCCGCATCCGGGTCGATGCCAACGCCGGTTGGGCTGTCGACCAGGCACTGGACCTGATCCCGCGCCTCGCCGAACTCGGCGTCGAACTGATCGAGCAACCATTGCCAGTGGGCGACCTTGAAGGGTTAGCGCGTATCAAGCGCGCGCAGATTGGCATTCCCATCGTGGCGGACGAAAGTGTGCGCTCGGCCTCCGACATCGTAGCGCTCGCGCCCGTCATCGATGGCGTGAATATCAAACTTATGAAAACTGGCGGCATCGCCGGAGCGTTGGAAGCAATCCATGTTGCTCGTTCGTGTGGCTTGCAGGTCATGCTGGGTTGCATGATCGAAACGTCCCTGGGCGTCACCGCTGCTGCGCATCTCGCACCCCTCGCCGACTGGGTTGATCTGGACGGTCCGCTATTAATAGCCAATGATCCATTCGAGGGCGTGCGTTTCGAGGGAGCCGAACTGCGTTTGCCAGATGGACCGGGGCTTGGCGTCGTCCCACGCCCGGCTACCTAAGACGCTTCTGCCACGACGGCGCGGACACCCCGCGCCGTCATACTGTTCCATCCATCCAACGTGGTCGATGGTGTCGCCGGAAGGCGATTATAGCCGTATGCTATAATCGCCATACTCTGCGGGAGGAGAAGATTTACATGGCACAATTGACAAATCTAAGTGCGCTACGCGAGGCTGGTGCGTTGGATGAAATGGTCCGGCGCGTTCATCATGAAAAGCAGGACTTCGTGATCGAGGACTTGACGATGCCGGTCGCTGCTGTGATCGATATTAATAAGTTTCAACTGCTTTCTGACCTCCTTGCCAAAGCGGACGAGCATATCGTGGTCGGGACGAGTGATCCGGTGGTGCGTGGCAGCGATGTACATATTCGTGAGATCGTGGAGCGCCACCTGGCCGGCGACAGCATGGATGAACTTCACCACCAGTTCGGCACACTCCGTATGTCACAGATTCATTCCGCCCTGGCATACTACTATGACAACAGCGATCAGATCGACGCACTGATCCGTTCGCAGCGCGAAAGGCGCTCGGCGGCGGAGCCAGGCGCCAGTCTCGCCGCACACGACGAACGCGAACGCCAGACGGCAATGGAGCGCGAGGAAGAATCGTCATAACCGGTTAGCGTGTCGTTACGCCCGGCACCTGATGCGAAGCTTGCGGGTTAAGGCAACAATGTGGAGACAACTCCACGGAGGAGAGCGGCGATGAGCGATGCCCTAGAATTAGTTCGGCGGTGGCTCCAGCGAGGCGATGGAGCCTTTATTGGTGGTCAGGGCCTGGTGCTGGGTATCGACATTGGTAGCTACGGATTGCGTGCTATCGTTGCCGACCTCCACGGCACGAAGGTTTTCGATGCCAGCCGCGAATTGCCGGATGGCGATGCGTCTGTAATTACTGACGCGGCAATCGCGATGGTTCAGGAACTCCTCGATAAACATGACCTGCGTTCGCGCCAACTCGTGCGTATCGGTATCGGCTTTGGTGGTCCCGTCGATGCCGATTCAGGTATTACCCGCGTTCATTACCGCCGTGCGGGTTGGGAAAATTTTCCTCTCGCCGAGCGCTTTGAAGCTGCTTTCGATGCTCAGACATTGCTCGATAACGATGCGAATGTGATCGCTTTGGGCGAGGCACGCTGTGTCGGGCGCGACGTACGCAACCTGTTCTACGTTCACCTGAGTACAGGTGTTGGTGGCGGCCTCGTGATCGATGGGCATTTGTACCATGGCGCGACGACGACCGCCGGTGAGATTGGTCATGCGATCGTGCGACCAGATGGCCCGGTCTGCTCCTGCGGCGGCAAAGGCCACCTCGAAACCTATCTCTCGATCGGCGGCTTGCTGCGACGTATGGGCGAACTTGGGGTCAAAACCGACGATCTGAACCTGGTCTTTGGTGAGAGCGATGCCGGAAAACAGACCGTGCGCGAAGCAAGCGAGATGATGAGCTTGATGCTCGCATCCGCTGTTACGATGCTCGACCCGCAGGTGATCGTCATCGGCGGTATTGTGGCACGCACCGGCGGCGATGCGTGGCTACAGCACCTGCAACAGCAACTCAAGGATTCTCTGCCCACGACCCTTCGTTCGGAAATCCAGGTGCTGCCGTCGGCTTTCAACCAGGACAGCGTTGCCGTTGGCGGACTGGCGCTGGCGCTCGCCAGTATGCAGGAATAACTATTCTTCGCTACGCGTGCTCCACGCATGCACGCCGCTGGTGGTAAACGAGAACGGGCGCACCCGCACACCTACGCTACTTAGAGCGCTTTCTAATTCGAGACGGCGCTCGAACGGGCAGCAGAAGCACATAAACCCACCACCACCAGCACCGGAGAGTTTGCCGCCCCAGGCACCGTGCTGTTGCGCGAGCGTGTATACCTCGTCGACGATCGGCGGCGCGATATGTGGGGAGAACGCCTTTTTGACCTCCCAGGCCTCATGGAGCAAGCGCCCGAAATCAGGAATCCGCACAGCACGAAGCAGTTTTACTGCCTCGTCCACGAATGCCTTGGTTTCGTGGTGATAGCGCAGTGTGTCGCCTTCGTTTAAGCGTCGCACCTGATCGTCTACCACATGTCGCGTAAGCATACTGCGGTCACTCACCAGGCCAATTACCAGGCTCGATTCGAGTTCCAGCAGGGCGGAGTTGTCCATCACCACTGGCTCGACGATGGTGTGGTCGCCGTGGAAGTGATACACATTCATGCCACCGAAGGACGCAGCATACTGATCCTGCCATCCGCCCGAAATGCCTAAGTCCTGACGCTCGATGCGATAGGCCATGCGCGCCATTTCATGCGGGTCGAGATCCAACGAGAACGCCGCATCCAACATCTTGAGCATGGCGACGACCAGCGCCGACGACGATCCTAGCCCCGATCCTGGCGGGACATCCGAAAACATCACGATTTCAACGCCGTCGATCTCCGGGTGGGCGTTCAGTACCGCCTGGGGGAGCGGCAACGAGCCTTCCCAATTGCGGCCTGTCACGCTACGAGCGATCGTTTGCAGGTCAAGCGAACGAATCGTGACACCCGGTTGGTTGGTGCGACGCAACATGCAGCGCACGTACTTGTCGATGGTGCAGTTGAGTACCTTGCCCCCATACAGTTCAGGATACGGGCTGACATCGGTGCCGCCCCCGAAAAAACCGATACGCATCGGCGCTTTGGCTTTGTAGTTATACATCCATTCCTCTATCAACCAACGACGAATGACGAACGACCAGCGGAAAAGACGCTATCAGTGAAGCGTATATGGTTGGCATATTCGTCTTGCATCGTTATTCATCGTGGGTCGTTCATCAGTTCGCGTGATGCTGCCAGTGACTTTTGATCAGAACGCTGCCGAAGCGTTCTTCGAGCGATCCGGCGTGGACGGTCAACAGAAAGTGTCTATCGCGGTGATCGAACGCCTGCATCATGGCATCGTCATAGACCGCGACGGTGATCGGATACTCGCCTGGAAGCAGCGGTAGCTCGTCGATGACATAATCGACATAACCTTTTCCGGCGATTTTACGAATCATGTTGCCGCCAAATCGGGTATTTGGACCATTGATCTGGAACCCACTTCGATGATAGATCCCGACGCCGAACACTGGGTCCTCGACCGGACGGTGCGCCTCGTAGTGCATCCGAATCGTGACCTTATCGCCGGTCAGATGCACGTCACGGGCCCGCCCGTTGCGGTCCAGAAAATCGACCCGGGTGATTTCGACATCGCGTGTCCCCCAGCGGTTATCTTCGGTCTCGATAGGTCCATGCTGCACCACATCCTCGCCGCGTTCCTCCGCTTGCTCGCGTTCGCGCTCGATGCGTTCGCGGTCGCGTTCGTTGGTCCAGCGCAGGTAGGCGTCCAGCGTCGATTGTGTGTCGCCCGACGCTTGAACGTGTCCGTGGTCGAGCCAGACCGCCTGCGAACATAGACTTCGCACGGCGTCGATGCTGTGTGACACGAATAGGATTGTGCCGCCATCGGCGCGAAAATCGTGGATGCGGTGCATGCACTTGCGTTGGAAGGTTTCGTCGCCGACTGCCAACACCTCGTCGGTGATCAGGATGTCCGGCTCGACGGATGTCGCGATAGCGAAGCCGAGCCGCATATACATACCCGACGAGTAATGCTTCACAGGCATGTCGATGAACTGTCCAAGCTCGGCGAAATCGATGATCTCGTCAATGCGTTTGTGCATATCGTGGCGATTGAAACCTAGCAACGAGCCGTTGAGATAGACGTTATCACGACCGCTGAGATCGGGGTGAAAGCCCGAGCCAAGCTCGAGTAGCGCTGACACACGCCCGCGCACCGCGACGCTGCCACTGGTTGGCTCCAGGATGCGTGACACAAGTTTGAGGGTTGTCGATTTGCCAGAGCCGTTGTGCCCGACGAGTCCCAGTGTCGTACCCCGCGGCACCTCGAACGACACGTCGCGCAGCGCCCAGAAGAGTTCCGTCGTGCCGCGTGGCTTGAAAAGGCTGACGGTGCGTTCTAGAAAGCTGTTGCGCTTTTCGAGATGAAGCTTGAAGGAGCGTGAAACATTGTTGAATTCGACTGCGTTCATAGCAAGGAGCGCGTGCCGGAGCAGCGTGCTACAGTTCCTCCCCGAATTTCCCGCTCTTGCGGTGGAACACATACGCACCGATCGCCAGGATTACCAGCGCCGTGACCAGCGTGCGGAACACGCCGTCGAGCGCGGGAATACCGGGCGTAGGTCCGGTCGCCTGTCCGTAGAGGATATCGCGGTAGAAGTCGATCAGCGACGCCATCGGATTCAGCCAACGCACAGCCGTCGCCGCCAGGGCGTTGCCCTGAGTGACCGTTTCAAGCGTATAAAAGACTGGTGTAAGAAACATCCACAATTGCAGCAAAATATCGATGATATGGATCGTGTCACGAAAGAACACCGCGACGGTGGACAGCAACAGGGTCATACCGATCAGGAATATGACCTGGATGACGATCAATACCGGCAAAAAGGCGAACGTCCACGAGAAGTTGAGATGACCTAACTGAACTTTTTGTACAGCCGCCATCACTAAAAACATCACCGGCAGCGCCAAGATGTAATTCACCAGGTTCGCAAGCACAACCGTGATCGGCAAAATCTCGCGTGGAAAATACACCTTGCCGACCAGATGTGCGTTGTCAAGGATCGAACGCATGCCGCTGCTCACCGACGTGATCGCGAGGTTCCAGGGCAGCAGCGCCACGATCAGGAATACCGGAAACATTGGGATATTATTGCGTAGCAGGACACTGAACACGACCCAGAAGATCAGCATCGTTAACAACGGGTTGATCAGGGACCAGAAGTATCCCAGGAGCGAGTTCTTGTACCGCGCTCGCAGGTCGCGCATGACCATGTTGCGGATCAGGTCGCGGTATGCCCATAGTTCCAGTAACTTGGCAGCGATACCGACGGCGCGATCTAGCAGCACGGTGAACAAACCACCCAGGAAGCCCACCAGTGCCGCGACCACTAATTTCGCGATGGTGTAGGTCGGGATCGCAACGGCGTCTGTCGCCCGCGATGTGATAAACACGGGACCTGTGGACGCCGTGGGATCGAACTCTGTCTGGAACGTATCGTAGAGGTAGTGCAAGGTCACGCGCAGCGCGACCTTTTTATCGGACGCTTGCTTGCGCGTCACTCGCGCCGCTTCAATGGCGGCGGCGTCCGAGCTTTGCGCGATTGTACGGTCGGCCCTCTGCCAGTCCAGATCGGTGAGATCGTACTGAATCTCAAGGGCGCGGGTGACGGCGCTGCGCTCCTCTCCGGAAAGGTCCGCGAAGCTACGTTCGCCGCGTGTCGGTGAGATGCCACCGTAAAGCGCGTCGGTCGCGATGATCTGGCGTAGCAACAGTTCCTCGCGGGTGCGCGTGGGGTGGCCTTCCAGCGAGGCTTGCATTTGTTTGCCCAGAATGTCGCGGAGGATCGGCGCACCTTCGACAGCATACAAGCGACGCGCTAGCCCTTCTGCCGCCTCGTTCGCCAGCGCCGTCGTTCCGGTGATTGTTGTTGTGAACGCCACGATCTGAATGGTGTTCGCGTCAACCAGGTTGTATTGCAGTCCGCTCGACCGCGACCCCAGACCGGGATACCGTTCCTTAAGGATCTCTCCGAGTTGCTGCTGGACATCAATGAGGGCTGGCGCGGGCTTGCCGTCCGTCGTCAGTCCCGGCACGGTGACAGGATCGATGTGAACGGTCGCCGTGGTTTTATAGAGGGTTTGCTGCGACAACACCGATGGCGCTGCCACCGCCGTCGCCGCGACAACGGCGAACAGAATAAACAGGAGATGGTACAGGCGTAGGCGTGAGGGCGTGATGCTCCCACTAACCCATCCCGCGCTTATGACACGCGCCATAGGGTCACCTCCACGGTATGATGTCCGGGAATGGTCATAATCAAGCGATTATCCGATACAGGTATCGACCGTCCATCGACGGTGATGCGGTCGGGTACAAACGGTAATGTTAAAGTCAGGCCGTCCATCACAGTATCGTTATCGTTGACGACACGAAACGTATAGTCTGACTGCTCGGCCTCGATCTCCACGCGCACGTTACGTATGGTGCGCTGCCAGCGAGCGATGTCGGGGACTGACGCTACCCAAAAGGTGGCACTCTGTTCCACAATTTCGCTCCAGGCGGCGCGTTGCTGCGGCGTCGTCACTTCCTCGGTGTGCGACCATACGTCGATCGCGCCTTCGTTGAGCCTTGCGCGCTCCAGGCTACGCTGTACGCTGTCAAGGGAGTCCGGTGTAAGGTACTCATCGGCGACGACGCTGATGGTCGGATGTGCGGGCAGTGTTCGCACCGCATAGCGTTCGCGGTCGGCGATCCAGAAGCGTTCCTGGTGCCAGTTGGTACGAGTAACGGACTGAATGCCCTGTTCCACCAACACCTGCCAGCTATCCCAGCGCATCCCGGCGCTCGAACTCCAGGGAAAAGCGATGCTGGTGGGTGGGGCGACCTTCTGCGCCGCGGCAACATCCTTCCAGGCCGCGAAATCGGCACGCCAATCGTCGGCGGTCACAAGTCCACCATCGAAGTGCGCGAACGTGTGTGATTGAATGTCCTGTGCGTTACGTTGCAGCAACGCGATCTGTGACCCGAAATACCACAACGGATCGGTTCCTTCGTCGGTATATGGATCGTCCCCGAACCACGGTATGGTCGTCCAACGGTCCGTAGGCCACCCGTTTTGCGTATTTGCCCACGTCGTATAGGTCGGATTATCCATAAACATGCGTCGTTCGCGATTACCTGTCAGGAAATTATACCCATTCGTGTACCAGGTGCCACGCAGTTGACCGGGCGCGAATAACGCCAGAATTGTATCGACGCCCGCACGCATACGTGCGGCGCGATCCAACGCGTTCTCCCTGGCGTGCGGATCATCGGCACCGCTGCGGCTATGAATCAACCCGCCCATCGCCGTTTCGTAGTCGAAACTCAGCGCCAGCGCCGCACGCTTGTCGTCGGGCCACGGATTGATGCGCACGCCGAGTTGTCCAAGGTGTAGGTCGTCCAGCACGATGCGGTCATCTGATGCTGGATGGAGCGAGATTGAAACCTGCACGGCATCCGCTGGTGCCACTGCCGATGCGACGACGGTCGCCCACTGGCGCAACGGCACGGGTTGCCAGTCGCTCCGCACGACGCTGAAGTCGACGCCCTCATCGTCGCGCCAGTGAAAGCGCACGCGCACCTGTGTCTGTGATTCGCCGTCCGCGAGTGCGCGAAACGCGATGCGGTAGCGTTCGCCCGGCTTGACGGCGATGGCTGGTGTCGCGAGATAATTATTGATGCCCGCCAGGTACATCGTGCGGCCTGCACCGTCCAGCGAAGGCCATTCGCTGTACTGGATGCCGTCGCGGTTAGGTGTTACCCAGCCGTCGGGCAAGCCGTTCGCGTCCTCGTCGAGTGCGAAGTCATTATTTTGTAGAATATTGGGGCCAGTCAGGGTGGCTGGAACTGTGGAGCGCTGTCGCCAGATGCTGTAACCAACCGCCGATCCCGCAACCACGCCGATGACCACGATCAGACTGGCGATCCATCTGGTACGCGCCTGTATTTTGTGTTGCAAAGCGTTGGTATTCTAGCACGCTGCATGGTGCTTGACAAAGTATCGTCGGGCAGCGTGCTACGTTTAGCCGAAGATCATCGCCATGAATTGTCCCACAAACGCGCCAACCACGGCGCTGATGATCCATTCCTTGGCACGGCTTTCGAGCTTCGCCGCCGCCGCCAGATCGTCGTGCAGGCGCTCGATAATCTCGGTCTGCTGGACGATTGCCCGAGCCAGCGGCATCAGCGTTGCCCGCACGAGCGGTTCGAGGTCCTGCACCGACGGCACAGACTTGGCGGCGACCTGCTTGGCATTGAGCGCTGTCGCGAGTTTCGCGGCGCGGTACGTTAAAGCATCGGCCGACATCGCGACGATCGTGTTGCTCTGCCGTACGAACGCGCCCCCGGCAGACAGTACCAGAGCTCTCGACGACGCGACGCGCAACGCAGCAAGTGGTTTTCCATCGACGGTCAGGGTATGGAACGAGACGACTGGCTCCGGTTCGAGGTAGTGGCGGGCTTCCTGGTATATGCGCTCGACCAGTTGGGTGTTGCAGCCTATTATTGTTTGGGGCGGCTGCGCTCCGAATAGAATCAGTCCGCCGTCGGCATTCGCCATGCTCGCGATCTGTCGCGAAACTTCAAAGGCGTCGCCGACTTCGCGACAGAAGGTGAGGCGAGCAGTTTCTCCCGCTTCGAGCAGTTGGTAAATCGCCTGGCTGCTGGCAGTTTGATGTGCTGCTGGCCTATCATTCGAAAATGTTCGGGTCGATTCGGACGCCCCCGCGCTAAGCAGGGGGTACGTGTTGTCGCGTGCTTCCACCATTATCTTCATACCGGGACTCCATCCACACACTGATCGCACGCATTATGCGCGGTGGATGGCATATAACGGTGTGAAGACCGGATGATATGTTGCTGTGCGGTTGCTTACTCTTCCCACCAGGGACGTTCGTCATCCGTGGTCGCGGATGGCGCGGGCGGACTGTAACGGGATTGGATCTGGTCGAGGACGGTCTGAAGATCTGGGGGGAGCGGCGAAACAGTTTCGATGTAGGTCCCGTCCAGGCGCTCGAAGCCCAGACGATGGGCGTGCAGGAATTGTCGTGCGAGCCCAAAGGGGCTGCTCTGGCGACGGGGACCATAGAGCAAATCGCCGACGACGGGGTGGTGTTTATAGGCGAAATGCACTCTGATCTGATGGGTGCGTCCTGTATAGAGCCGTGCCTCTACCAGCGTGTAGTGTCCGAGGCGTTCCAATTCGCGATAATCCGTGCGTGCGGGACGCCCATTTTGCACGATCGCCATCCGCATACGGTCGGTAGGATTGCGGTCGATAGGGGCATCAATCGACCCTTCTGGTTCGTGAAACGACCCTTCGATCAGCGCCAGGTACACCTTGGTCATGGTGCGTGCCTGTTGTTGCGTTTGCAGGTGGGTTTTGGCACGGTCGTTCTTGGCGACGACCAACAAACCGGAGGTGTCACGGTCGATGCGATGCACGATGCCGGGACGCAAGTCGCCGCCGATCTCCATCTGAGGGTAATGGTACAACAGGGCGTTGACGAGGGTGCCGCGTGGATGACCGGGTGCTGGATGCACCACCATTCCGGCGGCTTTATCGACCACCAGTAGATCGTCGTCTTCATAACGGATCGTAAGCGGGATATTTTCAGCAACGAGATCGGTCGCCTGGGGAACCGGCAGCATCACGGTTACAACGTCATCCGTTCGGACCGCCATGCTACGTTTGACCGTTTTCCCGTTGACGCGCACATGCTCGTCCTCGATGAGTTGTTGGGCATACGAGCGTGACAGGGTGGGCAGCATCTGTACGAGGAAACGGTCGATACGCTCGCCGCTCTGTTCGCTCGTGACGATCTGTTCCTGTCGCTGTGGCTCAGTTTCCGTCATCGGCTTCGGTTACTACACGCTGTTTAGGCGATGTGTCTTCCAGGAACATGCGTATCGCCATGAGAAATACGCCGATGACCACGGCAGAATCGGCGACGTTGAAGATCGGAAAATGTCCACCAAGTGTTTTGATGAAGTCCACCACATACCCGAAGCGCAACCGATCGATCACGTTGCCCAACGCACCGCCGACGATCAGACCGATGATTACGGAAGCCCAACGGTCGCTCTCATGGATATGGCGCACGAAGTAATATACCGCGCCCACGACGATAACCAGCGATGTGATGGTAAAGAATTGTGGCATGCCCTGGAACAAGCCAAAGGCGACGCCATCGTTGCGGATATATGTGAAGGCGAGCCATTGCCCGATGATCTCGAATTCACCGGTTTGGGGAAACGGCCAGGTGCGTAACACAAGGGCTTTCGAGATTTGGTCCAGGATGATAACGATGATAGCGACAAGCGCCGGCACGCGAAGCCGGCGCATGATTTGAGTACGTGTCATTAGTCCTCTCGTGACTCCTGCTCACGTTGATGTTCGATGCATAAGGTCGCCGCTGGACGGGCTTCCAGGCGTTCGATACTGATGGGTTCACCATCAACTTCGCATTTGCCATATGTGCCGTCGGCGATGCGCTGCAAGGCATGCTCGACGCTTTCGAGTTCTTCGTCGAGGTCGCCGCTGACTGCCAGGTTTCGCTCGCGGGTGAACAGGTCGGTGGCGTTGTCCGCCGGATGGTTGGAAACACCCATTCCTTCGTCGACCTGGTCAGTGCTCGCGCTTTCTGCCTGGAGCCGCGCAAGTTCGTCCTTCAGTTCATCGCGTTGCTGTTCAAGCAACGTGCGAAACTTTTGGAGATCAAGCGTTGTAGTCATAAACATCCTCTCTTTCATAAAAAAGTATAGCATATGCCGTTCGCCGCGAACGGCGATGCCTGACGCATGCAAACGTCAGGCATCGTCAATGGTCGTAGAGAGTGTGGCTGCGCCGGTTAGTACAGAGGTGGCGTTTTGGGTGCCATCACCAGTGTGACGACACGAACGATCGCCCAGGCTACCAGCACCCACACCGCCATAGCGATGATGCTTGCCATCTCAATATAGCTGCCCGCGGACTCCGGTTCCGGTCCGAAGATGCCGATGAACGGCCTGACGAACAAACCGCTGAAGGCGTAGATAAAGTTAGCAAACCCGTTGTTAGGATTCGCGCCCATCGCAAGCAGCACGAACCGCAGCGCGATCAGGGCGACGATAATACCAGTGATGAACCAGATCACCTGGCGCGTGCGGTCCATCGAAATAAGCTGATTTTCTGCTGGTGTCATCGGCATACGTACACGCTGTTCCACAACACGTGCATCTGTTCCGTCGGGGGTTTGCACGACTTCTTCGCTAATGATCCGTCGCTCGTTCGGGTCTTGCATCACAACCTCCTGTACAAAACCTATGTACAGAAATGAAAAATAAAAGCCAAGGGTACCATGGGTAAGGACGCGCTGATACATAGCAGAATATGTGCCGAGGCACATCGACGAGACATGTCGCCGATTTTGTTCGGCGAGCACGTTCGGTATAATAGGAACATGGGATCATCTTGGAACATTGTCGGGCATACCTGGGCAGTTGAACACCTCGAACGGTCAATCGTTATCGGACGTGTCGCACATGCATATCTGTTCGCTGGCCCAACGGCGATCGGCAAGGCGACGCTGGCGCTGCGCTTCGCGCAGGCGTTGATCTGCGAGCGTGGAACAGGCGCACCATGCTTTGAGTGCCGCTCCTGCAAGCGTGTGGCACATGGTAATCATCCTGACGTTCGCATGGTTTCCCTGGCGTCGCAGGCCGCCGATAAGGCCGACGAATCGAAATCGCGTGAGGTTCGCATCGACACGGTGCGCGAATGGCAGCGTGACATCGACTTGCGTCCATTTGAGGCCGAACGCCGCATCTTCATCCTCGATGACGCTGATAAACTGACCGATCAGGCCGCCAACGCCATGCTCAAGACGTTGGAAGAACCACCACCCTATGCCGTGCTGATCCTGATCGCACACGGCGCGGGCGATCTGCTGCCGACGATTGTTTCGCGATGCCGGCTGCTGCGGCTCAGACCGCTACGCCGAGCGGATGTCGCCGAGACGCTTCAACATGATCACCACATTGCCAGCGATGATGCCGAATTGTTGGCCGCGTGGAGTGCTGGTCGGCTGGGCCAGGCGCTGCATGCGGTCGAACATCCCGAAGTTATCGAACAACAACAAACCGTACTCGATAAACTGAGCGAGTTGCGCGGGCAGAACCGCGCCGAGCGGTTGAAGTGGGCGGAACAACAGGCCAAGGAATATCGCACCAATCAGGCGCCGATCCATTCGTCGCTGTTGCTGTGGCAGAACTGGTGGCGCGATGTGATGCTCGTCGCCAACGGCTGTGACGATGCCCTGACCTACGTCGACCGCCGGAGCGAGATGCGCGGGGTCGCCGCACAGGTCGCGCTGCCGGTGGTGCATGATTTCTTACGGCGTATCGAGCAAACCCGCGAACAATTCGCCGACAACGTCAATCCACAACTTGCGCTCGAAAATCTGGTTCTGCACCTGCCCTGACGAAATTCCGGGCGTTCACCGTCTGTGTTTTATAATCGCCATAATAGATAGTCTTTGTTATACTGCTAGCGGATTTAGCAACATCATGGCGATTTCCCATCGCCGTTTTCGAGATATATATGCCAACAGTCATTGGAGTGCGCTTCAAAGACTCTGGGAAGATCTACCACTTCGACCCATGCGATGTTCCCCTTGCCGTCGGCGATTGGGCCATTGTGGAAACCGTACGTGGGCCGGAACTCGGCAGGATCGCCGGAGCCTCAACCGTTATCGCCCCAGAAGACGTGCTGGGTGAACTCAAGCCTGTGCTACGTCGTGCGTCACAGGCCGACCTGGATAATCTGGCGCAGTTGCAGCAATACCTCGACGAGGCGCTGTCAATCTGTACCGACCGTGTGACCGAACACAAGTTGCCGATGGCGCTTGTGAAAGCGGAATATAACTTCGATGGCTCGCGCCTGACCTTCTTCTTTACATCGGATAAGCGCGTGGATTTTCGTGCCCTGGTACGCGATCTCGCCCGCACCTTCCATACGCGTATTGAACTGCGTCAGGTCGGACCACGTGACGAAGCCAAGCTACTGGGTGGTATCGGCCCGTGCGGACGCTTGTTGTGTTGTTCCACCTTCCTGCCAGATTTCGCCCGTGTTTCGATTAAGATGGCGAAGGACCAGGATCTGCCTCTGAATCCGGTCAAGATCAGTGGTGTGTGTGGACGTTTGCTGTGCTGTTTATCCTACGAACACGAGCAATATCTGGAAATCAAAGCCGAGTTACCGCAGCGCGGAGCCTGGGTGCAGACCCCTGAAGGACCGGGCGAGGTCGTGATGGTCAACGTCGTGCGTGAAACCGTGACGGTTGAACTGATGAACGGCAACACGCTCGATTGCACGGCGTCCCAGATCGGCACAGTTACCGATCAGGTGATGGCGGAAGCACGCGCACGCAACGCCGAGGGCATCACGCCCGTTGCGCGTATGCGAATGGTCGAAGAATTGCACGACGCCGCCGATGTAGCCTTGCTTGAAGCTCTGGAGGATGGTCCGGCGCAACGCGAACATGATGCGAATGCGGCACCTGCACCGCGCTTGCATGGTCCAAACACTGCCAACGGAGATCAGCCTCGCGTGCGTGCCGATCACGATGCCACATCGAATGGCAGGGAACAGCGGCCACATCAGGAACGCCCGCGACCGGAGCAACCGACGCCTCGCAACCTTCGCCAACGCAATACTCCTGTAGCCGAGGCACACAGCGGCCCGAACGCTCCGCAGCCCGCTCAACGTGCGCCAGACGAGCAACCGGCGCGTGAACCTAACAGTGAGCAACCTGCTGAGCGCAATGGCGTGCCGAATCGTCGTCGCCGCCGAAATCGTGGGGGCGAGGGACGCTAGAGTGGGAACGTGCCCATAGGCGCGTTCCTGTTCCCCAACAGCTATGTATACGTTCGGTTCCATCACCGATTCCATCGCCTTCATCGACAACGGGTTGCTTGGCATCCCCGGCGTCGGTGCGACCTATGTGCTGCGCGGCGACGAGATCGCCATCGTCGAAACTGGCACGTCGCTGAGCGCTCCGATCATCCTCGCTGGCTTAGAAGCGCTCGCGATTGCTCCCAAAGACGTGCGGCACATTCTGCTCACCCATGTACATATGGACCATGCTGGCGGCGCGGGTGCCTTGGCACATGCTATGCCGGATGCGCGAGTGTATATTCATGGGTTGACCGCGGAGCACTTGGTCGATGCCTCACGTCTCATTCCAAGCGCCGAGCGGGCGCTCGCGGAAATGTTCGTGCGCCATGGGACGATGGTGCCGCTTGCGCCGGAGCGTATCGTCGCCGCGCAAGACCTGCGGTTATCGCTTGGGCGCGGTCTGACGGTGGAAGCGGTAGCGACACCAGGCCACTCGCCCGATCATCTGGCGTATAGTATCCCCGAACAGGCAGCATTATTTTGCGGCGACTCGATCGGCATATCGCTGCCCGCCCATCGTTTCATTGGTCCGGTAACCCCACCGCCGGGATTCGATCCGGTGGCGCAGCGTGCGACGTTTGAGGCGTTGCGCCGACTGCCGCTCGAACACCTGCTGTTTTCGCATTGGGGCGCGAGCCAGGACGAACCGCATCGGTTAATCGAGCGTTTGTACGAAGGCTTCGAGGAATTCTATCAGTGCGTCGAACGTGCCGTGCGGGCAGGAACCGTCGACCAGGATGCGATCGCCCGCTCCCTCTTACCACCTGGACCTCTCGCTGCTGATAGTGAATGGTTGATCGGCGGGTGGACGCGCATGGGCGTGCGCGGCATCGTGCGCCACCTCACGAAACAAGCCGCATCGCGAGGGTGAACGCCGAACAGCGTGCAGTCCAAGTGGTAGAATACGCTTCTTAATCATGGGCATACACGTTTACGAAACGAAAACGCACTCGATGCGTTTCTTCCCATACCTGCTCGCGTCACTATGGCGAGCATGATATTTTGCAGCAAGGAGGCATAGCCTAGTGGCAATTCGGTTTGGTACTGATGGCTGGCGCGCGGTAATTAGTGAAGATTTCACATTCGAGAATGTGCGACATGTAGCGCAAGCCATTGCCGATTATGTAGCCGAAACGAACGGAATCGGCACTCCACACGCAGTCGTCGTCGGCTTCGATACACGTTTTCTGTCCGACCGCTATGCCATCACCGTCGCGGATGTGTTGGCTGGCAACGGCCTTCCGGTGTATCTGAGCAAGGCTGACTGTCCAACGCCCGCGCTTTCGCTCGCCGTGAAGCAACTTGGGGCAGCGGGCGGCGTGATGATCACCGCCTCCCATAATCCCCCACGGTACAACGGCATTAAGTTCAAATCCGAGTTTGGCGGCTCCGCGATGCCCGATGCAACCGCACGCATCGAAACGCTGCTGGAACGCAACCTTGCGGAAGGGCGTATACCACCGTCGCAGATGATCCCCTTCAAGCTGGACGCGCACAAACCAGAGCCCGGTGAGATCGTGCGCTTTGATCCGCTACCAGGATACCTCAAGCACCTGCGAACCCTGATCGATTTCAGTGTCATCGCCCGCTCCGGTCTGCGCGTCGCCGTCGACCCGATGTATGGCGCTGGACGTGGCTATATCGCCCGCTGGCTGCGCGAGTTGGGTGTGATGGTGGCTGAGATTCACGGCGAACTCAATCCCGGCTTCGGTGGCCTGCACCCTGAACCGATCGGTCGCAACCTCAACAAGTTGAGCGAACTGGTGCGCGAGGGTGGCTACGACATCGGTCTGGCTTCCGACGGCGACGCCGACCGGGTGGGTGCGGTCGATGCACACGGCGAGTTCGTCAGCCCGCATTTGATTATCGCGTTGTCGCTGCGGCACCTGCTCGAACAAGGTAAGCGTGGTCTGGTGGTGAAAACGATTTCGACCACCCAGATCGTCAACCGACTTGCCGCCGCGCATGGTCTGGAGGTAGAGGAAACGCCGGTCGGCTTCAATTACATCTGCGACTTGATGCTCAAACAACCTGTATTGATCGGTGGAGAGGAATCGGGCGGTATCTCGATCCTGGGTCATATCCCCGAGGGTGACGGCATCTTGATGGGGTTGTTGCTGCTCGAAATCGTGGCGAAGGCCGGTATCCCGTTGCATGAGTTGATCCAGAATCTTCAGCAGGAGTTCGGGCCTTTCTCATACGACCGCATCGACCAGCGTGTGCGTCCGTTTTCTAAGAAGCAACTTGTGGCGCAGCTTAAAGCCTCGCCACCTGCTGAGATCGGTGGACAGGCACTACAACATATCAACGACCGTGATGGCATCAAGTATTTGATGAGTGACGATTCCTGGCTGTTAATCAGGCCGTCCGGCACCGAGCCAGTCCTACGCATCTATGCCGAAGCGCCGACCGAAACGCAGGTGCGTCAGTTGCTTGAAACGGGTGTCGCACTCGCGGAAAGTTGCCTGCCGACATAAAAGGTCGTTGACATGTCCTTCAAAGAGCCTATACTGCAACGGCGAGGAGCAGTGTAGGCTCTTTTGCAACAGTTGCTACCAACCGGACACACCCTGCGGTCAGGTACCGTTCGCGGGTTCGCTCGTGCGAATTGCGGAGGATTGCGACAAGCACAATCGTCGTGCTTTCTCATTCGTAGTGGTGTTTGAGGCTGTATACACTTGGAAGCAATACACAGAGTCGATATACGAACTGACCCTCATACTGATAGCGCCGCTCAAACGTTTAAGTCTGTTGATTGGCGTCGTTTGTTTGGGTACGTGCGCCCGTACTGGCGCAGGTTACTTGTCGCAATCGTATGCTTGTTTTTGTCGAGTGCGATCGGTCTGATGGTGCCACTGGTGGCGGGCTTGCTGGTCGATGCGATTTCGGGGGCATCGACGCCGGGACGCTCGACAGTTTTCGAAGCAGTCTTTAATTTCTATACCGAAGTGTTGAAGCGCAACCCTCCGGAGTTTCGTGGCGGTGTGCTGAACTGGGTGGCGCTGCTGATGCTCGGCGTGTTTGTTGTCCAGTCAGTCTTCAATTTCATACAAAGCTATCTGCTGGCCTATGTTGGCGAGCGTGTCGTCGCCGATTTGCGTGTACAGGTATTCAAGCATCTGCAAGCGTTGTCGCTTGGGTTCTATTCCGAGCGGCGGGTTGGCGAAATCACCTCGCGTGTCACCAGCGATGTGACGGTAATCCAGCAGACAACCACCGTCAACGTGGCCTCGTTCCTGCAAAATATCATCACGTTTACCGGCGGCATCACTCTGATGATATTCCTGTCCTATCGGCTCACGCTGCTGATGCTGGTCGTCGTGCCGCTGATGCTGGTCGCCGGTATCGTCTTTGGGCGACGCATCCGCAACATTTCCACCGAAGTGCAGGATCGCCTCGCCAACGCGACGGCGGTGCTAGAAGAAACCATCGCCGGTGTGCGTGTGGTGCAATCCTTCGCCCGCGAACGCTATGAGGTCGGGCGGTTCCGCGAAGCGATCGAGGCCGCGTTCGACACGTCGATGCGGCGGGCGCAGGTGCGCTCGATCTTTCTGCCGATCATCAGTTTACTGGGATTTTCCTCGCTTGTACTGGTGCTGTGGTACGGCGGTCAACAGGTCGTTGCGCGCCAGATAAGTTCCGGCGATCTTGTATCGTTCCTGTTCTACTCAGCGACGATAGCGGCGTCACTCGGCACGTTCACCGGATTGTATTCACAGTTGCAGGAGGCCATCGGAGCCACCCATCGCGTATTCGGTATCCTCGACACCGCGCCGGAGATTCGCGATAAGCCGGATGCTATCACATTGCCGACGATCAAAGGCGAGGTGACATTTGATCGTGTTTCATTCGCGTATTCCGGTGACCAGGAGGGTCCGGTGCTGCGTGATGTGTCGTTCCAGGTCGCGGCGGGCAAGATTGTCGCGTTGGTTGGTCCCAGCGGCGCGGGCAAAACGACTATCGTTAACCTGATCCCACGGTTCTACGATCCGGTTTCCGGCAGCGTCAAAATCGACGGTCATGAACTGCGTGACGTACGCATCGCCAGCCTACGCGAGCAGATCGGGATCGTGCCACAGGACACTCTGCTCTTTTCCGGCACGATCAAGGAAAACCTGTGTTACGGCAAGCTTGAAGCTACCGACGAGGAAGTTTTCGATGCTGCCCGCGCCGCCAACGCCGACGCTTTCATCCGCGCCATGCCGCAGGGCTATGACACCGTAGTTGGCGACCGTGGTATGAAACTATCCGGCGGCCAGCGCCAACGCATTGCCATCGCACGAGCGTTGCTGAAGGACCCGCGCATCCTGATCCTGGACGAAGCGACCTCCGCGCTCGACTCCGAGTCGGAGGGACTGGTGCAGGAAGCCCTGGAACGCCTGATGCAACAGCGCACGACCTTCATCATCGCCCATCGCTTATCGACGGTCAAAATCGCGCACCAGATCATCGTCCTCGAACATGGCAAGATCGTGGAACAAGGGACCCATGATGAATTGATGGCACAGGGCGGTTTGTATCAGCGGCTATACAGCATGCAATTCAAGCGTGACGATGTAGTGCTGCACGAGTAAGCCTGATAAGCACGCACTGATGGTTATGGTGGCGCATGACCGAAGAATCATAAGTCAGGGAGCTTCAAACGCGGTATAATACATTTTCAATACAGTGACTTTTTGTGCGGCGGCCCCGGAAAGAACTGATGGCCGCCACGTTGTGTTGAGAAAAGTATTTGGTACTCTCGTGGCACATAGTCACGAAATAGAGGTATAGGGTAGTATGAGCAATGTCGCCGACGAACAGGTGAATGAAACGAATGATGAAGTGACTGAGGACCAGGTGGAACTGGTGGAGCGCACGCTGCCACTCGTGATCCTCGGTGGTTCTGTGGTCATCATGCCGCGAATTCCGGTCCCGTTGCAGGTCGGCACCGGCAAATCATATCGCGCCATGGAAGAAGCCATGGAAAGCGATCGCGAAGTATTGTTGATCTTTGTATCTGATGACGAGATTGAAGGATACAAAGGCGCTGAGCAACAAGATTTGCCAAAGGTCGGCGTGATCGCAAAGCTCGAAGAATTCCTTAAATTACCTGACGATACTGTGCGGATCATTCTTGAAGGCCGTGTTCGGGCTGAGATTATTGAATGCATCCAGAACGAGCCGTTCTACCGCGTACGTTGTATGCCCCGTCCCGATCCCGAAGTTGAGGGACCGGAGGTCGAGGCGTTGGTCGCGGAAGTCAAGACACAGGTCGAAGAAGTCATCAGCTACATGCCGGACATTTCGCAGGAAGCAATCGCGTTCGTGCAGCGAATCGATCAGCCGGGTCATCTGTCCGATGTTGTGGTCTATGGTCCACAATTTGAGTTTGACGACCGGCTTGAACTCCTGAACACGCTCGATCCAATGGAGCGATTGCACAAGGTGCAGGTCAAGCTGTCACATCAGCTTGAATTGTTGCGTCTGCGTGCCAAGATTCAGTCCGATACCAAGGATGCGCTCGACCAATCGCAGAAGGAATACTTCCTGCGCGAACAGATGAAGGCGATCCGCCGCGAGTTAGGCGAGGACGACTTCGACGAGGATCCGGTTGATGAACTGAAGCGCAAGGTCATCGACCTCAAGGCACCGGACAACGTCAAAGAAGCTGCCACCCATGAATTAAAGCGGTTGATCCAGCAAGGCATGAACTCGCCGGAGGCTGGCGTTATCCGAACGTACCTCGATTGGATTCTGGCGTTGCCCTGGGAGCGCGAGGAACAGCAGACGATCTCGCTGCCAAACGCGGAAGAAATACTTAACGAGGATCACTTTGGTCTGGAAAAGGTCAAAGAGCGCTTGTTGGAATACCTGGCGGTGCGGAAGCTTGCCGGAACCAAAATGCGTTCGCCGATCCTGTGCTTTGTGGGACCTCCCGGAGTTGGCAAAACCAGTCTTGGTCGCTCGATTGCGCGTGCGCTCGGTCGCCAGTTTGTGCGAGCCTCGCTGGGTGGCGTGCGCGATGAGGCCGAAATTCGTGGGCATCGCCGTACCTATATCGGTGCCATGCCTGGACGGATCATCCAAAGCCTTAAAACGGCGAAAAGTAACCAGCCTGTCTTTATCCTGGATGAAATCGACAAGTTGGGCGCGGACTTCCGCGGCGATCCGACGTCGGCGTTGCTAGAAGTGCTCGATCCTGAGCAGAACAGCACCTTCTCGGATCATTACATGGAAGTACCATTCGATCTGTCGCAAGTCATCTTCATTGCTACGGCAAATCAACTCGATCCGATTCCGATGCCACTCCGTGATCGCATGGAGATCATCGAGATCAGCGGGTACACGGAAGATGAGAAATTGGAGATCGCTAAGGGCTTCCTGGTTCCCAAGCAGCGTGAATTCCACGGCCTAAAGACCGAGCATTTGACGATCACCGACGCGGCCCTGCTGAAAGTGATTCGCGAATACACCCGCGAAGCTGGCGTCCGTAACGTCGAGCGGGAGATCGCCGCTCTGTGCCGCAAAACGGCGCGTAAGGTTGCGGATGTGGAAAGCGGGGACGTGGCTTTCGTCATCGATGAGCCTGAGATCACCGAACTGCTTGGACCGGAACGCTTTTCGTTCGGGCTGATGGAAGAAGAGGACGAAGTTGGTGTCGCGACGGGCGTGGTGTGGACCTCGACCGGCGGTGATATTTTGCAGATCGAGGTCCTGCCAATGCGTGGCAAGAGCGAACTACGCTTAACCGGCCAGCTTGGACAGGTCATGCAGGAATCGGCACAGGCGGCATTGTCGTATGTGCGCTCGCGTGCGGACGCGCTGGGTATTCTGGCGTCGTACTTCGACGAACACTCTATCCACATCCATGTGCCGGAAGGCGCGGTGCCGAAGGAAGGTCCATCGGCGGGTATCACGCTGACAACAGCGCTGGTATCGGCGATGACCGGTCGCCCGGTTCGCAAAGACGTTGCGATGACGGGTGAAGTGACCTTGCGCGGCAAGGTGCTGCCGATCGGTGGTTTGAAGGAAAAGACCCTGGCTGCTCATCGTGCTGGCATCAAGACCTTTATCATGCCCAAGGACAATGCGAAAGACATCGTGGAATTGCCCGAGAAGGTTCGCAACGAACTTGAGTTGATTCCGGTCGATAACATGGACCAGGTCCTTAAGATTGCTCTCAGGCCACTTCCGGTGGTACCGACTGTCTAGTGATGTAGCCGACTACACGCAAGGGACCGGAAGGCATGCCTTCCGGTCCCTTGCGCTATAGGTGGTCGATGGATGTACTGCGGTTGTTCGTCGCGCTCGAACTTTCTCCCGATGCCTGTGCGGTGCTGGCGGCCACTCAAAGCATGCTTGCAGCGCAAAACCTCGCGGTTCGGTGGGTTGATCCCGCTGCTACGCATCTGACGCTTAAGTTCCTTGGGTCAGTGCAAGCAGCGAAGGTCGACGAGGTAGCGGCAGCGATGGCCCGCGCCGCGACGGACCATGCTCCCTTTATGCTTTGCACTACTACCCCTGGTGCGTTTCCTGGCATGCAACAACCGCGTGTTGTCTGGTTGGGCGTGGACGGTGATCTGGCGGCACTCGGCGCACTTCACGACGACGTGGAGCGCCACATCACGCCACTGGGTTATCCCTCGGAACTGCGGAGCTTTAAGCCGCACCTCACCCTTGGGCGCACGTATACACAAAGTTCTGCGCATGACCGTAGTGTGATTGGGCAGGCGCTCACCCATGCACAGGGGTTTGGATCGGCGACGTGGCAGGTCGATACGGTGAGCCTGATGCGTTCGGAACGTGGTCCAGAGCGGGCTATGTATACGACAATCGCACGGCATAGCTTGACACTACCTGACCGGCTGCTATAATCGCCGCCGTTGACCAGTTAACCCGAAATGGGAATCGATGGACTGGAAACTTTCCCGCGATGCAGGGGACGGATGCTTTGACGTGTATACAAGGGTTCTAAAATCGCTGCATATGCTGCATCTCAACCTTATACCGATTCCCATTTCATTGCGATGGCTCCATCACGATTCACCTGTGCTGTTTATGGCTCAATCTGAGCTTGAATTTCAGGTACGAGCAGGTGCTTTATCAGGATGGCGTCATGTGCCGATCCGTATAATAGAGTTCGGATTGGATTAAGTATGGGGCGTCCCGCCCCGGAAAGAGGACAATATTCATGCGACGACGTACGTTGATGGCAGTGATGCTCGTGGCGCTAGTAGCGCCGCTGCTGGCGCTGCCCGGTGGAGCCGCCGCCAGCCCCCCTCCTCCACAGGCATCATATTTCCAGGAAACTGGACATTCTGCCCAGAACTACTACTGGCAGTTCTGGAAGAATACCCCTGATGCACTGCGAATCCTTGGTTACCCAATCTCGGAACCTTTCATGCAAGAAAGCTTTACCGAGCCCGGGAAGACGTATCGCGTACAGTATTTTGAACGTGCTGTCCTCGAAGAGCATCCCGAAAACTTTGGCAAGGATGGCAACCGCTACTTTGTGCTAGGTCGTCTGCTCGGCAACGAACTCGCGAAGGGCCGCGAAACCGAAGCACCGTTCCAGACGGTCGGTCAAATTGCCACCAACGCCAACCAGACCTGGTTCCCTGAAACAAGCCATACCCTGCGTAACGACGCGACACGTGGACCATTCAAGACCTTCTGGGAACGCTATGGTGGTCTGGCAGTGTTCGGTTTCCCGATCTCGGAACCATTCCAGGAACGTAATCCTGACACCGGCGAAACCTACTGGGTCCAGTACTTCGAGCGTAACCGCTTCGAGTTCCAGCCACAGCAACCTGCCGATTTCCGTGTGTTGCTCGGCCGCCTGGGCGCACAGTATGCCGCCGACAATCAGGGCAAGGTCGATAACAAGGCATTTGAGCGCCGCGATCCAAGTGGTTCACTGCCTGAGCCGTTTATCTACGGTGCGAACGTCCGTGGTTACTATGTTGATCGCGATCGCATGTTGACGCTGCTCAAGAACGCTTTTGAAGCCAACAACTATAGCGGCAGTCCAGCCTGGATTCGCCAGCAGGTGCCATGGTCTGACCATATGGCTCGCGACGGTTCGATCGCATGGGGCGAACTGGACAGGCTTGTCGATGCCGCCGCCGCGAAGAACGTCAAGGTCTTCTTCAGTATTGCGAAGTCACCGTCGTGGGCGACCGACAATGGCCAGAACGGCTTGCCAAATCGCGCGAACTTCCCGCGCTTTGCGCAGTTCCTGCGTGAGATGACCGAGCGCTATCGCGGAAAACTGCACGCGATTGAAATTTGGAACGAGCAGAACTACGCGGTCGAAAACGGTGGTCGTGTTGCGCCTGCCGCGTACTACGTTGATCTGCTCGAAGTTGCGTACAACGCGATCAAAGCTGCTGATCCGAACATGATCGTTGTTGCTGGTGCACCAACGCCGACGGCAACTAATAAGGTTGACGTAGCGGTCGATGACATTATCTATTTCCGCCAAATGTTCGCTATTCCCAAGTTCTGGGAGAAGATGGACGTGGTAGGCGCACACTTCGCCGGAACGCTACAGCCGCCGGACGCATTGCCCGGTCAAGGTGCACGTCCTGAAGGCTGGAACGGCAACAGTGAGTTCTTCTTCCGCCGCGCTGAGGACCTGCGTGCCGCGATGGTCCAAACCGGACATGGCGATCGCCAGGTCTGGATCACCGAAATGGGCTGGGCGACCAAGAACAACACGCCCGGTTACGAGTATGGGAACTATGTTTCAGAGCAGCAACAAGCTGAGTATATGAAACGTGGTATCGAGATCGCCCGCTACAGCTATGCTCCGTGGGTTGGCGCGATCTTCGTGTGGAACCTCAACTTCGCTGTCACGTGGCAGGAAGCCGGAAATCCGTTGCATGAACAGGCCGCGTTCGGCATCCTGAACCCGGACTGGAGTCCACGTCCAGCGTTCAACGCTATCCAAAACATGCCGAAGCCGTAACAACACGGAGAATTCGTCAGGCCGAAAGGCTATGCTATCATTCTATAGGTGATAGCATAGCCTTTCGGCTTTCATACTAGAGGTGTTTTATGCATGGTCAACCGTCGGTTCGTCGGCGGAACAGTGTTGTCTTGTTGTTGATGCTGCTGGTGCCGTTAATTGCGGCCTGTAGATCAGAAACGGCAACGCCGAACACCGCGATCACTCCAGTCGCCAGCACTCTTCCCACGACGGTTGAACAACCTACCACGGCGGCTGCTACGACCGCGCCGACTGCCCCCGCCGCGACGACGCCCGCAGAAACAATCACGATCAATCCCGTGGAAACAATGACCGCCGTCGCCGAAGCCAGCGCGACCGCAGAACAACCGGCAGAAACGGCGACGACCGTCGCGAGCGCGGATGCGACAGCGATCGCGGCTCCTACGACGACCGTTTCTGGAACCGCAGAATCGGTCGATCGTCCGCAGTTCGGTGTCGTCACCCATCTGTATTACACCGACCGCGCCCGCGTGTTGCAGCTTGCCGAAAATGCTGGGTTCGACTGGGTTCGCCAGCAGGTCCCATGGAAAGATACCGAAAAGTCTGACCGTACCTTCGGGTGGGACGAACTCGACCAGATCGTCGAAAGTGTTTCTGGACAGAATCGCAAACTACTGCTCAGTATTGCCAAGTCACCAGACTTTTTGACGGAACGTCCCGGTGACAATGGATTACCTCGCGATCCCAAGGATTTTGCGCGATTTGCGGAGGCAATCGTCGAGCGGTATAAAGGCAAAGTGCAAGCGATCGAGGTATGGAACGAACAAAATCTCGCTGTCGAAAACGGTGGTGAAGTGGTGCCAGAAGGTGCCTCGCGCTATGTCGAGATGCTCAAAGAAGCCTATACCCGTATCAAGGCCGTCGATCCGAATGTGATCGTGGTGGCCGGTGCACTATCGTCTACTGGTGTGACTGAACCTGCTATCGCTGTTGATGACATGACGTACCTCAAAGCGATGTACGATTACAACGACGGCGAAGTCAAGAACTATTTCGACGTGCAAGGCTTCCATCCGGCCTCAGCGGCCAACCCGCCCGACACCAAGTATCCTGATGATATTGGCAATGTTCCCGGCTGGAACGACCACCCAACGCACTTCTTCCGTCATATCGAGGATGTGCGCGCCGCGATGGTCGATGCGGGAGTGGGCGACAAGAAAATCTGGATCACCGAAATGGGCTGGGCGACCAAGAATAATAGTCCTGGCTACGAGTACGGTGAGTATGTGAGCTTCGATCAGCAGGCGCTCTACCTGGAAGGCGCGTTGTTCCGCACGGTCTTTCAATACAGTGATTGGGTCGGGGCGGTCTTTGTGTGGAACCTGAACTTCGCCGTTTTGTGGGGCGAGCAGGGCAACCCCGAACACGAACAGGCGGCATTTGGATTGCTCAATCCTGACTGGACCCCGCGACCGTCGTTTACGCGCGTGCAGGGGTTTATCAACGCGGTCAAGAGTACTGATCAGCCCTGAGCCACGGCGTGGTCGAGGGTATGACACTATCGATCCATGATGGACGAGACCTTTGTTTCGTCTATCATGGATATTCGGTATAATCAAAGAACGATGGTCACGAGCATAGTTCGACTATTGTTCATTTCGTGGCAGCGGAGGGGCTGTTTATGTTCGAGCGTTTCAAAGACAAGTATGATCGTACACCGCCAGATCAGGCCGACCGCGTGCCACCAGGGCAGTATGTGACCGAAAAATTCCCCGTGCTGCAATATGGCGACGTACCAACCTACACCGACCTGCAAACCACGTGGGATTTTCGTGTATGGGGCGAGATTGAGGAGCCGAAACAGTTCAGCTTTGACGAGTTTCGTGCGCTTCCGACGGTGACGGTGACGACCGATATTCACTGTGTCACTCGCTGGACGAAGTTCGATACTTTGTGGGAAGGCGTATCTTTCAAGACGTTTCTGCAACATATTCCCAAGCTTAAGCCCACCGCCGCGCATGTCATGGCGCACTGTGAACAGGGCTATACAGCGAACATTCCGCTTGAGGTGTTGCTGGACGACGATGTATTGATTGCGTACCTCTACGATGGCAAAGAACTGACACCGGAACACGGTTATCCCTTGCGGCTATTCGTCCCTAAAAAGTACTTCTGGAAGTCGGCAAAGTGGCTGCGCGGCCTTGAATTCATGCCACAAGATAAGCTAGGATTCTGGGAACGCTACGGGTATAACAACCACGCGGACCCCTGGCTCGAAGAACGCTATTCCGACGATTAACAGCCTGAACTCTACAGCGCAAGACGCCAAGATTCCCTGGAGTCTTGGCGTCTTTGTTTTCCCTGATGGCGCAGCGTGCCGGGGGCGCTAGACGAGCTATGCTAGAATACTATAAGGAGCAAGCATGCCAGATAAAACGAACTCAGATGGACAAGCGCGTGGCAAGCGCATGGTCAACACGGCGAAGACCAAACTCCGCGCCTTTTTGGTTGGTGTCGAAGTCTTTTCCGAGGGTAGCTCGTGGAACGCGATGGACTCGCTCACGGAACTCGCGCTGCTCGCCGACACGGCCGGCCTTGAGGTCGTCGGAAGTATCTACCAGAAGTTGTCGCGACCGTACCCCAAACACTACATCGGACCGGGCAAGGTTCAGGAGATCATCGACAAGCGTACCGAAACACCGTTCGATGTGGTTGTTTTTGACGATGAACTGACCGGATCGCAGACCCGTAACCTTGAAGAAGATTTGCAGGTGCGCGTGATCGACCGCACCCAGATCATCCTGGATATCTTCGGTCAGCATGCACAAACCCGTGAAGGCCGCTTGCAGGTTGAACTGGCGCAGCACGAATACTTGATGCCACGTTTGCGCGGTCAATGGGGCCACCTTTCGCGCCAAACAGCGGGCAGTAGTTCGTCGGGTGCGATCGGCGTGCGTGGACCTGGTGAAACACAGCTCGAAACTGACCGCCGGTTGGTCGCACGCCGCATCGCCCTCCTCAAGGAACATATCGAGGAAGTACGCGCTCACCGCGAGCGCTATCGCGAGCGCCGCCGTCAAAGCGGTATCTCGGTCGTGTCATTGGTCGGCTACACCAACGCAGGAAAATCGACGCTGCTCAACGCGCTGTCCGGCTCGACTGTTCGTGCCGAGGACCAGTTGTTCGCGACGCTCGACCCGACCACGCGCCAGGTGAGTTTGCCGAGTGGACGCACGATTTTGTTGACCGATACGGTGGGGTTTATCCAACGCCTGCCTACCTCGTTGGTCGCAGCGTTCCGTGCGACATTAGAGGAAATCCAGGAAGCCGACCTGCTGATGCATGTGCTGGACATTACCCATCGCCAACGCCGAGGAGCAAGCCGAAACCGTGCAAGACACCCTCGCCGATCTGCATATCGACGACAAGCCGATTTTGACGGTGCTTAACAAGATCGACGGCATCGAGGGCGTGACGCCTGATGCGATCCAGAACATTCCGACTGAGTTTGGTCTGCCCGATGACTACATCCCTGTTTCCGCGCAGCAGGGTTGGGGACTTGAGGAACTACGGGCACGTATCGAGCATACGCTGGCGGGCCAGATGACCGCGATCACCGCACACCTGCCCTACTCGCGCTCGGACCTGGTGGCACTGTGGCGGCAGAACGGCGTGATCGAGCAGGAAAGCCACGAATTCGATGGTATCAGCATCGTCGGCAAGCTCCCGATCCAGTATCTCAGCCAGTACAGCGCGTATCGTACGACTGAATCCGACGTGGACGGCACACGGTGACAATGAGCGGTGAACGTGAAGGGAACACGTCACACTATATCGTAATCGAGGGCGTGATCGGGGTCGGCAAGACCACGCTGGCGAAACTGCTGGGGCGAACGTATACCTCGAACGTGCTGCTCGAAGTGGTAGAAGAAAACCCCTTCCTGCAAACCTTCTATGCAGACCGGGCGCGGTATGCGTTCCAGACCGAATCGTTCTTTCTGCTCAGTCGCTATCGTCAGCAACAGGCCATCGTCCAGCCGACGCTCGGTCACGGCACGCTGATCAGTGACTATCTGTTCGCCAAGAACCGCCTTTTCGCTGGCCTGAATCTTCAGGATGACGAATGGACACTGTTCGTGCAGTTGTACGATGCTCTCTCGGAGCGCGTGCCGAAGCCTGACCTGGTGGTGTACCTGCAAGCCGACGTGCCGACCCTGATGACACGCATCGCCTACCGCGACCGGGCGTTCGAGCGCGATATGGAGGAATCTTATATCGCGCAACTTCGCGAAACATATGACCAGTTCTTCGCCACCTACACCGAATCGCCGTTGCTGACACTGCAAACTGATGACCTCAATCTGGTCTACGACCAGCAGGCACAGGCATCTGTGCTCGGGCAGATCGACGCCGCACTGGCAGGCTACCAACAGGGCTTGCTGCTGTCCTGAGCCTGAACCACAAAACGGAAAGCACATGCGAAATGCGACAGCCGTGCGGCGGGAACGAGGTTTTTATCACCACAGTATGAAGCTATCACCCGCTGGCTGTTACAACTCTTTTTGCATGTTGTAATTCGTGATCTGGTAGCCCTGTTTCTCATAGAGGTTACGGGCGATAGTGTTCGTGCCAAACACGTTCAATCCGATGCTGCGAATACCCATTGTGCGTAACTCATCCTCCAGCAGTTCCAGGATACGCTTACCGTAGCCTTTGCCTCGTTGTTCGCTGGCGATGGCGACATCGTAGATGAACGCACGATGGCGGTCGGTGTTAACGGACACCCAGATATGCCCTACATTGCGGTCGGTGGCATGGTCGAGTATCCAGAGGTAGTGCCCACTGGTTTCTAAGCCTTCATCCAGCAGTTCGTTGATCTGTTCGCGGGCGACGATGCGTTCATCTTCGATGGGTGTATCGAAGTTGCGCGATCGCTCCTGTGCGTAATCTTCGTAGCTCTGTTCGATGTAGGTGTCGTACTCTGGCTGTGTCATGGGTCGTAAATGCAGCATGGCTGTTGCTCCCGTGGCTAGGCGTCTGCCAGCGATTGACTGAGATCGTTCTGATGGCTAGGGCGACGAATCAAGGCAACCAGCGCGCCGATCCCAAACTTGGTGATCATATCACCCCAGATGATAGCAACCAGCGTCAAGGTCGGGAACACGCCCAAAAACGCGATAAGTGTGAATAGCACCGTGTCAATTGGAATCGAGACGGCGTTGCTGGCGGTGACACGCGCCAACCATGAACGCTGGCGCAGCGCGTGAAACATCTCGGTGTCGGCTGTTTCCGCGACGACGATTGACAGGAACGATGCGATCAGGATGCGGGTGGGAACGGCGAGGTAGCCCGCCGCTGCGATGTTCACAAACACTGCCAGCGCGATCGCGCCGTAGACACGGCGACGACCGAAGCGGTAATGAATGCGGTCGCGAAAGGTGAACGTCAGGCCGAAGAAAAGCGTGCCGATGGCGACCTGTCCGAATACTGGCAGTAGGAGGAAATCATCCGCATACATGTTGGCGAACAGCACGGCGAGGGTATACACAACAATATCGATCACGAAAATGGCTCCATGGATAGATGCTAACCGACCGCGCTGTCCGGCCCAAACATGTCTACGCGCCCTGACCTATGCGGATCGGAGCGCGTCTAGGCAATTGTTTGGATGTATAGCAGACGAGCAAGCTAGCGTACGGTATATTCTACCGAACGCAGGGCCGCTGAGCCTCTGGTCGCATCAAAACATCATCCACCATGACGCCAACTTCCGGTACCAGCCTCGATGTCGCCCGTTCACCATGTTGAAAGACCCCATGCTCCACATAACGATCGTCTCGTAGCGCCAGAGCGCTGATCGTTTCGTCGAACGGGGCGAGGTCGATATCAGGCCTGCTGTGACAAGACAAGACGTAGCGCTGGTGTGTCTACGGACATGCGTTTATCCTTTGCTGTGTCCATGGTTGGTACTATACACTTTTGCGAATGACCGATAACCGTTAGGAGTTGTTGAGTTGCACGGCGGTGCTCAACTGAGAGGAATACGCGATGAAAACGATCGGTCTGATCGGCGGTATGAGTTGGGAGTCGTCGGCGGAATACTATCGGATGATCAATGAAGCTGTGCGTGAGCGGTTAGGTGGCCTCCATTCCGCGCAGTGTGTCATGTACTCGGTCGATTTCGCCGTCATCGAAGCGCTGCAACATGACGGTCGCTGGGACGAAGCAGGCGCGATGCTGGGCGATGTCGCGGCGCGTCTGGACGCTGCTGGTGCTGATGTCCTGGTGCTGTGTACCAATACCATGCACAAGGTCGCGGACGCGATTTCGGCACGCACGACGGTTCCCTTGCTGCATATTGCCGATGCCACTGCCGAGCAGATCGTGGCACGCGGCATACGCCGCGTTGGCTTGCTTGGTACGCAGTTCACCATGGAACAGGATTTCTACAAGGGGCGGCTCGAATCGCGCTATGGTTTGGATGTTGTCGTGCCTGATGCCGCGGAGCGTGCGATCATCCATCGTGTGATCTATGATGAGCTTTGCCGGGGGATCGTGCGCGATACGTCACGCGAACAGTATAAGGCGGATCATGGACCACCTCAAGGCACGGGGTGCGGAGGGTATTATCCTGGGCTGTACCGAAATAACGCTCTTGATCGATCAGGTGGATTCGAGCCTGCCGCTGTTCGACACGACTGCGATCCATGCCATCGCCGCTGTGGATGCTGCGCTGGCATACACCGAGCGTTAGTGCTTCGGCGCGGCTGAACCTGTGGCTGTGTCGTTGTCGGTGGTTTTTGACGCTTCCTGATGGTGCGTGTCACCAGGCTGGCTGCGCAAGCGATGAGTGAGCGGGTTGTAGCGTCCGCGCAGTTCGTCGATGACGGTATGTTCCCACAGTGGGACGCCCACGAAGTAGGCCGCACGCCCGATCAGGTGGGCCGTGACGGGCGCGGTAACGTAGAAGAACGCGATCACGCCAGCCACCCGAATATTGACGCTCACGCCCGGAAAATGAAAGGCCACCGCCAACAATAAGCATGCCACACCCAGCGTCGAGGCTTTCGATGCGGCTTGCATCCGCATGAATAGGTCTGGCATGCGTACGATGCCTATGGCAGCCAATAGCAGCAGGGTCGCACCCATCAATAGCAGTACGTCGCTTACGCCCTTATTCATCCCGTGCCCTCCGCTCGATATATTGTGCGAACGCCACCGTGCCAAGAAATGTGATCAGCGCCATCACGATTGCCACATCCATATAGACCTGCTGACCGCTGTCGATGGCATATACTAACAGGAAGCCGGTGGTGATGACTGCGAACAGGTCGAGCGCCACGACACGATCTGGGAGGGTCGGGCCGCGTACCAGACGTACGAAGGCCAAAGTCATGGCACCAATCAGCATCATGAAAGCGATCGTTGTAGCATCCCATAGGTTCATCGCAGCACCCGGCATATGCGACGCTCGAATCCTTGTTTGATTTGGGCGCGTACCTTTTCAGGGTCGCTGGCACGCATGGTATGCACGAACAATTCGCTGCGATCCGAAGAAACGTCCAATGCTAATGTACCGGGCGTTAGCATCAAAAGATTGACGAGCAACATAACTTCATTATCGCTGGCAAGGTCCAGCGGCACGGCGATCACGCCGGGACTCATCGTCATCTGTGGTTTGAGGACATCCAATGTGACCCTCAGATTCGAAGCCACAAGCTCGAACAGGAAGAATAGAAACAGATCGGCGATGTTCCAGACACGCTGTGCATACGTGGGCGTGCCGACGATACGCTGGCTGAACAGCAGGACGAGAAAACCGATCCCGAAGCCAAGCAGCAAGCTGTTGAGCGAAAAAACACCTGTGAGTGCCGCCCATGCCAGGGCAAGAATCATGTTGAGGAATAATCCGTTCATCTGCCCCCTCCAAGCACTGCATCGAGGTAAAGCGATGGGTCAAATAACTGCTGTCCGGCGGCAGTCGCCAGCCTGTATACTGGACCGATCGCGATGCCGAGCACGACGACCAGGCCTGCCAATATGATCAATGGCAACCAGGTTGCTACGTTCGCCAACGAGAAGGCAGGCAACACAATCTCATCAGACTGTGGGTGTGGCTTCCAGAAAATTTCTGACCACATCCTTGTCATGGCGAGTAACGTTAGCGCACTGGTAGTGATGGCGGCGCCGACGATGGCGTATTGACCGATGGCAATGCTCGCCTGGAGCAACGCGAGCTTGGCGAAGAAACCCGATAAGGGTGGTACACCAGAGAGCGATAACGCTGGTAGACCAAACAATAATCCAAACAACGGCGCTTTCGCGAACAAACCGCCGAGGTGGTGCAGATCATCGTTATCGACGCGTTCAGAAATCATGCCTGCCACCAGAAACAATCCCGTCAACACCAGCATATCCTCGATGAGGTATAACACCGCGCCGGAAAGCCCAGCGGGTGTGTAGAGCCCCAGACCCATGACTGCGAAACCGATATGGCTGACGATCAGAAAGGATAAAATCTGTCGTAGTTCAGTTTGTGCCAACGCACCCAGCACACCTGCCACCATTGTGATCCCTGCTGTCACCAGGATGACTGAGTGCGTATAGCCCACGTCGTTGACGAAGATGAGTGTGAAAATGCGGAGCATCGCATACACGCCGACCTTGGTCAGCAGGCCCGCGAATACCGCCGAAACCACCGGCGGCGGTGTGTGATACGCGGCGGGTAGCCAGAAAAACAGCGGAAACATCGCTGCCTTGATGCCAAAGGCGATCAGGAACAGCGCTGCTATCGCCGTCATTATGCCCTGCGCTGGGATCTGTGGTACCACGAGTGCCAGGTCCGCCATGTTGAGCGTGCCAGCCTCGGCGTACAACAGGCCGATCGCTACCAGGAAGATGACCGACGAGAGTAGGTTGATCGTGACATATTTTACCGCGCCGTCCATCTGGGACGCGCTCGCTGCCGAGCGCGAGCAGGACGAACGAGGCGATCAAGAGTACTTCGAACCACACATATAGGTTGAAGATGTCGCCGGTGAGAAACGCGCCGCATACACCCATGAGCAGGATCAGCAACAGGGGATAGTAGCCGTAGCGTTCACGTTCTGCGTCGATGGCTTGAAGCGAAAAGATCATCACCATCATGCCGACGAAGCCGGTGAGCGTCACCAGAATCGCGCTCAGCAGGTCTGCGACGAATGTGATGCCGAAGGGCGCAGGCCAGTTCCCCGCATTGAGAACCAGCGGTCCGTTGTTCGCGACGACGACGAGCAGGGTCACGCCACTGCCGAAAATGCCCGTTGCTCCCAGCACGCCGAGCAAGCCGCTGCACGAAACGATAGCGATTGCCCGAGGAATGCGAGGGCCGCTGCGAACATGCGGGATCATCATAGGCAGCACCAGGAGATTGCCCATCATACGTCTTCCTCTCGCCATCGCAGCGACGGTACTATCCTCGGCTGGCTCCTGGGGATGTGATTCGGCTTCCTCGTCGTAGGTTTCGACCAGATCACTCTTTTCGGGCAGCACGAGCGCATCCGTCAAACGTGCATCGTCCAGGTCGTCAAGTGATTCTATCTGGGCCGTACGATACGCCAGCACCATCATAAATGCCAGCACGCCGAAGCCGATCACGATGGCGGTCAAGATCAGCGCCTGAGGAACCGGATCGGCGATGATGTTTGTCGGTGCGTACTCACCTTCGGGGATCAGTGGTGGCGCGGCGCGGGTCAGGCCGCCGACGGTAAAGATCAGAATATTTGTTGCGTTGGTCAACAGCGCGAGGCCAAGGATCAACCGTGCGATACTGCGGCGCAGTATGAGGTAAATAGCGATCGCGTACAAACTTCCAACGAGGATCGCGAGCACACCTTGCATACTATTCCTCTGATATCGACAGGATAATCGTCAGTGTGACGCCGACGACGACGAGATACACACCGATATCGAAGAATAGCGGTGTTCCAAATTCAACAGCCTGCCCTAACACATCGATCTCACCCCATAATCCCGTCAATACCGGCTCGCCGTACAGCATTGGGAAGACCGCCGTCAAGCCCAGAATGATCAGACCGATTGCGATAAAGGAGCGTGTGTCAAAGACGAGGGCGCGGCGAGCCAGCGAAGGATTTGCCGCGAGGCCGTACAAGGCGAATGAACTAGCGCCGACCAGACCGCCGATGAATCCACCACCCGGCTCATTGTGACCACGCAGGAGGAGAAAGATCGAAAAAAGGAGCAGAAGCCCAGTCAAAAAACGGGTCGCGGTACGTAGGATCAGTGAATTCATGAGGGTGCTTCTCCTGTCCCCCACGCGCCGATGCAGCATATGCCGCAACCGCTTCAGCACTCTGGAGGAGCGACTGACATCACGCGGGGTAGCACGACCGAGTTTCAACAGTGCGAACACGCCGAAGGCTGCCACACCCAGCACGACGGTTTCTCCAAAGGTATCCATGCCACGGAAATCGACCAGGATGACGTTGACGATGTTGCTGCCATGTGCAAGTAATTTGCTGTTAGTGCTATAAAAATCCTGAAGACGTGATTGTGGTGGGGTCGCAGTCACTATCAACACCAGCACAGTCATCAGAGCGCCCACAGACACGGATACAATCGCATCGCGGAGGCGTGCGAGTGGTTTCGACAAGTGCTGGAAGCGTGGCATATGGTAGAACACTAGCACGAACAGGATGACGGTGAGCGTTTCGACCAGAATTTGTGTCATCGCGAGGTCGGGCGCGCCATAGAGAATATAGATCAGTGCGACACCATAGCCGACGATGCCGAGTGCCGTGACGGCGCTCAGGCGACCGGGCGCGACGACGGCATACATCGCTGCCGCCAGCATCAGGAGCGCCAGGGCGACCTCATAGAAGCGTACGTCTGTCCATGTGACAGCAGGCAAGAAGCCTTGTCTAATAACAAGTGTCCAACCGACAAACAGGACAGTCGTCGCCAGGATAGTCAGTATGTAGTAGCGTAAATAGCCGTTTTGTAAGACGCCCGTAACACGCCGCGCGAGACGGTTGATGGCATCGATGGTGAGGCGATATCCGTTTCCAGGCCAGAACCCCAGCACGCGCTCGACGATTGACGTCGTGCGCCGCAGAAATGCCCACGCGAAGTACAGTACAACGCCTGTAATGACCGATGTGATGCTCAGCATCAGGGCGATATTGAAACCATGCCATAAGTATAGGTCGATCGTAGCTGGCGCACCCCTGACGACACTGATGGCGCCAGCGATGAGCGAACGCTCAATCAGGTTTGGGAAGATGCCAAGCACTAGCCCCGCGACTGCCAGCAATGCTGGACCGAGCCACATAGCCATGGGTGCTTCATGTGGGTGTTTCGGCGTCGGTTTGACGACGCCGAAGAACGGGCGTATGCCGACGATGAGGGCAGCAGTCGTGAATAACGCACCGGAGATGATGACGCTAACTACGAGCGGTGCAGCGAAGCGTTCAACATGCAATACCGCTTCCAGGATTAACTCTTTACCAATGAAGGTCACAATAGGGCCGAAGCCCGACAGCGAAACCGCCGCTAATACTGCGATGACTGTCGTGATCGGCATCGTGCGGCGAAGACCACCGAGCTTTTCGAGGTTACGGGTGCCGGTTTCGTGGTCTACGATACCGGCGACCATGAACAGCGCACCTTTGTAGAGCGCGTGCGCCAGCAAAAAGACCATAGCAGCATCGATTGCTTCGTCGGTGCCGATGCCCAGCAGCAATACCAGCGTCCCCAATGCGCTGACTGTCGAATATGCCAACACACGTTTGAGGTCGGTCTGGTAGAGTGCAAGCACGCCGCCAACGATCATGGTGATTGCGCCAACCGTGCTGACGACAATTACCCAGAGGTCGGTGCCGTTGAGCATCGGGCTGAGACGAGCCAGCAGATAAATACCAGCCTTGACCATCGTCGCCGAATGGAGATATGCGCTGACCGGCGTGGGTGCTTCCATCGCGCCCGGTAGCCAGAAGTGAAATGGAAACTGTGCCGATTTCGTGAACGCCCCAACGCAGACCAACGCGACGATCAGACTATACAATGGACTTACACGGATGATGTCACCCTGCGCAAGCAGCACCGATAGCTCGAAGCTGCCACCCACCATACCCAGCGTGATCATGCCGATCAATAACACTAAGCCGCCGCTACCAGTAATTAATAATGCCTGCTGAGCAGCGGCGCGTGATTCTTCTCGCTGGTGTGTAAAGCCGATCAGCAGATACGAACTGATGCTTGTGAGTTCCCAGAACAGGAAGAGGAGCAGGATATTGTCTGCCAGGACGAGCCCCAGCATGGCTCCCATGAACAGCAAGAGAAAACTGTAGAAGCGTCCTAGGTGTGGACTGTCAGCTAGATAGCCGCCTGAATAGATCAACACGAGCGCGCCAATGCCACAGATCAGCAGCACAAACAGGACGCTGAGACCATCGAGGACGAAGGATAGGGAAATGCCTAGCTCCGGCGACCAGGGGAGCGACGAGCGAAGCTGATTGCCCGCGCCCATCGTTGCACCAAACGAGCCAACATAGATGGCTATCACCGCAGGTACGAGCGCCAGTATCCAGCCCGTCAGGGTGCGAGTAAAGCGGTGCAGTGTCGGTGCGACGAGTGCAAGTGCAAAGATTGAGGCAATGGCAACCAGCATGGCCCTCCCTACTGTTTGTAATGATAGCAAAGATGCGCTCGCAACAGGGTTGCTGGGCGGCTCTTTCTACAAGTAGACGTTATTATAACTGACAACACTACTGTATGACCTGAGCAACATCACCGGACCGAGTAAATGGTTCAAGCGTCCCCGTCCCGCGATTATCAAGCTCTGGCCTGGATGTGCTTGTGCCGCCTGGATCGATGCCGAACCATCTCCCATGGAGTACGAATACTCCATCCGATTTGCGTCGAACCAGCGCTTTATCGAGGTACGCATGATTGGGCAAGGTCCGTCGCATTCGTATGATGCGTTCTGACCGGGAAAGATGCTCTCGATGTGTGCCGGACCGCGCCAGGCGAACCTGTCAATCGCCGTTCCATCGAGTATCACGCTACCACTCGCGGACTTACGCGTTCGACCCGTGTGACCCAATCTGGCGCAAGAGCGGTCGTCGTTCCTGCTGTATAGACGCATTCCCCATAGATGAATGTATCCGTCTATCCTGGTGTATATCTTGCAAGCATGGTATTCATATGTACAAGATATACTTGGGAGTGCCGTTCTCACCACCTCGTGTATTGATAAAGACGCTGCGTGGAGCCGAACGTGGCTTGTCAGTTCATGCTTTAATGTTATTCTACATGTAGGTGTATGGGGAGCATCGAAACCATGGCGCATAGTTTTGCACACGTGGTACTACAAGCATATTCAGGCGGTACGGATTCTAACCCTGACTTATGGTTGTTTGATATTGAGTACATTGAATACTCCCAAGCAAGCGCCAAAATGGTATTGTATAGTCATTCTGTACGTGAATTAGGTTCACAATAGCTAAAGCTGTGCGCTGGCAACGCACATTTTTCCGAAGCGGTGTTAGTCATGAAAGTTTTATTGGCTGAAGACGACGATCAGGTTGCGAATATCGCCACGATAACACTCCAACGTGGCGGCTATGAGGTTGTGCGGGCATATGATGGTGGCGAAACGCTGAGGCGGTGGTGCGCCGAGGACCCGGATCTGATCATTCTTGATATTCAGATGCCTGTCCTGGACGGCTTCACAGTGTGTCGTAAGATTCGTTCCGCTAGTGATGTTCCAATCATCATGCTTACAGCACGCAACGAGGATACCGATGTCATCCATGGGTTGGAAATCGGTGCCGATGATTATGTCCCGAAACCGTTCAGCCCTAAGCAATTACTGGCACGTGTGCAGGCAGTCCTACGACGCAGCAAAGACAGTAAAGGGGATCGGTTCGCGCTTGGTTCGTTGCACCTTGATCTCAACCGCCAGGCGTTGGTCGGCGATGACGCTCTGGTACGTCTTACATCGCTTGAGTTCCGCTTCCTGCACTATCTATTGACGAACCGAGGACAGATCATTCCAACGAATACACTCCTCAGCCATGTCTGGGGGTCGGCCAGCGGCACTGACCGCGCCATGCTCAAGCAATTGGTATATCGCCTGCGCCAGAAGATCGAGCCGAACGCACAGGAATTGATCGAAACGATTCCCGGTGTTGGGTATACTATCGCCACATAACGACCTGTGTTATGAGCCTCACGTAGATAGCATGGCACGAATCACACAGGGCGGATTTGCCGCCTTTACGAACATTCATATGGCTGGCTCGCCTCTATAGCACGCAGATGTCTGGTACGTGTCTGTAAAAGAGGATGCTATGTCTGAGTATCAGTACTATGAGTTTCTCGCAATTGATCGTCCCCTGAGTGTCGCGGATATGGCGTATGTGCGGACCCTATCGAGTCGTGTCGAGCCAACGCCGAGCCATGCTGTTTTCACCTATTCCTGGGGCGATTTTCGTGGGGATCCCCTCAATCTCTTGGCGAAGCACTACGATGTCATGATCTATATGGCAAACTGGGGATCACGGCAGTTTGCGTTTCGCTTTCCCAAAACGGCTATCGATCAGGCGAGTCTTCAGTCATACTATTTTAATGTCGAGGAGATCGAACGCACCACTGTTGGTGACTATATTATCCTCAGTATCGCTTTCCACGAGCGCGAGGCGAGCGATTGGATCGAGGAAACATCACCTATCGCGTCTTTTGCTTCCTTACGTGAGGATATCCTGCGCGGTGATCTGCGTGCGCTGTACCTGTCATGGCTCTACTCAGCCTCCCTCCGCAGTATGAATGGTTACGACGATGATTACGATGAGGAGGAGGGGGATGAGATAATCGAGCCAGCAGTACCGCCTGGTTTGAATAAGCTCAGCGCACCGCTTCAGGAACTCGTTCATTTCTTCGAGATCGATCAAGATCTGGTTGTCGCCGCCGCACAAGGTAGCCTTCCACTCGCAGACATAGATGAACCTCTTCAGCAGTGGGTCGAATTGCTGAATGAGAAGGAGCGAAGCGCATTTTTAGTTCGGGCGGCTCATGGTGAACCAATCGGAACCCAATTGCTCCGGCGGCTACGCGAGATTGGCAAACCACAGCGCTCCGCAGTGTCAACCGCGCCGCGACGAACCTTCTCTGCTATCCTGGATGCTGCCCAAGATGTCCGCAACCAGCGCAAAGGGTGGGAGCGACAGCAAGCGGAGAACGCGCGAATTGCGAAGCTCGATAAACTTGCGGAACGCGAGGAACAGGTTTGGGCCGCCATTCCTGCTTTGCTTGCATTACGAACTGCGGCTGGTTACCAGCAATCCGTTGCCCACCTTGCTGAACTACGTGACCTGGCGGAATACCGTCAACAGCGTGCCGCCTTCGATACACGTATGGCAGAAGTGATTACTCCATATACTGGCTCGGCGGCGTTGCTTCGGCGGCTCAAGGAAACCGGTCTAGCTGCTGCGATAAGCAAAACACGATAACGGCTGGTGTTACGGTTCGCAATTAGAATCGCATGTCCTGGGTGCTTCTATAAACTATCGGTTTGTTCATAGGATGGCCGCATGCCGGATGATTATCCAAAAGCCATCAAGCGGCTTATTCGAGAGTATGGGGTTCGCGCGTATGAGGCTGAGCTCAACGAGGCGCTCCACGAACTCGATCGGCACTTTGCCGCGTGGCGGGCGGGAGAACTAAACTCGTTCGACCTCAATTCCTACATCCATGAGTTTCATCAGGGTCCCTCACGACAACTTTGGAGCCGCTATACGTTCGGTTTACCAGATGCTCAGATCGCAGCGGCGATCGCGACTGGATTGCTAAAACGTGAGGAGATTCCCGCAGAACTGCTATGCTACCTTGAGGAGATGATCACACGGTATCAACAGCAGGATATCGAAGAGGAAAACGATATCGGCCCGGGATGAAATGTGGCGAGAGTGCGTGGGAGTCGAACCCACCAGCGACGCTCGTCACGCCGCTCGCTCGTTTTGAAGACGAGGACCACCACCGGGCAACATCCACTCTCGTCGCGTAGTGTACCAGTACTTATCCCTCTGTCAATCGACCATAGCCAAAACTTCAAACGCTGGTTTTAAGTGCAACAGAGGCGGCTCATCGCCGCCCCTGTTATTACTCGTCCAATTACGAAGTTTACTTATCCATCCACTCAGTGTGGAATGAGCCGGGCTTATCGATACGCTGGTAGGTGTGTGCGCCGAAGTAATCGCGCTGTGCCTGGACCAGGTTGGCGGGCAAGCGTCCGCTGCGGTATGCATCGAAGTACGCGAGCGAAATGCTGAACGCGGGAACTGGTACACCTGCTCCCACTGCAATCTGGATGACACGCCGCCAGCTTTCCTGGCGTGATGCGACTTCCTTGAGGAAGAATTCATCGAGCAACAGGTTTTCGAGCCCTGGGTTGCGGCGGTACGCTGCGGTGATATCGTCCAGGAAGACGGCGCGAATAATACAACCGGCACGCCAGATCGATGCTACGGTCCCCAGATCGAGGTCGTAACCGTATTCAGCAGATGCGGTCGCCAGCAGATCCATGCCCTGTGCGTACGAGCAGACCTTCGATGCGTAGAGCGCCGCACGTACTGCTGCGATCAGTTCGTCGCGGTCGATGTCCGGTGTAGATACCGTCGACGGGCCTTTGAGAATTTCAGCAGCCTTAACGCGCTCGTCCTTGAGTGCCGATAAATAGCGCCCTGCTACCGCTGCGTCAATCGTCGGAATGGGCGAACCCAGGTCCAGGGCATTTTGCGATGTCCACTTACCGGTGCCTTTTTGTGCCGCGCTATCCAGGATGACTTCCACCAATGGCTTGCCGGTGTCTGGGTCCTGGCGGGCGAAGATGTCGGCAGTGATTTCGATGAGATACGACTTGAGCTCGCCCTGATTCCACTCAGCGAACACGTCTGCAAGTTCAGCGGATGTCAGGCCGCCGACGCGCTGCAAAATGTCATAGGCTTCGGCGATCAACTGCATATCGCCATATTCGATGCCGTTATGCACCATTTTGACATAATGACCAGCGCTGCGTGGTCCCATGTAGGCCACCACAGGAGTGTTGTCGGGTGCACGGCCTGCGATCGCTTCGAAGATCGGTGCGATACCTGCATACGCATCGCGCTGACCTCCGGGCATGATGCTCGGACCTTTCAGGGCACCTTCTTCGCCACCCGAAACGCCAACGCCCAGGTAGTTGATCCCTGCGGCTTCGGCGACGAGCGCACGGCGGTCAGTGTCGCGGAAGAACGAGTTCCCACCATCAATCAGTGTGTCGCCCGGTGCGAGCAGCGGCAGCAGTTCGCTGATGACGGCATCAGTACCTTTGCCAGCCTGCACCATCAGCATAATCTTGCGCGGACGTGGGATGGATGCAACGAAATCTTCAATCGTCGTGGACGGAACCAGCGCCGCGTCAGGATTCTCGGCGACGAATTCGTCAGTTTTCGCGGTCGTGCGGTTGTAAACGGCGACGGTAAACCCGTGGTTCACCATATTCATGACCAGGTTCTGGCCCATGACCGCCAGTCCAACCAGACCAATATCAGGTGTTGCCATATGGTTTATGCACTCCGATACTGTTCAGGCAGCGCGTTCATGCTATCGCGGACCAATGCTGCGGATTTCTGGACGGCTGCCTGTTCTTCTTCGCTGAGCGGTAGCTCGATGATCTGCTCGATGCCACCAGCACCCAGCTTGACCGGAACGCCGAAGAACAGGTCGCTGAGGCCGTATTCGCCTTGCAGATAGGCTGCGGCGGGAAGGATGCGCTTCTTGTCCTTGAGGATCGACTCAACCATCAGCACGGTCGCCGCCGATGGCGCGTAATAGGCCGAGCCGGTCTTGAGTAACTGGACGATCTCGCCGCCGCCCTTCTTGGTGCGCTCGACGATCGCATTGAGGCGTTCTGGCCCGATGAACTCGGTGACAGGAATGCCCGAGATCGTGGTGTAGCGTGGCAGCGGCACCATTTCGTCGCCGTGGCCACCCATCAGCATGGCCTGAACGTCTTCGACCGATACACCGGCTTCCTGCGCGACGAAGGTGCGATAGCGTCCGGCGTCCAGGACGCCACCCTGGCCCATGACGCGCTCGCGGGGCAGACCCGCGACTTTGTAGGCCAGGTAGGCCATGGTATCCATCGGGTTGTTGACGATGATGATCGTGGCATTGGGCGATGTTTTCACGACCTGCTGGATGTTGGACGCGGTGATCTCGGCGTTGACCTTGAGCAGGTCCTCGCGGCTCATACCCGGCTTGCGCGGCACGCCCGATGTCAGGATCACGACGTCCGAGTCGTTGGTTTCGCTATAGCCGTTCGTGCCGATCGACGTTGACATCGAAGCCCTCGATCGGACCGGCTTCGAACAGATCGAGCGCCTTGCCCTGTGGAATGCCTTCGACGATGTCGACCAGTACGACGTCCGCCAGTTCTTTGGCCGCGATCCAGTGAGCGCAGGTCGAACCGACGAAGCCTGCGCCGATGATCGTGACTTTTTTACGCATGGATATTGTTCATCCACAATCAAAAAGACCAGCAGCCGATGCGTCAAGCGCCGAGTTACTGGTCCTGGACGTTCCTATGAGTACACTGAACGTCTCGTTTGGTCTGTTATAGCGATTGGCTGTCCGATCACGCCAGCGGTTGAGCCGCAGAATGGGCAGACCGCCCAGGTCAGATCGACAGTGCGCTCGCAGTTGGGACAGCGACGTCGTAGCTCGGTCATGCAGTATGGACAGACGACGAAGTCCTGTTCGACACCACGCTGGCAGTTCGGACACACATGATCGTCTTCGATATCGCGGCGCAGATATTCTTCCTCAAGCGCGCGCTCGTATTTTTCAGCGAGCGTTTGCTTGGGACGCATCAGCATATACAGAATAAGTCCAGGGAGTTGTAGACACGAGCACCAGGGCGATCGACAGGACCTGCGCCATGATGTCTTGGGTTCGCGAGCGAATGTCGCGGTAGGTCCAGACCGCCGCTGCAAACAGCAGCAGAATATAGTAGAAGCCGAGCACGAGCCCGACTATTCTAAGGATATCTATAATGTTATCTAAGTTCACAATGAACTCCCTGGGTACCCTGACGCACCATGCCGTCAGCCTTTATCCCAGCGCAGATTGAAGAACATGCTTAACGCGGGATAATACCATGTGCCATTCCAATCAGCAATTCCAAGACCATTGTCTGCGATGCAGGTGCGTGGATCTGGCTAGAGGCGAGCCTGTTCGGCAACATTAACCACGAACACTGATGCACCACCAACCTGGACCTCGACCGGTGTCGAGGGATAGAATTCGCCCGATTCGGCGATCGGCGGTAATGGTGCGACGAACTTTGGTGCGTGTGTAGCAATGCGTACGAATCAGTTGCAAGCACTTCGTCGAGACGTGTGTCTTCGATGACGATAAACAGCGTGACATTCCCTTCGCGCAGGAAGCCGCCCTGGCTTCCGATGCGGGTCACGCCGATCCGCTGAGCGGTGAGAGCCTTGACGAGCCCTGCCTTCGTCCTGGCGCTGAATCACTGCGATAAGTAGCTTCACGAGCGACTCCCTGATTGTGCGAGTGCGTCAAGCGTGGTTCGAGCCTCTCCCAGATCCTTGCTGTTAGCGTGTCGCGATCGAGGTTGCCATCAAAGCTTAGCCAGCGTTCTGGCTCGGCATCGATTAATGCTGTAGCCTTGCGTACCCGTTCATGGAAGGCGATCTCACGTGCGTCAAGCCGATTCCATTCGGGAGCGTCCGGGATCGACGGGCGGCGACAGCGGTGATACCAACGGGGGCTTGCCGGGCTCTACGCTTGCGTTCGAGTCCTCTGATCGACCGGCAGATCCAGATAGATCGTCACGTCTGGCATCAGCCCACCCGTCGCAATGCTGGGTGATGACGCGAAGCTCGTCCAGATCGCGCCCAAGGCCATAGCCCTGATAGGCATAGGTCGAGTCCGCAAAGCGATCGCAGATGACGATACCGCCCGTTGCCAGAAACGGCTGGATCAATTCGGAGACATGCTGTGCGCGTGCGGCGGCGAACAGCAACATCTCGGTGGTCGAGTCCATCTCACCATACTGAAAATCGAGCAGACAGCCGGCGAATCATGTCGCCGATCGTCGTGCCGCCCGGCTCTTTTGTCAGGATCGTCGCATGACCCGCTGCATCAAGACGCTCATAAAGCCGACGCGCCTGCGTCGATTTTCCGGATCCTTCCGGCCCTTCAAACGTGATGAACAGGCTCATTGCCTCCTAGCGGTAAATCTTGACCCGCCGATTTGGCTCTTTCCCACGACTTTCCGACGTCAGATTATAGCGTTCCGCGAGTTGATGCTGGAGCCGTCGAATAAACGAGCTTTGTGGTGTCAATTCTACAGCATCTGCGGCACCATTAATCACGCGCTCGATCGCTTGCTCGGTTTCCAGCAACGCGCCGGTCACCGGATCGCCTTCGCCGTTAGAAACTGGGACCACATTGAAGATATCCGCCAGCATGTTTTCCATCTGGCCCTGCGTGTTCGAGCGCAGGACATAGACCGGCACGCCTTCTTCTTCGGCTCGCTGCAAGCGGCCTGGATTCTGGCGATAGTGATTCTTGAGCGTCATCACGATCGTCGCATCGTCGATGTCGCGTACCAGCGTCGCCGGAACACGCAGATGCTCGATCGCCTTCTCGAGACGGTTGCGACTGACACCGAACGGAAAGATACGGCTGTCTTACCTTCTGTGCGGCGCTGTCGGCACGATGGATTGTGCGCCACTGGCGGGAATCACTGGATCGCGGTCCAACGTCCGTTCGTCGATCGGCACCTGTGACGCGTTCGCGTGCGCGTTGCGTCCGTCGCGTGCTTCACGCCCGCTCACGCGCCTCGTTCGCCCGACCATCGCGCTGCGACCGTCACGTGCACGCTCACGGGTCATCGACGGCGCACGACGGCTCGCGTACAGCATCTCGCTGGTCGCCGCCATCGGGCTTTTTTGCTCGATCTGCACCTGCCCGTCGGCGTCTTTCCAGCGATGCTCCGGCTGTGGCTCGTCGCCACGTAGCAGTGCATCGACCGCCGCCGCGACATCACGGTACACCGTCATGTCGTCGATCTTATTGATCTCGACCAGCACGTCGAAGGTTGGCGGTGCTTTGCGTTCCAGCACCGTTTTTTGGGTGCCACGTCGGCGGGCTTCCTCGTCGCCCAGCGTGACTGCCTGAATGCCGCCGATCAGGTCCGAAAGCGTCGGATTGATCATCAGGTTTTCGAGCGTATTGCCGTGGGCTGTGCCGACCAGTTGGACACCGCGCTCGGCGATGGTGCGCGCGGCCTGTGCTTCCAAGCTCGGTGCCGATTTCGTCGATCACCACGACTTCCGGCATGTGGTTCTCGACCGCCTCGATCATGACCGCATGCTGTTCCGCCGGGCGCGGCACCTGCATACGTCGTGCGCGACCGATCGCCGGATGCGGAATATCGCCGTCGCCCGCAATCTCGTTCGAGGTATCGACGATCACCACGCGCTTGCGGAAATCGTCGGCCAGCACGCGGGCGACTTCGCGCAGCAGGGTCGTCTTGCCGACACCCGGCTTGCCGAGCAGCAGCATACTCTGGCCTTCTTCGACCAGATCCTGGATGATATCGATCGTGCCAAAGACAGCTCGACCGACGCGGCAGGTTACGCCGATCACCGTGCCCGCTCGATTACGCATCGCCGAGATACGGTGCAGCGTGCGCTGGATACCGGCGCGGTTATCTTCGCCGAAGTTGCCGATGCGCGACGACGATATAGTCCAGGTCTTCGCGCGAGACCTCCATATCCGAAAGAAAGGTCTCTTCCTGCCGCGAAAGCGCGCCTCGGGCAGTCGTCCCAGGTCCATGACGATCTCGATCAGATCCTCGTGTCGCGGATCGCTTTCGAGCGGCATGACGAATATGGGGCGGTAGGGCATCGAGCAGCAGCTCTATGTTATTGGTTATGATCTGTTCTTTCATTGTGCCTCCGCGTCCCGTTGTACTTGGCTACTGTTGTAAGTGAACGTCGATTGATCACGCCATCGCCATCGAGCCTTCGCATGTTCGACTCGAGCAACGAAGGGCGAAATACTGGCTGGCGATTGCATGAGAGCGAGTTGCTTTACGAAAAGTTCGTTTGCTCACCACGTTCAACGAATCCCAGTTCTTCGAGACTGTGCGTGCAGCTCGACTTGATACGTCCGAAGCACAGCAAATACAGGGCGTTGATCATGAAGTTGGCTTAGCACATAGCGCACCATCGCCGTCACATCCGCATGCAGGTGCGGTGCGATCATGATCCGCATCACATGTCCGCGTGAGTCCACTGTGGACCCGGATATGCACCGTCAGCGCCTGGTCATCTCCAAGCACCCAACAACGCTCTGAAGCTGCGGAACATTTGTTGGCGGCGTGATGGCAGCCAGGATGTACTATCCTTTGGCTCAGCTTGTTGGACGATGACGCGGCGTAAGCGAAGTATACAGTTGCTGGATCGCCCAGGCATCGCGCCGGTTCTGGCGCCGGAGTGCCACCATCGAACTGCCTGCTTCGACCACCGGTTCGGAAAGCATCCAGACGACCTGTTGGGCATATGGCTGAAACCCGAGCTGTCGCAATCCTTCGATCACATCGGCCGAGCGTGCTCCGAGCGTTGCAAAGACACGCTCCGTCCGATCGTTGCCTGCCCGTTGCAGATATTCTTCGATCAGTCGATAGAACACCTCGCCGTCGCTCAGTCGTGAGCGTGAACGGCGATTATACGAGCCCAGGAATTGAAGATCTGCTTCAGCGGCAGTTCGCGCGGCGACGCGCCTGAAGGAAGCCGCGCAGACCATGATCATGCAGCACCAGTCGTCTTCCGATCCGAGCTCATCGGATCGATGATGCTGCGCAGAGACAGAATATATGAGTGATAGCTGGAAGCTAGCAGCGCATCGGTATAAAAAAAGATGCGGCGTTGAGCCTTCCGGCGTAAGGCCCATATATCGGCGATACTCGCCGGTCGAATCAAGCGATTGCTCCTCGAAAAGAATCGAACGAGCCAGGTACGATCATAAGGTCGAGAAACAGTACTGATGGAACCGATCGTCACCCGTTAGCTCAGGATGAAAGGCGGTCGCCAGCAGTCGTCCCTGACGTGCCGCGACGATCGTACCATCCTCGAGCGTTGCGAGTGTTTCAACATCTTTCCCACGCTATCGATGCGTGGGGCGCGAATAAAGACCGCCGGAAATGGCGTCGATCCCAACGCCGGGACATCGAGATCGGCTTCAAAGCTATCCAGCTGGCGTCCAAAAGCATTGCGCCGGGCGGTAATATCCATCAGGTTGAGCGCCGGCTGTCCTTCGGGACGTCCTTCGGTGATCCGTTTCGCGAGCAGAATCATTCCAGCACAGGTGCCCCAGATCGGCATTTCCTGCTGAGCACGTTCGCGGATTGGTTCGAGCAGACCATACGCAACCAACAGCTTGCCGATCGTTGTGCTTTCGCCACCTGGAATGATCAGGCGGTCGATGCGATCAAGATGCTGCGGCGAGCCGCACCTGGGTCACCGTCGTGCCCAAGGTTGCGTGAACATCGCTCGTGCTCGATGAATGCCCCTTGTAGGGCAAGCACACCAACATTCATAGTGTCTGATCCTGCGTCAGCGCCTACCAGCCGCGGGTTGCCAGCAGTTCGCCATCCGGAATCTGGCTGATTTCGATACCGACCATCGCCTCGCCCAGTCCCTTGCTGACCTCGGCGATGATCTTCGGGTCCTGGTAGTGCGTCGTCGCTGCGACGATTGCCTTGGCGCGTTGCGCAGGATTGCCGGACTTGAAGATGCCTGATCCGACGAAGACACCTTCAACACCAAGTTGCATCATCAGCGCTGCGTCGGCCGGAGTCGCAATGCCGCCAGCGGCAAAGTTGACGACCGGCAGCTTGCCGGTCTCTGCGATCTGCTTGACCAGTTCGTAGGGTGCCTGCAAGTTCCTTGGCGGCGACGAAGAGTTCGTCCCGATCCATATTCTGCAAGCGTCGGATGTCGGCATGCAGTTGGCGTGCATGACGCACTGCTTCGACGACGTTGCCGGTGCCGGCCTCGCCCTTGGTGCGAATCATCGCCGCGCCTTCGGTGATACGTCGCAGTGCTTCGCCAAGGTTACGACAGCCGCATACAAATGGTACATCGAAACGATGCTTGTTGATATGGTTGGTCTTCGTCGGCTGGTGTCAGCACTTCGGACTCATCGATATAATCGACGCCCAGTGCCTGCAGTACCTGTGCCTCGACGAAATGCCCGATGCGAGCCTTTGCCATGACTGGAATCGTCACTGCTTCGATGATCCCTTGAATCATCTCAGGATCGCTCATCCGGGCAACGCCACCATGTGCGCGAATATCTGCCGGGACGCGCTCCAAGCGCCATGACCGCGACTGCGCCGGCTTCTTCTGCGATGCGTGCCTGCTCAGGGGTGACAACATCCATAATGACGCCGCCCTTGAGCATCTGTGCAAGGCCGACTTTTGTGGTCCATGTCGATTTTTCCATAGCGCCAACCACCTTTATAGCGAAACGTTGAATGTAAAAAACTGGAGTTTATTGTAGCATAATGGCAGGTAAATTTCAATAAAAGAGCTACAGATAGTCGTTGATATTCCTGCAAAATAGCGTATATATCGCAATCGAAATCTTGAATTGTGTAAAGCGTTTTATGCGGGTGTGCGATCTGAACGATGAGTGCGCTCGCACGTCATTGTATGCATGGCGCAAAAAATGCAACCATAATCCTATGAACGTCTGAGAAGATAGAAGCAAGCACTTAAAGCTTGGCTTAAGGAGGAAACAACATGAACCCAAATCGTCGTATCGCTCGCAGTATCGAGCGATCGTTTTATTGCTGGCGTATGTGGTGGACTTCGCCAACTATCTTGGTATAGATTCGACGCTCGTCCGTCATTGGCTTTGTGTTATTGACTGTCGGTGTATCACCGCTCCTGTACATTGTCTTGTGGGTTGTCGTGCCCAGTGGACACGGCCCTAGCGGCATCTGGACCCAGCAAGTCCAGCAGTCACTTGGCGAGATGCAGGAGAGGGCGACGACGGTTGCGCATGAGGTATCGAACCAGGTACAGCAAGTTCACGAATACGCCGAACCAGACGCCGCCCGATGCAACGCCACCCACTAACCCCGGTGACACCAGACCGAGCACCGGACCGACGCGCCGTTTGTAGCTGTTCACCACAACCGCTACACAGCGATGGGCAGCACGCATATGCGTGCTGCCTATCATCGTAGGTTAAACAGAAGACCGGCAGACATCCGTATGTCTGCCGGTCTGTCTGTTCGTTTGGTAGCGGCGGATGGATTCGAACCATCGACCTTCGGGTTATGAGCCCGACGAGCTGCCACTGCTCCACGCCGCGATAGATGCCATCGTCCGCTGCTTACGCCACGGACGATGGCTGTGAGGTACCGGTGCATTGACCTCGTCTCCCAGGGGGTCATCCCCCCAGTACCCTTGGCGCTGCGCTGTTTCACGACCCGGTTCGGGATGGGACGGGGTGGGTCCAGCGCGCTCAAAACACACCCGAGCGTTCACTGCTGCTGCTGTACCCACCACCTTCATCTGTTTGCGATTGATCTCGCTCGAATCCTGCTCGTTCTGTGTCTCGCCGAGTTCGTCGTCAGGAACCCTCGCCCACGACCGCCCAGTCCTCCCTGACCAGGCAAGCCCTCGGTCCTCAGTTAGCCGTCCGCTCTACCGCTCACACGCCCTCCACCGCGCTCCTGTCCTACCGGCTCTTCTTGCCGGGACCTTACCAGCCTTAAAGCTGCGAGAAGGCTCGTCTTGCAGTGGGCTTCCCACTTAGATGCATTCAGCGGTTCCCCCTCCCGACCATAGCTACGCGGCCTGCGGGTCGCCCCACAACCGCCCCACCAGCGGGTCGTCCAGCCCGGTCCTCTCGTACTAGGGCCAGCCCTGCGCAACCTTCTAAACGCCCACACCGGATAGAGACCGAACTGTCTCACGACGTTCTGAACCCAGCTCGCGTGCCGCTTTCATGGGCGAACAGCCCAACCCTTGGGACCGGCTCCAGCCCCAGGATGCGACGAGCCGACATCGAGGTGCCAAACCCTGCCGTCGATCTGGACTCTTGGGCAGGATCAGCCTGTTATCCCCGGGGTAGCTTTTATCCGGTACGCTACGGCGCTTCCACTTGCCACCGTAGGATCACTAAGTCCGACTTTCGTCCCTGCGCGGCCTGTTTGCCTTGCAGTCAAGCTCCCTTGTGCCTTTGCACGCCCCAGCGGATTGACCATCCCGCCTGAGGGAACCTTTGAGCGCCTCCGGTACTTTTTGGGAGGCGACCGCCCCAGTCAAACTCTCCACCAGCCACGGTTCCCAGTCAGGCTTCACTGCTCTGGGTTAGATGGCCACGTGCTGCAGAGTGGTATTTCACCGTTGCCTCCAGCACCCCCGCAAGGGCAACTTCACAGGCTCCCACCTATCCTACGCAGCACCACGCCGCCACCAATGACAAGCTTGAGTCAAGCTCCACGGGGTCTTTTTGTCCGGGTGTGGGTTGACGGCATCTTCACCGCCACTTCAATTTCACCGAGCCCCTGGTCGAGACAGTGCCCACGTCGTTATGCCTTTCGTGCGGGTCGGAACTTACCCGACAAGGAATTTCGCTACCTTAGGACCGTTATAGTTACGGCCGCCGTTGACTGGGGCTTCGGTTCAACGCTTGCACATCTCCCCTTAACCTTCCAGCACTGGGCAGGCATCAGCCCCTATACGTCGAGTTGCCTCTTGGCAGGGACCTAAGGTTCTGGTAACCAGTCGCGTGGGCCTGCTCGCTGCGGCTGCCACAACGCTTCCTCTGCAAGAGAGTACACGCTGAGCAGCATCCCTTCTTCCGAAGGTACGGGATCATTTTGCCGAGTTCCTTAACCAGGGTTCGCTCGTCCGCCTTGGTCTGCTCGACCTATCCACCTGTGTCGGTTTGCGGTACGGTCGTTGGTGGACTCCCAGGCAAGCCTTTCTCGGCCGTACAGGTGTCGGGGACTTGCCGGTCCTTGCGCACTGAGCTCGTACTCGCTTCTCGGTCATCGCCATCGGGGTACCATGGCTCCCTACCAGCTTGAACGACCCTCGTCTGGTCGCTCCCCGTGCCCCTCGGCATCTCACCTGGCTCAAACATCTAGTCAACGGTGCAGGATTCTCCACCTGCTGTCCATCACCTACGCCTTCGGCCTCGGCTTAGGACCGACTCACCCGCTGCGGATTGACCGGGCAGCGGAAACCTTGGATATTCGGCGGTGGGGGTTCTCGCCCCACGAATCGTTACTCATCCCGACATTCGCACTCGTTCCCGCTCCGCACCGGCTTACGCTGATGCTTCACTGCAGAAACGACGCTCCCCTACCACGCAGACATTGCTGCTGCATCCTGCGCTTCGGCGGCTGATTTGAGCCCCGGTACATTGTCGGCGCGGGAACCCTCGACCAGTGAGCTGTTACGCACTCTTTCAAGGGTGGCTGCTTCTAAGCCAACCTCCTGGTTGTCTGGGCGTTCCCACCTCCTTGCCCACTGAATCAGCACTTGGGGGCCTTAGCGGCAGGTCTGGGCTGTTGCCCTTTTGACGATGAAAATTTGCTCCCACCGTCTCACTCGGTCCGCGACCGCTCGAGGCATTCGTAGGTTAACCAGAGTTGGTAGGCGGTGAAGCCCCCGCGTCTGACTAGCGCTCTACCTCCTCGAGCCGGGCATGCGTCCGGCTGCACCTCAATGCATTTCGGGGAGAACCAGCTATCTCCGTGTTCGTTTGGCATTTCACCCCTACCCACAGCTCATCCGAGATTTTTGTAACAATCACCGGTTCGGCCCTTCACGTCCTGTTACGGACGCTGCAGCCTGGCCATGGGTGGCTCACACGGTTTCAGGTCTACTCCTAGCGACAATCGCGCTTTTCACACTCGGTTTCCCTCGGGCTCCGGCTGTGGCTGCCTTAACCAGGCCACTAGAAGTAACTCGTCGGGTCATACTCCAAAAGGCACGCGATCACCGTGGCATCAAGCTGCCCTACGGCTCTCACTGCATGGATGCGGTCGGTTTCAGGCTCTATTTCACTCCCCTCGCCGGGGTGCTTTTCACCGTTCCCTCACGGTACTGTGCGCTATCGGTCACGACCAGTAGGTAGCCTTGGGTCGTGGTCGACCCAGCTTCCCACGCACTTTCTCGTGGTGCGTGGTACTTGAGCTTGGGCAGCATGTGCGCTGTCTTGGCCTACGGGACTCTCACCCGCTGTGGTACGGCGTTCCAGCCGTTTCGGAGCAGACAGAGTATCCAGCGCTGGCGTACTAGCATCCTCCATGCCGGCTCGCAACCCCTCAACCGCAACGCCTGCACGCTTGGCACGTCTGAGGTTTAGGCAGATCCCGTTTCGCTCGCCACTACTCTGGGACTTGTTTTTCTTCCTCGGGGTACATGAGATGTTTCAGTTCCCCCACTTACCTCCCACACTAGGGTGGGTCATCCTGGTCACCCAGGATGGGGTTGCCCCATTCGGAGATGATGGGCTCACGGCCTGACTGCGGCTCCTCCATCGTATCGCTGCTGGTCTGCGTCCTTCGTCGGCTGGTTGTGCCGAGGCATCCTCCGACCGCACATCATGTCTTGCCTGGTCATGGAGTACTCGGCGGTCGTGAGCAGTGCCCACGACACAGACTCGGTATCGCACACAGCGTCGTCGCATCGTCGCTGCTGGAGCAACCATTCACAAAAAAGAATGATCACAATTGCTAATCAATCGCAAACATATGAAGTTGGTAAGGTGCGGCGTTCAGGGAACGCAGAACCCTTGCCCCCTGACGTGTGCTTCTGGCGTCGTGTTCACCGCTCGCACTCCACGGAACATCACAGCTGTGTGGAGACCTCATACCCATCTCAGCCCCGGTCTTCCACCCGGGTTGGTATGCCGGATGGTGATTGCTGGAAGCAAAGCTCCCTAGAAAGGAGGTGATCCAACCGCACCTTCCGGTACGGTTACCTTGTTACGACTTCGTCCCAGTCGCCAGGCCCACCCTCGGCCGCTGCCTCCCTTGCGGCGGTCGGCCCACGGACTTCAGGTCTTCCCGACTCCCATGACGTGACGGGCGGTGTGTACAAGGCCCGGGTACGTATTCACCGCGCTTTGCTGACACGCGGTTACTAGCAACTCCGCCTTCATGAGGGCAAGTTGCAGCCCTCAATCTGAACTGAGACCGACCTTCGCGATTAGCTCCAGTTGCCCGGTCGCTGCGCATTCCGCCGGCCATTGTAGCGTGTGTGTAGCCCTAGACGTAGGGGCCATGCGGACTTGACGTCATCCCCGCCTTCCTCCGGGTGCAACCACCGGCAGTCCCCGATGACACAAGTAACATCGGGCAAGGGTTGCGCTCGTTGCGGGACTTAACCCAACATCTCACGACACGAGCTGACGACAGCCATGCAGCACCGGTGAAGCACCCTCGAAGGCTGCCAGGTTTCACTGGCATGCAGCTTCATGTCAAGCCTAGGTAAGGTTCTGCGTGTTGCGTCGAATTAAACCACACGCTCCGCTGCTTGTGCGGGCCCCCGTCAATTCCTTTGAGTTTTAGCCTTGCGGCCGTAGTCCCCAGGCGGTGTACTCATTGCGTAAGCTGAGGCACCGAGAAGCGCAATCACTTCCCAGCGCCGGGTACACATCGTTTACGGCGTGGACTACCTGGGTATCTAATCCAGTTTGCTCCCCACGCTCTCGCGCCTCAGCGTCAGAACAGGGCCAGGATGCCGCCTTCGCCGCTGGTGTTCCGCCCGATCTCTACGCATTTCACCGCTCCACCGGGCATTCCACATCCCTCTCCCTGCCTCCAGACCTGTCGTGTACCATGGCCTCCGACGGTTGAGCCGACGTCTGTCACACGGCACGTCGCGGTCCGCCTGCGCGCGCTGTACGCCCAGTAATTCCGGACAACGCTTGCCCCCTCTGTATTACCGCGGCTGCTGGCACAGAGTTAGCCGGGGCTGCTTCTGGGGGTACTGTCCGTGTCATCCCCCCCGAAAGGAGTTTACAACCCGAAGGCCGTCGTCCTCCACGCGGCGTTGCTCCATCGGGCTTTCGCCCATTGTGGAAGATTCCTCGCTGCTGCCACCCGTAGGTGTCTGGGCCGTTTCGCAGTCCCAGTCTGGCTGATCGTCCTCACAGACCAGCTACCCGTCATCGGCTTGGTAGGCCATTACCCCACCAACGACCTGATGGGCCGCACGCCCCTCCGCCAGCGTCCGAAGCTTTCCTCACTTACGTGAGCGTACGCGGTATTAGCACACCTTTCGGTGCGTTATTCCCCACAAGCGGGCAGGTTCGTACGTGTTCCTCAGCCGTTCGCCACTCAAGACCCGAAGGTCCTGCGTTCGACTTACATGCGTTAGGCACGCCGCCAGCGTTGATCCTGAGCCAGGATCAAACTCGTCAAAAAATGGTGAAGCTGTTGTGCTGGCACAATCAGTCACCGCTGCGCGTTCCGGTGGTGGCGAACGGGAGACGCCCGATGCACACGTCAGTTGGTAAGGTGCCAGGCGACAAAAAAGGGTGAGTTTTCGACCCAGAGGTCGGTACCTCGCCAGTAAGCTATTCCTGTTTGTTTGATTTGCACCGAAGTGCGAAACCGTCATCGCTGACAAAAAAGAAGTGTATCATGCCGACCGGTGAAAGTCAAGTACGTATTTCACTTCGTTTTCGTCCCATGCTGTGAACCGAGGCTCTCAGCGTTTCGGCGACCGTAGCCGCGCGACAACGATGGGAAGTATACCTGCGCTTTTGTGCTTGTCAAGGTCAATATCAGGCAAAAGGCTATATCCCGTTGTGCAATCTATAGAGCGGGGGCGAGTACTCGGTCGATCGCACGCAAAACATCTTCGTGCTCGACGTTACGCATGCACTGTCCGGCACATGGGCAAGCCACGGGCGCGACGCCATCGTAGAAGCAGGGACTTGCAACAGTAGGGCGCCAGACGACGCGAGTATTGGAACTGTATGGCCCATAAACCTGTGGGTCGCTAGGTCCGTATATCGCCACCACTGGTGTGCCAATGGCGTGTGCCAAGTGCATCATGCCGGTGTCGTGCCCCAGGAACAGAGCGGCCTGTTCGATCAGGGCGGCGAGCGTTCCCCATTGCCACTGCTGTGTGATGATCGTCGCCGGTGCACGCATCGCGGCGCGAACCGCTACTGCGATAGGATATTCGTCCGCGCTACCGACCAGGATAATGCGAGCATTGCGTGTCCGGTGCAAATCATCTGCTACCACTGCCCACCGTTCTGGCAACCAGCGCTTCGTCGCTAACATCATGCCTGGATTACTGCCGCCGCCAGGATGGATCACGACAAGAGGAGCGGGATCGTACAGATCGTCCACGATCTCTCGGGCGCGATCGCGGTCGTCCTTGGTTGGAAAGAAGTGAGGACGACGGTCAGACACCACAATACCAACGCGTCGTGCAAGTGATAAATAGAGGTCAACTTCGTGGGTCAGGGTCGATGGCACCGCTACTGGATGCGTATAGGTGAAGCCACGTCCTTGGCTATTGAGGCCAATCCTGATCGGAATACCCGCTAGCCAGCATAATATGCCCGGAAGGGGCGTGCGTTCGGGAACGAATACCATGTCGAATTGCCGGACACGCAGGAAGCGTGCGACAGCCAGTAAGCTTCCGAGTGTCCACCGATCTGGAATCGTCAGAACCACATCGACATCCTCGCTAGTCGCGACCATCGGACGTGACCAGGCTCCAACCGCATACGTGATTTGTGCCTGGGGGTGGTGCTGGCGAAGCGCGTGCAATAGTGGTGTCGTAAGCAGAACGTCGCCCAGGCAGCATGATTTCATGACAAGGATACGCTCTGGTTTATGGGGCAGGGCGGCCGATTCGCCCTGCTGCATGATGGCACTGAGTATCCTGGTGATAATAGTGATAAGAACGGTACGCATTATTCAGGTGTTGAAGCCGTGGGCGGATCAACCAACATAAAGGTAAGGTCTGCTTCAGTGACGATTTGCCCATCGACGGACGCTTGAGCATGTCCCTTGCCCATCCGGCTGCGAAGTGTCATTAGTTCGACTTCAAGCCGTAGGGTATCGCCGGGTACGACAGGTTTAGAGAACCGCACATTCTCGATACGGGCGAACAGCGCAATCTTGCCGCGAAACGCGGGCTGATGCAGCACTGCAACTGCCCCGACCTGTGCGAGCGCTTCGATTTGCAGGACACCGGGCATGATCGGGTTGCCGGGAAAGTGACCCGCGAAAAAGGGCTCGTTGATCGTCACCTGCTTGATTCCGACCGCGTGTTTCTCATCCATCTCAAGAATACGATCGATCAAAAGAAATGGGGGACGATGTGGGATGATCTCCATGATCTCTTGTACAGATAACATACGATAACTCCATTAACTAGCCTCGTGTCTAAGGATACACCACACATGGGGTATGGGTCGCTATGCTAGAATGCAGCAACTATGCGTATAGCAATGAGCGGCATGTTTTGGACGCAACCGAATGTTGGCAGCGGGCGATACCTGCATGAATTGGTGCATACCCTCGCCGCCGATTCATCCGACGTTCGCTATGTCCTGGTCATCCCGCGCTACACTCTGACGAAACGTCCACAGGTGAAGGGTTGTCAGGTGATCCTGATGCCAACGCCCTTCGATACGATCAACGACAACCTTGCTAAAATCTGGTTCGAACAGGTTGCATTGCATCAAGTCTGTCGCAAATTGCGTGTAGATTTGATTCATGTGCCGTATTTCGCCGCGCCGCTTCGTTCCAAGAAGCCAGTCGTCGTTACTATTCACGATCTGATTCCGCTCCTGTTGCCAGAATATCGCGGTAGTCGCTTCGTGCAAGCATATATGCGGTTGGCGGCAGCGGGCGCACAGCGGGCGAAAGCCGTGATCGCCGATTCCGAACATACACGACGCGATGTGATCGAGCATCTTCAGATTCCCGCCGAGCGTATCGCGGTAACACATCTTGCCGCAGGACCGCCTTACGGGCCGCAGGATGAAGCGACTATCGCCGAGGTGTGCGAGCGCTTGCGATTGCGCCGACCGTACATCTTCTATATTGGTGGCTTTGATGCGCGTAAGAATGTGGCAATGGTCGTGCGTGCCTATGCCGAGGCGACCCGCGGTTGGGCGATACGCCCCCAGCTGGTAATCGGGGGCAAAGTTCCCGCCACGACCAGCGAACTATTCCCCGACATTCATCGGGTGATCCTGGATGCGGGGGTCGCTTCTGACGTATCGCTGTTGGGTTGGGTAACGGACGAGGACAACGCTGCGCTGATGGCGGGGTGTGCCGCTTTTGTGTTCCCATCGCGTTATGAAGGTTTCGGCCTCAACCCGCTGGAAGCGATGCAATGTGGCGCACCCGTGCTCGCGTCGAATACAACCAGTGTCGGCGAAGTCGTGGGAGATGGTGGCATCCAGATCGATCCTGATGATCTGGATGCCTGGGCCACCGCCCTGCGCAATGTACTCGAAAGCCCGGCTCTCGCAGCGGATCTGCGCCGTCGCGGTCTCGAACGTGCGCGGCAGTTCAACTGGCGGTCGACGGTTCAGCAAACGCTCGACGTGTATCGGCGTTTTGCTCGCGGCTAGTCTGGATACACGCTACACAAAGGATGTGACACGCTCCATGGATGTTCTCATCATCGACAACGGCGATCCCGCAATTGACCGACTCAGCAGTCTTCTGCACCAGCTCGGTGTCGATGCCGTGACCTATGCCAACGACGAAATCGAACTCGACGACGTGCGTGCAAGCGCACCTAAACGTATCATCATCTCGACGGGCGATGAATTGCCCGCAGATACGGGTATTACGTTGCCGCTGATCCGCGAAATAGGCATCGACTTCCCGCTACTTGGGATCGGTCTAGGGATGGTGTGCATCGCGGTGGCGTTTGGGTCGCGTGCCAGCGCCGCGGCGTCGATCCCACTGGCGCTGGAACACGATGGGGCAAGTATTTTGTTGGGGTTGCCGTCGCCGCTGAGTGTCGCATCCGATCCTGCCCTGGTCTTCGATCTGCGGGTTCCGCCGCCTGGGCTGTGGACCATGGCCTGGAGCAATGAGAATCAGATCATGGGGCTGGCTCATGCCACGCTGCCGATGATTGGTCTGTTGGCACTGCCTGCCTCGCCCGACCATGCGCGACACGTTCTGTCGAACTTCCTGGCCCTTCCTCCCCATGTATAACGCCTGATAGCCCGCGGCTAGATTTCTTTCCTGGTCACCAACTCTCGGATTTGACGATGCCGAACGGTGCTGCGCGACCGAACCGTTGGCCCGATGATGGCACCGGACGTCGCGCCGGTTGGCATCGCGTTTCATAGTGGACTGTACCTGCCATCGGTCTACCGGGTAATGCTATCGTGTGTATGCATGAGTCGAGCGACCTCGTCCAATCACACGGGTATAATGTGGTACGCATCCACTACGAAAACGGACAACCTGTGCGGCAAGAAGATATCGTGCGTGGCTGGTCGTCGATGACAAGTGGTGGAGCATGTTATTGGCATACTCGTGGCGAACGACGGCAGCATTATCATATCCGATGACAATGGCGGGGGATTATACCGACTGCGTTACACGGGACAGGATACAGGAATATGAACATCCAGGATGCGATTAAGGCGGTCGTCGCGGGTCGCGATCTGCCGCAGGACCACGCCGGGTTGGTGATGGAAGCGATCATGACTGGCGAGGCGACGCAAGCGCAGATCGCGGCATTTCTTACGGCGTTGCATCTCAAGGGCGAAACCGATGCCGAGATTGCTGGCATGGCGGAAGTGATGCGCGACAAGGCTGTACGGGTGGCGCACAGCATGCCAGTTCTGGATACCTGTGGCACGGGTGGCGACGCTACCAACACCTTTAACATCTCGACAGCAGCGGCGTTTGTCGCCGCCGGAACGGGTGTGACAGTCGCCAAGCATGGCAACCGCGCTATGTCGAGCAAGTGCGGGTCGGCGGATGTGCTGGAAGGGCTGGGCGTTAATATTGATCTCGATGCCGAGGGTGTTACGCGCTGTCTGGATCAGGCTGGTATCGGCTTCATGTTCGCACAGAAGTTTCACCCCGCCATGCGCTACGCTGGTCCTGTCCGTCGTGAGATCGGTATCCGCACCGTGTTCAACGTCCTGGGACCGCTGGCGAATCCGGCTCACGCTGAATATCAGGTGGTTGGTGTTGGTTCGGCGGTGCTGGCACCGAAACTGGCAAACGCGCTGGGTCGCATGGGCATTCTTCATGCATTGGTGGTGCATGGCACCGATGGTATGGACGAGATGAGTCTGAGCGCACCGTCGCAGGTGTGGGAAGTTCGTGCAGGTCAAGCCCCGCGGCACTACGAGGTACGACCCGACGAATTAGGGTTGACCATGGCAAGCCGCGATGCGCTGAGCGGTGGGACCATCGCCGAGAACGCCGCGACAATTCGGACGCTGCTCAACGGTGAGGACCGTGGTCCGCGCCGCGACGTCGTGCTGCTCAACGCGGCGGCAGGCCTCGTCGCCGCCGAGCGTGCGAGTGACCTGCGCGAAGGATTAATGCTTGCGGCTGAGTCGATCGACAATGGTAAAGCCCGCGAACATATGGAGCGTATGATTACGGTGAGCCACGGATAACCCCACATGGCTCGCGGCGAGATGAACGTGATTTCGGTACAATAAAAGCTAACAACGCAGGTATTTCACTCCGTTGTCGAGGAACCAGTGGATAAAGAATTAATTGTGTATGGTCGAACCTATCCTTGCCCGGACCTGAGCCGTGCTAAACGGTTCTTGGAAACAAATAGTATTAAGTATCGTCAGATCAACATCGACGAGGACGAGGACGCTGGCGAGTTTGTCGAACAATGGGTCGGTCATCGCAGCGTCCCGACGATCGTCGTGGCGAACACTGGCGAGACTGTGCCTGTCACCGAACCCGCGCCGATCCCGCGGGGACGTTCGGCCCGTTCGCTTGATCGTGGCACCATGATCACCGAGCCGAGTAACGAAGCGCTGCATGCGTTTCTCGAACGAAACGGGTTGTGGGCGTAGGTACGACCACTGACGTAAGATAACGGCTGGAATAGCTTTGAGTATCTAGCAGGAAGGCCGCAATCATAACGATTGCGGCCTTCCTGCTAGATACTTTCACTGGTCCATCGTTTACTGCTCGTATACGTGGCATATTCTGTGCTGCTTAAGCAGTACAAAGGAGCGTATACGATGACCTATCCACACCCAGTACCGCCCAGCGATACACCCGGTCACGTCCCCAGCGAGCCACCGATTGGCGAACCACCAGGCATACCTGACGTATGGCGCGAACCGCCGCACCCGCAACGACGGCCCGAAGGCGAGCCACCGCCGCCGCATGAACCTAACGATCCGGTTCCGTCGGATATTCCGACCGAAGGCGACCCAGAACCACCGCAACAACCACCGGTTGGCGATCCACCTGATACCAGCAGACAGGTGCAAGTCTAGAACAGGGATTTTACTTCTGATAGTTTGCGCTGGCCTGACGAGCCAGCGCGATGTGTGGAAGTACGTGCGATACCTGCAGGCTTGTCATGCACTCAGATGGCTTCGTGCCACGCGGACATGTCCCTAGCACGCCGCAGGGCGAGCACCAGAAGTTCGAGCGAACGATGCGATGATGTTCGGGCGATCCCCACGGCCCAAAGCGTAGATGGTCGCCCGGACCATACAGGACGACCGTGCGAGTGCCTGCTGCTGCCGCAAGATGAAGTGGACCGCTGTCAACGCCCGTCACGAAATCGCAGTGTTCAAAGATCGCGGCAAGTTGGCCGAGCGTTGCCTCGCCCACGATGGTATGGACTGCTCCTGAAACACCCCGGCAAATCTGTTGCACGAGCGCTCCTTCTTCGGGGCCAGCCGTGAAGATTACCTGACAGCCATGTTCCAGCAGGTTATTGGCGATGCTGGTCCAGCGCGCCGGAATCCAGAGTTTAGCCACGCCCCCCGCTCCGGGCTGTATCGCCACGACCATCCGTTCCGACGAAATACCATGCGCTTCGAGCCATAGCGCTGCCCATTCACGATCCTGGGGCAGAATCGGCGCGACTTGGCGTATATCTGTCCATGGCGTTGCTATGTGCTGTCCGTGCTCTGTCGCTAGATACGCGACCAGGGCGAACGCCTGACGGGTAACATGTTCGCTCGGATCGTAGGGCAGGGCATCGCTGAGGAACGAGGTAACATTGGGCGCTGCAAACCCGATGCGGCGCGGAATACGGGCGAGTGCCGCGAGCAGCGCCCCCCACCAGTGGTCATCACGGGCAACGATAACAGTGTCGTAGCGTCCGGTGCGGAGCAAGAGCGCGGTGCGGAGCAACAGTAGATATGGTTGCAGCAGTCCGGGCTTCGTTCGGCGCGTGAAGCCCGGAAATTCACAGATCAGCGTCGTGTCGATATCAGGATTGCCCCGCACCGCTGTGGCCGCCCATGGGCCAATCTGGAGGGTGATATGGGCTGTGGGGAATGCTTGTCGCAGATAATGCAACGCCGGAGTAAGCAGCAGCAGATCGCCGATATGATCGGGCTTAATCACCAGGATGCGCTGGGGCGCGCCCTTCCACGAATGTGGAAGACAAAGCGTGCGTGCAAGCACACGTAGGACGATGGAGCGAAGGACGTGCATCCCTTAGTACCACTGTGAAACGAACGAGCCAACGCTCGGAAACAGAACAACAAGCTAGAGCAACGCGGATGCCGACAATCTGCCATCATATTATGGGCAAGATGGTGGTGCTGTTTTGAGAGCGGGACGAGGAGTATCAGGGAGTAGAGTCGAAAAAAACTCCCTGATACTCTGCTGGGACTAGAATAGCATCGAAGCGGCTTCTCGTCCAAGCTGGCGCAGACGGTCGGACTGTTCTTTGCGTCCAGCGGTTTCCATCTCGCTACTCAATTCGTTGAGACGCTTGACGAAATCGCTGTTGATCGATGACGCGTTCTGGCGTAGTAGCTTGGTCGCGTCCTGTGGCTTCTCGGCGGCGAGCAACTGCCCGATCAATCGTTCTTCCGGCGAGAGGGCTTCTTGCACGACTTCAGGCGCAAGGCGGGCGATCTCATTGAGTGTATCGACGGCGGCCTGATTGCCTACACGTTCGGCATGTTGGGCGTTGGCCCCTACGACCAAAAGAAATGCCTCGTTGATTTGCTCGCGGTGTTCCACGAGCGCCGCTCGTAAGTCATCGGCTTCCAGCACGCTTTGCAACGTTTGCGCGGCTGCTTCAAAGAGTTGCTGCGCTTCCTGATCCATGCGCTCGACGGTTTCACGCACCAGATCGCGGCGTGTTGCCAGGCGTTCGGCTTCTTCCGTGGAACCTGCCGTGTGTGCAGCATCGACACGAGAAGTGACCACTTCGTAGAACGTATAATCAAGCATCGGGCGATATTCTGCGATCAGTTCCGGCAACTGTGCTTCGTCGGCTTCCAGGAGCGCGTCAACGGCACTATCTATCTCTAGCTCGTCCTCACTGTCGCCTTCGGCGATGTTGTCGAGGTCGATGCCAGTGTAGCCCGATAGGAACGTGCGCAGATCGATGAAACGGCGTAGCGATTCTTCGTCCTGATCCTGCTCGGCAGCCTCGATGTAGGCCGCGATCGTCAGGAAGAACTCATAGTCGAGTTGCTCCTTGTTCTCATCAGCCAATTTCTGCAAGGCAACCTGATCGTTGTTGGCCTGAAGCAAACGCCCCAACAACGCCGTGCGCTTGCGCTGACCTTCGAGGGCTTCCTTCGAGATGCCTTCGCCTTCAAGGATTGTATCGAGCATGGTTGAAAGTGAGATAAAACGGCGCGGTGTCAGTAGGTAGCCTTTCGGTACGTCCGCTGGAAGGTCGCGCATGACGAATTGGGTAAATGTTCCAATAAAATTTTCTTGCTCTTGGGGTGTTGCCTGTACTTCAGGGGGAAAGAGCGAGAAAAAGAACTGTTTGGCTGGATCATGATAGAGCAATGGTGTGGCAAGCATGCCGCCCGCACTACAATTAGGGCAGACCGCGACGTTGATACGTCCCGATAGGAGCGCTTGCTTCATTTCTGGTACCTGCCCGACATCGACGAGTTGAAACACCTGAGTCTGGAACTTCGTGTTGCAGTTCGGGCATGTCATCGACACGGCTTGGGGAGGGAGCATTGGCATGGAGTATTCTATCCTTTTCAGCACAAAGCGTCCGTCTAATTGACGGACGCTCGACTATGTTTACGCTATACATAAGTATACCATCTGCCGTAAACATGCACGATCAACGCTGCATCAGAGTGCGGCAGATCACGCTCCGGTCCATTGTGTTCCGTCGTGTAATGTCACGAGCGGTCCGTGGTCGCCAATCATGCTGGGCAGCGTCATCAGACCAGTGTTGTCGCTCCACACGTGTAATAGACACGAAGGTGGTTGCTTCTGCACGACAAGTTTATCTGCTCGGCTGAAGTCTGGCAGCATGTGCTGCGCTGATGCTGGACAGGTAACGGCAACAGTGCCATGAAAGCGCTGGAGCATCATCATATGTATATGACCCGCAACGATGCGTTCGACTTGCGGATGTTCCTGGATAATGCTGCCGAATGCCGCGGGATCGACGAGGCCGATCGCGTCAAAGACGGCGATCCCAATTCTGAAGGGTGGATGGTGCATGAACACGAGCGTCGGCTGCGTTGATGCCTCCGTCAGTCGGTCGCGCAACCATTGGCGGCGGCGTTCGCACAGTTCGCCCGCCCCACGACCGGGGATATGGGTATCCAGCGCGATCAAGCGCACCGGCCATCCTTCTACGGTGTACTGCGCGAAGCCTTCGAGCGCATGCTCGCCTTGCGCGCCGAACATCGCCAGGAAGGCATCACGGTTGTCGTGGTTGCCCGGGATGACATACACGGGCATTGTGAGGGGACGCAAGAGTTCCCGAAATCGTTCGTATTCGCTCGGCGTGCCGTTCTCGACGCAATCGCCCGTGACGATGACAACATCCGGGCGCGTTGATAATCGCATGACATGCGCGATGACGCGCTCGAATTGGTTCGATGGTTCGTTCTTGACCATCAGTGATATGGGCATCGCTAAGCTGAGCAATAATCATATGCAGTACTCCTGATCGGGTGCTTCTTCAGAAGCCACCGCTATAAGTGAATCAATCCACCAATACATTGTGATAGAGGCGTCGATTTCCTTACTACTTCGCCACCATTGGAACCCTGATCATGGAGGCGAATGGCTGCCCCTGGTGACATCGGACGTTGATTAGCCCAGGGTTCGCGATGGAACATCTGTACCACATCACGACGGCTGACCAGGTACAGCGTGAATACGATGTGCTCTACAGCTGCTGCTGGCACAAGGCGGTCTCCTTGCGCTGCATGTACTTCATCATACAGAGGAATGGGGAGCATTGGAGCGGGTGCTGGATTGCGAAAGGATTGCAACACGAAGGAGATGGGATGATGGTGAAATAAATAGGCTTGGTTGGCAGCGCGGCAACGTGTCCGCTGGCTAGCGTGCTGTATATTCCGTCGGTGGTGTTAGCCCTCGGCGAGCTTGTACCCGACACCGCGCACCGTCATGATGCGGCGTGGCTTGGATGGCTCGGCCTCGATTTTCTCGCGCAAACGGCGCACGCATACATCGACTAGATTCGTTTCGCCAACGTATTCATAGCCCCAGACTTCGCGGAATAGCGTTTCGCGGTCGAACACCTGTCCGGCATTGGCAGCCAGGAAATACAACAACTCGAACTCCATGGGCGTCAGGCTCATGGGTTCACCGTTGAGCGTCACGATGTGTCGGGATTTGTCGATATGCAGACCAGCGACAGCGACAATGGAAGGCGCAAGACGCTCATGCTGCCCGTCCACTCGCCGCAGGATTGCCTCGACACGCGCTTGCAGTTCGGCTACCTTGAAGGGCTTATTAATATAATCGTCCGCGCCGATCTCGAAGCCATGCACGATATCGTCCACGCCATCGCGTGAGGTCAGGATGATAATGGGTACATCGGACGCCGCACGGATGCGCTGCGTCGCCTCGAAGCCATCCACGTACGGCATCATAATGTCGAGGATGACCAGATCGAAGCCGTGCTTCTCGAACGCCTGAATCGCCTCAAGACCAGTCGCTACCGACGTGATATCGTAGCGTGGGTCATCGAGCGCGATCCGCACTAGCTTCAGGATCGACTGATCGTCATCCGCGATCAGAATACGCCGAAGCTGGCGCGGATCGACGTTGGTCACTCGAGTTCGCCGCAGAAGGCGCATCAGCCTGCTTCGTTCATGAGACGGCGGCGCTCCGGACGCGGTACCAGGATCGGGTGTCCACGACCGTGGACGACCTCGGCATTGATGATACAGCGCGATACATTATCGAGCGACGGCAGTTCATACATGATGTCGAGCAGCAAGCTTTCGACGATCGAGCGCAGGGCGCGTGCGCCGGTTCCCGACTGCATCGCACGGTGCGCGATCTCGTCGAGCGCGTCGGGCGTGAGTTCGAGTTCGACATGATCGATCTGGAGCATCTTCTGGTACTGCTTGAGCAGCGCGTTACGCGGTTCAGTCAGGATACGCAGCAGCGTCAATTTATCCAGCGTGTCGAGCGCTGCCACGACGGGCAAACGACCGATAAACTCCGGGATCAGACCGAAGCGCATCAGATCATCTGGTACGACCTGGTGCAACATGTGTGCGGCGGCGGCTTCGCGCTCTTCCTTTGTTTCGCGGCTCCGACCGAAGCCGATGCCACGTCCCGCGCCTGCCCGCTTACCGATGATCTTATCCAGTCCCTCGAAGGCACCCCCACAGATAAACAGGACATTGGTGGTGTCGAAGGGAGTATATTCTTGTTGAGGATGCTTGCGTCCCGGCACCGGCGGTACGTGCGCGATGCAGCCTTCCATGATCTTCAGGAGAGCTTGCTGTACACCTTCGCCTGATACATCGCGGGTGATTGAAGGATTGTCGGCCTTGCGGGTGATCTTGTCGATTTCGTCTATATAGAGAATGCCGACCTGAGCACGTTCGATGTTACCGTCGGCGGATTGAATCAAGCGCAGCAGGATTGTTTCGACATCCTCGCCCACATAGCCGGCTTCGGTGAGTGCGGTCGCGTCAGCAATGGCGAACGGCACGTCGAGTACCTTGGCGAGCGTTTGCGCCAGATGGGTCTTTCCACTGCCGGTCGGACCAAGCAGCAGAATGTTCGACTTTTGGAGTTCAACGCCATCGACATCCAGGCCAGCCTGAATGCGCTTATAGTGATTGTATACGGCAACAGCGAGCACTTTCTTTGCTCGATCCTGGCCTATTACATATTGGTCAAGTTGTTCGCGAATCCGCATAGGTGTTGGCAAACGCCCAAGCGATACGGGCGCAGGCGCCGCTTTGGTGGCGCGTTCTTCCGCGATAATTTGTGTACATAGCGTTACACATTCATCACAAATAAAGACGCTACCAGGACCCGCAATAAGCCGCTGAACCTCATCCTGACCGCGTGTACAGAACGAGCAAATAAATGCTGCCTGACTGCCGCGTGATCGAGACATCGAACTTCCTCCAATGGACTTAGGGGCGAACAGAGCCGACGAGACTTCCCAACGCGAAGTCATGTGGTCAAAAGATTATACACGATTGAAGATGATACGGGGGCCATGTTTGGCATGATTCCCGTATAAAAGGCGACGCCCGCGAAAGAAAATCCTTTCGCGGGCGTCGCCTCATTGTCCAGATATTAAGCGTTTTCGGATGGCAATCCGGCGTCTGGCATCAGGATTTCGTCGATGATGCCATACTCCTGCGCCTGCACTGGCGTCATGAACAAGTCACGGTCGAAGTCACGGGCGATACGCTCTACGGTCTGATTCGTATCCTTCGCCAGCAACTCACGAATCTGCTGCTGTCCGCGCAACAACTCGCGTGCCTGGATTTCGACATCCGGTGCCGAGCCACCCATCCGGTTGATCAGAGCAGGATGCATGTGGATCGTCGAGTGTGGCAACGAATAGCGCTTGCCCTTTGTGCCCGCCGCCAACAGGATTGTGCCCATCGAAGCGGTCATACCCACGCACACCGTCGCGACGTCACACTGGATCATCTTGATGGTGTCGTAGATCGCCAACCCCGAATAGATCGAGCCGCCGGGGCTGTTGATGTAAAGCCACACGTCTGCTTCTGGGTTGTCATGCGCCAGAAACAACAACTGTGCGACGACGACGTTGGCAACCTGGTCGTCGATACCCGTGCCAAGCACGATGATGCGTTCTTTCATCAGCCGGGAATAGATATCGTACATCCGCTCGCCGCGGCTTGTGTTTTCCACTACGTAGGGAATAACCGCCTGGGGCTGTTTCCAGTCCTCCATATACTCCTCCAGAATCTTAATCGAAGTATCGCGTGGACATCGTGCCGGTCGCGGTCATTGCCCGCGTTCTACGCACGCTCCGCTTCGTCGTCATCGCTTGCTGTGGACGGCTCGCTGCCTGTCGCCGCCGCAGGAATAACGGCTTCGACGGCGGGCATACGGGCGCTTGCTGTTTCATCAGCAGTCGCTTCGGATGCTGCCGGTTCCTGTCGTTCGGTGACGATGCTCACCAGTCGATCACGCAACTTGCGATCGAGTGCGGCGGAAGCCAGCATGTTTCGCATACTGTCTTGTTCTAGTATTGTACGCATTTCCGGGCGGCGTGCTGCCTCATAATCCTGCAAGAAGCGCTCGAGTTCCTGGTTGAGGTCGTCCTCACCCAACTGAATGCTCTCGTTGCGGATGATCTCGCGCAGCACGAGGTTACGTTGAAGGTCTTTCTCGGCTTCCTCGGTGAACTCTGACACAGCCTCTTCGTGCGTCTTGCCCATGGAAGTCAGGTACTGATCTTCGGTGATACCGTATCGCGAGAACTGCGAAATTTGCTGGTGGAACAGTTCCGTCGCACGTTCCTCAATCATCGCATCAGGAATCTCCAACGAGGTTTCCTGTAGGGCACGTTCGATGAATGCGTTGACCAGGTTGCTACGTGCGCGATCCTGTGATGCACGTTCCAGACGTTCGCGGCTCGAAACACGCATGGCCTCGATATCGCCCTCGAACGAGGTCAAGGTCGGTAGTTCGTCCCATTCGGGTAACAGACGTTCCTGGACGTTCTTGACGCCGATCGTGTAGGTGACGGTACGGCCGCGCAAGTTCTCTTCTTCCTCATCGTCGCCGTATTCGATCGTCACTTCGCGGGTATCGCCAGCCTCCGCTCCCAGCAATGCCTGGTAGATTTCGGGGCGCACGCGGTCGGGATCGAGCGCGAGTTGGTGCGATTCGTCGTCGCCTTCCTCGTCCTCATCCTCGTCGCCATCATCTTCGTCCAACAGGTCGAGTTCGGCGGTGGCGTCCTCGTCGTCATCTTCGAGATCGTCGGCTTCCAGTTCGTCCTGGTCAGTGTCTTCGAGGGCAAGTTCGGCTGTGGCGTCCTCGTCATCTTCGAGGTCGTCGTCGCTTTCTTCGTCATCGTCGCCACTATCTTCATCTTCGTTGGCGAACTCGCCTTCGATGACACCGTCGTCTTCGATGTCGTCGTCCTCGTCCTCGTCCTCGTCCTCTTCATCGTCGAGGTCGCTGATCATCGTTACGGTGAGCATGTCGCCAGCCTGAGCAGGGCGTGCCTCATCCAGTTCGCGGACAACCGCGTGCTGTTCACGCTGTGCGTCCAGCAAACGCTGGACTGCCTCCTCGGTGATCGGCTCCTGTTCGTACGCTATGTCGTACGAGCGGTATTCCGGCAAGGTAATCGTTGGCTCGACGGGAATCGTCACCCGGAACCGGAAAGGCTGTTCTTCGAGGCTTTCGAGGTTGGCGCGTCCAACTGGCGTTAACTGCTGTTCTTTCAGCGCGGCCTGAAACGCTTTGTTGATCAGATCGTCGCTGGCTTCTTCCATGATCCGCTCTCGTCCAAGATAATTTTCGACGATGAAGCGCGGTGCTTTGCCGGGACGAAATCCAGGAATACGGAACTCCTGGGAAAGCTTGCGCGCAGCGCGGTCGAGACCCTTCTCAACTTGCTGCTGATCGAGTTCGATATCAAGCGCGATGACACTCTTTGGCAATCGCTCGGTCGTTACCTTCACGAATATTTCTCCACAACACGTCATGGCGGCAGTTGCCGCACGCTGATTAAAAGTATAACAGAAAGTCTTTTCGTAGCCCCATAAGCAAGGGCCAGTCAGACCTTTCTGTTAAGCACATCGGACGCTCGTGCAAACGCACGAGCGTCCGACTTGTACATGGTGAGGACGGAGAGACTCGAACTCTCACGTCTTGCGACACAACATCCTAAGTGTTGCGCGTCTGCCAATTCCGCCACGTCCCCATTCGTCGTCAGAGTATACCATGGGGCATAACGGGCTGCAATAATCAACCGACCAACCGACCAACGACCAACGACCAACGACCAACGACCAACGACCAACGACCAACGACTACCTATCGCTGCCCTGGTGCCGTTTACGTGAAACGCTTACCGTTTATCGTCGTCGGGATAGATGCGCGTTTTGTGCTCATCGCTATCAACAGGATAAATACGGGCGTTGTGCTCTTCATTGGCTGTTGGGTCCATTACGCGGGTAGTATAGTCGGGCTGTGGGCTAGAATCAGTCGGACCGCCATAGTGCGTTTGTCCGGTGTAGGGCGCTTGTGATGTCATCTGCGGGATGCCGGTGTTTTCAGGCACATATGCGCCGACCGGGGCGACGGCGGGGGTGTCGCGCTTGCCATACACCGCACCCGCGATCAAGCCACCGAGCATCGACAAGAAAATGTTGAATAAACCCACGCAGAAGCCGAGGCCGCCGCCAATGACCGCAGCCGCGCTGGCCAGCGTTTCGCGATCGATCGGTGGTAGTTCCGTTCCCGGATTTTGTTGTTGGGCATCCTGTAGCGCAGTCAGAAACTGTTGCTGAAACCCCTGATTGCCGCCCATGATCGAAAAGATGATCACGGTGCCGATCGTCGTCCCCAGGAACGCGCCAAGTCCGGCGATCGAACCCGCGCCAGCACCGCGTCCCGCCCCGCCGCTGCCCAGCCGCTTCGACGCCCACCAGCCCGCACCAGCGCCGATGATGATCGTGGCGAGCGGCGCGATGATGAACGTCCCCAGGAGTGGTATGAGGGATGAAAGGAGCGTGACGACCAACGCCAACGCTGCCATGCTCCAACCTACTCGTGCCATATCTGAATACTCCTTAGATGTGCGTGTTTGTGTCATAAACGAGCAAGAGATGCACCACGCGGACACAAAACACACCGGCATCCGAGCCGGTGTGTCCCAGGTTGCCATAGGGAAAACTTAGTTTGTGATAGCTGCACCGACACCCAGAATTGTTCCGATGACGGCACCTACCAGGGCCGTTACGATGAAATACACTACGCCAGCACCGACGAGGGTGATGATTGCCTTTGTCGTGTCGCGTAGGTTCATGCTCGATTGCACAGCGAGATAGCCAAAATAGATGTTGGCGACGAGCAAAACAAGCGCTAAGGGAGCGACGATACAGGACAGGAGTGGCACCAGACCTGCCAGCATCCCCAGGAACGCGCCGATGACGCTGATCGGAACGTTGAACAACGAAAAGGTGTACGCTACCTCATCATAGGTACCCGTGCCACCCTGTGTCTTACCGATGAAAAAGACTGCATAGGTAAAGACCAGGAAGGCAATGATTGTGCCGATGATCCCGGTAAGGAGGCCCACCACGCCGTTTCCGATGAGGCCGAAGATGCCTGAAATGACGGCTCCGATTGCTACATAAATCAGCGCATTCTGAAGATTGCCGCGCCGCTCGTACATCTCAAACGTGGCGACGCTTGGCTTCGTTATCACGACAATACTACTGTTAACCATCTCCGACAGCGAGCCAACGTTGTTCATTCCCAACCTCCTGTAACGTACGGATGTGACGTACTAATGGGGTACTGTGTTGCGGTTCTTCGCCTTCTTCTCTGGTCTCGCCTTGGCGGTAAACGCCGGATGGATGCACGACCACCAGCATAGCATGCACGCCCGTGAAATAACAGTCCTATTCTGCGACAAATATCGCAACAGCGTCACCGGATTGCACGGATGCACCAACTGTTGTGCGAACTTCGGCGAGCGTGCCGCCACGTGGTGCGACGATCTCGTTTTCCATCTTCATGGCTTCCACGATGAGCAGCACCTGACCTTCTGTGATGCTATCGCCAGCGGCGACATGGACGGCACGGACGGTGCCACCCAACGGTGTGCGAACTGTGCGGTCGTCTGCGGCTTTGGATGACTGTGATGCGTTCGTGCGCCGCTGTACTGCGGTGCGCGCGGTGGGCTTGTCAGGTTCGGCGACCCGTACCGCGAACCGTCGCCCATTGACTTCGACCTCGAACGCCCGCGCACCCTCGAAAGAAGTGGTGTCGGGCGCGGGTTCGATGGGTGGGGCGGGCGGCAAATGCGCGGCATCGAAATACTGTTCGACGAAACGGATCGTCGCATCGCCCTGGGCGAATACGGGCTGGGTCATCGCCCAGCGATGAAACGGCAGCGTCGTATGCACGCCGCCGATGATGAAGTCGTCCAGCGCACGGCGCATACGTGCGCGGGCTTCCTCACGGTCCTGTCCCCAGGTGATTAATTTCGCCACCAGCGAATCGTAATGTGGTGGGATCGTGGTGTCCTGGGCGAAGCCGCTATCGACGCGCACGCCAAGGCCGCGTGGCTCGCGGTAGGTCCGCAGGGTTCCAAGCGAAGGCCGGAACTGATCGACGGGGTTCTCGGCGTTAATGCGGCACTCGATGGCGTGACCACGCGACACGATCTCTGGCTGCGTCCACGGCAGCGCCTCGCCTTGTGCGATACGTAGTTGCCACTGCACGATATCGATGCCGGTCAGGGCTTCTGTTACGGTATGCTCGACCTGAATGCGGGTGTTCATCTCAAGGAAGAAGAAGTTGCCATCCTGCCACAAAAACTCCATCGTTCCCGCGCCGGTATATCCGACATGTTGTGCCAGTCGCACCGCCGCCGCGCCGATAGCGTCACGCTGCGCGGCGTCAAGTGCGGGCGACGGTCCTTCCTCGATCAATTTCTGGTGTCTGCGTTGCACCGAACAGTCGCGCTCGCCCAGGTGTAGCACCGTGCCGTGGGTGTCAGCCAGTATTTGCACCTCGATGTGGCGCGGGTGTTCCAGGTATTGCTCCACGTACAGGTCGCCGTTCTTGAAGTAGGCTTCGGCTTCGCGGCGGGCGGCATGGAAGGCCTCGTCCACGCGGGTGGCGTCGGTGGCTACACGTAGTCCGCGCCCACCACCGCCCGCCGACGCTTTGATCGCGACTGGATAGCCGTGCTGCTCGGCGAAGCGTCGTACGTCGTCGGGCGCATCGATCAGACCGTCTGAGCCCCGTACCACCGGTACTCCGACGGTCTTCGCTTCCTGGCGCGCTGCGATCTTGCTGCCCATGCGTTCCATCGCCTCGGCGGTCGGTCCGATGAACACGATGCCGGCCTCGTAACAGGCACGCGCAAGCTCAGGGTTCTCGGCCAAGAAGCCGTAACCTGGATGGATCGCGTCCGCACGCGCTTCACGCGCCGCGGCGATGATCGCCGCGATGTTGAGATAGCTTTCCGTCGCCGGTGGCGGTCCGATCAGGCGTGCATCGTCGGCGTAACGCACATGCAGCGCGTCCTGGTCCGCCTCGGAATACACCGCGACGGTCCGCATGCCTAGCTCCCGGCATGCATACATGACTCGTAGCGCGATCTCGCCACGGTTGGCAATCAACACAGTTGAAAACACAGGCAAGCCTCATTATTGACTACCGACGACCGCAGACTATATATGAAGGTGTGGTGCGTGTCCAGCGTGTGAACGCTTCCCTGGTGCCGCGCTGTGGGAAATCTGCCATATGCGTATTACCTGGACCGACCGCGTAACCGCTCGATAGTACGCCACGATGGGCGAACCGGCGTTTGGGCAGGTGCAAGGTTCGCGGTGGCGAGGCGAGCAGAATCGCGCCACCCGCGCCGATCCGCCGGATCGACGGTCGTTTCCTCGGCTTCATCCGCAAGCAACAATTCGATGGCAGCCAGCGCCGCCGCGATCTCGTCTGATGGTTGGTCGTGGGACATGCGGACCAGTATAACCGAAGGTTGAAATACGACGCGCCATACGGTAGCATGTATCGTGCTTCTGGTACCATTTATATATATGAATGGGCGTGGCAGCAACGACAATGACTTCTGGTGTTCTCGAGCCTCAGACACAACGGTCGGGGCATATTTTATGTCTCGTCCAACAATGATACGTAGGTATATTGTGGTACAATTCACAATCATTATTCCGGACAGCCCCGCATCCGGCTCATGGCAGTCGTAGGGGATCATATGAACCAATTCGCAGCCGCTATCGACCTCCAATCAGACTTGCAAGCCATCGACGATGTAATTCTATCGCGTATCGAGTCGCGTTCGGCTATCATCACGGTCGCTGGAAAGTATTTGCTGTCCAGCGGTGGAAAACGTATCCGCGCTGCCCTCGCACTCATGTCCTCTCGGTTAGGCCCAGACTACGCCCTGGAGCGTGTCATCCATGCCGCAGCGGCAATCGAGTTGATCCATGCCGCGAGTCTGGTACATGACGATCTGATCGATGACGCTGACCAGCGTCGGGGACGCACGACCCTCCATACCAAGTGGAACGGAAATGTCGCCCTGATGGTCGGTGATTACCTGTTCGCTATTGCGTCGGGCGAAATGGCGCTGGCTCCCGACCCGCGTGTTATTCGGGTATTCGCCGAAGGGGTGCAACGAATCTGTGAGGCCGAACTGAGTCCAGTGATGGATGTCGAGCCAACTAACGAAGCCCTCCAACAGTATTACACGAAGATCGGTGGCAAGACAGCCGCGCTGTTCGAGGCGGCGACCCGCGCTGGCATGATCTGTGGCGGCGGTTCGGAAGAAGATATCGATGCGTTGGGGCAGTTCGGCTACGAAGTTGGCCTCGCGTTCCAGATCGTCGATGACGTGCTGGATTTTTCGGGCGATGCCGCAACCCTCGGCAAGCCCGCCGGTCACGATGTGCAGGAAGGCACGATCACAATGCCGTTGATCCTGGCAGTGCAAGCAGGCGGCAGCGCTGTGCTGCATGAAGTCGCGCATACCGAAACGCCCAGCGATTCACTGGTCGCCGCCGCCATCGCCGAGGTGCGCCGCGTCGGCGGCACCAACCTCGCCCTCGACGAAGCTCGCAAACTTGTGATGACCGCGACCAAGCGCCTGGACTGTTTCGAGGATGGACCGGCAAAAACGAGCTTGATCGAACTGGCCGAGTTCGCGCTTCGCCGCGTCGCATAGCGCCGGCAACGCATCGAAAAGGAGCGGGACCGCACCAATTGGTGCGGTCCCGCTCCTTTTGTACTATGACCGAGCTACGTTTTCATCTGTACTGTGCATTCATCCCGTAACCAGTGGGTGAATATTTCCTGCGACCACTCGGAATCGAGAACACCCTGCAAAGCCGACGCAAGCTTGTGTGGAAACGATGTGTCCCACTCGATGCCATTGATCGCCAGCAGCCGTAGCAATACCAGCAGCGTCGTTGTTTCGTTGGCGCTGTTGAATGGTCGGTTCTTGAGGAGCATGAACCCAATTACGCCTGCTTTGCTCGCCAGGTCTGGATACAACTCTACCCCGAACAGCATGAGGCGCGGTGCCGCGACGATGTCCTGAAAGCGATCCTGGCTACGAATCCCCAATCGTCCGCCATAGCGTTCGACAGCAAACGTATGGAGTTCGAGGATATCATCATAGGTAAGATAGTTCATGCTCGCTCCCGCAGGGATTGCCTGGTCCGGCGTCCCTACACGTTCGTTCCTCGGCGTCATAAATCCAGGAGGTCGCGGAAGGCGGTATCGTAGCGGTCGACGATATCATCCGCCCAGGTTCGCAGCCCGCTATCGCCGGGACGCCGGATCAGCAACTCTCGTTCGGTGAACACGAGTTCCACCGTCTCCGCGTCTGCCAGGCCGATGGTTTTAATCCAGCCCTGTACCACAGGCGGCAGGTTCTCGCGTTCGATCTTCAACGACGTTGGCATCGTTTATCCTTCCTGCGATGTGTCGGGGGCGCTGGTTTCCTCGATGCGGCGCAAATGAGGAAACAGAATGACCTCGCGGATCGTCGTTTGGTTGGCGAACAGCATCGCCAGTCGGTCGATACCGAGACCCATGCCTCCCGTCGGCGGCATCCCCACCATCAACGCATCGATAAAATCGACGTCCATTTGCATGGCATCTTCATCTCCCGCCGCGTAATCACGTCCTTGTTCGATGAAACGGGTTTCCTGGTCGATAGGATCGTTCAGTTCGGTAAAGGCGTTGGCGATCTCGGAGCCAATCACGAAGGCCTCGAAGCGTTCGACGAACATTGGGTTGCCAGGGATACGCTTTGCCAACGGCGACAGCGGCTGGGGGTAGTCGGTGATGAAGTGTGGTTGTTGCAGGTGTTGCTGCACATATTCCGAGAATAACTCGTCGACCAACTTCGCCCAGGTCGGCTTGCGATCGACCCGCAGGCCGTGCGCCTTGATCGCCGCACCCAGTGCTTCGATCGTTGTTTCGGCGGCGATGTCGATGCCGGTATGTTCCAGGATTGCGTCTTGCATCGTAATACGCGGCCAGGGTGGTGCAAGTTCGACTGTGATGTCGCCGTATTGGAGCGCCGTGGTGCCATGAATCTGTTGTGCGGCGAAGGCCACCATTTGCTCGGTCAGGCGCATCATCTCATGATAATCGGCATAGGCCTGATAACATTCGAGCGTGGTGAACTCAGGATTATGAAAGCGGTCCACGCCCTCGTTGCGGAACATCTTGCCAATTTCATAGACGCGCTCGAACCCGCCCACGATCAGCCGCTTGAGGTACAACTCGGTGGCGATGCGTAGAAACAGGTCCTGATGCAACTGGTTATGATGCGTCGTGAAGGGACGCGCCGCCGCGCCACCGTAAATCTGTTGCAGCACCGGCGTTTCGACTTCCAGATAGCCGCGCTCGTCCAGGAAGCGACGAATGGCAGTGATCAAGCGCGCACGGATACGAAAATTGTCGCGCACTTCCTCGTTGACGATCAGATCGACGTAACGTTGTCGCAGTCGTGCTTCGATATCGCTGAACGCGCCCTCGCCCTTATTCGGGAGTGGCGTAAGCGCCTTGCTCAGCATCTGCCAGCTTTCCACGAACACGGTTGGTTCGCCGGTCTTCGTCCGAAAGGCATAGCCTCGTACGCCCACGATGTCACCCAGGTCGGTCGTGTCGACGAAGCGGCGGTAGTCCTCGCTTCCAAGGTCCTTCTTGGACATGAAAATCTGAACCCGTCCGCTTTCGTCCATGATATGGCTGAAGGATGAGCCGCCCATCACGCGCCGCAGCATGATACGACCGGCAACTGCAAGCGGCTCCTTGTTCGCTTCGAGCGCTTCGAACTGGTCGAGGACTTCTCGTGCCGTATGGGTGCGTTCCGCACGGGTAGGAAACGGGTCGATGCCTGCCTCACGTAGCCGCTCCAACTTGGCGAGCCGGGTACGTTGTAATTCGTTGAGTTCCATCAATGCTTCTCCCTGGTGTAAGACCATCGACGACGGAGCTACCTTTGCGGATGATCAGACGCTTTCTATCATCCCTGGTCCATGCCCGGATCGATACTTCTGTAGAGCACTGGACATATTCTATGCCGCAGCCAATAAAAAAGGACCGGCGCGCCGCCGGTCCCATACAATCTTTGTAAAATATGCTCAGCGGATTTTAGCAATCGTAAGTTTATACGAACCAGATGGTGTTTGCACGGTGATTTTCTGCCGTACATGTTTACCAAGCAATGCCGCACCCACCGGTGATTCGTTCGAAATTCTGCCGTTTGGTGGGCTGGCTTCCGCTGACCCGACAATAGTATAGGTCAGTTCTTCGCCGTCTTCTTCACGCACCGTCACCGTCGAGCCGATTCGCACTGCCTTTTCGCCGTCCACTGGATTATTGATGAGCTGTACGTTGCCAAGTTGGTGTTGAAGTTCGCGAATACGACCTTCGACGAAAGCTTGTTCGTTCTTCGCTGCTTCGTATTCCGAGTTCTCAGACAGGTCGCCAAGGTCTTTAGCCTGTGCGATGCGTTGTGCAACTTCCATACGTGTCACACGTACCAAAAAGTCAAGCTCGGCCTGGAGCTTGTCGCGCCCATCACGGGTGAGATAAACGAGCTTTTCCATGATGTTTTGGTGTTCCTTACGGTGGATAACGTGAAAGGACTGGAAGTAGCTACTTCCAGTCACGGATTTCAGTTACATGCGTCGACGATTAAACAGAAGATAGCAAATGGTGCTCGATGAGTGCGCGTATTATAAATGATTCTATACTGCTTGTCTACTCTACACTGCGCTTGTTCAAGATAGTGCAATGCGGTACAATTATGGCACCGTCCGATTAGCGACGGTTCTTTTGTGTAAACAGATTCATGGCTACAATATATCCGAGCATCCGAGCCTCGGCGCTGCCTGTGCGTCGCGTCATCACCGTCGAGCAACTGCTGTACCTACTTATCGGCGTGGCGTCGATCCTATTGCACCTGTATCTCCTAGGTGACCGGGCGCTCCATCACGACGAAACGCTGCACGCCGAGTATTCCTGGCGCTTGTATCAAGGCCAGGGGTACGTGCACGATCCACTGTTGCACGGTCCATTTCTGTATTATTGGACCGCGTTCACATATCTACTGTTCGGTGCCAGCGACACGACCGCACGCCTGAGCGGCGCGATGTTTGGTATCGTCGCCGTGCTGCTGCCGCTGCTACTGCGGCGTGAGCTTGGCCGTGGTGGTGCCCTCCTTGCCAGTGCCTACCTGTTGATCTCGCCGGTGTTTCTGTATGTCGGTCGCTTCATTCGTCACGATATGTTCGCAGTCACCTTTGAATTGCTGGCGGTGATCGCGCTGGTGCGTTACATACACTCCGAGCGGTCGTTCTGGCATTACCTGTTTGCGGCTGCGCTGGGCTTGATGTTGACGACCATGGAAACGTTCTACCTCTTTGTGCTGATCCTGGGCGTGTATGTGGTGGCGGTGTTGCTCTGGGAGATCGCCCCGAAACTGCTCTGGTGGCTGCTAGGCTACGGCGTCATCGCTGGATTCGCCCTCAAAGTCGTGCCGCGTTTCACGAGCACCATTCCGCTGGTAACAGAATCACAGGCGCTGCAAGTCCGCAACCAACCGGATAACCAGTGGGGTGTGTATTTCTCGAAAGTAGGCTCGGTCGTCGGTCCGATGCTCGCGCATCCGGCCGTGTTGCTGCTGCTGGCGGCGACCATCGCACTCGCCGCCGTTCTCTGGTGGCAGGTATGGGGTGCTCGTGATGCCGCCGGCAAAAGTGCATGGCGTCGGGCCGCCGATCAGACCCAACGCGGTAGTCTGCTGGGCGCGGTCGACCGTATTCCGGGGCTGCAATGGCTCTGGGCGCATCTCATCGCCTTCGCGATTTATAGTGTGTTTTACATGGCGCTGCTGTCCAGTCCGGGGCAACCGAACACGACCGGCATCGTTACCGGAGTGCTGGGTTCGTTTCTGTATTGGTTAGGACAACATGGCGTGCGGCGCGGTGGACAACCTCCGCAATATTATCTGTTTCAGCTTTCGGTGTACGAGCCGCTGGTATTATTCTTTGGTAGCGCGGGTATCCTGCTGGTCGTGCGCGACCTGGTGCGCCGCCTACGCTCCACCCGTGCGTCGCAGCCCGCACTAACCGATGCACCTACGAATCAGCATCCTACCGCTTTGCATACCACCCTGCCCGCGTTGTTCGTGCCCGGTCTGCTGGTCTGGTGGAGCATCGCGGCCTTCGCGATCTATAGTTGGGCTGGCGAAAAGATGCCCTGGCTCACGATCCATATCGTACTGCCCTGGGCACTGCTTGGAGCCTGGGCATTGGCACGTCTGGTCCGCTGGGCGCTTGGTTCACGTGGCATGCGGGGTATTACCTGGCAAACATGGCTGCTCAGCGCTGTCGCGTTCGCGCTGATCGTGCCTGCGCTGATTCTCCTGACCCTGACATCTACTGACACTAACCGTGCTGGGCAGGTGTGGTTCTGGCCTGTGCTGATCGTTTTGGCGCTCGGTTTTCAGGTCAGTGGCGCGGCGCTCCTGGGCGGGCGGCGTCAAGCCGTCATTGCTATGGTCGGCACGGTCATAGTGTTGTTGGTGCCGTTCACTGTTCGTTCGAGTATGCGCCTGTCATTCGTGAATGGCGATGTGCCAGTCGAGCCGCTGGTATTCGTTCAAACATCGCCGGACGTGGCGCGTGCCATGGATGACCTGCATCGTGTGGCGCTGATCAAAGGTGATCAGCGCGATATCTCGATTCGCTACGACAATGAAACCGTCTGGCAATGGTATCTGCGCGATTATACTAACACCGAAGGCAGCGGTAGCCAGGTGATTGGTTCGCTCGACGAGGACGTGCAAGTTATTTTTCTGCTTGCCGAGAACCTTTCTGCGAACCAGGATCAACTCGACGGATTTGTACAACAACGCTATCCGTTGCGCTGGTGGTTGCCGGAATGTGAAATCTATCGTTTTCCGGCAAGCGATGCCGAATGTGGACCTAATCCCGCTGGAACCTCGCTCGTCAGCCGTTTCGTGAGCAGACCATGGGATGGGGCCGCGATCTCCGAGGTGTGGCAGTTCTGGATGTTTCGACGCATGCCAGCACCGATCGGTTCGTCGGATTGGATTTTATTGGTGCGACCTGATATCGCGTACCAGTTTGGGCTGAGCGGAGAAATCAATCAATGACGACCCATGCATCCACAGGATCGGCCGCGAACGTAGAATCAGACGATACACGGGGCCGCCAACGACCTTATATGCCTACGGAACAAAGCCAGATGAGCGAAGAACTGATTGTTCCCGCTGATTATTCTCGCCCGTCAATGCTCGAACGAAGCATCGACATAACGCGGATTCAGCCGGAGTGGATTCTATATAGTCTGCTCTTTGTGTTTAGCGTCCTCATCCACTTCTGGAACCTGGGCTCCATGGCGATGGCGCATGACGAATCGATCCATGCGTGGGCGAGTTGGCGGTTCTTTGTTGGGCGTGGTGGATTTACCTGCGCTGGTGGCCTGACCTCGCAGACATACTGCTACGATCCGGTTTATCACGGACCAACGCTGTACTTTCTGACGGCGGCGGGATATTTCCTGTTCGGCGTCAGTGATATGACCGCACGATTGCCGCAAACGCTGGCAGGTATCGCGCTCATCCCGGCGGTATATCTGCTGCGACCGTTGATCGGCAAGCGCATGGCTTTCCTGGCAGCGGTCCTGGTGACGCTTTCGCCATCAATGCTGTACTTCGCACGATATGCCCGGCACGACGCCTTGATGTTGTTGTGGACCCTGTTAATGTTCGCCGGGTTGTTCCGTTGGCTCCGCTTCGGGCGTACCGGCGATCTGGTGCTGGCGGCTGTGGCGCTGGCTCTGGGCTGGGCGACGCACGAACTCGTGTTCATTCTGATCTTCATCGCTGTGACGTTCCTGGTCTTTCGCGGACTATGGGAGTGGCGTCCGACGTTTCGCGGACGACAATATAACCTGTTTCTGATAGCAATCACGGCTGGCCTTGCTCTTTCGGTCGCGATTGTTACTGCAAGTGTGCTGTCGCCTGTTGGGTCGCCCATACACACGAGCCTGGAACGCTTGCTCGGTCCGGCGCTGATGGCGGGTGTCGGCTCCTTGCTCGTGGTGGCGCTCACTCGTACCTGGCCTGCCGAACCGGTGCTGATCAACCGCTTGAAGGTGACCTGGGCGACCCGCGGCAACGCGCAACCCCATCTCCCACGGACGTTCATGGGTCGTTTCCCCGCCACCTACTGGTGGGCGATCGGGGCGTTTCTGCTAGTCTTTGGTCTACTGTTTTCCACCTTCCTGGCGTATCCACGCGGATTTCTGGACGGCTTCTATCAGGGCATCAAGTACTGGTGGGGCTCGCAGCACGACTATGCACGTGGTGCACAGCCCTGGTTCTATTATCTGATGTTGTTGCCGATCTACGATCTCATGGCTTTTATCTTCACGATTGTAGGTATTTCCTGGATGGCCTGGGGTAGTGGCACGGCGCTGTACAGGCGCGTGCGTCCAATGCCTCAGCCTGAACTGGAAGCCGACGACGAGAGAGATGAATCGTTGCTCGCCCAGAACATCCTGGATGGCCGGTCAGCAGGCTATGCTCCGTTGGAGCAGCCGATGATACAGCGCCACCGCATCGAACTTTTTCTGAGTTTCGTCGCGTATTGGGCAGTGCTTTCACTGATCGCCTTCTCATGGGCGGGCGAGAAGATGCCTTGGCTGGTGATTCAGATCTCGCTGCCGATGACGCTACTAGCGGCCTGGGTGCTGGCGAAGCTGATTGGTAACGTGGATTGGGCGCTGGTACGGCGCAACTATGGATGGAGTATTCCGCTGCTGGTGAGCGCGGCGCTGATCCTGGGTGGTGTATCGCTGTACTATCTGACAGGCAGCGGTGATACCACGAGCGCCATGCAAGATAGACTGCGTGCGCTCCCTGCACTTGGCATGTTTGGTATCGCCATCTTCGGCCTTGTCACCGTTGGGGGCAATGTCGGCTGGCGTAATGTCATGCGCATCGCCGCGCTGACTGCCGCCGGCTTGCTGCTGATGTACGGCATCAATTCGGCGGTGCAAGTAGTGTATCTTCATCCTGATACACCCGTCGAACCGTTGATTTATACGCAGACATCACCCGATGTTCCGGTCATCATGGATGAGATTCGGCGTGCGTCGATAGCCAAGACGCGTAACGACCGCACCAAAGAGGACCCGGCGGGTGGTTTGACGATGCGGATCGCTGTCGACGGCAAATTGGCCTGGCCTTTCCAGTGGTATCTGCGTGATTATCGTTCAGTCTCCTGGCTCGACCTCGACCAGAACGATATAACTGCTTTAGATGCCCCTGTGGTGCTGTTGCAAACGAATCAGGAAACAGAACAAGGTCGCACGCGCATCCAGGCGGCGCGTGAGGATCTGGAAGTGACCCATACCAAGATATCAAATAGCGTATTCAACTGGTGGTTCCCCGAAGGTGCTGCCGGGTGTGAAACTGGCTATGCCTCCGACCCTGCAAATTCGTGCGCCTACAAAGACATCACGAACCGCGGTCCACTTGGGGTGCTGGCGTGGCCTTTCCAGCCCGGTAACTGGGGGACGCTCGCACGCTTCATGATCTATCGTGAAATCCCGAACCAGATCAATGGGCGCGACTTCGAATTCTATATGAGCCGAGACACGGCTCCTGTCGCCGGTGGTGGCACCTCGGCGCCAGCCGCGCAGAACGTGACGCAGCCCATGCAGGTGTTGGGTTCCTATGGTGCGGGTGAGTTAAACGGGCCGCGTGGCATGGCGCTCGATGCCGCTGGGAACATCTATGTCGCCGACTCGTTCAACCACCGCGTCGTAATCTTCGACCCGAATGGCGCTGTGCTGCGGAGCTTTGGCTCCAAGGGCAACGGCGACGGGCAATTGTACGAGCCATCTGGTATCGCCATCGATGATGACGGTAATATCTTCGTGGCCGATACCTGGAACGCCCGCGTCGCCAAGTTTACGTCGGATGGCACCTGGGTCAAATCGTGGGGAACAGGTCGCGACGACTTCGGCGAAGGTCGTCGTGCTACCGACACGACTGGCGATGCGAAGAATAATGCCGACAATCCATTGGGCTTCTACGGACCGCGCGATGTGCTCGTTGTCGATAACAATGTGTATATCGCCGACACCGGCAATAAGCGCATCGTCGTGACCGACCGTGATGGTAACTTCATCGAACAGTTTGGCACATGGGGTGCAAAGCCCGGCCAGTTCAATGAACCGATCGGTTTGGGTACCGACACCGAAGGGCGTATCTACGTTGGCGACACATGGAACAGTCGTGTTCAGATTTTCAGCCGCACGGCTGATGGCAAGGTCGAAGCGGCGTCGCCGATAGTCGTGCGTATCAGCGGCTGGGAAGCTAACACCTACAATGACCCCTATATGACGGTTGCACCGGATGGGCGCATCCTGGTTTCCCTGGCGGGTCGTAATGCTGTTGGTGTGTATACTGCTGCTGGAGCGCTAGAGGAACGCGTACGCGCCGAAACCGAGCAGATGACGACACCGAAGGGACTAGGGGTTGCTGCTGATGGCAGCGCATACGTTGTGGATGGTAGCGGTAAACTCTTGAAGTTCCAGCTTCCATAGGTCTGGGACCCAATGCGCGTACTGCTCGCTGATAGGAGGACGTAAACATCACGTCCTCCTATCGTTGCTTCTGCCTACATTTTTGCCTCGTATGTCAGCCCCGGCACATCTATTGCTCTTTGTTCTGAATATATGAAGTATACATAAGGAGCGATGACAATGAGCGAAAATGAAGAACGAGCCAAGGGTAAACTTCAAGAAATCGGCGGATCGATCAAAGAAGGCTTCGGTGACCTGGTCGGCAACGAGCAGATGGAAGCCGAAGGCAAAGCCTCAAAATTAGAAGGCGAAGGCCGCCAGGAAGGCGCGAAGGCCGTCGGACAGGTCAAGGGCGCAGCCGAGGAAGCGGGCGGAAACCTTAAGCAGGGCATTGGCAACCTGGTCGGTAACGAGCAGATGGAAGCCGAAGGTAAGGCTGACGAACTCAAGGGTGAAGCACGCCAGAAGTTTAATCAATAGGTGCCGCCGCAACCGCCGAACCGCCACACCAAAAATCGGTGTGGCGGTTCGCTTTTTTTCGTTGACACCAGGTATACGCTCTGATATACTTACCGCCACCGTGAAGCGCTAACGCACTGGCGTTTCAATGGAAGTGGACCGAATGGACGAGGAAACACTCTTGAAAAGTGTCGCCCGTAAGGGTCGTGAGTTCGATTCTCACCGCTTCCGCCAACCGGGGCGGGTCGCATAGTCGGCCTAGTGCGGCGGTTTGCTAAATCGCTACGGGAGCAATCCCGTCGAGGGTTCGAATCCCTCCCCGCCCGCCACAATAAAAGACCGCCGTGGAGAATTGTCCACGGCGGTCTTTGTATATTTAGGTCCTCTGCGTCTTTTATTCGAGATAGCCGCGTAATTTCTTGCCCAGGTGCGGATGACGCAGTTTGCGCAAAGCGACGGCTTCGATCTGCCGGATACGCTCGCGGGTGATGCCAAACTCGACGCCAACTTCTTCGAGCGTGCGGTATTTACCGTCGTTCAGACCATAGCGTAGCTGAATGATCTTGCGTTCACGCTCAGGCAACTTGCACAGCACTTCTTCCAGTCTGTTCGCGCAGCATCGTCATCGTTGCTGCTTCCGCTGGGGTAGCAATACGGTCGTCTTCGATGAAATCACCCATACGTCCGTCGCCTTCTTGCCCAACTGGCAATTCAAGCGACAGTGGATGCATCGAGGCTTCGAGCGTGCGGCGCACTTTGCCCGCGCTGATGCCCATAGCATCGGCGATTTCTTCAGGGCTGGGATCACGTTGCATCGACTGTTGAAGTTTGTGGGAAGCTGCGCTTGACCTGCGAGATGGCTTCACCCATATGCACGGGGAGGCGAATCGTGCGACTTTGGTCGGCGATGGCGCGTGTGATCGCCTGCCGAATCCACCAGGTTGCATAGGTCGAGAACTTGTGTCCCTTTGGTGTAGTCGAACTTTTCGACCGCACGCATCAGGCCGATGTTGCCTTCCTGGATCAGGTCCATCATCGTCAGGCCGTACGAAGTATATTTCTTCGCGATCGAAACGACGAGTCGCAGGTTGGCCTGAATCAAATGTCGCCGTGCGTCGATACCGCCTTCGATCTGTCGCTGACAGGCGCGACGCACATCGGGAGGCACAGCCTCGCCCTTAAGCGTATCACGGGCGATATGTCCCGATTCCATCGCTTTCGCGAGGGTCACTTCTTGTGCTGCTGTCAGCAGCGGTACTTGCCCGATTTCCTGGAGATACATACGAACCGGATCATCTAAGGCAACGTCGGCAAGTTGTTCTTGAGCCGTAACTGGTTCGTCATCGTTATGAGGAGTCAGTGCGGAAAGCGGGGGAAGCGGGGGAAGCGGGGGAAGCGTCGGAACGCGCATCGCAGGAATTGTCGGAGCATCAACTGGTGTTTCTTTCACATCAATTCCTCTTGCATGCAGGACAGCTTGGAGCTGATCTAACTCTGCAACATTGTCTATCGGGTTTGGTAAAAGCGCGAGAATTTCATCGTACATAACGAAGCCGCGGTCGCGTGCTAGCTCAAGCAGCTTGTCCAACATGAGCACCATCCTTCAAAACATGATCAAGAATGATCACTTTGGCGTCGATAAAAGAAGCTGCAATCTGCAGCGCTTCTAATACCATACATAGGAATGAGGGTTCGTGGATCATAGATACACGAACCCTCATTTGCCAAATACAACAAACCTTCACATTCACGACCAAACGTACTATACGGCGTCGATTACGGAAAGTCAACCCTAATTTGTAATCGAAATTTAACAATTGCTGCAAGCCTGTGACGGTGTTTGCCACGTTTATACCCATGCCACCGGTATCAAACGCGACCAGGGCCTTCTCAAAACCGCTGCTGGTTCCCGACGTCCTGCCCTGGAGCACCTGGTGCATGTATGGTTGGTGGGAGTTCCTGGCCTAATCGGTGTCGGCGGCACCTAGTATCCCGTACAGGTGTCTGTTAGAATGGTGTGCGAACTTTCCGAGCGCGCAAGGAGGAAGGGAACAATGGACGTTGAAGCCTATTGCATGAAATGCAAAACCACTCGCAAAATGCAGGATGCCCAGGAGGTCACAACGGAGAATGGTCGGCGATCTGCGAAGGGTGTCTGTCCTGAGTGCGGCACGAAAATGACGAAGTTCCTGCCAAGTAAGAAACCCGACGCAGCCTAAGTTTAGACAACACCTAAAACGGGTGGGCAGGCGCTGCTCGCCCGTTTTGCTATTCTTTCCGCCGTGCTTCTTGCCTGGCAGGTTTTCGTCAACATCGCGAAATCCGTCATGCTGAGCCGGGGTTGCCTGCCAGGACTAGGTGTCTTCCCAAACTGAGAAAAGATTCCTCGCTGCGGCTGATATGAAAATGAATCTGATGAATCAAAAAGCGCTCATGTATCGTCGTCCGGGCGAGCCACAAGGTGTATGAACTGCCTGGAATGACACAACGGAGGCGTGACCTGCCTGTCATCGGATGTTGACGGAGTTCCAGTGCTTGTGCAAAGTTCGTCTGAAAGCAGTCGGACCTCAAAAACTGTCATATTGGGTGGAGCGAACCATGACAGTTCTCCGACTATGCTCAAGCCTTTGATGGAGCCCTGTTTGCCTTGTCTGGATGCTTCCATATGAGGCGGACAGTGCTACAATATGGCTCTTATGTTGAGTAAACGTTCTATGGATGTCGTAACTTCGATGTCTTCCGCAGGCGCGAAGGCTCGAATCGCTCCCCTGCTCCCTTCAGCCCATGAAATATCATTGCTCACCACCGACGAGGTCTATGGTGTGCTGGCGAGCCGCCCGCAAGGATTGACCGCCGACGAGGCCGCACAGCGCCTCGCCGCTGTCGGCCCGAATCATTATTTGCCGCATCGACGCTGGTACCGCTGGTTCAAGCCAATAATGGTCGCCGTTCGCCCGTTACTTCTGCCGTTATGGGTGGCGGCGATTTTGGCGTATGCCATCAACGCATCAGAGGTCGCACTAATTCTTACTATTGCGGCGCTGGTGAACACGCTCAGTGGTATTTTGCAGGAGCGCAAAGGCGAACGTGCGTCAGCCGCGCTCCGTAGTGGTTTGCCCGGTTACGCGCATGTCGTACGCGATGGCAGGGATTTTCATATCCTCGCGTCACAGGTGGTGCCGGGTGATGTGCTGTGGCTTCATAGCGGCGAGAGTATTCCCGCTGATGCTCGTGTGGTAGACGAACACGATCTGCGAACCATTAACGTAGCTCTAACTGGCGAGACGATCGCGACTCGCAAGGTTGCGGCAGCCATCGTAGGTGAGGATCTACTGGTGACGGAACTGCCCAACATCGTGCATGCTGGCGGACACGTTTCGAGCGGAGCCGCGCATGCTGTGGTGTATGCGACCGGCTTGCAAACAGCCTACGGAGTGATTAGCGGCCTGACCGACACTGCCCACGAGGAGCCGTCACCGCTGCTATGGGTATTCGCACGTCTTGGCATGGTGGTCATCGTCGTCGCGAGTGCCATGGCATTGACGGGAGCGGCGCTAGCTGCTCGTTACGGTTTCGACCAGCGCAGCATCCTGTTGCTTGTCATTGGTCTGCTCACTGCTTCTGTTCCCGTTGGTTTGATGCCCGGCATCACCATCACGCTGATCGAAGGCTGGCGACGCCTTGCTGTACATGGCGTGTTGATGCGCCGTCTGTCCAGTGTCGAAACGCTGGGAGCTACGACGGTAATATGTGCCGATAAGACCGGTACGCTGACACAGAACGAGATGACGGTTCGTGAAATCTGGGCCGGTGACGGTCCGATCATCGTCAGCGGTGTCGGTTACAAGCCAGTGGGTAGCTTCAGGGCCGACGAGAAGACCCTCGACCATGCCGCTGTGAAACGACGCGTTGGTGGGTTGCTACGTGCGGCCGTGTTCACAAGCGATGCGCGTCTGCTACCGCCCGATACCATGAATCCACACTGGCATATTCTGGGCGATTCGGTTGAAGCCGCGACCCTGGTCGCAGCGACCAAAGCCGGGTTCAACGTCGCGGAGTTGCTCGAAACAATACCCCAGGTGGTAATGCTGCCTCCCGCCGATGGCATCGCGCTCGAAGGCCGCGTTGTCGAGGAGCGCAACGGCTATGTGGCCTACTTTAAGGGTTCTCCCAGTGCGCTTTTGGCACATGCGAGTTCGATTGCGACGGTTGACGGCGAACGTGCCCTGAACGAGAGCGATAAACAGGCGCTACGCCGGGCGATCAAGCGTTACGATCGTAGTGCAATGCGCATCGTCGCCTTTGGGCGGCGTGGACTACCATCCACTGTCGCGATCGACGTCCCACAAACCGTCGACGTGGCACGAAACATGGTTTTCCTTGGCTTAATGGCGATCTTCGATCCACCCCGTCAGGAGGTCGAGGAAGCGATTCGGGCCTGCCATCGTGCCGGTATCCGCACGATTATGTTAACGGGCGACTACACGCTACGTGCCGAATCAGTGGCGCGACGGTGCGCCCTGGTGGAAAGTTCGCGTGCATCAACGATCACTGGCCCTGACCTCAGTTTGATGGACGATGCCATGTTGCGCGAACGGTTACGCCATGGCGACCTCGTCTTTGCCCGCATGACACCAGAACACAAAGTCCGCGTGGTCGAAACACTGGACGCTATGGGCGAAATTGTGCTGGTAACAGGTGGTGCCGCCAACGATGTTCCCGCGCTCAAGGCCGCTGACATCGGATTAGCGATGGGAGCGCCGAGCAGTTCGGCGGCACGTGAAGCCGCTGATGCCGTGTTGAAGCATGATAACTTCGCGACGGTCGTGACGGCGGTCGCCGAAGGTCGTGCGGTCGAGCAACGCGCACGTCGGCTTGTCGCTATCAACCTGGGTGCGACGGTCCTCAAACTCGCCGCCTTTGGCTGGGCGCTGGTACTAGGCTGGCCTTTGTTGCTTACGGTCGGTCAGATGTTGTTGATCGATTTCCTGGCAGGGTTTGTGCCCGCTGTCGCCCTGGGTGCCGGCCCACCTGACCCCGACATCATGCGTCGCCAGACGCGGCGCATCGGTAGGGCGTTGATCGACTGGCGCATCTATCGCCTTGGGTATCTGTGGTTTGGGCTATTGGGTAGCGTCGGTGCGATCGTGTTAGCCTGGATTATGATGCAAGTGCTTCGGATCGGTAGCGGTGACATTGCGCTGGACACACCGTATGGCGATCAGTTTCTCGACGGCGATTACCTGCGCATCACCACGGCATACCTCGCTGGTGGCGTCGCCGCGCTGGTCGGCGCTGGACTCCGCTTACGTGCTTCTGCACGGCGCTATCGCCTGTTCCGTGCATTATTAGCAGCCGTGCTTGTCTTCACAGCGATCGTTCTGATCGTGTTGACTACAGTGCCGACATTTCGCCCCTTCTTCGAACTGACAACGTTACCGCGCTGGTTATGGTTCGCCAGCATCGCGGTCATGCTCATCGCTGCATTCTGCGAATGGGTACGTCAACAAGCGGATCGATTGCCAAACTGAATGTAAACGGCCACAATGGTAGCGACCCGCCACCGTTGTAAATCATAGCCGGAGGTTCTGTATGCGTGCGATTATCGTTGGCTGTGGTCGGGTGGGAACGCGATTAGCGCAACTTCTGGAACAGGAAGCACATCAGGTCGTGATCGTTGATAGGAATCCTGCCGCGTTCGACCGACTACATGTAGGATTCGCTGGACGGTGTGTTGTCGGTACAGGCTTCGACCGCGACACGTTGCGCGAAGCCGGGATCGAGCGGGCGGATGCGTTCGCTGCCGTCACCAGCGGCGACAATTCAAATTTCGTTGCTGCGACAGTCGCCCGTGATACCTTTCGGGTGCCGACGGTGATCGCACGTATTTATGACCCCCAGCGCGAGCAAATTTACCGGCGCTTAGGCATCAGGACGATCAGCCCGACCGATTGGGGTGCACACAAGATCAAGCGACTATTGGTTGCGTCAGCGCTGCGTAGCCAGTACGAACTTGGCAACGGCGAAGTCGAGTTGATCGCCGGACGTATCTCTTCGTTGCTCGCTGGTCGATCCGTGCGGGATATATCGCTGGCGGGCGAGGCGATGGTCTTTTCGATCGTGCGTGCGGGACACGCGTTCGTGCCAACAATGGGGACGCTGCTAGAAGAAGGCGACCAGGTTCACCTGAGCGTGGATCGTGGTGCGGTGGACAAACTTGAAGGCATGTTGCGATAAAAGGGACGCGAAGAATACGTTAGCGCCTGTGCCGCGGAAGATATGTCTGGCTGTTAAGAACCCGTTGGCCTTCTGCTATAATTGGAAACAAGATTGGACTGTCTAATCTTCAGAAAACTTCCCCGAGGGAGGCGCTAATGCGCAAGAAACTGACGTTGTTCCTTCTGGCGATCCTGCTCCTGCCGTTGATTGCAGCCTGTGGTCAGCAGACCGCGACGACACCCGCAGGCGCGACCACTATTGCTGGTGAGGTTCAGCCATCCACCGTTCCAACCACAGGTCCTGAGGTTATCGTACCAGAAGAAACGATGATGGCAGAAACGGCGATGGTAGAAACCATGGCACCGATGGAAACCATGACATCGGAAACGGCGATGGCAGAAACCATGGCACCGATGGAAACCATGATGGCGGAAACCGCCACCGCGGCTGCCAGTGGCGATATGAAGCCGCTGAAGGTCGGTATGGTGACGGATATCGGTAAGTTGGGCGATAAGAGCTTCAACGACTCGGCCTGGGCGGGCGTGCAGATGGGCGCGGAAGCGGTCGGCGGCGAATCGAAGGTCATCGAAACGACTGACCCGAACGACTACGAGCGCAACATCGGTCAGTTCGTTGCCGAGCAGTATGATGTGATCGTCACCGTGGGCTTCGGCCTTGGTGAGCAGACCATCGCCGCTGCGCAGGCAAACCCGAACATCCGCTTCATCGGCGTCGACCAGTTCCAGGCGGAAACGCTGCCGAACCTGACCGGTCTGATCTTTGAAGAAGACAAGGCTGGATTCCTCGTCGGTGCGCTAGCAGCCTTGTATTCCAAGAGCGGTAAGATCGGTGCAGTCCTGGGAACCGACGCTGTGCCGCCGGTATGGCGCTTCGGCGAAGGCTATCGCGCTGGTGCGTTGCACGTCAAGCCGGACATCAACGTCCAGACGGTATATCACAGCGATGTAGGCTTCGACAAGACCTTTACCGATCCCGAATGGGGCAAGGCAACCGCCCTTTCGATGATCGATCAGGGCGTTGACGTTGTGTTCGGTGCCGGTGGCGCTACCGGCACGGGAGCGCTGTATGGCGTTGCCGAACGTGCCAGCAGCGGTATTGCCGCCATCGGTGTCGATACCGACCAGTATGAAACAGTCCCCGAAGCACAGGCCGTGCTGATGACGTAGCGCCGTCAAGATTATCGATCAAGGCGTTGCTGACCTGCTCATGGAGGAATCCATGGGAACGCTCGAAGGCGGTAACGTCAACGGTCAGGTTGGCGTCGCCCCGTACCACGATTTCGATTCCAAGGTTTCTGCCGAAATCAAGGCGCAGATTGACGAATTGAACAAGCAACTCGAGGATGGTTCGCTCAAGACGAACGTCGCACCCGCAAAACCTAGCTAAACTTTTTGTGTAGTCAGAAGTCAGAAGATCAGGAGATGAGCATTTGCAATCAGCTTCTGGTCTTCTGGCTTCTTAGTGTATGGAATATCATGTTTAAGAAATGTTCGCTGCTTTTCGTCAGCCTGTTGCTCCTCTCAATCGTCGCGGCATGCGGCGCTCCGCCTGTTGCCACACAATCATCCACCGCTGTCGCAACGACTGCTGCGGCCAGCGATCCCACGGCAGCCGAAGCCATGCCAACTGAAGCCGTAGCGGAAACTGCAGCAGCAGCGGAAACGATGATGCCGATGGAAACTGCGACGACGGCATCGGAAACTGCCATGTCGGAAACCGCCACGACGACTGGCAGTACCAGCGGCACACCGTTCAAGATCGGCATGGTGACCGATGTCGGCAAGCTCGACGATAAGAGCTTCAACGAGTCGGCCTGGACGGGTGTTCAGATGGGCGCCGAGGCGATCGGCGGTGAATCCAAGGTGATCGAAACGACTGACCCGAATGACTTCGCCAAGAAACATCGGCCAGTTCGTCACCGAGGAGTACGATGTGATCGTCACCGTCGGCTTCGCCCTGGGCGAGCCGACGATCGAAGCGGCCAAGGCCAATCCGGACATCCTGTTCATCGGCGTCGACCAGTTCCAGGCTGAGACGCTGCCGAACCTGGTCGGTCTGATCTTCGACGAAGACAAGGCTGGCTTCCTGGCTGGTGCGCTGGCGGCCCTGTACTCCAAGAGCGAACAAGATCGGCGCGGTCGTCGCGACCGACGCTGTGCCACCGGTGTGGAAGTTCGGCGAAGGCTATCGTGCAGGCGCCATTTACGCCAAAACCGATATCGATGTCCAGACGGTTTACCATAGCGATGTCGGCTTCGACAAGACCTTCACCGATCCTGAATGGGGCAAGGCAACGGCGTTGTCGATGCTCGACCAAGGCGTCGATGTGGTCTTCGGCGCAGGTGGCTGACCGGAAACGGCGCACTCTTCGCTGTCGCTGAACGCGCCAGCACGGTGTGGCGCCATCGGCGTCGATGCCGACCAGTACTTGACCGTGCCGGAAGCATCCAGCGTGCTGATCTCCGCGCGATGAAGATCATCGACGAGGGTGTTCCGGATTGATTCAACAGGCTGCGGCAGGCACCCTTGAGGGTGGCAACTTCTCGGCAAGGTCGGTCTGGCACCGTATCATGACTTTGATGCCAAGATCCCGGCCGAGATCAAGGCCAAGATCGACGAGATGCGCATGCAACTCGAAGATGGAACGCTCAAGACCAACGTGCCACCGGCCAAGCCGGCCAGCTAGGACGGTTGACCTCCGGCGTATGGCAGCATCCTGGTTGCATACGCTCTGGCTCCTTCACCTCAGGGGCAGCGATGAACAGCAACAGGCTGCGACATGATCCGCGGCGCCTTGATCCCGGTGCTGGCGATCTTCACGGCTCTGCTCGTGGGCGCGATTATTATCTGGCTGGCCGGGCCAAAGTTTTCGGGCGATTGGCTTGGCCTGCGCTTTGTCTGGGACGGCTATAGCGGTCTGCTCAACGGTGCAGTCGGCGACCGGGCAGCGATCATCGGAACACTGGTGCGTGCCACACCCTATGTTTTCGCAGGGCTCGCGGTCGCGCTCGCCTTTCGCTGTGGGTTGTTCAACATCGGTGCCGAAGGCCAGTTGCTGATGGGCGCTCTGGGCGCGGCCGGTGTCGGCTTCGGCCTGTAAGGTCTACCGACGATCATCCATCTGCCATTGACCATGCTGGGCGGCATGGCTCGGCGGCTTCCTGTGGGGTGCGATCCCCGGTGTGCTCAGGGCACGGACCGGCGCGCACGAGGTGATCACCACGATCATGCTCAACTATATTGCCTCGCAGATCGGCAGCTATCTGCTCAGCGGACCCTGGAAAGATCCGAATCCACTCAACGTCGTCGCCCAGACGCCACGCATCGCCGAAGCGGCACGCCTGCCGATGCTTATCCCAGGCCTACATGCAGGCGTCCTGCTGGCGCTGGTCGCGGCAGTCTGTGTCTGGTATTTCCTCTGGAAAACCACCTGGGGCTTTGAAATCCGTACGGTTGGCGCCAACTCGGCCGCTGCTGCCTATGCCGGCATGGGTGTGTCGCGCAACGTGGTGCTGGCGATGGCGCTCAGCGGCATGCTCGCGGGCCTGGCCGGTGCGGTGCAGGTGTCAGGCGTCAACTATCGCAGCACGCTCGGCTTCAACATTGGCTATGGCTTCGACAGCATCGCGATCGCGCTGCTCGGCAAGAATACCGTGCTGGGTGTCGTGCTTTCCTCGCTGCTGTTCGGTGCCCTACGCAACGGCGCGACGCAGATGCAGTTCCGCACCCAGATCTCGGCGGATATTATTTCGGTGATCCAGGCGCTGATCTTGATCTTTATCGCCGCAGAACAGATCGTGCGCTGGCTGTATCGCATCCGTACGTCGAACTCAGAGCGAACAGGCAGTGCTCAGTCGCGGCTTGGGGCAAGAGCTAACAGGTCCGCATCGATTCCATCATTGGGTACGCTGACGGTTGAAAGGCTCGGAGCATCATGACGCGCGGACGCTTTATCTTTATCATCGCGACGCTCACGGCCTTGATCGTGCTCGCGGTATTGTTCCGCTCGGACAACGTGTCGGCGGCGGAGGTTGCGGCAGTATGCTGGCGACAACGCTGCGCTTTGCTACGCCGATCACGCTCGGTGCGCTCGCCGGATTGTTCTGCGAGCGCAGTGGCGTCGTCAACATCGCGATCGAGGGCATGATGCTCTCGTCGGCGTTTGGTGCCTTCATCGTACGGCGGATACCCAGAGCCTGGGCCTCGGTCTGCTGGCCGGTATGCTCACTGGTGGTCTGATGGCGCTCTTGCACGCCTGGCTGTCGGTCACCTTCAAGGTCGATCAGATCGTCAGCGGCACGGTGATCAATATTCTGGCTGTCGGCATGACCGGCTTTCTGAATGCCCAGGTGCTGAGGCCGTCAATCTGCCATCGGCCGGATTATTTCCGGCTGTGCGGATTCCGCTGCTGCCGACCTGCCGGTGATCGGGCCGATCTTCCAGCAACAGCCGATCGCCTGGCTGGCGATCATCCTGGTGATCGTGGCGCATCTGGTCTTCTTCTACACACGCTGGGGTCTACGCATGCGTGCCGTCGGCGAAAATCCACGCGCGGCAGATACGGTCGGCATCAATGTCACACGGGTACGCTATGCCAACGTGGTCATCGGCGGGATCATCGCCGGCATCGGCGGCGCGTATTTCACGCTGGAAGCGGTGCCGACCTTTGAAAGCAGATGACCAATGGTCGTGGCTTTATTGCGCTGGCCGCATTGATCTTCGGCGGCTGGACGCCCTGGGGTGGTTGGGCTGCGGCGCTGCTCTTTGGCTCGGCCAGCGCTCTCCAGCTCAATGCACAGCAATTTGGTATTCCGATCTCGCCTAGTTGGTCGGCATGTTTCCGTACCTGCTGACGATCATTATCCTGGCCGGTGTGATCGGTCGTGCCTCCCCACCGGCCGCAGTCGGACAACCCTACGAAAAAGAATTCGTCTGTTCGGAGACATCCCTGGGGCGACACATGACACGCAGCGCGAGATCGTTCTGGAAGCCCGCAACGTCACCGAAAGTACTTTCCAGGTGTTGTCGCCAACAAGGATGTCAACCTGGTGCTGCACCACGGCGAGGTGCTGGCACTGCTCGGCGAGAACGGTGCGGGCAAGACCACGCTGATGAACATCCTGTATGGCCTGTACCACCAGGACTCGGGCGAGATGCTGGTGGATGGCAAGCCGGTGCGAATCAAGAGCCCAGCGAAGCGATCGGCCTGGGCATCGGCATGGTACATCAGCACTTCATGCTGGTGCCGGTCTTTACCGTCGCCGAAAATATTATTCTTGGCATCGAGACATCGAGCAACGGGATACTCGACATCAATTACGCACGCCACCCGATCCGTGACCTTCGCAACGCTATGGGCTTGAGATCGACCCGGATGCCTATGTCAAAGACCTCTCGGTCGGACAGCAGCAGCGCGTGGAGATCGTCAAGGCGCTGTACCGCGACGCACGCATCCTGATCCTGGACGAGCCAACCGCCGTGCTGACGCCGCAGGAAGCCGACGAACTATTCGTCGTGTTGCGCGAACTTGTGGCGCAGGGCACATCGGTGATCTTTATTTCGCACAAACTGCGCGAAGTGCTGAGCATCGCCGACCGGATCGTGGTGCTGCGACGCGGCGAAGTCGTCGGCGAGGCGAAACCCGCGCGAGGCCACACCACAATCGCTGGCCGAGATGATGGTCGGTCGCGCCGTGATTCTGCAGGTCGCCAAGCAGGAACGCGCGGCCGGTGAGGTCGTGCTGAAGGTCAAGAACTATTCGGCAAGCGATGACCGCGGACAGACCACCGTCGAGCATCTAGCTTTGAAGTGCGTGCCGGAGAGGTGTTGGGGATCGCGGGGGTGCAGGGCAACGGTCAAACCGAACTGGTCGAGGCGCTGACCGGGTTGCGTCCGACCGCTGGCGGGCATGTCCCGATCGCCGGGCATGACCTGACGAATGCAAAACCCGCATCGTCTTCGAGGCCGGCATCGGACATGTTCCGGAAGATCGCCAGGAGCATGGACTGGTGCTCTCGTATTCGATCGCCGACAATCTGGTGCTCAATCGCTATTATCAGCCACCGTTCGCACACGGAGTGCGTATCAACGAGGATGCCATCGCCAAGAACGCCGTGGAGCTGGTCGAGAAGTATGATGTTCGCACACCCAGCGCACACACGGCAGTCGGCACGCTTTCCGGCGGCAACAAACAAAAAGTGATCATCGCTCGCGAGCTTTCGCGACCGCTCAAGCTGCTGATCGCATCCCAACCGACACGTGGTGTCGACGTTGGTTCGATCGAGTTTATTCACAAGAATATTATTGCCGAGCGTGACGCAGGAACTGCGGTGCTGCTGATCTCGGCAGAACTTGACGAGATCCTGGCGCTTGCGGATCGCATCGCCGTTATGTACAAAGGTCAGATCGTCGGCATCGTCGATGCCCAGACCACCACACGCGAACACCTTGGCTTGCTGATGGCCGGCGTCGATTATGCCACCACGCGCGAGCACAGCGCACGACCGAGCGGGAGGCAACAGACGTAGGTGATCAAGGAAGAAAATCTATCGTTTAGTGCTAGGGTTTGCGCTATGGACATATGCTTGTCCTGCTGGGAGCTACGACATGAATATTCTGATCGTCGGCGGTGGCAAGGTTGGCACCAATCTGGCGCATATCCTTCAAGAGCATGGGCATGTGGTGATACTGATCGAGCAGGATGAGCAGATCGCCGTACGTCGCGCGCGGAGCTACGCAGCGTCACTGTCATTCATGGCGACGGTTGTAATCCCCAAGTACTGCGCGATGCCGAATATCTGCTAGATGCAGGCGGTCGTGGCGACGACAGGCGACGACGAAGATAATCTGGTTGTCGCCAAACTCGCCAAGCACGAGTATCGCGTCGGTCGGGTTATCGCTCGGATCAACAACCCGAAGAACGAATGGCTGTTTACCCCGCGTATGGGCGTCGATATCGCGATCTCCCACGCTGGGATGCTGGCGCGTCTGATCCACGAAGAACTGACCCTGGGCGACCTGATTCCGCTGTTCAAGCTCGCTGGCGGCCAGGTGTCGTTGGTTGAACTGAATCGCGCCGACATCACACATGATCGGACGAACGATCGACAGTCACCTGCCCAACGAATGTGTGCTGGCAACAGTAATACGTGCTGGCATCGATCATCCCGCGTGGCGATACCAGGATCGCAGCCGACGACCGGATCATCGCCTGATCTGCTCGACCAGCAGGCCGAGCTCGTCACGATCTTCAACTGATCACTGGTACAATCTATTGTTGGATATATCGTCATTAGCAACAGATTGTACAGGCTGCTCAAGAAAAGGAGTTTGCTCGTGGCGACCATGCGCTGCACTGCCCAAACGTCAGGATGTTCTAGAGGAACATACCTGGAATCTCGAAAGCATTTATGCCCATGACGACCTGTGGGAAGCAGATTTCACCCGTTCCGAAGATATGCTGCCAAGCTAAGCGGCGCTGACAGGAACACTTGCGAATGGTCCCGATGCAGCTGCTGCACGCGATCACGACGATTCATGAGGCGCGAAGACGCTGGATCAACTGCTGGTGTATGCCTTCATGCGCCGCGACGAGGATACCACCAACGCCAACTACCAGGGCTATGTAGAGCGCATGTCGATGCTTGGCGCGAAGTTTGGTAGCGCGACCGCCTTTTTCGATCCGGAACTCCTGGCGCTCGTCGGATGAGCAGATCGATGGCTATCTCGATTCATCTGCCGAGATGCAGGTGTATCGTCATTACCTGAACGAACTACGTCGTCAGCGTGCGCATGTCCGCTCGGCTGAAGTCGAGGCGGTGCTGGCCGCCGCAAGCGAAGTGACACGCGCGCCAGGCGCATCTTCGACATGCTCAACGACGCCGATATGAAGTTCCCGACGATCAGGGACGAGGACGGCAACGAGGTCGAAGTGACCAAAGGACGCTATATCCTGTTCATGGAAAGCAAGGATCGGCGCGTGCGCCAGGATGCGTACGAGGCGCTGTACAGCAAATATGCCGAGCACCGCAATACGCTGGGCGCGACCCTGAGTGGTGCGGTTCGGCGCGATATATTCGACGCCAAGGTGCGCGGCTACGAGTCGTCGCTGGCGGCGGCGCTCGATCCCGAAGGCGATTCCGCTGTCGGTTTATCAGAACCTGGTCGACACGGTCAATAAGAACCTGCATCACTTCCATCGCTATCTGCGACTGCGTAAAAAGTTCCTGGGGGTGGACGAACTGCATATGTACGACCTGTATGTGCAACTCGTGCCCGGCGCGACGGCGAAGTCGACTACGACGAGGCCTGCCGCATGGTGGAACAGGCGCTGGCGCCGCTCGGACCGGAATATGTCGATGCTGTCCACGACGGCTTGTACGAACGCAGCTGGGTCGACGTGTACGAGAACGAAGGCAAGCGCAGCGGTGCCTATAGCTCAGGTGGCTATACCACTCAACCGTTCATTCTGATGAACTATCAGAACAACTTCAACAATGTGTACACGCTCGCGCACGAACTTGGACATTCGATGCACTCGTATTTGACGCGCCAGACACAGCCCTACGTATATGGTAGCTATACGATCTTCGTGGCCGAAGTCGCATCGACGCTCAACGAGGCGTTGCTGACCGACCATCTGTTGAACACTATCGAGGACCAGGAACTACGCTTGCAGATCGTTAATCAGCAGCTTGACGACTATCGTGCGACCTTCTTCCGCCAGATGATGTTCGCGGAGTTCGAACTTGAGAGCCATCGCCGTGCCGAGGCGGGCGAGGCGCTGACCGCCGATAGTTTGACGAACATCTACACCGATCTGCTCAAGCGCTATTTCGGGTCGAATGTCGTGATCGATGACCAGATCAAGCTCGAATGGATGCGTATTCCGCACTTTTACCGCGGCTTTTACGTCTACCAGTATTCGACAGGCATCTCTGCCGCGACGGCTCTGGCGCAAGGCATTTTGCAAGAAGGACAGCCCGCCGTGGATCGCTACCTGTCGTTCCTGCGTGGCGGCAGCTCTAAGACTTCGATCGAATTGCTGCGTGGCGCGGGCGTGGACATGACAACGCCGGAGCCGGTCGAGCGAGCGATGGAGTTCTTCGGGCACCTGGTCGATCAATTCGAGGCTCTGATGGCTGAGCAGCCATCCTAAGCATGATGAAGGAGTTTCTATGAGTACCGCTCATTCGGCGGCTATAGACGTATCGGCCTGGTTGCCCGATGGAGCACAGGCACAAGCCACGGCACAGCACGATCTCTCTGACCTGGCTCGCAGCATCACCGGCTCGCAGATCCTCAAGATCGCAGACGAGATCCGGGCGATGATCGCGCAGGGCCACGAGGTCTGCAATCTGACTATTGGTGATTTCAACCCCAAGCAGTTTCCGGTACCATCGTTGCTGATCGACGAATCGGTCGCCGCCCTTAAGGCGGGGATCACCAATTATCCACCCTCGGATGGGGTCGTCGATCTGCGCGGTGCCATCACACGCCTGTACGAGCGTGAACTCGGCCTCCGCTACCCGATCGAGAGTGTGCTGATCGCGAGCGGCGGACGCCCGTTGCTGTATGCTACCTATCGCGCCCTGGTCAATCCCGGCGATACGGTGGTGTACCCGGTGCCGTCGTGGATGAATAACCATTACTGTGGATGCTGGGAGCACGCGCGGTCGAGATCAAGATGCGACGCGAGGACAACTTCCTGCCGCGTGCCGATGACATTCGTCCGTACATTCACGAGGCGCGGCTGATCTGCCTCAACACGCCGCTCAATCCGACCGGCACGATGATCTCGGCCGAAGAATTGACCCGCATCAGCGAAATGATCGTCGAGGAAAACCATCGTCGCGAACACGCAGGCGAGCACGCGTTGTACGTGATGTACGACCAGATGTACTGGATGCTCCAGTTCGGGGCAGTAAGCACGTCACGCCGGTCGAAGTCGTGCCGGAGATGGCTGCTTACACGATCTTTGTTGACGGCATCTCGAAGGGCCTTGCGGCGACCGGCATGCGTGTCGGCTGGGCCGTCGCGCCGCCGCATCTAGCGGGGCGATGAAGGACATCATGGGCCTTGTCGGCGCGTGGGCACCGCATCCGATGCAGGTGGCGACGGCGAAGGTGCTGGATGACGTCGAAGAGCTGGCGAGCATACCAGCGTCGATGCTCGGCGATGTCGAGGCACGGTTGCAGGCGTTGTATCAGGGCTTCACGGCGATGGCTGCCGCTGGCTTACCGGTCGAGGCTGTGCCGCCGCAGGGCGCGATCTATCTATCGGTGCGCTTCGACCTGCAAGGCAAAACGTTGCGCGGTGAGACCTTCGCCGACAATGAGGCGATCCGACGCTACCTGCTCGAACAGGCAGGTTGTGCGGTCGTGCCGTTCCAGGCGTTCGGCTACGACGAGAACACCGGCTGGATGCGTTTGTCGGTCGGCGCTGTGTCGCTTGAACAGATCGACGCGATGATGCCGCGTGTGCAGGCTGCACTCACGGAATAGCCCTCGTTGACTACATGGCGTACACAGCCCGGGACGGTATCATGCCTTCTCGGGCTGTGTACGCTTGCGATGTTCTATCGTCCACGGTGTGGTTAGACCCACTCGAAACGCATTTCCACGTCACCAATACGCACCTGGTCGCCCGGTTGGAGAGTTTGTGGCCGATGCGACTGCACCTTTGTGCCGTTGAGCAAGGTCCCGTTGACGCTACCAACGTCGGTGAGGACATACTGCGTGCCGCGTCGTTCGATCACGGCGTGGCGGCGCGACGCATGACCACGATCGTAGTCCGCGAGGTCGAGTTCGGGAAAATGCGACTGTGACGGATCGCGCCGCCCGATGCGGCAGGGAAAATTGACCAGCGGAAAATCCCAGGTGCCACGCGGCGTCGTCACGACGAAGCGTGCCGAACGCGACTGTGGGGTTGGCTGCTGGACGATGGGCGTCGATTGCGAGGTGGCGGGAGTGCCAGTGGGTAGCTGGGTGCCACACGCCGAGCAGAAACGCGCGCCCACTTTGTTGCCACGCCCACAATTCGGGCAAAACACGGGATTGCTGCTGACCGATACGGGTGTTTGTGTGATCGGCACTCGCGTTGGCTGTGGTCGTTGCGCTGGCGCGGGGCGCGCTTTCGGCGGCACAACGGGCGCGCTGGTGCGCTGCGTCGCGTCTGAAATATCCGGCGCGCCGGGCGGTGTTGCGCTTGCTGGCAGCGGGACGGTTAGACACGCGATCATCGCGTTTTCCATCTCCTGCGCGTTGCGGAAACGGAACGACCGATCCTGCTGCATGGCCTTGATCACGACCTGTTCGACTGCTGATTTGACTGATGGGTTGTGCTGTTGGATTGACCCTGGCTCCGGCGTGCGGAGTGGAATTGGTCCCAGATTTGTGAGCAGATGATACAGTGTCGCGCCCAGGGTGTACAGGTCTGATTGTGCGTCGGTTTGTCCTTTACCGTACTGTTCTGGCGGCGCGTAGCCATACGTACCGATCGCGACGGTATCCTTGGACTTCCCCGCCTTATATTGCCGGGCGACGCCGAAGTCGATGAACTTAATCACGCTGTCGGGCGTCAGAATCACGTTGCCAGGTTTGAGGTCGCGGTAGATTACCGGCGGTTGCTGAACATGCAGATAGCCAAGGACGCGTGCCATCTGGATCGCCCACACCAGGGCATCCTGCTCGAAGGCCGGAGCGTTGGCATCGCGTAACCGCTTTTCAAGCGTGACGCCGTTGACGAATTCCATAACGAAGTATGGCCGTCCGTGCCATTCAAACGTTTCAAAAGCATCAACGATGTTCGGGTGATCGAGCCGTAACAGGAGTTCGGCTTCTTGAGTAAAGAGCATGCGGAACTCTTGCTGTTCCTCAGGCTTCGTCACGTCGGCGGGTCGCATCTCCTTCAAGGCAATTACAGCCTGGTCGGTCGTGCGCCGTGCGCGGTAGACGACACCCATGCCGCCTCGTCCGACACTGTTCAACACCTCGTATTTCGCCTGCTGACCACCGACGACGGTTCCCTGCGGAAGCTGATCCTGCACATTCTCCTCCTCGAACACAAGTATATAACTATAGCATAGCCATATTCTTTGGTGAACATTGTAAATGGTGCCTATTTTGGTGGAACTTTTACCATGGTTTCATCGTTAATGGTATAAGAGTGGGAATATTCTCGCGCTTCATCGCCATGTATTACAATGCATGCACAGGAGGAAGGCTTACAAACGCGCTGCACAATCCCACCCAGGGTAGAGCGGTCTGCTGGAGTTCGAGCCTTGAATCGACCATAGTGGCAGTGATGGCCTTAACCGACCAGGTAATTACAGGACGTTACCGCCTTGGCAAATTGCTAGGGAGCGGTGGCTTTGGTGCGGTATATCTCGCCGAAGATTTACGTCTCCAGCGTGCGGTTGCCATCAAAATCTGCTCGACCCGTAGCTTGCCGCCCGACGAAACTGCTCAGGCTGCTCAGTTGTTCCAAAGTGAGGCCCTAACGCTCGCTCGTCTGCGACATCCTGGCCTTACTGCCGTATGGGACTACTTCAGCCAGGACGACGAGTGGTTTCTGGTGATGGAGTATGTGCCGGGGCAGACGTTGCGTGACGTACTCAAGCAGTCTGGCGGGCGGTTGCCGATCCAACAGGTAATCGACTACACTCGCCAGTTGTGCGAGGTGCTGCGCTATCTGCACGAACAGCCTCACCCGATTGTGTTCCGCGACCTCAAGCCCGGCAACATCATGGTCACGCCGGAAGGCGAGCTTAAGCTGATCGATTTCGGTATCGCACGGCTGTTCACTCCTGGCAAGATCACGGATACGGCGCAGTTTGGCACTCCCGGCTATGCGCCGCCTGAGCAGTACGGTGGGCAGACCGAACCGCGTTCGGATATCTATAGCCTGGGCGCAGTCGTTCACCAGATGGTGACGGGTCATAATCCTGGAGCGTCGCCCTTTGCACTGCCGCCCGCGCGTATGATCGATCCCACGCTTTCGCCAGAAATTGAAATGGCGATCGTGCGTGCGACCGCGCTTAAACCTGCGGATCGATTCCCAAACGTCAACGATTTTTGCACGGCGCTGCAAACACCGCTCGGCGCGAACGTGACTGGAGCCACAATCCAGATCAGTCGACCACTTCATGCAAAACTGCATGCCTCGGCAGGCAATGAGTTGTCCAGCCGTCCCTTGTGGACGCCCGCGCCGCGCATGCTGCCACAGCCGCCAAGTCAGGGCGGGGCCCTGCGGGGCATGGCGCTGCTGGTGCTGGTCTTTGCGCTGCTCGCCGCTGGCGGTATTGGGACGTGGATGATACGCGATCAGATCGTTGGTGTGTGGAACATGGCCTATACGCCGCCGCGTGTCAGCCAGGGCATTTCGGTCGAAGGGATGGTCGCGTACGTCGCGCCGACCTCTGACGGCAACGATAACCTGTTCGTACGGACCGGCACGACTGTCAAACAGATTACGCGACTGCCGATTGGGACGAGCGCGGCACTCCCCGCGATCTCGCCGGATCGCTCGCGCATCGTCTATGTTGAGCATGTAAGTGGTATCGAAACACTGTGGTTGATCAATGCAGACGGGACGGAACGGCAGCGCGTGTTGTCCGAGTACACCCTGGCGCGTTCGCCAAGTTGGTCACCGAATGGCAAGCAATTGGTGGCTGAGGTCGCTCACCGAGATGATATGTGGATGCAGCACGACATCGTGCTGCTTGATCTCGCGTCCGGTGATGTGCGCGAGCTTGCTTCCAGTTCTTCATGGGAAGGTGCGCCCGCCTGGTCGCCCAAAGGTGATCGCATCGCTTTTAGCGGACGGCTCAATAATAGTCCGTGTATGCGTATCTATTTTCTCGATATCGCCAATGGCAATCCTGTCGAAGCGACGCAGCCGCCCTCGCAGGCTGAATGCACCAATATCAATGGCGATTTTTGGCCAACCTGGTCGCCGGATGGAACACAACTGGCCTTCGGTCGAAGATATGGCGACGCCGAGCGTGTGGCGATTATGAATATAGGCACGGGTGATATCGAAGTCTGGAAGACAGGGACGGCTCCAGCAGGACATCCACGTTGGTCGCCCAATGGACGAGCTATCTTGTTTCAAGAGGACACCGACCAGGCCTCACAGTTAGTACGCTTGACCCTTGCCAGTCGCAAGATCGACGTTCTTGCTCCTGGTCGTCCCGGTGCGCTGGCTGACTGGCGCTAACCGTAAGCGCAGACAACTATCATGATGACTGACCCATCGATAGGTGTGGTGGCCTCGTCGGATACTGTGACCGTTCGATTGCAACGCGAAGGGGCAACCATACAGGTTGCCCCTTCGCGTCGGCTGCGTTGTTATTGTCCAGCCAGACCGCTGGTGCTGCCGCTTTGCATGTAATATTTATTGAAGATGAAGAAGATGATCAGGATCGGGATCGCGTTGAACATCGAGCCGACCAGGATCGACGCCCAATCGACCGCGAATAGCGACTGGAAGTAGCCCAATCCCACCGTAAGCGTCATCAGCCCGGGACGGCGTAGGAACAACAACGGTCCGATATAATTGTTCCACGAACCCTGGAACGTGATCACCGCCAACGTCACGAGTGCTGGCTTCGACAGTGGCAGTACGACGTTCCAGTAGGTTTGAAAGCGCGTGGAGCCATCCATAAAGGCAGCTTCTTCGAGTTCGCGGGGGATCGACTTGAAGAACTGCGTAAGCGTGAAGATGCCGAACGGACCCACAATGCCAGGAACGACCAAAGGCCAGTAGGTGTTGATCCATTGGAGCTTCGAAAAAAACACAAAGCCTGGAATGAGCGTCACGGCTCCTGGAATCGCCATCGTTGCGATCATGAACGAGAAGATCACGTTCTTGCCCGGAAAATTCATGCGTGCGAAGGCATACGCGGCGAGCGAACAGAAAAACAGTTGCGTCACCATGTTTACGATCGCCAGCCAGAAGCTGTTGAATAACCAACGAGCGAAGATGTTGTTGCCCGCGCCCTGAATTTCGACGTTCCAGGCTTTCGCCCAGTTTTCGGGGTGCCACACGGTTGGGAACAGTCGCGGTGGGTAGGCCGTGACCTCGGCGTTGCTTTTAAAGGTGCTCAAAAACGCCAGGATGAATGGGGAAAAGAGGGACAAGCTAACGACGATGAGCAGCAGATATAACAGTGTAGGGCGGATAAACATTTGCCAGGGTCGCCCGGTCTGTTGCGAGCGGCTGACAGGTATGGAACGGTCGATTGAAACAGCCATTGATGTTTCTCCTTGGTTGGCGGTCGGTTAGTACCGTTCCGTTCCCGCTTCGATGTACCGGCGTTGCAGGTAGGTGATGATGAAGATGATCGCCGCCAGGATGAACGCCATCGCCGCCGCCAGCGACGCATCCGCCGATGTAGCCTGTCCGAGCGTCTTGGTGTAGATGAGGTAGGCTGGCGTGAGCGTCGTATTGAGCGGTCCACCTTTGGTCATCAACGACACTTGGTCGAACACCTGGAACGTGCCGATTGTTCCCAGCACTACCACCAGCACGATCGACGGGCGAAGCAGTGGCAACGTGACCGAGAAGAACTGGCGCATACCCGTCGCTCCATCGATTGCTGCTGCTTCATAGATCGAATCGGGAATATCTTGTAACGCCACCAGGAACAGGAGCATGAGCGATGGTGCGGTTGAATACACGTTCATGAACATAATCGCTGTCCAGGCGATGCTCGGACCCCGCAAAAAGGGGTTCGTAACCTGGACGCCAAACAGCGACATGAAGTTCTGAATCAGACCGTTTGGGTTGCGGAGCCATGCAGTGTTGTCGGGCAGTCCGACCAGACCTAATCCATAGTTGATAAAGCCGCTTGGTAGGTACAACCACAAGAAGATCATCGACATAACGACGGTCGAGGTCACGCTGGGCGCGTAAAATAGCGTGCGAAACAACCGCTGTCCTTTGAGCCGCTGGTTGAGTGTTATCGCCAACATAATCGCCGCGACTGTTTGCAACGATGTGACGAGCAGGAAGTACCAAAAAACATTGATCAAACTTGTGCGGAAATCTCGATTCGAGAACGCTTCGATGTAGTTCTGGATGCCAACGATCTGTACACTGCGTTGGAGTGTCGAGGTCATGTTCGAGAAGCTGATATAAAATGCGTACACCAGCAGCCCGATGGTAAAGATACTTGCAATAAGCAAATATGGGGCGATGAACAAATAGGCTGTAAGTGTTTCCCCCCGATGAAGCCCTTCACCGCGTTGACGTGGGGGCTGTCGCACTGCTTGCGCTGCCATAGACCATGCTCCTTGCCGCATAAATGTGCGATGGAGGAGCCGAAAGGCTCCTCCATCCCAAACGACTCGTTATTGTGCCGAAAGGATCTGATCGGCTTCCTGAACAGCCTGGTCGAGGTTCGACTGTACGTCGCCCTGACCCAACCAGATACGTTCGAGCGCAGTGTTGACGGCCTTGATCACATCGTCCTTCTTGGCAGGACCTCCGAACGCGAAGTCCGCGGGCGTGCCGTAGGCACCGGCCTCAGCAAGCACCTTGGCGTTGGGGTTCTTATCGAAGTATGGATCGGTGAGCAGGCTGTTCACAGTCGGAAGTGCGAAGCCTGTTTCCAGGATCGGCTTCTGATTTGCGGCGCTCGTCAAATACAGCACCAGAGCCGCGGCAGCCTTCGGATACTGTGTGTCGGCCTTGGCAGCCCAGCCGTTGGTGAACACCAGCGAGGCTTGTGTGCCACCGGCGGGCGTCGGCAACGGAATCGCCGTGTATTCGATGTCGGGATAGGTCGAAGCCATGCTCGAAATCATCCAGCCGCCTTCGAGCGCCATTGCCACCTGACCTTTGCCAAACGCTTCGCCGCACCAGCCTGAGCCGATGTCGCCAGGAATCACAGCATGTTTGTCGCGGAACAGGCCATAGAAGAATTCGACTGCTTCGACTGCCTTAGGATCGTTGAAGTTGGCCTTGGTGTCGGTGACAGGTTTGACGCCGTTTTCGATCATCATTGCGCCCAGGCGCTGGATGTCGGTCGATGAACATTGACCGTAGACACGGGCGTTGCCATCGCCGCTGCTCATCTTCTCGGCGGCTGCCTGCCAATCGTCCCATGTCTTGATGCTTGCGGGATCGACGCCTGCCTGTTCGGCGATCGCATTATTCACGAATAGCGCGAGAGCGCCCTGATCCTTTGGCAGACCATAGATCTTCCCCTGATCGACAAAGATGCTGGCGAGTTGTCCAGCGTAGTCGCCCTGGTTCACGCCTACGGTTTCCATCGAGGGCGTCAGGTCCAGCAGAATGCTGTTGGGTGCAAACGCGGTCATCAGGCTCGAATCCAGGTAGAACACGTCCGCAAGGGTGCTACCAGCGGCATCAGCCTTTAGCTTTGTCTGGAAATCGCTCGGTGCGGGTTGGTACGTGATCGTCACGCCAGGGAACTGTTGGGTGAAGCGATCGAACGAATCCTGGTTGATCTTTTGTTCAGCAGGATCGCCCCAGGTCGTCACGACCAGTGTTGCGCCTTCTTCCGGCTGAAGTGCCGTCAGATCGAGTGTGCTTGCCGCACCCGCACTGGTAGAGGCTGCGGTCTCGTCCATCGGCATCTCGGTCGCTTCCATAGCGGTCGTTGGTTCTGCGGCTGTGGTAGGAACTGCTGCGGGTTCAGTCGTTGTGGTTGTTGTGCCGCCACCACATGCTACGATGATGGGTAGGAGTAGTACGAGCATGAGAATCATGCCTATCGAACGTCGTTGTCGCATAACATCCTTCTTTCCTGGGAACATAACTCATTGGTGATAAAGGTAATGATGGCGTCCTTCGTTGCCATCGCCGGTGTCATGATGGTCGTCGTTGCTCTCCTCTCGTATTGGACAATAACGAAGCGCCACAACTTTTGTAGTCGTGACGAAAACGTGTCGCAAAGAACGAAGCGGGTTTAGAGTGTGATCTGGACCATATGTCCCGGTGCGATTGTTACACTTTGAACGAATCTAGTGTCGTATCGCATCGCTGGCGTCGTTGAGTCGCTTGATTCCTGTTCTTCGAGATGATTTTCCAATACATACTCGACTACGAGGTCGACCGAACCAGAATCGTGTATGATCGTGGCGCTGTCGGGCGTTACTTCAACGCTGAGCACATGTTCACCTACGTGGAAGTGGCGCAGTGCCGCCGACGACCATTGTGTGGGGAGACGGGGGCGGAGCCGTAGGCGATGTTCGTATGCCTGTGGCTCGATTCCTAGCAACCCTTCGACTGTACCTTGCAAATATAGTGCCGCCGACCAGAGTTGTACGAAACACAGACCTTTGGGGATCAGTTCTTCAAACGAACCCAGCATCCCATGTTGGGTAGTGATAGCAATGTTATGTAGCTGTTTAATCGCTTGGTCAAGGTGTCCGTGCCGTAGTTGTGCCAGGGCAAGGAGCCCCGTCGGCAGCGTCCAGACGCGGTCTTCGCGCCCACGAGTGTGGACCATACCGTATTCGTTGACGAACGTACGCTCGATCTCCTGTAATACCGTGCGGGCGCGTGGCGGGCTAGCTATGCCCAGTTGCAACGGCACGACCTGGGTCCAATGTCCATCGAGTTGCGGGCGCAGGTCAGCGTGGAGAGAATCGGCATAGAGTTGCTCGTCCTCCATCCACCAATCGCGCTCGAAGCGTTGTCGCCAATCTGCCGTGCGCTTGCGGAAGGTCTCGGCTTCGGGGCGTTGCAGCACATGTGCCATTTCTGCCAGGGCGTACCAGGCTGCGTAGAGGTAGCACGCTGAATCCAGTTTGAGCGAACCCATGCCGTGCCGCTCGATCATAGCGTCGCCATTGGGATAGCCGTCGCCGTCACCATCCCATTGGGCTGGCAGATAGTCCATGACCCCCTCACGGCACAGCGGGTACATGCGCTGCAACAGATCGAGGTCGCCGGTCCAGCGCACATAATCCCACACGGCGAGGACAAACTGCGGCGTTTCCTGGGTATTGCCGGGATGCCACACCCGACCGTTGGTGGTTACTTCGTGGGGGACGCGCCCTGCCGCTCGTTGTGCCAGGTCGCCCAACGCGATGAGCGCCGAACGTGCGGTTCTGTCGAAACCCGCGCTTGTGACGCCTGCAATGGAATACGCCGTATCGCACCCGAACAATTGTGGGTACTCGGGTACACCTGCGAGCAGATATGGCGGAAGATACGGCGCATAGTCCGCACTGAGCATGTGTATATTGACCTTGGCAAGCTGATATTCGTTGACGATGTCAATGTCAGATACGTCCAGGGTAACGCCTTCGTGCGCAACGGCGAGGTAAAGTGCCCGTTTGTTGACAAGCAAGGCTGCCCCGTTGCCCGACAAGCTATGCCAGGTCGCACGTGCCCCATTGATGCCGTGCTGATGCTCCGCCGCCAGCAGCATCTCAATCTGATGCGTTGCGCCAGGGGCGAGGGCGAGGTCGAAGATGAATTCCGAGATAACGTGGTCATCCTCACTGCGCTGCTCGATTGCCCCAGTCGCCGAACATCCGAAGGCACCACCCCATGTTGGCTGCTGTGCGTCATAGGCCAGGACCAACCCATCTTCAACACTCGTCAGGGTGGTTCCAGTTTCGAGGCCGCTGAACCAGCTACCACGTAGCTGGAAATGCACTTCACAGCCGATGCGCCCACGCCATGCCGCGTCGCCGCTGTTGCGAATGTCGACCAGGCCGAACACGGCGCGCTCGTGTTCCACGACGAAGTCGGTGCGCGTAATCTGAAGCGGACCATGCTGGAAGTGAAACTCGATGTCCGAGAGATGTCCTTCGATGCTCTGGCTGTCATCCAGCCGAGCCATGGTGTCCGCTTCATGGACATTAAGAAACCAACCATCTGCGACCCGCAGGGGATGCGCCCAGAATCCGCCCATTTTGCCGACGATATGCTCCGCCCCGATCGGCTTGAACGCACCATCTGCAGTTCCCAGTACATACATGTGCTGTCCGGCGAGCATGTATGCTACGGGCTCCACATCGTCCCGCTCCATAGCAATCGTGCCAAAACGTAATGATTGATGGTACATACAGGTCCAAAATGTAATACGTGTTAAAACCCTACGGGTTCGGCGTGACCTTGTGTTGTCCGGGCTCCAGTGCCCATTGCGCGCTGCCGAGCCGTCCGGTGATCTCCAATGTCAACGAGTGGGCACACCGTAGGACGATCTGCTCGTCGGCGTTAATATCGATGTCGAGTGTGCCGTTACCGAAGGGCAGAGCATGGACACCATGCGGTCCCGGTTCGGCAATGTTCCAGCGAACGGTATGTGTCGGGGTATCGACTTCGATGCCGATGACTTCTTCCAGCAGCAACGCGATTGGACCGCATCCAGTCCAACCTACAAAGTCAGGACGCGCCGGAACGCCGGGTGCATCCTCGTCGGCGCGATAGTTTTCCCAGACGGTTCCGGTTGCACGATGCACGCGCTCGATCGCGTCGATATGCCGGAGTGCTGCTTCGCGAGCGAAGGCGATATGTCCGGACTGGCGCAGACCTTTGACGATCATATAGTTGGTGGGTGCCCATACCGCGCCGAGCCAATAGTCGCCATGCGGCTTGTAGGCCGAATGGTTCGCCGCGATGGTCGGGAACGGGTGAGCGCGCCAGTAGGATGCCGGGTCTTGCAGATGTTCGACTAATCGCGCCACCTGTGTCGGCTGAGCAACACCTGCCAGGATCGCCCAGAATGCCGCGACCGTGTTTGACTTCATCGCGAGGCCGTCGCCATCCACATCCCAATAGAAACCATCAGTTTCGTCCCACATCACATCGTTGATCGTTTGTGAGAGCGAGTTGAACTCCTCGGTGTACCATTCTGCCGACGTTTCGTTGCCGATCTCATGGGCAATGCGTGCCATCATGTTGGCGTTGAGCGCCTGCTGGCAGGAAAGGTCGGCCCATCCGGCGGCAAAGCGCGGCGTGTTATCCATGCCGCACCCCATATCAGTGATCCAATACAGCCCGTTTTCGAGGCGGTGCCACCCGCGCAGGTATTGGTAATACCGGTCGAGCACTGGCCATATCTTTTCGAGGCGCGAGCGTTGCCCGTGCAGCCGATAGCATTGCCATTCAGCCCAGGAGTAGAGTGGTGGGTTGATCGAGTCGCCGCTGCGCTTCGGCCACAACGGCGCACCGTTTTCCCAACGGTATTCACGGGCGATATAGCCGTCCGATTCCTGGCGACGGTAGAAGTTGTCGAAGGCGGGCAATACCGGCAGCAGTTCACGGCTGTAGCGGGCGAAGGCCGAGATGAAGCAGGTGTCCCATTGAAAGATGTTACCGCCGAAGGCGGCATCCATGTACGTCTCCGAGAAACCGTTTTCGAGCGTGCCGTGCCGCACCATCCGTGCCGCAAGCTCCCAGCATTGCCAGTAAAGGTTGACAAGCTCGGGACGGTTAGGGAGCAGGGGAACGGGCAGGCTCGCCTCAAGCTCGGCGCGTGACAGTGCTAGCCCCATGCCGTGCTGGGTTGGATCGAGCATCGTGGCCTCCTGATTAGTTACGCATGCTGACGGCGGGGAAAACATCGTCGCTGGAACGAATCTGCTGGATCAAGGCTGGTAATGAAGGCAACGGAGCCGTTCGGTCGTTGTTACGCAAAAGGTGTCCTGCGACGAGGGTGCCTAAGCGTGCTGCGTCCGTCAGGGTTTCGCCGTTGAGCAAGGCGGTGATTGCGGCGGCGGTAAAGGCATCGCCAACGCCAGCAGTATTCGCAACGTCGAGTGGAATCGCCGAGATACGTTCGAGCGTTCGTCCATCCGACACGACGACGCCCTCGCGTCCTAACGACAGCATGATCTGGCGTGCACCGTGGGCGTGGAAATGTTCGATGTAATCGCCCGGTGTTTGCCCCGCGCCCCAGATTGCTTCCGCATCTTGCAGCGAAGGCTTGATCACGGTTGTCAGGGGCAGGAGACGACGCAACAGCGGGAGCAACTCTTTGCGATTGGGCCAATTACGTGCGCGGAAGTTCGGATCGAGCGACACGATGTGTCCGGCCGCGTGGGCGATATCGATGGCTTCGATCGCTGCCGTGCGGCACGGTTCCTGTGATAGCGCGAACGTCGTCGTATGGAGCGCACGCGCCTCACGAATAACCGCTCGGGATGTGTCGTCGAGGGCGAGGTGTTGATCTGCGCCCCGGATTAACAGGAAGTCGCGGTTGCTGGTCGTACCAGACATAAAAATGACCGACGATGCTCTGCGTGGATCGACTTGCACCCAATCGTCCTTGATGCCAAACCTATGCAATTCGCTGTGGGTGAACCGCCCAAAGGCGTCGTCGCCGACACGAGAGATAACCGCCGTCTGGCAACCTAAACGTGCTGCCGTCGACGCGACGTTCGCACACGAGCCACCAAGTACGCGCTCGTAGGACGTGATGGTCTGGATGTCGCCGGGGGTTTGGCCAACCAGATCGATCATCAACGAGCCAAGGCACACAAGATCGAGAGTCTTGCCCGCAGGATTGTTCATTATATCCTCTGCAGATGGTGCATCATGTGTATATTCCAGCAAGAAGTGGAGCATGGATGAGCGGGGACATTCTGGATGAGCAGGGTACGGGTTGTGAGGTTGCCGGAGTGAATAACGGAGGAGTGGGAACCTGCGAACAGGTTCCCACTCCTCCGAAGCGTCAATGCACGGATTGCTCGTTAGAGCTTCGCGATGATCGCGTCTGCCATCTGCGAGGTACCGACGGCAGTAGGATCGGTGCGGTTCGGCTTCATGTCGTAGGTGACATCCTTGCCTTCGGCGATCACTGCTGACACGGCGCGTTCCAGGCGGTCAGCGGCGTCGGTTTCCTTAAGGTAGCGCAGCATCAGCAAGCCCGACAGGATCAACGCTGTGGGGTTGACCTTGTTCTGTCCTTTGTACTTGGGTGCGCTGCCATGAGTCGCTTCAAAGAGGGCGGTGTCGACGCCGATGTTCGCACCAGGCGCAACGCCGAGGCCACCCACCAGGCCAGCGCCCAGGTCGGACAGGATATCGCCGTACAGGTTGCCCATTACCAACACGTCGTAGTTTTCCGGCTTCTGAACGAGTTGCATACACATCGCGTCCACGAGCCATTCGTCATATTCCACACGGCCTTCGTATTCTTTGGCGACTTCGCGTGCCACATCATAGAACAGGCCATCGGTATATTTCATGATATTGGCTTTTGCCACCGCCGTCACCTTCTTGCGATTGTTTTCGATCGCATACTCGAAGGCGGCTTTGACGATCCGGTGTGATCCGAAGCGCGAAATTGGCTTAACCGAGATCGCGGCATCTTCACGGATTTTGCCCGGTGCCATGTCGATGATCTGCTTCGCCTCGGCGCTTCCGACTTCGAACTCGACGCCCGCATATAGGTCCTCGGTGTTTTCGCGCACGATCACGAGGTCAATATTATCGTAACGTGAGCGTACACCTTCGTAGGTTTTGCAGGGGCGAATACAGGCGAACAGATCAAGTTCTTTGCGCAACGCTACGTTCACGGAACGAAATCCCGTGCCAATCGGCGTGGTAATCGGTCCCTTGAGCGCTACTTTGGTGCGTCGGATGCTTTCCAGCACGTTCGGCGGCAACGGCGTTCCCGCCGTTTCCATAATATCGACGCCTGCTTCAACCACGTCCCAGTTAAATGCGACGCCGGTTGCTTCGAGCACACGCCGTGTTGCTTCGACCAACTCTGGGCCGGTTCCGTCACCGCGAATGAGTGTTACATCATGAGCCATGGAAACTCCCTTGTGTTAAATACTGTTTCATAATAAACCAACGACGCACCTCCAATGATACTTGATTTAGCGATGAGCAGGATCAGACCACTCATCATCAATCATTGGCGGTGCGTCGTTGGTTGTCGAATGTGCTGGCAGCCTTAGCCTGCTGCTTCGATCAGGTCCTCGCTCACATATTCGGGTCCGGCTGGTTTCTGGGCTTGCTCCGAAAGCATCGGCGCGAGAATACGCTGAACCGCCATCACATGGCTGCAGGTTTGCCAGGTGCGGAAGAAGTTACAATCGCAGGACCAGTGATCATTCTCAAGGCTAATGGCATGGTCGCTCGAACCGCCGCGGAAGGTCGCGGTGATCGTCTCAAGTGAAAACCGTTCCGGCTCTTGTGCGTAGCGCTTGGCTTTCTCGATCTTCCCAATCAGATCCGAATGCATAGGATGCCTCCTGTATCCAAGGAGCATCGCCGAAGACATCTTCGACGACGTAATGCTCCGTTGTTCGTACATAAAGCACAGGGGCGGTCGCACAGCCTAAGCGTGCGCCGCCCCTGAGGACAGTTCGATCGTATGTGAGCTTGCTCGATTCATGCTCGTTGCTTGCTCCAGTTCGAACCATGGTCGTTCATGATGGGCCATTATAGCACGAAGTTCTAACTCAACAATGCATCGGAGTCGACGATGGTCTGGGCGATCTCTTTGAGCTTGGGTTCCGAGCCGTCGGCGCGTTGGTGGAGGCGGGCTTCGGCTTCGGCGCGTGTTACCTTGAGCCGTTTCATTAAGATGCCGATAGCGCGTTCCACCACCTTGCGCGCCTCAATGGTGGCGTGTAATTCGCCGACGTGCGAGCGTAACTGCTGCATCTCGCGGTGCCGTGCCAGTGCGATATCGATCGCAGGGGGCAATTCTTCCGAGTTCGGTGGTTTGACCAAATAGGCCTGCGCGCCCGCTTCCTCAGCACGCCGTACGCTCTCCGGGTCCGAAAACGGTGTCAGGATGACGAGCGGTATCTCGCGTTGCGCCGCGATGGATTTTGTCGCATCACTACCAAGCTCTGCCATCTGCATATCCAGAATGATCAGGTCGGGTGTGAGTTGCTCGCTCAGGCGCACGACATCGGCACTGGTATGCGCGACACCGGCGACTTCGTATCCGAGCGCATGCAGTTGATCCCTGAGCGTCTGCGCGACGAGCTCGTTATCTTCACCGATCAGAATACGTACATCCGCCATAACCGCCTTCTCCTTGCCGTCAGCCCTCGCTGTGCTGATAACCTGGATTATAATCTGCTTGCTAGCAAGGAGCAATCATGCCCGTGTTTCCCACCGCATTGCTGCGTTGGAGTATCCCCGATTCCGTCGCAGTCATGGACGACGCCCTGGTGTCTGATCATGTGTTGTCGCTGCGCCCAGGTGCATCGGGAGCGACCATCCTGTTCGCCGCCCAAACGGCGCCACAACCGTTTGTCGAAGCCATCGCCTCCTGGCAATGCACCGCGCCATCCGGCACCGAGATCGAAGTCGCGCTGCGTGTGAACATTGGCGACCGCTGGACGCGCTGGTGGACGATGGGGGTGTGGAGCGCCGACCAGGACCGTCGCTATAGCGTCGACAATCAGCGTGACGACGACGGCGAGGTAAGCACCGACACCCTGACGATGCGCAAGGCCGCGACCGCTGTTGAATGTCGTGTCATCATGCGCCGCGATGAAGGCGCACCATCACCGTCCCTGCGTGGCGTCGCCGTGATGACCACGCCCGTCACGCGAACACCGAACGCCGACCTGCCCAACGGCGTTGCGCCCCTGGATGTACCGCCGATTTCGCAGATGGAGTTCGAGGGTGGCAACGTGTGGTGTTCGCCGGTGTCGGTCACCATGGTGCTGCATTACTGGTACGAACGCCTGGGCGACGCACGCCTCGCGCCTTTCACCGATCCGGATGCTGCGGTGCGGGTGACGGTCCCTGCGGTCCACGATCCGGTCTACGAGGGAACCGGCAACTGGCCTTTCAACACGGCGTTTGCGTCCAGCCTGGGCCTGGAAGCCTATGTCGCACGCTTTGACACGCTGGCGGACGTTGCCGCCTGGGTTGAAGCGGGGATTCCGGTGATTACGAGCATTTCGTGGGAACCGGGCAAGCTCGACAACGCCGGAGTAGCGCATAGCAATGGGCATTTGTTGGTCGTCGTTGGCTTTACGCCGACGGGCGATGTGATTGTTAACGATCCCGCCGTGCTCCCGCTAGAAGACGGTCCGGTGCGCCGCGTCTATCGCCGCGATCAATTCAAACAGGCATGGCAGCGCAAAGGCTACGGCACCGTGTATCTGATCTATCCACCGTCGCTGGCCTGAGCGTGGATTGGTTTGAAAGCGGTGCATCAGGTCATCGCGTGGCTTGGTAAGCCACTTTTAAGCTGGGTGCCACATGTATCCTGCTCCCAAGCGTGCCGTGCCCGTCGCCAGGATGAGTTCATCGCCCTGCGGTTTTGAGGAGATGGAGCGATCAACAAGATACCTGTTTCGCGTAACATACGCCTTCTATCCTGGTTCAACTTCCTTTCAGCTTTCAAGCTGTATTCTGCTGTTGCCATCATATATTTCACCCAGGTCACAGGCTCTCTCGCCCTTGGACTCAGTATCATATCGATCGCTCAAGTATCCGATGCGATATTTGAGATTCCTACTGGTGTCCTGTCTGATCGCATTGGGAGAAAATACACGGTTGTTTTGGGGGCAATTGCAAAGTTGGTGTCGCTCGTATGTTATGCGTCGGGTCAATCGTATGCAGTATTCGTGAGCGGTGCGATCTTCGATGGATTGTCGCTCGCCTTTCATAGTGGGAATAATGATGCGCTGCTGTACGATACAGTAGGTGAGCTAGGAGAAGAAGATATATATCACGAATATCTGGGCAGAACTACCTCGATGTTCTATCCTGCGCTGACGATAGCCTCATTCTTGGGTGGATTTGTCGCAAACGTTTCGTTTCCACTCGTTTTCTGGCTGTCTCTTGTGCCGCAACTCGGGTGTATCGTGGTATCCCTCAGGATGGTCGAGCCAAAAATCCAGCGACAAAGGCTCGGTACGATGTATAGCCATCTCAAAGAAGCGCTCCACCTATTTTCTACAAATGTTCCGCTAAGAAGATTGAGCATCGCCGAAATCATAAAAATCAGTGTAGAAGAAGCGCTTTTCCAGTTTCAGTTCATTTTTTATAACACAGTGTGGCCTATATGGGCTGTAGGCTTTACGAGGAGTATATCTGCACTAGGGAATTTCGTGAGCTTTCGCTACAGTGGGAAAGTGATCAACAAGTACAGTGCGATACGCCTGCTGATCTTCAACAACATTTTCAGTAGGTTAACACATGTTGTAGCCCTCGCCTTTCCGAGCGTGGCCTCACCACTCCTTATGTCATCGACGGGCTTTCTCTATGGGATAACAAATGTGTCAAAGAACAAGCTGCTTCATGAGCAGTTTACGAACGAGCAACGCGCAACGATGTATTCGATGATCACCTTTGCTGGCAATATATTGTTTGGAATAATTGCGATCGGCCTCGCTTCTTTTGTTGATAGTCTGGGTGTGCGGTGGACGTTGCTTATTTTACAAATCGCATTTATTCCAGTCATCCTGCTGTATGTACAGATTTTTCGGGCTACTGGTAGGCGTGGATCGACGGAGAGGTACTAGCAAAATCTATACGCCTCTGATGAGATCACGGCATCGACGCACCATAAGCGATGCACGGTGAAAGGTTCCTATCCGCCGCCCCCTGACCGATGTTGGTATATCTGCGAGCGTTGATGCGTGTTCGATCGTTGCTGGTCGCCATATTTGCGGCATCGAGGCTCCAACCACTGTATAGGCTTATCATCCCGTCAATAGCTACTACAACTCGTCATAAGATTAGAACAAATGCTTGACAGAACGTATATGCGAATGTATAATGCGCGCAAGTCGCACGTATATGCTAAGATCGCCGTTTGAGCCTTTGATATGGCCTATGGCGAGCGAAAGGACGCCGGACATGGAAGGGCTGTCGCAGCGCCAGAATGGTATTCTGGACTATATCCAGAAGTTTATGAAAGAAACGGGCTATCCGCCCTCGATCCGCGATATTCAGGATAAGCTAAAGATTTCCTCGACTTCGGTCGTGGCCTATAACCTCCGCAAACTGGAGGAGCGTGGCCTGATCGAGCGTGATAATAAAGTTTCGCGTGGCATCAAAATGCCAGGCGTGGAAGCTGTCGAAACGGCAATTTCAGCGATTGTAGCAAATACGCGCCGCGTCCCCCTCGCAGGCATGATCGCAGCAGGTCAGCCAATCCCGGTGCCCGATAGCACGACCGAAGAGTTTTTCGATGTTCCTTCCGATCTGATCTCGGATCGCGTCAAGGACGTATATGCTCTTCGTGTCAAAGGCAACTCGATGATCGACGCGCTGATCGCCGACGGCGACACTGTATTGATGCATTATCAGGAAACCGTCGAGAATGGACAGATGGCTGCTGTGCGCGTTGTGGACCGCAACGAAGTAACGCTTAAAAAGATTTATTTCGAAGGCACGCAGGTTAAGCTTCAGCCGATGAATCCAACTATGGAATCCTGGTATGAACCAGCCGCGAACGTACAGGTGCAGGGTCGCGTCGTCGGCGTCGTCCGCTCGATGTCCTAACAACTCGCGCAGACCTTCAGATGGGGTGCCAGTGATGGTACCCCATTTTTGCGTCCAGGCTTTTGCCTGCTTCAGGGCTTGTGCAAAGTTGGAGAAGCGTCATCCTGAGTGGGGCGGAGCATGACAATCTTTGAGGTTCGGCTGCTTTCGGCTGGACTTTCCACAAGCCCGTTGCCTGTTTGGGGGTGGAACGATGCTAGGAAGCCTTCATGTTATACTGGTGAGCGAACATAGCAGGTAACACCTACCGGATATTCCAAATGCAGATCGAGGTCGCGCTCCTTCCTCAGACGGTCACACGTCTCGATTCCCGTGTCGTACTCGTCATCGACGTGATACGTGCCACCACTACTATCGTGACGCTGTTCGAGCGCGGCGCTCGGACGATTACGCTGGCGAGCGATGTCGAGGATGCCCGCCATCGCGGCGGGGGCTACCCCGATGCGTTGCTGCTGGGCGAACACGGCGGTCTTCCTCCCCAGGGGTTTGCATACGGCAATTCACCGACCGAGTTGCTTGAAGCAGATGTTGCTGGACGCGACTTGATCTTTACCACCAGTAATGGCACTCGTGCGCTCCAGGCCGTCGCTGGCGGTCGTCTTGTGCTGGCCGCATGTATGCGAAACGGACGAGCCGCCGCATACTTCGCCTACGAACAGGCGTCCGCGCTTGGCGCAGATATCTCGATTGTGTGCGCCGGACGCGCCCGCTGCTCGCTGGTGGGTCAGGACGATGTGATGTGCGCCGGCTATCTAGTGGAGCAACTGATCGCCGCCAACGACGACCGCATCGCACCCTGGCAACCTGACGCGGACTTCGACACGCTGGCAGCGCCCCCGCTCGATGGTGGCCTGGACCTCGACGATTCCGCTCTGCTCGCGCTACGGCTGTACCACTCCATCGTCCAGGCGCCGCGCAACCCGCAGTCCGAGGAGATCGTCCTCGCCTTCGCCGCTACCGGTGTCGGACAGGGATTAGCAGGACTTGGCCTCGCACACGATACGGTGTTCTGTGCCCAGATCGATCGCAGCGCCTGTGTGCCGCAGTTAGAACGACACGATGCTGCGCCGGACGAGCTACGCATGGTGTGGCGAGGAGGCGATGCATGAGCGTCGAATCGCAGACGAGCATCGAGGAAGAAAATGAATACTTGCGGTCTGAACTGGCACGACAGCATCGCAACCTGCGCCTATTACGTGAGATCGCGCTGGCGAGCCGTGGTGTCGCTGATCCCCATGAAGTCTTTGAAACGATCTACCAGGGACTGTACGAGGTCTTGCCAGTCGATGCCTTCTTTGTCGCGTTATGCGATCACCCTGACAGCGAACGCTATCATTTTGCATTGTTCGTAGATAGCGGGGAGCGTGCCAAATTCGCTGATGATCGGGTTGGCGGCCTAACGGGGTGGATTCTGCACCTCAAAGAGTCACGCATGTTCCGCGACCTGCATGCTGAACGCACCGATACCATGCCGGTACCACAGGGATTCGGCAATACCGCTCGTCGCTCACGTGCCTGGATCGGCGTTCCGCTGATGATTGGGCGTGAAAGCGTGGGTGTAATGTCGGTGCAAAGCTACCAGTACGGGGTATACGATGACAGCGATCTCAACTTGGTCGAAGCCCTTGCCGATCTCGCCGCGATTGCCATCGAAAATGCCGTCCTCTATCGAACTCAGGATGAACTAACGCAATCACTCGCCACGCGCGTTGCAGCACGTTCGGAAGAACTGACGGTGTTAACGGCGATTGCCAGCGGCCTCAGCCGTGGGCGATACGATGAAACGCGGCTTACGGAAGCGCTTGAGCGTATCCTATGGATGCTTAACCTCGAAGCGGGGGTAATCTGGCTCACCGATCAGCCTGATGGTCTCCGGCTTGTCGCGGAGTATGCCGTGGCTGGTAGCAGCATACAACTGACACAATTATATGCTGACGCAACCCCAACACCCGACCTGATTACCCAAACCGTGCTTGAGCAAGACCGTCCGATCATGCTTGCGGAAGCACAACCGCTCTTCGATGATAGAATGATGAGCCCCCGCACATTGTCGGTCTTTGCCGAGCCGCTACGCGCACACGGTCGCGTCGTCGGCGTCCTGACCTTGTATGGTGCGCCTGGTCGTTCGCTTGAATCAAGTGAAGAATCTCTGCTGGAAGCCGCCAGTCAGCAAATGGCAATCGGCGTCGAAAATGCGCGTTTATACCGAGAAGCACGCGATATCGCCGCCATGGCAGAGGAGCGTGCCGATAACCTGGCATTGGTGCATCGGATCTCGCGCCTGGTGTCGTCGTCGCTTGATCTGACCGAGGTCGTTCATACCACCGCTGAACAGATGGTACGGCTTTTCGGGGTCGATCACTGCGCGTTTATGCTGTTCGACGATGCGGGGTTGCGCGGCGAAATCGTCGCCGAATACCCGGACCTGGGGACGGTCGGCTACCGCACGCCATTCATTCCTGGTGATTTTCTCGAGACGAATCCGGGGCAGGGCGAGCTTGGATTTATCACTGACCTCGACGATCGGCGGATTCGCTCGGTGCGTCCTCTCGCCGAACGGTTGGGCATCAAAGCCAGTCTGCTCATTCCGGTCATATCGCGGGGACGTTCGATCGGCGCAATCGGGCTGAACGTGTTTCACAGCACGCGCCAGTTCTCGAACGAGGAAAACGAATTGTGTCGCACGATTGCCGCGCAGGTCGCCATCGCCATCGAGAATGCACGTATCTATCAAGTCACGCGCTCGCGCGTCGAGCAGGAGATGGAGATTGCACGGTCGATTCAGGCGAACCTGTTCCCCCGTTCGTTGCCCTCCATTCCGGGAGCGCAACTCGCCGGACGCTGTTTGCCCGCGCTCGAAACCGGTGGCGATTTTTATGATGTCTTGCCGCTGGGCGACAACCGTTTCGGTTTTAGCATCGGCGATGTGTCGGGCAAGAGCCTCCCAGCGGCGATGCTGATGGCGGTCGCCCGCTCGATTGTGCGGTCTGAGGCCATCGACCACGCCGACCCCGAACGGGTGGTGACTGAAACGAACCGACTGGTAGTGCAGGATGTGCCGCCGAATACCTTTGTGTCGTTGTGTTATGCCGTTTATGAGGCTGGCTCGTATCGGCTAGTACTGGCGAATGCCGGACACATTACGCCGTTTGTGCGCCACCAGGATGGACAGGTCGAGCCACTTCGTGCGGTGTCGAACCTGCCGCTGGGGATCGTCCCCGACCTGCACTACGAAGCCAGCGCTTTCCGGCTACAAGAGGGTGATAGCGTGCTCTTTCTGACCGATGGATTGGTCGAGGCGTTCAGGCCAGACGACGGCGAGATGTTCGGCTTCGACCGCCTGACCGAGCTATATAGCGTCGTTGGCAGTCAAGGTGCCGAGGATGTTGTAGAGCATCTGCTGACGACCGTGTGTGATTGGCAGGGTATGGAGAATCGCAACGATGACATGACCGCCATCGTGCTACAGGTGCAATGAGCGACCCACAGTCCATCAGGAGCGGTGCCTGCAGGAACGGAAGGCAATGAGTACGCCCTCGGTCGTCGTGGTGATCGTCACCTATGGTCATGACCGCGAGCTCCCCGCGACGCTTGCATCGTTGCGGGCGCAGACGTATCCCAAGGACGCATGTGAGATCATCGTGGTGGACAACGGCGACGGTGGATGTGCCGCCATCGCTCGTGACAGCGGTGCCGTCGTGTTGGAACCGGGGCGTAATCTGGGTTTCGCGGGAGGCTCAAACCTGGGTGCTGCTGGCTCCGATGCCGCGACCGTGTTACTGCTCAACCCGGATGTCGAACTCGCTCCTACATTCGTTGCCGCTATGGTTGCCGCGCTGGACGATCCAACAATCGGAATCGTCGGGGCGCGCTTACTCAACCCTGATCGCACAACACTTCAACATGCCGGGGGAGAACTACTTTTTCCGCTTGGCTTGAGCCGTCATCGCGGCTACGATCAACCTGACGGTTCACCCTACGACAAGCCAACCGATGTCGATTATGTGACGGGTGCGGCGCTCGGCATACGCCGCGTGACCTGGAACGCTGTTGGTGGTTTTGACGAGGCTTTCAACCCGGCCTACTTTGAGGAAGTCGATTTGTGTTTGCGGGTGCGAGCCGCTGGATTGCGCGTGTGCTACGTTCCCGCCGCCAGCGGCATGCATCACGAAACGTCTGGGCTTGGCAAACGCAGCGTCACGTTTTATCGTTTGTATCACCTCAATCGCCTGCGCCTGTTGTTCAAGCACCGACCTGACCGCTGGTTGGCGAGTGCATGGTTACCCGCCGAACTCGAACACCTCCGCACCACTGCCGACGACAACGAGATCGCCGGGTTGTGCTGGGCGTACGCGACCTGGCAGGGCCATTTCCTGGCCGGTGGCGTGCCACAGACCATGCACCCCGACGGATGGCGCGATGAGGCGACGCCATCGACTGTCATTGCCGGATCGGAAACCGCCTGGGCGCTCGATCAAGCGCGGCGCAAACAGCGAACTGGCGCCACAACCCTTTCGTTCGCGTGTTCCGCTGGTAGCACGGGTGCGCGCATGGTGGAACGCCATTGCCACGGTCGAATATGTGAGGCCGCTCGTCCAGCAACAAAATGATTTCAATGCATCGCTGGTGGAACTGGCTACTGCGCTGGAACGACAGCGTCGTACGACCGATGGCGCGGTGTTGTGCCAGGGGATGTTGCTGGCGAAAGTAGTGTTACACGACGGGGCGCGTTGAACGACAAAGGGGACGAATCACCATGATTCGTCCCCTTTGCTCGCGTTACGATGAGAACTAGGCTTTGCTGAAGCGCTCGTTTACTGCGTCCCAGTTAATCGCGTTCCACCATGCCGTGATGTAGTCAGGGCGGCGGTTCTGATACTTCAGATAGTACGCATGTTCCCACACGTCGAGGCCCAGGATCGGTACCTGACCTTCCATGATTGGGCTGTCCTGATTCGGATAGCTCGTGATCGAAAGGGTGCCATTCTTCGACACCAACCAGGCCCAACCGCTGCCGAAGCGGGTCGTAGCAGCCTTCGCGAACTGCTCTTTGAAGGCGCTGAAGCTACCGAAGGTCGAGGTGATCGCTTCGCCAATCGCGCCGGTCGGTTCGCCGCCGCCGTTGGGTCCCATGATCTCCCAGAACAATGTGTGGTTGGCATGACCACCACCGTTGTTGCGGACTGCGGTGCGGATGTCTTCCGGCACGCTGCTGATGTCGCTCAACAGTTCCTCGATCGATTTATCCTGAAGGTCAGGCGCTTTTTCCAGCGCGGCGTTCAGGTTCGTCACATACGCCGCATGATGCTTGTCGTGATGAATCCGCATCGTTTGTTCGTCGATGTTCGGCTCCAATGCGGTGTAGTCATACGGCAATGGGGGAAGTTGATGTGCCATCTATTCCAAACCTCCTAAACTATAAGGCGATGAGTCTTCATCGTCACTCGGAGCATAGCATACGCTCTAAACGCATATTGCTGCAAGTGCGGTACCAGCATTCAGGGGTTTAAGGGTGCAGAATACTTAATAGGGCTACGATTCGATCGGTTCGGGGGGTGGCCCAGGCAGAGGGCGCCCCTCGACGGCTGCCGCGAATGCTTCGAGTGCCGCCTGTTGGCGGTCGTTGAGATACACAATCGAGCGCTTTGATTTGAGCAAATCCCAGGCTTCGGCAGGGCTCATACCTGCATACACGAGATATGATGCACATTGCAATGCAGAACGACCTATACCGGCATGGCAATGGATCAGCACAATCTTATCCGAGCGCACAGCTTCGTCGATAAATGCCGCGCCCATACGCAGTTGCGCGATCGATGGCGGCGAAAAGTCGCTGGTCGGCAAGCGCAAATAGCCGTCGGGTTGGAGATCGCCGAACACTTCTTCGTCGTGCCGTTCGGCTTGCAGTGATACCACGACGCTCACGCCCTGGGCGACCAATTGCCGCCAGTCTTCACGGTCGATGAAACCGCCGACAACGAGATTGGGCGTGATTGCATTAGAATTGGGGGGTAAGCTCGGTTGCTGGAGCCGCCGCACGTTGCGTGCATGACGCATCAGCCGTGAGCGTAGCCGGAAGGTCGCGTTACGGAAAGATTGCGATGACACCCTGACCTCATTAGTACACAGCGCCATTGTACCATCTTCGAAGATGGTAGATGCGACGCCATGCTATAATCGGAGCTATGACCACCCCGGACGAGCCAATTCTGTTACAACGTAATCGTGAACTCGCCATCCTGCGCCATATCGCCGAAACGCTCAACCGCACTACCGACCTCGACGAAGCTTTGGATGAGGCGCTACGTTCTGCGGTTGAACTGCTCGACCTGCAAACCGCCTGGGTCTTTTTGCTCGACGACGACAACAGTCTAACGCTGGCGGCGTGGCAATCGCTGCCTCCAGCGCTGGCGCTTGGCAGCGGAGCATGGGAAGGCACCTGTAACTGTAACGCCATGTTTCGTTCGGGCGAACTGCAACATGCCATCAACATCGTACATTGTTCGCGCCTTGCCGAAGCCACCGCCGAACACAATGGCCTTGAGTTTCACGCCAGCGTGCCGCTGCGTTCAGCCGAACGCATGATCGGTATCCTCAATGTCGCCAGCCCGGGATCGGAACATTTCACGCCGAACGTGCTGGAAACGCTGAGCGCGATCGGTTTTCAGCTTGGCACGGCGATCGAGCGCGTGCGCTTATCGCATCAAGCGGTACGTATGGCGGCACTGGAAGAACGCAACCGCCTCGCACGCGAGATACATGACACCGTCGCGCAAGGACTGACCGCGATCACGCTACACCTCGAAACTGCCCTGGCGCTCGAAGCGAGCGATTCCGCCAAAGCGCACCGCAACCTTGACCGCGCGCTGTTACTGGCGCGAGCCAACCTGGAGGAAGTCCGACGCTCGGTGCTGGACTTGCGGGCCGCCCCGCTGGATGATCGTACCTTGCCCGAAGCGCTGGAGGTACTGCTGGAATCGTTTGAGGACGAAACTGGTATTACGACATCGCTCGATGTCGCGCCGATGTTGGGGGAGCTTGCGCCGACGTTTGAGGCTGCCGCCTATCGTATTGTGCAAGAAGCCTTGTCGAACGTGCGTAAGCACGCCGCCGCCCATAGCGTTCATGTGCGCCTATGGCGCGACCCTCACGCCGTTCATATCCAGGTCGCCGACGATGGCATTGGTTTTGACGCCAGCCGCGACGCTATGAAACTGAATCAGGGCTTCGGTCTCGTGGGCATACATGAACGCGCACGACTGCTCGGCGGCACGATGGAACTCCTCAGCACCCCCGGCAGCGGTACACGTATCGACATCACGATCCCCCAGTAGGTGCTGGCGAATCTTGATGACCCGCCAGCACATGCCTTAGCCCAAACGTACGTCTTTTGCCAGCAGACTTTTGAGTTCGTAGAGTTTGGTGAGTGCCTGGATCGGCGTTAGATCCTCGACATCGATGCTTTCGAGCGCCTCGACGACCGGATGCGGCGGTGGTGTGGCGAGAAAGGTGAGTTGTGTATCGAGCATTGGTTCCACGCTGGATTCGGTCGGCACCTGGCGCATGGCATCGCGTCGCCGCTCCTTGTCGCCCCGCCCTTCTAGCGTTTCCAACACCTCGTCGGCGCGGCGCACCACCGTTGGCGGCATCCCCGCGAGTTCGGCGACGTGGATACCGTACGATCGATCCGCGCCTCCCGGCACGATCCGTCGCAGAAACACGATATGCCCATCCTCCTCAGCGACCGCCACGTTGTAGTTGCGCACTCGCGGTAGCACGCCAGCCAGTTCGGTCAGTTCGTGGTAGTGTGTCGCGAACAGGGTGCGTGAGCCAAGTTTCGGCTGGTTATGGATGTATTCGATCACCGAGCGTGCGATGCTCAGGCCGTCGTACGTGCTGGTGCCGCGTCCGAGTTCGTCCAGAATGATCAGCGACCGGCGCGTGGCGTTGTGCAGGATGTTCGCCGATTCGGTCATCTCGATCATAAAGGTCGATTGGCCTGTCGCGATGTCGTCTTGCGCGCCGATGCGTGTGAAGATGCGATCCACTACGCCGATGCGGGCCTCATCCGCAGGCACGAACGCGCCGATCTGCGCCATCAGTACGATCAGGGCGGTTTGGCGCAAAAACGTACTTTTGCCCGCCATATTCGGACCCGTGATGATCAAAATCTGTTCAGCCGCTGCATCCATCCTGGTGTCATTGGCGACGAAGGCTTCTTCGATGCTTTGTTCGACGACCGGGTGGCGTCCCGCGATGATTTGGAGATCAACGCCATCGGTAAGCTGTGGGCGCACGTAATGACCGCGGACAGCGGTATCCGCCAATGCCGCATGCACGTCGAGCTCGGCGAGCGCACGCGCGGTCGTCAACAAGCGCCGCGCTTGTTCCGCAACCAGTGCGGCAACGCGACTGAACGCCGCTTTTTCAAGCTCGTTCAGTCGCGTTTTGGCGCTTTCGAGGATCGTTTCGTACTCCTTGAGTTCGCGCGTCACATAGCGCTCCGCCCCGACCAGTGTTTGCTTGCGTTCGTACTCGGTGGGAATCTGGTGTGACGGCGTTGATTTGGACACCTCGATATACCAGCCAAAGACGTTGTTGCAATCGACCTTTAGGGACTTGATACCGGTGCGTTCACGCTCCTTGGTTTCGAGTTGTGCCATCCAGCGCCGCGCGTCGTGCGATGCGCGCACGATCTTGTCGATTTCTGGGGCGAAACCGCGCCGAATTACGTTTTCCTCGTCCACGGGGTCCCAGCCACCCAGTAACGCCGGGGGCTTGTCGGTGATCGCACGTTCGAGTAGCTTGAGGATATCGACGCAAGGATCGATACTCAGGTCTGGTTGTTCGGTATCCTGGATCGACGTTCTATCGTCCTCGTCAAAGAGGTCGTCGTCAAAGGCAAATAGATGGTCGGGCGGTGGCTCGCTGATGGTGGTGCTTTCGAGCGATGCGCGGGGCGTGTCGCCCAGCAGCGCGGCGATGCCTGGAATCGCCTGAAGTCCTTCACGCAGGCGCACCATGTCACGCGGTAACGCCACGCCCTGCACCACGCGGTTGACGGTGCGTTCCATATCGCCAACGTTTTTCAGACCCTCGCGGATTTCGGCGCGGAGCATCGTGTCCTGCACGAAGCGCTCGATGGCGTCCTGGCGCTGTTCGAGGCGCGGGATGTCGAGCAGCGGCTGGGATACCCATTGCCGTAACAGCCGCGCTCCCATCGGCGTACGTGTCTGGTCCAGGACGTCGATCAGCGAATTCTGTTTGCGTGATCCGCTACTTTCCAGCAGTTCGAGGTTACGGCGAGTCTGCGGATCGAGGAACATGAAATTTTCGGCGGTGTAGGTACTGAGGCTATCGATCTGTGCAACCGCCGATCGTTGCGTTTCCTGAAGGTATTGCAACACGGCTCCCGCTGCCCGTAGCGCCAGGGGCTTGTCGCGAAAGCCAAAGCCGTCAAGCGAGGCGGCACGAAACTGCTGTTTCAAGGCATCCATCGCGGTCTGGCGATCCCAGCGCCAGGTAGGCCAGGGTGTGACGCGGCCTTGCACCCATTGTCCGGCTGCCGTTTCGCCTTCGACCTTGCGTGCCACGCGTTCGTGCGGCAACAGACGTTCGCGTTCGTCACGGTGCATCGGTTCCAGGTTGTGCTGCAAGCGTCCGGCGGCAGGTTGCAACATCGGCGGGCGCTGGCGTTCAGTGTCCGACACCAGCACCTCGGCGGGTTGCAACCGCGTGAGTTCGCCCTCCAGCCGTACCAGTGCCTTTTGTCCCGTGAACTCGGTTGCGACAAACTCGCCCGTCGAGATATCGCAATATGCGAGTGCCACTGTTGCGCCATCGACGATTGCCGCCGCCAGGTAGTTGTTAGACTTGGCATCGATCAACCCTGGCTCGGTCAGCGTTCCAGGAGTCAAGACACGCACGACTTCGCGGTCGACCATGCGCTTTTCCGTGGAACGGTTTCGCATCAGGTCGTCGCGCTGAAACACGCTCTTGGCGCGTGAATCGGCTTGCGATGATTCAGTCGGCGAGGTTTGTTCGGCGATGGCAACACGGTAGCCAAGTTGGAGTAAGCGCGCTACATAGTTCTCGACTGCGTGATATGGTACGCCCGCCATTGGAATATCCGATGTTTGCTTGCCGAATCCGCGCCGTGTGAGCGTCACGTCGAGTTCGGCTGCCAGTAGCTTGGCATCGTCTTCAAACGTTTCGTAGAAGTCGCCTAAACGCCACAAAAGGATCGTGTCAGGGTATTGTGCTTTGACGGTGCGGTATTGCCGCCACATGGGCGTTAACTTTTCATCACTCGTGGTCACAGTATATGCTCCGGCTTCAAGAAAACAATCGATGGATCACGACTAGTATAGCATATCGACGTTCAATACGAACATTTGTTCAGTGTCTGTGAGCCTTTACGACCAACAATCGTAAACGTGAGATATGCTACAATCGAGTGAGCCAAAACTGTTAATTCTATCTGCGTGACTATGAACGATTCGCGTTGTTTTCAAGCTGTAGTCAGAACTGGGCGTGTACGACGGCACGTAGGTACTCTCGTGCTCTGGTGTATGTTCGTGAGTGCCTGCACGCTCGATCCTTTACAAGGACCCCTGGCGAACGTCGATACTGGAACCGCATCCGCTACGGTTCCGGTCATACCGTCCGAGCCACCGGATACCGGCTGGACATCAATCGATACTGCCATGGAATACCGACGTACTCGTTTGCGAGCGGGCGTGACGACTGCCGAAGTGTCAATCGTTCGGCTCGATCCAACGGAGTACCGCGTGCGTGTCGCTTATGATAGCGATAATCCGGGACGAGTGGGCCAGTGGGGGACTGCTGTGCAGCCCGTCGCGATGATCAACGGTGGGTACTTCGACGCCAATAAGAAGGCGACAGCGCTGGTAATCTTCGACGGCATACCTCGTGGAAGTAGTTACGAGGGCTTTGGCGGAATGGTGGTGATCAATGCCGCTGGGGAGTTCGAGCTACGCTCGTTACGCCAGCAGCCCTACGATGCCGCCGAGCAACTTCAACAAGCTATGCAATCGGCACCTATGCTGATCCAGCCTGGAGGCGTGTTGTCGGAACTGGACGCCGATGAGGATCGCTCTCGCCGTACCGTCATCGCCCGTGATACTAACGGTCGTATTCTCCTGATCATCTGCGATTCGCTCAGCTTCACGCTTTCAGAGATGGGCGTTGCCCTCAAGGACTCTGACCTTGAGCTTGACGCCGCTCTAAACCTCGACGGTGGGCGATCCACGGGCATGTATCTGCGCGCCGCAAAAATGAACTTCGTCGTCGACTCGTTCGAGGCCGTCCCCCTGGTATTAATCGTGGACAAAAAGCAATCATAGGCGACCGACACCCCATCCGGGAGGATGGGTATACGGTCATCGCATCAAGGACGCTGGGAAGCAGTGTCTTTCATGCGATGACCGTATTTTCGTGCTATGCGCTTCGTTCGAGGATCGAAATGATCTGGTCGTGGACGTCTTCGGGCGTTCCCGCCGACGAGATGCGATGCAGGACACCTTGCTGTTCGTAGAAACCGATTAAGGGTTCCGTTTCTTCATCATACACACGCAATCGTTCCAGGATCACCTCAGGCTGGTCGTCGAGACGGGTCGTGATGCGACCACCGAGGCGCAGACATGCCGCCACGCTTTCCGTGTCGTCGATGTGGAGCGGAAACGGATCGCCCAGTCCTTCGCACATGCGGCGACCGCCGAGACGATGTAACGCTACGTCATCGTTGAGTTCCAGCGCGATCACGGCAGTAAGTTTGCGTCCGAGCGAGGCCAGTAATGGATCGAGTGCTTCAGCCTGATCGACTGTGCGCGGATATCCGTCCAGTAGCACCCCTTGCTCCTTTGGCACGGTCCGCAAGCGTTCGGTGATAAGTGCATTCATCACGTTGTCGGGCAACAGCGTACCTTTTTGGAAGTAACCGTCGGCAAGCAGACCAAGCGCCGAGCCACGCTTTACTTCGTCGCGGAGCATCTGTCCGGTAGCAAAGACAGTGAGTGCGAAGCGGGTGGACAGCAAACGTGATTGTGTCGATTTTCCGGCACCAGGAGCGCCGAGCAGAATGACATGATACGGTTGACTCATGTATCGTTCCTCGATATACACGGAGCATCAGAAATGCAAGCGCCACTGCACGAAGCAGTGGCGCAAATGGCGGAGGGCGTGGGATTCGAACCCACGTGGAGGTTTTACCCCCCTACACGATTTCCAGTCGTGCCGGTTAAGCCACTCCCGCAGCCCTCCCAATCCTCCAGGCCCGCAGTTTTAGCCACGGACCGCTATTATACCAAATCCCACGCACTCTGTTTTTGGCGTTGCCTGTGGCAAGTTTCCTGCAAAGGCGGCGACGCACATAGTCAGTGGGAATCCGTACATGACCTATATTCCGCGCCTGGAACCATATGATTACGAGCGACCCGAAATCGTGCTGAAAATACTCGATGAGCTTGAACAGTCGTATCTTGCGAGCCTTCACGAACACCTGGACGCCTCCATACAAGACGAGCGCCTTGCGGCGTGGCACGCTGATGCCGAAGCGGCAGCAGCACGGATCGACGTGGATTGGCACACCGAAGCGATTCGGAGGAGCTATCGACGTGCACAGCGCCATCGTGACGTGCGCGGGTGATATGCTAAGATAGGAATGTGCGTCATACTTCTCTCGAAGGCCGTTCTAAAACGGTACTCGTATGTTATCGAGCCTGGCCCGGCGGTCGTCCGGTCGGGTTCTTTCCAGGGTAGCCATGAATCATCAACCAGCAGTGATCGCCCATCGTGGGTCATCAGGGACAGCGCCCGAAAATACTATTCGCGCCTTTGAACTTGCCAAACGCGACGGTGCGGAGATGATCGAATTGGATGTGTGGGCAAGCGCGGACGGGACGCTGATCGTTTTTCACGACGATACAACCAAGCGCTGGAACGGCGAGCCGGACGTGATCAAAGAAACGTCCTGGGAACGCTTACAGCATGTACGCCTCGATGGCGAACCGATCCCACGCTTCGAGGAAGTGTGTGCCTGGGCGCGAGACGCCGCGATGCCGCTTAATGTCGAAATCAAAGCGCCCGGTTTCGAAGCCGAAGTGGTCGCGCTGCTCCAGAAATATGGCATTTCGGAGCACGTAATCGTGTCGTCCTTCTATCCTCCCGTGCTGCACACCATGCAAGCTATCGCACCCACGATTCAACGCGGCGTGCTCATGGGCAGCGAACTATTCAATTCCCCCGATGCGGACCAGGCCTGGTTGCTGGGCGTGTTACGAGAACACGGGGCAACTGCATGGCACCCTGGTGGAAATGTCCCGTCGCTTGATGTGCTTGGCACCAGCAGTACAGGAACAGGGGTATGCTGTTAACGTGTGGACGATCAACGAACCCGACCATCTTGAGCATTTCATCAAGATGGGTGTGGACGGCATTATCACGAACTATCCATCGCGCTTACGTGCGATGCTGAATCGCTGATACGAACTGGTAGGGGATGGAGAATGAACGAACGAAACAACGGATGGCATGAACGTGCGCCTTCGTTTTACACCGAAGATGTGATCGCCATCCAGGAACTCGACGCGAATGAGATCGCCGTCCCTCTCAGCCGTTTGTGTAATAATCTTGGGCTAGATATAGGGATTCAAACCAAGCGTATTCAAGGCAATCAGTTGCTGGCAGACGGTATAAGCCAGATGCGTGTCGCGACCGCCGACGGGCAAGCGCTCCAACTGTGTTTGCGGGCCGACCTCGTGCCGTTGTGGCTCGCGACTCTTAGCGCCTACGATGTCGCGCCGTCGATGCGTGATAAGTTCATGCTGTACCAGCGTGAATGTGCGTCGGTGTTGTGGCAAGCGTTCAAGCCGCTGGGATTCAGCCCCGAAGATGCGTTGCTGCCTCCAGTGAGCGAAATGGCGGCCTCCGAACAGGCATATCAGGCACAAGCGGGCATGGCAGCACTGGCACGCGAGCAAATGATGATCGAGCGTCATCTCAATGCGGAGCGTTCGGAACGAGCAGGAGCACGTGACCAACCTATCGATCCCCAGATCACCCAGATCGCCCGTGCGGTGCGCGTGGTGGCCCACACGCTCGCGATGCGTTCGCGCCGTAACGAATATGGCGGGGTCTTTCAAGGACTGTTTCGCCAGTTCAGTATCGCTTCCTACCGTGACATTCCACGCGGACGCTTCATGGAAGCCATGGAATGGCTCGACCGCTGGCGCGGCGATATCGAAGGTGAGCCGGAGCCGCCGCCTGATATCTAATGGAATACCCTAGATGCAGTCCTACCATACTGCTGGAACGCAGGTATCAGGTCATGGGAGCGAGGAGTGATGGTGCCTGGTTAATGGGCCATATCTTCTATCGTATAGAGCTCCTGCGATGGTCGGTCGTCAGTCGTCGGTGGTTCATCCAATGACCACACTCGCGGTCCTTTCCGACATCCATGCCAATCTTCCAGCGCTTGAAGTGGTGTTGGCGGATATCGAGGCGCACGATATTGACTATCTGATCGTCGCGGGAGATGTCATCAATTGGGGACCGTTCGGGCGCGAAGTCATGGAACGGTTGATGCCGCTGGCTCCGGCGGTCATACGCGGCAACAACGAATACTACCTGTTGGATTACAATACGCCCCGCGCTCCTGCCGCCTGGGCGGATCAGCGGCAATGGCAACTGTTGCCCTGGCTCGCCCGTACCATGCGTGGACGCTGGCACACCCGCATCGCGACATGGCCTGATACCATCAGTCTGCAATTTCCCGACGCGCCGCCCGTGGGAATCGTTCACGGGTCGCCGCCGCAGCAACAGCGAGGCGATCTATCCGTTAGCGTCCGAGGAACTGCTCGAAGCGATGTTCGCCGATGTGAAGGAACGAACGATCGTCGCAGGACATACACATATCGCGATGGATCGGCATGTAGGGCGGCGACATCTGCTCAACCCGGGGTCGGTTGGATGCCCGCTGCACGGCAAGTCCGAAGCGTCGTATATGATCCTGCGCGGTGACGCAACAGGCTGGGACGCCGATGTTCGTAAGTTGCCCTTCGACCTGGAACGTGTCCTCCATGCCTTTGAGGCACAGGGTTTCATCGAGGAATGTGGAGCTATCGGCGAATTGGTCGTCGAGGAATTTCGCACGTCCAAACTGTGGGTTGTGCCGTTCCTGGTATGGCGTCAGGCGGTTTGCCCCGACGCTGCGTTCGACCACGCGCTCGTGGAACGATTCCGCTCTGTCGATGCCCGCCCGTACACGCCCGAGGCATATATTTTCGATTGATCAACGGCGTCGGGCGACAATAAAGGGGCAACTGAACAGTGGCAGTATGACGAAGGCATTGAGAATCAATGCTACGCGGCGGCGACTTCGACCAATCCATAGACGATCAGGGCGAAGATCACGGTGCTGATCTCGAACACGGTCAGGTTGAGCAGGTCGGCGATGGTCGCTATGCTGCGGCGGTTGTCCACACGGGCGAAGATGCGCCATTCCAGCGCCGTCAGGTTGACTTCGCCTTCTGGCGTTTGTGCGAGCGGCGTCACGCGAGCAATGACACTATCATCGGGGATACGCTCGCGGATGCGGGTCATTTCGTCGACGCGACGTACACCTTCCATGACCATATTTTCGACCGCCAGAGGTACGGGCGTTTGAATCTGATCCGCGCTGGGACGCTGCCCCACATGCCACTCGAATATGCCGTCGTGCCAGGTGATAAGCTCATACACCACACGCTCGATGAATACCTCCACCGATGCTTGCAGTTCGGCCTCGCTGATCGCTCCTTGCTCGACAAGGATCGTTCCGAGCAGTGTGCCACGATCCGCTTTTTGCGTTTCGAGGGCATGATGAAGTTGTGCCAGCGATATCTTATCCAGCCGCAGCAGTAATTCACCCAGGCGCTCCGCACGGCGTGGCTGTAGCACGGAAATGAGCTTGCCGTGATCAAAGTACAGCCGTGCTTCGTCGCCCACGCTTTGCAACCACAGGCTGCCCGATTTGTTGCCATTTGCAACGAGGTATAAGAAATCGTGGAGTGCGAAATCGCGTAGATTGCCAACGAGTGGCATGGGAATCCTCTTGGCGTTCCAACATCGGTACGAATATCGTCGGTTGTGGGTATCTTACACGATTGCCGGTTCCGCCGCGACCTCGGTCGGCACTTCGTCATGCTCGAACGCGAAGCCATCGGCGACTAGAACGCGTTTGAGCGCCAGGATCGCGACTTCCAGCATGCCATCATCGGGTTCTTCGGTGGTCAGTTTTTGCAGCGCCAGGGTTGGGGCGACCAGCGCACGTACCCAGGCACGGTGGTAGTTCGCCGCCGAAAGCTTGAGCAGTTCGTAGCCGATACCAGCGATGATCGGGACAAAGATGACGCGGGATAGCAGACGCGCCCAGAATGGCAAGCCGCCGACGAAACTGAAGAGTACGATGCTGATCAGCAGCACCACCAGCAGAAAGCTCGTCCCACAGCGCGGATGAATCAGTGTGAACCCCCGCACCGATGCCGGAGTCAGGGGAGCGCCAGCCTCATGAGCGTTCACCGCCTTGTGTTCCGCGCCATGATAGGCAAATACGCGCCGGATGTCGGACGAGCGCCGCATCAGCAGCAGATAACCCACAAAGATCAACAGCCGCAATGCACCGTCAACCAGTTCGCGCCCAACCGTATTGAGGCCAAGCCGTGCGATTAAACTCGCCAGCAGCAATGGTAAAACGAAGAACAGGCCAACCGACATAGCGAGCGAGGTCGCGATCAACCCGCGCATCTCGCCCGACGAAATCGGTTCTTCTTCTTCGCCTGCCGAGGCGTTCGCGGAGTAGCTCAGCGCCCAGACGCCGATGATCAGGGCATCGCCGAGCATCTGGATGCCGCGCAGTAATGGGATACGCGCCCATAGTTCGCGCCGTGTAACGTTGAGCGCACGGTCACGGTACACGATATCACCTGTTGGTGTTCGGACGGCGACGGTCGCCTGTCGTAGGCCGCGCATCATTACGCCGTCCATGACTGCCTGACCGCCGTAGGGAAATCGCTGTTGCTTCATAGAATACGAAACGCAGCGACGATAGCATCTATCGTCGCTGCATGCTCCAAATGAGATGTATTACGAAATCTGATCGCCACCAGCCGATATGTCCACTGGATAACGCGCCAACGGTTATGGCTTGTAGGGCGGACGTGGATTGCGCCGTGCGAGGGCGACAGCCGCTGCCTTCACACCTGCTGCGACGCTCGAAATCTTGATCAATGGTGTAGCGACACCTTCCGCGACGTAGGTTGTCGTATTTTTGGCAGTAGCCGCGCTGTCCTTCACCTGGTCGAGTGTCTGACTGACCTTCGGCACAATCGTTTCGGTGGCGACAGTCCGCAATGCCATAACCGCATAAATCAACACGGCGATCAAGGCAATCATCAGCATTGTGGAAATCATCTGGAAGATAGCAAGGATGACGACAGAAACGTCACGCGCTGTACCCCAGGCATCGTTCACCGAAATGAGCACAATGACACCGATGAAAAGTATGGCGAATACAACACCGCCAATGATCAGCCACTTTTTCAAGATTCCATCCCCTTATTGTAACTCGGCTGCTCTAGAAACCGCGATGTTATCATATCACGCTCGTCTCCACGAGGTAAAGAGTACGAGCAAGACCCACGCCACGACGGAGGCTTCTGTAAGCGGTAAACCGCCAGGAGCCGGCAGTTGTTTCAGTAGATGAATGCCCGACACCCAGACGATCATGCATCCCAAAATACCTACCGCTATACTGAACGGTAGTCGGATCAATTGTCGGCCAAAGAGCAGGTGGCAGATCGCCCCATACAACGCACCGAGCAAGATCGCCAGGAATAAGCCTGGAGGTAATGGCGCAAGAACGTTCACGAGGTGACCGTCTCCGTTTGGGCGATAGTAATACGCCCTCCGCCCAGCACCACATCGTCCTGGTACAGCACGACGGCCTGACCCGGCGATACCGAGCGCTGGCCTTCGTCGAAATGCAGATGTAGCACGCCTTCTTCGATCGGCTCAACCGTAACTGGCGCGGGGTCGCCATGCGACCGAATCTGCGCCAAACATCGGAACGATGTTGTCGGCCATACGCCGTCGATGAATGACATATCCTCGGCGATCAGGTCCGTGCGCGATAGCTCCTCGGCGGGACCGACGAACAGGATGTTGCGTGTGGTATCTAGCTCGGTGACATAGAGCGGATTTTTGCCCGCGATGCCCAGACCCTTGCGCTGCCCGACGGTATACAACGGTAATCCCTGGTGCTGTCCCAGGACATTGCCCTGACGATCGGTGATCGGTCCCGGCCTGATCGCGTCGGGGCGTTCCTCACGCATAAAACGACGATAATCGTTGTCGGGAATGAAGCAGATGTCCATGCTTTCAGGCTTGTAGGCCGTGGCAAGCCCGCGCTCAGCCGACATCGTCCGAACCTGTGCCTTGCTGAATCCACCCAGCGGGAATATGAGCCGTGATAACTCCTCCTGCTGAAGCATATACAGCACGTATGACTGGTCCTTGGCGAGTTCGACCGAACGGCGCATGCGGACGGCCTGTGCGGGAGACATATCGAGCGTCTCTGGTGTCACCGCTTGCCACGCTCCGTCGCTGTTCTGCCGATCGATCTGCACGAAGTGTCCCGTGGCAAGATAATCGAAGCCCAGCACCTGTGAGCGTTCGAGCAGGTAGCGGAACTTAAGATCGCGATTACACGCGAGGCAAGGGTTAGGCGTCGCGCCCTGGGTGTATTCGTTAATGAAATAGTCGATGACATGGCGGCGAAACTCACGCTTGTAGTTCCATACATAGTAAGGAATATCAAGCTGACAGCACACGCGACGTGCGCCGTCGGTCGCCTCTATTGAGCAGCACTGCGACTCCATCGAGTCGCTCGTCATCGCCTTCCCAGAGGTGCATCGTAACGCCGGTTACGTCGTGACCGGCTTCATGTAATAAGGCAGCGGTGAGCGAGCTATCGACGCCACCACTCATTGCAACAAGTATTTTTGCCATGACATTCTCATTTCGACCAATGACGAACAACCAACGACGAACGACAGACAATATATATTTCTACGATACTCTGCTTGCCAAAACAACCGTTGATGATGGGTTGTTAAGTATCAAGCGCTGTTGGTCATTCGTCGTTGGTCGTTCGTCGGCATAATCATAACAGCTACAACTCAAATTTGCTTGTCCGGCGTGCTGCGTTCGACGATGCGCGGCTCGTAGAGTTCTGGTCGACGATCGTTCCAAACCGGAATGCGCGAGCGTACGTCGTCGACAAGATCGAGATCGAGCGTTGCATGAAGTAATCCTGCTGTGTCGTCGCCTTCTATCACCACAGCACCCCATGGATCGATCACCGCCGAATAGCCGCCGAAGGTGTTGTCACGGTCGGAGCCAACCCGGTTACAGGCGACGATAAAGCACTGATTTTCGATAGCACGCGCCCGTAGCAGGGTGCGCCAATGGTCGATGCGTTGTACAGGCCATTCTGACGGCATCACGATCACGCGAGCGCCTTCGAGGGCATAGCGCCGAAAAAGCTCGGGAAAGCGCAGGTCGTAGCAGATCGCCATCGCCAGTTCGCCCCATGGTGTGTGAAGCAACGGCGCTTCTTCGCCCGCGCCGAGGTATTGATCCTCGTTCATCAGCCCAAAGCGGTGTATCTTGCGGTAGCGCCCGCGCAGCGCTCCCGTCGCGTCGTATAACGTTGCGGTGTTGTAGGCGCGTTCCTCGTCGGCTTGCCATTCCAGGAGCGATCCGCAGATGGCGAGGCGATGATGGCGTGCCAGGGCGACCACCGACGCGAACAATCCGGTGTTGAGCTCGTCCGCCAGTTCGTCGGCGCGGCGCAGATCGTAGCCGCTGCCCCACAATTCCGGCAGCACCAGCAGGTCGGCGTGTCCTGCTGCTTGTGCCGTCAGATCCTGCACGGTCTTGAGGTTTGCGGCGGGATCGCCCAGGGCAATATCCATCTGTCCAATTGCGATACGTAGTTCCATGCGTCTATTCCTTTCGACGTCCAGCGATTAATGACCAATAGAACGAACGCTATAAAAACTATACACCTGGCGCGGTCATCACGTCGTAGATGCGTTTGGATGCCTCGGCGAGCGTTGCTCTGCCACGCTGTTCGTCGGATAATCTGCTTGCCAACAGCGCCACGACGAACGGCCCTGAGGGTGCGTAGACGATGCCAGCGTCATGCTCGACATTGGGCAGATCGCCGACCTTATGCGCTACGATTACCCCATCCGGCACCCCGGCAGGCAATTTGTCGTTGTACGGCGACATGATTAACCAGTGGACCAGCGTCTGGTAGCGATTGTGCTGAGTGTGCAGTACGTCGAAGATACGGCATGTTTCGCGGGCGGTCGTCGTGTTCTCACGCCCGGCGGCAGCAGATGCCCAATCCATGAAGCGACGGCGCAGTGTGGTCGTATGGAGTGCCAACGGTGCCGCGCGCATGCGTATATTTACCTGATCCATGCCGATGGCGTCGATAAGCGCGTTCGATGCGGTGTTGTCGGATTCGCTCAGCGCATACCCGATGAGCTCGGCATAGGTCCGCACGCTGCCCGCGTCGCCTCGGTCGAACGAGCCTTCGCCCGCCACGCGATCCTCGTCGCGCAATATCACCGTTGTGGCAAGGTCGATGCCTGCGCTGCCCTGCTGGCGTTCGTAATCGGCATCGATCACAGCCATACACAACGGAACCTTAATCAGACTGGCGGCCGCATGTACCGTGTCGGCGGCATATTCGTATAGCGTTTCACCGTCGCGCCAGACACAGGCGCTGTAGGTGCCGGAAGCCCCTTCCAGCAGTGCGTGCACGTTCGCCCAACGACTCATCGGGCGGCTTCCCAACAATCAACCAGTTCGAGCGCCTCGCGTCCAAGTTTACATACATCGACCGGCACTTCGGGACTACCGAGCGCCTCCGCATCGTACCAACGGGCTTCGTGGGCTTCCGTTGGCGAGTAACGTACTTCCCCTTCGACGACGCGTGCCACATAGATCAGGTCGATATGCTCATGAGTTTCGTTGATAGTTTCGAGTTGGACACATAGCGGCTGCGATAAGCGTCGTACCGGCCCCTGTTCTTCGCCCGCATCCAGCAACGCGACCTTGAGGCCGGTTTCTTCCTCGACTTCGCGTAGGGCCGCGACATCGGGCAGTTCATGTGGATCGATATGTCCACCGGGAGGCAACCATTTTTGTAATTTGCGATGGAGCAGCAATAGAGTACGTCCCTGGTGAACCACAAAGGTTGTTGCGGTCCAGTCGCGGGTGATTTCTGTCATACGATTCGTTATCCGTTCTCGCCCCAAACACAATGAGGCAGTATGCTAAAAGCATAGCATACTGCCAACACCCTGGGACATCGGAACGAGCTATTTGATCGTAATGCTGCCGCTCCCGCCATCCACCATAAGCTCGACATGATCCCTGGCCGCGTCGAAGCCCGGTGTTTCATAGACGCCGTCTTCGACGTCGCCATCGACCAATTGTAGACGGTCGTTGGTATAGAAGCCGCCGCTGCCTTTGTCGAGGACGATACGCACCGGCGTTTGCGGTGGTAATACCACGTTAAGCGCACCGGAGCCACTATTGATCTCGCCTGTCGTCTTTCCCTGGGCTGGCACCTGGATGTCGAGTGCCCCCGAACCGCTGTCGACGTTGAACTCAGCGACATTCAGGCGCGAAAGATCGATGTCTGAGGACCCTGCCCCTAGCTCGAAACGTAATCTATGGTAGCGTAGGTCTTTGTTCAGCATCAGCGAGCCGTCGGCGTGGATTTCATCGCCAAAGAACCATCCTGTGCGTGGGGCGGATATGGTGATGTCGGCGATATCATTACTGGCTCCATCAGCGCTATCGATGGTTGAGTTGATGGGTTTTTGTGATTCGACGGAGCCTGAAACGATAGTGTCGTTTTGCCCGTCCGTGATACGCAGTGAACCTCGGCCCCAATCGAAGCTGATATCTGCCGCCGATATACCCCTGCGCTCGATCGCGACCGGATGACCTGTCGTGGAAGACCGTGCCATGCTACCGAGGTTAGAAACCAGCATCGCCACGCCAAGCCCGATCAACACGAAAGCCAGGATGCGCGTTTGGTCGGTGCGCGGAGTGATGGGCGGTGGAAGGATTGGGCTCTCATTGGTTTGTAGACGGCGAGTGACCCGTCCTTCGGACGACGGCTGCTCGGAAGGTTGTTCGTTCATAGACATCTCCATTTCGCAGGTCGCTCGTCCCCGACAACCGACGCTTTTCTGATTATGACGCACCCAACAGCCAAGATGTTGCACACCAAAAAGGCTCAGCGCTAGACGCTGAGCCTTGAACGAAACGATTCTCGTCTTAGTCGAGGTATGAACGCAGGGTTTGACCGTAGGATGGATGGCGCAATTTCTTGAGCACCTTGGATTCGATTTGACGGATACGTTCGCGAGTGATGCCGAATTCGCGCCCGACTTCTTCCAGCGTCCGATAGCGTCCGTCATTCAGTCCATACCGTAGTTGGATGATCTTGCGTTCGCGTTCTGGTAACCGTGCCAGCACGCCGTCGATCTGTTCGCGCATAAGTTGCTGGGCGGCTGTATCGATCGGTGCGAGCGTGCGTTCGTCCTCGATGAAATCTCCGAGCACCGAATCGCCTTCTTCACCAACGGGCTGTTCGAGTGATACCGGCTGGCGTGCTGCTTCCAACACACGGCGTACTTTTTCTTGCGGCATCTCCAACGCTTCTGCGATTTCTTCCGGCGTTGGTTCGCGTTCCAGTAGTTGTTGAAGGCGATGCGAGGCCTTCTTGACGCGGTTAATCGTTTCACCAACATGTACCGGTAAGCGGATGGTGCGGCTCTGGTCGGATATGGAGCGGGTGATCGCCTGACGTATCCACCAGGTCGCGTAGGTCGAAAACTTGAAGCCTTTCGTGTAATCGAACTTCTCGGTCGCACGCATCAGCCCGATGTTGCCTTCCTGGATCAGATCGAGGAACGACAAGCCACGGCCCACATACTTTTTGGCGATCGAAACAACCAGGCGTAAGTTTGCTTGAATCAGGTGCTGGCGTGCGCCCTCACCTTCATAGACCCATTGTTGCAGGGTCCGGCGTTCTTCATGGATGAATCCGTCGCTGTTGAGCCTTTCCTTTGCCAGCTCTCCGCGTTCAAGTTGTTGTGCAAGCTGAGTTTCTTCGGCGGCGACCAGCAGGCTGATGAGTCCAATTTCGCGTAGGTATAAGCGCAATGGATCATCGATGCCTGGCTCAAGGACTCGTTCGACTTCTACAATGTCGATAACGACTTCTTCATCGTCAAACGTTTCGGGTGGTGCTTCGTCGAGAATATCGAGTTGCTCCACCATACAGCGAAAAAACAGTTCGTCAACGGCGACGACGTTATCTTCTGGTCGAGGTATGTAGCGTAAAATTGTATCGAAAGTCAGATAACGCTGCTGCCGTGCAAGAACCAGGAGGTGATCGAGTACGTGTGTCAAAGTCGCACCGACCTTCTTTCTAATGAGGTTATTGCGGCAGGTATGCACTCGTCCCATCATAGCATGAATTACTCATGCGTTCAAGCACGGGAAGCCCTCAATACGTGCGGCAAAGCGTGCATTTCATAACTTATAGGATATGATGAAACGTGTGTATGCCTTCCGAGTTACTTTCGGAAGTATAAGCTGTCGCTGTGGGAAGGCGGGGTTAGCGGCGGGGCTGCGTGGGTCGGGTGATGGGCAAGGTGTATGAGCAAGGGGGCTCTCAAGCGCCCCCTTGCTCATACAGGATTATTTCTCGTAGACCCAGGGATCGATGGCGCGTTCGAAGCTCTGGAGCAGATCGCTTTCTTCGAAGAAGTTTTTGATTTCGGTTTCGCCGTTTTCGGGTGAGTCGGAAGCGTGAATCAAGTTCCGACCGACTTCGACAGCGTAATCGCCACGAATCGTGCCAGGTGCCGCATTGAGCGGGTTGGTCGCGCCGACCATGTTGCGGATCATCTGAATGGCGTTATCGCCGGTGATCACCAGCACTACCACCGGACCCGATACGATGTACTGGATCAGTCCGTTGAAGAAGCCCTTACCTTCGTGGACGGCATAATGACTGCGTGCCAGGCCTTCGTCCATCTGCATCAGCTTCATGCCGATAATTTTGAGGCCGCGTGCTTCCAGACGACCCAGGATCGGGCCGACTAATCCGCGCTGAACCGCGTCGGGTTTCAGAATAACCAAAGAGCGTTCCATACTGTTTCCTTACCGTGTCGCCGATGTACGGCGATTCATTTGCACCATAAACAAGGACCGCCGAGCGGTCCTTCGGCTGTTAGTGTACTCGATCCGTGGGGCGGCGGCAACCGCTGTCAGGTCCAGCTATACTCCGTGACTGCCTCGTCTACACGTCCCTGCTGCATGTACACGTCGCCGACTAGTCGATGAATACGCCGTAGTGTGCCACGGTCATCTGTTGTGTCGAGCAAATCATTCAAGTCTTCAAGAGTTGGTTCGAGCATGACGCCGCGTTTCGCCAATTGCTTGTACTGCTCGAATGCTTGTTCGGTGTTAGCGAGTTGGGCGTTCGCGCGTGCCAGCGCCAGGCGCAATGTGTGGTTTTCGGTGTCGAGCGCGAGTTGATCGTGTAAGCGTTGAAGCGTCGGATGCTCCGGCAGGGGCGGCGCTTCTGGCGCTTGTGGCTCATCTGGTTCAGCAGTAGGTTGAGCAGCGGGTTCGTCCGCTGTGTCGTCTTCCGCGAGCAGTGCCGATACGTCGAATGGTTGCGTTTCCGCCGAATGTATGGATGCATGCTCATCGTCTTGATGGGGCGCAGCGCTCGTAACGTTGGATGGCGCACTTGGCTCGAAATCCGCCAGCGAAAACCGTGTCGTTTCTTCGTGAGCGAGCGGTGTTGCCGGAGGTGTCGTGGGATCAACGCTCCAGCGTTCGAGTTCCTCATCCGTCAAGCCCAGATCCGCCAGCGAAAAGGGTGTCACTGGTTCCTGCACGGTGATGTCGGCATCATATACCTCTGCATTGTTCCAGGGTCCCTGATCAGGCTGCGCGCTTTTTTCCCATTCGGTACGTTCGTCGTCGCCGAAGCCAAGACCCGAACTCTCGTACGGTGGCGCGTCCTCGCGGTCGAGTGACGAGCCGTAGGCATCGGCGGTGCTACGTGTGGAATCGTTTGATGTGCGTGCGCTATCGCGGCTTTGTCCCAGCCCAAGTTCTCGCAACGAAAACGATGTGTCGTTCCCGTCCTGGAACGGTGTCGCCTGGGCAGATGCTTCTGGATTGTCCGTACCTTGCGAATCTAGGCCCAGTTCGCGCAACGAAAACGGGTGTACATCGTCGCCAGCAATATCGACGAACGAGGAACGGTCGTCGTCAAATTCGTCATCGAGGTCCGCCAGCGAAAATGGCTTAATATCGCCGAACGGGTCGCGCTCGTTGCTGTCCGATGCCGCAGGTTGCGCGCTCTGTGCCACTGGCTCCGATGTGGGCACATCGTGCGGCGGTGCTTCGGGTGCAGTGTCGGTTGTCATCGCCGCAGGTGATTCGGGTGCGGTGTCGGTCGTGACTGAACGTGTTTCCGAAGCAGGTGCTGATGCTGCTTGCGCGGTGTTGGGCGTTTGCGCTTCCGGCTGTTCGACCTGCTCCGGTGATGCGTCCCAATCTTCTAACCGGAACGGTTCGACACGACCGAACGAGGTCGTTGCACTCCATTGTGGTCGCCGGAACATCGGGTACGGTTCGGCGTCTGCGCCAGGCAGACCATCATCCGACGGCGTTGGTTCAGTCACTGTAAGATCGGAGAGGTCAGCGGCGGGAATCAAATCTACATCTGGTGCCTGGTCCGGCATGTCGATTGGAGGGTTGCTATTGGTATCGGCGCGTTCACCCTGGTCGGAGCTATCGACGACTTCGGCAGGGTCTACCATTGTGTCCGCTGCCGGTGTGTCTGCTTCCTCCTCCGCAGCATCGGCGGAAGATGGCGCGACGGCAGACGGTTCGGGCGTGACGTCCGTATCGTCGCCGAGATCAAACCCGAGCAGACTGGCGAGCAGATCGTCGTCGGATTGCCCGTCAGACGGTGCCGTTTGCACAGCGTCCGCCTCATCCGTCGCGACCACGGCGGGGGTGTTCGCCGCACGCCATGCCTGTTCGTCGAAAGCAGGTAGAACTGGCTCGTCGATTTGAATAGGTGGTAGAACCTCGAACAACGATTCGGCGGTGGCGAGGCTTGAATCCTGAGCGATGGCGCGACGCCACAGCGGCTCGCCTTCTGGTTGTCCTGAGGCAAGAAGCAGGTAGCCCAAAATCAACGTCGGTTTGAAGAGTTGGGGCTTGGCTGCAGTTGTGATGCGACACCATTCGACGGCGGCATCTTCCTGTCCATCGCGCCATAAAGCTTCGGCGAGCGCCACACTCACGTCATCGCGGTTCGGTTCATTGTCGAGGACTGCACGAAACTCATCTATGGCCTGGGTGTACATCTGACCGCGTGCGTACAGCCGCCCTAGACCGGAGCGGCTCAGGCGAAACTGTCCGGCTGAATTGGGTGTTTCGGCATACAGTTGGAGCAACTGTGTGCGTAATTCAGCCAGGTTTGGTTGGATTTCCAACGCCTGCTCCAGCGCATGGATCGCTTCCGATGTTTGATTGGCGCTGCGCCGTGCTAAGCCAAGACCGTAATACGCTGCAATGTGTTCGGGATCGGCGCGTAATACATCCTCGAACGCCTCGGATGCTGGCTCGAACTGTCCAGCGTTGAGATACGCTTCGCCCAACAAGCGATGACCCTCGATCGCAGTCGGGACATGTTGGAGGATATGTTGCGCCATGCCGATGGCACGTTCGTAGTTGCCCGAATCAAGCGCCTGACGGACTTCATCAAAGATCGTTTGGAGGAATACGCCTGCCATACAGTCTCCTCGCGTCAGACACACCCGCATTAGATGTACCAGCGCGTGGGGAAATGCAACACCCATGGTGAGCTGCGCCCGATGCGTCGCTGCTACGATTATAAGCGAGCGCGGTATGTGCGGCAACATGCGATCGCCATCGCCGCTGCGATATGAGCGACGCAAACACTCAGACCATGTACGCCGGACATGCCAGCGATGCTTCGCAGGAGTAGAATTTCACGCCTGTTCCTGAGTTGAGCCTCAATCTCCAGCCAGTGAAGCAGGAAGGAATCTGCGCCATTGCAGATAGTCGCCGTCGCGTAGGGTGCGTTCGATCGTGTAATAGGGGCCGACCCGCGGGCATCGGGGCGTCGTTCGCAGACGCATACGTGCTTCATCGGGCGTACGACCACCTTTGCGATGGTTGCAGCTACGACACGCGCTGACCAAATTTTCCCAGCTATACGCACCACCACGGTAGCGCGGTACAACATGGTCGATCGTTAAGTCATGAGTCCGCTGTCCACAATACTGGCAGGTATAAGCATCCCGCCGGAAGATTTCACGGCGGGATAATTTTGCTTTCGGTATGGGACGGCGAATCATGTGGCTGAGCCTGATCACAGAAGGCAGTGGATAGCTTCTTGAAGGCGTGCCGATACTATGGTGGTTGTGTTCGAGGACTTCGGCCTTGCCACCAAGCACCAGACCGAGTGCGCGACGTGTGTTACACACGTTAAGTGGTTCGAAGTTGTGGTTCAGAACCAGGACGGACATATCCATACGACAGACCTCCGCCATGCGTCGATCATTGTACCATCGTTAGGAATCATGTATGTGGTGCAGTAACCCATCAACGGATGAGTGCAAGCAGGAGTTGTCAGTCATAACTGGGAGAAGCGATTCGTCGGTATTCGTCACCCTGAGGCCGCAGCCGAAGGATCTGTTCGGTCTTGAGCGTTGGGTTGTCAGTCCGAGGCACGTCCGTCTGACACCTCTTTCCTACACCTCAACGGATGGGCCGCTCGGCGGTAGTGCTATACTGTGTTTCAGCGACCTGAATGTTGGATGTGGGTTTCAAGTGTAAGGATGGTTCGGTTGAAAAAGCTTATCAACTCGCCCCAAAGCGAGGTGCGCGATGGGCTGGCCGGGCTGGCATCCGCACACGCCGATATTCTCCGTGTTTCCTATGATCCTGATTTCATCGTGCGGATCGACGCGCCTATCGCTGGAAAGGTCGGCATTTTGTCGGGCGGTGGCAGCGGTCACGAGCCGTTACATGGCGGCTATGTGGGACGCGGGATGCTCGACGCGGCTTGCCCCGGACCGATCTTCACCTCGCCAGTACCGGATCAAATCGTCGCGGCCACCCACGCCATCAACGGTCGTGCGGGTGTGCTGCACATCGTCAAAAACTATACTGGCGATGTACTCAACTTCGAGATCGCGGCGGACCTGTTACAAGCTGACGGCATCGAAATCGCCACCGTGCTGATCGACGACGATGTAGCGATCGATATCGGCGCGACGAGCGTCGGGCGGCGCGGCGTCGGTACTACGGTGCTGGTGGAAAAGATCGCGGGAGCGGCCGCGGAAGAAGGCCGGACGTTGGCTGAGATCAAACAACTCTGCGAGCAGGTCCGGGCGACCGGGCGTTCGATGGGCGTAGCCCTTACATCATGTACGGTCGCTGCGTCTGGGCAAGCCACCTTCGACCTGCCCGCCGATCAGATCGAGCTAGGCATCGGGATTCATGGCGAACCGGGACGACGACGTATTACCACCCTGCCCGTATCGGAACTGGTGGAATTGCTGGCACGTCCTATCGTTGCCGATGCGTCGCTAGGGCGCGGCGATAACGTATTCGCACTGGTGAATGGCATGGGCGCGACGCCGCTTAACGAGTTATACATCGTTTACAACGAATTGCAACGCTACCTTGCGGCGCAAGGAATCCAGATCGCTCGCACCCTGGTGGGCAACTACATTACCGCCCTGGATATGGCGGGATGTTCGATTACGCTGGCAGCGCTGGATGATGAATTGATTCGGCTCTGGGATGCGCCGGTTCACACACCGGCGCTGCGCTGGGGAGCGTAGGAAGGATTCTATCGCATGGTGATCACCGCTGAACATGTCATGCGCTATCTTGAACGCGCGAGAACCGAGATCACGATGCACCGTGATGAATTAACACGACTTGACGGCGCGATCGGCGATGCCGACCACGGCACGAACCTCGAACGTGGTTTCGAGGCCGTGGCTGCGAAACTGCCTGATTTGGTTGGACGAGACATCGGTTCTATGCTCAAGACCGTTGGTATGACCCTGGTGTCAACGGTTGGCGGATCGGCGGGACCGTTGTATGGCACGGCCTTCATTCGTAGTGGCATGCAACTCGCCGACCTGCACGAGATCGACGAAACGCACGTCGTCGCGGCGATGGAAGCAGCCCTGGAAGGGATTCAAGGACGTGGTCGCGCACAACGAGGCGAAAAAACGATGGTCGATGCCTTCGCGCCAGCGGTCGACGCGTTACGTACGGCGATGGCTGAGCAACCCGACCTGATCGTGGCGCTTCGTGCGGCTGTCGACGCCGCCGAGCATGGTATGCGGGCCACAATCCCAATGGTCGCTACAAAAGGACGGGCGAGCTATTTAGGCGAGCGTTCGATTGGACACCAGGACCCCGGCGCGACATCAACATATTATTTACTCAAGGCCATGCTCGACAACATGATCGAGTGTGCCGAGCAGTAGCTGAAAGGATAAGCGAGGCATGGCGCAGGACGAACAGCTTGCAGCGCGGCAGTATGTTCTGGCGATCGACCAGGGGACCACCAGTACACGCTGTATGATTTTCAATCGTCGTGGCGAAGTCGTCGCCTCGAATCAACGTGAACACCAGCAAATCTTCCCACGGCCAGGCTGGGTCGAACACGATCCCATGGAAATTTGGCAGCGTACCCAGGAAGTGATCCGGGGGGCGCTCGCCGCTGGCGACCTCGAACCGCGTCATATCGTCTCGATCGGTATTACCAACCAGCGCGAAACCACCGTCGTGTGGGAGCGTAAAACGGGAAAGCCCGTCGCCAACGCGATCGTTTGGCAGGATACCCGAACGGATGGCATTATTAATCGGCTCGCGCAGGATGGCGGTCAGGATCGCTTTCGCTCGCGCACGGGCTTACCATTGGCAACGTATTTCGCGGGTCCCAAGATCGTCTGGATGCTGGACGAAACGCCAGGTACACGTGCTTCTGCCGAACGTGGCGAGCTTCTGTTTGGTACGATCGACACGTTTCTATTATGGTGGCTGAGCGGTGGTCCCGACGGTGGCGTGCATATCACAGATGTGACGAACGCATCGCGCACTATGCTCATGAATCTACGCACGCTAGATTGGGACGACGATATTCTTGATATTCTGGGCATTCCACGCTCATTGTTGCCCGAAATCCGTCCGTCGAGCCAGCAGTACGCGACCGCACGCGGTATCCTCGAAGGCGTGCCGATCGCCGGTCTGCTCGGCGATCAGCACGCAGCGGTGGTCGGGCAAGCCTGTTTCGAGGTGGGCGAGGCCAAGAATACCTACGGGACCGGCAACTTCATGTTGATGAACACCGGCACCATGCCAGTCGTTTCACAACATGGCTTGTTAACGACGGTCGCCTATCAGTTTGGTAACGCGCCAGCCGTGTACGCGCTGGAAGGCTCGATCGCCGTGACCGGATCGCTCGTGCAATGGCTCCGCGACAACTTGCAGATCATTGCAGCGTCGGAAGATGTTGAAGCGCTTGCCCGCACCGTCGAGGATAATGGTGGTGTCTATTTCGTTCCGGCGTTTTCGGGCTTGTTTGCTCCGTACTGGCGTAGTGACGCACGCGGTGCGATTGTCGGCATGACGCGCTACACGAACAAGGGACATATCGCTCGCGCTGCGCTGGAAGCGACCGCCTTTCAAACCCGCGAAGTCCTCGACGCCATGGAGCAGGATTCCGGCGTTCGGCTGCAAGCCCTCAAAGTAGACGGCGGGATGGTCGTCAACACGATGTTGATGCAGTTTCAAGCCGATATGATCGGCGTGGAGGTCATTCGGCCTCGTGTTGCGGAAACGACGGCGCTGGGCGCGGCTTATGCCGCGGGACTCGCCACGGGATTTTGGAGTAACCTCGACGACCTGCGCCAAAACTGGCAGGTCGATCGGATTTGGAAGCCCAGCATGGACGAGCAGCGTCGTGCTGCGCTTTATCGAGATTGGAAACGGGCTGTGGAGCGAACATTTGGCTGGATCGTCTAGCATCGTCCAATCCAACGATATGGAACCTGTGACCGTCGAACGAACGTCCCCCGCAAAATACCGGTGGAGCGACCTGTGGCATTCCTGGACCGCTCGGATGCTATTGTTCAAAGGACGACATAGTCTTGCGGTCGTCGCGATGTGCATGTTGGCGCTCCTGCCGTTGTATGCCGTTCTGGACCATCCACGCTCGCGCATCATCGGCTGGGGCGGCGATAATATCCAGTATGCCTATATGACTGGCTGGTTCGCGCAAGCGCTGGTTCTGGGCGAAAACCCGTTCGTCGATCCGCGCCTGAACTATCCCGATTCGTTATTGCTCACTGCCACTGACGCGCCCTGGGGTAGTATGCTGGCGGTCGTACCTGCGACCCTCGCGCTTGGTCCGACCTTCGGGTATAACCTCGTGATGTATCTCGGCTATGCATTTTCTGGGTTGCTCGTCTATGGGTGGGTGTATCACCTCACGCGCCAACGGTTTGCCGCGTTCGTCGCCGGATGCATCTTTCTGCTGATGCCCTATCGCGTCGTTCATAGCTATGGGCATCCCTTTCTGGTTTCGACTCAGGCACTCGTGGTGTTTTTCTGGGTGCTCGATTATGCGCTGCAGCCGCCGCGTCCCTCGTGGCGCAGACTCGTTCTGCTCGCAGTGGCGACATTTGTGGTCGGCATTACCTCGCAGTATTACCTGCTGATTGCTGGCGTCACTGGCGCTGCCTACACGCTCTTGACGCTGCGGCGGCGTCTGCGCGACCTCCTACGCTACGGTTGGCGCTGGGCATTGGCAGTGATCGCGGGGGCTGTCGTCGCGTCGATCAACTACCTGATGGCTTGGAACGAAACGCTATACGTGCCCTACAACCTGCAGGATACACGCGGCTGGTCGGCCAACCCGCTTGACTTCGTGGTTCCTTCGCGGCTCCATCCATTGTGGGGCGCGCTGGTCGAGCGATGGTATCCTCGCCCGACCTGGATCGAACACACCCTATACCTGGGCATCGTTGCCATCGTGCTGGCATTCGTCGCGCTATGCTGGCGGGGTAATAAGTACCGCGCCCATATAACTGTTTGGTTCGGGACGCTGCTCACCGCTCTCGTCTTTGCACTGGGAACCGACCTCCACGTTCGCATCAACGGCGATCCCCTGCAAGCTGATGCTCCATTCTGGTTGCCTGCCTATTACCTTGCCCACGTTCCGTTCATGGATTTGATGCGTGTATGGTCGCGCTTTGCCGTCGTCGCGATGCTCTTTGTCGCGTTGCTGGCAGGATTCGGAATAAGTTTGCTCGTCCAGCGTTTCCCACGCCGCCGCTGGCTGATCGGTGGCGTGTGCCTGGCGCTGGTGCTGGTCGATATGGTTCCTGGTAGAGTAGAAAGTTCGGCGTTGGAGCCGCGACCCATCGACCGTTGGCTTGCCGCGCAGCCAGGTGATTTCGCGGCGGCTTTCCTACCAGCGGGATACGATAACTACGAGGCGATGTTCGGCTCGTTGTTTCATGGCAAGCACTTGCCCGCTTTCAACCACCCGCAGCATCTTCCGGAATCTTTCAAGACGTTTGCTGCAGCCGGGGTTGATTTTCCTGCACCAACTGCAATAGAGGCGTTACGTAGGATGGGTATTCATTACCTGCTGGTCGACCGGAGCTTTTACGACCAGCCAGGACAGAGCGGGTGGCAAGCGGCGGAGACAACGTTACGTACGATCCCCGGTGTTTCGATTGTCGCCGATGTCGAATCATACACGGTTGTTGCATTGAAAGGTGAAACACCCTAGCGCGGCGGGAGTGCAGCGTGTAGGATACCGGAGGCACTTCGTGATCTGTTAATGTGCCGGGTTGACCAGTGTCTAGTCATCGGGGCGACGACGATCAATACATCCTACAATCAACCGTTGTATGGCCACGTAATTATCTATGTATAGGCTCATTCTATTGACGCACCAATCTATTCATTTTTCTTACATGCAGCAGACATATTGCGACTATACTTGTAGATCTCAGACGACGATGCGAATCAAGGACAAGGAGGTCCACATCACCTGTTGCGTTGCGCTATCCACCGCCGCCGGCGTAAGCAATTTCGTGTATTCGGTCGCTCCTCCTGCGCGAAGCCTGCGCGGGGCGACGAGGAGGCTCGATGGTTAGCTTACTTATCGTCTCTCATAGCGCCCATATTGCGACAGGCATTAAAGAGCTAGCGGGACAAATGACCGGCAACCGTGTCCAGATCGCAGCAGTGGGTGGCACGTTCGACGGACGTATCGGCACCGATCCCGACGGCATCCGCGCCGGGTTCGACTCGATCGCAGGTCCTGATGGCGTGCTGGTGTTGATGGATCTTGGTAGTGCACTACTGAGCGCTGAGATCGCGTTGGAAAATGTGCCATTTCCGTTACATCTAAGTAACGCGCCCCTGGTCGAAGGGGCGTTATTAGCGGCAGTCGAGGCGTCGGTCGGGTCGAGTCTCAAGCAAACCGCCGAGGCTGCCGAGCGCGCCCGCGAGTTGCATAAAACGGGCGATTGGGTGCCGGAGGGCGCGAATCGCTCTGTCGCCGATACGAGCGTTGAAGCAACAGTCGTGATCGAGCATCCGGCGGGGTTACATCTACGTCCTGCGGCACGTTTCGTGACAACTGCCACACGCTTTGAATGCATCGTGCGCATTCAAAACCTGTCACGCCCGAACGCGCCGGAGGTCGATGCGAAAAGCATGCTGGGCTTGATGCAGTGTGGGGTTGGGCAAGGACACCAGATCCGCTTGTGTGCCGAAGGCAAGGATGCCGATGTGGCTATCGCAGCGTTGTTGCATCTGATCGCGCAAAACTTCGAGGATGTATGATTCAGCTACGTGGTGCTGGTGGTACACCTGGAATTGCTCTGGGGCCACTCGTTCAGTTTCAGCCAGCCGTCGCCGCCGAATTGCCACCGTTCGCGGTTCTGCGCGACCGTGCCATGGAGTATTTCGGTAAGCTCGCCGAACAACTGCGCGGCGCGGGCATGCCCGCCGAAGCGGCTATCTTTGATGCACAAGCTCTGCTGGTCGCTGATCCTGCGCTCGAAAGGGCCGTCGAGGACCGCGTCGGGCGCGGGGCGCTGCTGGCTGATGCGATTCGGGTAGCAGTAGAGGAACTCGCCGGAACGCTCGATAGCCTGCCTGATGCATACTTGCGCGGGCGTGCTGCCGATATTCGCGGTGTGGGCGCGACACTGCTGGCGGGTGGTCGCACCGAATCGGTGTCCCTGAATCCTGGCTCGATCCTGGTGGCGCAGGAACTCACTCCGGCTGACACCCTGAATCTACCGCTCGATGATCTGGGCGGGTTTGCGACAGCGGGCGGTACGATAACGAGTCACGCGGCGATTCTGGCACGTTCACTGGGTATTCCGGTGGTGCTGGGCATGGGACCGGCTATCCTCAACATTGCCCAGGGAACATCCGCAATCCTCGACGGTGCATCGCGGACCGTGATTCTTGATCCCGACGAGCCAACGCACGCACGCTATATACAGCTTAAAGCCCGTGAACAGGCAGCGGCACAACAGCGGCTACTCGAACGCGATCTACCCGCCGAAACCATCGATGGACATCATATCGCCTTGTGGGCAAACATCGGTGGTCCCGACGACGTTCGTGCCGCCCTGATCGCGGGAGCCGAAGGTATCGGGCTGTTTCGGACTGAATTTCTGTTCCTTGGTCGGCCCTGTCCTCCAGATGAAGATGAACAGGTGGCGAACTATGTCGCCGTTCTCGAACAAATGGGTAACCGCCCTGTCGTAATTCGGATGCTGGACGTTGGCGGTGACAAACCGCTGCCGTACCTGCCGAGTCGCTCCGAGCCAAACCCCTTTCTTGGCGAGCGCGGCGTGCGCTTTTTGCGACGGTTCCCCGATATTTTTGCCACACAACTACGAGCATTGCTACGCGCAGCGCTGCATGGCGACCTGCGCGTAATGGTGCCGATGGTTTCCACGCAGGAAGACGTACTGTGGGCACGGGCGCAACTTCAGGCTGCCTCCGACGCGCTTGCCGCTGAAGGCATTGAGCATCGCGGGGACATTCCACTTGGCATCATGATCGAAACACCTGCCGCCGCTGTGATGGCTGATCATCTGGCGAAGTACGCCGCCTTTTTCTCGATTGGGAGCAATGATTTGTCGCAGTATACCCTCGCCGCTGATCGGACATTGGCGGAACTAGCGGGGCGCTACGATTCGAGCGATCCGGCGGTGTTTCGGTTGATCGCCCAGGCTGTCACGAGCGCGCGTCATGCTGGCATTCCCGTTTCGGTATGCGGCGAACTTGCTGGCGACCCCGAGGCGGTCCTCGCGCTGATGGGGTTGGGTGTGCATGAATTGAGCATGGCACCGAGCACAATCGGCATCGTCAAATCGCGTATTCGTGGCACCAGGTTTGTTGATGCCGTTGACGCAAGCCAGCGAGCGATCGACTATTAAGCATCGACGCTCAATGCATGACGACCGGCGAACACGTGTCGTGTATGGTAATTCGTGACATTCTCGAACACACCAACCATACTAGTTCTTACTGGTGACCGTATACCACGACCCTGCTCCGTTGCTGTGGTCGGTGGTTGATGGTTGGTAGTCAATACTGCAGGAGCTATCCCCTATGAAACGGCAACCCATTAGGCTCGGCGTCCTCGGAACCGGCAACATTGCGATCGCCTCGGTCGGGTATTTACCTAATCTGCGGCTGATGCACGAAAAAGTTGAGGTTGTGGCTGTTGCCGATGTGCTGCTCGAACGCGCTCAGGCGGCGGCACGCAACTTCCAGATTCCGGAAGCCTATGGCAGCCTTGATGATATGCTTGAATACGCTGACATTGATGCGGTGCTGAACATCACGTCGATTCCCTTCCATTACGCGACATCGCTCAAGATTCTGGAAGCGGGGAAGCATTGCATTTCCGAGAAACCGCTGGCGACGACATTGGAAGAGGCTGATGCACTGGTCGACGCTGCCAACCAACGCAAGCTGACGTTTGTATGCGCTCCGATGCTGGCAGTGCTGGCGACACATCTCGAAGTTCGCCGACTGCTGCGGGAAGGCGCGATCGGACGTGTCGCGTTCGCCCGTGTGCGTAGTTCGCATGGCGGGCCTGCCGCAACGCCCTTTCCTACCGATCCCACCTGGTTCTACCAAAAGGGTGCTGGTCCATTGTTCGATATGGGCGTCTATGGCATTCACGAGATCACGAACTACCTCGGGCCCGCTAAGCGCGTGAGTGCGATGTCGGGTATCACCGATCCGGTGCGAACTGTGGCAGCGGGACCATACGCGGGCAAGGAGATCGAAGTTACTGAAGACGACAATACGTTGGTGATGCTCGATTTCGGTGAGTCAGCCTTCGCGGTCGTGGATGGTACGTATAACGTCAATGCGGCGAAAAGCCCACGTATCGAAATCTTCGGACGCAAAGGCACCATTAGCATCAACGACTACGCTGCGGTACGTGCGGGGGCAACACCGTTCGAGATATTCCGCGTCAATCCTGAAGGCGGAGGCGGTTCGTGGGAAGCCGCCGATACCGCCGCACTAGCAAAGGCCGGGGAGCATTACGAATCGATCCTGCGAGCCGCACTGGTCGATTACTTTGTGGATTGCGTGCGTGGGGACGCCAAGAATGTTCTCAGCGCCGAACACGCCCGGCACGTCCTGGAGATCATGCTTAAAGCCACCGAATCAGCGCGAACGGGACGCACGATTGACCTGACCACAACATTCTAACCCTTCGTACGATATGGAACACGAGGGCTATGTTTTGAGCATAGCCCTCGTGTTTGCCAGGACACCTCGTGCCTGAGCGAACTCCAGGTTGCTGGTGGTAAGCTGTGGCGGAACTGGAAAGACTGATGGCGCGGGGTCTCGCCGTAGCCAGTCGAGGGGCCGCAGAAGCACTACTGATCCTCGCATACTAGCTTGGTGCGATCTGGAAACGTCCTGCTAAAACGTCACGCCGTTTCCGGTGATGGGTTGTCGGTGGATGGTCGCCGCGCCCGCGCCAGCGTGCGCTCTGCCATACGCAACGATGCCGCGTCGATCAGTTCGCCGCCGATGCTGAAGGCTCCAGCGCTCTGTCCCGTGAGTGCGGCCTGATAGCGGTCGTGGATGTCCTGGGCGCGGCGCAATTCTGCCTCGGACGGCGTAAATATGGCGTTGATCGGCTCGATTTGTGCCGGATGGATCGCCCACTTGCCGTCACAGCCAAGCATCCGTGCTAGCCCCGCACTCGTGCGCAGCCCGTCGAGGTCCTGATAAGCGCCGTACGGACCATCCAGTGCTTCCAGTCCGGCTGCCTTTGCTGCGACGACGATGCGGCTTAGGGCAGCGTGCCATAGATGACCGGGGTAGTCCGGTGTATGTGCGCCAATGTCCAGCACGGGTGCGCCAATCGAGGCAGCATAATCACCGGGTCCGAATATTAACGTCGCAAGTCGGCGGCTGGAGCGGGCAATCTGCTCGACGTTCGCCATACCCTCGGCGGTTTCGATCTGGGCTTCGATAGCGATCGGGTGCTGAATACCCTTCGCCGTTTCGATCTGGCTCAGCAACATATCCAGCATATACACATCCTCAGGACGATTTACTTTGGGCAGGATGATCGCGTCGATATTCGCACCCGCCGCTTCGACCACCGCGATCAGGTCCTGATAAAACCATTGTGTTCGCACGTCGTTGACGCGGACCGCACGCAAGCGGTGTCCCCAATCGGTGTCGTTGAGTGCCTGCGCCGCGATCCTGCGCGCCTCGGGGCGCATGGCTGGCGCAATCGAAGTCTTCGAGGTCCAGGATGATCTCGTCAGCGGCACTGGCGGCTGCCTTCGCAATGAAGCGTAGGTTGTTGGCGGGAACCGATAACTCGGTTCGACGGGAGCGTGGTTGATGTAAGATGAAACCCATAGCGTTCGGTCCTTGTCGATACATACCTATTCTATAGCGTATGACATGGGTTGTTGATCGAGTGCTTCGTATAATCTGTATCCTGCTCACTCAGGTATAATTCGTTGCAGTATAGATGTGGAGTCGCCCAATGGTGGCTCCATGATGCTGGTCGTCATTGTTTATATCATCGTAGCAACATCACCGAACGTACCTCTTGCGTGTTGTGAGATGACACTCCTTGTTCATCTCGCCTGATAGTGGGCGTTCGTGGTTGGTCGCATTAAGGAGCTTTCATGTTACGGACGCAGACATGCGGAGAGTTACGCATCGAGAACGCGGGTGAAGAAGTAATCCTCGCCGGATGGCTCAATCGGCGGCGTGACCACGGTCCGCTGATCTTTGTCGATTTGCGCGATCGCTATGGAATTACTCAGATCGCCGTCGATGCGACCTCGCATCCCGAAGCACACGCGGCATTGTCCGACGCCCGCGCCGAGTACGTCCTACAGGTCACAGGTCACGTTCGCGCACGTCCTGCCGAGGCGCGGAATACCGACCTCGCAACCGGTGACATTGAGATTATCGCCGAAGCAGTACAGGTGCTGAACGCCGCCAAAACCCCGCCGATCTACGTTGCCAAGGAAGGCGGCGAGGAGGAATCGGTGCGGCTGCGCTATCGTTATATTGATTTGCGTCGCCAGCGCATGCAACGCAACATCATCCTGCGCCATCAGGCTGTAAAGTTCATGCGTGACTTCATGAGCGCACGCGGATTTTTGGAGATCGAAACGCCGATGCTCATGGCATCGACGCCCGAAGGCGCACGCGACTACCTGGTGCCGTCACGGCTGCATCCCGGTGAGTTCTATGCGTTGCCGCAGTCGCCGCAACAACTCAAACAGTTGCTGATGGTGGCGGGGTTCGACCGCTATTTCCAGATTGCCCGTTGTATGCGCGATGAGGATCTACGTGCCGACCGTCAACCTGAGTTTACGCAACTCGACGTCGAAATGAGTTTCGTGGAACAGGAAGATATTCTGACTCTGATCGAAACGCTGATGACCGAACTCGTCGCCGCGGTCACACCCCACAAACGCGTCCTGACACCGTTTCCACGCTTGAGCTACCATGATGCCATGGAGCGCTTCGGTAGTGATAAGCCCGATTTGCGGCTTGGTATGGAACTGGTGGATGTCGCTGACGAAGTGCGCGATTCGCAGTTTGGTCGTGTTCACCAACGCGCTGGAAGCGGGTGGACGTGTCAAAGGCATCCGCGTTCCCGGTTGCGGTACCTATACGCGAAAGCAGCTGGACGAACTGAGCGAGGTTGCGCGTGCCGGTGGAGCCAAAGGTGTTGCGTGGCTGGTCGTGGAAGCCGACGGCACCTTCCGGTCATCGTTCAACAAATTCTTCACGCCCGAAGAATTCACCGTACTCGCCGCGAAACTTGAAGGACAACCTGGTGACCTGTTGCTGTTCGTCGCCGATAACAAAGATGTCGTCGCCGCGTCATTGGACAAGCTGCGCCGCGAGTTCGGACGCCGCCTGAACCTGGGCGATCCTGACCTGCTGGCCTTCGGTTGGGTGCTGGATTTCCCGATGTTCGAGTGGAACGAGGAGCGGAAGCAGTGGGATGCCCAACATCATCCGTTCTGTATGACGCATCCCGACGACGTGGATAAACTGGACAGTGCACCGGGCGACGTTCGCGCCGCCGCTTACGATCTCGTGTGCAACGGCTACGAACTCGCGTCGGGCTCGATTCGTATCCACGACCGGGCAATCCAGCAGCGTATCTTCGAGCGTTTGAATTATTCGCAGGAAGAAATCTATCGCCGCTTCGGCCATATGCTCGATGCCTTTGAATTTGGCGCACCGCCGCACGGTGGTATCGCCCCTGGCATCGACCGCATCATGACGCTCTTGTGCGACGAGGATAATATCCGTGAAGTGATCGCGTTCCCCAAGACGCAACGTGCCGAAGACTTGATGATGCACTCGCCTTCACAGGTCGATGCACGTCAGCTTCGGGAACTCCATCTGGAGCTTTTGGACGTCGAATAATCATCGGTAGTTTGGTAATGACAGGGGCGAAACTGGGTGGTTTCGCCCCTGTCGTGCTACGCGTTGCATGTTCTCCAGCCGCACCTAGCGTTTGATTGTATGGTTGATTCCCACGACCGATTGATGATTTGCCGCGCGATCGACGAGCAAGAATAGTACGGAGCCGAAAAAAATCGCCGCGAACGTACCGACGTAAGCCAATGGAATGGGTTTGCCCACGAGTGTATTCCATAGACTTGCCACAGTGAGACCAATGCCATAGGTCGCCGTCATGACAAGCATCATCTGTATGCGAACGGCGGAGCCTAGGCTGAATATCGAGCCCACGGCTATCGTGAGCAGCATGACGCCGATCAGCCAACTCGTCAGCAAGTCACCTGGCCATGCCCATATGAGTGTGGTGGGGCCGCGAGCAGTCACAAACAATGCCGATCCCCAGAAGGCCGTAATGAGAGCTACAATGACGAGCCAGACACGAATGGGGGCTCGTATCGTTTGCGCGCGCTCGGGTGCAGGCATAGGTGTTTTGGGCTGTCGTATGAGGAAGTAAACCGCCGCAAGTGACATACCCCCGGCGATCAGGAAGAACATATACGTGATGGGTGCGCTCCAATCGAAGCGGTCGACGTGAAATACTAGAATCGCGAGAACGAGCGGCGCAAGATATGTTGCCAGCAAAATCAAGACCAGTCGAAGGCGTTCCAACGTGGGACGTTCCAGAGCGAGCCACGCCACCGTCACGAACGACCAACCTGCGGCTCCAAGCAGACGGCTCGCCAGCGGTGGGAGATCCCATGAAAAACTGCGCGGATCGTCGAACCACCAGATCGGGCTACCAATGGCGCCACCAAGGAATGTCAATACGATCAACAACAGGAGCCCCGTACCTTCCCAGCCAACTGTTTGCGCATGCGGTCTAACCCACCGTTGATATCCCCAGAACATTCCAACCGATAGAACGACTAAGGTGGAAGCTTGCACCAAAAGATCGATCATATATTCCTCGCCGTGAAGGACGGTAGTATAGCAAGGGTGTCAATCATTGTTGTCATTCCGTGGAATCGTACGAGATTTTATCGCTTCTATGTCTGCCTGGTGGCATAGAATGAACATAACGTCGTGAACGAGGAAGGTTGAGTACATGACGGACGATAGTGTTATCGCACAACAAGCGTACTGGAACAACCAGTATGCCCAACCGATGCCTGTCCACCATAGCACCGCTACCCTGCAATGGCTGGAAACGATGCTCGCGATAGCGAACGTCGAACTGCGCGGCACGATTCTGGAGCTTGGGTGTGGACGTGGCAACGAAACGCGGCAACTGGTGGGAGCGGAGCGCACAGTATTTGGCCTCGACCTATCGCTGAACGGTCTACGACAGGCCGCTATCGCAGCACCACAGGCGCATCTTGTTCAAGCTAATCTCGCTGAATCGCTGCCTTTCCGCGAGCATGTGTTCGACATAGCAGTGGCTGGTTTGTGTTTACACTACTTGTCACACGAACGGACATACGCGATCGTCGCCGAGATCGCACGTGTGTTAAAACCGGGTAAGGCGCTGGCGTTCCAGGTTAACGCTGCGGGCGATACAAGCTCGGGCTATGGTGTAGGGACCGAGATCGAGCCCGGGGTGTTCGCGCAGAACGGACGCTACAAACGTTTCTTCACCGAGCAGGATTGCATCGAACTATTCGCCGACGGCTGGCGGATGGTGGCGCTTCATCATGGCGCGGAGCCGAAGTTCGGCACCCACAAACAAGCCTGGACCGGCATTGCCGTGCTTGACCGCTGACCTGCCGCGACTTTCCACAATCCTGGTGATCAGTGCACATTGCAAGGTTCGGTCAGGCACGGCACCTGTGAAGCACACGGGTTCGAAACCTTCCCGTGCCTTGTCTACCTGTGAGAACGCGGTAGGCTGTCATTACCTGCGTGAAGTCCGTCGTAGCCAATGTCTATCCATTATTCCGCTGACATGTACGTACGTTACACTGGTACGGCCGTTGAAAATGGTGTACGGCACACCCTGCATCCACGCCCTGGGAATAGATGCCGGGTGTTGGTGCTTGCTAGCGCAGGCGTGAAACGACTTCGACGCCGTTCTGTGCCATGTGGTGCAGGAATACCAGATGGTAGAAATCGCCGGGGTGTGGGAACGCATCGATCTGGTGCGCGACATCGACCGGCAAGTCGAAGGTTTGTACGCAATTTTCGACCAGTACCACGCGGCGCTGGAGCTGGCGCGCGTTCGCGTCCAGTCGCAGGTGCATCGCAAGCTGGTTGGTACACAGGTCGCTGCAATCACCAACCACGATACAGGTATCGATCTCTGGATGCTCGCTCATCCATACGCTGAGCGTCGTCCCCACAAAAGCCCCAATTGAGTTCTTGGGAATGATGGTGTAATCTGACGCGAAGGGCAGCGCCAACAGTTCCGGTACAGTGTCAGATTCCTCGGTGCCGCGAATACAATGTGGCGCGAACTGCGCGAACTCGATTGCATCGGGATCATGTGTGTCCTGCGGCAGAACGAAATGACGAACGCCGCGTGCGTGTGCCGCTGTAAAGAGCTCGACGATAGGAGCGACGATGGTGTTCACGCGCTCGCTCGCCAACGCGCCTTGCTTACAAAATCCCACGATGACGTCCACACAAAAAACTGCCACACGCGATGGATCGTCGCCGATCACCGCGTCGAGTGATGCCGGAGGAAGGGCTTCGTACCACGATTGCACATGATCGAGGAAGGGAGCCGATGATTCAGTGAGGCGTTGTTGGAGCATCGTTGTTTCCTTTCAAGGCTAAGCATATAGCGCGTAGGTGCGTAGGCAATGTCTTCTACCAATCTTCGCGCAGACTGCTGGCGTCGCGAGCACCCCTGCCACCATCGCGGACACGCGCCTCGCGCCAGCGAAACACAAAGTCGCCCTCGCGGGCTTCGGGCTGAAAGCGATACAGCCGGGCGGGACGCCCTTTGCCCTCACGAAATCCGCTCGTTTCTTCCAGCAATTCCGCCGCTTTGATTTTGCGGTAGAAGTTGCCACGGTCCAGTGGCTCGCCAAGAATCTGCTCGTAGATTTGCTTGAGTTCGGGTAGGCTAAAGACTTCTGGCAACAATTGGAAGGCCAGGGTGGTGTATTCAAGTTTGGAACGCAGACGATCGATGGCATAGCGCACGATGCGGTCGTGATCGAATGCCAGTGTTTGTGGCAGTTCGTCCGCAGGAAACCAGCGGACCGCAGCAGCGTCCGTCGCCGCCGCTAGACGCTGGCGCTCGGCTCGTACCAGCGCGATATATCCGACGCTGATCACGCGCCCTCGTGGATCGCGGTCAGGATCGCCAAAGGTGTATAGTTGCTCCAGATACACGTCGCGCACCCCCGTTTCTTCAGCGAGTTCGCGCCGCGCTGCAGCTTCAAGCGTTTCGTTATCCCCCACGAAGCCGCCAGGGATCGCCCAGGCGTTCGCGAATGGTGGATACTTGCGCTGCACCAGAAGCACATGGAGTTCGCCGCGTTGCAAGGTGAAGATAACAACATCGACAGTGATTGCCGGATAATGATATTTTTGCCCTGATTCCGCTTCCGACCCCATACCTTTCTTCCTTTAATTGTGTACTTTGTACACAAAGTATAGTACGCGGCGGGCATAATGTCAATAATCGACCACGGATCACCGACCGCTGACTAGCGAAGATGATGATGACCCAGTACTGACTCGCGAATACAGCGGTGTATCAACCGCAATCGAAACGAGGCACGGAATAGACCGTATCGTGATCAACGTGGCAGTGTGAAGAGGAGAAAGAAATGGGTGCTTCGTTTTCGGTGAAGAAGCCAGTCGCCATCCGACCGATGTGTTCTATGGGCACTGGGAGGTCCGGGCGCCCAACTTCGCGCTTACTTGGCAGTCAAGTCCTTGTCTTGCATCTCCCAGGCATGATCGAGCGTGTGAAACGCGGTGTGCCGAATCAGGTATCGGAGCGGCCAGGTGCGAGCCATTTTGCCCTCGGAATGGAACGCCCGAATTGCGTTGCAGTAGTCGTCGCGATACGCGTTCAGTTCCTCGTCGGTCAACATCGCGTCCTGAGGCGTGAGCACACCGAGCCCCTTCGCCCAGTCCTGCTCCACGCCAAGTGTGTGCCGGACGATGCGGTCCCGATCGCGTCCTCCGCCGCGTGGCCCCCGCTGCATCTCAGCCGAAACGTGTGAACGTACATCATCGAAAAACGTCCAGCACGCTCGCATCAGCGTCAGTTCACGCTCCAATGCTTCACCAGACATAGGTTGCTTGTCGATGTGCGAAAACGCGAACGAGATGCCCCAGAAGTCGGTTGAACCCGTACCCTGATAGCGCTCAACCACGTCAGCGTCGGTGATTGCCACGAATGCCGCATCCATCGCAGCCAGTTTCGCCACCGGTGCATATCGTGGAATATACGAGAGTAAGCGTTTGATCGCGGCCTCCTCGGTCGCCGCTCCGCGTGAGAAACCGGGCCAATCTGGTGCCACCGCCACCACTTTCTTACCTTTCGGTCCGATCTCCACCGTCACCCTCACGTGATTCGTCACGGCTTCTCCCAGCATAGTAGTTCTTGCCGACGTGCATGCTCTATGGCATGCGGTGGCTGCAATTTTGTCCTACAATTCTGCCCAGTCTATCACAAGAGCAAAACACTACGATGCGGCATCAACAACCGCCGAGGCCGCTTCACTACATACGCTGCAAGATTTCCCAAATGCTCTCAAAGGTATATCGATTGTTACGCTTTATCGTGAGTGCCGTGATAGGGTAGCGTGATCGGCATCAACCTGGACTTACGATCCTCCATATATCACGATAAGGTCGCATTAAGATGAGCCGCAGGTAACACTGTAGGTACTGTTAACAACCACGAGCGACGAACTCGATTCGTCGCTCGTGGTTGCTGAGCGAAGATTCTGCGATGGTTGTTGGTCTGTTTTTACAGATTCGTTTTCGCCCCGAAGCTCTGGCGCGGTCCGCTGATGAAGTAGGTGCCGGCAGCAGCATCAACCAGATCGGGATTAGCAAGGGTCACCTGTTCCATGCTGTATTTCGCCATCGAGATCATCTGGTCCAGCAGGTCGCGTGGTTGGCACATGCGTAACGGGCGGTTGTAGGGCTTGTACCACTTTTCCAACAGGTAGTCGATGCCCTTCTCGTCGTAAAAGATTTTACGGCTTTTGCACACGAGCTGCCAGATTTGCCGCCATTGTGCTTCGTCGGGATCGCGCACGTTGATTTTGTACTTGATACGACGCAGGAACGCTTCATCGGCGAGATCCTGCGGATCCAGGTTGGAAGAAAAGATAATCAGTTGGTCGAATGGTATTTCGAGTTTCTTGCCCGTGACAGTAGTCAGATAATCGTAGCGCTTTTCGAGCGGCACAATCCAGCGGTTTAGCAGGTCGATTGGGCGGCATTGCTGGCGTCCGAAGTCGTCGATCAAGAAGATGCCGCCGTTGGCTTTCATCTGGAACGGCGCTTCGTAGAACTTGGCGGTTTCGTTGTAGGTCAGGTCGAGCATCGACAAAACCAACTCGCCACCGACGATCACGACGGGACGCTTGATCTTGACCCAGCGGGTATCGTAGCTCGGCATCGTCGATCCCGTCGTGGCGCTGCCGTCGAGCACTTCGGTATGTACGATGGGATCGAATACTTTGATCAATTGACCATCGGCTTCGATCGCATAGGGAATATAAATCGCGTCGCCCATCAAGTACGTGATACGCTCGGCGATCGAGGTTTTGCCGTTTCCCGCGTAACCAAAGAGGAAAATCGAAGAAGCCGAGTTGACCGCGGGCCCGACTTCGTTTAATACTGGCTCGCTGATGATTAAGTCGCTGAACGCCTGTCGAATCGAGCGTCGCGTGACGACAACATTCTTGATCGTCTGCCATTTCATGGCTTCGATATACATCGTCAACGGTACGGGGCAGGGTCCGGCATATTGCGTTTTTTGCAGCGCTTCCATCACCGCCTGCGTGCCGCGCGTGGTCAATACATATTCATAGTTTGTATCGCCTACACCACGTTGTCCAGCAATGTCGATATATTCTGATGCGCGCAGTTCCGTGAGTAGGGGGCTGATCGTGCCGTAAAAGAGTTTGAGGTATTCGGCGACCTCGTTGCCGGTCGCACGACTTTTAGTGTAGATCGTGCGCAAGATCATTTCGAGCAGCAGTGTGCGGTTGAGGCCGGTTTCGTCCCACGACAGTGGCAGATGTGGAATGAACGCCACAGGCGGGGTTGGTTGCGGACCATCGACCGGATCGGGATCGCCCAACGGACGTGACGTGTTGATCGCGCCCGCTTGTTTAGCTTCCGTCACAAGCGCGCGTAGCTCTGTTTCGTGGAGCGTCAGATGGCTTAGCGCCTCTTGATCGTTCTGCTGTCGGGCTTCGACCATCGAGGTGTGCAACCCGTGCGCCACAACATACTTGATGCCGTCACGATACATATGGTGCAAATAGTGACCGGGCCGAACGTAGCAATCATCGGTATGATCGGTTCGTGTGAGCATTTCCTCATATGATTGCTGGTCCATCAAAACGCGCATATACAATCCTTCTTAAAGCATCGTGCTGAATTAAGCAAAGTGTAACGTGCGCGATACTGAGAACATATAGGCAGAAAGTACCTGATAGTGTTAAGGATATGACCACGATCGGATGGGCAAAATCCTTATATTCATGGGATTAACGCAAACAGACCGCGCCAGGCGCGGTCTGTTTGCCAGTGTAATGTGAGGGTACCTTAGTTGCGCCTCAGACGTTCCTCGACATCGGCAAGGGTCGGCAAGGTTGTGACGCCGTGCCCTTCCACGACCCTGCTTGCCGTCGCGCTGGCGCGACGTGCTGCCGCGAGGGGTGGCTCGCCCGCTTCGAGCGCCATGAAGAAGGCCGTCGCAAACACGTCGCCCGCGCCGGTTGGGTCGACCACCTTGGCAGGAAACGCTGGAATCTCGTAGCGCTCGCCGTCGAACCAGATCGTCGCGCCCTGTTCGGCGCGTGTGAGCGCAACAATCGGTACGCGGTCGGTCGCGGCGATCACGGCGTCTTCATCGCCGTTGACATCTTCGATGCTCAGGGCCATCGCGTCGATGCCCGTGAACGGCAATCGTCGCAGCAGCGAGGGGTCGGTCTGGACCTGGTTTGTTGGGGTCACGGATCGTAGCATTCCTTGCACCGTCAGACCAACGAAGCCACGCTTTAGCTCAGGTGGGTACACCAAGGGAACTTCGTTGGCGATGGGTCCTAGATGCACCACTCGCGCCCGTGGCGCGTGCTTCAGATCGTCGAGCGTGAATGCTGGCGCGGGGTGATACATGAATTGGGTGCGTGCGCCGTTGTTGTAGATGTTGCGGAACGCAGTCGAAACTGGTGACGGTAACAGTGTCACGTCGATCTGTGGTGGAATCATGCTCAAGTCGAGGTCGGGAGACGCCGCCGACAGGATCGCAACGCGAGCGCCGAGACGATGTGCGGTAAGTGCGGAGAACAGGGCGGTGCCGCCTGTTATCGTGCTGCCATCTTCTTGTAGATCGGCGGTGAGGTGCCCGATCACCAGGTAATCATAGATCATTGCATACACAAACGGGCCGGATGCACGCAGAACGGCGCATCCGGCCCGACTGAAAAGTTATTATGAGCGCGGAAAGACGATGATGCGGCGCGTTTCGCCTTCTCCAGAGCTCTCGGTGTATACCGTGGTATCCTCGCGCAATGCCATGTGCACGATCCGGCGGTCGTAGGCTTGCATCGGTTCGAGCGGTACCGGGCGTCGGGTTGTGCGCACCTGTTCGGCGACACGTCGCGCCAGGCTTTCCAGCGATTCCTGGCGGCGCTGCCGATAGTTGCCCACGTCGATGACCAGTTGCGGCCAGCGACCTGCAACGCGATTGACGATCGTGTTAAGCAAAAACTGCAAGGAACGTAACGTCTCGCCACGTCGTCCGATCAGCAATCCGACCGTTTCCTCGTCCAGTCCTTCAACGTACAGCATGATTGAGTGCTGCGTTTCGTCGTTCGGGCCAGGAGCGGTACTGTGCTGTACCGTCACATAGCCTTCCAGATTCATGCGTTCGAGGATGCCTTCCAATACCTGGCGGGCATATGCGCCAGTTGCTTCGGGATCGAGCACTGGACGGCGTGTACGCTCAGGCGCTGGCGGTGCCGCTTCTTCCGCACCATCATCTTCGACGCTTACGCGCACGAGTGCTTCATTTTCATCGTCGCCACTTTGCAGGACGGCGATCATGACCTCATCTTCATCAACGCCCAGTTGTTCGAGCGCCAGCCGTGTGGCTTCGGCAACAGTCCGCGCACTAATCTCGATGCTGCGCATAGATTCTCCTTGTAATGGAGCAAACAAGTAGCTTAAACGTTATTGATGGAGCAAACAAGTAACTTTACCGTCGCCTTTTTCCGCCGCTGGCCTGTTGTTTCGCGTCGTTGATTGCGACTTCGGTCGCCGATGGGCTGCCGCTTGGCGTCGTGGTTTGCAGCTTCGCTAGCGGTCCCCAGAATGGGTCCGCTTTCTCGCCCGCTGGCTCGCTGGAATCGGAACTGGCTTCGGTGCTTGTAGGAACGACCGGAATCGTCGGTGTGAAATAGCCCTTGCGTTCGGGCAGGAAGGTTAGATAGTTGGTCAGTGAACCCCACCCGCTGACAAAGAACTGCTGAATCACTGCCAGCAACGATCCGACCACCCAGTACAACACTGCGCCGGAGTTGAAAGTAAATGCCACGTAGCCAAAGACAAGCGGCATGATTAGCATGGTCTGCGACATCATCTTCTGCTGGGCATCCTGAATCTTTGGCATCGCCATCAACGAGGTCAGCAACTGGAGGATGATCGACAGCACTGGCAGGATATAGTACGGGTCGCGTGCTGCAAGGCTTGGCAACCACAGAAAACTTCCGGCAAGTGCGGTGTTTGTTGCCAGGACCTGCACGGCCTGATACACGCCGATGAAGATCGGCAACTGGATAAAGATTGGCAAACACCCACCAGCAGGATTGGCTTTATGCTCTTTGTAAAGCTTGCTCATTTCCTGGGTGAATTTCTGCTGATCCTTACCATGCTTACGGCGCAGTTCCTGGATCAACGGCTGCAACTCTTGCATTTTTTTCGATGATTGCAGTTGCTTGATCGTTAGGGGGAGAAGCGCAATACGGGTGAAAATAGTGAAAAGAACAATGCCGAGACCGAGGCTTCCGGTCAGGCTACTCAGCCACTCCAAAACCGCTTGGAGCGCCCCCACCAATGTATACCACAAAGCCATTACGAGTTACCTCATTTGTTAGGGAACCGGGTCATACCCGCCATGCGCCCATGGGTGGCACCGCCCGATACGTTTCACCGTCAGCCACCCCCCACGGATAACGCCATGGCGTAAAATTGCCTCATAGCCATAATGCGAACATGTTGGCGTGTAGATGCAACTAGGCGGGGTCAGACGTGAGATACTCTGGTACAGACGGATGAGTGCCAGGAGCATCTGACGTGGTATCAGATGAAGACGATTCATCATTATGTTGTGTAATCCATATTCCTGCGCGTCGAAGCAGATCTTCTACCGCCGCCGTTAGCGCCGGGAATGCAACGTCCGCAGCCGGAGAACGGACAATAAAAACAATGTCCCAACCTGCGGCAAGACGAGGGTACACCAAACGTACTGCTTCGCGTACACGGCGCTTGGCACGATTGCGATCATGGGCTTTGCCGATCTGCTTGCCGACGACAAAACCACAGCGCGTGCGACCGGTCCGATTGCGTGCGACGCTGAGGATCAGCAGACGATGCGCCCAACTTTTCCGTTCACGTCGTACTCGGGCGAACTGGTCGGGCCGCCGCAGCCGCTGACTACGCCGCACGATAGGGCCAGGTATCAGGTATTGGATGGTTGATGTTGGAGTGCCACACGCCAACGGAGCGCTGTACGCCCATTACCATGCTCTGAGATACAATCTGCATCGTCAACCCCTGACACCACATACCCAATACCCACACCTCTCGCTACCGGTGTCCGCGCTGAACGTAGCGACGCTCGTTGCTCACCGAAAGTTTCCACCGACCCTTATCACGTCGCGACTTGAGTACGCGGCGTCCATCGCTTGTCGCCATGCGTGCCAGAAAACCGTGCTTACGACGGCGTGGGATGCGCTTGGGATTCCAGGTTAAGCTCATGAACATTCCTCTTAGCTGGTGAGTGGTCTGTTAGGCATGTCGCCCTGATGCTAACCACCCTTATTAGCACACAAAGAGCGTAGAGCTTGCTCCACGCTCGGTCGCTTCGCCTCGGTCATCGCGTCGGAGCACGTTCGCGAGGCAATACTATGCGGGAATTATACGGTGTCGATATGGTCAATGTCAAATATTCTTGCCCACACGCACGACCTATGCCATACTGCCCGATTCAGTGAGGCGCACTACCCTGCGCTCGATATATGAGTGTACCTGTTGAGGATTCAGGCGCATGGGCTGTCGAGCGGCCCATGCGCATACTGCTATCAGTGAAGGACGAGACTTAATGACGTTATTACCGACAACATCCATCCGAGCGATCGCCCAACACGCGGGCGAGCACGTAACGCTGGCGGGATGGGTGTACAACAAAACCGAAAAAGGCAAGCTGGTCTTTATACATGCTGCGCGACGGCAGCGCGACGATTCAGTGCGTGGTGTTCAAAAAGAATGTCACCGAAGAAGTGTTTGCCAACGCCAAGTCGCTGACGCAGGAGTCGTCGGTGCGTATCACCGGCACGGTGCGCGCCGACGAGCGTGCGCCCAGCGGCTACGAACTCGATGTTGTCGATGTCGAGCCGGTGCATATCGCCCAGGAATACCCGATCACGCCCAAGGACCACGGCACTCAGTTTTTGATGGACCATCGCCATCTGCATGTGCGCTCTTCCAAGCAGCACGCTTTGCTGCGGGTCAGGGCCGAGGTGATCGCCGCCGCCCAGGAGTATCTCAACGGCGAGGATTTCGTGCGCTTCGACACGCCGATCCTGACGCCCGTCGCGGCCGAAGGCACCAGCAATCTGTTCGCCACCCAGTACTTTGACCTGGGGACTGCCTACCTGGCACAGACCGGACAACTCTATGTTGAGTCGGGCATGATGAGCTTCGGCAAGGTCTATTGCTTCGGACCGACGTTTCGCGCCGAGCAATCGAAGACGCGCCGCCACCTGACCGAGTTCTGGATGATCGAGCCGGAGATGGCCTTCGCCGACCAGGACGACAACATGGTGCTGCAGGAAAACTTCGTCAGCGCGATCGTCCAGCGGGTGCTCAAGCGCTGCCCCGACGAGCTAGAAGTGCTGGAACGCTCATACCGAAATGCTCGAGCGGGTTATGCCGCCGTTCCCGCGTATCAGCTATGACGAAGCGGTCGAACGCATCAACGCCGCCGCCGAGGCAGGCACGACGGTTCCTCCCGAAGATCAGCCGGTGCCGCCGATCCGTTGGGGCGAGGATTTCGGCTCGCCGCATGAGACCTTCCTGGCGGCGCAGTTCGACCGTCCCGTGTTTGTCGTTAACTACCCGACCGCGGTCAAGGCATTTTATATGCAGCCCGCCGACGGTCGCCCAGAAGTGGTGCGATGCGCCGATCTGCTGGCACCCGAAGGCTACGGCGAGATCATCGGCGGTTCGCAGCGTATCCATGACATGGATCTGCTCGAACAGCGCATTCGCGAGCATGGTCTCAACCCTGAGCACTACCAGTGGTACCTGGACCTGCGGCGCTACGGCACGGTGCCACATTCGGGCTTCGGCATGGGCATCGAGCGGTGTACAGCCTGGATCGCAGGAACTCGCCACATCCGCGAAACGATCCCGTTTCCACGCCAGTTGTACCGCATCTATCCATAACGTCTTGGGCTGGGGCGGCATCTTCAATGTGCTGCCCCAGCCAACACAAGGTTCCATCAATGTCAGATGTTTCAGGCAATGCCTTCGTTGAATGAGGCATCCCGACGCCATCGCCGAAGCGCCTGTACCACTTTCGGAAACAAGAAAGTTATCTGGTGTGGCTTGGAATAATACGGTCTCGCGACTTTGACGGAGCCCTCCCCCTACCATAACCGTATCGCCATGTATCGTGTTTTCCCGTCGTAGCCTGTGGGGAAAGCCACTTCGCGCCAATCAGTAGGCCCACACAATCGGGTATGATGATGGACATGTATCATCGGCCTTTTGTATGGGCGGGGCGGGAAGCGTCCATACTCGTTTTTTGTATCATCCTGCTGGGAGCCGGGTGTGCTGCACCTTCCGCCACGCCGCTCCCGACTGTCGTTTCGTCCGTTGCTACCGTCACAAGCACAGGCATATCCACGACCGCTCCTGCCCCACCGACGGCTACGTCCGCCCCACCGACGCCCACGCAGCCGGAAGCGACCTTGCCACCGAGCACGCCGACATCTGCTGCTACGATGGTACCGCTCGTATTACAAGCGATTCAGCCACTTGGAAAAAGTGAGATCGTGGACACGCCCATACGCGGTCTGCGCGTGATCACGGATGGAATGCGTAAATACCGCATCGCGGCCTGGAGTCCGCGTGGGTCGTTCGCCGCTGCTACGCCGCAGGATGGACCTGGCATCGACGTGATTGATCTCGAATCCGGCACGGTAACATCGCTGATAAGCGATACCTATGTTCTCGAGCCGCGCTGGACGAGCGACGGAAAGCTGATCCTTCATCGTATCGAGAGCGGCGACGACACGCTCGCACTCTACGATCCGCAAACCGGCACGATCGCAGCACATCTCGCCACGAGTTCTGCCCTGAGCGCCCCCGATGTCAAGAACGATACGGTTGTGTTTAGTCGCGCTGGCGATCTGGTTGTCTGTACCGCGCCCTGTACCAAGCAGGATCGCGCACTTCCCGGTGGAGCATTGGCGATGGCGCTCGCGCCGGGAGATAGCACGATGCTGGCGTGGAATCCGGTCGTCCAGAGTTTGGAAGATGTCCAAACCGCAGTAGTGTCGCTCGCAGCGGACGGTGCGGCGCCTCAGATGGCGAGCGCCCCCGGCGAAGGGCTGTGGTTGCCGCGCTGGTCGCCCGACGCTACGCGACTGGCGCTGACCAGCATCGAGGGTCGTCTGGTGATCGTCGATATCACCACGGGCGCGCGGGTCGATCTCGGACCGGGCGATGCTCCGGCCTGGTCGCCCGATGGCACGACGATCGCCTATGCAGGAGCGAGCGCCGGACTGGATTACACCACACGCAATATTCACCTCATCCGGGCAGATGGTAGCGGTGAGCGCCGACGCGTGACCGACGCGAACGAGGAACAATTATTTGTATCGCCGAGTTGGTCGCCGGATGGACAACAGCTTTTGTTCGTGGAATTGGATAGCGGCCAACTGTTTGTCGGCACTGTTCCCCTAAACTGAAAGGAAGCAAACACGTATGACCCAGCGCTATACATTTATGAGCTACAACATCAAGGTTGGCACCTGGACGCCGCACGGCCTCGAAGCGGTCGCCGATGCGATCGCCGCCGCTAGCCCCGATGTTGTCGCGCTGCAGGAAGTCGACCGACTGATGGCACGCACGGGCAGAGTCGATCAAGCGGCGTGGTTGGGCGAGCGCCTGGGCTACCATGCCGCCTACGGTCCGGCGGTTTCTGCTACACACTTCGGTGGACAGGGTGGCGAATATGGCATTGCTTTATTGTCGCGCTATCCAATCGTGGAATACGAGCGCCGCCTATTGTTCCACGAACCGCTGCCGCCCGACCAGCGCCCCGCGTGGTATCACACCGAACAACGGGCGATCCTGGGCTGTGCGCTCGACCTCGATGGTACGCTGGTCGATGTGTTCTGCACACATTTTGATCTCGTCCCCGACCAACGGATTCCGCAGGCGCAGGAAGTAGTCGATTGGACCAACCGTTGGCATCCCGACCGTCCCAAGATCCTCATGGGTGATTTTAACAGCGAACCGGACGCCGCTGAAATGGCAACGATTCGGGCGGCGCTGGTCGATGTGTTTCAGTCGCTTGGAGTATCCGGCGATGAACGCATTACCTTTCCAGGGGGACCGCTGGGATCGCGTACATCAGATGGCTGGTGTGGCTCGATCGATTATGTGTGGGCGTCCGATCACTGGCGTGATCTCCAGATCGAAGTTATACGCGAACCAACGCCCGCCTCCGACCATGCTCCCGTGCTGGCGAGCGCGACGCTAAGGTAGCGCAGCGCCGGAACGATACGGGTATACTTCGCACGACCAAAACGCCGCAGCAGTTGGGCGTTCGTCACAGGAGCAGAAACGATGCAGGAAACCGAAGCGCTGTATACACTGGATAGCTCGATCAAAGCCTTTGAATCGAACGTTGTAGCAGCCGAGGGTGATGAGGTCGCACTCCGTCACACGGCGTTCTACCCTGGCGGTGGTGGGCAACCCGCCGACGAGGGGACGTTCAGCGCAGGTGATGAGCGCTGGCAGGTGACAGCAGTTCGCAAAGCCGAAGGCGTCATCTGGCACAAACTCGTCGGAGCCACCATGCCGACCGTCGGTCAGATGCTGCTGGGCGAACTCGATTGGGCGCGGCGCTATCTGTTGATGCGCACGCACACGGCGCTGCATATTATGAGCGCGATCGCTTATACCGACTATGGTGCGATGGTAACTGGTGGCAACATGGAGCCGGGAGAAGGACGGCTGGATTTCGAGTTCAGCAACTGGACACCGGAGGTCGCCGAGCAGATCGTTCTTAAGGCCAACCGCGAGGTCGAAGAAAACCGCGAGATTCGGGTGTACTCGCTACCGCGTGACGAGGCGCTGCAACTGCCGGACCTGGTACGCACGAAGACCTTTTTGGTTCCGGTGGGTGTTTCGCACATTCGCATCGTGGAGCTTGTGGGCCTCGATCGACAGGCCGACGGTGGCACGCATGTCGCATGGACCGCCGAAGTCGGTACGATCTCGTTGCGCGGCACACGCTCCAAGGGAGCCAACAATAAACGCATCATGATCGGCCTCGACGCTTAATGAGGTCCGTTTGAAAAATGGATACGGAATGACCGTTTCACCAACCCAACAGCTCCGTTGTCCCTGCTGCGGCGAAGCGTTCGCGCTTGCCGACGCGCTGCCCATCGAGGTCGCCGCGCCCGCCGTACAATCCGCAGGTGTACCGCTCGCCGCTCTGCCAGAAGCTGCTTTGCCCACCGCACAATCGGCATCGATGCTCGACGTACAGATCGTGTTCGATGGCGGCTCGCGTGGCAATCCGGGGCAGGGCTATGGTTCCTATCAGCTGACGGTTCGCAGCAAAGCCGAGACGCCACAGCGGTTGACCTTCGCCAGCGATTACACGAATAATGAAGCTGAGTACGATACCCTGATCGAGGCGCTGGAAGCGGTCCTGCGGCGCGCCAAAGAACCTGAGCGCGTGCGGCTGGAGATTCGTGGAGATTCCCAACTGGTAATTAACCAGATCAATGGCACCTGGAAGGCCAAGGATCCACGCATGCAGGAACGGAAAGAACACGTGTTGGCGCTGTTGAAACGCATGGGAGCGTGGCGTGCCAGTTGGCACCCGCGTGGTAAAAGCGTTAAAGCGTTGGGGCATTAGCGACGATGCCACGTTTTCCACACCTCGAACAGCTCGCCATTCCGGCGACGTTTACCTCATATGTTGCTGGTCGGCTGCATCCCGATGGACGACGCTACCTGCCGCTGCTGGTCTTTGATATCGGTATCGATGCACCGCTCGGCATCGTGGACCGACACCATATCGTCGCACCCGATCTTGAAGGTAAGCGCGGCACGATCCAGATCGTCTTTTTGCTTAGCAAGGTCATGCTACAACCCTCCGGCGACGAACGCGCTGCGCTTGTCCCTGAGACGTTGCCGCATGGGCGAGCCTCGACTGCTCCCGATGCTTACGGGAAGGTGCTGCTGGTGCCGACGTGGGAGGAACAGCGCGGCACGTTGAAGTACGAATCGCTCTACACCGAGTTTTTGCTCGATATTGGCGTTGGGACTGTTGGCGTGCGTACCGCCACGACCGCCGATAGCCTTGCCGACGCGCTCGGCACGGAGCGCATCGCGGTGGGAGATTGGGTCCATGTGGGACGATCCCGCATTGACATTCTTGGATTCAAGATCAACGAAACGTAGTCGCCATCTGTCCAGTGCATATTGTAGTATGAGCATACAGTGATCGTGAGTGGTCGGCGGTCGGTCATTATAGAGGAGGGAGTATGGCTCCGCGTATCCATCCTCCAACGCATCGCGTTGGAGTATCTGCCGTAATCTTTAACGATGCCGGACAGGTACTGGTATCGCGTCGTGTTGACAATGGCTGGTTCAATCTGCCTGGTGGTGGTGTTGAACCCCATGAGTCGATCTCCGAAGGACTGATCCGTGAAGTACGCGAAGAAACGTGCCTTGAGGTCGAAGTCGTACGCATGGTTGGCGTGTATTCCAAGCCGCAAAAGCATGAGATCGTGATAGCCTTCGAGGCGCGAGTGGTCGGTGGTATGTTACAGCCCTCCGACGAAGCCGACTTGCACACCTGGATCGACCCTGACGCACTTGATACCATCGAACTATTACCTAAGCACCGCGAGCGGATCGAAGATGCGTTACATCGCGGACCCGCTGCCGTGGTACGCGATCAGCGCGCCCCATCGATGACGATAGACAAAGCGACGTCGCATGATGCATAGTCTCCTTGACTAGTCCCCAATCACCCGCTGATCGTCGTGCGATCAGGACATTTGGGTAGCTTATGCTGTGCCTGATTGCACGGTATGCTACTGATGTCTTCTGACTGGGGGGTGGGAAGACATGGGAGGGCGCTCTAGGAGCGCCCTTTTTTTGTTGTAGGGCCCAGAAAAATGCTTTCCCGATTCTTGCAGGCAATTCAATGGGTGTTCGGCTCTGGATCGTTTCGTTATAGGAGTTGAGGAAAATACGATGGCTAATGTTACAGCGTTTGTCATGATTACAACTGAGGGACGGCGTACATCTGAGATCGCGCAGCGCATTGCAGAAATCGAAGGTGTCGTAGAAGTCTACAGCGTGACGGGTGACCACGATCTGATTGCGATTCTGCACCTTGCCCACTATGAACAGCTTGCCGATATTGTTCCCGATCAGATCGCGCCGATCGAAGGGGTGAAGGCAACCGAGACGACGCTGGCATTCCGCGCCTATACGCGCCGTGACCTCGATAGCGCTTTTGATATCGGATTGTCATAAAGCATTTAGGTAAATATACGTCGGAAGGCACGCATTTTGCTTACTTCGACTTACTAAATGTATCCAGGCATGGAGGAACAGTGAGTATCGCACATATCTATCAACGTAGCACAATGTCTCAGACTCGATTGCACTCACTACCTCAAGATATTTTAGCGATCGAATCGACGGATGTCTCGAAGACGGCAAACCAGGCGGCTATCCTTGTGCGTGAGGCCATGGATGCGCGTAGCGTCGCCATTATCCTGCATGATGCCGCGTATGGTGCCATGAGGAGTGTCGGCGCTTCCGGGTATAAACGAAGTGGTTTGGAAGCCGAACAACGGTCGAGCGCTATTGCAGAAGCAGCAGCGGATGTGTACCGTACTGGCAATCCACATTTTGCGGGCTATTGTGAGGACGGCACCTATCGCGCTGTCGACGATGGAGTACCACACGTTCATTCGGTATTTATCTTGCCGTTGATGGTTGCCAACGAGCGGCGTGGCGTTGTCGAGATCGTCATGGAACAGGCCGAACTCGGTAAACCGAACATGATCGCTGATCTGAAGCGTGCTGTGCAAACTATTGGGGTTATAGTGCAGCGTGCTGAACGGGTCGAACATCTCGTCGCGGAAGCGGCACAGCGTGCGCGAAACGCATTGATCGAGGATCTGACATCGACGCTTAACCATGATCTGCGGAACATGATGGCACCCATCGCGGGACGACTTGACCTGATCCGGCGGCAAGCCAATCGCGATGGGCATGAGAAATATGTCCGTCATGCCGAGGAAGCGACCAATGCGACCAAGCGCATGCAAGCCGTTCTGCAAAATCTGGTCGATGTCGCACGCCTCGAACAAGGCGAGTTGCCGCTCTTGCGACAGGAAATCGCTCTGTCTGATCTGGTACATAGTATCGTCGCCAACACGCATATGCTTGCGGCGAACGCTCAGATCGACGTACGTGAAGCCGTTCATACCATGGGCGACATGGCGCGTATCCAACAAACACTGGAATATCTGATCGGCAATGCATTTCGTTACAGCCCTGAGGATGAGCCAATGGTTATCACCATCGACCGGACCGAGCGTGATGGTGCGAACTGGGCAAGTGTCGCGGTATGCGATCGAGGGGTGCGGATCGCGCCCGATGTGCTGCCGCTGGTGTTCACGCGCTGGACGAACGGACGTGGGTCACTCAGCTTTAACCTGGGGTTGTATCTGGCGCAAGGTGTTGCCAAAGCCCACGGCGGAACGCTCAGCGTTACGTCGGACGAGCTAAGCGGTACAACCTGGACACTGGTTTTGCCCATTGCCGATTAGGTGAAATGCTTCGCCAAGGTGGTATACTGCCTCGGCTAATGACACGTCGATTTTGGGAATACTGGGCACTACCTACCGCGCTGATGGGCATTGCCCTCACGCTGTATCTGACTACGTTATCCGATGTCCATACGTTCGACGCACTTTCCTACATTCGGGATGTCGACGGACGAACAGGATTCTTTTTTCATCCCCACCATTTGCTGTATAGCCCGACGGGATGGCTGTTCTGGCAAAGTTGGCGAATATTTGGCTACGAAGGCAACTCCGAACTCGCCCTTAAGGTCCTCAATGCGCTGGTGGGCGCTGGTTGCGGCTTCGCGCTCTACCACCTCATCTATAGTCTGACCCACAAAGCACTCGCTGCTGCCATCGCGGCGGGCGTGTTTCTGTTCAGCTACGCGACCTGGTACTTCTCTGCTGAAGTCGAAGTCTACGTGCTGGCGCTGGTATGGCAACTGCTGGCGATGGCGCTGATGGTCGAACTCGTTTCGCGTCCTCGTCCGCGAACAGCACCACTGCTTGGCGTTGCGCTCGGTATGGCGGCGTTATATCACCAGACCAATGGATTGCTCGTGCCGATCACAATGCTGGCAGTGGCGCTCGCTCCGATAAGTTGGCAGCGCAAATTGCTGGCGCTCGTCGTCAGCGGCGCGATCTCTGCGGTGATCGTCGCCACCGGCTACCTGGGTATTGGTTTCGGCATCAACGGCTATCGTTCGCTGAGTGAACTACGCAACTGGATGTTTTTCTTCGTCGAAACTGGCTGGTGGGGACACGCCACCCGCGACCGTTGGACCGATCTTGGTGCCGGTCTTGGTAACACGATCTCGACACGTGGCGCGTTGCCCTACTGGATCGGCATCGTCATCATCACGGTTCTGGGTATCCCGTCGTGGCGTCGCTGGCCTCGCATCACGGTCCTGGCGCTGGCGTGGCTCGCACTCTACAGCGCCTTCTTCATCTGGTGGGAACCCGACAACATCGAATTCTGGATCGCCTCGCTGCTGCCGCTGTGGCTATTGCTTGGATTGTCCATCGCTGGGATCGGTAACCGTTGGTTGAGCATCGCCGCGCAGGGCGTCGGCCTCGTCGGGATCGCGTCGTTGGCCTTCCATAACTACTCCATCGTCGAGCTACGCGGCGATGCTCGCTACGACCTGCAACGGCAGCTTTCGCAAGGCGTAAAGCAAGTAACGACTCCCGCCGATCTGATCCTGGCTCCCGGCGGCGTGATGGAATTGTACCTGCCGTACTACGAGGACCGTCACAATGTGCGGACGCTCAACGGCGTATTGTTTGAAAGCAACGGTGATGTGGCAGCGGCACTCGGACGGATCGGCGCGTATATCGACGACAGTTTACATGCGGGGCTGAGCGTGACGATCGGGCGCGAACTGGTCGAGCTACCCCCGGATGTCTACCGCCGCTACAACATAACGCAGGAACAACTCGACGCTTTCTGGTCGCCTTTGCGTGCGGCATTCGAGCCGTCGGTGGTCCATGATGGCACAACCTATTTCTGGCAGCTTCCATCGGCGAACACATTGGCGCAGGACGCAGGCTGGAGTTGGAGCAATTTCAGCTGGGGTTGGCAGGCGGCGAATGTCGGCAACGTGGGCTTCGAGAACGGTTGGTGCTTCGATCCGGCCAGCGATCCTGGCCTGAGCGGTCCGTTGCTCGAACTGGATGCCGCCAGCGTGCAGGGCGTCGAAGTGACGATGGCGACCAAAGCAGGCGGACAAACCGCGCAGCTTTTCTTTGGCGGCACGGATGGGGCGCTTTCCGACGAAAAATCGGTGCGTTGGGAACTCGATGGCGACGGTGAGCAGCATATCTACACCATGCCACTGGATGGCGTTATGGGCTGGGATGGCACAATCACGACGCTCCGCCTCGACCCGATCGCCGTTGGCGACGGCACCAGCGCGTCGCGGACGTGCGTCCAAGGTCTACAATTCATACGGTAAGATATTGCTATGCGGAAGGAATCAACGATATGTCTTTGACACTTGACGAAGTACGCCATGTTGCCCGATTGGCGCGGCTGCGCCTGACCGACGACGAAATGGAGAAGATGCAGCAGGAACTATCCTCGATTCTCCAATACATTGACGCGCTTCAAGAGGTCGATGTGACCGACGTACTGCCGACCGCTCAGGTCACGGATGTCGTAAACGTCGTGCGTGCAGATGAAGTGCGTCCTTCGCTTCCTGTCGATACAGCGTTGGGGGCCGCTCCGCAGCGCCAGGGCGATTATTTCAAGGTCAAAGCTGTCCTGGAATAACCCAGAAGTGTGGGTGCAACACTTTCGCCGTTGCTAACGTCAAAGTGAACAGTTCGATAAAGAGGTTATGATGAATCAACCGACGAGAACCGTTCAAATACCACAGCGGTATCTGACTATCGCGATAATTGTTGCACTTGTCATCGGTGTCTTTCTGGTCTACCGACTGCTCACCGCTGGCCTTCAAGCGTACCTGGCGCTGATCACGGGCGTCATGCTGCTGATCGGCAACGCGCCGGAACTTGTGCGCTCGATCCAGCGTCGCGAGATCGGCCTCGCTATGCTCAACACCCTGGTTGGCCTGGGATTGATCGCGTACTTCGTCGGTACAATCACGATCGCGCCGTTGTTCTGGCCTTTGTCGATTGTGTTCCTGCTGCTGGCGCTGCCGTTGACGATCAACCGCGCTGGTATCGCTGGCGCGTATCTTACAGGGCTGCGGCAACTTATTTCGCAAGCGCGTGTGCTGCTGCGCTTTCGTTCGCGCTCAGTCTAATCGCGGAGTAGGGACGACAGACTACCGAAGGTGAGCGAGCAAAACACGATAGATATTACAGCGAACGGGCTGGTTCTCAATGAACCAGCCCGTTCGCTGTGTAAGTACACTCAACGTTATTGGGAATTGGACATGCCGCACCGTTCAGATCATGCGCTCCCATCTCCCGGGGTCACTCATCGGTCGTCCGCGACTCGTCACAATTGCAGCGCTTCTTCGTGTTCGTTGGTCAGTTCGGCGATCAGCGTCGCCAGACCTTCACCATCTTGTACACGTCCTTCTCGTACCGCGTCGATGACATACGTGATCTGCTCGTCGGTATCGTTCAACAGGCGGTAGGTCGCGATCCACTTGAACGGCTCGCCCTTGAACGAAATGCCAAAATGCCAGCTTTTCGGGTTCCCCTGCCGTGTGATCCCCAGAACAACCATTCCTGCTTCTGGTCCGACATAATCCCGTGCAAGGCCGACTGCCTCTCCGATCGCGACCGTGCCATAGGCGATCAGTACAGCAGCCTTTTGCACCCGATAGATTTCGGATGTGCTTACTCGCTTCACGCTTTGGCGTAGTTTGCCCGCCATGAACATACTCCTCTCAGGAGCGCACTCGAACGAATCTTGTATGCTCCCCGCCCCAATTACGAAACACCGCCAAGAAATGTCCAGACCCTTTGCAAAACATTGACAAATGATTCAATAAGTATACGCGATTAGCAAAAATTTGGATCTATGGAATCTGGGCAGTGTGGAGACTTCGTTAAACATGCACATTCGTGGGCGCGTCGGGCAAGTAGTAGTTGCGCCTATTCCAGGCGGACGTTAGAATGGCGGCGAAGGGAACAAGATGTAATGCAAGACCAACATCTACCGAACGAGCCGCGTGTCATGATCGATGCTCAGGTGGAGATACGACAGGACTACACGATTCCGGTACTCGCGCAGCCGTCCACGCAACGTCTGATTGTGCTGAACTCGACAGCACTGAGCCAGATGGAGATCGGTCAAACGATCACGCTGTACCTGCCTGATCAGCAACCGATGCCGATCGTCGTGGAATCGATCGACCGATCCTCATTGATCACGCGCTATAGTTCGCCCGACTAGCGCACGACGATCTCGCGCACGCCGTCTCCATCTAGATCGAGCAGCACTAGTTGCTCATACCGACCCGGCCCGCTGTGCCATTGCTCAACGAACTGCCAGTCCTGAAAGGCGAACACGGCGACACGGTTCGCCGGATCGTCGGGTGTTGTGCCGCCGTCAAGGACAACGAGCAGGTTGCGTGGACCGGAAACCGGGCCGATGGCGGCATCGCGGATCGGACGGGCCACTGCCGAACCGCCCCAGAACACGCGATAATAGCCGCCGCGCCAGCCGACGAGAAAGGGATGCGAGCGCATTACACCGTCGGCGTCGGGCTTCCACAGTCGCAGCAGGAGTTCAAAACGCCCGTCGTTATCGACATCGCCCGCGTCCATACCAGTGACGTTCCAGGTTATCGCCTCGTTCTGCCAGACGACATGCGTTTCGTCGCGCACCTGCACCACGCCATCGCCTAACGTCGCGTGCAACGGCACGCCATCGCCACGCAGATCGACCTCTAACTGTTGCGGTGACGGCGGCAGCATGGTGCCTTCCGGCACGGCGACGGGCGCGAAGGTCGTGCCGTTCCAGCGCCATGCGTGGGTGGGGCCACCGGATGATACCCTTGTATCTGGTACTACAGCCTCAGGCGTTGCTAGTTCAGTCGTCGTTCGACCGGCCTCGTTGGTTATTGGTCGTTGGTCATTGGTCGCTGTAGCAAGCGTTGCCAGGGCTGCTGGATCGTCTAGTGGCAGGGGCTGTGGCTGTCCGTTGACGATGACCACCGGAGCGATGGCGACGGCACCGACGCCCTGATCGTCGATCCAGGCGCGTAGCACGATGCTGTGACTGGTCGCCGAATCGTTGGGTTGGTCGAACACGAAGTTGCCAAGCGAATAGGCCACAAAGCCGCGCCGTCCACCCGCTGCCAGCACTTGTGCCGGTTGCACGACATGCGGATGAGCGCCCACGATCAGATCGGCGCCCGCCGCGACGAGCCGTTGCGCCCAGGTGCGCTGTTCGTCGGTCGGCGTGGTGGCGTATTCGATGCCCCAATGGACCAGAACCACAATCGGCTCGCCCGTGGTGCGGCGCAACATCGTGATATGTGTGAGTGCATCGTCGTCGAGCCACGCTCGCCCACAACCCGCTACCTCGTCGGGCTGATCCTGTGGATCGTGGACCGCGTTGAAGGCCAGCACATGCAACCGCGGAGTCGTGGTGGTCGAGAACGTTTCGTCTGGCGCACATGATCCAGCGACACCAAGTGCCGTGATGCCGTGGTTAGTCAGCGTCGTGTGGGCATCGGCAAGGCCATCAGGTCCTGCATCTAGCGCGTGATTGTTCGCCAGCGAAAGCGCAGTGAACGGCGCGAGGCGATCCACGAGCATGGGGTCGGCGGGCAGACGGTAGGGACCAGGGCGCAGCGCCGAATCGTCACGGCGCGATGTGAGCGGACTTTCAAGGTTTCCTAGCACGACATCGCCCGCCAATAGCGGCGCGACCGATTCGAACAGCCAGCCGCTGGGATGGGCGCGCACGACTGGCGCGACATGGCGCGCCAGCGAAACGTCGCCCACGGCACGCACATCAACCGCAGCCGCTCCGGTGAAACCGGCGCGGACGTACAGCGACTTCCACCCCTGCGGCTCGAAGTTCGTTGGTACCGCCGTGGGAATCGTCGGCGCTGTCGACTGAACTGTCGGTTGTGGCACGGCGACTCGTCGCGACCGACGTGGGTGTGGGCGCGGCGCTCGTCGCGACGATACCTGTCGTAGGCTGTGCCTCTGGTGCGGCACAGCCTACGACCATGCACAAGATCAGTACCAGGGAGTGCCGCGGTTTCACGGCTGCTGCCAATCTCCCGGCGGGTTGTTCACGACGATCTTGTTGATCTTCCAGGCGTCGCCGTCCTTGCTCATGGTATAGGCGACCGTCGATTCGTAGGGCGGACGCACGCCGCTCACCGGCGGCGCGGTCGTTAAGTCGGCTGCCACGCCTCGGTAGAGTTGCTCGGAGAAGCGTTCGCGTGTCGTCACCGTGGCATGGGTGGCGTCCTGAAAGTCGAAAGTCAGATAATCCAGGCTGATGCGCTTCAGCCCCACGAACTCGCCATCAGCTTTGAGTTGGTCGATGTAGCTCTGGGTATCGCCTAGCTCAGGATCGCCGAGGTAGTCCTGCACGGGTGTGATGTCGTTGAACCACAGTGCTTCGGTCAGTCCATCGTTGAACGACCGGATCGTATCGGCGAGTTGCTTGCCGGGCGTTTCCTCAACCATCAACGCCTGTTTCCAGGCTTCAAAGGCAGGTGCTTTGCCTTCGTCCAGCATCTGCTGCCATGCCTCGTCGGTCAGGCGATTGTCGAGGGGTTGCTCGAACTCGTAGTGTGAGAACACGCCGCCAACCGTGACGGTCAGTTTGCCTTCCACTGGCACCACCACATAGATTGGGAACACCCGACCGATACCTTCTTCGAGCACGACGCCGCCACTAGGATTGGTGGCGACATCGGCGACGATTGCCGCCTGGGGCGTGTCACTGGCGGGTGAGCCGCCGGGAATCTCGTTCGCTTCCAGGCCAGCAGCGAAGGTCAGGCGTTCGAGGTCGCCGCCGTAGAAGCGAATCTTGGTATATTCCTCCTCCGTCAGCGCCTCGCCGCGCAGTTCCTTCTCCGAAATGGTTTGTAGACGGTCGGCGATCTCGACCATTTGGGTCAGCGCGGTTTCGTCGGATGGCAGTAACAGGCCGCGCTGTTTGAGGCCGTCGATGGTCATGCGCGCCAGTGCCGCAATGCGTGCGTATACATCTGGCACTGGCTCGACATAGCCCTTGGGCGGTTCGGGAACTGGTGGCGGCAACGCGCCCGCGCCCATCTCGGCATACACCTGTTTGGCATACAACAGTGTGTCGTGGCGCAGTTCGCTCCACGAGCCGAGCGCGGTGTTGAGTTGCTTGTCCAACCAGGCGTCCGAACGCATGAACTGTGGGTAGCCGTCGCCCACCGGAGCGAGCATCGGACGTAATGCGTGGAGCCACGACCAGTACAGGTTCTGGGTCCAGGTCGTGTCGTCGTATGCGCTGATGATCTGCTCGATCTTGTCGAACTGTGCGGCATATCCCGGCATCCTGGCGTCGCCCGCCGTGTTGAGGTGTTGGAGCGCACGCTCGGACCCCATCACGGCGAACAGGTCGAGCCCCTTGGGCAGCGCACGACCCGGCACCGCACGGTCGATCAGTTGCCCGAAGATGTATGAATCTGGCACGAAGCGTTGTCCCATGAAACGCAGGCCCTTGGTGGTTTCTTCCACATCGGCGTTGCGGTCGATCACCATGCCCAGGATTTCGGGTGGGCGTAACTCGGCGATGGCACTTTGGAAGGTCTTGAACTTGGCTTCATCCAACAATACTTTTGGATCTTTGGTCGCGCCGAAGGCGGTTTCAAACGCCGTGACGTATTCCGTAGGCGTGAGGTCGTCCGCACGGCCTACAAAAAAGACCGTCGGATCATAGATGCCGTGCCAGACTTCCGCCGCAGCGTTGTCGTCGACCATGGTATGTTGCCACGCCTGGGTCAGGAGCGCGGATTGTTGTGCTTCGGTGATGTTGCCCTGGCGCAATGTGATGCGCCCGTGCCACATCATCGCCCGAAAATAGCGCTTGAGTTCTTCGGAGCGTGTGTAGTGACCACGTGGCACGTACTGGCTCCAATCCTCGCCGTAGGGATAGGCAGGAAATATCGCGCTCGGCGAGAATCCCTCGTGGGCGTCGATAGCGGCGAGGTCGGGTTCGGTGAGCGAGCGTAATCCCGCCGGCACATCCCAGGTTGGATCAAGGAGCTTGACGGCGACGGCGAAGTAGGCCGCGTTGCGGATCGCCGCTGTTTCCAGCGGTGTGCCTTCCAAAGCCGCCAGTTGTTCGAGCGAGGTGTTGAGCATCGCCCAATCGAGCACGGCAAGCATCGGCACGAAATGCTCCTGTTCGGCGACGCGCAACGTACGGTCGAACAGCAGATGGTACACATGGAGCAACGAGTCGGACGAAACAAAGACTGGCTCGTAGTTATACCGCGCTCGTTCGTAGAGTTCGTAAAACTCCTTGGTTTCGCCAGGGGAGATCGCAAAGCCCTGTGCGCCAAGCCGTTGACGTTGCTGCTCGGACAGGATGAACGGCACCGCGACATTGCTCAGATCGGCGGCGATGGCGGGAACGTTGCTCTTGGGTGTGATCTGTGACGGGTCGATCTTGAACGATGCAAAGACCGACGTATCGACTGGCGTGAACGACATCGGCACCGTGTACGTGATCGGCTTGACCTGCCCAATGGCAAGTGTGCCGCCGTTGGAACCGCTGGATGCTGTTGTCGGCGTGGACGACACGGGCGTGGTCGTGGGAACGACGATGCTGGTATCTGTCGTCGGGGCGGCGGGCGCTTCCGGCGCGCTGGTGGCTTCCGTCGTCGGCGCTGCTGCATCCGTCGGCACGGCGGTTGGAACGGCGATTGTCGTATCGGCGACGGTTGTAGTATCGGCGACGACTGTTTCGCTCTGCGCGGTCGGTCGCTCGGTTGTGGTCGGCGTTGTGCTACACGCCGCGAGTATAACCAGTATCAGGAATAGTTGAAGGGTTCGTCGCATGATGACTCCTTGTTCGGAACGAGCGCAGGGTGCTGCTAACTCGCACAGCATCGAATGATGAACCAGATGTGTCAATTACTTGACGGCAGGAGTAGCTTCTGCGTTCCATTGTATGCCGCGAATCGAACACGGTCCATGATACCTGCATCAAATGACGGTACATCGCGGAACGACGCAGGTTTTCGCTCCTGTCACTGCTATACCATTTGATGAAGCGGTAAGGGTTGGTTACAATTCATGGGGCGTTTGCGGTGGACATGTATGCACATATCGCTGGCGTACGGTATTCTGTTCACTCGTTCCGGGAGATGAATGTATGGATTTTGAGTTCGAGATGCGGTCCTCGGATTCTCCTCTGGTCCAAACAATCTGGCGAACGCAAAGCGAACAGCGTGGTTTCGTTTCCTTCGTGTGCCGTGTGCCACTGGGAGATGGTCGTGATGAAGCACCAGGGCACGACGACGATTACGGTGCGTGGCCCAGAAACCAGGGTGACGCTTGCCGATAGCCCTGCGGATGCTGAGTTCTTCGGCGTCCAATTCAAGCTGGGTACGTTCATGCCGAACCTACCAGTACACTCGCTGGTGGACTCGACTCTGGTATTACCGCAAACCTCAAAGAACGCCTTCACGCTTGACCGTTCGACCTGGGAAACGCCGACCTTCGACAATGTGGATACGTTTATCGCACGGCTCATGCGGGCTGGTCTGCTCTCCCATGATCCGGTCGTCCAGGCGGCGCTCGTGGGCGAGGTGCATGGTTTGTCGTTGCGGTCCGTGCAACGTCGCTTCGTGCGGTCCACCGGCCTGACCTCTAAGGTTATCGCGCAGATCGAACGCGCCCAGCAGGCGATGAATCTATTGGAAGGCGGCACGCCAATCCTCGATACCGTCTATGAGCTTGGCTATTTCGATCAGGCTCATCTTACGAACGCGCTGAAGCGGTTCCGGGGTGTCACGCCATCTGCAATCATCCGGTCGACAAAAGCATAATGTGTCGTTTTTTTCCAAGACCCGGCGTTGTTGCAGTGATATCCTACGAACACGTATACGCAACATACATGGAGCATACACATGAGAAATATTGTCGTCACAGAATTCGTGTCACTGGATGGTGTTATGGAGAATCCAGGGTGGACATTTCCTTATTGGAATGACGAGATCGCTCAGTTCAAAGGCGAAGAGTCATCCGCCAGTGATGCCCTGTTGCTGGGACGTGTGACATATGAGGGGTTTGCCGCGGCCTGGCCTAACAGCACGGATGAAGGGGCAGACTATTTTAACGGCGTGCGTAAGTATGTGGTCTCGACGACGTTGGAAACGGCGGAGTGGAATAACTCGACGTTGATCAAAGACAATGTTGTGGAGGAAATCACCAAACTCAAGCAGCAAGACGGCGGGGATATTACGGTTCATGGCAGCGGCATGCTCGTCCAAACGCTGATCGAGAATGACTTGGTAGATCGCTACCGTCTGCTCGTGTATCCGGTCGTCCTAGGGAAAGGCAAACGGCTTTTCCAGGATGGAACCACCGCGACGCTCAACTGTGTCGATGCTCGTTCGGTTGGCTCAGGCGTGACAGCCCTGATTTATGAACCAGCGCGGAAGTAGTATGCAAATGATGTCGCTATTCGTAGGGCGATCTAACGGGTCGCCCTACGAAGCAATGATGGCCTTGATACTCCTAATCGATGAACGATAGCTTCCACACCGTCGAGCCGATAGGCGTGGTTCATTCCCAACTGATCGACCTTGACGCAGCACCGCGCCAGGGCAACGAGGGTGCGCCCGAAGCCGTTATCGAACTAACGCCAGCGGTCGCACCTGGGCTTTCCGGCATCGCGGTCGGCGACGAACTGCTTGTTCTCACATGGCTGCATCATGCCCGCCGCGATGTGGTCTCGGTGCATCCACGCGGGGACCTTAACATGCCGTTGACTGGCGTATTCGCAACGCGGTCGCCGCACCGCCCCAACCCGATTGGCTTGCATCGTGTCACGGTGCTACAGGTGAACGCACGCGAGTTACGGGTCGCGCCGCTGGAAGCCGTCGACGGCACACCCGTCATCGACATCAAGCCCGTACTGGCTGATTCGGGGACGTAAGCAGGCACACAACCTTAGCGGCAAGAAATCGTCCTTGCATCCGAGTACGGCGCATGGTAGCATGGCAGCATATAAACATGGCGTTGATGGGGATACGTCGCCGAGCCAGCACCGCGCTAGAGAGAAACCGCCACCGGCTGCAAGCGGTTTTAGCGTTGCCCACGGTCTGATACCACCTCTGAGCCTGTTACCGAACGTCGGGCTGTTGTAACAACCTGATGCTAGGCTAGCACGATTAGCCCCCGTTAGCGGGCTTCACGAGTGAACGCACCAGCCTTGTGTGGATCAACAGATCCGTATCGCCAGGGTGTTGCGTAAACATGGGTGGAACCACGGAGCATACGCCTTCGTCCCATTGGACGAGGGTGTTTTTATTTTAACTCGGCCTGGTGATCGGCGAAGCAAGCGTATGCGGATCGTCCAGGGTTGGGAGCAGTATGAGCTATCGCTACGAACGATATAACGAGCGCCCCCGCCGCTCTGGGATGCGTTGCCTGTTTGTAACGCTTACAATTCTGGTGTGGGTGGTGCTGCTTGGCATTCTCCTGGTGCGTTTCGTCGTGCGACCGGCGATGACGAATCTGATCGAAGGCCGATTCGCCGAGCGTGTGCCGGTGGAACGCTCCCAACCGAATATCGAGGTCCCCGCTGTTGGATCATTACTTCCGGCGCTCCCCGCCGGGTCATTTACGATTTCCGAGGCTGATGCAAATCAGTGGTTCGCGCAAAACCGTGACCAACTGCAAGGAGTGGATGATGTCCGCCTACGTTTCGTCCCTGGCGAAGCGCAGGCGGACCTGACCATGCAGGGTGTGAGCGGCACGGCGCGCGCCGATATCACCGCCGTGGATGGGCGTATCGTGGTGCGTAACGCGCAACTCGCCCCGCCACTCGGGTGGGTGGTCGATGTCGCGCCGCTCGCAACCCTATTGCAAGACCAACTTAACGCCGAACTTGCTGCGTCGAACCGCAGAGCGACGAGCGCGGTGGTTGAGCAAGGAAAGGTCACGTTAACTGTTGAATGACCCGATATGGTGGGTGATGGATCACCTGTCATCTCATAGCTCATACATACGAGGAGACTCCCATGCCAGTCGTCACGCCCGATAATGATCCGCTGTATCGCCTGCGGCATTCCGCCGCGCATATCATGGCACAAGCGGTTCTACAAATGTTTCCCGATGCCAAAATTGCCATCGGTCCACCCGTCGAAAACGGTTTTTACTACGACTTCGACCTGCCGCGTTCGCTCACGCCCGATGACCTCAAGGAAATCGAGCGCAACATGCGCCGCATCGCGCAGGGCAAGCACCAGTTCGTGCGGCGCGAGGTCAGCGCCGACGAAGCGCGGGCGCTGTTCCATGACCAGCCCTACAAGCTCGAACTGATTGACGGTTTGGAGCAGGGTGCCGACGAATACGGCGAAGGCAGCAACGGCGCGGAAGCCGCGAGTGAGGTGATCTCGACGTACAAACAGGATACGTTCGAGGACCTGTGTCGTGGTCCACACGTCGAAGCGACGAATGAGATCAAGCCGGATGCCTTCAAGCTGTTGCGTGTGTCGGGCGCCTACTGGCGCGGCGACGAAACGCGGCCACAATTGCAGCGCATCTACGGTACGGTATGGCCTTCTAAGGCTGAACTCGAACACTACCTGTGGCAACTCGAAGAAGCGAAGAAGCGTGACCATCGCAAGCTTGGCAAGGAGCTAGGGCTGTTCATGTTCTCACAGGCGGTTGGCCCCGGCATGCCGTTGTGGTTACCCAAGGGCGCTGTGCTGCGCGACACGCTCGAACGCTTTTTGCGCGAGGCACAGCTCGAACGTGGCTACCTGCCGGTGATCACGCCGCATATCGGCAAGATCGATCTGTATAAAACGAGTGGTCACTGGTATACGTATCGTGACAGTATCTTTCCGGTCATCGAGGAGATTCCGAACGACGATCCCGAAAACCCGCAGGGCGAGATGTATCTGCTCAAGCCGATGAACTGCCCGCACCACATCGAGATCTACAAGAACGAACCGCGTTCATATCGCGACCTGCCGTTCCGGCTCGCCGAGTTTGGCACGGTCTATCGCTACGAGCAGAGCGGCGAGCTATCGGGCATGATGCGTGTGCGTGCGTTCACGGTCGACGATTCGCACCTGTTCGTCACGCCTGAACAGTTGCAGGACGAGTTTATCGCCGTGGTCGAACTGGTGCTGTACGTCTTCCGGACGATGGGCTTTTCCGACTTCCACGCTCGCGTGGGGCTACGTGATCCAGCCGACAGCAAGTACATCGGCTCGGATGAAGTGTGGGAGAAATCGCAGAAGGCGATCCTTAACGCTGCCGAAAAGCTTGGACTGGAATACTCGGTCGAGGAAGGCGAGGCCGCGTTCTACGGTCCCAAACTCGACTTCGTGTTCCGCGACGTGCTGGGTCGTCAATGGCAGCTTGGTACGGTCCAGGTGGACTACAACCTGCCGGAACGATTCGGGCTGGAATACACGGGCGAGGACGGCGAGAAGCATCGTCCAGTGATGATCCACCGCGCACCTTTCGGCTCGATGGAGCGCTTTGTCGGCACGTTGATCGAGCAGTATGCCGGGGCGTTTCCGGTGTGGCTCTCGCCCATACAGGCGGTGGTCGTTCCGATCGCTGACCGCCATGCGCCATACGCGCAGGAAGTCGGCAAGCAATTGCGCGATGCCGGTATCCGGGTCGAGGTCGATGCTCGTAGTGAGCGTATGAACGCCAAGATCAGGCAAGCACAGCTCCAAAAGGTGCCGTATATGCTAGTGATCGGCGATAAAGAGCAGGAAGCTGGAGCGGTGGCCGTGCGGCTCCGTAGCGGGCAGGACTTGGGTGCGTTGCCGGTGGCAGAGCTACAGGCACGCATCGAGGAAGAAATCCGGACGCACGCCCTCTAGCGTGCGGACGACGGACGACGGACCACCGGAGCGCCATAGCCTTACGTACCTGTCTGTCGGTGGTCCGTCGTCCGTCGTCGTGGGTCGGGTATCGACGGTTCGGTTTGTGCTAGGGTTGTATCATCGGTATCAGTAGCTGAAGTGGAGGCCGGGATGGGTAGTTTTGGTAATTTTCTGGGCGGGCTTCTGGTCGGTGCGGCAGTTGGCGTCACCGCGGTCGTGTTCAGCGCACCGAAATCGGGCGACGAAACGCGCACGGATATTAAGTCGCTCCTGGATAGTGCGGTCGAAACTGGCAAAGATGTCGCCAGACGCCGCGAAGAAGAACTTTGGGCTGACTTCAACGTACGAGTGAAGTCGAAGGCCGACGTATATAGTGCCAGCATGACACCGACACCTGCTCCTACACCCACAGATGTGTAGAGCATCGGCACCATTCGCTTGAGCATCTGACCGATCGTGCGCGAGGAACCGACACCCACATCATCAGTTTATGGTGGCGCGGGCGGTTGATTCCTCGCGTGTGTGTTGTGACGTGTGCGTTGTGATCCGTTGTTCGATAACCCTTTGGAATATACACACTCTATGGAAGCAGAAATTATCGCTATCGGCACCGAATTACTCCTTGGTGCCACGGTCGATACGAACAGCGCCTACCTGGCGCAACAACTCGCTACTATCGGCGTTCCACTCGTACGCGTGACGCTGGTGCGCGACGTGATGAGCGAGGTCGTCGACGCGATCAAGACAGCGTCTGATCGGTCGGAACTGGTGATTTGTTCTGGCGGCCTGGGACCGACGGACGATGATATGACCCGTGAAGCCATCGCGACAGCGCTCGACAGGCCGCTTGAATTTCATCAATACCTTCTGGATGACATCGCGGCACGTTTCGCGCAGTCCAACCGCGTGATGAGTGAGTCGAACCATCGTCAGGCCTACGTACCAGGTGGCTCGTACATTATTCGTAACCCTCGTGGCACCGCTCCTTCGTTTGTCACGCTGCACACTGTCGGTGGAACGCAGCATCTGGTGGCGGCGTTGCCGGGAGTTCCGCAGGAACTGTATTACCTGACCGAAAATGCTCTGATCCCCTATCTGCATGACGAACACGGGCTGCATAATGTGATCGTCGTCCGCGAAGTACGGGTGACGGGTCTGCCGGAAAGCGTGGCGGGCGAGCGTATCGCTGACATGATGAACCTGCCAAATCCGGTCGTCGGCATCACGGCGAAGCGCGGACAGCACACCATTCGTATCGCCGCGACCGCGGAATCGCATGCGGCCGCCGACAAAATGATCGCACCGCTGGTTGCCAGGATCGAGGAACGTTTTGGCGATCACCTGATCGGCGATGAAACGCTGGAACAGGCTACCGCACGGCTGCTTATCGCCAACGACACCACGCTGGCGCTGCGAGAAGGCGCGGTCGAGGAACCAGTCTTTCGGATGCTGGCGGGTTCGCCCGATGGGCTCGCGGTCCTTCAGCGTGGCACGACCGTGGTGCGCCGTTGGAGCGCAGCCGAAGGCGTACTCAGCGATGCGACGCTCCAGGCTGCCGCGCAGCGACTGCTTGATGACCTTGATGGGGATAGTCGTGGACTCGCGTTAGTGGTCGTTCCCGAAATGGAGCAACCCGACGCCGAGCTACGCACCGTTCACTTCCTGCTAACGGATGGCACGGAGCACGAATACATGACGCGTGGTTTCGACCTGCGTATCGACATCGGTTTTGCATTGATGGCGTCCGCAGCACTAGAAATGCTGCGGCGGAGGCTTTCATAGACTCCCTACATACATCCCGCCCCGCCGTATGGCGCTTGATCGACATCGTTCTGGTGCTCGTGTACACGCTGATCGCCCTCGTTGTGCTCGTGCTTGGTTTTCGGCTGGGGTGGCCTTTGCTGAACATGGGCGATCCACGCACGGCGGTCGAACAAAACCCTGTCCTCGTTACGGGCATCCTTGGTATCCTGGTATATGGCATCGTCCTTGTGGCGATCTACGTTCAAGTGGTGCGTGTTCGCCATGCAACCTGGCGCGAAATCGGCTTCCGTATGCCGCCTGCTCTGCCTCTGGCACTTGCTCCGGTCATCGCTCTTGGACAACTCGTATCGGTCGCACTGATCAACGCCATGGTGTTAGCACTCACTGGTGAGTTCAATAACCCACAGGTGGAGGCGATGACTGGCGGCGGCGGGTTTTCATGGGTGAACTTCATTTTGATGCTGGTAGTGGCGGGTGTTGCCGCGCCGATTGTGGAAGAAACACTCTTTCGCGGCGTATTGTATGGCTGGTTGCGCGTACGTTTCCCGGTGTATGCGGCGGTGCTTGTGAGTGCTGCCGCGTTCGCGGGCGTGCATTTCATCCCGATTCTGCTGCCGGCCCTGTTCGTTGTTGGGGTCATCCTGGCGGTGGTGTATGAATGGTCGAAGTCATTGTGGGTGCCGATCATACTCCATTCGATCCAGAACTCGCTTGCGGTGATCGTGATATTCGCGATTGCTGCCATGGGCGTCAAGCTTCAGTAAGTATCGGTTCGTTCGACGGGCGTTTTCCTGCTCGTCGTGTGTTGGAGGTGTAGCATGCGGCTTTTTTTCCTGCGTCACGGCGCGGCTGCTCCCGGCAGTAGTCGTCTCAACGACTTTGATCGTCCCCTGACCGAAGACGGAAGGATGGAACTCGAAGGCGTCGCGCTGGGTCTGCGGCGGCTCAAACTCAATCGCGTGCCGATACTATCCAGTCCACTGGTGCGGGCACGTGAAACGACCGAGATCGTCGCGCCAGTGTTGAACAGTTCCTTCGAGATTATGGACGAACTACGCTCGGGCGCTTCGTTCGAGGTCTTTCAAAAACTGATCAATCGCTATGCGTCCAACGAGTTGATCATGTTCATCGGTCACGAGCCTGATTTTTCGGATGCGGCAGGCGCGTTGCTTGGCACCTCAGGCGAGGCACTCGTCCTCAAAAAGGCAGGTGTGCTTCGGATCGACATCAGCGGACGACCTGAACATGGCAATGGTCGCTTGCGCTGGCTCGCTACGCCCAATCAACTGGTGCTGATCGGCGGCACGTCGTCAGCCGTCATCGGGGATCGAAAGGATGAGCTATGACAACCGTATGGGTGCGTTCGCACGGGAAGTATCGCCAGGAGATTGTCGCGGACGAGCATACCTTTTATGCCGACGAACCAACGTCGATTGGCGGACAGGATACTGCCGCCAATCCATACGCGCTCCTGCTTGGGTCGCTGGGTGCCTGTACGTCGATCACGCTTGAAATGTATGCGCGTCGCAAAGGATGGCCTTTGGATGGCATCGAGATCGAACTGACCCACCGGAAAGATTATGAGCATGACTGCGAAACGTGTGACGAACAAGACGCACGCATCGATATGGTTGACCTGAAGCTCAGATTTTTTGGTCCGCTCGACGATACGCAACAGGCGCGTTTGCACGAAATCGCGCAGCGTTGCCCGGTCAATCAGACTCTGAGTAAAGGCATGCGAATTACGCATCATGCCGAGCATGTGTAAAGGATAGTACAGGCGAAATGTAAACACACCCTGAGTTATCGATCTTCCTTGTGCGTGTGTTCACCACGTTTATACACTTTACAAAGACCATTTACGTTTTACAGGTGTGGTATAGTTAATCGTGGTCGCAAGCAGCATCGTGCACTTGCGATCGTGGAGGAATAATGGCTGAATTTACATACGATGTCGTGGTTATCGGCTCCGGACCCGGTGGATATGTCGCGGCAATTCGAGCGTCACAGCTTGGCATGAAAGCGGCAGTGGTCGAGCGCGGTGATTTAGGCGGGGTCTGCCTTAACGTAGGCTGTATCCCCACCAAGGCAATGCTGCACTCCGCCGAAGTGCTGGACGAAGCCAAGGAGGGCAAGCGTGTTGGCGTGATTGCCGACAACGTGCGCGTTGATTGGTCCGGTGTCATGGGACACAAAGACCGGGTTGTAAAGCAGATGGTCGGTGGTGTCGGTGGCCTGATGCGGAAGAATAAAATCGACGTGTTGCGCGGCTTCGGCAAGTTGACCGGCCCGAACACCGTTAGCGTAGCGGGCGACGAGGGTGAGCAATCTGTGACCGCACGCTTCATCATCATCGCGACAGGTGGCGCACCACGCAGTTTGCCATTCGCGCCGATCGATGAAGACGTGATCGTGTCCAGCACAGGCGCATTGGCGTTGAAGGACGTGCCGAAGTCGTTGACAATCATCGGCGGCGGTGTCATCGGCTGTGAGTTCGCGTCGGCCTATCGTACGTTCGGCTCGGAAGTTACGATTGTCGAAGCGTTCCCACGCCTGATCACGACCGGAGACGAGGAAGTCAGCGCGGAATTGCAAAAGGTGTTCAGTCGCCGTGGCATCAAGTTACAGCTGAGCGCCAAAGTTGCTGGCGTCGAAAAGACCGCCAACGGCGTCGTCGTGTCGTTCACGACTGCGGATGGCAAAGAGCAGAAACTTGAGTCCGAAAAGCTGCTCATGGCAGTGGGGCGTGGACCCCTGACCAAGAACATCGGCCTCGAAGATGTCGGCGTTGCGACCGACGAGCGTGGCTATGTCACGGTCAACGGCATGATGCAGACGAGCGTACCGAACATCTACAGTATCGGTGACTGCGTGCCCACGCCATGGCTGGCGCACGTCGCGTCCGCTGAAGGTGTGCTGGCGGTCGAACATATGGCGGGACGACACGTCGAGCCGATCAACTACGAGAAGGTTCCAGCCTGTACGTATAGTAGCCCTGAGGTCGCGAGCGTCGGTTTGACCGAAGCGCAGGCCAAAGAACGCGGCTATGATATCAAAGTTAGCCGATTCCCGTTCGCCGCGAACGGCAAGGCGGCGGTGCTGGCGGACCGCACGGGGTTTGTCAAGATCATCGCGGATACCAAATACGACGAAATCCTTGGTATTCATATGATCGGCCCGCATGTGACCGAACTCATCGCGGAAGGCGGCATCGCGCTCTCGCACGAGGCAACGGGCGAGTCGCTGGTGCATACGATCCACGCTCACCCGACGTTGTACGAGGCGATTGGCGAAGCGGCACATGGTCTGTTCGAGGGACCACTCAATTTCTAGCCGCGTCTTGACCTGATAATGACTGCACGACGCAAAGGCACGCGAATACAAAGTTGCGCGCCTTTGCGTCGTTTCCATTATCCCAAGCACCGCGCAAACGATCATTCAAACGAGGTGAAGGCAATGGACGAACTAACCATCTATACAACGAGCTGGTGCCCCTACTGCAAACGTGCCAAGGCCGCGCTCGACGAGCGGAGCGTGTCGTACCGTGAGGTCGATATCGAGCAACAGCCAGAATGGGTGTCGCAGATCGAAGCCTGGAACGGTGGCAACCGCACCGTTCCTACGTTCGTTATCGGCGAGGAAATCGTCACCTATAATGAACGCGCACGTATCGAGGAGTTGACGGGTGTTCACATCCCATAACGAACGCGGCAAGGACCCCAGGCAACTGGTGCTGGCGTCGGCCTCGCCGCGCCGCCGCGAGTTGTTGGCCTATCTTGGAGCATCCTACATCTCCATTGCTACCACGGGCGAGGAGCAGGATATCGCGGTTCCCGCTGATGTGGCACGCGACCTTCCGGCGTTTCCGCTCGATCCACGTCAGCATCCTACGATGCTAGCATGGCGTAAAACACAGGCGGCAGTCGAGGATGGGTATAGTGGCATCATTCTGGGTGCGGATACCATCGTGGCGATCGATGGTATGATTTTGGGCAAACCCCGCGACGAAGCCGACGCTCGGCGGATGCTTGGATTGTTGGCAGGAAGAACCCATACAGTATATACTGGTCTAGCGTTGTTAGAGACAGGAGCACAACCACGTTGTTTGCTCGATCTTGCCGCTTCCGATGTAACGATGATTGCCCTAACTGATGCCGAAATCGCGGCGTATGTCGCGACGGGCGAGCCAAGCGATAAAGCTGGTGCCTATGGAATCCAGGGACTTGGGGGACGGCTGGTGCAGCGCGTCGCTGGTTCGTATACATCCGTTGTTGGCCTTCCGCTCAACAATGTTCACCGGCTACTCCAGGCGTCTGGCATCGGTGAACTCACCGAACCAGGAACTGCATTCCAGCGTTGGCTCGCTGACCAGGGGAGGAATGTGCCATTATGTACCGATCCGTAAATTTGTTGATCGTTGATGACCACCCGTTATTTCGACAGGGTGTACGTTGGAGCCTTAACGAAGAGCAAGATATTAAGGTGATCGGTGACGCCGCGACCGCCGAAGAAGCCATTGAGTTCATCAGTGTGTCTCCACCCGATGTCGTGTTGGTCGATATCAATCTGCCAAAGATGGACGGCCTCGAACTGACACGCCACGTTCACCGTACCTACCCCAGTGTTGGTGTGATCGTTCTGTCGCAACGCGAAAGCGATGAGCAGGCGTTCAACTCACTGCGGGCGGGAGCCGCCGCGTATTATTCGAAAGAAATCAATCCGGCGCTGCTGGCGCAGACGATCCGGCGCGTCGCTCGTGGCGAATATGTGATCAACGAAGTCATGTTTGACGAACCAAAGGTTGCCGCACGTATTCTCAACCAGTTCCGTGATATGGACCGAGGCGTAACGACTGCCGAGGACGTGAACTTCGCCGTTTTTTCGCCGCTGAGCGAACGTGAGATTGAAGTGCTTGACAAGATCGCTGGTGGGTCGAGCAACAAAGAAATCGCCGAAGGACTCGGTATCAGTACCCAGACTGTTAAAAATCATATCTCATCGATTTTGCGTAAACTATCGTTGAATGACCGTACACAAGCTGTTATTTATGCGATACGTCGTGGATGGATCGAAACGCCCGAAGGGCAAATCCAATCGTCCAACACGCGTGTAGTTTCCGAGGCTGAGGACACGGAGTGATCGAACCCGCTCCATCCAGGCCACAACGGGCTCGTATTATTCTTAATCCACGGGCCGGACAGTCCGAGGATGTTGCCAGAGTCGAACGGGCGCGGGCGGTCTGGGAAGAGCACGGCTGGACGGTGGGGTGGTACGTCACCGAGTATGCGGGGCATGCGACGGTGTTGGCCCGTGAGGGTGTGGCCGCAGGCGATGATCTGATCGTCGCGGCGGGCGGCGACGGAACAGTCAACGAAGTCGTCAACGGCATCGCTGGAACTCGGGCCGCGCTTGCGGTGCTGCCGTTCGGCACCAGCAATGTGTGGGTGCGTGAACTCAAGTTGCCACTGCGACCGGAAGCCGCCGCTCTCGCCTTACTCGATGGCACCGTGCAGGCGGTCGACCTGGGATTGGCTGGCGATCGCTACTTCCTGTTGATGGCAGGCGTTGGTTTTGATGCCTCGGTTACGCGGCGCGTCCGCCCGGAACTCAAACGACGTCTTGGGATCTTCGCGTATCTGCTCGAAGCCTTCTCGTTCGCGCCGGAAATGCGTGGCACCCGCACCCGTATTGTCCTCGACGGGCGAGCCGTGCGCGGGCATATCTTGATGGTGGTATTAGGGAACAGTCGATTATACGGCGGTTACTTGCAGATCACGCATCAGGCCAGCATCACTGATGGTATGTTGGATGTAGCTATCATCAAGGGGCAAAGCGCCCGGTCGGCACCAATTCATCTGATGAATATTATCCTACGGCGGCATAACTTCAATCCTGACCTGCTATACTACCGAGCACGCGAAATACGCATCGAAAGTTCCGCACCACTCGATGTTCAGGTCGACGGTGATCCTATCGGCGTGACGCCGATGACGTTTCGTGTTGTTCCGGGCGCGTTGCGGGCGTGGCTTCCACAAGCAGCGCATCAGGACATAATGACGACATCTCAGCTACGACTTCCGTCGGTGTTGAACAATATCCGGCGCGTGCTGATCGCCGGACCAGAGCAGCGTGCATGAATCTGTTACAGCGTTTGAGCCTCATTCTGATCCTCTTTGTACTCCCGGCGTGTTCGCTCGACGGGAGCACACGCACAGGCGTTCCGGGGCGAACGCCGACACCACGTATCGGCGAAGCACAAACAAACTATAATTTGCCAGGGCGACTTTTGTACGTACGCAAAGGTCAGATATGGTTGCATCAGGGGACGAATTCGCAACCTTTGCCGCTCGAAGGCGCGGTGCGCGATCCCGCCTGGTCGGACGACGGCGAACAAATCGCTTACATTCGCCGTGAAGAAAGCTACTCTGATCTGTATGTGTACAATCTCGGTACCGAACAGAACACGCAGGTTACCTTCAACGGGAGTGATATTCAGCAGCGTACACAGGATTACGTGCATTCGGTGATCTGGGCGGCAAAGCCAACATGGTCTCCGGATGGGCAACAAATGGTGTTTCTCAGCCAGGTACGACCGCCCACTGGCGAGAACGATGCACAACCGATCTACGAGTTCCCATTGCAGTTGTATCGCTACCAACTTGGGTTCATCGGCTCTCGCCAACCGATCAATGACGACCGTATCATGGTCGATGACGATGGCAGCGATCTGCTCTCGCCCACCTGGTCGCCTGATGGCCGCTATCTGGCATATGTGAAAACCCCACGTAGCTCCGACCCACGTCGCATCATGCTGCTTGACCTCGAAACGAATCAATCGCAACAGTTCCCCGGCACGCCCACCGGTGCGTATGATCCGGCCTGGTCGCCCGATGGCAGCAAGCTCGCCTTCGCGCTCTCACAGGACGGCGCGACAGACATTCTGGCAATCAACAGTCCGGCAGGGGGTGGGGGTTCGCCGCAACGTGTTACAAAGACCGGGCGCGAACGTAATCCGGTGTGGTCGCCCGATGGTACATCCATCGCCTACCTCAACGTGGGCGAAACCAGCACCGACCTCTATGTTGTGACGGTGCAGCCAGGCGAAAATGGCCTCGTGGTATCCGAGCCGGTTGCCGTCACGCAGGATGCACAGATTGATGCGACTTCGACGATGAGTTGGACGCAATAAGCGCCTTGTCGCGATAGCTGGCGGGGCGCTATTCATCGAGGTGAAGTATGACAGGTGTGGAGCAGATCCCGCCGGTCTATGATGGAGTGATGGGTCCGCTCAATCGCTTCTTGATCGGCAAATGGCGCGAAGAGCTAGCGGCACCATTGCGGGGCGATGTGTTGGAGATTGGTGTTGGCACAGGCCTGAACTTACGCTATTACGGTCCGGCGGCGAGGGTTACAGGCGTCGAGCCAGATCGTGGGTTGATGCTAGCGGCGGCGAGGCGTGCCGCAAAGCGCGGCTATGCCTTGAGCATCGGCGATGCCCAGATGCTGCCTTTTCAGCCCCACTCGTTTGATGCCGTTGTTTCAACCCTGGTGTTCTGCTCGTTACCCGACCCGGCACGTGTGTTGGCGGAACTACAGCGGGTAATGCGTCCGGGCGCGAAACTCCATCAACTCGAACATACTCGCACCGGACGACCTCGTATCGACGCGCTGTTGGATCGATTTGCTCCGTCATGGCACCGTATCAGCGGGGGTTGTCACATCAACCGTGATGTCGCCGCGATATTAGCAGCCAACGGATGGAACCTTGAGCGTCATGACAGACATGGGGGCGGGCTGTTGCGCGTGCTGGTGTCTGCGCCTCCATTGTAAAGGTGCCCGCTCTGTCGTCGGAGCGTCTACCATCACGCACAAGCGCGTATCACGGATTGCCGTACCTACGGTATAGCACTGGCTAGAGGCTGAATACGGCGGTAAATCTGTCCTTGACATTCCCCATGCACCCAGGTATAGTACGCGGCAACGGAGAAAAACTTTCGATGAACCGCTCTACTAAACCTGTCCTAAGCCTAGTAGTACTACTAGTAGCCCTGATTATTATCAAGGGTTATTCGGCTTTGGGGGGGTGAAGGTAACAGCAAGCTACAAGATGCTCAGAACCCTCCCGGATGGGAGGGTTTTTTTGATGCTCATCTTCGTCGGTATCGTAGGTAAATGACGTATACCATGTGACTTTGGGGACGGAACCGCGCCAAAATGGTGCATAGTGGCAACGAACGCCATTGAGACCGCAGCGAACATGTACAACGAACGACTGCGGACGGCGATTGGACAATGGAGCAAGCACATGCGATCGGACACGATCAAGCGAGGATTTGAGCGGGCGCCACACCGGGGCCTTCTCCGCGCGACAGGGCAGATCAAGGATCGTTCGGATTTCGAAAAGCCCTTCATCGCAGTCTGCAACAGTTACATCGACATTATTCCCGGTCACGTCCATCTGCATGAGTTCGCGCAGGTCGTGAAAGAAGCAATTCGCGAGGCCGGTGGTATTCCGTTTGAGTTCAACACCATTGGCGTCGATGATGGGATCGTGATGGGTCATGAAGGCATGCGCTATTCGCTACCTTCGCGTGAACTCATCGCCGATTGTGTCGAAACGGTTGCGACCGCACACTGCTTCGACGCGATGATCTGTATCCCCAACTGCGACAAAATCGTGCCGGGAATGCTGATGGGCGCGGCGCGGGTCAATATCCCCACGATCTTCGTTTCCGGAGGCCCGATGCAGGCTGGTGTCGACTCGACGGGTCAGAAAGTCGATTTGATTTCGATCTTCGAGGGCGTCGGTCAGTACGCGGCGGGCAAGATCGACGCGGCGCGGCTGGAAGACCTGGAAATCCATGGTTGCCCCACCTGCGGCTCGTGTTCGGGTATGTTCACCGCCAACTCGATGAACTGCTTGTGCGAAGCGCTCGGCATTGCATTACCAGGAAACGGTACATTGCTGGCGACCTCGCCCGAACGTCACCAACTGGCGCGTTCGGCGGCCTTCAAGCTCATGGAATTGCTCGAAAAGGGCCTCAGCTTCCGCGACATCGTGACACCCACCGCGATCGATAATGCGATGGCGCTTGACGTGGCGATGGGCGGCTCGACCAACACCGTGTTGCATGTGCTGGCGTTGGCACGTGAAGCGGGATTGCAGTATCCGGTCAGTCGTTTTAACGAAGTCGCCGAGCGCGTGCCGCATCTGGCGAAGGTCAGTCCGGCCTGGGATGGCAAGCGCCAATGGCACATCCAGGATGTGCATGCCGCTGGTGGCGTTTCGGCGATCATGCTGGAATTGTCCGAAAAGCCAGGCGCGCTGGACCTCGACGTGATGACCGTTACCGGCAAGACGATACGTGAAAATCTGGTCGGTATTCGCAATGAAAACCCCGAATGTATCCGACCCATCACACAACCGCACAGCCCGCGCGGTGGTTTATGCGCCCTCTTTGGCAATCTCGCCCCTGAGGGCGCTGTCATTAAGGTCGGCGCTGTGGACCAACACCAGATGATCTTTAGCGGACCGGCGCGCTGCTTCGAGAGCGAGGAATCGGCGACCGAAGCGCTACGGCACAACGTCATCCAACCGGGCGATGTGGTGGTTATTCGACAGGAAGGACCGCGTGGTGGGCCCGGTATGCGCGAAATGTTGTCGTTGACTTCGATGCTCAAGGGTATGCCCCTGGGCGAAACAGTCGCCCTGATCACCGACGGGCGTTTTTCGGGCGGCACGCGTGGCCTGTGTATCGGACACGTATCGCCTGAAGCTGCCGAAGGCGGGCCGATCGGCTTGATCAACGATGGCGACATCATCAACATCGACCTGGGTGGACGCGCCCTAAGCGTCGAACTTTCAGAAGAAGAACTGGCTGAACGCAGAAATGCCTGGACGCCACCCGCGCCCAAGTATGCTCGTGGTTGGCTGGCACGCTATACCAAACTCGTCACGAATGCCAGCAATGGCGCGGTTCTCGACTAATGCGACACGCTGCGTGGCCTGCGCCGATGCAACACGCTCAAGACCATCTATCCAATTGCGGAGGAAATTATGTCTGACATGCGAACCGGGGCGCAGATCATGTGTGAAGCATTGATGCGCGAAGGCGTTGACGTTATCTTTGGCTATCCGGGCGGCGCGATCATGCCGTTCTACCATGCCTTGCCGGAATATGAGATCCATCATGTGCTTGTGCGCCACGAACAGGCCGCGGGACATGCCGCTGAAGGCTATTCGCGCACGGCGGGCGGTGGCAAGCTCGGTGTGTGCGTCGCAACCAGCGGACCTGGAGCGACGAATCTGGTGACGGCGCTTGCCGACGCGATGATGGACTCGACGCCGATCATCGCCATCACCGGACAGGTCGCGACGAGCTTTATTGGACGCGATGCGTTTCAGGAAACCGACGTGACGGGCATCACGCAGCCGATCACCAAGCATAACTACCTGGTGACAGATATCAACGACCTGGTATATGTGTTCAAGGAAGCGTTCCATCTGGCACGGACGGGTCGCCCCGGTCCGGTCTTGATCGACGTTGCCAAGGACGTGCAGCAAGCCCGCATCGTTCCCGATTGGGACGTGAAGCTGAACCTGCCGGGATACAAGCCCACCCGTGATGGCAACCGCAGACAGATCCGCGAAGCGATCAAGATGATCGGCGAGGCACAGAAGCCCTTGATCATGGCGGGGCGCGGCGTGATGATCTCGGAAGCCTTCGGTGAACTGCGCGAACTTGCCGAGCGCACCGGTATTCCCGTGATCACGACGCTGCACGGCATCAGTGCCTTCCCCGAAGACCACCCATTGGCGTTGGGCATGTCGGGCATGCATGGCTGGGTGCATAACAACCGCGCTATCCAGGAATGTGATGTTTTGTTCAACATCGGCGGACGCTTCGACGACCGCGTGACGGGCAAGACTTCGGCGTTCGCACCAAAAGCGAAGATCATCCACGTCGATATCGATCCATCCGAGATCGGTAAGAACATTCGGGTGGACGTGCCGATTGTGGGCGATGCCAAGAAAGTGCTGCAAACGATGCTGGAAGAACTTCCGGCACGCGACACCAGCGCATGGCTCGCGCACATCCGTGATATGCAGGAAAAGCACGCCGTCAAGCAGCAATACACCCGGCCAGACACCGAGATGTTCATGCCGCACGACGTGTTGGAAGTGTTATCGCGCAGGCTTAACGAGCGCGGCAATTATCGCGTCTGCACCGACGTGGGCCAGAACCAGATGTGGTCGGCGCAGTTGCTCGAATGGTTGACCCCGCACACGCATATCACCAGCGGTGGTCTTGGCACGATGGGCTTCGCGCTTCCGGCGGCGATGGGTGTGCAGGTCGCTTGCCCCGGCGAATCGGTTTGGGCGATCGCCGGTGACGGCGGCTTCCAGATGAACAGCCAGGAAATGATGACCTTGATGCAGGAAGGTCTGCCGGTCAAGATGATCATCATCAATAACGGCTATCTCGGTATGGTACGCCAGTGGCAGGAGCTTTTCCACGACCGCCGCTATTCCTCGACGCCGATGATGAGCCCCGATTTCGTGGCACTCGCCGCCGCCTATGGCATCCCCGGCATGTGCGTGCGCCATCAGAGCGGTGTAGAAGCCGCTATCGACGCCGCGCTCAATACCGACGGACCGATGTTGTTGGAGTTCCAAGTCGAGCGTGAAGTTAATGTGTACCCGATGGTGGCTCCAGGTGCCTCGATCGGCGACATGATCACCGAAACCCCTGTGGAAGTGGTGTAATCGACCCCGACGAACGACGAACGACGAAGGACCAACGGAGTATCCGAATCGACGTAACGACGAGAGCGATAGATGTACATTGGAGCATCTGTCGTTCGTCGTTGGTCGTTCGTCGTTGGTCATATAACAGAGGCTACAGATGAAACATACGCTTGTTGCGTTGATGCAGGACAAACCGGGCGTGCTCAACCGCGTGGTGAGCCTGTTCCGACGCCGTGGATTCAACATCGACAGTTTGACGGTGGGACACACCGAAACTCCTTCCGTATCGCGCATGACGATCGTCGTGGACAGCGATAATACGCTTGTGGAACAGGTCTCCAAGCAGTTGTACCGCTTGATCGAGATCCTGAAAGTCAGCGACGTGACCGACGATCCGCATGTTGCGCGTGAGTTGATCTTGATCAAAGTGCATGCGCCGTCCGGGCGACGTGCTGAAGTCAATGCGTTGGCTGAAGCGTTTGAAGCGCGGGTCGCGGACGTGGGCGCTGACACTATGATGGTCGAGTTGACCTCATCACCCGACCGAGTTGAAACCTTTATCGAACTGATTCGTCCGTTTGGTATCAAGGAGATGGTACGCACAGGCCGCGTGGCTATGGTGCGTGGAACGCCGACACATGCCGGCGATATGTATGTGCGAGTAGCATAAACTGGGACGATGTGATGGTGGCTAGGGCGTTGGGGGCGAACGGTTCGGGTTCCCTGTGGTGTATCCGTGCGATCTTGATGCACAGGTAACCGCAGCCCAGGACGCAACCGCTTCTCCCGTACACCCTACTTCCCATCCCCAATCCCCTACAGGAGATGTTGTGGCAAATCTGTTCTACGACAACGACGCCGATCTCGGACGATTGCAGGGCAAGACGGTCGCTATTATTGGGTATGGCAGCCAGGGACATGCGCACGCGCTCAACCTGCACGACAGCGGAGTCAACGTCATTGTCGGTCTGCACGAAGGCTCGCGCTCGCGTGAAAAAGCCGAACAGGCCGGATTGAAAGTCTATTCGGTCGCCGATGCAGCAGCGGCTGGCGATGTCATCATGATTCTGACGCCGGACACTGGTCAGGCGCAGTTGTATAACGAGCATATCGCGCCGCACCTGAAAGCAGGTAAGACGCTCATGTTCGCTCACGGCTTCAACATTCGCTTCGGACAGATCGTGCCGCCCGAAGGCGTCGACGTAACGATGGTCGCGCCCAAGGCTCCCGGTCATCGCGTGCGCGAAGTCTTTACCCACGGCGGTGGTACACCGGCGCTGATCGCCGTCCACCAGGATGCGTCGGGCGATGCCTTCGCTAACGCCCTGGCCTATGCCAAGGGATTGGGAACGACCCGCGCGGGCGTGCTGGAAACCACCTTCACCGAGGAAACCGAAACCGACCTGTTCGGCGAACAGGCCGTGTTGTGCGGTGGCGTGTCTGAACTGGTCAAGGCGGGCTTCGACACGCTGGTCGAGGCTGGCTATCAGCCCGAAGTCGCGTACTTCGAGTGTATGCACGAATTGAAGCTGATCGTCGACCTGTTCTATCAGGGCGGCCTCAACTATATGCGCTACTCGGTCAGCGATACGGCAGAATGGGGCGATTACGTCGCCGGACGCCGCATCATCACCGACGACACCCGCGCCGCCATGCGTGAACTGCTCGACAACATCCGCAGCGGCGCGTTTGCCGAGGAATGGATCGAGGAAAATCACACCGGCCGGGCGAACTTCACCCGGATGCGTGCGGCAGACGGCGAGCATCAGATCGAGCAGGTCGGTCGCACATTGCGCCGCATGATGCCGTTCGTCAACCCACGCGAAGTAACCCCCGGATCGGGCGGAGCGTAAGGAGGAACGGATACGAGGACGCAGAATGCGGGCGATGGGGCGAACGCTCCCCGCCTGCGTTCTGCGTCCTCCATCCTGATAGCGATGGGCGATCACGTACGCATTTTCGACACGACGTTGCGGGACGGCGAACAGGCTCCTGGCTGTACCATGACCCGCGACGAGAAACTGGAAGTTGCGCGGCAACTGGCACGCTTGAAGGTCGATATCATCGAGGCTGGCTTTCCTGTCGCCTCGCCGGGTGACTGGGAAGCGGTCAACGCCATTGCCCGCGAACTTGGTACCCCCGACGGTCCGGTGATCTGCGGCCTGGCACGCTGCAGCCGTGGTGATATTGAATCCGCCTGGACCGCGATCGAGCCTGCCGCCAAGGCACGCATCCACGTATTTATCTCGACCTCTGATATTCACCTCGAACATCAATTGCGTATGACCCGCGAGCAGGTGCTGGCAAAGGCACGCGAGATGGTCACGTTCGCACGTTCGCTGTGTCCCGACATCGAGTTCTCGCCGATGGACGCCGGACGATCCGATCCCCAGTTCATGCACGCAGTCCTGGCGGCGGTGATCGAGGCGGGCGCGACGACGCTCAACATCCCCGATACGGTCGGCTACCAGACGCCCCAGGAATATGGCGCGATGATCGCGGCGATCCGTGACCAGGTTCCAGGCGCGAAGGATGTCGTGCTGTCGGCGCATTGCCACGACGACCTGGGTATGGCTGTCGCCAATAGCCTCGCGGCGGTGGTCGCGGGAGCGCGGCAGGTCGAGTGTACGATCAACGGGCTGGGCGAACGGGCTGGCAACGCATCGCTGGAAGAAATCGTGATGGCGTTGCACACACGCGGCGATTACTTTGGCGTCGGCACCCAGATCGAAACACGGCAACTCGCCCGCACCTCGCGGCTGGTCAGCGCCTGTGTCGGCTTACCGGTGCCGCCTAATAAGGCCATCGTCGGCGACAATGCCTTCGCCCATGAATCGGGCATTCACCAGGACGGCATGCTCAAGAACCGTAATACCTACGAGATCATGAGCGCCGAAACGGTCGGGCTCGAAGGCAACATCATCGTGCTGGGCAAGCATTCGGGACGCCACGCTTTCCGCACCCGGCTGGAACAACTTGGCTATGCCCTGGGCGAGGACGAGTTCAAACGGCTGTTCGACCGCTTCAAGGAACTCGCAGACAAGAAGAAATTGCTGGACGAGCGCGACATCGAGGCACTTGTCAACGATGAAGCCCAACGTCCGGCGGCAACCTATACAATCGAGCATGTGCAGGTGTCGTGCGGCTCGCACGCGATCCCGACGGCGACGGTGCGTTTGCTCGGCCCCAATGGCGAGCGCGTGACCGAACTGGCGCAAGGGACCGGACCTGTCGATGCGGTCTATCAGGCGATCAATAGCATTGTCGGACGGCCCAACGAATTGCTTGAATTCGCGGTCAACGCCGTGACTGAAGGCATTGATTCAGTGGGCGAGGTGACGGTGCGTGTTCAGGAAACCGCGCCAGATGGCACACCGGGAACTGACCGTCCGCGCATCTTCAGCGGCTACGGCGTGAACGTCGATATCATCGTCGCTGCCGCCGAAGCCTATGTGGGTTCGCTCAACAAGATGATCGCCGCGCAAGCCGATCAGGATCGGTCGCGCCGCACGGCGAACGCCGCCGTCTACGAGCAGGACGCCGCGTTGTACGCTGCTGGGTTATACGGCAACGCCCAACTCGAACCACGATAAACACTAGGAAGGCGAACGTATGACCATACAGCTATACGACACGACGCTTCGCGACGGATCGCAGCGCGAAGGCATCGCGTATTCCGCGACGGATAAGCTCAGGATTGCCCGTGAACTTGACGCCCTGGGTGTTCACTTCATCGAAGGTGGGTGGCCTGGGTCGAATCCCAAGGACGCCGAGTTTTTCCGGCTCGCCCGTGAGGAACGCTGGCAACACGCCACGATCGCAGCTTTTGGCTCGACTCGCCACGCGCGTAATACAGTCGAAGATGATCCCAACATTCGGGCGCTACTCGACGCGCAGACCGCTGTCGTGACCGTCGTCGGTAAATCCTCCACGTTGCATGTCGAGGTCGTGCTGGAAACGACGCTGGACGAGAACCTGCGCATGATCGAGGAAAGCGTTGCATATCTGCGCTCGCAGGGTCGCCGCGTCTTTTACGATGCCGAACACTTCTTCGACGGATACCAGCTCGACCGTGACTACGCCATCCGCACAATCCAGGCGGCGGCACGTGGCGGCGCAGAATGTGTGATTCTCTGTGATACCAATGGTGGCTCGCTACCCGGTTTTGTCGCCGAGGTCGTGCGTGATGCCGCTAGCGAAATCGACGTTCCGCTCGGCATCCACACACATAACGATAGCGAACTAGCGGTGGCGAACACGCTGGCGGGCGTCGAAGCCGGGGCTGTGCAGGTGCAAGGAACGATTAACGGCTACGGCGAACGCTGTGGCAACGCGAACCTCGTGCCGATCATCGCGAACCTCCAACTTAAGCTTGGGCATCGCGTCGTTTCGGATCAACAACTCGCCCGTTTGTCCGAGGTCGCGCATTTCGTGGCGGAAGTCGCCAACCTGAACCCGGACGAACACGCGGCCTATGTAGGACGCTCAGCCTTTGCCCACAAGGGCGGCATTCATGTCGCGGCGGTCGCCAAGGTTGAATCGAGCTACCAGCACATCGATCCGACGCTTGTTGGCAATCAGCGCCGTGTGGTGGTGTCCGAGCTATCGGGACGTGGCAACGTGCGGATGCGCGCCGAGGAACTTGGCCTGGTGCTGAACGGCAACGAACGCGCGGTGCTGGAAGAAGTCAAGCAGCGCGAAAGCCGTGGCTTCCAGTACGAGGCTGCCGAGGGATCGTTCGAGCTCCTGGTGCGACGTATGCACCCTGACTATCGCCCACCCTTCGAGTTGCTCGATGCGCTTGTCGTGATCGAGCAGCGCGGCGGTCAACCGATGCTTGCCGAGGCGACTGTGAAGTTGCGCGTGGCGGGAAATATCATGCACACGGCTGCTGATGGGCATGGCCCCGTCAACGCCCTCGACGCCGCGATGCGGAAAGCGTTGCTGCCCGCGTATCCCGAACTCGCCGACGTACATCTGGTAGATTACAAGGTGCGTATCCTGGACGAGCAAGCGGCGACGGCGGCGACAACGCGAGTGCTGATCGAAGCCACCGATGGCGAACGTCGCTGGTCCACGGTCGGCTGCGCCGTCAATATCATCGAAGCGTCGTGGCAGGCGCTGCTGGATTCGTTTGAACTACCTCTGTTGCGTCGTCAGACCGAACAGGTACATGCCTGAGCAAAGGAAAAATAGAAACTATGGCTCCCACAACATTGTTTGAGAAAATTTGGAACGCGCATATTGTCGTGCCGCCGCAGGATGGGATTCCGGCGATCCTGGGGATCGACCTGCATCTGATCCACGAAGTGACCTCGCCGCAGGCGTTCACACAGTTGCGTGAGCGCGGCCTGACGGTGCGCCATCCAGAACGCACCGTCGCCACGATGGATCACTCGACGCCGACGACGCCCCGCGACGCCAACGGCATCATTCCGGTGCTGGACCCGATGGCCATCGCGCAGCTGTCGCAGTTGGAAAAGAATTGCGCCGACTTCGGTATTCCGCTGCATACGTTGGGGACGATTGGGCAAGGTATCGTGCATGTGATCGGGCCGGAGATGGGCGTGACGCAACCGGGCATGACGATCGTGTGCGGCGACTCGCACACCTCCACGCATGGCGCGTTTGGTGCGCTGGCCTTCGGCATCGGCACCAGCGAAGTGGCGCATGTGCTGGCGACACAGTGCTTGTTGCAGAACAAGCCCAAGACCTGTGCGGTGATAATCGAGGGCGAGATGCCCGAAGGTGTGACCGCCAAGGACATTATCCTGGCCTTGATCGCCAAGATCGGCGTCGGCGGCGGCACGGGCTACGTCTTTGAATACATGGGTGAGGCGATCCGTGGGTTGTCGATGGAAGAACGTATGACCATCTGCAATATGTCGATCGAGGGAGGCGCACGCGCTGGCCTGATCGCGCCCGACGAAACGACCTTCGAGTATATCAAGGGGCGTCAGCATGCGCCGCAGGGCGCGGACTGGGAGCGCGCCGTGGCGGAATGGCGTGACCTCAAGACCGACGAAGGCGCGACCTTCGACCATACCGTGACGCTGCGTGCCGACGAACTGCAACCAATGATCACGTATGGCACGAACCCCGGCATGGGCATGCCGATCACGGGCACGATCCCCGATCCAAGCAAGCTGTCGACGCCCGAAGAAAAGGCCGCGCTCGACAAAGCCTTGAAGTATATGGGTCTGGAAGCAGGGATGCCGTTGCTGGGTAAGCAGGTCGATGTGGTGTTCCTGGGAAGCTGCACCAATTCGCGCATCTCGGACCTGCGTGTGGCGGCGAAGTATATCAAGGGACATCAGGTTGCTCCGAACGTCCGTATGATGGTGGTGCCGGGATCGCAGCGCGTCAAGCGTCAGGCCGAGGAAGAAGGATTGGACGACATCTTCCGAGCGGCTGGTGCGGAATGGCGCGAAGCAGGATGCTCGATGTGTCTGGGTATGAATCCCGACACACTGACGCCGGGACAATACGCGGTATCAACCAGCAACCGCAATTTCGAGGGACGCCAGGGCAAGGGCGGTCGCACGTTGCTCGCCAGCCCGATCACCGCCGTGGCAGCCGCGATCAACGGTGTGGTCTCCGATCCACGCGAGATGATGAAGTAGCCACACGGCTTCTGAAAGGGATACGATGGAACCAATCAAAGAATTTACGGCAAAAGCGGTGGCGTTGCCCCGTGCCGATATCGACACCGATCAGATCGTGCCAGCACGCTACCTGAAAGTGACCGACAAGGCCGGACTTAACGGCGCGTTGTTCGCCGACTGGCGCAACGACAAGGAAGGCAATCCCGACCCTGATTTCGAGCTTAATAAGCCCGAAACGGCGGGCGCTGAAATCCTGATCGCGGGCAATAACTTTGGGTGTGGCTCATCCCGCGAACACGCCCCGTGGGCGCTGCAGGCCGGTGGCTTTCGTGCGGTGATTTCCACCTACTTCGCCGATATCTTTAACTCTAATGCGCTCAAGAACGGGGTACTGCCGATCGTGGTCGATCAGGACACGTTGCTGCAATTGACCAGCATGTGTCAGGAAGACCCGACCACGCGCCTGACGGTTGATCTCGAACGGCAGCAGCTTGTGTTGCCGGGAGGCCAAACCGTTGATTTCCCGATTGATCCCTTTGCCAAGCATTGTCTGGTCAACGGCCTGGACCAACTCGGCTTCATCCAGAGCCAGGAGCAGGCCATCCTCGCTTACGAAGCACGCAACCCCGGACGTGTACGGACCACCGGCTAGCAGGCGAAACGACGGCCATGGACGCAAATGCCCCGATGCTCAGCATCGGGGCATTTGACGAGAATCATATTCTCATGGCGAGCAGGCCGATCACTTTGATTGCCAGCATGAAGACCGACAGCGACGTCATGTATGATCGCCAGGGATGGTTCCAGGCGCGTCGAGCACGCATTTTGATAACATTCACTACCCACAATACCCCTACTCGCTAACCCCTTCCATGTTTTGGCACGACGGTTCATGGCGAACATCGTGGAAGCGTTTGAACACCATTCCCGCGTCGTGTATGTCTTTGTTAAGAATCCGCAATGGTTCGCATGCCGTGTGTCACGTTATGCGTATGTACGACGACGTATGGTGCATTGCTGGATCTGCCTTGGTTGGCAGTTTGGCGACCCAGCGTGGTGTGCGTGTGTGAAGCGTGTCTCGTTCGCAGCATCGCACGGTTGGCAGTCCCGATCCTGTTACACGCACGTGTAATTATCGGCTATTATCAGTTAAAATTGTGTTATGATTGGGCAAGTTGTATAGACGCTGTGGTGCAAGGTGCATAGACGACGGAGTCTGGTAGCCTGATCCCGCAGCGTCTTTACTATAGGTACAACCGAGGAAACATGCAGGCGACTGTTGCGGTGCTCGCGGGTGATGGAATCGGGCCAGAAGTGGCCGCCGAGGGTGTGCGAATCCTCCAGACTGTCGGCGAACACTTTGGGCATGAATGGCAGCTTAAGTCGGGTGCGATCGGCGGGAACGCTATCGACGCTACTGGTACGCCCCTGCCCCAGGAAACTATCGATACGTGCCTCGCCAGCGATGCCGTGCTGCTCGGCGCGGTTGGCGGCCCCAAATGGGACGATCCCCGCGCGAAGGTACGGCCAGAACAAGGACTTCTTGGTATTCGCAAAGCCTTGGGTGTGTGGGCAAATCTTCGCCCGGTCGCCATCCTGCCGGGATTGATCGACGCGTCGCCCTTGCGGCCTGAACTCCTCGAAGGCGTCGACATGCTGGTGATTCGCGAACTGACCGGTGGATTGTATTTTGGCGAAAAACGCCGAGAGTCGATTGGACCAGGTCAGGAACGTGTTATCGATACCTGTGTGTACACCACGGGCGAGGTCGAGCGCGTCGTGCGACGGGCTTGTGAGGCGGCACGCCTGAGGCGCGGCAAGGTCACATCCGTGGATAAAGCCAACGTGTTGGAAACCAGCCGATTGTGGCGCGAGGTTGCCACGCGCATCGTGCGTGACGAATACCCCGATATTCAACTCGAACACATGCTCGTCGATGCCGCTGCTATGCATCTGTTGCGTAGGCCGGCGGATTTCGACGTTATCGTGACGGAAAACATGTTTGGCGACATCCTATCGGATGAAACCTCTATGCTGACCGGATCACTTGGCATGTTGCCGTCCGCATCGTTGGGCGATGGAACGCTAGGCTTGTACGAGCCGATCCATGGCTCGGCCCCCGATATTGCTGGACGTGGTATCGCAAACCCACTGGGAACGATCGCGAGCGTTGCGATGTTGCTGCGCTACTCACTTGGCCTAGAGGACGAAGCGCGTGCCGTCGAAACCGCTCTGGCCAAGGTCGTGCAGGATGGAATCGTCACAGCGGATCTGGTGCGAGCGGGTGGACGAGCCTATTCGACGACCGATGTCGGGGCGGCGGTCGCGGCGGCGATCGGACGGGCTTGATAGATAGCCGAACGGAGAAAATCGCGGGTGGCGACGCTTCAGGCTCGCTGTTACCGCCAACAAACGGAATTGCAGCAAATTGGACGTTCCAGAACGATCCATTTTGCTGCTACATGTATTACACTTCATTTTTCGATTCCCGATGTTAAATGTCTGTCCTATCTCTCACTGGCGTTCAACGATTGAACCAAAGGTGACTTCCCTTTAGAGTTCTTGATTGGCAGCGTTGCCTCCCCTCCCCCAGCGATGCGGTAGTCTGCAAAGAACGCAGATCAGCTTCAGCGACGAGTTATCAGCCTATGTCCTTGTCTGATGAGCCCGCACATACAGTGCGACTCAAACACCTGCTGATAGCGAAATGTTTCGAAGGAGTCGCGGTTATGGAATACGCTCCCAATCAGCCTTTTGGTTTGTACGATCCTCGCTGGGAACACGACGCATGTGGTATTGGCTTCGTCGCACGAACGGACGGCGCACGTACCCATGAAGTATTGACGCTGGGTCTGGGTGCGCTTTGCACCCTGGAACACCGTGGCGGCACCGATGCCGACGGGAAAAGTGGCGACGGCGCGGGCATCATGACGCAGTTGCCGCACGAACTGTTAGCGGCTGAACTACGCGAGTTCAATCTTGTGCCGCCGGAGCCAGGTGATCTGGGTCTGGCACAATGCTTCCTGCCGGTCGATGTAGCGGAATCGCAAACAGCGCGACGGCTGATCGAGCAGGTACTCAGCGACGCCGGAATCACTTTGCTGCGCTGGCGTGCCGTGCCGACCAATAACGCCACGCTTGGCGCATGGGCGCTGGCGACCAAGCCCGCCCTATGGCAAGCACTGGTCGCGCGACCCGAGCAGATCAAGCCGGGTGATGATTGGGAACGTGCGCTCTACCTGGCACGCCGCGACATCACCCGCGCAGCACGCGCCCGTACACTATCGGTTTATCTGCCGTCGTTCTCGTCGCGCACCGTGGTCTACAAAGGGCTGATGGCGGCTTCACAACTCGATTCCTTCTACCTGGACCTCAAGAACCCGAGCTATCGCACGACCCTGACGGTATTCCACCAACGTTTCTCGACGAACACTATGCCGACCTGGGAACTGGCACAGCCGTTCCGCCTCGTCTGCCACAACGGCGAGATCAACACGGTGTCCGGCAATGTCGCATCGATCAAAGCCCGCGAGCCGCAATTCCAATCTGCCGTCTGGGGCGATGCGGTCGACCGCGTGCGTGGTGCTGTCGATATCTACGGCAGCGACTCGGCGCAACTCGACAACGTATACGAAGTGCTGGTCCGGTCAGGCCGTGACCCTCGTCATGCGCTGGCGATGATGGTCCCGGAAGCCTGGGAGGCCATGGATGACCTTGACCCCGACTTGCGTGCGTTCTATCGTTACCACGCTGGATTCATGGCTCCGTGGGATGGTCCTGCCGCACTGTGTTTCTCGGATGGTCGATTTGTCGGTACGTCGCTGGACCGCAACGGCTTGCGTCCGTCGCGCTACTTTTTCACCGATGATGGTCTGGTCGTGTGTGGCTCTGAAGCCGGTGCCGTGGCGGTGGACGATCGCCGCATCGTGCGTAAGGGGCGCCTGGGACCGGGCGAGATGCTCGCCGTCGATACGTTGACCGGCGAAATCTTTGAAAACGGTGCGATCAAGCGCGACCTGGCGTCACGTGCACCATACGCCCAATGGCTGTCGCAGTACAGCCGTAGACTCGATCCTGGCTTGTCCGAGCCGGAACCGCCGCTAAACGGGCATCTGTTGCCCTACCAGACGTTGTATGGCTATACGTCCGAAGACGTACAGGTGATCCTCAAGCCAATGGCACGCGATGGTCACGAGCCAGTCGGCTCGATGGGCGACGATACGCCGGTAGGCTCGCTGAGCCAGGTGGGTCGCCCGTTGTACAGTTATCTGCGTCAGCACTTCGCGCAGGTGACTAATCCGCCGATCGACCCATTGCGTGAGCAACTGGTCATGTCAGTGCGGGTGCGTCTGGGGCGGCTCGGTAATATCCTGGAAGAACTGCCCGAACACGCCCACGTCCTGGAAATAAAGTCACCTCTACTGCGTGCGAACGAATTCAAAGCGTTGCGTTCGCATCCCGAGTTTCCAAGCAAGACGATTCGGGCGGTATGGAATCCTACCAGGGGCGAAGTCGGATTGCGCGAAGCGCTGGGGCGTTTGCAGCAGGCCGCGAGTGCGGCGACCGAGGATGGAGCCGCGCTGCTGATCATCTCGGATCGGCCGGAGAACCGAGAGGAGACGCCGATTCCATCGTTGCTGGCGGTCGGTGGTGTTCACCAACATTTGATGCGCACGGGACAACGCGCCCTGTGCAGCATCATCGTGGAAACTGGTGAAGCACGCGACGTCCATCAAATTGCTTGTTTGATCGGCAACGGTGCGGAAGCGGTCTATCCATTCCTGGCGCTTGAAACCGTGCGCGCCATGGCGAACGAAGAACGGCAGCGTGAACCGATCGACCCCGAAACGGCACAGCGCAATTACATCAACAGCGTCGAAGAAGGTTTGCGCAAGATCATGTCGAAGATGGGCATTGCTACCCTCGACAGCTATCAGGGCGCACAACTCTTTGAAACGGTCGGTCTTGCCGCCGAGGTCGTCGACGAATGCTTGACAGGCATGGCAGCACGATTGGGTGGTATCGGTTGGGCCGATATTGCCGCCGACGCCGCCAACGCACATAAAGCCGCCTGGGCGTCGCAAGATGCATCGGCGTTGCGCCATGCCGGTATCTTCAAGTGGAAGAAGGACGGCGAACTGCACGCCTTTCAACCAGCAGTTGTGCATGCGATGCACAGCGCGATCGGCCTCAGACCATATAAGGGCGAACCGCAGGAAGCCTATCGTGCGTATTCTAAGTTGGTCAACTCCCGCCCCCCAATGGCACCACGTGATCTCTTACGACCGAGTGCGTTCCGTTCGCAGCCTGTCTCCATCGATGCGGTCGAACCCGCCAGCGCGATCCTGCGCCGTTTCTCGACGGCGGCGATGTCGCTTGGCTCGACCAGCACCGAAGCACACTCGACACTTTCGATCGCCATGGCACGCCTGGGCGGTCTGAGCAATTCGGGTGAAGGTGGCGAGGATCCTGCACGATTTGGCACCGAGCAGAATAGCACGATCAAACAGGTGGCATCGGGACGTTTCGGCGTTACTCCGGCCTACCTCCAATCGGCACGCGAGCTTCAAATCAAGATGGCGCAAGGCTCCAAGCCGGGCGAAGGCGGTCAACTTCCTGGACATAAGGTGAGCGACGAGATCGCCCGCATCCGGCACACCACGCCGGGGGTGACGCTGATTTCACCGCCGCCACACCATGACATTTACTCGATCGAAGATCTCGCACAATTGATCTACGATCTCAAGCAGTCCAATCCGGTCGCCGATATTTCGGTCAAGCTGGTGGCGGAAGCCGGGGTCGGCACGATTGCGGCGGGTGTGGTCAAAGCGGGTGCCGATATCGTCCTCGTTAGCGGACACGCTGGCGGCACGGGCGCTTCACCTCTGTCGTCGATCAAAAACGCGGGCGTTTCTTGGGAACTTGGTCTGGCTGAAACACAGCAAACCCTGACCCTCAAGGGACTACGTGAGCGTGTGCGCCTCCGCACCGATGGCGGTTTCCAGACCGGACGCGATGTCGTCATCGCCGCATTGCTTGGCGCTGATGAATACTCATTCGGTACGTCAGCGGTCGTTGCCGAAGGGTGTTTGATGGCACGCTCGTGTCATACCAACACCTGTCCGGTCGGCATCGCCACGCAGCGCCCCGATCTGCGTGCCAAGTTCCCAGGCACACCCGAAGCCGTGATGCACTTCTTCGGGCATGTCGCCGAGGAAGTCCGCGAAATTCTGGCACAGCTTGGAGCGCATAACTTGCAGGAAATCATCGGTCGCGCCGACCTGCTGGAACAGATTGTGACGGGCGATGCACGCTGCGACCAACTTGACCTGAGCCCGCTGCTTCAGCGCGGCGACCTGTACGGGCGCACATCCTGGGCTGGCTGGCACACCAACATTCCGGTGTCGGGCATCAACGAGCATCTGCTGCAACTGGCAGACCTCGAAAACCCGCACTGGAACGAGGGCGTGACGGTCAATGCCAACCTTACAATCGCGAACGTCGACCGTACGGTCGGCGCGACACTCGCCGGAGCTATCGCCAAGCGCTGGGGCGATGGCGGTTTGCCCAAGGGTGAGATTCGTGTGAGCTTCACGGGAACGGCTGGACAAAGTTTCGGCGCGTTCGCTATCCGGGGTATGCGCTTCGACCTGACCGGCGAGGCTAATGACTATGTTGGCAAGGGCCTCGGTGGCGGCGAGATCGTGGTGCGAGCGCCCGCGTATGCCCGCTATCGTCCCGCCGAATCGTCTTTGATGGGCAACACCGTGCTGTATGGTGCGACGGGCGGAACGCTATTCGCGGCGGGACAGGCGGGTGAACGCTTCGCCGTTCGTAACAGCGGCGCAACCGCCGTTGTCGAAGGGCTCGGCGACCATGGCTGCGAGTATATGACGGGCGGTGTTGTAGCGGTGCTGGGACGCACCGGACGCAACTTCGGTGCAGGCATGACAGGTGGCCGTGCATATATCTGGGATCCCAAAGATCAATTTCCGGCACGCATGAACGGCGACTTGATTCGCTGCGAACGGATCGAGGACAAGAGCGCATTGGCGGAACTGCACGACCTGATCACACAGCACGTCGAACTCACCGGCAGCCGGCGTGGACGCGATTTGCTGCATGCCTGGGAACGCACACAGCACCAGTTCTGGTTGGTCGTCCCCAAGACGGTCGACAAGAACGCGCCGATTGTGGCAACCGCTGAGGAGGTAATTCCGGTCGTCGAGGAGCGTATCGCCGCCCTCTAACGACGGTGAAATAGCACACGGGGCCGCTGGCTTTGCCAATACCCTGTTATTCATCGTAGTGTCGAACACAAGGGCAGACCCCACCATTACGGTGGGGTCTGCCCTTGTGTTTTACCTGGCTGGGTGACGGTCTATACCTCTACCGGAACGGTCAGGTGCAATCGGTGCGTCCCATTGTGACCACGGTCGGGCGCGTTTCGGCGAGATACTCTTCGAGGGCTTCGCGCAGAATGACTGGTACATCGTAGTGTGGTTGCAGATTCCAGGCAGCGTCGGCATAGCCGCCGTATTCCTCGAACTCCCAATCGGTGCCAGCCACCCGATATAGCCGGTCGGGGTTTAGAGGTTGGCCGCCGACCAGGAGTTCGCCATGATGATACGTCGCGCCGCTGAGGTGGAACAACCCACGTGCGGCACCGCGTAGCTGAAGCGGTCGTTCGCTGGCATACGCGGCGTCGAAGCCGCGTGCGACCAGGCTGGTAATGTGATCGGCACGCATCATCACCACGCCGGGATTGGCGGGTGATGAACACGCCTCCCATAACTGTAGCCGCTGCAACGGTCCGGCGGGCAACGGTCCATCGAATGCCTGTCCGCTTGCGACAATGGCGAGGTCGGCATCGTGACGCGCCCGTAGCATGTCGGCGATCAGATTCCCCGTGCCAGATTCTCGGTCGAATGCGAAATCGAGTGGTTGTGCCAGTTCGCCGACGATCTCCGCCAGGAAGTGCTCGGCCTCAACGGTAACCTGCACGATCGCATCGCGCACCACTGCTGCGGGTGGTATTACGTCGCCCACTTCGATTACGCTGGCTTCGACGGATAACTGGTCGCCATCCCAGGCGAGATCGAGCCGCCCAAGATGTTCGGCGTACTTGCCTGCCTGCGCGATTACGATATCGCCGATGCGTTCGCCCTGTGGCAGCAAGTCGTGACTATGCGCCCCAACGATCAGATCGACATCGCCGCCAAGCTGTGCCGCGAGTTCGCGATCGCGTGGGAGCCCCATGTGCGAAAGCACCACGACCACATCCGCGCCGTCCTGGCGCAATGAGGCGGCGAGTTCGCGCACCAATGGCTCGACGGGTAGCAGCCGCAGGCCAAAGAAATGCGTGTAACTATCGAAGTCGGCGGTCAGACCGATCATGCCGAGCCGCAACGATCCCGCCCGTAGCATCGCCGTTGGTTGCACTCCGGGCAGCGGTGAGCCATCCGGTAATCGTAGATTTGCCAGGAGCAATGGGTAGTTCGACACCCCAGCGTGATCCTGCAATACCTTTTCGCCGTAGCGTAGCATCGCCGCGTTGCCGACTGCTGCCGCATCGCAGCCTGCTGCACGCAACAGGCGGTGCATCGACGTTCCCTTGGTCAGATTGCTAAGACGCTCGCTGGTGTCCTCGCTATCGCCGCAATCGAGGAACAGAACCGGCGTGGTGGGATGAGCGGCGCGAATATCGGCGACCAGTGTCGCGATGCGCGCCAGTCCATCGAGCCGCCCGTGTATGTCGTTTGTATGGAGCAGGATACAACGTTGCATGATGGTCTTGTGATGTTTCCTATTGAATTTATACGCGTGCGAGATGAGCACGAATACGAGTAGCAAGTGCTTCTACACTCTCGCCCTCGCTGAGCTTAAGTATCCACATCGATCGTTCACGTTGCGGCGCATCAAGACGATACCCATTGATCTGGAGGAACACCAGCAGACATAGCAATGATGTGCGCTTGTTTCCTTCGACAAATGGCTGACCTTCTGCAATGCCATGAGCGAGTGCTGCTGCCTGTAATGCAATATCTGCTGCTTGATAATAGGCATATACTTGCGGGCGTGATAACGCGCTGATTAGCCCTGATTTATTGCGTAGTTGGTCATCGGCTTCCTGCTCAGAACATCCGAATATATCGGCGTATAGAGCGAGAACTTCCCTGAAAGTCAGGTAGATGATTTCCTCTGCGTTATCTTCGAGGTCGATCATACACGATTATGGCTCGTGTCGGTCGGAAGGTAGGACGACAGGACCATCGTCTTGCGCCAGGATATCGAGAGCCTCCTGGTTTTCGGCTATGATCGCACGGCCCATTTCGCGCACGTATTCACGGACCTGTGCGGTTGGGGTGATGCGAAGTTCGCCTGAAGGCAACGCTTCGATCATGACCTCTGATCCGGCGATATACCCCTGGCTTTCTAGCTCGTGCGGCAGAGAAACAACATTGCTGTTGCCTACGCGACGAATCTTCATGATCTTCATGTGTATATCTCCACGCTATTCAGCATCTCACATTAAGTATATACCAGTATATACAAATATCAAGGTTTGCATGTTTAGTTGATCCCCTCGTATGGCCCCAGGAACGTCGGGGCGGGACGAAAGGTATGTACTTCCACAAGACTGTAGAGGATGGCGATACTTTCGCGGATGGTGTAGCGTTGCATGAGCGCGTCGGAATACACGCCCCAATCCGGTGTTCCAAGCCCTACTACGTCCATGCCCAGGGCGCGACACAAATACACGGCGCGGGCGAGATGGTAGCCTTGCGTTACCAGCACCGCACGCTCGACGCCGAAGATCGCTCGTCCACGGTAGCAGCTATCGTAGGTGCGAAATCCTGCGTAATCCAGCGTGATATCCTGGGCGGGGACGCCGCGTGTGGTGGCGTAGTCGCGCATCGCCGTTACTTCGTCGTAGTTGTCGCTGCTGTTGTCGCCGGTCATCAGAATTTTAGGGACGACGCCCCGTTGGTACAGTTCGATCGCTGCTTCGACCCGATCTGCCAGGATACGTGTCGGTTCGCCGTTGCGACGTAGCCCCGCGCCAAAGACGATGGCTACCTCACGCGCAGGAACATCGCCGATACGTTCGTAACGGTATGGTGCGGTTGAACGCCAAACATACGCCAGGAGAGCGAACGGCATGATGCTCGCCACGAGTGCCAGGACCCCGAACCATCGCCAGAATCGGCGACCTGGGGTGTGAAGGTGGCTACCTGATCGTCGATGCATTGGCGACGAGTGGTTGAAAGATGGAGCTAGGTGTCATCGTCGAGCCAGCGGATCGAATCGCCGTCAAGTTGCGTGCGGATGCCGTCAACGAGCGTCGGGTCGATGCCAAAGCGGTGGGCGCAGATGATGCCGCTGCCGCGTGCACCACGATTGTAGGCGCAGTCGATGCACAAGCCAAACTCGGCTGGACCGTCGATATAGGTGCAGCGGCTCGCCATATGACGTGGTGAGCCAAAGGTGATCAGTTTTAGCTCGACGGGCGCAGTCGCAGCCTCGTCATCGAGCAGTATCGCCCGTCGCCGGTCACGCTTGGATGCCATGCTCGGTTCCGTCTGGTGCTGCATCGTCCGAATCGACTGTATGTTCGTGGTGGTGATGGTCGTGCTGATTGGTAATAGTACGCTCAAATGTCTGGACCGTCGTCGCGACCGTCGTGGAATGGTGCAGCGTCTGGTGAACCGTGCACGTGTCGGCGGCACGGGCAATTGCTCGTTGCCGTGCGAGGGGGAGATGGTCAGGCAGATGCAGCGTCATAGCGTAGGAGCCAACCCGGTAGGGATCGTTGACATATTCCCAGCGAAGCTCAATTGCGAGGCCGCTTACGTCGAGTTGCGCTGTTTCAGCGTACGACTGGATCGTGGACGCTGTACACAGTGCCAACGATGCTGCGAGCATCTGAAGCGGACCAAACGGTTCACCGTCGATGTTTAAACCTTCGTCGGGCCGATCTGTTTCGAGACGAACATGTTCGTCAGCGAGAATGACGAGTTGCATCTTACTTTCCTTTGCGTGACGATGGATCGGATACTACACTCGCAGCAAACCATCCCATATCATGTTCGCGGCGATGGCTTTGCCGGGGGAATCGGAGGAAGGTCGCTGCGTCGAGCGGTCGGAGCAGCCACATCGGCGGGAAATGGCATCGTGAAGCGCTCCCCAACTTCGACTTCCTGGGTCCACCAGCCCGGCTTCTCGTATGCAGGGAGCAGGTAGCGTTTCACGGATTTGCCGATGAACGTGGCGATCACGGCTGCGGCGGGAATGGCAAACAGGATGCCCGCGACGCCGTAAATCTTGCCTCCGATCAGCACGGCGAACAGACACAAGCAGCGGGTTAATACCGAGTTCGCGACCCATCACCCGTGGCATCAGAACATTCGTCAGGATCAACTGTCCGACCATCAGAACGATTGTCGCGATTATGGCGTTCGGGAACGGGATGCCCACAAACACAACCAGGATGAACAGGACATTGGCAAGCGTGCCGCCGAGAAACGGTAGTAGCCGCAGCAGAAAGATAAAGATCAGCCAGATGATCGGATTTGGTGCCTTGAAACTGAATAGTAGGAAGCCGCTGAGAAACGTACCGAGCGCGACAATATAGAAAAAACCACGAATGTACGAGGAATACGCATCGTTTACATCTTGCACGAACGCATCGTACTCATCGCGCCAGCGCGGTGGCACGACCGGACGTAAGACGTTCGTCATGCGCCCCGACATCAGGCTCATAAACACGCTGATCGTGATCACCAGAGCAACGCGCCCGATTACCCCCAGCACGCTTTGCGCGAAAAAGACGATCCGTGTCGCCACACGACTGCCAAACTGCCCGCCCAACCCGATGATCTGGTTGGTGAGCGCACGCGGGTCGATCTCGAAACCGCGCTGTTGTAACCAGATCGCGGCGTCCTCGGCGCGTGCGGCGATCACCTGTACCAAAGCAGGAATGTTGCGCGAGAGTGACGAAAACTGTGGCGCGAGCGCCAACACCCCGCCGATTAACCCGCCGACCGTGAGCAGATAGGCGATGATGATGGCGATGCCACGCGGAATACCAAAGCGTCCTAATCGCCGGATCAGGGGTTCCAGCAGCAAGGTCAGCAACCATGCCAAACCGAACAGCAGCAACACGTCGGCGATGCGATAGACCAGGCTAAAGAGGTGCTCGATCAGCCACATCGCGCCGATGATCGCGAACAGGATCAAAACGAAGCGTGGAACAGCAAATCGTGTCATAGAAAAGCCACTGGCTACGAACTCCTTGCGCCGATGCGGCAGCGCCAACGTGATCGAGATGCCATGATATCGCAGGGTAAGCGCTCGACCATTATGTCAGTATAGTGTACCTGTGTATGCGACGCAACGATGGATGCAGGGCTCCGTCACCGTTGACTGTCTGTCATGTTGAGCGGAGCGAATCATCCCCTTGAACGCACAGGCAGACCCTTCCCTGCGGCTCATCATGACAGTCTCCATTGACATTATTCCCTTGCGACGGGTGCTGTGCCTCTGTCTATTTGAAACGCGCAAAACCATCGGTAGTTATGGTCGGCAATTCTCACGTTTGTCCTTGCGATGTGAGATGACTACTATGCCCAACGCTGTCCAGACCTGTCCGGCTGATCTGCCCACGCTCATTCGCTAGTACGAGCGGGCGAAGATCACCTGCTGGTGCGTCGGGCGTCCGGTCAGGATGCAGGTGCCTTCGGTCTCTGGTTGGTCGAAGGGTATGACGCGCACGGTGGCGCGTGTTTCCTCCTTGACGCGTCCTTCATCCTCGTCGGTGCCGTCCCAGTAGCAACGTACGAAACCGTGCTCGACCCGTTCTTTGAAGTCATCGTAGGAATCGACCGTAAAGATGTGTTCGTCGCGGAAGCGTAGCGCCCGTTCATAGAGTGCCACCTGGATTTCGTCGAGCAGATGTTGAACGCGCTCGGTCAAACCCTCCTGCGGCACGAATGACTTGCCATCACGTCCGGGTATGTCGCGACGGGCGATCGCCACGGTCCCTTTTTGTACATCCTTGGGGCCGACCTCGACGCGCACGGGAATACCCTTCACTTCCCATTCGCTGTACTTGAAGCCAGGGGTCAGGTTATCGCGCATGTCGACCTTGAAGCGAAACGTGCCTTTCCAGTCAGCCGTGAGGCGCTCGACCGCTTCCATGACCACGGCGCGTTCGTCGTCCTTGCGCCAGATTGGCACGACGACGACCTGTATCGGCGCGAGGCGGGGTGGCACGATCAACCCATCGTCGTCGGAGTGCGCCATGATCAGCGCACCGATCAGTCGTGTGGACGCGCCCCACGAGGTCGTCCAGGCGTATTCCTCGCGATTGTCGGGGGTGGTGTATTTGATGTCGAAGGTGCGGGCGAAGTTCTGTCCCAGGTTGTGGCTGGTTCCGGCCTGCAGGGCGCGCCCGTCCTGCATCATCGCCTCGATCGAATAGGTGCGAAGCGCTCCGGGGAACTTCTCGCGCTCGGTCTTGCGTCCGCGCAACACTGGCAGCGCCATCTCGGTTTCTACGAAGTCGGCATATACGTCATGCAAAATCATCAGTGTTTCGCGCTCGGCATCGGCCTCGTCGATGTGGACGGTGTGCCCTTCCTGCCAGAGAAACTCGACCGTGCGCAGGAATGGACGCGGGCGTAGCTCCCAGCGCACTACGTTCGCCCACTGGTTGATCAAGAGCGGCAGGTCGCGCCAGGAGCGCACCCACTTGCTGAAGGTCATGCCAATAATCGTTTCCGAGGTTGGGCGCACCACCAACGGTTCGGCGAGTTCTTCGTTGCCCGCACGAGTGACTTCGGCGACTTCGGGTGCGAAGCCTTCGACGTGTTCGGCTTCACGCATCAAGAGACTTTTAGGAATAAACAGTGGAAAATATGCGTTTTCGTGTCCGGTTTCTTTGATGCGGCGATCGAGTTCACGCTGAATCGCTTCCCAGATCGCATAGCCATGTGGCTTGATCACCATACAGCCACGCACGGGCGAGTACTCGCTCAGCCCTGCCTGATCGACGATATCTAGGTACCATTGAGAATAATCTTTTTCACGTGGTGTTATGCCATCCTTGGACATGCTTCCTTCCTTATAACGTAGTAGGACGGCATTGTAGCATGGGGTACATTTTCCCTCTGGTCGCGAGACTGTCATGCTATGTAGGGATGAGGGGTGCTAGCGGCATACTCCTTGATACGGCGTTGCTCCCACAGAATCTTCTATATCGATTTTTGTGGAGCACTGAATGACCATTCTCGGACGTGCGCCGGATGATTCACGACCATCACAGGACGGTGCCGCAGGAGACGCGGTTCTGGCATCGCTAGCACAGGCAGAAGTTCAGTACAATGAGGCACGCACAGCCTGGGAACGGCAAACACATGAAATTCAGTCCGCGCTGGAACGCCAGCTCACGGAACGTAACAAGCTTACGCAAGCGCTGAGGGCAGCGAATGCGTCGATCCTCGACCTAACCAATCGTCTAACCAATAGCCACCTCATGCTCGATGAGGCTAACCTGCAGGCGGAACAACAACGGCAGCGAGCGCAACGCCAGCAGGAGCGTGCCGATACGCTAGCTACATCGCTAAAGACGATCAACCGCTCGATGTTCAGCGGCGATCTGTATTCCTTGATCCTGCGTGCCTGCCTCAACTTGACTGGTGGCACACGCGGCTTGTATCTCACCATGCGTGGCGCGGAGCGCAAGGTGCAGGTGCGGGCAGTACAGGCGGTCGATGGTTACCCCAAGGCGCCACCTTCTCCATTCATTACGGCGTTATGTGAGAAAGTCGTGGATGAGCAGCAGACCCTTGTTTGGAACCAGAACGAGGATGTCGAGGTCTTGCCTGCGCCACGCGACGAAAGCGAGCGTTTTCGTAATTTCATCGTCGCTCCGGTGGTGCTGCTCAAGAACTTCGACGGCATCATGATCGTCGCCGACCGTGCCGAAGGTGAATTCGACGACGACGATGTAGAAACACTGTTAAGTGTCGGGGATCATGCTGGTGTCGCCGTCCAGAACATGCAACTCCAGCGCGACCTGCAAAGCGCGTATCTGGCGACGGTGAGCATGCTGGCGGATGCGGTCGAGGCTAAAGATTCCTACACGCAGGGTCATTGCGAAATGGTATCGCGTTATGCACGTCTGACAGCAGAACGGCTTGCGCTGTCGGATTACACCCGCAGCGTCGTGTGCTATGCCGCGCTGCTGCATGATGTTGGCAAGATCGGTGTCAGCGATGGTCTGTTGAACAAGCCTGGTCTGTTGACGCCCGAAGAACGCGAACTGGTGCGTTCGCATGTGCGGGTCGGTCATACCCTGATCAGCCATGTCGCGCCGCTCGACGAGGTTGCGAAGGTCGTGCTGCATCACCATGAGTGGTGGAACGGCACGGGTTATCCCGATGCACTGTCGGGCGAGGAAATTCCGCTCCCGTCGCGCATCATCTGTGTGGTCGATGCATATTGTGCGATGACGACGCGCCGATCGTACAAGGATGCGTACAGCGTGGAACGAGCGCGGGACGAACTACAGCGTTACGCCGGAACGCAATTCGATCCACAGGTCGTGGAAGCCTTTCTTGCGATTATCGACCTCCCCGAAGCCCAGGACCAGGATGATGACGAGAGCGCCGAGTGCGGCCTCCTGCCAGCGTTCACGCATTTGTACATGCTGTAGAGAAGGAAGAAGGCGGTGGTTGGCATCACGAGCGAGCCGATGATGCCAACCACCATGTTCATACTCACTCCCGCTTTACGATGATTGCTCATGTCGCGTCTTATTGGGTGATTCGGCACCGTTCCAGCCTACGGTCGAAGCACCCACCGGCTCGAATAGAATCCAGGGATCGTCTGACTGAACGAGCGTGATGAAACGCCGCCCCGTGAGCAGGAAATCGCGGCTGTTGCGGGCGATGATATCGAGAATGTCGTGCGCGATTTCGGGGTCGCGTTGGGCGAAGGCATCGTAGCGAAGCAAAACGATCGCCCGCCCACTATCTTCGGGTATTTCAATGTCTGACAGCGCATCGTTGAAGGCATCAAGGTTTTTGCCATAGTAGCCTGGAAAGTCCATGGCCGCGCTGATGGCGTCATGGAACATGGCGACCGATTCCCACGCGCTACAATCAAGCTCATCTATTCGATAGCCATGGCTTCGCAGCCAATCTATATCTTCGTGGAGAATAGGTATACGATAGTACAGCGTTATAGGACCATTCCGCAGGAGTGTCCAGTCAAGACGCTGCCATTCATCAGGATCGGTGCTAAAGGGTGCCATGTATGCTCTCCTGCATTATTATCGGCTCGACCCCAGGAGCGTTTCGCAATGATCGAGTACGTCCACTAAGAGATGTTCAGGACACGCGGGGTCGTCCACGAAGAACCAGTAATCCCCGTACTGGTCGTTGACCGAGAAGGCGTGACCGGCGTAGGTGAAGTCGATCCAGGCCTCAAGCACGTAGTCGCACACGAAGCCGGTGACGATTGCTCCCGGCATCGTAGCGATGTGGTCGCGCATCTCCTCCCATAGTACGGTTTGCGGCAAGTCGCCGAAATACCGCGAGCCGTCGTGCATGATGATGGTGAAGATACGCTGCATATCTGTACTCGCTTGGGTGGATGAGGGTGTACAGCCACTATACGTGTATGCACTTATCCTACATGTGTGCGTGTCGGAGTCGATTCATAAGGAGGTGTTGTATGCTTCAGGAACGTGCCGAGCCCATCGTCATCCCTTGACATGCGAGTATCTTCCTTCGTGGGCAAACTCGTTGGAGAACATTCCATCATTCATCGCGTCCCAGGGCTTGTGCAACGTCCAGTCGAACGCTGCCCAACCTTAAAGGTTGTCATACTGAGCCGCGGCTCAGCATGACCGTTCTCCGACCTTACACAAGCCCTGCATCCTTTCCGGCGCTGTTTGACATCAGTCACCGGACCCTTTAGAGTGCGTTCTATCCTAAACGCCAAAGTGGTGCCATTGCAAGATATGTGATTGTCGTCCAGTGAGTCGTCTATCGTTGCTGCCGTGCCATCTCTGCCCCTGGTGAGGTGTCGGTTGTCGGTGTTTTGTTGAATAAGGAATCATATGGCTCAGTCCGAATCTGTCGCGAAGGCGCAAACCGACCTGGTGGTCGGCGAAGAGCCAATGCCGCTTCATTGGAAGCGCAATTTCACGGCAAACTTTATCGATGTTATGTTCTTCTCGCTTGCGTTGGCGTTCGCGTCGATGCAAACGATCGTCCCGATCTATCTTCGTCAATTAGGTGCCACACCGTTACTCATCGGTCTCGTTCCAGCACTCGTCCAGACCGGACAGGTGTTGCCGCCGCTGTTCGCCGCGCCGTATGTCGCGCCGCTCCGTCGCAAGTTGCCGTTTTTGCTCAGGATGACCCTGTTCGAGCGCGTCCCCTGGCCTCTGTTGGCGGTGGCGTGCGCGCTGCTTTCGGTGCGCTATCCCACGGTGATGCTCGGCCTTACTATCGTGTTGCTGGCGACCTACGGTCTTGGCGGTGGCGTGTGCGTTCCAGCCTGGATGGACATTGTGGCGCGGGTGACGCCGCTACGGATGCGCGGCAAGCTGTTCGGGTGGAGCGGTGCCATGAGCGGTGTGCTGGGCGTCGCCGGTGGCCTGGGTGCCGAACGCGTGCTTGCCACCTATGCCTATCCCTACAATTTCGCCCTGTGCTTCGCCGCGGCAAGCGTGTGTATGCTCTTGTCCTTCATCGCCCTGGCGGCTATCCGCGAACCCGAAGTGCTCAACCCCAACCCTGGCACGCCAGTGCTGCAATACGCCCGTATGTTGCCGCCGTTGCTGCGCCGTGACCGTGACTTCAGCATGTTCATCATCGCCCGTATCCTGGGAGCGTTGGGTGGCATGGCGATCACATTCGTGGCGATCTATGCGGTCGAGCAACGTGGGTTGCCCGAAAGTCTCGCCGGTCGCTTCACAGCGATTATGCTTGGCACGCAGGTGATCACTACCCCCCTGCTTGGTATGCTGGCTGATCGACGTGGCTACAAAGGCTCGATGCAGTTTGCGTTCGTGACGCAATTGTTCGCCATGCTATTGAGCCTGTGGGTGACATCCACGCTTGGCTTCTCGGTGGTGTTCTCCTTGATCGGCGCATCTACCGGCATGATGTTCGCCACGGCTCTCAACATGGTCGTCGAATTCGCCGCGCCAAGTGAGCGCGTCACGTACCTCGGCCTCCACGGTACCCTGATTGCTCCCGCAGTATTAGTGTCGCCGATCATCGGCAGTTGGCTTGCCCAGATCGGTGGGTATCCGCTGGCTTTCGCGGTTGCGGCTGGGTGTGGTGTTGTCGCTCTGATCGTCATGACGTTCTTCGTGCGCGATCCCCGCCATCGCCAGATCGGCGTTGCACAATTCTGACGAGATGCCTCAAAGGTATAGCGAAAATGAAACGAGGGGCGGCGAACGCATGGTTCGCCGCCCCTCATGGATCGCTGCTTGATGTTCAGTCGTTGCCCTTCCGCGGTGGTCTGTGGCCGTCGTCAGCGGTCCGTCGAAAGCATCCACAGCCGTTCGCCGTAATGGTCGGGTGTTCCCGCGACGCTCTCGGCGTATGTGGTCATAACCGCGGACATGGGGCGGTCGCGAAAAAGTTTGCCAACCTGCGAGCCATACGCCGCGATCGCCGCCAACTTGCGGTCGAGCGCTGCGTCAATCCGCACCACATGCGGCGTGAACGTTAGTCCCAGGTCGTCCAGGCGCTGCTGCACGAAGTCATATTGAACGGCATAGGGCGCATCCTCGTACCATATGATTGGCAAGCCGCGACCGTGGGCCGCCAATCCTTGCGAGCACACCACCTGATGATCGACGTGCATACCGACGCCCAGTGGCAGGTACAAGGATGCAAGCGGCTGTTGAGCGTGGAGTTGATCGAGGACGTGCCGTGTCGCCGCCGCGAGTGGATCATCCGCAACGGGACGCCCAAAGACTGCCCCACGATGCCCGTAGGCTTCCAGACGGTATGGTGCGTCAAGTTGGTCGAGGTGCAGCACGTCGCAGCCCAGAATCGCCAGGGCATCAATGTCCTCCTGACGGCGTCCTGCCATCGGATCGTCGCCTAGCCCGTAGGTGCCGTGCAGATGTTTGGCATAGGGCGTCATTTGATCATCGCGTGGTGTTGCCGCGCACAGTGTCAACGTTAAAACACGTGCGCCCTGCGCGACATAATGTGCGATCTGTCCGCCACAGGATAGCACCGCGTCGTCTAAATGCGGTGCCACAAACACATGCTCGTACTGGCGAGCTTCGTCAAGCGACGTGAGCAGCATTGGCATACACCATCAACATTTTTTCTGCCTGGATGCTCCAGCAATAGCGGTAACTGGCTGCGAAGGCTTCACGACCCAGGCGTTCGCGCTGGGGTTGATCTGCTAACAGTTCGTCCATAATGGTGGTGAGTTCTTCGACGTTCCCTTGCTCGAACAATCGCCCATCTACGCCATCATCGATCAGATATTGCAGGCCGCCGACCCGCGACGCAATCACGCATGCGCCACAGGCCATTGCTTCCAGCGCCACGAAACCAAACGTTTCGTATGCCGACGGCATCACCACAAGATCGGCAGCGGCATGGTAGCGAGCGATACGCTCCTGTGTCTGGCTGCCGAGGGTGATGACACGGCCTTCGAGTCTATGCGTTGCGATCTGTTGGCGCAACGCCGCCGCCTCCGGCGTTCGCCAGAACGCTTCGTTCTCTGGTTCACCGCCGATCAGCAACAGTTTTGTCGTCTGGTCGCCTGTGCTGAGCTTCGCAAAGGCATCGACCAGGATGTCGATGCCTTTGATACGGTCGATCCTGCCGACGAATACAATAATACGGTCGTCGGGGTCGATACCAAGTTGTTCGCGGGACTTCGCACGACCGTAGGGCTGGAAGATATGGTGATCGACGCCGGGATGAACGATTTGAACCTTGCCCTCTGCCACATCGTGCCAACTCATCAGGTCAACTTTTTCGAGTTCGGTGGACGCCACGATTGCATCTGCTTCCTCGATGATGCGCGTTTCGGCGTCGATGCGGCGATGATCTTCGGTGCCGACGACAACTTTCTTCATGATCCCAAGCGTGTGGAACGTCATCACGAGCGGGGCATTCAGCCGTTCCTGCAGCGCCATCCCTACCAATCCAGAGTAGTAGTAGTGGGCATGGATTACATCGTACTGGCGTCCATGCTGCTGCCCCAATGCGACAACGCCATCGGCGAAACAACGCACATCCTCGTACAGATCGTCGTCGCACTGGCGAATGTGCCGTACGGCGATGTTGGGATGAAGGTTCGTCGCGACATCATCGCTCGAAGGATGCTCGCGGGTATAGACATCGACCTCGTGCCCTAGCTCGCCGAGCGCCTGTGCTAAATTCAAGACGTAGACGTTCAAGCCTCCGGCGGACGCAACCCCCAGCCGTGCCAACGGGCAGGACCAGTATGAGATCATAGCTATTTGCATATACCTGTATCTTGCATAACGGAACGATCGTGTGTCATTCTACCCCGCTCGTGCTAGGCTCGCTACACAATCGTTTCCTACAAGCAGTATGCCATAGTTATGGGTACTCCATTATGGTAATGATGGTGGAGCACCGACTACAGCAGACAGATGATGATGGCCCTTGTCGGATCGCCAACCACGGCTGGACGAGCCATATCGTGCGACAACCCAACGCATGAACGTGCACCAGATGGAATATAGTAAGGCCACGACGACCGCGTGTGGATCGTGATACGCCCCATGGGTTAGCGAACCATTAAGAAGGCCTGCTCGAGCCAGTCGGTTATGCCGATCAAGGGACCTGTCAGAAACCCGTCGCGTAGGAAAACACGTTGGTCAATGGTGAGGGCGAGACGCTCGGCGAGGCCGAGCGCGAAGGTAAGCACGACGAGGTCGATCAATATTGCCGGCAGAACGCCAAGGACGCGGTTGACGAGCGATTCGTGGATGAACGCTGGAACAGCCCGCGAAATGCTCCAGGTGAACAGGGATGTAACCAGAATCCCCAGCAACGCCGCGCCGACCGTCCACATTAGCATCTGTTGGAGGTCCTCGCTGGGCTTGACTCGGAGCATAAATAGCGCGCCGAGCGCACTGCCGCCCAGGATGCTCAGGATGCGTAACACGCCGCGCACGAATCCCTGGGTGTAGCCGCCCATGGCGACGACACCGAGTGTGAGCAAACACACGAGATCAAGCCAGGTTATCCCGCTTATTTCCACGCTTTGCTATAATCCATGGCAATGTCTAAACGATTCAAAAAGTTGATGGACGTTGCGCTCAAGCAAACGCCACGTCTTGACCATTGGCCTTGTCCCCATTTTACGACCTGCGGCGGCTGTGCATTGCAAGATGTCAGCTACCCCGATCAGGTCGCGGCGAAGCAACGCGTGTTGCTCGAACTCTGGGGCGACCGACTTCCCGCCGCCGTTCGTGATGACTACCAACTGGTTGGAGCCGACGAGCCGTTTGAATACCGGCTCCGTATGGATTATGTGTGTTCCGATGATCGTTTTGGGCTGCGTATGCGCCGCCGCTTCTTCGCGATCATCGATCTGCAAGAATGTCATCTGATCCCACCACCGTTGTTCGACCGTGTTCGGACGGTTTATGAAGCCGCACGGGCGGCAGGTCTTCCCGATTATAACGTCTACCATAATACGGGGTTTTTGCGCTATCTGGTGGTACGGCGCAACGTCCGCGACGAATGGCTGCTTTCACTCGTCACCAGCGAGCAGGCATATGCCGCCGAGGTTGAACAGGTGGCGGCGTTCGCACTCGAACAGGGCGCGACCAGTGTGTGGTGGTTGCTCAACCCGCGCCATGCCGATCTCTCGTTCGGCGAACCCTTGCAGCATTGGGGTGCCGAGCATTTGCCGCAATATGTCCTCGACCGCACGCTGTTGATGGGACCGAACACCTTTTTCCAGAACAACATCGCTGGCTTCGAGGCGATCCTGCGCTATTGCGCCCCGTATGTCGCGGGCGCACGTCGGTTGCTGGACTTTTACGCTGGCGTTGGTACGATCGGTATCACGTTGGGCGATCAGGTGGAGCAGGTCATCGCCGCCGAGATCGTCGAAGAATCGACAGCATTGCTGCGGCGGAACCTCGAACTCAACGGTATGACTGATAAAGTCCAGGTCGTCGATGGCGACGTGCTAGGAGCGATCACCGAGGATGTCCGCGATGGTGATGTGCTGGTGGTCGATCCGCCACGGGTCGGGCTTGGGCGCGATGTGTGCCAACGTCTGCTCGCGCATGGTCCCGAACGCATTGTATACATCTCGTGTAATCCTGTTACTCAGATCATGGATTGCGAAATGCTGGACGCGGGATACCATATCGTCGCCTCACGCGGCTTCGATCTGTTTCCGCAAACGTTGCACGTCGAAAATGTCGTCATTTTGGAGCGAATTCGCGCGTAACATGGTTGCAAATTGACATGGTGGCTGCTATACTCACCAACGAGAATGAAAAAGATACATGTGCTAAGCCGTCTGCCACGCCGTCGTACGAAACTGGACCAAAGGTCTGGCTAGACGCGCTTGCACTGAAATCCGTAAGCAGTTCTGCCAGACAGGCAGGGCTGTTTTTTTTTGTGCGGTGGCTTGTGTTGTATGGTAAAAGATGTGAGCAGAATCGGCAGCACACGGGTGAATGAGCGTAACGCTCGGCCCACCTTCTGCTAACTGGTTCTGGTGGGTAGATACGAGCGAGCATGGCGGTCGAGGATCGTGACAGGGATGTTCTCGTTTGATTCCGTTGGCGGCGCAGACTGCCTGGGAAGAAAGCAATTCGCACGTGCGGCAAATCGCGCACACTCGTTTCAGATGCGTTTGGCATGGGATGGACGAATGGGAGCTTTGATCCGATGAGCAACATAGAGTTTATCGAAGGTGGGTCGATCACCGCTGTTCCGGGCTTTCGGGCCGCCGGGGTCGCCTGTGGCATCAAGAAGAAAAGTGGTGTCCTCGATCTGGCGTTGATCGTGAGCGAGCGACCATGTGTTGCCGCTGCGGTCTTTACGACCAACAAGATTCAGTCGCCCTCCGTCATGTACGACCGTTATCTGCTCGACACACGCCCGCAATATGTGCGGGCGCTGGTGATTAACAGCGGATGCGCGAACGCTGTCACAGGCGACCGTGGCTATGCCGACGCGCAGGAGATGGCGCGGTTGAGCGCTGTCGCCCTCGGCCTGGACGATGCCGGTGTCGCCGTGATGTCTACGGGTGTGATCGGGCAGCACCTGCCGATGGAGCGCGTGGCACACGGGATTGAACTCGCCAGCGCTGCCCTTGCTGATGATGCTGATGCTGGTCACGCGGCCTCACGTGCGATCATGACCACGGATACACAGCCCAAGATCGCGGCGGCGCGAATGACGCTCGGCGATGCACCTGTCACCTTCGGCGGTATGTGCAAGGGCGCTGGTATGATCCACCCCGATATGGCGACGATGCTGGCGACGGTCGTGACCGACGCGGCGGTCGAACTGCATGTGTTACGCGAAGCGGTACGGTATGCCGCCGATCGCTCGTTCAATGCCGTGACCGTCGATGGCGATGCCAGCACCAACGATACCTTTATGGTACTGGCCAGTGGCACTGCCGAACATGAGCCGATCGCGGAAGCGTCGGGGCCAACCTACGAAGCGTTCCGCGACGCGCTTACAGCCGTTTCGATCAAACTCGCACAGCAGATCGCACGGGACGGCGAAGGCGCGACCAAGTTCGTGACGATTACGGTGCAGGGCGCGAGTTCGTTCGCCGAAGCACGCCAGGGCGCACGCGTAATCGCGACCTCCGCGCTGGTGAAAACCGCGCTGTTCGGGCAGGATGCCAACTGGGGACGTGTCCTTGCTGCCGTGGGACGCGCCGGGATCGATCTCGATCCCCAACGCATCGCCCTATGGTTCGACGAGCTACAACTTGTGGCGAATGGCGCTCCCCTACCGTATCAAGAGGCCGATGCCCACGCGACGCTAACGAAGCCGGAAGTATCGATAACGGTCGATCTCGGCGTCGGCGACGCGACGGCGACCGTCTGGACCTGTGACTTTTCGCACGACTATGTGTCGATCAACGCGGACTATCGATCGTGAACGGACGACTGACCACCGACCACCGACCACTGGAGAATGACGTGGGAAATCAACATCAATTGCATCTACGCGAACGCACACTGCCGAGCTATAGACTAGCTGTTCTAACCGACATCGTAGTTTCGGTGGTCGGTGGTCAGTCGTCGGTGGTCCACCAATGAAACTCTGGGGTGGTCGCTTTGCCCAGCGCGAAATGGGCAAAAATGATGCGTTGATGGAACGGTTCAATGCGTCGATTCCGTTTGATTGGCGTATGTACCAGGCTGATATCGACGGCTCGGTCGCATACGCGGCGGCGCTGGCGCGGCAGGGCTTGATCGATGAACAGGAACGTGATGACCTGACCAAAGGCCTGGAGCAGGTACGGGCCGAATGGGACGCCGGAACCTTCGATATCAGGACTTCGGACGAGGATATCCATACAGCGGTCGAGCGGCGGCTGCGCGAACTGGTCGGTCCGGTCGCCGGAAAACTGCACACCGGACGCTCGCGCAACGATCAGGTCGCCACTGACCTGCGGCTATACGTGCGCGATGCTATCGACCAGGAACTTGACGCGGCACTGGTTGGACTGATGCGGGCGCTGCTCGACCGCGCCCGCACCGAAACTGACGCGATTATGCCGGGGTATACGCACCTCCAACGCGCTCAGCCCGTGCCGGTCGCGCATTGGCTACTGCATTTCTTCTGGCCTTTGCACCGCGACCGCCAACGATTGCAGGACCTGCGGCAACGGGTCAACATCATGCCGCTCGGCGCGGGAGCCATCGCTGGAAACGCGCTGGGGTTGGATCGGGCCACGTTGGCCCAGAGCCTGGGCTTCGACGCCGTGACACCTAACAGCATGGATGCCGTCGCCGACCGCGACTTCGTTGCCGAAATGCTTTTCGTGGGTGCGTTGATCGGCACCCACCTGTCGCGGCTCGCCGAGGACCTGATCATCTATAGCTCGACTGAGTTCAGCTTCGTGACGATCGCCGATACGTTTTCGACCGGATCGTCGCTGATGCCCCAGAAGAAGAACCCCGATTCGCTCGAACTGACACGCGGTAAATCAGGGCGACTGGTTGGCAATCTGGTGAGCCTCTTGACGGTCCTCAAAGGATTGCCAAGCACCTATAACAAGGATCTGCAAGAAGACAAGGAACCCTTGTTTGATACACTCGACACGTTGCTGCTGGTGCTGCCGGTGGTGACGGGTGTCATCGAAACGCTCACGATCAATCACGAGCGTATGAGCAGCGCGTTGGACGACGCGATGCTGGCGACGGACCTGGCAGACGAACTCGTGCGAGCGGGTGTACCATTCCGCGAAGCACACGGGTTGTCAGGGCAGTTGGTGCGACGTGCCGAAGAACGGCGGATCGCACTGCGTGACCTGACGGACGACGAGGTACGTACGGTACATCCCGCTCTGGTGGCGACATACCGTGATGTATTCGATATGCGCCGCTCCACCAACACCCGTACAGTTGTCGGTGGAACTGCCGTAGCCGCTCTCGCGGATCAGCTTGCCGCTGCCGAAGCGGCATGTGGAAAGGGTGGCGGAAGCCATGATTGAAACGATTGCACTCCAGATGCCGGTCGCTAAGGCGAACGACAGCATACAGATCCCGATGCCCGAGGTTCGACCGGCAAAAGTTGGGGACGTACCCCAACTCTATCGGCTGATCACGAACTACGCCAAGCGTGGCCTGATGCTGCCCAAGACCGAAGCGCAGTTATATCATAACGTGCGTGATTTTATGGTCGCGGATGCTGACGGAACCATCGTCGGCTGTGCTGGCCTCAAAGTGACCTGGCACGACCTCGCCGAAATCATCTCGTTGGCGGTCGCGCCGGAGTATCAGGGGCGCGGCGTTGGACGGCAATTAGTGTCACCGTTGATCGAGGAAGCGCGCCGCATCGGGATTCCAACGGTGTTCGCGCTGACCTATCAGATCGCGTTTTTCCGCAGGCAGGGCTTTCAGATCGTTCCCAAGCACAACCTGTCGCAGAAAGTCTGGCAAGACTGCGTGATCTGTCCCAAGCAGGATGCCTGTGACGAAACCGCGATGATTCGGATTCTGGCGAACGACCCGTGATAAAGAGCGTCCTCGTTCAGCCACGCCGGAAGCACCACGAAACGCGTTGCCGTTTTGTGACTGATGCGAGTGGGGCTAGATAACTACTCGCTGTTGAAAGCGATGCCTGTACAGGTCCATTGCTTCGAGGCTGGGCGAAAGCAGGACGACATAATCACCCATCGTCTGGGGCAAAAGCAGAGCGATACAACGATCCAGTATTGGGGAAATCGCGCAGCGACACGCGAGGGGAACGCAGGGCAACATAACAATTTACTGTTGGGTGGGAATCGCGCGGGGATTCTCACCAGGCATAAACACATTTACCATGCTGCCGCGGGCCGAAACCTCGTGATGCGATGACTGGATACTGAACGGCGGCGAAAGGAACAAAGATGATAAAAGCGGGCATACATGGCGCAACCGGATATATCGGGTATGAAACGATTCAATGGCTGCGCGGGCATCCCGAAGTGCAGATTGCCTGGGCGACATCACGCACCTATGCCGGGAAGCGTCTGTCAGATGCGTTCCCAACGATCGATCCGTTGCCGCTGGTCGATGCTGATGATGTTGACATGTCCAAGGTCGACGTGGTGTTCGCGTGTCTGCCCCACGGCGTCACCGCGCCCACGGTGCAGGCTGCCCTCGCCGCAGGGACCCGTGTGATCGATGCGTCCGCCGACTTTCGGCTGCACGACGCCGATGATTACATCACCTGGTACGGCAAGCCCCACGAAGCCGCCGCGTTGTTGCCCGAAGCCGTGTATGGCCTGTCGGAACGTTACCGCGACCAGATTCGTGGCACGCGCCTGCTGGCGAATCCGGGCTGCTATCCCACCAGCGTGCTGCTTGGATTGTTGCCGTTACAGGATGCTGGATTACTCGACGGTCAGGTGATCGTGGATGCCAAGTCGGGCGTCAGCGGCGCGGGACGCTCGCTTTCGCTCAAAACGCACTTTGTGGAAACCAACGAGAACTTCTCGGCCTATAACATTGGTCACTCGCACCGTCACATCGCTGAAATGGAGCAGGAACTTGCGGCGGTCGGCGCACCGTTGCACGTGATCTTCTCGCCTCATTTGATTCCGGTCAATCGCGGTATCCTTTCGACTATGTATGTTCGCCTTCCGGCGGATGTGGACGAATCGACGGTACGGGGATTGTACGAAACGGCCTATGCCGACGAGGCGTTCGTTCATCTGCTACCCAAAGGTCAACTGCCGACCTTGAACCATGTCACGCACACCAACCATTGTGCGGTTCAGGTTCAGCGCGTGGATGAACGCGGCAACTGGATCGTGCTGGCGGCGCTCGATAACCTGGTTAAAGGCGCGGCGGGTCAGGCGATCCAGAACATGAATATTATGTTTGGCTTCGACGAAACACTCGGCCTACGCGCCGGACTGCGTGATGTCGGCGTCAGGATATAGGAACGGAGGGGAAGTGATCGAGGATCGGGGTGTGATGGTCGGCTGAGGCTTAGCCTCGCGTCGTGGCACCAGGATTCTGTATCCTACGAACATGCACGTCATCAAAATTGGTGGAAACGAGATCGATCAGCCAGCCTTCCTTGAAGGTCTGTGCGCGGCGGTGGCGGGGATGACGCCGCCACTGGTACTGGTGCATGGCGGCGGTAAAGAGATCGCCGCCGCGCTCGGAAGCTATGGGTTACCATTCGAGTTCGTGGGTGGTATCCGTGCCACTGGCGACGCGGCGATGCCGGTCGTCGAGCAGGTGCTATCGGGAGCGGTGAACAAGCGTATCGTCGCACGGCTCAACGCGGCTGGCGTCGCGGCAATCGGTCTGAGCGGTGTTGACCTGGGGTTGATGGAAACCGAGCCGCTACGACCCGAAGGCCGCGACCTGGGACGTGTCGGCGAGATCGTGCAGGTGCGTGGTGATGTGATCCGCACGCTATTGGCACAATCGTGGTTACCGGTGATATCGCCAATCTCTGTGGACCGTATCGACCGTCGCCCAACCAATGTTAATGCGGACTCGGCGGCACTGGCTGTCGCTCAGGCGTTAGAAGCTGATGAACTGGTATTTGTTTCCAATGTCCCCGGCGTGATCATCGACGGCGCAGTCGTTCCAGAAATGGACGCTGCTGCCGTAGAACGCGAGATCGCCCGTGAAACGATAACCGGCGGCATGATTCCCAAAGTGCGAGCGGCGACCGCCGCGCTCCGTGCGGTGCGTGCTGTACGCATCACCAATCTTGAAGGCTTGCAGAGTGGCGGTACACGTATCGTCGCCACAGAAGGATAAACACGTTATGGGTAATAGTTCGCAACTGATCGATGACGGAGCGCACTACTTCGCGCCGCTGTATGGACGGCCTCCCTTTGTCCTCGACCACGGTGCTGGCGTGGAAGTATGGGACACTGATGGCCGTCGCTACCTCGATTTTGTGGCTGGTATCGCGGTCAACGCGCTCGGACACTCCGACCCGACGACGCTGGCGGCGCTGATGGAGCAGGCACCAAAGCTGATTCATACCTCGAACCTGTATTACACTGAACCGGCGATCAAGCTAGCACGCTTGATGGTCGAATCGTGTTTCGCCGACAAGGTGTTCTTCTGTAACTCCGGCACGGAAGCGGTCGAAGGGGCGCTCAAGTTCGCCCGTAAGGTCGCCTCCGATACACACGGCGACAGCAAAACTGCTATTGTTTCATTCGAGGGTGCGTTCCACGGGCGAACCATGGGCGCGGTTGCGACGACCCATCGTGAAAAGTATCGCGCGCCCTATATGCCGGTCATGCCGGGGGTGCGCTTCGCGCCCTTCAACGACCTCGACGCGGCGAAGGAAACCATCGGCGACGATGTGTGCGCCGTGATCGTCGAGCCGATCCAGGGCGAGGGCGGCATCACCCCGGCGACGCCGGAGTTCCTGCGCGGGCTGCGCGAGCTATGCGACCAGCACGGCGCGATGCTGATCTATGACGAAATCCAGTGTGGCCTGGGACGCACCGGCGATATCTGGGCGCATACGGCGAGTGGGGTCGAACCCGACATCATGGTTTCGGCGAAACCTCTGGGCGGTGGCCTTCCGATTGGCGCGATCCTGATCACCGATGCGGTCGCCGAACACCTGCATCCCGGCGACCATGGCTCGACCTTTGCGGGTGGTCCGTTGGTCTGTGCGGTCGCCCTGGCGGTGTTCCAGAAGCTTACCGACGACTCCTTCCTGCAACATGTCCGCGAGATTGGCGCGTATCTGGATCAACAACTGGAAGCATTACGTGCCGAAAACGACAGTGTGGTCGGGTTGCGCGGTCGTGGCCTGATGCGTGGCGTGCAGGTTGCAGGAAGTGCTACTGATGTCAAGGACGCAGCGCAGGAAGCAGGGTTGTTGATCGTCATTGCGGGCGACGATGTGATTCGGCTAGTACCGCCGCTGATCATCGAACGTGCACATGTAGATGAAGCGATTGGCGTGCTACGACACGCACTTGAAGTACTGAATTAAGCGATTTCCGATGATGCTGGCCGCAAGGGAGCCATCGTCGTGTGGTGGAGAAGTGAATGGATGCTGTACTGGTGCTGGAGGATGGACGAGTGTTCCGTGGACGCTCGTTCGGAGCCGAAGGCGAAATAACGGGCGAGGTCGTGTTTTCGACGGGCATGACCGGCTATCAAGAAGTGTTAACTGATCCGTCGTATGCTGGGCAGATTGTAACGATGACCACGCCGCATATCGGTAACACGGGTGTCAACATGTTGGACCGTGAAGCCGAGGTGCCACATGTCGCCGGATTCATCGTGCGCGATATTTCGGATACGTACTCGTCGTGGCGTGCGGGAACTGGCCTATCACACTATCTGCGTGAACATGAAATCGTGGCGCTGACCGACATCGATACGCGGGCGCTGACGCGCCACATTCGTTCGGCAGGTGCGATGCGTGCCGCGATCTCAACGGTGCGCGATGATGTAGAAGCGCTGGTGGAACTTGCCCGGTCGTCCGCGCCGATGGTGGGGCTTGATCTCGCGAGCGGCGTGGGAACGAAAACGGTATACGCCTGGAACGAAGGCACGCCAGAGGAATGGGAATCGACCTCGGATGTAAGCGCACGCCACGCCGAGGGCGACGCGCCGCCAGCGACGAACTATCATGTCGTCGCCTACGATTATGGTCTGAAGCGCAACATCCTGCGTAAGTTGGTCGATCATGGTTGTCATGTGACAGTCGTGCCACCGACCATGCCCGCTGCTGACGTGCTGGCGCTCAAGCCTGATGGCGTCTTTTTGTCGAACGGACCGGGCGATCCTGCTGTCCTCGATTATGCGGTCGATAACATTCGCAACCTGCTCGGTCATGTGCCGATGTTTGGCATCTGCCTGGGCCATCAGTTGATGGGCCTGGCGGTCGGTGGACAGACCTACAAGCTGCCCTACGGACACCACGGCTGCAACCATCCGGTCAAGGATTTGCGCGATGGGCATATTCAGATCACGTCGCAGAACCATGGCTTCGCCGTAGCGCCGGATAGTCTACCCCCTAACATCGAAGTCACCCATCGTAACCTCAACGACGGCACGGTGGAGGGTTTGCGACACACGACGTACCCGGCGTTCTCGGTGCAATATCACCCTGAAGCCGCGCCGGGACCGCACGACGCCGATCCCTTATTCGCCGAGTTTGTGCATCTGATGGAGCCAAAATCGTAGCGTTGAGTGTAGGACACGCTAGACGAGGATGGGCGGGAGCAATGCTCCCGCCCATCCTCGTGTCTGTCGCGGTTTGTGATTAGCGGAACACGATTGGCAGACGCAAGAGGAGGTTGTAGATCAGGATGCGGTCGTCGCCACCGGGTTGGTAGCGTTCGTCGCTGGCGCGAACGACGCCGAGTTCCTGCAAGTATTCCACCAGCGTGCGCTCGTAGGTTAGAGCAATACCCTGGTCGTCGAACAAACGTGGCTTGCGGCTTTCCGGGATGTTGGCGAAGGTCTGGTAGTTGTCGCCACCGTTGGCGGTAAAGTTGTTGGTCACGATGTTCACATCAGGAGCACCCATCACGACCATGCCGTTCTCCACGATCTTTGTGCCGTCAGCCAATGTCAGGCTCTTCACACGGCTACCGACCGGCGTGCCGCTGACGGCATAGATGACAGTTATACCGGACACTTGCAAGAATTGTCCGCCCTGTCCTGGCAGCGATGCGCCCGACCGTTCGAAGATATCCTTGAGGTCGGACGGTGAGACGTTGCGCACGACAGACATGAAGTTGTCGAAGGGCAGGACGTTGAGGGTGTCGAGACGGGTGATCGCGCCGGGAGCGCCGCCCTGGGGTAAGGAGTCACCGGCGTTCTGGCGGATACCACCGCCGTTCTGCACGGCGATGACCTTGGTTTCGGAGATGGCGGGGAAGCCGTTAGCTTCGGCATAGCGTGCGTAGGCATCGAGGAAACCGTCGGCGATCAGGTTGCCGCCGTTGGATTCGCCGCCGCGCACGCCGTTACGCGACACGTCCAGGTTGACCTCGGACTGCGCTACGACGGTGGTCGCAAACCCTGCCAGGCAGGCCTGGACTGGTTCGACGACTGAACTGACGATACCAGGGTCAGGTGCAACGGCGTCGCTGAGGCCAAGCGCGGTAGCAGTGTCGCTCTGGGGAATGACGCGGCGTGGGTAGCTCGTATCAGTCAACACCTGCGCGACTTCACCGTCGGCGTCGAACTCGACATCCAGGCGTCCCAGGTACTTGTAATTGCCTGCTGTCGTCACGATGTATACCGTCCGTCCGTCGGCGTCAGATTCCTCGATCGGGTACGTTCCGGCGATCGGGGCGGATTCACCGGGGAGTAACTGGGTGGTGGTCGGGACGGCGGTGCTGACGAGCAGTTCGTCGCCGCCACCAGCAACCGCAACGTCAATCCGCGAGAGTTGCTGAATGAACTGGCGGTCGTTGTTCACGTCCTGCAGGTGGCTGACGAAGATGATCTTGCGTACGCCCAGGCCATCATACAAGCGGTCGATTTCAACCTGCACGGCTTCGACGGTATCGGTGATAGTGGGCGTGACCTCGACGTTGCGCGGGCTAGAGATGGTGGGGAGTTGTGGTGTGGTCGCGCCAACGATGCCGAAGCGCTGGCTAGTGACGGTATCGGTCAGTACCATCGAGCGTGCCAGCGGACGGTTGTCCACGACTTCGCCTTCGATCAAGCCATCAGGATCGATCAGGTCAGCAAAGCCGGGTTCGCCGCTGAAGTCGAGGTTGGCGCTGAGGAAGGGCTGGGTGAGTTCGCTGGATTCGCTGAAAGCGCGGATGAAGCGTTCAAGGAAGTCGGGGGAATAGTCAAACTCGTGATTGCCGATGATATGGGCGTCGTAATCGATCTGGCGCTGCGCGACGGCATCGTAGATCGGCGTAGAAGCGGGCTGTGGTGGCAGGCTACAGGCGAGAGTGGCACTTGCCAGGAACGCGTCACCGGCGTAGACGTTGACGACGGCATTGTCCGCGGCGGTAGCCTGGGCAATGTTTTGGTCGGTGAGGGTCTTGAAGGCGGCGACGCTGCCAGTGTCGAGTTGAACCGTCCCGGTGACAGTGGTAACCGTGTTGACGATCGGCAGCAGCGATGATTCGCCGTCATTGTTGTGTAACAGCGTCAGCATACCTGCGCCGTCGCCACTTGCCTGTGGTGGGGCAAATGCTAAAGCGGTGCCGCTCTGGGGCGCTATCGTGAACGTACTGACGAGAAGCGCAAAAAGGGCGGTGATCGAGAGGACCGTCGAACGCATGCCTATGCCTCCTTGGTGGCATTGATCGGTATGGCGGTCGCGCAATGAATACAATGATCGAAGTGCAGACGTGGGGCAGTTACCCAGGACTATGACCACCTACCGGGCTATGAAACGCTACCAAAGCTGGGAGCGTCGTCGAATGTGTCCGTATCCACTGCTGCCGCTATTATTACCGACCCTGCCTTGGAACGCAACCTGAGGGCGGGTGTGTCAAGACAACATCTTTACAGAATCGCGCGAGGAGATTGCACAAAAAGCTGGTATGAGCGGGTATTATATGGAGTGCAAGCAATGCCGCTTCGATAGTTGCAGAAACCGTGATACCCGGAACGGGTTTGTACCATAAGGATGACCTATGCCAAAGCGGACGGATATACATACGATCCTTGTGCTCGGCGCTGGACCGATTGTGATCGGGCAGGCTGCCGAATTCGATTATTCAGGCGTTCAGGCGTGTAAGGCTCTCCGCGAGGAGGGCTTCCGCGTGGTGCTGGTGAACTCCAATCCAGCCACGATTATGACTGACCCTGAGTTCGCCGATGCCACCTATATCGAGCCGTTGAGCGTCGAAAGCGTGAGCCGGATCATCGAGCGTGAGCGCCCGGATGCGGTGTTGCCGACCGTGGGCGGCCAAACAGCCCTTAACCTGGCAGTGGCGCTCGATAAGGCTGGTGTGCTGGCGCAGTACAACGTCGAACTGATCGGCGCGTCGGTCCAGGCGGTCGAGATCGCCGAGGACCGCGAGCTATTCAAACAGGCGATGACCGCAGCGGGCCTGCCTGTGGCGATCAGCGGTGTCGCTCACACGCTCGAAGAAGCCATCTCTTTCACCAAGACGATCGGATTCCCCGCGATCATCCGGCCTTCATTCACGCTGGGCGGTAGCGGCGGCGGCATCGCCTATAACATCGAGGACTTCCGCGATATCGTCGAGCAGGGTCTGGACCTTTCGCCCGTCCATCAGGTGTTGGTCGAGGAAAGCCTGCTCGGCTGGAAAGAATACGAGCTTGAAGTGATGCGCGACGGTGCTGATAACGTCGTGATCATCTGTTCGATCGAAAACATCGACGCTATGGGCGTGCATACCGGCGATAGCATCACGGTTGCGCCCGCGCAAACACTCACTGACCGCGAATACCAGCGCCTGCGCGATATGGCGACTCGCGTGATGAGTGCGGTGGGCGTCGAAACGGGCGGGTCGAATGTGCAATTTGCGGTCAAGCCGCGCGACGGTCGCGTGATCATTATCGAGATGAACCCGCGTGTGTCGCGCTCGTCGGCGCTGGCATCGAAAGCGACGGGCTTCCCTATCGCCAAGATCGCCGCCAAGGTCGCCGTCGGCTATCGGCTGGACGAACTCCCCAACGACATCACCCGCGAAACGCCGGCCTCGTTCGAGCCAACCCTGGATTATGTGGTCGTCAAAGCGCCACGCTGGGCGTTCGAGAAGTTTCCCGGCGCGGATTCGACGCTGGGAACACAGATGAAGTCGGTTGGTGAAGCAATGGCAATCGGACGTACCTTCCCCGAAGCATGGCAAAAAGCCCTGCGCAGCCTCGAAATCGGGCGCATGGGTTGGGGTGCTGACGGCAAGGAAACCGTCGATGCCGAGCGCTTGCGCGAACGGTTGATTACTCCCCATCCCGACCGCCCGTTTTACGTGCGCTATGCGCTACAAAGCGGCATGGACGAAGGCATGGTGTCGCGGCTGACGGGCTACGATCCATGGTTCGTGCATCAGTTCGTGGAATTGCTTAACCTGGAAGGACGGTTGCGTGCCTTCACCCTTGAAAGCATCCCTCCACGCTTGTTGCGCGATGCCAAGCGGGCGGGCTACAGCGACGTACAGATCAAGCACATCCTGGCGAACGGCGACGACGTCAGCACCGATGAAATTCGACAGACGCGCATTGCTAACGGTATCGTACCGACCTACCACCGCGTCGATACATGTGCCGCCGAGTTCCCGGCTTTCACACCATACCTGTACTCGTCGTATGAGACCGAAAGCGAAGCCGAGCCGACCGCACGCCCCAAGGCGGTGATCCTTGGCAGTGGTCCGAATCGTATTGGTCAGGGTCTTGAGTTCGATTATTGTTGTTGTCACGCCGTGTTCGCCCTGCGCGAACTTGGTTTTGAGACGATTATGATCAACTGCAACCCCGAAACCGTTTCGACCGACTACGATACCGCTGACCGCCTGTACTTTGAACCGCTGACTCTGGAAGATGTCCTCAACGTGTTGGGCGAAGAAGCGAGTGGAGCCGATGGCAAGCTACCGCCGGTGATCGTGCAGTTCGGTGGTCAAACGCCGCTGCAAGTTGGCGCAGGGATTGTTCGAGGCGGGTGTACCGATCTGGGGTACATCGCCCGAAGCCATCGATCTGGCGGAGGACCGTGACCGCTTCGGGGCGCTGCTCCGCGAGCATAACATCCCGCAGCCCGAAAACGGTAGCGCGACTTCGGTAGACGAAGCGCTGGTGGTGGCGGAACGTATCGGCTATCCGGTCGTGGTGCGACCTTCCTATGTTCTGGGCGGGCGCGGCATGGCGATCGTGTATGACGACGAATCGCTGACACGCTACATGCTTGGGGCGGTCGACGTATCGCCCGACCATCCAGTGTTGATCGACAGCTTCCTGGAAGATGCGTTCGAGTTCGATGTCGATGCGGTCTGTGATGGTACTGATGTCGTCGTGGCTGGTATCATGCACCAGATCGAGTTGGCGGGTGTTCATTCCGGCGATTCAGCGTCGGTGCTGCCGGCGGTGCATATCGCCGAGGAACACCTCGACACCATGCGTCACTACACGCATGCCCTGGCGCGTGCGCTGGGCGTGGTCGGCTTGATGAACGTGCAGTTTGCCATGAAAGACGATGTGATCTACATCCTCGAAGTCAACCCACGTGCATCGCGCACTGTTCCATTCGTTTCCAAGGCGACCGGGGTGCCGTGGGCAAAGGTTGCCGCCAAGGTCATGGCGGGGCAAACGCTCCGCAGCCTGGGGATTCTGGAAGAGCCGTCGATCGTCGGATTCCATGTCAAGGAAGTTGATCTGCCGTGGCGCAAGTTTCCAGGCGTCGATACCATCCTGGGACCGGAAATGCGCTCAACAGGCGAGGCGATGGGCAGCGGTGAAACCTTTGGCGAAGCCTACGCCAAGGCATTGCTGGGCTGCAACAACAAACTTCCGTTGGAAGGCGCGGTCTTTTTGAGCGTCAATGATCACGATAAGCAGAATGTCGTCGCGACCGCACGCGGTTTCGTTGACCTTGGCTTCTCGATCGTGGCGACCGCTGGAACTGCCGAGGTGCTGCAACGTAACGGCATCGACGCGACGACGATCTACAAGGTCAATGAAGGCCGCCCGAACGTGGTGGACTACATCAAGAACGGCGAGATCGACATTATCGTCAACACACCGCTCGGCAAGACCAGTTTCTACGACGAACGTGCCATGCGCCGTGCAGCGGTGCAGTATGGCGTCGTCACGATCACCACACTTAGCGGTGCGGCGGCGGCAATCGAAGCTATCGGGGCGCTCCGCAACGGTGAGTGGACCGTCCGCTCGTTGCAGGAATGGCACGAAATGCAGAAAGTGTGACGTGGACGTGTGGAAGGGGCGGCGATTCATGTGAATCGCCGCCCCTTCTGTTGTACCCGTGCTACTCGTCCGTCGCCGGGCGTGGAGCGTCGATGTTAAGCCCATATGGGCTGGAGTGGCGAATCTCCATGAAGCGTTCGGGTGTGGCAAGCGGCTTGAAACCGTGCTTGCTGTACAGTCCGTGCGCGTCGAGAGTGGCGAGGAGCCAGCGCCGGAGGCCTTGGAGATCGGGATGCGCCAGCACCGATTCGATCAGCCATACGCTCAATCCTTGCCCGCGAAACTGCGGCAAAATGAATACATCGGCAACGTACGCGAAGGTCGCGAAATCGGTGATCACCCGCGCCAAACCTACCTGCTCGCTCCCTTTGTACACGCCAAACGTGAGCGAATGGTCCAACGCCCGGTCGACAACCTCCGGAGGCACACCCGGTGACCAATAGGTCTGGGCTAGAAATGCGTGAATGACCGGACGGTCAAGTAGCGCCTGGTCGGTGCTGATAACATAGTCATCGCGATGCTGTACGTAGTGCATGCGCCGTAGAGTACCACAGGCCACCGCTGACTTTGCATATACGACATGCTGACAGAACGGTGTCGATGTTGTGCCTGACAGTATCACGGAGGACACGAATGATTGCCAGGGATGCCAAAAGCATAGCGCGGCGATGGGTGCGCGAAGAAGGCGAGCAGATACCAGGCTTCATGGGGGCGTTCTTCCATGGCTCGGCCAATTGGTTGCCGGACGATGCTCCCGTCGCCCCGACCTCAGACCTGGACATCATGCTCATGCTCGACGGTCCTGAACCGGAGCGCAAACCGGGCAAGTTCGAGTACCACGATGTATTGCTCGAAGTATCGTTCGTTCAACGTGCTGATCTCGCATCGCCCGAACAGGTGTTGAGCCAATCGCACATGGCGGGCAGTTTCATGGGTCCGAGCGTTATCGCCGATCCCTCAGGTTATTTGACCGCGTTGCAACAGGCGGTCGCGATCGCGCTATGCCGAGCGCATGTGGGTGCGAAAGCGCTGTGAAAGCGTCGTGGACAAGATACGCAATAATCTGCGAAGCCTGGAAGGTCCGGGCGTGTTCCACAATCAGGTGAGTGCGTGGTTGTTCGCGACTGGCCTCACGACGCATGTGCTGCTGGTGGCTGGTCTCAAGAACCCGACCGTGCGTAAACGCTACGAGGCGGTTCGCGATCTACTCCACGAGTATGGAAACGACGAGTTCTACCCGCCGTTGTTGGAACTCATGGGTTGCGCCGACATGGATCGCGATCAGGTCGCGTATCACATGGAATTGCTCACCGCCGCGTTCGATGCAGCCTGTGACGTGATCGTGTCGCCGTTCTTCTTTGCCGCAGACATCACGCCGAGCGCCCGTGCCGTCCCTATCGACGGCGGTTGGGAACTGATCGAGCGCGGCGATCACCGCGAAGCGACGTTCTGGATCGTCGCTACCTACGCTCGTTGTTTGCAGGTGTTTGCACAGGATGCCCCCGAACTACTGGAAACCTACGAGCCAGGCTTTCGGCAGATCGTCGGCGACCTCGGCATCACGTCGCTCGCCGATATGCAGCGACGTGCTGAGCAACTCATGGCATTCATGCCGCGCTTATGGGAGATGGCGGAAACGATCATGGCGGAGAATCCTGCCATCGTGGACCATAAGGATATGGGGTAGCAGTCGCCCACGTGTAGGTTTTCAGGACGAAAGCGACGATGTGCCTTCAAGGTAGGCATCGTATCCTACCTGAGAAGCACATCGTCGGATGACCCTATGATGCAGCTTTGATGCTTTAGGTCGCCGCGAGCGTGCCCGCCGGACGGAGCCCGTGCACCATCAGTCCGGCGCGCCCAATCGATTGCCCCGCGATCTGTCGGTTGGCGGGATCGCGGTAGCCCACGCGCACGAGCCTGCGCCAGCGGTCGGTGCGATTGACATACGAGCCATGCACCGTGTAGATGCTGAATGCGACCACATCGCCCGCCTTGGCGTCGCAACCCTCGGTGGAGTCGAGGCTCCAGGCGTCGGTGGGAAGATGCGGCGAGCAGGGCTTGCCGTCAACCTCGGTGATGTGCTTGATATGCCCATCTTTGTGCGACCCCGGCACGAATCGTAGGCTGCCGTTCTCGTCGTTGGTGTCGTCGAGATGTATGATCGCATCGATATAGCCCATGCCCTCATGCTGATAGAACGGCGAATCCTGGTGCAGCGGGAAGGGCATGCCGGTTTCGGGCGGCTTGACATGCAGCGTCGTGTGATGGAGTTCTACATTCGGTCCGAGCAGGTCGGACATTGCCGCTGCCAGGCGCGGATTCGTGACGGCGCGGCACCAGGCGTTAGAATAGAAGTGCAGGTCGTGCAGGTGCGTGAGCATCGAGCGGCGCTCGGTTTCAGCGTTCATATACACCTGCCGCCAGGGTCCAGTCCACCCCATGTTGGTCGTCGCCCAATCCTGGATCAGTTGGTCGAGATCGGAGCGCATATACTCCACTTCTTCCGGAGTGTACACCTGAGGAATACGCACATAGCCACGTTCGTTGAAAAACGCGATTTGTTCTGGACTGAGCATTGTGACCTCCTTGTCTCGTTCGTGGTCTATTGTACGCCCTTCCCTGGATTCGGCAACCCGTCCGTGGCTCGAAAGCTGCACGGAGAACGTACATCTAAGTCACAGCGATGCTCGATGATTAGGAGAACAATGATGTCAACCGATGAGTTTGCGGGAATCTACTTCGACGATCCTGCCAGCCAAAAGCATTATGACCAACTGGTCGCCGCCGTTGCCGCAGCAGAACTGGAGCGTGGACCGCTCTCGCAACGACACAAACGCGCCGAGCAGGAACTCGACGACGGCTCGCTGTCCGACGAAGACTTTCGTGCCATCGACGACCAATACATCACGGCGAACAACAAGATCGCCGATGCGAAACGGGCTGTCGATGCGTACTTGACGCAGAATAACGCCTATAAGACGCGATAGCGCCAGTGATACAGTGGGACCGACACCCAAGGATCATTTGGCCGTCGCATAAATGCGGATCATGCGGTTAAATAAAGAAGGAGGACTGATCACTGTCAGTCCTCCTTCGTTTTGCATTTGGTCATGCGCAATCACCCGCCGACCGCGCGCTCTTGGAGCGGCGTGTCACCCATGAGGGTAAAACCTCGCACGGCGAACTGCCGCGGAACCGTGATCCGCACCGTTCGCTCCCAGATGCCGCGTGGTTCTCCAGGGTCTTCTGTCGTCCACTGCACGTCGAGAAACGTATCGTGATCTTGGCTGAATGAAACAGTTGGCGTAACTTCTGCATCCTTAGTCGGGAGTGCGAGACGTGCGACGACTTCATATTGCACCGCGACTGGATTATCTTTGACGGCGAATGGCCCCGCTATATGTGGCGGCTCAACGACAAGCAACTGATGCTCATTTTCTCGCCCTTCGTTGCACCTGTGCTCATGCTCAATGTTTGCATGCATTCGCTCATTCCTCCTTGTGCGGCTGATGCGACAAAAAGCAATAAGCAAGTATCATGCTAGCGATTTCATGACTATCGCACAGTGCATCATCTGCCCCACACAGGCCAGCGATCCGTAGTAGGTGAGTTACGGAACAACGTGATCGCGCCATCGTCAAGGCGCACGATATAGATATCGTCGGTGCCATCTTTATCGGTGAAGAACAAAATCAAGCTACCATCCGGCGACCATTGCGGACCGATGGCGCTGCCGTTGTTGAATTTTGTGAGGCGCACGGGCGAGCCTCCCGCCAGCGATTGAACATATAGTTCGTAGCCACCGTCGTTGCGGTCACGGTCGGAAGCAAAAACGACGTGGGTGCCATCCGGCGAGATGCGCGGGTAGCGATCGTTCGCGCCCTCGACCGGATCGACGATCTGTTGGGCTCCCGCGTCGTTCATCAGCCAGATGCTCCACTGTCCGCTGCGCGAGGTCTCCCAGACGATCTGTGCGCCGTCCGGGGTCCACGATGGGTAATCGTCCTCGCCTGGATCGTTGGTCAGGCGACGAATCCCGTCTGCTTCGATCAGGTAAATATCAGCGTTATCGCCCTCCGATCCTGCATACACCACCTGCGTGCCATCGGGCGACCAGGCTGGATGATAGGCGTTGCCTGGACTTTGCGTATATCGTGTAATTGTGCGATTCGACTTCGTCCACTGGTATATGTGACGTTCGCCGTTACTGACGGCATCAAAAAGAATCGTCGCACCGTCGGGGCTGATAGCGGCGGGACCGATGGGTTGTGCATCGGACTGGATCGCGGCTTCCGTTTGGCCCGTGCTGTCAAACAGTTCGATGCCGTCGTCAAGTTGGAACACTATCGTTGAACCGTCGCCGATCGCGGTAGGTCGACCCAACGGCGTGTTTGTGGGTGGGACTGCCGTCGGCGGTGGTAGCGTTGGGGTCGGCTCCGGCGTATTCGTCGGTTCGGCGGTCGGTTCCAGTGTCGGCTCTGCTGTCGGCTCTGCTGTCGGCACAGGCTCGATCGTCGGCACCACGATTGGCGCTGCTTCTTCGGTAGGAGGCACAACCTCGGTCGGCTCGGCTGGCAACGCTGTCGTGTCCTGTGGTGACGGCACCTGAGCCAGGGCGGTCGGTACAGGGGTTGGTGGTTCACCAGGGACTGGTGTTGTGGCGAGTGCCACCGCTCCCTGTGTTGTTGGGGTCACGGCTGCGAACACCGCGCCAAGGCCACCATTTGTGCCATTGGTCGTGTTGCCGGTGCCGCGTCGACCAGAGGTTTCGACCACCAGTAGGGCGAGCAATACGAGCACGATCAGCGCAACCATCACCAGAGGCCATGAAATAGTGAAACGGCGTTCCGGCGGATAGGATGAGCGCATGCGTCCGCGTGGCGGCACGTAGCTGTCGTCGCCACGCGGGTATACCAGATTGGGCGGCGTAGACGTGCGTGCGGGTTGCCGCTGCCCTGTCGGTCGCTGGCGCGGTGCAGAAGGCGTCTGTGCTGGCTGCGGCGCTGGTGTGGGGCGGCGCGGCGTGGAAGGTGTCGGCGCTGGTGTGGGTCGGCGTGGTTGTCCACTCGCCGGTGGAGCAAACACATCCTCGATTGGCGAACGTGGTGTGTGCTGTCCAAATACATCTTCGACAGGCGATGGTACTGCTGGCTGGCGTGTGCCGAACACATCCTCGATCGTCGATGGCGCGACCGCCGGATTTGTGGGTTGCAGTGTGCCTGATGGTGGCGAAATCGCGATGGTCGGATGTCCCGCCGACGATTGCGCTGGTTGTGTAAGCGCCGCGATATTCTGACGTGTCGCGGTCGGTAAGCCGCGCTGTACCGCGACGGCGTGCAACGCCTCCACAAATGCCAACGCGCTGGCGTAGCGTGTCGTCGGGTCTTTCGCTAGAGCACGGGCGAAGATCGCGTCCAGTTCCGCCGGCAGGTGTGGTGCGACCGACGTGATCGCTGGCGCGGCGGTATACGCATGCGCTACGATCAGTTCTGGCGTAGAACCCTCAAATGGAATACGTCCCGTCAGTAATTCGAACGCGACGATCCCCAATGCATACAGATCGCTCGCTCCCGTGACCTGTTGCCCTTGCACCTGTTCGGGTGACAGGTATTCAGGCGTTCCCATGAACGATCCTGCGCGGGTGATGCGCTCACCACCCTGCTGCGGCCCGAGTGCGATGCCGAAATCGGTCAATAGCACCCGACCATCGGTATCGAGCAGGATGTTCTGTGGCTTGATATCGCGGTGGACAGCGTTGAGTCGGTGTGCGGCGTCGAGCGCCTCCGCGATCGGTTGCAAGACTACGACGGCGAGCGGCAACGAAAACGCGCCGTGATCGCTCAGCGCCGTGCTGAGCGTCGCGCCGCCGATGTACTCCATCGCGATATAGCGTAGCCCTGCAGCCTCGCCAACGTCGAAGATCGTGATGATCGCCGGGTGACGCAAATTGGCGGCGGTGACGGCCTCATGCTCGAAGCGACGAGCGAATTCGGGATCGTTACTGAGTTGTGGTGCCAGGATTTTGAGCGCCACAGTACGTTGAAGCAGCGTATCGACGGCACGATACACCCGTGCCATGCCGCCACGTCCGATCTCTTGCTCGACCATATAGCGACCGAGCCGTCGGCTCGTTAGGGGATCGGACACGCGGTGTGTACTCCTTGGCGTGGCGATAGGAAGGTATGCTACAATCAGACCGATTCTACCACAGCCGCTCGTAGCCGCCAATAATCCAGGCCGCGACGGCTTTTGTTGCGGAGGAATGTGTATGCTCACGATGCCGATCCCAACATTGATTGTGCAGCGCGAGGATGCCCCGGATGAAGAAATCCGCTGGGAGCAATCTGTGCTAACGATCGGTCGCGATCCGACCAATAATCTTGTTATCGATGATAAACGTGTCTCACGCCGTCATGCGCGCTTCGAGCGCGATGATGTAGGGTTCTATATTCACGATCTCGAAAGTACGAACGGAACCTACCTTAACCAGCAACGCATCAGCGGGGCGCAACTGTTGCGTAACAACGATGAAGTATGGGTGGGCGACCGTGTGATCGTGTTCCGCGATCCCGAAGCGACTATGAAGGGAACGCCGCCGCCAATTGTGCGCCAGCGTCTGATGGAGCCGGAAGAAGAATTGCGGATCGACTCCAAGGCCAAGGAAGTGTATCTGCGCGGCAAGGTGCTCGACCCGCCCCTGACAGCCAAGGAGTTTCAACTTCTTGAACTTCTGTACAACCACAAGGGCGAAGTCATCAGCAAGGAAGCCATCGCGCAGGGCGTGTGGGATTACGAGGTCTACGATTACAACGCGATTGACGCGCTGGTGTATCGCCTACGTCACCGCGTCGAGGTCGATCCGTCCAACCCACGCTATCTTGTTACCGTGCGTGGCTTCGGCTACAAACTCCTGACAGGACGGGCGGTGGACGTGGTATGAAGCTCACGATGCCGCGACGATTGCGCGGAACCGTCGAAATCCCTGGCGATAAGTCGATCTCGCACCGTTCGGTGATGTTCAATGCGGTTGCCGAAGGCAACGCGGTGATTACGAACTACCTGACAGGTGCGGATTGCCTTTCGACGATTGCGTGTATGCAGGCGCTAGGCGTCGAGATCGAGCGCGAAGGCACGACCGTGCGCGTGCAGGGACGCGGCCTGCGCGGGCTACGCGAAGCCGCCGATGTGCTCGATTGCGGCAATTCCGGCACAACCCTGCGCCTGCTGACGGGCTTGCTGGCGGGACAACCGTTCCTGTCGGTGCTAAGTGGCGATGCGTCGCTACGTTCGCGCCCTCAGGCACGCATCGTCGGACCGTTGCGGCAACTGGGCGCGAGTATCGACGGACGGCGCGACGGCACGCTGGCGCCGCTCGTCGTGCGCGGCGCGGTGCTGCATGGCGGCGAATACACGTTGCCAGTAGCATCGGCCCAGGTCAAATCGGCGCTGCTACTGGCGGCGCTGAGCGGCGACGGCGTGCTGCGGTTGCGTGGCAAGATCGCTTCACGCGATCATACGGAGCGGATGCTCGCGGCGATGGGCATCGACCTCAAGGTGAGCCGCGACGAAATCCTGTTGCACCCACCCTCGCATCCGGTGTTTCCCTATCCGCTCTCATTGCGCGTCCCCGGCGATCCCTCGTCGGCGGCGTTCTGGTGGGTGGCGGGAGCGATTCATCCCGACGCCGAGATCACTACTGCTGGTGTGTGCCTCAACCCGACTCGTATCGGCGCGTTGGATGTGCTACGGGCGATGGGCGCGGATATCACGGTATCGAACACCCGCAACGAAGGCCAGGAGCCAGTGGGCGATGTAACGGTGCGTTCGTCGGCGCTCCGTGGAACCATCATTGGTGGCGATCTGATCCCGCGCTTGATCGACGAGATCCCCGTGCTGGCGGTCGCTGCGGCGTATGCCAACGGCGAAACCATCATCCGTGACGCCGCCGAGTTACGCGCCAAGGAAAGCGACCGTGTGAATACGGTGACGACGGAACTGCGGAAACTTGGTGCCGAGGTGCAAGCGACCGAGGATGGCATGATCGTCGCTGGTGGCGGCGAACTACACGGCACCGCTGTGGAAAGCTATGGCGATCATCGGCTGGCGATGGCGATGGCGGTCGCGTCGGTCGTCGCGGAAGGCGAAACGTCGATTGCCGATGCTGCCTGTGCCGACGTTTCGTATCCCTCGTTCTGGGCGCACCTGGAACAACTTGCCCGGGCCGAATCCATCGGAGTGCCAGCGTGACACAGGTAGTTGTGATCGGCGCGGGTCTGGCTGGCCTGACCTGTGCCCGCATGTTGCAGGCGGAAGGTGTCGACGTAACGGTCCTCGAAGCCTCGGATGATGTCGGTGGGCGCGTGCGCTCCGATCTGGTCGATGGCTTCATCCTCGACCGAGGTTTCCAGGTGCTGTTCGACGCGTATCCTGCCGTGCAACGTCATCTTGATCTGCCCGCGCTGCGCTTGCAAGCCGTTCGACCCGGGTGCGCTGATCATGGAACGTGGTCGACAGACCGTTCTTGTCGATCCCACACGTCCGTCGTCGTTGCGCGACGTGCTCACGACGGTTTCGACCAGAGCAGTGTCGTTCGGCGACAAGCTGCGTGTCGCCCGTCTGGTGCTGAGCCTGTACGGTACATCCGGCGACCAACGCGCCGAGCCTGACCGCATGGCTACGATGGATTTCCTGCGTACGGAAGGCTTCAGCGAGCGAATCATCCAGCGATTCTTTCGCCCGTTCTTCGCCGGAGTTTTCCTCGACCCCAACCTCGAAACCAGCGCGGCGGCGTTTCGCTTCTACATGCGGATGCTACAGGCAGGTCGAACGGTGATTCCGGCTGGTGGTATGGGCGAGATCAGCCAGCAACTCGCCGCGCCTCTGAAGCGGGCGGGCGCGATACGCTGTGCGACGCCCGTGGCGGAACTGCTGCGCGAAGGTGGTCGGGTGGTCGGCGTGCGAACCGATGCTGGTGAAACGATCCGCGCCGACGAAGTAGTGCTGGCGACGGAAGCACCAGCGGCGGCGAAACTTGCGGGCGTTCCCGTGCCGGAAGGCGTGCGGCAAACCACGACCGTCTATTTCGCTGGTACGCGACCGCTGTACAACGGCAAGATGATCGTTCTCAACACTGCCCCCGATCCACTGGTCAACAACGCGCAACTGCTGACCAACATCGCACCATCGTATGCTCCGCAAGGACGCCATCTGCTAAGCGTGTCGGTCGTCGGCATACCGGATATGGACGACCAGACGCTGAGCGCGGCGGTGCTATCCGAGCTACGGGTGATGTTCGCACGCGATCCGCAGGCACTACGGGCGCTCGAAGGCTACGCGCACCTGCGAACCTATCGCATTCTCTATGCTCAGTTCGCACAGCCTGCTGGCATCTATAGCCGTCTGCCAGGGAACAACGTCAACCAACCAGGGTTGTACGTCGCCGCCGAATGGACCGATGCGAGCAGCATCAACGGCGCGATGACCAGTGGCGAACGCTGCGCGACGCTGATCCTCAACGAGATAGCCTGACGGACCACCGACGACCGACCACGGACCTCCGCAGATAGCATACAAAGGGTCGTACATCGGTTGTGCGACCCCAACCTGTGGTTGCTGTCAGCAAGTCTCAGCTATAAACCTCATATGCTCGTTCGGTACAATACGAGCATGGCAGAATCCGGCATAACCGAAGATGTGGCGACGCTCACCGCTGACCTCAAAGCGCACGCGCTCGCGCTTGGCTGCGACCTGGTAGCCGTCGCTCCCGCTGATCCACCACCCCACGCCGACCACCTCGATCCTTGGTTGGCGGCGGGACATGCGGGTGATATGGCGTGGCTGGCGCGCAACGCGGCGAAGCGACAAACACCCACTGAAGCGGTGCCGGGAGCGCGCTCGATCGTTGTCGTCGGGCTGCATTATCGTGCCGCAGAACCCGATCCTGCCCTGTGGAACGATCCGGCGCGTGGTCAGATTTCGCGCTACGCACAGGGCGACGATTATCACGATGTGCTGTTGCCGATCTTGCGCGAGCTACAGGCGTGGCTCGAAGCACGGGTCGGACGCGCCCAGATCGGACGCTCGTATGTCGATACGGGTCCAGTGCTGGAACGTCCGGTAGGTGTGGCAGCGGGGCTTGGCTTCCAGGGTAAAAACACGCTGTTGATCCATCCACGCCAGGGCTCGTGGTTCTTTCTCGGCGAAATCCTGGTCGATGTGCCGCTTGCATACGATGAGCCAATACAGGCGGGCGGCTGTGGCACCTGCACGCGTTGCGAGGTGGCCTGTCCTACCCAGGCATTCGTCGGCCCCTATGTGCTGGATGCACGCCGCTGTATCTCCTACCTGACGATCGAACTCAAAGGTCCGATCCCACGCGACCTGCGCCCGCTGATGGGCAACCACATCTATGGCTGCGATGTCTGCCAGGAGGTCTGTCCCTGGAACATCAAGTTCGGGCGTTTCGCCGCCTCGAACATGCTCCAGCCGCGTGATGACCGTGTTGCACCGGAGCTACTCGAACTGCTGGCGCTGAACGACGAGCAGTTCCGCGAGCGCTTTCGTGGATCGCCGATCAAGCGCACCAAACGACGTGGACTCCTGCGGAACGTCGCCGTGGCGCTCGGCAACTGGGGCGACGAGCGCGCCGTGCCTGCGCTGGCACGTGCCCTGGACGACCACGAACCGCTCATTCGCGGACATGCCGCCTGGGCGCTCGGACGTATTGGCGGCGCGGCGGCACGCGAGGCGCTGCTCACACGGCAAACCCTGGAAGAAGATGCCTGGGTGTGCGAGGAGATCGCGCTGGCGTTCGATGAAAGCAGTATGGAGTCTGCAAGCTAATACGTAGCCCTGAGCATTCCTATCACCGCTTGTGTAAAGTCCAGGTGAACGCTGCCACACCCCAAACACTGTCATGCTGAGCCGCAGCGAAGCATCTTTTTGAACCTGGGAAAGATGCTTCGCTGCGGCTCAGCATGACAGGTCTCCGACTTTGCATAAGCCCTTGAATATTTCTATGTTATCAGTGTGCATGATATGACATCGTGATGTAGAATAAATGTGCTTCCAAATGTGCTGCAAGGTAAATTCTTCGTTGGTCGTGTTCGGATAGGAGGTAACGATGGTGGAATCCTGGTGGACCCCTACGCTCAAGGAATTTGAGCGTCATCTGCGTGCTGCGAACCGACGCCCGCTCACGATCCACGGCTACCTGAGCGACCTGGAACAACTACGTGCCTGGATGCTTGGACGCGACCGGGGCAGCGAGATTCCCGATACGACCGAACTACGGGCTTGGCTCGCCGAGCTACAGGAAGGCGAACGGACTGGCGCGACCCTGGCGCGGAAGCGCTCCGCGTTGCGGGCGTTCTTCGAGTTCGCGGCAGCCGAAAAACTGATCCCTATGTCGCCCGTCGAACGCCTCGAACGACCGCAACACGAATACGAGTTACCGCAAACACTTTCCCGTGAACAGGTCGCCGACCTGTTGCGAGCCGCCGAGCCAAGCGCCCGCGATTATGCGCTCCTCCATGTATTGTGGGGCTGTGGGTTGCGTGTGAGCGAGGTATGTGCGCTCCAACGTACTCAGATCGATGAGAAGAATCGTCTGATCTATATCGCCGGACGTGTCGTGCCGATCCCTCAAGAAACGTTTCAGGTACTGATAAACTGGATGGCGGTCAATCCCGAACCTCAGATTTTCACTATCAAACAGCGTATGGTGCGCCTTGTGTGCGAGAAATACCGCCAGTTGGCGGGGATTTTGGAACCAGTCACGCCATCGCTCCTACGCCACACGTCGGCGATTTGGAAACTGGTCGATGGAGCCGACCCCGACCAACTCAAATTGCAATTCGGACACGAACGCGAAGATGTGATGGTGCATTATGTGAGCCGCGCACGCCAGTTGCGCGAAAACGATCTACGCCAGATGTCACAGGGGACATTGTTCTAGCGGCCTTTTGGTCCGGTTGCTCCTGCCTGTTCGCATTCCTTTTTGGCGCGAGGTTCTCGCCGATCAAAAATTGATCGTCGCACACGTTCTGCGCTCGGACCCTAGGTGGATACCATCTTCCGACGCGAGTGATATACTTCACGCATGCTCGAAACATCCTACCGTGCGGCACTGTTCGCATTATCCCTGAACGACGTTCCCTTCGTGATTTTCGATGTCGAATCGACCGGACTCGAAGCATCGGCGGGCGACCGAATCGTCGAAATCGCGCTTGTTCGCTGGCAAAATGGCACGGTGGTACGGCGCTTTGAAACCCTGATCAACCCTGGGCGTGCGATCACTCCGGCGGCTTATGCGGTTAACCGTATCGAGGCGTGCGATTTGGCGCAAGCGCCATCCTTCGCCGAGATTCTGCCGACACTCATGGCGGAACTGGAAGGCGCGGTGCTGGTGGCGCATAATGTGCCGTTTGACATGCACTTCCTCAACACCGAACTCGCCCATATGGGCAAGCCACCGCTCGATAATGTTGTCCTGGATACGCTGACGCTGAGCCGCTGCTTCTTACAGCACGACCGCTATAGCCTGGGGGCGTTATCACTGGCGCTGGGCTTCGACCGTCCCTCGCACCGTGCGATGAGCGATGTACAGGCGTTGCAACACCTGTTCGATCACCTCTTGGAACATCTGCGGACGCATGGCGTCAGCACGCTCGCGGATCTGGTGCGAGCGCAGCGGGGATTGTTGCCGGGAGTGCCGGAGCCGGAAGCGCCGCCGTTGATCGCGGAAGCACTGCGAAACGGTACACGCATACGCATCGCCTATCGTACGCGGGGCGAGGACGCGATATGGCGCGAGATTCTGCCGCTGGAATATCAGACCGTGCGCGAAATTCCACGCTTGCTGGCTTACTGCTACCTGCGGAACGGGCAGCGTACCTTCTACCTTGACCGCATCGAATCGATGACGGGCATAACCCTGGTGGAACCTCAGTAAGCGCCGAGTTCGTGGAGCCGTGCGTCGTCAATACCAAAGTGATGTGCTAACTCGTGCAGGACGGTGCGCCGAACCTGGCGTCGTAAACCTTCTACGGTGGGAAAGTCGCGCAGGAGCGTGCCGCTGAAGATCGTGATGACGTCGGGCGGCACTAGCCCGTAGTTGTGGTTGCGAGCCGTGAGGGGTACGCCCTGATAGAGTCCATATAGCGACTGCCACGGTTTGAGTCCAACGGCGCGACGATGTTCGGCGCGGGCGCGTGGCTCGACCATGATCTCGATGTTCGAGAGCTTCTCGGCGAACTCCGGTGGTAGGCTATCCAGGGCGGCGACGACTTCGTTTTCGAACCAGGCGTCGTCGATGACGATGTTTTCTTCGTTATCCATTCTGTATCCGACGAACCAGCGGAGTTTGGGGTTGCGCAGCGGACCACGCACCGTGCCTTCCGCCTACAATCCCTATCACTATACCGGAACCTACTTCGACACTGCAATGGGATCATACCAGATGCGCTCGCTACTACGAGCGGCAGTTGGGACGCTTCTCGCGGCTTGATCCGCTGCCAAAAGCGTGCGAATTTCTGGATAATCATGCGTGATGAAACACAGCAGCGACCATGAATCCGCAGGACCAGGGGCGCATCATCTCTCTGTGCTTCACTTGGACAAACGAGCGATGCAACACCATCTATAGCCGACCTAACCAGTGGTGAACATGACAACCCTGCGCAACTGTAGTCGTAACTCCACGCGCAACACCTCAGACCTCCTCTATAATAGAGGCGAAACGAAGTCGATGCAACGAGGACTGCATGAATCTACATGTCGCGCCGCGTATCCTGGTGTTACGAGCGGCTGGTATAAATTGTGACGAAGAAACGGCGGCTGCCTGTACGCATGGTCGGCGCTCAGGCCGAGCGCGTTCACGTCAACCGAATCGCCGAGGGCAGCGTCAACCTGCTCGATTATGCTGGATTAATCATTCCTGGTGGCTTCTCCTATGGCGATCATCTTGGCGCGGGCAAGCTACTGGCGATCGATCTGATCCACCGCCTCCATGAGCCGCTCCGCCAGTTCGTCGCGGACGGTCGTCCGGTGCTGGGCATCTGCAACGGTTTTCAGGTGTTAGTTAAAGCGGGACTGCTGCCCGGAAACACGCCCGACCAGGACCAGACCGTGACGCTGGCGGCGAATCGCGGCGGCTCGTATGAATGTCGCTGGGTGCATCTCGCGGCGGAAACCGGCAGCAACTGTATCTTCACCCGCGATCTCGCGCCGACCTTTACCTTGCCGGTCGGACACGGCGAGGGACGCCTGATGGCTGAGGATCACATCCTTGACCAGATCGAGGCCGCCGGACAGGTGGTTGTGCGCTATACCGACGCGACGGGCGCTCCGTCGGAGCAGTACCCCCAAAACCCCAACGGCTCGGCACGCAACATCGCGGGTATTTGTAACCCGTCCGGTACGGTCTTTGGCCTGATGCCGCACCCTGACCGCGCCTATCTGCCGCACCTGCACCCCGACTGGTTGCGCGACAAGCGCCGCACCGAGGGCGACGGGCTGGCGATCTTCCGCAACATGGTCGATTACGCACGGAGGAACTAACCGATGACGAGTTATGCCAAAGCTGGCGTCGATATCGACGCCGCGAATCATTCCAATCGTCTGATCGCGGATGCCGTGCGCTCGACTCATACCCCTGCGGTGCTGGCGGGCATGGGTTCGTTTGGCGGTGCCTTCGACCTCGCCCAGACCATGACCGAGTTCGCCAGGCCCGTGCTGGTCGCTTCGACCGATGGCGTTGGCACCAAGACGCTGATCGCTCGCGCCGTGGGCGACCTGCGCGGCATCGGGCAGGATCTGGTGAATCACTGCGTCAACGATATTCTGGTGCAGGGCGCACGTCCGCTGTTCTTCCTCGATTACATCGCGTCGGCGCGGCTCCAACCCACCGAGATCGCCGAAGTCGTGGGCGGCGTCGCCGACGCCTGTCGCGCGGCTGGCTGTGCGTTGCTGGGCGGCGAAACCGCCGAAATGCCGGGTGTGTATGTCGATAATGCCTTCGACGTAGCGGGAACCGTCGTCGGCGTTGTGGATCGCGACCACTTCATCAACGGCGCGACAATCGAGCCGGGCGATGTAGTGGTTGGCCTGCGCTCCAGCGGACTGCATACCAACGGCTATTCACTGGCGCGGCGTGTCTGCGATGCCGTAGGCTATGATCAGCGCCCCGACGAACTGGGTGGGGCGAGCCTGGGCGAGGCGTTGCTCGCCGTGCATCGGTCCTATCTCGGCGAAGTCGAACAACTGTGGGGCGCTGGCGTGGCGATCAAAGGCATGGCGCATATCACTGGTGGCGGGCTGCTCGAAAACATCCCGCGCACGCTGCCCGCTGGCACGGGCGTACAGATACGCCGTGGCTCATGGCCTGTGCCGCCGATCTTCACCTATCTGGTCAACGAAGCCGATGTCGATGAGAAGGAATCGCTGCGCGTGTTCAACATGGGCGTGGGCATGGTGCTGATCGTGGCTTCCGCCGATCTCGACCGTGTGCGAGCGACGCTCCCCGACAGTGATATCATCGGCGAAGTCGTCGCGGGCGCGAATGTCGAAGTCGTGTGATCGACCTGAAAGCTGTCCGCACCACGGCATTGCTTTCCGTAAGGCTCGGATGCTAGGGGTTGTATATTCCAACATACCATGGACACGATGCGCGGTGATCACCGTTGGTCGTCGGTCGTTGGTCGTTGGTCGATGGAGTAGATGATGGACTATGGCGAACGTCTGATCGAAGGCAAGACCAAGATCGTGTACGCGCACCCCGACGATACGAGCCTCGCGATCATGGTGCAGAAAGACGCGATCAGCGCTGGTGATGGCGCGCGGCGCAACGAGATCGAAGGCAAGGGTGCGCTCAGCGGTCGCACCGCCGCCAACGTCTTTGGGTTGCTCAACCGTTCCGGCATCCCGACCCATCTGGTCGACGCGCTGTCGGGCAGTGAGATGGTCGTCCGGCGCTGCCGCATGATCCCGCTGGAAGTCGTGATGCGTCGCCTTGCGACCGGCTCGTTCCTGCGCCGTCACGCCGATGTTGCCGAAGGGACGCGCTTCGATCCGGTGCTGGTCGAGTTCTTCTTGAAGGACGACGCACGTCACGATCCGCAGATCGCGCCCGGCGGGATTGTGAGCGAAGGTATCGGCACCACCGAGGAAGTCGCGGCGATGACCGAGCAGGGGCGCGCTGTGTTCGCCGTGCTGGAACGCGCCTGGGCTGCCGAAGATATTCAGTTGGTCGATCTCAAAATCGAGTTCGGACGCACCACCGACGGGCAGTTGATCGTCGCCGATATGATCGACAACGATTCCTGGCGTCTGTGGCCCGCTGGCGACAAGCAGCGAATGCTCGACAAGCAAATCTACCGCAACATGCAATCGGTCACACCGGAAGGACTGGCGGCAGTCAAAGACAAATATGTCGAAGTCGCCGCCCTGACCGACCGCTGGGCCGACGTATAGCGCTATCACTCAATTGATGACCTTATACCGACTCAATACCACGTTCGTTCGCCCCGCTGGTCGTTCGTCGTTGGTCGGTCTTGGAAGGGACAAGGATGCGAGAACCAAAAATATATATGAATCTGATTGGCGGCGAGTGGGTGCCGAGCAAAAGCGGCGCGACCTATGCCAACGTCAATCCCGCCGATACACGCGATGTGGTGGGCCTGTTTCAGGACTCAAATGCCGATGATGTTGACGCAGCCGTGCGTGCGGCGGCGGCAGCCTACGAAGGTTGGCGACTTACACCCGCTCCCAAGCGTGGCGAGATCCTGTTTCGTGCAGCGGAATTGCTGGTCGAACGCAAGGAAGCCTATGCCCAGGCGATGACCCGGGAAATGGGCAAGGTGCTGAAAGAAGCGCGTGGCGATGTGCAGGAAGCCATCGACATGACCTACTTCATCGCGGGCGAGGGACGGCGGCTGCACGGACAGACTACGCCCTCCGAAATGCCCAACAAGTTTCAGATGTCGATTCGGGTGCCGCTGGGCGTGTGCGGCCTGATCACGCCCTGGAACTTCCCGATGGCGATCCCATCGTGGAAATTACTCCCGGCGCTGATCCTGGGGAACACCGTCGTGATCAAGCCCGCCGAGGATACGCCGCTTTCGACGATCAACTTCGTGCAAACGCTGGTCGATGCCGGACTGCCGCCCGGCGTCGTCAACATCGTGACGGGCGATGGACCGCAGACCGGCGAGCCGCTGGTCCGCCATCCCGATGTGAAGGTGGTGTCGTTCACCGGCTCGACCGCCACAGGCCAGCACATCACCAGGGTCGCGGGCGAGACGATGAAGCATGTGTCGCTGGAAATGGGCGGCAAGAATGCGATCATCGTCATGGACGACGCTGACCTCGATCTGGCGGTCGAAGGCGCGGTGTGGGGTGCGTTCGGCACCACCGGGCAGCGCTGTACGGCGTCGAGCCGCATCATCGCGCATCGTGCCATCGCCGACGAACTGGGACGACGCCTCGCCGAACGCGCCAGCACGATGACGGTCGGCGCGGGCTCGACGAAGCGACGACGATGGGACCGTCGATCAATGAGCAGCAATACGAAACGGTCCTGGAGTACGTGCAGATCGGCAAGGAGGAAGGCGCGACGGTGCTGACCGGCGGCGAGCGTCTGAGCGATGGCGACTACGCGCATGGCTTCTTCCACCAACCGACCGTCTTTGCCGATGCTACGCCGACAATGCGGATCGCGCAGGAGGAGATCTTCGGACCGGTGACGACGATCATTCCGGTTGATTCGCTGGACGAGGCGATCGAGGTCGCCAACGGCGTGAAGTATGGCCTGTCGGCGTCGATCTACACGCACGATGTCAACGGGGCCTTCCGTGCTATGCGCGACCTCGACACCGGCATCGTGTATGTCAACGCGCCGACGATCGGAGCCGAAATCCATCTGCCCTTCGGCGGCACCAAGGCCACCGGCAACGGACATCGCGAAGGCGGCGTCCAGGCGCTCGACGTGTTTAGGAATGGAAATCGCTGTATATCGACTTCTCAGGCGCATTGCAACGCGCCCAGATCGATAACGCTGAGTAAGGGAACAGGTGACGCGTCTTGGGAGCATGTAGAACCACTCAGATGGCATTTAAGCGAAGTCATATGACGGTCTTGAATATACACTTGAATAGGCTGAGCGAGGCTACAGTCCAATACTCGGAACCTCATTCTTTGCTCCGTTGGTCATTGGTCATTGGTCGCTGGTCGTTGCAATGAAACTAGCCAGCGAAGGACAGGAACAGGCGAAACGACGAGTCGCGTTCGACGCCGCCGCGCTGGTGCGGCCGGGGATGCGGCTCGGCCTGGGCAGTGGTTCGACGGTGGCGCTGATTGTCGCCGCGCTGGGGGAGCGCGTCCAGCGCGGCGAACTCGACGATCTCGTGGTGATCGCCGCGTCGTCGCACACCGAGGCGGCTATGGAGCGGGCGGGACTGCATATCAGCTCGCTCGACGACTACCCGCGCCTCGACCTTGCTATCGACGGTGCCGACGAGATCGACGGCGATTTGCAGATGATCAAGGGCGGTGGCGGCGCATTGCTACGAGAGCGCATTGTGCTGGCGGCGGCTGCCGAACGCGTGATCGTCGTGGATCGTACCAAGGTCGTGCCGGTGCTGGGGACGCGCTGGGCGGTACCAGTGGAAGTCGTGCGGTTCGGTTGGCGCGTCGCCGAACGCTTGCTGGCGGATCTAGGCGCACAACCGTCGCGGCGCATGGTCGCCGAACAACCCATGCTCACCGACGAGGGTAACTTCATCCTCGATTGTATGTTCGGGCATATTCCCGACCCCCGCGCGCTCGCTACACGCATCGCTATGATTCCTGGTGTCGTCGCGCACGGTATCTTTGTGGACCTCGCCGACACACTGCTGGTTGGCGATGCCACGACGACCGAGACGCGACGACGCGGCTAGACGATGATATAGGCTGTAGCATGATCCCGCGCTAGTGTGGGTGCCAGACCCGAACCTGTTTACTCCCACTCGTCATGGTCCCATGCGCTTGGTGGCTGCTCTGCGTCGATCAGGCGGTCATTGCCCTGCTCTGCCATCGAGCGGAAAGCTCCCTTCCATCCTGCACGAGCTTGACCTCTCACCTGTTCGGCCCTCTGCTTATCCTCGTCATTGTCCCTGGTATCGTTGCTCATGTATTTCCCCTTTATCCAGGGCTGCGTCAACGTCCCATTCAAGACGACTACATTGTCGATATTGCCACGCTCAGTGGAGCGACGAGTCTCTCGTCCGGAAAGATCCTTCGCTGCGGTTCAGGATGACAGACGTGCGACGTTGACGCAGCCCTGCCCTTTATCCCTGGAAGCATCCATGATGTTGGTGTATATACACGATTTGTCAGGGTGAGTAAGTAGAAAACCTACTCTACCCTCTAAGCATTTCACCTCGTTCAAGTGGCATAATCAGCAATTTGCCGATTAGTGACAAATTGACACAAAATGCCCCTTGACTTTGTGTCTTTCATACACTATATTGTTAGTGTGCTAAATACACAAAGGTGGTACCGATGAATGAAACATTTGAACAACTCTTGCAGCGGCTGCAACAGGCCACTGCACCAGCGGATATGTTTGGGACGCATTCCTCTGATGAAGCGGCGATCCGACAACGCTACCTCAAACTTGTGCGCGTCGTGCATCCCGACCACAACCGAGGTGTGCCGGAGGCTGCCGAAGCCTTTCGCTTGCTGCGCCACTGGTATGAGCGTGCGCTGCATGATGCGGGGCGAGCTAGCCCGTCGAGCGTCGATTTTACGGTCATATCCCGACATGCGACCTACGCTGCCGTCGCGTCGAAGCTAGAAGGTGACCTATGCGATATCTATGAGGCAACCGACCCGTCGGGAGATGTGCTGCTGAAGGTGGTACGCCAGCCGCACAACAACGATCTGATGCAAGCCGAGGCCGACACCCTCACGCGCATCAAGCGTGAATTGGCGGGGCAGGCGGTCAACGCTCACTTCCCCGCGCTGGTGGAAGCTTTCAAGTCCAGGGACGAAGCGGGCGCGTCGCGGCAGGTCAACGTGTTCAAGTACGACCGTCGTTTCGTGACGCTGCATGATGTCGCCAGGGCGTACCCGCGTGGTGTCGATCCGGCGGACGCGGGCTGGATGTTCAACCGTATGCTGGCGGCGCTCGGCGCGGCGCATAGCCTCGGAATCGTCCATGGCGCGGTGATTCTGCCGCACATACTGGTACGAACCGACGATCACAACGGTATGCTGGTCGATTGGTGCTACAGCGTCGAAAACGGAGGCACGGTCGCGGCGATCAGCCCGCCCTACGCGCCCGACTTCGCGCCGGAGATTCACGCGAAGCAACCCGCCAACCCCGCGACTGACCTCTTTATGGCGGCGCGGTCGCTGGTCAGGTTGTTGGGCGGCAACGGCGACGTCGATTCGCTGCCGTCGCAGGTGCCGCGTGCGATGCAAGCGTTGCTGCGGGCGTGTCTGATCGTCGCGCCGCACCGTCGCTACCAGAGCGCATGGCAGGTATTCGACGACTGGCAAGAGGTTCTCGGACGCTTGTATGGACCACCGACGTTTCGACCATTCCATATGCCAAACACAGTACGATAAAGGAGACACACATCATGGGCTTTTCGAATTGGAGCGATGCCGCCTACCAGGCGCGGCAAAATCAACGCCAGACCACTAACCAGACCGCCTTCACCTACGACCAGCAGGTACGCGCCAGCGGCAGGGTGACCGTGCATCCGCAGATGGACCCCATGAATGTCGTGCGCGAAAGCCGCGACAGCGCCGATCACCCGCAGTCGGTCGCGATTGGCGTGTTGTTCGACGTGACAGGCTCGATGGGCGTCGTGCCGCGTGTGCTGCAAACCAAGTTGGGCGCGTTGATGCGCGTATTGATCCAGAAGGGCTACATCGACGATCCACAGATTTTGTGGGGCGCGGTGGGCGATGCCTACACCGACCGCGTGCCGCTGCAAATGGGGCAGTTCGAGTCGGGTCTGGAGATGGACGACGAGCTAGGCAAGATTTTCATCGAAGGTGGTGGCGGCGGTCAGGTCCACGAAACCTACGAACTGGCGTTGTACTTCATGGCGCGCCACACCGCGATCGACTGCTGGGAAAAGCGCGGCAAGAAAGGCTATCTGTTCACCATCGGCGATGAGATGCCCTACAACGTGGTTCGTGCAGAACACGTCAAGAAGTATATCGGCGACACCGAGCAGGCGCAGGATATTCCTGTGAAGCAGATCGTGAACGAAGTCACGCGCCGCTATGAGTACTTCCATATCATCCCGACCGATACCTACCACGGCCGTAATCCACAGGTGCAGGACACCTGGAAGGAACTGCTGGGCGAGCGTGTGTTGTTGCTGGACGATGCCGCGTCGGTGTGTGAAACGATCGCGCTGGTGATCGGCCTCGCCGAAGGCACGATCGACAACCTCGACGAAGGCACGACCGATCTGGTGAGCGCCGGACACGATCAGAGTGCTGTCGGTGCCGCCAGAACTGCATTGGTACCCTACGCCGCAACGAAGACCGCGACGACACGCTACGCCAGTGGTGTGCTGCCGCGCAGCAAGATCGGCACGGGCGGCGACGGACGGTTATAAGCGCCTGTGGGACGCGCCAGCACTGGCGCGTCCCACGCGACGAGGAACAGAGCTATGAATCAGGTATTCCTGACGATCGATCTGGGGTATGGCGATGGCGGCAAAGGCACTATCGTTGATTATCTGACACGGGCGCACGATGCGCACACCGTCGTGCGCTACAACGGCGGGGCGCAGGCCGGACACCGGGTTGTCACGACCGATGGGCGCGAACATGTCTTTGCCCAATGGGGTAGCGGCACACTGGCGGGCGCGGCGACGCATCTTGGACCCTGGATGTTGGTCGATCCACTGGCGATGGTGCCGGAAGCCGACCACCTGCGGTCGTTGGGCGTTGCCGATGTGTGGGAGCGCATCACGCTCGATCGCCGCGCCCTGATCATCACGCCCTACCAGCGTGCCGCGAACCGTTTACAGGAACTGGCGCGGGGCGCGGGGCGGCATGGCAGTTGTGGTATGGGTATCGGCGAAACCGTGCTCGACGCACTCAACCATGAAACGTATGCGCTGCGCGCTGGCGACCTTCGTACCCCCAATGTGCTACGTGCCAAACTGCGCGAGTTGCGCCACATCAACCGCGCCAAGGTACGCCCGATTCTGCCAGGGCTCGCGGCATCGGGACAGGCTGCACGCGAACTCGATCTGTTGATGGATGACGATGACACCTGGATCGTGGATAGCTTCGCTGACATCGCAGAACGACTCCAGATCGTCGCCCCCGATTACCTTGGGACGGTGCTGCAGCGCGACGGCACGACGGTATTCGAGGCCGCGCAGGGCGTGTTGCTGGACGAATGGCAGGGCTTTCATCCGTACACGACCTGGAGTACGACCACGCTCCAGCACGCCGATACGCTGCTTGGGGAAGCCCACTATTCCGGCAATACGACGCGTATTGGTATCACCCGCGCCTATGCGACGCGCCACGGCGCTGGACCATTCGTGACCGAGGACGCTGCGCTCACGACGATGCTGCCTGACGCCGCGAACATGCAGGGCGATTGGCAGGGCGGTTTCCGCGTTGGCTGGCTCGATCTTGTGATGTTGCGCTATGCCTGTGAGGTCGTCGGACCGCTGGACGCGCTCGCCGTCACCTGCCTGGATCGGGTGGCGACGTTGCCGGAGCTTAAAGTGTGCCGACACTACACCGACGGCGATGCGACGGTCGAACGGATTGCCCTCGCGCCACGCGGCGATCTTGTTCAGCAGGAGCAGATCACGTACCAGTTGTTCCGCTGCCGTCCGGTGCTGGAGGATGTCGGAAGTGTTGAGGCACTCCTGGCGAGCGTTGGCGCGGATGTTGGCGTTCCCGTTGGCATCGTGTCGGAAGGAGCGACCGCCGCCCACAAGCAGGTGTATCAGGAACGCATGTCGGTGATGGATTAGCATCCGCACCATCCAGCATCGCTTCGTCGCTTGTGTCTGGTGTATTACATGTCGTTTGAAGTGGCCATGTACGAGATGATAGGACACGGAGTAGTAAATATGTGCTAATGATTGTATGATGTGGGCATCGAATGTAGGATCAGGCGACATAATGAGCCGTACTGTTTCTACATTCCACACATGTGAGGAGGATCAGGTATGACCGCCAACGCTCAGTCAATCGCACCGTTTTACAAAGGTTGGAACGATTACCAGCAGCATTTACTCGATGTGATGGCGTCGCTTACGCCCGAACAACTCGAACTAAGTGTCGCGCCAAAGCTGCGTCCGGTGGGCATGATTGCCACGCACATCGTCGGCGTACGCTACGGCTGGATGAACTTTGTACTCCATGAATGCCAGGACATACTCGCGCCGATGAGTACGTGGGACGACGTGCCGATGAGATCTGCTGAGGAGATCATCGAGGGGCTGAAGATCACCTGGCGGGCGCTCGAAGATATCCTTAACCGCTATACCTACGATGATCTGCAAACCCTGGTGACAGATGTAGATGAAAACGATAACGAAGTCACGCTGACACGCCAGTGGGTACTGTGGCATCTGATCGAGCATGACATGCACCACGGCGGCGAGCTATCGTACGCCCTCGGTATGCACGGTGTACCAGGGATCGATATCTAAATCCCCGCATCATCTCACAAAGGATCTGGTATTGCGGGGTAGTGCCCCCTGCCCAAAATGACGCGCATTGTCATGGTATGCCAGCCTTGCCTTTGTTGTATTTCTGGTCCTACGCTAAGGTAGGTGGCTGCGTCGAGCGTGCCTGGGCGCGCAGCTCGGCGCTACCTTCACGCAGAACGTACCAGGCTGACTTCATGAACACGAAGGTGATCACGAGGCTGACGGCGATATCGGGCAACCGCGATGCTGTGAAATGCACGGCGACCGCGGCGAGGATCACGCCACTGTTCGCAACGATATCGTTGCGCGAGCACAGCCAGGTCGAGCGCATGTTGAGGTCGTCGTTGCGGTGGCGCGTGAGCAGATACAAGCATAGACCGTTCGCCGCGAGTGCCAGCATCGCCGTGCCGCCCATAAGTGGTGCATCCGGCGCTGCACCGAACAGGAGTCTATAGCCAGCCTGAGCAAGCACGGCAAAGGCGGTGAGCGCCATGATGCCGCCTTTGAGCAGCGCTGCACTGGTTTTCCAGCGGTCGGAGCGTGCCAGGGCGAACAGGCTGAAACCGTACACCAGCGTATCGCCCAGCATGTCGAGGCTATCCGCCTGTAATGCGACCGAGCCAGCGCGTATGCCAGCGGTGAGTTCTGTGACGAACATGGCAGCGTTGATCGCCAGGACTACCCAAAGCACCTTTGATTGCTTCTCGCGCAAGGCGTCCAGTTCACAGGCTTTGTCCTGACAACAATTGTCCATCACGTTGCCTCCTCGTCGCGGTTATAGCGCGTGCAGCAGTACACATTGTTGCCAACTTCGCTCAAGATGCCTTCGACTGCGTTCATCACATCGTACATACGTGAGTCTGCCAAACTGTAATAGGCATGACGACCGGATGGACGGCGGATCACAAGGCCACAATCCTGCAAGCATGCGAGATGCGTCGATGTATTCGGTTGGGATAACCCGGTTTCTTCGACGATCTGCGAAACCGTTTTCTCCCCGTCGCGCAAGACTTCTACGATCAGGAGTCGTGATGGATCGGCGAGGCCACGAAAGAACTTCGCCTTGAGCGTCGTCGCCAGTTCATGCGAAACTGCCATCGTCACCTCGTATCAATATATAAGCAGGTATTGATATGTTAGATGAATATGTTGATGGTGTCAATGCTTAAAGTAAGCGTGCGCCTGGTCGTGCAGGCTCGATATGAAGCAGAACAATACAACCTGTGCTATCTATTTTGCTGCTGGCAACTACCGCCGTTGAGTGCTTTAAAGTCAAAGGGCGGCGCTTCCAAAGCGCCGCCCTAATCGTCCCATGGTTGCTACTGTGAGATACCCTGCTCGGCCGCGTTCACGATCAATTGGTCGATCACCGATTCGACGGGAGCCCAGTCGTCGGTGAAGGGTCGCTGTGCTGCGGCGTCCTGCTGGGTCCATTCGCGTAGCGGCAATTTGTTGGCGTTGCTGTCGAGCGCCCACTGCATGATGCGGGCGAGCGTCGGGTCATCCATAGTGCTGAGATTGGCCTGGAAGTTCGCCACGCCATCATTAACAGGGGTCTTGACGCCAAAGATAATGCTATTGCCGAAGGTCGGCACATCCATGATGTACACCTGGGGAAAGACCGACCGCATGGTGCTTGCCAGGGCATGTACTAGCCGGTAATCCGAACCAGGCTTGCCCGCGTTCACCACCGCGACGCCGCTCTCGGACAGGTGCGCGTCGACTTCCATGAAGAATTCGCGGGTCGTCAAATGGAACGGGATGTACGGTTGATGATACGCGTCCATCCCGATGACATCGTAGACGCCTGTTGCACGTTGCAGGTATGTGCGTCCATCCTCGGTGAAGGTGCGATAGTTGGCGACCTTCTGATCCTCAACCGCAAAATATTCCCGCCCCACGCGCACGATCTCAGGGTCGATCTCAACGGCGTCGATGTGTGCGTCATCGCCATAGAAGGCCAGAAATTGCTTGGGAATCGTCCCCGCAGCCGACCCGATCATCAACAGACTATCCACATCGTCCTGGGCGCGGTTCGGGTACAGGTAGGGCGCAACGCTGAAGAAGTCCCATGGTCCGGCGGTCAGCAGGTCGTTGGGATTCTGCGTTTCACCGAAACGGGTGTTATAGATCGAGTGGATCGCCTGTCCTTCGTTAAGGATCAGGCCAATCTGTTCTGTCGAATCGGGACCGTAGTTGTTCTCTGCAACCTGGATATAGTTGTACGTACTTTCCGTCTCAAAGAGCGACACGCAGCCCGTGCAGAATGGGTCGCGAATACCACTTATACCAAGCTGAAACGCGGCGAGGATCAGCACCGCAGGAATCGCCAGATATGCCAGCCGACGGCGCATGCCGAGCGCGCCGACGATCACCAACAGGAGCGCGAAGAAATAAAAGGTTCGCGCCGTGCCAATCGTCGGGATCAGGAGCAGCACCGGAAGAAAGGTGCCGATGATCGAGCCAACGGTCGATAATGCGTACAGGCTTCCGGCTGTGCTTCCTGCGGTTTCGACGTTCCGCACGGACAACCGAATGGCGAACGGCGATATCATGCCGACCAGGATGATCGGTACCGAAAACAGGATCAGCACACCGAACAACGATCCGAAAAAGACCCCGACTGAAAAGCTACTGAAAGCGGAAGCCGACCATTGTAGGATCGGTCGGGCGATCAGTGGAATGATCGCCGTGGACAGCCCCGCACCAACCAGGATCAGACCCAGCAGGCGTTCGTCAGGACGACGATCTGCCAGACGACCGCCCCAGCGATAGCCGATTGTCAGATAAATCAGTGTCAGGCCGATAACGTTTGCCCAGATAAGTTGTGATGTTCCAAAGAACGGTGCCAGCAACCGCGAAGCAGTAAGTTCGACCCCAAGCGAGCAAATGCCGCCGAAAAATACGGCGGCGAGCAAAAACCAACGATCACGCACCACTTAACCTCGTGTTTTCATCATCGAAGCGCCGATATCACTACCCTGCTCAGAAGTTGCAGCAGAAGAATCGCGATCATCGGAGAGATATCAATCATACCCATACTTGGCATGATACGACGAATTGGAGCCAGGATTGGCTCGGTGATCTCGAACAGAATCTGTGTGATGCGCCACTGTCCACCTTGATCGATCCATGAGAGGATGATGCGTCCGAAGATGGCGATCCAGAGAATCTGAAATAAAAGTTGAAAGAATGTAATCAAAAAGCTATTCATAATGTTGCCCTAGTACTCCAGGCGTATGCGGGTATTATAGCATGGTCACTATCGTGCTTATGAGAATGCCATGTGCATCTCAAACATTCTGTATGACTGCCGTAATTAAGGACCTCTATGAAACCAAAGCGCTTCGAGGGTAGCTACTCTGCTACACCGCGCTACAACACACGGGCAGTCGTGCATGAAACCACGGTGCCAGCGGACACGTTTCGAGCGTGGGAACGCCGCTATGATGTTCCTAAGCCTCACCGCACTCCATCCGGGCAGCGTCTATATTCCGACCATGATATAGCCGTAATTCGTTGGCTACGCGATCGCACCGCTGAGGGTATGACGATCAAACAGGCCATTCAGTTGCTTAGCGAACCGGTGGAAGAACAATCACCTGTGCATACGAACCCACAGCATGCCCATTGGGCGCTGCTGCAACACCGGCTGGTCGACGCTTTGTTGCGGTTGCAAACAGCCGAAGCAGAGGGTGTGTTCGGTGAGGCGTTCGCCCATTATTCGCTGGACCAGGTCTGTACGATGTTGATCCAGCCCACTCTAGTCGAGATCGGGGAAAAGTGGCGGCAAGGATTGGCGTCAGCCGGACAGGAACACTTCGCGACCAATGTCGTGCGGCGGCGCCTACAAGCGTTGTTCAGTGTCTATGATGTGGTGTCGGGAGGGGCAACGATTGTCACCGCCTGTCTGCCGACCGAAGAACACGACGTTGGTGTACTGATACTGTCGCTGATGCTGGTGCGGCGCGGCTACCGTGTAGTGTATCTGGGAGCGAAAGTGCCAATTAGCGGTTTGCTGGCGATTGTCGAGCAAACGCAGTCCGAGCTGGTATGCCTTTCCGTGACAACACCAGAGGCGTTCGCGCAGTTTGATGGCGTTGTCGAAGCACTACGCTCGCTGCCAGCACCACCACTGATCGCGGTGGGAGGCCAGGGGGTGCAGGATACCTCGCCGATGTTACAGTATTGTGCATGGCTGTATGGCGACAGCGAACATGTGATCGGACAAATCGCCGATCTGCTGGCATATGGGCGCATGGACGACCGTGCATCTCTGCCTGACACACACGAGTGAAACGGCGCGGTAAGGACAGCAGTGACGAGCTAGAAACTGGGTGCGTGGGGTTAATCGCCGTTGACAGGCAGGACCGTCGGAACGGGCGGGAGCGGCTGTCCGGCGCGACGTGCCAGGGCGCGTTCGTAAATCGCCTCGATCTGTAATGCTCCAAGTTCCCAGGAATGCTCCTGTACCGCTTTGGCACGCCCTGCTGCGCTCAAAATCTCCTGTTCGCGGTGGTCGTCCAGCAGCGCCACGATCTCGTCGGCGAGCGATTGGGTATCGCCGTAGCGGGCATAGCGTCCCACGTTACCCAGGATCTCGCGGGCAACTGGTGTGTCGAAGGCAACGACGGGCAAGCCCATGGCTAGATAGTTGGTGATCTTCCCCGCGCCTTCGGTTTCGGACATTTTCGGCGCGACAGCGACATCACCGAGCGCGAGGTAGGAATGGAGATCCCGGTACAGAATGCGACCGGGCAGCGTGACGTGATCGCTCACGCCCAGCGATTCCGCGAGCGCCCGGTACGACACTACATCGGGATAGCCCATGATCAGAAAATGTACGTCTGGTCGTCGCGCCACGACATCGCGTGCCGCTTCGATCAGCTTATTGGTGCCTTGGTAGGCTGCCAGCAACCCGATGTACACTACCAGACGCCGATCAGGTGGAATTCCTAGTTCCCCACGCAGCCGCTGGCGTTCTTCTTCCCAACCTGGCGAGCCGTCGAAAGGATGGAAGCGGGTCGTGTTGACCGAATCGGGAACCGTATAAAGATAATCGCGGGGATAGTTCCATTCTTCGTGCAAGGCAGCGGCGGCATTATAGGTCGATGTAATCAGTGCATCCGGTAGACGGTTGATCAGGCGTTCAAGTGCTCGCCATGCTCCAAACAACGGATTGTTGCGGCGGACGAAACCGTGGTCCGCCATTTCGCCCGTTAACGAGCCCTGATAATCAAAAATCAACGGCACGCCGAGCAGACGACTCACCAATGCCCCGATCAAGGCTCCTTCATGCAGGTGGGCGTGAATGATGTCGGGCTTAACCTCTAGCGCTACCCGCAACGTGCGCCAAACCAGTGCGGCATCGAGGTAGAGCTTGTGGCGCGATGATCCCACCATGGCACGTTTGATCCAGGGAACATCCCATGTCCGACGGATATCTAGCCCTGGCATATCGTCGCCGTTGTGGTAGGTCGTCATGACAACGCGATGCCCAAGATTGTGCAGCGTCTTTGTTTCTTCCCAGATACGCACATGTGCGCCATAGTCTGCGAAGAACGATGTTGGAGCGATCGTCAGTACGGTATAAGCCATAACGGGACGATATTGTACCCTGCTGCGTACCACCATGCAATCAGCGAATCACCAGTTGCTATCTGATACAATAATCATTATGGCTTTGATCAACCAAAAAATGGTGCGTGCCTTCATCGAAGGACGCTATTGGCGTCATCCTGTGCGTGCGCTGCGAATTTATCGCGCCGAAACTGCCCGCAAGAACCATGGCTATAAAGCCGCCTGGGAGGCTGTGGGACGTGACACAGGATGGACGTATACGATGATGAACGGTAGCCCCGATGAGGCAACCTTGCGCCGTACTGGTGGCGAGATGGCAGAGCGATTACGCAATGCCTTGCTGCTGGACCGCGACAAGCGCGTCCTCGAAGTGGGTTGTGGTGTGGCACGAGTAGGCCGCGAACTTGCGCCGTTGGTCGGACAATGGCACGGCGTCGATATTTCCGGCCCGATCCTGCGAACGGCACGCCAGCGCACGGTACATCTGCCGAACGCGCATTTTCACGAACTTGATCGTCCCGCGCTGCCGTTCGAGGACGCTGCCTTCGACCGTGCCTATAGCCATCTGGTATTGTTCCACCTCGATAAAGAAGAATTGTTCCAGTACCTCAACGAGATCAGTCGGGTGCTGGTGCCGGGTGGATTGGTATATTTCGACACCTGGAACCTGCTCCATCCTGAGGGTTGGAATAGGTTTATGTGGGAACTGGACCACCACCGCCACAAACGTGTGAAGCCTGCCCACCGTAACCAGTTCGCGACGCCGGAGGAAATCCGACTGTACACTGAAAAGGCTGGGTTGGCTCCGTTGCATATGCTCAGCGACAGTTTCTGGATACAAACGATCGCAGCAAAGCCGGGTCCCAACGTCGATCTGACAGCCTTGCGCGACCGAATCACCGATCTCGACGACCTCGTGCCGCATGGACATTGGTATTACTGAGTCAGTTCCGAACGCTCCATCGCACGTACACACAATGGCGTCGTGAAAACGGACGGATCGATACTCGCTACGGAGGAGCATGACTTCCGCGCATCGTACGCGCCCCACGCAGCGTTTTCTTTTCCGCTCGAAACTTCGCATCCAAAGTCTGCTCGTGGGACTGATGCTGCTTGTTTCGTGCAGTAGCGTCTGGCAAGAAACCGCAGTCTCACCAACCACCCCACAAACCCAAATTCCGCAGGTCGCGCCGACTGCTACAGCGATTCCCTCGCCTACTCCTGATCCTGACATTCGTGTGTTTGGTGAAACTGAACGCACCGTGCGCGGAATATTCCGGCAGTTCTGGGAACGCGAAGGCGGCCTCACACGGTTCGGCCTCCCGCTGACCGAAGAGATGCCCGTCGACGGTGTACTCGTGCAGTATTTCGAGCGCGCACGCTTCGAGCTACGCGATGGCAATGTGGCACTTGGACGCCTGGGCGCCGAGCTTCAGCTTGCCCAGCAGCAGACTGTTCCGCTCGCTGATCCTGTTGAGGGATGCCAGTATGTCGAGTTGACCCGACATAACATCTGCGAGCCTACGCTTTCGTTCTGGAACGCACAGGGCGCTGTGGCGGCGCTTGGATGGCCCCTGGAGGACGTGCGGCAGACTGCGACCGGATCGGTGCAGTATTTCGAACGTGCGCGTGTTGAGAGCGTGACGGGGCAGACGCCTACCCTCGCGCTGATTGGGGCAGATGCGCTGGCATTGCTGCCCGGTGGGAACGTGCTCAAGGAAGGCGCGTGGCAACGCGCCACGCAATCCGCGCTTGTGGTCGGGCAAACGTCGAGCGTATCGCCGTTCGAACAGGCCGAAATCGGTCTACGCGTTGAAGGATATGATGGCGCCGCCGAAGTGATCGTCGCCGACCGACGTGGCACGACCGGACGTTATCCGGTAGCGGTTGCCAATGGCGAGGCACAGGTCAAGGTCGATGCGCTGGGCGAACTTGGACCCCAGGCCGCGATCGTGCTGATCGACGGTAAGATCGCGGCGGTTGCGACGGACGCCATCCTGCTGGATGCGGAAACGACGATTTCGACCGGACAGCCGCGCTTCGACGAACTGTACCCAATGGTGAAGGGATTCATGCTGCAAGATACCTCGGATTATGTGTTCGACGGTCATGAGGTGCATGGCTACCGTTCGCCTGATTCCGATTTGCTGTGGCTGCGCGATCACGTTCACCAGGGTAAGGGTTATGCCTACTGGGAGCGCGACATGACCAGCTTGCTCGATCAGTTCCGGCGCTTCCAGTACCCCGATGGTTCGTTCGAGGACTACATCGCCAACAAACCCTGGGCGTTGATCCGAGGCCGTACTGCGGTTGAGGCCGACCTGGAGTTTTTGTTTGTCGAGGGGGTCTATCGTGCCTGGCAAGCCACTGGCGACGACACGTGGATGCGCGAGCAGATCGACGCGATGGAGCGTGGACTGGCGTATATCCAGACCAGCCCGCTACGGTGGGACCAGGACTATCAGCTTGTTAAGCGTCCCTTCACGGTCGATACCTGGGACTTTGAATATGGTGCGCCGACGATAGCGCCCGATGGCAAGGTCGCGCCGCGCCATTGGATCGACGAACATACCAAGTGGTGCATTTTCTTTGGCGATAACACCGGCTATGCCAATAGCATGGAATTGCTGGCACGTATGTATGACCATGTAGGCAACGGCGAGCGTGCGCGACACTGGCGCACCGAAGGCGCAGGCATTACCGAGCGTGTCAACGCCGTTTCATGGAATGGCACGTTCTTCCGCCACATGGTCCATATTACGCCTGTCGAGGTGCCGGGCGTAGACGAAGCGAAGCAATTGTCACTGTCGAACGCCTATTCGCTCAATCGTGTCGGCGTCAGCGACGCGCAGGCTCGCTCGATCATCAACGAATATTATCAACGCTACGCTAATCGTGGGTCGGCGTTCTCGGAATGGTTCTCGATCGACCCGCCGTTTCCTGAAGGAAGTCTCAGCACGTCGAATAGTGTCAATGGACGCTGGGGGCAGAACCCTGGCGAGTATGTCAACGGCGGCCATATGCCACTGGTCGGCGGCGAACTGGCGCGGGGTGCCTTCGACCGTGGTTCCGAGACCTATGGCTTCGATATCCTCCAACGCTATTACAGTCTGATCAAGAGCAGTGGTGAAAGCTACCTCTGGTATCACCCCATCGGCGATCCAGGCCGCTCGGGCGATGATACGCTGGCGACGGACGGCTGGGGATCGTCGGCGATGCTGGCCGCGCTGATCGAAGGCGCTGCGGGTGTGCGTGATGACGGCACGATGTTCCAACGCGCGACGCTCGCGCCGCGCTGGACGGCGGCAGATGATGTCGATACCGCTTCCGTGGTTGTGCGTTATGGAGCATCCGATGGCTATATCGCCTACCGCTGGGAGCGTCGCGACGACGGTTTCGCGCTACGGTGGACCGGCAGCGGCACCGACACGACAATTCGCTTGTTGTTGCCGCCCGACGCGCCCGACACTATCACGGCACAACTTGACGGACGCCCGCTCGATGGTCGTGTCGCAACGGAAGGTTCCAGCCGCTATTGGGTAGCACAAGTGCCAGGGACAGGATCAATGGGGATCAACTGGTAACGAACCCGACGAGAGGTCAAAACAGGTTGCGAACGTTTGGGTGCTAAATCGAATTGTAGGCCTGAGCACTCTGCTCGGCATGGTGTGATCGTTGGCAATGTTCCGTCGTCGGGATCGTTTCGATCCAAAACCCGCACGCTACATGGCGTGCGGGTTTTGGATTCTACCGCACGCAGGATAAGGCAATGTGTGCCCTTATCCTTAAGTTTGCTTATGAGTGTTGTCATAATCAAGCATCACTTTGTCCACATCAGCCGTGATACTATCCACCGCATTGTGGATAACCTTGTGTATAACTAAGTAGCCAAAAATATGCCTTTTTCCATGCTACAGTACCATTTGTGGGTGAAAAAGCCTTTGCAACCAGAAAGTTATCCACAAGCCTGGGGAAAACATTGTCAACTTTCCACACCGGAAACCCTCTGGATTGCTCATCGAATGCCTCGATCGGTGGTTGGGAACTATAAGCAATCGTTATACTCAAAATATCGTGGGGTGCTTGAACTGGCCTCGTGTCTGCGGTATGATTGGCGACACATTTGAAAGAATCATCCCTGTAGATACAGTCCGAAACGTACAGCCACCACGAACGCATTGCTGCGTCTAACACGGGTGTGCGGAGGCTACGAAAAGTTGAATACGAAACAGATCTGGCAAGCTGCTTTGGGCGATCTTCAAGTACAGTTGCCGCGCAATGAATTCGATACCTGGATCAAGCCGACTTCGCTTGTCGCGATTGAGGACTCGACGGTGATCGTTGGAACACCGAATATCTTTGTGCGTCAAGAATTGGAAGGCCGCTACATGGCCCCGATCACCGAAACGCTTAGCACGATCATCGGGCATCCAATCCAGGTGCAGGTCGTCATCGGTAACCATAGCGATCAAAACTTCGGGCAGCCGATTGAGGAGCCGACGCGCAACAACGGCAATGCGCGCCCGACGAATCCCCCTGCTAGTAGAATATCTTCGGACAGCCCGACGCAACTCGAACTTCCTACACCGCGCATAACCATGCTCAACCCGCGCTATAAGTTCGATAGCTACATCGTCGGCTCGTCCAATCGGCTGGCACATGCCGCATGTCTGGCAGTGTCGGACCATCCCGCCCAGGCCTATAATCCTTTGTTTTTGTATGGCGGTGTGGGGTTGGGCAAGACGCACTTGCTGCATGCGATTGGCAACATGGTGTTGGACACCAATCCAGAGATCAACGTTCTCTATGTTTCATCTGAAAAGTTTACTAACGATCTCATCAATGCGATTCGTCGCCAGAACACTGAAGAATTCCGTTTACGGTACCGTAACATCGACGTGTTGTTGATCGATGATATCCAGTTTATTGCCGGTAAAGAAGGTACCCAGGAAGAATTCTTCCATACCTTCAACACGCTGCATGGGGCTGGCAAGCAGATCGTGCTGTCGTCGGATCGTCCGCCAAAAGCGATGTCCATCCTCGACGAGCGGCTCCGATCACGCTTCGAGTGGGGTCTGATCGTCGATGTGCAAACACCAGACGTTGAAACCCGTACCGCGATTTTGCGCGCCAAGGTCGAAACGCTCAATGTCCATATGCCCGACGAGGTTGTCGATTTCGTCGCTCACCGCATCCAGAGCAGTATCCGTGAACTGGAAGGCTCGCTCAATCGTGTTGTCGCTTTTGCGAACCTCAACAAACAGCCGATCACTATCGACGTGGCGGCGGCGGCGTTGAGCGAACTGCTGGACGTGTCACGACGCCAGCGCATTAGCAATGAGGCAATCGTTGATACGGTCGGCAAGTTCTATGGCATCGATCTCAAAATACTCAAAGGCCGTGGACGTTCGCGCAACATCGTGGTGCCACGTCAGGTGGCGATGTACCTGATGCGCGAGGAAACCGATTCGAGCCTGATGGAGATCGGCACGGAACTCGGTGGACGTGACCACACGACTGTCATGCACGGCTGCGAGAAGATCGCCACCGAGATAAACACCGACGCACGTCTGCGGGCGGACGTGCTGGCGATTCGCGAACGCCTGTTCAACGGGCGCGGCGTGGGCAGCGCGGGGATGTAACGGTGACCGACCAACGACCAACGACCAACGACCAACGGAGATGGCGAACAACCAAAACCCAACGCTGACGAGGCGATGGATTGGTGAGGGTCATAAATATCTGTACTGCGAACGAATGAAAGATGTGAGCGAGCCGGGGCAATCCGGCTCGTTTCGTTTAAAACGGCTGGTTGTGCCGCTACAATGATGCGATGTTGACCATCGAAACGCTTAGGGTTCTCGAAAGTGCTGTGGGACAGGACGCGCTCGCCATGGCAGCCGAGCGGGCGCCCACGCCCGCGACGTTGTTGTCTGATCTTCAGGCCATGCGCCGCCACTTCACGCCGGATGTCGCTGCCGCCGCCCTGGAACTGGTGATGCTGCGAGAACGTGGTCGCGCCAAGTTCGCCCTGGCCGATCAGATGTTCTTTACCCGCGATGCGCTCGAACAGGCGACCAGCGAAACGGTCGCACGCCACACGGCGGCGCGTTTCCGTGGCGACGTTCCGGTATGGGATGTGTGCTGTAGCGTCGGCGGCGATCTGTTAGAACTTGCCAGGACGGGAGCCAGCGTGACGGGCGTCGATCTCGATCCGGTGCGGCTACGGATGGCGCACCTCAACGCCGAAGTCTATGGCGTGGCTGAACGCGTGCGCTTCGAGCAGCGCGATGCCGCGACCTGGCACGCGCCGCCGGGGTCGCTCGTGTTCTTCGATCCGGCGCGGCGTAGTGGTGGTCGTCGCGTGTTCGATCCGGCGAACTATCAGCCACCGCTCGGTGTTATCGCGGATTGGCTCGAACACGCCGCTGGCATTGGGGTCAAAGTCGCCCCTGGCATTGACTACGATGATCTGCCGTGGGGTCCCTGCGAGGTCGAGATCGTTTCGTTGGGCGGCGATGTCAAGGAAGCGGTGCTGTGGTACGGACGGCTGCAAACCGCTGAACGTCGGGCGACGTTGCTGCCGTCGGGTGCGACGATCAGCGGCGGGGCAATCGATCCCATCGCCGTCGCACCGCCACAGCAGTACCTGTACGAGCCGGACGGTGCGGTGATACGTGCACATCTGGTGGAGCATCTCGCCCACATGCTCGGCGCGACCAAGATCGACGAGGAGATCGCCTTTCTTACCACGGCCTCGCCAGTGGATACGCCGTTCGCACGGCGCTTTCGCATCGACGATATGATCCCCTGGAACCTCAAGCACTTGCGCCAGTACCTGCGCGACCGCAAGATCGGACACACGGTTATCAAGAAACGCGGCTCGCCCATCGACCCGCAGGTGTTGGAGAAACAGCTACGGCTCGAAGGCTCCGGCGCGGCGACGCTCGTGCTGACGCACGCTGCGGGCAAGCCGAGCGTGCTGGTGTGTGACGTTACGCCATAACCACGTCATCCCGCAACCGAAGATGACGTATGGTTTCAACGAGAGCGCGCAAGTGTATCGCTGTATACTGTAAGCCTTACATCATTGGATACATATACGTGTGTCCTGTCCAAATCGTACAGGAACAATGGCTACTGTAGCCAGTGTGTATTAGATGTTCCCGCACACGGAGTACAACAATGAAAACATGGAGCGCCAAAATCAACATCACGGCGTCGTCGGCCATCATTTGGGCTATCCTGACGGACGCGTCGCGTTATCCTGAGTGGGACCCGTGGGCCGATCGAATCGAGGGGACAATCGCGCCCGGGGCGCGAATTACCGCCTATACGAAACTCAGCCCCAATCGTGCGTTTCCTGTCACAGTGACAGAGTTTGTTCCCGAGCGCCGAATGACATGGACGGGTGGATTGCCGCTAGGATTGTTCAAAGGTGTGAGAACCTTTACGTTGAGCCCTCACGACGATGACAGCACCGATGTCACGGTGAGCGAAGATTTTAGTGGACCGCTCTTGCCGCTCTTTGCACGCTCGCTACCAGATATGACACAGCCATTTGCAGACTTCGTTGCCGGCCTCAAGGCGCGCGCTGAAGGCACTTCGGCGGAATAGCTATCAGGACTTCATGGTGGAATGCTCACTCCCTTTACAATCCCCCGTCGCGGTCAGATGCACATCTGTGCCTCCTTATTAGGGTGTCGTCTCCTTGAACATGGCAATCGCAGATCTCAGGCGATGATGCCAGCACCAACGATCAGCCTTGCCAGTCCATCAACGGTCAAACATATCCATAACACTAAGCGTGCTGTGATGGAGAAATACCACCATGTTCGCCATTGGAAACGCTCGCGCATATCGCGGTTGAAACCATCACGGGCCTCCCCGATGGTAATGTACACAGCAACGATGCCAAAGCAAAGCTCGAAGATGGGACCGAACATCTAGTTGTCCTTCCCCTACATGCTACTCCGAGCATATCATAGGCCAAATGTTGCTTGTGAGGTGATCAAAATCTTGTTTTATCGTTGACATCGCCGCGCCCTGCGTGGTATCCTTGCGGCGCGGTATCGCTTCCCAGGAGGCCGTGCCGTTGGTCTTAAGCTTCGTGGAGTGAATGAGCGTGACAGACATCCTTTCGTAGATCGAACCTATTTTCGATGCAATGGCCTGTGCGTCCGTGTGATGCCCGTGCCTCTACTGAAAGGATATACTCATGCTTAGTGCGACCCTCATATCGCGCCGCTTCGGGTCCGATATCGTCCTCGATCGGATTCAACTCATCATCAATCGTGGCGAACGTGTTGGCCTTGTCGGGCCGAATGGCGCTGGTAAATCGACTCTCATTCGTATCCTGGCTGGCCTTGACGCGCCGGACAGCGGCAACGTCACCACGACGCCGAGCGATCTTCGCATCGGCTACCTTCCGCAAGCCCTGCTCGATTTCGAGAACGGTACCGTCGGCGATGTGCTGCTGGATGCCAGAGGCGAGTGGGGGCAGAGCGAGCGCGAACTGGAACAGTTGGGCGAACAACTGGCGCAGCCTGACCAGGACGCCGCCACCATCGAAACGCTGCTCCAATGCTATGCTGATGTACAGGCACGCTGGGAGGCCGCCGGGGGCTACGAGCGGATCGACCGCGCCGCCGTCAGTCGCGGCAGGGCTGGGCGTCGATACCTTCGACCACGCTACGCCTGTCGCGCAACTGAGCGGCGGCGAGCGAACGCGCCTGGGATTGGCGCGACTGCTGCTGATCGAGCCTGACCTGCTGATCCTGGACGAGCCGACCAACCACCTCGACATTGGTGCGCTCGATTGGCTTGAAGGCTTCTTGACGCACTTTGCGGGCGCGATCCTGGTCGCCTCGCATGACCGGGCCTTTCTGGATGCCGTGGCGACACGCATCCTGGTCATGGACCCCGAAACACATACGCTCGAAAGCTACGCGGGCGGCTACAGCGCCTACGAGGATGCACGCGAAGCCGAGCGCGAGCGGCACGCGGCGGCATGGCAGGATCAGCAGACCTACATCGCGCAGGTCGAAGCGGATATTCGCCGCCTCAAAGGTCGGGCGCAAACGATCCAGAACGGTCCCAAACGCGGACGCGATTACTACGGTGGAGTATCGGCGAAGGTCGCTCGTATCGGCAAATCACGCGAACGTAAGTTGGAACGCTATCTCGAGTCCGATGAGCGCGTCGAGAAGCCGCGCAACCAGTGGGGTCTGCGGCTCGATCTTGCGGGCAAGACTGGTGGCAGCGAGGTCATCGTGCGTGCCGAAAACCTCACGTTTGGCTATGCCGATCACGCGCCGTTGCTGAGCGACATGTCGTTCGACATCCTGGCGAACCAACGCATCGCGCTAGTGGGACCGAATGGTGCCGGAAAGTCTACGCTGATCAAGCTATTGCTCGGTCAATTGACGCCGACCGGAGGCATGTTACGCCTTAGCCCAAGCATACAGATCGGTTATCTGGCGCAGGAAAGCGAAACGCTCGATCCCGACGCAACGGTGCTAGAATCGTTGCGGCAGGTCGTGGCGGCGACGGAGACCGAAGCACGCACGTTCCTGCATCGCTTTCTGTTCGAGGGCGATGCAGCGCTCCGCCAAGTTGGTGTGTTGAGCTACGGCGAGCGCGTGCGTCTGCAACTGGCGCGACTGGTGGCGGCGGGCAGCACGTTCTTGTTGCTCGACGAGCCGCTCAACCATCTGGACATTCCGGCACGCGAACGCTTCGAGGACGCGCTGGCGAGCTTCAACGGCGCGATTTTGCTGGTTTCACATGACCGCTACTTCGTGGAGCGTTTCGCGGAGGAAACCTGGCACCTTGCGGCGGGAGCATGGCACGTCGCATAGCGCGGTTTGCGCCAGCTTCATAACATGTAGATGAGGAACATTGCATGACACAAACCTGTAAAGGCGGTCGTCCGTACTCCTTTGGTCGTTGGTCGTTGGTCGTTGGTCGTTGGTCATGATCAAGGCCATCATCTTTGACTTCGGCGGTGTGTTCGACCAGCAGCACGAAGCGTTGGGTGGCTTCCAGGATGCCGCCCAACGCTATAACATCGCCCCGCAAGCGTTCTACGACCTGTTGTATAGCGGCGATGCGTGGCAGCAAGCCAAACTGGGCGCGATGACCGGACACGATTACTGGCACAGCATGATGGTCGCGCTGGGACACGATTCAGACGATGACGTTGAGGCGTTCCGGGCTAGCTTGTTCGCTGGACGCGACCTCGACGCGCATGTGGTAGCAATCGCCCGACGGTTGGCTCAACGCTTCCCGCTCGCCCTGCTATCCAACGCTACCGACGAACTGGAATCGCTGCTCGAACATGAGTTTGGCATCCACGATCTGTTTACGGTGGTCGTCAATTCGGCGCGAGTAGGCGTGGCGAAACCCGATCCGCGAGCCTACTGGCTTGCGCTCGACGGCCTGGGTGTAGCGCCTGACGAGGCGCTGTTCATCGACGACAAGCCGCGCAACGTCCGTGCATCCGAGGCGCTAGGGATTCCAACGATCCACTACACGACCGCTGCCATGCTCGAAGCCGAACTGGTGCGGCGTGGGTTGCTCGATGCGACGGAACCGACACCGTGACCAGACGGATAGCGATGATCGCACCGTTTGGGTTGCGCCCCAAAGCGACCCTGAGCCAGCGTATGCTGCCGCTGGCTCGTGCGCTCGTGCGGCGCGGCAGCCAGTGTCTGATCGTCGCGCCCGCCTACACTGAGCCGCGTGATGCCGGACGGCGCGAGATCATCGACGGTGTAGTCGTGGAGCATGTAGCGCTAGCGCGATTGCCGGGACCGTTGGGAATCGTCGAAACTAGCGCTCGAATGCTGGCGACAGTCCGACGCTGGCAGCCAGACCTTCTGCATGTGTTCAAGCCCAAAGGCTACAGTGGCGTCGCCGCTTCATTGGGACACTGGCTTGCGCCCGCTCTACCGCAAGTATTGGACACCGACGATTGGGAGGGTTGGGGCGGCTGGAACGAACTCGGCGATTACTCACCCCTGATGAAACATGTATTTGCGTGGCAGGAGCGCACGCTGCCGCGTCAGGCGGCGGCGGTGACGGTCGCATCGCGCACGCTCGAAACCCAGGTATGGGGCTTCGGCGTCGATCCGAGTCAGGTCGTGTACCTTCCCAACGGTGTTGCCTCCGCACGTCCGGTGTTGCCCGAACGTGCCGCTGCCCGTGCGCTTCTGGGCATTGCCGATGCCCCGACCATCCTGCTCTACACACGCTTCTGGGAATATTCGCTCCACGACATCATCGACGTGCTGCTGGTGTTGCGGGAGCGGCGTCCCGATGCGCGGTTGCTGGTGGTCGGCGATGGCGAGCGCGGCGAGGCGGCAACATTACGGTGTATGGCCGAGCGTGCAGGGGTGGCATCCCTCACCGATATTCGTGGCTGGTCGGATCGGGCGACGATCGCGGCAGCATTTGCCGTCGCCGACCTCGCTATCGTGCCGTTCGCGGATACATTGATGAACCGTGCGAAATGCTCGGTGAAGTTGCTTGAACTGCTGGTGGCGGGCGTGCCTGTCGTGGCGAGTCGGGTGGGTCAGGCCGCCGAATACATCGACCATCGCCGAACCGGGTTGCTGGTCGCTCCTGGCGGCGTTGCGCTGGCGCAGGGAGCGCTCGAATTGCTCGACGATGCTTCGCTGCGCCAAAACCTTGGTGATGCTGCTGCTGACGACGTGCTGGCCCGGTGGAATTGGGACACGCTCGCTGCTCGTGCGGAACGCTGTTACGACGAGGTGATTAAGAGCGAACGCCGCGACCGTTGACGACCCTATTATCGTTCGCCGCTCGGAGTGTCGCACCGCGCCAGGATCACGCTCTCCTGGTCCTGATAGCGTTCGCACCATTGGGGTGTCCGGACCAGAAAATCGCGCAGTTCGGCTCCGATGCTTTGTCGGATCATAATGTGGGTGATGTTCCAACGGTCGAGCAGTTCGAGGCTGGTCGCGTCGGCACGGGCGATAGCGAAATTGTCGTCCCACACTGCTTTTGGATAGAGCTCGATGCGGCTATCGACAAAGATTTGCTGCTGCGGCATGCGCCACACCACATAATTGCTATAGGCCATATCGGTCCACAAGCGCCCTGCGATTGGATGTTGTTCCAGCCAGGTTGTCGCCGCCACGGGGGTGGTGTTGCTCAACAGGTGGGGATAGGGGCCGTCGTTGGCGTAAAGATGCTCCGAGCCGGAACCCAGGTAGCGGCTTGGCATGAACCACGGCAGCATCGCGAAGCCAACCAGACAGACCAGGACGGTATGGATGCGGAGCGCTTTGCTGCTCCATGCGATCGGGCGGCGGTTGCCCCATAGCGATGCCAGTTGCGTCGCGAGCAGCGGGAACAGCGCCAGTGAGAACCACATGACGTGACGCACGCTGCCGAAAGCCAGCCATCCCAGGCCGCAATACCAGCATAGGTCGATTGCCGATGGTCGACGGGGCGCGACCGCCATTAGTACCGCCAGCGCCATCACCGTCAGGAAGAACCAGAAGCCGGGATTGGCAAGGCGCATGTCGCTGCTTGGCGGCATCCATTCAAGGATGCGCGTCTGTACGGTCGTGTTGCCGAACAGGTCGCGCACGTAGCCGACGATGCCGACGCCGAGCGGATTGATCATCATCGCGCCAGCAGTTGCGATCCCCGCTGCCATCAGCGTCCCTACCCGCGCCCAGGCCGCTCGTCGCGCCGTCCGCGCACCCAACGCCTGGAACGTCGCGCCAAGTGTAGTGAGCGCAAGCAAGGCACCACCGAGCACGAACGAGCCGTGCATATTGACCCAGAAGAGCATTGCCAGGGGCAGGAACGCCAGGATACGACCGCTGGTTCGTTTCGTTGCATAGTCGCCGAGGACAACCACGAACACCGCGCCCGGTACGAGCGCCAGGGTTTGGGGACGGAGCGACCAATTATCCCAACTGATCAGCACCGCCGCCAGGAGTGCCAGCATCACCGCCTTGCCGTTGGCGGCGCGTTGCCAGGCATGCCATGCGACCAGGCCGAAGCTAGACGTGATTACCACGCTGCGGGTCAGGACCAGCAGCGGGATGTCGCCGACGCGCCAAAGGCCGTAGAGTATGAGTTCGCTGAGCCAGCTTTGATAGACATAGGGTGTATCGCGCGGTACGGCGTATGACCATTCGTTGGTGTGCATCAATGCGCCCTGCTCGATCATCGTGCGTCCCGCAGCGAGATGCCACCATAAGTCGTGCGGTGGCAGCGGTAGCAGGCTGACGAACATCCAAACCAGTGCTGTCGTCGTGATCAGCCATAGGTGGTCAAGCGTCCAACCGCTCTCGTATATGTGTTTTGCGGCAACGTCACGCTGCACAACGGTGCGGCGGTCGAGCGAATGATCCATAGTATGTTCCTCGTATGCTCGCAGTATAGACGGCGGTGGTGGTGCCGACCATGGCTCCATAGATGCGCGTTGTTGAGAAATCGGGACTACGCTGCGCTAGGACCAATCCGCCTCTTTGCTGTATCCTAAAACCTGCTAGCACCATCGTAGGGACGGCTGATACCCAAAGGACTATGGTCGTGCGTGTCCCTGGCTGACACAATAGGATATATGAACATATCTCCCCCCCAATCGCCGCTCGGCCTCCATGTCGTGCAATCGTCGCAACATGTCGCCCCACCACGAGTACGCTCCCTGACACGGCTTGACAGTCGGGTCGTCGTATGGCTTGCGCTGCTCGTCAGTGGCGGGGTGCTTGGCTGGCTGTCCGTTCTGCGTTATAACGGCTACAACGCGGGTATGCTTGACCTGGGCAACATGGCACAGGCCATCTCTAGCGTCGGGCGTGGACGCCCACTCGTGACTACCTTCCCTGACGGCTCGACCAGTCGGTTGGCTGTGCATGTCGAACTGATCTATTTCCTGTTCAGCCTCCTATATATGCTGTGGAGCGATCCACGGTTGCTTGTGATCGTTCAGGCTGCATTGTTTGCGTCGGGAGCGTTGCCAGTGTATGCGCTGGCGTTGCGGCATAGCCGTAGCGCGGTCGCCGCTGTCTGCCTCGCCCTGGCATATCTGCTGTATCCGGTCGCTCAGAATAGCGTACTGTTCGACTTCCATGGCGATACGTTGGCGATGCCACTGTTGCTGTGGGCGCTCGACGCGCTCGACCGTCGCGTATGGTGGCGCTATGGGCTTTTCATCGCCCTGGCGCTCGCCTGCAAGTTTTACGTCGCGATTCCGGTCGCCGCGCTGGGTGTCGTGATCTGGTGGGGTGGCGACCGTCGCGCCGGAGCGATCACCACTGCGGCGGCGGTCATGTATGGTGCGATTGCCTTTGGCATCATTCGACCGTTCTTTACCACCGCCAGCACCGCGCAAACGCATCGTGGCATGAATTATCTGCTGTACTACTTCGGGCAGGTCGATTCGCTGCTGGCGAACCTCGACCAACGCCTGATCGCCGCTGTCGTCGTGTTTGTCCCGGCGCTGATGCTCATGATGCGGGGGTGGCGCTGGCTCGTGCCGGGATTGCCGATTGCCGCGGTGGTGTTACTGTCGAGCAACGGCAGTTCCTTTGACTATCGTTTCCATCATTATGCCCTGGTGGTGCCATTCATCATGATGGCGGCCGTGCATGGGTTAGCTCCGCGCCCATCCAGCACGGAAACAAAGCGCCGTGGCTTTCCTCCGGCCTTCAATGCGCTCCTGATGTTGATGCTTGTTGTGTTGTTCAATGCCACCTTCGTGAACGCGCCGCTGAACCCGCAATGGTGGGCAGGTGCGCCGGGGTGGGGTATGGATGGGTCAAGTTATGGCGTCAGCGCACGTGACCGCATCAAGGATGACTTCCTGGCGCTCGTGCCGCCACGGGTAGCGGTCGCGGCCTCAACATTCCTCGCGCCCCACATCGCCGAGCGCGACACACTGTATTCCGTGCGCTACCCGGAGGACGGCGGCGGCGAGATGCTGCCACGAATCCTGCCCCAGGTTGACTATGTAATCGCCGATGCCCTGTTCGATTATCGCTTGCAGGACGGCGCTACGGTCGCGGGCGGCGCGAGTTACGAGCGCACCGAGATAGGTCAGGTGCTGCGCGATCCCGCCTTCGGCCTGGTCGACGAGCGAGATGGTTTGTTGATGTTTAAGCGCGACGCGACGGGCGACGAAGCACTGGCACAACAGGTCGAGGTGGTACGTACGCAGACAGCCGATGCTCCTACGATGGCTGAACTGGCGCGCGCCGAGATTGCGCCACTTGCGCCCCGGCGCTTCCGTGCGACGTTCGAGTGGATCGCGCCCACAGAAGCGCGCTCGCTGGTGGCGGTCAGCCAACTACGCGGTGTCGCCGGTAGCCGCGTCGTACATCTGCCGACCTATGCGCTGCTGCCAACCACACAATGGCAACCTGGACAGCATATCCAGGAAACGTTCGATGCTACGCTGTCCGCCGATATTCCGGCGGGAAGTTACGTGTGGGAAGTGGCATGGTACGACCTCCACAACGGCGAGGCGTACCTCACCGACGGGCGTAGCCAGGTCGGACCGACACTCACCGTCACCACGGTGAACTTGCCATGAGCCCCACACGACCAACGCTGCGAAACCGCATCCTTATCGCCTGCCTGCTTGGTCTGGGAGCCTTCGCCTGTTCGTGCGCCTTGCTGCTGCCTACCGATGGAGCGCAGGACTGGACGTGGGTGTATGTCGGGGCGCAGTTGCTGCGTGAAGGACGTCCTGTGTATAGCGATGCCACGCTCTACCCCTGGCATTGGCCTCAGTATTACCCGTTTCCGGCGCTATTGCTGGCGTTGCCGCTGACGTTGCTCAGGATTCAACTGGCGGGCGCGGTGTTCGTCGGCCTTTCCTCCGGTTTGCTGGCGTTTGGTCTGACCCGCGAATCGTATGCACGTCTGGGCGTGTTCCTGAGCGCACCCTATTGGGCGGCGGTGTTCTTCGCCCAATGGTCGCCGCTCGTGACGGCGGCAGCGATGTTGCCGGGACTGTTCCCGCTGGTGATGTGCAAGCCCAACATTGGCTTGCCGGTGGTGCTGGCGTATCCTTCGCGGCGTGGCATCATTGCGAGTGCCACGATCCTGCTCCTGAGCATCGCCGTTATGCCGTCGTGGCCGTTGGAATGGCTCCGTAACCTGGGCTTTCATCAGAACTTCGTGCCATTGCTGACGTTTCCAGGGCCGCTGCTGCTGGTCGCTCTGCTACGCTGGCGCGTGCCGGAAGCGCGACTGCTTGTCGCCAGTGCAGCGCTACCGCAACGCTTCTACGACCCGCTGCTGCTGTGGGTGCTGCCACGCACCATGCGCCAGAGTCTCTTGTTGTCGTGTCTGAGTTGGCTGGCGTTGCTGCCGTGGATTCTGCGCCGTTCCGGTATCAGTGCCGAGTACGAGGCATGGCTTCCGCTCACGATCACGCTGTTTCTCTACGGTCCGGCGCTGTTCTTCGTCACTGGCTCACACTGGCGGGGATGGATTCAGGCTTTGTTCAGCCGCGTCGGAGCCACGAAGCAGGCTAGCAGCATCAGCGCGAAAAGGAACCCCAGGTAGTTCGTGTGCATGAAACGTCCCGTAAAGAGGAATCCCCCTAGCACCAGCGCATAGCCAAGTAACAGCCGGTGCAGGGTGTTGGAGCGCCACTGCATGTATGCGGCATAGGCCATCAGGGGCAGCGTCACGGCGAGTTGTACCAGCGTGAACGGAAACTGCGCGTTCTGTCCCGGCACCCAACCCAGCGCCAGCACGATGGCGCTGAAGCCGTAGGTCCGCGACCCACCGATAGGATAGGCATCCTCGATCCCACCACTGCCGAACGCGATCACGTCGGCGACAAACCCCTGGATGTTGGTGGCGGCGAACGGTATGATCAGCGCGAGCGAAACCACCGCGACAGGCCAGATTCGCCTAATGAATACACTGACAGCGGGTGACCAGCGTTGCCACAGCGCAGGCGCATGTGTCGGTGGCTGATCGAGCGTCGCCGCCCGCCATTCTGCCATCAGGTATAACGGGACGAGCAGCCAGCTAAACTGGCGCGTTGCGATGCCAATGCCGAGCAATGTCGCGGCGGCGCGGCGGTGTCCACGCTGCAAACTCCAGACGAACAGCACCATCAAGGCCAGCAGCAAGAAATCGCTCAACCCAACCGCGAAGGTGTCGGCAAGCAGCGGGTTCAACGCCAGGCCGATCATCAGAGCGTGTCCGTCCTCCCACCGTCGCCCCAGGCGAGGCGCGACGAATAGCACGACCAGATACGCGGCAATCAGGATCACGCGGGCATCCTGCCATCCCATGACTGCCGACCATACAGGCAATACCAGCGTCCCAAGGATGAAGTTTACCGGCAGGTGGATGGCGTGCCGAAGCGCGGGGTTGCTGGAAAAATTGGCGCGGTCGCTCCACGCTTGCATCTCTGTCGTGCTGTAATCGGCACCGTAGGGGCTGCGTCCTTGCAACAGGAACGTGCTGCCTGCTTCGATCTGCAACGGCCAGTCGATGACGTTGCGCGGGTCGGGGCCATAGTTCAAGCGGTCGGCGATGAACAGCGCGGTCGGCACCAGGATATTGAGGGCGATCACGCCTAGCGCTACAATTGTGCGCCAGCGCCGTAGGCGACCTAGCATCGTTGATGATGGTGCGGAACCCGCGCCAAACACGAGAGCAAGGTATACGAGCGTTGCCAGCGTCAGCAGCACTCGCGGCAGCGTCGATTGCACCCAATCGAAGCCGGGAACCAGATCGGTGATCCATAGGTTAGTGTACGCGAATCCGAGCAGGAGCACCGCCCCGATGGGCAAGGTCGTGGATTCGTCGGTCTGGGGGGTCGCGTCCGACATTAATTCCTCTTTGCTATATCACCTTTCGGTGGACCCGCCTATGAATGGGCGGGCTAAAAAGCGTCCGGTGCTTCGTCGTCAGTGCTTCGTCGTCAGTGCTCCGTCACCGAATGGTCCATCGTCACTGGTTGGTGGTCGTTTCCTCGTCACCCCTCCGGTGGTCCGTCGTCGGTGGTCAGTGGTCATCTCAGGGCGTCCATCCCTCGACCGTGTACAGCATCAGTACAAACAGCAACGCCACAAAGCCGCCGCCGATCAGAACCATGCGCGAGCGTTGCCCGTCGGTACGTGCGCCAAGCCCGATAAAGACTGGAAAGGCCAGCAGCAGGTGGCGCGGCAAGCCCATGTATGGGTAATAGGCTCCGGTATGGTAGCCGAAGCTGACACACGCGATCGCCAGCACATAGATGCGGTAGCTCCAACGCAGCCGAGGCCATGCGACCCCGTTAGCACAACGAACGCTGCACCTAGCACGAGGTCTACTGCGAGTGATATTTCGGGCGCGCGCCAGAACGTCGATAGGGCGAGCCACAACGCTTGCCAGGGCGGCAGAAATGCCTGGTGTGGCACGACCATCGACGAGCTTGGCGAGATCAGCAGCGAATAGATGAGCGCCTGCGGGTCGCTCCAATCGGGCGACACGTCGCTGAGCATGACCGCTCGGTAGATGAGCCACACCAGCAAACCAACCGGTAGTAGCCCAAGGCCAAGCCAGCGCCGCCATGCTGCCAGCGCCCGTCGCCAATCCCCACCTGTTGACACCCAGAATTCGACGGCGAGCGGTAAGATCAGGAACACGCCTTGCTGGCGCGTCAACACCGCTAGCCCGCCTGCCAGTCCCGCCGACCACCAGTGTCCTCGTCGCGCAAGCAGGAGACACGTCGCCGCGAACAGCAAAAAGAGGGCTTCGGTGTAAGGCGTCCACAGCGCGAACGCGAACGGCGAGAAGAGCAGCAGCAGTGTACCCCACCGCGCCTGATCCGGCGCAAGGTCGAGCCGTGCAAGACGCTCGAACACCAGCACGAACGCGGCTCCGGCGACCGAACTGACGATCATCAGCGCCAGCAGCGGCGACGCACCGAGCGCCGCCAGGGGCGTCGCCAGCCACGGATACAGCGGGTGAAACTGCGCCGTGCCGTCGTCGATGCGATACCCGCGCTCGACGATCCAGAGGTAGTACTTGGCGTCCCAGCGGTGCCAGGGCGCGAGCGTAACCCGTTCGAGCCACGCGCCAAACGGCGAAGACGGAGGCCAGAAAGCGATGCCCTGTTCACGTGGAGTGACCGGAACAAACCGCGCCACCAGCGTGACCCAGACGCCCGTGAAGAGCCGCAGCACCGCCCAGGCGGCGAGGATGCCAAGCCCCGCGTTGAGTAGCCAGGGGCGCGCACGACGAGACATGAGGCTCGCGGATGCCGCCGGAATGGATTCGATATCGTTTGTACTCAATATATGCATATCATACGCGAACGCACCGTGAATCGCTCCACGGTGCGTCCCAATAATGCCACAGATGTAGCGGTTAGCGGCGGACGATCGGCAGCGCGACCGAGAACACCTCGTCGGCGGCGGTAACCACGACCGAGCTATAGGTGGTGTCGAACGGCACCGAACTTGTCGTTACCTGCGCGCCGTTCGTGTACGAGCGTCCTGCGACTCCATCGACCAATTGTGCCCTGAACTTGATGCGCACGATGCCGGGACGACCGTTCGCCGTCGCCGGAATCGTGACGTTCGCCCACGTCAGTGTCTGACCGTTGACGCTGGCGCTCGGTCCTTCGATTGACCGCAGATAGCTCATGGCGGTGGGCAGCGTGTCCGCGACCGAGGCCTGGATTGGATCGGTGGTAGTGTTGACCAGCGAAATCTGATAGAGCACTTCGCCGTCCAACTGGACCAGGCGCGGGTATGCGTCGATAGCGATTGTTGGGTCTGTGACACAAACCGGAATCGTCGGATCGGCAACGCCATCTTTGCGCGGAATCGTGCCGTCACTGCTTGATGTCGTCACCAGTGTATCGAGGCTGCCCAGCACCTGACCGACTTCGAGTTCGGCTGTCAGCGTGAGTTGCGACGCAAACACGTTACCTGGCTTGGCGAGAACACGTAGTCCGCTCCATGTCAGGGTTGAACCGGAATCGTTGGTGGTGACGGTCGGTGCCGGACCGCTGAGTTGCGAGCCCACGTAGTTTAAGCCTAACGGGAGCGCGATTGTCACGGTTATGTTGTTGTAGTCATGATTGTTGGTGTTGAGGATCTTGAGCGTGTATACACGCTTGTCACCCGGTTTCGCACAGGCGGTCGTGTCGATCGACGGTTCGACCGTGATCAGCGGCTGAACCTTGACGACGACCGCTGAGTAGATTAGTCCATCGCTGCCGGTGACGCATGATCCGGTACATTTGCCGCCGGTTGGGACGATCATGCGGTTGATATGGTCGCCGACGACGTTGCCGGAGCGTGCGATGAACTTAATCCGGCTTGTCTTGGTGCTGGCGAGTGTGCCGATAGTCCAGGTCAATTTCGTGGTGCCGTCCTGTGCCGTTTGCGTTGGCGATGTCTTGATGTCGCTCGACGGGTCCATAGCTTCGTAGCGGAAGCCTTGCGGCAGGATGTCGTCCACCTGGATGTTTGAAGCGGCAGCAGCATCGGCGTTGCGGACGTTCAGCGTATACACCACACGGTCGCCCAGGCTCACGATATCGCGGTCCCTGGCTTTGCTGAACTCGATCACGCCGCACGTCACCTTTACCCTGGCGAGCGCCCGCGGGATCATGCGAACGAGTCCCGTTGGATTATAGAACATGCCTTCGTTCAAGTACTCGCGGGTCTGACAGTTGTTGGGTACGGTGGCGACGATCGTCACCTCGAGGATACCGCCGGGCGCGAGGTCAACCAGAGGCCATTGGAGCGCGTCGCCGTTCGCGATGACTTCCGGCTCGGCATAGCCACTGATCTGGCGCACGAAGGTGAACTCGCCCAGCAGATCATACATGCCGACGCGATACGCTTGCGGTTCGCGATTGGTCAGGCGCAGCGTGAATTGCACCTCGCCACCTGCGGTGGTCGTTGTCCGGTCGGCGGTCTTGATGATCTCGATCTGTGGGTTGATCTTCACACAGACCTGGCGACGGGGATAGATGATGTTCTCGTCGCCACTTTCCGCTGTGACGTTGTTGCAGTAGCGCACATAATCGAAGCCATCCACGTTCAGCATGTAGCGCAGGACGATCTTCCCACCGGCGGGAACGATGAGTTGCGTCCAGATCAGCGAGCCGCCGCGCCCGTTGGAGATCGAATCTGGCTCGTGGGCTTGTCCATTCAGCGTGGCACTGTTCGGAACATAGCTAAAGTTTGCTCCGCTTGCACCAGGGATCGCATCCGTTACGTCCACCGCTGTTGCGTCGGCGTTGCCTGTATTCTCGATTGTGATGGTATAGGCGACATCCTGGTTGCGTTGCACCGGGAAGGCGTTATCGACGATCACATCGGGATCGAGTTCTGCTGCTTTGGTCACTTCGAGTCGGGGCGTGAGGTTGACCCGACCGCTGCGCGATACGATACAGGCAGAAGGCACATCCGCTGGAGCGATAACCTGAGCGGTCCCAGCCTGGGCGTTGTTAGTATACGTTCCCAGCACGCCGAGTGTAAATGTTGCTTCGCTCGGCGTCGTTTTGCTGCCTGCTGGCATGTTGAACGTCCAGCTTAATCGCCCGCCAGTGATCGCACTGTTGGGTGTTGCCGATGGCGTAGGCGTTGCCGACCCCGCCTGGTAGAAGGCGTTGGTCTGGATGTCGTAGTTGAGTTGTGCGCCGGTGAGCGGCTGGTTCCAGAAGTTCTGCACGACAACCGCGATCGTCGCGCCGGTGCCATACACCACGCTGCTGGGCGACGCGACAACCGACTTGATCGCAACCGGAGCGATCACAGGCACCGCGACGCCGGAGCCATCAACGTCGTAGCGTGTCGCGCCGTTGAGCGGGTATTCATCGCTCGTCACGTTATAGGTTGAGTTCGAGAGGCGCGTGCAATCGGTGTTTACGTCGAGCTTGCGGAACGTCACGCGGAACTCTTGCTTGGAGTCGGGATTGAACGGTCCCGCGATGGTCCAGGTGACGGTTTTGGCGTTCGCATTGACGACCGGATTGCCCGTTGCCGAGACGAACTCGCTGCCAGCCGGAAATGTGTCGCGGATGACGACGTTGGTCGCGGGGCGTGCGTCCGCACGGATGACGCCGCCAACCTTGTCACCAGTTCCGGTGGCGTTGCCAACCGTAATCACGAACTCGGCGGTTTCGGTCGGATAGATTTTCAGATTGCGGTCGGCGGCGGCTTTGGCGAGTGTCAGCACCGGACCCGCAACCAATGTGGCGGCGGTATCATCGTCGCTTGGCGTCGTGGCATTGTCGAGGTAAATCTGTGCCGAGCCCGCTGGTCGCGTTGGGGCCTGGTTTGTTTTAGGGTAGATGTCGGCCTTGGTTTTCAGCAACACCGAGAAGTGACCGCTCTGCCCTGCACCGAGGCCGCTCAGCTTGTAACGGGCGCGGTCGCCGCTTGCGGGCGCGACACGGGTGACGGCGGGACCCTCGACACTACCGGGTACAACATCGCAGAGACTGCTGTTGCAGGACTGCCAGTCACGATTCGCGGCGACGTTGAAGCGTGTCCAGATCGCCTCGATGATGACTGTGTCGGCGGTTGTGGTGCCGGTATTGGTATAGGCATAGGTATACAGCAGGTCGCTATTCGCCCTGATTTCGTCAGGCACGGACACGTCTACGAGTAGCGTGGCAGCATTGGGTGATGCTGCGGGAGCGACGGCGACTGGCGCGACGGCAACGGGTGCGGCTGCCTCCTCGCTCATCGTGGCTGCTTCATCCGGCTCATCATCCGTAGGTACGCGAATCGCTTTAAGTTGCTCGTCGAAGGGACGTGAATCGTCACCCTTTACGATCACGGCTTCGCCACTGAGCGGCGTAGTGCCGGTCGGGTGTGGCACGGGTGTTGGCGGCAGCGTGGAACTCTGCGCGTTCGTGCTGACAGGCGCGAGTAAGGCGCACAATAGCGCGATGAGCAGTACGAGATGACACGCCCACAATGACCGTTTTTTCAAAATGTCCTTCTTTCTCAAGCAGCGATGCCGACAGCATCAGTGGTTAGCGCAACGTGTCCCACGACCGGATGGGGCGAGGTAGCTGAAAGCAACAAATCGTGGGCTATATACAGGTTCAACTATAACCATCGCCCCACGTTTCTACGAAGGGCGATGGTCCTGCTTATTACTAGTGCTTTGGTTCTGCTGTCACAGGTTGCACCAGGACCGCGGTAGGGGTGTCGATCGTGACGCGCCATGTGGGGTCGTGGCGTAAGCGTTCGAGCAATCGGCGCTGGTGGGTGGGGTGGAGCAAAAAGCCGTCGAAGTCGTAGCGGGCGCTCAGTTCCGCGAAGTGTTCTCCGTTGCTGAGTGCGACGTAGTCGTACCACTGCTGCAGCGGGTAATGCTCGATACGCGGATCGACGAATACTTGCTGTTCGGGTAATTCCCAGATCAGGTAACTGCCGAAGCCGTTATCGTGGAATAGGCGCTGGGGTGGATCGGCTAAACGCCCAAGCTCCGCGACCGCCTGGACAGGCGTCTCAGGATCGATCGCTGCGCCAAGACGCGGAGGCATCGCTGCCCGGAAGGGCGGCACGACCAATCCAAACGGCAGCAGCAGTACGATCAGTAATAATCCGTTCAACACTGTGGATTCGGAACGCCACACCCTGGTACGCGCAGGCCACAGTGGTGCGATGACGGCTGCCGCAAGCGGTCCAAGCCAGATGATGTTGCGACCCGCGCTAAGCGCCAGCACGGTCCAGGCCGCGAGCGCCAGCCATAGGGCCAAGGGTACCTGTCGTCGCCGTAGCATCAGAGCGATCACCGCCACTGCCAGGATGCTAAAGAAGATTGTGCCTTCCGGTGTCCCCAGCCGTGGTGCCGCCCATTCCGTTACCAACTCGCTGACGGCACGGTTGCCGAGGAGCGAGCGCACATACCACCACAGTGCCGCGCCATGCGGGTTCAGCAGGGTGCCGAGCGTTGCCACGGCGAGGACCGCTGTCATACGCCCGAGGTCGGCGCGTGTGCGCGTGCCTGTGCCGCGCAGCGTCATCACGCCTTCGCCCGCGAGCACGATCCCGCCAAGGGCTAAGGGCAATGTGAAGGTTCCGTGGAGGTTTGCCCACACAATCACGAGCGGTACGAGTATCCAGGGCGTGTGGCCTGTTCTGCGCCAACGCTCGATCAGGGCGATCGCCGCAAGCCATAGCGGTAGCGCATACGTTTGTGGGCGAACCTGCCAGTTGTCATAGGCCGAGATCGCGGCCAGCAACGCGGCGAATACGGCGATGCGCGTTCCGGCACCGTAGTAGCGTAGCAGCGCCATCAGCAGGGTATAGGTTCCGGCGACGAGTATGGCCTGGATCACCTGGAGGCCGGTCGCGCCGAACCATTGATAGCCGCTGTACATAAGCACCTGGGCCAGCCATGGTTGGTCGAAGTATGGAGCTCCGGCGCGTGTGTATGAAAACACATCCAAGGCTGGAACGGTTCCCGATCTCACGATCTCGCGTCCGTAGGCCAGGTGCCACCAGAAATCGTAGGGCGCGATAGGTGTTAGCAGCACTTTCAGGGCGACCATCACCGGCACCAGCGCCAGCCAGAGGTGCTCCAGCCGAATCTGTAGCCCTACGCCGAAGCCACGCTGTTTCACAAGCGGGCGTATTGTCTGCGTTGTCATGGTATGTTCTCGATACGCACCAAAACCGTCGCGCTCTGGTCGGCGGCGGCCTGTCGCCAGCGCGTATCGGCGGCGAGCGCCGCGATCGGGGCGCGATCGACCGTGGTATCCAGCACCACGGTGGTCGCACCGAGGCGATCCAATTCAGCGGCGGGATCGCAATTGGTAGCGATGCGCTGCCACGCGCTGTACATCGTTTGGGGATCGTCCGCAGCATGGAGCAACAGGTCGTTGGGAGAACTCGCTCGTAGCAAACTTTGCTCGAATGCCGGACGATACATCACCGGACCGGCTGGAACCTTCGCCAGCAGCGACGGCGCAAGCGAACGTCCCGCAATCATCGTGGACCCGTGCATCACCCCAAGGCCGAGGAGTGCCATCGCTCCGAGCGCGACCGCTGGCGATACCCAGCGTCGCGAGCGTGGATCGAGGTCAAGGAGCAGCGCCGCTAGGGCCGGTGTGGCGATAAAGCCAAGCCACACGCCATTGCGGCGGACTTGCCATGCCAGTAAGGCAAACACCGCCAGCGGCAAAACCGCGACAGGAGTTTGCCCGCGCCGCAGGTAGCATAGGGCAAGAACGACCAGCATCCCGCCAAATAGCGCTAGCCCTATGGGATCGCCGAAGCTGTTGGTGGTCTGCCCGTCTGCCCACACCCACGGTTGTGGCGTGGGAAACAATACTGTCCACGGCGCGAAGCCCCGACCCCATAGCGCGCCGACCGCGATGAGGCTCCCGCCAAGTAGTGCCAGCGGGCGCTCGCGCCAGCGTCCGAAAGCAATCAGCATGATATACAATGCCCCCCAGATCGCCTGACCGTCCAGCAGTGCCCAGCCGATGACCACCACAGCCGCGATGTATTCGTTGCGTCGTGACGGTCGATCAATGAGCGCCACGAGCGCGGCGAACACGACATAACTCACGAGTGCGTTGTCCCAGCCCCAGGCACTCCAGCCAAGGGCCGCGCCCCACAATACCGCTGCTGCGCTGGCAAAGCCGACCTGAGCGCGGCGGTAGGCGGCACCCGCGACGAGGCTATACGCGACCGTCAGTAGGGCGACGCGGAACAGCACCCATTGATCGACGCTGCCCCCGGTCATCGTCGCCAGGTACTGCACCATGCTTGGCAACAGCGCAGCGGCGACGGCGATCGCGCCGACTGCCAGTGCGGTCAAGGGGGCTGCGGGTTTAGCTAGAAGCGATGCAGGATTCATCGTAAGCCACCGTTTGAGTGCGTTCATATATCAGGCTGGTATCGTCCGAATAGATCGTCTGCCATGCCGCATCGCCGTCGAGCGCCGTGATGAAGTCGGCTTCTCCCGTGCGGCTAAGCAGCAGGTGGGTCACACCGAGGTCGCGCAAGGTCGCGTTATAGCGACATGCGGCGGTGATCTGTTTGTAGCGCATCCACTCGTCCAGTGGATATAACTCGATGCGCGGATCGACATACACCTTAGTTTGTGGCAGCGCCCAGATCAGATAACTGCCGTAGCCCATATCATGAAACAGGCGAGCGTCTTGCGGTAATGGATGGCTTTGGAGCCACGCGACGGCCTGCACTGGTGTGTCATTCGTGATGAGGGTTCCATCGGGGACGGTGCTTCCCAGGCCACCGAATACGGGCGGCAGGGCGAGCAGCGGCTTGAAGGGCGGCTGTGCCGCCAGCGGCACGAGCATGATCGCTGCGGCAAGCACGGTGTTGGCATAGGTGCGGGGTAGTGTGCGGCGGCGCGGCGGCGTAGCCGCGCCGAGCGTTCCCACGATCATGGGCCAACTGAGCATCGCCCACCACAGCACCGAGCGGACGCCGCCGAGTGCCAGCCACAAAAACGCCGCCCAAAGTAGCAGATCGGTCAACGCGACCTTCGACTTGTTGCGCGCCAGCACGCCGATGCTCAGCACGACGCTCGTGCCGAACAGTACCCCCGCGATGGACCGCAGCGTCAGGGGTTGCCACTCGCTCACTAGCCCTTGGACCGGCTGACTCCCCAGCAGATTGCCGACATAGGCCCACACGCCCGCGCCCGCCGGATTGAGCAGGGTCGCCGCAACGGTGGCGGCGGCGATGAGAGCAAGCCAGCGCACCCGCGCCCAGCGGTCGCTATCGCTGCCCTGCCACAGCGCCGAGGCAGTTTCGCCCAGCACCGTCAGCACGACGACCACGATTCCCAGGATGAACGCGCCGTGGAGGTTGACCCAGGCCGCCATGATCAGTGGCAGCACCAGCAAGGTCCGCCCGCGCACGGCACGGTCGCGATAGGCGGCGAGCATGACGACGAATAGCGCGAATGGCAGCCATGAAAAGCTCTGCGGTCGCATCGTCATATTATTGATGGTTAGCATGGTCAGTCCGCCGACGGCAAGCGCGGCGAGTCGCCACGAGCCGGAGCGACGTTTGGCCTCGAACGCCAACACTGTCCAGGTCACAACCAGCAGGATGTTACGCAACCACACTATCGCGGCGAGACCACCGACCGCATGGACGGCATACAGCAGCCATTCACTCAGCCAGCTTTGATAGACGAATGGCGTGCCGTTCGGCACCGCCCAACTATACTGGTCCACCGTTGGAATGTGTCCGCTACGGGCGATGTCGCGTCCGATCGCCATATGCCACCAGAAATCGTGCGGCACGATTGGCATCAACGCCACGACAAAGCCCGCCAGTGCCAGCGCACTCACGGTATACAGATGGTCGATACGAAGACGCGGTAACAACGGCATAAGGTATGCTACAATTCCGTTCTTCGCAGGCCATGCCTGCGAAAACTTTGTATAGAGAAAGAAAAGGTTTCATGGTTCGTAATGCACTTAATCCGAATATCGATCATACGCGCAACGGAGCGAGTGTGCGACCTTTGACGACCGATAGCCTCGTAGTCGTTCCTACCTATAACGAAATCGAAAACATCAACCAATTGTTGCCACAGATTCTGGCGTATCCGCGTCTGAGCGTGCTGGTCGTGGACGATGGTTCGCCGGACGGTACGGGCGATGCTGTCGCCGCGGTGATGGCGTCCGAGCCGCGTGTACATCTGCTCCGTCGTGCTGGTAAGCAGGGACTTGGCACCGCGTATGTTGCCGGTTTTCGCTATGCCCTTGATCGTGGTGCCGACTATATATTTGAGATGGACGCTGATTTTTCGCACGACCCGAGCTATCTCAAAGACCTGCACCATGCCGCTGAATCCACGTACGATCTGGTAATCGGCTCGCGCTATGTTCCCGGTGGCGGTACCACCGACTGGGGTATGGGACGCCGTTTCATCAGTCAGGGTGGTAACGTCTATGCACGGCTGATTCTGGGGATGCGCGTCGCCGATCTGACCGGTGGATTTCGCTGCTACCGTCGCCGCGCGCTCGAAGCGCTCAACCTCGCCAGCGTGCGCTCGAACGGCTATTCGTTCCAGATCGAGATGGCCTACCGTGTCCACAAAGCCGGTATGCGCATCGGCGAAGTACCGATCATCTTCCCTGATCGCCGCGTCGGCGCGTCCAAGATGAGCAAAAACATCGTGGTTGAAGCACTGGTGAATGTGGTCAAGCTGCGCCTGGGACTGCTGCGTTAAGTCAGTCGCGCCCACCCCCGTTTCTTCCCATGCCGATGCTCAGAAAGCCAGGGCTGTCGTGGTCTATTGTCGTCGCGCCTGGTCGCTCCATAACCCCAGTCATCCTCGCTTGATACAGTTCTGTGATGTCTGCTTCCATGACCTGTCGACCACGCCACAAACGACCGTATAGCCATGGGTCGTTGAAATTGTATAGGAATGGCACCGTTGTGAAACAGGCCAATAGTCCCGTTTCATCCTGACGGCCTAGACCGTACAATTGGTACCACTGCACATCAGTGGTGGGCTGCGACCGGGTTGCTATCGTTCATGCTCCATGTTGTCTGCAGAATCGATGTCGCATGAAGATAATTGGAGGTATTAGGTGGCAGAAGCTCTTGCTGTGAGTGACCGTGTAGCCGAGCTACGAACAGCCTATGAGGATGAACTCGAAACGAGCATCCGTGAAAGCGACGAGGTTGAGCGTCTCATTCGGCAAACGCAGAGCGAAGCCGAAAAATTTGGCCAGCGCGAAGTAACCGCTGCGACACAGATGCGAAGCTTGCAATCGAATGTCGACCGTTTTTCCAAAGAAGATATTCGTAATGTGTATTCGATGGTGCAGGAAGTCCAGATGCGCTTGCAACTGGCACGTGCTCAAGTTGAACAACTCCAGGCCCGTCAAAAGCGTATGCGTGAGCGTCGTGTCGAACTCGAAATGCTGGTCGATCTGTTCGGACAACTCGATTCGACGACAGATTCCATCGTCGTTGGGCAAAATGATTCGCAGCAAACCCTGATCGGCGAAGTTATCCAGGCGCAGGAGAAGGAACGACTGCGTATTTCGTTGCAAATGCACGACGGTCCTGTGCAAACCATGTCGAATTTGGTTCTTCGTGCCGAAATTTGCGAGCGGTTGATCGATCGCGATGCTGATCAGGCTCGTGTCGAACTCGCGTCGTTGCGCAAGGCGATCACGACGACATTGCAGGACACTCGGCGTTTCATCTTCGACCTGCGTCCGATGATTTTGGATGACCTCGGATTAGTGCCAACGCTCCGTCGCTATGCCCAGGACTTTAGTGAGCGCTTTAAACTGGATGTGTCGGTTGTGGTGCAGAACCTGGACAACCGTTTGCCACGGCACTACGAAGTCGCACTATTTCGTTTCGTGCAGGAAGCACTTAACAACGTCCAAAAGCATGCCGCTGCATCAAGCGCCCGTATCGCGCTGGATGCGCTCAACAACGAGATCCAGTTAACTGTCGAGGATAATGGTTCCGGATTCAATGTTGTGAACATTACGCAGGGCGCCAATATGAACCGCAACATGGGCTTCGCCGTCATGCGGCAGCAAGTTGAAACACTCCTGCAAGGCCAACTCGGTATCGAAAGCATTCCTGGTCGCGGCAGTCGCGTGGTCGCTACAATCGCACTGCGAGAAGGCGCATAGACCGAATTTTCAGGAGCGAAACAAATATCGAGTGATATACGCAGGGGTCATATGAACATGTGACCCCTGCTGGCTGTGCACTGAGCCTTCGGTTTGTTACCCCGCATCATCGGTCAGTGGTCCATGGTCGTTTCAACATAGCGATACCCGATGCCCCATTCGGTCTGGATCGGCTGGTCGTCCGGCGCGATCTCGCTAAACTTGGCGCGTAGTCGTCGGATGTGTACATCCACGGTACGGGCATCGATATGTTCATCACCGCCCCAGATACGTTGTAGCAGTGCTTCGCGGCTCCACACCTGTTCGGGATGGCTGGCGAGTAAGGCCAGCAGATCGAACTCACGCGGTCGCAAGTCGAGTGGTGTGCCGTGAAACGTTGCAGAGCGGCGTGCGTTGTCCATGGTGAGGACGGTCGCTACCTGTGGCGTGGGCACCAGTTGGGCGCGAAGCGCTGCCGCTTCTGCGGTGCGACGTAGCAGCGCACGTAATCGAGCAACAAGTTCGCGCGGACTGAAGGGCTTGACAACGTAATCGTCCGCTCCAAGTTCTAGTCCGACCACGCGATCGATCTCGTCGTCACGCGCTGTCAGGACGATCACGGGAAGTGTGTAGCCTTCGGCGCGTAGGGTTCGTAGCAGCGTGAAACCATCCATTCCCGGCAACCCCACGTCGATCACCGCCGCCGCAAAAGGCTCGGCCCGTAGAACGTCGAGCGCAGTTTCGCCTTCCGAAGCGCTCCGAACATCGAAACCATCGCGTCCGAATCGTTCTCGAAGCACTTCAAGAATCGCTGGCTCGTCGTCGACGACAAGAATCCGTTGCATGATCACAGTATACGACTGGTTGTAATGGATGTGTAATCGCACACGCGTGTGAGCCATTGACCGTGACGCGCTGATCCCTATAATGATTTCAACGCGGAGAAATATTTATGCCACAACCGTACTTTATCGTAGCCGCCATCATATTGAACGTGCTTTTGCTTGCTGGCCTGATCATCTGGGGGCCGCGCCTATTGCGCCGTCTCGATAACCGTACAGCAGAGGAAGCAACGCGGCTCCGAGAAATGCTGTTAGATGTTCTCAGCGAGCAAGAGGCTGTGACAATTCGGCAAGCACAGATCGGTGTATCAATCAGTGGCATGCAGAAAGAGATTGGCAAGCTCGCCGACGCCGAACCGCCAACGGTACACCTATCAGCCGACGACCTGGCCAAAGCCGCCGGAATGCCACAACTTGACTCACGCATCGCGGAATTGCAGGGGCAACTGGGCTCGTGGTTGGACCGCTCCTCCCATGTGCCTGACGAGCAGTACCTGCGCGATACGCAAAGTTGGGGTAACCTGATGGGCTTGCTCGCGACCATGCAGGATCGCATCGCGGTGCTGAACCAGGCCGTCGAGCAACCACAGCCAGTCGTCGCCTCTGACCGCTTGTTGGAAGAACTTGATAACGAGATGCAGAATCTGCGGACACTCGCCGACGAGATCGCGGGGTTGCAATGGAAATTGCGCCGTTCCGTCCTCGAACGCGAAACAAGCCTTGCTGCGCTTCGCGCACAGATGGTGAGTACCCCAAAATTTGGCCATCGAGCGGCTTGAGCCGACCACGGACGACCGACGACGGACCACCGAAGCGGGTAATAGAAAACAATACAAGATATGTAGAGCCGATCAGCATATGATCGGCTCTTTTCTTTGTGCTGCGCGTGGGTAATTCCTTCGGTAGTCTGTGGTCAGCCTTCGCTCGGCATGACAATCTTTGATAATCAGCAGTCAGCGTTTAGTCTCTCTCCTGTCATTCCGTGCCGCCCACGCTTCTGATGCTTTGCAACCATGAACATGTGCTGGCCTTCTGTGGTCGGTGGTCCATGGTCGTTCGTCCGCCGCCGTTCGTGCTAAAATGCACAAACGTGAGCAGCGATCAATTACGTGTCGAAATAGATCAGGTTGGAAAAGCGTATGGTACCCATCGGGTACTCGCGAGTGTTTCCGCCGAACTCCAGCATGGTGACACGCTGGTGGTGACTGGCCGGAATGGAGCCGGTAAATCGACGTTGCTGCGGATCATTGCCGGCCTGATCAGGCCGAGCGTCGGATCGGTTCATTTCTGGTATGGGGAGAATCGCCTTGACGCGCAAGGACGGCGGCGAAACCTCGGCTTTGTCGGTCCCGACATTCAATTGTATCGTGAATTGACCGCGAACGAACACCTGGCGTTCGTGGCACGTCTGCACGCTCTGCCGCTCGACGGTGCAGCGATGGATCGTGCGCTGGAACAGGTGGGACTGGGCAGGCGCGGCGACGAAGCGGTTGGCGGGTTTTCGAGCGGCATGCGCCAACGATTGCGCTATGCGCTGGCGCTGGTCCATCAGCCCGCGCTGCTGATCCTGGATGAGCCGACCACGAATCTTGACGTGCATGGTATCGCCATCGTCGATGAGATCGTCCGATCGGCGCGTGAACGCGGGATCGTGATCGTCGCCACGAATGAACCCCGCGATCTGGCCTATGGAACGCTCGAACTGGCGCTCGATCGGACAGCACGATGAAGGAGCCAGGCTACGCCGACCTGATGCGTGCGAGTTGGGCAGTGTTCCGCAAGGACTTGCGGGTTGAACTGCGAACCCGTTATGCACTCAATGCGTTGCTGATGTTCGTGCTATCGACCGCTCTGGTCGCCAGTTTCTACCTTGGACCGCAACTCCAACGCCGTGACACCAGCGCGAATGCGACCCTCGCCGTGCTGCTGTGGATCGCGATCCTATTCGCCGCACTCACGGGATTGGCGCGGTCATTCGTTGGCGAGGAAGAAGCGCAGACCAGTATGTTCTTACGACTGCACGCTCCGACGCTGGCGGTCTTCTGGGGCAAGTGGCTGGTCAATGTGGTGCTATTGCAGGTGCTGGTCGTGTTGACGACGCTGTCCTTTGGTGTGCTGACGGGGCTACGGGTGGCAAACGTCCCCGTGTTTGTCGTGGTGCTGACTGCCGGAGGGTTGGGTTTATCGACGGCGACAACCTTAATCGCCGCGATCATCGCGCAAGCCAGCGCACGGTCGGCGTTGTTCGCAGCGCTCGCGGTGCCGATCGTATTTCCATTGTTGATCCTGGTAGTACATGCAACCGAGCAAGCTCTCAGCGGTACTACGTGGAATCTGGTGCGTCCAGACGTTCTTGGCATCGGTGCCTATGTGGTAACATTATTAGTAGCGACAATCTGGCTTTTTCCCTTCGTATGGGAGGCGTAACCCCGCGCGCGTCCTTTACACACTGAGTGTAATGACAACACTTTTCCGGCGCATGCCGGTAGTTGGCAAGATAACAACAACCGTGTGGATGGTTCTGGTGACCGGTGCGATGTTTCTGTGGGTGCCACGGCAACAGGGTCTTGGTAACACCGGACGCATCATTATCATGCACGTACCTACCGCATGGCTTTCCACCTTAGCGTTCGGCATCGCCGCTCTTTGGAGCGTTGTATATCTGTGGCGGCGGCGTCCCGGCGATGATGACCGCGCGTTGGCCGCGGTCGAACAAGGGTTGCTGTTTTCGGTCCTCGCGACAGCCACCGGATCGGTGTTCGCCAAGGTGGTGTGGGGCTCATTCTGGAATTGGGACCCACGCGAAACATCGATCCTGGTATTGTTGCTGATCTATGGCGCGTACTTCGCGCTACGGTCTGCCATCGACGACGCTGATCGTCGATACCAACTTGCGGCGGTATATGCGGTACTCGCCTTTGTGACGGCACCGCTATTGACGTTCGTAGTACCACGCATGGCTGACACGACCCTGCACCCGAATTGTGCGTTTCTGGAAGGCTCGAAGTGTGAGGGCGTTGTGCTGCGTGACGGTCAGGTCGCAGGACTCGGCGATACACGGGTGCAACTGCTCGAAACACAGCGTACTGGGGATCAGATAACCGCTATCGTGGATGTATCGAGCGTAGGATTTGCCGAGCGCACGACCATGCAGCCGAGTTTCGACATTGCGCGCAACGAACAGGTCGCGATGCCCGAGTTTCCAAATAGTCGTTTTATGCTGGTGGTGCAGGAGGTACGCCCCGATGGTACACTGCTCCTCAATATCCGTGCACCGGGTAACGAAAGTCAGTTAGGAAATGTTGCCACCCGCACGACATTTTTAGCTTCGATGCTCGGCTTTACCTTCTTGTTCTGGTGGGTGTATCGTTTGCGTGTTGAAACATTGACATTGCGTCGTAGATTACTCGTCGAAAGGTGGACGTAAGTGCCATCCGTGCTTGAAAATGATGCTCTGGCGATGTATGTGGCGGCGGCTGTCGCCCTGATCGTCGTCATTGGGTTCTTCTGGTATTTGTGGTCAATCGATCGTGCCGTCGCAGCTTTACGCAAGCAGCTCGATCAGCAGGAAGCGGCGCAGCCGCAACAGGAAGTGACGCCGTTACGCCCGCACCGGCGCATTGAACAGGAGCAAGTAGATGGCAACACAGGCCGCTGAGCATTCGGCAAAGCGTACATTGCGACCGATTCATTGGCTGATGGCTGGTATCGTGGTGATCGCACTCACAACCGCGGGGTATTCGCTGCGGGGTGGCGCGATCGTATCGTATGCCTCGGTGCCAGAGGCCATGGCATCGCCCCGCGCCGTGCAGGTATTCGGTTACCTGTACAGCAAGGGAGAATACGATGACCAAGGACGCTGGACCTTTGACATCCAGGGCGAGAACGGCGATGTGATGACGATCGTGTATCCACATACCAAGCCGGGGAACTTTGAACAGGCCATCAGCGTTGTCGCGGTCGGCAAATTCGATACTGCCAACAAGCAGTTTGTAGCTGATCAGCTTCTGGTGAAGTGTCCGTCGAAGTACCAGGAAGAAGGACAAACGGCACAGAGCTAACCGGCAACTGCCGGTTCCTGTGCTTGGTCGCCACATGTATTATTTTGGTACCAGTCTTATAGTGGCGGCAATCGCCCTGTCCATCGCATCGTCAGTGCTCTTCATCCAGGTTATTCGTGGACGAACGAGTCTGCTGCGCTGGGGTAGGCTTGCCGTCTACGGCACATTATTGTTCGCCGCCAGTTCGGCGGTGCTGATTCTGGCGATGTTTCTGCTTCAACGCTATGACATTCGCTATGTGTATGATTACTCCTCGGCGGACCTTGAGCTGCGTTATCGCATCGCCGCGACGTGGGCCGGACAACCCGGTTCGCTGATGGTCTGGGCGGTCACTGGGTTATGTGCAGCACCGTTCCTGATCAAGCGCACACGCCATTTCGAGCCATACGCGCTCTCGCTGCTCATGCTGCTCCAGGCGTTGCTGCTCGTGTTTGCGCTGATTCGTAATCCTTTCGCGCCGACGTTAGATGGCTCCGGCATTCCCACCATCCCGCTCGACGGACGTGGCCTCAACCCGCAGCTGCACAATGTCTGGATGGTCATTCATCCGCCGACATTGTTTGCGGGCTACGCCCTGCTAGGCATTCCGTTCGTGCTGGCGCTGGCCGGGTTGTGGCGGCGCGACTACGACGGTTGGGTGCGGCTTGCATTGCCCTGGACCCTGGCGGGCTGGGGTGTGCTTGGCCTGGCTCTGACGATGGGCGGCTACTGGGCGTATGAATCGTTGGGATGGGGCGGCTATTGGGGCTGGGACCCGGTAGAGAACTCCTCCTTGGTCCCCTGGCTTATCTGTATTGCGTTGCTTCATGGGTTAGTGGTGCAACGTACACACGGTGGCCTTCGCCGCACGAACTTCGCCCTGGCGATTCTGTCCTATGTCATGGTCTTTTATGCCTCCTTCCTGACCCGTTCGGGCGTGCTATCAAACTTCTCGGTTCACTCTTTTGTAGAAGAAGGACTGAAGCAGGTTATGATCGGGGCGCTGGTCGGTTTGATCGCGCTTGGTGGCGCGATGATCGCGTTGCGTTGGCGCGATATCCCGATACGTCGCTTATCCGACGCGCTGATGTCGCGTGATGCATCGATCCTGCTGATGATCGTGGCATTTTTGCTCATCGCGCTGGTGGTTGGCCTGGGAACGTCGGTGCCGTGGATCTCATCGGCTAAGGGCGTCGGCTACGCGCTGCAATCGTTCTTTAGTCGCGTGTTCCCGCTATCCGATGGTTCCGAGTTCGGCGGCGCACCGTTGCAGGATGGGCGCTTCTCACTCACGGCTGACTTCTTCGAGCGAACCACTCCTCCGCTGATGCTAGTGGTGGTCGCGCTCACCGGCGTAGGCCCAATGTTCGGCTGGGGTTCGACCAACGTGCCGAAGTTTCTGCGCTCCTGCCGCTGGCCTGCGCTGGCGGCGGCGGTCATTACGAGTGTTGCGGCTATGTTGGGCGTGCGCTCTGCGATGTCACTTGCTTTCGTCCTCCTGACCTCATTCTCGGTCGGCACCAATCTTGTGCTGATCGTCCGCACGCTCCGCAGTGGCTGGCTCCGCATCGGCGGTTATGTGGCGCATGTTGGCGTCGGGCTCCTGTTGTTGGGCGTTGTCGGGTCGTATGTCTACGCTAGCGAAGATATACGCATGGTGATCCCACAGGGCGAAGCGCAGCGTGTGTATGGGCATTCGGTCGCGTTTTGGGGCTACGATGATTCCAAGGCGGATGGACGCCATGGCATTCGGCTTGAAGTGACCCGCGACAATAATGACCCCTTTATCGCAACGCCCGAAATCTATTACAACGAACGTATGGGTGCCTGGACCCGCACCCCGGCGATCAGGCGGTATCTGTGGGAAGACCTCTATATCTCTCCCGAAGAATACCTGCCTGCCGAGGACCCAAACACGGCGACGCTGGTTCCCAACCAGGAAGCTAAGATTGGACCGTATATTCTGCGTTTCGATGGCTTCACCATCGAGGATAACCTCGATACGGCTGCGGTCGCCGAAGTTGGCGCGTCGGTGATTATCACTGATTCGAACACGATGCGGACAGTGGTTCCGCGTGTGCGGATGGCGGTCGATAAGCCGTTCGAATTCATTCCAGTCGATCTTGGTGGTGGCAAGGAATTGTATCTGGATAATTTCGTCCCTGGTGCCAAGCAGGTTGTCCTGCGAGTACAAGGGTTGAATATCCCGATCAAACCGGCTCGTGCTGTGTTGCAGGTCGGCGTCAAGCCCGCGATCGCTTTGGTCTGGCTCGGTGCGTTGTTGATCGCGCTCGGCTGTACGCTTGCGGTCGCCCGTCGTCGTTTGGAAGTCCCCGTGCACGCCTCGCAGCGCACGCGTCGCAAGATCAGATGGAGCGGTATTGGTGGACTGGGGCGGCTTCGTGGTCGCAACACATCCACCACCGGGAAGGCAATGCCCGGCGCAACCTATCGGTAACGGCTTGTCGCTGTTCCCTTAAAGTCATTCGGTTATATGAATATACGTACACTCAACCAACCCGCAGCGATGGGCGGCGGCTCACAAGCAGATACGGACCTGTACGCCGTGTTGCAGGTCGCCCCGACCGCATCACATATCGAGATCGAGGCGAGCTACGACCGCCTTTCCGCCTTGTACAGCGTCGAGCGGTTGCAGGATGGACCGCCGGAGTTTCAACAACTCGCGGCACAGCGTCGTGAGGAACTCGCGGCCGCCTATGCCGTGCTTGGCAATCCTGAGCAACGCGCTGCCTACGATGCCGCCCGCGCCCCGACAGGTACTGAGGTTCCGCTCGATTATAGTCCACTGCCACCGGCGCGCCGCCAGGAGCGCCCAAGCCCATCGTTTGCTGTACCGCCCATCGGTGGTGGCAGCGTCGCGGTGCGGCGCGTGGCGCGCGGTCCGCGCTCGCTCGTCGCGCCGATCTTGATCGGGTCGACGGTGCTGGGCGTGTTGCTGCTGATCGTGCTGAGCGGCGTGCGTGTCGATGGCAGCAAGGAAGCCCTGGCAACGCCTGCCGTTGCCCAACTTTCGCTACCCTACAGCGCCGAGCAGATCGCTGGCGCTCTGGCACAGGCTGAAAGCGCCGATACTGCGAACGCCTGGGTCGAAGTCGGGCATATGTATTTCGACAATATGGGGACGTTGCGTGAGGCTGCTCCGCTGTCGCCGCAATATATGCAGTCCTTGCCGCAATGGATGGAAGCAGTCAAGGCGTATCGTCGTGGATTGGAACTTGGGGCTGGTCCAAGTGTGCGCGCTGACCTGGCGCTAGCACTGTTCTACCACGGTGTTAGCTCGAACGATCAACCATCGGTGAGCGATGCGCTGACACAGGCCGAACAGGCACGCACGGACGGCCCTGATGATCCCCGTGTGTTGCTTAACTATGGCATGATCATGTTTAGTTCGAGTCCGCCCCGTGAAGAAGAAGGTCGTGCAGCCTTTCGGCGCATCCTGGAGGTCGCACCTCAATCATTCGAGGCACGTAGCGCACAGGCACTGCTCGGTTCGGGGGGGCAATAGATGGACCAAACCATCGAGGTGCAGCGACCAACTGTGGAACGTGGCCCGACGTTCTATGATCTGTTACGCATCGAACCCGATGCAACCGCTGGCGATATCACGGCTGCCTACCATCGCCAGCGTGGTCTCTACGAGCTATCCGAAGCCGAGGCACAGGACCCTGATTTTGTGCGCGTTGCCGAAGAACGCTGTGGGGCATTAGACGAAGCCTATGCGGTGTTGAACGATCCGCACCAGCGTGCTGCATATGATCACACCCTTGGCCTGGCCGGTAGTGTGGCAGGCGAACGTCGTAGCGTTTCCGCACGAGAAATCATGTATGCCATAGGTGGTGTCGTGGTCGGTCTGCTTATCCTGGCGTCGCTGTGGTCGGCACTGGGGCGCGGCGCGAACACCAACGTCGCGGTGAGCGAAGTGTCGTATGCGGCACCACCGATCAATCTGCGGACGATGGATGGCGGCACCTTCAATCTGGATCAGTATCGCGGCAAAGTCGTGCTGGTCAACTTTTGGGGAACCTGGTGCGAACCATGCAAGGCGGAGACGCCCGCGCTCCAGGCGGCGCATGAGAAACTTGCCGATCAAGGATTGGTAATCGTCGGGGTTGATCTGTTCGATGCTGAGAAATCAGCCGGAATACAGGCGGATCAGATCGAAGCCGAAATCCAGAAGTTCGCCACACGCTATGGCGTCACCTACCCTATCGCGCTGGACGAAACCGGCAGCGTGTCGCAAGCCTACAAATTGTACCCGATTCCGGTGTCATACTTCGTGGATCGCGAAGGCACGGTGCGCTTTGTGCGTATCGGTGGCCTTACTACGGAAGATGTCGAGGAGTTGTTCAGCAGACTGTAGACACGCTGAAGCAGCGTAACGGGAGGCCATGGAATATATGTTTCATGGCCTCCCGTTTATTCATCAGTTAACATCGCGTGCAGCCTTCCAAGTGGCTGTTACCACATATCAGAATAGTACTAGCGAGGAACGATCCTGCTATCGTCCTTGTTCGCACCCCTATTCTGGCAGTATTATAGACGACGGTGCTGAAGGGAAGGTGGAACATGGTCGAGGCAGCGCAGCCGACCGCTATCGTTCGTCTTCTGACGATACGTACCGTACCAGGCGCGGCCGATGCATCGTCATCTCCGCGGTCGTTGATTCAGGTGCTGGTCGTCAAGGACAATACCGTTGGCGATCACATCATGTGGCTTGCCTCCCAGACCCTTGCACTACTCCAAGCAACGTTTACAATATTCTACGACGTGGCAAGCGATATCGAACTCAATGTGAAAACGGAGTCCTCCGGGTGCGATACGCCTGTACCGACGTGCAGGGATGCATGAGGCGTTCACGATCGGCGTATAGAAGAAGAGCTGAAAACTGGTTCGGTATCTTGACGAGGCCTCTTTATTCTAAGGAGTGTGAACGTGGACGACGAATCAATACGTGCGGCGTTCCAAGATGTAGGGACAATCGCGGTTGTTGGACTGAGCGACAAAACCCACCGTGCTAGCTATCGCATCGCGCATTATTTCCAGCAACAGGGCTTCCGCATCGTGCCAGTGAACCCGAACATCGAACACGTGCTGGGCGAACAAGCCTATCCTGACCTCGAATCTGTCCCTTATCCCATAGATTTTGTGGACATCTTCCGCCGCTCTGAGTATGTCGGTCCAATCGTGGACGCGGCGATCCGCAAGGGTGTTCGCACGATCTGGATGCAGATGGGCGTGTATGACCGTCTCGCCGCCCAACGCGCCCAGGATGCTGGTATCACGGTCGTGATGAACCGTTGTGCGATGGTCGATCACGGGCGGCTGGTGCGCGAGTAAAACCTTTGTGAGTGGTAATACGGGAATGGCAGCGCACACGCGGGTACGCTGCCGGATGCTCATGTGTCCGCTACGGTGCTACATACCTGGCGTAGTCCGCTCCCAGGATGATGGCGATATCCACGCCGGATGGCGCTTCTGAGGCCGGTCGTTCCTCGACTGGCATCCCGTTCAGGCTTTGTTGTAACCGCTCGCGTGTGCGCAACTTGCCCGTGTAATCGACGATGATCGATTGCCCGATGGCTTCGTCGGTCGCGGGTGTGGTCGTGGTAAATCCTGCTTCGGCGAGCGTATTCGTGACTTGCCCGGCGAGGCCGCCGACCTCGGCGGCATTGCGTACTTGCACTGTCGCGAATTCCGGTTTTTCGCCCGAACGTGCCAGGAATTGCTGTGTTAACCCCTGGACACCGCCCGCATCCCAATAGATATCGGAGCCTTGTTCGGAGCCTTGCACCGTGTCGGGGGTGATGCGGAATGTGCCGATCGTAGCAGGATCGAGCCGTGTCATCAGCAGTGCCATCAGCAGCGCGTCGGGTCGCCCGACGGGGAATGTCGTTTTGATCGCCCCACCAGCAGCGCGTGCCAGCCGTGCCGCCGCAAAGGGTTGGAGCGGCGCGGGACGCGAACGCACTGCCGCGACGATGGCGCTGATCACCTGTTGCTGGCGCTCGGCGCGTCCGAAGTCGGAATCGGCGTGGCGTGTCCGAACGTATTGCAACGCCACTTCACCGTCCATATGCTGGCGTCCTGCTGGAATCTCGATCCGCATGATGCCGAAGTCCGGTGTAGGATATTCCTCGTCGACGATCGTGAACGGAACGTCCACGTCGATGCCGCCAACGGCGTCGATCATCGCGGCGAACCCATCGAAGTTGATCGTGGCGACGTAATCTATGCGTCCGCCAAGCTGGCGCAGGCCCAGGAAGTTTTCGACGGTTTCACCCGCCAACGCCGCCCCGCCGGCGGTCGGATCGGTGCCTTCGCCGTACAACTCGGCGGCGCGGTCGTGTCCTTGCGCGAATGCCGCGTTGATCTTGGTTTGTCCTACGTTGGGAATGTCCGCTACAGAATCGCGCGGTATCGCCAGCAGGTTCGCCCAGCCGCCACCAGGATCGAGGTGCAGCACCAGCAGGCTATCCGACCGGATGCCTTCTTCGGGATGATCGGGACGACTGTCCACGCCCAGCAGTAAAATGTTGAGCGGCGTAACGAGCGGCTTGGCGATCGGGCGGTTCGAGCGCAGGTCGGCGAGCGCGACCTGCGCGGCCACCTGCTGTTGCACCACCAGTACCGCGCCGATGGCTACCAGCACGAGTACGAACAGCACGAGGCCGATGCGAGCGAACATACGTCGGATCGAGCGCGGCTGGCGCACCCGTGTTCTGCCAAGAACAGGCGAGGCTGCCCGCGCTGCTGGTGCACGTTTCGGCGTGTTGCCGGCGGTGGTGCTGGCGCGGACAGAAGCCGGACGACTGTTGGCAGGCGTTTGTGGTTGCGCGGCTTGGGCGCTGCGTCCCGGGCCCTGGCGTACGACGGGCGTAGCAGCGCGGCGTTGTCCGGCCTGGGGCGTTGCCGGACCTGCCACCTTGCTTCCACCCTGCGGTGATTGTCGCCGCACGTCCGCTGGCACCTCCATAGGCCTGGTGTCGCCAGTGTAGGGCGTTTGCTCGTCGTCAGGTCGACGTGTCATTCTGTACCTTCTATCTATAGCCCGACCAGTCGGGTGAATTGAGGCCATGTATCGAGCCAATAGCTTCCGGCTGTCCCGACCGCAACAAGTGCGACGACCATTACCAGATCGTGCCGGTCGAGTCGCCAGCGACGGCGCGGACGAATCAGGTGACTGGTGAGCCAGTAGCAAAGCAGCCCGCATACACTATACAGGACGATCGTCCAACGATAGATCGGATAGGTTTCCGGTCCGTTGTTGCCGTATTCCACGACACCCGTCGCGAGTGTGTTCAGCCCCGGCATGCTCATGATCATACCAGCGCTATCCATGATCGGGCTGGGACCGCGTGGCATGACTCTGCCATCAGCGGAGGCACGAATGACAATCGAGAACATGGCGCTGAACGGGCTGGCGGCGACGATACGCGAATGGCTGATAGGCTGGTTGGGATTGGCTGCTATGCGCAGCGTGACGATAAAGAATGAACCGACAACCAGCAGTAGGACGAGCGCATAAGCCAGGATCGTCGCGGTGATCGTACGTCGGACCACGGTCGAGCAGAATAGCCCAATCATGCCGAAGGTGAACGCCGTGACGACCAGCAGTAGCAAGGCTTCCAGCAGGTCGCGTAGCGAAACGCCGCCGAAGATTAGAACCAGACTTCCTAGCGGAATCGCCGTGAAGATTAGCAGCAGCACATATGAGAGGGTGGCGACGAGTTTGCCGGATAGGATGCGCCCCGGACGCAACGGCGTCGCCACGAGCAGGTCGTAGGTCAGTTGCTCGCGCTCGCCGCTGATAGCGCCCGCCGTCACCGCTGGTGTCAGGAACGTCACCAGGAGTACTTCTGCCAACGACAGCGCGGCGAATAACCCCTTGCCCAGATGGGCGCTGATAAGTGGGCTACCGATCCGTGCCTGTGCCTGGAAGACTTGCAGGACGGCATAGCAGATCGCCGCCAGACCAACCAGAAAGATGGACAGAATGATCGACGTGCGCCCGCCACGCATGCGCGAGCGTAACTCTTTAACGATGATCGGGTTAAGGGAAAACATCAGGCACGCTCCTGCTGTTCGGTTAATTGCATGAACAAATCTTCCAGGTCGCCACCCTCGTCGGCGAATGAGCGCACAGCGATGTCCTGCGCTACCAGGTGTGCCAGCAGTGCCGTCGCTTGTTCGTCGTCACCACTCCAATCCACCAGCAGCGTTGCCGCTTGCTCGGGTGTGGGCATGACACCATGCAGATGATGATTGTCCGGTTCGATCGCAACGTCATCGACGCCAGCGAACGCCCGCACGAGCGCGGACGCCGTGGCAGCGTCGCGTTGTACCCGTATGCGCAGGCGGTTCGCACCGCCGAGCGTGCGCCGTACGTCTTCGAGCGTGCCGCTTACCACCAGCCTGCCGGAGCGAATGATACCGAGGGCCGTACATACTTCGGCAAGTTCGCTCAGGATGTGCGACGACAGCACGATAGTTTTGCCCATCTCGCTCAGGGTGCGGAGCAATTCCAGCAGTTCCAGGCGTCCACGGGGATCGAGGCCGGATGCTGGCTCGTCTAGCAGCAGAATGGGCGGGTCATGAACCAGCGTGTGCGCCAGACATAAGCGTTGCTGCATACCACGCGACAGTGTTTGGACGAAGGCGTTGCGCTTAGGCGTCAGGTCGACCAGATCGAGCAGGTCGTCAACAGTTTTGCGTCGGCGTGCCGCTGGCAGGTCGTGGCAGCGCGCCCAGAAGTCGAGGTATTCCCACACGCGCAGGTCGTCATATACGCCGAAGAAGTCCGGCATATATCCGACCAACTGCTGCGCGGCACGTCCGTGGCGGTCGAGCGAGCGCCCCAGCAGTGTGATCTCGCCGGAGGTCGGTTCGAGCAAGCCCGCCAGCATTCGCAGGGTCGTGGTCTTTCCGGCACCGTTGGGACCGATGAAGCCGTAAATCGCGCCCTGTTCGATTGCGAGATTGAGGCCATCCAGCGCGACTGTGCTACGGTAGCGACGGGTCAGGTCATGCGTTTCGATGGCGTTCATCGTGTTCCCTCGATGCTCGAATCGAGCACCAGACACCCGCCACGTGCTCCCACCGCCGGGATGTGTACTCGAATACGTATCTCGCCATCGCGGAAGAAGCGGGCAGGATCACTCAGATCGAACGAGGTAAGTTTTTCCGACTGTGGCTTCCAGGCGTTGGCTTGCCAGTCGAACACCTCGCTGACGACGCGAGCGGGTGGTTGTCCTTCGACCTGGGGATAGATGACGGCTTTGGTGACGGCGAGATCGCGAGCAGCCTGTGGTAATCGCAGCGTCGCCGTGATCGTGTCTGAATCGATGACCGTGCCACTTCCCCATTGCGTCATACACAAGTTGTTCGTGCCATTGGCGGTGTATTCTGGCCAGAGCAGCCCACGTGGAAATGCGACTGAATCGGCGTAGCTCAGTTCGATCGGCGTCTCCACCAGCACTCGTTGTTGGGTTTGGAGCCGCTGCTCTCCCGTTGAAATATTCAGCGGACTGGTGTCGAGCCAGCCAATCGCCAGCGGCGCGGCGGTGCGTGTCGTCGGAGCGTAACTATACAGTGAGTCGAGCAGTTGTACGGGGATACGCAGATCAGGCGGTGGTCCAGACTGTGGACTCCAGCGATCCTTGAATATAGCCATCGCCATGCTCATGCCGCTGTGGCCCATGTTGTTGAGCGGAAACTCCACATCCTTGGATTCACCGGGCGCGAGGTCGCCGACAGCGAGTGCCCGCGAGCCATAGATGATTGCCACGTCACGTATGACGGTGTCGCCGTCGTTACGCACCACGCCGCGCACCATACGCTTGCCTAATTCCAGGTTGGCGGCGAGGGTCTTGAAGGGCAGGCGGGTTTCTGCAGCAAACATCGTCATCGACCACTGGGCGACTGGCAGTGCCTTGACGCCACCCAGACTGTATCGACCGTTGCTCACCGCTTGCGCCGCCTGACCTCCCCACATACCGTCGATCTGCAACGGTCGGGTGAGGGCATCGCCGTCTACAGTGACATCATAGGTGCGGTCGGCAGGTGAAAAGATCCCGGTGAACGTCCGAATCCGGGCGCGGTCGCCTAGCGGTTGGATGAACGATATTTCGTTCACCACCACGTCGCTGCCACGGATGCTCAAGCCATAGCCATAGGTACCAAGCGCGAAGACGATCGTGATTGCGGGGATCAAGAGCCAGGCCAGCGCCTGTCGATCGAGCCGCCGTAACACGAGGAATAGGCCGGGACCGATCAAAAGGATATACACAATCAGAGCGATGCCGAGGACGTTTAACGACGGCAACGATAACACTGGCAGGTTGTATAAGGCTTGCACGAACTGCTGTTCTTGAATCGTGTCGAAGCTCATGTCGCCCTGGAAGTTTGGATCAACGACACGAATCTGTAGTAGGCTGCTCCACATACTGGTGTCACGTGGCAGCTTTTGCAGCGCCAGATCGCTCAGGCTCCACCCAAGCAGATTGATACGACCGCGCCCCCATTGGCGCTGGATGGTCATCTCATCCAACGCACGACTGGTTCCCGTAGGTGTGATCGTAGCCGCCTTGAAGGGGACGTCCGCGCCAAGCTCACTTAATACTGTGTTCGTCACGTCGCGGTCAGCGAGCGTTCCGGCTGTGCCGATCTGAAAGATTGGCGGCAGGGTTGCGGCGGCGGCAGGGTTCTGCCCAACGCTGATCACCATCTGACCGCCACTTTGAACCCAATCGTCCAGCGCCGCGATCTGTTCGGATGCTAAGCCCTCGAAGGCGCGTTCGTCCAGCACGAGCGCGTCGAACATAGCTAACCCCTCGGCACGAGCGGGAATATCATGCTTATCGACGATCTGCGGCGTCTGGCGAATCTGTGCGCGTGGCACATGCAGCGGCGCGGCGAGTGGCTGCTCCATGATCAGGCCGATAAGCAATGAAGATGTGCCAACCATCGTCACGTTCAGGCTGTCGCTGGCAATCTCCTGCCCGCCATCCAGCAGGTGTGCCGTGATGGTGCGAGTAAAGCCCTGGGCGCGAACGTACATCACCAACGATTTGCGTGCGCCACGCGGTAACTCGACGGGTGCGTCGAACGTGCCACTGGTGTTGGTTGATAACCGAATCATAGCGTTACGGTCGGAACCATCGTTGGCGACAGTGACGTGAACCGGCACCCAATAGCCGGTTTTCGCTGTGCCACCATAGAACGCGCTGATCTCGATCGAAGCCGTGCTGTTCTGCCGAGCGAACGCTGGCGTCAGCGTACACCCTAGCAGAAGGACAAGTGCCGTCAAATGACGTAGCAACATACTAACTTCCACATACATGTCGTAGGCAAAAACATCTGGTGCAGCACAAGGCTGCATATCTGTAAGACGCGCTGCTGTGGGTCGTAGTTCCCGGTATAAACGAGCGTTTGATGCGCCTATGCTGATACGTAGATGATGCGTGTGTTGGTATTGTTCTTGCCTATGTGCAATTCAATCAACCTTTTCTGTCATAGTCCCAATTTGCGGAGTACATGCCAATGAATGATCGCCGTTCCTATCGTGTGTTTTCAGCACTCATGCTTGTATGCGTTGTCTTGCTAACAAGTTGTGATATCGTCGAAAGTACTGCGCAACAGCCAACGAGAGCCGGTCGCACGCCAGTTGCTGATGTAGCGCCGACACCGCGCACGAACTCTTCGCTCCGCGACAACGCTATCGGCGGCGGTGGTGTGGCGATGGCACAGGACGAGCCGACGCCAACGCAACTTAACACGAACGATCAGGCGATTCTGTCGGAATACGAACGTGTGATCAACAACGTCTATCGCCGCACGATCAACGGCGTGGTCAACCTCAGCGACGGCAATGTGACAGGTTCTGGCTATGTGATCGATGATCAGGGACATATCATCACCAATAACCATGTTGCTGCTGAAATGCAGGAAATTTATGTTACCTTTGCCGACCGTTCGACTGCACAGGGGCGGCTAGTTGGCACCTTCGCCGATGGCGATATCGCGATCGTGCAGGTACAGGAATTGCCGCCGAGTGTCACGCCGGTCGAGCTAGGCGACTCAGGAACATTGCAGATCGGGCAGATCGTCGTGGCGATTGGCAGTCCACTTGGCCTGGAACAGACCGTGACATCGGGTATCGTCAGCGCCCTCAACCGCTCGATCTCAGAGATTAGTTCACGGGAATCTTCTGATTCCAGTTTACAGGGGCTGATCCAAACAGATGCTGCGATCAATCCCGGTAACTCCGGTGGTCCGTTGTTCGATTCGGCGGGACGAGTCATCGGTATGAATACGCTGATCGCCAGCCGCGCCCAAAGCAACGAGAGTGCGGGTAACATCGGCCTTGGCTTCGCCGTGCCGATCAACCGCGTCAAGCGTGTGGCACGTCAAATAATCGAGAACGGCGAATACCGTCGTCCGCGTATGGGTGTGTCGGTGTTTCGCCTGTTCCCACAAATCGCCGAGCAACTCAACTTGCCGAGCGCCAGCGGCGTGATCATCAGCGAAGTCGTCCCCGGCAGTCCTGCCGAAGCAGCAGGACTGCGTGGCGGCACGCGGGGCGTCCAGATTAATGGTGAAACCGTACCAATCGATGGTGATATCATCACGGCGATCAACAATACGCCGATCCGCTCGGTCGGCGATCTGCGGAATGTGATCGAAACCGAATCTGATCCTGGCGATACGATCAACGTGACGTTCTTACGTGACGGTCGCGAGCAACAGGTGCAGGTACGGCTCCAATAGACCGCGCCGCCAAACGAAAAGGGAGCGAAGCCACGCGGCTTCGCTCCCTTTTGATGTACCAGACGCTAGATCTATATCTCTTTTGGTCGCCGTCTGCCCACCGCTGACTGTTTACTGTCATCATCACGGTCCAGCGTCGAGGGTTGTACCATCTCGCGCCACGCGCTATGAGCGTAGCGTCCATGCGGGTCGAGGTCGAGGCTGCGCCGAAAATATGCGTTGCCGTCATCGCCTGCGGCGTTGTGCAGCCGTCCAAGATGATAGGCTAGCTCGGCCTGTTGGGGCAATGGACAGCCGTCGATAAGCGTTTCAATATGGTGCATCGTCGCCTGGGCGTCGTCCAGGGTCTTGCGCGCTACTTGTACTTCCGTCAGTAACACCATCAAAGGTGCCGCCAACGACGCTTGCAACTTGTCCGGCTCGGCGCTTTGCAGCAGCCGCTGTGCCTTCGCTGCGTCGTGGTCGACGTGCAGTGCTAGCCAGGCCAGGTGTTGAGTCGCAATCGGGGATGGGGCAAGCTGACGCGCGTATATCGCTTCTTCGCGGGCGGCTGTGTACTCACCACGCTGCAAGAGCGCTCCAGCTAAGGCTCCATGAATATCCGCGTTCTGAGGTGCAAAATGTGCTGCACGCCGTAGCATCTGCTCGGCTGCTACGTCGTCACCCTGCGATGATAACCAGCGTGCCTTGACCGCGAGGGCATCAGCCGACCAGGGATAGATGCGTAACGCTGTGCCCGCTAGTCGGTCGGCGATCCGGTAATGTGCCTGTTCGAGTTCATGGTTTGCCGACCACAGCAAAAACAAACGCAGCAAGAAGAACGCGATTGTTAACGCAGTGAAGATGCCAATGATCGGTGGAAAATTGTATGCCCAGCCGATCAGGAGTAAGGCGAGAAGCGCGGGTGCTTCTGGAATCAGCAGCAGTTGCCGCCGTATCTCACGCAAACCCGGTGAATACTCGTGTTTATTGCTCAACTCATCCCGTAATGCCATGCTCTCGTACTCCTTCGCGCCCTACGATCTTTAGTCGTATTCTAGCGGACAGGTGTGACAAGGACGGTCACAAGGGGAGAAATTGCCCGCGGATGCGCGACGATCAACCCCGAAGAACAGTGGCAGATTATGGACAATATCCAGGAGATAGAACATCCCACGGTCGTTGCTACCCCTGGTGTTACGGGTGGCAATGACCGTGGGATAGTGTTCCCCCTCCGGTGGTCGATTGTTCGTGGTCAGTCGTCCGTCTTAAGGCCACATTGTGCGCGTCACATACAGGTTGCGACCGAGTAGTCCAATCTGCATTTCGGCGTTCGTGCCTGCCAATCCGGGGTGGCGCTCGATACGGGCGAATTCGAAGTATTGCACCGTAACGCCGTTTTCATCGAAGGCTTCCGTGAGCGCCATACCAAAGCGAGCGAGGCCGCCGTTGCGTTCCCAATAGTCGCGGAAGGGAGCGCAAGCCTGGTGTCCCGTCGCGGCGAAAAATGTGCAATCCGGCGACGGCGTAGCGATCTTCGGCAGCGTTCGCCAATCGACACTCATACGCTGGAGCATCTCGTCGCCAAGTCGTCCTAACCCGACGCGGCCAGCGCTTCCGGCATCCGGGCGTTCCTCGAACCGCGCTCGCTCGAAGTATTGCACCAGGCGCGTCTTGCCGGTGGCAGGGTCCGGCTCGGCGATCGCGCCAGTCAGGGGATAGCCGAACTGGTCCGCGCCGCCGTTGGAGCGCCAGTAGTTCAGGAAGATATCGGGGATGTTATGGTTGGTTTCCTCAAAGAACTGTCCGCCACCCACGCGATCTGACCCCCACTCCACATAGATCGGCAGGCCGATCGAATCGAGTCGTACCGTCAGCATGCCGCGTGTTTGCACGATGCCGAGCAACTTGCCGTCCCACTGCCGGACTCGCACGTCGTGGCAATCGCATTGCACCGAAATCAGTGGCGACGCTTCCGCGCTGGTGCGCCAGAACACCAGGGTCGAGCGATCCAGCCCATCGTAGCGAAAGCCAAACATGCCGGGGGCTTCGACGTTTTCGCCGTACGCGAGCACGCTGGTTTGGCGTAAACCACCAACGATGCTCGTCAGCGCACGATATGCGACGAACGCGGGCTTGCGTAGGTCGGCGCGGTTGGGGTCGAGTGGGTAGGAACGGCGCAGCAGACCGAAATTATATTCCGGTTCTTTGATGTCGAGAACTGGCTCTGCATAGGCCGCGTTCGGCGCTGTATCGTTACGCAGGTCGTACCAGAACACGCGCTGAATCGACGGATGCGACATTGCCAGCAGGTACATTCGCGTCAGGTAGGCCGCTTGATCGAGTTCTGAGACGCCGTAGAAGCCATTGTAGGCTGACCAGGCGACCTCAGTGAGCCAGACTGGCTTGTTGCCGAACTCGGCGAGTAACCCATCGACCGTGCGAAGCTCAGCCTCGAAATCCTGGGCGACATCGCGCCGCCACGAACTGGCTTCGGGAGCACCGGGGCGATAGGGATGAATCGCCAGCACGTCGAACGAGTTCCACCCGCCAGCATCGTACAGCATCCGCAGGTAGGTCGGTACGTCGTAGTCCTCGGCGCTCGAAAAATCGCCCCAGATGCTGGCGACGCCACCCAGCACGATCACGGCTTCGGGGTCCGCCGATTTCGCGGCAGCGCGCGCTACATCCAGGAGCCGCACATAGTCCTGGATGGTATAGATCGTGTTCTCATAGCCGAACTTTCGCAGGTTCGGCTCGTTCCATATCTCCCAGTATTTCACCTGCCCACGGTCACGCCCGTAACGTGCGACCGTGTTGTAGACGTAGTCGCCCCAGTCGGAAAGCCATTCATCCAGTGTAGGATTCTTGCTTTTAAACCAGGCCGGATTATAAGCCAGTAAGCCAAGGACGTTGATGTTCGCGTTATGTAGCCGTTCAATCGTGCGATCATAATTATAAAAGCCGTCGCCTGTGCCGCTCCATTGGTAGGGACCACCTTTGAGCGGCTGGATTTTATCCCAGGAGATTTCCTCACGCGCCCACTGCACGCCCGCTTCGCGCATCAGCGCAACCGCCGCGTCCTGCTCGTCGTCGCGGACGCGGTTTCCCAGCGCCGACACGATGCCAAAAGGTGAGCCTTTGTCGTAGGCGCGGGCGACATAATCATTGGCTTGCACGTGCATGGCGGTAGGTACTAACCCTGCCAGCATTAGCACGAGGGCGAAGATTGAACGGTAACGCAACGACTTCAAACTGTTCTCCTTGACACGACCAACGACCAATGAAAATGATGAGATTCCTGCGGCTGCACTTAATCCTTACGGAATACGACAGCTAATAGTTTTGTCGGAAATAATCCCAGGGCTGGAATCCGTAGCGCCACTGATGATAATGTTGCCCCACGTTGCCCATCTCGACCTCGAAGCCTGCCGGATTGCCCGGAGTATAGGTCAAGGCGCGGCGCTCGAACAACTGCACCAGCACGCGCTTATCGACACCGCCGACTCGTGCGACGGTCCAGTACGGCTCGCTGACTGGATAGCCGAACGCGAACAACCAATCGTCAGGCTGTGCTTGCAGGAAGCGCCAGAACACATCCGGGATATTGTGTCCCAGGGTGTTGTCGAAGTTCACGATGCGCGTTTCGGGGCGTGCCAGCGAGGAATCGTCGCCCAGGACGCCCGCCGTGTCGATGGTCGCCGATACCGTCTGCCCGACCCGCGATTGTGCGCGGCGGTCCTGATTGAGCGAAACATACGGCTCCCACACGCTATACGGTGGCGCGGGATTCGCCGGGCCGGGATCGCCCGCCACCGGCACATTCGATGGCGAGCGCGTTTCAAACTGCGCGTCGCCGGTTTGCAAAAAGCCGCTGACCAGTTCTTTGACCAACAGGCCGTTGGTCACATAGTAGCGGTCGTTGCGATTGCCAGCGGGACGGGTGATCTCCATACGGGCTTTGTCGTAGTAATCAACCTGGCGATAGCCGTTCGGGCTTTCGGCGTATATCTCGGCGGCAGTTCGAAATGGTATCGGACCCCATAGCCACGAGCGTGTCGCCTCGCCGCGTTGCACGGGACCGTCGGCACGTCGCCATACCTGCTCGAATGCAGAATCGGCACGTTCCGCGTTTTGACCCACGGTTTGAACATAGATCGATTGCCCTGCTTCCATGCGGGTTCGAAATTCAGGTCCGCGATCCTGACCGTCGACATATACTGTCGCCCCGTCGCCGACCGGACGCAGCAGGACATTGAGCGGCTGATCGGTAGTCAACCGATAAACGCGGTTCGTGGCATCGAGTTCCATCGTGACGCGCGCGCCCTGGTACAAGAAGTCGTCAAGGCGGTCGCCTGCTACCCTCCGGAAAGGCTGTGGCGCGATGATCAGTTCCGAAGGCGTCATCGTCAGACCGAAGTGCCCACCGTAGATCGCCGCGAACCACGCCGCGTTGTCCCAGGTGCGCCCACGGTCGCCGGAATCGCCTGCGCCATAGCGTGCGTTCGGACCCGCCGCGAACTCCATCGTTGGTGGCACAACTGCCCTGACCATGGCGCTGTAGGCACCAAGCACGGCCTGTGCGTCTTCGGGATAGCCCGCCGCCGCCATCGCCGGAGCGTGAATCCCGACGAGCCAGGGCGCGGACGCATCGAGCATCCAGTTCTGCGAAGGTGGCACGATGTCGCGGCGCACAGACAGAGGATAGCCGTCTAGCGTCAGCTTGGTGGGCGTCGGACCGCCGATCAGCGTAGCAAGCGAGTTGTGCATCAAGGCCATCAGGTTACGGTAACGCCAACCGTCCGCCGGACCCAGCAATCCATCATGCGCTGCCTGGAATACACCGAAGGTCTCCAAAACGTTGAACACGCGACCGTCGGCCTTGCGCCACGCGATCGGCCACGCCTGATTCGCGGGCCAATAGCCACCCGCTGCTGTGCTGAGGTGGAATCCGGAGCGGAGACGGTTCGCCAGCGCGTCGTACTGCGTGCCGTCGCGTCCGAGCATGCGCTGGAGCGAGGCCATCTCCCGGTAGGCGGAATAGAACTTGGCGATGGCATAGGTATGCATGACGCTGTTTTCGACGGTGTCGAAATAGCCATAAGGAAAGATGTCGCGGTCGGGCATGCCGTCGCTGTTGGTGTCGAGGCGGGTGATCCAACCGGCGATCCGTTCGAGCGTGCCAATGTTTCGGGCGACCCATTCGCGGTCGCCAGTCTTGGACGCATACACATAGCTCGCGTCGATCAGATTTGGCATCGCGTCCCACGCACCGCTGTTCACGCCTCGGTTGAGGATGATGTCGTAGGTTTCGGCAACAACACCCTCGTTATTGGTGGTTGCGAGAAAGAGATCGACATTTTCGCGCATCACGCTCATATCGTGCAGCGTATAGCTGTATCCGGCGATGGCATAATCCAGATCGCGCACCCAGCCAGTGTTGGTGTAGTTCTTCTGGCTGGACCGCAGCACACGGCTCGACCCATTGCCGATGATGTTTGCGGTGTAGCCGTTTTCAAAGACCAGCGCTTCGACATCTGCGTCGACTGCCACCTGTGAGCGGGCGGCGTTCGGTGCGGCTTTGCTTGGTACGACCAGGCCAACACACAGGACAAACGTACTGATGAAAACGAGCGGACGGAATGAACGATGTTTCATGCGTGTGCTTTCATTTGAGTTGGGTTGACAAGACCGGATGCTGGTACAGCCGTCGCCAGCAGCGCCGCGATCAGGGCAGGGTTATACAAATACGGCCATAAGACCGGATTGAACGACATAAACAGGATAAACGCTGCCGTACTGTATGGTAACAGATCAGCACGGCTGGCTCGTCGCAAGGCATACAACGCGGTGACAAGCAGCACCAACAGCATCTGGATTGGCTTGAGCCACGTTTCCCAACCGCGCCTCCAGAACTCACCGCTCCAGCCGGTGATCTGCACCCAGGTTTCCTCGCCCTGCCATTTCGTGCCAGGAAAGCGATCGAGGTCATTGAACCAACGGAAGCTGCCGTCGAGAAACGGCTGCGGTGACCACGCGAACCAGGGCAGTAATAGCACGGTGGCGACCGCAGCAGCGACCACGCCCCGTCGCACCAGCACCGCCAAGCCATCCGTGCGCCACCAGTACACGGCGATCAGCGGCACGAAAACCGCGATAAATGGCGTCGTAGCAGCACACATGCCAATAAGCAGCGGTGCCTCGCGCCGCCGCGTGACCACGAGCGCCAGCGCCCAGGCCAGCACCGCCCAGCCAATCGGAGCGCTCGTTATCATGTCCCAATGGATGACGCTCGGCAACAGGAACAGCAATGACCACAGCAACAGCGGCGCGTCGGCACGCATGGTCCGCCCCGGCATACGCCGCGCCGTAAACAGCGCCGCGCCCAGGATCGCGCCCTCTGCCACGATGTTGATCCAGCGAAGGTCGAGGTCGGTGAGGAATGCGGGTGTGTAGGATAGCCAGGTCAAGGGCAGATATGTCAACGGTAGTTCCCAGGGCATGGAGTAGGTGGTGTAGGGACTGTTCCCCGCGAACAGATTACCCAGGGCTTGCTGCACCAGCGGTAACATATCGCCGCGAATCGGTTCGAGCGGCACATACTTCATATGAATCGAGCGCAGACCGACCCCAAGCGCGAACGTCAGGGCGGCGATCCATGGTGTCGGGGCGCGCCGCGCCGCCAGTAGTACCAGCGCGACTGTCCCGCCGATGAACATGACGTAACGGGCGAATGACCATCCCTCTTGGACGAAGCTGAAAATGTCGGAGATCGACAGGACAAAAGCCAGTGGCAGCAGAAAAGCGACCCAGTACACATCATCGCCGTCCTGGTCGGACGACGGGACGGCTTTGGCGGCGAGCCATAGTCCGGCTATGATGGTCAAAATCGTCGCCATGATGTTCTCTCTGGTGCTTCCCAGGGCATCTTCCATACCATACACATGGAGCGACCCGGAAAAATCCAGGGCCAGCGCAAGTGCTACAGTCAAACGGAGGGGTTTGATTTTCACGTTTTCACTTCACCAGTATAGAAAGCGACGATTCGTCGCACAATGGTCGCATGCTGACACTCCAATGAACAAGCTCATCATTAGCTGATGGCCTGCTGAGCAGATAGATTTTGGTAGAATACCGGATATTATACGGAAGACCTGATGTACTTAATCGTCGGCCTGGGCAATCCGGGCGAAGAATACGTGAAAAATCGCCATAACGTCGGCTTTCAGTCGCTCAAATACCTGGCTGATCGCTATGGTCTTGGGTTCGGTGAAAAGCAGTCCAAAGCTCGTATCGCCAGCGGCTCGATTGCCGGACAGCGCGTGGTGCTAGCCAAGCCATTCACGTTTATGAACGAGAGCGGGCAGGCTGTTGGACCGCTGGTGCGCTGGCACAAACTGGACCCGCAGCAGCAACTCCTGGTGATCTACGACGACCTCGATCTGCCCTTTGGCACGATCAGGATACGTGCGGATGGCAGCGCGGGTGGTCAGAACGGTATGAAGTCGATCATCACGCACCTGGGAACCAACGTGTTCCCACGTTTGCGCGTCGGCATCGGACGCCCGCCCGAAGGGTGGGACACTCGCGATTACGTGCTGGGAAACTGGAGTCGTGCCGAAACCGAGCAGTTGCCCGACCTGTACGGTCGTGTCGCGGACGCCGTGGAAACATTCGTGCGCGAAGGGTTGCTCACGTCCATGAACCGCTACAACACGCAAACCAAGAAGCAGGCATTGACGTAACGAAACCCCGTTGCTATACTTCGGCGGCGAAAGAACAAATCAAAACCTCATCCAGAGGGGCGGAGGGATCGGCCCGACGAAGCCCCGGCAACCCGGCACATGCCAATGGCGCGTGTGCGGTGGGTGCTAACTCCGGCAGACGGTGAACGTCTGGAAGATGAGGAGGTGCGCTAGCCCCTCCCTATCTGGAAGGGGTTTTTGCTATTAAAGGTACAGGTGGGTCGTGATCGATAGAGCTAACCAATCACCATATCTCGCTGAACTCAAGCATCGTGTCCTGATCTACGACGGCGCGATGGGAACCAGCCTGGACGAATTCGATCTTCAGGCGGAGGATTTTGGCGGCGAAGCAATACAATGGTTGTCGCGATTATCTGGTGATCACCCGACCGGATGTGATCGAGCAGGTGCATACCTCGTTCATGGAAGCGGGCTGCGACGTGCTCGAAACCTGTACCTTCCAATCGACGCGCATCCGACTCGAAGAATGGGGTCTGGGCGAGCAGACACACGCGATCAACGTCGAGGCCGCCCGCATCGCCCGTCGCGTCGCCGACCGCTTTGAAGCCCTCGATGGACGCAAGCGCTTCGTCGCTGGCTCGATCGGGCCGACTGGCAAGCTGCCCTCGTCCGACGAACCGGCGCTCTCAGCGATATTACCTTCGACGAACTGAGCGACATCTTCTGGAACAGTCACGCGCCCTGGTCGAAGGCGGCGCGAACGTGCTGCTGATCGAGACGTCGTTCGACGTGCTGGAAGTCAAGGCCGCCCTGGATGGCATCCGGCGCTGCTTCGGCGAACTCGACCGCCACGATGTCGCGGTTCAGGCACAGTTCTTCCTCGAAGTGTCGGGACGCACGATTCTGGGTGCCGATATCGGTGCGGTGCTGGCGACGATCGAGGCTATGCCGGTCGTGGATGTGATCGGCCTCAACTGCTCGACCGGACCGGAGCACATGCGCGAGCCGATCCGCTACCTGTGCGAACACGCCAGGGTGCATGTGTCGTGTATCCCCAACGCCGGACTGCCGATCAACGTCGATGGCAAGGCTGTCTACGGCCTGGGACCCGAACCGTTCACCCAGTCACTGCGCGAGTTCGTCGACGATCTTGGTGTGTCGGTGGTCGGCGGCTGCTGCGGCACGACGCCAGCGCATATCAAGTGCCTGGCCGATACACTCGGTCATGACACATGCGCCCAAGCAGCGCGAGATCGAACACGAGCCGATGGTCGCGTCGGGCATGCGTGCGGTGGCGCTCAAGCAGGACGCGACACTGCTGATGATCGGCGAGCGGCTCAACTCGACCGGATCGCGCAAGGTCAAGCGTCTGCTGCTGAATGACGACTACGACGCGCTGATGGAGGTCGCGCACGAGCAGATGGACGCCGGCGCACATGCGCTTGATATCGGCGTGGCGATGACCGAACGCGCCGACGAACGCGAGCAGATGCAACGCCTGCTCAAGAAGGTGGCGTTGGGCATCGAACTTCCGGCAGTGATCGACTCGACCGAAGCCGATGTGCTCAAGGCCGCGCTCGAAATGTATCCCGGACGTGCGATCGTCAACTCGGTCTCGCTCGAAGGCGGGCGCGGCGATAAGATCGACCGGGTGCTGCCGCTGGTGGCACGCTATGGCGCGGCGACGATCGCCCTGACGATCGACGAAGACGGCATGGCGCGTACCGCCGACAAGAAGCTCGAAATCGCGCAGCGCATCACGCAGATCGCACGCGACGAGTACGGCGTGCCAAGCGAAGCACTGCTCTTCGACGTGCTGTGCCTGCCGATCAGCACCGGGCAGGCCGAAGAACGCCGCAACGCGTCGAAACCATCGAGGGCATCCGGCTGGTCAAGCAGCACATTCCTGGCTGTCTGACGATCCTGGGCGTGTCGAACCTGTCGTTCGGCCTCGATCCGCACGCTCGTGCGGCGCTCAACTCGGTCTTCCTGAAACATGCCGTCGATGCCGGACTGGACGCGGCGATCATCAATCCGGCGCATGTCACCGCCTATGCCGACATTCCCGCAGGATCAGCGTGAGGTCTGCGAAGGCGGTGATCTTCGACCGCTCCGAAGATGCGCTGTCGCACTTGATCCAGCTCTTCAGCGAGAGTACGGCGAGCGGAAAAGGAAAGCAAGGCCGATCCGACCGAGGGCATGACCGTCGAGCAGCGCATGCACTGGAAGATCGTCCATCGCAAGAAGGAGGCGTCGAAGCCGACATCGACACGATGCATCGCGCAGCGCATGGACGCCGGAGCGACCACGCGGCGATGCGGCGGTCGGTACGCTCAACAATGTGCTGCTGCCTGCCATGAAAGAGGTCGGCGACAAGTTCGGCGCGGGCGAGTTGATCCTGCCGTTCGTGCTGCAATCCGCCGAGGTCATGAAGAAGTCCGTGGCGCACCTCGAACAGTACCTCGATCAGCGTCGCAGGCGTGACCAAGGGCAAGGTCGTGCTGGCGACGGTCTACGGCGATGTGCACGACATCGGCAAGAATCTGGTCAACACGATCCTGTCCAACAACGGCTACACCGTGTACGACCTGGGCAAGCAGGTGCCGCTCAACACGATCATCGCCAAGGCCGAGGAAGTCGAGGCCGACGCGATCGGTCTGTCGGCGCTGCTGGTCTCGACCTCCAAGCAGATGCCGCTGTGCGTGCAGGAGCTGCACAAGCGCGGCCTGAACTATCCGATCCTGGTCGGCGGCGCGGCGATCAATCGCCAGTATGGCCAGCGCATCTCGTTCGTGTCCGACGGTGTACGCCTACGAGCCGGGCGTGTTCTACTGCAAGGATGCCTTCGAGGGTCTGGAAACGATGGATCGGCTGTCCGATCGCGGCCTCGCGCGCAGCGTTCATCGCAGCGCACGCACGCAGGAAGCGGTCGCGGCGCATGGCACAGCCCGAGCGCGGACGCACCGTGCTGGAAAAGGTCGGTCGCGTCGAGCGAGGCAAGGTGCGCGTTCGAACGTGCGCACCGATGTCGATATTCCGACGCCACCGTTCTGGGGTACGCAAGCGCACACGCGCATCCGGCTGGACGATGTGTGGCCTTGCATGGACCTCAACGCGCTGTTCCGGCTGCAATGGGGCGCGAAGAACGCCAAGGGCGAGGAATACCGCGAACTGGTCGAAACAGAGTTCATGCCGCAACCTGCGTCGCTTCCAGCGTGAAGCCATCGAGCAGGGCTGGTTGCAGCCGGCGGTGGTCTATGGCTTCTTCCCGGTCCAATCGGCGGGGCAGGACCTGATCGTCTACGATCCCGCCGACCGCACAACGCGAACTGACGCGCTTCTTCTTCCCGCGCCAGCCGGAGCGCGACCGGCTGTGCATCGCCGATTACTTCGCGCCGGTCGACAGTGGACGCATGGACGTGGCGGCCTTCCAGCTCGTGACGATGGGACAGGTAGCGACCGACTACATCGACGAACTGCAGGCCAAGGGCGATTACAGCCGCTCGTATCCTGATCCATGGCCTGGCCGTGACCGCCGCCGAAGGGCTGGCGGAATGGACCAACCATATCATCCGGCAGGGACTTGGCATCGAGCGACCCGCGCGGCAAGCGCTACTCGTGGGGCTATCCGGCCTGCCCGGACCTGGACGAGCACGCCAAGCTGTTCCAGATCCTGCCGACCGACGAGATCGGCATTAGCCTGACGATCGGCGTTCCAGCTTGTCCCGGAGCAGTCGACCGCCGCGATCGTGGTGCATCATCCGCAGGCGACCTACTTCTCGATTGGCGGCTCGACCCGCGAACGCGCCGAGGCCGATGTGGCGGAAATCGCCGGGTAGTTTCCTGCCGTTATCGAAGCCCCGACGATATGCTCGTCGGGGCTTCGTGCTTTACCCCTGCTTGACCGTGAACGTTTGCTCCCCCAGTGACGATGTCGCTGTTTCCGCGTCGCGTAACTTCTGCTCGGCGTCCTGTGGTGCGGTGCCATTGCCGATCGTGCGGGCGAGCGCCCCACTGATTACGGGCGTTGCGAACGAAGTTCCAGCCCAACGCGCCCACCCGCTCTTGTTGCGAATCGGATGCGGGTACTTGCCGGTACTGAGGGTTGGTAGCATCGCGCCCGGATTCGGTAAGATCGCCGGTATAGACGCCCAGTACGCCATCCTCGGCGTTGGCGACCAGCGGGACGGAAGTATTGACGATGCCTGTCGCCGTAGCGGCGACATCGCCGCCGAAGGTTACTAACCCCTTGCTCGTCGGTTCGTCGGAAAAGTTCGAGTACCCTGCTGGTGTGCCGCTCACCGTCAGCGCACCGACCCCCATCACGCTGGCGAACGCCGCTGGATAGCGTGCCGGTGGGCGTGGTCCGGCGCGGTTGCCGGGGGCCAGTTCGGCGTCGTTGCCAGCGGCAGCCGCGATGACTGCCCCCGCGCTGATCGCACGGTCGCACACCAGAAGCAACGGTAGTGCCCACGCTTGCAGCAGACGGTCGTTGTTCGCCAGCGACCAGGGGAAGTCTGGCGCGGGGTGTCCGGCGCGGTCCCGGCTGGCGGGACGTGGCAGACTCAACATGAACGAGCAGTTGATCACCAGCGCTGCCTTTGGGTCGCGCCTGCGTTCGAGGGCGGCTTCGACGCCACGGGCGATCGTTTCCAGCGATCCCACGCCGAACTGATTGAGGACTTCGACCAGATGCAGGTCGGCGTCTGGGGCGACGGTATGGATGATACCGGCGGCGAACAGGCCGTGATCCTCCATGCTGTACTCATGCCCCTTGATGCCTGAATCCCTGGGTAGATCGACGCCCGTTCCCGCTAGAAAATCGGCGGCGTAGCTGGTCCGTAGCCGCCGTGTTCCGTCGCTCGGTTCCAACAAACTGCGCAGCAGTGGATGCTCCGCGCCCCAGCGACCATAGGCGGCGGCGAGTTGTCGTTCTGATGGCGCGGTGTCGAGGATCGCCACTTCGACTGGTCGAGGATCGCCGCGCTTGGCGTCTAGCGCCTCAAGCGTGGGCGAACTGAACCCGAACGGCGTTCCCGCCTCGCTCACCGCGCTTGTCGCCCAGCGACTATCGAGCGCCGCCGCGACGGGTCGCGCGCCCGGTCCGCCTGTGCCGATCACCTTGGGCGTGGCGTTGCAGTACCATGACGGCACCAGCGCCTGAATGACGATCTCCTGGTCGTCGTTGGGATCGTCGAGCAGTTTGTTTATCTCATCGACCAGCGCGATCAATTCTCGGTCGGAACGCTTGCGTTTCGCTGGCATGTCCAGGAACACCAGCGACACCGCCGACGGTGTGGGGTTAGGTCCGCGCAACGGCGGCAGGTTCTCCCGTTCCTCCTCCCAGAATCGCGCCGATGGCTCGTAGCGCAGCGGCAGACGCTGCTTGCGCCGCACCGACGCCGAGAGTTCGCATAGACTGCGTTCGAGCGTTTTGTTATCGTTGCCTATGCGCGTTTTTTGTAACCGCTCGACAACCTCCTCGGTGAGAAGGTCGCGGTCGTGTGTGACTGTCAGAATGAACGTATCGGGGGCGAAATAGGAAAGCGGGCGTGTATCCTTGCCAGTTTGATACGGCTCCATACAAAGACCTCCTTAGAGTGATAGCGAAGATGATTGTGATAACGGGCCAGGGTCGCCGATCAGTTGAAAGGCTCCCCAGTACACCGGATGTGCTGCCGGATGAGCGCGGAACATCTTGAGTTGTGCCTGACGCAACGCCGCGATCTTCGAGTCGCCTGTCGCCAGCCGCGTGTAGAACTCGTGCATGAGCGGTGTGGTGCTATGGTCGTCGACACGCCACAGGCTCATCAGCAGCGCACCCGCACCCGCGTAGAGCAACGCTCGCCCCAGACCAATCGGTTCGTCTCCGGCGGCGATGGTCGCGCGCCCCGTTTCACAGGCGCTCAGCGTCACGAGTTCATAGCCCAGGTCGGCTTGCAGCAGGTCGTCGGCATACACCTGTCCATCGTCGAGGCGCAGATAGGATAGATCGGGTTGATCTAGCCGATGTTCGCCGTGCGCCGCGATGTGGAGCACTTTGGTCGGTGTCGTGTAGAGGCCGCGACGCGTGGCGTGGGCTTCCAGCAGGATCGTCCCGCCGAGCAGGTCATGCACCTGCCGCGCTTCGTCCAGTGTTGCAGGCAGGCGCTGTTCCCACGAATGACCCAGCACGACGGCACCTGCGCGACGCATCGGAGGCTGACGCAATAGGAGCCCTGCCGTTGGTAGCACTACGACCTCATGCTGTTCCAGCAAATACTGTTCGCCCGTGTGGAGCAGATGAAATGGCAGTACATGCAACGCGCCGTATGGCACGATCCGTAACCGTGCGTGGTCGGTCCAACGTGCGGCATACGGGGCAAGCAAAGCGTCGTAAAGCCGCCCAAGGATGCGTTGCGCCATCGTCGTCAGCCCGCGCAGCGCGACCTCGTTGCCGCTCACGAGTGCGCCCGCGACGTTGGTCTGGAGTTGTGCAAGCAAACGGTCCAGCGCCGCGACACTGATCGGCAGCGCATGGAACTGTGCTCCCTGCTGGTCAATCGTGAATGCCCATAGGTGCGTGCTGTCGTTATAGAACTCGATCAGCACATCGTCGCCTAGCCGTTGCTGGATGGCATGGAGCGAGAAGGCGCGCTCGTGCGATGCTGTTTGCTCCGGTGCCGCCAGATATAGTTGTTCGCTGATCTCGCGCATGCGTCGTTCGCGTGACGCTATCTCCTGGCGGGCGTGTGCGAACGCTCGCTCGTCGATCCCCTGCTACTGACGGTTCGTAGGCTTGCGCGTAGAACCAGTGATGCTCGGCGCGGAGGCGGTCTAGTTCGCCGCGCAGTATTCGACTATTGGCGTCGGTCTGGCTCCAGCGCAGGTGTTCGCGGTTGGAAAGGTAGCGCAGGAGTACCTGCGATTTAGCGTGTTCCAGTGCCTCGAATGCTTGCGAGGTTTGCCCAGTCCGTAGGTACACGGCGATCAGCGCACGCAGAGCCTCACCCTTGTCTTGCAGGAAACCCGGGCGCAGCGTGAGCGTCAAACGCCGCTCGACGCGATCCACGGTCGCGGCGGCGGCCTGATAGCGGCGCACGGCACGCCGTTCGTCCCCGGTGCGTTCGGCGATACGCCCAAGCAGCAGGTGGGCAGTGTAGCGCAACGGCGGTATATTCGCACGCCGTGCAACGGCCAGCGCGAAAACTGCGGCATCTGCGGCAGCCACAGCGTCGCCGTCGGCAAGGCAGGCTTGCCCGTGGAGTACCGCCGCTGTTGCCTGGTTCACGTCCTGTCCAGCACCGCGAAATACTTCGATCGCCGCCGCCGCTTCATGCCGTGCGCTTGCGGTATCGCCCTGTTCGAGCGCGATGCGTCCGCGCCAGTGTCGAATCGTCGCGCTCCATGTCGTCGCGCCAAGCGCCGCGAAGATCGGCTCGGCGGCGTCGAGCGCAGCGGCTGCCGCGTCCAGCTTGCCTGCGGCCGCATATACGCTGGCAAGTTGAATCAGGGTGCGGGCTTCCTCGTATTGAGCGCCCAACCGACTGAACACGTCACGGACCTTGCGTGCCAGTTCCTGAGCCTCGGTGTAGCGGTTCAGCACCAGATAACATTCCGCCATATCGCGCTCGACCAGCGCGGCGTCGCGCTCCAACGCCTCCCTGGCGTACACCTCGGCGATCTGGTGCAGCAGGCGCAACGCTTGCGGGTAATGACCTTCGGCCTGTTCGAGATACGCTAGATTAAGGTCGGTATCGGCGACCGCGCTGGTTTCGCCGCGACGGGCGAAAAGCGCCCGCGACTGTTCGTAGCGTTCGCGGGCAGCTCGAAAGTTACCAAGGTATTGCAAGGCGATGCCACTGTTGACGTTGATCGAGCCAAGGTAGGCTTGCCCCGGTTCGCCCAACGCGACGGCAATCGCCAGGGCGGTATCGTAGTGGGTCAGCGCACGACGGTACTTGCCCAGGAAGTAATAGGTGTTGCCGGTGTTAAGTTCTAGTCGCAACAGCTTTTCGTCGTCGCCCGCCTGGAGGAAGATCGTACGAGCGCGGGCGGCATCTGCCAGTGTTTCCTCGACGCAGTTGAGGTCCGCGCAGAGTTGGAGTCGTCCGATGCGAGTTCGCGCCCAACCGTATGCATCGCCGATCTGTTCGAACAGCGTTCCGGCGGCCTCCAATGCGTCCCACGCTTCGGCGGCGCGCCCAAGAAATTGCAAGGCATCGCCACGAGCCATGCCTCCCAATGCGATCTGAGATCGGTCGTTCCGGCGTTCGCCGATGGCGACGATCGTTTCCGCCAGTTCGAGCGAGCGGTGAGCGTTGATCGTCCAATAGCGGTCGGCCTCTGCCTTAAGCCGTTGCACGACCAGGTGTGCCGCCTCGTCCGGCAGCCATGGCACCTTGTTCGGCGCAATCGCGCTCAACTGTTCAACCAATACTCGTTCGTCCATTGATGCGGTTGTTCGATAAAATGAATGTGGGTGAGGCTGCTTTTGTCACTCAATCATAGCACCAGCGCAAAGCCCGCTTCAAGTACCGCATAGGTGGTCCATGCTACAATGTACGTGCGGTTACAGATGAACGTTCGCTGTCTTGCCGTCATCCTACAATATCGGCCATGAGGAGCTTTGCCGCATGGTAAGCACTATTCGTACAGCAGAGCTAGCCCAGCGGTGTGCCAGCGAAACCGATAAGTTCACCCGCCAACAAACCAATGATCCGCAATGGTGCTTCGAGCTTTTGCGTCGTGCGCTCGCGGAGCGCGACATGGATGCGTTCACATATGTGTACCGCACCTATGAGGGTTTGGTGTTGAGTTGGGTGCGACATCATAGTCGGTTCGCGCTGACCGGCGAAAACGCCGAATATTTCGCGGGCGATGCGTTTCGGTCATTTTATTTCGCACTCGCCGGAGCGAAGTTTGAACGTTTCCCGACTGTTGCGGCTATCCTGAGTTATCTCAAGATGTGTGTGCATACATCAATCGCACAATATTTGCGGGGCAAGGAACGTGCAGATGTATTGCCATTTGCGGAAGGCGTTGAACCTTCTTCGACGCCCGACCTGAGCGAAAGCGTGGTTGCGGCGGAACTCTGGCAACATATCGTGCGCCTCTTGCCCGACGAACGCGACCAACTGCTGGCGCGGTGCGTGTTCGTGCTTGGCCTGAAACCTCGCGAGATTTGCGTGGCCTACCGCGTGCATTGGAGTAACGAACGTGATGTATCGGTAGCGTTGTATCGAATCCGGCGGTTGCTGCGATCCGATGCCACGATGCAGCAGATCGCGGCTGGTGGCTCAACATAATTTACCGTCAGTCGTGATATTCGGTCGCATGACGCATTGATAGATGCGAGAGGTTGGAGAAGGAAGCGATCGTCTACGATCTGACACCCAGGACAACCATATCGGTCGATGGGGTGTTGCCTGTTGGGATCGACGATTGATTGGAAACGAGGAAAGGCCATGTCGTGTAGCAATCCGCCGCCTGTGAGCGACGAAGATATTAACCTGGCGCTCGATGGCGTTGCATCAGAGGAAGTCATGGCGCACCTCGCCATGTGCGACGGCTGTATGACACGACTGACCGAGGCACAACGCTTTGAGCAGGGGGTGCGTGCACCGCTGTACCGATGGGATTGCCCGACGCCCGAAGAACTCGGGGTGTATCATCTAGGTTTTCTGAGCGGCTCGCAAGAACGTGCCGTCACGAAGCATCTTACGGTCTGCGTGCGCTGTGCGGATGAGGTCGAGGTATTACGCACGTTCCTGGTGGGCGATACCGCGCCGCAACCTCAGACGGTGCCAGCGACTGTCGCCGAGCGAGGATGGCAGCCACGCACTCAGCTTGCGACACTGGTCGCACGTATTATGCCATCGCGACCCGGCTTCGGGGCGGTGCGTGGTGGTGGTCATGCGCCGTTGGTCGCACATTCGCCCATCGCTACGATCGTTCTCGATCCGGTAGAGCAGGGGCCGACGGAAACCATGCTGGTGGGTCAGATCGCGGACGACGAGGACGATCAGGATCGCTGGACGGGCGCCTTGGTCGCGGCCTACCTACAGGGTGCGTTCGTGGGTGCCGCTGTCGTGGACGACCTGGGAAGCTTCACCTGTGGTCCGCTTCCAAGTGGCAACCTACAGATTCACATTACCTCGGAAACCGGACCTGCGATCCAGATCGAGGACGTAGCGATCTAGATTTTCCCTGGATGAGAAAGGGCGGGCGCACCTGCGCCCGCCCTTTCTGTGCTTACAGCGCCGACAACGCCTCGAAAGTCGGCTTGAGTGTGCCGTACAAGGTGCGGTAGATCGCATAGGTGCGGTCGTATGCCTGTGCTGCCGTGCTGTCAGGGTCGGTGACGGTGGTCGTGGCGACCGTCGCGGCGACAGCAGCGGCGACATCGGCGAACACGCCCGATCCGACGCCTGCCAGCAATGCCGCGCCGAACGCCGGACCTTCCTCGGCTCGCATACGCGTGATCGGCGCATTGAACACGTCTGCTTGCATTTGTCGCCACAGCGGGCTACGAGCGCCACCGCCCGTCACGCGCACTTCGCCCACGTCGAGGCCGATGTCACGCATGATCTCCAGGCCATCGCGCAAACTGAAGGTGACGCCCTCCATCACTGACCGCACCAGATGCCCGCGCCCGTGCCGTCCGGTCAGGCCGATGAAGCCTCCACGCGCCAGCGGGTCGAGGTGTGGCGTGCGTTCGCCCATCAGGTATGGCAGGAATACTAGCCCTTCCGACCCCGGCGGCACCGCTTCGGCTTCTGCAACTAGCGCGTCGTAGCCGCTCGTTACGTCGGGCGTTAGCGTGTCGCGTAACCAGCGCAATGAGTTGCCTGCCGACAGCGTGACCGCCATCAGGTGATACGCGCCCGGTACTGCATGACAGAACGTGTGCAAGCGGCCTTGCGGATCGAGGCGCACCCGGTCACTGTGAGCGAACAGCACGCCGCTGGTGCCAATCGAACTGGTGATGCTACCTTCCGTGATCACGCCGTTGCCGACCGCTGCCGCCGCGTTGTCGCCACCTCCGGCGATCACCGGCAAGCCGCGTGGCAAGCCGAGGTCGTCGGCGACCGCATCGCGCAACTGTCCGGTCACTTCCGGCCCTTCATACACCTTCGGCAGCCATTCGCGTGGTATTTCCAGCGCCTGAAGAATCTCATCTGACCAATCGCGGGCTGCGAGGTCGAGCAGCAGTGTTCCTGCTGCGTCAGAAGCGTCGGTAGCGGTTTCGCCCGTCAGCAGATAGCGCACATAATCCTTTGGCAACAACAACCGCGCCATGCGGGCGTAAGCCTCTGGCTCGTGTTCGCGCACCCACAGCAGTTTGGGCGCTTGAAAGCCGGTAAGCGCCGGATTGCCCGCCACCTGAATCAGGCGTTCCGCGCCCACACGCTCGGTAATATCGGCGCATTGGGCGGCGGTGCGCCCATCGTTCCAGAGCATCGCAGGTCGGATGACGTTGTCCGCGTCGTCCAGAAACACCGCGCCGTGCATCTGTCCGGTCAGAGCCTAGCCCGGCGATCGCGTCGCCGCCAACGCCGCTTTCCGCTACGACGCGCCGAATCGCCGTCTGGGTTCCGCGCCACCAATCCGCCGGTTGTTGCTCGGACCACAACGGTTGGGGCGTCGAAAGCGGATATTCCTCGGTGACACTGGCGACGACCGTGCCAGCCGTGTCGATTACAACTGCCTTGACGCCGCTCGTTCCCACGTCGATACCCAGCAGGTATTGCACAAAGAACCCCCTTGCTTGGAGCCGCGAACGCCCGGCGTTCGCGGCTCCGATGTTACTAACGCACGCCCAGCAGGAGTTCGACGACCAGTTGGTCGAGTTCCTCATAGCGACGACCACGGCGGGACATCGTGGGGAGGTCGAACGCGTGTCCCTTGAGGGCGTTCATGGTGTCGGCGCTGTAGGTCGCGGTGCTTGGTCCGGCGTAGGCGGTGTCGCCGGCTTGCAGTTCGCTGATGATCGCCTGAATCTCTTTGTCCTTGGCGAAGCGTTGTGCCTTCTCCTTGAGGATCAGGTAGGTCCGCATACAACCGCGTGCGAATGCCCATACGCCTTCTTCGTCGTCGGTGCGATATGCATGTGCGTCGTAGTGGCGCGGGCCGTCGTAGCCGCTTTCTTCCAGCATCTTCACCAGGAGGAAGGCTCGCTTCTGGTTTTCCGCACCGAAGCGGAGGTCCTGGTCGAAACGTCCCATTAACTGATCGTTGAGATCGACGTGGAACAGTTTGCCTGCTTCGAGCGCCTGACCCACGGCATGCACGAAGTTCAGGCCAGCCATCGTTTCGTGTGCGAACTCAGGGTTGACGCCGACCATTTCTGGGTGGTCCAGCGTGGTGATGAAGTGGAGTGCATGACCAACGGTTGGCAGGTACAGGTCGGCGCGTGGTTCGTTGGGCTTGGGTTCGAGGGCGAAGCGCAGGTTGTAGCCCTGGTCGCGCACGTATTCGCTCAAGAAGTTGAGTGCCTCGCGGAACCACTTGAGAGCATCGCCGGGATCGCGGTACACATCTGTTTCGGTGCCTTCGCGCCCACCCCAGAATACATAGGTAGTCGCGCCGAGTTCGACGCCCAGGTCCATCGATTGCATCGTCTTTTGGACCGCAAACGCACGAACCGTGGCGTCCGACGATGTGAAGGCACCGTCGCGGAAGATCGGGTGGGTAAACAGGTTGGTGGTCGCCATCGGGACGACCATGCCACTTTCCTGAAGTGCTGCTTTGAAATCCTTGACGATCCGGTCGCGTTCAGCGGCGGAAGCGTCGAAGGGAACGAGATCGTTGTCGTGAAGGTTGACACCCCACGCTCCCAGTTCAGAGAGTTTGTGAACGCTGCGTACCGGATCGATGACGGAACGTACCGGATCGCCGAACGGATCTCGTCCGATGTTACCAACGGTCCAGAGTCCGAATGTGAACTTGTCTTCACGACGTGGTGTGTATTGGTCGGTCATGTCGCCTCCTCGCGAGAGTCAGAACAATCCGCATGTCCAGGCAGCACGGTGCCGTCGGCCTTGCGCGGCGTTGTACGTACCAGAGTATGATGCAGGATCGGCGTCTCGTCAACGTATATTTGCTACCAAAACTGTAACAAAAATCGAAACACACGACTTGTTCGTGTTGCATGTTCCATACCAGGTGCTTGTTGGACTGCCGTCAACAGATTTCTCCTATCGAGTATGATTGCCGCTGGGATGCCCACGGATTCGGCGTCGTACCCTGCTTTTGCCAGTGGAGGCATGCGGCATGAGCGACACACCAACAGTGGTTCTTTCGCCCGCTCAGACCGGCTTCGACCGCCAGTGGGGCTACCCGGCGCTGGATGCCATCACGACCCTGACGAAGTGGAGTGGTTGCGCGGCATTTATCATCGGCTATTCGAGCACCGTGCCGGACGCGTCCGTGGCGATCAGTTCGACCTGTGTGGCACCGATAATGAGGGCAAGGAAGCACGCACCTGAATTCAAGACAGGGTTATTCCAAACCACTGCAGCGGCTATTGCACGACAATTACTTGGTCCCGACGCCGAAACACCCTGGCAACAGGTGAAAACCAATTAAATGACCTCCGGTGGTCGGTCGTCGGTGGTCTGTTAAAGGAGATTGCATGAAGTTCGCGGTCGATATTCCAAACTATGGTGTGCCGGACAAGGATGGGCATCACTTTGGCGAGCCACAACTCGTCGCGGAGCTGGCGCACGAGGCCGAGGAAGCTGGTTGGGATGGTTTTTTTGTGTGGGATCATATCGGCGCGGACTGGCCTGTGCCGATCTCTGATCCGTGGATCCTGTTAGCCACCATCGCGATGCGTACCTCGTCGATCAAGCTCGGTCCGATGGTTACGCCGCTGCCGCGTCGCCGCCCCTGGATAGTGGCTCGCCAAACTGTGACGCTCGACCACCTGTCCAATGGACGGCTTATCCTGGGCGTTGGCATCGGCGGCGGTAACGAATACCGTTCGTACAACGAACCAGGTGACGACCGCGCTCATGGGGCGATGTTAGACGAAGGGCTAGATGTACTCACGGGCTTGTGGTCGGGTGAGCCGTTCAGCTACGACGGGACCTACTACCAGTTGCAGAACATCCACTATCTACCGAAGCCTGTGCAATCGCGTATCCCGATCTGGGTCGCCGGTATCTGGCCTAACAAGAAACCGTTTCGACGTGCAGCCGCCTATGACGGAGTTTTTCCCCTAGGAAAGGACGTGCCGTTGACAGCGCAGATGACGCCCGAAGCTATACGTGAAGCCATTACATATGTGGAAGCGCAGCGCGAGAACCGTTCCGGCGGTTTCGACAGTGTGCATGGGGGTGTTTTGAGCGGCGACGAAGGGGCGGATCGTGCGCTGGTAGCGACGTACGCCGACGCTGGCGTAACCTGGTGGGTCGAACACTTCAACAACGAACGCGGCTCGTTCAAAGAGCAACGTGAGCGAATCCGGCGTGGTCCACCCCGACTGTAAGCAGCGAGGCGCATAGTGGTTCTAGTCACGCCAGGGGTGAGTATTGCCCTGGCGTGATACACCTTGTTTGCTGTGGACCGCCCGAGGTAAACTATTGCGTCTTTCAAGGAGAGTCCAGCTATGTCCCCCCAAAAAGTGATTCTGGATTGTGATCCAGGCCATGACGATGCTCTGGCAATATTGTTGGCGGCACGGTCGCCTGAACTTGAACTGCGGGCGATCACGATTGTGGCCGGAAACCAGACGCTTGATAAAACCCTGAACAACGCCCTGCGCATCTGTGATTTTGCTGGTATTACGAACGTGCCGATCGCTGCTGGCATGAGCCGTCCGCTGGTACGCGAGCAAATCATCGCCGACGATATTCATGGCACCACTGGCCTCGACGGTCCGATGTTACCGGCTCCCACGCTCAAGCCCGTCGATGAACATGCCGTCGATTTGATCATCCGTGAGGTGATGACTGCACCAGGCGAGATCACGCTGATCCCAGTAGGACCACTTACTAACGTCGCGTCTGCCTTGAATCGCGAACCGCGCATCGCGCAGCACCTGAAACGTATTGTGCTGATGGGTGGCAGCTTTACTGAAGGGAACACGACGCCGGTCGCCGAGTTCAATATCGTAGCGGACCCCGAAGCGGCACATGTTGTGTTCAGTAGTGGTGTGCCGTTGACGATGGTCGGCCTGGACGTTACACATACGTCGATCCCCACGCACGAAGAACGCGAACGTATCCGACAGTTAAATACGCCCCTGGCGGCGTTCGTTGACGAGTTGCTCGATTTCTTTACTGACGCTTACAAGCGTGTGTTCGGGTTCCCCGGTGCACCTGTGCACGATCCATGCGCTGTCGCTCAGGTGATCGCGCCGGGACTGGTACGGACCCGCCATGTCAATGTGGTCGTCGAGACGCATGGCGCATATACATATGGTATGACCGTCTGCGATATGCTGGGGGTGACCGGACGCCCACCAAACGTCGAAGTCGGCGTTGAACTTGATCGAGCACGCTTCTGGGACATCTTGATCGAGGGGTTATCGAGGTACGCGCAGCCACGCTAGCGCACGTTTCGATATACGACCGAATCTGCTCCTATACATATGCAAAACGGTGTGGCGACTGTTTGAGGATATGTCGCCACGATCATCCAGTGCCTCAGTATTTCATCCTTTTTAGCTCCTTCTGTCCCTATAATACTCCCCCTATATACGTTGCACAGACTACATGTTCACTGCACTTCGCTGTGGATGCCTCGGCCATAAAGCCGTGTCAGTAGCAATGGAGATGGGAGCAAGTGATCGGCTCAGCCGTACAAGCGATGGTATGGTATTATGCGCGCTTGTAACCACCATATTCACACAAACGAGTCATTGGAACAATTTCGATCATTGTGATTGACTGTTGGCTGTGGCGACATGGTGAACGATAGTGCCAGGGTTGTGGAAAGCACAATGGAACATTGTGCGTATAGTGCGGACATACAGGCGTGCCCTACCCGTACCATTTTCAACGTAACGAGACGAACGCTCGCGTGGTCATGCTCGCGCATGGTCCTTTGAGATATGTGATGCCATTGTAGATATCCGATCGAGTGTTTCAGGGAAACCCTGAAACCATATAGAACAAGGTCGGGGAACCAGTAGGCAGAAAGGGTTATAGGTGCTCGCAGGAGCAATCGATATATGAGCGACGAACTAAATCAAATAATATCCAAGATCACGTCTCGCAAGGCGCTTGTCAGCGTTATTGGCCTGGGATATGTCGGATTGCCGCTAGCAGTTGTGTTTGCTGAAGCCGGACATCGCGTGGTTGGGATCGATGTCGATGACCGTAAGGTCGACGCAATCAAGCGTGGCGAATCGTATATCGAGGACATTCCAGCGGAGCGACTGCAGTCGTTGGTCCGCGATGGTCTCCTCGATGCGACGACTGATTTCAGCGTCCTCAGTGACTGCGATACGGTCAGCATTTGTGTGCCAACACCGCTCAACAAGACCGGCGATCCCGATATGTCTTTCATTATTCAGGCAGCGGAACAGATCGCCCAAAACCTGCACCGTGGCATGGCGATCGTCCTGGAAAGCACCACATATCCTGGCACGACAACCGAAGTTATTTTGCCGCGCTTACAAGAGAATGGTGCCAATCTCGAAGTTGGTACTGACTTCTTTTTGTGCTTCTCGCCGGAGCGCGTCGATCCAGGCCGCACGGACTGGATGACCTCGAATACGCCGAAGGTGATGGGCGGTACGACACCGATGTGCTTAAAAGTCGGTCGGACGCTCTACGAATCTGCGATCGAGCGCATCGTGCCGGTGTCATCGACCGAAGCCGCCGAAATGGTCAAACTTCTCGAAAACACGTTCCGCTCGGTCAACATCGGTCTGGTCAATGAAATCTTGTTGATGTGCGATCGGTTGGGGTTGGATGCCTGGGAAGTGATCGACGCTGCCGGAACGAAGCCATTCGGCTTCATGAAGTTCACCCCTGGTCCGGGCCTTGGCGGACATTGTATTCCTATCGATCCGTTGTATCTCTCCTGGAAGATGCAAACCCTCAACTACCGGGCGCGTTTCATCGAGCTTGCCAGTGAGATCAACACCGAAATGCCGCGCTATTGGGTGCAAAAGGTACAGGATGTGTTGAACGAGGAATCCAAAGCGGTTCGCGGCAGTCGTATCCTGGTATTAGGCGTTGCGTATAAGAAGGACGTCAGCGACATCCGAGAATCGCCTGCGCTCGATATTATCCATCTGCTGCAAGAAAAGGGCGCGACCGTCGAATACCATGATCCGCACGTGCCATCGTTCCATCACGAAGGCATGGCGATGAAAGGTATTACCGACCTAGGTGCTGCCCTGAACACCGCGGACTGTGTTGTGATCGCCACCGACCATTCGGATTACGACTGGGCACACATCCACCGTTCGGTCCATTCGCTCGTAGATACGCGACGAACCCTGCGCCAACTCGTTACCTAACGCGTAGCATTCCTGCTAGGGCGTTATTCGAAAGAAGCTCCAAACGTAGACTGTGAGGAAAAACAGACTGCGTTTGGAGCCTTTTTTTGCTTTTTTTATCGACAAGTACCACGGCGCAGTGCTACAGTTGAATGACCAACAGGTAACATAATTGATCCTCCACACTGTATGTGCCTGCATTACCCGTAATAGTTTGCTGCGGTGCTATAAGGCATCGTAAGAATCCCGTATCGCCGTCGTTCACATACGCTTAATTACGGAGTCTGGTATGTCCCTTCGTCAGTTGCAGACACTGATTGGTCTCATGTTTTTGTTCGGTCAGGCGATTCCGGTCGCAGCCATGTCGCCCAATGGCGGGAACGAAGCAGCAGAAACCACAGCCCGCTTCCAGGTGCCTCAAGCGCTGGATGATGTTTTCGAACCAGGGACTACTGGAGTGGACACCCCCCACGGCATAACGATCTTTCAATACTCATCGCTCGTTTTTAGTATGTGTGAAATAGTATGACCGATATGGTTTCCCGTCCAACGATTCGTTCGACCATGAAGCTGTCGCGACGCACGTTTCTCGCTGGCCTTGGCGTCATCGCCGCTGGAAGTACGTTCTTTGGCCGTGCGTCAGAGGCAACTCCTGGGACCCGATGCATCATTGGAGGAACTCCTCACGACGCTGCAACGCTCGACGTTTGCCCAATTCGTTGATGACCCCTTTGAGTTGACCTCCGAAACGACGCGCACCGCGCTTGTGCTCACAGCGATCAGAGACCTCATGTTCGCGCCATCTTTTGCTTCCGAAGAACAAACGCGCGCCTATCACGAGGCAAGTTTCTCGCTTGTGTTCCAGGGTCCGCTGCACCAGCCATTCGAGCAGGGAAGCTACACGATGGAACACACGCGTATAGGCCCGTTTCCGTTATTCATCGTGCCCATGCAAGCGACCCAGGACGCGATGTATTACGAAGCGATGTTCAACCGTATTCCCGTATAAACGGTCGGGCTACCAACACTCCATGCTCCTAGGTGAAAATTGCTTCGTACTGCATGCCCTGGTGATCGGGTCCAATCGGAACAAGAAAAATATCGAGTGCGCCCAGGGTCTCATGCACTATATGATAAATGTGTTGGGGCAGTATGGGTGTGGGGCTTGCTCGGAACAGCAGCGAAAAGGACGTGCGTTGTTGTACGCTGCCCTGTGCCGCTTGTTCGTTGATGGCGGCGACTGATACGAGCACTATGGGGAAGGCCGTCGCTGCGTCTAGCTCTATAGTGAACGTGCTTCCAACGTGGGGAGTGAATGTTTCTGCCGTTACGACATGGAGCATGTTCTGCTGGTATTCCTTTCCGTAGCCGTACGATAATCGCACGCCAGATTGAGGCGCGTTGCGCATGCGAGGATTACTGCACGCGAGCGAACGATAGATCGCGGATAGCGGCGAGACCATCGCGTAGCTGCGCCCAGGTGCGCCCGCGATCTTTGCTCAACCACAACTCGCCACTTGTCGTACCTGCATACGCCCAGTCCTGATAGCGCGGTGGATTGACCAGCACCTGAACAGCGCGCGGCCCACCTTCGACGGTTGTGAGGCTCGCGCCTGCGTCTTCGGAGCGTTGTAGTGCGCTCTGGGTCCCCAGCAAGATCACTTCTGGTTTGCCTGCCAGCAGCGTCAATGCACCCGTAGGACCCTGGCTCACCGGACGGATGCCCCAATGCGTCACCAGTCCTTTGTGATTGGTGATATACAATTCGCGAGGGTTGGCCACACTGCTGACAACCTCTGCGATATTTGGGACGCACACATCCTGGCCTTTCCAGGTTCCATCTGCAAGCAAGGCTTCGACCTGTCCGTTGCCATACACTGCCGCAACGCGCTCATCTGCCAGGATCGCCAGATGCCGCACCGAACCCAGTCCAGTGTGAATTGCTGTCCATGTGGTCGCGTCATCGCTACGGAGGATCGTGTTGTCGCTCGCACCAGCGTAGAAGATGCCGTCAGCCGCGGCAGCAAGCGCGGTGACTGCGGCATCGTGGACAGGCTGCCACGTCGTGCCGCCATCATGTGTAGCATGGAGGCCTTTTGCGCTTCCTGCAACCGCCACGCGTGGGTCGGCAGCGGACGCGCGTACCGCGACCACATCCTGGCCAGCCAACGCCTGATCGACGACCCGCCAGCGGTCACTGTTACCGGGATTGGCGAGTTGTGCCAGCCCGTCCGCTGTCGCGACGTATAGAATTTGTACTTGAGCCATTCATTCCTCGTGTCGGGTGGTGATTGCGGCGGCTTGGAATTATGCTGCGGCAAGCTCGCGGTATTCGGGTGACATGGCGCGCAGCCGTTCGATCATGGCTGGCAGACGTTCGAGCAGTGCTGCGATGTCGTCAGCGGTCGTGGATCGCCCGACCGAGAAGCGGACACTGCCGATAGCCTGTTCCGCGTTGATGCCAAGAGCAGTCAGGACGTGCGACGGATCAACCGATCCTGCGGTACAGGCCGAACCCACCGACGCATAGAAGCCTTGCTGATCGAGCAGCATCAACAGTGATTCGCCGTCCACATATTCGAAACGCAGATTGGCGTTGTTGCTCAATCGCTGGTTCGGATGACCGTTAAGTTGAACATGCGGGATCGTCGCCATGATGCCATCGATCAGTTGGTCACGCAGCGCCGCGCAATGCTGGTTATATGCATCACGCTGCTCGTCGGCTGTACGCAAGGCGTGCGCGAATCCGACAATGCCGGGAATATTTTCTGTTCCGGCGCGCCGTCGGCGCTCCTGGTTGCCGCCGTTAATCTGTGATTGGAGCGGCGTCCCCTGGCGCACGTACAACAAGCCGGTGCCTTTGGGACCATAAAACTTGTGCGCGGTGAGCGTTAGCAGATCGACGTGTAATTCGTTGACATCCAGCGATAACGCGCCGCCCGCCTGTACCGCGTCGGTGTGAAAGAGGATGCCGCGCTCGCGGCAGATCGCGCCAAGTTCTGCGATTGGCTGGATTGTTCCGATCTCATTGTTCGCGTACATGATCGTCGCCAGTACCGTGTCATCGCGCAACGCTGCCCGAAACTGCTCCGGCTCGACCAGACCATCGGCGTTTACCGGCACGATGGTAACCTCGAATTCCATCGCTTCCAATGCTTCCACGGCATGTAATACGGCGTGATGCTCGATCGCGCTCGTCACGATATGGTTGCCTTTGCCGCGCTGACGTTGTGCCAGGGCGGCCCCTTTGATCGCTAAATTGTTGGATTCGGAGCCGCCGCCCGTGAATACCAGTTCTTTGGCGTTGCAGCGCAACACAGAGGCGACCGTGGAACGTGCCTGGTCGAGCGCAGAAAGCGCGGTGCGTCCAGCGCGGTATATGCTGGATGGGTTGCCCCAATGCTCCGTAAAATACGGTAGCATCGCTTCGACAACCTGCGGATCGACGGGTGTTGTCGCAGCATGGTCCAGATATATCACACGGTCGCTCATTACCTTCTCCTTCATGCCGGATCGCCGGATCGTACGAACGCATCGCGTTCTGCGACGCCTCGGCTTCGCATCTTCGCGGATTGTTGCGGTCATTGTACTCTGCGCTATAGGGTGCGGCAAGGGTAAGGCCCATGTCAGAAAGGCAGGGCCCGTCAATGTCCCGTTCAAGAGTCTGCCTCTCGTTCGGAAAGCTCCTTCACTCTGGTTTCAGGATGACAGATGTCACGACGTTGACGGAACCCTGCCATACAGGGAGCCAACCGATGCCCTATGCTATAATTTGGATGAATGGGAGGGTCCATGGAGTACGTTGCGACAATCGGACTGGAAGTCCACGCACAGATTCTGACTGCATCAAAGATGTTCTGCGGCTGTAGCGCCGATTACGCGAATGCCGAACCAAATACACATGTTTGCCCGGTATGCCTGGGCTATCCTGGTGCGTTGCCGGTGATCAATCAGCGGGCGATCGACCACGTCGCTGAAACAGGCATCGCGCTCAATAGCACGATTAATCATGCCAACGTCATCAGTCGAAAGCAATATTTTTACGCAGATTTGCCCTCGAATTACCAGCGCACACAGTATGAAGACCCGATCTGCAGCAACGGTTGGTTGGAAATCACTACCGCCGAAGGTGTGCGCCGCATCGGCATCACCCGCGTGCACATGGAAGAAGATACTGGCAAACTGACGCACGTCAGTGATGGCTCGCTGGTGGATTACAACCGCGCCGGGGTGCCGCTGATGGAAATCGTCAGCGAGCCGGATATCGCTACTGCTGAAGAAGCGCGGCTCTACCTGCAAAAGATGCGCCAAATTCTCGTTTGGATCAGCGTCAACAGCGGAAGCCTTGAAGATGGAGCGTTCCGGTGCGACGCGAATGTGTCTGTGCGGCCACGTGAACAGAAAACCTGGGGAACCAAGGTCGAGGTCAAGAACATCAACTCGTTTCGCTCGGTCGAACGCGCGATCTTATTTGAGATCGAGCGTCAGATTGGTGTGCTTGAAGCTGGAAACGCGGTACAACAAGAAACACGCGGCTGGGACGAAGCCCGTGGCGTAACCGTTGGGCAGCGTTCCAAGGAGTTCGCCCACGACTACCGCTATTTTCCTGATCCTGATGTGCCGCCGCTGTTGCTTGATGACTCATGGATCGAGGAACGGCGCAAGGTGTTGCCGGAACTCCCCGACGCACGCCGCGCGCGTTTCATCAGCGCGTATGAACTGTCCGCGCAGGACGCCGATTACCTGACCGCCGAGCGTGGTATCGCCGACTACTACGAGCAAGCCGTGGCGGCAGCGAACGGTCGATCGCCCAAGGGCGTAGCGAACTGGATTACCGGCGAATTGTTCCGGTTGCTGAACGATAGCGGCGAGACACTCGACGCGGCGAGCGTGCGTATGCGTCCAGAATTTATCGGCGAGGTCGTGGCACTGGTTGCGGACGCTACCATCAATGGGACGGTCGCCAAGCAGGTCTTTGAGGAATCGTTCCGGACCGGACAGGCTCCCTCGGCGATTGTCGAAGCGCGTGGCTTGCGCCAGATCAGCGACAGCGACGTGCTGGTGACAATGGCACGCGAAGTCATCGCCGCCAATCCTAAGGTGGTGGACGACTACCGACGCGGCAAGACGCAGAGCATCAAATTTCTGGTTGGACAGATCATGCGCGCATCCAAAGGACAAGCCAACGCTCAGGTAGCGGAAAAGATCCTTGCCGACGAGCTCGCTGCATAGCCGCCTGATCGCCTAACCTATCAAACTCGAAACGCCTGGAAACGCCGTTTTCCAGGCGTTTTGTTTTGCTCCAACCCCGATAGATCCAAACCTCCCTATCGCTGCGTATAACCTAAAGTACCCCCCGACGTAGGTGTATGGATCGCCCCGAGATAGTTGCAACGGGTGACAGGCACCGACGGTTCTTTCCAATACACTATCAGTATGTGAAAAACGCGACCTGGGTGGCATTTAGTCTAGTAGTGGCAACGATGTTGCCTATATGGAACCATGATGATAACGATTGATAATCCGGCACAATCCAAGCGCGTTTTACTCTTACGCGCTGGTATACGAAGTTTACGCATCGAAGCCGACCGAGCGGGGGCCGCGGATCTGGTGCACCAACTCCGCAACTGTGTCATGACTGCTCAGGGTGCGCTGCAGCTGGCGGAAGCCCGTTTGACACAGGGACGTAACGATGAACTGGACGAACTATTGGACCTGGCGGAGCGCCGCATGCAAGAAGCACGCGCCTTGGTGGCACGAGCCCAACTGGCACGTTTCCCTCGACGGCGTCCAGTGCTGGCTGCTGCCTGACCCCCTCATCCTCCTGGCGGCATCGTTCGGTGTTCGTCGTCCGCGTGTTCCGGTGACACTTCGACAGCAGATTCGATCCTAGTAAGCACCCTGCCCACGCACGACCGTACCCACGGTCAACCACAAAATCTTCAAATCGAGCCAGAACGAGTAATTCTGAATATAAAACAGATCATCCTCGGTATGCAGGTGCATTGGTTTGTCGCTGCGTCCATTGACCTGCCACCACCCTGTCATTCCCGGTGGCACCCGGAAGCGTTGCCATTGCCAGGGCGCGTATTCGGCGGCGATGTGTGGAATCTCCGGTCGCGGCCCAACCAGGCTCATTTCTCCCCGTAGCACGTTCACCAGTTGCGGCAATTCGTCCAGGCTCGTACGGCGTAGCTTGCGTCCGACCGACGTGATGCGCGGATCATCGGTGTGTTTGTGGACCAGTACGCCTTCCGCGTCGCGCCGAGCAACCTCGCGCCAGTGCTTTTCAGCGTTTGCATTCATGCTCCGGAACTTCAACATCTGAAACCGTCGCCCATACTCGCCGATACGCTCCTGTTGGAAAAAGATGGGTCCTGGTGATTCGCGCCGGATTAACAGCGCGATGACGCCAAAGATCGGTGCGCATAGCACGAGTAATATGGCGCTGGCGAAAACGTCGAACGAACGCTTGAGGATGCGCTGCGAGACGGTAAGAGCGGATTCACGCAGGCTGATCAGCGGGATACCACCTAGCGTTTGGACGGGTGTGCGGGCAAAGGCTAGATCGAGGATGCTGGGGACCATGTGCTGCATGACTGGTCGTTCTTGCAACTGTAACGATAGTTTGACGATGCGATCCTGCTGAGCGGGCGGCATGGTGAAGATCACTTCGTCGATGTGTTGATCCTCGACGATATGACAGGTGTCGTCGATTCTGCCCAGCCATGGTGCGGGGTTTTCGGTCTCCGTGTCGCTGATGTAGCCGACGATCCGTAACCCGGCCCAGGGGCGCAACGCCAGTTCATGCGCCAGTTGCGCACCTGCCGGACTGTCGCCGACCAGCAGCACGCGACGGGCATCGGCGCGGGTGCGCCCATATGCGAACACTCGGATGACCACATGCACCACCAGCAGTGCGACCATATCGAGCGCCACGAAGTAGAGAAATTGCAAGCGTGAGATTTCGCGGTATGAAAGGTACAGTGTTCCGGCGAACGTGAGCGATGCCAGCGCGATCGTACTGGTCAGCCTTCCTATCGCTTCCAGCAGTGAGCCGGAAACAAGGTTGCTGTAAGGGGCGAGCAACAAAAAGACGATTGCCCAAATCGCGGCGACCAGCAGGTATATCTGCGGTGGCAGTGCGACCGTCGCCGCGTCGATATCGCGACCGTAGCCCAGGATGAGGCGCAACGATGCGGCGGCACGCAACGCTAGCAGCGTTGCTACGATGTCGCATATCAGAATCGTCGTCGCCAGTCGGTAGTTCAGCCGTTCAAACATCGTAGCATGCACCCATGCTGCGTATCATACACTTAACGTGTGAAGCGTTCGCGCAGGATCGACCACAGGAAACGCGGATTTCCCAGCAGGTAGCGCCGCCACAATCGGCGCGGCTCGAACCATAGGCGGCAGACCCACTCGAATCCGTTGTCGGTGAGCCAGCGCGGTCCGCGTGGTACACGGTCGGCGAGATAGTCGAACAGCGCACCGACTGCCATCGTCACGTTCGCGTCGAGCGTGGGCGCGTTTTGGGCGATCCAGTATTCCTGGCGCGGCATGCCCATCCCCACCAGCAGAACGTGGGGAGCAAAGGTGGCGACCTTGTCACGAACTGCCTGGTTTTCGGCTCCTTCCGGCGCAAAGAAGCCATGGTGCGCCGCGACTTCGAGGCCGGGAAAGCGCGTGCGTAGCCGTTCGGCGGCGCGTTCGACCACTGTCGTTTCAGTGCCGAGCAGGAAAATGCGGTACTGGCGGGCGGCGCATTCACGGGCGAGCATATCGATCCAGTCAGGCGGCGTATAGCGTTCGGGGAGACGACATCCTAGCAGGCGTGCGCCGAGCCGCACGCCTTGCCCGTCACAAAAGACCAGATCGGCGCGGCGATAGATTGCCGCGAGCCGAGCGTCATGTCGTGCCAGATTAATGCCGTGGACGTTGGCATACAGTACGATGGCGTGCCGCCGTTCGGCGATGCTGTCGACGATCCAATCAAGCGCGGTTTGTAGCGAGACGGGGTGTACTGGCACACCGCCCACCTGGCACGGTGCGGGCAGAGCACGTGTACTGTTCGCAGGGGCGGGCGTGTCGTCGCTCATCTCACAACCAAGGTAAGCAGCGTGGGCACCGCCGCAATAGTTCGCTCCGCCACGGTGGGCGAGGCTTCGGCTGGCTGTCGCTGATACATCGGCACAAGGTGTTTCAGTACTTTGTGGAGCACCAGCACATCGCTTTTTGCTGCCGCTCGTTCCAGTGTCGCAATGCTATCGACCCGGCGTGCGGGTAGGAATGCGCTCGCGTTGTCCGTGATCAAGATGTTGTCGTGACGGATATGCTTGTAATCCTCTGTGGTCACACGAGCTCCTCGAATACCTTTTTGTTGGGTAGCGCTTCAGCAATTACCAGGACAATCGCATCGAAAATTGCGGGATTTGCCGACATATTAATTGCTCCCTTCCACCGGATGCTTATTTGAGGTTGGAAAAGGTCAGTATCTCCTCCCGCTGGGCCCAAGAGTCTGTCTCTGGTTTGGAAAGCTCCTTCACTGCGGTTCAGGATGACAGATTTCACGACGTTGACGGAACCCTGTCTCTCGCGCAGCTTGCGGTGGCGGGTGTGGCTGGTATAATATCATGTTGCGGTATAGTGATCGCTCGACCGAGGGCGCAGTATGTTTGGAACTGGTGTATGAATAAATATCATGTATGGACCGTAGGCTGTCAAATGAACGTATCCGATTCGGAACGTCTTGAATCAGCCCTACAGTCCGTTGGCTATGCACCTACAGAGCAAGCAGAAGACGCGGACTTTATCGTAATGAACTCGTGTTCGGTGCGGGAAAGTGCCGAGGACCGTGTTTTCGGGAAGCTTGGATCACTGGCACACCTCAAGAAACAGCGACCTGACGCCAAGATCGTGTTATGGGGCTGCATGGTCGGTCCCAATAACCAATCGATCTTCAAGGACCGCCTACCGATGGTCGATCATTTCGTGTCGCCGTCCGCCGTGGATGAAGTGATCGCGCTTGTGCCGAATCCGATCTATTCGTTCGATGAGCCAGTGCTGCCGATCTCCGACACCGAGCATCCGCCCGTGAGCGTGCATGTGCCGATCATCTATGGCTGTAATATGAACTGCTCATATTGCGTGATCCCGTTGCGACGTGGACGCGAGCGGTCGCGTCCCATGGCAGAGATCGTGGAAGAATGTCGTAGAGTTGTGGAGCGTGGCGCACGCGAGATCACGCTGCTTGGTCAGATCGTCGATTCGTATGGACACGATTTACCCGGTAAGCCCGACCTCGCCGATTTGCTTGAAGCCGTCCACGAAACGCCCGGATTGCTGCGGCTACGCTTCCTGACATCGCACCCGGCCTGGATGACCCAAAAGCTGATCGACACCATGGCGCGCTTGCCGCGCTGTATGCCTGAAATCAACCTGCCAATCCAGGCGGGACATAACGCGGTCTTGAAGATGATGAAGCGAGGCTATACCGTCGAGCGTTACAAGGATCTGATCGGGCGTATTCGCGCTACAATCCCTCACGTGTCGATGACTACTGATATCATCGTGGGACATCCCAACGAAACCGACGAACATTTCGCCGCTACGCTGGATATGGTCAACGAGATGCGGTTTGGTAAGGTGCATATCGCGGCATATTCGGCCCGACCCGGCACCCGAGCCGCCGACATGGAAGCTGATCCGGCCCAGGAAGTGCCATATTGGAAGAAGCAAGTGCGCCGTGTCGAACTCGAAAAAGCGCAGGCCGCGATCCAAACCACTGATAACCAGATCTGGCAAGACCAGGTGCTTGAAGTGCTGGTCGAAGACAAAGTACGTGGAAAGTGGCGTGGTCGCACACCACAAAATCGCTTGTTGTATTTCATCGATGATGGGGATTGGACCGGCAAACTGGCGCAGGTGCAGGTAACACATACCAGCCCCTGGTCACTAAGCGGCGAGCTCGTTCCTGAACTCGTCCTGTCATAAATAACCAGTAGGGAGATTGTTCCTTGACGAAACAAGATGAACGAATGCGCCTCAAAAAGCGCTTGCTCGAACGCGCTGTTGAGCTTTCGACGACCAACCAGTGGGACGATGCTATTGCCACCAATCGCCAGTTGCTTCAGCTTGGCGAAGATGCCGAATGCTTTAATCGTATCGGCAAGGCGTATCTTGAACTTGGCCAGTTCCAGGAATCACATGCCGCGTATGAGGACGCGCTGCGGCTCAATCCGTCCAATGTGATCGCGCGCAAAAATATCAACCGGCTGAGTGATCTCGCAAGCCTGGGTGGTCGAGGCATCCGCAAAGAACTGCGAAACTATGCCGACCCACAGCTTTTCATCATCGAAACGGGCAAGACTGCGCTCACGACACTGACCAACGTTGCCAGCCGCCAATCGGCGTTGCGCCTCGTCAGTGGCGAGCAGGTACAGCTACAGTACGGCGATAAGACTGTCACCGTCGTCGATGGCGAAGGCTTCGAAATCGGACAACTCGAACCGCTGCTGGCGCAGCGCTTGATCGAATTGCATCAGGATGGCAAAGGGAACCGCTACGCTGCGGCGATCGCCAACCTGGACGGCAATCAGATCAAGGTGCTGATCCGCGAAATCTTCCAGACGCCCGCACACCGCAACACGGTGTCGTTCCCTGGCAAGCTCGGCGGCGATATCGCTCACTTCCGTACCTACATCCGCGATCTGCCGTCGCGCTATGAGCTTGATGGCGACGAGATGATGGAGGACGAAGAACTGGCCGACGACGATACGGCGGTAGAGGTTGAGGACGATTTCTTCCGAAGCGCCGCTGGCGAGGAAGAGGAAGTGCGCCTCGAAGAGTTAGAGCAGGACCTCAACACCAACGACGAAGACGAAGACGAGAACTAAACGCATTTCAAGTACTTAGCGGAACACACACGCGGCGTACCGGACCACATCCGGTACGCCGCGTGTGTGTTCCTTTACAATCAGCCTTAATCAGCGTATGATCCTACTTGCGAGTATTCGCAATAGTATATTTTTGCATTAAGCATAACCGTTGTGGATGCAGGTCGTTAGCAATGACGGTCATACGTTCGCGCTCGTAAGGATGTCATAAGATCGATGATAGTGGAATTTTGGAGCTGGGTCGTCACACTTGGCATGCATATACCCGACAATTTTCTGACGCTACCTGTTTCGCTGTTGCTCTGGTTACTCACCATCGCGTGTGTTGGCATTGCGGTACGGCGCACCAACGCAGCGCTTGACGACCGCCAGGTACCAATGATGGGCGTCATGGCGGCCTGTGTGTTCGCCGCCCAGATGCTTAATTTTCCGGTCGCCGGGGGCACGTCTGGACACCTGCTCGGAGGTGCACTCGCCGCTATCGTCCTCGGGCCTTCCTCTGGCATCCTGGTCATGACGTGCGTGGTTGCCCTCCAGGCTATTCTGTTTCAAGATGGTGGCCTGGTGGTTATGGGCGCGAACATCTTCAACATGGGCATTTTGACTGCTCTCGTTGGAGGTACACTGTTTCGGGCGCTGCTTGGCGTGGTTGGCGGGCGGTCGTGGGGTCTGGTAGTGGCTGGTTTTATCTCGGCGATGGTATCCGTCGTTGTCGCCTCGGCCTTTACCGCCTTACAACTTGCCGCATCGGGTAGCGCCAGTGCTGTCGTCGTCCTGCCGGCGATGATTGGTGTACATAGCCTGATCGGTATCGGCGAAGGCCTCATCACGGCTGCCGCACTGTCGTTCATCCTGGCGACACGTCCTGATCTGATGCCTGAACGGGTTGTTGCGCGGCTGCAAAAAACTCAGCGCAGCGTCGGGCGTGGTGCAGTGTTGGGCGTAGGGTTGGGCGTGGCGGTGCTGCTCGCGGTGCTGTCGCCGTTTGCGTCGAGTGCGCCTGATGGGCTTGAGCGCATCGCGATTGATTTTGGTTTCCTCGACACGCTCAAAGGCCCTACCGCCGGTTCTCCCATTGGTATGTTGCCTGACTATTCGTTGCCAGGTGTGGGCGGTGGTGCTTCGACGATCCTCGCTGGGCTGATCGGCGTTGTGATCGTAATGGCGCTGGCGTATGGCATCGCGACGACGCTCAATCGGCGCCGTCCTCAACGTTCGTAGGCGGGAAAGATGAGTGCTCACTATCTCGATCGTTACGTCGCAGGTGTAAGCCCAGTACACCGGTTGGATGCACGCATTAAGGTTGTAATGGTATTTGCCTTCATCCTGAGTTCGGCGTTGCTGCCGGATGGTGCATGGCTGTCCCTGGTCTGCCTGACCGCGCTCATCTGGATGGCTGTGGTGGTGTCGGGGATCGGCCTTGCGACGATGCTGCGTCGTGCGCTGGTGGCGTTGCCATTTTTGCTGGTTGTTACCACGATTCTATTTGTGCCAGGACGCCCGCTGCTGGATATTCCCCTGGGTTTTATGACGCTCACCATTTCCGACGTAGGTGTGCTGCGCTTTACCACCATCATCTGGAAGTCGTGGCTGTCGCTACAAGCGGCGCTATTGCTGACGGCGACGACCCATTTCGTTGACGTACTGCGCGCTTTGCGTGCCTTCCGACTTCCTGCGATCCTGGTAGCGATCCTGTCATTTGCATATCGCTACCTTTTCATTCTGACCGAAGAAGCCCAACGACTACTACGGGCGCGTGAGTGCCGGTCTGCCGCACTCGACGGCAAGGGTGGCGGTTCAGTTGTATGGCGTGCGAAGGTAACAGGTCGCCTGGTGGGAACGCTGTTTTTGCGTGCCTTCGAGCGTTCGGAGCGCGTGTATGTGGCGATGGTTTCACGTGGCTACACTGGTGAGATCCGCTCGCTTCAGACCACGCGGCTTGTTCGCCAAGATGTGCTGACCGTTGTGGGTAGCATGCTGATTCTTATACTTGTGTTATTGCAAGCCTATATCTGATAAGCGCTTCTTCAGAAAACACACCACTGCGTTCTGGCACGACCGGAATGGACGATGCGCCCACGGCACACCGTCCATTCCGGCCTCAACGTCTCATGGGCAAAATCTCTATTCTCATCCTCTACATGCAGACAAGGCGTCGATTGCGGTGACGCCATTCGAACTCCCGCTCGTAAATGAGCGAGGTCTGGCGAGGTACGGCGCGAACTGCGCTTTGCGCCAGACGGTGTGCGAAGGTTTGCCGAGGTCCTGACAACAGGTCTTGCGCGATGCCTTCGACGATGCGTTTCGAGCCGTCGCATCCGATGGCACTGACGTTGCTTTAAGTATAGGTGCTGACACGGTTAAGCTCGACGTGCTAGTAACGATCCGTGTCGTACAATGTGCGACGTGGGACCGCTACGGTCCGTGATTGGACAGTAGATCGCGTCTAATGTGAGCGTGCCGTAGGGGACCGTGGGTTAATAACTTTTATCCGAAGGGGTTGCGATGGGCGGGTTAATGCCGCGAGTCGAAGAATTGGTTTCCGACGTGGAGATCTGCGAAGAAATCGTGTGCCTGGATCGTGTGTCATATCGCTATCCTGACGGGACAGTTGCCTTGCATGACCTGAACCTACGTATCAAGCGTGGCGAGAAGGTGGCACTGGTAGGACCGAATGGGGCCGGTAAATCAACGTTGCTGCTCCATCTTAATGGCGTGCTGGGAGCACTCGATGGCACCGTGCGTATTGGCGATGTGGACGTCAGCCGCACCACGCTCAAAAAGATACGGGCGCTCGTCGGATTAGTCTTTCAAGATCCTGATGATCAGTTGTTTTCGCCTACGGTCTTTGATGATGTCGCCTTTGGCCCGTTGCATATGGGATTGCCCGAAGCCGAAGTGCGTCAGCGTGTACAGTGGGCGCTCGAACAGGTCGGCATGGAAGGCTTTGACGAGCGTATGCCGCACCATATGAGTGTTGGACAGCGAAAGCGTGTCGCCGTCGCCACGGTGCTGTCGATGGAGCCGGTGGTGCTGGCGCTGGACGAACCTTCCGCTGGCCTCGATCCGCGCGCTCGTCGCAGCCTGATTCAGTTGTTGACAGCGCTGCCGCAAACAATGTTGGTTTCGACGCACGATATGTCGATGGTGTCGGAAGTGTTCGGACGCACGGTCGTTCTTGCCAACGGCGCGGTGGTAGAGGATGGGCCGACCGAGCGTATTTTGGGTGATCGCGACCTGATGGCGCAGTATGGCCTGGAAATGTCCTGAGGCGGGCCAAATTCTAATACAACGCTAACACTTCTCATACGGGGTTCTATCATTCGCCGGGGTACACTACATTCAGTTCTTCCGACCGGGTATTTATGCCGGTTGGAATGTGGCAGAAGGAGTGTTCAACGATTATGGCAAAGATTGTAGGTATCGATCTGGGGACCACCAACTCGGTTGTTGCGGTGATGGAAGGCGGCGATCCTGTCGTCATTCCTAACGCAGAGGGTGGTCGGACAACCCCATCGGTTGTTGCATTTACGAAATCCGGCGAGCGTCTCGTCGGTCAAACGGCGAAACGTCAGGCGACGATCAACGCCGAAAATACAGTGTTTTCTTCCAAGCGCTTCATCGGTCGTATGTATGACGACACCGATGCCGAGCGTAAGATGGTCCCATTCCAGGTGACGCGTGGTGGACGCGGCGATGCTCGCTTCAAACTATCCGCAACCGGCAAGGAATATACGCCGCAGGAAATCGCGGCAATGGTGCTGGGCAAGCTCAAGGCTGACGCTGAAGCATACCTCGGCGAGAAGGTGACACAGGCTGTGATCACGGTCCCGGCGTACTTCAACGACTCGCAGCGACAGGCCACCAAGGACGCCGGTCAGGTTGCAGGTCTGGAAGTGCTGCGTATTATCAATGAGCCGACAGCCGCGGCCCTTGCTTATGGCCTCGACAAGAAGCGTGATGAAACGATCCTGGTGTTCGACCTCGGTGGCGGTACGTTCGACGTATCGGTGCTGGAAGTCGGCGAAGGTTTGGTTGAAGTCAAATCGACCGCAGGTGACACTCACCTGGGTGGTGACGACTATGACCAGCGCATCGTAGACTGGGTGATTAGCGAGTTCCGCAAGGACCAGGGTATCGATCTGGCGAATGATCGGCAGGCGATCCAGCGTTTGCGCGAAGCTGCCGAAAAAGCCAAGATTGAGCTATCCTCGACCATGCAGACGGAGCTAAACCTGCCGTTCATTACGGCGGATGCTAGCGGACCGAAGCACCTGCAACTTAACCTGACGCGCTCGAAGTTCGAGCAGATCACCCAGGACCTGACGGACCGCTTGAAGGGACCGTTCAACCAGGCGCTCCGCGATTCTGGTCTTCAGTCCAGCGGCGTGGACGAGGTTGTGCTGGTCGGTGGTTCAACCCGTATGCCGATGGTGCAGGAACTGGTTCGTAAGCTGACGGGCAAGGAACCGAACCGCAGCGTCAACCCTGACGAAGTGGTTGCCGTGGGTGCCGCGATTCAGGCGGGTGTGCTTGGCGGCGAAGTCAAGGACGTGCTGTTGCTCGACGTGACGCCGTTGTCGTTGGGAGTTGAAACACTTGGTGGTCTGATGACCAAGATGATCGACCGCAACACGACGATCCCGACGCGCAAGACCGAGGTCTACTCGACCGCCGAAAGCGGACAGCGCGCTGTGGACATCAAGGTGTTCCAGGGTGAGCGCGAGATCGCTGCCGACAATATGTTGCTCGGTCAGTTCCGCCTCGATGGTATTCCATCGGCCCCGCGTGGCGTGCCGCAGATTGAGGTGACCTTCGACATCGACGCGAACGGTATTCTGAATGTGTCGGCGAAGGACAAGGCGACTGGCAAGGAGCAGAAGATCACCATCACTGCTTCGACCAATCTGAGCAAGGATGATGTCGAGCGCATGGTGCGCGATGCTGAATCGCACGCCGACGCCGACCGCACCCGCCGCGAGCGCATCGAACTGAAGAATCAGGCTGATACGCTAGCGTTCCAGGCCGAAAAGACGCTTGAGGATTTGGGTGACAAGGTGGACGCTCCGACGCGAACGCAGGTCGAAACGCAGGTAGCTGCGCTACGCGATGCTGTGAATGTTGAGGACGATGCCCGCACGCAGTCTGCGATGCAGGAACTACAGCAGACGCTGTACACGCTTAGCCAGAACGCGTACAGCGCTGGTGATGACGATGGGCAGAACGGCGATGGCAGCACAGGCAAGCGCAAGGAAGAGGGAGTCGTCGAAGGCGAATATACCGTCGACTAATCACTCACATATCGGGTAAACAGAACAAAGGCCAGGGGGTTCAACCCCCTGGCCTTTGTTGACCACCGACTATGAACGACCGACCCCTGAGACTGGAGATTGGTGCACCACGCAGATGAATGAAATACCACCGCGGTCGATTACACAATCTCGACCACAGTCTGAACCCGTGGACCGGGGAGCGACATGACGATGAACGAGGGAAGACCGAGCCGCTTCCAGAGCGGCAGCGGCTCGACACCCGTGGTGCGGGCGACGAACAGCGAGATGACCGTACCGTGGGCAATGATGGCAATATTATCTTCCGGAAACTGCTGGATGACATCGGCGACGCCACCGGCGAACCGCTGATAGGCTTGCTCGGCGGTTTCGCGCCCGAACACCAGTTGCGTAGGCTGGTCGTAGAAACGGGCGATCGAAGCAGAAAACTGTTCTGATGGCAGAAAACCGACGTTGCTCCGGTCGTGCTCATGCAGGTCCGTGGATTCGAACGAGGGAATCCCCAATTCAGCCGCAACCAGTTCGCCGGTTTCGATAGCCTTCGCCTCAGAACTCGTCGCAATGCGTGTAGGCTGGTGCGCCTGTAATGCACGTGCCAATCCCTTACATCGCTGACGCCCCTCCACCGAAAGATGCCATTCACGAGATGGTATCGATGGATCGATTTCGGGCGCTGAGTGCCTGACCAGAATAATCTTACGCATAGTGTCCTTTCTCGTAATGTCGAGGCGTGCAGCGCCCGAATGGTGTGGAACTGCGTCGCGAACCGATACCGAATTGCTACGCCGGGTCGTATGCTATAATCACTTTTTGATAACCCTTGTGTCTCGGAGAAGACCGTTGCCCTCGATTTTCGTGATTGATGACGATATTTCAGCCCTCGCTTCCATCGTCTCGACCCTCACTGCTGCTCGGTTTGAGGTTCATCAGGGTCGATCTATCGATCAAGCCCGTCACTTCCTTGACGAAAACGATCCCGACCTGATCTTGCTGGAGGTCGATACCGACCGTGGCGTTGGCTGGGATTTGCTGCGTGATATTACCCGCTTCGAGGGTCCGCCGACCATCGTCGTCAGCCATTGCGGACGAGAGGAGGATATCGTCAAGGCACTCGAAATCGGCGCGGTCGATTTCCTTCCTAAGCCGTTTCGCACCAACGAACTGCTCGCGCGTGTCCGCACACGCCTCGGCATACCCGGCGAAGATGACGCTCCTAAACCTGCTCCGTCGCGCAGCACGCGCCGCGAAGAAGAAGCACCTGTGTTCATGACCGACGCGGACGAGTCGCCGCTGTTCAACCACAGCGAACCAATTGCCAGTGGCTTTGCCGTCGACGAGTCGCTCCCGCTTGGGCAACGGTTCCGCATGGCTCGGCAGGGACGTAAGATGTCGCTGGTGCAGATCAATCTCGAAACCAAAATCCCGATCTGGTACCTCCAGGCGATCGAAGAAGAAAAGTTCTCGCTCCTGCCGCGTGGCGATGTTGCCGCTCAAATGGTGCGAACCTACGCCGAGTATCTCCGGATTGATGCCGAACGTGCGGTTGCCGAATACCGGACGAACTATGATTCCGGTCCGTTCCGGCAGCTTAATAGCCTGGGTGGACCGCCACCACCACGCGAGATTCCGATGTGGACCAGTATACTTGTCGCGGCGTTGTTGGCGCTCATCATCGGCATCGCGGTCCTCTGGTATGTCGCCGGAGACGAGATGATGATCCTGGGCGACAACCTGCGAAATCTGGTGACTACTCCTGCGCCAAGCGTGACACCCCCTACCGCTCCCTGACCAACGACGCGCCATTTCTCCATGCCATAGGATGTGTAATTTCCGCCCTATGGTAACTTAAATGGACGTTTAGCGAAACGTACCTACCAGGGCAGCTACATGAGCGCGTGCAAGGCGTTCGAGAAACGCCGGATCATAGAGTTGCGCGTCCTGTTTCGCGTTCGATAAAAAGGCTGGCTCGGTCAGCACGTTGTTGCCACGTGGATAGGTCCAGCGCACCGGAGCGATATCGCCGGGATGCACGCCCGCAGGATAGCCTGCGTCACGATAGCCAAAGCCACCCTGCGTGACCTCCTCCAACGCAAGTGCCATGTTGATGGCGAGTTGCGGCACCTCGGCTTGCGGATCGACCAGTACCTCGACGCGCTCCAGGCCAGGGTTTTCACGATTACTGTTCAGGTGCAGCGAAACTGTTCTGCCCGCCTCGGTGTCATTGTCGGGACGAAACAGCACGGCGTTGGCGAAGCGGACGCGCGCCCCTAACGAGATGAAGCGGTCCTGTTCGCGGGTTAGGTAGACCGTCGCCCCTTGGTCCTCAAGTTGACCGCGCAGGTATTCGCTGATACGCAGAACGACATCCTTCTCGCGCTGCTTCGAACCAGCCGGATCGACACCCCAATCGTCGCCGCCATGACCGGGATCGAGGACGATCATCTTTCCGGCGAGCGTGTTCTGACGATGTGCCGTGGCGGTCTGCCCGCCAAGAAGTACAGAGACGAGCAGCCCCAGCATCGTGATACTGACCAAGCGATTCATAGTTCTCTATACACACACCCCGAACGCCGTAGCATCCGGGGTGTGTTGTAAACGGGGCGCTCACGCACATCGTTTGAGCAAGTGCGGCTCGACTACAACAGGATCAGCATGGGATTTTCGATCAACCGCTTGAGTTCCTGCAGGTACTCAGCGCCGACCGAACCATCCGATACACGGTGGTCTCCCGACAGCGTAACTTTCATGACCTGTCCAACAACGATTTGCCCGTTGCGTACAACTGGCTGTTCGTTGACCCGACCGACCGCCAGGATCATCGACTGTGGCGGGTTGATCACGGCGATGAAGCTATCAACGGGCCACATGCCCATGTTTGACACGGAGAACGTACCGCGTGATAGTTCGTCGCCGGTGGCCTTGCCGTCGCGGGTGCGGGCGACAAGCTCCTTGGTTTCGGCGCTGAGCGTTCCAAGCGCCTTCTTGTCCGCGTCGGTCACAGCCGGAGCCAGCAACCCGCGCTCGGTGGCAACCGCCATGCTGACATTGACGTAATCGTGGAACTCTACCGCGTCGTCTGCCCATGATGCGTTGAGGTCGGGATACTTGCGGATCGCCAGTGCCGACGCCTTGACCACCAGATCATTGACGGTGATTTTGACATCACCGCTGGCGTTGAGTTGCTTGCGCAGGTCCATCAGGGCGTCCATATCGATCTGTGTCGTCACATAATAGTGGGGGATGGGTCCCTTGCTTTGTGCGAGGCGACGTGCGATCGTCTGGCGAATGCGAGTGTGTGGTACGCGCCGCACGCCCGGCTTCTCGGTGGCGGGCTGCGCCGGGGCAGGTTGTGCCGCCGGTTCGGCCTGTGGTGCCGGGGCAGGTTGTGCTGCGGGAGCGGCGGGCTGTGCCGCCGGAGCAACAGGCGCGCCCTTCGCACTTTCCATGTATGCTTCTACATCGCGCCGCACAATGCGGCTGCTAGGACCTGTTCCCGAAATCTGGGCGATGTCGATCTGGTTCTCGCGTGCCAAACGCTTCGCCACCGGTGATGCCTTCACCGGCTCACCTGGTTCGCTCGAAGTCGGTGTTGCCGACCCGCTGGGAGCCTCGGCAGGCGGGCCTTTGGTTTCCTGTTCAGCAGAAACATCTGAGCCGTAGCCTGCTTGTGGTTCACCGCCCGCGTCGGATGACGCCGTGGTTTGCTGGGCTGCAGGCGAAGCCGCCTCGCCACCTTCGCCAGTTTGTCCTGCTGGCGCTTCGGCGGCAGGTGCGGTATCAGCAGCAGGTGCAGACGCGGGTGCGGTGTCTTCCGCAGATGCGTCGTCGCCATCGCCAAGTATCGCGATTACAGCGCCGACCGGAACAACCGACCCTTCTTCGGCGACGATTTTCTGGAGCGTTCCAGAAGCGAACGCCTCGATTTCGATCGTCACTTTGTCGGTTTCGATCTCGGCGATTGGCTCGCCCTTCTTAACGTCGTCGCCGACCTTTTTGATCCAGCGGACGATCGTCCCTTCTTCCATATCGAAGCCCATCTTGGGCATAGTTAACTCTGCCATCCTCGTTGCTCCTCAGTTACTCAAGCACTTTGCGGATCGCTGCCTCGATGCGTGCAGGGGTGACGACCACCTGGTCTTCGAGGTTGGTCGCATAGGGAAACGGCACTTCGCGAAATCCGACGCGCTCGATTGGAGCATCGAGGTGGTCGAAGGCATGTTCATACAAGCGTGCGGTGATCTCGGCTTGCACGCCATGCGATTCCCATTCTTCCGATACCACGACAGCCCGACCTGTTCTGCGGAAGCTGGCCAGGGCTTTGCTCATATCCATGGGGCGAATCGTACGCAAGTCGATAATCTCACATTGGATGCCATCTTCGTTGGCGAGTTTCTCGGCGACTTCCATACACAGGTGGACAGGACGCGAATACGTGACGATGGTTACATCGCTGCCTTCGCGTGATACCGTGGATTCGCCGATCGCTACTTCGTATGGCTCGTCCGGCACTTCGCCCTTCACGCCATACATAAGCGTATGTTCGATGAAGATTACCGGATCAGGGTCCTCCATGGCGGCCTTGAACAGCGCTTTCATATCGGCTGGGGTTGCTGGAGCAACCACTTTCAGGCCAGGAACATAGGCGAACATCGAATCGAACGATTGCGAGTGTGTTGCCGATAGGTTACGCCAGCCGTTCGTGGTACGAAGCACCATCGGGCAGGTGATCTGGCCACCGAACATATAATGTAACTTTGCCGCATGGTTGACCAGTTGGTCAAAGGCGAGCAGCGAGAAGTTCACCGACATGATCTCGCAGATCGGGCGCATGCCAGCCATGGCGGCACCGATGCCAATGCCGACGATACCGGCTTCGGCGATGGGCGCATCGCGAATACGCTCGGTGCCGTATTCCTCCAGAAAGCCTGCGGTTACGCCGTAGGTGCTGCCGTAATAGCCGATATCTTCACCGATGATAAAGACCCGTGGGTCTTCAAGTTGTTCGCGTAGCGCCTGTTGGAGCGCCTGTCGCACGGTCAAAACAGCCATAGGTCGTCCTTCATATATATACCAACGCCGTTCATAGGATCGACACCGGCGAGCCTGTCAATCTTTCTCTCGCTCTGCTCGTCGATCCGTGGCGCTGGAAGTTAGTTAGTATTTCGGCTCGATCGGCTTCGCATAGACACCCTCGGTCAGCCACTTTTCGTCGGCGAGCGGGCTTTCGTCCGCGAACTGCACAGCGGCGTCGACTTCGGCGTTCACGTCGGCTTGAATCTTCTGCACCTGGTCGTCGTTCAGGACGCCCTCGTCGAGCAGAATCTTCAGAAACAATTCGTTAGGATCGTTCAGTCGATGCTTTTCGACATCTTCTTTGGTGCGGTACTTTTGCGTGTCCTGGGCTGAGTGTCCACGGAAACGGTAGGTGACGGCTTCCAGTAGCACCGGACCCTGTCCTGACCGCGCATGCTCGACCGCACGCTGCGTTGCTTCGTAGGTGGCGACCAGATCGTTGCCGTCGACGCGTTCGGCGGTCATATCGAAGGCGCACGCTTTGCGATAGATTTCCTGTACCGAGGTATGGACCGCGATCGGCGTTCCCATGGCGAACAGGTTATTTTCGCAGACGAACACGACTGGCAGCTTGGAAAGCTGTGCCAGGTTGAGTGCCTCGTAGAATTCACCGCCGTTGGTCGAACCATCGCCGAAGAACACCACGATCACTTCTGGCTTCTTTTGTAGCTTGAGCGCCAGGGCGATGCCGCAGGCCAGCAACAGGTGGCTGCCGATGATTGCGTAGCCGCCCCAGAAATTCTTGCTGACATCCACCAGGTGCATCGAGCCACCCAGGCCCTGCGCCGATCCGGTTGCCTTGCCGAAAAGCTCTGCCATCAGCGCATTGGTGTCAAGACCGCGAGCGATCGCGTGACCGTGATCGCGATAATTGGTGATGATATGATCTTCAGGTTTGAGTGCATTGATTACGCCGACGCCGACCGCTTCCTGCCCGACATAGAGGTGCAAGAAGCCGCCGATCTTGGCGCGGGTATACATTTCCTGACATTTCTCTTCAAAAACACGAATGAGAACCATCTGACGGTACATATCGATCAACTGTTCGTTGCTCAAACCAGCGAATCGCTCAGCCGTTTCAGGAGTAGTTGCCATACTATCTTCCTTTTTTGATTTTTGGCGCTTGGTTGCCATATGCTCAACCCTTCGTTTATGTGCTTGGCTCAATACGGCCATCCTCATTTGAGGGTCTGATAATCAAACCGCGAGCCCAAACTTAGCTCCCTCCGTGCGTGTATGCTCGTTAGCAACAAGTGTGCTTTGGTTGGAACTATACGCACGAAGAACCGACAATACACCTTCAAGGTGCGAATGTATAGTGGTCGCGCCATGCGCGCCGTTGTGGTCGTTACGCGAACAATACTGGACGTCGCCCATGGCACCGTGCCGCGCGCGGCGAGCTTTCATAGGTGAAAGTGTCACCGACTCTGTACTAGCAGCAATAAAGTCTAAAACGATACAAGTCGCCGTGGTGACATGTTGATATACCGCGCTGGGAAACCCTGCGAGGACATATGATAACTGCATGGGAAAACGAGGGTACAAAGGACCCGCGAGCCATCGAACGACGGCGCGAAGGCTACCTATACAAGTTGCTTGTGTCATAGCATCAGTGTTCGCTCGTGACTCCCGCACACAGTATTGTGTCGGTTCAAGCAATCCATATTCCATCCAATGGGACGGTTCTCGTTCCATGCTCCTCGGTGTGTCTACGGCGGTCCGCATCCCCGGACCATCGCAGTATATGCCGAGGCTATTATGCCCCATTTATCCGCGCTTGTCACGTCTTATCATGTTTCGTCCCGGGGCGTAGTGCGCGTCATAATGCCGTTTAGTCTCCCAAAGCGCTTCATGTCATTTCATTCTGGGTGTTCTACCGGTGATATGCAGCGACAACACCTCGGCGAGGCGCTACACCGCGCCGTTTTCCCAGGCACACTCAGGATGTGAGCTTTTCGAGTCATTCCAATAATCGTATCAACATCGAAAATGGTCATCCGCACATAGGCCATCACGCTCTATTTTTCGGATAATAGTCTCTCCCGAAGCGTGTCAGCGTAGAGCGCCCCACCGCGCCTGCTGAGATGCAGTATGTCCTTATAGTATCCTTGATTATATGCCTCTTGGAATGGACCAAATAGTACATAACCATCAAAAAAGCCCGTCTTCATCGTGCGTGCGACATATCGAATCGTATCACTGTATTCAGGAATGGTATAGGGTCGTCCGTTGATGCCGTTGTCGGATGGTGCCGCCAACACGATGTCCACGTCTGGCAGAGCGGCTCGAATCGAGCGGATCAGCGCCATGAGGTTGAAACCAACTATCGCTGGATCACGTCCTTCATTCATGTCGTTCGTACCCAACAGCACAATGACAATGTCGGGTGCGAGTGCAGCGATTTGCTCGCGCCATATTCTGAGATCGACGCTCGCAGCCTGGGTCGTTGTGAGACTTCCATTTCCGAGCCGATGAAGGCGGACACCCCCCTGGCGCTCGATTCGGGAATCCACGCCCATAAGTGTTACGCCAACGCTACCAGCAACGCTGACTTCAATCGTCAGCGTATGACTTTCAGGAGCGAGATCAGAAATATAGGCCAGGCCGAGCGTCTGGTGGTCGCCCGTGGTCGCAACTGTCTGCCAGCCGCCATCGTCGACATGGTACCGGAACTCACCGCCGCCGGGCTGCACCAGGTAATGGATCGTGAAACTCGTGGCGATGCTCGTTATCGTGACTGTGCCGGGATTTGCGATATCTTTGCTGGTAGCGTCAGCGATGGTTACGCCCCGACTGCCTGCGGTTTGGTCGCAGTCCTTCCAAACGCCCGTTCGCTGGTACGTCGTACCTGAAACGTCGGGCGCACCACTGTTGCGACCAATTCCGATATATCCGGTCCCTCCGTCGCCATAACGCTCCTTGAGGCTGGTCGTCAATGGCGTCGTGATGCGCTGATTTTCGACCCACGAATCGCCGAAGACTGCAATGACGGCCTGCGTTGGTGCCATTTGCAATGTGACTTGGGCGAGGCGCTGAGGCCATAGATTGATATATTCCTGGCCTTCTGTATCGCTCAATACTGCGGTCGCCGTGGGGATGGGCGTTGCTGTCGGAAGGGGACCTACTGGCGCAACCTCAAACGCACCGCAACTCCGGGTTTTTTTGATCGTAGATGGTTGGAGGATAGTGTTAACATGTGGGAGATGGATTGTGTGAACCGTCAATGCTGAACCGTTTGCCTGCTGGGATGTAGCTAATCCTAGCACTAACCCAATAATCGTTACAATGAAAACCCATCGTCTCATCTGCTGTGATGCTCCAGATCGCTTAGCTCAATTATGCCAGACCACGGTGTCCTATCGATGCATATTTCTTGTTGATATGTTGGAATTGATTCGTGATACCGTTGAAGGCGGAAAGCGTTGTGTTGTCCCCGCACGAGGTAAACCTCAAACTGTGCTTTCTACCACCCTGCACCCTCCCTGCATTGACGGTGAAAGATCAGTACACTGGACCTCGTAACAAGTAACGTACGCCTCCAGGGCTCCGTCGAAGTCCCATTCAAGACGACGACATTGTCGATAGTGTCACGCTGAGTGGAGCGAAGGGTCTGTCTTTCGTTCGGAAAGACCCTTCACAGCGGTTCAGGATGACAGATTTCACGACGTTGACGGAACCCTGGTACGCCTCAGTCTTTTGCTCGCGGATGTTCTCATTGATTTATACGTCCTCATACTATGTACACCCGACAGGTAGTTGCCCGCGTATGCTAAGCAATCTATGAGCCGTGCGGCTCACCATCCACGTATCACCATGCCTGCGTTCCAGTGGTCGGTCGTCAGTGGTCATGTTCATAGCACTCCGGCAGTGACCATATGCGGGCAATGGTTATTACAGTCTCCAGGTATGAGAAACATCCCTAGATGTACAGGCGGGCATAGCTACCCTGGGATGGCTCATTGTGCGACTTCGATGGAACTGTGGGTTGGAACGGCACACGGTTTGCGTCGTTTTTTGAATGCCTTCGCCACCGTAAGCGAGTAGAATACGGTATTACGATTCTCCCGCCGCGCTCCCTTGCGGCGGGTAGCATGAGAGGACGACAACACGTGGCTGATGTGCAGAAAGAATTCGTGACCTGGGACCAGATTCATACGATGGTTGGAACATTGGCATCGCATAGCCATGCTCAATATGACGCCATGCTTGCCATAACCAGGGGGGGGTTGGTGCCCGCCGGATTGCTGGCGTATCACCTGCAAATCCGCAATATCCTGGTCGCCGCCGTGCAGTTCTATAGTGGTATGCAGCGTCACCTGCAACAGCCATCGTTCCTACAATTTCCCGCCGATCCGTTTCTGCAAAATCAGCGTATTTTGATCGTCGATGATATCTGGGATAGTGGCAAGACGATCATGGCGGTCCGGCAGCGCGTCGAAACCGCTGGAGGAACGGCTGTCACCGCTGTGTTGCATTACAAGCCCACCGCATCAGCCTTTGAGGAAGCACCCGATCATTACGTCCAAACCACCAGCGCCTGGATCGTCTATCCCTGGGAAACACCGGATGAAGCAGAATAATTTGCTGCTAGCGGTCGTTGGCTGCACCGCGGCGGGGAAAACTGCACTCGGTATCGACCTTGCCCGACGCTTAGGCGGCGAAATTATTGGCGCGGATTCTCGCCAGGTGTATCGCTGGATGGACATTGGAACGGCGAAACCGACCGCGGAGGAACGCGCTGCCGTGCCCCATCACCTGATCGATTTCGTCGATCCGGATGAGGATTTCTCGCTCGCCACCTATCAGGACCTGGCCTATGCCGTAATCGCGGATTGTGTTGAGCGGGGTCTGGTTCCTATCGTGGTCGGCGGCACCGGGCAATACGTTCAGGCTTTGCTCGAAGGCTGGCGCATACCACGGGTCAGCCCACAGCCGACGCTACGAGCGGCGCTGGCTGCCGAAGCCGAGCAATATGGAACTGATGTGCTGCATCGCCGCCTCGCCGCCGTCGATCCCGACGCCGCCGCTGCGATTGGCCCCACCAACGCACGCCGCTTGATTCGGGCGCTGGAAGTCTATGAGGTCACAGGCGTGCCGATCTCGGTACAACAGGAGAAGGTGCCGCCACCCTACACGATCGTGACTTCCTGGATCGACTGGCCCCGCGAGGAATTGTATCGTCGGATCGATCTCCGCGTCGATCTGATGATCGCGGCGGGATTGGTGGACGAAGTGCGTGCGTTGCGTGAGCGCGGGTATGGCTGGGAGCTCTCATCAATGGCAAGCCTGGGATACAAGGAGTTCAGGCCATTTCTGGAAGGTAGCGCATCGCTCGACGCGTGTATACAGACCTTGAAATGGAACACTCACGCTTTTGCACGCCGCCAGATCGCCTGGTTCAAGCGGCTACCTCACCTTCACCGGATTGAAGCGGGTCCCGCTGCCCTCGATAAGGTGCTACAGATCGTCGCGGATCGTGTTGCTGCGATAGGATGATGTATCCGCGCTGGCGGCGGTCGATTGCGGTGCTCGATCGCTCGATAGTGTATCTGCGGGCGATGGGGACGTCATTTCCGGCTGAACGTCCGCTGGTGTACCCATAGTCCTACCCGCTGTGCCGAATCTGCCTGACGTGCCATTGGTTGCCAACGTGCTATCGCCTGTCGATGGTGTCGCCGCAACCGGAGCAATACCCTCTGCTGTTTCCGCGATGCCGGGGCTTGTGACCAGGTGGCTCCCGTTGTTGGCGACGGGGCCGCGCAGGAGCAGGAGGTGTTCGGCGGCGACGCGCAGCAGGAACTGCTCGACGTTGAACGAGTCGCGTTGCACCGGATAGCCCAGACGTTGCTCAAGCCCGTCCAGTATCGTGTTATCCAGACGTTTGCGGACTTCTGGACCGATCTGTGTGCGTCGTCGTAGATATGTTTCGACCATCGCGAAATCTTCAGGGTGCAACACCGTGAGGTTCGGGATGTTTTGCTGGTCCGCTGCCATCACCACTGGTGCTTCCACTATCGGCGCGGCGGTAAGCATGTCCAGCGTGACGGCCTTGCGGTCGCGCACCGCTAGCGAGCCAGCTGCCATGTCGCCCAGGCGGCGTGATTGGCGATCGATGAACATGACGAGCACGCCAACGCCGTACAGAATGGGCAGAAAATCGGCGAGCCGAATGATATTGCGGATCGTGCTGCCAAGAAAGCCCAGCGGTCGCCCGCCCACACGTACCATGCGTATGCCAACCATGCGTTTGCCCGGTGTTTGACCGTTCCAGGTCGTTTCAAAGAAGATGTAGTACGCGCACATAAACAGGTATACCAGGATGCCGAAGATGCTGAAGACAAGCGTAGTGTCGAGCAGATCGACCAGGTTCTCGATCAGCAGCGTTGTCACGACATAGCCGAGCGACAGGATCAGTAGCATCAAGATATGATCGAGCAACGCTGCTAGAATGCGCGAGCCGATGCCCGCGACATCGTAGACCAGATCGATTTGTTCGGGAGTGTCGACGGTATACAGGTGTTCATCGATCATGGTATTCCTATTCTGATTGTATTGCTACGTTAGACATCCAGATAACTGTAGCACGACCGGGCGCATGTGCGTGGCACCATGTTACACTGGATTCTGTTGATCGTGCCGTTCATAGGGAAGCATCCGAAATGGTCGTAGAAGATTTTATCACGGCGAAACGTCCGTCCTGGCAACAACTCGAAACGCTGCTCGGCAAAGCGCGGCAAGGCCGTCTGGCAGGCCTCGACGCCGACGAACTGTATGAGCTCGGACGGCTGTACCGCCAAACGACCTCGGATCTTGCCGTTGCACGCCGCGACTGGCCCACCCATCAGGTGACATCCTTTCTAAACGGTTTGGTCGGCCGCGCTCACGGCGAAATCTATCGCGAGGAAGCAACGACCTGGCGGCGTATTCGCGACTTCGCACTGGTACGCTTTCCACAAACCTGGCGTAGTACCTTGCCGTTTACGTTGCTCGGCTTCCTGTTCTTCGCTCTGCCCGCCGTGCTCGCCTTCGTCGTATCGTACCGTGATCCCACTCAGGCATCGCTGCTGTTTCCTGCCGCCGATGTCATCGTGCAGGACATCCAGGCGCAGAATGAATGGTGGCAAAGTATCAATCAGGATGGACGCGGCACAAGCGCGACATTGATCATGACCAACAACATCCTGGTCGCGCTCAAAGCCTTCGCAGGTGGCGTCTTTCTTGGCCTATACGCGATGTATCTGCTGATCAACAACGGCTTGATGCTTGGCACCATCGCTGGATTGAGTCAGTACTACGACTTCTCAACGCGGCTGTGGAGTTTTATCGCGCCACATGCGCCGATCGAACTCAGCGTGATATTCTTCGCAGGTGGTGCTGGGCTGCAAATGGGCTGGGCGATCATCCATCCGGGGCTACTCACTCGCGGTGCCGCCCTGCGCGTTGCCGCCGAACGTGCCGTCACAATCATGGTCGGCTGTGTTCCGTTGCTGGTGATCGCCGGACTGATCGAGGGGTTTATCTCGCCTTCCAACCTCCCGCTGTGGGTCAAACTTTTTGTATCGTTTGGTAGCGGCATCGCCATGTATACCTATCTGTTCGGTATGGGACGCCAGCCGCAACAAACAGGTAAACCAGCCGCCAAAAAAGGTTGGTTCTCACCATTTGGTCGTCGCGCTTTGCGCTAACGTCGCCTACCTGGTATCGATATTGCTAAAACCGCGTACCGAATTGTTTTATGAAAAATAAGAAGGGATACGGTAGTGGGCCTAGATCAGAGCCGCGCAGCAGAAAATGACGAGCGAGGTTTTCCTATATCAGCTGGAATCTTCTTAGGCCTTGGCATCGGTGGATTCTTCGATGGCATCGTGTTGCATCAGACGCTGCAATGGCACCATATGCTGACGAGCGGCGGGTATCCTCCTACAACACTCCAGAATCTTCAGGTCAACACCCTTTGGGATGGACTGTTCCATAGCGTCACCTACGTATTCGTACTGGTCGGTCTATTGCTCCTCTGGCGGGCTGCCCACAAGACCCATAGACGTTGGTCGGGGAAAATGCTGGCAGGAACGCTTTTGATGGGCTTTGGACTGTTCAATGTGGTCGAAGGCATCGTCGATCACTTCCTTCTTGGCATTCACCACGTCAATGAAACTGTTCCGCGAGAACAATGGATTGTTTGGGACATCGGTTTTCTGGTCTGGGGCGGCGTGATGTTGATTGGCGGCTGGTTGCTGATACGGAGCGGTAAACGACTCACCAGTGATGGTTCAACATTACCTCACTCCACGACGATACAACGGTGAGCGACAGCACAAGCTCCAACGAAATCCATTTCCTCGACGCATCGCATGACCATCGCCGCGCCTGACGACAGGGTAGTGTGCCCGGTGTGGATGCTCTGTTCTGTGCAGGAGCGAATCCGAGAACCATGCAGTACAATAGCACTTCAGATCGTACATTGCAGTATCGATCTGTCAGGCACGCGCCGTAGGCTGCCAGGCCGATTGTAGTCGTGCTCCATCCGATTCACTTCATGGGCAATACACATTCCGTTCGTATGTAATTCACGGTGCAATTGTAGACTGGATCGCAGGTAGAGCGTTCATACCTTGTGTAATTGTGGGCAGCGAGGATTGATATGTCGGAGCTTGTTCTTGGGTTCGCGTTGGTTGCGGTCGTGTTGCTCGTTGCGGCGCTCGCGTCAGGGGTGGTCGAACGCGCCCCATTGTCCTACCCGATGATCTTTCTTGGTCTTGGTTTCTTGTTGTCCTCTCCCGGTATCGGCATCGTTCAGATAGATGCTCATAGTCCGGTGCTTGAAGGTGTCGCGATCGTCAGCTTGTCGCTGGTGTTATTTCTGGACGCCGTAAAGCTGGAGGTCGATGAACTCCGCGGCGATTGGCTGGTTCCAATGCTCTCGTTGGGACCGGGGACCCTGCTGATCATTGCCGGTGTTGCCGCCGCTGCCTATGGCCTGATGAATGTATCTGTGCTGCAATCGGTGTTACTGGGCGCGATCCTGGCTTCAACTGACCCGGTTGTGCTGCGTGATGTCATTCGCGACGAACGCATCCCACGTTCGGTGCGCCGCGCACTTGGCGTCGAAGCCGGCATGAATGACATCGTTGTGCTACCGATCGTGCTGATCCTGATCGCTGTGCTGGGTGCTGAGCTCGGCGGTGTGGTGGATTGGCTGGTCTTCCTGGGGCGGCTGTTGGTCCTGAGCCCGCTGATTGGGCTCTTCGTTGGTGGCGTTGGTGCCTGGTTAATGGGCAATGCCGACGCACGTTGGGGGATTCGGCGCGAATATCAGGCGCTGTATGGTATCGGCTTGGTGCTGGCGGCATATGCTGCCGGGCAAGCCGTGTATGGCGATGGGTTCCTGGCAGCCTTTTTCGCCGGTCTTGCCGTCAATATCTTTGGCGTCTCATTGTGTGACTGTTTCCTGGAATACGGCGAGGTAACCGCCGAAATGGCGATGCTGTTAGCCTTTGTATTATTCGGGGCAGTACTAGCGACGTTACTACCCACGCTGCCACTGGTGCCAGTGTTGATCTTCGCGGCGATCACGATCATCGTGGTGCGTCCGGCGGCGCTAGGCTTTGTATTGCGGAAAGCGGTCATAAGCAACATCGGACGTGCTTTTATTGGCTGGTTCGGGCCGCGTGGTCTGAGTTCGCTCCTACTGGTCTTGCTGGCGGTGCAAGCCGATGTGCCGAACGCCGAGTACTTGCTCGCGATCACGGGGATGGTCGTGGTGCTGTCAGTGGTGCTGCACGGTGCATCGGCGACACCGTTCGCGAATTGGTACGGACGTCGGGTCGCACAGTCGCACATCACCATGGCGGAGGAACGCGAAGCCACGGCGACCGGATTGTTCCAACAGGATGCGAACGAAACGCCGCGCACGACACCCGCGAAGCTGGCGCAACAGTTGTCGGGATCACGTCCGCCGGTGGTACTCGACCTACGTTCGCGGGCGCACTACGATGAGGAAGATGGGCAGATACCGGGTAGCGTGCGGGTGCTGCCCGACCATGTGGACGAATGGGCTGCCTCGGCCTCGCCGGACCTGCCAGTTGTGGCGTATTGCAGTTGCCCAAGTGATGCTACCAGTGCACGGGCGGCACGGCTGCTTCGTGGAAAGGGCTTCGATGCAAGTGCGCTGGCGGGCGGCTATCATGCGTGGCGCGATGAGCACCCGGTCGAGCCTAAGGTGAAGCGGGCGGCGTAGCAACTTCAGGCTCACTCTTGCGCTCTTGGAGGCTGTCATACCAATGCATCAACGGTGTGACGGTGATGCCATGAATCAGGATCGAAATGACGATAATTGAAAGTACGACCGGCGCAAGATATTGTGCGAGGGATTCATCGAGGTCGTGTCCAATGGCGTAGGTGAGGTAGTACAGTGACCCGATACCACGAATGCCGAACCAGCCAATCAGTCCAGTTTGCACGCGATCCACACCCGCGCCCATGAGCCCAACCACGACTGCGAGCGGACGTATGAACAGAAAGAGCAGGGGAGCGAACCAGCGGATGTCGAATGTAAGAAGATCGAAGTTAATGGCGCTACCAATCATTACGACGACCGCCGCCATCAACAGATGCTCCAGTTTCTCGTTGAAGTCGCGGAGCGAGACAGTCAGGAAGTGTGCTGCCTTTGAGTGATCCTGTGAAACCTCGTTCAGTGTTTCCTGTTCGCTGCCCGGTGTGATCGCGGGGAGTTCGGGTGGCTCGGACGCGTGATTCGTCGCCTTTAACTCGATGTAGCGTAGGGCGTAGCCCGCTGCGAAGACTGCAAGAAAGCCGTAGCCATAAAGCAACTCAGCCGCACCATACGCGAGCGCGATCAGACCGAGTACCAGCAGTTCGTGGAGACTAAAAGCATTATTAAGCCGTCGTTGCAGAAACAGCGCGGTATGACCAATCGTCCAACCGCACAACGCGCCGATGCCTAGTCCGACGCCGACCGCCCATAGCAGGTCCCAGGCGAACCAACCCCAAATGGAGAACGACTCCGACATCCAGGGAAGCATCGAGCCGGGTTCGGGGTGTAGTCCCAGCAGACCAAGCCCAAGCATGACGAAGGGAAACGCGGTACCGTCGTTCAGTCCAGCCTCACCGCTGAGGCTATAGCGCAGCGCATCCTTGTCGGTGGGTTCCTGAATCTGGACATCGGACGCCAGAACCGGATCAGTCGGGGCGAGAATCGCCCCTAGCAATACGGCAGCACCTAGCGGAAGCTCAAGTAGATAATATCCTGCCGCCGCTAACGCGCAGATTGTTACAACCATCGTGACTGTTGCAAGCCGTACCGGTAGGAGCCATAGCCGATCACTCAAGGAACGGCGCATCGTCAGACCAACGGTAAACAACGATACAAGTACGACGATCTCTGTTGCCAGTTCAAACAGATGCGCGTCTTTGATAATATCCCATGAAACAAGGCCAAAGCCCACCGGGCCAAGCAACACTCCAATGCCAAGGTGAACCATCGAGATCGATAGCGGTAAACGCTTGAGCAGTGGTGTCAGGAGTGTAAGGCTGACGACGAGTACGCCAACCGAAAGAAACCAGAGCGCTTCGCTCATAGCGTTGGCGATAGAGTACGAACAGAGGAAGATGGTGTCATGGCGCTACACATGGCAAGCTGTATGCCAGGATATGACGAATGGAAGCATGGAAATGAAGATAGCGGTGTCAGCACGTCATACATGAAGTGGGGCGCGAGAAATCGATTTCTCGCGCCCCACTTCATGCCTTCCAGTGTCAAGATATTATGGCGTTGTGCCGCTGATAATACCTGTTACATCGACGAGTGGCGTTGCGCCACCGCCGTTGAACACTGGTAGCTTGCCGTCCCAGCGCTGCAATTGCTCGTAGCGTAGCAGGTCGGCGGTGAGGCTTTGTGAAAGCTCCTTGTTGGCTTCGGCCTGCGCCAACGCACGAATCTTGGTTGCTGCTGCCTGACCTTCGGCACGCGCACGTTCGGCGTTGGCTTCACCCTCGGCTTGCACCTGGTCCTGCTGCGCCTTGATCTGGGCTTGCTTGAGCGCGAACTCCTGTTGTTCGGCGGCCTGCTGAGCAGTGATCTTTTGCTCCAGGGCTGCCTGGAGGTTCTCGGGCAGATGCCAGCCGCGCAGATTCAACGACTCGAATTTGACGAACTTTTCGGCGAGGCGGCGCGTAATTTCCGCCGCAACCTTGTTGGTATACTCGATGCGTTTTTCGCCGTAGATTTCCTCCCAGCCATACTGTGATGAAACATCGTTGAGCGCTGAACGTGTCACCTGCCGTACTAGATTGTCCTCGATGCGTTCAATTGGTGCGCCCGCCCACGTTTCATATAAACGTGCAGCGTTAGCCTTTTCAACCGAGTATTGCACGCTTGCGTCGGCGTTCATGGTCTGCCCTTCACGGCTGCCAACCTTCACGCTGTCATCACGAGCTATCTTGCCTTCCTCGATTTCCTGGACCATAACGAGCGTCTGGACGCTGATAGGATAGCGTGTCACAGTTTCGGTAAAGGGATTAATAAAGACCCAGCCCGGATCGAGTGTATTGGTGACACGACGGTCGGCCTTATTAAAGACGATTCCAACGAATCCTGGCTCGATGGTGCGCCAGGCCGCGAATGCCAGGCTTAGCCCGGCAGCGGCGACGAGCGCGAACAACACTAATGTTGTGATGCCCGCAATTCTTCCGCGTTGCGGATTTGGAATCTGAGCTGTTCTTTCCTTCATAATCAGATATATCCTTACATCTAGTGGGAGAGTACGATCTATATGACGATGAATCTGGCTGAATAGGTGCAGATGCCCTATTGTATACATTGAACATCATATACTATCCGCTCTGGTATCACGCGTTATGCAACAAGCACCAGTGTTTCGGCGTCCTTATGTGTACTAAACCTGAAAGGAACGATGTTCATGCGGATCATATTGTATTTGGGTAAAGGTGGCGTGGGAAAGACGACCACGGCTGCGGCGACCGCCGCCCGTGCCGCTGAACTCGGTCACCGGACCCTGGTTGTTTCTACGGATGTGGCACATTCGCTTGCGGATGTGATCGATCGACCGCTCGGATCGCAGCCGACCGAAGTCGCGCCAAATCTGTGGGGACAGGAAATCAACGTCCTCGACGAAATCCGCCAGAACTGGGGCAAACTCCAAGATTATTTGCAGATGTTGCTCAAGCGTAAAGGTGTCGATGAAGTGGCCGCCGAAGAACTGTCGATCATTCCGGGCATGGAGGAAGTCGTCAGTTTGCTGCATATTCGTAAGCAAGCGCAGGAAGGCAAGTTTGATGTTGTGATCGTCGACGCTGCCCCGACCGGAGAAACGATCCGGTTGTTGACGATGCCTGAAATGTTCCAATGGTACGCTGGTCGGGTGATGAACTGGGAAGGCAGCACAATGAAATTGGCACGTCCGCTCGTACGTGCCTTGATGCCAGCCAGCGATATGTTCGACGTGCTGCCAAAATTCATGGCAGAGGTCGAGGCGTTACGGGCGACGCTGACTGATCCTACTATCTCCTCGTACCGTCTGGTGATGACACCAGAACGCATGGTGTTGCGCGAAGCCCAACGCGCTGCGACGTATCTCGCGTTGTACGGATATCCCGTCGACGGCGCGGTGCTCAATCGCGTGCTGCCCGCATCGGCGGCGAGCAGCGACGGCTTTGCCGCGCAGTTGCACACCATGCAAGAAGTCTACAGGCGCGAAGCCCACTCGTTGTTTACGCCCCTGCCGATCTGGGAGGCACCATTCGAACCGCGTGACTTGCGCGGTGTCGAGGACCTGCGGATGCTTGGGCGCAAGATTTTTGGTGATGCTGATCCAACATCGGTGTTCTTCCGGGGCCGTACTCAGGAAATTACCAAGGTGGGCGAGGAATATATCCTCAAGTTGCCGTTGCCACATGTCGAACTCGACAAGGTGAACATGATCAAGCGCGGCGACCAACTGTTCGTGGAGATCGGCACGTTCCGACGCGAGATGATCCTGCCGACGACGCTCGCCGAACGCGATGCCAGCCGGGCGGTGTTCCGTAATGGGACGCTGGAAGTGCGCTTCACGCCACGTGTCGCTGAAGTCGTTGCCACATAATACGTAGCCCACCACACAAGGATAGCGCACGGTGCGGGACGAATCCGATTCGCCCCGCACCGTGTTTTCGGGTATCTTACAGGCGCAGTAGTAGATGCTGGTTTAGTACTTCGCGTTGGTCGTTGTGTACAACAGCAATCTGAGCGTTAGATACATCGCAGCCATCCTGTATCGTTTCCGTTGGTCGGTCGTTTATGATCGGTCGTCATTACGAGGAGTACACGCCGTTGAGTGCTCGTCTCGCCGCGTTTCCGAAGTGTTATCTGGATGCCCTGGTCGTCGATCATTCCATGACCTTGCTGGAATGGATCGACCTTGCCGCGACGCTGCCTCACATCGAGGGGTTGGAACTGTATCCACCCGCCTTTGAATCGTTTGACGCAGCCTACCTCGCACGTCTCAAAGCCGCGATGGATGCCCATAATCTCGCGATGCCGATGATGTGCGCGTCGCCGGACTTCATTAAGCGCGATCCCGCCGCTCGTGAAGCCGAGATCGAACGCTATAGTGCAATCGTGGATGCCGTCGCCGCGCTTGGCGGGCAGACGTGCCGTATCCTATCGGGTCAACGCCAGCCAGACGTTGGGCGAGCCGAAGGTATCGCGTGGGTAGTCGATGCCATCGAAAAGCTGCTGCCGCATGCCGAACGGCGCGGCGTCGTGCTGGTGATGGAGAACCACTATAAGGATGGCTACTGGCAATACCCTGAGTTCGCGCAACGGAGCGATGTGTTTCTGGAGATCATCGAGCAGATCGATTCGCCCTGGTTTGGTGTCAACTACGATCCCTCCAACGCACTGGTGGCGGGCGATGATCCGGTCGAATTACTTGAGCGGCTCAAGCACCGTGTCGTGACCCTGCACGCCTCGGATCGCTGGCTCGAAGGCGGCACTATCGAGGACCTGCGTCGCATGGATGCTGATCCATCGGCTGGTTACGCGCCGTTCCTCAAGCATGGCATCATCGGACGTGGCCTGATCCCCTACGACAGTATTTTCCCGATCCTGCGCGAGATTGGCTTCGACGGCTGGATATCGATCGAGGATGGTCAGGACCCGCTCGTCGGCATGGAGCATCTGCGCGAATCGGCACTGTTTCTGCGTTCCAAAGTCGAGCAATACGGACTCGCCTGACCCTATCCTTTATAGCGTTCGTCATCGACAAATCTTTGTAGGTCGGGGACCTTCGTCGGACAAACGGAAAGCCCGTCGCTCCCAGGAGCGACGGGCTTTGTCGTCTATAGATCATTAGCGGAAATAGGTCATGCCCATGGCTTCTTCCACACGACGAATCGTTTCCTCCGCTTCGGTGCGCATGCGCTTGTTGCCTTCGAGCAGCATCTCGGTAACGAAGTTAGGACGCGCTTCATACTGGGCGCGGCGCTCGCGGAACGGATCGAGATAGTTGTTGATCGCCACCGTCAACTTGCGCTTGACTTCGACATCGCCGACCTTGCCCAATCGGTAGCGATCTTTGAGATCGTTCACTTCGTCAGTGTCGGGGTTGAAGAAGTCGTGGTAGATGAACACGGGGTTGCCCTCGACGCGTCCCGGCGTGTCAGCACGCAAGCGATTGGGGTCGGTGAACATGCCGCGCACCTTCTGCTCGACGGCCTTGGCGTCGTCGCTCAGCAGGATCGCGTTGCCGAGGCTTTTGCTCATCTTGCCCTGTCCGTCCGTGCCGACCAGTGTACCGACTTCCGGCACCAGCGCGTCGGGGATCGGGAACACGTCGCCATAGAGGTAGTTGAAGCGGCGTGCCAGTTCGCGTGTGACTTCGACGTGCGATTCGTTGTCCTTGCCCACCGGTACCAGATTGGCACGCGGCAGCAGAATATCGGCGCTTTGTAACACGGGATATCCCAGCAGGCCGAAGGGCATCTGTTCTTCGTCGATGTGCGCTGCCCGCGCCATATCCTTGAGGCTGGGGATGCGGCTCAGGCGCGGTACTGACACCAGCATCTCGAATATCAGGTTGAGTTGATAGACTTCCTTTACCGCCGACTGGACATAAAACGTCACTTTGTCGGGGTCGATGCCGACGGATAGCTGATCTAACACCTGATCGTGGATGTTCTGCGGCACAGCAGCGATATCTTCGCGTGTCTGCTTGGTGGTGAGCATGTGCAGGTCGGCTACGATGAAGAAGCACTCGTATTCGTCCTGCAAGCGTAGGCGGTTCACGAGCGAGCCGACGTAGTGTCCTAGATGCAACTTGCCGGTGGTGCGGTCGCCGGTCAGGATACGTTTCTTGCGGCGTGATTCTGCGCCGGTGGGCATATCCTGAGATATGGTTGTTTGTGTGGTCATGGTGTGTACTCCGTTCATGGGATGACTGTATATTTCCTGTAAGTTCGTAGTCAGGCAGGGAACTATTCCGTTTCCTTGCGATCCTTGCTCATGTGCTGATAACGACGGCTGCCAAAGATACCATCGATCAGCCAGGGCAGCGCCTTGGCGACGTAGGCGAGCGGCGCGTAGATCGCCGGAACGATGATGCGGCGGCGCGGTCGGCGGATACCGCTTACGACGGCGCGTGCGACTGCTTCTGGTCCCGGCATTGGCAGACGTAGTCCTTCGGTCATGGACGTGCGGATGAAGCCGGGGGCGATCAGGACGACATCGATGCCGCTGCCACGCAGTTCGCGGCGTAGGGCATCGCTCATGCCACGCACGCCAAACTTGGTGGCTGAATACAGGCCTCTGATTGCGACTTCGCCTGACACCGATCCCATGTTGACGATCACGCCACTGCCTTGCCGTTGCATCGTCGGTAACACTGCATGGATGCAGCGCGCCGGAGCCAGCAGGTTAACGTTGATGATGCGTTCCATGTCCGCGTCGTCGCTGTCGGTCATGCGACTGCCGCCGCTGATACCCGCGTTGTTGATCAGAATGTCGATGCGACCGTAGGCATCGAGCGTGCGTGCGACCAACTGGTCGATATCGTCACGCTGACTCACATCGGTTGGCACGGCGAGTGCTTGCCCGCCGCGTGCTTCGATCTCAGCAGCGACGCGCGGCGAGTTCGTCGGCACGACGCGCCGCCAGCACGACGGTCGCGCCCGCCTGGGCCAGCGCTCGCGCCGTCGCCGCACCGATACCGCCGGATGCTCCCGTTACGATCGCCACGCTCTTACCCAGTTGCATCGTCATCCTCCTCGTCAACGGCTTCCCACAGTGCTCGTAGCCGCGTGATGCTGCCCGTCAGATATTCACGGTCGTCGGTGAATACTTCCAGGGTGATCGTATCGTCGTAGCCGCTGCGCTTAAGATATCCGATCTGTTTGGGCCAATTGATCGTGCCAACGCCCAGCGGTAGGTGATCGTCGATGTGCGCTTGTTGTCGGAAACATGGATATGTACCAGTTTGTCGCGATGCGCCTTCAAGAACTCCTCGGTGCGGTCGCCTTTGACGTTGGCGTGCGCGATATCGAGGTGGAAACGCAGGGCTGGATGTTCCTGGAGCATCACCCGAATGGCTTTGGCGTTGTTCAGGTTGTTGGGGACGTTTTCGATTGCCACGACGATGCCATGTGGTGCGGCGTCCTCAGCCAGTTGCGCGAACGATTCGGCGTTCCAGCGCACCGTATCGTCGTAGGCGAACGCATGTAGCCCGCGGTCGACATGCACCGTAACCTGGGTCGCAACTAAGCGCTGCCAGCGGCTCGAACGTCGCACGCACAGCTTCGATCGCACCACGGCGCACCTGTGGCACGGGCGAGCCGAAGGGCAGATACCAGGCGGTATGCCCGACGATGCCGATGCCGGTGTCGTGCAGGGCGTCGCGCAGCGCCGGGACGTTCAACGCCTCGGCGTCGGCGGCAGGACCTTCGACGGTCAGATCGATGAACTCGAATCCGTGTTCGCCCGCCCACAGGATTTCTTGCACGGGGTCCATCGCTGGATCATTCATCATGCCGATCTTCACGCTCGTATTCCTTCCACATAAAAAACCTCCCGCCCCAGCAAGGGACGAGAGGATTAGCAACTCGTGGTTCCACCCCTGTTCGTCGCGGCTCACGCACACGACGCACTCGGTTCGTCGTTTCCCACACAAGCGTGTGAGGCTGACGGACGCCTGGTAACGGTGGCGTGGGCCGGCTCAGGCTACACACCACGTTGTGGCTTCACCCTGCAACTCCTGGGTCCATTTTCCCTGTGCGGTACACCGGTTCGCACCACCCACCGGCTCTCTGGATACCGTGCGCGGGGATACTCGTCCCAATCATCGTCGTTGATATCTCATTTCGAGTATAGCACGCGGTCGAGAGTGGGTCAACGCAGGTGGCAGGGTCCGCTATAATAGGCGTCACGCGAATTGTGAACCCGATTCAACTGCTTCGGCCGAAGGGGAAAGGTAAACCGTTGATGACGACGATGTTGCGCCGCTGGTGTAGCTGTTTATTGCTGCTGCTGGTTCCGGCTTCCTATGTGTACGCGCAGACACAGCCGAAGTTCGTCACCCTGGGTGCCGACCTGAGCGCAGAGCAGCGTGCCGCCCTGTTGATGCGATTTGGTGCGGTCGATGGCACCGATACAATCCTGACGATCACACGCGATGAGCAGATCGCCGCCATGCAGAACATCATCCCGGTTGATGCCTCGTACCTTGCGATCTCATCGTCTGCGCTGACCTGTCCGGCGCCGGGAACTGGACTTCAGGTATCGACAGAAAACATTACGCTAGTCACTCCCGCGATGTACAGCGGTGCGTTGCTGACAGCGGGCATCACGGATGCACAACTGATTGTCGCGGCTCCCCCGGACGCCGCGTCGGATGGCATGACCGCGCTCACGGGTATCTTTCGCGCCTTCGAGGCGGGGGCATGCGGACGTGTCGCCGTAGACCCCACGCGCCAGGAACTCGCGACGCGCTGGTTGGCGACTGCCTCCGCTGTCGGTACGGCGCTCAACGATAACGCGGCAGCCGCTCGCGTACTGCTGAGCGCCCAGCAGCAGTTGATTGTCGGTGGTCAAAGCAATCCGGCGGCGGTCGAACCCGCGTTCAACAACGCGCAAACCGACACAGGCGTGACTGTTCCGCCCGAACAGCGCGACGGGGTCCTCGATCTCCTGCGGCGGCTGGCTGAGGCGAAGCTCGATTGGGGCAACTACGGCACTGGCTGGAATCTCCAGGATGTATCGCCCTCCGAGGTCGCGGTGATTCCGAATGGAGCCGCTATGCCATCGGCTCCGCGCTCGATTTCAGGCACGGTTCGCACGGCGAGCACGCCCAACACACCGCTGACTATTGATGTCAACGGGCAGCAAGGACAGCTAAACCTGCAAGCTAACGCCGTGAGCGTCACCCGCGATAACCAACCGGTTCAACTCACCGACCTGCAAGCTGGTGATACCGTCACGATGGAGCTTGGCGAGGGTGATACGGTCGTGCGTATCTTCGCACTCAGCCCCGAAGCGGTCCAGGCGGGACAAGCCGGCGTCGTGGTCGGGCGCTTTGTCGTCGGTACGGTCGTCGACAAAAGTGCGGATAGCCTGACGCTCGCCACTCAAGAGGCGGGCAGTCCGCAAATGTACAACGTGCCGGGATCGGCGCTGGTCAAGCGTGATGGCAAGGACGCCACGCTCGATAATGTCGCCGTCGACGATAGCGTCGTGCTGTTTCTGGGCAACACGAGTGTTGTCGAAGGCGTCTATGCCCGGGTCGATCCCGGCGATTACATCGTCGATGGTGTCGTTACGAGCCTGGATGCTGCCGAGCGACTGCTGCTCATTCAGATCGGCAATCGCCCTGTGAATGTGACAATTCCTGAGGAAGATATTCCGATCAAGCTCAACAACCGTGACACGGAACTTGGTAGCATCAAAGCTGGCGACACGATCATGGTGAAGTTCAGCGCGTCGGGACAGGTTGCGGAACTCGACGCGATGCGTGAAGGCGGCGGCACGAACTGGGGTCGCTATCTGTGGTGGTTGATCCCGTTGCTCCTGTTGGTGTTGCTGGCTTTGTTCCTGTTCGGACGTGGGCGGCAACCACGGCAGACGATGTTGGTGCTGCCGGGACGGAGACGGCGTGTCGTCGACGACGAGGAAGAAATCGATGACCTTGATGATCTTAACCGCCGCGCTGACGACGACGACTTAAACTAATCCACACACAAGGGCGGCGACCATCATGTGGTCGCCGCCCTTGTATTATCTCGACTGTGGCTTACATTCCTGCGCCGTCGTTGCGGAGCACCACCCGCGCTCCATCTGACGCCTGACTGACGTAAATGTTGGGGGTGACGCCATAGGTCGCTTCGTAGGCGCTCGAAACCGCTGCCGTCATGTCATCGACCGCTTCCGGTGTCGTGAGGCTGACAGTGCAGCCGCCGAATCCTGCTCCTGTCAGCCGCGATCCATACACCCCCGGTACGGCCTGCGCCGCCGCCACCAGCAGATCAAGTTGTGGACTCGAAACGGCGTAGTCGTCGCGCAAACTCTGGTGCGAGGCGTTCATCAGTTCGCCAAAGCGTGTCGCGTCGCCAGCACGCAGCCGTTCCGCCCCTTCGACGGTCCGGGCGTTCTCGGTTACGACATGCCGGGCGCGTTGGTACACAATGGGTGACAGCAGCGAACGGTTGGTTTCGAGTTGTTCGGGCGTCACATCGCGCAATGCCTTGATGCCCGGCAGCACGCTTTGGAGCTTGCTGACGGCTTCCTCGCATTGGGCGCGACGCTCGTTGTAGGCCGAGTTCGCCAGTTCGCGAGAAACCTTGCTGTCGCACACGACGATGCGAACATCAGTCGGCATGGGGATCGCATCGTATGTATAGGTCCGACAGTCGATCAACAACGCATGGTGCGCCTGCCCCATCGCCGAGATCATCTGGTCCATAATGCCGGACTGCACGCCCACGAACTCGTTTTCAGTTTTCCGACCAAGTTGTGCCATACGTACGGGTGGGATTTCCAGCCCCGCAATTGCCGCGAGCGCGACGCCGACGGCGTTTTCCAGTGAGGCCGACGACGACAATCCCGCGCCGGTCGGCACGTCGCCGTCGATCACCATATCCGCGCCGATGAGCGTATAGCCGTCGCGTTCGATCATCGCCGCAATGCCCAGCACGTAGATCCCCCAACTGGTCGCGAAACGTGGTTCGGCACGGTCGAGGTCCAGGATGAACTCCTCCTGGAACTGCGACGCCCACACGCGCAGCAGCCGATCCGAGCGTGGCGCGGCGGCGACATACGCCGCCCGCTCGATCGCCACGGGAAATACAAAGCCTTCGTTGTAATCCGTATGCTCCCCGATCAGGTTCACACGTCCCGGTCCGCGTGCCACCAGCAGAGGGGCTCGTCCCATATATGTTGTGAACTCGTTCTCAACCGTTCCTGCGGTCACCCGCCTGCCTTGCGCCATAGTCTACTCCTGATAACCAAAGTGGAGGATGGTTGACCTACACCCACGCCATGCAGATTCCGATGACCGCCGGGTGTGTAAGGAAGATTGACGGGCTTACACCCGTCAATCTTTACCGTCCATGTTAATAGTTGGCTTCGAGCGTCGGCTGGCAACGGTCGGACTGCAGATATTCGATCAGATCGTGCAGCATGACCATGGCAGTCGGATCGGACGACAACATCCCTTTGAGCCGGAATGTCGTCATCAGAACGCGACCGCGACCATAGCGAAATTGGAGTGTATGGGTCGCTGGGTGATGCACCCAGCCGGAAAGCATACCCGCCAGCAGATCGCTCTGAATGGCTGGATCGTTAACTGGCACGCCTACGATCGTCCCAACCGGCATGATGTTACTGAACGCCATACCCAACGGATTCTCCGCTGGCAGGTGCGGGTGAACGTCAGGCTTGATCCAGCTATAGCTCGTGACCCAGTTGCCGCTATAGGCTCCGCCGCGTCCCTGCACCCAGAAGAATGGGCTGGGTCCATCGGTCAGGAATAGCAGGTCGCCGCCGTCGCGCACCCATTGGAGCAGTTCCGGTGTTGCATAGCTGGCGACCGCAAGTTTGGCATCCTGAAGCCGTGCGGTCGTCGCGTAACCCGCGCCAGCCAGTTGTTGTCCCAACATCGAGGCTGGTGCCGTTGGGGTGATGATGGGCTGTTCGGCGGCGGGAATTGCAGGAACGTCAGCTTGACCGGGCGCATCGTCGCCGCTCGGCTCCAGCTCGTCCAGGCTGGAACCGTCAAGCGCGAAGGGGTCGTCGGGCGCGGAACCAACGACCGCGAGTGTTGCGTCGACACGCGGCGCGCGCGCATCCGTTGGATAGATCGTCAGGTCGAGCGTGTTCTGGGCGAACACCGTATCGTCGTGGCGCAGTTCCAGTACCAGTTGGCTGGCACTTGTCGTCGTAACGTCGGGAGCCTTGATCCGTAGCGTCGCCACATCAGCAACTTCACCACGCGCCAGTGCTGGCAGTGGCATAGTGCCGTGCTGGTCAGTGCCTTCCAACCGCCACACCAATTGCGTTCCCGCGTCAATCGCACCGCTGTAATGACTGGCGGTAATCTTGACGCGCATGTTTTCGCCGCTCCAGTACGTATAGCGCGTCGGGAACGCCACGACAACGTCGGGGCTATTGATATGACGGAACACGTCGTGATAGACCTTGGGGTTGCGTGCGAAGTCAAGCAGACCGTTGCTTTCCCAATAGGCGTCGGTGAACTCGGTGATGACGTATCCGGCTATCGACGGCAAACGCCGCATGGCCTCGATCTCTAGCTTCATCGCCGCGTACTGGTGGTGCTGAGTTGCTATCGCAAACGCTTCGTAATCGTCCCAGATCGCGCTCAGACCAAGCTGCTGGAAGCGTTCCTCAACTCGTGCGGGCCAGCCCGGTTCGCCGCCCCAATCCGACCACCATGGCCCCAGGTCGAACCAATGTGGCTCGCCGCCGTGATAGTCGCGCAGCGCCTTGAGCGATGGCAGACCCCAGTTGCCGAACTCGGACAGCACGATGGGTTCGTCGCCACGACGTTGCGCGTCGCCGTTCGAACTATATGTCCACAATGGACGGAGCGCGAGTTGTTCGACTGTATGCACGAACGTCCGCGCATTGTCGGGGATCGCATGGTAGATATGGAAATCGTCGATGTCGCTCTTGGTATGCAGGTTCGGTCCCCAGGCGTGCAAACATGGTGAGTTGTCGACCACCAGGCGCGTCGGATCGATCTGCTTGCAGTAGTCGTACAGGCTCGTGACCCAGGCGCGGTCGTCGGCATGGAGTGGCGTCGATGTTCCCCAGTCCTCGTTGACAATCGTCCAGATCATCAACGACGGATGGTTGAAGTCGCGTTCGACGATGCCTTCCAACGTCGCCTTGACCCGTGCTTTGAGCTCGTCTGGTAGCTGAAGTTGATCTGGTTCAAGCGTACCACGCACCCAGAACGTGCGCCACGATGGTACTTCAGCCCAGATCAGCAGACCCATCTCGTCCGCCAGATCGAGATAGATCGGATCGGGCGGCTTGATGTGGCAGCGCAGACTGTTCAGACCAAGCTCCTTGGCCTTGCGGAACTGGTCGCGCATGAACTCCTCGGACGGCACGGTGTAGATCGTGTCGGGGTAGAGGTCCTGGTCGAGCGCCGACAACAGGTAAATCGGCTCGCCGTTGAGGATGAACTGACCGTTGCGATATGCGATGCTACGCATACCGAAGCGCACGCGATAGCTTGCCGACGTTCCGCCCGCCGCGAGCGTTGCATGTGCTTCGTACAGGTGCGGCGTTTCCATCGTCCAAAGCTGGGCATCCGGGATCGCGAGTGTCGCCTCGAAGCTCGTCCCTGCGGCGCTGAGCGCAACATTCGCCGTCGCGATGGTGGCGCCACCATTGGTGATGGCGACGGTGAGGGTTGCATCGCCGAGTGCGGCAAGTTCGCCGTCGAGTTCGACCGCGACCGTCGCCGTTCCGGCGTCGACATTCGGCGTGACGTGGATGCGCTTGATCGACGTGGCGGGAATGGCGGTCAGCGTGACATCCTGCCAGATGCCGCCGACGTTGATGTACCATTCCTGCTTGCCATGGGGGATGTGCTGGGCGTCGAAGGGCGGTCCGTGCCGTGCCGCTTCACGTTCGCGGTCGTGGTCGCGCCAGCGTTCGCTCACGATCCGCTCATGCGCGGAATCGTAGACCCGCACGACGATGGTATTGTCGCCAGCCTGCAGAAGTGCACCGACGTTGTAGGCAAAGGGCGTGTAGCCGCCTTCGTGGGTGCCGAGATGCGTGCCGTTGACCCACACTTCGCACCAATAATCGACCGCGCCGAAGTGCAACCGTGCATCGCCCGCCAGGAACGCGGCATCGACGCTGAAGGTGCGGCGATACCAGGCATATCCACTATATTGTCGAAGCTCTGGGAACGCTGCTTGCCAGGGCATCGGTACCACAATCGTGCGGTCCGGCGCTATGGTTTCAAGTGTTTGTGTACCATCGGGATCGAGCTGGAACTCCCAATCTCCGTTGAGGTGTACCTGCTTGGCATTGTCAGGAGTGAGTGGCATCTTTGCGAATACTCCACGATTTCATATGAGGGCGTTCAAGCATTGGTTGCCCAATGCAACATGGTTCATCATGTTGCGGCGCATTGTGCTTTGTCGCCATGGGATTGTCAAGACGAACGACCAGAACCTAATGGACAGGAACCAGTGACCATCGCAGATGAACCGCAATCACCGCCTGCCGAAGAACAGCATGCATTCCAATTTTTTGTCATGGTCCGGAGGCTCACCGCATCCGATTAGCTATCTTGTCCTTCCTTTCATGGACACATTCCTCTGAAGATACCTTGTCGCCATGGAGCATATTGGGGCATGAACGATGCTTTGATTCTTTCAACACAGGCTTCCCTGGATAAAGCGATGCGTGTCAGGTGGGCGGTTGACCCTGGCCCGTGGTGGTTTTTGATGGACCGGATTGCGTCCAGGCACGCCAGTCCCTATGCTACACATCCGAGGCTCAACAGTAGTGGAAACGAAAACGAGGAGAGCGATGTATCGACGAGGAATAGCCAGCGGAATATGGGTGAGGAGTATGGTACCGCTGATGCTCACGTTGCTAATGGCGTGCCAGCAACAATCGACCGCCGAGGTTGCGACGACAGCCGCAATCAAATCCGCTACCATGACGCCGAGCGCTACGACCGTGGCGGCAACACCGACACTCGCGCCCGGTCAGTTCGCGAATCCAGTCATCACCACTAATTTCCCCGATCCCGGCATCATCAATGTGGACGGCACCTACTATGCCTATGCCACGAACGGTAACGGCAAGAACATTCAAACCACGAAGTCCACGGATCTAGTTCATTGGACAATGCTGGCGGACGCCATGCCGATGTTGCCGAAGTGGTCAAACTTCGAGGGCGGCTTTATGTGGGCACCAGAAGTAATCAAGATTAACGATACCTACGTAATGTATTACACCGGACGTGACCGTGAATTTGACGTGCAATGTGTGGGCGTGGCGACCAGTGACCGCCCTGATGGACGTTTCACCGATAGCCGTGATAAACCGCTGGTGTGTCAGAATACTGAGGGTGGCACGATCGACGCCAGTCCTTTTCAGGACGACGACAAACTGTATCTTTACTTTAAGAACGACGGCAACTGTTGCGGTCAGCCAACCCATATCTCGGTACAGGAATTAGCACTGGATGGTCTGAGCCTCGTCGGGTCGCCCACGCAGTTGCTCGTCAATGACCAGGGCTGGGAAGGTAATGTGATCGAAGCGCCGACGATGTGGAAGGAAGGCGGCATGTATTATCTATTCTTTTCGGCGAACAGCTATGCTGGTGCTGCCTACTCAGTCGGCTATGCTACCTGCGATAGTCCGACTGGACCATGCCAGGACGCCCCCGAGAACCCGATCCTGAAGTCGGCATTCGACCGCGTACCATCTGTCATCGGGCCCGGTCACCAGACCATCGTAGCGGATAAGGACGGCGGCACGTGGCTGGTGTATCATCACTGGGAAGTCCTGCCAGGTGGGTTACGTGGCGAACGGCGTTTCGTTTCGCTCGACCGCTTGCGCTGGGAGAACGGCAAGCCTATCGTCGATGGACCAACGAGCGTACCGCAAGCGCTGCCGTAATAGAACAACGAATCAAATAATGGTAGATTGCGAAAATGATTCGGGGAATCGGCGTGGATGTGGTCCAAGGAAACGTCGCATGCAATGATTGGACGTGGCGTTAACGAAGCCACCCGCCTGAAAATCAGGCGGGTGGCTTCGTTTTTGTACGAGGCTACGAAGGCGTTGCTTAGACTTTGATCATGGCGGCGTCGATGACGTCCGTGCCAGCCCAGTTAGTGGTTTCTTCCGTTGTTACAGCGACGGCATTGGTACCGGGGAGCATACCCCAGGCGACGATCAGAACAGCGAACAGGATCAGTGCAATTGTGAATTCCATGTGTGTTCCGCGGCGCAAGCCGCGCTCCTTATCGTTTGAAAACTGATAAACCGACACGATACCGAACAATCGAACTATCAGGCCAACGAGCCCTGGTAGGCTGGTTCACCGTGGAGGCTGAGGTCAAGACCCTTTGCTTCTTCTTCGGGAGCGACGCGCAGACCAACAGTTGCGTCAAGTAATTTCAAGATGACGAAGGTGACGGTGGCGGCGTATCCGGCGGCAATGACAACCGCGAGTGCCTGGATGCCAAGCTGTGCGGGGTTTCCGTACAACAATCCATCGAAGCCAAATTCGTTGACTGTCTTGGTGGCAAATACCCCGGTCAGCAAAGCGCCGATGATACCGCCGACGCCATGGACGCCAAACACATCGAGTGCGTCGTCAACGCGCCGTCGGATGAAGGTTTCGACAGCATAGAAGCAGCCAGCACCTGCGGCGAAGCCGATGATAATTGCAGCCATCGGCGTGACGAAGCCAGCGGCGGGTGTGATGCCGACCAGACCTGCGACCGCACCGGCTGCGGCACCCAGCACGCTCGGTCGTCCGTGTCGCATCCAACTCAGCGTCATCCAGGTTAGCAGACCCATCGCGGCGGCGGTGTTCGTCGTCACGAAAGCCTGCGCCGCGACACCACCAGCACCAAGGGCGCTACCAGCGTTGAAGCCGAACCAACCGAACCACAGCAAGCCAGCGCCGAGAACGTTCATCGTTACATCATGCGGTTCCATGCGCTCTCTTTCATTGGGAAGGCGGCGACCCAGAACAATCGCACAAACGAGTGCCGAAACGCCTGATGTGATGTGAACGACCGTACCACCCGCGAAGTCTGCAGCGCCCAGGACGCGCAGCCAGCCGCCTACACCCCATACCCAATGGGCTACCGGATCATAGACGAAGGTTGCCCATAGCAGCGAGAAGATGATGAACGACTTGAACCGCTTCCGCTCTGCGAATGCGCCTGAAATCAGAGCGGGAGTGATGATGGCGAAGGCACCCTGGAACATCATGAACGCCAGATGGGGAATCGTCGCCGCATAATCTGCGTTCGGCTCTTGCCCGACGTTAGCCAATCCAAGGAAATTTAGTCCGCCGATTATTCCAAGCCCACCAACATCTGTTCCGAACGCCAGGGTGTAGCCCCACAGTACCCACTGCACGCTGATCAGCGCTAACATGAAGAAGCTGTGCATGATCGTCGAAAGCACATTCTTTTGTCGTACCAGTCCGCCGTAGAACAGCCCAAGCGCTGGTGTCATCAAAATGACGAGCGCTGCAGAGACCAAAACCCAGGCCGTATCGCCGGTGTTGATCTGGTCCATCATTTACCTCATCTCTATAAGCTGGCTTGTGTCAAACAAAATTCGCTCGTGTAGAAAAAGAAAAGCGCCTGCTCGGATGCTCATCATGAGCTGTCCGAGAGGCTGCTTTGCCTCATCACTGTTTGTTGGTCGCTAGATGATTGCGCGCGCTGCATCTGCGACTAAACAGTGCTTCCTAGAACTTGTTGTAAGTATAGGGGCGAGTGTCACGATCATCTAGGTATGAACTGTACAAACATAACCCTGGATAATTTGTGCAAAGTGCATACAACGGTACGTGGATCATGCCTGATATAGCGTAGAGGAGGCTGGAAGGGTCCGAATCGACAACCACAATCGCATTGTTTATGGGTCTGATTGCCGATTCGGTGCGTCTTTGCCGCGATACATGTCGTCGCGTGTCGCTTTTGCCTGCTCGAACCAGCGTTGGAGATACGCGGGATCGTCGAGATTGGCGGCGATATCTTGGAGCATCTGGGCAGTTTGCAACAACCACGGTTTGATCTGTTCCTGATTCGACAAACATATATCGCGGTGCATACGGGGATCGCCTGAGGCGAGGCGCGATATATCACGAAAGCCGGTCGCCGCGATCGTGCGAAAGAGGGACCATTCCGGGCTAGCTGCGGTGACTTCGACCAGGGCGGTCGAAAGCATGAACGGCAGGTGGCTGACGGCGGCGACCGCACGGTCGTGGGCTGCGGCGTCGAGGATAAACGGACGAGCGCCGATCTGCTCGATCAATCCAACCAGCGCATCGACGGCATGCTGTGGTGTCGTCTCTGTGGGTGTCAGGCAATAAGTCGCGCCGCTGAACAGATCGGGACGGGCTGCTGCGATGCCGTGCCGTTCCGAGCCAGCCATCGGGTGTCCACCGACGAATGTACATGGCAGTATGGTCCCCCAGTCGCACACGTCGGCCTTGGTGCTGGCAACATCGGTCACGATGGTCGCCGGGGAAACCACGGGCGCGAGCGAACGGAAGATGTCCGCGACCGCCAGGACCGGCACAGCGACAACGATAATATCTGCCGTTGCTGCCGATTGTATATCTTGAACAAACTGGTCCACCGCGCCGCGGGCGAGTGCCTGCTCGCCTGCGTGCGGATCGCGATCCCAGCCAACGATGCTGAGGGATCGAGCGGATCGCTTGAGCGCTAGCCCCAGCGATCCGCCAATTAATCCTAAGCCAATGATGGCGATCCGCTGCTCGGTCATGCTGGGACGTGGTCGCCGATAGACCGACCGACAGCGCTCGCGACGGCGGCCGCCTGCTCCATCAGTGCCGCGAAGTTCGGCACGTTGAGCGATTGCGAGCCATCCGACATGGCGCGGTCAGGATCAGGATGGACCTCGACGATCAGGCCGTCGGCACCACATGCCACGCTCGCCAGCGACAGGGGTGTGACCAGATGCCACTTACCCGTGCCGTGGCTCGGGTCGGCGACGACCGGCAGGTGCGAAACACGTTTGGCATAGGCCACGGCGTTCAGGTCGAAGGTGTTGCGGGTGGCGGTTTCAAAGGTGCGAATACCGCGCTCGCACAGGATGACGTTCGGGTTGCCCTGCGCCATCACATATTCGGCCGCCAGCAGCCATTCCTCGATCGTCGCTCCCGGTCCGCGCTTGACCATCACTGGCAACTTGCCGCGTCCGGCTTCTTCGAGCAGCAGGTAGTTCTGCATGTTGCGTGCGCCGATCTGCAAAATATCGGCGTAGGCGCTGACGATTGGCAGGTCGTTGGGTGTCATGACTTCGGTGATGATCGGCAATCCGGTCACTTCGCGGGCTTTCGCAAGCAGTTCCAGTCCACGCTCGCCCATGCCCCGGAAGCTGTAGGGTGACGTGCGCGGTTTGTAGGCACCACCGCGCAGAATTCGTGCGCCAGCCTCACGTACTGCTTCGGCGGTTCGCAGGATTTGATCCTCGCTTTCGACCGAACATGGACCTGCCATCACGATCACTTCATCGCCGCCTAACACAACATCACGAATCGTGATCTTGGTATTATGCGGGTGGAACTCGCGCGACGCGAGCTTGTAGGGCTTGGTGATACGCACGGTGGTTTCGACGCCGCTGAGGGCCTCGAGTTCGCTGCCTAGCCCTGAAACAATGGGGGAACCGACAACTCCAATCACGGTGCGCTCCTCTCCTTGTGAGATGTGTCCGATGAGGTGATGCTCAACGAGACGGTCCTTGACGCGAGCGATATCTGCTTCTGTTGCACCCGGTTGCATAACGACGATCATGGCGATTCTCCTGGTATTATGAGTTGGTGGTGGCGCGACTCCGCTCTGGTCGGAGATTCGTCGCACCCTTGATATATACATGAATGATCTCGGTCTGAGATTTTGGTGTGTTCCAATGAATCAGGATACGGATACACATTGGCAGCGCTCCTGGCACGCTCATCTCGTGACCACACATCAACGCTGCATCATGCCAACCGAGCTGACGGGCAGCCACAGCCGGGAACTCTGCGTTGAGGTCGGGTGTCGTGGTAAAGGTCGCGCTGCCGACATCTTCCACCCGAAGCTCGTTGGCTTCGATGATGTGCTGAAGCAGTTCTCGTGTGCCTTCCAGGATGGCTTCACGAGTGTTGGAATCGACAGTTGTGGCTCCCCGAATACCCCGACAGTACATTGGCATGATGGCTCTATCCTCCTAGCAAATAAAAGAGCGTGAAGCTTGTCTGCTTCACGCTCTTCCTTGTGTTGACCGTTTGAACTGCGCGTGTCAACAGGGCGCGAAGCAGGTTGCGTCGCTCCCATAATACCAATACCCAAATTGCACGCAGTTCAGAGTGTTCATAATTACTTCTTCGTCAGTCCAACCGTGCGCCATCGCAGGAGGAAAAGAACGATATGTGCGTCACTATAACACGCTCACGATAGCACGACAAGTGGGAAAACTGGCCTGATCGCCCATAGGACTTACGGTGCCTCGTGCCCGGGTAAACATGCTCGTTTTTCACGTCCCTGAGCGGTTGGCCGTTAAGCGATATGCCCCCGCGCCCGCATGATCAGTTCCTGCTTCAAGTCCCACAGCGTTTCGGTCAACGACACATGGTAGATATGCGGGTTGATCAAACGGCGCACGCCCGAATCCAGCCGCGCAATGTCGGCCTGACGGGTCGCACGGATCGTTTCGAGGTCGGGCAGATCATAGATCAGCTTGCCTTCGCGCAGAACATCGACATGCAGCGCTTCGAGTTCCACGTCTTGCCGCCGCACGGTGCGCCACTTCGTGAAGTCCGACGGATGATGCAGCACGATATCGGTCTGGCTGGCGAGGTCCTCTGTGTCGAGCGCCAGCACGTCCGCCGTCGCCCTACCGCGCTGGTCATATAATCGCCATGCACGTTTTGCGGCAGGATTGGCGGTCTTCTCTGGTGAGTCCGACACCTTGATCGCAGGCGTCCATGTGCCGTCCCGGTCGATCGCTACCAGCTTATACACGCCGCCGAGCGACGGGTCACCGGAGGAGGTGACCAGTTGGGTACCGACACCAAAGACCAGCCGCCGGATGATGTCCTCCGCGTCCAGTCCTTCGCGTGGGGCATCCTGCCGAATCTGGCTGCCGATCTGCCAGATCACCAGTTCGTCGAGATTGTTGGACAACACGATCGACGTGTCGGGGAAACCCGCCTCGTTGAGCATCTTCGCGGATTGCATTGACAGATAGGCGAGGTCGCCCGAATCCAGCCGCACGCCGATTGGCTCGTGGCCTTTGCGCCGCAGTTCCTCGAACACTTTGATCGCGTTGGGGATGCCGCTGCCGAGCGTATCGATGGTATCGACAAGCAACATCGTGTCGTCGGGGTAGACTTCGGCATAGGCACGGAAGGCGTCGATCTCGGACATGCCAAGGGCAACTGCCGCCTGGACCATGCTATGCGCGTGGGTTCCCTTGGGCTGCAAGCCCATTGCCGCCGACATACCGACGTTGGAACTGTAGTCCGCGCCGCCGATCAGCGCGGCCCTCGTCGCCGCGTTGCCGCCGCCGTTTTGTGCGCGTCGCAGACCGAACTCAAGCACCATGCCGCTGCGGGCGCTTTCGCGCACCCGTGCCGCCTTGGTCGCGATCAGAGTCTGGAAGTTGATCTGGTTCAGCAGCGCCGTTTCCAGAATCTGCGCCATCGCCATCGGACCCTCGACCATTGTCAGCGGCACATGTGGATGCGCCACGCGGCCTTCGGGCAAGGCACGCAGCGTGATCTGGTCGAACGAGCCGTTCTTACGCAGCCAACCCAGGAAATCGTCGGCGAATAGCCGTGCGCCGTTGCGTGCGGTCATGCCGCGCAACACGTCGATCTCGGCATCCCCGAAGCGGGCGCGAGGCATCCATTCGAGCAGCGTTTCAAGACCGGCGCTGACGCAGAACCCTGCTGAATGTGAATTGTAATCGGGATATGAACGGAAAATATGCTCGAACAGGGCAGGGCGTTCGTGAATGCCCATCCGGTAATACACCTGCGCCATCGTCAGTTGATAGGCATCGGTAAAAAGGATGCCGGTTGTAAGCGATTCCACGATTTCTCCGGTCGTTGTACGAAAATGATTTGGGCTACTATACCACCTCAAAGCGGGTTTCCGCGCCATGGTATGCTAGCTCACGAACATACTATGGGGTGCCTGGTGCGCTCCCATCTGCAAAAGGAACTGGTTGTTATGTCGCTGATTGACATGCCGCGCACAGAGCTTGAGCGCTATCGCCCACCTATCGACCGCCCCGCCGACTTCGATCAATTCTGGGATCGTGTGCTTGCCGAAGTCGCCGCCCTGCCCCGCGACCTCGACCTCGAACCTGTGGACTACCCCGTGCGGAATGCACGCGTCTATCGAGCGACATTTCGCGGCATCGGCGATGCGAAAATCGTCGGGTGGTATATGCACCCCGAAGGTGACGGACCATTCCCCGCCATCGCGGGCTATCACGGCTACAGCGGCAATCGCGGCGAGCCGTGGGGCTATCTGCCGTGGGTGGCGGAAGGCTACGCGGTCCTGACGATCGACGTACGCGGTCAGGGCGGCGAGAGCGAAGATAACCAGACCTATCGCCCCGGCGCGGTCGCTGGCTGGATGACACGCGGCGTCGAGGACCCCGAAACCTATTTCTTCCGCGATGTTTATGGCGACGTAGTCCAAACTGTGGAAGTGCTGGCGGCGCGCCCCGAAGTCGATGCTTCGCGCATCGGCACGATGGGCGGTAGTCAGGGCGGTGGTTTGAGCCTGGTCGCTGCCGCGCTCAATCAGCGGGTTGTGGCGACCGTGCCGGACGTGCCGTTTTTGTGCCACTTCCGGCGCGCGCACGTCGTTTCCGATACTGCACCGTACCGCGAGTTCGACGACTACCTCTTGCGGCATCCGCAGCGTGAGGACCAGATGTGGAACACGCTACGCTATTTCGATATTCTGAACCTTGCGGAACGCATAAGTTGTCCCGCGCTCGTCAGCGTCGGCCTGAAAGACCTGGTTTGCCCGCCGTCCACGATCTACGCGGTTTATAATTACTTGCAGGGCATCAAGGAACTTGCGGTATACCCGGCCCACGGTCATGCTGTGCCGGAGATTCACGCGACACGGCGTCTCGCCTGGTTTAAAAAGCATCTGCTGGATAAGTAGCTGTGGGTGATAGAGCGCGATACATGCTTTGCCTCGAATATCATCGTTAGGGAGTACCTCATTATGAGTGAAATCGATCTGTTTGCCGCACCTCATAAACGCTATAACCCATTGACCGATGAGTGGATACTGGTTTCTCCTCATCGCGCACTGCGACCCTGGCAAGGACAGGTCGAACAAATTCCTGCCGAAACCCGCCCGACATATGACCCCACCTGCTATCTGTGTCCCGGCAACACGCGAGCCAACGGCGAGGTGAACCCGCACTACGAACAAACCTATGTGTTCACCAACGACTTCTCGGCGTTGTTGCCAGACATTCCAGCGGGGGAATTCGATCAAAGTGGCCTGATGCGTGCGGAAAGCGAAGCCGGAATGTGCCGGGTGCTGTGCTTCTCGCCGCGCCACGACCTGACGCTTTCGCAGATGGCGCCCGCCGAGATTCGGGCAGTGGTCGATATGTGGGCGCAACAGACCACGGAACTCGCTGCCGTGCCGTGGATCAACCATGTCGAGGTGTTCGAGAATCGTGGGGCGCAGATGGGCGCGAGTAATCCGCATCCCCACGGGCAAATCTGGGCGAATGCGACGCTGCCGTCGATCCCAACGGCGGAACTGCGTTCGCAGACGCGCTACTTCGAGCAGCAGGGTACGCCGTTGTTGCAAGACTATCGCATGCTCGAAGAGCAGCAAGCAGCACGTATCGTCGTACGAAATGAGGAATGGCTGGTCGTCGTACCATTCTGGGCAGTCTGGCCTTTCGAGACGCTGTTGATTCCGGTTCAACGCGCCGCGTCGTTGCCCGAACTCACCTCCGCGTCACGTGATGGACTGGCGGATGTGCTGAGCCGTCTGCTGATCCGCTACGATAACCTGTTCAATATCACGTTCCCCTACAGCATGGGCTGGCACCAGGCACCGACGGATGGCAAGGAACATCCGGGTTGGACGCTGCACGGACATGTGTATCCGCCGCTGCTGCGCTCGGCAACTGTTCGTAAGTGGATGGTCGGCTACGAATTGCTGGGACAACCGCAGCGCGACATTACGCCCGAACAGGCCGCCGAACGCCTGCGTGCGTTGCCCGAAACGCGGGGGTGATGACCGACGACTGACCACCGACGCCTGACCACCGAAGATAGGAAAACGAACCATCAGGGGTGCGACGTATGAGAACGTTTCGGATTGTCTCGCATACCACCGGTTGAAGCTTATGGCTATCGTCATCAGCCGTCGCGCTTATGGTGGTCAGTGGTCGATTGCTGTGGCCTGTAATGGTTATATGGTGCGTCCGCGTGGCGTTGGTAACGTGATGCGTGCTGTTGGGAATGCACGCTTAGGGCTGAACCGATGTGTTAAACTCTACGGACGCAGCGCTCATCAGCCTTGTGTATGCAACCGGAGCGTTTCCGGTAACGTACCATTGATGGACTATACAATATAAGGAGTTCTGCAATGCAGTGTACGAATTGTGGAGCGACGCTCGCTCCCAACTCGCGGTTCTGTCCGACGTGTGGAACACAACAGCGCTGCGACGAACGCGACCGTCAATCTTGGCGGTAATGCCGAAGCAGCATATCGCCAGGAAGAAGGCAAGCGCCTCGACCTGCCGGACCCGCGTGTGGTCCAAACCGGCGAGGGGCGGTCGGGTGTCGATTACCAGATCGTCGGAACGACGCTGCAAGCCGTTATCTTGCAACTCGAGCCGGGCCAGACGATTTATTCGGAAACGGGCGGCATGTCCTGGATGTCCGGCAACGTGGTGATGAACACCAACACCGGCGGTGGTGGCGGCGGACTGGGTGGTATGCTGGGTGGTATGGTCAAGCGTGCTATTTCAGGCGAATCGCTGTTTATTATCGACTACACCGTAACAGGTGGACGTGGACTTGTCGCATTTTCCTCCGAGTTCCCCGGCAAGATCGTGCCGCTGAACCTGGCCGCAGGACAGCAGATGATCTGCCAGCGCGACTCGTTTATGTGCGCGGAAAAGTCGGTTAACCTCGATATCCATTTCCGGCGAAGCCTGGGATCCGGATTCTTTGGCGGCGAGGGTTTCGTCTTACAAAAGCTGACTGGACCGGGTCTGGCTTTCGTGGAACTCGACGGCGAAGTCGTCGAATATACGCTGGAACCCGGGCAGGTGCTCAAGGTCGATACCGGGCATGTGGCGATGTTCGAGCCGAGTGTGCAGTTCGACATCGAGATGATCCGCGGTTTCAAAAATATTCTGTTCGGCGGCGAAGGCATGTTCCTGGCGACGCTCCGCGGACCTGGGCGCGTGTGGCTGCAAACGATGCCGATCGTCAATATCGCCAAGAAGATCGCCGAATACCTGCCGCGTGGTAATAGCTCGGGTGGGTCGGGTGGCGGCCTGGGCGACCTTTCGCGGTTGTTCGGCAACGACTAATACAGCTTTGCGCACATAGGACGGTCGTTCTGATTGTCATCCTGGGGTGGAGTCGAAGGATCTGCCAGTCGTGTTCCGACGAGCGTCTTCGCTCCACTTAGAATGACCAACTGTGGCGATACTATGGCCCACGTGTACTAGTCGACGCGCTAGATGCACATTGTCGCTGTCTACACTACGCTGGGCGACCAGTGATGCCACGTTCACTGGTCGCCGGAAACATACATGAACGATACAAATACATTAACAGCTGATGCGTATGACGCGCTCCAGTTCGGGGTTGACTTCACACGGCGCGGCGCGTTTCGTGCCGCGCTCGCCGAGGCGGTCGAAACGATCGTGATGGAATATCAGCCACCCCCAGGCAGCCTCGACCGTGGTCCACGCTCGGTGTTTGCTACGACCGTCGTCGAAGTCTGGCTGCAGCAGAACGGCTTTCCCAACGCCGACCAGCGCCGCTGGATCAATGTCGAAGGGATGGCGGAATGGGGCGGTGCGGAAGAACTCTGCGAGATCGATTGTGGCACGTCCAATCGATTGTTCGTGCAACTGCTGATTGGCAGCGATGGTATTCGCCAGACTATCGAGCGCGTTCTGGTGACGTCATAATGGTGCATGCCCACGGCTGTGCGTAAGAGAACCTGCATGGAGCATGTCGTTACGGTCGGGTTCGCCGCCGATGTTGACCATCGCTACTTCGACATTGATGCGGCAGTGAAGTACTTGCCGCCCTGCTCAAAGCGTGATCAGACCTTCCTGCACCGCAGTTCGTACTGCCTCGACCCGATTGGTCGCGTGGAGTTTCGATAGAATCGTGCTTACATGAAATTTTGCCGTGCGCTCGCGAATACCGAGTTGTGCGGCAATCTCTTTGTTCTGTAGCCCACGCGCCAACAACTGTAAGACCTCTTGTTCGCGGGGGGTGAGCGTTTCCGTCGTGGGTGATTGGGGATTGGACACGCGTTCCATCAGACGGGTCGCGATTTCGGGCGACAATAAGGATCCGCCGCGAGCGATGACCCGCACGGCGTTGAACAATTCCTCACGCGCCGCCCCTTTGAGCAGGTAGCCCTGGGCCCCGGCCTGAATCGCGCCAACGATGCGGTCGTCTGTTTGGGAGGCCGTAAAGACCAGCGCTTTGAGGTCTGGCTGTTCAGCACGCATGGCACGCAGCGCGTCGACACCATCCATGCGGGGCATCGCCAGGTCGAGCATCACCACATCGGGGCGCAGGACTGACGCCATATCGACCGCTTCGGCTCCATCGTTCGCCTGTCCGATCACTTCGAAGTCAGGCTGTGTTTCCAGAATTGCGGCAAGTCCTTCGCGAACCACCGGATGATCGTCAGCTAGCAAGATACGAATGCTCATGCGTAGACTTCCAGCATGCTCGGCATCACGATCAGTTCGGACACTGGTCCACGTCCGGTGCTGCAGGTGTTGATCGCACGGCGGGCGGGCACCGCTTCGATGCGGTGGGGGTGATAAAGGTCGCGCACGAATGGCGTGTCGGAGTTGCTTAGCAACGGTCTACAGCCACGCTTCACCAGGTCGCCAAAGAGCGAGGCGAGTTGATGGTGCTCGTTGTGTCCAAACGAGTGCTTGCTGTAGGCGGTAAATGAAGCGGTCGTACTCAGCGGCACGTAGGGCGGATCGAGATAGACGAAGTCGCCGTCCCGCGCGTTACGCAGCACGCTCGAAAAGTTCCCCACCTGTAGCTCGACATCGCGCAGCGCCTCGCTGGCGGCACGCAGGTTGACCGCATCGCATACGGGTGGATTGACGTAACGTCCCCACGGCACGTTGAACTCGCCGCGACGATTGACGCGGTGCAGGCCGTTGTAGCAGGTTTTGTTGAGGAACACCAGGCGTGCGGCACGCTCAACTGGCGTACGTAGCCGCCAATCCGATTGGCGATCCCAGTTCCGCACGACGTAGAAATAGGCGCGCTCGTATTTATTATGGTCGTGGTCGTTCAGATGCAGGATCAGTGTGTCTACGTCATCCCGAATTACGCGGTAGAGTTCGATCAGGTCCGCATTGACATCACTCAGTGTCGCTGACTTGATGCGGTTCAGACGGCGTAGCTCGAAGAAGAGCGCTGCCGAACCGATAAATGGTTCGTAATAATGCTCGAAGGTCGCGGGAGCCCGACGCAGGAGCTCTGACAGGAGTTGGGTTTTGCCACCGGCCCACTTAAGCACCGGACGCGGCGAATGTCGCCCCGACATCCGCGGACTATGTGAAGCGCTACGGGTATGGGAGGTAGAGATTGGCATGTTGGTCATAGCTGCATATCCGTCGCTCGTCGTCCTTGAATACGCCCGCTCTCTTGCCTGAGCGTGTAATCGGTTGCTAAAGCACCTAAGTGAGAACCGAATCCTACCATAAGTAATGACCGTTGCTGCGATCACCACAGTGCTATAATGCAAAAACGAGCCTGAAAAGGCTCGTTGCTATTCGTTGGATAACATGAAACAGGAAACCATGGCTGAAACGCTAACATTTATGGCGATACACGCGCATCCCGATGATGAAGTCATAGGCACCGGCGGGACACTCGTACATTACGCGAACGAAGGAATCCAAACGGTTCTTGTCACATGTACCTTAGGCGAAGAAGGCGAAATTGTCGTTGCCGAATGGGATACCCCCGAAAATCACGCTAAGCTCGATGTGATTCGCCGTCAGGAATTGCAGGAAGCCGTCGATATATTAAAGATTAGTCACCTGGAAATATTGCCATACCGCGATTCTGGCATGATGGGACGGCCCAGCAACGACCATGTGGAGTGTTTCAACAAAGCCGATCCGCGGGAGGCGACCGGACGTTTGGTGGCGCTGGTACGCCGGTATCGTCCACACGTCATGGTGACCTATAACGAGGAAGGCGGCTACGGCCATCCCGATCATCTGATGGCACACCGGATCACGGTTGATGCCTTCGCAGCGGCTGGCGACGCCACGCAATATCCGGATGCTGGCGAACCCTGGACCCCGTTGAAACTGTATGTCATCGGCTCGCGGCGTTCGTTGTGGCTGCGCGCCTGGGAAATCATGCGTGAACGCGGGATTACGACCAAGACGCCTCTCGATGACCCCGACTTCGATCCGAAGCGATTTGCTGACGACCCGCGTCCGGCAACCCCCATCAACATTACGGCGTATTTGCCCGAGAAGATCGCCGCGTTACGCGTTCACCGTACACAGATAAAGCATGACTGGCCCTACCTGGCGGTGCCGGACGATGTGCGACTTGAACTGATGGCGGAGGAATTTTTCGTGTTGCTTCAAAGCCGCGTCAACACGCCAACCGACGAGAAAGACCTGTTCGATGGTATTCGAGATGCGGGATAGGCTTCTCGCCGTCGCGTTGGTTGTGATGTTACTGGTTGGTTGTTCGAGCGTTCCGCCGCGAGCGCAACCACTCAACGTGGTGACGACCATTGCACCATTTGCTGAATGGACACAGGTTATCGGTGGCGAGCGGGTGGCGGTGCAAACCATCGTCCCCGTTGGCGTCGATCCCCAGACATTCGAGCCGACCGACCAGCAACGCAAGCAGATCATCGCCGCCGACGTTGTGATACTCAACGGACTAGGGTTGGAGCCGTGGCTTGACGATATCCTCACACGTTCCCAGAGCGAACAGATCGTTGTCGAGTTAGCACAGTTCGTTGATATGCCTGCCCCGCTCATCACCGCGCCGACCCCACAGGCGGGACTAGGAGCACAAGCCATCCCGACCTCCCAACCGACCCCGTACCCGATACCTGGTCAGGAACTCAGTCGCTATTTATGGCTTAGCCCGCGTACTGCGATTGGGCAGATCGACATGATCGCTCGCGCCCTCACTCGTGCCGACCCAGCGGGATTCCCAGACTTCCGTCAGCGGTCGGCACGCTATAGTGCTGATATCGAAAACCTCGACGGACGGATCCAGAAGGAGGTGGCGACGTGGCCGCAACCAGAGATATGGTCGTCCAATGGCTTCCTGTATCCATTCACCCAACGCTATAGCATCAGACTTGAAACGCTGGACGCCGATGCAACAGAACATCCGTCCGGCGCACCTGTGTTCATCAATCGCTTTGCCGCGGACCGCGAAGCGTCGGCGTTGCCATCGGGCGCGGTCGTCCTTGATCCTTTGGGAGCGGCAACCTACGAGGAATTGATGAATACGCTGGTCGTTTCTATGACCGCTGTCATGGACCGCCCCGAATGAGGTTCGATTGAATACACTATTTCATCTTCGCCGTCCTGCTGCCGTCGTCATATTACTCGCGCTGTTAGCCTCGTGTGTATCGCCGTCCGCTCCGGTCGCCCAAACGACGGCGCAACCGATAGCAACAGTTGTCGCCACGACGCAACCCGTAAGTCCGACCGTCGTTCCTACTAGCGTTGCGAACACGGCGACGGCAGTCAGCACGCCAACGCTCGAAGCGACGGCGACGGCAGCCAGCACGCCAACGCTCGAAGAGACAGCAGTCACCACAACGGAAGCGCTCGTCGTGCCAACCGAGGCTGCGGTCGAAATCACACCGCCAGCAGAAACGACAGCCGTATCCGCCACACCGATAGTTGCGCCGACGGTCGTCGTCGCGGCAGCCGAAAGCACGGATGGGTGCCGCGACGCGCACGCGGCGACACGCGAAGAAAGCACCGACCTGAACGCGGATGGCGAGGCGCTCGTGCCAGCACTCGATACGTTCAACCAGTATCGGCTCGATCTCGAACTCAACCGTGAACAATTGACTGTCGTCGGACGGCAAACATTGGTGTATACGAACCGCACGGGTGTACCCTTGCCCGACCTGGTGTTTCACCTGTATCCTAATCTGACCGAGTTCGGGGGCAAGCTTACAATCGCCTGTGCCAAAATCGATGGCAGCCCAGTCACGACGCAACTGGAGGACGGCTGGCTCCTGCGCGTGCCATTTGCCGCGCCGCTTGTGCCGGATGCCACGGCATCGGTTAACCTGCATTGGACTACGACGACGCCGCGCAATTCCGGCACGATCCTGTACGGCGCGTTCAACGCCGAGGATACGTTGTGGGCGCTGGCGTCGTTCTATCCGCAACTCGCGATCCGGTTGAGTGATGGCTGGGACACGCTCAGGCCAAATGGCTGGGGTGATTTCGTCAACAGCGATATGGCCTTGTATCATGCCGAGATTCGCACGCCGGAAGGATTGCTTGTGACAACCGGACGTGCCACCAGTACCTGTGAAGCTGAGCGATGCTCCTCTGTCGTTGCCGCGGGACCACAACGTGACCTGACCCTGACCCTGCTTGAAGGCTGGGAACAGGAACGTCGTACCGTCGGCGGCACCGAAGTCGTGTCATCGTTTCCCGCTGAATGGCGCACTGCCGGAGAAGCGGCGCTTGAACTTAGCGCGGATTCCGCTGCCCGCTATAACCAGGCGTATGGCGTGTACCCGTATACCGAACTCGACGTGCTGCCGATTCCTGCTGCTGGATTTGCCGGTGTCGAGTATCCGGGGCTTATCATGATCAGCGATACGTTCTACAAGTCCCCCGCAAACCCGCTGAGTGAACTGCAAAGCGTGGTGGTGCATGAAGTCGCGCATATGTGGTGGTTCAACACCGTCGGCAACGATGTGTTGCGCGAGCCCTGGCTGGACGAAGGCATTACATCCTACACCGAGCAGTTTCTGTATCCAGAGTTAAGTGGGCGCGGTTCCGTGCCGAACGCCGATGCGCGCGGCAAGCGCCTGGACGAGCTTGGATACGGCGACGAGCCGATCGACGAGCCGGTTGCCGATTATGGCACACCGCGGTCGTATGTTGCGGTCATCTATTCACGCGCTCCCTTGTTCCTGGTCGCGCTGCGGCGTGAAGTCGGTGACGACATCTTCTTCCGCATCATGCAAGAATACTACCGGCGCAATGTGTTTGGGCGTGCGACGACCGGCACGTTTGTGGCGATCACCGAAGAAATCGCAGGCCGACAACTGGACGCCTTCTTGACGCCCTGGTTCGGCGAGGTCACGAATGCGCCCTAAACGACAGCATCGACCATGGTATTTTGCATGGCGTCCATTGCATGTTGACGATGAGGAAACCTTCGATATTCTGGTGGGGCGACCGTGGCTGTTGAGTGGAGCGGCAGTGCTGGCAACGTTGACGGCGGTGCTGCTGGTCGCGCCGCGTCAACGCTGGCCACGGCTGCTGGGCAGGATCGCTGCTGTGGTTGGTGCGCTTGGACTGACCGGGCTGGTCGGCGGGATTCATGGCACGTTGTTTCCAGCCTTGAGGCGCGTGCGGCTACCGCTCCGCGGTCTGCCTCCCGCTCTGGACGGCCTCAGAATCGTGCATTTAAGTGACTTCCACCTGGGGATGCCATTTAGCATCGGGGCAGCGCGACGAGCGATGGCGATAACCACTACGCTTGCCCCCGATCTGATTGTGCTCACGGGTGACTTCATCTCGTATCGCCATCATCTGCCATTGCTGCGTTCGGTGTTGGCTGGCATTCAAGCGCCATTAGGCGTGTTTGCGGTGTTCGGCAACCACGATCATAAAACCGATCCTGCAACGCTGGCGCACGACCTCGAAAGCCTGGGCGTGACGCTGCTCGACAATGAACACCGCATTGTCCACTACCAGGATGCGGCGTTCGTGATCGCTGGCACCGACGATATGTGGCATGGACAACCCGATCTGGGTGCTGCGCTCGCCGACATACCGCATGGCTTGCCGGTGCTGTTGTTAGCGCATAGTCCAGATTATGCCGACATCGCCGCACGAACCAACGTCGTCGTGCAGTTCGCGGGACACACTCATGCCGGACACATTCGCCTGCCGGGGCTTGGCTCGCTCTTCCTGCCGCGCTATGGCGTGCGCTACCCGCACGGCTTGCACCGTGTTGGCGATATGTGGTTAGTGATCAGTAATGGACTAGGGGGGTTGCCGCTAAGGCTGGGCACGCGAGCCGAGGCGTTGCTGGTGACGTTGCGACGGGGGTAGTAAAGCAGCCAAAAAGAAAACCATATGCAACGCTGCATATGGCTTCTTGATTATTCGAGGTAGCCTACCAGGCGTCGCCCGACTTGAGGATCGCGGAGGCGGCGAATGGCTTCGGCTTCAATCTGACGCGTCCGTTCGCGGGTGATGCCGAACTCAGCGCCAACCTGTTCCAGCGTGCGGAGTTTGCCGTCTTCCAAGCCATAGCGTAGTTGCAGCACGCGCCGTTCGCGTTCGGGCAATTCCAGCAAGGCCGCGTGTACATCCCGGAACAACAGGTGTTGCGTCGCGATTTCCACGGGAGTACGCTCGTCGGCATCGGCGATCATCTCGCCTATGAACGTGTCGCCGTCCGGCCCCATCGGTTGTTCCAGCGACAACGGCTGGATCGCGGCTGTCAATAGGCGTTTGATCTTGCGAGGCGTCACGCCAAGTGATGCGGCGATCTCCTCGGGCGTTGGCGGGCGTTCTAACGCCTGTTCCAACTGATGCATCGTGCGGCGCACCTGACCGATCATTTCGCCCAGGTGAACGGGCAAGCGGATCAAGCGGCCATGTTCGGCGAGCGATCGGCTCACCGACTGTCTGATCCACCACGTCGCGTAGGTCGAGAAGCGATTGCCTTTGCGCCAATCGAACTTTTCTACGGCTCGCATCAAGCCCAGGTTGCCTTCCTGCACCAGGTCGAGGAAAGAAAGTTGATGACCGATATACTTCTTCGCGACGCTCACTACCAACCGTAAGTTTGATTGGATGAGTTCCTGACGGGCAAGACCACCATCCGCGACTGCTGCTTCCAGGCTAGCGCGATGCAATGGCGTAATCGACACATCGCTTTGCAGTTCTGCGGCGGCTTCCTTACCTCGTTCGATGCGCTGAGCGATCGATACTTCTTGTTGGGCGGTCAGCAACGCGTGCTGTCCGATTTCGTGCAGATACAGTTGGATCGCGTCTTCAACCGGCACTGATTCGTCTTCGACTTCGGCCTCAGTGTCTTCCCACACCGAGGTCATCAGAACCGCTTCGGTGTCGTCACGCTGCTCCACATCTTCGGCAGAGAATCTTTGCATTCCATCACCAGACTTCCACTGCCGTAACTGCGGGGAACGGTCAATGGCTATAAGTTGCAATCATTTACGAGTGTGCAACGAGCTCATCTCATACTACGAACCTATAAGCACGATGGATGCAACAGAGAGCGCCGTTTGAGCGAATACTCAGCAAACGTTAAGGATCACAGTGTTTTTTATCAGAATGTAGGTTATGAAGGAATATTCTTGGTTGGCGTATCAATTGGCGTGCTTGCTGGCGCAAGCAGCACGGGAACGAGCATGAGGGCCTCAGCGATGATCGCGATGATCGCGACTATCAGCAGCATGATTGGTGCATCCATTCCCGGTAGGCGTGTTTGCGGAAACAGGAGCCAGATAAGCAGCCATAGACCGAAATAGCCGTGCATCGCCCACCGCGCCAGCGTCGGCAACACGTCGATGCCGCGCCGCGGTTGTATACCACGCCATACCACGCTGGCTGTGATCGCCGCGAACACAGCCAGCGTCACAGCAAAGATCAGCATGCCGCTTCCACCGTCCTGCTGAGGTGGGTAGGCCAGCAGCAGCACCAGATCGAAGAATAGAATCGCGCCAATCAGGGGAACATAGGCGACAAGTGGTGCGATACTTTGCAGCCAAACGCTACTTCCTCCGCGTGAGCGCACCCAGCGCGTCCAAGCAGAGAAACCCAACGCAACATATAGCCAGGCATGAAAGTTTGCCGCCGGAACGCCGTAGAAGCCACTATCGAGTGGAATCGTCCAGGTCCAGAACTGGAGCCGGATCGCTACAGCGTCGAAAGCCAGGTCGAGCAGAATCGCCCACAATGCATCGGCGAAGGGTGCCGCCCAACCTGGCAACCCCAGTTGATCGCTATAGGCCATCGCGCCGTAGATCAGCATTGCCCAGCACAGCCCGATTACGATCGGTACCGGGCCGAGCGCCAGGAAGAAGCCTTGCGAGTAGGTGTAGGTGCCGAACAGTAGGATATCACCCCATTCGAGCAATACGCCATATACGGCTGCGCTGAGTAATTCGAGCAGGGGTTGCCTGCCACGTCGAGCGGCATGCCACATGAGTAGTCCGAACAGGACGACCGTCGACAATTCCAGGAAAAGATAGTTGATAGCCGACATCGTGCGGTCGTTATTCCTCGCGCATCAGTTCGTCGGCGGCGGACAACAATTGTTCCTGTCGCGTTCCTTCGATGCCACGGGTACGGAGATACAGTTCGAGCGCCCGTCGCGGCGATAGGCCACCTTGTAACTCGCTGGCGACTTCGGCGAAGCGTCCACGGGTCGAGCGTTCGACATCCAGTGCGACGGCTGCCACCCAGAATGCACCAGCGCCTTCAACGACTTCACGAATCTGGCGATCCTGGATCAACGGACGCTGCGCTGCTGTACATTGCACCAATACACGCACGACGGCATCTGCTAGTGGACGCTTTTCGATCGCACGCATGATGCGTTCAACCGGATCGGTGGCTTGCCGTACGTCGACTTCGACAGTCACGAAGCGGCGCGCGGCGACTGGCAGGAATCGCCAGGTCGTCGCATCTTTCTGCAGATCGACGATCACGAAGCCTTTTTGCTCATGTTCCTCGCCGAAATCGATCCGTTCGATGCTGCCGGGATACACCGCCGCAGGCGCGTCGCCGACGCTTTGGTGTTTATGAATATGTCCGAGCGCGATGTAGTCGATGCCGGGACGAGCGACGATCGAGCGCGGCATCACCAGATCGTGGCCGAGCATGACGGCGCGTTCCGAGCCATACGACGCTCCCGCCAGGGTGCCATGAAACGTCAGGACTGTTGGCACCGTTGGATCGAGGTTGGCGAGTGTCTTGTCGAGCCACGCTTCGACCCGTGCCAGCATCTCCATATCGATCGCGCTCATGGGCAACCCCTGCAAATCCTCTTTGGTCAGCAGGGCCTGACGGTTGAGCCACGGAATCGCGACGATCTGCACAGGACCGTTCGTCGTTTCGATAGTATGCGCCTTCAAACGCGAAGCGATCGTGATATTTTCGATCTCAAGCGCATCGAAGATCTCGACCGAGTGGGCACGTCCCGACGCCATGGGTACGTCATGGTTGCCCGTTAGCATAAAAACCGGAATCCCCGCCTGGACAACCCGCCGGATGCGGCGCGCGAACTCGCGCTGATGGGTCGGGTTGGGTGTGCGATTCTTGTAGATGTCACCTGCGATCAGCACGAGATCGACTGGCTCCTCCACCGTTGCATACGTCAGAACTTCATCCAGACGCGCCAGGTAGTCGATAAGCCGTGTGTGCAATCCGGTTGCTGGATCGGTACGACCGTAGTTTTCAACGCCGATGTGAATGTCGGCAATATGGAGCATTTTTGGCATACACACAGTGTACCGCCATCTACGTGTTGTTGGCGAGAAGCGGAACGAGCCGATGCGTGTGGCTGGCTCGATACCATACGTATCTGACCCGTACTGGACCACAGGTGCGCCGCCAGAGCGTATGGCTGCTGAGGCTGGGCATCTTGCCGATTAAGCTGTGAAAATGCTGAGGATTTGCATGAAAATAGGTGTTCGCATACATCTTGATAGAACCTCGTTGGCGGTAATCACGTAGTATCATGCATACATAAATTTTCTTGGGAGGAACTTTCATGCGGCGACTTGCGACGTGGCGACCCCCGTTGTGGCTAGTCATACTATTGATGGTCGGGACACTGGCTCTCGGCTCCGGCGTGGGCTACGTCCGCGGTGCTGAAGTAAATAATGGAAATTGTACTGAATCTGAAGTTGTGTGTGCGAGATTCGCCGACTTCTGGGATGTTTGGAATATTGCTGAAGCTCAATTCGTTGACCCTTCAGCACTTGTGCCTGAGGATATGGTCGCAGGTGCGATCAACGGTATGCTCGATACGCTAGGTGATCAGGGACATACCCGCTACCTGACGGCAGAGCAAGTCAAGCGGTTTGCTGAGGATCTGAAAAGCTCGTTCGAGGGTATTGGTGCGTATGTCGATATGCAGGGCACGGTTCCCGTGATCGTCGCGCCGATTGAAGGCTCCCCCGCCGAAGCCGCCGGTATTAAATCGGGTGACCTGATCCTCAAGATCGATGGTGAAACCACCCAGGGCTTGCTTATCGACGAGGTAATCAGCCGCATTCGTGGTCCGAAAGGCACCGAAGTCAAACTGCAGATTCGTCATGCTGGTGAAGAAGGCACGGTCGATGTAACGATTAAGCGTGCGAACGTCATCGTTCCCGCAGTCACCTGGTCAATGCTTCCGGGCGACATGGCACATATTCGCTTGTCACAGTTCGCCGAAAACGCTGATACCGAGTTGCGTGCGGCGATTGAAGCGGCCCAGTCTGATGGAGCCAAGGGCATCATTCTCGATGTGCGCGACAATCCTGGCGGCTTACGCGATCAGGCGGTGAGCGTAACCGGAATGTTCGTGCCAACTGGATCGCCGGTGTTGCTCGAAGTCGATCGAGATGGTGCCAAGAAGACCTACACCTCCGAGCAGAAAAATCCCTTCACAGACATCCCGATGGTGGTGCTGATCAATGGTGGTTCAGCGTCGTCGGCGGAAATCTTCGCCGGAGCGCTTCAGGACTACGATCGTGCGACGATCATCGGTACACCCACAGCGGGAACCGGCACGGTGCTATCGAACATCAACGTCAATGATGGTTCGGCGGTGCTGCTCGGCACCAAGCAGTGGCAGACGCCGAAGGGTCGCTACCTGCGCCGCGAGGGTGTTTCACCCGATATCACCGTTGCGCTGGACATCGATGCAAAGCCGTTGACGCCGACAAACGAGAAAGATCTGACGGACGACGAAATTCTGAATTCGTCGGACGCACAGGTGTTGCGTGCGCTCAACGTCTTGGGTGTTGGCAACGAAACGGCTATGGCGCTCCCGCGCTTCTGGCCCCGTTAGTTTTCCCCACCAGGTATAGCACGCAGGCCACGACATATGTCGTGGCCTGCGTGCTATGCGCGACGTAAAGGCGTTATTGATGGGGAACATTACTGGGCTAGCGTCCAAAGAGAATGTTGCCGGGAGCCGATGGATCCTCGCTCTTGAAGAACTGATCAAGCAAGATGAGGTACTGATCTTTCGACACCGTTGCATCATTGTCCAGCGCCAGGCGATTATATAATTCGGTGGCACATGCGTCGTCCAGACCAAGCGACTGGAAGTATTGATGGAATTCACCAAGTGACAATGCGTCGTCTCGATTTGTGTCGAACAAGCTGAAGATGAAGCCGCCTGTGCCGGTGATTTCGGCATTGTAGGCTTGTGGATCGTCCATCGTCTCGGTGATATAGGCTAGCCATTGGTCGATGGTGATGTGATCTGGGTTGCCAGGATCGGCGAATTGCTGCATGTGCCCGAAGCGTTTCGCGAATCGCTCCTGGAGCGCAGTTGCTTCTGGAGAACTCATGGGTAATTGTTTGCTCGCCATGACCTTCTGGCACAAAAGGTCGAAGTCGTCGAGGTCGATGTACCCATTCTGGTCGATGTCATACATGCCGAACACGTTTGGTAGCTTTTGGCGCTGAACTTCGCTGAGCATGTTGGTCCTCCTTTTGTGGATACCACATACTCTAGCCATCAAGCGTGACGCAATCGTGACACGGAGGCCTGCATGAATCTTGGGTAACTACAGTATTTTGCATGCAGATACGCAAAAGCCACGGCATTTGCCGTGGCTTTTGCGTATCTGCAACTGGACCGCTGTCAGGCGACGAGGGCGATGTTCGACGATGCTGGTTGTGCGGCAAGCTGTCCACAGGCCGCCGCTATCTCAACACCGCGCTCGATGCGGACGGTGCAACTGATGCCGCGACGGGTTAATTCTTCCTGGAAGGCGTTGACGCGGCGGCGATGCGAGCGTTCGAGTGGCGTTCCAGGCACCGGATTCCATGGAATCAGGTTCACATGGCATAACATGCCAGTGATGCGCTCGGCGAGTTCGACCGCATGTTCAGGCGTGTCATTTTGCCCCTGCAACAGTACGTACTCAAACGATACGCGACGATGCGTGGTTTCAGTATAATCGCGGACGGACCCAAGTAGCATATCAAGCGGATAGCGCTTGTTGACGGGCATCAACGCGGTACGTAGTTCATCGTTCGGCGCGTGGAGCGATACCGCAAGGTTGATCGGTAGGCGTTCGGCTGCCAGCCGCTTGATCCCTGGCACCAACCCAACGGTCGAAACCGTCATGTTGCGTGCGCCCAGGTTGTAACCCACCGGATCGTGCAGGCGTTCGACAGCCTGCCACCAACGATCGTAGTTTGCAAATGGTTCGCCCATACCCATGAACACAAGGTTTGTAATATGGTCGACACGGGTATCGCCCGCCGCGCGACCCTGGCGTAATCGGCGCTCGAAGTGCAGCACCTGTTCTACAATCTGTCCTGATGTAACGTTTCGCAGCAGTCCCATCATACCCGTCGCACAGAACACGCAGCCCATGCCGCAGCCTGCCTGCGAGGATACACAGACCGTAGCGCGATCAGGGTAGCGCATCAGCACCGATTCGATCACGATGTCGCCCCCGATGCCCCACAGGGTTTTACGGGTTTCGCCGTCGTCGGCGACTTGTTCGCGTCGTTGTTCGAGCGTCCCGATGCGTGTTTCGTCCTTGAGGCGTGCCCGAAGTGCCGCCGGAAGGTCGGTCATAGCATCGAAGTCAGTTGCAAGGTTTACGTACAATTGGCGATATATCTGGCGTGCGCGAAACGCAGGCTGCTTCCAGCCGGCGAGCAACTCGCCAAGCTCTTCCTGCCCTAAATCATAGAGATTGATTGTATCTTTTGTAGCTTCCACAGCTATAGAGTATACCAAATGGGTGACATAAAAGTGGACGAGCAGTCAGCGCCCAGGGCTCCGTCAATGTCAAATGCCTTAGGCAAAGCATTCAATCCCGTGCCTTCGCGAGCCCCAGTCGAAGTAGTTTCTGATCCGACAACGCTGGGAAGATTCCTGGACCCGCTACGCAGGTACCCACGGCCTATAATCTATCTCACGACGTTGGTGAACCCTGTTAACGATCAGTGCCCACCATCAGCAGTCAGATGTATTGAACAATCATGCTTACAGATGATCAGGATACATCGATGTTTGGCTTGAATCACATGCAGAGGCGGCAAAAGACTATGCTGATACCATGCCGGTGAAAAGACAGACAGTGATACAGGAAGCGTCGGCTATGAATGCTCGACGGATACCGTCCGGCTGTGTACGCGTGGTGGTTTAGGAATCAGGCGTTTGTATATAGTTCCTCCTGGTGTGTACCATCGCGCTATTTTCCGCACAACCGGATGCGGGTCATGATCGCGTGCGTATTCGAGTGCACGTAGCACATCGTCGCGTCGGTGTACACTTGGCCCGATGACTCCCGCTGCCATCTGCCGCACCTTGCGACTTTCATCTTCCATAAGCATTCTTGCCACTATCGGCATCACCTGATCCTCGCCCGGACGACATTCACCCTCTTTACATCGTTCACAGGCTAGCGCATGCAACGCCCACGCTCGGACCATCTCATCCTCGTGATATAGATTCTCGATGAGCCCGGGTAATGCAGTCTCATCCATATAATGGTCCAGGATTTTGCAACAACCGACGCGAACGGATGGGGTGGGATGGTGTAATCCTCGTGTCACGGCAGGGGTTGCGAGTGGTCCGGCAGCCATCAAGTGGTGTAAACATTGTTTCGCGCGATGTTCCACTGCTAGATCTTCTACCATGCGCTCGTAATCGTCTGTTGGGGTTTCTGGATGGTTATCAGTAGACGGCGATGACATGAGTTGTCCTCCTTTGCCTCTGTCCCAACGCTACGTCATTTTTCTGTACATTTCAATAGTCGGTACCATGTTCCAGAGCCGAGCGTATTCCTTTGAATCTCCTATGTTACTGGTGCTATGGGGCTACGCAGAGTCTGAAAGGTGAGCAAAGTGTTCACCACGCCCAAGCGTGATCTGATCGAACAGGCCTTCTTGCCGGAATACGATTACATGCCGCTTATACAACTCAAGCACGGTCCACAGCGTAACGATCACTTCATGGCGTGACGTGGCGAGGCTGAGCAGATCGTCGAACGTCACCCAGGCGCTTTTGGTGAGGCGACGGCGCAGATGTGCGGTCACGTCGGCGATGCTCAACGCTTTAGGACGCGGGATCTCGACGGTTGGCTCCTCGGTGGAACGCAGGATGGCGAGGCGGCGTTCCACCGCAGCATGCAGCGCGCCGATGCCGATGTCCAGTGTTGGAACCGCGGCGGGTTGCGGACGTGGCGGGAGCGGTGGCGGCGCTACGCGCAGATAGGTGCGTAGTCCGGCTGATTCACGATCCTTGAGCGCAGCCGCCACCTGCTTGAATTGGCTGTACTCGCGGAGTTGGCGAGCGAGTTGCTCGCCGGTATCTTCTTCTGCGATGACAGGTAGCGGTGAGCGCGGCAGCAATGCTCGCGTTTTGATCACCAACAAGCGTGCGCCCGTCGCCAGGAACTCCGCCATCGTCGCCAGGTCCGGCTCGGCAGCGTGGACCAGCGCGAGATATTGCTCGGTGACCTCGGCAAGCGCGATCGTCGTGATGTCGAGTTGATGGTGCTCGATAAGCTGTAGGAGCAGATCGAGTGGTCCCTCGAAACCTTCAAGGGACAGCGTTGGTCTGGTGGTACCTTCGAGCATGACATGAGTATAGCAAAGATGTGCGGTGGGCGTAAAAAATGGCGCACTGCCGAAACAGTGCGCCAATGGGCGGTACAGTAATCTAGGATGCTTATCGTTGGACTGTACCAAACCGTTACAGCATGCGACGTCGAAACAAGATGAACTATAACGGGTCTGTTGTCATCGTCAGCCGGAAATCGTACCCGATCCGCTGACTGGATGTATGCTGTCGATCACTCGTTGATCCGCTTCCACTTTAGTATTCGGAATAACCGACCCATTTGGATCTCTGGTTTTCGACCAATTTTGTAGCAGTTTCCAGAAACGTCACGTACTGGTGTCGTGGATTTTTAACGATGTAGTGGGTTGCACAAATGGAGCCAGTACAGTCTGGTACAACGATGGTGTTACTATGCTGTACTGGCTCCACAACAGTGTGTTGGAGTGAGAGTGTATGACTGTATTTTGCACTACCAGCGCCGTGAAAAACAAAAGAATAGGGTGCTGGTAAGCCGCTCGAGCGAGCTACGACGAAGGCTACGACTGCTTGAGCGGTTCCGCGATTGTGACCAGTCGAAATTCCTTGGTGAGTGTCCCGTTCTGAATAACATTGTCACCGATGCAGGAAACGAGTGTTAATCGTTCACTCAGGGTTGGATATAACAGTTCGGTTTCTTCTGGTCGGGATTGTATTTGTTGGGTGACGAGGTAGTGGTGCTCTTGCCCATCTACTGTCACGATGGTGATTTTGGCGCCCACCTCAAGGTCGTGAAGATACTCGAAGGGTGCTGTGAGCTCGGGTGAGTCAACCCATCGCAAGACATGCCCCCACAAAATCACGTTCGAGCGATCCCCAGGCATCGAACTGCCGGTAAACCATCCAACATCGTGCTTTGGCACGATCGGGACCCGTTGAGCATCGAGGCCAACCGATACGGTTGGCAGGTCGAGTCCGAGCGCTGGAATAATGATACGTGCTGGCTCTGATGCAACCGTTGCTGCGCGTGTCGTAGCGGGCAGTTGCGGCGCGTTTTCTACCGACAATGCCTCGAGGTTGCTCGCAGATGCTTCGACGGTCACGACGGGCGACTCAGTTGCGGCGGGTGCTGGAGTCGGCTCGGGCGTCGCGCCAGTCGTCGGCGAAGCTTCCACCGTTGGCGTGCCTGGCGGCGTTGCGGTGGGAACGAGCGGCTGGGTTGTCGCGATACTCGACGTGGTTGTGGGGGACATGCCACAACTTACCGCAATCACTGCCAAACTACACAAAATACTCAAACCTACAACGCGCCGCATCATCTGTATATGTCCCTTGATTGCCGGGTGCCACGCACGATTGTCACGTAGCACCCGCCCTCGGTCGTACTTATTCGTTGGTCGTCGCCTTGGCTTCGCCGCTGCGCGACAGTGCAACACCTGCTGCGATCGCGCCGATACCGGCAGCAATTCCGAGCACCTTCAATGTGTTGTCGTCGCCCAGGCCAGTGTTTGGCATCTGGCTTGGAGCGCCACCTGGGGCTTGCAGGAACGGTGTGACGACTGCCAGCACTTCATCCTTGGTCATTGGTGGTGCGAACGCGAATGGTAACGGATCCTGCCCGGCCAGGAAGCGGAACGCTGTGGCATGTTCTGCTTCGTTGGTGTGAATCTGTACCGCGACCGTCAATAGATCGGCGTTCTGAATCAAGGGTGCCGCGCCAAGATAGGCCGATGCTCCCAGGTCCTCGACCTGTGCGATGATGGCGATCACTTCGGCCTCGGTCGAAAGCTTGGGCCAGTTGTATCCGGCCTGTTCTTTGACGGGCGTACCACCCAGGTCAGAGATCGTCTTGGTAAGCGCCTGAACATGGGTGCTTTCATGCCCACCATAGGCGGTGGCATATTCGAGTGCCTTGCCTGTCAGTAGTCCCGTTTGCAGCAAACCACGATACAGCGCGTTCTCGAAGTGTTCCAGCGTCAGCGCGTAGTTCAGAATACCCAGGTCGCCGTCGGCTTGCGCAGCAGATTGCGCGAGTGAGATCCCGGCAATCGTCGATGGCGCAAGGGTGGTCGTCGCGGTAAGTTCACTCGCAATCGTCGTCGCACGCTGCTGGTGCGAACGCGAGGTCGAAAACATGCCGAGAAGTGTCGAAAGATCGTATGTCATTGCAGGCTCCTTGAAGATAGTAGCGATAATAATGATGGTTAGCTACCAATGATTGGAGTAACCGCTTTGGTTACTTCATCCACGGTCATTTTCGGTCCGAACGCTTCCGGCGCGGGATTGGAGCCGCGTAGATAGCGAATCGCGCCGAAGTGACGTGCTTCAACCTGCTCGATACTCGCCGCTGCGGCCAGAATAGTCTTCTTGTCTGTGATTAGCGCGGCAGCGCCTGTATATGCACCGACGCCCACACCCTCGAGCGTCTCGGCGGTTGCCAGAATTGCGTCTTGCGTGCTCATGTCGCCGAAGTTATACGACGGTGCCTTTTGTGCAGGTGTTCCACCAAGCTGCGTTACAACCTTGGTCAACTGATCAACATGGGCAATTTCGTGATCGCGGACGGCTGTCAGGACCGTTAGTGCCTGTCCCGAGAGTTGACCGCCCGATACCGCCATCTTGTAGAACTCAGCTTCAAGATGTTCCAATGTCAGCGCGAAGTTGAGAATGTCGAGGTCGGTCAGTCCCTGGAGCAACGACGAAGCATACGCCTGGCCCTGTCCGATTGGGTTGACTGCAGTAACCGCGAGAGCCGCGAGCGTCGCTCCGACACCCTTGAGTGCGTTACGCCTGGAAACTGGTCGACTTGCAAAGCCGAGAATCCCGTGTTGATTGTGGTCCATACACCTATTTCTCCCTACCTATATCGTTTCGATGCCGACAATTCACATGCTATAAACAGCTTATTGAATGTATACATCGCATCACGCAAACAAGTTCCAATAAAAGAATAGTTGTTTTGTACCGAGTTGTATTTGGTCTTCGTACAACTCATCTACATTTTATATTCTTGCGGTCTTGATTTGCCCTCGTGCTAGTATTCGGAGGAAACATGCTTGTTGGATCTCATATGTCAAAAACTGGTTTGCGAATTTGTGCGCAAGGCCAGATATGAGCATTGCTTAGGGTCGGTGGATATGTGCTTTGGCACATTGACACGAGGATGTGACTAAGAGTACGATACAAATAGCTTCTCCGGAGCCATCCGATCAAGCGACCATATCATGGGCGATACACACAATATCAATGGTCAGAACAACCTGGATGTCCATTGTTAGGAAAGGAGCCCTTCATGAAGCTCGCAGGCAGTTACACGTTCGATGCACCACGCGAGAGCGTTTGGGAACTGCTAATGGACCCAACGGTCCTCCAACGTATCATCCCCGGTTGTGAGCGTTTGGAAGAAGTAGGACCGGATACATACTCTGCCGACATCAAACTTGGTATCGCGAATATCCGTGGCGATTACACAGGAACCGTCAAAATCTCTGAGCAACAGCCACCGGCCAGCTACCATATGGAAGGCGAAGGTCGCGGTAAGCCGGGATTCGCCAAAGGCTCCGGCGGGTTAGAGTTGACTGAGGTGGACGGAAAAACTGCGATGCGGTATCAGGCCGACGTTCAAGTTGGCGGTCCTGTTGCAGGTATCGGGCAACGCTTGATCGAGGCGAGCGCGAAGTCGATCATCAATCAGAGCCTGAAAGCACTCTCAGCCGAATTAGAACTTCACCGATCGAAAGATGCCGCCGCGGAATCGCCACCTGACGAACCGGCACCAGACGAATCCGATGCGTTCAGTATGAACAGAGCACCTGCCGCTTCCTTGTCGCCTGCTGTCGCAGCAAAGCCGAGCGCATCGGTGGTGAGCCTGACTGCAACGGATGTCGCACGTGGCATCGCAGAAGATATGTTTGCTCAACAACAATGGATGCGCTGGGTCGTACCATTTGCAAGCGGTTTCCTGCTCGGTATCATCGTTGGAATATTTCTCAGTCCACGCCAAAGATAGATCGTTTTCACAATCGACATGCTACTCGATGTAGAGGAGGCTAACGTGGAAGTTTCGGTCACCGTCAACGGCAAGTCCTACCATCATGATGTCCCTCCGCGGTTACTCCTGGTCCACTACTTACGCGAACAACTCAACCTTACTGGCGCACACATCGGCTGCGACACGTCCCAATGCGGCGCGTGTGTGGTCGAGGTCAACGGCGAAAGCGTCAAGTCTTGCACGATGCTTGCTGTGCAAGTCGATGGCTCGGACATTCTGACCATCGAGGGGCTCGCCCCTAGCGGTCAATACCACCCCATCCAAGAAGGCTTCTGGGAAAAACACGGCTTACAGTGTGGGTTCTGTACCCCCGGCATGATCATGTCCGCGCATGCACTCTTGGAAGCGAACGCTCATCCCTCGGACGCCGAGATTCGGCACGCCCTGGAAGGGAATCTGTGTCGTTGTACGGGCTACGAGAATATCGTGCGTGCCGTACAGTATGCCGCGGCGAAAATGAATGGCGGAGCCAGCGTCGATGGACAGGCGATGCACCAGGCTGCCAAACCGGAAACGCCGGAAACAACCGACGAGATCGAGCGCCCACAGCGTGAAGACGGCACTCCCGATGAACCGGCTACGGTCGAAGACTGGAAGGGTGAGAACGCAGGTATTAACGATGCAACCGATGGGGGGACTCGCTGATGGCAACCATGGAAGCACCCGCTAAAATGTTCGGTCAGGCGCTCAAACGCCGCGAGGACCCACGGCTAATCACAGGCAAAGGCAACTATATCGATGATATTACGTTGCCGGGTATGCTCCACGCCGCAGTTTTGCGCTCACCATACGGACACGCACGAATCAACAGCATCGACACGACGGCAGCGCGAGCACTTCCGGGCGTCGTCGCGGTGATTACGGGCGAGGAGATCGCCGCCGAGCAAAACCCATTGCCATGTGCCTGGGCCGCGGGTGGTGTGCAGAACAATGTCAACACGCCACGCGCTCTTGCGGTCGGTGTAGCGCGCTTCACGGGCGAAGGCGTGGCAATGGTCATCGCCGAATCGCCGTACATCGCCTATGATGCGCTCGATCTGATCGATGTTGACTACGATCCGCTGGATGTCGTCGTCGATGCCGAAGGCGCTACCGCCGAGGGTGCGCCCCAACTGCACGAAAATGCTCCTAACAACGTCGTGATGCGGTGGACCTGTGGCGATGAAGCCGGAGCAACGTCCGCTCTGGAGGGCGCCGAGGTGGTCGTTCGCCAGCGCATTGAAAACCAACGCTTGTTGCCGACGCCGATGGAGACACGCGGCTATGTTTCGCGCTATGACCAGGCGACCGGCGAGTACACGATCTGGATGAGTTCGCAAGCGCCGCACGTTCACCGATTGTTGTTGACAGCGTTCGTGCTTGGTATCCCGGAAAACAAGATGCGCTGCATCGCACCGGATGTCGGCGGTGGCTTCGGCGCTAAGATCTTCGTGTATCCCGAAATGGCGGCGACGCTGTATGCCGCGAAACTGGTGGGACAGCCAGTGAAGTGGATCGAAACACGTCGTGACAATTACGCCTCCACCAGTCATGGGCGTGCCCATACCACCGATATAGAAGTGGCGGGCAAGCGCGACGGCACGATCACCGGCATGCGCGTGCATACATATGCCAACCTTGGTGCCTACCTTTCCACGATCGCGCCGGGCATCCCGACGACGCTTTACGGGCGTATGTTGTCGGGCGTGTACAAGATTCGTAACATCTTCTGCGAAGTCGAAGGCGTGTACACCAACACCGGTATGGTCGATGCGTATCGCGGCGCGGGACGACCCGAAGCAGCGTATGTCATCGAGCGGGCGATGGATATGTTCGCCGACGAGATTGGTATGGACCCAGCGGAAGTGCGCCGCCGGAACTATCTAAAACCCGACGACTTCCCCTACGAGAACGGACTCGGTATGCTGCCCTACGATAGCGGCAACTACGAGCCAACACTCAACAAAGCGCTCGAAATGATCGGCTACGAGGATTTCCTGCGCGAACAGGCCGAAGCCCGCAAACAAGGCCGCTTGCTGGGTATTGGGGTTTGCACGTATGTCGAAGTGTGCGGTGTCGCTCCAAGCAAATGGATCGGCCTTGCAGGTGAAGGCTGGGGTGCCGGATTGTGGGAAAGCGCCAACGTCAAGGTGCATCTGACCGGCAAAGTCGTGGTGACGACCGGATCGTTGCCACACGGGCAGGGACATGAAACCACCTTCGCGCAACTGGTAGCGGATGAACTCGGCGTGCCATACGAAGATATACTGGTCGAACATAGCGACACGCAGGGCGCGCCCTTTGGATACGGTACCTACGGCTCGCGCTCAGCGACGGTCGGCGGAACAGCGATCTATAAGAGCGTCGGCAAGATCAAGCACAAGGCGCGACGCCTGGCGGCGCATATGCTGGAAGCCGCCGAGGAGGACATCGAGTTCACCGATGGCAAAGCATTCGTGCGTGGCGCTCCCGATTCAGCGAAAACGATTCAGGAGATCGCGCTGCAAGCCAGCGTTGCCTACGACCTTCCCGAAGGTATGGAGCCGTTCCTGGACGAAACCACGTATTACGACCCGCCCAACTGTACCTTTCCCTTTGGCACACACGTCTGCACCGTCGAGATCGACCCTGACACTGGCAAGGTTACGCCGTTACGCTACGTCGCGGTTGACGATGTTGGCAAGGTGATCAATCCGTTGATCGTCGATGGACAACTCCATGGCGGCATCGCGCAGGGCATGGCTCAGGCATTGTATGAAGGCGCGGTGTACGACGAAAACGGGCAGTTACTAACAGGCTCGATGATGGACTACGCCATTCCACGGGCGGACATGTTGCCATCCTATGAACTGGCGCGCACTGAAACGCCGTCTCCGGTTAATCCGATGGGCGTGAAGGGTGCTGGCGAGGCCGGTACAATCGGCTCGGCGGCTACCGTCACCAACGCCGTGGTCGATGCTCTATCGCATCTCGGTATTCGACACCTCGATATGCCGTTCACAGCCGAGCGCGTCTGGCAAGCGATCAACCAGCACAATGGAGGCAACGGTCATGTATCCGAATGAGTTCGATTATGTGGCACCCCAAACCGTCGATGAAGCAGTCGCGTTGCTCCAGCAAAATCCTGATGCCAAACTGCTGGCAGGCGGACATTCGTTGCTGCCGCTGATGAAAACGCGACTCGCAAGTCCTCCCATGCTGATCGATATCGGCAAACTCGACGAGCTACGCACGATCAGCGCGAATGGCGACCTATCCATCGGCGCGCTTGCGACCTACAAGCAGGTCGCGCAGTCCGCTGATGTGCAGCAACGCTGCCCGATGCTGGCCGAGGCGATCCCGTTGATCGGCGATATGCAGGTACGAAATCGCGGCACGCTTGGCGGTGCGCTGGCGCACGCCGATCCTGCCGCCGACATGACCGCAATTGTGTTGGCGCTGGGAGGAACGATCAAGGCGCGGGGACCGAACGGCGAGCGCACCATTGAGATCGACGAATTCTTTGTGGACCTGTTGCAAACCCAGTTAGACCACGACGAGATTCTGCTGTCGGTGACGATTCCTGCGATGAGCGGGCGCGTGGGCATGGCATACGAGAAGTTCAAGCATCCGGCTTCTGGTTATGCCATCGTGGGTGTAGCGGCGGTCGTACGACTGGGCGACGATGGCAACGTCAGCGACGTGCGTGTCGGTATCACCGGCGCGGGCGCGATGGCGCAGCGGGCTAAAGGAACCGAGGATGCTCTGCGCGGCAAAGCGCCAACCGCCACGAACATCGAAGCGGCGGCGCAGATGGCATCGGACGGCATCGACCTGTTGGCTGACCTCGCGGCCTCGGAATCGTTCCGAGCGCACCTTGTACGAGTGTATACACGCCGCGCGTTGGAACGTGCCGTGAAGGGACTGTAAAGACAAATATGTGGTGCTTCCGAACCATTTGGAACGGAAGCACCCCATGTTCGCACAGCATCAAGGGGCCTCTGTGACCTACCTTTCAATCGACGAACTCCAAACGGCCCTGGCTGAACACGCCTATGTTGCCGACCGTCCGCTTGCCACGGCGCTATTTCTTGCCCTTCGTATGCGGAAGCCTTTGCTGCTCGAAGGCGAGGCAGGTGTCGGCAAAACCGAGGTCGCCAAGGTGCTGCAAACGCTGCTTGGGACGCGGTTAGTACGGTTGCAATGCTACGAAGGTTTGGATATTTCCACGGCCGTGTACGAATGGAATTATCCTCGGCAACTGCTTTACCTGCGTGCTACGGAAGGCCGGGGAACAACCGATGAGCAATTCGAGAATATCTTTGGACCCGAGTTCCTGCTGCGGCGTCCCCTGCTGCAAGCACTTGAAAGCTCTGGCGGAACGCCGCCGGTGCTGCTGGTAGATGAACTCGACCGTGCCGACGATGAGTTCGAAGCCTACCTGTTGGAAATATTGTCAGACTTCCAGGTCACGATTCCAGAGCTTGGTACGATACGGGCAACCGAGCCGCCCGTCGTGATTCTTACCTCGAACCGCACTCGGGAGATACACGATGCGCTCAAGCGTCGCTGCTTATACCACTGGATCGATTACCCATCCTATGACAAAGAACTCGCAATTGTGCGTGCGAAAGTGCCACATGCGCGGGAGGAACTGAGTGCTCAACTGGTCGCTTTCGTGCAGGAGTTACGTACTGCGCTCGACCTGTACAAATATCCAGGTATCGCAGAAACGTTGGACTGGGCGCAGGCACTTTGGACACTTGACCATGAGGCGCTCGACCCGGCGATCGTGGACGATACGCTCGGCGCGATTCTCAAATACCAGGATGACATTGCCGCGGTGCGCCGCCATGGCGTGCAAAAGTTGCTCGACGGAGCACGCACAAGGACTCATGGATCAACCGCATCTACTTGAACATGTGATCGGCTTCGGGCGATTGTTGCGCCAGATGGGTGTGGCAGTCGATCCGGCGCGTATGCTTGATTTGCTTGCTGCGGTACGTCTGATCGAAGTCGGGCGCGAGGAGGATCTGCGTAACACCTGCCTGACCGTGCTTGTGCGACGGCGCGAAGATTATCCGCTTTTCGAGCAAGCCTGGGCGTTCTGGTGGCGCATGCGACACGGCGCGGCAGGAGCGGGCGTCTCGCTGCCCGACCAACAGGTTAAACTCGCACCGCTCCCGCGTCGATTGATGCGTCATCAGCCTCCGCCGCCTGTTGAGCGAGGCGAGGAGCAGGAACTCCAACTCGACGTACAGCTTTCGTATAGTGCCAGCGAAGCCTTGCGGCACAAAGATTTCGCGGATTTCAATGCCGACGAGATGATGGAAGTGCGGGCGTTGTTGGCGTTGCTGCGCCTACGCATCGAACAGCGAACAACGCCTCGCAAGGTGCGTGGCCGTGGGCGGCATATAGACCTGCGTCGGACGTTGCGTGGCGCGTTGCGCACAGGCGGTGAGCCGCTCGTGCTGCCAAAGCGCGAACGCAAACGACGTCAGCGCCCGGTTGTGGTGTTGTGCGACATCAGTGGCTCGATGGATCGCTACAGCCGCGTGCTGCTCCAGTTCGTGTATGCCATCACCGCAGGATTGAACGATGTCGAGACGTTTGTATTCGGCACGCGCCTGACGCGCATTACCCACGCGCTGCGCCACCGAGACATCGACGAGGCGGTTGATCGTGTCGTGAAGGATGTGGTGGATTGGGGCGGAGGCACCCGCATCGGCGATGCCCTTAAGCATTTCAACCGGACCTGGGGTCGTCGCGTACTCGGTCATGGAACCATCGTTCTGTTGATCAGCGATGGCTGGGATCGTGGTGATCCCGCCGTGGTCAGTGATGAGATGGCTCGCTTACAGCGTATGAGCCATCGGCTGATCTGGCTTAATCCACTGTTGGGTCGTCCCGGCTATCAACCGCTCACGCGTGGCCTTCAGGCAGCCTTACCGCATGTGGACGATTTCCTGCCGGTTCATAACCTGCATAGCCTCGAACAACTCGGCGACGTACTGGCGGGTAAGGTCTAGAACAGCCGTGTATGATGCGGATGCAGGTGACACACACCAGACCAACGCCCTGCCGGAAAGCCCAACTATCCTGCTGCGCGCCACTTACGAACTGGCGCTGGTGTAGGAGCGAATCGCGAACTGCCAGAACAGGCGTGACACGATCAGCAAAATACACGCACTCAGCAGCGCACCGAAGGCGCTCGCAAGGCTTGCCCGCCCGAGCAATGCTTCTGCCGGAACCGTGGTGATGAACGCAATCGGCACGACGAACGTAAAGAGCGCACGGACCCATCCACCGTAGGCTGTGATCGGAATCTGTCCGGCGCGAAACAAACCGTTGAACATATCGGTCAGATTCGCAACCTTTACGAACCAGAACGCGGTGGTCGTGAGCATAAACCAGATCGCGTATACGATTGCCAGAGCCGCCACTAACAGTACCAGGCTAACGGCGATGCCTGCGGCTGTCGATTTGGCGATGCCAACCACTGACCACACGATCAATCCCAGTCCGACGAACATATCGGTGAGTCTGAACAGGTTGATGTTGCGTGCTGACACCAGGAACTGTGCGTCGATGGGCTTGAGCAGGTTGAAATCCATCGTGCCGGTGCGAATCGCTTCGCCAATGGCGTTCAGGTTGGGTGCCAGGAACGAGCCGATGTAGCCCTGCACGAGCGTATACAGCCCCACGACGATGAGCGCCTCGCGGTAGGACCAGCCGCCCAGCGGTTGTCCATCGCCATACAGCACCACCAGGCCAAAGACCGCCCCACCCGCTGTGGCGACCGAAGTCACCAGGTTTATAACAAAATTGACCCGATATTCGAGTTGTGCGCTGATGCTCGTCAGGACGAAGATGCGTACGAGCCGCAGATAGCGTTGAATCTTCATGCGCCCACGGCTCCATAGCGGCGCAAGCCCCGCCGCCAGAGTGCGGAGCGAGCGAACCATAAGGCGGCAGTCCAGCCAACCTGAATCAGCAAGACCTGGACAATCTCGCGCCCATCGGCGGTTCCGTTCAGAATCCGCACCGGGTAATACACCAGATATGGAAACGGTGTCCAATGAATTGCCGCCTGGACGGCCACGGGATAGAAGGTCAGCGGCGCGAAACTGCCCGTCAGGAACGCTGACACGACATAATAGAGATCGTCAATGGCGGTCGCCTGGGTGAACCAGAAGCTCAGCAGACCGATGCAGTAGGCCGAAAGGAAGCGAATTGCGAAGGCGAGGCTCACCGATACAATGAACAATAACGCGTGCCAGATGTCCGGCGTCAGGCGCGTGCCAGGGATCAACAGCATAGCGATGGCGACGATGATGAGCATGAAGGGGAAGCGCACGAAGCGCTCGGTGACATGCCCAGCCGCCATTTCCCAGAGCGGATCGATGGGCCTGAGCAACTTGGGCGACAGCAAGCCTTGCCTGATCTGCATGTCGAGTTCCCAGGCGACCCACGCAGCAATAAGTTGTTGTGTGATCCAGGCACCCAGGAAATAGGCCGCGAAATCGGTCGGCGTATAACCGTCCAGCACGCCGCCATTCACCTGTGCCTTGCCAATCCATACTGCCAGCATGATCAAAGGAACTGTACCGGTCAGCATCCAGATGATGATCTCGGCGCGGTAGGCGCTCATGTGGGCGAACCAGACCGCCAGCAATACACGCGCCTTGCGGAGCGTCGCCCTGAACGCCGACCGTCGCGCTCCATCCGTGGCTTTATACATCGATGACATCCGCGCTTACCTCCTCACGCACGGGCGGCGTCGCCGCGTGTCCAGCGAACATCAGGCGGATCACGTCCTCGATTGGTGGATCCTCGATCGTCACGTCAACGACCGGCAATTCTGCGAGTAGTCGCGCTGCCGTGCTGCGGGTTTCCTGGCGCGGCACGTTGATTTCGACGCGCAAGCCTTCACCATTTTGTACCGTGCCATAGGTCGCCAGTTGTTCTAGCGGGACCGGGTGTGCCAGTTCCAGCCGCACCACCTTGTGCGGTGATGACTGTTCGATCAGCCGGGAAAGGTCGCCGTCGAACACGATCTTGCCGTGATCAACGATGATGATACGGCGGCACAACGCGGTCACGTCAGCCATATAATGACTGGTCAAGATCACGGTAGCATCAAAGCGGCGGTTATACTCGGCGATGAACTCGCGGATACGTACCTGCATGTTCACGTCGAGACCAATGGTTGGCTCGTCGAGAAACAACACGCTGGGACGATGCAGGAGCGCGGCGGCAAGCTCGCACTTCATGCGTTCGCCCAACGACAATTTGCGTACCTGCTTTTTGAGGATGCTGTCGAGTTCGAGGATGTTGTCGAACTCGCGCATCGTGGCTTTGAATTGTGCGTCGGGTATCTCATAGATCGCCTGGTTGACCAGAAAACTATCGTAGGCGGGCAAATCCCACAATAATTGTTGTTTCTGACCCATGACCAGCGTGATCAGCTTGAGGAAATCCGCACGGCGTTCTTTCGGCGTGTAGCGTGCCACCTGGATGTCGCCGCTGCTGGGATGCAGCAGTCCCGCCATCATTTTGAGGGTGGTCGTCTTGCCCGCGCCGTTTGGACCAAGGAAACCCACCATCTCTCCGGCGTCGATGTCGAAGGATACGCCATCCACTGCCCGAACGGTGCGGGTATTACGCCGCACGAACGACCGCAAAGAACCCATGAAACCCGGTTCTTTTTCATGTACTTCGTATGATTTCGCGAGATGTCGTACGTTAATTGTATGAGGAGTATATTCTGCCACGTTGCGTCCTTACTCGTTGACCTGCGACAGATGAGGGGGTGTAGCATCGCCACACGTGTTCATATATACGATGATGCCGTCCTCAATCCGTTGGGAATGTCATAGTGTACCAGTTAGACACCAATGTTCCGAAGGAGTATACATACACGCATCCAAAATGACTACATGCTGGTTCACGGCATGCTGTACATACACAGGGTAGGATGGCGCACCTGCCATATTCTTGGGCGGCGGCCTTGGGAAGGAGTATCATCATGGATGGTACGACGGATGGATTAATCTTTGAGGGTGAGATTGAATCGTATCTCCGGTCGGAATGTATTGGGTTCCAGCGAGATGGTGATCGGCTGATTCCGGTGGTACAAATGCTGGTGCAGCCCAGGCGTGGGCCGTTGACAACACTGTATCAAGTTCAAACCGGCGATGATCAAGGTCGCCAATTACGCCGCTTTCGTCCTCCGGTGGATATTCCTGCTCCACAACGCCGCCCCTTGTGGAGCGATGACTGACGCTTCCAGCCAGACGCGTCGTGCCGTTGCCGGGAACCATCGTCATAGGCTATTGGTATACTGGCCTGTTTAGCGTAAGGAAACCCATGTCGCAGGAATGGCCTGATGAAATCGACCTCGAAATACACGGCATTGCCCAGGGCGGTGATGGTGTCGGACGCTTTGGGGAACGGCCTGTGTTTGCGGCGGGTGGGTTGCCGGGTGAAACCGTGCGCGTGCGGCTGCGCGACCGTCAGGCATCCTTCGCACGAGGCAACGTGATCGCCGTCATGCAGCCAGCCACCGAACGCATCGTATCACCCTGCCCTAAGGAATCGATCTGCGGCGCGGCGGGATGGCGTGACGTGGATTACGACGCCCAACTGCGCTTCAAAGCCGAGATTCTGCGTGATCAATTGCGGCACCTGGGCGGCATCGACATCCCGGTGAGCGCCGCGCACGGTGCTGACCTCGCGCCATCAGCAGGCTCGGACCTGCCCGCTGGACGTGGTTGGAGCTACCGCACGACGGCTGAACTGCATTATGCCAACGGCAAACTGGGCTACTACGCGCCCAATTCGCGGCGTGTCGTCGATCTCGGTCAATGCTGCCTGCATCACCCGCTGATCAACGGGGCAATCGCCGCACTGGAGGGCTTGCACCTGAACATCGCAGGATTGCGTAGCATCACCCTGCGATGTTCGCCCGCGCTCGGCGAGGTGCTGGTGGTGTTAGAAGGCGAAGGGCGCTGGGAAGCATTGGCGCAGCAGTGGATGCGAGCGTGTCCGGCGCTGATCGGCGTCGTCCATCGCACCCGCAACACGATCAAGCGCGTGCGTGGGCGAACCGAGCTTGAACAGGTCATCGACGGCGTGCGCTGGCACGTCAGCGCGGGATCGTTCTTTCAGGTCAACGCTGCCCAAACCGCACGACTCATCGAACGAGTACGCACGTTGATGGCGGTGCAGCCGGGTGAGCGCATCCTCGACCTTTTTTGTGGCGTCGGCACGTTCGCGCTGCCGTTACGGATGCAGGGTGCACAGGTGACTGGCATCGAGAGCTACGCGCCAGCGATCGAGGATGCTCGCCGCAGTATGGTGGCAAATAATCTTGATGGTATCACCTGGTACGCTGGTCCGGTCGAAACCATGCTCGAACGCTGCGAAGGGCCCTTTGATGGAGCCGTCCTTGATCCACCTCGACGTGGCTGTGAGGCGTCGGCGTTAGAGCGACTGGCGGCGCTCATGCCACGCCGGATCGTGTACGTCGCATGTCATCCGGGGACGCTGGCGCGCGATTGCAAGGTGCTGGGAGGCTATGGGTATGTCGCTACGCGTGCTGAAGTGATCGACCTGTTTCCGCATACCCACCATGTCGAAAGTATCGTCGTGCTGGAACGTGCCTGAGCCAAAGGCGGGCTATCGTCTGCCGCGCAACAGATATACCCCTAGCCCGATCAGCGTGAGCGGGATCACGAACTGGCTAACCTCGACATCCAAGAAGCTGCCGACCTGATTGACCAGGATCAATGCACCTACGCCGACGAGTACCAGCGCCAGGATATGTGGGCGCGGCGGCGCGGTCGTGGTGTTCGTCGGGCGTTCTGCTGACCAGGTGCTAGGTTGCTGCGATGACGTGTAATCGAGGGGCAATGGTAGACCTGTCTGCGGATCGAACCGTGCTCCTGGGGGCAAAGGCGTGGATGTGCCGACTTCGGGCATGATCATCCATAGGATCGGGTACAGAATCACCGAAAGACCGGTGGTTAGACCAAGGACAACAAACAATAAGCGGACGATCACAGGATCGATCCCAAAATACAAGCCAAGGCCCGCGCAGACGCCGCCGATAATACGGTCTGAGCGCGGACGAACAAGACGTGACATATCTACCTTTCCTCTGCGTTGTAACTCCTGACAATCATCTCTGTTGCTTTTGACGTCCTGGATTGGATGATTGTTGCAGTTCACAATCGTTGCCGTTAGAATGAGCAGAGCTACTGCCTTTTAATATGGCGCGGTATTCATGTTCCAAGTCATGCTATGATTGGTCATGTTGGCTTGCACGAAGGAGTTTGTGAGATGGGGTTTCCGAGACAACCCGACGATGATGTCGATCAAGAACAAGACCCGCTATCGCGCTACTCTGCACCAACGATTCGACGTTCTTCCGCCGACCGTGGGAGTACGCAACCGCTTGAGGATTTAGGCGGCTTGCCACGCGGTTCCGGTATGCAGGTCGATGGCGCAGATTTTGCCAACCGTTCGCAACAGCGGCGGCAACGACAACCTGGCGCACAACAATATACCCAACGATTTGGTGAATTGGCTCAACGTGTTGATAATCGCACGTTCATGGTGGCGCTGGGCGCGATCTTGTTGCTGCTAGCGTTGCTCCTTATCTGGCGCGTGATGTCGCGACCCAACGATGCGAACGTCATCGATGGGGTTTCGGCAACGACGCAAGCATCCGAACAAGTAACACCGAGCTTTAACGAACCAGCCAATGCCTTCTCAACCGCACAACCGGGCATCGATCCCGGCACTGGCATCGGCACGGAAGCGATTCCGGTCCCAACGGTTGCCACGAATCCGGATGGCGGTGGTGGTGGTGTGCGTTCGTCGTCGCTGGCACCGGCACGGAAGGATTATTCTTGCGCGCCGAGGGTAATTCGTCGGCAAATGTGCTTGGAACACTTCCCGAAGGTACCGAGGTAACGGCCACGGGCGAGGAATCCAACGATGGCACACGGACCTGGAAACGTGTCCAAACGCCGCAAGGTGAAGGTTGGGTCGCGGCAGACTTTGTGATACCCAAACAACCATGAGTGAAACAACAGCCGCACAACGACCGGACTTTCTCCGGCATCACCTGCAAACTCTTACTATTCACCGTACGATCGTGCGCTCGGTCGAGGCACGCCTGTTCTGGGAACTCGATCAAGAACTCGTCGAGCCGATCCTGGATGTAGGCTGTGGCGATGGCACGTTCGCACAGATCGCGTTTCCCACGCATCACGGCAAAATTATTGGCATCGACCCACGCCCAGACGATGTGCGGGAAGCACAGGAACGTGGGGCCTACGCGACGGTGATGGTCAGCGATGGCGCGAAACTGCCCTTCGAGGACGAGAGTTTTCCGACTGTCATCAGCAACTGCGTCCTCGAACATGTCGTGCCGCTCGATGAAACGTTGAGCGAGGTCGCCCGTGTGCTGCAACCAGGAGGACGCTTCATCACCGGCGTCGTCGGGAACAAGTTCGCGTCGATGTTGCTCGGCACCAAACTGTTTGGCGAAGGCTACGGGCGCTGGTTCAACCGTATTTCGGTGCACCACAATACCTTCAGCGCCCAGGGTTGGACCGAACGCTTCGAGGCAGCGGGCTTACAGGTCGACGAGTGGCATTATTATCTGACGCCGAGCGCCCTGAAAATCTTCGACTTGAGCCATTACTATGGCGCTCCCTCGATTATCACGCGCAAGCTGCTCGGACGCTGGCTGGTGTATCCGCCGCTGACGCCGAATCTGTTGTGGGAGCCGCTACTTCGTCCGATCTACGAGGCAGCACCGCCAGTGGTTGGGCCGTACATTTTCTTCAAGTGCAGTAAGCCAGCCTAGCGCACTACTATGCGTTGCCAGAAGCGTCGTCCGAGCGGGGTGTTTCACTCGCTTTGGGCGGCGCTTTTTTGCGTCGCTGTTGCTTGTAGGGGAAGTCGAGGGGATTTTCGACGAACGCCACCGGTAATACGTCATCCAGCGTCGTCACATACACCAGCCGGATAACCCGGAGCACGTCGCGGGGAAGTTCATCGATCAGGTCGCGCTCGTTCTTGCGCGGCAGGATGATCTCGTGTATTCCAGCGCGGTAGGCACCCAGCACTTTTTCCTTGACGCCGCCGACTGGCAGTACATGTCCGCGCAGTGTGACCTCGCCGGTCATCGCCACGGTGCGCCGCAGTGCCCGTCCGCCGAGCGCGGAAACCAGCGCACAGGCGATGGTGATGCCAGCCGAAGGACCATCCTTGGGAATCCCGCCTTCGGGGGCGTGGACGTGGATGTCGATCTTGTCGAACTGGCGCGGATCGATGCCGACGCGCCGTGCGTTGGCGTGCGTCCACGACAGCGCGGCCTGCGCCGACTCTTTCATCACGTCGCCCAACTGACCGGTCAGGATCAGATCGCCCTTGCCGTCGACCACGACAATCTCGATCGGCATCACATCACCGCCCTGTTCGGTCCAGACTAATCCGGTTGCCACGCCCACTTCGTCCACGGTTTGAGCCGCGCCATAGTCGAAGCGTGGGGGACCAAGCATGGGCTGAAGTTGCCCCGGCTGAATGCGGCGCGGATACGGGCGTTCTTCGGCGACTTTGCGGGCAACTTTGCGGCAGATCGCGCCGATGTCGCGCTCCAACTGACGCACGCCTGCCTCGAAGGTATAGCCGCGTACCATCTGGCGCAATGTCGATTCGGTGAAGCGGATCGGCGTCGTTCGTAGACCATTGACGCTGTTCTGGCGCGGCACCAGGAACCGTCGTGCGATCTCGATCTTCTCGTCCTCGGTGTAGCTCGGCAGTTCGATGACTTCCAGCCGGTCCAGCAATGCTTCTTCGATGTTATCCAGCATGTTGGCCGTGGTGATGAACAGTACACCCGAAAGATCGTAGGGGACGTCGAGGTAATGGTCCGAAAACTGTCGGTTTTGTTCCCAGTCCAGCACTTCGAGCAGCGCCGCCGATGGATCGCCGCGTGCGTCCTGTCCCAATTTATCGATCTCGTCGAGCATAAACACGGGATTGGTGGTACCAGCCTCTCGCATGGCTTTGATGATACGGCCTGGTAGCGCACCAACATAGGTTCGGCGATGCCCGCGAATCTCGGCTTCATCATGGATGCCGCCCACGGCGACGCGCACGAATGCACGGCCCAGCGCCGCGGCGACCGCGCGGCCGAGGCTGGTTTTGCCGACACCGGGAGGCCCCACAAAGCAGAGTATTGGTGGCTGTGTTTCGTTACCTGCCAACCTGCGGACTGCCAGATGTTCGATGATGCGATCTTTAACTTTGCGTAAGCCGTAGTGATGTTCGTCAAGTGTCCGCACTGCCTGTTCGAAGCTTGGCGTGTCGTGCGGCGCGGGATGCCACGGGACGCTCAATAACCAGTCGATATAGGTATGGATCACACCATACTCTGGTGTGCCCATTCCGATCAGGTCCAGGCGGTGCTGTTCGTCCAGGGCGCGATTCCGCACTACATCGGGCAACGAGGCCGCCGCAATGCGTGCGGCAAGGTCGCTACGGTCACGCGACGCGGGGTCGGTTTGACCGAGTTCGTGCTGGATCGCCCGCAGTTGCTCGCGCAACAATTGCCCCCGCTGTGCCTGATCGATCTCGTGTTCAACCACCGTACGGACTTTATGTTCCAAACGCAGCACGTCGAGTTCATGTTTGAGCAACGAGAGTACGGAGTCAAGGCGTTCGGCAATGTCCAGTGTTTCCAGAATGTGTTGGCGTTTGCTCAGGGGGATCGGCAGATTCGACGCGACGATATCCGCTACGGCTCCGGGGCTATCGGCGTTCTGTGCGGCGGCAATCGAAGTATCAGGCAATGTGCGGCTGAGTTCGGTGACCTGTTCGAACACCTGCAATACGACCCGCCGCAGCGCTTCCAAACGAACCGAATCATCTGCCCGTTCTTCGAGCGGCTCGCCATGGGCGCTTAGCACCGTGCCATCGTGTACCAGTCCGTCGATGCGTACACGCCGCAGACCACGCAGCAGCACGTTGGTCGTTCCGTCTGGCAATCGCATGACACGGGTGACCTGGGCTTCCACTCCCACATCGTGCAGATCGAGGGCGGCAAGTGTTTCGTCGCCACCGTTCCGGCGGGCGACTGCAAGAACGAGGCGATCGGTCGCGAGCGCTGCATCCAGCACCGCATGATGTTCGTAGCTGAGAAACAACGGCGTCAGAGCATGAGGGAACAAGACCGTCATGGTGAGCGGAATCAACGGTAGTCTGCGACCTCGCGGCGGTTGCTCTCGATACTGTGCTTCAGCTAGTTGTACTGCTTGGACCTTATTCACCATGCATATCCCACCAATGTGGGAGCATCATAGCACCGTTGCGCAACCGGGTCGAAGTGGGCTCGTGTGGCTTGACGCAGCCTGGAGACCATACGATCCTCCGGGATATTCCTTATACCAGCATGGCTGGCGAGCGACAATAGTGTTGCTCATACATAGCTGAATGATGGGCATTAGGCGATGTCTGAACGTGCTACAATCCCAATATGCCTACGATTTTACTTGTGGAAGACGAAGCGGTTCTCGCGGAAACCTTGCGTTACAACTTCCTACGTGAAGGGTATGAGGTACTGGTAGCGAGCGATGGCGTCCAGGCACTCGACATTGCGCGTAGCGCACGCCCTGACCTTATGGTATTAGACGTAATGTTGCCCCGCCTGGATGGGTTTTCCGTGTGCCGGATGCTGCGACGCGAATCCAACATGCCGATCCTGATGCTGACGGCACGCCAGGACGAGACTGACCGCATCGGCGGCTTGGAGCTTGGGGCCGACGATTATGTTGTTAAACCGTTTAGCCTGGGTGAACTGCTCGCACGCGTGCGGGCGATCATGCGGCGTGGACGGCACGAAGCACAGGGTCCAGAACGTGAAATGCTCCGTGGCGGGGATGTCACGCTGGACACCGGATCGCGCCGTGCGTGGCGGGGTAACGAAGAGCTTGTGCTGGCGACCAAGGAGTTCGATCTACTCGCATGTTTGATGCGAAACCGCGGCATGGCATTGTCACGAGATCTGCTGGTAGAGCGCGTGTGGGGCGATGACTTTAGCGGCGATGCACGAACGGTGGATGTCCATATTCGCTGGCTTCGTGCAAAAGTCGAAGTCGATGCCTCGCAGCCTGTGTATATCCAAACGGTTCGCGGCATCGGGTATCGTTTTGAGGCGCACCCCATCGTCTATAAAGGCTAACGGGCTTGGAGCTTTCTTATTCGCTTCCGATCGTTCTTGCGCTGATCGTGCTTGGCATCGTAGTCGCTCATCTGTGGACGCGACGAAGCCGCTCCGACCATCCTTCGATCCTTGTCGAAGCGTCTGCCCAACCTGCCCTGGAATTGCACGCCTCCCCGACATTGATTGCCCTGGCAAAAGCACTGGATGACGGTTTGATGCTGATTGATGCGGACGAACGTATCACCTATGCGAACGATGCCGTGGGGAAACTGTTGGGAATGCCATCCAATGGAATCGAAGGCCAAACTCTCATCACGGCGATGCGCGATTACGAGGCCGATCAAGCTGTTCAACGTGCGCTCGTTTCGGGAGAAATGCAGGTTGCGAATTTGCAAATTTCGCGGACAGGACGTACACTACGGCTCACTTGCCAACCTCTTGAAGAACATGGTGCCGGTGCTGTCGTTATCTTACGCGATCTGACCCAACTCGCACAGTTGGAACGGGCGCGCCGCGAGATGGTCGCTAACGTATCGCATGAACTGCGAACACCGCTGGCAACTATTCGCCTCCTTGTCGAAACACTTACGCTTGAACCACCTGTAGAACTAGCCCAGCGTATGTTGGGACAAATTGACGATGAGCTTGCGTCGATGACGCAGCTTGTCGATGAATTGCGTGAACTGTCCCAGATCGAATCTGGGCGACTCATGCTGCGTTTGAGCGAAGTGCCAGTGGCGCGTCTGGTGGAGCGTGCGTTTGAGCGGCTTCGCCCGCAACTCGAACGGCGGTCGCTCGCTTTTCGGACGGAAGTTGCTGATGGCTTGCAGCCGCTCCTCATTGATGAAGAACGCATCGGGCAGGTGCTGCTCAATCTGATGCATAACGCGTTGAAATGGACGCCAGAAGGCGGAGAAGTCATCGTCAAGGCGATGGGCGCCGAACAAGCCACTGATGCACGAACCCTGCGCGAGATCGCAAAGATTGAGGCAGATGCGTGGATCAAGCTTAGCGTCCATGATACTGGCATCGGCATACCTGCTGGGGAAACGGAACGTGTTTTTGAGCGCTTCTACAAAGTGGATCGCTCACGGACACGCGACAGTGGTGGCACAGGTCTTGGCCTAGCTATCGCCAAGCATCTGATCGAGCGACATGGCGGACGGATCTGGGCAGAATCACGCGAAGGTGCTGGCAGCACATTTAGCATGCTTTTACCACGGATAAAGTAGCGAACTTGTCAACCTTTGTTCGATAGTTCGTTGTGGCTGACAATAAATAGGGAATATAGGAATATCAATTGTGGTATCCTATATGTACCGAGGCGCTCGTCTCGTGCAGATGTTCTCGACTGGTGGTACTACAGTTAAGGAAAGATGAATGGTATAGCATTTGCTAGGCCCGACATTTCTATGTTGGGAGTTCGAACATTAACCGGGTCCTATTTCGACGAAGAAACACCAAGGAGACTTCCTCAATGACAGCCAAAGATGGTCAGAAAAATGTCAGCCGACGACAATTCCTGCGCATAGCAGCAACCGCAATGGGCGGTGTCGCACTTGCAGCGTGTGGTAGCGGCACAACCGCTGGCACCAACACAGCCGGAACAAGCGCAACAGCCGGAGCCGGTGGAGAAGCAGCCGCACCAAGCGGTGGTGTAGCAACGGTTAAGTGGTCCTCGTGGGGCAACCCCGGCGAAGTCGAGCGCTTCAACCAGTACACTGCCGACTGGAACAAGAATAACCCCAACATCCAGTCGACGTTCATTCCGATCCCAAGCGATTACGAAGCCAAGATGCTGACGCAGCTCAGCGGTGGTACCGCACCGGACGTGTTCTACACAGGTGACGGATTCATCGGGCGCTTGATCGCCAACAAGACGATCATCGACCTCACCGAACTCCTCAAGAGCTCGGCCTCGAAGTCGAAGCCAGAAGAGTTCGCCGACGGCCTGTGGGGCGCTGCCCGCACCAAGGACAACAAGTACTACGGCGTCACGGTTGACTGTAACCCGATGATCATGTGGTACAACAAGAAGCTTCTGACCGACATCGGCATCACCGAGATGCCTGCCGACATGCAGAAAGCCGGAAACTGGAACTGGGATGCATTCCAGAAGGTCTGTGAACAGGCTGTGGCAGCGGGCAAGCGTGGCTACGTCTTCGAGAAGTGGTCGGCACACATCTATAGCTTCGTCACCACCAACGGCGGCAAAGTCTATGATATCGGTGGCACAGGCCAGTATGTTGGCAACACCGATCCCAAGACTGTCGAAGCCTATCAGTTCGTGGTAGACAACCTCCAGAACAAGAACTTCATCTACTCCGGCAACCTGCCCCAGGGCCAGGGCTCGGACGCGCAGTTCATGTCGCAGGCCGTTGCTTTCGTCGCAGCTGGTCGCTGGCTCCTGCCGGTGTTCAAGAAGAATGCCGCACTGGAATACGATATCGTGACGTGGCCCACCAACACCGGCACTCCACAAGAACCCGCCGTGATCGCAACAGCCTATATGGCACAGAACACCAAGGCCGCGGATCAGGATGCGTCGTTCGCGTTCTTGACGCAGTTCGTGTCGAAGGAAGGACAAACCTTCCGTCTGCAGGGTGGTGGTAACGCGGTTCCGTCGGTCAGCGGTGTCGATAACCTGGTATCCGAAGGCAACGATCCGCCAAACTGGCAGGCGCTCATCGACGCCCGTGATAAGGGTTACGCGATCTGGGCAGAGCAGACCAGTGTCCCCGGTCTCAGCGACGACATTGAAACCGAAACTGATAACCTGTGGCTCAAGGGTGGCGACGTGCAGGCAACCCTCGACAAGATCGCTGAAATGGCCAAGTCGAAGATGGCAGGGTAGTCAGCCGCACACAGCAGGCTTCGGTACCTTCGTTTGTGGGAGCAAGGACAGTGGTATACCACTGTCCTTGCTCCCCTAGCAGGATGGGATCACTATGGCAGTTACCACTACGCGAGACTCTCAAGTCAGTTCTCGTGGGAGCCAGCTCAACCGTAAAACCCAGGATACCTTATGGGCGGCTTTCTTCGTCGCACCACAGGTTATTGGGCTTTTTATCTTTTCGCTGATCCCTCTGGTTGTGGCCTTCTATCTCAGTCTAACAAACTGGGATGCGATCGGCGACCGCACCTTTGTCGGCTTCCAGAACTTCGCCGAGCAGTTCCAGGACCCCGATCTTTACACCGCACTCAAAAATACCGCGATTTACACCGTTATCGCGGTTCCCGGTGGCCTATTCGTCGCCTTGCTGGTTGCACTTGGCCTTAATAACGTAAAGTTCAAGAGCGCCTACCGCTTGTTCTATTTCATGCCGAACGTAACGAGTTCGGTGGCTATTTCGGTCATCTGGATTTACCTTCTGAACGGTGACTTCGGTATCATCAACACCTATGCCCAAACGGCGTTTGGCATTACGCTGCCAAATTGGTTGATCGATGAAAACTGGGTGATGCCTTCGCTAGCAATCGTGGGAATCTGGTGGGGCCTCGGCTTCAACATGGTTATCTTCCTCGCTGGTCTCCAGAACGTTCCCGCATCGCTGCTAGAAGCCGCACAGATCGATGGCGCGAACAAACTTCAATCGTTCTTTAACGTGACATTGCCAATTCTTTCGCCGACTACCTTCTTCCTGACGATCACCTCGATCATCGGTTCGTTTCAGGTGTTCGACCAGGCGTATGTTATGACAGGTGGTGGTCCCGGCCGTGCAAGCTACACAATGGTGTTTCACGTGTTCCGGTTGGCCTTTCAGCAATTCACGTTCGGGAAGAGTAGTGCCGCAGCGGTGATCCTCTTCATCCTTATCCTCATCGTCACAGCCTTCCAGTTTTATGCTCAGAAGCGCTGGGTTCACTACGAAGATTAAGAAGGAAAGGTACACATATGGCTGCTGCAACTCCAACCGCAGAACCAAGCGTACGGCGTAGCTCAGGCAAGAAGCCTGGTGCGAGCAACACGCAATCGATTCTGCTCCATTCCGTGCTGATCGTCGGCGCGTTTTTGATGGTCTTTCCGTTCATCTGGATGATTCTGACCTCGTTGAAGGACTTTTCGCAGGCGTTTTTGATCCCGCCGAAGATTATTCCTGATCCGTGGGTATTTTCGAACTATCCAGCCTCGCTCCAGGCGCTACCATTTGGACGTGCATACTTCAATAGCATCTACATCACCGCAATTGTCGTCGCCTCGACGTTGTTGACGGGCTCGATGGCTGCGTATGCCTTCGCGAAAATTGAATTTCGTGGTCGCGAAGTGCTGTTTTTGATGTTCCTGGCGACGCTGATGGTCCCCTACCAGGTGACGATCATCCCGTTGTATCTGATTATGACCAACATCGGATGGGTCGATACTCATCTGGCGCTGATCGTTCCAGGTGCGCTGTTCAACGCGTTTGCGGTGTTCTTGCTTCGCCAGTTCATTCGGGCGATCCCGCGGGAACTCGAAGAAGCCGCGATCGTTGATGGCGCTGGACGCTTCACCATCTACTACAAGATCGTGATGCCACTGCTCGTACCTGCCTTGTCGGCGCTGGCAATTTTCGTGTTTCTTGGTTCGTGGAACAGCTTCTTCCACCCGCTGATCTTCCTCAGCACGCCTTCCAAGTTCACGGTGCCGTTGATGCTCGATCAGTTCCGTGGACAGTACACGGTTGACTGGACCCTGCTGATGGCAGGCTCGGCAATTGCGGTTATTCCAGTTTTGGCCGTCTATATGATTGGGCAACGCCAGATCATCGAGGGTATTACCCTGACAGGCCTGACCGGACGCTAAGCGCTCACCTTTCAAACGATAAACCCACCACCGTGCCTCGGTGGTGGGTTTTTTGCGATCGTCGTATGATGGTGCAAGCATCATACGTGTAGGGTAAGGATCTTTTGAACAAGAAGGAATACAGTATGACGACGATCACCACATCTCACTACACGATCAGCTTGACAGGCGGCAACGATGAAATCGCCACATCTTTGTCCACCAAACAGACGGAACTTGGCATTGACGAGGTGCATCTTGAAGTCGTGCCCCACCACGCACACTATCCCGTCGAACTTACTCTGACGTGGGTACAACCTGCCATTGATATCCATTCCTACTGGCGTCCAGGGGCCGACCGCGATCACCGTTTCGTCCCGGATTGGGGTCGTGGCTTCGAGGCCAAAGCGACCTCGCAAGCTCCGGTCGCGTGTCTACACAGCCTTGGTGGGCAGAACAAGCTGACTTTTGCGTTGAGCGATGCGCTTAATACCACCTTGATTCAGGCTGGACTGAGGGAGGAAACAGCATCCTTTCAATGCTCGGTCACGATGTTCGTGGAGCCGTGGCTGCTCCAGGCACCCTACCGCGTGACACTTCGCCTCGATACCCGCCCGCTGCCTTTTGCGGCGTGCCTCGACGACGTACAAGCGTGGTGGGCGGCAATGCCGGGTTACGAACCGGCGCCCGTCCCTGACATCGCACGGCTACCGATGTATTCGACCTGGTACAGTTTTCATCAGGATGTTGATCCCGCCGCGATCGAGGCCGAATGTGCGCGTGCCAAAGCGCTGGGCTGCGAGGCGGTGATCGTTGACGACGGCTGGCAAACCGTCAACAACGAGCGTGGGTACGCGTACTGCGGCGACTGGCGACCAGCACCCGAAAAAATACCTGACATGCAAGCGCACGTGGCGCGGGTTCACGCGCTCGGTATGAAATACCTGTTGTGGTACTCGGTTCCCTTCGTCGGCCCCCATAGCGATGCCTGGGCGCAGTTCCACGACAAGATGCTTTCGACGCCCGATATCGGCGGTGCTAAAACCGGCATCCTCGACCCGCGCTATGCTGACGTGCGCGAATACCTGATCCAGACCTACGAGCGTGGCCTGCGTGAGTGGGACCTTGACGGCTTCAAACTCGATTTCGTCGATAGTTTCCGCCTCGAGCCTGACAAGCGCGATGACACTGGCGACGGGCGGGATTACGTGGCGGTGCCGGAAGCGGTCAACCGTCTGCTGAGCGATGTGCTGGCGCGTCTGCGGGCGATCAAGCCCGACATCATGATCGAGTTTCGCCAGTCATACATCGGCCCTTTGATGCGAACCTACGGTAACATGTTCAGGGCAGGCGATTGCCCCAACGACTCGGTCGAGAATCGCGTGCGAACGATCGATGTACGTCTCTTGTGCGGCTCGACGGCGGCACATGCCGACCCGCTGATGTGGCATCCTGACGAACCTGTCGCCAGCGCGGCGCAACAAATCCTCTGTACGCTATTTGCTGTCCCGCAAATTTCTGTGCGCCTGGATAGGTTGCCCCCGGCGCACCTGGCGATGCTGCGATTCTGGCTCGGTTTCTGGCGTGAACATCGTGCAATCTTGATGGACGGTATGCTCGATGCGGCACACCCCGAAGCTCTGTATCCAATCATTACGGCATCCGATGACGCTACCGCAATTACGGTTGTCTACCAGGATATTGTTGCACGACCCGTTGAACAAATGCTGAAGCAGTGGATCGTTGTGAACGCCACGCCCAACGAACGTGTTGTAGTGGAACTTGGGACCGCCTACGGGCGCTGCCGCGTCGAGGTACAGGATTGCAGCGGGACGTTAGTGCGCTCTGCTTCTATCAACTTTGGCAAGGGATTGCATCATATCGACGTGCCGAGCGCTGGCCTGGTGACGATCACACGGGGTCGCGAGCCGTTCTAACCTATCTTGGTCGCGGTTGCGTGGGTTCTTTTGCGGACGGTTGTTCAACATGGTACAATTCCGTCACATTGGAATAGTCTTCTGCTCTGCGACGGCACCGTTTACACGCGCCGTCGGTTGTTTGTTCGCAGGGCAACTCCACAGAAGGAAGGTGAAAACCTTATGCGCGATTATGAACTCATGTACATCGTCAATCCCGGAATCGGGGGAGACGAAGAGTACGCAGCCTTCGCCGACCGTATCACTGCCATGCTTACGTCGCATGGTGTGACGCTTGTCGCCAGCGAACCCAGTCCCCTCGCCGGTCGTCGTAGACTCGCATATCCGATCCGCGTCGAAAGCCGCGATCTGACTGACGGATTTTACGTACTGACTATGTTTCAGGCCGAGCCTGACCAGATCGTGAAGATTGAACGTGACCTTAAGTTGTCCGAGCCGGTCTTGCGCTATCTGTTGATCAAGCCAGAACCCGAAAAGATTTTAGAAGAAGAAGAAGACTAAAGGCTTTTATCCGTTAGTGGCGCCGCGGGCGATGTGGCAACATATCTGAACAAGGGTATGCTCATCGTTTGACGTATACCACAACGGAATGTCGGTAGTCCCTGCAGGGACGCCGATTGTGAGCCCTGTACGGCTCTGTCGCGTCGATGGCGTGACAGCGCGAAGGCCACGCTCATGAAGAAACCCACTGGTTCGCTGTGAGCGCCTGGACCGGATTGCCGAAATACACAGATAGTATCTTCACAAAGCTTCACGGGTTTCTATCGAAGGGCGGCTCAAACCGCTCCTGGACGATGCGCAATCACATGAGAAGCGCTTTCGGACCGAAGCATTCGCTTCCGATATGATCGAGCTTGACGCCCATGGACGTGATGGTAGCGAGCACGGTAGGTGACGGGTTATCCGACACCGACACCATTCGTAACAGCGCCCATATAACCGATGAGCCAATCGATTTTGGCGAAGAAGACATTCCATTCTGATCAAGAAGTGTATGTTGAGGAACAACTAATGGCTGACGAATACAATGACGATCGCCGGGGCGGTTATGATGACCGCCGCCGCACAAGCCCGCCAGCGGGCATGGACAGTGGCGAAGGCAGCGGACCGCAGGTTGGTGGACGCCGACGCTATACCCCACGGCGCAAGGTGTGTATGTTTTGCACCGACAAGATTCGCACGCCTGATTACAAGGATCTGAAGCGGTTGCAGCGACATATTTCGGACCGTGGCAAGATTTTGCCACGTCGCCGAACCGGGACGTGTGCCCGACACCAGCGTGGCGTCGCGACCGCCGTCAAACGCGCACGCCACATGGCGCTGCTACCCTTTGTCGCCGCTCCCGGACGCGGTTAAGTTAAGCAACGGTATTGAAGGCGGGACACGACAGTATGGCGATATGCCCTTGGGCATAGTCCCCCTGTCGGTCCTGCCTTCTGCCTTTTTACTGGACAAACATGAGCAATCGACCTCGTAGAAACGCAACGACACCAGAACGACCCCTGACGAAACGTCAACGCATATACCATTCTCGTGAAGCCCAGGTACAACGCAATGTGCTCCTTGTGCTCAGTGGAGTGGTGTTGCTTGCGGTCTTATTGATTGTAGGTGGTGTCGTTTATTCTCGCTTGATCGTACCTGGACGCACGATCAAGTCTGTCAACGGGCAAACCTTGAGCCGTGGCGACTATGATCGTATTGCACGCCAGGCAACGATCCAGCAATTGGCTCAGAATCTGCAGTTTGCACGTATCCTCGGACCAAACGCCAGCTTTGGACAAGATCAGTCGACTGGCAGTTTTTCGCAACAGGTCGTGCAATCAAACGCAGATTTGATCGAAATCGGGAGCGTGCGTGGACAAGAGCAACCGGTCGTCGATCAATTGGTCGACCGCTGGGTTGATGCTCGCATCGTCGAAGCAGGGGCGCAAGCACAATTCCAGATCGCGCCAACCCAGGGTGAAGTCGATCAGGTGATTGTCGAGCGTTTGGGTTCGCTTCTGAGTAATCCGGACCCGTTGACATCGACGACTACATTGACCCCGACCCCCGGTATCAGCGCAACGGTAACAGGCGATGACATCACCGCGGGTGCTACCGCGGGACCTGATGCGACTGTTGGCGCTGAAACGACCGCTGCCGCCGATGCGGCTTCGGATGTGACGCCGACGAGTGGACCGACGAATACGCCCGCGCCGACGAACACGCCGACGCCATCGCCCGGACCGGAAGAAGCATCGACCAAGGCCGATGAAATCTTTACGATCTTGTATGACGAGTACACCGCCATACTCGAAGAGGTGCCAGAAGGTGGCACCGCTGGGTTGCGCCGACCACAGGCATCGAAAGCTGAGATCGCCGAATCACTACGCGCCCAATACCGCGATGAACTGATTCAAACGCGGGTCAAGGCGCAACTGGTGTCGACCGTGAACGCAGATGACACGACTGAGCCGGAGCAAATCCAGGCCCGTCATATTCTGCTGAAGGTGCCGTCGCCCACACCCACAGAAGCTCCCGTCGACACAACCGCCACGGCTGCTGATACGACGGCGACCGCTGGACCTGAAGTTTCGCCGACGCCAGAGCCGGAGCCGACAGCGCCTCTTGAGCCGGCGGAACTCGATGCTTTGTTCGCCGAACGCGAGACTGAGGCTGACGCTATTTATCAGGAGGTCTTAGCGAACCCCGATAGTTTCGCCGACGTTGCTCGTGAAAAGTCCGAGGATGAAGGCTCTGCTGTCAATGGTGGCGATCTTGGCTCGTTCGGTCGAGGACAGATGGTGCCACCGTTCGAAGACGCCGCGTTCGCCTTGAAGGAGAACGAGATTTCGCCGCCAGTACGTTCCGATTTTGGCTGGCACATCATCCAGCGTTTACCGGAAGAGCCCACGGCGAAACTCGAACGCCAGCGCACCACTGCCTATGACACCTGGGTGTCTGACCTGCGCTCGAAGGCGACCGTGGAACCTGCCCCGACGCCAACCGCAACGATGGAACCGACGCCGACGATGCCTCCGCTCGAAGCGACCGCCGAGGCTGCGCCGTTGCCGGAGGAAAGCACTATCCCGCTGGAGCCGGAAGCGACGATTCCGAGCGGAGATGTGACACCAGAAACAACCGCAGCCCCGTAACACGCGTGGCTGATGCAGCAACGCCCGTGCTTCGCAAGAAGCACGGGCGTTGTGTTTTAAGATACGGGTCGTGATGTCGAACGACCCACGTAGGCTCGTTTGCGGGAGCACGACCGGAGCGAAGGGCTAATACGGTATGCGACGTTGCATACCGTAGCCGAGCATGACACACACAAGCCATTTGAGCCTAGAATTCGCCGTAACCGCGTGGATGCGACTCATGCCATTCCCAGGCGGTTCGCAGAACGGTATGAATGTCGCTATGAGCAGGCTTCCATTCGAGTTCGCGGTTGGCCTTGGCGGGCGATGCGACCAGTTCAGGCGGGTCGCCCTGGCGTCGTGGGGCGATCTGGGCGGGGATTGGGTGCCCGGTGACTTCGCGGGCTGCCTCGACAATTTCCTTGACCGATACACCATTGCCGGTTCCCAGGTTATAGATATGCTGCTCGCCCGGCTTAAGGCGCATCAAAGCGGCGATATGAGCGGATGCGAGATCGAGAACGTGGATGTAATCGCGCACCCCTGTTCCGTCACGGGTCGGGTAATCGTCGCCGGCGATTGGCACGAACGGACGTTTACCCTGGGCGACCTGAAACACAATTGGGATCATATGCGTTTCCGGCTCATGGTCCTCGCCACGTTCAGGCGTCGCGCCACATGCGTTGAAGTACCGCAGCGCTGTATAGCCTATGCCATGACATTCGGCGTACCAGCGCAGCATCTTTTCAACCATCAGCTTGGATTCGCCATAGGGATTGATCGGTGCTGTTGGCATATCTTCGGTCATCGGAACAACGGTCGGCACGCCGTAGGTCGCACAGGTTGACGAAAAGATTATGCGCTTGACGCCATATTGGACGAGCGCTTCGAGTAAATTCTGGCTGCCGGTGAGATTATTGCGGAAATACAGACCGGGATCGCGCATGGATTCTGGGACGAGCGCGAAGGCAGCAAAGTGCATCACGCCTTCGATATCGGGGTGTTCGCTGAAACATTGTTTAAGCGAGTCGGGGCGTAGAAGATCGCCGTGAAAGAAGGTCGCCTGGGCTGGTACGGCTCCACGATGCCCCCGGCTGAGATTATCGAATACGACGACTTCGTGACCGCCTTTAAGGAGTTCATTGGTTGCAGTGCTCCCGATGTAACCTGCACCGCCGGTGACAAGAACTTTCATAGATGCTCCGTAGCTACAAATAATCTAGTACGCAGGATACTCGAAAAAGCTTCTCTCGACCAATGAGCGGCGGGCACATCTCTGGGCGAAATGATACGGTGTGGCATCGTGTCTCTATGTAATGTCGGAAGGCTATAGGCGCGATACAGGGCTGGCTTTGGTATATACTAACGATATATCCAGTTCGCGGAGGAAGGGTGCAACCAATCCTGGACCTTACGGTGCTACTTAGTTTTCGTTCGCTCGAACGTAACGGTGTATTGATCGTTGACGAGCTAATCCAGCTCTTTCTGTTTCATACACAGCCATTATTGGAGACGATCGAGCGAAGTAGCGTTGACCCAAGCGAGAGTACGTTTCGCATCGCCTTACATCGCTTGAAGGGCAGCAGTGCGAGCATCGGTGCTTTGCGTCTTGCGCATCTCTGCGAAGAATTGGAGCAGCAAGCTACAATCGGGACGCAATACCTGACGCACGATATCCTCGCACAGATGTCACGTGAATATGAGCATGTGCGGGAAGCGCTCGAACATTTCTCACACGTCTGAGCCGCTCAGCACGTCCTAGATTGCCCTAGATACAACGATGCCCCCGCCATACTCCTTTGGACCTATACTCAAACCCTGGTCGATTCGGCATACTATAGCCTGCGAGTATGGAAGCAGGTATGGCAATGGACGAACGAACACAACAAGCAATCACAATCTTACAGCAAGGCGACCGCAGCACGGCTCGTCACCTTCTGACAGAAGCTATCCAGGCGCACCCTGATGACACGCTCGCGTGGCAACATCTTGCCGACGCCGTAGATTCCCCCATCGAGCGACGGGTCTGCCTCGAACGACTGCTTATGCTCCAGGGAGAGGATGCCATGATTCGCGACGAACTCGAACGCATGGGACCGCCGCCAAAGCCGGAACCATCGCCCAACCAGATCATCTCCGCGATCAAGCAGGCGGGCGCGACACAGGCTGTCCGGCGCATCGAGCGCACGTACTGGCGCTGGCTGCACGTTTCGTAGATGGTCCGACGCTTGCCGCTTCAGGATGTGGCTTTCCCCGCGTATTACGCTCGATCTCGTGGTGATGCGCTGCTACACGCTCCCTTGAGAATGTAAGAACTGCTGCCATTCAATCTCTAGCGCATCCGCTACGTCTTGTGGGATCAGGATGCCTGACATACGTGTGTTCCAGTGCATATTCTGCAGCACACCATGGTCCAAAAGGGCAAGGGCCAGGATTGGCTCACTCTCAGGATCAAGCAACACGTCAAGGCGAATATCAATCGCTCGTGCTGGTCTGTTCGTTTCTTGTCTGGTTTTGTCCCAATGCTCGCGCTCGTAAGCGTTTGATGTAGACCATCCTGAGGCAAAAAGGCCACGCGGTTCGCGTCCCTGACGAAGCATGAACACCCGATCGCCAGGTTTAACGCTCTTGTTGCCAACAGACCATGTGGTATCGTTGAAGCCTTTATCTTTTACTTCTTTGGCTGCATCTTGTAAATGTTCCCATTTCCAGCGATTAGGATTCCAAGCAAGAAGAAACGTTGCCATATATTACCCCGTCCCTAAGGAGGAATAGCATACAATGAACGATCAAATATATTAAGAAGATACACAAAAATGAGAGGTTCGGAAGGTATAGGAATGTTTGTGGTTGATGCATATGTCAGCGTAAAAGTTGTGAGTTTGATGTATACGAAGGGAATAATGGAGCGGGAGACGGGATTCGAACCCGCAACCCTTTGCTTGGGAAGCAAATGCGCTACCATTGCGCCACTCCCGCTCAGGAGTGAAGATTAGTATATCAACTTGGGAAAAGCGTGTCAATCGCCGACGCGACCGCCACGGCGATAAGCGCCAGCGTCCAATAGCGTAGTGGGGCGGGGACATACGCTGTGGGGGTGACAGGAAGCGTGGCGACATCACTCTCCGGCGCGCTCCCAGGGGTGATCCGCTGCCGCCAGTGTTGGCGGCGTTCGGCGTCGCGGTGTTCGGCGGACGTGAACAGCATCGCCCGCGCCACCTGCGCGGCGGCGACGAGCAGCAGCAACGTCCCAACAGCGACAATACCGATGGCAAGCGGTCCGTCACGCCATGCCGTTTGCCACAACGCGAGCTTGGGGGCAAAGCCACCCAGCCCCGGCACGCCAAGCAGCATCAGGAGGCCGACCGCTAGCCCTGCTGCGGCAATCGGACGTTCGCGCCACGGCTCGCCCGTATCCGAACGTCCTGCTCTATGTGCATCTAGCAAGGCAATGCTCGAACAGATCAGCGTCGCCGCAAGCACATGCGCCGCCAGCAACGCCAGGACACTCGATCCCACCATACCTAACACCATCGCCAGGACGACCTGTCCGACGTTCGCCAGCAGCACAAAGGCCATGGCACGTCGCACCGTGCCACGCGCCAGCAACGGCGCACCGATGACGGTCATTCCAGCGACGACGAGCAGAAGCGTGTGGGTTAGCTCTGATACGCTGGCTGGCTGTGCGACCATGATGCGTTGGAATAACGCCAGCACGAGCGCTTGCACCACCACCACACACAGGAAAACGTGCGGCGTGGTATCTTCAGCTAGATGTGCCAGGGTAAAGTGAAACGGCACCAGGCCTGCCCAGACGAGTAATCCGAGCCACATCAGTAGCGTTCCAAATGATACGGTGAGCGAAGGAGGCAGGAGCAGGTAGCCCATCAGCATCAGCAAGGCACCAAGCAGCAGCATCACCAGACGTATGAGCGCCGTCGCGAGCGCACGCGGCGCGAGCAGCAGGTTTTTTTCGGACGATGTATCGACGATCAAGGCGGTGCTGATAGCGACGGCGATGAGCAGCAACAGCAACGCAGGGACGAAGGGTTGCAACAGCAACGCGCCGATTGACAGACCCAGGATCACCAGCATACCGGGCAGCGCAGACCTGCCGACTGGCAGCGCAGACCACCCGACATAGGCACTGCTGACTGCCAGCAGCAACGCCCCGATCAACACCTGCCCCGATACATCTGCCGCGAGTTCGACGCCCAGGCTACGTGCCGGGATATTGACCGGAAGTTGAAGCAGGAAGATCAGTTCGACGGCAAGCGTCGCGAGGCCAGCGTACAGACCGAGCCGTGTGTTTGGGCGCAGCACGAAGCAACCAGCCGCTATCGCACACGGTAGCAAACTCATCAGCAGAAATATCATGATCGGTCAGCGCTGTGCATTGGCGTTTCCGGTGCTAGGCTGTGTGGTCATGGAACGATCCACTGTATCGGCGGAAGCAGGACGGGCTTGTTCGAACAGCAGTGCGAGCCTGAGCGTTCCCAGGCGAGCGAACACCAGGGTACTGAGTAATGCTGTAACGAGTGCGACGACGATGGGAACGAAACTGAACAGCATCAGGACGAACAAGCCGACGCCCGGAGCCTCTGTCAGATAGCACAGCTTAAGACCCAGGCACATCAGTGTCAACCCCATCCCGAGTTTGAGCAAACTGTCGCTCGTCGCTACGATCAAGATGCCACCGAGCAGCGCGAGTGTCCAGGCGTACACGCTAGGTGTCGCTGGCGACGAGTAGAACTCTGGCAGGAGCACTGTTCCTGCCAGCAGTAATAGCAGTGCGAACACAGGCAGACGATATGCCGCCCATCCCTGTGGCATGAGTGCGCTGGCAGCGCGACGTGCGGCACGACGAAGCTGCATCCGGACCACTTCGTCGGACGCCAGTTGTTCGTGGTGGCGGTCATATGTGAGGCCAGTCCATAGCAATATCGCCGCAACGCAAATAAGCGCCGCGATGTCGCTGGCGGTGTGCAGCGTCAGGAGCGAGCCTGCTCCGCCCAGCGCCTGAATTTCGTGCTGGTTTAGAACGGTTAGCAGACCGCCACACACGCACAGCAGCACGAACGCGGGACGCCAGTCCGGGGCCAGCATCAGGAGTGCGATACTGACCACCAGGCCACCAAGTATGATGTTTGTGTCAATCACTCCTGGCTTCCTTCGCCGCAGTGTGTTCAGCCACCAAGAATCTCCAGATCGAGACGTGTCACGCCCTTTTTGGTTTCGTTGAGCTTCGCCAGTAGATCGATGACCTTTGCTACCGTCGCACGGTCGCGACAGGTAACACGAAATTCATGCCAACATTGTACGCTAAGTGGTTCGATCAGTGGTTCGGCTTTAACTTCGCGTAACTGGCGTTGCAGTTTCTGACGCTCGGCCTTGGTGAACCAGGCGACGGTGCCACCGCGATTTCGCACGACCAGTGTGCCAAATGCTTGCATTGGTGGCATCTTGAGTTTGGCCTGCGCCTCTGCCTGTGATGACGCCGCGACCCGCGCGACGGTTGGCGTCGTATCCTTGGCTGCTGCAGCGAACTGAACTTCGGGTGGGGCTACAGGCGGGGCGGTGGACGGTGCGGGCTGCGTGACACGCCGCCACAACGAGCGCCATCGTGACACCTCGGCTTCGACATCGACGCGACAAATCGTGTTGGTCTTATTCCGAACGATGAGATATCCACGAACCTTGCCTGTCGTGCCAACCTGATTCATATTCCCTGATAGAGTGAGCGAAATACTCGCTCCGGGCGCGAGTTCGATGGTTTGCTGCGACGCGGTGATCCAGGCGGGCGTGAGCAGTTCCGCCACGACATGGCGGCGGCCTGTGTTCGTGAACGTGCAACGCCGCTCGGCCTGGGCGTCCGATGACAGGCTGCCAAAATCGTAGCGAGCGGGCTGTGCCTCAAGCTGGATCGGCGCGATACCATAGCCGTGCGGGTCGAGTGTTGCCAGCACGGCGTCCAGTCCGGCGCTTTCTTCGCGTTGATGAGTTTGGGTCAGGTGCCGAACATCCTTCGCCAGTTTGTTCTTGCCCCAGAACCGCGCGATCTGCTCGGAAAGCTGATGGCGGTCGTACAGCCAACGCAAGGCGGCATCCCAATGCTGCTCGCACCATGTTGCCAGTTCCTGCGGATTAGACACCAGCGTGCCGTCGGGTGTTTCCAGCGCATGCGTGCGCGTGGGTGCGCTGATCGCCTCAAGTTGCTGCCTGAACGCGGCGGCGGTGGGACGGTCGCGTGCTTCGTTCTGCAATGCTCCCTGTAGGATGGTGCCCAACCCGCCAAGGTCCGTGAGATGCGGGAAATCAAATGGGTGGTCGCGGGGGTCGTCGTCGGTTAGCAGATGATACATGGTCGAGGCTAGCGCGTACACGTCGCTGCGAGGTTCACTTTGACCACCGTACTGCTCAGGAGCGGCATACCCCTGTGTGCCGAATACGCTCGATTTTTGCAGCCCGACCGTTACCAATGAATGCACGAGCCGTGCGCGTGCGGTTCCAAAGTCGACCAGACGAATATCTTCGCTATTGTCGTCCAGCAAGATGTTGGCTGGCTTGATATCCTGGTGGATCACTGGCTGCGGATTACGGGTGGCGAGGTAATGCAGCACACGGCACAGGCTAATCCCCCACCGCGTCACATCTTCGGCGCCGTATGGCGTGCCGCGCACGAGCTTTCCGGTCGTGTCGTCTTTCCGGCTTAACCCCTGGTCGAGATCGCGGCCTTCCACGTATTCCATCACGATATAGTTATAGGGACCGTCGGCGAAATACGCGAAAATGTGCGGGATCGCCGGATGGCGTAGCGTCGCGAGTGTGCGTGCTTCGTGCAGAAACCGTGCTTTGGCAACATGCGCAGCCTCGATATCGTGCGGATCAAAGTAATCCAGCAGCGCTTTGATGACGACAGGACGGTCGAAGGCATCGTGGTCCTGCGCGACATATATTGCTCCCATGCCACCCTTCGACAAAGGACGCAGGATCGAGTAACGCCCGTTGGCAAGCACCTGACCGGTATGGAGCGGCCGGTAGCTCCACACGAGCGATGTACCACACGCACCGCATATCCTTGCCCCCGAACGTGCACGTCGCCCACACGCCGGACAACACGCTCCTTCCGGCGGCATGGACGGGCGCGTGGCAACCGTTTTGGGTGCCAGGTGTGAGCCGAAGATTAAGCCACAATGACCGCAATATTGTTCGGTTGCGGCATGGCGGGTTTTGCAGACTGGACAGGTTCCCAGGACCGAAATCATAAGCCAACTCGCGCAAACAGAATGTGTATAGTTGCTATTTTACTATGCTTGTGGTGATGGCGAAATGATGGACGGTTTAATCCGGTACATATGGGGAGTGGTATGCTCCTGCCAGGGGTAGGGGATGGATTCGCAGAGCGCTGTCGATGCTCCAGGCGCAGCTATAGGGTGGATGTACGGCTCCCACGCTCACGATCAGATAGAGATAGCCAGCCCAGGCGCTGTGACGGTCGGAAAGGGAAGGGATCGCGACATGGTTGGGATGGCTATGGTAGAAGCCGACAATGGACGAACCCAGTCGGGAGGCTCGATCGTCGGCGGCCAGCAGGGTTGGCGCGTCGAGCAAGTAGCGGTCAGTGGCGTTAAGGACGTTAGTGCCGCGCATGGCGTATGTGATGGTCGGGGGCGGTCCCCATGCGCCTAAAAGGACGCCGCACACTTCGCGGTGGGGTTGCTCGAGCGCATGGTGCCGGATGGCGTCGAGGACCGAGGTCGCCAGGACGACCTCGGTTGGTTGATCGCGCACGCGCCGCTGTTACTCGGTTTCTTCCGGCGGTTGTCCGATACTTCCCGGCAGCATCGCATCGTCCATCCGTTCCATTTTGGGACCGAGGGTGATATGCTCGCTGTCGAGAATACTGACCTGTTCGAAGGGAATCGATCCGCCGTCTTCCAGGACTAGCTCGGTTGGGATGCCGGTATGAGTTACGATTCCAGCAAGGTGTCCCTGGTCGCCGACTCGGGTTTTGGTGGTCAATACGACGTTCATGGGAACGAGCGCCGAGTCACTGCGCATCTCGGTCGGCGGGCGGTCCACAAGTCCTGCGTTGGATGGCGCAAATGAGCCCGAAAGCAGGAAACTCGGCTGGACATCCTCATGGTCACGATATTGTTCGGCGTTGTATGCGCCGTAGCTATGCCAGTCTACATCCGTGGTATTGAGCGTGATACCGTCTGCCGACGATTCCGCGATGGCATTGATCGGCACGACGCGGTCAGGTCCGGCAAACAGCCCTGAAGGATTGACAACAATCTGATTTGCAACGCCGTTATCGACGATAATCATCGACAAAGAACCGAAATCGCCGCCTTCTTTGCTCACAGGTGTTCCGAACATCAGCGTATAGATCATACTTCCCCCCTTCGAGCCATTTGCACATCGCTCATGAGCGACCGCGAGCCAGCGTCTTTATCGACACACGCGCTTGCGTTGAACTTTCATCGGCTGGTATCATAGCATGGTGTCAGGAATCGTGAAAAGGGGATGCGTATGAAATGCCCTGTGTGCGGCGCACAAAACGATGAAGGAACCGCATTTTGCTATCAATGCGGCAGTGCTTTACGCCCAGGTAACGCTGAACCCGCCACCGGGCGCACGGTTATGCTTGGCAGCGATCCGTTGAATCAGCCGCCTATCGAACCCACGTCACCGCCGAATAGCAGTAACGTGTATGGGTCTGCACCCCAGACACGGCATGACGCACGCACCTATGATGTCCCATCGCCACAACCGACCCTGCAAACGTCGATACCACCTTCGCCATCTCTGCCGACTGCGCAGTCTCCGTATCTGGTGACGAGCGTACAATCGTCCTCGTCACAAACGAGCACGCTCGCGGTGTTCGCGTTGGTGCTGGGTATCTTGACGTGGTCGTTTCTGCCAGTCCTCGCCGGGCTCCCCGCAGTGATCACTGGACACATGGCTCGACGCGAAATCGCAAGATCTGGTGGACGCCTGGCGGGAGGTGGGCTAGCACTCACCGGACTGATCTTGGGCTATCTTAGTATTATGGCGGCGGTTGCCGCCTGTGCGTTCTTCACGCTGGTGCTCAGGGCGGCGTAGCTGTACAGGTGTCGCATATATCAGGACGTGCGACCAGCGGAGATTCGCAGCAGGAGTCCGACGATCAAGAAGTTGATCAGCACCGACGAGCCACCGTACGAGATGAACGGCAGCGTGATACCGGTCAGCGGTATCACCCGTAGGTTACCACCGACGATGATGAAGGTCTGAATCGCCAGGATCGAGGTCAGGCCGATCGCGAACAATTGCTCGAAGCCGCGAAAACGCCCGTTGAGGCGCAACGCGATGTGGTAGCCACGATACATCAGCAGCACATACACCAGTAACACGCCGATCGCACCGGCAAGACCGAGTTCTTCGGCGATCGCAGTGAACACGAAGTCGGTGTGAACGGCGGGGACGACAGCGGGCGATCCCTGCCCTAGCCCTACGCCGAAGATACCTCCGGCGGACAACGCGTATTCCCCCTGTACGATCTGATAGCCAGTAGCAGCGGCGTCCGCCCACGGATCGAGCCAGATCGCCACGCGGTCCTGCACACGCCCAATCACCTGGTACATCACATATGCGCCACCGGCGAACGCCAGTAGACCGACGAAGGCGTACGAACCTTTGCCGGTCGCCACATACAGCATCGCCAGGAAGATGCCAAAGAGCAGCAACGCTGCGCCCAGGTCGCGCTGGATCACGATGATCCCCATGGTCAGGCCCCACATACCGATCATCGGTACCAGGTACGGCAGTGGTGGCAACGTCAACGGACCGACGCGCCAGCCCTGCGCCACGACTTCACGGTGTTCATCCAGATACGACGCCAGGAAGATGACCAGTGCTAGCTTGAGCAGTTCCGAGGGTTGAAAGGTGAAGAAGCCAAAGTCGATCCACAGTTTCTGGTCCTGCCCTTCAGGACCCTTGCCAAAGACGAAGGTGACCGCCACCAACACTAACCCCATCACCACCCAGGTCCAACGATGATTCTTGAGCCAGTCCATCAACGACATGCGCTGAAGGCGAATGAAGATACGGTCGAGCGGTGCCAGCACCATCAGCAGCAGCAAGCCGACGCCTGCTGTTACGAACACGGTCTGCTTGGCGGCGATATGCCCATACACTTCGATCAACCCGTTCGCGGTGTAGCTTGCTTCAAGCCGTGCCATCATCAGCAAGCCCAGCCCCGCCAGGATCGACACCAGCGGTAGCACAAGCTGATCGGCACGTGGTGCGCGCCAGGACAGGATGAAACTAATCGCCACGAACATCAAGATCGGCAGACTGGAAGGCCAGAGTAGTGACGCGAGCCCTTGCGCGGTGCGGGTGAACTCCGCGCCCGGTCGTGCCGCTGTCGTCAGCACGTAGCCACAGGCAAAGAAGAGGAGCGCGATGATCAGGAGTTGGAGTTCGATCAGGCGAACGCGGCGCAGATGTGTCAGCATGATAGTGTATCCGATGCACTGTCAGCAGTATCGTCTGCGTATGCCTTTCAGCATACACAGACGATACTGCTGACAGTTGCTGGGTGTGTTAGGAATTCAGCTCGACGATCTCGCCGGTGACAAGAAAGACCAGTCGTTCACCGATGTTGGTCGTGCGGTCCGCCACCCGTTCGAGATTGTGCGCCACGAACATCAGATGCAGCGCACGTTCGACATTCTTCGGGTCTTGCAGCATGAACGTCAACAGTTCGTTCTGCACCTGGGTTGTGAGCGCGTCGATTTCTTCTTCGACGACGGTAATCCGTCGAGCCGCTTCGACGTCGCGGTTGACGAAGGCATCGACCGCTTCACGCAGCATTCGCTGGGTCGTTTCCGCCATACGTGGCACGTCGATGAGTGGTTTGAGCAGCGGCTCGTTCGCACCGCGAATCGCGATTTTCGCGATTCCTTCCGCATAATCACCGATGCGTTCGAGCTCGGATGCGATCGAGATCACCGCGCTGATCGCACGCAGGTCGGCCGCCATCGGTGCCTGACGAGCGATCAACAACAGCGCCTTATCTTCGAGCGCGTATTGTCGCCGATCGATGATGTCGTCTTCGGCGATCATTCGCCGTGCTTCTTCGACGTCCTGATTCTTCAGCGCATTGATCGAGCGACCTATCGCCGCTTCGACCAGGCTGGCGAGTCGCAGCAGGTCATCCTGTAAGCTGCGAAGCTGCTGGTCATAGTGTTCGCGGGACATGAGCTTGCCCTCCTCGCAGGTAAGAGCTGATCCACGATGCTTTGGAACCTCATGGCCCTACGCTACCTCGTGCCGGTGTCCTCAACCGCTGCTTCAGTTAACTTCAAAACCGTGAAGTACGCATAAAGAAACGGTTAAGATTGCCTATAGTACACCAAGCATAACAGATTGTGTAGGGTCATTCTAGCTTGCTTTGCCTGTATCTTCCCAGAATTGCCCCATTTTGGTGCGTAGTAACGTATGTTCGGCGCGTTCGAGCCGTGGATCGCTGTTCAAAACCCTCTCGGCTTCCAGTCGTGCTACCTCAAGCAGTCGCAGATCGCCCAGTTTCGCCATCTTCAGGTCGGGCGTTCCCGATTGGCGGCGACCAAAGAATTCACCCGGACCACGCAGCTGAAGGTCGACATCCGCAAGCTCGAAGCCATCCTGGGTTTCGACAAGGGCTTCAAGCCGTTCCTGGGTTTGTTCGTTCTCGACATCCGATACCACGATACAATAGGATTGGTGTTCGCCGCGACCGACGCGACCACGGAACTGGTGCAATTGTGCCAGACCGAAGCGTTCGGCTCCCAGGATCAGGATCGTCGTCGCGTTCGGAATGTCGATACCGACCTCGACCACCGCGGTCGCCACCAGAATCTCGAACTCCACGTCACGGAACTGCTGCATGACCTGATCTTTCTCGATCTGGCTCATGCGCCCATGAACCAGTCCGACCTGCAGATCGGGAAAGACCTCATGTTGCAGGTATTCCTGGGTTTCGACGGCCGACGCCAGTTCCAGCTTCTCGGATTCCTCGACCAGCGGGCAGATCACGAACGCCTGACGCCCTTCGTCGATCTCCTTGCGAAGATGCTTGTGAGCTTTGGCGATCTCAGCCTTGCGAATCCAGCGTGTCTTGATCGGCTTGCGTCCCGGTGGGCGCTCGTCGATCACCGACGCATCGAGGTCGCCATAGATCGACAGCGCCAGCGTGCGCGGGATTGGCGTCGCGGTCATCACCAGCAGGTCGGGGTGGTGCCCTTTCTGTTTGAGGCGTTCGCGTTGTTCGACGCCGAAACGGTGCTGCTCGTCGATCACCACCAGACCCAGGCTGTTGTACTGCACGCTTTCCGGGATCAGGGCATGCGTGCCGATCACGAGGTCGACCTGGCCCTGCGCGATGCCTTCCAGGACGCGCCGCCGTTCCCGCGTCTTGAGCGAGCCTGTCAGCAACGCCACCCGAATGCCCGCACCGCCCTGATCGTCCTCCTCGGTCATCCCCAGCAGTCGCTTGATCTCCTCCATGCGGTCGAGTTGTTCGCGCTCCACGCGCCCTTTCCAGTCCTGCCGTTCGAGTTCTTCGGCGGGACGCGGCACCTCGACCTGTCCCAGCAATTTCTTGAGGCCACGATAATGTTGTTCCGCCAGGATTTCAGTCGGCGCCATCAACGCGCCTTGAAATCCGTTGGCAATGGCCTGAACGAGCGCAGCGGCGGCGACGACGGTTTTGCCCGAACCCACGTCGCCCTGTACCAGTCGCGCCATCGGGATCGGACGTTTGAGGTCGTTGAAGATCGCTCCAAGCGCACGTTGCTGTGCGCCGGTCAGCTTGAACGGGAGCGCCTGAAGGAACCGTTCGTGTACCTTGTCGTCGAACGGGATTTCGTTGCCTGGTTCACCCTGCCAGAGCCTCTTGCGTTGCAACACGCCAAGCTGAATGAACATGAATTCGTCGAAGCCGAGGCGGTAGTTCGCTTTGCTTTTATGCTCCATGGTATCGGGAAAGTGCGCTTGACGGATCGCTTCGCTCAGCGACATCAGGTGCGCTCGTTGGCGCACCTCGTCGGGAAGATGGTCGCGCACGTTGGGCGCTGCTCCATCGACGATACGCTTGATCAGGGTACGCACGTTGCGTTCGAGCAACCCTTTGGTCAGCGGGTGAACCGGCACCAGACGTCCGGCGTGAACCAGTTCGTCCTCGCGGTACGGTTCCCATTTCGGGCTGTTCATCTGGAACTGCCCCATGTAGCCGTTGACCTTGCCGCTGACCACGATCCATTGTCCAGGAAAGAGTTGCTTCGCCAGCCATTGTTGCCCGAAGAACGAGAGTTGCAGCACACCGGTGTCGTCGTTGAGCAAATCTTGACGCCCTGCATCCCCGCCCGCATCGAGAAGGTCTTGATTTCGACGATCTCGGCGATGATCGTAGACGTTTCGCCCACGGTGAGGTCAGCGATCGTGTCACGCGCCGAGTAATCGTCGTGGCGATGCGGAAAATGGTAGAGCATGTCCTCGACCGTCCGCAGACCGAGCCGTGCGAAAGCGCGGGCGTTGGTCGGGCCGATGCCGTTCACGCTGGTAAGAGGCGCATCCAGGGTGAGGTTTTGCGATGGCACGGGTTTGGCCGCTGTGGGTATGGGTGTCGTGGGTTGCCTTGGGGCGGCAGCGGGTACGGGTGTCGCCGCTTGCTGTGCGGCGGCTTTGGCTTGCGCTCGTACCAGCGCCCGTAGTTCGACCAGGGATTGATCGACACGACTCCGTCGCTCGTCCGCTGAGAGGCTGGAGTAGGTCGCCAAACGGGCAAGTACCGCCTGTACGGTTGAGTTTTCGCCGCTGCCGTTGGTTTCTGACTGCCAGCGATGGAGAAAGGTCGCCATGCCGCCCGCAGCGGCATCGATGTATCCAGCTTTGGCTTCCGCTGCCAGACACTTGCCAAGCTGGATCAGGTGTTCATCCATAATTGAAAACGCGCTATCTTATGTATCGGGGGCACACGCTTCGTCTCCCGCATGCCCCCTGTGCCGTGTTCCTGCGCCGATGCTGGTTAGCGTTGCTTGATGCCGGTCACGCCCAGCACACCCGGTCCACCGTGGACGCCGATCACGCCGGTGAGTTGCGAAACGACGATCTGGTCACGTGGATGAATCGTGCCGAGCCGGTCGGCAAGTTCCTCTGCGTATTCCGGGCCGGTGCTATACAGCACGGCAAGATCACTGAACGGCGCTTCGGCAGATACAAGATCGACCATACGAGCGATCGCCTTTTTGTGCGTCCGCACCTGCTCGCCGGGCTGAACGTCGCCCTCAATGTAGATCATCGGCTTGACGTTGAGCAACGTCCCGAGAAATGCCTTGCCGCGCCCGATGCGCCCGCCACGTTCGAGGAACTTGAGCGAATCCAGCACCGCCCACAGCACCACATGCGGCACCAGCGCTTCGAGTGATGTCGCGATCTCGTCCAGGCTTTTGCCTGCGCGTGCCGTTTGGCGGCCTCGATGCCCAGGAATCCGGCTCCCATCGAGACACTGCGCGAGTCGATCACCCTGACGGGAATGTCCGGCAACATGTCGGCGGCTTGCTGGGCCGATCGCACGGTGCCGCTGAGTTCGCCGCCCAGATGAATCGAGATGATCCCATCATGGTCCTTCGCCAAGCGCTCAAAGGCTTCGACAAAATCGCCGGGTGATGGCTGCGACGTTGTAGGATGAATAGTGCCCTCGACCAGACGAGCGTAGAATTCATCATTCGACATATCGATGCCGTCGCGGAACTGGTCGTTGCCGAACAGAATCAACAGCGGCACCATCGTGATGCCGAGTTCCTCGCGCATCGATAGCGGGATGTCAGTTGTCGAATCAACTACAACGGCTATAGTCACTCAATCCTCCTTGGGTTGTATGAGCGATGCATCCATTGTTCGCTACGCTCATCAACAGTGATGTATAGAGCAAGAACGCTGCCCTATGAGCTTCCTTCGTACACGACGACACCCATCGCGCCCGGTCCAAGATGAACGCCGATCGATGCTCCGTACTGCCCGACCATCACCTGTTCGCGCGGGAAGAATGGTCCGATCTTGTCGAGCACCTTTTCGACATCTTCAGGCGTGGTGCTATAGACGACGACGATCTCATCCGCGTGTGGAAAGTCCTCAACGAATGTGAACAGGCCGTCGATGGCCTTAGCACGAGTACGCGTGCGTTCGTAGAGGACAATATGGCCCTGATCGATCAGCAACAGTGGCTTGATGCGTGACATGGATGACACCATGCCCGGTGGCAGGCTCATGCGTCCCGAACGGTCGAGATATTCGATCGTGTCGACGAAAAAGACCATATGTGTGTGCTGCACACGATGCTGTACAGCGCGTACGATCTCCTCGACTGGTACGCCCGCCTGCGCCATGCGTGCGGCGGCGATCACTGTCAGTCCGACGCCCAGCGATGCGGAGTGGGTATCGACGACCTCGATACGAGCAAGCGACGGTGGTAGTTTCTCGCGGGCTTGCGCCGCGGCCTTGAAGGCCGAGCTCAGATGCCCCGAAAGGTGGATCGAGATGATCGCGTCGTGCTGGTTCGCCAATCGGCGGTACGTTTGCTCGAAGGTGATCGTCGCGGGCGCGGTTGTGGTTGGCGGCACCGAGCTTTCGTTGAGCAGTCGGAAGAACTGCTCGCCCTCGATGTCCACGCCATCGCGATAGCTGTCATCGCCAAAGTTGATCGAAACAGGGACGACCTCGATATCGAGTTCGCGTAATAACGCTGTTGGCACATCTGCTGTGCTATCAGTTACGATTTTGACCGAAGCCATGAACATACTTTCTATAACCATGAGGTCAGGGACTATCCCTGACGCTTGTTATTCAACTGCAATAACAAAATCGTAGAAGGGTTGACCACCCTCAACAATATCGACGCTCACCAGGTCGGGATAAGCCGCCTGGATGCGTTCCGCCAGGGTATTGCCCTTGGCTTCGTCGCATTCCTCGCCACGGTAGATCGTCACGATTTCGGCATCGTCCATATCGACGCTTTCGAGAACCTTGTCGATCACACCGTCCTGATCGTCACCGGCAGCGATCAGTTTGTCGTCAAGCAGACCGATCGTCTGACCTTCACGCACCTCGGTATCGTCGACGGTCGCGTTGCGAACGGCGGTGGTGATCTCGATCGTACGAACGCCACTCAGCGCACTTGTCATGGCTTTGACGTTGGCGGCGAAGTCGCGCCCATAGTTGAGCGACAGAAGTGCCGCGATGCCCTGCGGCACGGTGCGCGAAGGGATAACTTCGACTATTTTGTCGACGAACTCTTGTGCCTGACGCGCTGCCATCAGGATGTTCGAGTTGTTTGGTAGGATCAGAACCTCTTTTTGCGGTAAGCGCTCGATGGCTTCCACCAGGTCCTGCGTGCTTGGATTCATCGTCTGCCCGCCCGTGACGACCTCGCCCACGTTCACCGAGCGGAAGATGTCCGCGAATCCGGCTCCTGGCGCGATAGCGACGACGCCAAACGGCGAGGTTTCCTTATCGGTCGCGGTTGTGCTGCTGGCCCTGGTTGCGCTCTTATGCGCTTCCTTAGGTTCGCGGGTCGCGACAGCGGATACCGAGCCGCTTTCGTGGATCGCCGCACGCTGCGCGTCCATATTAGCGATCTCGATCTGGGTGATCGCGCCGAAGTCGATGGCGTAGTTCAGCACGTCACCAGGACGCAACGTATGGATATGCACCTTGACGGTTTGCTCGTCGCCGACCACCACTACCGAGCGTCCCATGTCGCCGATGGTTTCGCGCACTTGCGCGAAAGGAATTGTGTCGCCTTCGATCATGAAGTTGGTGCAATACCCGAAGTCGTCGTCGCTGTGGATGTCCGCGAAGGCGACGGCTGCCACCGCGGGAGCAGCATCCGTGCGTATAATCTCCTCGCCGCGGGCCCACCGTCGCCAGCCGTCCAGAATCACCGCCAACCCCTCACCTCCAGCATCGACGACGCCCGCGTCGCGCAATTGCTTGAGTTGACTGGGGGTATCGGCGACCGCCTGCTTGGCTCCGATAACCGCCGCATCCAGGACGGCGCTGACATCGCCACCGTTTTCTGCTGCTATCGCCGCCTGTTCGCCGACGACCCGTGCGACGGTCAGGATTGTGCCTTCTGTCGGTTTCATCACAGCTTTGTAGGCACGTTCGGCGGCCTTCTGGAAGGCCAGCGCCAGTCCGGCAGCGTCAAGCGTTTCTGTTCCGGCAATGCCCTCGCTGAAGCCACGGATGATCTGCGATAGGATCACACCGGAATTGCCGCGTGCGCCGCGCAGGGCCTGACGTTCCACCTGTTTCGCCACGCTTGCAGCCGACGCGTGCGGCGCGACATCTTTCAACGCCGCGCTCATCGTCAGGTGCATGTTGGTCCCGGTGTCGCCGTCTGGAACAGGGAACACGTTGAGTGCATTGATCTCGCCGACATGCTGTTCAAGCCAGGTCGCCGCAGCCTGGAGTCCAGACAGAAACTGCGTACCATCCCAGGCCACGACATTACCTTGCGCCATCGCCAGTCCTCTTCAATGCTAGTTCGCCGATACCAAATGTATGGGCGACGCTGTGTTGTGTAGCTCGCATTACTCGGCGCTCACACCTTGTACGTGGACGTTAATTGCGGCGACAGGCAAGCCAAGCGATTGCTTGAGCGCATAATCGACGGTCGCGATCACCTGTTGTGCCACTTCCGAAATGCGAATGCCATACGCCACAACGATATAGATATCTACGGTGATCGCGTCGCGCGATAGGTGAACATCGATCCCTCGGAACTGATCCTCTTTACGTAGTACTTGAACCACGCTGTCGCGCAGGTTCTTTGCCGGTGCCATGCCCACGACACCGTACGAGCGAGTGACGGCATGTGCCACCAGACTCGAGATCGCACGCGGCGAAACCTCGATGCTGCCTTCGGGCAGAACGCGGGTATTGGGCTGTCTTGCTCGTTCGCTCATATCTATCCTGCTGTCCTTGTGGGCGAGGTTGCGAATCGCCTTGCGGTATGCTATGATCATTAGCCGATTACGCTGAAATATGACCCCACCTGGTTATATACGTCCGGGTGTGTGAGAGGAGACCCTTTCGAAATGGCTACGTGTGCAACCTGTGGTAAAGGCCCATCTTTCGGTAACAAGGTGAGCTTCAGTAACCGCAAATCTCGTCGACGCTTCAACCCCAATATTCAAACTGTGACTGTCGCTAAAGGCGACAAAACAGAGAAGATCAAGATGTGTACCCGCTGCATTCGCACAGCCGCCAAAACGCGCTAAGTGAGTGCCGCATATGATTGAGGTCCATCCGAATGGATGGGCCTTTTCATTTAATCGTTGTCGCGTCGCTTGTACCATATTTCAACGTGTATTATAGCGTTGAAGCTTTAACGAAGGCAAGTACCAAATACGAGCGCACCTGACCAGGCCATTGCCCCACCGGACATACGTATCCGGTGGGGCACTCGTTTAACGATATTCAGCGCCCAAACGACCGAGCAACACATTGTACGGCGCGGCATTCTGTGGGTGCGATTCAAAACGCGCACGCTCGAACCACTGCGTTAGTACGGTGTCGCCCGACGAATTGCGCTCGACGGCGGGCGTGGTGATCGGGAGCCCAAACAAGGCCAGCGATTCGCGGGCGCTCGTGCCGGGATCGCCCAGGTCGAGGCCATGCGAGCGCCAGTAGCTCAGGAACGGCTCGCACAGGTTGTGCTGTGTTTCCTGGAAATACAGGCATCCGGCCTGAGGTTGTTCGCGGGGCAGTGTTTCCCACGGGCGTCCCTGCCTGGCGAGGATGTCGCCGCCCAGGCGACCCAGCAGCACGTCGTATGGCGCGGCGTTCTCGGGATGCAGTTCCAGCCGGTTGCGTTCGAAAAGCTGCGTTTGGAAGGTGCCGTCGGGTGTTTGCTCGGCGGCCTGTGCGTTGAGCGGAAGGCCGAACACGGGCAGACCTCCGTTGCCGTCCCAGTAGTGCAACAAGCGCCCGCGCACTGTTTGCCCTGTTTCGGGGAAGGTCCGGGAATCGTCGTTGCTTTGCCTCGATCCCTTGTAACGGGCGCTCGCGTCGCGGGTCATGTCGAGGTACTGGGTGCCATAGGAGCGGCTCGGCTCGATCTGTGTGCCCTCGAACCACTCGTTCCATGAGTTGATGATCACGGCCTGGGCGTTGCTATCGATCGCGGCCTGCCAGGAGCGCCGGTAGTAGTCGCCGTTCGCGCGGTCGCGCACACGGGTGTTACGGATGCGTGTATCGTCATATCCTGGCATGACCGTCCCGATGAAGGGCTTCCTGGTGCCTTTGGCATTGTTGTAGGCGTCCAGTCGTCGCGCATAGCCCGCCATGGCGTCGGCGGGATTGGCAGCCCAGGTGATGTCGAAGTAGTACAGGCTGTCGAACACATCCAGGTAGGAAAAGTCGGTGCCTTCGCCGACCCAATGCCATGCGTTGTTAGGATCGACGGCGTTTCGTAACTGCCGCCATGTTGCCACCGAGCCGAACGATTGTGGGTTCCAGAACACCACCACGGGCTTGCCGTCCCAGCGTAACCAGTTCGGATGACTCATCCAACGGTCACGCATTACCCCCAGCGCCCGTTGCATGCCTGCCATGGTTTTGAGCGTGCCGGTGAAATCTGCCGCCTGATCGGGCGATATCGTGACCGAGAAATCGCGCCCCGCCGCGCTCCGCAGTAACTTGTCGCAGCGTTCCGTCAGGCGCGGCTCGTCGGGTCCGAACCAGGTGCAAATAAAGCCGTCGATGCCGTTGTCATCGGCCTGCTGGATGTGCTGCTGTATCGTGGCGTCGCCGCCGCCGCTGTACGTCGTCGCGGGCAGGTCCGCCATCCTGGATTCCTGCCAGTCAGATTGCTCGTACCAGGGGAAGTAATACGCCAATACGGGCTTGTTCGTCTGTGCCGCCGCTGGCTGCGCCAGGGCAGGAACAAGTATCGCGCCGATCAGAAATAATGACAGGAAGGTGCGGTGGCTCATGTGGTCCTCACTTCTTGCTCGCCCGTGCAGTCTCGCAACGTCCGAGCCAGGGATTGATTAGACGTACGACTGGCTCTTGCGTCGTGTCGCACTCCGCGAGAGAACGATGCTGTTAATTGTGGAAGGGTTCTACAACGATTTCGAGAAGAATAGCCTGCATGGTCAGGTGATAGAGTGACCGCCAACGTATGTTGGCGGTGTGACGTATTGCCAGAATTAGGGACGTAAGGGGCTATGCATCATAGGCATAGCATCAGTTCCCGTAATAACCGTACGTTTCCTCGCCCTTCACATCGGTCAGTACCACGCCGACAATGTTGGCGTTGACCTTTTCAAGTTGGCGGCGTGCGTCACGCGCACGGTCACGCTTGGTCGTACCAGCGCGGAACACCAGCAGCACGCCATCGACTTTGGTCGCCAGCACCGCCGCGTCGGTCACGGCGTTGACGGGCGGCGTGTCGAACAGCACCATATCGGCGTGGTCGCGTAATTGAGCGATCACGGCTTCCATGCGCCGTGATCCCAGGATGTCGGCGGGACGGGGCGGCAGCGGTCCGCTGGTCAGCACCAGCAGTCCTGGAATGTCGGTCTTTTGCACCGGGATACGCCCGTCTTCGTCGAGGATCAGGCTGGTTAGCCCTGCTTCGTTGGGTAATCCAAACATAGTGTGCAATGTCGGACGGCGCAGGTCGCAATCGACGAGCAGCACGCGGCGCTCGGATTGCGCGATAGTCACGGCGATGTTGGCAATCGTCGTCGATTTGCCCTCGTCCGGCGCGCTACTGGTCGCCAGCAGGGTACGCAGCGGACGGTCGAGCGATGCGAACTGGATGTTGGTACGCAGGGTGCGGTACGCTTCCGCTGCCGGTGAGCGTGGATCGCGGATCGTCACAAGCTGGTTAAGTGTCGTCATGGGTTTACTTCCGGTTCACAAGGCGCGACACAGCGGCGGGCTGCATACGTGCGCGGCGGCGGGCTGCCTGTGCGGCACCGCTTGGGATCAACCCCAGCGTCGTCAGTCCGGCGAAACGTTCGACATCATCAGAGGTTTTGATCGTATCATCCATGTATTCGAGGATGAAAGCCAGCAACATTCCCAGTACCAGGCCAAGGATTGCCCCCGCCAGTGTGTTGATGCGCGTGTTTGGCTTGGCCTTGAACACCGGGCCCGGCTCCTCGCGGTCGAGGTTGACCCGATCCTGGCCTTCCGCTAGCCGGTTGTTCTCGGCGACCTTCGCCAGCAGGGCGTTGCCGATGGTGTTGATGATGCGGGGCGGGTCCGCGGTATTGTAGCTGTCGGCCTCAATCGTGATCGTGAGGTCGGTCGGCTGCGCTTGCATCCGCACGTTTTCGAGCAGCTTTTCAGGAGGCAGGTCGATTTCGAGTTGCTGCGACATCGCCGCAAAGGTGTCGCGCTTTTGCACCTGCCGGATGAAGCCATTGAGTTGCTGCCCCAGGAAGTTATACGCGCCGGAGTCGAGGCGATTGACCGTTGCCACATACGTGGCTTGTGAACGGTAGACCGGACGCTGGAGCTTCGAGATGCCATAGGCGCTGACGGCAGCTATGGCACCGACGAGGCCGATCAACCACCAGCGTTTCCGCAATACCTGTATATAGTCCTGTAGGCGCATGTGCTTCTTCCTTCTATCAGCGAACTGGATGCTACGACCCTGACGGTGTGCAGCGGGTTTCGACGCCTGGAATACCAACGCATATCAGTGTGCGCCCCACGTTGTTCACAGGATACCCGACGCCCTCATGCACCAGACCGACGTAGAATTCCATGCGGCTTTCTCGTTGCTCGATGCGGACGCTGCCCGTAATATCGACGACCTCGCCTGGTTGCAGGTAGTCCCACTCGTTGGGTTGGGCCCATTGTTCCGGCGGACGTGTGGAAAGCGCCCAGCGGAAGGGGTATGCGTGTCCGCCGCCCCAATCGAGTCCGACACGCCAGAAGCCGCCGCCCTGGTCCTTCCACTTGTGATCCAGGATCGAAGCATAGGTCTCGTCAGTTGTATACATAAAGCCGGAGCCGGGGCCTTGCGTGCGAATTGGTACGTTGCCTGTGTTCTCGACGCGCACGGTCACGGTGATCACGTCGCCCAGGGCGACCTCGACAGGGGCGATATGAACGAACCGCACCCGTGCTTCCGAACTTCCAGGAGAAATAATAGTTATCGGTCCGCGGCGCTCCACGATATTGCCTACGCGGTCGCGAGCCGCAATCGTGTACGTGTAGACACCGGAATCCAGCAACGCGCCGTTGGGTTGCTTGCCGTCCCACAGGTGGCTCTGCGCGTAGGGTCCTTCTTCCAGGTCGCTGATGAACGGAATGACCGTGCCATCGCCTTTGGTGAGGTTGATCGTAACGGTCGCCGTGATCGGCAGACGGTAGGTGAAATAGGCTACGTCGTCGATGGCGTCCTCGTTGGGCGAAAACGTGGACGTGACGTTGACATCTTCGACCATCGGTAGCTGCGTGATCGCGTCGCGAACCTCGATCATGCCGCGTTGCTGACTGACCGTACCGCCGTTGTCGGGCGTGGCTTGAACGACATACGTGTAGGCGCCGTTGGGCAACACGCTTTGCCGGATGGGGTCGTTAGGATCGGCATTCTGCACTGTACCGTCGAAGGAGAGCAGGTACGCATCGGACGATGCCGCCCGCTGCACGTTGTCGCGCAACATCCATTTCTTGCCGTCAGCCTGTTCGATCCAGATCGAAACGTGTGCCGGTGCGCCGATGGTATAGGTGATCGACGCTGTATCATCGAGACCATCGCCGTTTGGTGTGATCGTGATGTTTTTGTCGGGAAGGTCAGCAAGCAGCGGTTGCTGAGCGCATCCTGCGAGTAACAAAATGGCCGCCAGCATGCCCAGGGCAGCGGCGAAGGTTCTCACGTAAAGTCGTCTATTCAATCGCGCCATCAGTCTCCGAAAATCTCGGCGGGATCAATCACCGAGCGTTCCATATTCTACCTGAGGATTACCATACACGGGATGACGTAAAACTGACGAACGACGAGCGAGCAATGGGATACGCGCCAGCAAGTTTCCATATCACTCATAGGTTCGCGTCGCATCCACATTTCATCGTATCAAAGTCCAGGGCGCAGTTTCGTGACCGATTTTGCTGAACGCTGCGTTGGCACGGCTTCGGTGGCGAAGATACGCTCGATCAAGGCTTCGACCTGTCGGCGGTCGCCGTCGTGGATCACGGCCTGTTCGTGGGCGCGTTGGAGCGCCACCGGGTAGCCCATACCCCGCTGGCATTGGTCATAGATCAAGCTATGCACCAGATCGAGGTCGCCGTCGCCGACCCAGGCGGGAAACTCGACACGGGCGATCTCGCGCCCGACCTTCAGATAGAAAAATTGAATCTTATGCTCTGAAGGGTAGGAATCGACATTAATACGTGACATGGATTGGAAACGGGCACTGCGCTCGCCGTCTCGCAGGATTCTATCAAACAGCAAATTATCGTTGACACCCCGTAACGGGCTATCGAACTCTTTGTGGGTACAGAGTTTTCCATTTGCTCGTATCTCCTTCGACCATGGTGAACTGCACCAGACCAACCACATCAGAAGAGCGAGGGCGACTGATGTAACTTGCGAGTGGACATGCTAGGTTTAACAACCCATCAAAGTAGGTGAATTGCTCCTGGAGAAAACGATTCTTTAGCCAATTTTCAAAACTATTAAGTGTCCAGCGAATGAGTGTGCCATCGAACAATGCGATTTTGGTGCGGTCCGAAGGAAGCGAGCTTACGAGGTCTGCGAGGCGTAGTCCTTCAAATAGGTCACGATAGGCAGCGAGTACTGGGCCTGTTACGTGGGCCTCCTGGTCGCTGCGTGAGTCGTTCAACACAAGTTCATTCGAGCGATAGCCAAGCGTAGGGACCGATTCAGCTTTGAACGACGCATCTTCACCGTAGACCAGGCTAACTCTCCCGACGTTGATCAGCCAATAGTCGGCGATGCCGTGACGCTCAACATCGATATGCGAGCCATCTGACGCGGCTACCGCATATATGCGAGGTTTGTCAGGCAGCGGATATACCGTGGACAATGGTTCGAGCGGATTTGCAAATAGCCATGCTTGCTTGAGGCGACTTTTTTCCACCTGTTCGTGCCATGTTTCCCAGGTTGCTGATTCGGCTTCCAGTATGCGCTGGGTCACGAGTATACGTTCGTGTAAGCTACTGGAATCACCGCCAACAGCGCGTGCCATGTCGCGCACCTGACCGCTGAGGGCAAGCAGATCGAGGCTCATAGGCTATCCTCGTGTGGTTGTATAGGATTGGAACACAGGAACGAGGAAGGAATCGCTCCTCCCTCGTCCGGCCGAAATGGAACAGTGCATCATTCGGCTTGTGCGTCGATGCGTGCGATCCAGAGCTGCGGAGCGCGGATTTCCTCGATCGACGGCAGATTTGCCGCACGTTCCCAGACACGGGTGGCGAAGGCAATGCCGCGCTGATCAACGATGAAATCGACGAACTTCTGGCCTTCGGCGTACTGGGCGAGCTTCAGGTCCATGCCTGTTACACGATTGAATAATTGCTCGGCGATTGGACGTCGACCTTTTCGTTCCTCGATGCGGTGCTCGATCTCCTCGAAGTTGGGCAGGATGTCCTTGCCGATCGCGTTCATAATGTGGTTGGAATAGCCCTCCACCAGTGACATTAACGCTTGGAGCTCGTTAAAGATCGTACGCTGTTGTGGCGAAAGGATCATCTCCATCCAGTGCTGGCTGCTCCCCCAATTGTCCAGGATGCGTGACACCATCGATCCGACGCCACCGCGCAACGATTGTAACTGCTCGTTGAGTTGGTCGAAGTAGGAGCGTAACAGGCTATTGAAATGTTCGCGTACCCACGGATACGCCTCGAACTCATACGCATGCGTCGTTTCGTGGAGCGCGATCCAGAGGCGAAAATCGTGGGCGTTGAGGCCAAGTGTCTGTTGAACCCTGGCGATGTTTGGCTCGACGAAATACAGCACACCGGCCGCTGGTTCAGGTGCCAGCAACGAGAGGTCATACTGACCGAGCACTTTCCGTGCTAGTACGCCGAGCAGCACGCCGACCTGTACGCTCATCAGACGCTTGTTGATGTTCGATGCTACTGCTGTCCCGACAGTGTTGACTGAAGCATTGCGTTCGTAGATTTCCTCGATGAACGTAAACAGTTCACCAAAGTTCGCGATGTTCGCGTCGAGCCATCCACGGCGATCGACGACATGAATGCCTTGAATGGGCTCCGGCAGAGCAACGCCAAGATAGCGTGCGATCAATGGTTCGGAACGGCGCACCATATCAGTGTACTCTGCGGTTGCTTCGGCGCGTCGTTGCACGGGTGCCTGGTCCGACTGCGAGGCACGCACGGCGATCTGCCGCACCAGGCTCCAATCGATCAGTTTCTTATCACGGGCCCCGTTGGGGCGTCGACGGCTGGCGACGTAGCTCGCTCCTAGACCGGCGACAGCACCCACGACCAGGATCGTGCCGAGCCGCTTGATATCAGTATTCGCCCGTCGTGGCATAGCCTTCTCTCCTTAGGTGGCACGGTGTGCCGCAATCGATCCGATCGCGCCCGAAGCGCTCCGGTCGTCAATATTTATGTCGTACATCGCCGATCCGGCGTGTAATCTTACGTTCGTCGAGATGTTCGAGAAGCGCCTGTGCATATTTCCGGCTGGTCGCGAAATGATCACGTAGCGTCGCTATTGTGAGTTCATCGCCTCGCTCGAGGACATGTATGCTCCATTCTACCAGCTTCGTATAGCCCTCAACGCCAAACAATACGTCGCTCGACACGCGCACAAGTTGCCCTGTTTCGAGCAGATATGTAATCAGGTGCGTGTCGGTGCGCTCCCATTCAGTGCGTGGGGGAGGGGTATAGGGGGCTGCCTGGAACGCTGCGAGTAACGTCGCGACCTCGCGTTGTTGTGTGGCGGTCAGCTTGGGCGCGAATGCGAACTGGCGCACCACAGTATCATTCGCCACGATAAGCTCTTCGGCAGCGGCAACCTGCAAAACCTGCGTGAAGGTGCGCGGGGCGCGAACGCCGAGCTTACTTTTCAACTCCTCGCGTGGAATGCCGAGCCGCAGCGGGTTGCGTGCGTGGAACGCGTTAACAATGGTGGTGAGGGATGATGCCATTTGACCCCAGGCACGCGGTGTGATCAACAGCATGTCATCGCTGAAGGAAGCGTCACCGCCCCCGAGCCGTCGTAGATGATCGAGGCGCAAGGCTTCAATCAGCGCGGCCGTCGCTACGTCCTGCGGTAGTCCACTTTGCCGCCGCAACGCGGACCATTCGACCGGACCCGCCGTGCCCGCGGCCTGTGCGAGCAGTTCGGCGGGCGTGCCACGCGAAAGAGTTTCGAGTTGCTGCATTACGTCCGAGCGAAAGCGGCGATGGCGACGTGGATGCGGATCGACGATGCGACCACCGCCAACGGTAACCGAAGGCGAGGGAACGCGCACGATAGTACGATCGCCGCGTGCCGCTGCGATGGGACGATCGAGCCGCAGTTGTACCCAACCATCCTCACCGGGACGCAGCACGTCTCTATCAAGCAGCGTGATGTGACAACCCACCTCGGTCGCGCCAACGAACAGGTCGAGCGCATGGTTTTGTTCGAGCGCATGCGGCGCGTCCGTGACCAATCGCATCTTGAGATCGAGCAGCGTTGTCGGCACGAGCGCGCCAGGCATGGTGACGACATCACCACGACTGATATCGGACACGGTTACGCCAGCAATGTTGACCGCGACGCGGGTTCCTGGCAGCGCTCGATCTAGCTTCGTGCCGTGTGTTTGTAGACCGCGCACTCGCCCTCGTAATCCGCTCGGCGCGATCTCAATTTCGTCGCCGAGCGTGAGCGGACCATCCAGCAATGTTCCTGTTATGATCGTGCCAAATCCACCGACGGTAAACACACGATCCACCGGCAAACGGGGTGCGCCACGTTCGGTCGCGCGCGAAGGCGTCGCGAGCAGCATCTGGTCGAGGGTGTTGCTGAGGTCGTCGAGGCCACGTCGGTGCCGCGCTGAAACGGGGACGATTGGCGCGTCGGCGAACACGGTGCCAGCGAGACGGTCACGTACTTCTTCCTGCATCAAGCCCAGCCATTCATCATCCACCATGTCAATCTTCGTGAGGACGACGATGCCGTGTTCGACTTCCAGAAGGTCGAGGATATGCAGATGTTCGAGGGTTTGCGGCATCACGCCTTCGTCGGCGGCGATGATCAGTAATGCTGCATCGATGCCGCCAATGCCCGCGAGCATGTTCTTGATGAAGCGCTCGTGTCCTGGCACATCGACGATGCTGACCTGCTTGCCCGACGGCAGGGTAAGCCACGCGAAACCCAGGTCAATCGTCATCTCACGGCGTTGTTCTTCCGCCAGACGATCAGGATTGATCCCGGTCAGTGTTTCAACCAGCGTCGATTTGCCATGGTCGACATGACCGGCAGTACCTATAACATACATAATTGGTTACAAGACGTTCGTACAGGTCGATTGGTTGCATGACACACGCAGATCCCGGGTAAATGTGTGACATAGACCGGCTGTCTGGAGTTGTCATGCTCCGTTGGTTGTAAGTAATTGGTCGTTAGGCGTTGGTTACTAGTGGTCATTGGTGTGTTGGTGCATGACCAGTAATATTCCCGACCGAATCGTGATGGTGGCTTCGATAGCGGTCATTTTGTTGCTGACGCCGCGTGCCGGACCAAGTAATAACGGCTCGTCGTTAAGAGGATAGTACAAACCCCGGGTAACGATGCCTTCGACGCGCTCGGTCATCGGTAGGAGCGATACAGTTTGCCCCGGCGTGCCTTCGAGCCGTGTGTTTGTATGGACGACGAATACATCCCACCCTCCCTGACGCACTCGTACGTCAAGGCCCTTCAGGCGCTGGTGCGTCAACAGTTGTAGATTCGCGAGGTGTTGATCGGGGCGTCCACCCAACGCTGCCAGGATAATGATCTGTCTCGCGCCACGCTCGACAGCATACAGCAGGGCAAGTTCAAGGTCGGTTTCGTCCTTGTGAACCGCGTGACGGTCGATCGCGACGCCGCCCGATTCAAGTTTCTCAAACATTGGCGCCGGCAGGGAATCGAAGTCGCCAATCGCGATATGTGGCAGGATACCCAGGGTCAAGAAATGACGTGCACCGCCGTCGGCGGCGATGCGAAGGTCTGCCTCACGGATCAGGTTCTCGTATGGTGCGATCTCGGCAACCGGAGCGTCGGCGATAACGACGGCAAGCGCCACAGGGAATGTTGTACTCATTGGCTCGCGACTGTAGCACGCCCTGCTTGCGACGTCAATCATCTATGTCTTATCCGGCGTCTGCTCCTGGTCCTCGTGGGGCTATGGTATAAGCGTCGCCTCGCCTGATGTGCAACCGAGGCGACGCTGGCATCAGAAGGTGAGCGTGGACGTGAGTGGGATGGGTTGTCCACGCAGTTCCGAATCGTCCAGATACATGTAGTGGTATCTGCGATGCTTGAACAACCACCGTCCGTTGACACAGACCAGTGTATCTTCATACAATCCCGCGTTGTTGTAATACCGTGTGGCCTGTGGCGAACTGGCTGTTTCGTGCATCGTCCATCGCGCGGTCGCCGTGTCGCCGTCGATCTGGATGACGCCACTGTGGGTCATCTGCACGAAGAACTCCCACATGCCGAGCAGGTCCTGACACAGTTGGGCGATCGCATCCGCGCCTTCTGCGCGTGTTTCGAACGGTTTGCCGATTTCCCATACACCATCCGGTGTCCACAACGCATGAAACGCTGCGATGTTGCGTGTGTTGCATGCGTCCGAGAACCGCGCCGCCATCTCTTGAATCGCCATCTTGTCCAACATTTGAGCCATTTCCATCGTCGGTTTCCTTTGATAACCCTAGGAAGTGTCTGGCGGGATCGCAGGAACCGACGGGGACAACCATTGCGCTGTGCTGCCACAAGCAAGTTTGCATCACGCTACCGCTACCGTCCGAATGTACCTAGAATCAAACTGTTCGTTCGCGTCTAATGAAGCGTTTGGTGGCCTCAACGAGACCACTGAGGTGGGGTAAGCAAGAAAACGACCGCAAACAGAAAACATAATGTTATGACTTCGCACAGGCTACTTGACGAATATTTGGGGTAAGACCACCGCGGAGGGTATGTATCAGGCTGTTGCCGAGCCTCAGGGAATCGGCCCGTTGTCAGTGTCAGATATACTTCAGCGAAACATTAGCGCTTTGTCAGATAAAGTACTTGACATGAGTGGCAGCCATCCCTATAATCTCGCAATGGCCTCCATTCATCGACTTCCACCGCCGGAACCTTCTGACTTGCAGGATCGCGCCATCGACAACCTGCGCTTTATCCGTGAAACCATGGAGGCTGCGACATCCTTTACGGCAGTGTCGGGGCGCGGGCAGGTTATCGTGGGAATAACCGCCCTCATCGCGGCATTGGTGGCAATGCAGCAAACTACGCTCATGGCATGGATGTCGTGCTGGCTCGTTGAAGCCTGTGTTGCCGTCACGACCGCGCTATTCACGACCTACATGAAAGCGCGTTCGACCGGCATGTCGTTGCTGTCGGGTCCCGGGCGCAAGTTCGTACTAAGCTTTTCGCCGCCGATGGTCGCCGCCGCGCTGCTCACACTTGTGCTCTACCGCTACAATATGGCGGCAGTGATTCCTGGTATGTGGTTACTGCTGTTCGGAACGGCTGTCGTCACTGGTGGAACCTTCTCTGTGCGGGTTGTGCCGGTCATGGGCATCTGTTTTATGTTGTTGGGAGCTATAACGCTCGTGAGTCCCATCGGTTGGGGCAACTGGCTGTTGGGTGCTGGATTCGGAGGGCTGCATATCATATTCGGCATCTTTATCGCTTGGAGGCATGGTGGCTAAACATCTTGAAGCACAAACGTCGAGGCAGTCACCACGCCTCGATCTCCATCATGCGGAACATGCATCGGAACTCGAAGGTCCAAGCCGCGCACCGGACCTCGATCGCTTGATCCATGAGCGCATGCGGTTGGGTATCGTCAGTGCACTCGCCGTGAATGCAGCGATGAGTTTCAATGAACTGAAAGAATTGCTGCGAACGACAGACGGTAATCTGAGTGTGCATGCCCGAAAGCTCGAAGAAGCGCAATACGTGCGTTGTACCAAATATTTCGATGGACGTGTGCCGAAAACGGAGTACCAACTCACCGACATCGGGCGACACGCCCTGGAACGCTATCTGGACCACATGCAAGCCTTGATACAAGCGACACGCAATCGCTAATTTTTGGAGTATTGCTTTATGACACAAAGCGCTTTCCAGTCCCCAAAACATACTGGATTACACGTCGCTATTATCATGGATGGCAACGGACGGTGGGCACAACAGCGCGGCATGCCTCGCCTGGTCGGGCATCGTGCGGGTACCGAGAACGTACGGCGCATCGTGTCGGCATGTCCAGAACTCGGCATCCGCTACCTGACACTGTATGCGTTTTCGACCGAAAACTGGCGACGCCCACGCCCCGAAGTCGAGGGATTGATGCGAATTCTGGGCGAGTTCATCGAGCGCGAAACACGCAACCTGCATGCTGAAGGCGTACAGATTCGGCATCTAGGACAGATGGATGGGCTGCCGCAACGACTCCAGCGAAAGATCGTCCAAGCCGTCGACCTGACCCAAAAGAACGATCGCTTGACGCTAGCTGTGGCCTTGAACTATGGCGGTCGCGCCGATATCGTTGCGGCGGTGCGAGCGGCAATGGAGGATGGCGTTACGCCGGATGCGCTGGACGAGACGTGTATCAGCCGCTATCTAGGGACGCGTGGCATGCCCGATCCCGATCTGATCGTGCGGACCAGCGGTGAGTTTCGACTGTCGAACTTTCTAGTATGGCAAGCCGCCTATAGTGAACTATGGACGACGCCGCTATGGTGGCCTGATTTTGGACCGGAACATCTGCGTGGCGCACTACAGGACTTCGGACAGCGCGAACGCCGCTTTGGTGGTCTGGTTACATCCACGGGCCAGTAGAGCAACCATCCAGGCTATGGACAATAGCCGGGAACGCAGTATGTATGCCCCACACGCAAACCGCTGGTGTCTTGTATGTGGGGCATAGAAGCGATGGAAGCGACCAGAACGGCGCAGATCCTTTCCCATCCCCGGGCTTAACAGTGGTTACGGCAACGTCTGGTAGAGCGCCTCGTAGCTTGCGTAGCGTGTGCGTGCAACCTCGCCCTGTGCGACGCCCGCCACGACCGCGCAACCCTGCTCCTTCAGGTGAGCGCAATTCCCGAACTGGCAGTGCGGCGCAAGCACCGCGATGTCGGGGAAATACTGTGCCAGGTCGTCACGCGATAACCCGCTCAGGCCAAATGTGCGAATGCCTGGTGTGTCGATGATGACGCCGCCATCCTTCAAGCGCACCAGCGTTGCCTGGGTGGTTGTGTGGCGGCCTTCGTGCTTGCGTGTGCTCACGTCGGCTGTTCGTAATTCTAAGCCCGGTTGTGCAGCCGCCAGCAACGACGATTTGCCGACACCCGACAAGCCTGCCAATACCGAAACGCGGTTGTGAATAACCTCGCGCAATGCGTCGATCCCGATGCCTTCCTGTGCGCTGGTCAGGATGACTTCGATGCCAAGCTCCTGGTATGGCTGGAGTGCGGCTGCACACGCAGCGTAATCTTCCACAAGATCGACCTTGTTGACACAGATGACAGCCTTAAGATTATCGCGTGCCGCCCCGACGAGATAACGATCCACTAGCTCGAACCAGATCGCCGGTTCGCGCCAGGACGCCACAATCAGCACCTGATCGGCGTTAGCGACGATGATCTGTCGCACATGCGGGTTGTCGACACTGGGACGTGCGAGCACGCTATGACGTGGCGCGACCGCTTCGATCATTCCACCACCCGCGCCGTCACCGCGAAACTCAACCCGGTCGCCAACAGCAACCACGTTGGTATAGCCGCTGTCCTCGGCGCGTAGGTGGTTGCGTATGCGGCACAATACGGTGCGCTCGCCGGTATCCACGCGACACATACCCGTACTGACCTCGGTCACCAATCCTTCCTCGTATTCGCTCACGCTCGTATCGCTGGACGGCACTGGTTGTGTCCTTTGTGCGGCGGTCTGCGCCACGGCACGCCGACGGTCGCGGTCATCGCGGGGCATGATGCGTTCGTGAAGCACCACATCGTCGTCCGTTTCCGACCAACGTTCGACCTTACGTTGCTGTTTGGGAGCCTTTTGCTGTTTCCGAGCAGCCTGATGTTGTTGTCTTTCGCGTGCCTTCTCGTGATTCTTCATGATCCGCGCCTGCGTCTGGAGCGTTTCGAGTTGGTTATTCGTTTTCATTGTTCTCACAGCGTATGGAGTGTTGTTGCGAGGAAACAACCAGATCGTTTCCCCTCCATGGCGATGCGGTAGGTCAATGACCGCGCAACGTGACGGGCAAGACGGGCGCTATGAGCTAGCGACCGGATCGGAAGCATCCAGAATCGAACATGTGCAGCAAAGAGCCTGGCGCCCTGGGGGCACGGCAAAACCCTACCGAGGCACGACGAATCCTGGGCAGTCGTCACAGGAGCAGGAACGCGAGATGTGAAGGGGAGGGCGTGGAGCTAGAAGTTCGACACGCGCTGAGTAAGGAGCGTCCAGGTCCCATGACGAAGATGTGCAGTATATTCAGTCTGGATCATGGTCTGTCTCCTTTCTCGATGCAAGATGCAAAGAAGTGTCTGGATTATACGGAACTAGCAGCGGTTTTACAAGCCCTTCGCCATACCAAATTGGCATGACCGAGAGGCCTTGTACCACTTGCGACTGTTGTGATTGCCCCAAAACGAGCCTTAAGGTTGTTATTCGGGGTTGCTTGTTTGCCCGTTCTTGCGAAGCAGCATGATGAGCGCTCCGGCGATAACCGCTCCCGCAAGACCGAACACACCAAGCGTGAGCAATGGCGCGAGTTCGCCTGCGATTCTATACACCAGGTACAACGGCGAGAGGCGAATAAAAAGCTCGACGATTCGCACGATTAACTCTACCTGTGACAACAGCCCCAGCATACTAATGCCCGCCAGTGCGGCGACTGCGCTAAGCGAGAGCCAGCGATCCATGCGGTGTTTGCCGCGCCGCTGCCTGAGCAGCATGATGACGGCATACGCGGCGGCAGCGACGGCACCGAATGGAATGATCAATCCGAGCAATTGTTGGGCTGCATAAAAGTCAGAGAAGCCAAACACGAACAATCCGATCATGCCGATGCACAACACCGCGCCAATGGCGATGGCGAACTGAGCGGCAGTCACGGCCTGGACCGCTGGCTTGTCATCGGCGACGACGCTCCTGCGTGCCTGCTGGTCGTGGCGCAGTTGGGCTCGGACGCTTTGTGCCCCTGCCAGGAAACCGGCGCAATGCTCGCAGGTCGCCAGGTGTTCGGCGATCAGGTCGCGTGCGCCAGGGCTGACTTCGCCTTCGACGTAGAGTGGCAGCAGGTCCTCGATCAGCGCACATGGTGTTGGTTTGGGATCGAAGCGTGTTGTCGTGGATTCATTAGGGCTCATAGGTGGTCTCCTTGGGCGGACGCCTGATACAGTTCTCGAAAAGCATGACGGGCGCGGAACAGATTGACTTTAACCGCCGATAAGCTGATGCCAAGGACGTCGGCGATCTCAGCGTAGGACAGGCCTTCGTCGTCGCGCAGCAGCAGGATCGTGCGTTGCTTTTCTGGCAGTTCGAGCAGCGCGATCCTGATCGCGTCGCGCTGTTCCTCGCAGTCGTGGTAGTGCGAGGGGTCGCTGTGCGCGTTGTTGTCTGGGATGGCAAGAAACTCGTCGGTATCGATGCGAGTTGTGGTGGAACGCCGCAAACTGGAAAGATAGGTGTTGCGGGCGATCCTGAACAGCCACGTCGCCACCGAGCAGTCGCCTCGAAACGACATAATACTGGCACAGGCTCGAATAAACGTTTCTTGCGCCAGTTCCTCGGCCTGGTCAGGCGAACCTGTCAGGCGCAGCAGGTAATGTTGGACGGGACCACGGTATTGGCGATAAAGCTCTTCCAGGCTCATGCCCGTGATGGGAACCGCGATGGTGGCTCCGCGCCAGGTATTACTCACGAAATGACTCTCCTTCGTTGCGCCCGATGGACCAGCGCGGATGCAGGCTACCGATGTTGATATATGCGCGGTCCCGATTGTGCGTTTCGTTCAGTGCCCCTATAAATATAGACGCAATGACCTCGCAAAAGTTACAAGCAATGTGGAGAAGGTTTGCCCCGAAGTGGAACGTAACCTGCTAGCGTTGAGTTGTGTTCGCACGTTTATGGAACATGGCACTTTAGCTTGGCCTTCGACGAGCCACGGCTATGTTTTCTGCGTTGGTCGTTGGTCATTGGTCAGACAAGGAGATGTAGGATGCAACGGGTAGCTGTACTTGGTCTTGGCATTATTGGTCATGGTATCGCCAGCAATATTCTGCGTGCCGGATTTCCGCTTGTAGTATACAACCGCAGCGCGGAGAAAACCGAGGCGTTGGTCGCGCAGGGCGCTCGTCGCGCCGCAACGCCGCATGAGGCGGCTGGAACGGCTGACGTGGTGATCTGCGCCGTCGCCGACGATGCGGCGTCGGAAGCGATCTGGATGGGCGAGGAAGGCGCGCTTGCGGGCGCACGCGAAGGCGCGACGCTGGTGGAATGTAGCACGCTCAGCCCAGACTGGATCGAACGGCTGGCGGCAGCAGCCGTACAACGCAACTGTGGGTTCCTGGATGCGCCCGTACTTGGTAGCAAGCCCGCCGCCGACGCCGGGGAACTCAAGTTGATCATTGGCGGCGACGCGGCGACACTGGACAGTGTGCGCGATGTGCTGGAGGCTTTTAGCGTGGACGCACAACATCTGGGTCCGAACGGTGCGGGCGCACGTATGAAGCTAATCAACAACGCCATGGGCGCGGTACACATGCTGGCGCTGGCAGAGGGGTTAGTCGTCGCCGAACGAGCGGGACTGAATCTCGAACAGGTCGTTCATATCCTGACAAACGGAGCGCCCGGAAGCCCGATGGTCAAAGGACGTATCGACCGCATGGCGCAGCATGAGTACGACGACGTGCATTTCGCTCTGCGTTGGATGCTCAAGGATGCGAACTATAGCATCGCGCAGGGGCAAAAGTTCGGCGTTCCATGGGCAGCGTCGAGGCGACGCGGGCGATACTCGAAGCGGCGGTCGAGCAGGGATTGGGCGATCTTGACCTGGCAGCCGTGGTCGAGGTGTTACGTAACGACCGAACGAACGGCTAAGGTTCCGCCCGTGACGATAGCCCCGCGCCTCGTACCAGGGCGATGTTGACGACAAAGGAGATGGCCAGCAGGATCATGCCAAGGGCGATGGCGCGGGCGAACTCGCCTTTGCCGGTTTCCAGAGCAATCGCAGTGGTCAAGATCCGGGTGGCATTGAGCAGGTTACCACCGACCATCAACGATGCGCCAACTTCGGATAAAGCCCGTCCAAATGCCGCCGCGACCGCGACCAGCACCTGTGGGCGGGCTGCCCGAATCATCTCCCACACCACCCGGTAGTCCGCCGCACCGTCGACGCGCAGCGCGGCGATCAGGCCGGGATCGAGGAGCCGTAGCGACGATGCCGTGTATCCTGCGGCGATGGGCATGGCGACGATGAACTGCGCCAGCACCATCGCGGCGGGGGTGTACAACAGCCCCAGGCTACCCAGGGGACCCGAACGCCACAGCGCGATCATAACGCCAAGCCCGACGACAACGGGCGGCAGTCCCATGCCAGTGTTGACGATGCCCGCGACGAGCTTCGCGCCCCGGAAGTGTCGCGACGCCAGCATCGCACCCAGCGGAATACCGATCAGCGCGGCGAGTAATGTCGCGGTCCCTGAGACCAACAACGACAATGCGGCAATGCGCAGCGTGGCGCTGTCGCCGCGCACGAGCAGCATGATGGCATCATAGAGCGCTTCGCCGATCAGATACATGTGTGGTTGTTAGTCTCCGCCATTGGCAAGGCCACAACTATTCTGGGCGCAGGGTGTGAACAACGCCTGATTGTACGTGTCGCGACCGAACTGGCCGATCAGTGTTTGCGTGTCGGTATCAAGTAGAAAATCTATGAAGGCACGCGCTCCCGCGCCATTGACGCGGCTGAACTTCACGGGGTTGATGGCGATTACATGGTACATGTTGATTAGTGCCGGATCGTCTTCCAAGACAATCTGCAGGAAGATGCGATCACGCCACGCAAGATAGGTAGCTCGGTCGGTGATGGTATAAGCACCACGCTGATAGGCGATCTGGAGCGTCTGCCCCATGCCACTCCCCGATTCGATGTACCAGGGTTTGCCTTGCGGCGTCACTGCGGCAGTTTTCCAGAGCTTCAGTTCGAGTTGGTTTGTGCCGGATTTGTCGCCGCGACTCACGAAACTGCTGCCTGACGTGGCGAGTTTCTGCATGGCCGGGACGATTTCGGTCGTGCCTTTCAATCCGGCGGGATCGTCGGCGGGACCGACCAGGATGAAGTCGTTGTACATCACCAGCGAGCGGTCGATGCCTGCGCCCGACGCTACGAGTTCGCGTTCATTGGTTGGTGCGTGCGCCAGCACCACATCGGCCTCGCCACGTTGACCCAACGCGAGCGCTGCGCCGGAACCAACTGCAATGGTTTTTACAGTGTAGTTGGTTTGCTCCTCGAAACGTGGGATCAGCACGTCAAGCAACCCGCTATCCTGTGTACTGGTCGTGGTAGCGAGGATGATGTCGTTGGCGTTTGCCGGAGCCGCTGAGGTCATCGTTTCGGCTGCGGACGGCTGGGAACTTGTGGCGTCTACGGTCGCGGTTGTGGCTTCAGGCGGTGGTGTTGCAATGTCGAGCGTTGCGACTGGCGCGGACGGCGCTTCTGGCTGTGCTGTCGCCACCTGCCTTGGCACGCCGCAGCCTGTCAATAGTGCGATGAGCAACGCCACGATGAGCGACCGGAACCGTTGAGGCATACATGATCCCTGATGAATACATGGAAAAGGTCGCCGAAGCACGGCGACCTGTATATAGCATACCGTATGCCGGGTTAAATGGTCAGTGAAGAATGCGCGATAGAAACAGCTTCGTGCGGTCGTGCTGCGGAGTACCAAACACCTGATCGGGCGGACCTTGCTCTACGATGCGGCCGCCATCCATGAACAGCACACGGTTTGCGGCGCGTCGGGCGAAGCCCATCTCGTGCGATACGATCACCATGGTCATGCCTTCGATGCCAGATTCTGCATCACGTCCAGCACTTCCTTGATCATTTCAGGATCGAGCGCGGAGGTCGGTTCGTCGAACAGCATGATTTTAGGCTGCATGGCGAGCGCCCGTGCGATGGCTACGCGTTGTTGCTGGCCCCCCGAAAGCTGCGATGGAAAGGAGTGCATCTTTTCGGGAATACCGACCTTCTCAAGCAATTCTCTGGCGACCTGTTCGCTTTCGGCACGCGAGCGGTCGCGTACCTGTTGCTGAGCGAGGCAGATATTGTCGAGGACTGTCAGGTGCGGAAATAGCTCGAAGCGTTGAAAGACCATGCCGACTTCGGCACGCACGGCGTTGATTGTTGCCACGTGACGAATTGACTTCGATGCCATCGACGACCACACGCCCTTCGTCCGGCACTTCGAGATGGTTGATGCAGCGCAACAGCGTCGATTTGCCTGAACCGGACGGACCAATGATCATCATCACTTCACCGCGCCGGACGGTGACATTTACATCGTCGAGTGCTTGAAACGAGCCGTAGTATTTTGAAACTGCCTCGATCTGGATGATTTCATCGCGGCCAACGCTTGTCATCCTTTCCAGGTACCGCACGCCCAACGAAAGGATGAGCGTCAGAATCAGGTACAACACCGCGACCGCGTTGTAGGTCCGAAAGGTGTCGAAGGTGCGTGATGCCTCGATCTGACCAAGTTTGGTCAGTTCGTTGATCGCGATCGCCGAGACAAGCGACGAATCCTTGAGCATGGCGATGAAGTCGTTGCCGAGCGGTGGTAGCACACGCCGAATCGCCTGTGGCAATACGATATAACGCATCGCCTGTGACCGCTCAGGCCGAGCGAGCGAGCGGCTTCGGATTGCCCACGATCGATCGATTCGATACCGGCGCGGAACACTTCGGCGAGATACGCTCCATAGCCGAAGGAGAGGGCGATGATGCCGCTGATGACGGCGTTGCGATTGGTGCCGATGACGGGAGCGATCACATAATGCGCGTAGATGATGATGACCAGCAATGGAACGCCGCGCACGACTTCGACATACAGCGTTGCGATGGTGTTGACGATGACGTTGCGTGAAACACGCCCCAGTCCGGCGATCAGGCCGATCACCAGCGCGATCGCATACGAGGCGACTGTGAGCAGAATCGTCAGTCTGACGCCACGCAGCAGATAGGTCAGGGCCGCGACATAGCGTTCGGAACTCAGCATCGAATAAAGAACGAATGCGCCGACGATCAGGATGATAACCAGCCACCAGGGGATACGGTTGAGCGTCGTGCTCAATGAATTATTCCGACGCGGGGTTTGGACATCAGTACGAGCGCCAGCCATGAAGCGTCCCCCCTGAGGCGTAAGCCACCATGCCGGGTAGCGTGGTGGCTACGAACTCGATGCCACTACCTGTCGAGCAGGTAGCTGTTACTTGATCTGATACTTGTCCTTGAGTTGCTGGACCGTGCCGTTGCTCTTGAGTTCCTCCAGGGCTGTGTTGATTGCGTTAAGGAGTTCGGTGTCGTCCTTGTTGAAGGGCGATGCCATAGCTTTCGGTCGTGAACGCATCGCCGACGAGCTTGATTTTGTCGGCATATTGCTGCTGCGCGATGTAGTTCCCGACCGTCGGACCGTCCGCCACGACTGCATCGATCGAGTTATTGGCGAGGTCGGCAAAGGCCAGGTCGATTGTCTGGTAACGTTTCAGCTTAGCGTCGGGTACTTTGGCCTCGTCAAGTGCAGCCGTTTCGCCGGTGGTGCCGGTTTGTACGCCCACCGCCGGAGCAGTTGCCAGGTCTTGATAGCTGTTGATCGTCGTGTTGTCAGCCAGCACAACCACCAACTGTCCGACCTCGACGTAGGGATCGGAGAACGCGACGATCTTCTTGCGTTCTTCGGTGATCGTCGCCGCCGACATGACGGCGTCGAACTGCTTTTTGTCGAGTGCGGTAAAGATCGTGTCGAACGCCGCGTTCTTGAACTCCGGCTTGATGTTGATCAGCTTGCCGATCTCGTTCATCAAGTCAACATCGAAACCGACGATCTGGTCGGTCGCTGTATCCACTGATTCAAATGGAGGATACGCGGCATCCGTCCCGATCAGCACGGCCCGCCCGCCCAGGTCCGGCATAGTTCCGCCGGATGCTGCCTCGCTGGTCGCCACCTCTGTTGTCATGGGTGCCGTTGTGGCTGACATTTCTGTGGGAAGTGCTTCCGTCGTTGCTGCGGCTTCGTTTGCCGCTGGTGCTGTTGGGACTGAATCTGTTGTTGTAGTGGTGCTATTGCCGCAGGCCGCCAGCAGGACGAGCCATAAGGCTGCTAGTACCATCAGGGATAATCGTCGCATTATTGTTTGTGCCTCCAGATTGGATAAAAGTGGGCTTATTTTAGTCGGCTGCTTAACCACCGTCAAACGATGCCCGAAAGTTTGTGCAGTATTGACATAGAACAAGTGTTCTGATATACTCGTGACAGACACATGAGCGCACAAGGAGCATGACGATGCGGATGGAGCCGATAGCCCTTTTCGAGAAACGCTATAACTATCAGCCACTTCGATTTATGTACCGTGGTGAAGAACGACGCGTGCGACGGGTCGAGAAAAGTTGGGGTGAATCCGCAACATGGGGTCGGCCTCCTAGAAGCTATTTTCGCGTGCGTTGTCAGGACGATCAGGTGTGTACCGTGATCCATGATGTACGGCTCGACGCCTGGTACCTCGAACATATCGCCAGCCAGAAGCAGTCGCCGTCGTGGATCAGTGTCTTCGATCGAATCAGGCGACCTTTGACATCTCGACTGGCGTTTCGATAACGGGTGGCTTGACCAGCGCACAACCATAGCACGGGTCGTCTTGGCGTGCGCCACGCATCAGGCGCGTGACGACCTCGCCGCCCACGAGGTGCCGGTCAATGATTTCGTCCACATCTTCTATGCCGACCATGCCATACCACACGCCGTCGGGATACACAATGACGTTCGGGCCGAGGCTACAGCCGCCGACGTGCCCGATCTCTGAAACGATAATCTGACGATGGAGCTTCCGCTCCTTGATCGCGGCCTGGAGCGCCTTGAGGATCGTCGGACCACCCTTCTTGCATGCTTTCGATTTGCTGTCGGTGCAGACCAGAATGTGCTGGACATACGGCCGGACGGTATTATGCAGTCGCTTGGCTGGTTTTGCTATCGGAACTGTTGCTAATGTCACTATCCCTTGCTTTGCTTCCCTGGCTGCTCGCTTTGCTTCCTTCTTCTTACCCATCGCGTATATTCTTTACATTTCTGTATCGACGATAATGATTATCGTTCGCACATAGAATCAGTGTTTAGCGCATGGAGATGCGTTAAACTGTCGAGCTTGTCTCTCGTAAGAAGTATAGCCTTGTGCTTCCACTACGTCAAATAAAAACTGCTGTCGTGGCGACATAATATAGCGCTTTACGGTCTCGCCTAGGCTTGAGGTGAATGTCCACACCAACGCATACCCATGGGTGCTGGTGCGATTACTACAATGCCTCTGCTCCTGCTGAAAACGTCAGCACCCGCATCGTAATTCACGATGCGGGTGCTGACGTTTAACCTGATGAGCGACTTTTAACGTAGACGTTCACGCAGGAAGGCTTGCAGTTCCGGGACGGCGATACGCTCCTGCTCCATAGTGTCGCGGTCACGCACGGTCACGGTTTGATCTTCGAGCGATTGAAAATCGACCGTGATACAGAACGGTGTCCCTACCTCGTCCTGGCGACGGTACAGCTTGCCGATCGCTGCGGTATCGTCGTAGACCGAGCGCATCTCGCCTGTGACTTTGCAGGTTGCGCTTGAGTGCTTTCGCCATTCCGACGATGCCCTCATGGTTCTTCTTCAACGGCAGCACCGCAACCTTGATCGGCGCGAGTGCTGGTTTGAGGTGCAGCACGGTGCGAATGTCGCCCTTGTCGAGTTGCTGTTCCTCATAGGCGCTGCACAGCACCGCCAGCACGCCCCGATCGACGCCCGCCGATGGTTCGATCACGTACGGCACCATATGTTTGTTGGTGCTGTGATCGAAGTAGCTCAGCCGCTCGGTCGCGTCGGTGTTGGGCTTGACTCGCGCGGTCAGGTTCAGCTTCTCCTGATCCTTGGTGTGCGAGCCAAGGTCGAAATCGGTGCGGTTGGCGATACCTTCGATCTCCTCGACGCCGATCGGATAGCGGAACATCAGGTCGACGGTCGCCTTGGAGTAATGCGCCAGTTCGCCCGCCGGAACGTGATACTCGCGACAGGTCCTCGCGCCGCAACCCGCACACATTCACCCACCAGTTGACGCGATCTTCGACCCAGCGTCGATGCCATTCCTCGTCCTCGCCGGGACGCACGAAGTACTCGATCTCCATCTGCTCGAACTCACGCACGCGAAAGATGAAGTTGCGCGGCGTGATCTCGTTGCGAAATGCCTTACCGATCTGGGCGATACCAAACGGTAGCTTGCGATTCGTCGAGTCGAGCACGTTCTTGAAGTTGACGAAGATGCCCTGTGCCGTTTCAGGCCGCAGATACGCGAACGATTCGGGATCGGGGACCGGCCCGACCTGCGTCTTGAACATCATGTTGAACGGACGCGGCTCGGTCAGATCGCGACGACCCACAGTTCGGACAGGTATTGTTCTTCAGGTGATCGGCGCGGAAGCGGCCTTTGCAGTTGCGGCAATCGACCATCGGATCGACAAAGGTTTCCTCGTGTCCCGAATAGCGCCACACGAGTTTGTTCATCAAGATCGATGCGTCGATGCCTTCCATGTCGTCGCGTTCGTAGACGTTGGACGTGCCACCAGGCACGCTTCAGGTTGTTCTTGAGTTCGATGCCGAGCGGGCCGTAATCGTACGTCCCTTGCAACCCGCCGTAGACATCCGACCCAGGAAAGATAAACCCGCGTCGTTTGGCGAGCGATACGATTTGCTCCATCGTTTGCGCGCTCATGTCCTGACACTCCTTGCGGTCCTTTAAAATCAAACGCCCCAGGCGGCGTTTGATGCTGCCTGGGGACGAATAAGGACACTTATCCGCGGTTCCACCCCAGTTCCGGTTGCCCGAACTGTCGGACCGGCGCTTAAGGTATGCGCGTCGAACGGTATCAGCCATCACTGATCCAATGCTCGTCGCTACGGCTCCACAGCGCCCTTCCCTACGCTTCGGATGACCAGGCTCCCACCATTTCCTGGCTCGCTGTGTACGTCCGCGCAGGTACTCCTCTGCTTCAACGCCGTGACCATAGCATAGCACGCTCGGTACGAAGATTCAAGATCAACGATTCCGTTTCCGTTTAGTGGTAAGACGTATAGCAGTAGGTGCGCACAACGATGTGTTATATGGTTATATGCCTGAAAGGATGGAGCGCCTATATCAGTCGCTTCATCCTTTCAGGAGTTGATTTCTGCCTATGCGCAGCGTTGGACGGGTCCGACGCTAGCCGTTCGTCCGCACGAACTCGTTCATGAAATCGGCCAGGGCCTGCGCCCCTTCGAGTGGCATGGCGTTGTAGACCGAGGCACGCACGCCGCCAACGGAGCGATGTCCCGGCAGACCGACGAAACCCGCATCCTTGGCTTCGGCGAGGAACTTCTTCTCCAGTTCCTCGGTCGGCAGACGAAACGTGATGTTCATGAGCGAGCGGCTAGTCGTTTCGGCGTGGCCCTGGAAGAACTCGTCGTTGGCGTCGATGGCGTCGTAGACGACGGCGGCCTTCGCATCGTTATGCTGCCTGGATCGCCTCAAGCCCGCCGTTGTCACGTAACCAGCGTAGCACTAGATTCGTGGTATAGATCGCGAAGGCTGGCGGCGTGTTGTACAGCGAATCGTTCTTGGCGTGGATGTCATAGCGCAACATAGCCGGAACCGACGCTGGCGGTTGCGACGCGAGCCATTCCTCGCGAATGATTACGATGGTGACGCCCGCAGGACCGAGGTTCTTCTGTGCACCACCGTAGATCAGGCCGTAGGGTGATACGTCGAACGGACGCGATAAGAAGTCGCTCGACATATCGGCGACGAGTGGTACATCGCCGAACATCGGCAGCGTACGCCATTGCGTGCCATAGATCGTGTTGTTTGACGTAATGTGCACGTACACCGGGTTGTCGCTGAGGACGACTTCTTCCACGTCGGGAACGCGTCGGAAGCCGCTTCCCTTGGTGCTCGCCGCGACGTGCACCTGCCCGAATTTGCGGGCATCTTCCAGGGCTTTTTCCGACCATACGCCCGTCAAAACATAATCGGCGGTGCGCTCGGCGGGCAGAAAGTTCATCGGAATCATGCCGAACTGTGTGCTCGCGCCGCCCTGCAAAAACAGGACACGGTAGCCCTCGGGTATCTGCCAACAATTCCTTGATCAGTTGCTCGGCCTCGGCCACGATCGCCATAAACTCTTTCGAGCGATGGCTCATCTCCATGATCGACATACCGCGCTGGTGGTAGTCGAGCAGTTCGTTCTGAACGATTTCGAGGACCGGACGCGGCAGGATCGCGGGTCCGGCATTGAAATTATATACCTCTGGCACTTGATACGCTCCTATCCGGCGCTCGCGCCGAGACGCTCGTTGGAAGTTTACATAAAACAAAAGGGGCACCGAAGTACTCGGTGCCCCAGCCCAGGCGAACGGCTGGTTGTTTTTGCCGCCTCAAGCTCCCCCGTGGTTGCCCACGTTCACGCGCCAGTTGCTTGAGGTGTTGTTTGATTCAGTATAACAGTGCGTTTGGGTTCGTCAAGACAATCGCTATTCTGAAACCTCGGCAAGCTGTTTACGGTCGGTGCGGGTCATCGTGCCACCCTCGCCCTGCTGATAAATTTGCGTTGTCGAGATCGATGCGTGACCGAGCAGGGTTTGCACGGACCGCAGATCCGCACCGTTCGCCAGCATGTGCGATGCAAATGAGTGGCGTAGGGTATGCGGCGTCAGGTCCTGCACGCCCAGCTTGTCCGCGTAGCGTTTAAGGATCAGCCAGAAGCCCTGGCGCGTCAGTCGTTTGCCGCGATGATTGAGGAACAGAGCGGTCTCGACTTCTCGGTTGCCACGTGCAAGCTGTGGACGCCCGATGTCGTTGTATTCCTCAAGCGCGGTCAGCGACGAACCATGGATCGGCAGCATACGCTGCTTGATCTGGTCGCCACAGCGTAGACATTCGGCTTCGGTATCAACGTCGTCGACGTTGAGCGCAACAAGTTCGCTGACGCGCATGCCGGTAGCATAGAGCACTTCGAGCATCGCCTTGTCGCGGAATGCTTCCGGTCCGGTGGAGGTCAAGGGCAGTTCGAGCAGTTCGTCCACCAATGTCACGGTGATCGAGCGCGGTGGCGATCGATCGACACGTGGCGAATCAAGCTCTGCCGTTGGGTCAATGCTAAGGATGCCCTGGCTATGGAGAAAGGTACAGAACGATTTGACCGCCGCCGTTCGCCGAGCGAGTGTCGAAGTGGCGTATCGTCGTTCCCGCAGAAAGATCAAAAATTGGAGAACTTCGTTACGGTCCAGGACTGTCCAGGATGTATGGCCTTTCTGTTCCATGAACTGTACGAATTGTTCGAGGTCTGTTCGATACGCAGATGTCGTATTTGGCGACAACTGGCGTTCGTTCGCAAGGTGACTAAGAAACAGGTCAAGCTGCTCACGCATGGGAAGATAGCTCCATCAGGTGTTCGCATTGTGGTCTTGCCACAAGCAGTTCGATGGTAGCGCATGCTACGGGTTATGTCAAACGGCGAGCCACTGACGACGGGCCGACCAACCGCAGGAGTGATCGTTGTGGCTCGCAATGTGGGCGCTGATTTGTTCGTCCCAACGGCTGTTGAGCGTTGATGTACCTCCACAAACTGTTGCTGGTCGTTGGTCGAGATCAGTGGTTGGCGGTCCGTTATGGTATAGTGCCTTCCACTTCTATATATCACATTCATCACCTGTAGGAATCAGTACATGCAACCAGGCGATCGAAAAAAGCTCGGCGTTGTAACCAGTGGGTCATTGTCCGAAGGTCTGAGCGTGCGGCTCGAAGCCACGACCTCGGTCGAAGACCTGCGGGTGGGACAGTTCACGGTGATTCAGGGCGACCAGCACCAATTTTTTTCGATGATCGGCGACGTTCATCTGGAAGCCGCCAACCGTGACATCCTGAGCGAGCCACCGTTGGAGGACGATGATTTTCTGCAACGGGTACTGGTAGGAACGTCCACGTTTGGCACGTTCGACGTGACGCCCATGCTGATGCTGTCGTCCGATGTGACCGACGGCTTGCGTCCGGTACGAACGGTGCCACGCCACTTCGCGCCGGTGTACACCGCTGACGAGGAAGATTTCGGGCGCGTGTTTGGCTCCGAATCGACGACGCATTTTCAGGTCGGTATGCCCCTGGATATGGATGTACCCGTGTGCATCGATCTGCGACGGTTGGTGGAGCGCTCCAACGGCATCTTCGGCAAATCTGGCACGGGCAAGTCGTTTTTGACGCGCCTCCTGCTATGTGGCGTCATCAAGGGCAATGTTGCGTCGTCGCTGATCTTCGATATGCATTCCGAATACGCGGGCGATACCAAATCCGAGGATGGTGTATTCGTCAAAGGATTGCGCCAGTTGTTCGGCTCGAATGTGATGATCTACACGCTTGATCCACAGTCGTCGCGCCGCCGTAACGTCAGTTACGATTCCGAACTGGTGATCGGCCTGGATCAGATCGAGGTCGAGGACGTAATTCTGTTGCAGGATGAGCTAAACCTGAACTCTACGGCGGCTGAATCGGCGTATCTGTTGGTCGATCGCTGGAAGAGCGGCTGGTTGCGCGAGTTGCGCGGCATGGACAGTGAACGGCTGGAAGACGTTCGCACGAGAATCGGGCGGACATCCTGGCTCGCTGCAAGCACTCAAGCGCAAGATGGAACAGGTCGCACGGCTGGGATTTGTGCGCGACACTGCACCCGCGGATACTGTAACGGGCATCATCAACGCGCTCGCCGCTGGCAAGCATATCGTGCTGGAGTTTGGACAGCACAACTCGACGCTGGCCTATATGCTCGTCGCCAATATCATCACGCGCCGCATCCATCAGACCTGGATCGCCCAAACCGAGAAGTATTACCAGACCCGACAGGAAAGCGATAAGCCGCGCCCGCTGATGATCACGATCGAGGAAGCGCATAAGTTCCTGAACCCACAGGCCGCGCGGCAGACGATCTTTGGCACGATCGCCCGCGAGTTGCGGAAATACAGCGTGACATTGCTGGTGGTCGATCAGCGCCCATCGGCGATCGACTCTGAGGTGATGAGTCAGCTTGGATCGCGGGTGACGGCGCTGCTGAACGACGAGCGCGATATCGACGCCGTGTTTACAGGCGTGGGTGGGGCGTCGAAGCTCCGCAGCGTGCTGGCATCGCTCGACACGCGCCAACAGGCGATGATCCTGGGCCATGCTGTGCCGATGCCCGTCGTTGTGCGCACGCGTCCTTACGACGAGGCGTTCTATGCGGCGATGAGTCCGCAGCGCGAGCGAATCAAAACCGAAATCGAGATCGAGGAAGAGGTTGAGGATCTGTTCTAGCCCAACAGACGGGCCTCACTCGCTGGTTGCAGGACGCGGTAGGCTTTGAGCGCCACCTGTAGCGCGAGTGTGTCCTCGGAGCGTTCCATATCAAGGCGGACGATCTCGCTGATGCGCCGCAGGCGGTAGACCAACGTATTGCGGTGGATTTTGAGGCAGTCGGCGGCTCGGCTAAGGTTGCTCTGCGCCTCGAAATACCCTTCAAGGGTTTGCAGCAATGCAGCGTTATGGCGGCGGTCGTATTCTACCAGCGCGCCAAGTGTGACCTGATAAAACTGTTGGAGATCGCCCGACGTACGCATATCGAACAACAAACGATACACCTGTACGTCGTCGTAACGCATGATCGAACGAACGCCGAATAGGTGGCGGCCAAGCGTCAGAGCCAGTTCGGCCTCCGAACTGGCTTGTTGCCATGCCGCTACCGTCGACGCTGGCTTGCTCACCCCGGCGCTGATCGCGAAGTCCTGGGCGAGTTTGCGTAGCATCGCCAGCGGACGGCTTAGCCGCTCGTCGGTAGGGTACATACACAGGATGCTGTGGTCGCGTTCGACATATGGGGCGTTGGTGCGTTGCAGGCGTAATTCGTGTTCGAGGCGTTCGCGTAGCCGCGGCATCGTCAGATGGTTGTCCGCCGAGGCGATCATGATGGCGACGTGTGAGCGCCGCAGATCGTAGCCGAGCTCGGACGCATGTTCTTGCAGGGCGAGCATGTCCGAGGGCATGCCGCTCATGATCGTTTGGAGCAGTTCGCCCCCCACCCGTGTTTCGACCGCTTCGACCGCCTGCTGCTTGGCAAGTTCGAGCATCAGGGCCGAGGCAGCCTGTTCGGCGGCCACTTCATCCCAGCGGTCGATCTCATGCCCGCATAGCGCGATAAATCCAGTGGGCACGGATGAATCGCCATGGGATGAGGTGTTGCCGATGGCTTGCACCAGGATTACAAAGTCGGCAACGTAGACCCTGGCGGTTTGTTGTGGGTTGAGAGCCGTCAGCACAGCATGTTCGCCGTTGACGTTAAATTGCGATTGAATCTGTGAGGCTGCGTCATAAAAAGCGGCGGCACAGCCGGTCGCATGACTGACGGTACGCAACACACCCGCGATGCCTTCGCCACGCGCCACGTAGCTGGTAAGCTGGCTGTAAAGTTGCGCTGCCCGCCGCTCGATCTGGATGTCGGGCGATTCCAGCAGCAATGACACCTCACGGATGACTGTTCGGGTGTCCACGGTTGCGGGTAAGCACAGAAGCGTTAGCCCTTGCCGGTTGGCGGCTTGCCGCGCGCTTTCATCGATTGCTCCGATCACGGCGAGTCCGCCGATGGTGGTTCCGGCAAGCCGGGCGACGATCACCGCGGGCGTAAGTGTATCGTCGATAGCTTCGGTTTCGGCGACTGACATGACGACCAGATCGCCCGCACGTAGCGTAGGTAGTGCCGGGGCGGTCGCCCGCAAACCGACAACACCATGGATTGGGCGCATGGCACCCGAAGCATGTGTCAACATAAAGGAGCCCGTCGGCAGAGCGAGGCGCAAAAGGTCACGTATGACGAGAACATTCACGATGTGTACAACGAGATGAGTACGGGGCGTGTTCGCCTGAGGCGGATGCGTGATGCTCTGCTACGAGCGGTAGATTGTCCAAGCACACGATACATAACCAACCTCAGCTTTGCATTGAGGAAGAGCGGTGCAGCGTTGCTTGCTCATACGGGATGACCTCCACTATAAACGAATACCGAGTGAGGTCGCTAGACATGAATTGCCCAAAGTATGCAACAGCATTTTTAGGTATCTTGCACAACACGGTCGAGGTTCGGATGGGCAGGGTGCCTATGCTACAATCTGGAGTGTGTCTCGTCTTGCCAACTGGGTGACCGAATCATGGACAAACCTGCATCAACAAAGCCTCCTCGTGCTACTTCGTCGGTACTTCAACCGGCGGTGATGGTGCATTTTTATCGTGGCGTCATGGACCTGACGACGACCTGGCGTGTCCGTATCGACAGCACAACCAATTGGGCGGTTATCAGCAGCGGGTCGATTGTGTCGTTGCTATTGGGTAACTCCGATTCGCCACATCTGATGGCGTTGTTGGGAATGTTTCTGGCCTTCGCGTTCTTATCGATCGAAGCACGGCGTTTCCGCTTTTACGACCTGTGGAGCGGGTGGCTGCGAGTCATGGAAACTGAATACTATGTGCTGCTGCTCCAGATGAACACGATTGACACCGATCAGCACTGGCATCCGCTGTTGCAGTCCGACCTGGAAAGCCCGCACTTCAAAATTTCCTGGTCCGAAGCGGTGGGACGTCGCCTGCGCCATAACTATATTGCGATCTTTGGTTTCCTGTTGTTGACCTGGATCATCAAATTGTTGATCCATCCTGAATCCGTCCCGATTGTGCATGTGTTCAGGGCGATCGTCACTCGTGCTGGCATCGGTGCTATCCCCGGCTGGTTCGTTATCCTGTGTGTGGCGGTGTTCTATGGGTATCTAATCGGCTTGATTCTGTTCACGCCAACACTGCGGGGAACTGGCACCGAAATTTTGGGGCGCAATCTGCTGTTACGCCGTCTGGTCAACCCCAGCGCACGCCTGGTCGGATTCAAGCGCTCCCGAACCCATAACAGTCCTGCAACCGCCGTCGGGCGAGCACCCGAAGAAGATTAATAACCCTTGTCTTTATAAGGATCACCTATGACAACTGCAACCGCCATTGCTCCAAGTAATATCGCGTTCGTCAAATACTGGGGCGTTGCCGACGCTCACCTAACGTTGCCCTACAACGAATCCATTTCGATGAACCTTGATAGCTGTTCGACGACCACAACCGTCACGTTCGACCCATCGCTTAACGATGACGAAGTGCTGATCGCCTGGTACGGTCAGGAGGAGCAAGCGGTATCAGGTAGCCCACGCGATCGGGTGGTGGCGCATCTCGATCGCATTCGGGCGCGTGCGGGTCTGGAAACACGGGCGCGTGTGCGGTCGGCGAACAATTTTCCGGCTGCTGCTGGTATCGCCTCGTCGGCGTCGGGGTTCGCCGCGCTAACGCTGGCGGGCGCGACGGCGGCGGGTCTGCACCTGGACGAACGCGAGCTATCGATCCTGGCACGTCAATCGGGATCGGGGTCGGCCTGCCGCTCGATACCGGATGGTTTCGTCCACTGGCAGCACGACGGCACCGACGAAGGCTCGTATGCCGTTTCCGTAGCAAAACCGGAACATTGGGACCTGGTGGATATCGTCGCGGTGGTGGACGCTCGTCCCAAGCGTGTCGGGTCGGCGGAAAACCATCGCCTCGTGTCATCCAGTCCATACTTCGGCGTTCGCCTGCAGGAAGTGCCCGAACGCATCGAGCAGACACTGCTGGCGATCCGCGACCGTAACCTGGGTCAACTTGGTAGAGTATCCGAGGCTGATGCCGTATCGCTGCACGTCGTAGCGATGACTGCGGTTCCCGCCACCTTCTATTGGACGGCTGGCACACTGGCGGTGGTCCATGCGCTGCAGGATTGGCGTAACGAGGGGTTGTTCGCCTACTTCACCATGGATGCAGGAGCCAACGTGCATGTGTTGTGCAGCGCGAAGGACCGCGCCGAGGTCGAGCAGCGTGTGCGGGCGTTGCCGGAAGTGCAATGGACCGTGGCGAACGGTCCGGCGGTGGGGGCGAGGTTGGTCGACGGATCGCAGACGACCAACGACCAATGACCAACGACCAATGGAGTATGAGGAGCGTTCGTGCGCTCGGCGATATGATGGCGTATATGTATGCAGGGTAGCGAATCAGCCGATCCCTTCGGCACCTTCATACAGTTGTTCAACGAGCGGCGCTACCATGCCTGTATCGCCCCGCTGGAAGTGTTGTGGTTCGCCCAACGCGACGACTTCCACAAAGCCTTGATTCGGATGTGCGTCGGCTGCAACCAGATCGGGCTAGGGCTGGATTCCGGTCCACGCTTCCTGCTCACGACTGCTGGCGAACTGCTCGCGCCCTATGGCGACTATCACAACGGCCTCGATCTGGTCGCCGTGCGGGTGTTTCTTGGAGCTGCGCTGGCGGTGCTGGACGAAGCCCAACCGCGCACGGTCCCGCCGTTCAAGATCGTGCTACTCGCCACGCCCGACGGACCGCCCGAAGGCGGTCCGTGAGCTTATCACTTGGCGAACATCAGCCTTGTGCCACAGGGTATTGAATCTCGGTCGCTGAATCCTCCGTATCATTCGCATGATGCTCGATATAAATCTCGCGGTATGGTCCGGTAGTGCGGTAGCCGTTGGCCTCGATCCATGTGAGTATCGCTGCATGACCCTGTGTGAAGTCCGCGAACGCACCGTGATGGACGATCGATGCTACCTGCTGCTGTGGGAGTTCATACACCTGCACATGCACGCTCCCAGCGATACGACGGTCGATTGGGACTGCGGCTTCAGCTTGCTCGTTCACATACACCTCGGCAGACTGGTGCCATAGCGCCAGACAGGGACCGAGCTCCTTCGCTCCATGCTGTTTGACGTGTGCATGGGTTTCCGAGAACGCTGGCCCAAGGTACGCAGGCACCTGTTCGTTGGTTGGAATGGTCACTCGTCGTGAGGCAACCAGCATGGCGGGAACGGTCTTGAGTACGACATCGTAGGTTGACATGGTATCCTCGCTTTCAATTTGACGGAGGCGTGTCGCGATGCGCGACAGCCGTGCTTGCTCCTGCGCCACTTGTTGTTCCGCTTCGGCGTGTCGCAGCTTCAACATTCCGCGCAGTTGCTCCAACGTGAGGCCGTTTAGCACCAGTTCAATCTGCTCCAACGAAAAACCGAGGTCCTTGAGCGCTAGGATGCGATTGAGGCGTGGTAGTTGACTGACCGAGTAGTGGCGATATCCAGTGAAGGTATCCACGCTGATAGGCTTGAGCAGACCGATCTCACCGTAATGACGAAGCGTGACGACCGACACCTGTCCTAAGCGAGCGAAATCGCCAATCTTGATCATGCTGCTGCTCCTGATATGTCACTTGCTGTACTGTACAGCTTCAGGTAAGGTGAGAGTCAAGTGGTCTTTTTTTACGTGATTCAGGCTATTAATTGCCGAACATCTCAAAGGAAATACGCATGTATCGTGTCGCAATATTGACAGTTAGCGACCGCAGTTCGGCGGGCGTGCGCGATGACCAGAGCGGTCTGGTGGTGCGCGATATGGTGGTGGCAGGGCTGCAAGCCGAGATCGTGGATTACCGCGTCGTGCCGGACGAGCGCCCCGATATCGAGGCTGCGCTGCGTGGTTGGGCGGATGGCGGCAGCGCCGACCTGATCCTGACGACGGGCGGCACCGGACTGGCTCCACGCGACATCACGCCCGAAGCGACGCGGGCGGTGATCGAGCGCGAAGTCCCCGGTATCCCCGAAGTGATGCGTGCCGCCAGTATGCAAAAAACGCCGTTCGCGATGCTCTCGCGCATGGTGGCTGGAACACGCGGGCGTTCGCTGATCATCAACCTGCCGGGAAGCCCCAAGGCGGTGCGCGAAAACCTCGAAGCTATCCTTCCTGCGCTCGCGCATGGGCTGGACAAACTGCTGGGTGATCCCGAAGATTGTGCGCCTTAAACCATAAGGTCCGACATCTCGCGATGCTGGACCTTATGGCGAAGGAGGAAGAATGACGTGCTGATATAATAGCGAACGGCATTTCATCCTTACATCCTGCCCAGGTCCTCCGCGCATACACTGGAAGTACCGCCAGTGGCAGGGACAGAAAGGAACGCGTTTAGCGATATGACAACCGAACGCAACCAGACCCTCGAAACGCTGCGCGAGCAGCTTCGTGAATATAATCATCGCTACTATGTCCTTGACGATCCTTCGGTGAGCGACGCAGAATACGATGCGTTAATGCGGCAGTTACGCGAGATCGAGGCCGAACACCCCGAACTCGTCACGCCGGATTCGCCGACGCAACGGGTCGGAGCCGCCCCCGCCGAACGCTTCGCCAAGGTACGCCACCGCGAACCGATGCTGTCGCTGGCGAACGCCCTTAACGCCGACGAACTCCACGCCTGGTACGCCCGTATCCAGCGGTTGCTCGGACCTGACGATCAGATCGCGTTCGTGGTCGAGCCGAAGATCGACGGCCTTGCAATGTCGATCACGTATGACAACGGACAGCTTGCCGTCGCGGCGACCCGTGGCGATGGCACGGTTGGCGAGGACGTGACCGCGAACATTCGGACGATCCAGAGCATCCCGCTGCGGCTCCGCACGGGCGCGGACGCGACCAACGACCTGCCACCCCGCTTTGAAGTGCGTGGCGAAGTATATCTGCGAATCGAGGACTTCGAGCAACTCAACGTGCGACAGGCGGCGGCGAACGATAAGGTATTCGCCAACCCGCGCAACGCCGCTGCTGGCTCGTTGCGCCAGTTAGATTCGAGCATCACGGCGTCGCGCCCGTTGCAATTCTTCGCCTATTCCGCCGCACGCGAACGCGGGCAGCATCTACGCGGCCAGTGGGAAACGCTGAATTACCTGCGCGACCTGGGATTTCCAGTCAACTCGGACATTAGACGCCTCGAAAACTTCGACGATGTGGTGCGTTTCTGCGACGATTGGATGACCAGGCGTGAACAGCTTAACTACGAGGTCGATGGGATCGTCGTGAAGGTCGATAGCTTCGCGCAACAGGACGAACTTGGCGTTGTGGCACGCGATCCACGCTGGGCGATTGCCTTCAAGTTTCCGGCACGCGAAGCGACTACGACGCTACGGGAGATCGTGGTCAACGTCGGGCGCACGGGACGCCTCAACCCCAACGCGGTCCTCGATCCGGTCATGATCGGCGGTGTTACCGTCAGCAATGCGACGCTCCACAACGAGGATTATGTGCTGAGCCGCGACATCCGTCTCGGCGACCGTGTGACGGTCAAGCGGTCGGGCGATGTGATCCCCAAGGTCGTGGGTCCGATCGTCAGCGCACGAACAGGCGACGAACGAGAGTGGCACATGCCGACCGCATGCCCTTCGTGTGGCGAGCCGATCTTCCGTGAGCCGGACGCCGCCGATCACTACTGTGTCAACGCGGCGTGTCCGGCGCAGTTGATCCGGCGCATCGAGTATTGGGTTGGGCGTGGGGCGCTGGATATCGTCGGCGTCGGGTCCGAACAGGCGGTGTTGTTCGTCGAACATGGTCTGGTAGCGTGATGCCGCCGACCTGTACGCTCTCACACCGACGAGTTTCGAGGGTATCGCGGGCTACGGTCCCAAGAAGATCGCCAACATCCTGGCAGGTATCGCTGCTTCCAAGGAGCAACCGTTCGAGCGGTTGATCGTCGGACTGGGTATCCAGGGCGTCGGTGAAAGCGCGGCACCGCTGCTGACGCGACATTTCCATACTATCGACGATTTGATGAACGCATCCGAAGCCGATCTCACGGCGATTGCAGGCATCGGACCGCGGACAGCGGCGACAATTGTCAGCTTCTTCGCGCACGAGCCAAACCGCATGTTGATCGGCAAGCTCAAGGCCGCTGGCTTGCAAACCGTTGGCGAGGCACCCCGCGAGGCCGCCAGCAACGTGCTGGAAGGCAAGGCGTTCGTGCTGACTGGCACGCTGCCAACCATGACTCGTGAACAGGCAACCGAACTGATCGAGGCGCACGGCGGCAACGTCACCGGCAGCGTCAGCAAGAAAACCAGTTACGTATTGCTGGGCGACAGTCCTGGCGGCGCGAAGGTCACGAAGGCCGCACAACTCAACATTCCGACGCTGGACGAAGCCGGATTGCTGGCATTGGTTGGTGATGCGACCAAAGACCAACGGTCAACAACCAACGGAGATGAGACAACTGGTGCCAGTGACGATAATGCGGCGAGTGGTGGTGGAGCATCCACGCAGGACGCCGCTCCCGCTTCAGGACACGATAGCCAGTTGTCGTTGCTGTGATGCAACGACCCCTGCATGTCTTAAGAATATTGTCTGCTAGGCGCCAGGTAAGGTGCGTCTATCCATTCCGGTGGTCCGCACTCCGGTGGTCGCGGGTACCCTCTGGGTACGTTGGTCGTTGGTCAACATAATGCGTATCGGGTTCGTCATCGACGATCATATGGGGCGACCGGGCGGCGTGCAGGAATATGTGCGCGGTCTGCGACGCTACGTCGAAGCGCAGGGACATTCCACGGTCATCTTTTCCAGCAGCGGTGGATCGGAGGAGCGAGGCGTTGTGCCGCTTGGCACGCCGCTGCCGCTACAGGGTAGTGGCTCAACGACCTCGGTCGCGTTGTCGCTGCATAGCCCTGCTCATCTGCATGCGCTGTTAGCGCGCGAAGCCTGCGATATCCTGCATGTGATGGCTCCCTACTCACCAACGCTATCGGGACGATTGTTGGTGCAATCGCACGCCGCGCACGTCATGACCTTTCTCGTCGCGATCGAGCCGCCATGGTATCGCTCGCTGGTCGCGATGGCTGCTCGCACCCAGCAACGCTCATTGCGCCGCTTCGACCATCGCATCGCGATTTCGCATGCTGCCGAACGCAGCGCCCGAACGCTGTACGGTGGGAGATACACGATCATCCCCCCGGGAGTGGATATCGAGCGATTCCATCCGGCTACGCCGCGCCCCGCTGACGATAATTGCACAATCGTATATCTAGGGCGCATGGAACAACGTAAAGGCGTGGCGACGCTGCTACGGGCGATGGCGTTGCTCCAACGGCAATCGCCTCATGTACGGCTCAACATTGGCGGCAACGGACCGGAACGCCCATCGCTCGAACGACTGGCGGTTGAACTTGGCCTCACCAATGTGCGCTTCCTGGGGTACGTGCCGCCTGACGACTTGCCTGCCCTGCTGCAAGAGGCGGACATCTTCTGTGCTCCTGCTACCCATGCCGAGAGTTTTGGCATCGTACTGATCGAAGCAATGGCTGCCGGATTGCCGATGGTGGCGGCTGCCAATGAAGGCTACGCCGAAGTCATGGCGGCACACCCCGCTAATCTGCTCGTTCCTGCTGGCGACGCGCGGACACTCGCCGCCGCGCTACAGGTGTTCGTCGCCGCGCCGGAGTATCGCCGCACGGTCGGGGAGCGCAACAGCGCGGATGCTCACCGTTATGCCTGGGATGCGGTCGGCGCGGCGACGCTGGCGGTCTACGAGGAGGCGCTTTCGCGACGCGCGCGGCGGTAGTGGTATATGTTCTGCTACGTTCAGTATAAACATCCAATATTTCGAGAAGGAGCAGTAATGGAACGAGCAGAAGCGTCTATTATCGTCGGAGCGTCCGTACACGAAGTATATGAGGTATGGCGCAGGTTTGAGAACTTCCCACGGTTTATGAACAACATTAAAAATGTTTCCAAAGTGGACGACGATAGCAAGGTGTCCCATTGGACTATCGATGGTCCCTTCGGTATTGGCGTTAGCTTCGACGCCGAAATGACAATGGACGAACCCAACAAACGTATTGGCTGGAACACGCGGGGTGAAGGCACAGTCGCGACCAGTGGCCAGGTAGTGTTTACCGAACTGGGCAACCAAACACAGATCCATGTTGTCATGAACTGGACACCGCCAGGTGGTAAGATCGGCGCGACCGTGGCGAACATGACCAACAATCCACAGGGTCAACTCGAAGAAGACCTGGGACGCTTCAAGGAAATGATCGAAGGCGGTAGGTTTGGGCAGGTAGTTCCAATATCATAGCTGTCGTTCCCATCACTATTGGCACCTTGAACAGGTCATATGTTCAAGGTGCCAATACTTTTGCCTCTGTTTTCCAAATGTTTCGTTATACTACTCATATCTTTTCATAACACCATTTCGATTTGAGGATAAAAGCTATGGCTGGATTACGCATTCTGATCGCCGAGGACGATCCTCTGGTGTCGATCTCACTTTCCGATCAACTTGATGAGTTAGGGCATACCGTGGTCGCCGTCGCCAGCGATGGCCAAGAGGCGATCGATATGGCCTTGCGCGAAAAACCAGAAGTCGCCTTGCTCGATATCAAGATGCCGAACGTCGATGGTATCACGGCGGCCGAAGCTATCGCCGCGCAGCTTGATATTCCCATGCTGATGCTCACAGCCTACAGCGAGCGCCATCTGGTGCTGCGGGCCGCCGAAGCAGGAGCGCTGGCGTATCTGCTCAAGCCAGTATCAGCGGAAGAACTTGCGGCAAACCTGCGCCTTGTGGTAAGCCGTCACCGCGAGAAATTGCTGCTCAAGGACGAGGCCAATAAACTTGAAGAAACGCTGCTGGAACGGACGCTGATCGACCGTGCCAAGGCGATTCTGATGGATCGAGTGAACTTGTCCGAAGACGAAGCATATTCTCGTATCCGGCAGAAGGCCCGCGAGCGCCGTGTGAAAATGGCGGTCGTCGCGCAAACTATCATCGCGGCTGAGGAGTTTCTTGTCGGATAACGGCATTCCCGCTATTGGACGGGCCAAAGTCGTCGTAGCCATTGATATGGATTGGGCGGGGCGGCACCTTGTAGACGCCGTAGGTGCCGCGGCAGCGCTGGATTCCGATGAGGCGACCCAGATTGTTGTGCAGGGCGGTGTCTGGATCGGTCGTCACCGTGTTCAGGATGCTAACGCGATCGTCGCTGATGGCGACCTCCTGACGATTCATTTCCCACCATATGTTGTGCGCCGAGCGGTAATCGGAGCAAGCGACATCGTGTGGGAAGACGATCTGCTGCTGGTGATTAATAAGCCCCCAGGCGTATACGTCACCATGACGCCCTGGGACGCCACGAACGATGTACGCTGGGCGGTGCAGCAGTTTATCCTCCAGCGCGATGGTCCCGGCGTTCCCCTGCATATGGTGCATCAGCTCGACCGTGATACGTCTGGGGTGCTGGTGTTCAGCAAAGATCCGCGTGCGAACTCCCCTCTGCAAGATGCCTTTTTGCGTGGACTGGTAGAGAAAGAATATCTCGCCTGTGTGGCGGGCGTGCCGCAATGGCACGAGGTGACGATTGAAACAGGCCACGGTCGCGGACCACACGGTTTGTTTCGGGTGTATCCGCTTGGAGATGTCGGGATGCACCCGGAAGGTCGTCCCCATAGCGTCAAGTACATGAAGACGCGCTTCGAGGCAGGGGAGCGTTTCCCCACCGCCACGCTAATTCATGCTCATCCGCTGACCGGCCGTACTCATCAGATACGCCTGCACCTCGCATATGCCGGATTTCCGGTTCTGGGTGACGAACGCTATGGTGGACCGACTGAAGTGGGCGGCGTGACAATCCATCATCATCTGCTTCATGCCGCCCGTATGTGTTTACCGCACCCGCTCACGTGGCAGCCGCTTGAACTGGTCGCGCCGCTGCCGCCGTTGTTCGCCCAAACCCTAAACATGTTACGCGAAACATAAAGGGCGCTCCATTGCGGAGCGCCCTTTCACGATCTATGTGCGTGCTTTACTGTGCGTGAAACACGAACTCGATCCGTCCGAACTGAAGACGTGCGCCATCGTAGATCGGCGTCGGCGTATTTGGTGCAACGCGGTTGCCGTCAACCCGCGTATAGTTCGTGCTGTCCAGGTCCGTGACAGTCCATTGTCCGTTGCTCTGATTGAGGATCGCGTGGCGACGGCTCACGCCGCCGGATTCACCACCATGCGACGTCAGATCAACGTCAGGATGAATCCCACTGATTGGGTCCTCACGTCCAATCACGAGCTCGGACTTGGGCGGCAGGCTGATCGTTGTGTTATTGGGTCCGGTCAGTCGCGGGCCCATCGACGCGGCAGGCTGCGGGGCGGGTGCCGGTGGTGTTGCTGGTGGCGTCGTAGCAGGCGTTGCCGCCGACGTCCCGATTGCGCTGGATGGTGGCGTCGATTCCACTGGAACGGCCGGAATACTTGCCGCGCTCGGCGCCGCCGATGCCGCTGGTTCTGGTGCAGCGGCTTGTTGCTGGGAGCTAGATGTTGCTGCAGCCGTCGCTGGCACCATCTCGACCTTGGTTCCACATTCCAGGCAGAACTTCGCGTTGTCGGGCAGTGCGGATCCGCAGTTCTGACAGTTGGTCGGACGGACCATCTGTGGTGGTTGCTCCACCTTGGTGCCGCAATCCATGCAAAACTTCGCGCCGGGCAGTAATTCGGCACCACAGTTCGCACACGTAAGTGGCGTCGCTGCTGCGCCGGGAGTTGGCGTGCTCTCGCCTGCTGGTGGGGCGGTGTCTACGGAGGACGCGCCTTCGCTGCTCAGTTCGGCCTCAGTCGACGCTGGTACCGCCGTCGCGTCGGGCATCTCAGCGCTAGCCTCAGGCGCGACCGCAATATCCGCCGATCCATCTGTTACCTGGACCGCATCGTCAACTGGTGGCTGTGCTTCCGCTGTCGCCGGTTGTGACTGAGCGCCCGATGCCGAAACAGACATGTCGCTATCACTCGCAGGTGGCGCAGACGATGTGCTGGCGTCCGCAGATCCCGTATCCTGGGCCGCAAAATCCTGCGATGGTGGAGGTGGCTCGTCGGTCATCGGCTGTTGTGAAGTATCGACACCGGTCGCGTCGGGTGCTTGTGCGCTGGGTCCGCTTGCTGACGTCTGGTCGTCAGTCGCTGGCGGTGGCTCGTCGGAAGTCAGTGCCGAAGGAGCGTCCGACGCCACAGCGAGCGAGGCCCCGCATTGTTCGCAGAAGGTGTTTCCGGTTTCGTTGACAGCGCCGCAGTTTGAACACTTGACGCCGTCCGCCGATACCGCACTGGTGGTTTCTGGTGCCGCCTCAACGCTCGCGGCAGGAGCGGGCAGGGGTAATTGTGCGCCACAATTCTCACAAAAGGCGGTTCCAGGCAGGTTTTCCTGACCGCATGTCGCACATACAATGCTTCCATCAGTTGTCACAGATATTTGACTTTCACTAGGTGCGTTAGAGGATACGGAAGGCGCACCCGTTAGTGGTGCACCGCACTGGTCGCAGAAACGGTTCCCTTCATCGTTGACGTGTCCATTCGGACAGGTAATCGCCATGTTGTTTTCCTCCTTGACGTAGGGCGTCAGCAAGCTTCAGACCGTCATCTTAGCATGGCGTCCAAATTCGCTTGGAATCTCTACCTTGTGCTAAGACGGAGGAAGCGGGGCAGAAGTTGCAGCCTGAAGCGGCGTTAATGAAACGACGATTGCGGAAATGTTATCACGACCTCCCCGTGCGTTGGAAAGGTCTACCAGCCGGTCACAGGCGGTTTGAGGGGACGGAGCATCGCTGACGGCGCGGGCAATATCGTTGTCGGACAGATGCAGCGGTACGCCGTCCGAACACAGCAATAAGCGTTCGTTGGCGCGTAGCGTGCGTGCGACGTATTCCGGCTCAACGTCCATATCGTTGCCGATTGAACGTGCCAGTTGGTGTCGCTGGGGATGTCCGTTCGCTTCGGCATACGAAAGCGCGCCCTGATCCACCATTTCGGCGACGACGGTGTGCTCCGCTGTCAGTTGCGTGATCTGAGGGCGGCGCACCGCCGGACGGACGGCATACGCACGACAATCGCCGACATGGACAATATGGGCGCGCTGCTCGATCACCAATGCCAGCATTAATGTTGTCCCCATGCTCGACTGCCGCATCTCGATACTTCGCAGATGCACCGCATCGTTGGCAGCCTGAACGGATGCGACCAACAACTGCCGCCATTGGCTCTCGGAACGGGGGACCTGCGATTGAACCTGGGCATGAAAATGGTTCAAGGCGATATCTACGGCAAGGTGGCTCGCCACGGCCCCAGCACGCCCTCCGCTGATGCCATCGGCGACAGCAGCCAAAACCAACGAACGCCCATCGGGTAACAACAGTCCTTCGACGATCGCCGTATCTTCGTTGACCCTGCGCGCGAAACCAGGATCGCTCCGAAGCGCATATTGTAGGCTAATTAGTGAACGAGCAGCCATGAGGAATCACATGTATTAGTGGCATTGTCGTGTATTGAATCCAAATGAAGTGATTTGCAAGAGTTCCAAACACGAGCGGATTATAGCATGGTGCCCTGGTTGGAACGCTCGTTCTTCGCTGATGGGTATATGAGAGTTTGCCATAAAAGGTATGGATAGCGGCGACGATGAACAAGAGTCGTTCAATCCTGGGACAGGTCCACTATGGATGCCTTCTCAAGTATCCACGACGGTCACTCGCCTGTTCACGGTGGTCATGCTGTTACAATGCGTTCCATTGTGACGAAGACACGAACATATGAAGAAAGCGTACAATGACACACGGATATCATACCGACGCCACCATCGCACACTCGACCACGATGCTTTTGGATTCGGGCGCGTGTTCTACTCCGATTCCTCAAGTGCTCCGTTCGCAACGATTGGGTATCTACTATGGCGACCTGCATAATCACACAGGTTTCTCCGATGGTTTAGGCGCTCCCGAACAGGCGCTCGCTCAGATGCGCGAGCGCGGACTGCATTTCGCAGCGATTACCGATCACGGCGAATTCTATGACCGGACAACCCCCCAGCACAACGCCCAAAACTGGACGCGCCTAGCCGAACTCAGCGCGGAAATGACGACGGAAGATTTCCTGGCGATCCGGGGCTTCGAGTGGTCGTCTCCGCATCAGGGTCATAGCAACGTATGGTGGTCCGAGGAGTTCAACGGCTACTTGCGTACGGGTGACATGTCGATGGACGAGTATTATCGCTGGCTCGTGGCTGCGCGACCTGTGGCGAATGCAGCGGTGATCGCCGGATTCAACCACCCGGGACGCGAATTAGCGTGTTTCGATGGCTGTACATATACGCCCATGCTGGACGAGCGACTCGTCACGTTTGAATGTTTCAATCGCGACGATGATTACGGTGACGTGTATTTTCGGGCGCTAGACCGCGGTTGGCATGTCGGTGCGATCGGCGTTTCCGATCACCATGGCGATGAATGGGGCAGCCCGACGTTGCCACGCGCCGGTATGCTTGCTCCTGTTCTGACGATGGAGGCGATTCAGGAAACGCTGCTCCAGCACCGCATCTTCGCGACGCGCTCGCCGACGCTCGCGTTACTCATCGCCGGAAATCGGTCGCTGATGGGCGCGCGGCTACAGCTTGCAGCCCATGAGCCGCTCGAACTCGGGGTGTGGTGCGACGACCGCAATGCCGATGGTGCGTGGACGCGCTTCGAGGTTTGGTCAAATGGGGCGACGCTGGTCAATAGTTGGGAGCATCGTGGCGCCCAGCTGATCGGACGCCAGGTGACGATCATGCCGCGTGGTGAAGGCGAACAATGGTTTATTGTGCGTGTGTTGCGTGGGGGTATCCCCATCGCCTATAGCAGCCCAATCTGGGCGCGTTGGCACTTAACGTCAACTGGCGCATAAGGTCAGGATAGAACTAAGGTGTGGACGTCGTTGCTTCGGTGGCGGGCTCCACGGTGATAATCGATGGAGGGGGTGCATCTTCGATTGACTGCACGGTTGGTACGACCGCCTGCTGGGCGGTCGGCACGGGTGTTGTCAGCGGTGCGACGTACGAGGTCGCAACTGGAACTGGCACGGGTGTGACGACGCTCGTTCCAATCGGGCGGCAACCCGTCATGAACAGTACCAACGCCGCGATCCCCCAACGTCTAGCAATACAGGTTGATAGTATCTTCACGACGGCCTCCGGTGTGTTGCTGAAAACTCATAGGGTGCTAGTATGCCGCCATATACTGGCGTTCTATCGCGATCAGATCGAGATGAAGTGTTTGGAGGTCGCTCACGAATAGATGCAGCGGTGGGATCGGCACTAATGTCGCGATGTGCTTGACATAGGTGTGGCACCGCTCACAAGCGACGGCGCGTTGATGGATTCCCTCGCTTTCGACCGCCAAACTAAGGAAGTCCTGATGAACCCGGTTTTCGCAGACTGGACACATCAACCGGTCGATCTCCCACTCCGATGCGCATACCCCACAGCGCAATATTCGTGCCTGTTCAAGTCCTCGGAACTCCCCCAGTAACGCCCACGCACCACAACACCAACAATAGCCACGTTTCCATTGACCGATATCGAACCGCTCGCGTTGTTGTTGCATAAACGGCTGGAGCAGCGGAAATAGAGCGTATCGTAACAATGTCGCCGCGAGCCCAGCGTCCAATCCTAGTTCGGCGGCGGTGCGCGCCATCATTTGTGGTTCGCCATTGAGCGTTGCCTGGGCGATCTCGCCGATGAGGAGTGTTTCGCGTCGAGCGGCTTTGCCGAGTTCCGTCGCCGCGTCATGCCCCTGTGATGCCATCACTTCGCAAAGCTGAACGAACCGATCGCGGAGCACCGTCTGGTCCATCCAAATCGTTTCTCCACGCAGGAGGGGCAACCCGGCTTCGAGTTTGGTCGCTCCATGCACGGCTTCGATGTCGAAGTCGAGCGGCTTCGATGGATGTGTGAGCATTGCTTTCAGCAACGCGGCATTGATCGCGGCAAGTTCGCGCAGTTCCGGTCGTGATTCAGCGAGTTTGCCAAGCTGGTCAATCGCTTCCTGGGCATCGGGACGCAGTGGTGGTGTGCGTCCCCATATTCTATTGAGCATTGTGTTTCCGTCGTTTGGGGCGCGGTTCGCCCGAACTCTGTTCGATGGCTTCCGCGACAAGCCAGCGCACGAAATCTGACGACTGGCAAGCTGCATCCCAATCGTAAAGTATGTTGAGGCACACGCCACGGGTAGGACCTGTCGGTTCGCCGATGGCCTCGATGATTTGGGCGAGCGCGGCGTCAAGCTGATGCGGGTCAGGGTCGAGTGCGGACAAGCGCGCAAGTATATCCTGTTTCAAGGACATGCCCGCGCGATCGGCCTGTTGGTCACGCGCCCGCTGACGCGGCAGCATGTCACCGCTCGCCAGTAGCAGATCCGCCAGATCCTTCGGTCGGAGCGGGGCGTCCGGCGTTGGCTGATCAGTGTTCTGCATTAGCCGGAGTTGTCGCATCCGTAGTAGTGGGGCCGAACATCTTAGACTTCGGTACGGTTGGAGCATGATTGCCGATATCCGCGCCAAGTCCTCCGCCGACAGCGCGTCCAGCTTCGGGACCACAGCCACTGAGAACTAACACGACGAGCAATATTGCCGCCGTTCGTTTGCCTCGTTTCATATATCGCTCCCGACCATCGCTCATCGTCCGGCGACCTGAACGCCCTGTGCGGCGAAGACGATCGCCCACCGAAGCGCAAAGCCGCCACCTAACGCTAGTAAAGATGCCATCAGGGGCGAGGAACGCCCTAACACAGGCCGCACATGCAGCAACAAAGGCATGAATAACCCGAACAGTCCAGTAACTATGATGATCGTCAGACCATACGGGCTTGCCAGCAGCGGTGCTGCCAGACTGCCGAGCGACACAAAGAAGATCACGAGCGCCACCAGTTCTAGTACAATCGCCCAGTTGTCGGCGACCTCCAGATCCGCGATCGCGCCATGAGTAACACCCAGGCGTGGTCCGAATAGCGCCACCAGGACGAGTGTCGAGATGCCTGTGCCGACGGCCGAAATAAAGAACACCATGCTGATGAATGATGAATCGCTCCAGAACAACTGGTTCGTCGCGCCAAGTAACGTGCCTGTATATGAGGCCAGGCCATAGCTCACGAGGAGCATTACCGCCTGAAACACAACCATCAGCGGTTGCCAGCGCAGCAATCTCGGGAGCCACGCCAACAGACCGGGACGATCTCCCCATAGTGCTGCTACGAAATTTACTGCGGTGAGCGCGCCAAAAACCGATAGAATCCACGAGCCATACGACATGGGCGACCAATACTTAAACATTGGCAGCCAGGTCGCGGACTGAAACACCATGTGCCAGAAGCGCTCGGGGCGTCCAAGGTCCAGGACCAGCAGGACCGTACACAGCAGCACCAGCGGGAATGGGATCAGCCCTGCAAGGCGCACGACCGGACGCATACGTGGACCGCCGAATAGGGCTGCAAGCGCTCCCGCGAAGGCAACACCAGCGGCAATACCTCCGAAGAAGAAGTAAAAGACGATATACCAGTACCAGTGTGGATCGGTGACGATGCGGGTCATGGCTGCGCCTCCTTCGCCGATCGGTCGCTGGCGAAGTCATCCATACGCTTTTTGCGGAATGTGATCGCGCCGATGACACCCATGACGAGTGCCATCAGTCCGCTCCATGCATGCGATGGTGCGACAATACGGCTAGGGAGCTTTGGCGCGGAGGGTAAACCATACACTTCGGGTTCATCCATCAGCAGGTAAAAAGCGTTGAGGCCACCCAACACCTTGTCGTCGGCCCCGTAGAGGCGTGCCTGAGCAAAGCCCAGGTCATGCAGTTGCTCAACGCGCTTTTGGGCGCGTACCTTCAGGTCGGCGATGGGTCCGAACTGGATCGATTCGGTCGGGCACGCCTGAGCACAGGCGGGTGTGAGGCCGTGCTGCATACGGTCGTAGCACAGCGTACATTTCTTTGCTGTGCCCTTCCCTTCGTTAGCGAGCCCGGAAACGTGGATCACGCCGAATGGGCAGGCCGAAATACAATCGCGGCAGCCGTTACATACTGGCTCTTGAATGTATACGCTGTCGAATTCTGTTCGGATGATCGCGCCTGTCGGGCAGACTTCCAGGCAGGGCGCGTTTACGCAGTGTTTGCATACGTCCGACATCATCATCCACTGCAAATTACTGCGATCAGGATCTTGCTGGTTATAGCTGGCCTGACCACCGCTGAGGTCTCCGGTTCCCGACTTCTCGATGAATTTGACATGCCGCCAGTTCACAGCCGACAACGAGCCCGTGTTGTCATAGCTGTCGCCGGTTAATGGGCGCGTCTGGAGACCCAGCGAGTTGCCTACGCCAACCGCTTCGAGTGGAATGATGGTGTGTGAGGTTTCGCCCCCATGGGCGGTGTCGGCGAGTTCGGCAGGCAGATCATTCCATTGGTGACACGCGACCTGACAGGCTTTGCATCCGATACACACCGTGGTATCGGTATAAAATCCCATTGGCTGGCTCATCGTGCGTTTCTCCTAAGCCTTGTCGATATTGCAGACGAACACTTTGCTTTCATGGATGTTGACGTTAGGATCGCCGACGAGCGCAGTAAGGTCATTGGCAACATCACCAACCGCAATGCCCTTGTAGCCCCAGTGCCAGGGCAGACCAACTTGATGGACTACTTGACCGCTTATCAAGAACGGGCGCAATCGTTTTGTAACCAGGGCTTTTGCGACGATTGTGCCGCGTGGCGTGGAGATTGCGACGCGCTCGGTGTTCGCGATACCACGTTCTTGAGCCAGTTCCGGGCTGATCTCGCAGAACAACTCCGGTTGCAATTCGGCGAGCCATGGTATCCAGCGCGACATCGAGCCGGTGAGGTGGTGTTCGGTCAGTCGGTACGTCGACAGAATGAGCGGATATTGTGCGTCCCCGACAGCGGCCATGGCGTTGCCTGGCACGTCGTACCGCTTGTACACCGGATTGCTCTGCTGCGGATAAAGCGGGTTTGCGACTGGTGATTCGACCGGTTCGTAGTGCGTGGGTAGCGGACCATCTACCAGACCCTGCGGCGCAAATAACCACGCCTTGCCGTCAGCCTTCATGATGAAAGGGTCCGCTCCCGAATGATAATCCAATCCGACGCCATTTGGTTTGGCAGGTGTCGTGGGTGCCTTCGTGGCAGGGAAGTCAGGCACTTCGCCTTCCAGACCAACCCAGCGGCCTTTGATCGCTTCGCCCTGCGCGTTGATCGCGTCTGCATCGGCGTCCCACCACACGAGTTTTTTTCGTTCGCTCCATGGCGTCCCATCGGGCGCGGCAGATGCGCGATTGTATAAAATGTGGCGGTTCGATGGCCAGGCAAATCCCCATTTCGGCGAAATGAGGCTTCCTGGAACACGCGATGCCGCACGATTGAACCCTTCGGGGTGGTCAGCATCGGGAGCCATTACGCCCGAATAAATCCAGACACCGCACGCCGTCGAACCGTCGTCTTTAAGATCACCGAAACCGTTGACGACCTTCTTATCGGCCCAGGTATAGCCATTGATCTCTTTTATGATCCGGTGTGCCGAAGGCTCATTCTTGATGCGCCACTTTTCGTTTTCTTCTTCGTCGATGTAATCCCAGGTCAATGCCTGGATTCCAGCATCAAGGGGCGAGGTTGAATCTCGGTATAACTCCTTGAGTTTCAGACCGAGTTGAACCGTAAACCAGGTGTCGGTACGAGCGTCTTCGGGTGGATCGACCGCTTTATCGTGAAACTGTAACAAGCGCTGCGTGTTCGTGAATGTGCCTTCGCCTTCTGGTACGGGGGCCGCCGGAAGGAAAAAGACTTCGGTCTGAATGTCGCTGGAAACAAGTTCTCCGCGCTTGATTTCGGGTGAATCGAGCCAGAAGGTCGACGTTTCAGTTTCGAACACATCGCGTACCACCAACCAGTCGAGTTTAGCGAGCGCTTTGCGTTGCAAGGAGGAATTTTGTCCACCGACAGCAGGGTTCTGCCCTGCCGCGATCAGGCCTTTGATCTTGCCTTCTGCCATCGCCACGAACATCGGCATATGTGAGTAGTCGCCATCGATCTTGGGGAGCCAGTTATAGCCGTACTCATTTTCAGCCGTTGCGGCATCGCCATACCATGCTTTGAGCAGGGACACCATGAACTTTGGCATGTTGGACCAATAAGCCGTTGGCGTGACCTCGGTTTCCAGGTAATCGATGAGTGTTTCATGCGTCTTAAGTGCGGACGGCATGTTGAGGTATCCTGGCAGCAAATTATAGAGCGTCGGAACGTCGGTCGAGCCCTGGATTGTTGCGTGTCCGCGCAGTGCCAGGATGCCGCCGCCAGGACGCCCTATATTGCCAAGCAGACTTTGCACGAGCGTGGATGCCCGAATGATCTGGACGCCAACGGTGTGCTGCGTCCAGCCGACCGCATAGCAGATTGCCCCGGTACGTTCGCGCCCACTGTTGGCAGCCAGCGTTTCAGCCACTTGCAAGAAAACATCCTGCGGACATCCGGTCGCCTGCTCGACCATTTCGGGCGTGTAGCGGCTGTAATGGCGTTTGAGTATCTGGAAAACACAACGCGGGTCCTGAAGCGTCGGGTCCTGCTGTGGCGGTGGTCCGACGAGTTTCCCGACCCGCGCCGAGAACGACTGTGATTCGTCCTGGGTGGCATCCGGTTGGTTCTGCTCGTCCTGTGGCGTCGACTTGTAGCTCCAGCTGGTGGCGGTATAGGTACGGTTGTCTTTATTGAGGCCGGAGAAGATGCCTTCCAGATCCTCGGTATCCTGATATTCGTCGCCGACGAGTGTTGCAGCGTTGGTATAGGCCACAACATACTCGCGGAAATACTTTTCGTTGGTCAGCAAATAGTTGACGATGCCACCCAGGAACACGATGTCCGAACCTGCCCTGATCGGCGCATGAATATCTGCCATCGCCGACGTGCGTGTGAAACGGGGATCGACGTGGATGACCTTGGCTCCCTTGGCCTTCGCTTTCATAACCCAGCGGAAGCCGACCGGATGACATTCGGCGAAGTTCGAGCCCATGATCATGATGACATCTGAGTTCTGGAGGTCTTGCTGTGTTGTTGTCGCGCCGCCGCGACCGAATGAAGTACCCAGACCGGGTACGGTGCTAGAGTGTCATATACGAGCCTGGTTTTCGATCCAGACGACCCCCAGCGCCCGCATCAGTTTGAGTTGTACATAATTCCATTCGTTATCGAGTGTTGCTCCGCCCAGCGAGGCGATCGCGGTGGTGTGGTTGACCACCTTTCGAACATCTTCGCCGGCCTTGTTCTTGGTCGTGACGGTTTCGACAAAGTTCTCATCGCGGGTCTGTTTGATAAGTTGTGCGATACGATCCATCGCCCAACCAAGCGGGCGCTCCTCCCAGGTGGTGCTGCCAGGAGCGCGATATTTGACCTTGGTCGTGCGAAGGGGATTGACGGCCAGTTGGAAAGATGCCGCACCTTTGGGACACAGGGTTCCACGCGAGATTGGCGAATCCGGGTTGCCCTCGATGTTGACGACCTTGCCATCGCGCACGCTGACAAGTGTTCCGCAACCTACGGCACAGTAGGGACAAATGGAAGGAACTTCGGTCGTTCCTGCGATCTTGAGGGTTTGGGTCCGGGCCATCGCGGGACGAATATCTGCGCCAAGCGCGAGCATGCCACCAAGGGCAAAGCCACCGCCACTACCTCGGAGAAAGTCCCGGCGGCTCACAGTATGTTTCGTGTGGTCCATACTCGCTCCTTCTTCTTTGTCTATATCGTAGAACAGGTGAATGAGACTGTCAATCGTTTATGGCGTAGACGTTCAGCTTGGTCGTCGTCTGCGTAAGCATGATGGATGCCAGGGGTGCCGCTATACTGTACGTATGACACAATCACCGGAACCAAAGCTCTACGAGCAAATCTATGACCTCGTACGTGCGATTCCTGTCGGGCGCGTGACGACCTATGGCACTATTGGCGAGATCGTGGGCTGTCCCGCGCGGGTGGTCGGCTATGCCATGCACCACCTGCGGCACACGAACCACGATGTCCCCTGGCAGCGCGTGATCAACGCACGCGGCGGCATATCGACGCACGGTAACCAGCAGCGCGACATCCTGGAGGCCGAAGGTATTATCTTCGAGCAGGACGGCACCGTCGATCTCCCACGCTGGATATGGATGCCTGACGTTCTCAATACCACTGACCACTGACCACAGGAGCTATGCTAGTCCTCGGTGAAGTGTGCCTGGACATACGATAACAGCGTGACGAACACGACGCCGCCGATGATGTTGCCAAGGACCGCGGGGATGAAGTTGCGTGTAAACCACTGACCGGCCGTGATATCGGCGCTCAGGAACATCGCCATGAAAATTTCGGCTGCCGAGATAACGACATGATTGAACTCGCCAAGCACGATCAAGGTTCCCACACCCCAGATGATCGCCAGTCGTGGACCAAGCCCAGTGGCGGCGACGACAAGCCAGGTCATGGTCGTCATCAGCCAACCGGCGAATATTGCTTTGACGAAGGCTGTCTCGAATGAGTATTCCAGTTTGTGCTGCGCCAGTTCGACCAGTTCCCGAGCCGGTTCTACCCCCAGGACACCTGGCCTGGTGATCAGAAGCGCGAAAACCAGACCACCGATCAGATTGAACAGCAGACTAACGCTCCACAACGATGCTAATTGCCGCATCGTGCCGCGTCGTTCTAATACCGCGCTCACAGGCAAAAAGAAGTTCTCGGTAAAGAGCTCGCTCTTGCCGACCAGTAGGATCACCAAGCCGATTGGAAATGCGAGCGAACTACCCAGGTGCGCCACCGAGGGTGCAACGGCACCGCCAAGTGACGCGCCAGTCCAGGCCAGCGCAATTGCGCCGAAGCTAATGCTCATACCGCCGATAAACGAGGTCATGGCATCGCCGATCAGTGGGCGTTCCAGACGTTTTTCGCCGATCACTGAGCCATCGTCGACAATTTCAGGCGCTTCCTGTCCCATTGGCGCGATATGATCTTCGGCTGCTTGTTCGCGTTCCGGTGAGGCTACGTTACTGGCTTCTTGGTTGGCCTTTGTTGTGCGTCGTTCGTGGATAGTTTTTCGCTCTGTCATCATGTTCACCAGCATATAGTCAGGACAATGCAGCAAGTTCTGAAGAGGGAATCTCTATGGCATTAGCAAGTATGTACCCAACACTTTAAGAACGGGGTACCATGTACATAACGTAGTCTACAGGGCATGGAGGCACGACGATGCGGCGAGTGATGGCCATGCTTGGGCTGGTTATGGTGCTAGGGGCGTGCGGCAGGGTTATGCCAGCGCAAAGCACCCTACCGACAAGCGTCTCGTCGCATGTGCCGCCGCTGCGCACTATGCTCGACGGTGTATGGGAAGCTGCTGACCCGCCGATCGAAGTGACCTTTGAACTCGCTGCCAAGCGCGTCACAATTCAGCACAAGGGCTTGCCGATCAGGCAAATCTGGCGACTGGTCGCCGAACGTGAGGACGATCAGTCGGTCTTTCTGCGCGGACCGAAAACATCTGGTGGTGGTGCAATTAGGGTGCGGTTTCTCACCGACGATGTAGTGCAATGGCAAAGCTCGCAAGAAACGCCCTGGACGCTTACTCGTAAGCGTTGACCTTGCTAGAACGGCGAGATAGGAAATCTCCCTTCTCGCCATTCTATTGTGTGCTGCTAGTGACGCTCAGGTAGAGTGGCTTCCGGCGGCGCGACAGGTGGGAACCGCGCCGTGCGTTCCAGGTCGTCGAGTTCCATATGATTCCGCATGTACTGGTTGGTTGCATCGCGGTGGGGTTGGAAGTCCCATGCGGTTCGCTGCCCTGTCGTCATCGCATTGGCGATCAGTCGTCGTCGGCGCTGGCTATCGACGATCTGCTCGCGCAATGCCGCACTGTCCCAATGCGCCGTTGCTGCCGCCGTCATGTGATGTCGCATTGGCTCGAAGCGCGGATCGCCCGCCAGATTGTGTAACTCGTGTGGGTCGGTTGCCAGGTCGTATAACTGCTCAGGGTCAGGCTGGCTCCAGATGTATTTGAACGTGCCATGCCGAATCATCAGGCATGGCGCGACCGCACCTTCCGCCAGGTATTCGCTAACGACATTATGGTCCCATTCGTGGTCGGTGGTAAGCAGCGGCACCAGGCTATGCCCGTCGGTGTACGAGGCGAGGCTAGCGGTTTCGCCACCACCCAGTTCGAACAACGTCGGCAGTAGATCGACCAACGATACGGGCGCGGCGACGCGGCGGGGTTGGAACCGTTGCGGTCCCCACACAATCAACGGCACTCGTGCCGACCATTCCCAGAAGGTCATCTTGTACCACAGCCCGCGCTCGCCCAGCATATCGCCATGGTCCGAGATCACGACGACGATGGTGTTATCGCGCTGTCCGATCTCGTCCAGCGTTTGCAATAGCAGCGCGATTTTGTCGTCCACGTAGCTCATCGCGCCATAATAGGCATGGCGAGCGTCGCGCACATGGTCGTCGGTGATGCTGTATTGATCCATCGCACACATGTCGCGGATGCGGCGGCTGTGAGGGTCGAGGTCATCTGCCGCTATCGGTTCGACAGCGGGCATGTCGATCGCGTCGTGATCGTAGCGCTCCCAGTACGACCGTGCGATGGCGTAGGGATCGTGGGGATGTGTCAGCGATGCCACCAAAAAGAATGGGCGCGCATCGGCGTCGCGGGCGATGTCGAGCAGTTTGCGCCGTGCATGGAACACCACCTCTTCGTCGAAGTCGATCTGGTTCGTCACCACGCACGGTCCGGCCTGAACCACGCTCAACATGTTGTGATACCAGGACAGTCGGCACTCCGGGTGTTCCCAATCAGGCGTCCAACCGAAGTCGGCGGGGTAGATATCGGTGGTCAGCCGTTCCTCGAAGCCGTGCAATTGATCGGGACCGACAAAGTGCATCTTGCCACTCAAAACGGTGCGGTAGCCCTGCGCCCGTAGATGGTGCGCGACGGTCGGCACGTCCGTATCGAACGGTGCAGCATTGTCGTAGGCCGCGATGCGCGATGGTAGCCGCCCTGTCATGAACGAGGCACGCGACGGCGCACATAACGGGCTGTTGCAATAGGCGTTCTCGAACACCACGCCTTGACGCGCCAGAGCGTCGAGCGTGGGTGTCAGGGCGACGGTGTTGCCATAGGCGGGCAAAGCGGGAGCCGCGAGTTGGTCGGCAACGATCAGGAGAATATTCGGTTGGTGCATGGTTAGCGGATCGTCCGGCGTGAACGTGGATCGTAGGCGTCGCGGAGCCAGTCGCCGATCAGGTTCATCGATAAGGATGCGAACATGATCGCCAGACCAGGCCATGCCGCGATCCAGGGTTGAGTTATCAAGTATTGCCGTCCGGTTGCCAGCATGTTTCCCCAACTTGGCACACGCGGCGGCACGCTCAGTCCAAGGAAGCCTAGACCTGCCTCGTAGAAGATCATCGCCGACATTTCAAACGTCGCGACGGTGATCAACGGGCCGATCATATTTGGTAGCAGGTGGGAAAGCAGAATACGCACGTTACTGCATCCGATCGTGCGTGCGGCGTCCACATAGGGCGTTTGTCGTAGACGCAGCACCTCGCCGCGTGTCACTCTCGCAAACACTGGCGCGTTGGTGACGCCAAAGATCAGGATCACGTTTAAGAGGCTACGCCCCAGGATCGCCGCAATGACAACCACGAACAGCAGGTATGGTAGTGCCAGTAGGATGTTCACCACACCCATAATCGCGGAGTCGATGCGCCCGCCGATGTAGCCTGCCACCAACCCCGCTGTCAGACCAAGCGTGAGCGCGATCAGGACGCCGAAAAAGCCGACCGTGAGCGAAACACGGCTGCCATAAATGATCCGGCTCAGCAGGTCGCGTCCGAGGTTGTCGGTCCCCAATGGATACGACCATTCGCCGCCGACAGAACCGACCGGCGGCTGTTTCGCCACACGCAAATTTTGCTTGGTCGGATCATGGGGTGCCAGTAGCGGGGCAAACACAGCCATCAATACCAGGATCGTGAACAGCGCCAACCCGAACATGCCCCAATGGTCGCGCCGGAGCGAGCGTAGGATGTCCCTGCCCCAGCCATTAGGAGCGCGCTGTAGTGCCGCAAGTGCGTCGGGGGCGTTAGCTGCCATAGCGTATCCTTGGGTCGATAAGAGCATAGGCGATATCGGTCAGGATGTTGAGTGCGATCACCACGATACTGGTAAATAGTGCGATGGCTTGTACCAATGGAAAGTCCCGTCCGGCAACGGCTTCCGCGATCATACGTCCGATACCAGGCCACGAAAAGATCGTTTCGATGTAGATCGAGCCGCCGAGCAGATAGCCGAACTGCACGCCGATAACGCTGACGATCGGGAGCGCCGCATTGCGTAAAATATGTCGCCCATACACCACGTGTGTGGGCAGTCCCTTCCCGTAGGCCGTGCGGATATAATCATCGTTGCGGATTTCCAGCACCGCCGAGCGCATCAAGCGTACCATCTGCCCCATCGGTCCCAGGCCAAGCACGAAGGCGGGCATGAGCACCGAGCGCCATTCGTCGCGACCGAACGACGGAAACCAGCGCAAATTGACCGCGAACACCACGATCATTATCAGAGCGAGCCAGAAGTTGGGCACCGACTGACCGATCACGCCAACGATCCGGGCCAGTCCGTCCCAGACCGAGCCAGGGCGTGCGCCCGCCAGCAACCCAAGCGGCAATGCCAGCACCATGGCGATAAGCATAGCGACGGCAGCCAGTTGAAAGGTGGCCGGTAGCCGTTGCAGAATCAATGGCAAGGCGGGCGAACGGTAGTGCAACGAATCGCCGAAGTCGCCGACCATTGCACGGCTGATGAACGAGCCAAACTGCACCAGCAGTGGGCGGTCGAAGCCCATGGCTTCGCGAAACGCCGCGAGCGTTTCGGGGCTGGCTTCACGCGATACCATCAACGCGGCGGGATCGCCTGTTACACGTACCATGAAGAATACTAAGAGAAACACGCCACAAAGAACCAGGATTGATTGTGCGAGACGCGACAGTAGATAGCGTTGCACGGCTACTCCTAGGAGGATAATCAAGGGTGACGGTGCTGTCGAAGACTCGACAGCACCGTCACCCTTGATCGTACATCCTTACTCAGATACCGACGTTTCCATCAGGTACTTCATCTCGTTGGAGCGAGGGTTGTAGTTCTGAACGCGCGGGTTGACAGCTTCAAAGGTTTCGGGAGCGTAGAGATAGATGAACGGTGGCTCGTCGTACATGTACCTCTGAAGTTCGCCATACAACGCGCCGCGTGCCTGATCGTCCATGGTCGACGAGATGCGTGTAAGGTAGTCGTCGATCTTAGGATCGGTCCACGACGAGAAGGATGCGTCTTTGCCGCCTAACGCACCTTTCAAACGTGGGTAAGCTTCGCCGCTGGATTCGCTCCAGCTATCGCCGAACAACGGTGGCAGTTCTTTCTTGGCTTCCAGGTCCCAAAATTTGGCGGATTCCATGAGTTCGAGGTTGGCGGTGATGCCAACTTCGCCCAGGTAGCCAGCGATCGATTCGCAGACCTGCTCGAAGTTGGTGTATGCACCCGACGGACACGCGAAGTTCATCTCGAATCCATCGGCATAGCCTGCTTCCGCCAGCAACGCACGTGCCTTGTCGGGATCGAAGGCATATGGCTGGATGGTGGTATCGTAGCCCAGGTTGGTAGGAGTAATGAACCCGGTGATTTCTTTGCCTGCGCCGCCCAGCAACGATTCGATGATCGCTTGGCGGTCGACGGCGTAATTCATTGCTTGGCGCACCTTCGGGTTGATCGTCGGTTGATCAACACCGCTGGTCATGTTGTTGAAGGTGATGTAATACACGCGGTCCACCTGGTAGCGAATAACCGATACGTTCGGCTTCCCTTCCAGCGATCCGGCTTCCTCTGCGCTCAGGCGTGTTGCGATGTCGACTTCGCCGGTCTGGATCGCGGCAACACGGGTCGCCGATTCGGGGATCGGGCGGAAGATCAGGGTTTCGAGCTTCGGCAGACCGGGCTGCCAGTAGTTCGGATTAGCCTTCATCACGATACGGTCATCGCTGACCCATTCCTGGAACATGAACGGTCCGGTGCCAATGGGCTTGGCGGCGAATCCCTTTTCGCCCACTTCGGCGATGTATTTCGGCGGCACCATGCCCCAGTTCGCGGCGATCAGACGCAACAACAAAGGGTTGGGCGCTTCGGTCTTGGCCGTCACGGTATAGTCGTCAACCTTGGTGAGGGACTGTACGACTGCCCAGCGGTCGCCGAATTTCATTTCGGGTGCTTTGCCGCGTTCCCACGACAGCACGACCGAATCGGCGTTGAAGGGTTCGCCGTTGTGGAAACTTACGCCCTGGCGCAGCTTAAAGGTGTATTCAGTGCCATCGTCGGAAACGGTCCACGACTCCGCCAGCGCTGGCTCGATTTTGCCCTCTTCGTTCAGAAACGCCAGCGAATCGTACATCTGCCCGGCGACCATGCCGGCGTTGACCTCAGCGGTCGCGGGTAGGTCCAACGAGTTCGGGAACACCGTCACGGCAACCGTCAGCGTGCCTTTCGGACCGTCACCGGATGCGGCGGTCGTGGCGACTGGCTCGCTGGTTTCAGCGGTACCTTCAGTTGTGGCTTCCGCCGCCGGTGCTGTTTCTGTTGGTGCAGTGTCGGCCTCGGTCGGTGCGGCGACAGCTTCCGTCGGCTCGACAGCCGCCGCTGGCGCGGTCGGGGCGGGTGCCTCGGTTGTGGTGGAGGTCGTTCCACATGCCGCCAGCACGATCATAAACACCATGAGCATCGTAACAAGCGACAACAATCTGGATGAGCGTATCATTGATAACGTTCCTTTCATGAGAGGGACGCAGAACAGGGGTGCTTCCGAGTGAAACCTCGATGAACTATTTCATCGTAAAGGTGGGCGTAATACCACACATCGGTACCAAGTGGCTTCCCGATGTTGGTATGAATACGTAAAGCACAGGCAAGTATGATACCGGGGTAGCTTGATGGCCTGCGCGAGTATACGAGCAAGCTATCCCATTGTCAATGTAGTATACAGAAATTTGGCTGTTCGCAGGACGACGAACAGGCACGCCGTACAGACCATACAGTGGATCGGTACTGCCAACATCACGTCGCCGCAGCGCTGAAATGTCGACTATTGGGGATGTTGTCAGGATGAACGATGGCGAGGCAGCACATGTCTAATAATAAGGAGGGGCGAGGAAACGTATAATTTACGTTTGTCGGAAATGGCGCGGGCGGCGCGAATCGAACGCGCGACCGACTGCTTAGAAGGCAGTTGCTCTATCCGCTGAGCTACGCCCGCACACGATACGATTATACCATGGAGCGTGTTGGGGTAAGCCATCAAATATGCCGTTAGGCGGTGTGCAGTTCAGGACGTTTGGGCGTGTCGCAGACGAGCAACTGATGGTATCGTTGACCTATGCAGCCAAATGATGTATTTCCGTTTCCTGCTGTCGTGGGGCAGGACGAACTAAAGCTCGCTCTCTTGCTGGCGCTGATCAACCCAGGCGTAGGCGGTGTATTGCTGCAAGGTCCCTATGGCGTTGGCAAAACCACCACGGTGCGCTCGACGTTGGATCTGATGCCGCCTGTGCTACAGCCGACCTGCTCCAACGGATGCGACCCCGATGACCTTGACACCCTGTGTCCTGATTGCCGCGAACGTCTGGCGCGGGGTGAACCACTGGCACGCGAAGAACCGGTGCGGTTGATCGAACTACCGCTGACCGCACGCATGGAGGATGTCGTCGGTGGTATCGACGAACGAGTTGCCCTGGAGCAGCGACGGGTGCTGCTCGAACCGGGGGTACTGTGGCGAGCGCACGGCAACGTGCTCTACGTTGACGAAATCAACCTGCTCGATCCCCATATCGCCGATGCGATCCTGGACGCCGCCGCGCAGGGCCGGACATTCGTGCGGCGCGGCGCGATGGTGCGGTTGTATCCATCCCGCTTCGTGCTGATCGGTTCGATGAACCCGGAAGAAGGTCGTCTGCGACCCCAGATTCTAGACCGTTTTGGTCTGCGGGTGTGGGTGCCGCCGCTGGCGGGCGAAGGCCGCCTGGAAGCCGCCCACAACGTGCGGGCGTTCCGCGCCGAGCCGATAGCGTTCCGCGCACGGCACGCCGCGCGTATCGCGACGCTCCGAAGCGTGATCGTCCAGGCTCGCGCCGCGTTGCCGCACGTCGTCCCCGACCGCGAGGCCGAGGAACTAGCGGTTGGTCTGGTCGATGCGTTGCATATTCCCTCGCACCGCGCCGAAGATGCACTGTTGGAAGCCGCACGCGCACACGCTGCGCTGGCAACGCGTACCATCGCCGGACGTGACGACGTTGTGGCGGTCGCACCCCTGGCATTGCGTCAGCGCCGTTCGGCTACTCTGGACGACGAGGCGAAGCGTGTCGCGGCAGAGGACACGGCGATTGCCGAGGCGCTGCGCGATATCACACGCTAAGGCCGAGCAGGCAGTTCGTGCGTTTGGTGTTTTCAGGTACAATCAGCACGTAATGAGCGCATATGAGCGTAGCATGCGAGGCGTCTGCTTGAACCGAGCTATGTGCCACCAACCGAAGATAGCATGATCAACACGCCACGTAGCATCGGCAATTACATCCTGGAACACGAGTTGGGACGAGGCGCGACCGCGCAGGTTTGGCGTGGTCGCCACCGGCTGCTCACGGAACGGGCGGTCGCCGTGAAAATTCTACTCAGTCAGGACGAAGAAACCGTCGCCCGTTTCACCCGCGAAGCCGACATGATCAGCCGTCTGCGCCATCCCAATATCGTTGGGGTGTACGATCACGGTACCGCAGGCTCGTATATGTACACGATCATGGAACTGGTGCTGGGTGGTTCGCTCCGGCAGTTCATGGAAAAGAACCAGCGGGTCGAGATCAAGGATGCCGTCAATATCTTTCGGCAGATCGGAGCGGCGCTGGATTATTCACATTCCATGCATATCGTCCACCGCGATGTGTCGCCGGGCAACATCCTGCTCGAAGCCGGTCCGAGCGGTCGTGTCGTGCTGACCGACTTCGGTATCGCCCGTTTGCCCCAACAAAGCCACACGACGATGCAGGTGATCATGGGGACGCCGGGATTCTTCTCGCCCGAACACGCCCAATCAGCGACCTCCGTTACGGCACTTTCGGACCTGTACAGCCTTGGCGTGATCCTGTATTTCATGCTGACGGGTACGTTGCCGTGGGAGAAACAGCCCGAACATCCCGATTACCGCTTTGGTCCGGTGATGCCGCTGGCGACGCATGGACTAGATTTGCCGCCGGATGTCGATCGGGTGTTTCAAACGCTGCTGGCAATCGATCCGCGCAAACGCTATCCGTCGGCGGAAGCCGCCACCGAGGCGCTCGACCGCGCACTCGTGCGTGCCGGGATCATCCTCAACGCCAAGCAACCTCTTCTGACCGACATCGCGACCGTGCGGGCGATCAACACGAGCGCGAACTTCCAGTCATACGGCGTCATGGACAGCGAGGTCGAGCAGGTGCTGGGTGCTGATCTGCTGCGTGATCCCATTGAAAAAGCGCACGCTCGCGCCGAATCGTTGCGCGATCCAATCGTGCTGGGACGGCTGCTCGATCAGTGGAGCGTGCAGGGGAAGCGCTCCGAGTTTCGCCGACAGCATCTTGGACGCATCGTCAACCTGCGCGATATCCGCTCGCAGAACCTCTATTTTTATACGCTGGATGTGCTGCTCGAAACCCGCGACCAACCGACTACCATGGAAGAACCCGACCGCGATATGCAAGCGTTTCCGGTCCAACGCGAGGCCGAACGCTGGAACGTAAAGCTGCCACGTCCCAACGGGTTCGTCGACGATCCCGGGCGCACCGAGATCATCACGGGGTCCGAGCGCATCATGCAATGCTCACGGTGTGAAGGCAATGGGCATGAGATATGCCCGACCTGTAAGGGTTCGCGCCGTGTGCTGCAAACCCGTACGATCCCTGCGGGTCAGGGCGGTGAGCAGTCTGGGTCGATCCATCAGCAGGACACAATCACAGCGCGGACCGGTGAGGGGGAAACGGCGGCACCTGCGGCGGCGGGTCAATATGAAGTCCGTCAGGCACTTGTGCCGTGTCCAACCTGTAACGGTGGCGGTAGCTTGCAATGCACGCAATGCCAGGGCATCGGGCGACTGGTGCAGCGTAAGGTGTTCAACTGGCGACGTGTAGCGTGGCAGCGTCGTAGCCACGACGATCTGCCGAATCTCAACGAGGACGAGTTGCGCGATGAGGCGACGACAGAGGTCGTCTATGAAGAATATCATCCCGGCATCAAACGCGAATGGCGTTCGGTGCCGGGATTACGGACGCTGATCGCCGCAGTAGAGCCGGAGATCGGGCAGGATACACGTCCCATTATGAGCAAGGTGACGGTTCACATGATCCCGCTGACCTTCGCGCAGTTCGACCTTGGCCGTCAAGACATCGTGGTTGAGGGCGAGCAGGTAACGCGGCGTGCGGGCGATGACACCGTGTATACCGTGCAGGTAGCGGGATTTAATAATCGCCTCAATATCGGTCCATGGGGATACGACGAGGAGCGGCGCAAGATTATGTATGGCATCATTTTCTTGATCCTGGTTGTTGTTCTCTATTCGATCTTCGTGTTCATCGTCATCTAGCTTGCCCCTTGCTCCACGAGCCATCGCAGCGCCAGCAGGTAGCCACGCCACCCAAGTCCGCTGATCTGCCCGGTCACTACGGGTGCCGTCACGGAATGGTGGCGAAACTCCTCACGTTTGTAGATATTCGACAGATGTACCTCGATGATCGGACACGCGACGTTCGCAAGGGCGTCGCGAATGGCGATGCTGTAGTGTGTGAACGCCCCTGGATTGATAATGATGCCCTGCGCCCCCGGTGCCTCGGTCTGAATAACGTCGATCAGCGCCCCTTCATAGTTGGACTGAAATGTACGCACAGTTGCGTTCTCGGCCTGTGCCGCTTCCGCGATTGCTTCGTTGATTTGTTGGAGCGTCGTCGCGCCGTAGATTTCGGGCTGGCGTGTGCCGAGCATGTTGAGGTTGGGACCATGAAGGACGAGTATATGCATGGGAATATCCTTTATGTGACAAATGACCAACGACGAATGACCAACGACCAACGGAGATGCCACGTCAATAGTCGCTAGGTCTATTGTAGGCGATGGATCGTGTGGTTAGAACCTTTTTATGCGCCCGTTGTCGCCACGACCCTTGATGATACGCCCGTTCTTGCTTTCGCCCAGCGCCTTGTCCAGACGACCACGGGTGAGAGCGTGCTCATAGCTCGCGATGCTCAGACAGGTGATCGTCGTCCCCATATGCTTCCTCGATGAGCGTTCGTGTGGTCATGTAAGAATCGTAGCGACATTCGGCGATCATCCAGGGCGGCATACAGTCCAGCGCTATGAGTGCCTCCACGATGTACTCACGGCAGAAGCTACATGGTTCGCGCTCGTAAAGCCGTAATAACAGTGGCGCATCTTGTTCCTGGGTTCGGTGATCGTTCCTGATACTCAAGGTGCGCCCGACGATTCCATTCTCATCATCACGCTGTTCCATGATATCGAGAACATTGCGTCCGATCGCATGAACTTCGTCGTCGGTCAACTCCTGGCGTAACGCCTGCTCGATCCATGGCTGGTCGCCTTCCTCGAAGTTGGCGGCGAGCAGACCAACCGCTTCCGCTGGTCGTCGTGCGTTTGCGAACAGGTGCAGGGCGTGCGCCCGTACCGTTGGATGCGGAACCATCTCCAACGCACTATAGGCCGCTTCCACGATTGCCTCGTCCTGATGTTCTGTCAGGGCGATGAGGTGTGCATGATCGAGTGGAAACGCTCTGCGTCGAAAGACGTGGAGGTACTTGAGGATTCGCTCATCGTCGTGTGTTTCGAGCAAATCCGTAGCAGCATGCTTGAGATCGTTGTCATTGGCTTGTCGTCCCCACTGCATAAACTTGCTGGGATACTTTGGGCGTGCGCTGTTCTCGATTAACGCCTGTAAGACGGCGTAATCCTCGTAGGGTCGTGCAGTGCGTTCTTTTTGGTTCCGCTTCGTTCTTGCATCGTTCCATGCGACTGCCTGTTGATATGCTGCAACCCGTTCGTTCTGTGCAGCGGCCTCCTCAATCAATGCGTTTGCCTGTTCTTCGCCCTCCCTCTCTTGGAGAGCATAGGTCAGCCAACCGCCGTATAAGGAGTCTGCGTCAATTGCTGCTCCTGCTTGTCGGTCAACAGCGGTCACGACATGGACGAATCCTTCGATGCCATCAAGGGTAATAAGATACTGTGTTCCTTTATCTTCGCCGTTTTCGAGTGCCGCCGTGACGAAGGCGTAAAGGGCATCGCGTGCTTCCTGGTCGCCCGCTTCGGCGAGCCAGCGTGCGATAGAACATAGGTGATCGTCGTCATATTCGTTAGCATCTTCTGCCTTCATGGAAGCACGGAGGGCGTCCAGAACGTGCTGGCGATACACCTGAAACTGTCCGCTGGCATGCATCAGGTCGAGCATGTACGCGCCGCGTGTGCCTTCGCTTTGTGTATCGTAGGCTGGATGGTGTAGGCAAGCATCGAGAATGATGTCGTGGTAGGGGGAGCTATCGTTCCTTAACAGGAACAGAATCACCCGTCCGTGTCCGGCGTGGAGCAATCGCCGGAACTCGGCGTGATCTGGGATGGCGTGTGGGTCGTCGCTCAATAATGTTTCCTTTAGTCGCGCCGCCGCTGGCGCTGGTCAGACTTGCGGCGTTGCACGCTGTCGTCGCGGTCGCGCTTCCGGTCGCGGCGTCCCTGCGACGCCCCTTTGACGTTCATCAGCGGCAGCAAACGGCGCACTGGTTCAACGAGGTCGGACTGATTGTGGATCACCGTGTCAAGGTCTTTGTATGCCTGTGGCGCTTCGTCCAGGTATTCGGCGGTGGTTTCGGCGACGATGCCCTTCATCTTGTTGGCGAACGATTCTAACGTGATCGAGCGTGTGGCCTGTCCCCGGCTCATCGTGCGCCCCGCGCCGTGCGAGCAGGACGTGAATGATTCGGGATTGCCTAGCCCGCGGACGATATACGATCCCGTCGCCATCGAGCCGGGGATGATGCCGAGAACGTCCGTATCCGCGAACGTCGCGCCCTTGCGATGTACCCACACCTCTTGTCCGAAATGCGTTTCCTTGTGGGCATAGTTATGATGAATGTTGACGACGGCTGTGGGATCGAATTCTAGCTTGATGTGGAGTTTCTTCTTGAGGAGGTCGGCGAATAGTTCGATGAAGCTCCACAGCATGCGCTGACGGTTTTCCATGGCGTAGTCCTGCGCCCATAGCATATCGCGCAGGTAATTCTGGGCTTCGGGGCGCTCCAACGGCAGCACCCACAGATCGGGCGCCGACGGAATCCCAAGGTCCTGGTTGAGCTTTTTGGCGATGGCGATGTGATGGCTGGCGATCATGTTGCCAGCGCCACGACTGCCGCTATGCAGCATCAGCCAGACCATACCTTCCTCGTCGCGGCATAGTTCGATAAAGTGGTTGCCGCCACCCAGCGAACCAAGTTGCGGTGGTCCCTTCTTGCGTACAATCGCCGCGACCGGAGCGGTATAGCGTGTGTCGTCGTCGAACCCCTCCCACTCCTGACGGAACTGGTGTTCGCCGAAGCCGGTTGGGATACGTTGCTTGACCACTTCGTGGAGGTTCCGCAGAAAAGCGGGCGAAAGGTCAACGGCACGCACATTGAAAGGTTGCGCGAGCATCCCGCAGCCAATGTCCACGCCCACAGCGGTTGGCAACAGGGCGTTTGTGGACGCAAAGACGCTGCCGATGGTCGCGCCAAGCCCATAATGCACGTCGGGCATCGCCGCGACGTGATGAAAGATGAAGGGACATCCGGCCAGCGCCGTCAGTTGAGCCTCGGCGCTCGCCTCGATCTGGTCGGTCCATATCTTGACCGGAACGTGTCCGGTCGTTTGTGCAGAAATCTCTTTGAAAATAGGCATTATCCGATGTATCGAGCAAGCCGTATGCCGACGAGGTGTGGGGAAGTGGGCGCTCATGCGAACCCACGGTAGATACAACAAGACGGAATCAGCACGTGTGATTCCGTCTGCATTGGGTCGTCAGTTTATGCTATGAAGATCGCTGTTACGCGACCGCTGCATCCTCGAACACGAAACTCTCGACGGGTGTGGGATGTTGAATCGCCTCGGCGAAGGCCAGCGCCTCGTCCATGAGCGGGTTCCACACATCGAACATCTGCGCGAGAATCGCAGGCGCGACGAACGCACGCTCCCTGGCCTCGAACGCATCGCCGAACGGCACCGCTTCGCGGGTTTGTGCCAGCAGTACGACGGTGTAGGTTGGTACGCCTTCACCGTCGAGGTTCGTGGTGCGGAACGCGCCGATCATCCGTGTCCTGCCGAGTAGCACGCCAGCGTTTTCCCAGGTGGTGCGGGCTAGCGTTTGACTGAAGGTTTCTCCGGCGCGGCGTTCGCCGCCGGGAAGTTGCCAGCCGCGCTCCATATCGCGCACGATCAACAGGTCGTCGCCATCGTACACCCAACCAACAACTGCTGTCACCTGCCCATGGATGGGTGGTATAGCCATTGTTTCAAACGTGATCACGGTCGATCCATCACCCCCGGCGGGATAAATGGCAGGAAATTGTAACGCTCGCAGCATGCTCACACCTCACAGATGCATGGGGACCAACGTCCGACGGTCGTTCGAACACAAAGACCCGACGTTGGGTTCTGGTAGCACTGTCGTGGCGGGGTCACTTGGAATAGGATTGCAGTATAGTGGAATAATTCACAATGTCAAGATACGAAGTATGTCAATGTGAGAGCAGCGTGGGTGACGATCTTCCCCATGATCATCACCCACGCTGATCTAGCTTAATTATTTCGGTGGTAGGTCGTATGTAGTCAGCGGTCCGCCTACATTCCTGCGAGTTTGCGCCCTTCTTCCAACAGTTGAGTGACCGATGCTGCCGAACGCGTTTCAGTGTAGATGCGGAGCAGCGGTTCGGTACCGGAAAAGCGCACCAGTAACCACGAGCCGTCTTCCAGCGTGTACTTATACCCGCCGCTGGTGGAAATGTCCTTGACGCGCTGCCCACCGAGGATATCGGGGTGGGCGTCGGCGACACGCTGCAAGATCGTCGGGCGCATCTCCGCTGGATACGTCAGGTCGAGGCGGTCGTAGAAGTGCGGACCGACCTTCGAGAACAGTTCTTCCAGGATTTGTGATGGCGGCTTGTTGCGCTTGAGGATCAGTTCGAGCAGAAACAACGCAGCCAGGATGCCGTCACGTTCCGGGATGTGGCGGTCGAAGGCAAAACCGCCTGATTCCTCGCCGCCGATGATCGCGTTCGTTTCGATCATCTTGGGACCGATGTGCTTGAATCCGACCGGCGTTTCGTACACTGGTACGCCATACAGTTCGCCGAGCCGGTTGACCATCGAGGTCGTCGAAAGCGACTTCACGATCGGACCCCGCCAGCCTTTGACTTCGAGCAGATAGTAGGTCAGCAAGCCAAAGACCTGCAACTGGTTGATGAAGCGGCCTTTTTCGTCCACCAGGCCAACGCGGTCGGCGTCACCGTCGAAGGCGATGCCAACGTCCGCGCCGCTTTCCTTGACCACCTTTTTGAGTTTGGCGAGGTTGCCATCGATGGGTTCGGGCGCACGTATACCTGGGAAGATCGGGTTCCGTTCGGAGTTGATCGGAATAACGCGGGTGGCACCACCGTCGAGGAGCGCCGGAAGGTAACCAGCGCCCGCGCCGAACATCGAATCGACGATGATTGTCTTGCCGGCTCGCTTGATCAGTTCGATGTCGGCGAGCATAGCGAGTTGCTGCAAGTAGGCGGGACGGGCATCGAAGCGTTCCACCAGCTTTTGGCGCTCGGCGGTCGCGAGATCAATGCGCTTAACTGGCGTCGCCTCCAACTGTGCTTCGAGCTTGGCGACGACAGCGGGCGATGCCGATCCGGCGTATTCCGGTTTGTACTTGAATCCGTTATCACTCGGCGGGTTATGGCTGGCGGTAATGATTGACGCACCGCCGGCGTTGCGATCGAGGATCGCATACGAGATCGTCGGCGTCGGCGTCGCTTTATCGGTCAAATACACATGGATGCCGTTGCCAGCCAGCACTTCTGCACAGGCGGCTGCAAAGCGTTCCGAGCCAAAGCGTGTGTCGTACCCCACGATGATGCCACGTTCCGCAAGGTGTTCCGCTTTTAGGAACTCCGCCACTGCTTGAGCGACGATCCGAACATTCGCAAAGGTATAGTCTTCGGCGATCCCGGCGCGCCATCCGTCGGTGCCAAATTTTATCGGTGACGCCATGTGCGACTCCCAAATAGCTTCGCTCTCACAGTGCCGTTCGAAGCGTGGTTCTCAATCATAATGCCGAAAGAATACTGTTCGGTGCGATGCGGCTTCCAGATACCACATGTACGCCGGGATGAATCGTAACCCCATCGCCAATCAGAGCGTCGGCAATATACGCTCCTGCGGCAACGTGAGTATTGTATCCGATGATGCTGTCTTGTATGATGGCTCCCTCGTCGATGACGCAACCATCCCAGATCGCGCTCCGCACGATCCGCGCCCCAGGCCGTACCTTGCAATGGTGTCCGATCGTCGTCGGCCCCTCAAGAACAGCAGTTGCGTCGACGATCGTATCACGTCCGATGACGACGGGAAGATGCCATTGCGTATCTATACTCGGCGGTGTTGTATCACCAACCCAGATGCCATCCGGTGATGCGACCTGCCCGTATAAGATCGCTGCCTGGGTGGCGAAATAGCCCTGGGGCGTACCGGTGTCAAGCCAGATGTGTGGGATGTCGCAACCGTATACGCCCCGCCCCTGTGCAATCAGCGCGGGAAACACATCGGTTTCCCACATCGCGGGTGTTCCCGGCTCGACGGTCGCAAGTATATCAGGCTCGATCAGATAGGTTCCGGTGTTGACTGTCCGTGCCAGTGCGCTATCACGGGCGGGCTTCTCCTGAAAGCATGTCAGGCGTCCGTTCGGCTGCATGACCGCGACGCCACGACCTGTCGGATCATCGACAGTGGCAACCCCGATCGTCACGCACGCTTCGGTGCGGCGGTGCGCGTCGAGCATATGAGCCAGGTCGATGTTGGTAATGTTATCGCCATTCACGATCACCGTCGTGCCGTGGAGCAGGTGCGCCACGTTCGCAACGGCTCCGGCGGTGCCGAGTGGCACCGGTTCCTCGACTGCCCGGATGTCGATGCCTTGCCAGTCGCGCAACCAATCGTCGAACGCGACTGCGTGGTACTGTGTCGCCAGGATCACCTGCTCGATACCAGCGGCCTGCAGCCAGCGCACGACATGCTCGATCACGGGACGGTTCGCCAGGGGCACGAGCGGCTTGGGCGTCGTGAGCGTCAAGGGACGCAATCGCATCCCTTGACCACCGACCAGAACTACTGCTTGCATACGTCGATGTTCACAGGAGGTCGTTGCGTCCGCGCACACGCAATTCGTCGACGATCTTCTTCACTTCCTGAGCGCGATCGCGCGGGGCGATCATCAAAGCATCGCCGGTGTCCACGATGATGAAATCTTCGAGCCCAACCGTCGCGATCATCCGCTCGTTGTCACTGTATATCAGTGTGCCTGCCGTATCGATGCCAACATGGTTGCCCTGCACCACATTCGGCTGATCGTCGTTGGCTTCCAGTGCAAGACCTGTCAGGGTATCCCAGTCGCCGACATCGCTCCAGCCAATATCGACCGGAACGATCGCCACCTTGGGTGCTCGCTCCATGATGCCGTAGTCGATAGTGATGTTGGCAACATCGCCCCAGATATCGTTGAAGGCGTCCGGCAGACCTGGCCCACCTGCTGCTTCGATGGCGCGCAACTGCGCGTACAGGTCCGGCAACTGCGCCTGAATCGCCGCCAGAATCACATCGGCCCGCCATACAAAAATCCCGGCGTTCCAGCTATAGTTCCCTTCGTCGACATAGCGTTGAGCAGTGGCATGGTCGGGCTTTTCGACAAAACGTGCGACCTCAAAGGCTTCAAAGCCCTGGAAATGCCCCAGGCTCGTGCCGCGTTGGATGTATCCGTAGCCGGTATGTGGCTCGCTCGGCCTGATGCCAAGCGTCACAAGATAGCCCTGCTGCGCGATCTCCTCGGCGGCTTTGAGCGCCTGACGAAAGGCATGAGCTTTGCGGATCATGTGGTCTGCTGATAGCACCGCCATGGTCGCATTGGCGTCACGGTTGGCGATCTCGATAGCCCCCAAGCCAATCGCAGGAGCGGTGCCTTTGCCGCTCGGTTCGGCGATGATATTGTTGAGCGGCACGTGCTCCATCTGGGATACCGCGTGTTCGACGTATTCGTGTCCGGTGACGATCAGCGTACTCGCTGGCTCGATGATGCTTGCGATCCGATCCATCGTTTCCTGCACCATCGTGCGGTCGGAAAGCAAAGCCAAGAATTGCTTTGGCAGCTTGCGGCGCGAACGCGGCCACAATCGTGAACCTGTGCCACCTGCCATGATCAGACCATACAGTGTCATCGTTGCTCCTTGTATATGTGCTATTCCGCGTGTCGCCACTCGTTCAGCACGTCGGCAAGCGATTGCTGGAGGGAAATCTGTGGCGTCCAACCCGTCTGAGAACGAAAGCGGGTTGCATCACACGCGATAACTGGAACGTCGACCGGACGAAAACGTTCCGGGTCGATCTCGACGCTGATCGTTGCCGTACTGAGGCCGATCAGTGTGTCGAGAATAGCGCGTATTTCGACGGCTTCACCGCTGCCGATGTTATACACTTCACCAGCGCTGCAGAGCGTTGCCGCCAATTCATACGCACGCACGACATCGCGCACATCGCTGAAATCGCGGTGCGCTCCAAGATTCCCTACCTTAACGATAGGTGCCTGATTGCCGCGTTCGATCATAGCGATCTGTCGTGCGAACGCCGCCACCACATACGATGGCGACTGACGCGGTCCGATATGATTGAACAACCGTAGCCGCACGGTACGTACCTGATGTGCGATGTAATACTGCAACGCCAGCATATCTTGATAGACCTTGCTGAGAGCGTAGGGATTACCGGGGCGTAGTGGTGTGTCCTCGCCCACCGGAATATCCTCAGGACGTACCGCGCCATATTCCTCCGACGTGCAGGCGATCACGACGACCGGATCGAGTGCCAATGCACGCACTGCTTCTAGCAGGTGTAACTGCGCTAGCATGTTGTTCGTCAGCGTGCCTGCGGGGTCGGCGATAGCGGTCGGGACGTGTGCCTGTGCCGCAAGATGGAAGATCGCGTCTGGCCTGGTTTTTTCAATCGCCGTGTGTGTCGCGTTGCGATCCATCAGGTCGATACTGAACAGGGTGACGTGTTGTGCCAGCGACGCAAGGCGTAGGGTTGGCGTACTCGAAATCCCGGCAACATCCCACCCAGCCGCGAGCAGGTGTTCTGCCAGGTGCCCTCCTACAAACCCGTTGATACCAGTGATCAGCGCACGCATGCACGAACTCCCGCTTGGTGTACATCACAAATTAGTACGGTAGGTCTTCGCAGCCGCCCTGACATACACAAGGCTCGTTGCGTGTGGCTAGTAAAAGAAACGCTCATACGGTCTGGTAGGCACTGATTGGATGGGAAAGTCATCCCCGTTCGCCGTGGATCATGTGCTCGCTCGTTCAGAAGTGTGACCGTAGCACGTTTTGCACGCGAGCGAGCGTTTCTTCGATATCGTTGGGCGCGATGCCATCGTGGGTAACCATCCTCAAGCGTTCGTAACCGATTGTGCCAAGCAATACACCCTGCTCCTGCATCGCCGCCATAAACCTATCGATATTGGCTCCGGCGTCGCGCAATCGGAAGATCACGATGTTCGTCTGCACCTGCGACGGATCGATCTCGATCTGTGGAAACGAGGCTAACCCTTCCGCCAGAACGCTGGCATTGGCGTGATCGTCTGCCAGCCGCTCGACCATATGCTCGAGAGCGTACACACCCGCAGCCGCGACGATGCCAGCCTGCCGCATGCCACCCCCAACGGCCTTGCGAGCACGGTGTGCCCGCTTGATGAAGGCTGCCGGTCCTGCGACGACGCCGCCAATGGGTGCTCCCAAACCTTTGGAAAGATCAAGTTGAACCGTGGTGACGTGGTGGGTGATCTCGCGCATCGGAACACCTAGCGCGATTGCCGCGTTCGGTAAGCGTGCACCATCCAGATGAACAGGTAGGTTGTAACGGTCCGCAAGTGCCTTGACATTCTGGTGATATTGGAGCGTCAACGGCACACCACCGCAGCGATTGTGTGTGCTTTCGAGGCAGATCACGCCAGCAATCGCAGAATGGACATCTTCAGGGTCCCGGATCGCCCCTTCAATCGCCGCGATCGGTAGCTCGCCGGCGCGTGTGGTCGGGACCGTATGAAGTACCATGCCGCCAAGCGATGACGCACCTCCCTGCTCGTAGTTCACGATATGAGATTCGTCGCCCACAATCACTTCGTCGCCACGTCCGCAATGTGCCAGCAGCGCTACGAGGTTGCCCATCGTGCCGCTTGCGACGAACAGCGCGGCTTCCTTGCCAAGATGTTCCGCAGCCAACTCTTGCAAACGGTTGACCGTTGGGTCCTCACCATATACATCGTCGCCGACATCTGCCTGTGCCATCACTTCGCGCATCTTGGCGGAGGGTAGCGTTACTGTATCTGAACGTAAATCAATCATATATAATCGCTATCAAACAAATAAGTACGGGCCTCTATTCTAACATCTTTCACGGCTAGAATAAAAAATCACCACGCAGGACGCCGATCAGTTCGTCGATGGTTAAGTTTGATGGTATCCGTGCGGGTGCCTTGACGGTACCACACAGCAGTAATCGCTTCGATGGATGCAGGTACCAGTCTGCGCCGGGGTCGAGTCTGCGCATGTCGTGGAACACGGCCGTCAGATCGACGCTGGAACGAGAACGTGCCGCGATGCCGGTATGTCCATGCTTGTCGCGATACACATACAGCACGGCACCATTACCGAACGCCAGGCGCGACGAACCGCCTTCATCGCTTTCCATGGCGATGCCAAGACCCCATGGCGTGTCGAACTCGATATGGCGATCAAACGCTTCCACCAGCCGATCCTGACGTTCCTCGTGGGCATGCCAGGCGTCGAAGTTCGCGCTCATGGCTTCCACGACATGCTCTGGTCGGTCTGGGAAGCAACGATGGTAGCCCGCGATCAGGTCGTTAATGTTGAAAATTGTCGAAACGTCGATGGCGGCATGGTCGATGTCGGTGACGTTCTGGACGATACGGGCGAGTGCCGAATCGGCGGGCGCGATCGCACGCCGAACCAATTCTGCCGCGCTCAGGCTGTGATCATTGGTGTGATGGTGGTCGAAGCGTCCTCCGCCCGTATCGACATGGACGATGTGCGGATCGCTATCCACCGGCAGCCCGTCCAGCGTCATTCCGGCTGGCACGAACCGAAGGAGGGCATCGCGCATATTGCCCCAACGACACAGAATCCAGATCGCCGCGATGCAATCGAGGTCGGGATGAAGGTGACCGACGATCGTCGGACGTTGGACGATTGCCGTCATGCGTGCCTCCGTGCATGCATCCCCGGCTCGTTGACAGTCATGAGGAGGGCTTTTACAATGAATCGGCAATGAATACGTTTATAAAACAAGGATAATCTGTGTATCCTCCTGATGATCCTTATGTGATCTACCATCTGTTTGGCTTCCTTACGATCCGCTGGTACGCTGTATGTATCCTCGGTGGAGCCTTGCTCGCAGCCTGGTTTGGGGCGCGTCGCGCTGCCCACCGTGGCTACAACCCCGACCATGCCTGGAATCTGCTCGCGTTGGGTCTTGTGACCGCAATTGTGTTTGCGCGTGCCTGGTATGTGTTCTTCGAATGGCCTAAGTTCCGTGGGACATCGATCCTCTACATCATCAACCCTGCGACTGGCGGCATCGCGATTCACGGCGCGATCGTGGGTGCGGTGTTTGGTGCATGGATTTATACCCGCCTGAATAACCTTCGCTTTCTCGAATGGCTCGACCTGGGAGCGCCATGTATGGCGATCGGTCAGGCCATCGGACGTTGGGGTAACTTCTTCAATCAAGAGGCCTACGGTCGCCCGGCCACCTTGCCATGGGGCTTGCGCATCGACCCAGAACACCGTATCTCGCCCTTCAACCAGACGCCCTACAACGAGGCAACGCGCTTCCACCCGACATTCTTGTACGAATCGCTGTGGAATACCGGCGTTCTGATCGCGTTACTGTTGGTCGAACGACGATTCCGACGCCAATTATTACATGGCGATGTATTTCTGTTGTATGGCATCTTTTATTCGCTCGGTCGTATCTGGATCGAAGGGCTGCGAACCGATAGCCTGTGTGCCAGTGGCATCGGCGGCTCGTGCGACGGATCCCTGCGCACCGCTCAAGTTGTTAGCATCGTGGTGATTGTCGCGTTCAGCGCCATCCTGGCGATACGTCACGTTCGCCGATCCCCATCTACAGCCGCCGCTCATCCTTGATGCTGTCAAGGGCGGCTCCGAAAGCCCTGATCGTCGCTGTGATATCGTCGGCGCTGTGGGCGGCGGAAACGAACGCCGAACGCCCTCGCATGAAATCGACGCCATAGTTGAGCATCGCCAACCGGAATGCCATACGCAGATGCGCCGGAACGCCCATTTTGAGATCACGCAGGGGCGTGTCGGCGCTGACCTCTCCCGGCGGGAATGCTTTAGGCGATCCCAGCACGACGTGAACGATCGACGCATCGCCATATGCGGCACAGCCGCGCAACGAGCGAGCGCGTAGTTCGGCGTTGAAGCCGTCGCGTAGGGCGGCGGCGGAGCGGTTCGCCTGTACCTGTGGCGCGCCCGTGCGGACCTCTTCAAGCGTCACGATCCCGGCAGCAGCCGATAATGGGTTCGCATTGAACGTGCCTTGATGGCGAATCTTGTGCTGTTCGTTCCATGCGGCGTCGCCAAACGCCAGATGTCCCATGATGTCGGCACGTCCGCCGACCGCCCCGCCTGGTAGTCCTCCTGCCAGGATTTTCGCTAAACAGGTGAGGTCGGCCTGAACGCCTGCACGCTCCTGCACGCCGCCGGGAGCTACCCGAAAGCCTGTCACCACCTCGTCGCAGATCAGCAGCACGTCATGGTCAGTGCAGAGTTGGCGCACCGCCTGGATGAAGCTATCAGGAAGGGGCTGAATGCCATACGAAGCGCCGGACGGTTCCATAATGATTGCGGCGAGGTCGTCGCGGGTCGTAACCGCTTGCTCGATCGCGGCGAGATCGGCGGGGACGAGAACCGTTCCGGCTGTCACGCCCGCCAGCACGCCCACCGGCGTCGTAGTTTCGCCCTCGGAGCCGCCCACAAGGGCGTCGTTCCAGCCATGGAAATGTCCAAGGAGCCGTACGACTGACGGCTTACCGGTATATGCGCGCGCCAATCGTAATGCTAGCATCGTCGATTCGGTGCCTGACCCGGTGAAACGTAATTGTTCGATATGTGGAAAGCATTGTTTGACCTGTTCCGCCCAGGCGATCTCGAAGCGGGAATTCGCGCCAAAATGGGTGCCGCGTGCGGCCTGTTGCTGGATCGCATGTACGACGGGCGGGTAGGCATGGCCGAGCAACAACGCGCCGTGTCCCTGCCAGTAATCGATCAGGCGATTTCCATCGACATCCCATTTGTACGCGCCCTCGGCATACTCCACGGTAATCGGGTAGGGCTCCATCCAACGCCCGTCGTGTGTGACGCCACTGGGAAATAGCCCACGAGCGCGCTCGTAGAGTTCCTGCGAACGTGGATGCCGTCGGCGGTAATGCTCATCAATACGCACGATTGTCCCTTCTCGCACCGCTCGCGGCGGTACGCGCTATCCGTTTTGCCAACGAGGCTTACTCAGCGACCATATTCCAATCGTTCTGCCAGTAGTTCGGGCAACTTTGCTTCGCGCATCTGCTGCTGTGTTGTCTTGATGTCGTACAGCACTCGTTCAAAGCTGACCGTGCCTTGTTCGGTGTCCCATATGGCATACGCTGCCCGTGGATCGCCATCGCGTGGCTGTCCGACACTCCCGGGATTGATGATATAGCGTGTGCCCGCTTGCAATGTGAGCATTCTACCGCCGGGGGCATGGCCGAACTCATCCTGGTGTTTGCCAGCGTACGCATAGATCAACGGTACATGGGAATGTCCGACCAAGCAGACTTGCGCCGTGAAATATGATAGATTATCGAAGGCCGTGTCCGAATCAAGAATGTATTCCCAGATCGGGTCCCGTGGGCTGGCATGGGCCAGTGTCGCTTCTGGTTCGACATCGAGCCGAGCAAGCCGGTTGCTCAGGTACGCCCGAAGTTCCGGCTCCAGTTGCTTGTTGTTCCATAGGTTCGCGTCGCGCGCCAAACTATTGAAATTGGCGAGCGATATTTCGCCCAGTGAGGCGAGGTCGTGATTTCCGGTCAAAACGTGCGTCGCTCGATCGCGCATATACGCTAGGCATTCGTTCGGTCTTGGACCGTAGCCGATCGTATCGCCCAGGCACCAGAGTTCGTCATAGGGCGGCATCGCCTCCAGGACGGCTTCAAGTGCGACGAGGTTGGAATGAATATCGGACACAAGCGCGATCTGCATGCTATCATCCACTTATCAGCGAAAACTGTCGCTCATCATCGTTCTATAATTGTGCCATGCTACGACTTCAATAGGCAATGTCGCTCCATACAACGTATAGTATCGACAAGGTTTCGATGGTCGACCAGTGACCGTCAGGTACCCTAGGTATAGGAATCATATGATGAGCGTCACGAACCCTGGTATAACACAGAACGGAAACAGTACCACAATCGTTGACGACCGCGAACAGCTTTCGTATACGAGGCTGATCAACCACACGATTGAATGGTTCGTGTTCGCACCTGCGTTTATGCGGTCATCAGATCAAATTTGAAAGTACGTTTGTGAGCGAACCCGTTGATTGCCCCTATCTCGGCCTCCGGCAGAATCGTGCGATACGGTTCGCCGCGCCGACACAAGAGCATCGTTGCTTTCGTTCCGGTACGCCTGTCGAGATTCCGGTCGATCAGCGCACGTTCTGCCTGACTGCCCAACATAAATCCTGCCCATTATACACAGGGCAATGGGAAGCCTCAATGCAGGGCGCTCGCGGCGGGCAGAAATCCACGAAATCACCCACCCAATATGCCAAGGCGACGGACGTGTCACGCACGGAAGGCTGGACGATGTTCACCAGTCTGTCACCGCGCTCGCGTGCTGTCTTTGTGTTAATCGCGATAGCGTTAATCGCGTTTATCGTTTTTTGGGGTAGCACGCTTTATCGCTCACAACGGCAGGGCTCGATACCACAAGCACCGGGCGAACCCTCGCCAACCTTCTCGTTACCGGTGGTGGTGCCGCCCGCCGTCGCACCATCGACGGCAACCCCTTCTCCGACTGTGACACCGCTGGCGACGCAGACGCCAACGCAAACATCGTCACCTACAGTTACTCCAAGCGCGTCACAGACGAGCCTGCCGACATTCCCGCCGATTCCGACCATTACTATCGCGGTCGTCATCCCGGAGCCGACGTTTGTCGTGCCGCCTAGCACGCCGGAGCCGGAAATCCCGACGGATGAGCCAAGCGTAGTGCCTTCCGAGGTCGTCGCGACGCCTACATCGGAAAATCTACCTACACCCTCAGTCGCGCCTACCGTCGCACCGCCTACCGTCGCGCCACCTACTACGGCCCCGTCTCCTGAGGAGCCCACCGTCGCACCGCCCACTGAGGAGCCTACTATTGCACCCCCGCCCACCGAAACGACATCGCCGCCGACTCCAGAGGAGCCGACGGCGACGATTGTGCTGCAATTGACGGTGCTACCGATGCGACGACCCTAGACCCTTATTTTTCGTCGTCGCGTGGTCGCGGCGTCGAGGTTCGTGGACCATCGAAGCGTGTATCAGGCGTGCGGCGTGGTCGTCCACCGGTTTGTGGGCGTCCCTGGGGTGGTCCTGACCTGCCGCCGAAACCGCGGTTGTCGCGTCCGCTATCGCGTGGGCCGCGGTTTTCAAACGATCTACCGCCGCGTTGATCGGGGGCATTGCCACCTTCCCGACGTTGGAAACCATCACCTGATGGTCGCCGGTCGCCTCCACGGTCACTATCGCGTTGCGGACGGTCGTTGTAGCCGCCCGTCGTGCGCGGACCGCGTGAGTCGAATCCGCCACGCTGATCGTTGGACCCGCCATCACGCTGTGGCGCTCGACCGAAGCCTCGGTCGCCGCCTGGTCCCTGGCGTGGCCCGCCCTGGTTGCCGCGTGGTCCCATATCGCGTGCATTGCCATCTGGTCCGCGTCTATCGCGGTCGAACTGTGGGCGGGGCGCTCGGGTGTCGTCGCGTCCATCACGATAGGTCGGCCTGCCGTCACGGAAGCCACCGCCTGATGGGCCGCTACGGTCGCGGAAACCGCCACCGGACGGACCGCTGCGGTCCCGATAGCCGCCACCGGATGGGGCATTGCGGTCGCGGAAACCACCGCCCGAAGGACCGCTGCGGTCACGGGAGGTGCCACCATACATAGGTCCGCTGCGGTCGCGGTTGGACGGACCGCTGCGGAAACCGCCGCTGGATGGCGCATTGCGGTCACGATAGCCGCCGCCCGAAGGACCGCTGCGGTCACGGAAGCCACCGCCCGAAGGACCGCTGCGGTCGCGTGAGGTGCCGCCGTACATGGGTCCGCTGCGGTCACGGTTGGATGGACCACTGCGGAAACCGCCACTGGACGGACCGCTGCGGTCACGATAGCCGCCACCGGATGGGGCATTGCGGTCGCGGAAACCACCGCCCGAAGGACCGCTGCGGTCACGTGAGGTGCCGCCGTACATGGGTCCGCTGCGGTCGCGGTTGGACGGACCACTGCGGAAACCGCCACTGGATGGCGCATTGCGGTCACGATTGCCACCACCTGATCGGTTGCGGTCGTTGCCATATGGCGCACGATTTTGTCCACCACCGCTGTTCCGCTCGTTGCCATAGGCCGGACGATTGCGGTCATCGGGGCGTCCCGACTGTTCGCCACTGGGGCGTTGTTGGCGGTCGTCGCGTCCGCGATACGGCGCACGGTCGCCCTGGCTAGGTCGGTTCGGGCCGCCAAACCCACGGTCGTCGCGTCCATCACGATCCTGACGGTTGTCGTCCCGCCCGCCGAAGCGTGCGCCGCCACGCTCGCCCTGGTCGTTCTGTGGGCGTCCCTGGTCGAAGCGGCTGCGTTCGCGGCGCTCCGGTGCTGCTTGCTGCTCTGATGGGGTTATGTCATCGCCGTCATGATACTCAGGACTGAACCCGCTCTCGTTACTCGCTGTCATATGTTCCGATGATTCGTCCGCAAATGGGGACGTACTTTCCTGTGCTGGTCGGGCCGTTTCGGCCTCATCGCGGGCCGGTCTGCGAACTACTCGCAAACGCCGGCGGCGATTTCCTTCTTCAGACATTCTTCGCTCCCGTTCCTCGTCGGCTTCTCGCGACGGGACATGCTGCGTGTGTGCGCGCAGCGATTCAACTTCGGATTGTGTAAGAACGCGCCATGCTGCTGGCGCAAGGTCGGCGAGTGCCAGGGGACCTTCCCGCACTCGAATCAATCGACGAACATTCATGCCCAATAAACGGGCAACTTCGCGAATCTGGCGTTTACGGCCTTCGCGCATCACAATGCGTAACCAGGTTCCATCTTCGGCACGGTCGAGAACTTCGACCCATGCCGGTGCTGTCATCTCGTTGTCTAGCTCGACACCTGTACGCCATCGACGGAGGTCGGGAAGCTGGGGTGTTTGGTCGACCAGCACGCGATATTCTTTGTCGACTTCGAAACGTGGATGGGTGAGACGATAGGCAAGGTCGCCATCGTCTGTCAGGAGTATTAACCCCTCGCTATCGGCGTCAAGACGCCCTACAGGAAAGATACGGCTGCCATTCGGTACGATATCGACGACGGTTGGACGACCATGCGGATCATGTGCCGTCGATATAACCCCCACGGGTTTGTGTAGCATAACATACTGGCGCGGATCAGTGGGACGCGGAACGTCAACCGCAGCGCCATCGACCGTGATTACGTCGGTTTCGGCATCGGCGCGAGCGCCTAGCTCGCGAACGATGCGCCCGTTCACCGTGACACGCCCTTCGAGAATCATATCCTCTGCCGGTCGTAGCGCGGCGACACCGGCGCGGGCGAGTATTTTATGCAAGCGTTCCAGCACGGTTTGTTTTCCTTCGATGTGGAAAACGACAGTCAGCATTGTATGTACAAGCGGAGCCAGCGACCAGCGCAAAAGTATATGAGCAAGAAAAAGGCCGTGGGTATGTCATTTTCAAACAGCCTATATGATACCAGTATCAGTTCACTTTGGCAGGATACTGGTATAATTCCACTCCTATACGCAAAAACAGGAATCAAGTGGCATGCTCGACGATCGCTTCGGCAATACTGATAGTCAAACGCAACGCGCCGGTGAACAACCCTGGCAGCCGGATACGGCCGAAGGACGGTCGCAGCAACAAGGCTCTATCGGAGGCACTGTCCGCGATCTGATTGAAACGGTTCTGTTTATCTTGCTCGTCTTCTTTATCGTACGCGGCCTGATCCAGAACTTTCGCATCGACGGACAGAGCATGGAGCCAAACCTCCACAACGATCAATATATTCTGGTCAATAAAGTCGTCTACTTCCATTTTGACAGCACAGCCCCCATCCGGTTGTTCCCCGGCTATGGGGATACCCCGCAACAGGTCATATATCCGCTTGGCATGCCAAAACGCGGTGATGTGGTTGTCCTGGAAGCGCCGACCACCGAATTCGACACCACGGAAAAAGACTATATCAAGCGTGTGATCGGTTTGCCCGGTGAGCAGGTGTCAGTCCAGGACGGCAAGGTCTTTATCAACGGCGAGCAAGTCGACGAGCCATATCTCGCGCCCGACCAACGCACTGACTGCGGAACGGGTGCGTTGTGCCAGCCGTACACTGTTCCACCGGGGACGATCGTGGTGATGGGCGACAACCGCAGCAATAGTCAGGATTCGCGATCCTGGAACGCCGAACCGGGATTGCCGCTTGATCGAGTTGTGGGACGAGCATGGGTCTCGTACTGGCCTCAAAACCGTTGGGGCGTTATTCCAACTCATATCTACGCCTCCGGAAACTGAACACCTGATGCACTTTGCCGTCAACGCGCAATTGTTGTCGCCGGTCGAGGGTTACCGCCAGGCGGGTGTTAGTCGCTACATCGCACAGATGTTGGAGCATTTGCTTCATCGTACGCCTGACGACCGCTGGACGGTGTATGCTCCTGCCGGTGTCGAGCACGTCGTTGCGTTTCCGTCCCATTCGCACCTACGCTTGAGCCGCCTACCGACGACGCGCCCGATCGTGCGTATCCTATGGGAACAATTGATTGCGCCGCTAGCCTTGCTACGCGACCGTCCCAACGCACTGTTGTGTCCGCTCAATGTCATGCCGCTGACAACCCATGTGCCAACCATCGTTACGGTGCATGATCTGGCTTTTCTGCGTTTCCCCGACCGTTTCAAGGCGTCCAAGCAACGCTATCTGGCAGCACTCACGCAGCGCTCGGTGCGCCGTGCCGCACATGTGCTGACTGTTTCGGATTTTACCCGCCGCGAAGTGATCGAATTGCTTGACGTCGCCCCCGAAAAGGTGACAACGGTACTCAACGGCCGCGACGACCGCCTGGGCCCGGTCGAGCCGGCACGTGTCGCTGCATTTCGGCAACGAGAGCAATTGCCCGACAGCTTTTTGCTTTTTGTGGGAACGCTCGAACCGCGCAAAAATCTGCCCGCCTTGCTTCAAGCGTACGCGGCAGCACGAACGTCGCTCGGCATGCCACTGGTCGTCGTCGGCGGGAAAGGTTGGCTCTACGATCCGATCTTTGCGATGGTCGAAGAGCTAGGGCTGCGCGAGCATGTGCGTTTCACAGGCTTCGTGCCTCAGCAAGACCTGGGGTTGTGGTACAACGCCGCTACTGCACTGGTCTACCCGTCTCTGTATGAAGGCTTTGGCTTTCCGCCGCTCGAAGCTATGCAATGTGGGACGCCAGTCATCACATCGAACGTCACCAGTCTGCCTGAAGTCGTCGGCAATGCCGCCCTTTCCGTCGATCCTACCGATGTCGACGCGCTCAGCACGGCGCTCGTGACCATCGCAAACGATGATAGTCTGCGAAACGACCTGCGTGAACGTGGGCTGGCGCAAGCACGTACCTTCTCATGGGAACAAGCGGCACAGGATACTCATGCCATGCTTCGCCGGGTCGCCCGGTGAAGCGTTCACCCTCGCTCGAACCCGCATGCATGTCCGCACGTATTTTTCAACTGAATGTGTCGTCTGGCGGCGTACCAAAGGTCGCGACGAGCAGCGTCATGGCCACCGTGGATGGTCTCGAAGGCGATTGGCAACGTAACCGCCGATATCACGGTGGACCGGACCGCGCCGTATGCTTGTATGCACTCGAAGCGATCCTGCACCTGCAAGCGGACGGGCATCCGATTTTTCCAGGGTCGCTGGGTGAGAACATTACACTCGCTGGAATCGACCTGGCGACGCTCTTGCCCGGCTCGATGCTGGCGCTAGGTGATGAAGTGATCGTGCAGATCACTGATTACGCGGTGCCTTGTCGTACTATCGCGGCTTCGTTCCACGACGGTAAGACCGGGCGCGTCTCGCACAAACGAGCGCCGGGTCTGAGCCGCTTATACGCTCGTGTTTTACACCAAGGTATGCTGCGTGTCGGAATGCCAGTGCGTGTGGTGATGACTCCCGCGAACGAGAGGACCGCTGGGGAATCGACCTAGACCCCTGCGATTCCGGTTTGATTTGCTGAGCTTACACTCGTCCCCGTTTGGGTGCTGTGGCGTACTGGTGCCGCCCCCTGGCACCGCGGTCATTCCTGGAAGCGTTGCCGCTATGCTGTACTCCCGTTAAACGGTACAGGACGGGCGTACGCCCGTCCTGTACCCCTCGACGTATCGCTGGCGTTACCTGATCTCGACGATCAACGGCTCGAAGCCGACTTGCAAGGTTGACCCGCTGATGTTTTGCTTTTCACCGAACTTGTTGTACACCGTGTAGGTTCCGGCAGGTAGTTGTACAGTCCCTGGCGTTCCGGTGTTGGTCCAGTAGATGTTAATCTTTGCGGACCTTTTCTGGAACGAATGGCCTTCGACAATGTTGTTCGAGACATTCCCGGCGTACACGGCGTTGTTCAACGTACTGCTGATGAACTTGAGGACATTATAGGCGGGACGTGGCTCCTGCTTCTCGGTGAGCAAACCGCCGTCGCGCCAGCCTGGACCGTCCAGCGTATACCAAACCGCACCAATGAGGCCGCTCGCCCAGGTTCGCGTGAACATGCGCACTACATAGTTCGCCTGAGCACCGTAGAAGGCGTTGTTGGGGCAACCACCGCCGGGATAACATAACAGGCCACCTTCGTTCATAAACATTGGCTTCTGGATGCCATAGCGCGATTGGACTTCTTGTAGGAAGTTGCGCTTGCCCAGCAATGCGCCGCCACGCTTTTGCCATGTGGGTAGGGTCATATCCCAATCGGCGACGTTGGTGTTGTAGTAATTATAGGCATGGTAGGTCACAATATCGAATGCACGGTCGCCGCCGTTGCGTAAGATGCCTTCCAGGAACTTGGCGGGCGCACAGTCGCGGTTGAGCGATGTGTCGGTCGGATCGCAGTCCAGCAACAATCCGCCAATCATCACCTGCGCGGTCGGATCCGCGGCTTTGATTGCTGGATAGACGCGCTTGAGCATCTCGGCATAATAGCCGCCGCCATAGTATGGATCGTTCTTGTCGCCCCAACAGCCGAAGCCGGAATTGCCCGGAACCAGAGTCGGATCGACATCGGGCTCGTTGCCGATTTCCCAATACTTGACGTTGTAAGGCGGCTTGCTATAGCGCTGGACGGCTTCACGCATGAACGAGGCGAAATCGTTCAATGCTTCGGGCTTGACGGCTCCACAGGTCGATCCTGGCACCTTTTGCGCCCAGGTGGGCGTGCCAAATACCACCGCCATCGGTTGGATCCCATTGCGGCTGAAGCGCTGCACCTCGTTTTCCCAGCGGCTGATCTTCGACCAGTCGCGTGCACCGCGTGTTGCCTCAATCGTGTCCCAGGTCACGCCACTGAAACGTGCCCACGATGCCCCACCTTCTGCCATGCGCGAGATTACGATCTGCCCGCGTCCCTGGTTGATCTCGACACCAAAGACTGATGGCGGTCGTGCCAGCGGCGAGTTGGCGCGAATCTCGTTGCCAAGTAAGCCGAGCAGCACCTTAAACTCGTCGGATTGGTAGGGGTGCCATTCAAAGCGCGCTCGCTCGAACCACTGCGTAAGCACCAGGTCGCCGTTGGCGTTGGTTTCCATGCGCGGGACGGTCAGGGGCAGGCCGAATAATTGGAGCGAGCGTCCGTAGGCATCCAACCCTGGCACACTTAATCCGTGGCTCTGCCAGTAGCTTTTGAAGCCGATGCCGCGTGCCTGGTCGCAGATGTTATGCCCGGTTTCCTGGAACCACAGACACCCCTGAACTGGACCGCTTTCACGACCTTCTTGCGCCAGGTTGCGCCCGATTTGTTCGAGCCGTTCGGCACCCATACGGCCTAGCAGGATGTTGAAGGGTGGCTTATTTTCGGGATGTACCTCGAGGCGATTTCGTTCGGTCCATTGGGTGAGCAGGTTGACATTGAGGTCGGGGTTGCGCTCGTTTTGCGCGCCACCCAGGGGATAGCCAAAGACGGGCAAGCCGCCGTTGGAATCCCAGTAGTCCGAAAACGGGTCGCTGAAACATGCCGTGATTTCGGGCTTTTCAGGGAAGCATATCTCATGCGCCATCGCAACATCGGCCGGAATCTGAGATGCCGCGAGGACGAGAAGGAAGCAGAGAATAGATACTGTTTTTCGCATTGGGGCTCCTTGTAATGACCATCGACGAACCGCTCACCATCCGCCGGAAACGAGCGGGGATGCCTTTCGGGGAGTAATTCCCTGAGGCATGAGCCTTCATCGTACCTGATGTCGCAGATGAATCGTAAGAAGTATTACATAAAAACGCAATGAGAACGCGCTGATAGCGACTCCGATCGGGGAATTGACAGATGATTGCATGCGTGTATCAGGCAGGAATGTCCTACCTTGTACGCGCTATTCGTTCCTGGCATGAATGACGCCGCATTCTTATAATGGTTTGCACCGCGCCTGAGCGATGGGGCGTTCGTCGATTACCGGTCGATGTGTTTCGACCCAGGCCGGACCTAGAGGGAGGCATCATGCGAACCTACCGTTATCTCATCGTCGATGTGTTTACCGACCATGTGTTTGGTGGCAATCAACTCGCGGTCATCCTCGACGCGACCGGTTTAAGTGCGGCGGAGATGCAAGCTATCGCCCGCGAGTTCAACTTCTCTGAAAGTACATTCGTGTTACCGTCCCCATCGCCGGAAACGGTCAAGCGTCTTCGTATCTTTACGCCATCGTTCGAAATGCCGTTCGCCGGTCATCCGACGATCGGGACGGCATTTGCGTTGCACCACGAAGGCGTGATCGTGCTGGATGGCGCACGCACGGAAGCGATTCTGGAGGAAAATATCGGTCCGGTCGTCGTGCGTCTGGAAGCCGAAGGTGATGGTGTGGGGTTAATCTGGATGCAGCATCGACTGCCGGAATGGGGACGCACGGTCGAGGATCGTGCACTCATCGCCCGTATGTTGGGATTGAAAGTCGATGACCTGCGCGATGACGTGCCAATTCAGATCGTTTCGACGGGCGTACCGTATCTCATGGTGGGTGTGCGCGACCTGGCTTCTATCGGGCGGGTGCGATTCGATGGGCGCGTCGTCCCCGATGTGTTCGCTCCGCACGAAAATGCATCGGTGTTCGTCTGGACCGCTCAGGCCGAATCCCCAGGGAGTGACGTGCGCTGCCGTATGTTCTGGTGCCATGAAGGCGATGTGACCGAGGACCCTGCGACTGGCTCGGCGAACGGGCCATTCGGCGCGTATCTGGTGCGCTATGGCATCGTGCCGCATGCTGCCCACACGCGCATCATAAGCGAGCAGGGTTGGGAAATGGGGCGTCCTAGCCTGATCACCATCGATGTGATGACCGACCAGGACCGTATCACCGACGTGTGGATCGCGGGCAAAACCATGTTGGTCGCTGAAGGCACGTTGATACTGCCCACCGAAAGCGTGCATACTTAAGACTGCGTGGACGAATGCCGTATCATGTCCCGGGCCTTGTTTGCGGTTATCGAGTCCGAATGAGCGATGTGGAGAAACCAGTAATGACGGTAACAATCGACGATATCGAAGCCGCCGCAGAGCGAATCGCACCATACATCCACTACACGCCGCTGGTGGCATCGGCGACGCTCAACCGTATGGCGAATTGTGATCTGCGGATCAAAGCTGAATACGTACAACGGAGCGGCTCGTTCAAGATTCGCGGTGCGCTCAATAAGCTACTGTCGCTCGACGCGGATGCCCGACAGCGCGGAGTCGTCGCGTTCTCGTCGGGAAATCACGCGCAAGGTGTGGCGCTTGGCGCGTCCCTTCTCGGTATCTCGGCGACTATCGTCATGCCCGCCGACGCGCCGCCGGTGAAGCTTGACGCCACGCGCGGGTATGGAGCGAACGTGGTGACCTATGATCGGCAACGCGAGGACCGCGAAGCCATTGCCCGCGCTATCGCGACCGAACAAGGCCGGACACTTGTGCCGCCCTTCGACGATCCTGCGATTATTGCCGGACAGGGAACGGTTGGCCTCGAACTCGCGGAGCAATGGCCTGAGGTCGAGCAGGTACTGGTGCCGATTAGCGGTGGCGGTCTGATCAGCGGTGTCGCGACCGCGCTTAAGGCACGTATCCCACACATACGCATCATCGGCGTCGAGCCTGGTGTCGCCGATGACGCTCGCCGTTCGCTGGCGGCAGGTGAGATCGTCCGTATCGGCGTTCCCGTCACCGTCGCTGACGGCCTCGGTGCGAGCGCCATTGGCACCTTGCCCTTTGCGCTCATGCGTCAGTACGTCGATGAAATAGTCACGGTCGAGGAGGATGAGATTATGCGGGCCGTGCAGATGCTGATGACCCGTGCCAAGCAGGTGGTAGAACCGTCGGGCGCGGTTACGACAGCCGCCGTGCTATCCAGGCGCTTGCACCTGGACGGCATGCGGGTAGGCGTCGTGGCGAGCGGCGGTAATATCGACCTCAACATACTGTGCCGCTGGCTGGCGAAAGCTGTTTGACCGTGACCCCGAGCAAGCCAACCGTTCGCGATGGTTTTATCGCGCTGCTGCCGCTCTGGCTCGCCATCGCGCCTTTCGGGGCACTGTACGCGATGCAAGCGCGGCTGGCAGGGATGTCATATCTTGAAACACAGGCGATGTCGCTGTTTGTGTTCGCCGGGGCGTCACAACTCACCGCTGTGACGTTGCTGTATGGCGGCGCGGGTGTGCTATCGATCATCCTTACGACACTGATTGTGAACCTGCGTCATCTCCTGCTGGCGGCCTCGATCGCGCCGTACCTTGAAAATGCTGGTCTATTGCGCCGCTCGTTGTTGGCGTTTCAACTGACCGACGAATCATATGCGCTATCGGTCGGACGGTATCAAGAAGGCACTGGTAGTACATCCTATCTACTGGGAACGAACCTGAGCGTTTATGTGTGCTGGCAAGTGAGTACTGCGGTGGGTTATGTGATCGGTGAAACCGTTCCGGACCCGGCACGGTATGGCCTCGACCTGATTTTTCCGCTGACCTTCCTGGGACTGTTGATGCCATTGCTACGGACACGTCCGGCCTTGGCGACCGCCCTCAGCGCTGCCGTGCTGGCGCTACTGGGACGTGCAATCTTGCCGGGCTATGGATACCTGCTGGTGGCGGGCATCGGCGGCAGTCTCGTTGGTGCGCTGCTGGATGCCACCTCGCCCAAACCACACTTCGAGCCCCAATCTCCTGGAAACGCGCTATGATCGGCCTGATCCTGGGCATGGCGTTGGTTACGTACCTGACGCGCGCACCAATGATGTTACTGTTGCGCGGCGAGTTACCAGCGTTGGTTACGGCGTTGGCTGCAATATGTCCCCATCGCGGTGTTTACTGCTCTGATAGTGCCCACCTTCGTTGCGCCGAACGGCGTCCCCGAACTACACGTCAACCTTGCTGTTGGACTGGTCGCTGCGGTTGTTGTTTGGCGTACTCGTCAGATATACGTTGGTATCATAGCTGGCCTGATTGTGTTCTGGGTGCTGCATGCCCTGTCAGGATGAGCGCTGCTTGTAAATCGTGGCACTTTTATTGCATTGGAGAACTTCAGTATTTGTGCTCATCGCTTGTGAACCGTGTGGGGCGTGCAACGTTCATCGAAGATCAGTATCGCCGTTTATGATTCGTTCAGAGCAGCAATCTTAGGAAAGCACTCTATGCCAAAAGTTTTGGTCGTCGATGACGAAGATGTACTCCTTGAAATGATCGTACTCCTCATCGAAGACCTGGGGTATGAGGCGCTAACTGCGGCAAACGGGCAAGAAGCCCTGGCTCTCCTGCACGCAGAAATACAGCCGCCGGCCTTGATTATTTCGGATGTGATGATGCCGCGCATGAGTGGTACTGAACTTGCGCGTGTCGTAAAATCCCACCCCCGCCTTGTATCAATTCCAATTATCTTGATGAGCGCGGCGTTCCAGCCCCTCGCTGGACGTATCGCCGATCAATTTCTTCATAAACCGTTCACCCTAGAAGATCTAGAGGCACTCGTCGTGCAATACGCTGGCAATACAGGCACGGGGCAGGATACTTTTGGCACAACCGCTTAACGGAGTGTGTGTCGTGGCAGAGCTACAGGGGATGGACGAGCTACAGATATGAGCGTAGACACAACGAACCACATTGGTATACCCAATGAATCCAACCAAGAGCTGCAGGGCAATCGTTCCCAACCTATCCTCAAGACAGGCAGCACTGCGCTTGATGTAGTACTTGGCGGTGGCCTTCCACGAAACTCACTCAACATCTTGACCGGCCTTCCTGGCGCTGGTAAAACGATTATGGCGCAAGAACTCTCGTTCGCTGCTGCCAAAATTGGTCTACGAGTCGTCTATTTCACGAATGTGTCCGAGGCGCATGCCAAGCTCATCGCACATGTACAGGATTTTGATTTCTTTGTGCCTGACCTCATCGGCAGTAATATCCTGATCTACAACATCACGAGCCAGGTGAGGAACAAAGGATTTCAGCAGACGCTGGATTTCATTGTCGATACTGTACGTAGCGAAAAGATCGATCTGATCATTATTGATAGTTTTCGCGGCCTCAAACACGTCGTTGATTTCGCGCCGCAGAATCGGAGTGCGATCTTCGATCTTGCGGCACGTTTGGCGATGCTGCAATGCACGACGGTGTTGATCGGCGAATATACCAACGAAGAAGTACAAACTGAACCCGAGTTCGCCGTCGCAGACGGCATCATCCGGCTTTCCCACACGACGATTGGCGTGCAAGAGCGGCGTATGCTGAGCGTGATCAAACTGCGTGGTACGTCATACCTGAGCGGTGAACATAGCTTTGCGATCAACAAGCGTGGCATCGACGTGTATCCCCGCCAGGAGTCACTGGTGACGCCAAACTCTCTTGACGACATGGGTGGGCGTGTATCGACGGGCATTGAATATCTCGACCAGATGCTAGGTGGCGGACTTCTACGAGCGAGCAGCACGCTGCTGGCAGGGGCAATCGGCACAGGCAAAACGATTCTATCGCTTCATTTCCTTGCCGCCGGCGTGATGGCGGGCGAGCCGGGTTTGATGGTGACCTTTCAGGAAAGCCCGGCGCAACTTGTTGCACGAGCGAAACCCTTTGGCCTGGGCGAGCAACTCCAGGCGTCAAGCCTGAGCCACACGTTGTTCCTGTCTCCTGTCGAATTGAACCTCGATTATGCGGCGGCACGTATTCGCGAGATGGTTGAAACACATAACATTCGTCGGATAGTGATCGACAGTGTCGCGGAACTCGAGCATGCTGCCGAGGACTCACGACGCTTCGACAACTTCCTCGCATCATTAAACGCTTACTGCCGCAACCGGGGCGCGACCTTGCTCATGACACGTGAGATATCTCAGGTGTTTGGCTCCGACCTCACCGTGGGTAGTCGGGGCTTGCCTTACACCGTCGACACCATCGTCGTTTTACGCTACTTCGAACTGGAAGGCAACATCCACAAGGCGATTGCGGTACTTAAGAGCCGTGGTAGCAACCACGAAAAAAGTATGCGTGAATTTAAGATCGACGAGCATGAGGTTGCGATCGGCTCCCGGCTCGATTATCTCACGGGAATATTGACCGGGATGCCCCAGATGCTTGCAAGACTATCTATGGATGGAACGATGCATCGAGTGAGTGACAATGGCGGATGAGCAGTGCAGCCTACCACGACCAAAAGCTTTGCATATACTCGTGATTGACGATGAAGATTACATAGCCGATATGATGGCATCTGTCTTAGAGATGGAAGGCTATCAGGTCGATGTCGCATATAACGCTCATGAAGGCCTAAAACTTGCACAGGCGACCCGACCAGCATTGCTGTTCATTGACCTGATGATGCCGTGTGTGAGCGGGATGACACTGATAGAACGGTTGTGGGAAGAAGAATCTATGCGAACTATTCCGATTATATTGACGAGCGCAGGTATACGTCCTACAAGCATTATTGCCGGTGTAACCTTTATCGCAAAGCCTTTTGAGCTCGATGAAATTATCGAACTGGTCGCATCACACATCGGGCGTGTAGCAGAAAGTATCTGAGTGTGGATTACGAACCATATCGTGTCGCCTTTCTGATTGCCTTGCGACAGGGAAGTGAACACCAGGCTCGTGCAGTCGTTGACCAAGCACGTGCAGACGGTGTAACCCCCACAGCATTATACTTTGAGGTGTTTGCGCCCAGTATGGTGAGGATTGGCGAGTTATGGGAGCAGAACGAGCTTTCAGTCGCTGAAGAACATATCGCAACTGCCATCACGGAGCGCTTGATCGCGATCCTCTCACCATCATTTCGTTCCCAACATAGCGAGCCCTCCGAGGCACACGGCGTGATTATGCTAGGGTGCGTGGCGGGCGAACGCCACGTCCTTGGGCTACGCATGCTTGCCGACCTGTTCCGCGAGCAAGGGTGGCGGGTACTTGATCTGGGGGCTGATGTGCCTGCGGCCGATTGGGTCGATCTCGCACGACGCTACAACGTGGACGTGGTGGCGATCTCCATGACCGCAACTCGACATCTTACGACGCTCACAAGCTTGACTCGCGAACTCAAAGCATCTGTACCAGGGGTGAAGATTTTGGTCGGAGGTGCCGTGTTCGATCAAAATCCCACGCTTTGGCAAACTGTCGGTGCTGACGTTTACCACCACGATCCGGTAGAGGCGAGCGCATCCGTTTCACGCATGCATGGCGGCGCGAGGCAGTGACACGTAGAACAGCATGGAGATGAAGGATGATGTATACAATCGGCGCGAGCATGATTCAGACATTGTATCGTCAGTAGCACAACGTGCTGTCCACCACAGTCCGGCGCCAACCTTCGTTCTGGCTACCGACGGCACCATTCACTACGCTAACCCCGCAGCGCTAGCAGTATTCCATTACGACTATGCAGCGCTCGTACAAACGACGTTCGTGGAATTACTCGACGAAGGAAGCCGTGCTAAAGCTCGCACGATGCTGGCGTCGGCACAGCCTCACTATTCGCCAACGTACGAACTGAATCAGCTAACAAGTGATCAGGATGTGCTGACGCTCCGCTACCGTGCTATCTCGTTGGATGACATCGACCACGAGATTGGCGCGGTATTACTGGTCGGCGAACTCATGACCTCCGTCACGGTGACGACATCACGCTTGATCGAGCTCAACCGGCGGCTCAATGCGTTGTTTGAACTGGCAGCCAGCACATCGCGGTCGTTAGTGATGCATGAACTGCTCGACCGGGCGCTGGATGTGGCGGTTGGGGAATTGAACCTACGGGCCGCCGCCGTGTTCATGCGTGAGGATGTGCCCGCTGAATTGCTGGTAGACCAGCAGACGTATCGGTTGGCGCTGACATCGTATCAAGGCTTCACATCTTCCTTCGTGCAGAAAGCCACGTCTGACCAACATATGCAACCGTTTTACGATCCAGCGTTTTGTCCCGAAAGTACCTGGGTCAAGGAAGGTAGCCTCGAAGAACTTGGCCTGGTCTGCCACCGATATCAACCTTACGGTCGGGCCGCTTCTCTCACTAGCGGTTGTACCGTTGCGAAGTGAGCAGGGATTGCTGGGTTGGTTGTATGTGATCGCGGACCGCTACCGCGCGTTCGCTGATGTCGAACTTGAAACGCTGGCGACGATCGGCAATCTGCTTGGACCGCCCATCGAAAACACGCGTCTGTATGCCGCATTGCTGGAAAAAAGTGGGCAACTACAGGCTGTGCTGAATGGTATCGATAGCGGCGTGTTGCTCGTCGATCGCCAAAACGTCGTGCGCTATGCCAATCAGCGCCTTGGCGTGCTGCTTGACGAGCCGGTAGCGACATGGCCTGGACAAGCACGTCATGCCGTGTTCCCACAGCGACTCGCTGCTTTGCAGCGCACTGGGGATGCACCCAGCGGCGATCTGTGGGTCGTCGAACAGCCCGTGCGACGTGTTCTGCGCCGCTTCATCGACGAGATCGCTGATCCCAACGGCGCGCTGCTTGGCAAGATTGAGGTGTATAGCGACATAACCGAAGCCGAGGACATGAACCAACTCAAGGAGGACTTCATTGCTTCAGCGGCGCACGATCTCAAGACGCCGGTTACAGCAGTCAAAGGATACGCGCAGATGGCGTTGCGGCAGGCGCGTAACCTTGGACAAACACGCATTACTGAATACCTGCACATGATCAACACGCGCAGCGACGAATTGGCTCACCTGATGGACGCCTTGCTCGACGTATCGCGTCTTCAGGCCGGACGTTTGCAACTCGATTGCGAAACGTTCGATATTACCCGCATCATCCGAACCGCCGAGGCGCATTTCGAGTTCGACCTGCAGCGCCGCCGACGCTACTTCAAGATCACACTACCACCGGAACCAGTGGTGGTAACGTGGGATCGCTTGCGGATCGAACGTGTGCTAACGAACCTGATCGGCAATGCCATGAAGTACGCACCCGAAGGCACTCCGATCTATATCGATGTGCGACATGATGCCGACACGACGCCAAATATAGTCGAAATCGCCGTTACTGACCATGGAGTCGGAATCCCGCCTGAGGAACGCGAGCGTGTGTTTGAACGCTTCTACCGCACGCCACAGTCGCTCCAGGATGGTATCAAGGGCAGCGGTCTGGGCTTATACTTTTGCGGCCGAATCGTCGAAGAACATGCCGGTCGCATCTGGATCGACAACGCGACCCACGGTGCGACCGGAACGACAGTGCGTGTTTTGTTGCCCCAAACCATTTAGCCCGATGCGATGAGCGTCAGACGCTTGTGGTACTTGTGGTGTTCTCTCCCGGCAAATCGATATATTCGAGCCGTACCAGTTGTTGCTTATCCACGCCAAATAGCGCCAGCAATTCGTCAATAAGGCGTACCTTTTCGCCAGCGTCGCGCTTGGACCAGGTCCGCGACTTGATCTCCAGGTATGGGCCGGGCTCGGGGTGATCGATCAGACGGTCGACGTTAACCGCGAAATCGACGCCATTGTATAGGATGCGCCAGCGCCGACGATGTTTCTCGATCTCGACGACCTGGTCGGCTCCGAAGTATTCTCGGTAGAAACGTAGCGACCGATCCGCCGGAGCAGTGTAGCGAGCGCGTGATAGCACGATCGCGGACGGATAATCGTCATGCTCGGCGACTGGCACGGTCAGGGTCAGGGTTGATTTTGGATCGAGCCGTGCGCCCGCGTCGTGGCGGTGATCCTCGCGGTAGCGCACGCGACCAAGTGCCGGGTCGTCGAACAGGAAGTAGGTATCGTATTGCGTTCGTTCGCTGGTTTTCGTGATCGTGATGCCGGAATATGCGAGCACTTCGTGAATACGTTCATCACTTTCGATGCGGGCTTTCACCTGTACCTCGAAGATTTCGTCTTGCTGAACTCCGCCAATCGCCAGGATCTTGTCCAGCAGGTTCGCTTCGCGTTGTTGCAGGAACGCATCGATACGATCGGCGATGGCCTGGGCTTCGCGCCGCACCTCCGCGACATCCAGCGTCAGCAATTGCTGATCGCGCATCAGGAACTTGCCGTCGACCATCGTATGCCGTACGTCGTTGCCGCGTGCGGCATACACGATATAGTTGTAGATCGCCTCGTTTGAGTAGCGATAACGCGGTGTTGTATGCAACCCGTCCATCCCGATGACGACGATATCAGCACGTTTACCCGGTTCAAGCGATCCGATCAGGTGTTCCAGGTGAACCGCCTGTGCGCCCAGCGAGGTCGCCAATGCGAGCGCTGCCTTCGCTGGCATCAGCGTCGGGTCGTCGCCGAGCCCCTTTGGCAGCATCGCTGCCAGATGCACTTCGGTCAGCAGATCCTGGTCGTCGTTGGAGGCTGGCCCGTCGGTGCCGATGCCGAGTGACACGCCCGCTGCCAGCATCGGCGCATAGGGGGCAACACCAGAGGCGAGCTTAAGATTGGATGACGGACAGGGCGCGACACCGACCCCATGCGAGCGCAGGATCGCCCAGTCCCGCTCGTCGGTATGCACGCAATGGGCGGCAATGGCCTTGACATCAAACGCGCCGACGCGTTCGGCATACGCCACCGGCGATGCCATGACCGCCGTGAGGCTTTCCTTGACTTCGCGGGCGGTTTCCGAAAGGTGAGTCACCAGCGGCACGTCGTATTCGCGGGCGAGCGCGACAGCTTCGTGATAGATCTCGTCAGTGCAGGTATACGGGGCGTGAGGCGCGATCGTCGGAATAATACGTTCGTGGGTATGCCATTCACGCACGAACGTCCGCGCACGTTCCAGTCCGGCATCGTAGGATGCTGCATCGGGCGTCGGAAAGCGCATCACAGATTGCCCACAGATCGCCCGGATACCGGCTTCGTCGGCGGCGCGTGCCACCTGGTCTTCGAAGAAGTACATATCGACGAAGGTGGTCGTGCCGCTCCGGATCATCTCGGCGCAGGATAGCCGCGTTCCAGCGTAGGAGAAGGGTGGATCGACGAAGGTGCTTTCGACCGGGAACATATAGCCATATAGCCACACATCGAGCTGCACGTCGGCCACCAGACCACGCAACAGGCTCATCGGTACATGAGCGTGAGCGTTGATCATGCCCGGCATGACTACGCATGACGTACAATCGATCTCCTCGCGTGGCTGAAAACGTTCGCGAAGCTCTGCGGTGGTGCCGACGCCGACGATCTCACGTTCCGTCGATGGCGACTGCTCCACCTTCGATCACCGTACCAACGGCATCCATGGTTACGACGATCGCGTTGACCAGCAGCGTGTCGATCGTCTGAATCTCGCTTGAAGTCACGAACCCTCCTATTCATCGAGCGCAGACCAGCGTATGCTGCCGCCTACGATCGTCATGGTAACGTCGATATCTTTGATCCTTTGCGGCTCGATGGTACGCGGATCAGCGCTCAGCACCGTCAGGTCGGCGAGTTTCCCCGGCTCGATCGTACCTTTCTCATCTTCTTCGAAGGCAAGCCGTGCATTGTCGATGGTAAATAACTCAAGCGCTCGCTGGGGTGAAATGCGTTCGGCAGGGTTGGAATGATTAACGGCGCAGTGGATGCCATACAACGGATTGAGCGGTGTGACCGGACAGTCCGAGCCGCCGCCGATCGGGATGCCATGTTCGACGAAGGTGTGAATCGGGTCGGCACGTTGCGCCCGCTCGGCACCCAGGTAGTGCTGGTTTTGCTCGATGCCGCCGAAGTAGCCGTCGAAGGGCGGTTGGATCGCCACATACACATTGTCGCGTATGGTGCGTTCGAGCAAGCCCGGTCGTAGATTTCGAAGTGTTCGATGCGATGACGATGATCGGGACGTGGCATTGCGGCGAGTGCACGATGGTAGGCATCCAGCACCTGCGAGACGGCGGCATCGCCGACACAATGCAACGAGATCTGCAAGCCCGCTGCGTGTGCTTCGCCGACGAACGTATTGACAGCTTCGTCTGAGAAGTACAGGCAGCCGCAAGTGGTTGGCTCGTCGGCATATGGTGCCAGGAGCGCGGCAGTATGCGGCTCGAAGTCGCCGTCGATCCAGATACAACCACCGATGCGCGGCAAGCCGAGACGCTGTACCGCCGCGACATCACGGGTTTGATAGTACACGACAGTTCGGATCGGGAGGTCTGCCTGCATCGCAAGGAGCGCCAGTACCGCTGGATCGTCGGCGCGGTCCTCGCCTTCAAGCGCGTGGAGGGTCGTAATTCCAGCACGAAGTGCCAGGTCGGCGGCACTACCAAAGACGCGCTCCCAGCCCGTCTGGGCGGCGAATTGGGCGGGAACACGCCACGCAGCACGGGTGTTGGCGGCACCACGTAGCACGCCAGTGGCGTCGAGTCCGTCATCGCCGGGATGCAGATCGAGGTGTCGCAGCATCAGGGCATTGGCGATCGCCGAGTGTCCAGTGTAGCCTTGCAGCAACACTGGATGGTGCGGGGCGATGCGGTCGAGGTCGGCACCACGCACAACGGCCTCGGGTGCCATACCTTGCGCCAGGATCAGGTGCCGCGGGGTGTGCACTCGACTCGCGCGGCGACGAGATCAAGCGTGTCCTGTGCGTTTATTGCTGCGCGAAGATCGACGGTAAACGGTCGTACGCCGGTCCAGGTGAAGTGCACGTGGCTGTCGATAAAGCCAGGGACAACGGTCTTGCCACTAAGGTCAAGCCAGGCTATGTCAGGGTCGACGTGGTCCGGCACGGTGTCGCCGACGGCGCGATACGTCCATCGCGCACGAGGATGACGGTTGCCGTCGGATGGTCGGGATCGAGCGTTATAACATTGGCGTTGGTGATCAGCAGATCACCCATGCCCTATTATATCCGGTCTGTTTCCTTCCCGTCAGCGCCCATTTTGATCCAGCCCTTCTGGATCGCGAAGATCACTGCCATCGTGCGGTCGTTGACCTGAAGCTTGGCCAGAATCGACGTGATATGGTTCTTGACCGTCTGACCGCTGATCGAAAGCTGGCTGGCGATCTCTTTGTTCGACATACCGCGTGCAATACAATCCAGGATCTCGATTTCGCGTGAGGTCAGCGGTGCGAACAGGTGCGTACCAGATTCTTCGTTTGAGGTCGATGTAAGCTCGCGGAACTGGTTCAGTACGCGTGCCGCGACATGCGGGCGGCTCATGACGGTGTCGTTGATCAGATAGACGCCGTTTGCCACTTCTCGAATCATCCACAGCAGTTCGTCGGGATCGACTGCTTTGGGCGAGTAGGCCGACGCACCGACCTTGATCGCGTTGAACAGTTGCTCGTCGTCTTCGAAGACGCTGAGCACGATCAAACGGATACGCGGGTGCTGCCGCTTGATCGTGCGGGCGACTTCCAGGCCGTTGATGCCGGGCATGTTGATATCGACCAGCACGACATCGGGAAAGGCGCGTTCAGTGAAGGCGATCGCGTCCGCTCCATGGTGGCCTCGCCGATTACCTCGATATCTTCCGCAGCATCCAGCGTCCAACGGATACCGCGGCGAAACAATGGATGATCGTCGATGATCAGCACCTTAATCGGTGTCATGGATGAACCTTCCTTCTACGTGTAGTGAGCGGCATCCTGGCCTGGGTAGTATATGTGCTGCGAAGGAACACGATGCTCGACGATAAAACGTGCTGCTGATTGAATCTCATGAACGGCCCAGAATCGCTGCAATAGCCTCGTCGATATCCGCAAGATTTGGCAGCGCTGCGTCCGGTGTATGCTCGATCAGTGCATCGAGCGTCCAATGCCCGGTCGCAACCGCGACTGTTCGGGCGTGACCTGCCTTCCCACAGGCAATATCGCGTGGCGTATCGCCGATGACAACTACCTGGTCGGCATCGCCAAAGCGTTGGGCCATCTTGGTGCGCGCGATTGGAACGAGTTCGTTACGGTGACGATTGTCGGAGCCATACGCTCCGATGCTCATATCGAGATGGCTGTCCAACCCTGCCGCACGCAATTTTAGTTCTGCGGTCGAGTGCAGATTGCCGGTCAATAACGATTGGACGGTTCCTCGTTCGGTGAGGGCGGCAATGACCTCACGCACACCGGGCAATACCTGGACGCTTGAGCACAGTTCGTCGTACGCGTTCTCGAAGTGTTCAAAATAGCGTTGGTTGAACAGGTCCAGTCGTTCAGCGATGTGGTGCTCCATAATGTCATGCAATGCGAGAACCTCGTACACGATCTGGTTGTCCGTCTTGCCTCCATAGTCGATACGCCTGGGCTCGTCCTGCAGCTCGTAGATCTCGCGTAACGCCCGGTTGAACGTGTGCATCGACGCTGGTCCGCTTCTGAGCAGTGTGCCGTCGATATCCCACAAAATGAGGATGTTTGCCATGACTTCGTGGAATCCGTTGGTCGTGCATGAGCAGCATATGCATACTCCCGACCATGGTCCGCTCGACCTCCTCCGCACTTCGGTTTTTTGGAGTGTACCATAGTGCCTTATGTTGGTGTAGTGTCATAAGGTCCTAGCTCATGCTAGGACGTGAGGGCTATATGTGGGGTGCGTGTAGTACAGGGATTCGCTAGCGTCGCTGCAATGCCATTCCAACCCGTCCCAGCAGTACCACGAGGACCAGTAACACGCCGTCGCCGATCAGCACTGGCATCAGTCCGGCGGCAAGCCTTGCGGCAATGTCTGTCGCCGTTGTGACGTACTGTGCTGGGAGTTCGATCGACTGCCCGCTCCATAGCACCACCGCCGCAATCGCCATGACCACGATCGCGATGACGCGCCATGCGGCACGATCCGCCGCGCTCGGGAACATGGCATTGGCGATTGCCCAGATGGCATACAGCCCGAGCAGGTGTAACGGTTCGCGTACGATCGGGCGTAGAGCATCCAGCGACGCCAGCGATAGCCCCAACGGTGGGACCTCGACCAGGCGCAATAGCCATAAGACGACCGGAATCCCCAGCAGCAGAGGTGCGGCACCGATCAGGCTCATGCGGAACGGGTCGGAGCGGGCGACAACGACCTCACCCTGGCGCGGATCGCCGTTACGCCGCAACTGAAACAGGCTGACCCGTAGCACGGGGACTCGCAACAGCGCTGCTACGACCACATGGGCGGCTTCGTGCAGCACAATGCCAGGGAACAACAGGATATCGTAGGTACGTGTGGCAACCAGTGGAGAACGGGTGAATATCAGCACCGTGCGTTGCAGATGCAGCGCGAACTGGGTGGCGAGAATCCATAATCCTGCCAGTGTCAGCGCCAGTTGGACGGCTGGGTGGAACTGGCTCACGCGCCGCCGAAATAGCGCAACGCCAACCGAATCCGCTCCTCGATCTCCTGAGGAGCGTCGGGCGGTATCGCCGATACTGCCGATTGCGCCTCAACCGCGCTGTAGCCAAGACTTTGTAGCACTTCCTGTACTTCGACGTTGACTCGTCCGCCGCTTTCGCTTGGCAGTGCCATCGTAGGTATGCCTGCCCGATCGACCTTTGATTTGAGTTCCAGGATCAGCCGTGCGGCGGTCTTTTTGCCGATCCCTGGCACCTGTGATAGCACAGTGACGTTTTCGCTGGCGATGGCAAGCTGAAGTTGATCGAGCGGCACTGATGACATCAGGCTGAGCGCGACTTTGGGACCAACCCCTGTCACGCTCAGTAACATTTCAAAGAAAGCACGCTCGGAGAGGGTAGAAAAGCCGTACAAGATCAGCGCATCCTCGCGCACGAGCAGGTAGGTGTGGAGCCGCGCTTCCTGCCCGACGGCTGGAAGTTGCTGCAGCACCCCCCGTGGTGACCATACCTGATATCCGACGCCGCCCGCTTCGATCACGGCGTAGTCAGGTCCGATGTCTAACAGTGTTCCGCGCAGTGCTGCGATCATAGCGTCGTTTCTATCTCGGTTAGTGCTTCCTGAAGCGCCGGTGTCATCATGTGGATGTCGCGCTGCCGATTATAGCACGCTCCTCATTGGCATACCGCTTGCTCCGTCATACCCAGTATGGCGAGAAGGCAATGAAAGGAAGCGATAGATGTTTGGATTTGGCAAAAAACCACTGATAGGTGTGCGGGTTGCGATCCTCGCCACCGACGGCGTAGAACAGATCGAAGTTAAATCGCCCTGGCGTGCACTGGTGAAGGCGGGTGCGGATGTGTACCTGATTAGCCCGAAGAAAGGCAAGATTCAGGCGGTCAACCATCTGAGCCCCGGTGAGCGTATTCCAGTCGATGCGACGCTTGACGAGGTGCATCCGGCGTCGTTCGCGGCTCTGTTGCTGCCCGGTGGTAGCGTCAACCCTGACACGTTGCGCCAGAACAAGAAGGCGCTTGATTTCGTGCGCGTGTTCGTGCGAAGCAATAAGCCGATCGCGGCGATCTGTCACGCGCCCTGGTTGTTGGCGTCGCTTGGCGCGGCGGGTGGTCGTACCCTCACGTCGTGGCCCGGTATCCAGGACGATATGGTGAACGCGGGAGCAGACTGGCAGGACGAGGCGATCGTGATCGACGGGAACCTGCTAACGAGCCGGGGACCGAAGGATATCAAGAAGTTCGACAAAGCGATCGTCAAGCATTTCGAGAAGTTGCTGGCGTTGTAACGTAGAGACGGGTGAACAGATTGCACGCAGTTCACCCGTCTTTACGTTACTTCGACGCGGCGACCACGAACGCCCGAAACATATTGCGCCAGCGCACATCTACATCCTGCCAGAGTTCTTCCGGATGGCATTGCACACCCATCACGAACCCGTCGCCCGTTCCCTCGATCGCTTCTGCGACGCCATCCGGCGCACGCCCGACGATACGCAATCCCGGTGCCAGGTCCTTGATACCCTGATGGTGCAACGAGTTGACTTCGACGAAGGTCGTGCCGAGCAGTTCCGCCAGTCGCGAATCTTCGCTCAGCGTGATTCCATGGTCAAAGTTGGTCCAACATTCATGTCGGATCGACGCTTCGTGGTCGAGAGAACCGTCGATCTGTGACGGTATATCCTGGTACAGCGTGCCGCCCATTGCCACGTTAAGCAGTTGATGTCCACGACAGATACCTAGCACTGGCTTGTTTTCGGCGACCGCCCAGCGTGCCAGCGGCAGTTCCGAACCATCGCGGTCGCGCTGCACCAAACCCAGCTTTGGATGCTGTTCCTCACCATATTCTCTTGGATCGACATCGACCCCGCCTGTGAGCAAGATGCCCTGCAGTCTGTCGAACATCCCACGGAGCACCGTGAGGTCAGTCAGGGGTGGCAGCACAACCGGAATCCCCCCAGCCTGGGCGATCGCGTGAATGTAGCCCTGGCGCATCCCCATAATGGGCGGACACCAGGCCTCGTCGTAAACCGCTTTCCCCGTAATACCGATCAATGGTGCCATTTCTTCTCAGCCTTGGTATGACATAATGTAAGCCGTCATTATACCGTACGGTCGCCGGACCGTTAGAGGCTGATCAGGTTCTGACGTACCCCTATGCTGACGGCCTCGGTGCGATTGGCCGCGCCGAGTTTCCCCAGGATATTTTGTACATGAACTTTCGTCGTGCGCGGCGCGATCGAAAGCGTCAGGGCGATCTCGTTGTTGGAACGACCTTGGCCCATCAGCGTCAGGACTTCTAGTTCGCGTGGTGTCAGAGCCTCAGGACCCCCGCCGCTCACGCCCGCGACGACGCGCGCCGCTACCGCAGGTGCGAGTAACGTCTGGTCGGCGGCGACCGCCCGAATGGCATCCATCAGGTCGTCTGCGGAGGTATCTTTGAGCAGGTAGCCTCGCGCTCCTGCCCGCAACGCTTTGAAGATGAATTCATCGGTAGCGTAGGTCGTCAAGACCAAAATGCGTGCTCGGGGCGACCGCTCGCGGATGCGCCGCGTCGCTTCTGCGCCGTCCACCGTTGGCATTTGCAGGTCCATCAATACGATATCGGGCATCAATTGTTCGTACATGGCGACGGCTTGTTCACCGTTGACGGCCTCGCCAACGATCTCGATATCGGATTCATCTTCCAACAACGCGATCAAGCCCTCACGTACGATGCGTTGATCCTCAGCGATCAAGATACGGATGTTCATACGATCCTCGTCGTTTCTGTGTGGTCGATGGTGGGAATAAAGATATGTATAGATGCCCCTTGCCCCGGTGCGCTGTCGATGTGAATGGTGCCGCCCGCGATGCGTGCGCGTTCGCGCAAGCTATGCAGACCGAAGCCGTTGGAGCGCGCTGCTCTACGCTCGATGGCGGCATCCGGCACGAAGCCAACGCCGTCGTCCCGAATGGTGAGGCGCACGCCCTCCGTCGTAGACGCCAGTTCGACCGCGACGGTGGCTGCCCGGGCATGCTTCTCGACATTGTGAAGCGCTTCTTGCGCGATGCGTACCAGTTGGGTTGTCACCGCATGATCGAGAGGTGGTAGCGTCCCCTGTGTCTGGTATGTCACCGAAAGACCAGTACGGGCGCTAACGTCGTGGGTGAGTTGGTCTAGCGCGGTGTCGAGTGATGCGCTATCGACCAGTGGTGCCGCCAACATCCAGACGCTTCGGCGAACGTCGTCCAGGGTCGAACGCGCAAGCTCATGTGCGCGACTCAATCGCTGGCGCGTGCGTCCCGGATCGCGCTCGAACGAACGCTGCGCGGCCTCGAGATGCATCGTCACGGCAGTGAGCCCCTGCGCTATCGTATCATGGAGTTCGCGTGCGAGCCGATTGCGCTCCGCCAGGATTGCCGAAAGATGTGCGCGCTCGTAGAGCAGTGCGTTCTCGATCGCTAACGCCGCTGCGTCTGCAAACGGCTGCAGCCGGCCAATGTCCGTTGAACTGAACGCATTACCAGTCGGTTGATAGAGCTCCAGGACGCCAATCTCATGTCCTTTGGCGAAAAGCGGAAAGATGATCGCGCCAGGGAGTGCGCTCGGCGACGTGCTAAACGTTGGCGCTTCGTCGCCTATGGCGAAGGGTTGCGCAACTGGTATCTGCATGGCGAGGCGCAGGCTACGTCCCTCCCCTGGTTCGCCTTCGCGTAGCCAGATATGGACACGTCCTGCTTGCGTCAGCGCCAGTCCTGCTTCGGCGATATGTTCGAGCACCCGCGTTAGATCGAGGTCGCGGGCAAGTGTTGCGTTGATCGTGGTCAGACGTTCCAGATAAACACGTTCTTGCGCTAGATCCGCGGCGAGTTGGTCGGCACGGGCGCGGGCGGCGGCTTCGCGCACGATCATGCGTGTGGCATTGTACATAAACGTCATCAACGCGCCGTAGCTTGCGACCGCAAACACAATCGCGCTAATGGCGATGCGACCGCTGAACCACAGGCCTACCGCCATCAGCATAAGATACGCCGCTCCCACAATTGTCGTGCCGCGTGCCTCGTACCAGAACGCGGCGGTGACGAGCGGCACCGTGAAGGCGATCGGCTGGATGAAGCCATCGCCACTTATGGTTTGCATGATTCCGCACAGTATGCCCTGCACGGCGAGATAGGCGGCGGTATGCTCGAGGCAGAGGTGTTCGAGCTTTGGAATGGCGGTGAGTTGGGTCAGCGCAAGATAGGTTACGGCGACGACCATGTACAGTAGGATGCGCATGGGCGACCACTCACCAGTGATGCCCACAAGCAGCGGAATGCCACACGACACCAGCCCCGCGATGAGCGCGGCCCACAACAGGTGTGAACCGATGTCGCTGGCGGCACGACGTCCATCCAGGACTGTGGATTGTTGTATCATCGGTCGCATCGCCGGTGGCGCACCCTCCCAGGATTCATGTGCGTGCCTCGGGTGTTGGGACCGCAGGTTCGTTCTCACCACCAATGCGTCGCCGCGCCGTTTCACGTCGCCCGATTGCTGGAATATGATCGAATGCGGACGCTGCTCCCCAGACGGGCATGTTGCCGTATACGGCCTCGTACTTCCCCTGCTCAATCATGTATGTTTCGTGCCAGATGCCGACGGTTCCGCCTGCTGCTACAGCACGATTGTACCAGCGCCACGTCGGCATATGTGGATCGTTGTTGCTGCGGGCGAAGTGTTCCAGGGCATCGAACGAGCGCCAGTATTGCACGAGGCCGATGCCGCGCCAGTAGAAAAAGGTTTGTCCGCCCAGGAAGCCCTTCTCTTTGTTGCTATAAAGTGTTGTGAGCATCTTCCCCATCGATGTTCCGACGGGTAGCCATTTGTTGACTGCGAGCAGGTTATTGACGCGCATGCCGATCAAAAAGACGACAAATGGCCCCTCGATCTGTGCGGTAAATCGTCCGGGTACAACTTTCGCCATTCCTTTGCTCCTTTGTTCAACCGACCGATGACCGACCAATGCGGGATGGCTGATTGAGCTATAACCCACCCATCTGCTATCCGACCCTTACTGGCGTCGTAGCAACAGCACACCCACGACGATCAAGAGGATCGGTATGATGGCTGACACCGAGAACGTATGCGTTGGGAGTGCGTTCACCACAGCCGCGATAGACGCACCGAATGCCGTGACAATCTCTTTCACGACGCCGAACAACGGCCAGATCAGCCACAGTGTCCACCAGGGAAATCCGTTGTGATGGTCATGCTTGCGATGCACGCTGCGAAGGGGGTGTAGGCCCTGGTCCTGCTGATGGGTTGAAAGTCGTACGGTGTCGCCCTCGTATGGTCCTTCCGGTATCTCGCTGCGTTCGTTGTTTGTTGCTTGCTTTTTGTGCCATGTGCCACACATGATGGTGTCTCCTTCTCGCCGTCCTTCTCGTGAAGATATCGTAGCGTGGGTGAGGTGATTGCACATCGGCAAAGGGTGCAGATTTCGGCGTATGAGTGGCCTAGTATCCAGATATGTCGAAAGGACTATGTGAACTAGAATATTTTCCATCGACGTAAGGAGAATATAAGCATGAGCCAGGAGATTCAGGATTATATCGAGGGACGAGCCCAAGAGTGGCAGGTCGAAGTCTGCGACTGCCTGGACCATCTAGTCCATGCGACGATTCCAGATGTCGAGGAACGCACTACAATACGGCAAGCCACACTACAAGAAGCATGGCAAGTACGCCGCCGTGATCGGCACGGCGAAAGAATGGGTCACGCTGACGATCTTCAACGCCACGGGTGTGGAAGGACCGCAGGGTATGTTCGAGAACGGTCCACCCGAACGCAAGACGATCAAAATCCGCAAAGGCCAGGAGGTCGATTACGAGCGGTTGGGACAGTTGCCGGGGCAGGCGTCCGCGACGTTGTAGACAACATATGAAACAAAAGGCCGGACATACATCGTATGTCCGGCCTTCGGTGGTGGGCGATACTGGACTCGAACCAGTGACCTCTGCAATGTGAATGCAGCGCTCTAACCAACTGAGCTAATCGCCCGCGCAGGGCATACTATACCATGCGTGTTTCTCTCCTGCAAGCGCAACGATCCCTGATGGTGCACATGCCTATGCTTTGTGCCTCTTGTGTGCCGGTTCGATAATCGGCTACCCTGGTTCCAGGCTTAACATCCACACCCACAAGCGTCATGCTCACTAACGTAATACTGCCGCTTTGTTCATGTTGCACAGTTTTGCCGTGCTATAATTCGCCCGTATCAAAAGGTGCTGGCGCGTGGGCGTTAGCATGCATCCAGGTTGATGCATCGCAGGTTCAGCTTCGAATCAAGATTTGGCACCATACATCAATCAACCATATATGACGACGCTTCGTGATATCTTACGATTCACGATGCCTGCATCGAGTCGTCTGCTGACGGGTGACGATGGGCTGTATGCGCAAGTGCGCACGGTCGTCGGCTTGCGTGCCACGCTCCCGGCCCTCCCCGACCTACGTGGCGGTGAGCTAACGTTGATCTCGCCTGCCCAGGCGGTGGCGCTGGACGAAAGCCTGACGCTGCCGACGATCATCTCGCGTCTGGCTGAAGTGCCGGTCGCTGCCATTGCAGTCGTTGGACCGCCTGATGCCACCGCGCAGGTGCGAGCAGTCTCCGCGAATATTCCATTGATCGAACTACCTGCATCGGTCGATCTACGTTCGCTCGAACGTGACATCAACCGATTAATCGGCGATCCCGACCTCCAGATCGAACGTTGGGCCTCGCAACTCTACAGCGAACTGACACAACGAATTCTGAGCGGGTCGGGCATCAACGGCGTGCTGCGCTTGCTGGTGGAACGTACAGGCCGTAGCGTGGCCTGTTACAGCGTGAGTGGGAAACTCCGTGCACAACAGATGCACGAGTCAGGCCGTGCCGTGTTTGAAGTTCTGCGCCCGGAAGCGACTGGCGAACTGCACATCCTCGGGCAACAGATCTATATCGAGCAGATCAGTGACACTGGGTGGTTAGCACTGTCGGGTACACAACTTGACCAGGGCGACCGTCTCGCAGCACGACAGGGCGCGGCGGCGCTGGCGCTCGAACTGGCAAAAGAACAGGCCGTCAAGGACGCCGAGGCCAGGGTGCGCGGCGATCTGGTGCGAACGATCCTGAGTGGCACACCCGTCGATGCCGAGTCGATCAATAACCAGGCAGTTGAGCTTGGGTATCAACTCGACAAGCCCCATGTGGCGGTCGTGATCGCGCCTGCGGGCGCTGAATCACCTGCGTCACTTCATCCGCTGGTTGAGCGGGTCTTGCAGCAACGCAAACTCGTCGCGCCGGTGCTGGCACGCGAAGATAGTGTGCTGGTATTCGTGCCGGTCACCGGAAGCAGTACCACCGCACACACGATCCTGGATGCTATACAGCAAAGCCATCCCGTCGCCGCTGGATTAAGTAGCGTGGCTCCGAATGCTGCACAATGGTCGCGCGCGCTCGATGAAGCCGAACAGGCACTCGCGCTTGGGCGGCAATTATTCGGGCAAAAGAGTATCACATCGTTCGCGGATCTGGGCATTTATCGCCTGTTGTTGGCGCAGCGTGAATCGCCCGAACTTGGGCGGTTCTACCGTGATACGCTCGGACCCTTGCTGGACCATGGCTCGTCGAGCGCGGACCTCATTGAAACTCTGGAAGGGTATTTCCTGGCGCGTGGCAATGTGAGCCGTGCCGCGACCCTGCTACATGTGCATCGCAATACACTGATCTATCGCTTGCAGCGTATCAGCGAAATCGCGGGCATCGACTGGGAACGTGCCGAAGATCAACTTGCTCTACAAATCGCGCTTAAAGTACATCGTGTGCTGCGCATGAGTGAAATGGCGAACAGCCGCTAAGAGGAAAGTATATGCGTTTCTTTCGACGGACGGTTGAACCGACCCTTTTTCTCAGCGAATCCGGCGTACTGGTCGAAGCGCTGGAAAATCATGCATTCCCAGCGGGCGGACAGAAAGCCTCCGCATATTTGGAGGAAGTACCGACGCCGAAAGGTGCTGCTGCCGTCGCTGTGCAGTTTGTCCATGAGGTTGGCACACGGTTCCGCGATCTACAGGTGTTCCGCCTGAGCTATTATCATCGCGCTCCCGGTAAGGATCTGTTCGAGGAATACCTGGCGGTACCTTTCGATCGGTTGCAGTTCGTGGCAACACCGATCGAACCGTCTGACCTGACCTCTACCCAGCGACGAGTGCTCACCGAACTGCTCAGTAAAAGCGACGCAGCAGGCTGGAACGCCTCTGAGCCGTTCCGTGGTGCGTTGGGTTGATCAGGACCAACTCCCGTGACCCAAGGGGGCATCGTGCTGATCGCGCTGGCTCAATGAGCCGTCGAGGTCTTTCCTGATACGAATGGTGGTACAGCACGACGGGAGGCAATAGCCTCCCGTCGTGCTGTACCACCATTCGTTCCTGGTCACTACTATGGTTGCAGGACGTTCTCTGTTTGTCCGTCGACTGCGATGACCACCTGTTGAACCGATGAGAACTGGCGTAGGGTTGCCTCGATCTGCTGGCGAATCATGATGGCACGTGCCGAACCGCCACCATACGCTTGCAGTTCCGGCGAAAAGTTCGCCGTTGCTATGCCGTCGGTGATGACGAGTTTGAGCAGGCGCACGCGAGCGCCCCAGGTTTCGTTGCGACCGCTGTACGTCATAATCTCCGCGGTCGACGGCAGGCTCGTCGCATACGCGCTGAAGTTGGTCGGACCCCATAGGAGTTCGTTGAGGGCGGATGTGGCGATCTGTGGTGTTGTAGGAATCCTGCGCTCTTCCAGCAGAATGTCCTCTGTACCGGCGGCGAGCCACGCTACCTTGACGGTTTGTGTCGCATCGGGCGGGACAATCGTCAATTGGCGCTTCTCTGCGATCGTGCCGTCCGTCCGCACGATTTGGAGTTCAGCGGGACCAGCAACGTCATTTCCCACGATGCTGGTGACGACGTACCCCAGGCTCGCTTGTGCGGTTTGTTTAATCTCTGAACCATCTGCCAGCGTCAGCAACAGATCGAACTGTTCATCGCCGCGCCCACCGCCGAAAGCTACATGCAATGGCATAGTCGTGGTGATTCCTGCAATCGGTTCGTCTACCGTCAATCCGCTGCTCGCGCTAGGACCCGCTGCGAGTCGGACACGTACCGAGGCGATTGCCGTAATCGAGCCGTCTTTCATGCTGGTTTCAAACACATTAAGCGTCCCTTCCTGCGCTTCGTCAGGGGCGGTAAAGATCAGGCGGTCGGACCATGGTCCGCCCTGCCCGATATCGGGAGCCTGGACCATGATCGGCATACGCCCCAGTACGTTGTCGGTGGCATCCTTGATCTCTACAACCAGGGTCGCCTCGAAGGGCCAGTAATTGGCACTCCCGCTGATCTGCAACGGACTAGATACGGTTTCCATCGCCTGTGGGCTGGCGATCGTGATAACACGCTGTGGGACAAGCGTCGTTGGCGTTGCTGCTGCGGCAACGTTGGTCGGTTCTGCTGGTGCCGTCGGTGATGTGGGGGGTTGTGTCGTTGTTGGAACGATCGAAGGCGTTGGTGCACTCGTCGGTACCGTGGTTGGCATGACTGTGGCTTGCTCGGTCGGTTGGACGACCGTTGGTATTTCTGACGCCGGGGTGGCACTCTTAGCTGCCATTGGCACCTGGCCACAACCAATCAGCATTGTGCCAATCAGCAGAAAATAGCATATATGAAGGTAGGCTCGCATGACATCCTCCTGTGACTACCTCCTATCATAGCAATGCGGACACCATAGTTCTATGGTGTCCGTGATATAGGTAACTGAGGTTGATGATACGGAGCTGAAACGCGCTAGCTCGTCGGTATCGGTGTACGTTTGCGCGGGGCGAGCAACGCCATCAGCAGTCCTAGCTCGTACAACAGATACATCGGGATCGCGGTGAATGCGAGGTTGACCGGATCGCCGGTAGGCGTGATGATTGCCGAAAGTATGACGATGACCAGGATCGAATAACGTCGGTATTGTGTCAGCGTTTTGCGTTCGACCGCGCCTAACCAGATGACGGAATACACGATGATCGGTAGCTCGAACAAAATGCCGTTGAGCATCATCAGTCTTGTCAGGAGCGACATGAAGCGTTCAAGCGTCGGCTTGTTCTCGATCAATTCGCTGGAACCGAAACCCAGCAGGAACCTGAATGCGGCGGGAATGGTGACGAACCAACCGAAAGCCAAACCTGCGAGAAAACATAACGTAATGAATGGCAGGACTAAATAAATGATGCGTCGTTCGCGGTCGGTCAAGGCGGGAACGATAAAGGCGAGCAACTGGTAGACAATGACCGGCATCGCTAGCGCGACACCGATGGCGACCGATAGCTTAATCGACTCCGTAAAGATTTCAGCAGGGCTGAAAATCTGCACTCCGTTTGGCGCGAGATGCCGGATTAGCTCCGTCAACAGCCAATTATTGTTCCAGTTCGTTCCGCCAAAGCCCACCAGCACCCCAACAAAGATGGCGACACATGCCTTGAACAAACGGTTGCGTAGTTCACGGGCATGATCCATCCATGACATCATCCCACTTTCGGTAGGTTCGAGTGGTGGCTGGACATCGTTGACGGTTGTTTGCATGGACTAGCTCCCGTGACCGTTCTGCGTAGAAACATTCGATTCAGTATCCGCCTGAGCATCGATCAGGGTCGTGTCTGTGACCACATCATGATGGACGCCATTGGTACTGGCAGGGGCGGCGGCTGGCATCGTGTAGGTTCGTGCGCGACTGACTTTTGGCGCTGCGGCTGGCATCGTGTAGGTTCGTGCACGACTGACTTTTGGCGCTGCGGCTGGCATCGTGTATGTTTGTGCACGACTGACTGTTGGTGCGGTGGGGGCAGACACTGTAACTGTCGCAAGCTGAGCGGGTGTATCGCTTACGACGCTCGATGCAGTCGAGGCATCTGTCGCTGCTTTCTGCACGATCGGCGCGGTATCTGTCCCAGGTAATACTGGCTCGATTACTTGCGTCGGACCGGTTATAAAGTCATCGCCGATGAGCGGTTTGGGAGTAGGTAGTGAGCCACCAATACCGTTTTCGGCGAGTAGCGACTTCGCGAGAGAATCCTTCATCTGGCTCGGTGAGGATTTGAGCAGCGTTTCCGCGTCGGGACCAACATCGCGTGCCAGGTCCGCAAGCAGCTTACGACCGGCATCGTCTAGTTCGCGCCGCGGATCGAGCGAACGCAATGTGCGAATCGCACGTTCGACTTCGTCGAAATCGGGGCCAAGATCGGCTCGCATGTTGTCGTACATTCGCCGTACATCACGAATAATCGTACCAACACGCCGCGCCAGATCCGGCATACGGTCTGGACCGACCACAACGAGTGCGATCAGTAGAATAATAACTAATTCGCCAAAACCAATACCGAACATATGCTAATGCTACCACACTTTAGATCGCTCAACAGGCCAAAAATGACGCACCGTAATGCAAACAACAAGCGTGCGAGCTAGACACTAGCACGCACGCTTGAACCAAGAGTGTTCGCTATTCGACGACCTTCGAATTATCCCTGCGAGTGGGTTTCAAGATAGGTCATGGCATCTGAAACGGTCGCCATCTTCTCGGCGTCTTCGTCAGGAATTTCGACGCCGAACTCTTCTTCGATCGACATAATCAAGTTCGACCAGATCGAGCGAATCCGCGTCCAGGTCGTCTGCGAATGACGCTCCTGGTACGACGCGCTCTTCGTCGACGCCAAGCTGCTCAGCGATAATCGTCTTCAACCGTGGATCAAGTGTTGCGTCTGCCATGTGTCATCTCCCTAAAAGTAGTAATCGTACGAGCAAGGTTCCGGCACACAGAATACTGAAACGTATTCGTGCTCCTTTAATTCATCACCGATCCGAGGACGCCATTGATAAACCGTGGAGAGTTTTCACTTCCATAGTGTTTGGCGAGTTCGACGGCTTCGTTGATCACCGCCTTGGGCGGCGCGGGTTCGTTTTTGTTGAGGCGCAGTTCCCAGATCGCCATACGTAGTATCGCTTTGTCGATCGGTGGCATCTGGTAGATCGGCCAGTGTGGTGCTGCTTTTTCGATCATATCGTCGAGCAACGCACGATAACCCCAGACGCCGCGCACCATGGCATCGAAGAACTCCGCCGCATCCGGCGGCAGCATTTCGTCACCGGCACGCTGCGTAATCACCTGGTCAATGTCATGACCGGTGATATCCGCCTCGTACAACGCTTGCATTGCTGCAATACGTGCGCGATGGCGCTGGTTAACCGAGACGCTCTGTTTCGACATCCTGAATATACACGTTAACTTCCTGAACCGTCATTCCGACCATTTCGCGGATCGCGTTGGCGACCGCAGCCTGAACTTCTGTTCCGAGGTCTAATAAGTTGACATCATGGTGGGCGACGAGGAAAAGATCGGCACTAACGCCATCGTCAACGCGAACAAGCACACCGTCGCGGCTTTGCCCACTAATCAAGCGTTCGCCGACTCGGCGTGGCGGCACGGTCCCCAGGCGAGCCACCCCAGGCACTTCGAGTGTCGTGCGGCTGACGATAGCCGTAAGTGCATGTGGTGAAATCGTTACGGTTCCTGGTGATTCTGTCACGTTGTCCTCGCACGATAGCGCTCGATAAATTCGGCCAAGATACCCGGTTGAGAAGTCACCGCGCCGGAAATTATCATCTTCCATCAGCGCTTGCTGAAAGGGTATCGTCGTTTTGACGCCCGTGATAATACATTCGTTCAACGCGCGGCTCATGCGATTGATGGCTTCCTCTCGGGTGCCCGCCCACACGATAATTTTGCCTAGCAACGAATCATACACGGTCGGGACAACATACCCCGAATACAGATGTGAATCGATGCGGGTGCCTGGTCCACCCGGCGGCAAGAACAAATCGACTTCGCCCGCCTGTGGCATGAAATCGACGTTGGGATCTTCCGCGTTCACCCGACATTCGATCGCATGCCCGGATATTTTAACGTCCTGTTGAGTGAGTGTCAAACGCTCGCCATCTGCGATGCGCAACTGCCACCGCACCAGATCGATGCCGGTCACAAGTTCGGTTACGGGATGCTCGACTTGAATACGGGTGTTCATCTCGATGAAGTAGTAGTTGCCAGTCGGATCGAGCAGAAACTCCATCGTGCCAGCGTTGCTATAGCCGATGGCGGCAGCGCCGCGCACGGCATCCTCGCCCATGCGCCGCCGCAACTCTGGATCGAGAATCGGTGAGGGCGATTCTTCGACAAGTTTCTGGTTGCGCCGCTGTATCGAACATTCGCGTTCACCCAGATGGATCACATGACCATAGGCGTCGCCCAGCACCTGGATCTCGACGTGGCGCGCCACTGGCAGGAACTTTTCGAGGTACAGATCGCCTTTGCCGAAGGCGGCTTCGGCTTCGCCGCGTGCCGTCGCGAAGGCGCGTGCGAGTTCGGACTCTTCCATCACCACACGCATACCACGACCACCGCCACCGCCAGCTGCCTTCAGCAGCACCGGATAGCCGATCTCGCGGGCGATCTCGCGGGCTTCGTCGACGTTCGTCAGGGTGTTTTCAGAGCCAGGGATGACCGGCAGACCCGCCGCTTTCATCGATTCGCGGGCGACGGCCTTGTCGCCCATCTTGGCGATCACATCGGGGCGCGGTCCGATATAGGTCAGCCCACACTGCGCGACGATCTCCGCGAAATAGGGATTCTCCGACAGAAACCCATAGCCGGGATGGACCGCATCGCAGCCGGTGATCAGGGCCGCGCTGATCAGAGCGGGCGCATGAAGATAGCTCTTGGATGGCGCAGCGGGGCCGATGCAGACCGCTTCGTCCGAAAAACGGACGGGCAATGCATCGCGGTCGGCCTCGGAATACGCGACGACCGTGCGTATGCCCATCTCACGACAGGCTCGGATGATGCGAACGGCGATTTCGCCGCGGTTCGCGATGAGTACTTTTTCGAACATGAGTTACTGCATGGTCATGCCGCCATCGACGGCAAGCGTTTGACCGGTAATATACCCGGCGGCGTCGGATGCCAGGAATGTCACGGTGCGGGCGATATCTTCGGTTTGGCCCCAGCGTCCGAGCGGAATCGATGCCATGATCGCCTCGCGTTGCGTTTCGTTCAACGTCGCGGTGATCGCCGTATCGACGAAGCCAGGAGCGATCGCGTTGGCGGTGATGCCCCGCGATGCCATCTCACGGGCGACGGATTTGGTGAAGCCGATCAGCCCCGCCTTCGCCGCCGCGTAGTTGGATTGTCCTGCGTTGCCGATCAGCCCGATCACCGACGTGATCGTGATGACACGGCCCCACCGAGCCCGCATCATCGGGCGCATGGCGGCACGGGTCAGCAGGAATGCCCCGCGTAGGTTCGTGTCAATCACGGCATCCCATTCGTCGTCTTTCATCCGCATCAGCAGGTTATCGCGTGCGATTCCGGCATTATTGACGAGGATATGCAGACCACCGAACGTGTCGGTCGCAGCCTTAATGAGTGGTTCGATTGTCGTGCTATCGGACACGTCCGCCTGAAACGCGACTGCTTTGCCACCCGCTTCGGTGATCTGGGCGACGACAGCATCAGCTTCTGTGGCGCCGGTACGATAGTTGACTACTACCGAAGCGCCGCTTGCTGCTAGTTCAAGGGCAATCGCACGACCGATGCCACGTGAGCCTCCAGTGACAATCGCGACTTTATCAGCGAGGTCGATGTGCATAGAAAAACTCCTTTCCTACCACATCGCTGGCTTGAGCGATGTTCTTACGTTCCGCCGCCGGACGTGATCCGTTTGATCATGCCGGTCAGCACCGCACCGGGGCCGATCTCGATGAAGCGATCCACACCAGCCTCCGCCATATACTCGATGCTGGCGATCCAGCGCACGGGAGCGGTAATCTGGGCGACGAGTTCTTCTCTGATCGCATCGGGCGTACTGATTGGCTGCGCTGTGACATTGGACACGACCGGAACGACTGCGTCGACGAAAGCGGCGTCCGCGATCACCGGGCGCAGACCGTCGGCGGCATTCTGCATCAGTGGGGAATGAAAGGCCGCCGATACTTTGAGCGGAATGCACTCGGCTGGCTCCGGCTGCTTTCGCGAGTTCGCCAGCGCGTGCGACGGCAGCGTTCGCGCCGCTGATCACCAGCTGACCCGGTGCGTTTTCGTTCGCCACGACCACCGGACCTTCCGATTGTGCTTGCGCGCAGACGGCATTGAGTGCTGCGAGGTCCATGCCGATGATCGCCGCCATGGTACCTTCGCGGGCTTCCGCCATCAGCTCGCCGCGCCGTCGCACCAGCCGTAGGGCGGTCGCGAAACTCACAGCGCGGGACGCTACAAGCGCCGAGTATTCGCCCAGCGAGTGGCCGGCGACGAAATGCAGGATCAGGAAGTTCAGGCGTGGTTGTTGCCTGATCGGACCAGCCAAGTGCGGCGAGCAATGCGATGGATGTGGTGAGCAGCGCGGGTTGTGCGTTTTCGGTCGCGGTCAGCGTTTCTGTCGGACCCTCGAAGCACAACTGCGCAAGCGTTAAGTCCAAGGATGGCATCGGCTTCGTCGAAGATGGCACGGGCTGAACGCATACTGGTTGTACAGTTCCTTGCCCATTCCGACGACCTGCGAGCCTTGACCAGGAAAAATCCATGCGTTGCTCAACGGGCACCTCGGGAATGATATGTCGCCGAAAGCTGATCGTTGTCATTATGCTCCTACGCTTCGTAGTCCAACCATCGATGGTAGGCGGGCGCTAGTATACCAGATGCGATAGAAGAAGGGCATTGCCTACACAAGAAAGCGCTACCCAACAGGAAACCGGGCAGCGCTTCACGGTAGCAAGCGTACGATTCGAACTATACGTCGTCGTCGCCGCCCATTTCGACGACCTGACGGCCTTTGAACTGGCCGCAGCTCTTGCATGCACGGTGCGAAAGGTTGGACTCACCACAGTTCGGACACTTGGTCAGCTGTGGGCTGATCAGATACTGGTGGCGGCGGCGATTGCCACGTCGATGACGAGACACTTTTCGTTTAGGTACTGCACCCATGAAATACTCTCCTTTATTTCGGTTGTTCAAGCAAATGCTTGAGCGCTGCCAATCGATCGTCGACTTGCTCGGTGTCGCAATCGCACGGACCGTCGTTGAGGTTCGCGCCACATTGCGGACACAAACCTTTGCAATCTTCGCGACACAGCGGCAGCATCGGTATACTCAGTAATGCGTACTCGCGCATAGGGTCTTCGAGGTCGAGCCTATGTGCTTCGTCAATAAAGAATACGTCGGGCTCTTCCGGCTTTGGCAGACGCGCTCCGGTGTTGACGCACGACAGTCTGGTAAAACTCTTCGCTGAATGGAAAATCCAGTGGCTGTACCATACGATCCAGGCAACGTCCACACTCGACCTCAAGATTTCCATGTGGGTCGACATCGGCAAGAACCCCATTCTGGGTCCGTCGTCAGGCGGATATGCCCTGATATGTCCCGAACACGTTGTCCATCATCGAGATCGAGGTAGTCGTCGTCCAGTTCATGGCGGCGTGTTGCACCTACAAGCTCCTGGAGTAATTGCGCCACATTAAAACGATACTCGGACATCTCCATCTCTCTACGCTCAGAAACCGTCGCGAAGACGGCTCATAGACAGAGAATTATAGGGGAGCGAATGACCGCTGTCAACCTTTTAGGAGGCGATTTCGTGGTGCCAGAGGACAAGGTGGGGAAAGATGCTGGGCTTTCCCCTACAAATCGTTGTTCCTGGGTGGCGATCTGACAGTGTGAAGTTATTCCTCGTCCGTCGTTCCGAGCGCCTTGATGCCGTTGTCCACACTTGACTGAATCTTGCTCAGGCGCTCGGACAGGTCGCTCAGCACGCCGCGAACGTATACATCGGCATCGTTACGGATACGTTCGGCTTCCTGCTCTACACTGGCGATGATCCGCTCGCGCTCTGCTTCGATTTGTGCGCTCAGCCCGCGTTCGTTGACAATACGACGTGCCTGCTCACGGGCCATGTCGAGGATCTGGTCCTGTTCGTCCAGGATGCGCTGCGCCTGGCGTACTTCAGCAGGCAACGCGGTACGTAGCCTATCGACTATCTCCATTGCGCGTTCTTCATCGACCAGCAGTTTTTTGCCAAATGGCACACGCTTGGATTCGGCGAACAATGCTTCGAGTTCGTCGATCAAGGCGTCGACATCCTCGTTGTCGTCCGGCGGTGCTGCTGCTTGTATTGCAGTATCGGCTGCCTCGGCTTCTTCAGGCGACAGCAGGGATTCGAGCAGTTCTTGTGGTTCATGACGTTGTTCGCTCATTCGGCGTTCCTTCGACCGTATCGTTCGGCGAGTGCATGCTCGACGTGTTCCGGCACCATTTTGCTGATCGAGCCGCCTAACGCGGCGATCTCCTTAACGGCGCTGGAAGAAACAAAGCTAAAGCGTGGGCTTGCCATCAGGAAAATCATATCGATATCGGCTTCCAGCCCATGATTGAGTTGTGCCATACCATATTCACGCTCGAAATCACTAATCGTGCGTAAACCACGCACGATAACGCCCGCGCCGACCTTTCGCGCATATTGCACGGTCAGTTGGTTATACGTGTCGATGCGTACATTTGGCAAATGAGCGACCGCCTTCTTCACTAATGCGACGCGCTCGGCGGTGGAAAACATCAATGATTTCAATGGGCGGTCATACACAGCCAGGATCAACTCGTCGAAAATCTGGGCTGAGCGTGTCGCAACATCTACATGTCCCAGGGTGATCGGATCGAAACTCGCCGGATAGATAGCGATCCGCGGATTGCCTTTATTCAATCTTCGTTTCCATACTCATAGATCGAAAACAAGCTATCGGCGATGCGACGCGATTTCAATAATTGGAAATCGCCGTATTGCTCCTGGAGTGTCAACCAGGGCCAATGCCCTACCACCAGAATCGTACCCTCATGTACAAGATTTGACGCAGCGAGCGCCTCGATCGTCGCTTCGATCGTCGGGCTACGGTATGGTGGGTCCATCATGATTATATCATAGGGCTCTGCGACACCCGCCGCGATGAAGCGTTCGACAGCCATCTGATATACATGTGCCTTCTGATCAAGTTTGGTATGGCGCAGGTTTTCCTTGATCACCACACAAACCTCGCGCCGTTGCTCGACAAAATCGCCCCACTCGGCACCACGCGACAGCAGTTCTATGCCCAACGAGCCAGTTCCGGCGAACAAATCCAGCGCACGCCCCTCGATGGCTTCCCATCCAGTTAAGATCGCGAACAGTGATTCCTTGACACGATCCATCATCGGTCGCGTCCCGATGTCGGGCGGGCCTTTGAGCTTGTGTCCTTTGGCGCTTCCGGTTATTACTCGCATCATCGTTCCAACACAGCGCGTGCGTCCTCGATGGTTCTATGCCGTCGCTGTGGACGAATATTGTAGCAGCGAAGCGCGGCAGCGGCAAAGACGAAGCAGATATTGCGCCTCAACGGTGGTCAGATGACAAAAATCAAGATGAGATGGAAGACGGCAGCGTATAATGTGGCAGTTAGTGATGATGTGCTATATGCATACGGCGGCACGTCATCGTCCCCAATGCTCTGGCGTTTGTTTTCATGGTGAGGAGAGGTTTTGATGATGCGTATTCCGCCGGTCGTTCTGCCCACAGCGGCGCTGATTGGATTGGTTGTTGGGGTCGCGGGTATCGCGATGAACTGGACTGAAATAGCACCTGTTGCGTTGTTTGTGTTCATCTTTTGTACTATCCTGGCGTCGATGCAGATCTGGCTCGTCACGGTGCCACCATACACATCGCCCGTTACCATACCTATGTCGGATGCTACTAGTGGGCATACGCCCAGTCACAACAACACCGCTAGGGTATATGAGGTGCAGGATGCAGATGGCGATACGCCCAATACGATGGACGAAACACGCCAATGATGGGTGGAAAACACGCTGATGGCGGTTGTCTCAGCCTGCTTTGCTATTGCGTCGCTGAGGTGCCAGCAAGCCAGTTGCGATGAATCCTGCCCGCTCGGCAATGTTGACTGTACGATCGGCGATGCGTTCGAGATTATGTGCTGCCCACAGATAATAGGTCGCCGTTTCGCTTAGATCCGGCTGTTCGCGCATTGTCGTCAGCAACTCGCGGAGTACACGCTCATATAACGCATCAACATGATCGTCGGCATGTTCTAGCCGATGAGCAGCATCCGAATCAGGTGTGACGATGGCCTGGGTCGCATCCTTGAGCATTGCCCGAGCCTCGCTCGCCATCTCGCTTAACAACGGCGACAGTTCGAGTTGCGGGAGGTCAACCGTTCGTAGCACGACGGATGCTATACCTTCAGCATAGTCGCCGATGCGCTCGAGTTCGGAAGCTAAGCCCATCCACGCACTGATTGCACGTAGATCTCCCGCTATCGGCTGCTGCCGAGCGATCAGTTTGAGCGCATGCTCTTCTAGTTCATACCGCTGTTCGTCGATCAAGGTGTCGTTCGCGATCACCCGCTGTGCTCCCGAAACATTGCGTTCGGTCAGCGCCCATACTGCTCGAACGATCGCATGATCGACGAGCTCGCCGAGGGCAAGCAAGCGTCCCTGGAGATCAGCGATGCTATGATCGTAGTTACCCCGAATCGACATTCAGTTGCCCTTTCTCCCTGAGTGGTATACAACACATATTGATGCGTCACGGCGGACAACGCCTTTATGCCTGAACGGCTATTCTGGGCGTACCATTGCCGGACATGGCAAGATCCACCCTGCCGCACGGACAACTAGCCGAAACGTCCGGTGATGTAGTCTTCCGTACGCTTCTGCGTCGGCTTGGTGAACAGTCGATCCGTCGGTCCATACTCGACTAACGTTCCGGCACGATCCTGCATGTCGATCATGAAGAACGCGGTGAAGTCCGATGCACGCGCTGCCTGCTGCATGTTGTGCGTCACAATCACGATCGTGTAGCGCTGGCGTAGCTCGAACATCAATTCTTCGATCTTGAGCGTTGCGATCGGGTCGAGCGCCGATGCCGGCTCGTCCATCAAGATCACTTCCGGCTCGGTCGCCAGCGCACGGGCAATACACAGGCGCTGCTGCTGGCCACCGGAGAGCGAGAGGCCCGATTGTTTCAGTTTGTCCTTGACCTCATCCCACAAGGCAGCACGGCGCAAGCATCCTTCGACCAGCTCATCCATGTCGCGTTTCGAGCCACGCCAGCCGTTGATGCGCGGTCCCCAGGCGATATTGTCATAGATGCTCTTGGGGAATGGGTTGGGCTTTTGAAAGACCATACCAATATGGCGGCGGACCTCGACGGCATCGACATCGGGTGCGTACAGGTTGCGACCATGGAGCAGGACTTCGCCTTCGACCCGTGCGCTGGGAACCAGGTCGTTCATGCGGTTGAATGCAGCGCAGCACCGTACTTTTGCCACAGCCAGACGGTCCGATCAGCGCGGTGATTTTCTGCGGCGCAATTTTAAGGTTGACGCCTTTTACCGCACGGAAGCTACCGTAAAAGATAGCCATGTCGCGCGTTTCGAGTGCACATTCGTTGGTCGGCGTTTCCACACCGCGGGCTTCGACAGCCAGAGCCATTTACATACTCCTTTGGAAACGATTGCGCAGCAAGACTGCGACCGAGTTGAGCGTCAACAGCATCAGCAGCAGCACAATAATGGCGGCTGCCGCGACGACTGCGGAATTGGTCCTGTGGCTGCTGGGTCCAGTTATAGATCTGGATCGGCAGCGCAGTGAACTTCGAAAATGGACCATTCGGATCGGAAACAATGAACGTCGATGCGCCAATCACGATCAATGGCGCCGTCTCGCCGATCGCCCGTGAGTCGCCAGGATCGTGCCGGTCAGGATGCCGGGAAATGCCATCGGCAGGACATGGTGCCAGGTCGTCTGCCACTTGGTCGCGCCCAGGCCATAGCTCGCCTGGCGCAACGACAACGGCACGGCGCGAATCGCCTCCTGGCCGTTGATGATCAGCACCGGCAGGATCAGCAGCGCCATCGTCAGCGAGGCCGACAGGATCGTTCGTCCGTTCGAGCCGGTGACGCCAAAGAGGCACCACTGGTCAGCGGTTCGACTGCTCGCACAAAGAGCGCCAGACCGAGCATGCCGTAGATAATCGATGGCACACCGGCCAGGTTGTTGATGTTGGTCTGGATGATGCTGGTTGATCCGGCTGCGACCGGCATATTCTTCCAGGTAGATCGCTGCGCCAACCCCAATCGGAAAGGCGACCAGGATCGTGATCAGGATCATCCACAGCGAGCCAAGGATCGCCGTGCGCACGCCGGCAAAGGCGGGCTCGCTCGCCATCGGCGTCATCAGAAAGTCGCGATTGATCCACGAACGCCATTGCAAGTCGTGCATCGGGATACTCCTCGGCAGCCGTGCGCCTCGAATCGCGGCCCGGTTCAACAGCGACTCCGTCAACGACCAGGTTGCAACGACTTCTTCACGCGATGACACGCTCTCGCACAAGCGTCAGCACATCCTCTGTGCGTACGCTCTCGAAAGGCATATCACGTTCGAAACGTCGGAATACACCTGCCGATACATTCTCCTGCAGGATCACGACGAGTTCGTCTTTGGTCAGATCCGCTAACGGACGGCCTCCGGTCAGTGTCTCCGGCTCGATACGATTCTGGACAGCGACATAGCCGACCGATGTGTTAATGACATCGAACAACAGAACCACGAGCACGGCCAGTGCAATGACGACGGATAGCAAAAGCACAGTCCGCGATAGATTATGCCTCGCACTGGCGTCGCTTGGAAACGTTTGCGCTGTAGCTTCTGACCAATCGGCATACCACCGGCGCGACCGGACGCTCGATGGTCGATTCATGTAGGTTACTCAATCGTACACCTCGCGGAAGCGCTTGATGATCTGCTGGCTGATGATATTGAGAGTGAGTGTCAGAACGAACAGCGACAGACCGATCGCGAAGATGCTGTTGTAGTCGATCGTGTTATAGCTCAGGTCACCACCACTGATACGCGCGATGTGACCTGTCATGGTTTCCGCGGCACGGAACGGATTTAGCGTAAAGCGTGGACCTGCACCGGCAGCGATCGCGACGATCATGGTTTCGCCAACCGCCCGTGATACACCAACGACGAACGCTGCAAAAATGCCAGAAAGCGCGGCCGGCACCACAATTTGTGTTGCAACTTCCCAGCGTGTCGCGCCCAGGCCATAGGCACCTTCGCGCAACGCACGCGGTACCGCGCTCAGCGCGTCCTCGCTCATCGAGCTGATGATCGGCGTGATCATGATGCCCATGACCAGGCCCGCCGAAAGCATGTTATAGATTTCGATATGTATCCCGGCCAAGAATAGCCCTTGCAGCAACGGTGTCACGAAGGTAAGTGCGAAGAAGCCATACACCACGGTCGGGACGCCAGCCAACACTTCCAGAATCGGCTTGATCGTGCTGCGGACGCGTGGCGTCGCATACTCGCTCAGGTAGATCGCCGCGCTCAGACCCAATGGTAGGGAGACAAACATCGCAATGACGGATGTTATCAAGCGTCGCGGTCAGCAGCGGCAAAATACCGAAGTTGCCGATCGCTGGTTGCCAGATCGTCGTCGTCAGAAATTCGACGATGCTGACCTCGGGGCTACCAAAAAACAGGTACGCTTCGCGGCCGAGCACCACGACGATGCCGATCGTCGTAAAAATGGAGATGAGGCCACAGCAGAAGAGCAGCCCCTGGATGAGGGTTTCTCCGGGTCTGAGATCGCCGCGTCAAATGTAAGCCTGTTGTCGGCGCGCTCCCGGCCGACGGTCATCGCTCTGGCTCTGTACGCCATCGTTCCTTGTTCTTTCATTTCCACCTTCCTTAAGGCATCGGGCAGTTCAGGATCGTTTCCATTGCTCGCTCGTCCCGGCTGTTCTTCAACGTGTGTCCTTCACATGATTGGTGACTCGCATCTGCGTGTTGAGAGCAGTCATAGATGCGGGCAGTACAGGGATAAGAAGCCGTGCTTCTCATCCCCGCACCACGACTTACGCATCGTTTGCGGGCTAAGGCGTTACTGACCTGCAGCATCAAACCAGTTCTGCTTGGCTTCGTTGAGGGTCTCGTCACTGGCCGGGAAGTAGCCGACATCGACGATCTCGTCATCGACATAGCTCAGGTAGAAGTTGATGAACGACGCCACCTGCGGCTTCTCGGTCAGGATGCTCTTGGCCGAGTAGATGAACAGCGGACGGCTGATCGGATACTCGTTGCTCTCCGCTGTCTCTTCGTTCGGCTCGACACCGTCGATGCTGAGCGCCTTCAGCTTGCCCTTGTTGTCGTTGTAGTAGGCATAGCCGAAGTAGCCGATCGCGTACGGGCTGCCTTCGACACCCTGCACCAGCACGTTGTCGTTTTCGCTCAACTGCGGGTTGGCTCCCAGGATCTTCGCGTCGTCCTCGTCGAAGACGACCTCGACGAAGTAGTCGAAGGTGCCGCTGTCGGTGCCAGGGCTGAACAACTGGATCGCCTCGGCCGGATAGCTGGCGTCAACGTCCGCCCAGGTCTTGGCTTCGCCGCCGAAGATCTGTGCCAGTTGCTCCAGCGTCAGGTCGGTCAGGAAGTCGTTCTCGGAGCTGACCACCACGGTGAGCGCGTCGGTGCCGACGCGGAACTCGACCACCTCACGGCCCTTGTCGGCGCACTGCTGGATTTCCTCGTCCTTCATGGCACGGCTGGAGTTGGCGATGTCGGTCTCGGCGGCGACGCAGAAGCGTTCGATGCCAGCACCCGAGCCGATGCTGTCGATGGTGATGTTGCCGCGTAGCCTTCGTCCTTGAACCGTTCGGCCATGCGCTCGGTCAGCGGATACACCGTCGAGCTGCCAGCGGTGATGATGTCGCCGGTCACCGTGCCTGCATCCACCTCTGGCAGCGTGACCGCACTGGCAGCATCGGTTGTCGCGGTTTCAGCAATCATGGTTTCGCTAGGCATCATGGTGGGCTCTGTGGCCGTCGTTGGCTCTACGGCTGTGGTGGGCTCTAAGGCTGTAGTTGGCTCTACGGCTGTGGTGGGCTCTGTGGCTGTGGTGGGCTCTGTGGCTGTGGTGGGCTCTGTGGCTGTGGTCGGGGCTTCTGATACGGGCGCGCTCGGTGTTGTCGGTGAACCGCCACACGCGGCGAGCAAACTGAGGACCATCAGCAACGCGGCAAGCCGCACGATACGTTTAGACACGAAAGAACCCTCCTAAGGTTTGTGATAGATATGTTTACATTGAGAAGGGTAGTGATGGAGAATTATTAACGCCTTATCATTTCGTTAAGTTTGCGTTAAGCCGTTTGCTATCCGCGAACGACCGTATGAGATAGTGGCTTTAGAAGCGGACAGCCCATGCCTTCGAACGAGGCATGGGCTGAAAGATTAACACTGGATGAAGTGTGAAAAATGATTTAGTCCGCTAACCGGATCGCGACCTCGGTGTCCCACTTGGCCGGATCGGGATCGTCTTCCGGTCCGCTCAAGGAGTATTCGACTCGAGCGCCAAAGGCATCGCCGTTCGGTGTGGTCCACGTGTCCCAGCTCAGCCCTTGCTTGGCTCCCCACTCCAGCAGGGCCTTGTTCCCCGCAATACCATGGTGTATACCCGTATAGACCAGCGACGCATACCGTCCTGCCGGGATGACACAGGCTTTCACGCGGTCATCTCCGGTTGTGGCTTGCGCGACGAGAACGCCCATCTCCACGTCGAGCTTCCCTGCCATGTCGATCACGTAATATCGTACCAGGGGTGAGCCTGTCGGTGCGATGCCGTGCTGATCAAGCCAGCCAAATACCTCGTCGAATAGTTGCGGAATCGCTGTCGATAGTTCGCTCATGGAGACCTGCGTGCGAATCCCCATGTAGTGTTGATCGGGGCGGTCGTCAATTTTGGGCGCGGTCATCGTAAGAGTGCTTTCCATTGGCGTTCCTCCATAACCTGCTGGCTGTTTGCTTTTCAACCGGATATTGGATTTCGGTAATATACGTGGGATCGTCGCGCCGGACAGGCACGGTGTTATAGATATTGACTTCGCGATCGGGTCCGGCGATCGCATAGCCGTTGGCTTCGGTCCAGCGTAACACCGCTTCGTGGGCGCGCCCAATGGTGGTGTATGTGCCGTGATGAACAGTTGTCGCCATTGTCGCGGCAGGAAGCTCATGCACACGCATGCGTCCACGTTCCGGCACCCGGCAGCGCAGTATGAACGCCGCCGCCCCATCCACATCCCGCTCCTTGAACTCTGTGTCGTACCATAGAACGATCGTTTGTCCGGCCTCACCAGGTCGTGGACCGAGTGCTTCGGCGACATGTGTGCCAAGCGCCTCATAGACTTCGTTGAATAGCGAGCCGCAGTCGGCATGGGTTGGGAGGATTGCTCGGACTGATGCGATCAGTAGCGGCTCGACGTGCTTCAACAGAACATCGTAGGTCGTCAGTGTTTCCTCCTGCTCGATCTGCTGCAAACGTGCTTCGACTTCGACAAGTTGCTGGGACATCTCGCATAAGTGCTGGCTGATCTGGGCGTGACGTAGCCGGAGCATGCCACGCATCTGCTCCGGGGATAATCCTTCAGCTAACACTATCGCGACCTGCTCCAATGTGAAGCCAAGGCTTTTGAGCGTCAGAATACGGTGCAAGCGGGGTAGCTGAGCGACGGAGTAGTAGCGGTAGCCGGAGAAACGATCGACCTCGACGGGTTTGAGCAATCCAAGCTGATCGTAATAGCGCAAGGTTGCGACCGGAACTTGAACTAACTTGGAGAACTCGCCGATCTTGATCATTTGTCACCTGCTGTGTAATGGCTGGTTGCTATCGGTATATCGATAGCATAAACCCTCATGTCGCTTGAGAGTCAAGACATATGTTCGCAATTAAAACGAGTGAATGATGAGCAGAGATTCGCCGTATGAAACCGGGCGGTCCCATACGGCCTACGTGGGTCTAGCCGAAGCGTCCGGTGATGTAGTCCTCGGTTCGCTTGTCGTGCGGACGGGTAAAGAGTGCATTGGTGGCGTCGTCCTCGATGAGTTCGCCAAGCAGGAAGAACGCTGTACGATCCGACATGCGCGCTGCCTGTTGCATGTTGTGCGTCACGATCACGATCGTGTAATCCTGCTTAAGTTCCAGCAGCAATTCCTCGATCTTGAGTGTGGCGATCGGGTCGAGTGCCGATGTTGGCTCGTCCAGCAGCAGCACTTCGGGTTGGACCGCCAGGGCGCGGGCGATGCATAGGCGTTGTTGTTGACCGCCCGAAAGCGCCAGCGCGGACGACTTCAACTTGTCTTTGACTTCATCCCACAACGCAGCGCGGCGCAACGACGATTCGAGCAGGTCGTCGGCGTCAGCTTTGATGCCGACGACCTTAGGACCGAACAGCACGTTATCACGGATCGACGAAGGGAATGGGTTAGGGCGTTGAAAGACCATGCCGACCATGCGGCGCAGCTCCACCACATCCGTCTTGGGATCGAGGACATTGACGCCATCCAGCAATATTTTGCCGGTGGCACGCGTACCAGGGATGGTGTCATTCATGCGGTTGATGCAGCGCAGAAAAGTTGATTTACCGCAGCCGGACGGCCCGATGAACGCCGTGACTTGGTTGGTACGCACGGACAGGGTGGTGTTAAATAGCGCCTGTTTTTTGCCGTAATAGAAGTTCAGATCTTGCACGTCGATCTTGGTGGTTTCCTCACCTTGAACGATCTCATCTTCGTCGAGCATGCGGATGTTGAGTTGTATTTTTGGTTGCATCTTCAACCTCGCGGCACTTCTAACCGAAGCGTCCGGTGATATAGTCTTCGGTACGCCGATCTTTCGGCTTGATGAACAGGTGTTCCCCTGTCCCAAACTCGACACATTCCCCCATCAGAAAGAACGCCGCGTCGTCCGCGACACGTGCCGCCTGCTGGACGTTGTGGGGTGCGATGACGATCGTGTATTGCTTTTTCAGGGTCATCAGCGCTTCTTCGATCTTCGCCGTGGAGATCGGGTCAAGTGCTGCGGTCGGCTCGTCCAGCAGCAACACTTCGGGCTCCAACGCCAACACGCGGGCAATTGATAGGCGCTGCTGCTGACCGCCCGATAGTGAAAGTGCAGGCGATCGCAAGCGGTCGTCCACTTCATCCCATAATGCCGCTGCCCGTAGCGCCTGTTCCACGAGTTGGTCCAACCGTGCGGCGGAACGAACACCGCGCATGCGTGGACCATAGGCGATGTTGTCGAAGATCGACATCGGCAAGGCGACCGGCAGCGCGAAGACCATGCCGACGCGACGACGCAGTGCGGGGATATCGATTCCCGGCGCGAAAATGTCTTGACCATCCAGCAGGATCTGCCCGCTGTGTTGTCCTGGTTCGCCGAGTTCGGTCAGGCGGTTCAGGGAGCGCAACAGTGTACTTTTGCCGCCACGTGCCGGACCAAAGATCGCCAGGATCGAGTTGCGCCGGATCTCCAGCGAGATATTTCGCAACACCAGGTGATCATCATGACCATAGGAGAATTTATCGATGACGATTTTCGCATCCATCAGGTATCGTGCCTTTATCGTTGCATGGCGCGTTGAACGCCGCGTGTGATGAGCGCGTTCGCCAGGACGTTGATCAGCAGGATGGTGATGATCAGGACGGCTCCGGTGGCATAGGCTTTGGAGAGCGAAATGCCTTCGACCGCGAGAATGTAGAAGTGAACCGCCATGGTGCGTGTCGGCGAGAACACCGAGTTCGGGATGTTGAGCGCCGTGCCAGCAGTGAAGATCACGGCGGCGGTTTCGCCCACGGCGCGTCCAAAACTCAGGATAATGCCGGTAATGATACCGGGCAGAGCGTTAGGCAGCACGATCGTGCGGACCATCTGCCAGCGTGACGCCCCTAGACCGTAGCTGACCTCACGATAGGATACTGGGACCGCATGAATTGCCTCCTCGCTCGTCCTGATGATCGTCGGCAGCACCATCAGCGCCAGCGTGAGCGCACCCGCTAGCAATGACCAGCCAAGTTGTAGACGGGTGACGAACAGGATGAAGCCAAACAGACCGAAGATGATCGAAGGCACGCCCGCCAGCGAATCGGTACCAAACCGCATAATCGTCGTAAGGATGCTTGGCCTGGTATATTCGGTCAGGAAGATCGCGGCTCCTACGCCCAGCGGTACGGCAATCAGCAACGATAGCCCGCCTAGCGCCAATGTCCCGACGATGGTCGGCAAGATGCCACCTTCACGTCCTTGTGCTTTTGGTCGTCCGGTCAGGAACTCAAGATTGATATAGGGCAACCCCTGCACCAAAATATAGATGACGATCACCGCCAGGATCAAGATCGTCAGGCTGGCGGCAGCCCATAGCGTCGCGAATGCGAGCCGTTGCGAAACTTGACGCCTCATGTGTTACTCCCGCCGCTCGGAACACGCGAAGCGGAGAACGGTAGCCGCCATGACCGCCGCCGCTTGCGCTGCACCGTCTGACCGGTGAGCAGGTTCGCCACGATGTTGAGCGCCATAATCAAAAGAAAGAGGACGACGCCAGTCGCAAACAACGCCTGACGGTGCTGACCGTTCGCATACGCCATCTCTAGGCCGATGTTACTGGTGAGTGTCGTTGTCGAATCGAGCAGCGAGTATGGCACCTGGAGCGCGTTGCCTAGCATCATGATCACCGCCATTGTTTCGCCCAGGGCCCGTCCCATGCCCAGGATCACTCCAGCGACGATGCCAGAGCGTGCCGCGGGTACCAGCACATACCAGATGGTTTGCCAGTGAGTCGCGCCGACAGCAAGCGCGCCATCGCGGTATGCCTTTGGCACTGCTCGTAACGCATCCTCAGAGATGCTGATAACACTCGGTAGAATCATGATCCCCAGGATCAGGGCTGCCGTCAGCACGCTCAAACCGGGACCGCCGAAGGTCGAGCGCACCAGGGGCGCGAGGATCGTCAGACCGATAAAGCCATAGATCACTGATGGAATACCGGCGAGCAGTTGGATGACCGGACGGATCATCGTTGCGAGACGCGGAGGGGCGATTTCAGCAGAAAAGATCGCGACCGCTAGCCCCAATGGTACCCCGACAACGATTGAGCCGACCGTTACCCAGACCGAACCCAGAATCATACCTGCGATACCAAACTCTGGTGGTTTCGCCAATGGGTTCCACATGCTGCTGAATAGGAAGTTGCCCAATCCGACGTTGAGGATAAGGGGGAGGCCAGCCTCGAAGATGAAAAACGTGATCGTTCCAAGGGATGCGAGGGAAACAAGCGCGGATATGAGAAGCACTATACTGATAAGCCGCTCTTTCATTGTGCATCGGCCCCTTGAATCAGCCCGCCCTGGACGAGTTCCTCTTGTCCTTCAGGCGATAATGTGAAGTTCAAAAAGTCTTGGGCGATCTCTGGCAACGGTTGGTCTTTGCGCTGGACGAACAGGAACGGGCGAACCAGTTTGTATTCACCTGAACGTACTGCGTCGGATGATGCCACAACTCCATCGATCGCGACCGCTTTGACTGTTTGGTCGACGATACCGAGCGAGATGTAACCGATAGCATCGGTGTCCTCGGCGACGATCTGCCGCACCGCGCCGTTCGAGCCTTGCCGGAGTGCGGTCATCGTCGGACTAACCTTATCCATCACGAGTTCTTCAAAGGCGCTGTATGTGCCAGAACCGGCTTCGCGGGTGACGATCGTGATCGGTGCATCTGGTCCTCCTACTTCACGCCAGTTCTCAACGCGCCCGGTGAAGATGCCCTGTACCTGAGCTGGCGTAAGGTTTGTGACACTGTTGCTCGGGTGAACGATGATCACAAGCGCATCGCGCGCGACTTCGGTTTTTTGCAAGAGTTGTTCCTCATCCGCTTCGAGATGCCGCGAAGACATGCCAAGCGCCGCCGTGCCATTTTCAGCGGCCTGAATCCCAGCGCTGGAGCCAAGGCCCTGTACGTTGATCTGGCGGTCTGGATGAAGTTCCTGGTAACGTTCGGCGAGTTGTTCGACAAATGGTGTGACAGATGTCGATCCCGTGATCGTGATCTGATTACCTGATCCACTGTCGGTAGGGCTACATGCTCCCAGGATGACTGCTACAAACATAAGGGAGAGAGCTATGGCGATGCGACACATGCTGCGCTTCATCCGTTGTCCATGCTATACGACTATTTGAAGCTGTATTGTAGCAGCAGCAACGGAGATCGGAAATACCCTAACTGGCTGCTTTCGGAAACCAGTCTGGGTCATGAACTTCTGGGAGTTGTTGATGAGTGACGATAGCCTGTCGCCGTGATGCTGGCTGAGGTGCGGGTAGGGAGGTGCGTAAAGAAGGAGCGGTGTGCCTGTCGCGCACCGCTCCTTCTTGCCCCTGTGTCCCAGGTTTCCTCTCGTAGTCTGTGTTTATGGAGTCCAGAGAGCACAATGTTTTAAGCGTTTGTAAACTTCACATGGTCATGAGATTCACACTTCCAGAATATCGAAATGGTGATTGACGACGAAACGATGAATCTCTGGATCGTCGCACAACGCCAGCACCGAGCGTTCGCCAGCGCGATACATGACGACTTCGAGGACTGCCTGCCGGCCATGAATACCATGCAGTACGCTGCGTTGGAGTAGTGGTTCCTCGACGCGCCAGCCAGCCGCCAGCCGCCGTTGTAGTTCGGGTAAGTGGTTTTGTGTCGTCGCGTGTTGAAGCATCGTCCCTTCCTCGTTCGCTATCATGACTGATGAAGTTTGATGCATCATAGCCAACGTTAGTTAAGGACATATGAATCGGGGTTTAAGTGTGTGCTAAGGATGTGGACATAACAAAACGCTCGATCAGGGAGATCGAGCGTTTTGGTTGTGGCGGAGGGGGTGGGATTCGAACCCACGAGACCTTGCAGCCTAGTCATTTTCGAGACGACCGCACTAGACCAACTATGCGACCCCTCCGCATTCGCAGGCGGTAATATACCATGACCGTTCCGAGGACGCAAGACCTTGGATACCAGAATTCAGGGCTGCGTCAACGTCCCACGTTTGTCATCCTGAACCGTGGTGAAGGATCTTTCCGAGCGAGAGGCAGACTCTTCGCTCCACTCAGCGTGACAATTATCGACAATGTCGTCGTCTTGAACGGGACTTTGACGCAGCCCTGTACCGGGATTCAAGATGATGAACGCTATTTCTATGGAGCCTCTATAACATTGCCTGACAACCCTCTGTCAGGTCCTTGTTAGGCTACGGCCGCCGATGAAGCGCCCTGCGAGCTATGCCGTTCGAGGTACACCAGCAGAATTGCTACGTCCGCAGGATTGATTCCTGCCAGGCGTGCGGCCTGACCGAGCGTTGCGGGACGGAAACGTAGTAACACCTGACGGGCCTCGTTCCGCAGCCCTGGCACGGTCGCGATGTCAAAGTCGTCGGGGATACGGCGCGTTTCCATCTTGCGCACACGGTCGGCGACTTTCCATTCCTTTTCTAGATAGCCGCTGTACTTCGTATCGATCTCGACCTGTTCGGCAACGGGCGGGGGCAGGTCGGGCCCGTCGATCACGGGCTGTAGCTGTGTGTAGGTCACGCCGGGACGTGCCAGCACGATTGCTGCCGAACACGACTGTGCGATGATGCCGACGCCCGCGACCTGCAAGCGACGGTTGGTTTCTTCGGACGGCGATAAGCGTGTGCGTTCGAGTTGGCTCCGCACCGCCGCTACCTGTTCGCGTTTGTATTCGACAGCATCGGCGCGGTCGCGATCGACCATACCAATTCGGTAAGCCAACGGCGTCAGGCGCAGGTCCGCGTTATCCGACCGCAATAGCAATCGGTGTTCTGCCCGCGATGTGAACATACGGTACGGCTCGTGAATTTCCTTGGTTACCAGGTCGTCGATCAGCACGCCGATGTAGGCTTCGTCGCGCCGCAGGATGAACGCATCCTCAGCGCGGACGAGGCGTACCGCGTTAATTCCGGCAATCAAGCCCTGGGCAGCGGCTTCTTCGTAGCCCGTGGTGCCGTTGATTTGTCCTGCCAGAAACAAACCGGGGACGCGTTTGGTTTCAAGCGTCGCTCTGATTTCGCCCGTCACGACGGCATCGTATTCGATGGCATAGCCAACGCGCATGATCTCGGCGTCGCGAAGCGCCGGAATAGATCGCAACATCGCCCACTGGACATCTTCAGGCAACGATGTGTTGCAGCCCTGGACATACACTTCGCTGGTGTTCCAGCCTTCGGGTTCGAGGAAGAAGCCGTGACTTTCTTTATCGGCGAATCGCACGATCTTGTCCTCGATGGACGGGCAATAGCGCGGTCCGACGCCTTCGATGATGCCTGAAAAGAGTGGTGCGCGGTGGATGTTGTCGCGGATGATCTGATGCGTTTCCGGCGTCGAATGAACCAGATAGCATGGCATCTGCGGTCGCCAACCATCCAGCACTGGGTTAGGGTAGCATGGATTCGGCGCTTCGCGCAGAAAGTGCGGGACTGTGGGCGTTGCATCATAGAAGCCAAAATGCAACGGGCGAGTGCTGCCGAGCTGAATTTCGGTTTGAGTAAAATCGATGCTGGCGGCGTTGACACGCGGTGGCGTTCCCGTCTTGAGGCGATGCAGTGGGAATCCGAGGCTACTCAAGTCCTCGCCCAGCGCCACAGATGCACTCTCCCCGGCGCGTCCCGCCGACCACTGCGCGTTGCCCGTGATGGCGCGTCCACGCAGAAACGTGCCGGTGGTCAGCACAAGGCTGTGCCCTAGGAACTCCCAGCCAGTGTGTGTCACGACGGCGAAACGCGCTCCGGCGCGGTCGTCGGTCGCTGTTGCGGGATCGAGCGGCACGATGCGTTGCACCATCGCCTGTTTGAGATCGAGGTTCGGTGCGGCTTCGAGCAATTCTTTCATATGCTGGGCGTACAGGCGCTTATCCGATTGTGCGCGTAGCGCTTGAACCGCAGGACCCTTGGATTCGTTGAGCATCCTGACCTGGATCATGGTGGCGTCGGTGACACGACCCATTACGCCGCCGAGTGCGTCGATCTCACGCACGATATGACCTTTCGCCGGACCACCGATCGACGGGTTACAGGACATATGGGCAACTTTATCAAGGTCGATCGTCAGGAGCAGCGTTCTAGCACCCAGACGAGCGGCAGCCCACGCCGCCTCGCATCCTGCATGTCCCGCTCCCACCACGATTACATCATATAGTTGCTTCAACCCACACATCTCCATTTTATGTTGAGTGAATGATAGGATGTGGGATAGGCACTGTCAAATGGTCGCCCATCAACGACCGAGGATCGACCACCGGGTATGAACGACCCACGACCATTGAAGTACTGCATGCAACCGGTCGTGGCGATGGGATAAAAGCGTGTATAGCGTGTGATGTAACCAAGAAGCGTAGCATTTGTCGTCTGATTTACTGGCTGCCATCCGATATCGGCCACCGGAGCATAACCCTGTATTGAGCCAGTAGGTTATCGCCGGCGGCCGGTCGTCCGTGTTCAGTTGTCGGTCAAGAGGTATTTCCTGATTGCCTGGGCGAGGCCGCCTTCTTCGGGTGCACCGATGATGACGCGAGCGACCTCATGCAGAGCAGGAGGACCCGTGCGGACAGCCATGCCCAGTCCGGCCCAGGCTACCATGTCGATATCGTTGCCCTGATCGCCCACCGCTACGACTTCTTCCCGTGCGATACCCAGGTGTGCGGCGAGCGCGGCGAGCGCCTGCCCCTTCGTGCTACCCGGCGCGGTCAGTTCGCCAAAGCGAGCGTGCGAACGTGCGATGTTGAGGCGTTCTGTGAAATGTTCCTGGAGTCCGGCAATATGCGGCGCTACATCTACTTCGTCGGCAATGAACAATAATTTCGTTGGCAGATGAGTTTTGACGTAACTCGCCAGATCGTCGACCTCATGGACCCGGAGCTTGACCGAGGAGAACGTCTGGTAATACTCGATCTCCTTACCGATGTAGGGCACATACAGATCGTCATCGATGTACGCATGCACGTATACGCCAGCCGCGAGCAGCCGTATGACTGCTTCTGCGGCAAGGTCGCCGGGTACAGGCTGATGAAACAGGGTAATGTCGTTGTGGTAATCACGCACAACGGCTCCCTGATAGCAAATTACTGGTGCGTTAGTTGCTATCAGATCCGCGAACGGGATAGTGGTACGGATGGACCGTCCGGTGGCGATAGTGACATAACCTCCACGTGCTTTATATTCCGCGATGACCTCAATTGTTCCGGGGGGAATCTCAAGTCCATGTCCAACCAGTGTGCCGTCGAGGTCGACCGCAAGTAAGCGGTATGGAAGTGTTAAGGATGATTGTGTCGTGTTCATGCTTCTATCATAGACGCTATGATCAATAATGTCGCTCGGTTCTTGGAAAGCATGTGATGTCGCACAGACGCATAACTTAGGATATACTCACTCTGAACTCAGTCCGGCCGTGTTCGCCGGATAGGATGTTCGCCTGTATTGCCATGTAGCTGAAAGGGGGTCACGACCATGCGTCGGATCTGCTTAACCATGTTGTTGATTGTTGGGTTGCTTGGTGTGCGTCCCGCACAAGCCGCCGGTTCGCACTTCTTCATCGAAACCGGCTTTGCCGTCGAAGGACGGTTCCTCGATTATTGGGAATCCCAGGGCGGCCTCGCTCAATTTGGCTTTCCGATTTCATCTGTGCAAACCGAAGCCGGCGAGGATGGCACGATGCGCCAGGTACAATATTTCGAGCGCAATCGTTTTGAGCTCCATCCCGAAAAAGGACGGCCATACGATGTTCTGCTGAGCCGTTTGGGTGTGCGAGCTCTCGAGTCACGCGGTGTTGATTGGCGAGCATTGCCAAAATCTTCGCCACGCGGCGGCTGTCAGTTCTTCGCCGAAACCGGGCATAACCTGTGCGAACCATTCGCGAGTTACTGGCGTTCGCATGGAGGACTGGCGATCTTTGGTTTTCCCATCACCGATGCTTATTCCGAAACTAGCTCGACCGATGGCAAGACCTACACCGTGCAATACTTCGAACGTAATCGGTTCGAGCATCACCCCGAAAGCCAACCCACCTACCGCGTACAGCTTGGCCTGTTAGGCAGTGAAATGAGCCGGGGCAGCTTCAAGGCCACTTCGCTGACGATCGGACCAACATTGCAGCGTATTGTCGATCTTGTCAATGCCGCACGCAGTAATGCCGGGCTGAATGCTGTAACTGTTTCAGGTCATCTTACGGTTGTGGCAGGATCGTACAGTCGCGTTCAGGCTGCACAGGGACATATCAGTCATACTGGACCCGATGGTTCACATATTGGCGACCGCCTGTCACGCGGCGGCTATAACTGGTCGATTTGCGGCGAAGACCTTGCCGCTGGACCATCTAACCCCGATCAGGTGTTCAATATGTGGATGAACAGCCCATCGCATCGCGATGTGATCCTGAAGGCAGGAGTGCGCGAGATCGGCCTGGGCTGGACGCAACGCTCCGGTGCGATGAGCAACTACTGGGTGTTGATCGTCGCCGCGCCGCGCTAGGGGCTGTGGCGCAAGGGAATCAACTGTTGATTCCCTTGCGCCAGACCACCGACCACGACGAGTGAAATCTGTTCGGGGACGATGTTCCACAGGAAATGGCTGCATGTTTCCCGCTTTAGCTCTGCTCTAACCTTGCGATCTGTTCCTGCACGCCGTCTATCATCTGCTCAACGGTGATACGGTCGAGGCAGGTGCGGTCGGGACATCCGGCTGGCGTTCCTAGACCAGTGCCACGATAGATACATGGGCTGCATGCTAGCGCGGCTTTGAGGGTGATATGATGACCTGCGCGGAGTACCTCGACGCCATTCGGGTAACGCTGGCTGGTTTCCCATTGCTCCATACTCCACGGACCCCAGGTATGTGGATCGGTCGGACCAAACGGCGCGACAACCGGAATCCCCGCCGTTGCCGCGAGGTGCATGATGCCGCCGTCGTTGCCGACGAATAATCCGCACTGTCCCAACACTGCCACCAGTTCTCCCAGCGTCGTCGATCCACCAAGATCAAGAACTTTTGATGCGTAGTGCATCTGTGTCAGCAGCGAGCGGCGGAGCCCAGCCTCTTCCTTGCCACCGACCAATACGATGGTTGCGCCCCGTTCGATCATGGTATCGGCGAGGGTCGCGTAGCGGGCGACGGGCCAGCGCCGTACGGGAGCGTAGCCGCCAGAGCCTGGATGCAGCGCGATCAATGGACCGTTGCCCATTACGCCTTCGAGCAATTGAAGCGCTCGTGCATGTTCTACTTCGGACACAGGAAATATCGGCGCCGGTCGCCGTGCGTCGGGAACGAGTAGCCGTGCGATCATCAGGGCATAGTCCATCTCATGCCGCGCGCCATAGCCCTCGTCACGGATCGCGTGTGTCAAAAACCAGCCGCGCCCATTGTCCAACCCCAGACGCTGAGGTGCCGCAGTGGCCGCGCAAAAGGCCGCGTATTTGAGCGCCCCGAAGCGTGTCGAAAGGTGATGAAACAAGAGCACCGTATCGTAGTGCGTTGTGTAGAGTTGTTTAGCCAGGCGCAGAGCCGCGAGGATGTTGTGGGGTTGTAGCATCTGCCGTGGTGTATCGAAGCGGTGTTTATCGAACACCAGCACGTTATTGCACAGGCCTGAACGTTTGAGGACCGCCGCGCCGCCGCCCGTCGTCAGCACATCGATCCGCGTGTCGGGCAACGCTGTACGCAATGCTTGCAATGCCGGAGTGATGACAAGGGCATCGCCGATCTCAGCGAATTTCACCACCAGTAAACGCTGTGGCGTGCGCGGCGACATGGCAGAGGTATTGGCTACCACAGGTTCACCAGAATCGTTTCATCATTGCCATATTATAGGGGCATCATGAGCGACAGTTAGCGTAGCGGATGTAACAGAGCCACACATGACTAGCGTGCCGCCGCTTCGATGGCTGCTAGCGTTTGTTGTGCCGTGCGCTGCCAGGTCCACGCGGCGACGCGGCGTAAACCACGTTCACGCAATTCCTCACGCAACGTACGATTTTCTAGCAATTGTGCGATGCCGTCGCGGATCGATGGTATATCGAGCGGATCGACGTAAAGCGCGGCATCTCCACCGACTTCCGGCAACGACGAAACATTGGAAGCAAGTACGGGTGTGCCGCAGGCTTGCGCTTCGAGGACTGGCAGTCCAAAGCCTTCATAAAGTGAGGGAAACAGGTATACGCTAGCACCGCTGATCAGCGCGGGTAGGTCATCTTCGCCAATGTAGCCAGCGAACCGCACGGCATCGGCGATACCTAACTCCTCGGCACGCCGCTCGATGGCTTCCGTCAACCAGCCGCGCTTTCCAGCGATCACCAGTGTCGGGCGATCGTTGCTCCGCTGCTCAAGATACATCGCCCACGCTTCGATTAGCCGGACGAGGTTCTTGCGTGGCTGTACCGTTCCTACGAATAGCACATAGGGCGTCCGGATGCCGTACCGCTCCTGGGTCGCCGCAAGACGAGCCGCATCGGTGATCGGGTGGAAGCGCGGGCTGACTCCCAGGTAAACCACATGTATCTTATCAGGCGATATGTGACAGTCGGCGATGATGTCACGCTTGGTCGCTTCTGAATCGGCAAGTACCGTGGTGGCACGCCACGCATTCCACCGGGTCGACAGCCGTAAATAGAATCGCCGCGTACGTGGATGTGCTTCGGGATGGTGCAGATATCCCAGGTCGTGGATCGTGACGACTGAGCGGCGGGGACTCCAGAGCGGCAAGACATGCGCCGGAACGAACAATACATCCGGTGGTGCGACCGCCATTTCCATGGACAGCCGCGTATGGGTCCACACACGGCGAAACGGCAGCGACCGAAGCTGATAGTTCGCAGGCAAGGGCGGCAGCGCATGGGGCAGACCGTTGGTGTACAACAGGTAGCGATTGCGGCGGTCGATCTGCGCCAGGGCTTGGAGTAGTTCCCAGGAATACTGTTCGGTTCCAGTGCGTTGTGTGACGCCCAGCCGCGATGCATCGAATCCGATCCGCAACGTTTTTGTCATACACCCCTATTTCACATAGCCGTGGCCACCGGTTGATGCATTATAACGAACACTGTGTGGTAGGGGAATGCTGCGCAGGGATAACCTGTTGCGACGGTCTTCTCGCAGCAAGCAATGGCTCCTGGTGTACACTTAGCCGCATCCATATGCTTACCGCTCTGTGAAAGAGGCTGGACGATGGCAGTAACAATCACACAGGAGCGCCCCGACACCTCCGATGCGCGAACGTTGATCGCGGAACTCGAAGCCCACCTCGCACCACAGTATCCAGCCGAAAGCCGCCATGGCCTAAGCGTCGAACGGCTGCTAGTTGAGGCGGTCGCCTTCTTCGTGCTACGCGCCGATGGATTTCCTGCTGCCTGTGGCGGCATTAAATTCTTTGATGGGACGTATGGGGAACTCAAGCGTATGTATGTGCGCCCGCAGTTCCGTGGCGCGGGCTATGCCAAAGCGATGGTGAATTATCTGTCGGAGTACGCACGAACGAAGGGTATCATGCTCGTGCGGCTGGAAACTGGCATTCACCAGCACGAGGCCATTGGCTTGTACGAGCGAATGAATTTTAGGCGCACCACGCCGTTCGGCAACTACAAGCCTGACCCACTTAGCATCTTCTTCGAGAAGCACCTTGAATAATATTCACCCAACGATGGTATCCTCATCTCTGGTGGTTGGGGTCTTGCCAAGGAGAAATACATGCGTCAACCGTGGCGATTCGTCGTGGTATGTTTGTTCATCACAATGCTGGTGGGATGTGGTCGCACGCCGGACGACCCGCTGCAACCGCAGCCAACCACGGCGAGCGACGTTCCACCTACACCGTCACCGGACCCTCGGTTGGAACATTCGGGTCCGTTACCGCAGCAAGGTAGCGACTGACGCGCTTGCGATGCGTTCATAGTGGTCATCGACGGATGGTCCGTCCGGTTACGCGAGAAGGTGACTTTGGTTCGTTGAACGAAGGTTGGCGACCATCTACAATACTGACATGTCCGTAAGAAGTGTATAGCTCGACCGACTGGGGGGTGGGCCGAGCTATACACTTCTTACGGGCGATGTCATTTAGTTGGATGGGGGGTTCGGTAGCGTGGCCTTATACACGGTCGCGCCGCTGGCAAGATACATCACGCGATTGACGTAATCGACCTGTATATCTGAGAGTGCGTCAAGGCTTCCTGTGTCCCGGGCAAGAATCTGTTGCACTTCCGAGCCATCTTCCTTGCGTACTTCGATCACCCGTTCATTTAACGTATCGACAAGGAAGATCGAGCCATGCACGGTGACCGAGCCGGTTGCCGGGTCTGTCTGATCAGGTGTGACATAAAAGCGCGTAATATTCTTGACTGGAGGTGTGAGGGTTGGCGGCGGCAGCGTGCGCTGATAAACACCATCGGTGAAGATCACAACGCTGCCGTCGCCGCGCAACAGGTTTACGTTTCCGTCGATCTGCACTCCCACCACGTTGTCTAGCTGCCCGTTGCCGCGGTCGGTGATCCATTCGGTCGGCAGGTCGCCATATTGACCGGAAGCGTAGCGCATCAACTGCTGATTCTCGCTGTCCCACATGTACAGATTGCCAGCGAACGAGGCTGCTGGAACATCACCGATAGGTAAGAACTCGGTGCCGTTGAGACGGTTCGCCAACCATCCGTCGCCGTTACGAAGGTATGATGTCGCAAAGGCGTTGAAGGGGTTATCGTCGCGGTCGAGCGCCATCGGGTTGTCGTCGCGCCAGATGACATCGCGGATCTCCTGGGCGTTGAGCGCCCCCGCCTGTTGCCCCGGTTGGAGCACAGCGTTGAGCGTGCCATCTTCGGCACGTTCGTATAGTATGCCGCTGTTCTTGCCACGGTCGAGGACATAGAAGCGGTCTTCCTGCAACGCCCCTACTGTCGTCGGGTCTGTCCCAAGGACTACACGGCCGACCTTTCCGTTTGGCGATGGCAGTGTGACCATCGGTGCCAGGTCCGACAATACACTGATACGGTTGATCGTGGAACGAGCGCGATCGTAGCGTACGAGTAACTGCTGATAGGATGCCCATACCGCAGTTTTTTCCGGCACGAGTTGCCCGCCCGTCTTCAATACATCGAGAGCGAGCAACGCCTGCTCCGCTTCGACCAACCGCTGTTGTGCGTCAGTTTCGTCGGTCGCACGTTCTGCGGCACTGACAGCTGTTTCGACCGTGTTGAAGGCGCGATTAACGATCTCCTGATCCTGATTACGATTAAGCTGCAACCCAAGACCCACCAGGGCGGCGATTATGACGGTGAGGATCAGGAGATTAATCCATGGGAATGGTGGACGTTCGCGGCGATAGGATAAGCCACGTACTTTCGTGCGTAGTGGGCGTGGCTGTGCATCGATGACGGCTTTGCGCCGTCGATTGGACATACCGCCCAGCACATGCACGACCGCACTACGCAACGGCAACGTCGCTTGTTCGACGATACCCGCTGGTTGTGCTTGGGCCTTCTTGGGCAGCGCCGCGAAATCCATCGGCGTACCGGTATTATCGCCCAGGTCGATCTGCCGTTCCCGTTTCACGGCGGGGGGGCGTACGATACCACCATATTCGCCTTCGCCTAAAAAGGCGCTGAGTGGCACAATATCAGGATCGCCCACCGGTATACGGTCGAGCATACTACCGGGAACAATACCGGGAATGTTTGCCGGCTGGACAGCGACCGTAGCAGTCGATTCACGCGATCCCAGCGACGACGAATGAATGGTGAGTGGATGCTGTTCCTGCTCGTTCCAATCAGTCGTCTCGCTGGTTGGTGTCGCCTGTGTTTCAGCATCAGGGGCTGGCTGACGGAAGCCGATGCGCGATGACATCCAATCCCCCAGATGTTCAACTGCGAGTTTGCCGCGTTCGCTGACACCCGCAGGGCTGAGCGGTGCTTGGCGAGCCCCAGCCGATAATTCGGGTGTCATTTCGATGGCGATGGCATGCGATTCGGGGAGATGATTGCGGCGGCAGAGCTCATACAAGCCATCCGCGATCGTCGCAGCGTCGCCGAAGCTCAGTAACTGTTCGGCTTGTGACTTGCTCAGAATACGGGCGATGTTCGAAGCCGCCAGTACGATTGTATCGCCAGCCTGCAACACCTCGCGGTAGAATTCAGGTTCCGAGCCCAGACTTGTGCCGAGTGCGGTGGAATAGCCGACCGCAGCACCGCCCTGTGCGCCACCGCTCCAGGCAAGCGGGTTCGGCAGGGCGCGAAGCTTGCCTGCGTGTACAACGTAGGCCTGTGCCGGATGTACCTGTGTGATAAATAAATGTTGCCCGTGGATCACAGCACATGTCGCGCCGACGGTCGCACGTTTATGGGGTGGTGCTTCGAAATTATAGCGATACAAGGCCGCGTTGGCTGCTTTCATGGCCTTACGTAGCGCCGATGTGATGCTGACGGTACGGTCGGCATAAAAGGTTTCACGAATCGTTTCCGCGACCAACGTACAGGCGTTGCGTCCTCGCGAAACGTCGCCTTCCGCCTCTACGATAACAAAGAGTTGGCCTTTGCGGGCTTCGGGTGAGAAATGCGACGGGAACGGAGCGACCACGATCAGGTCGCTGGCGTCCTGACGGATGCCGCTCACCAGACCCCATTGCGTGATGGACGTGTGCAGTCTCGACATACCTTAATAGTACCCGACTCTTGATGCGTTGGTGAGCATAACTACTCCAGTCCGATGTCCCAGCCACGTAGTTCTTCTACCCAATGGACATTGGTCAAATCATAATGGATCGGGGTCACTGAAATAAAGCCGTTGGCTATCGCAGCGGTGTCTGTCCCTTCATCCATCGAGCCTTCTGGCTCGCCGCCGCCAATCCAGTAATAGGGACGCCCGCGAGGATCGTGGCGCACGACCAGTTCGTCGCGGTAGTGGCGGCGACCCAGGCGTGTGACGGCAACACCCTTAACGGCGATGGATGGAATGTTGACGTTGATCAGGATGCCATGATCGACACCGTGCGCGATGACCTTTCGCACCAACGTCGCGGCGAAACGCGCACCGGCCTCGAAATCGGCGTCTCGTCCGGCTTCGTGCTGTGAAAATGCTATCGACGGGATGCCATTGCCGACGCCTTCCATGGCGGCGGCGACGGTGCCTGAATAACTCACATCTTGAGCGAGGTTCGCCCCGAGGTTGATCCCCGACACCACCAGATCGGGGATACGGTCCAGGACGCCCAATGCCGTGAGTGCGACGCAATCGCCAGGTGTTCCATTCGATACAAATGCGGGTGAACCGTCGCTCATTATTGTCGGATCGACCCGGATCGGATCGAAGAACGTGCGTGCCGCTGACGCCGCCGACCAGTTGCGGTCGGGAGCGACAACGATCGCTTCGCCGACCGTTTTCATGGCGTGATATAAGGCAAGAAGACCGGGACTGGATATCCCGTCATCGTTGGTAACGAGAATTAACATGAAGGCTCCAAGCAGGTAGGTGTATGTACTATGTATCTTACCCGACGAACGACGATTGCGAGGACCGATCTTGTTAATGATTAAGTAGTAACGAAGGTTACACGGTGTCTTATAATACAATCGGCATGGAGCCATTGCTGGAGAAGCCGTGCAAAACCAGGCACAACATCCCGCACTGACGATTGAATACGCCAGCGTCGATGACGCCGAGGCGATCCTTTTCCTGCAACGTCGTGCTTACCTTGTCGAAGCAGTGCTGTACAACGATGACATGATCGCACCGTTGCGCGAAACCGTGGAGGAGGTTCGGGCGGCGTGCGCGGAGCAGCGCATCCTCAAGGCAGTGGTGGATGGTAGTGTTGCTGGTGCTGTGCGGATGCACGAAGATGGTGGCACCTGCCACGTCGGGCGCTTGATCGTGGACCCGGACCGCCAGAATCGTGGGCTAGGCAGCGCGTTGTTGCGAGCGGTCGAAGCGCGTTGCGCTTCTCACACGCGGCTGGAACTGTTCACCGGACATCGTAGCGAACGCAATCTGTATCTGTATGCTAAGCATGGGTACCGCGAGTTTCGACGTGAGTCTGTCACGCCCACGCTCACGTTCGTGTATCTGGAAAAGCAGTTGTAATCGTTGAGTAGCGAACGTGCGGTATGTTGGGCTTTGCATGTGGTTTTCGGCGGTGACAGCGGTTCGCAGGCTGTTTCTTTGTGGTTGCGACACCATACCGCCCATGCTATACTCTGACGTAGAGCAATGCACGGAAGTAGTAGGCATCGCAACCCAGAGAATGACCGGTTGGTGTGAGGTCATACGCAGATGCTGAACTCGTCCGTGGGCCACGCCGGTGAAGATGTATTTGGTTGTAGCCGGAGTCGGGATACGCCCGTTATAGCGTCATGAGTGAGCGCACGCCATCGCATAGATGAGCAGCGCTAATTCAGGGTGGTACCGCGGAGGTTTTATCCCTTCGTCCCTGGTGGGACGAGAGGTTTTTTTATGTATTGGCTCAGACCTGGAGGGGTATCATGGAAGAAGCAGGGACCGTATCGCCTGTGCAACGGCTCATGCAGGTAAGCATTCGCGGCTGCTTGCTCGGTCTTGCCGTCGGCGATGCTCTTGGCGGTCCGGTCGAAACCATGACCCGCGAGGCGATCTGACAAGCGTCACGGACAAGCCGCTACGCGAGATGGTCGGCGGCGGGTCGCTGAAACTCAAACCGGGACAAACCACCGACGACACGGCGATGGCACGGATGCTGGCCGAAAGCATCGTTGAGTGCGACGGCGTCAACACGGCCGATATCGCCGATCGCTACCTGGGCTGGATGCAAACCAATCCGCCCGATATCGGTACAATCACACGCTATGCGCTACGCGGATTTAAGGCAGGGCTGAACGTGCCGCATGCGGCGCTAGGTGCACATCGGCAGACAAATGGGAAAATCAGCCGGCAACGGCACGATCATGCGCTGTGCGCCGATCGCCCTGCGCTATGCTTCACCGATGAGCGTCGGTTGATCGATGGCTCACGTGATGAAGCGCTGATTACGCATTTTGATCCGCAAGCCTGGACAGGCAGCATCGCGATCAATCTGTTGATCGCACGGTTGCTACGCCATGTGCCTCTACAGGAAGCGACTTAAAGATGTAGGGGCGCGTGTGCGTCGTATCCCACGCGCATCGTCCGAGGTCGCCGAAGTCTTCGAGCGGTCGCGTCCCAATCTACGCGCCGGATTGCTATCGAATACAGGATATGTTCTTGACACACTCCATATCGTTCTCTGGGCGCTGCTCGGGTATGAAACCTTCGAAGACACCGTTGTGGCAGCCGTCAACCATGGTGGAGACGCCAGCACACAGGGGTCGGTTACGGGCGCTCTTGCCGGAGCGCTGTATGGCGTGGAAGCAATCCCGGAGCGCTGGCTCGAACGATTGCACAATCGTGTTGAATTGGCTGAACTGTCTGAGCAATTACGCAATGCCGCCGAACATCGGCAGCTCATGGTCGGGTGAAAGGAATCAATCATGGCTGAACGATATAATCCTGCAGAAGTCGAGGGTCGCATGGCGGGAGCGTTGGGAACAATCCGGTATCTACCAATTCGTCCCTGAAAGCGACCGTCCCAAGCACTATGCGTTGACGATGCTGCCGTATCCATCGGGCTATCTGCATCCCGGTCATATCTGGGCGATGGGACCGAGCGACACACGCGCCCGCTATATGCGGATGCGTGGCTACAACGTCTTTTTCCCGATGGGCTTCGATGCCTTTGGTCTGCCCGCCGAGAACGCGGCGATCAAGTTCAACATTCATCCGAAGACGTCGACCTATCAGCAACATCAATCGTATCCGCGAGCAGTTCAAGACCATCGGCTATGATGATCGACTGGAACCAGCGAGGCGATCAGTTGCGATCCGGAATACTACCGCTGGAACCAGTGGTTCTTCTTGCAGTTCTACAAGAACGGTCTGGCCTACAAGCAGTTCGCGCCGGTGGACTGGTGTCCCAAGGACAACACGACCCTGGCACGCGAACAGGTCAAGGGTGAGGATCGGCACTGCGACCGCTGTGGCACGCCGGTCATCAAGAAGAACCTCGACCAGTGGCTGTTCCGCATCACCAAGTATGCCGATGAGTTGCTGGATTTCAGCAGCGTCGAATGGCCTGAGCGTATCAAGGTCATGCAGACGCAACTGGATCGGGCGCAGCGAGGGTGCCGAGGTGCGCTTCCACACCGAAGCGGGCACGCCGATCCCGGTCTTCACCACGCGGCCGGATACGCTGTGGGGCGCGACCTTCATGGTGCTGGCTCCCGAGCATGCGCTGGTCGAAGACGTCACCACGCCCGAACAGCGGGCAGCTGTCGAGGCAGTATAAGCTGCAAGCGAGCCGCCAGTCCGAGATCGAGCGCCAGGCGACCGATAAGGAAAAGACCGGCGTCTGGACCGGTGGCTATGCGATCAATCCGGTCAACGACGAGCGCATCCCGATCTGGATCGCCGACTATGTGCTGACGAGCTATGGCACGGGCGCGATCATGGCCGTGCCAGCGCACGACCAGCGCGACTTCGAGTTCGCCCGGAAGTATCGACTTGCCGATCACGGTCGTCGTGCAGGGACCGGACAGAGCATCGACTGCGGCACGCATCTGACGCAGGCCTATGCCGGCGATCGAGGGCGTGATGGTCAACTCCGGTCCGATCACTGGCATTCCGGCGGCTGAAAGCGTCGCTCGTACCGTCGCGTGGTTGGAAGAAACCGAGCGTGGCGAAGCGCGCGGTCAACGTATCGCTTGCGCGACTGGCTGATTTCGCGCCAACGCTACTGGGGCACGCCGATCCCGATCGTCTATTGTGGCGATTGTGGCACACAGCCGGTGCCAGAGGATCAGTTGCCGATCGAGTTGCCCGAAGATGTCGATTTCATGCCGACCGGCGAGTCGCCATTGAAGCTGCACCCGACCTGGCGACACACGACCTGCCCGCAAGTGTGGCGGACCCGCCGAGCGCGATACCGATACGATGGACACCTTCGTGGATTCGTCCTGGTACCAGTATCGCTACCTGTCGCCGCACTATACCGAGGGACCGTTCGATCCGGCCTTGAAGTCACTGGGTGCCGGTCGATCAGTACACCGGCGGCGCCGAGCATGCCGTGATGCACCTGTTGTACACGCGCTTCTGGACCAAGGCGATGCGCGACATCGGGTTGGTCGACTTCGGCGAGCCGATGATCCGGTTGTTCAACCAGGGCATTATTCTGGGCGAGGACAACGAAAAGATGTCCAAGTCGCAAGCGGCAACGTCGTCGATCCTGACGAGTTGATCGTCAAGTATGGTGCCGACGGCGTGCGCTGTTTCATGATGTTCATTGGTCCGTGGGATCAGGGTGGTCCGTGGAACTCGCAGGGCATCGAAGGCATCACGCGCTTCTTGAATCGTGCCTGGACGGTCGTGACCGAGCCGACCACGTACGGAAGACAGGACGTTGGACGCAAGCTGCCGAAGCATCGCTGCGGCGCAGGACGCACCGGACGATCAAGAAGGTCGGCGATGATTTGGAGCAACTTCGGCTTCAACACCGCCATCGCGGCGATGATGGAGATGGTCAACGAAATGATGCGTCTGCGCGAAAGCGGTACGAGTGGTGGCGCGGCCTGGAACGAGGCGTGAATGCTTTGACGTTGCTGCTGGCACCCTTTGCGCCGCATCTTGAGCGAGGAACTGTGGGCGCGTCAGGGCGGAACGCTCAGCGTCCACGAGCAACCCTGGCCGATCTATGATCCGGCGTTGCTGGTCGAAACCGAGGTCGACCTGGTCGTTCAGGTCAACGGCAAGATTCGCGACCGCGTGCGGGTTGCCGTCGGAGCCGAGGAAGCATCGGTCAAGGCACAGGCGCTGGCAAGCGAGCGTGTGCAGTCCGCGCTTCGAAGGCAAGACCATCGTGAAAACGGTGGTGGTCCCTGGTAAATTGGTCAATATCGTCGTACGGTAGGATAAGGATGTCGGTGTCGTGTGCGAACATGACACCGACATCCTATGCGTTCAGGTATAATAGCCACCGTGACAGGTTCTACTGCGGCTCCTCGCTATCCAATTCCGGCGTCCGAGCATCGCACCGAAATTCGCGTATCCAACTCACGCTTTATCGCGACGGCGGGCTATACACCGACCGTCGAAGATGCGCGCGCATTGATCGCACGTGTTCGCGCTGAGTTCGCTGATGCGTCGCATAACGTCTTTGCGTACGTCGTCGGCTACGCGCCGAGCGTCGTTGAAGGGTTGAGCGATGACGGCGAACCTGGCGGCACTGCCGGACGACCGACGATGGCAGTCGTGCGTGGAAGCGGCCTGGGCGATGTAACGGTGGTCGTGACACGCTATTTTGGCGGTACGCTGCTGGGAACAGGCGGGTTGGTGCATGCGTATGGCGACGCGGCGAAAGCCGTTCTCGCCGAGCTACCGCGCACCGAGAAGATTGAACAGGCTATCTTGATCCTTGTCATGTCGTACGCCTCGTACGAGCCGGTCCGGTTGCTGGCTGAATCGCATGGCGCGGTGATCGAGGACCAGCAGTTCGATGTCAATGTGACACTCCGGTTGCGGATCGCTGCCGACCATGCGGAAGGCTTCGAGGATGTGCTGCGCGAGCAAACCGCCGCTCGTGTTTCTGTCACGCGGACGAAAGCCGAGGCCATCTGATGAGTGAAGTGCGAATCGAGCGAGGACGGCGTACCGAGCGCATGACGTGGATCAAAGCACCCGCTGCTCCTCGTACATTTTTGGACGAATTGCCATCAGACATTCACCCGCTTGTCGGTCAACTTCTGTGGAATCGTGGTATCACTGATCCCTGCGACTGTCGAGGCGTTCCTTCAGGCTGACTACAGCCACTTACATGATCCGAACCAATTGCTGCATATGGACAAGGCAGTGGCGCGGATCAAACAGGCCAGGGAACAGGGCCAGCGGGTCGCTGTATACGGGGATTTCGATACCGATGGCGTGACCGGCGTCACGCTGCTTGAATCAGGCGCTGAGTGGCATCGGTTTTGATGTGCTGCCGTACCTTCCCAAGCGTATCGAGGAAGGCTACGGCCTGAACATCGCGGCAGTGGAGCATCTCGCGACCAAGGTTGGTCTGTTGATCACCGTCGACTGTGGCATCTCCAATGTCGTCGAGATCGCCCGCGCCCAGGAGCTTGGTCTTGATGTGATCGTCCTCGATCACCATACCCCCCCGGCGCTCTTGCCAAAGGCGCATGCCATCATCAATCCCAAGCAACCGGGATGTACCTATCCCTACAAGATGCTGGCCGGTGTTGGCATCGCGTTCAAATTGGTGCAGGCGCTGGCGGCGGCCGGTCTTAAGTCTGGCTATCGTGGACGCCAGTTGCTGGATATCGTCGCACTCGGAACCGTGACCGATATGGCTCCGCTGGACGGCGAGAATCGCGTTCTGGTTAAGTATGGTCTCGAAGCACTCAACAAGACCGAACGCCCTGGGCTACGTGCGCTGATGGACGTAGCCGCGCTCAAAGGACGGGTGACGTGCCGCACGATCGGCTTGGGCGCTCGGACCGCGTATCAACGCGGCAGGACGGCTCGACGATGCGGTACGCGCCTACGAACTGCTGATGTGCGAAGACGCGCAGGATGCGAAAGATCTGGCAAAGAACCTCGAACGAGATCAACGTGCGACGCAAAGGCATGACTGCCGAGTTGTTCGAGCGAGCGGTCGAACTCGCGCGGGTGAGCGGCAAAGCAGGTGGGCGCATTATCGTCCTGGATGGCGAAGGGTTTCCCTCCGGCATCGTCGGACTGGTGGCGGGTCGCCTGGTCGAGCATTTCGCACGTCCGGTGTTGTTGCTCGAACGTGGCGAAACTGAAAGCCGTGGATCGGCACGTTCGATTCCTGGCTTTTCGATCGTCGATGCGCTGACAGAATGCGCTGATGTGTTTATCGAAATATGGTGGTCACGCCATGGCGGCGGGCTTTACCTTGCCATCGGATCGTGTCGGGATGCTTGAAGAACGTCTCGTCGCAATTGCGATGCGCGATCTCACCGATGAGATGTTGGAGCAACGGTTTACCTACGATGCTGATCTACCGCTACGGGACCACAGCCTGTTCCTGGTCGATCAGATCGAAGTGCTGGAACCTTTCGGGCAAGGCAATGCCGAGCCAGTATGGGTTTCGCATAACCTGGAAATTCTGGAGTCGCGGGTGATAGGTGCGGATCACAAACATCTGCGGCTGCGCGTTCGAGACGGCATGGGCGGCATTGGAAACGCAATTGCGTGGAATTATGGCCCGCGTGCCGGAGAGTTTGGAGAACGTGTGCGCGTCGATATCGCTTACACCCTCGAAGCCGATGAGTGGCAGGGACGGCGGCGCATGCAAATGAAAGTCAAGCAGATTAGAAGAACAAACGGAGACACACCATGAGGATTGGTATTTTGACCGGTGGCGGTGACGTTCCAGGATTGAATCCCTGTATCAAGGCTGTTGTGAACCGCGCAACTGACGCTGGTCACGAGGTGGTCGGGATTCGTCGCGGTTGGGGCGGCTTACTGAATTTCAACATCGACGATCCGACGACTCATGAAGAACAGGCTGGAACGCTGACGAAGAACGATGTTCGAACGATCGACCGCTACGGCGGCACGCATCTGCACTCGTCGCGCACGAATCCGGCGAAGGTAAGCCGCTCGATGATGCCGGAGTTCCTGGCATCGCAGTATCCCTTTGCCGAAGGCCAGAAAAGCGTCGATTGCACACCGCATGTGCTGCAGGTCCTCGAGTATCTCGGTATCGATACGCTGGTGCCGATCGGTGGTGACGATACATTGTCCTATGCGCTGCGCATGCACCAGGAAGGTATCCGCGTGATGGCGGTGCCTAAGACGATGGATAACGATGTCTTCGGCACGGACTACTGCATCGGTTTCTCGACGGCGGTCACGCGCTCGGTCGAATTCATCAATGCGCTACGAACGCCAACCGGCTCGCACGAACGTATCGCGGTCGTGGAACTTTTCGGTCGTAATTCCGGTGAAACCGCTTTGATTTCGGGTTATCTGGCCGACGCCGACCGTGCGATCATCTCGGAAGTGCCGTTCGACGTCGAAAAGCTTGCGGCAAAATCTGGTCGATGATCGAAGCGCGCAATCCTTCGCATTACTCGATCTTGGTGATTTCTGAAGGCGCGTACATGCTCAATGGTGAGATCATGGAGCATGGCCAGGAAGATGCCTACGGACACCGCAAGTTAGGTGGTATCGGTCAGGCGACCAGCGAAGCGATCAAGCAGATCACCGGCATCGATACGGTCGAACAACAGGTTGGCTATCTGATGCGTGCGGGTGCGCCCGACTCGCTCGACCGCATGGTAGCGATCTCGTATGGCAACCTTGCAGTCGAGCATCTGCTACGCGGACACGGTGGTCAGATGGTGGCCTTGCAGAACGGTAATTACACGACCGTGCCGATGGAAACGCTGGGCCAGGGTCTCAAGCGCGTGGATGTGCCGGAATTGTACGACATCGAGGAATATCGCCCACGTGTGTCGCATGTTCTCGGCAAGCCGATGTTCCTGTACTAAGCGCTGTTTTGTATCGACGGCAAAGGGACGCTGCCAGGCAGCGTCCCTTTGCCGTCGTATTTCGTGCGAACTATTGTATGCCAGATACGCTTCCTGGCTTACCGTCATGTGGGAGAGCGGAGCCGTGATCACATGGTCGCGGCCTTCGTGTTTGGCACTGATGTTTCTATCCTCATCGCTTCCGGTTGGCTCAAATGAAGACGTTAGCGTCGTCCAGGCATAACCGCGCCAAAGATCGATGGTGGCAGTTTGAACCCATTCGCTTCCAGCACCGGCGTGAATTTCGGACGAACGCCAGTTGGCTTGAGTTCTGTGATGACCTTGCCTTCCGGTGTCATACCCTTTTCTTCAAGCTTGAAGATGTCTTGCAATACCACGGTGCCGCTTTCCAGCCCCTGCACTTCGGTGATATAGCTGACGCGGCGTGTACCGTCGCGCAAACGTGTCTGCTGCACGATGACATGGACCGCTGAGGCGATCTGGGCGCGGATCACGTCCACCGGCATGTCCATACCCGCCATCATGCACATTGTTTCCAGACGTGAGATCGAGTCGCGTGGCGTATTGGCGTGTAGCGTTGTGAGCGAGCCATCGTGACCCGTGTTCATGGCTTGCAGCATGTCGAACGCCTCGCCGCCGCGACACTCGCCGATGACAATACGCTCCGGGCGCATACGTAAGGAGTTAATCACCAGGTCGCGGATCGCCACCCGCCCGGTGCCGTCCAGTTCGGCGGGCTTGGATTCCAGGCGCACCACATGCTCCTGTCCCAGCCGCAGTTCGGCGGAGTCTTCGATGGTCACGATGCGGTCTTCTGGTGGAATAAAGTTTGAAAGCACGTTGAGCAATGTGGTCTTACCGGAACCGGTACCACCCGACACTACGACGTTGAGCTTCGACACCACACACGCTTTGAGGAAGTCCGCCATTTCGCGTGTCATCGAGCCGAATTTGATCAGGTCATCGATCTGTAGCTTGTTCTTGGAAAACTTACGAATCGTGATCGTCGGTCCGTCGATGGCGCAGGGCGCGATGATCGCGTTCACACGCGAACCGTCGGGCAGACGCGCATCAACCATGGGCCATTTGCGATCGACGCGGCGACCGAGCGGACGGATAATACGGTCGATGATCTTGAGGACGTGATCGTCATTGTGAAAATGCACATCGGTGAGAACGATCTTACCCTTGCGTTCGGCGTAGATCGTCTTCGGGCCGTTGACCATCACTTCCGAAATGCCCTCTTCATCCAGTAATCTCTGGATCGGTCCAAACCCGAAGATTTCGGTCAGCACCATCTGATAGAGTTCTTTGATCTGTGCTTCGGTGAGTGTTTCGCCGCTTTGGCGATAATAATTCGCGAAGCGTTCCTGGAGCATCCGCTCGCTATCGGGTGTCCGGTCGAGTTGCGCCCCCGAGCCGAGTGATGCCAGCATGCGGTCGGTTATCTGAAGTGACAACTCCACCAGTTTATCGGCGGGAACTTCCACAGCGCGTGGTGGGGCTTCAACGCGTGGTAACGGTGGAGAGACGCACCAGGCTGTGGCATCGGCGGGATCGCTGCGGCGATGTCGGCAACTGGTGCCGAATCCGCTGCGGGAGCAGAAGGATCACCGGTAAGTCGTCGTAATAAAGACATTGTATCCTCAATCAAATAAAAGAAAACGGCGATGCAAGCGCTAGAGCTTCACGAAGTAGGCGTTACAGGCGCGATCCAACAATTCCGGTGTCATGCGTGGCGCGACACCGCGGTATTTGGCTTCGTCCAGAATCTGATCGCATAAGTCGCGTGGATGGCAGCAACGGAGATCGCGGTTATGTTTGACATAATGTTCGTGTAGCAGATAATGCAGCCCTGTATCGTTGTAGGGAATGTCCTTCGCCGCGCAGACCAGTTGAAAGATGTCGCGAAATTCACGCGGCGACGGGTTCGGCACTTCGATCTTGTGGCGAATTCGGCGCAGGAACGCATCGTCGACCAGGTTTTTCGGGTCGAGATTCGTCGAGAACACGATCAAGAGGTCGAATGGAATCTGGAGCTTTTTGCCGGTTTGGAGCGCCAGATAATCCACTTTGCGTTCCAATGGAACAATCCAGCGATTGAGCAAATCCTGTGGACGACACTGCTGGCGTCCGAAGTCGTCGATCAGAAACAAGCCGCCGTTCGCCTTCATCTGAAAAGGAGCTTCATAGACTTTCGCCACCGGATCGTAAATCATCTCGAGTTGTGGCAATGTCAGTTCACCACCGACGACCACGACCGGACGGCTACATAGCATCCAGCGATGGTCACGTCTGCGGTTGATAGGATAGCTCGTGGTATCCTGCGTTCGACGGTCCTGCGAAATAGTATCTTGCTGTACGAGCCTATGGTTGATCGGGTCAAACACCTTTATGACCTGCCCATCGACTTCGATCGCATGTGGGATGATTACTTCGCCCGTGAGAATGCGTGAAATACCCTCGGCGATAGTGGTCTTGCCATTACCGGCTGGACCATATAAAAAGAGCGATCGTGCGGAATTCGCCGCTGGGCCAATCTGGTCAAGCAGTTTTTCGCCGACGACCAGACCCTTGAAGGCGTTGCGGATCGCGTCATGATTGATGATCATGTCGCCGAGCGACTGATTCTTGACCGCGTCGAGATACGCTTGCAGCGAGACAGGCGCTGGTCCTGCATACTGCGAACGGTTGAGGACTTCGTGCACCTTGCCACGGCCTTTTGGCGCGATGACGTATTGGAATGACCGCTCGGTAAAACCACCTTCCGAGCCGATGATGTCAATATATTCTTCTTCCTTCAAGAACATCAGCACACGGTCGATGACGTTGAGGAAGGGTAGTTTAATGTTGTTCGCGAGTTGCTGACCTGACAGCATACCCGCGAAATAGATGTGTTTGAGAACAAGATCGGAGATAAATCCGACGTTGAGACCGCTTTCTTCGAGCGAAATTGGCTCGAACGGTAGGCCCGGGTTGTCTTGTGTTCCACCGAACCCATGTGAAGCAGGTGTCGCGTGTTGCGGCACGGTGGTTGGAGTTGATCGGTAATCACCTGGACGTAGCACTAAATCGCTCATGGCGCACTCACAGCTTTAATCGCAGTTATTGTTCTATTGTAGGAAGCGAACAGGCAGGTCACAATAGCCCAATAGCACTATGGGAAGGGCAACACCCAGTACAATATGAATATGCTTATGCGATCCTATTTCATGCTTACAGCGCTGCTCGCGACGATTGTCGCGCTCCAGGCGCTTGCGCCGCGCACCGTTACTCCCTTGCATCTGCCGCCTCAGCAATCGGTCGAAACGATTAACGGTAAGATCGGTGTGCATATGCGATTGGCAGGCACCGGTGACGAGCAGGAGATTATCAGACAGCTACGCGCCGTGCGTGAAATGGGTGCGTCATACATCGTCGATTTGTTTCCCTGGGCCTATGTGCAGCCTCGAGGACCGCGCACCTTCGAATGGCACGGCGCGGATTTGCTGATTACCCATGCCCGACGGCAAGGGCTGGAAGTCGTCGCTCGCATTGATATCGTGCCGGAATGGGCGCGACCGATCCGCACAAGCGACCGTCAATTAGAACCGGAGCATTATCAAGACTTCGCCCGCTATGTCGCCGCGTTCGCTACACGCTATCGTGGGAGCGTGCGCTACATCCAGATCTGGAATGAACCGAACTTATATTTCGAGTGGGGTGGGCGCGAGCCCGACCCGATGGCGTATGCCGCGCTCTTGCGAGCGGTCGTGCCGGCAGTAAAGGCTGCCGCGCCTGACATGCAGATTGTCGCGGGGAACTTTTCGCCTGGGCATGCGGTTCCGGGAATACGTATGGATGATCTGACGTATCTGCGGGCGATGATCGCGGCGGGTGCGCCATTCGACGTACTGGGCGTACATGCCTATGGGGCGCGTGCTCCGGCCGACGAGGAGCCGCACCCTGACCGCGTCAACTTCCGACGCGTCGAGGTCTACCGCGACATATTACGCGAAGAAAAGTACGTTCGTCCGATCATCGTGACCGAAGGTGGGTGGAACGATCATCCGCGTTGGGTCAGCGCGGTGACGCCGGTACAACGGTTGCGCTGGACGGTTGAAGGGTATGCGATGAGCCAGCGTTGGGATGATGTGATCGCGGTGTGTTTCTGGCAATGGCAGATTCCGCTGTCCTATTCATATCAGGACAATTATTCGTTCATGACCGCGGATGGCAGACCCAAAGCGTTGTATTACGCAGTGCAAGCCTATGCGCGTCCTCGCCTAAGCCAGCCTAAACCCGCGAGCGGTAGCAATTAACGTCAGGCTTCCGCGTTGTCGCGTTTGAGCAGTCGCCCAACCAGAGCCATGCTCGCGACAAAGACAACGACGATGACGAGGGCAAGCCACCAGGATGTCGCCGCGATATCACCCGCAAATACCAGCAGCGCCAGCGATGGAACGACGCCAGCGAACGACGACGCGATGAAGCGTCCGAAACTGAGTGGCGAGATTCCGGCTGCGAAGGAAATCAGGGGATAGGCCGGACCTGGCAACAACCGCAACAAAATAATGCTTTGCCAGTTCAAGCGACGGGCTAATTGCTCGATGCGTGCCATTGTTGCTGGCTTGAGCCAGCGTGTGAGCAGCCGATTGCCCCAGCGCCGTGCCAACCAGAAGCCGATCGTCGCGCCAAGGATATCCGCGATCAGCACGTACACGAAGCCGAGTCCGGGACCAAAGGCAAGCCCACCCCCGACCTGAAAGATCAGGGCGGGCAGCACAGGTATCACCAGAATCGCCGCCAGCGCCAGGATCAAGAGCAGTGGCGCGATGACGCTGGCGATCCCGCCACGGGTTTCTCCGCCCATCCGCAGTAGGTCGGCAATTGCCGTAGGTTCGAGGCTCGCACCGCTGAGCCGTACCAGTATGATGGCTGCCAGCACAGCCGCAATGACAATAATAAGGGTGAATGTGCGATGCATAAAATAAACGCTAGGGAAGGTATTTTCGGCGGCGATAGAGCGCGCCGTTAATTTCGGCTCCCAGCAAAATCACGATGCCGCCGACGTAGAGCCAGAGCATCAGAATGATCATACCGCCAATCGAACCGTATACACGATTATACGTAGCATAGGTATTAATATACCAGCCAAACACGAGCGTCGTCGCCACCCATCCGATGCCCCCAACCAACGCGCCAGGAAAGGCACGTTTCGCCGATATAGGTAGTTTCGGCGCAGCCGTGTAGAGTACCAGTAGTCCGAATATGACGGATAACAATACGGTAGGCCAGCGTGCCAGAATCCAGAATGTAACGAACCAGGAATCGTGACCCATCCACCCGGCGATGCGTAGGCCGAGCCAGTGACCACCCAGCACAAGCGCGGTCGCCAGCACCAACAGCACCGCGAGCAACAGCGTGAGGCCAAGCGCCAATAGCAGCCGCTTCCAGTAGGGTCTATCGTCGTCCACACCATACGAATGATTGACCGCACTGATCAGCAAGATCAGCCCGCTGACCGCTGACCATAGCGCCAATGATAATCCGGCGATAAAGATTTGCCAGTTGCTGCCGATCCGTACTTCCAACAGCACTTGATCGATCAATTCATTTGTGGAAGGTGGTAACACAGTATGAATCGCGCTCATAATGCGCGTGAAAAGAAACGGTGCGTCAATCCACGTCAGTACAACGCCCAATACCAACAACATTGGGAAGAAGCAGAACGTGAAATGAAAGGCTAACTGCGTGGCGACAGCACTGATATCATGTTCGAGCGCGTTGCGCGCGATAGTGCGAAACAGGCGAATGCTTGGCTTCCATGGGTGTCCGATATAGGCTTTTGGTTGACCGGCCTGCATGGTTTTTTCCGATCACGTGTCGCTGGGAAAACATAACGTCAGCTTGCAAGTTCGAGGCCGCCCTCTTGTGACTTGTCCCAAGCCTTCCTTTCTTTTCCATTCAGGCTGTGGTTACGGCGGAAATGGTTGAGTTGTAGGCACTGCTCTGGGGCATCAAGCGGCGCATCTTCGAAGATGCGCCTAATCACTCCGTTTCTCGCTAGCATCGCCCCATTCGAGTGCGGTCGTGCCGATGCGCGGGTGAACCTTGTGGTTCCGACTGAGACTGTTCAGGTGTAATAGCGTTGGTTGCTGCCTGGAACGCGGCTCTACAACACTCTAGGGCGATCATACGATGGTTAGCCCCGAGCGGTGCTGGTCCGCTCCCATTCGACATCAAGCAGCGTGACGCCCGCGGCCGCAGAAACTGCACTGACCGTGGCATCGATGACCGAATGCTCGCAATCTTCGCTACAATTCGGGATACTTACGAGCAGCGGTAGTGTGATCGGTCCTGCGGTTTATTTGTTCTTTCGGCTGGAGACGATTATACTTCACGTCCGCATTACATTTGATTCAATAGCTACGCCCTACGAGCGTCATCATCTGGAAATCCATGTCAAAGAATCTGTATCGACTATCCTCGTTCGCCGCCGCCGTATTGTTTGGCACATCGCTGCTGGCAGCGTGCGCGCAGCCTGATGGTCCCAATGTTACCCAGGCAACTATCACCGCAGTCACGGTCCCGACCATCGACCCGACGGTTGCGGCAACCGAAGCGCCGACGACTGTTCCTCCAACCGCCACCGCGATAGCCTGGACCTTTCCTGCGCGAAGCACGATCGCGGGTATCGACGTTGGTGGGCTAACCGAAGAAGCGGCGACTGCCCGTGTCACCAAACGCCTTGAGAACTCAGGATCGCCGCATCGTGCTGCGTGCGCCACGCTACCTCACATCGTTGCGGGCAAATGACTTTATGCAATTGCCCGACGCTACCATGCTTGTCACGGATGCGCGGTCGGCAGTCGCGAATGACACGCCCGTCGAGCAACCGCTCGATGTGACTGTAGACGAAACCGCCGTGCGGGCATTCGTCGAAACGATCGCCCCTGCCATCGAGCAGCAACCGGCGACACAGGTCATCTCCGACGCCAAAGCGCTGACACAGACGTTTACGTTCGCTGAAACGCCAGCCGCAACTCTCGATATCGATCAAACGGTTGCCGATATCAAAGTCGCGCTCGAAGATCCTGAATCGTCGAATTCGGTCGCCATTTCGGTCAAAACGACCACGGCAGCCCGTCCACCAATGACGGAACTGGAACGCGTGCTGCGTGACCATGCCGCGTTCTGGGATGGCATCGCAGCGTTCTATGTCCAGGACCTCCAAACCGGCGAAACAGTGGCTTACAACGCCGATACGGTCTTTTCAGGTGCGAGCGTTATGAAGGTGCCGATCATGATCTTCGTGTACTCGCGCCTGGGGCAACTCGACGAGCAGCAAACCGGCTGGATGCAGAAGGTGATCATCGACTCTGAGAACCTTGAAGCCAACGCGCTGCTCGCGGCTGCGGTCGGCGGCGAGGGAACCGAAGCGGCGCTGGAAGGCGTCAACCAGATGTCGGAGATGCTCAAAAACCTTGGCCTGGAACACACCTACCAGTTGATCCCGTATGAGTCGGGTGAATGGTTGATCCAACAGTCGCTGTTGCCACAGGGTGGCCCTGCCAAGGAGGGCGAAGCACCTTATACGACACCCGACGGCTATGTGCGAACGACGCCACACGAGATGGGGTCGCTGTTCGTGATGCTGGACGAGTGTACCCAGGGTACAGGTGCATTGCTCGAAAAGGTTGATGGCAAGCTGACCGCCGACCTGTGCAAAGAGATTGTTGCATGGCTCGAACGCCCACATGACGAGGAGCGTATGGTGGCGGGGTTGCCCGCCGGAACCAAGATCGCCCATAAGGGTGGCTGGATCGACGACATGCAGTCGGATGTGGGTATTATCGATTCTCCCGGTGGCCGCTACGTCGCAGCGATCTACATCTGGCGCGATGGCTATGTGACCAATGCCTATGCAACACCGTCGCCCTACCTTGGCGACTTCTCGCATACGATCTACACGTTCTTCAACCCGACACCCCTGAGCGAGATACCACCGCCGACTGAAACGGCACCATCCGAGTGATATACAAAAGGACCGGCTCAATGCCGGTCCTTTTGTATATCACTATCGCATTGCAGCTACAACATAGTGAGTATGTCGCTCGCCAGATGGAGCGCATCCTCATAGGTTGGATCGGGCACAACGTTACCGAGTTCGATGTGGAGAAGGCTCGTGAGATCGTCCGCGCCGAGCGCCGACACCTGCTCGAACATCGGACGGTCCGCGACCTCGATCTCGGTACGTACCGAGCGCTTATCGGTTGCTGCTTCGAAAAACACCCGTGCATACTGTTCGCCTGTACCAAGTAGCTCGATGCGGCTGATCGATCTGGTCGCTTGGGACCGCACGTAGGGCGATCCGCAACGCTTTGCGTTGTTTGCCGGCTGCTGGACGGGTACGCAGCACGATCTCGCTGGTATTGTGTTCCAGGCGTGCCGGAATACATCCGGTGCGGCTCATCCACCAGGCGGCGAGGTAAACTGCATCAACGATTGCGTGCTTGGGCGAGCCGTACTCAATGGTAATTTCACCGATGTCGTCTAATGCTTTCCGTGCAGCGGTCACGTCAAACGAGTGAGCGATGATACGCCGCCAGGCGGTCAGGGCGCGCCACCGAAGGTCGCTGAACCAGGCGTGATGATTATGGTCTTGCAACATACTGGAAAGCGACTGTAGACCCTGGGATACTTCAGGCCAGGTACGCGAATCGAGGATCACGCGGTCAGCGGTTGCGGTGAGTTGGTGAAACACATGGTCGTCGAAATCGACCGCACCATGCCACCAGACCGTGATCGGTAAGCCTCCCAGCAGCAGGGCGATGGCAAGGCTATGGACCGGCTCACCGTTCACCATGCCACGCAGGGTGATCTGTTCACCGCAGGCCCGTAACTTCTCGCCGCCCGTGCGACAGGCGATGGTCGTTTCGACACGCGGCGGCTGGTCATCCGCGATGAGTGTGATGGCACGTCCGGGATGCTGCACGGCGACGGCGTTGATCGCCTGTTGTATATCCATCGTCGGCACGTCGGGAAAGTAGCCCAGCAGGTTCAGCATCCGCACCTGGGTGACATCAGTGTTTTGATTCACCATGTCCTGCCATAAGCCGCGCAAGGTGTTCTCGATCATTTCGGGCTGTAGGTCGGCACCAGCGTCGAGCATCGTCCGGGCTGTGTCGCTCATAAGCGTCTCCATCGACGTTCGGGCGCCTCGATCATTTCGTCGGCGGCGGCGGGTCCCCAGGTTCCGGCTTCGTAGTTCGGGAAACTCTTTGCCCCAGTGCTCTACGGCCTGTTCCAGGATCGGGTCGATCAACTTCCAGGCTGCTTCGACCTCGTCGCGGCGTGCGAACAGCGTGCCGTCGCCCAGCATCACGTCCAGCAACAAACGCTGGTATGCGTCGGCTGGCTCGACGCCAAAGGATGTGCCATAGCGGAAGTCCATCAACACTGGACGCTCGACGCATCTGCGTTCCCGGCACCTTGGCGTCGAACTGCAGCGCGATACCTTCGTCGGGCTGGATGCGGATCGATCAGCACGTTGGGCGTGCTATGCTCGAACAGCAGGTGTGGCACGGGCTTGAACTGGATCGCGATCTCGGTCGACTCGCTTGGGCAGACGCTTGCCGGAACGCAGGAAGAACGGCACGTTCTGCCAGCGCCAGTTATCGACATAAAAGCGCATGGCGGCATAGGTTTCGGTGGTCGAGGTCGGCGATACCTTTTCTTCCTCGCGGTAGCCCGGCACCGGCTCGGCTGCCGAGCAGCCCGCGCCATACTGGCCGAACACGACATCGGTGGCGATGCGTTCGGGGCTGAACGGGCGCACCGCTCGCAACACCTTGACCTTCTCGTCGCGCACGGCGTCGGCGTCGAAGGCGACCGGCGGCTCCATGGCAACGATCATCAGCAGTTGCAACAGGTGATTCGCGATCATGTCGCGCACCAGACCAGCTTCTTCGTAGTAGCCGCCGCGTCCTTCGACGCCCAGGCGCTCCGCCACGGTGATCTGCACATGATCGACGTAGCGACGGTTCCAGATCGGCTCCCAGATCGTGTTCGCGAAGCGTAACACCATCAGGTTCTGTACGGTTTCCTTGCCCAGATAGTGATCGATGCGGTAGACCTGGCGCTCGTCGAAGACCTTGGAGTACAGCCTGATTGAGTTCGTGCGCGGTTTTGAGGTCGCGTCCAAACGGCTTTTCGATCACGATACGCGTCCAGCCCGATCCTTCGAGCCTGACGGTTGACCATGCCAGCCTCGCCAAGATGCTGGATCACGATCGGGAAGAACGACGGCTGTGTGGACAGATAGATAGACACGGTTGCCGCCGGTGCCGCGCTCGTCGTCGATCTTGCTTGCAGGAGCGTGTCGAGTTCCTGGTACATATCTGGCATCGTTGATGTTGCCGGGCATGTAGAACAAACCCTGAAGGAATTGTTCAAAGGCGGGATTATCGTTCAGACTTTCGTCATCAAGTGCGTCACGTAACTCTTGCCGGAACTCGTCGTGCGTTTTCTTGGTGCGCGAGATACCAACGACCGAGAAGCCAGGACCAAGCTGTTGGGTTTCTCGAGAGCGCCCACAGGGCGGGCAGTAGCTTACGGTTGGTCAGGTCGCCCGATGCACCAAAGATGATCAACACACAGGGTTGGGGCGTGCGTGCCATGCGTAACCCTTTACGCAAAGGGTTTTCGGCTGAACCTGATGCCGCCGCTGAACTTGATTGTGTATCCGCTGGCTGTGCGGTTGTTGGGTCTTGCGCCATGCCTGCTACTCCAATATAGAAGTTATTGAATGTACCGAAATAATGTGGAATCTAGCATACCATCTGCGCGATCGAATCCGAACGCCCGCTAGCCCTCACCGGCCAGTTCTCGCACGTCATCCAGCGTGTCGATCTCTTCGACTGGCTTGTCGGTGCGCCAGCGAACGATGCGTGGGAACCGCAACGCATAGCCGCTTTTGTGCCGCGCTGATGGCTTGCACGATATCGAAGGCGACTTCGAGGACGATCTGCGGTTCGACCAACCGGACGCGCCCGAAATCCTGGAGTGTGTGTTCCTTGAACCAGGCGGTAAGCTCCGTCAGTCTCAACGTCGGTCAGGCCACTATAGGCTTTGCCGATGTTGAGCAGTTCGCCGTCTTCTCGCGAGCGTCGCACGGCGAACGTGAAGTCGCTAAGGAAACGCCGTCGGTTGCCCGTGCCGACTTCGGCAGCGGTAACAACCACATCCAGTGTGGCGAGCGCTTTCTTGACTTTGAGCCATTCTCGTCCACGCCGACCGGGTTTATAGACCGAATCGGGGTCTTTGATCATCAGCCCCTCGTTGCCGCGTGCGCGCGCCGCCTCGAACATTGGCTCGATCTTCTCGATGTTGCGTACCAGCGATTGTAACGACGCGCCCAACGGACCGTCGAAGGGGATGGCTTCGAGGCGTGCGCGGCGCTGGTAGAGCGGATAATCCAGCAACACCAGGCCGTCCTGGTAGAGCACGTCATAGGCGACGAAGACGACCGGAATCTCGGCCTGCAGTTCTTCGCTGACGATCTTGCGCCCCAGGCGTTGTTGCAGCGCCTTGAATGGCAGGAAAGCATCATCGCGTGCCGCGACGATCTCGCCGTCGAGGATAAAGTCGCCCGGAAGTTCTAGCAGGGACTCGTGCAGTTCAGGGAAACGATGCGTTACTTCATCGAGCGTACGCGAGAAGATCGCGATACGGTCGCCCTGTTTATGGACCTGCGCTCGGATGCCGTCGTATTTATCTTCGACGAAGAAGCCGTCCTCGATCGTGCGTCGGATTTCTTCCGGTTCCTGGATCGGCTGATGCCAGCATGAACTTGAGCGGATGGAACAATTGCATCGTCGCATCACGGTGTGTGCCGTGGCGTAACATCAGTGCGGTTTCGCCCACATCCCCCAGCAGCATGTTCGTCCATTGCACTTCGGCGACCGGGACCTCAGCCAGTCGTGCCAGCGCGTCCTCAAGTTGTCCTTCCTGCAAGCCAATACGCAGGTCGCCGCCCATGATCTTGATCAGGTATGTGGCTTCGAGCGCTGTACAGCGTTTGAGAGCATCGATCAGGACTGGTGTCTTGCGCGACGGTCCACGCGCTTCCTGCAAACGCTCGTAGATATCAAGGACATCGCGTAGCGTGAGCGTCGCACGTTCGGCGGCATGGCCGGGCATGAGTTGGGCGGCGGCGAGTCCGTTCTCGCCCCATTCGACCTGGAATCGGTTCCAGGTGTCTTTATCGGTGTTGGTAATCGCAAGCACGGCATCGCGGATTACCGCGTTGCCGACCTGTAGTACGCGTTCGTCATGCGCCGCAAAAGGCGCTCCTGCGAAGAAGCGACACGCGAGGGCGAGGTTCCCGTCGTCGAGCGTCGGAAGGTACGTTGCCAGGATCGCAGATTTTGAGAGTTTTTTTGTGGTTGCTGCCAGGTCTTCAGCGACGGCGCACCATTCTACAAAAGGAGCCATAGATGCATAATAGTCCTCGACTGTGCGAGCGTCAAACGCGACGGATAGCAGAATGAAGATAAAATCGGCCTAAAAAGTGTCAATGAGCTTTCGTTCCATGATGGTGGTTGCACCTTTTGTGATGTGTCTACCATCATATCGCTGGCTATCCGGCAACGTCGGCTGTGCCGGCCACCTGTTTTACCGCCCAATACACTATTCCAGCCCCGATAACAACTCCCAGGATACCTAGAAACCAGCGGGCAACCAGAATGCCGCCAATAAATTTTAACATCGTTGCCTCCAAATACACTACGTGGATTGTCCTTGTCGTTAAACGTGGCAAATACCGAGCCGCCAATTTGGAGCCGCCAGCATCGCTCGTTATGATAGGGATATGCCGTGGTGTCGTTGAGGCGAACGCGTCATCGTTCGGCTTCAGACTTTCCAGGCGTATGATGGTACGGCGTTCACACCCTTGTCTGGGAGCGACTGTTCGACAGGTTGCCTCAACAAGGTTATATTGCAGCCTATCCACGATTACATGGACCCGGTATATATTTCGCTGATCGTGCGAATGTCATGATCTCATCGCAGTACATCCACCGCTGCGAGGCATCAAAGTGGCGGCATCTCGGCGGCTCTATGTACCAGAGATAGGGACCAAACTATGCTCAAATTCACTATTGTTCTAACCTGTTTGTTTCTTTTAGGAGATTGTGGACCACGGTTTGGCGGATCGGATGGAACGAGGATTTCTGCATATCCTCAACCGCCACTCTATGCCGATGCAACCGAGGTTACAAAGACAACGAATGGTCGTGAACGCATCACGACGTACAAAAGCATGACTTCGCCCGACATCATTCGTCAGTTCTATGTGTCAAAGCTTGCAGAACAAGGGTGGGAGAAAATTACAGCTTTGACTCCCGGCTTTGAGCTTTATGGGATCGGTGGAGAGAAAAGTTCGACTCCATTCGAACTCTTTGTTGCAGTTCAATTGGCAAGGGATGGTGATACGTTGGTTGAGCTACGTCAACGACCTTCTGGTCCGTTCGGTTGGCCCGATGAATAAATACTCTTTCAGCTTATAGGCGTGGTTGAAACCGATCCCGCCCTGTTCACTGCGTCCCCACGCTCTCTGTTTGCTCCGAGATGCGCTGAATAGTGGTGCGATGCTAGAATACAGCCGTCGATTCAGGTGAGGGTGTATGCGCCTTGGGTTTTCGGTTCGCGTTCTGGGTAAACCTGGTTTGCGTGCATATGACGGGCGCAGGGCGCAGAACGCGCCGCATCTCAGCGTGAGCCTGGCGCACCTACGTGACGTGTTCACGCTACCTGCGGTCGTGCGACATCTCCATGTATCGCATGGCCTCCGACCTCGCGCCGTATGTGACCCACCCCGAATGGCCTGCGCTGCACGCACAACTTGAGGAATGCCGTGACGACTTGCACGATGTGGGTGAGCTTGCTCGCGACCAGGGCTTGCGCCTGACGTTCCACGCCCCTTCGCATGTGGCGCTCGCTTCGTCCGAGCCGCTGGTGGTTGAGCGTTCGCTCGAGGCGCTGGGTGTGCTGACAGGTCTGCTGGATGGCATGGGGCTTGGACCGGAAGCGGTGATCGTGATTCATAGCGGTGGGTTGGCGGGCGGCTACGATGCAGCGATCAGCAGATGGGTGTATGCCTGGGAGCGATTACCCGACATGGTGCGACGGCGTCTGGTACTGGAACATGGCGACGAGGGCTTGACCCTACCTGCCGCGCTGCGTCTCCACGCCGCGACGGGCGTGCCGGTGGTGTTCGATTACCTGCATTTTCGTCTGCACAACCCCGAAGGCTGGGATATCAAGGATGGGCTGGAATATGCCCTCGCCACCTGGCCTGAGCATGTGCGTCCCAAGGTGCATTTTTCCTCGCCCCGCACGGAGATGCGGGCGGTCCAACGCCTGGATGAAGCGTCAGGGCGACGACGCTGGGTGCTGTCGGCTCCACGTCCCGGCCATCATGCCGATTTTCTGAATCCCTGGGAGTTTGCAGGATTCGCCGCGACGGGCGTAGGACTACGCGACTTCGATGTGATGCTCGAAGCGAAGGCGTGCGACCTCGCGCTGCTGCGACTGCGTGACGACCTCGCCCGCTACATCCCCGACGCCTACACCCTGCTCGACACCAGTGGTGCCAGCGCATGAGCGAAGGGGAGGATGACGCGCCCACGCTGGTGGTACTGGTCAATAACGAGGCTGACTGGCGGCATATCGTGGACGACGGTTGGTATCGTATCCCCCTGAAACATGCGCCGCATCCGGTCGCCGCGAGCTATCTGGCGTTCTACCAGAGCCGCGTCTTTGGCGACGACGCCTTTCACATCCGCTACTACGCGCCGGTACGCCGCTACCGCACGGTGACACGCCGAGAATTGCTGCCGGACCAACCCGACCATCCGCGTGCAGACGAGCGCTATTATCAGATCGAACTTGGGCCACTGATCACGTTACAGCACCCTATCCCTAGCCGTCGCCTACGCCGCATTACCTTTATTCCGACGACGTTACGGCGCTTGCTCGAAGCCGACGAGATCAATGATCTGTGGCTCGATGACGACGTTGAGGAGATGTTGTGGTCGCTGTTCCGAGATGCCGGATTGAAGGCCGAGCGGCGGCTCGAAATCGGCGAAGGCAAGCAGCGGTACATCGTGCCAATCGCCGTAACAAATGGGACAAAACCAGGAGTAGCGGTGTTCTGTAACGAACCGATGTGGTCTGACGCAATCGACGGCTGGCGCATGCTCCACTTCCCGCCTGCGCTGGCGCGCTCGTCGCCTGATCTCTGCCTCGATCAGCTACGCGCCGCCCTCGACACACAAAACACCCGCGCTCAATGAGCACGGGTGTGTAGGCTTTGAAACTCGCCCGAAGGCGTCTTCTCCCCTCATTCCAAAGCCATGCGATCGTCCGCTAAGCAAGGGATATGCCATGTGGTACGAGCTTAGAAGTAGCCCAATTCTTCCCTGGCATCTTCGCTCATCATCGAGGGATTCCAGAACGGTGTCCAGACCAGGTTGATGTTAATATCTTCGAGGTTTGGGTACACGTCCTTAAGTGTTGTAACTTCCTGCTTCGCGCTATCCAGGATCATTGGTCCTGCCGGACACGCGGGCGTCGTCAACGTCATGTCGACCCGCACACTCTTGCCTTCGTCGGCGATATCGACGCCATACACCAGACCAAGATCGACAATATTAAGCCCAATTTCAGGGTCGATCACATTTTTCAACGCGGAGCGTACCATATCTTCGTTCAGCATCGTTATCCTCCTTGTGCCTTACGGCCTGTAAAATTGTACCATGCTGCCTCTCGCGCTGGCGGTCGCGGTGCCATCTATGCATTATCCGTCACGCGCCAATCAAAAAATGCGCGTGCTATTCAGCAGCAACACCACGGTATCCATCTGCCACGTTCCTCTGGTGAGTGGTTGCTGGAACCTTCATTTTACCAAAGGGCGTATCGCGTCTTCCGAGAACACAAAAACCCTGTTCGGTCGTCGGTCGTTCATCAAAGTTGCCGCACCTTTGTTGGCATGCTATACTCCATCGGTTCTATTTCCATACCCAGCAATAGCCCATAAGGAGGGGCGAGACTGAATGGACCAACCAATATTAGTGCTCGAGCCACGCTCGATCACAGGCAAGAAAGTTAAACATCTACGCGCCGCTGGCCTGGTTCCAGCATCGATCTGTGGACGTGGCGTGACGCCGGTGAACTACGTTACCGATGCCAGAATCTTCGGTCGTGTGTACCAGCAAGTAGGCCGCAACGCCCTGATCGAGTTGCAAACCCCCACCGGAAAGCGACAAGCTTTTATTCGTGAAATCCAGCGCCACCCGATCACCAACGTTTGGATTCACGTCGATTTTCGCGTCGTCGATCTTCTAATGCCGATGACTGCCGACATTCCAGTGGTGCTTGTCGGTGAGAACGTCATGGTCGAGCGCGGCATCGCGATCGCGAACGAGATTCTCAACTTCGTGCACGTACGGGCACTTCCTGGCGATCTGCCCCAGAACATCGAGGTCGATATCAGCGGCATCACCGACTTCAACACGGTGATCCACGTAAGGGACCTGAAACTGGGCGATAAGGTTGAAATCCTGACGTCACCCGACGAAGCCCTTGCGACGCTCAATCCGTCCAAGACGGCGTCCGAAGAAGAGGAAATCGTCGAGGAAGAACAGGCGATTGCTGCTGAGGCTGAAGCCGAAGCCGCGACGGAAGACGCTGCGACTGAAGCTGACGCCGGAGAAGAGACAGAAGGAACGGCTGAACAAGAGTAAGCTTGTTAGGTGCTGCCAACACAACAATGCCCTGAGCGAATTCGCTCAGGGCATTGTTGTGTCCGATGTTCTATGTTTGTTTCATTATGGTCGCTGCGCGAGGGTGCCAGGATAACCCAGGGCACGCCAGAATTGCATCGCGATCACACGATGACCGTCGGCGTTGGCGTGGAGGTCGCCACTGGTAATGTACGTGTAGCGGTATGCTAGGCCGCCACCGAACTCGCTGGCTACATCAGAAATGGGGATACCTCGTTCGGTTGCCGCGCTCGCGATCGCCAAATTAAGTTGGTTCGTCCAATAGGCTGGCGAGGTCTGGTCATTCAGGTCGCCGCCATATGGGTTGTAATAGTTCATTACGACGATATCTGCCGTGCGTTCGCCCGATGACGAACGGGCAGCAGCGAGAAGCGCGTCGAGGATCGTACCAAGGTTTTGTTGGACGCGTTCGATGGCGCGTGTACGGGTCGCTGTGTCCGCCCGAAGCGCAGCGTTCGCGTCGTTGCCGCCGATATCGAGCGTGATCGGACTAACCCGCCGTCCGGCTGCCTGTTCTTGCTGGATGAACGCGATAGCCGCTTGAAGCTGTCCGCGCTGCATAGATGCGGTGGTTTCGCCGGGGATGCTGAGATTGCGTACCTCGATCTGCGGTGTGTTCTGCTTTAATTGCGCTGCAATCCGCCCCACATAAGATTCGCTAGGATCGCCGACCGTCCAACCCGCGGCGAGGGAATCGCCAAGCGCGAGATATGTATCACCTGGTCCAAGTGGCACATAGGCGACCGGTTCGCGGGGCAACCGCCACACAAACATACCGACCATCAACGCAACCACTAGTACCGTCGCGACAACACCAAATAAACGCTTCATATACGTAGTATAGACACATTTTGTCGCCACACGCGAAAAGACTATCGCATCTCATGATTCTTCAGGCCGTGTGTCGTGCTTAGCGAGGAACAAGTGGTGGCACCTGCCAGATGGAGTGATGAAAACGGTGCTCGGCTGCATTCTGTGCCATAGAGTGCGACTGAGCTAGACGCGTGATTGGAGGTCTTCGGGTGCGAGCGGTGGTACACGAATACTATGCTCGTTGCGCACCGTCACAAGACCGGGTGGACCTCCGGCAACTTTACGGACATTGCGACGTTCGCAGACTGTCACTTCGACCGAGGTCGAGTTGCGCGCCTTGGAGAAATGCGCCGCTAGTCCGGCAGCTTCAAGCATCGTCGCATCGCCAACCGCACCGTCGATCAGCACCACGACATGTGCGCCTGGAACACCACGAGCATGAAACCATAGGTCGTCCGGCTGCGCCAGGTTGAATGTCACATCCTCGTTCTGTCCCGCCGAGCGTCCCACCAGGATCGTCGTGCCATCGCTCGATACCATGCGCAACGGCGCAGCACGGGGTCCTTTGGGCTTCTCGCCACGTTTCCCGACAAGCTGTTGCTCCATCAACTCGCGCTCGATCGTCGAGATCGCCTCGAAACTATCGGCAAACTCCAACAATGTGACCATATCGTCGATATAGGCGAGTTGACTACGAGTTGACGCGAGTCGTTCGGGAACGCCTGCCAGTGCACCCTTGGCTTTATCGTATTCGCGAAAGCGTGTTTGTGCGTTCTCCACCGCAGTTTTCTTCGGGTTGAGCTTGATAGTCTTGCCCTCAACCTCTAGCGATGTTTGTCCCGGGGTCAGAGTATGCAAGAATCCATAGATCATCTCGCCTTCCCAACGCAGTGTGTCGAGCGCCTCGGCGCGTACCAGTTCGCGTTCCAATGCTTCGAGTTGGCGTTGCACGCGGCTACGTACATCACGTACCTGTGCCAATAGTTGGTCGCGACGCTGGGCATGTGCTGTTAGTTGCTCAGTAGCCTCATAGTAGGTCTGAAGCGCTGCGCTGATGCTGGTGACTGGCCGAACATCGTCGAATTGTGTCAGTAGGTAGGGCGCAAAAGCGACCGGACGTTCACGTTCATAGGCCAGGGACGGCTGAGATGGATCGGTGTATAACGCCCGCAGATGCGCGGCGATTGTGCTCGACGATCCGGGATCGACAGCATCCGTCTGTGCGCGTGCCAGGGCTTCACGTGCAAGCAGCGGCGAAACACCAGCGTAGGTTCCAGCCAGTGCCTTGGCAGGCTCGCTGCCCTGACCAAAGGCATCCTGTACGCCTGTTTCCACTGCAATGCGAGGGTCGCGCCGTCCCGGTGGCATCGTGGGTAGGGTATACACTGCGCGTGGCATAATCACGCGCCCTCCCGGCTCGGTAGTAGAACGTCGTGCTGCGTCCAGGATCAGGTTATCGTCGTCTACCAAAACGAGGTTCGCGCGCGGTCCCAGCATTTCCACGATGAGTTCGCAGCGTCGCTCCACGATCAGGTCGTCATCGTCGCTATCGTCGTCACTATCCTTGCGCCCACCGGGGTATTTGGTTATACTCAGCACCACGATGCGTTCGAGTTCGGGCTGTTCGATCTTGGTAAGAATGCCATTGCGAACATATTTCCGTAGCAGCAACAACAATGGTGTGTCGTGATCGACGCCACGCGAAAGCTTCGTATCGATAAGCTGTAGACGCGGACTGCGCGGATTCGCCGAGGCGAGCACATGGTGGCGGCGTCCGGCATGATAGATTTCAAGCCCGATACTGACTGGCGTAGTCAGGACGACATGCTGGATGCGACCCCCGAGGATTGTTCCTCGGAGTTCGTCCACGAGAGCAGTTGTAGTAAGGGCATCAACATTCATAACGGGAAGGGCAGCATACCAAGCCTGACCTTCAGTGTCAATATTGGGGAAATATGGACGATCAAGCCCTGAATCCGGTGATCGGTGGCGGCGATGCTTGGCCTTTGCTTGTTGTGTTATCGGGACCGTCCGGCGTTGGTAAAGATGCAGCCTTAATGCGGATGCGTGAGCTTGGGTTCCCGTTTCATTTCGTCGTTACTGCGACTGACCGACCGCAGCGTCCAGGTGAGATTCCAGGCGTCGATTACCACTTCCTTTCCACCGAACGTTTCCAATCGTTGATCGCGGACAACCAGTTCGTCGAATGGGCTGAAGTCTATGGTCAACTTAAGGGTATCCCCAAGTCTGAGATCGGTGAAGGCTTACGGAGTGGCAAGGATGTTGTGTTACGAATCGACGTGCAGGGCGCGGCGACGGTGCGCCAACTCGCGCCGGATGCGATCCTGATTTTTATGGTGCCTGCCGAGTTCGACGAACTACGCACGCGGTTGCAATGGCGTCGCACGGATTCGCCCGAACAGCTTGAGCGGCGGCTTGTTACCGCTCAGCATGAACTCTCCCACATTGATGCGTTCGATTATGTTGTGGTCAACGGCGAAAATCGCCTCGATGAGGCGGTCGGTCAGATTCGTTCGATCATTCGCAGCGAAAAGCAACGTGTGCGACCACGACATGTTGATCCTCATCTATTCCTCTGATGGCGCGGTCGGACAACGGGCAGCAAGCAACTAGCTCCCTGATCGCCGAAGGGCGTGCCGCGCTCGTCGCTGGCGAAAAGCCACGCGCTCAAGCGCTCCTCCAGGCGGCAGTTCGCAAAGAACCCGATAATGTCGAAGCGTGGCTATGGTTGAGCGGTGCGCATTCCGCGCCGGATGATATCGCCTATTGCTTGCGTAAAGTGCTGCTGCTTGATCCCCACAACGAACAGGCGCGTGAAGGGCTGGATTGGCTTGCCCAGACGCATGGCGTGCCGATTCCCGCGCCGTTTGGGGCAAACCAGGCGCTCGCGCCGTCGAGCGGTCCCGCGTTGCCACGACCATTTTCGCCTATCGCACATGACACCTCTCCCGCTCGGAGTCTCGACGAGCGTCAGGCAGAGCGTCGGATGATGGCAGTACAGGCCCAACAGTCTGCGACGGCGGCGGAACGTGCGCTCGCGGTGGCACGTATGCGTGCGTTCGAGATGATGTTCTACGTGGGTGGTGTGGGAGCCGTCGTGGGCATGGTACGCCTTCTCGGCGCACTCCGTCCGACGACACTGCTGCTAATTCGTGGTTCTGCGGGCCCGATTGTGGCCCTCGACGCATTCTTGCTGGCACTGGCAACTGCCGTCATACATGGGTTGGTGTTGATCCTCGGCTGGCTGGTACTATCGTGGGGCCTGGGGCGCGTGCGCAACGATATGCAGGGAGCCGTTGCCGACACCTTGGAACACGTAGGACGCGTGCTCCTTCCTGGCTATATGTTGTTGGGGGGCGTCGTGTTGGCTGGCGTATCACTTCGTTGGAGCGAACAGCGCTGGCTTCCAGTCGTCGGTCTGATCTCTGCGCTCGTGCTCGTGAGCCTCGTGCTGATCGGACGGCGCTTGCTGGGGTTATTCGACCGGTTTCGGATTCCACAGTACCGCCGCACCATACACGTCATTCGCCTGTTATTTCCCGCTTTCGTCGTCGTCTTTGGGGGCTTTGTCGCCGCTGGACTACTCATGCGCATGTTGCTCCAGGCTCTCTGATGACCCGGCGCATCTCGCGCCCGTTGAGGATCTTGAATAGATAGGGCGGCTACCACGTGTAGCCGCCCTGTGCATTGGTCCGCGTCTCTACTCTGGTATTGGCGCTTCAGCCTCAGTGCGACGGCGCAGAAAACGACGGCGGCGTTGCGCGCGTTCTTGACGATGGTCGTAAAAGGTACTCAGGTCCTCGATCCGCTCCATGAACAATATACCGTCGAGATGATCGATCTCATGCTGGGCGATGCGCCCGATGGTATACCCACGCGCATCGGTATGTTTAATCTTGTGCTCTTTGCCTTGCAGGTCTTGATAGCGCAGCGTCACAGCTGCAGGACGTGGCACATCGCCATACCAACCCGGCAAACTCAGGCAGCCTTCCAGCATCGTGAAACGTTCTTCGCTCGGCTCCGACACCTCCGGATTGACCAGCACATGCAATTTCGACGGTGTGATCTCGCGAATGGTGCCATCCTCAAGTTCTTCCGATTCGGCAGGTGTTTCGATCACCACGATACGATGCAGTACGCCGATCTGGGGCGCGGCGATGCCGACGCCGTCCTGGGCGCGCATGGTTTCAATCATATCGTCAACCAGCGCCCGCAGGCTTTTGTCGAACTGCTTGACACGCAACGATTTACGCTTCAGAAATGTTTTATCTTCTGGATTATCTATCTGGAGAATACGACGTATAGCCACTGCCCACCTCAAACTTTTTTGATGACTTTCTAGTATTTTACCGCACCAGCGTCAAATATTGCACAGATAACGCTGCTAAAGCATGCTTACTGGATCAACGTCGATCATCCAGCCAGGTAATGGACCGAGCGCGTCCAGGATCGGCTGGATGTTGGCGGCGCGCACGAACAAGTGCCAGCGATAGCGGTTGCGGATGCGCTCGGAAAAGGCGGGAGCCGGACCAATGATGCTGGCATCCTTGAGCCGAAGGATACCGATCTCCTCCTCGATGCGCTTCGCCAGTTCCTCGGCGGCGTGTTGGGCTTGGCGTGCCGTGGCGGCGGTATACACCAGGCGCACGAGTTGCCCGAATGGCGGGTAATGGGCGAGTTGCCGGAAGGCGATCTCCTCTTGGAAGAAACCCTTGTAATCGTGATGTGCCGCTGCTTGAATCGCGTAATGTTCGGGGGTATACGACTGGAGGATTACCTTGCCACCACGCTCGCGGCGTCCCGCACGTCCACCGACCTGCGCAAGAAGTTGGAAACTGCGCTCGCCCGACCGGAAATCAGGCAGATGCAGCCCCGTATCAGCCGAAACGATGCCGACCAACGTCACCATCGGCAGATCGAGGCCCTTGGCGATCATCTGCGTGCCGACCACGACATCGGCTTCGTGGTTGGTGAACGACGCCAGCAACCGCTCATGGCTGCCTTTGCGACCGGTAACATCGCGATCCCAGCGGATCACGCGGGCTTCGGGGAACATCGTCTGCATCTCCTCAACCACCCGTTGTGTGCCGACCCCGAAGTGCCGGATGCGTGGACTCCAACAGACAGGGCATTGTACGGGCGGGAGTTCGCGGTAGCCGCAGGTGTGGCAACGCAGTAGCGTGTCGTAGGTTGTCTCGCCGTCGGGTGTCTCGTTGTTGGCGGTGTGATGCAGCACCAGTGGCGACGAGCAGCGCACACAGGTCACGACGTGTCCGCAATCGCGACACATGATCAGCGACGCGAGGCCGCGACGGTTGAGGAACAGGATCGCCTGTTCTTTGGCTTCGAGCGTCGTCACCAGCGCGTGCTGGAGTGCGCGGCTGAATAACGAACGATTGCCGCTCCGCAGTTCCTGGCGCATATCGACGACCTGCACGGGCGGCAGCGGGACGATGCGGCTACCACCGCGCCCGTGTGGTGCGACACGTTCGTTCAGTTCGAGCAAATGGTAGTCGCCGAAACGTGCGGCCTGATAGCTTTCGATAGCGGGCGTTGCGCTGCCAAGAATCACGATGCTGTTGGTAATCTTTCCAAGTTCGACGGCAACATCACGGGCCTGGTAGCGTACACCTTCGGCATGTTTGTACGATCCGTCATGTTCTTCGTCTACGACGATCAATCCAAGATCAGGGAGCGGCGCAAAGACCGCCGATCGCGATCCTACCAGAATCCGTGCATCGCCCCGGCGCAAACGCCGCCAGGAATCGAACCGTTCGCCCAATGATAGCTCGCTATGGAGCACCGTGACGGTGTCGCCGAAACGGGCGGCGAAGCGCTGCACCAATTGCGCGGTGAGAGCGATCTCTGGCACCAGCACGAGTGCCTGACGGCCCTGGCGCAACGTCCGTGCGATCGAGCGCAGATACAGTTCCGTCTTGCCACTTCCTGTCACGCCGTGGAGCAGGAACACGCTATGCTCGGCACGATCGATCTGCCGGATGATCGGCGCGAGCATGTGTGACTGGTTCTCAGTCAACGACGGCGGTATGTCGCGTTGCACTGATGAGCCGTCGATGGGGTTTCGGAGTACCTCGCTGGTGCCGAGCGCGATGAAACCGCGTTCCGCGAGGGCTCGCAAATAGTTGAGCGGGAGGTCCTGGGCTGGCATCGCCATGCCTTTGTAGGGAATGCCGCGCTCGATCAGTGTTTGCATGATCTGCTGCTGGCGCGGCGCGGCGGCGATGCTAGCGAGCGTCTGGTCGTAGTGTTCCGGATCGACAAGCAGTGTCGCCGTCCGCTGCTCTTTCACCCGCACCGCGGGACGCGAGATCTCGGTGCTACGATGGATCAATCCACGCTGAGCCAAGGCCTGTGCTACTTTCCGCAGTTCGGCGGGTTTCGCGCGCAGGGCTTCGTGTAACGTCGGTTCGTTGGTTTCGCCGTGACGTTGCAGGAAGAACAACATCTCGCGCTCAGCGGCGGGTAGCGCCGCAAGGTCGGCTTCTTTGCCCTGCGCCGACGGTCGCCAGGTCAGAAATGACTCCTGGGTTATGCCTGGTGGCAGGTGCAGCGCTAATGCTTCCCATAGTGGCACACGGTAATACTGTGCCACCCATCGTGCTAGCGTTAGTCCATGGGGCGGCACCTGGATGGCAAGGTCACCGATGTCCTCGATCGGTCGTACTTTGAAGCGGTCCATGGGCGAGCGTTCCTGGCTGTAGGCTGCGGGCCAGCCTTCGTGAATCGCCATGACGACGCCCTGTACCAGTTCGCGACGCAGGGGGACCCACACCATCATACCCGGTGCGAGATGTGGCTCCAGGGCAGGCGGCACGAGGTAGGTATACGTTGCCAGTGGGTGCTTGAACATCCTGGCGCGAACCGCAATATCGGCGAGAAGATCGGTGGTCACAAGATGAGTGTAGCAGATTCGGAACTAAATCGGTGCGGGTGGCGTCATTAGTACAGAACATCATGATGACCTGCTAGCAGCGGATTGTTCGTCAACGTAATAAACAGTAAAAGTGACCAGATGGTCGGAATCATGAGGACACACCATGAACAGCAAATGGAGTTCGGTACTTATCGGTGGCGTCGTCGCCGCAATGATCATCGCGGCGGGTGCACTCGGAGCATTCTTCGCTCGACCAGGCGTGACCCAGGCGGCACAAACAGTCGGTGGTAGCGTGGTGCGGCAGATTACCGTGATCGGTACCGGTGAAGCCAAGGGGACGCCTGACCAGGCAACCGTGCAACTTGGCGTGCAGTCGCAGGCCCCAACATCGAGCGCGGCACTCGCCGACAACAACACTAAGATGGAAGCCTTGATCGCGAAGTTGAAGGAACTTGGTATCGCTGACAAGGACATCCAAACCAGCAACTTCAGCATCTCGCCGACCTATGGGAACGATGGCCAGGCCGTGACCGGATATCAGGTCAACAACAGCGCCTCGGTTACGATTCGCAACATTGCCACAACTGGCACGTTGCTCGATAGTGTTGTGGCTGCTGGATCGAACTCGATCTATGGCATTAGCTTCGGCATCGGCGACCCCAAGTCGCTGCAGGGCGAAGCACGCAACGCCGCGATCACTAACGCCAAGGCACAGGCCGAGGCGATGGCACAGGCAGCGGGCGGCTCGGTTGGACAGATTCTGTCGATCACTGAATCGATCGGCTCAGTTCCTCAGCCGATGATGATGCAGAGCGAAGCGATGATGGCGGATGCGAAGGCCGTTCCGATTTCACAGGGTGAACAGTCGGTCAGCGCACAGGTTCAGATCACCTACGAACTGCGCTAAACGCTCACCGTACGCACAAAAGGGCGGGTGCCATTGGCACCCGCCCTTTTGTGCGTACGGGCTACGACATCTCGACTTTGCCATCCTGCATGGCGAAGGAACGCGACGCATACTCGCGCACGCTCAGGTCGTGGGTCGCGGCGACGAGCGCCACCTTCGACGTGCTGACGATATCCTGCAATAGCTGCCACACGCTTTGCGCGGTCGCGGTATCGAGGCTTCCGGTCGGCTCATCCGCCAGGATCAGCCCAGGTTTGCCCGCCAGCGCACGCGCAATTGCGACGCGCTGCTGTTGACCGCCCGAAATCTCGTACATGCGATGGGTGGAGCGGTCGCCTAGTCCGACCAGATCGAGGACTTCCTTGGCGCGTTTGCGGCGCTTGCCATACGACCAACCCATCAGGTGCAGTGGCAATTCGACGTTTTCGAGCGCTGAAAGCGTTGGGATCAGGCCGTATGACTGGAAAATAAAGCCCAGGCGTTCGCGGCGTAGCTTGGTCATCTGGCGGTCGCTATAGCGTGCCAGGTCGACGCCATCGATCAGCACTGCCCCTTTGGTGGGACGGTCCAGCCCGCCCAAGATGTTAAGCATCGTCGTCTTGCCGGAGCCGGAACGCCCAGTGAGCGCCACGAAGTCGCCCGGCCTGACTTCCAGCGTCACGCCAGCCAGGGCATGCACCTGCCCCTCGCCCGATTTGTAGGTGCGCCAGATGTCACGTGCTTCCAGCACCGGTTCAACCGGAGGTGTTTCCTCGGCGGTTGGCCTGCTCCACTTCTGCTCGTCATCGGGCTGTGGTCGGTCGTAGATCATGTCTGGTTGAAACCCCTTTTGGTATCCAGCAACGCTATGACGGATGATTAGACCGAATCACGACACCATCGTGAATGCGCTCGATCACAACGCGCCCGCGCAAGCCAAGTTCTTCCACGACGTCGGCGGGCAATTGCAAACGCCCTGCGTTATCCAGCACAGTGTATTCATGATGGGTGGTATCCGCGCCGTTGTTGTCAGCCGGACGCTGGCGCACGGTCTCGGTCGACGTGCGACCGTCGCGAATGCCAATCACCCGCCCTACATGATGCTTGATAGCGGGATCGTGGCTCACGATCACCACGGTTTTGTGCAGATCGTACGCCAGGCGGTTGAACAGGTCGAAGATATGGTTGGCGGTACGTACGTCCAACTCGCCGGTTGGCTCGTCGGCGAGGATCAGTGGTGGGTCATTCGCCAGCGCGATCGCCAGTGCCAAGCGTTGTTGCTCGCCGCCGGACAACGAAGTAAGTTGATGACTGGCGCGGTCGCTGAGGCCAACCAGATCGATCAGTTCGCGGGCGCGGGCAGCGCGATAGCGCTTGTTCGCCCCTGACACCAGCATCGGTAGCTCGACGTTCTTCTGGGCCGTCAGGTAAGGCAGCAAGTTTCGTCCAGTCTGTTGCCATACGAAGCCGATCGTATTGCGGGTGTAACTCACCGCGCCTGTTTCGTTCATCGTCAGCAGATTATGGTCCCCGACGAACACCTTGCCCGCCGATGGACGGTCGAGGCCACCCAGTATTTGCAGCAGCGTTGATTTGCCGCTGCCGCTTTGTCCCACGATTCCGACCAGTTCACCCGGCTCGATCCGCAGGTCAAGCCCCTGGAGAGCGACCACTTCGATTTCCGCGAGTTTATATATCTTGACCAGATTCTCGCACAAGATAAATGGACGGTTTTCGCTCATCCTAGATCCTCAGTAATGACCACCGGCGAAGACAGCCTTTGAGTAGCCCCTCCTCCGGTGGTCGTTGGTCGTTGGTCGGCTTAGCCAAGTTCCTGGCCTAGCTTGATCGCTTCGTGGATTCGCAGACGGCGGAGTAGGAGCGTCGTCGCCAGCAGTGTGATGACGAGCATCGTTCCCAGGATCAGGAACAGGCGACCTATCTCGCTCCACGCGATGACCACGATGAAGGATGGCGTACGTGATTCGATAGTGTTGCCAAGTTGATAGAACGGCACGAACAAACGCGCTGCCCCAATGCCAAGGGCGGTTCCGGCCAACGCACTCGTGATCGTGAGGAAACACAACTCGAAAGCCAGCAACCAGATCAGTTGTGCCATCGAAAGACCAGCGGCGCGCAACACGCCGATCTGGACCATACGGCGCCGGAACGAGAAAAGGCTGTAGAGCAGCAGTGCCAGCATAGTCAGTCCTGTTGCCGCTACGAAGCCCAGCGAAAGCAGACCGACGAAGCCGACGCGTTCAGGTCGGGCGCGGGTCGCGTCAGTCAGCGACTTCGTGTCTTCGATATCATTTACGATGAAGCCACGCTCCTGGAGGTCAGTGACAACCTGTTCGGTGCTTGTTCCCGGCTCTAGCTTCAAGATCACGTCGTAGGTCGCCGGATCGTCCACCATATAGATATAATCGAAGTTGGCGATGAAGAAATACTGTCCCGGCTCTTGATACACCATCGGGAAGCTGTCGATGGCTTCACGGATGATGAACTCTTGGCTGACCGTGTTGCTGGCGTTCTCGCCGAACGTAAGCGATACCGTGTCGCCAATGCGAAGGCTGGACGCACCCAGAAAGCTACGGCTGACGACCAGGGCTTGCGGCTCAGCAGCCAGGATGTTCATGATGTGACCCAGGGAATACTGCGCCAGATCGTCGCGCCACCAACCGCCTGTGGCGTAGCCGCCACGGTCGAGTGCTACGAGTTCACCACTAGCTGAACCACCACCGCCCACGGTCGCGCTGACATCCGAAAGCCGAATGCGAGTCCAACTTTGCACGCCCGCGACCTGCCCATGTTCCCAGGCGGGCAACGTCGTCCAGCGTTCTTCCCTACGCGATAGCTCGGCGCGTTCGGTGATACGCACGTCACCTCCCGTCGCGTACGCGATGCGGTCGGCGTCGTTCTGGTCCAGCGTTGTCGCCATCGATGCGCTGAACGAACCGAGAGCCAGCGTCAGCACGGTCAGCAACACGATCGAACGTCCCTGTTCCGGTGAACGCGCCAGGTGGCGCAATGCCAGGAGCGTCGTCGCGCCGACGAAGCGCTGCCCGACGTTCGCGAGTGCAGCGGCGATCAAAGGGAATAAGCGTACACAAAATAGTGACGCGCCCAGCAATGCGGTTGCCGGGAGTAGCAGGCTCAGTGGATTACTAAACGGGTCGGCGCTCGCGGCACCGGCGACCGGCACCAGCGATCCCTGCTTGCGCAGCGTATAGTAGCCGTAACCTGCTGCGATCAGGATCAGCACGTCAAGGTACATGCGTTGCCAGATCGGCGCACGTGCTGAGCGAGCGACCTGTTGCTGGTATGAGATCAGCGTTTGCTGTGCCGCGATAACGACCGGGGTTAGGCCCACCAGGAGTGTGGCGATCAGCACCAACACCCCCTGCTGGAGCGTCGTTCCGGTCATCCGCAGTGGTAATGCATTCGCGTCGCCGAATTGCAGGAACGCGATGGTGCGTCCGATCAACTGCGCTGCAACGAAAGCAAGCAGCGGACCCAGGATCAGCGGCACGATGTCCACTACTGCACCTTCAACGAAGTACGCCCCCACGATTTGGGACTTACTGGTGCCACGTCCCTTGAGTACCGCGATTTCGGCGCGTTGGCGTTCCGCGAACAGCGATGAAGTCGAGATGATATACAGGAAAACGATGACCAGCGTCGGGATGCTGAACACGTACAACAGCGTGCGGAGGTTGGCCGCTTTGATTTGGAACTCAGCAAGATACTTGTCGGGCGATTCCATGTCCACGCGCCCTTCAAGTAGTCGTGCCGAGCGTTGTTGCAATTCAGCTAGTCCACCACGGACGCGTCCCGTGTTCGAAACGTTAATCGAATCGGCTGGGAACCGCGTGTACCATACCAGGCTGTACCATGCCGCGTCCCCCAGGGCTGGCGCGACATCTTCAGCGTAGGTTTCGCGTGGCACGATCAGCACATCCTCGTAAGCGAACGGCAGCAAAGGCCAGCGTTCGTCGATAGGGGATGTCGGCTGCCAGATGCCGACGAGTTGCACCCGCATGGCTACGTCGGGCGATTCCCGACCTCCGCGCATTACTAGCACATCGCCGACACGCAGACCATGCTTGTTCACAAAGGTCTGGCTGAGGATCGTTTCAATAGTTTCGCCCGCACCGCGACGTTCGGGCAAGCGCCCTTCGAGCATCTGGATGCGGTCAAATAGCGTATCGTCGAAGCCAAGCGCTGCCCAATCAATCGGATCGACGCCCAGGTCTGAGGCCAGATCTGCGGGCATCATTCGCAGCTTGTCGCTATAGATATAGGCGGATGGTGGCGTTGTTTGCAACGCCGTCACGCCTTCCATGTTTTGCTTGATATAGGTGTCGGCGGCGTCGAAACCTTGTTTGGTGACTGCACCATGCAGCGACGCATAGTGTTTGAGGGAAATACTGGTGCGTGGGCGGTTATCGTCGGCGGTCGTTCGTAGGGCATCGCGTAGCAGTCGCGTGTTGACGCCATCGGCGTATAGCGGTACTACGAGGATGAGTGTCAACGCGAACAAATGCCCGATCGCCAGAAAGGTAATCACCGGCAGATGGTAGCGGAGCCGCGATAATGGGAGTGCACCGATGATGCGAGCCGCTGAAAGACGACGCCAGCCGCCACCCAGGGCGGCTGGACGTTTTTGAAGGCTAGCGCGCACTAATTTGTTGTCCTTCAGTGAGACCAGACGTGATCTCGATCACACCATTAGATTCGATGCCGGTTTCGACGAACACTCGATTCAGTTCGCCGTCGGTGACGGTCAGGACATAACGACGGTCGCCGATGGTCTTAACAGCGGAAGATTGAAGCGTCAGCACGTCGGGAGCGCGTCCCAGAATCACCGTGATCTTCCACGAATCACCCAGTTTGAGTTCCGGCGCTCCGGCTGCAGGCTCGATGACCAGAGCACTTGAGGTGGATTCGGCCTGACCTGCGACCGTACCGGTGAATGCCTTGGTCGCGTCGAAGAAGTCTTCGAGTTGCACCTCTTGCCCAGTCGAAACACGACTCGCCTTGGCTCCGCTGAACTCGCCAAGAATGATCAGTTCCTCGGTACCGACGATCGTTCCGACGGCCTGGAACGCCCTGATTTCGGCCCCCGTTTTGAGGTCCATACGATCAATGCGTCCGGCATATGGCGCCCTGATTTCAAGGCTAGCCTGTTCGGTCTTCAGGCGTTCAAGCGCGAGTTCGGCGCGCTCGACTTCCTTGTCGGCAATGGCTTGCTCGATAGTCGATAGCTTCTGCGCTTGTGCTTCTTTGGCACGCAGTGTCGCCAGATCGACGTCGATCTGTGCCAGATCGATCTGGTACTGCAGGTCGGACTGTTCCAAACGCGCCAATATTTGATCTTTCTTTACCTGATCGCCAGCCGATACCTCGATCGTGCCAACACGTCCATCGCGCTCGAAGAACAACTCGTTGGTTAATTTGGGCGCGATTGTGGCGCGACCCGTTACGGAATCCAGCACATCTTTACGTTCGACGGTAATGAGGTTGTTTGGCTCGTAGGGGAGACGGGTAGGTGCAGCCGTCGGAGTCGCCGGTTCGGCGGGACGGACCGCAAGTTCCGGTCCGCAGGCGGCAAGCAATGAAACCGCCACGAGCATGCTGAGGATCTGGGGTCGGAACCGCATCAAGAACATCCTTCCATGATCAGATACATCTACTATGATGTATGTTGGAGGCCATACTTTACCATACCATATTAAAGGTATTGGAGTGTTTAGGGCAAATATTGCACATTGCTGGCTTTTCGTGTCTGATTATGGATTGGATTCTAGTGCACGTAATGATTTTGTCGTCGCATCGATAGCTTCCGCTGGTGTCGCGCTGCCTGACAGCACGCCGCGAATCATGCCATTTACCAAAGGCCACGCTCGCGTACTGGCAAGTGCAGACGGAAACGCGAAGCCATCGCCGCCAATGCTGATCAATTCTTTTGCCGCGCCATCGACCGTGGCAGCCCGGTTGACCGGAATTTCTTCACCCCGTGACCATAGCAGTGCCTGGGCTTCGGCGCTCGCCATAAACAGGAGAAAATCGGCGGCGGCGGTGCGCTGTTGCGTGGTCGTAATCGGATTGATGCACAGTGCGTCCGATAGGACGATCGAAGGCACCACCTGCGATTCATCGATGCGTGGCAGCGCAGCGATGCCCACGGAGCCGCGTCCCCATAGTTGCTGGAACGCAGGTAGCCGGTGACTCCAGTCGATGACCGCACCGACGCGATTGGCCTGGATCATCCCATCGACGGCACCAAAGTCGTCGGTGGCTATGGTGCGGGCGTCATCGCGCATGGATTGAATCCATTCCAGCCACCGCACTGTGCCTTCATACTGATCGCCATCCAAAATCGTGCGTCCGTCCGCACCGAACACCGCGCCATTGAAGGCGTGAAGGTAGGGTAACGTCGTCGCGGCGGACAGGTAGTATGCCAGCACCGGGCTTGGAGACGCGATGTTCGGATCGCTTCCGGCATTCGCCGCTGCCAGCAAGGCATCGATCGTGGTGGGAGCCGTGCTGAGTTTGCGCCGGTCGTAGAACAGCACCAGGCTATCGTAGCTCATCGGCACGGCGTACAATTGCTGATTGACGCGCACGGTATCGAGCGCGGCGGGTAGCATATCCTCGAATGAATTCGGCGTGAAACGGTCCTCCAGTGGCAATATCTGGCTTCGCGCCGCGAGCTCGCTGACGTAGCGGCTTAGCACCAGGATCATCTGTGGTGCGCTGCCGTCGGCAACGCTGGTGCTGTAATCGTGGATGAATGACGCCGCCGAGTGTGATTCGAGGACGATCCGCACGTCGGGATGGTTTTGTTCGTATCGACGGGCTAGCAGGTCGAGTGTCTGGGCGCTGCGGCCGTTCCAACTATGCCAAATCGTTAACACGAGTGGGGCCGGTGCCTGTGCCTGCTGCGTCGGCGTGGGAGTCGTCGAGATGCTCGCCGTTTCGGTGCCGCACGCGGCGAATAGCAACGGCAGCACCAATACAATGGAGCGCAACAGCCTACGCACGATAATACAAGCCTTTCGTGAGAGCGATTGTTAGCCTACGGCAACCATTCGTTGATACCAGACCCCCTATGTGTCGTGCTGGCAATCGACGCCATATACACATGGTTGTGCTATATTCGCTCATTTAGTATGTATCATTCAATGCTGTGCCCCGCTGCAGAGAGTCATTGCACTCTATCTCGTACATCACATGGCTGGATGCCATTTCCATTATACGCTAGCATGTTCCCACCGCGCCCGCTTTCCGGCACACACGATTAAGTGAAGGTACAATATGCGCGGTGCATAGCAATCAATCTGGATGAGTATGAATCTGGTTTCTGTCGAGTTTGTCTCAAAACAATACAATGAAACGCCGTTATTTACCGACGTATCCTTTGGAATCGCCGCAGGCGAACGTGTCGGCGTGATCGGTGTCAACGGCAGCGGAAAGTCGACACTGCTCAAAATCGTTGCGGGTGACGAAACGCCTGATAATGGGCGTATCGTGGCACGTAATGATGCGCGGGTAGTCTATCTGCCGCAGAATCCCATCATGGATGAGACACAAACGGCGCTGGATTATCTGTTCGCGGGCGACGATCCGCGTGTGCGCCTGATCCGGGCATATGAGGATGTGACGGCACAACTTCAAGCGGCACCCAACGACACGACGTTGCTTGGGCGCATGGCTGATTTATCCGAACAGATCGACCTCGCCGGAGCCTGGGATGTCGAACGTGAAGCGCACGAAGTTCTGGCACGTCTGGGCGTTACCGCTACCCAGCAGCGGCTAGGCACGCTGTCGGGCGGTCAGCGGCGGCGTGTGGCGATGGCGCGTGCGCTGATGGAACACGCCGACCTGCTGATCCTGGACGAGCCGACCAACCACATCGACGCCGATACCATCGCCTGGTTAGAGGCATTCCTCAAGCGCTCCAATACGGCAGTGTTTCTGATTACCCATGACCGTTACTTCCTTGACCGTCTGGTGACACGACTGATCGAGATCGAGCGAGGGAAGGTCTACCAGTACGAGGGTGGGTACTCACGCTATCTGCTTGAAAAAGCCCAACGCGCCGATCAAGCCGTCGCCGATGCGCAACGCTATACGTCGATCATGCGGAAGGAATTGGCCTGGATGCAGCGTGGCGCACAGGCACGCACCACCAAGCAGCAAGCCCGCATTGACCGTTTCGAGACCATGCAGGCGAATGCGCCCGAACAATCACAGGCTGGCCTCGCGTTCACGGTCAAAAGCCCGCAGCGCCTGGGTAAGCGCGTGATCGAGATCGAAGGTTTGCACAAAGCCTGGGGCGAGCGCGTGGTCCTTGATGACCTGACCAAGACGCTTGTACGTGGCGACCGTGTTGGTATCGTCGGGCCGAACGGCAGCGGCAAGTCGACCCTACTCAACATGCTGGCGGGACGCATCACGCCTGACCGTGGTGAGATCGTCATCGGCGATACGGTGCGCATGGCCTATTTCGATCAGGAAAGTACCGGACTCGACGAGCGCATGCGGGTGATCGATTATCTCAACGAGGCCGCACCGCTGATCGAAACGCTCGACGGCTCGGTAGTTGGGGCGGCGACGATGCTCGAACGCTTCCTGTTTCCGTCCAGCACCCAGGCTAAGTTGATCGGGTCGTTGTCAGGTGGCGAGCGTCGCCGCCTGTTTCTGCTGCGAACGCTGATCTTCGGACCGAACGTGCTGGTGTTGGACGAGCCGACCAACGATCTCGATATTCAGACGCTGGCGATCCTGGAAGATTACCTGGATGGCTTCGACGGCACGCTAATCATCGCGTCGCACGACCGTTACTTCCTTGATCGCACCGTCAACCAGGTTATGGCGTTCGAGGACAACGGGCAGGTCTCGGAATATGCCGGTGATTACACGGCGTATGCGGCTGAACGCGCACGACGCCAGGCTGCCCGAACACCGGAGCCGAAGCCACAACGCATCGTACAGCCACCCACTTCATCCGCACCGGCTCGCCCGCGTGGCCTTACATTCAAGCAGCAGCGCGAGTTAAGCGACGTTGAACAACGTATCGCGAACCTCGAAGCCGAGCAACAGCAACTCAACGATGCCATGACGACGGCGGGCGATAACTACGTCGAGCTTTCGCGCCTGTCCGAGCGCCTCGCGCAATCGACGGTTGAACTTGAAACAGCATTTGAGCGCTGGGCAGAGCTTTCTGAGATCGCAGAAGCAGCGCGGTAGCGGATGACGGACGACTGACCACCGACGACTGACCACGGCAGAACGCCCGACGCAAGCAAGCGTCGGGCGTTTGTTATTGGATGAAGCGGCGAATACCTGTGGTGCCTGTGCCGTTGTTCATACATGAAGCAACACCATAACTTCGGGGGCAGCGGTCGGTGATTGATGGTTGTCTGCTACCTCGTCCACTGTGGGCTATTGCTGTCCAGTGGGGTCGATAGCGAACGCAGATTATTGCCGTCGGCTTGTATGACGAAGATACCGTAATGCTGATTGTGAAGCGAGGCGAAGGCGATAAACCTGCCGTCCGGTGACCAGGATGGCAAGAAGTCAGTCGCTGTGCCACTGGTGATCGTCCTGAGTCCACCGTCGGCGGCGTTCACGACGACAATATCGCCGTTTTCAGCCGTGAGTAGTTGAGTGCCGTCCGGCGACCACAACGGACGCACGACATTGCGACCCGTCGTCAATGGACGGTCATTGCTTCCGTCAAGGTTGACGATGCCCAGATCTCCGCCGTTGCGATAGGCGATGCGGTCACCCGCTGGTGAGAGTGCCGGACACAAGCCCCAGCCAACCTGGCGTGCATCGGTGCCATCGCTTCGCACGATCCAGATCTTATTTGTGGCTATACCCGATTTGAGATAGGCGATATAGCCGTTACGCGACCACGACAGACACCCCGGCGTGATGACATCGGCGCTGCGTGTGATACGCACAGGTGCGCTGCCGTCGGCCTTCGACGCATACACATCACCGTTTAGCACGAATGCCACATAGGAGCCATCAGGAGACCAGGCGGGCGAAAATAGCTCCGATGGATCGGTTGAAGTTGGATTCGTCGAGGCGATCACATGTTGTCCGGTGCCATCCGTGTTGATGATATGGAGGTTCGCTCCCGATCGATACACCAACCGGTCGCCCATGGGGGATACTGCATATTCGGCGCGTTCCAGCGGCAGGGCATCGCTCGTCGTGATGCGTCGCTGCGCCGTGCCGTCGGCATTCATGATGTACAGATCGCTGGCTGTGTTGATGTGACGGCTGCTGGTGTACACAATACGCCCCTGCGGACGTTCGCGGTTGTCCTCGCTTTTGATGATCTCGTCGCCCAGACGACCAAGTAATACCTTGTATGAAGCCGGGTTGTCGGGATGCCACTCGAAGCGGGCGCGTTCGAACCATTGTGTCAGAACGGTATCGCCCGACGAATTGGTTTCCGTGCGCGGCTGTGTCAGCGGCAAGCCGAACAGTGCCAGGGATCGCTGGTATGCGTTGAGTTGCGCGTCTTGTAATCCGTGGCTTTCCCAATACTGTCTGAACCCAAGGCCGCCATCCTGGTTACAGACAGTATGTCCTGTTTGTTCGAACCATAGGCAGTCCTCCAGTGGGCCGCTTTCACGCCCTTCTTGTCGCCAATCACGCCCAGTTTGTACCAGACGGTCGTCGCCCAACCGTCCCAACAGCACGTCGTAGGGGGCGGTATTCTCGCTGTGTAACTCGAAGCGGTTGCGCTCGAACCACTGTGTCAGGTAGGACTGCCCGGTATCGCGGTTCACTTCCTGACGTGCCGCGGTGATCGGATAGCCAAAGACCGCAAGCCCGCCGTTTTGCTCCCAATACTGCCGGAAGCGTCCGTCGATACACTGACGTGTTTCGGGAAAACACCGCTCTGTTTGTGCGCTTACTGATGGTATGGTGGTAGCGAAGATAAGGGTGAATGCCAGTAAGCGAATAATAGTTGTGTAGCTTTTAAACATCCCTGTTCCCTCGGCTAACTATTAATCAAGTGAAGCCCAAAACAAAGACGTTGGCAGGTACTTTCCGGTTCCCGGGTTATCGCAGTTCGAACTCGGCGCGGATGGGACTGTGGTCGCTGCCGCGTGGTGTGGTATCGACGCGCATACACAGCGGCTTGAGGTGGGAACTGCTGAACATATGATCGATCCGCAGCAGCGCCAGGGGTAGGTGAGCGAGCCATTCTGGTCGCCAGGTAAGACCGCTGCCGGTGCCAGCGGCGCTGTGAACGTCGGTCAAGTCTGCCGCGATCTCGCGATACGCTTGCTCGCGTTCGGTTACGTTGAAGTCGCCCACGACGACGAGGGGAATATCATGTGCACGCAGTTCATTCACCAGGCAACGCACACGTGCGATGCCGTCGTCACGATGGACAGTACTGTAGCGCAAAAAGCGGCGGTCAAGCAGATGCGTGATCCGGTGGAATAGCGAGCGAGGTGGAAGGGGTGGCTCTTTCGCTGTGCGTGGCGGGAAAAAGGTCGGATGAGCGCTAACGATCAGCAGTTCGTCGTCGTCGCCGAGGTCGAGCCGCGCCCATAGGGTCGGCGGCTTGTCGAGGGCGCCCTGCGTTACAACCGGATATCTACTGAGCAGACCCATGCCCGCGCCATAGCCGGAAGTCCATAGTATCTGGTGCGGGTAGCGACATCCTAACACTGTGTCGTGCTGGATGCGTGCGACGTGTTCTGCCGTAAGCTCCTGGAGCGCTACTATCTCAGCAGGTGCCGTTGCGAGGAACTGTAGCAGCGCATCGAATTGGCTATTCTCGAACAGGATGTTCCAACTCATGACGCTGAAACGTCGCCGACCAGAGAACTCAATCTGTCGTCGCCGTTGTACCATTCGTCGTCGGAATGCCAACGTCATTATGGCGACGAGCATAAGCCGCATGTCGCGTGCGTATCGCCAGGGCAGTACTGCGATGAGCAGCAAGAAGGGGGAAATGATATACGGTCGAAAGACGGCGAATAACAACGTCAGAGGTCCGTTGCGGGGCGGCCAGTGGGGGGCGCTCGCGGCCCAACTTCGTTCTAATCGTCGCAGCATATATGGGCAGTATACCAAGGATAGATGGTGCTGATCGAGGGAGGGAATCGAGATGCGAAGCCAGGATACTGTGAACGAGGGAGGATGTGCATACTGTTACACCGTCCCTGACGTTGTATTACGTATTGTGGGTTGCTGTCCGGCGGCTGGGACGTGGGAGCAAGGCGGCAGTTTTGGTCGTGGATCTATGACTATGTGGCCTTAGGGCAAGGGATCGACATACATAAACTAAACTCCAGATCACGGAGCATGACAATCGGACAAAAACCGGACAAACGAAGAACGACGAACCCATCCGCCATAAAGTGGATGGGTTCGTCGTTCTTCGTATTGACTTTGGAGCTTGCGGAGATGCTAAAGAATCGGACGAAACTTGTAGCCGTAGATGATCAAGCCATCTGGTCCCAGGTCGCGAAGTTTACGTGTGACCATCTCGACAGGCTGCCCGATGGCGACATCGGCCGCATCGACATCGGTCAACTGTGCCGTGATAACAGGGCCTTCCACCAACTTGACGAGGGCCATCACATATGGACCACCGAAGCCATCCGCGCCCTGCTCCATCGCGGTATATGACCATACTTCGCCTTTGCCGGACATCACAAAGGGCTCATCGGCGGTACGTGGCACGGCGGGCGGTGGAAAGGCGACAACGCCGGTTTCACGGTCGCGCACACCTTCCAGGCGGTAGCGTTGCGGCTTGAGCCGCCAATGTTTTGCGAGTTCCATCTATTCCCTCACCAGAATATGTGCTGCTGCTGTTGCTCCCAGTCCACCCAGGCACAGCGCGAACGCTCGTCGTGCCTCCTTGACCTGTGCGCCGCCCGCTGAGCCGCGTAGCTGTGCCGCCAGTTCGACCATCTGATACACACCGAGCGCTCCCACAGCATCGCCGCGCGCCTTGCACCCGCCGCCCGTGGCAAGCGGTAGCGTGCCACTCAGCGCAATGTTGCCCTCGGTCGCCCAGCGCGGCGCTTCGCCACGCTCGACGAAGCCCGCTGCTTCCAGCGTCAGCGCCGCCACGATGCCGTGCTGATCGCTGAAGTCGGCGACATCGATTGCGGAACGCTCAGTTTGTGCCTGATCCAAGACACTGGCGGTGGCAGTCGACACCGCTTCGAGCCACAGCGGATCGGGACGCGCACCCAGCGCCAGCGGTGCGGTCGCAACCGCCGATCCGGCGATCCTGATCAGCGGAATTGTCAGTTCGCTGGCAATATTGCCTGAGGCGATGATGATCGCCGCTGCGCCATCGGCGACGGTCGAACTGTCGAGCAGTCCGATGGGGGCGGCAATGGGAGCGGCAGCCGCTACTTTCGCTGCTGTGGTCGGAAAGCGATACAACGCTCCACGATTGTGAACGGCGTTCGCGTGGGCATTGACCGGAAACGCCGCGAAATCGCTGGCCTGATAGCCATACTGGTAGGAATAGCGTTGTTGCAGCAACGCCCAGCCTCCCGTTAGCGTCAGCCCTTGCTCGGCCTCCATCGATGTGTCCAGTCCCAGGGCAAGCGCGGCTTCGACCGGTCCTTCCAGGAAATCGGTGACTTTTTCGACGCCGACGACGGCGACGCAATCATACAAGCCACTCGCTACCGCCAGGTATGCCTGGCGCACGGCCACGCCGCCGCTCGCTCCACCGGCTTCAATCCGCAGCGCCTCGACCGCGCCAAGCCCTGCTGCCGCCGCGAGGTGTGCGCCAAGATGCGATTGTCCTGCGACATTACCGCCCAGCGCGTTCGCCACGTACAGCGCCTGTATTGGATGATTTGCGCTTGCGGCGCGTGCCTGGTCGAGCGCTTCGACCGCTAATCGTTCCAGACTTTTGCCCCAATGTTCGGCAATCGCAGTCTGTCCGGTGCCTACGATATATACGGGTCGCATATGCTTATGTTCTCCTTGCTCGTTTCGACGCCTGTTAGCTCATCACCAGTTTGCCGCGCCAGCGAGCATAGGTCGCATAGTCGATCTGTTGTTCGCGGTTCAAATACGTTTCGGTGCGGGTCGCACGATCCTGGGCAGCGGTCAGGGCTTCGGTCGCGGTCAGGGCGTAACCGTCCGCGCCAGCGCCCGATCCATACGACACCACCATGATGCGGTCGCCCGGTTCGGCAACGTCCAGCGTGGCGCACAGGCCAAGCAGCGCGGCAGCAGAATAGGTGTTGCCGATGCGCGGCGACAAAAGACCGGGGGCGATCTGTTCAGGGCTGAATCCGAGTTGCTTGGCGGCAACCTGCGGGAACTTCGCGTTAGGCTGATGCAGCACGAGGTAGCGGAAGTCACCGGCCTCCGCGCCGATCTCGCGCAGAAGTTGCGTTCCCGCCGATTTAATGTGCATGAAATAGGCTGGTTCGCCCGTGAAGCGATTGCCATGCACCGGATATTGCCGGTCGGCACGCCGGAAGAAATCAGGTGTATCGGTGACATATGTGACGGTCGCGTCAATGGTCGCCAGGGATTCAGCGCCGGGACCGACAATCAATGCGGCAGCACCGGAGGCCGCTGTATATTCAAGTGCATCGCCGGGGCGTCCCTGCGCGGTGTCCGCACCAGCGGCGAAGCCGTAGCGCACCAGACCGGACGCGACCATGCCCATGGCTGCCGTCAAGGCCTCCGTTCCTGCCTTACATGCAAACTCCCAGTCGGCGGCGTGAACGGCGGGCGTACATCCCAACGCTTCGGCGACGACCGTTCCCGACGGTTTGACAGCATAGGGATGGGATTCTGAGCCGACCCATACGGTGCCGAGGTCCGCGCCGCTGAGCATAGCGCGTCGGAGTGCGTGCCGCCCGGCTTCGATTGTCATGGTGATTGTATCTTCGTCAGGACCGGCGACGGATTTTTGATCGACTGGAACCCCGCCCTGGGCGTTCCAGACTCGAGCAATTTCGCGTGCTGCTAGCCTGTATCGCGGCACGTATGCGCCATAGCCTATAATTCCTGTCTGCTGGTTCGCAACAGCCATAAACCCTTCCTTTTGTAGTCGTGGGGTATTGTAGCGCGTGGTGGGGTGGTCAAAGGCCGGAATGTAGCTGTCAAAACCTGTCATGTCGCTGTCGCGGGCTTGCAAGTTGCTTCTGAGATGATGCTTTCAGCGCGGTATCCCGCTGGTATTCATGTCAGGCGATGTGATGGTACCATCGCGGAACAAATGTGTCTGATCTGTCCCTGTTGGTCGGTAGTTGACCGTCTTCCTTGGTCGGTCGTCGGTTGTCATTCATAGGAGCATACACACTCATGGACGAGGTGCGGTTTATTCGTTGTGTCGAACTTGAAACACTTCCTGGTCACGATGCGGGTTGGTTTGTGTTCATGAATGAGCGGTTAGTGCTCGTGCATGACAATGGATATCGACTGCCTGATTCCGCGTTGCTGGAATCGCATGGATTGATACCTGAGGATGTGCTGTTGCTGGGGCGACTTGGCGACAAGCCCTACTTTGAGGGGACGCTCCCTGCGAGCGATTTACCTGCGCCGCTCGAACTGGTTGATCTGCGTCAAACCTACGGCGAATTGTCGCAACCCGAGTATATCCTGGCTGGACTTGCGTCCCAGATCGCGCATTGGGATCTGACCACGCGCTTTTGTCCGGCGTGTGGTACGGCAACCGAGCCCATGGCTCATGAGCGTGCGAAGAACTGTCCGACCTGTAACTTACGGCAATACCCACGCGTCAGCCCCGCGATCATCGTATTGATCCATCGCCCTGGACAAATATTGCTCACCCGCCAACCATCCTGGCCACCCCACCGCTACAGTCTTGTGGCGGGGTTCGTCGAAGCGGGCGAATCGTTCGAGGAATGTGTCGTGCGTGAAGTCGCCGAAGAAGTCGGCGTTCGTGTTACCAACATTCGCTATCAGGGGAGTCAAGCGTGGCCCTATCCTCACCAGGTCATGGTCGGCTTTACCGCCGAATATGACGGTGGGGATATTATGGTCGAGGAAGCTGAGCTTGAAGATGCTCGATGGTTCGACCTCGACGATCTGCCGGGTCTGTCGCCGCCACTCAGCATCTCGCGTCAGCTTCTCGACTTCCATCTGCGTTCGCAACAGGATCCGGACGCGAAGTTTCCCTTGACCTGGTATCCAGACCGCGAGGGCTAGCCCGCCCCCACCAGATTGGCAACCTCATGGGCGCAGCCCCAGGAGAGTGTCACGCCTGAGCCGCCGTGTCCATAGTTATGGATGATGGTCCTGCCGTCCGCTCGTGCTTCGCGTTCGAGCCGGATGGCGGGACGCCCCGGACGTAGCCCGACACGGTGCCCGATGATCTGCGCATCGCGCAAGCGCGGCTCCAGGTGCATGCAACGGCGCAGGATGTCTTCCGCAACTGCCGGGTCGGGCGTCGTGTCCCATGCTCCCTCATCGACGGTGCCACCCAGCACAACGTCTGACGTGCGCGGCACGATATACGTCGCTTTGTCGGATTCAGATTCATCCAGCACAAAGCGTTCGATGCCGGGATTTGTCACCCAAACCACCTGGCCACGGATCGGGTTGAGGCTCATATCGCCAACAAGTTCGCGGGCTTGCAGTCCCGTACAATTGATCGTGATAGTTCCAGGCGAACTGGCTTCATCGAGCGAGCTAATCCGTCGGATTTTGATGCTGCCACCTGCGTGCGCGAAGCGCTCTTGTAGATACTTCAGATACACCGGCATGTCGATCACCGGAATGCGAAATGCGTAGCCATCCTTGTAGCCAACTGGTAAGTCGGCGTCGTTGCAACGTCCCACGTTCGGCACGGCGTCCTTCCACCATGGGTCGGGAACCGGATACGGCCAGATTTCGATACCATCACGCATAATCACGCCACTGTGGGCTTCGCCCACCAGTTCGACAAACGCCTTATAAGTCGTGCTACCCCAACGTAGCACATCCACCTGTGGATAGGCTTTGTAGGGGTGCCAGATTGCTGCTGCGACGATTGAGGTCGTTTGCTGTGCCGGTGCCGCTGCCCAGATTGTGACATCCCATCCAGCCTCGCGCAACACAATGCCCGTGGTCAAACCGCTCACGCCGCTGCCGATGATTGTAATGCGCTTGTTGGTCACTGTTTCGCCTTTCCTGCTGCCGCTGCTTACATTTCGTGTGTATCGAGAGGGTCACCTGCTTCGTCGGATTGCTCGTCGGTATCGCCCTCAATCAGCCCCATACCTACAAGAATATCGTAGGCCTTTTCCGCAAACAGCGGCGGAACCCAGATCTCCGCGCTGCCGAGCGTTCCACCGGTGAAGCCGTACACCGTGCCGACGCTACTTTGCTTTACCATCGCCGGAATCGTCGCCTCGCGTAAGGCGTCTTTTGCCATCTCAATCTCGATCGGACCCGCCACCGTGCCGACGAATACCGGCTCCTCGTCGTTGTCACCACCGAAACGCGTCGTTGCCTTTGCCGGTGCCGCTTCTTCGGTTCGTTTGCCGAAAATACGCCCAAACGGCCATGGGAGAGCTTTGTCCATAGGTTTCTCCTTATCCTGTGCTTCAGCATACCCGATCGCGCACCGTTACGCTACGGTCCGTCACTGATTTGCCGACTACCTCCACGGCAAATCATTATTGTCACACATTGTCATATGTCAATGTGTGACAATGACACTGTAAACGTGAAATTATATTGTCTATGCTGACTATGTAAGCACGGAGGGTTTACATGAGGCCAGGATATTTCGAGAAGATACATAAAGATGAACGAAGGCGCAGCGAGTGGAAGAGCCTGGACGATGCGCTCATGCAGCGTACTGATTCAGCCTTTCATGAAGGGTTAGCGCTTCGCAAAGCCATAGGACGACTGCTAATTCAGGCAGGAACAAGGCTCACAGGTGAACAGCGGGAACGAACGTAATGTCGTTTTTCGGTTAAGGGCGATGTATGACGCTCGCTTCGCTTGTCGTGCATCGTCCCTCCTTTGTTCATCCAGCAGCGCCCATAGGTGAGCGGTGCAACAGGTGGCGTGACAGGTAGGACAACTTGCTACAAGGTTGGCAGACCCGCTCTTAGGTTCAGGAATACGAGCGGCAGGAACATACATGGGTAGGAGCAGCATGCACATACAACTTAATCGGCAGGATCGCCGTCCTCTATACATGCAGATCGTAGAACAAATTCAGCAGCATATTCGATCCGGTGCGCTGCCGCTCGGCAGTCGCTTGCCGCCGATTCGCGAACTTGCGATTGATCTTGGATTAACCCGTCTGACCGTTCACAATGCGTATGCTGAACTTCAAGCGGATGGATGGATCGAGTCGCATGTCGGGCGTGGTACATATGTCGCGAAAAGGCTCGATACTGACACGCTGCCGGCGCTGTCGATAACTCCGGTTGTACCGGAACCGGAGCCGGGGGCGCTTGCCGAGTTGATGCGCATCGCACATGAACCAGAGATTATTTCGTTCGCACAGGCTGCCGCCGATACCAACACCTTTCCTATGCGTGAATGGGGGCGTGCGATTCAGCACGTGCTCGCGGAGGGTGGCACACGATTGTTTGACTACGGCGTGACGCAGGGTGAACTCATATTGCGCGAGCAACTTGCACAAATATTGCTTGACCGTGCCGTGCAGGTGCCACCTGAACATATTGTTGTAACTGGGGGCGCGCAGCAGGGCATTGACATCGTGATTCGGGCATTCCTGCGCCAGAACGATACGTTACTGGTAGAACAACCGGGCTACCTGGGCGTGATCGAGCGGGTCAAACTGCAAGGGATTCGCGCCATTGGCGTGCCGATGGACGAGGAAGGGATTTTGCCGGGAGCACTCGAAGCGGCGATTGAAACCCATCGCGCTCGCTTACTGTACACTGTCCCCACTTTCCAGAACCCCACCGGTGTATCGATGAGTCCAGAGCGCCAGCAGGAAATTCTCGATGTTGCCCGTCGTCACGACCTGGTGATTCTGGAGGACGACATCTATGGCTCGCTCGCCTACGACGGCACCGCACCGTTACCGCTCAAAGCACGTGATACGTCGGGACTGGTGATTTACTTGTCGAGTTTCTCGAAAGTGCTGATGCCTGGCATCAGAATCGGCATGCTCGCCGCCGCGCCTCCGCGCCTCGCGCCGCTTATCGCCGCCAAACGCCTGAGCGACCTTCATTCGCCGCCGATGATGCAGTGTGTCCTCGCCGATTACTTGCAGCGGGGGGGCTTTGCCGCACATGTACGGTCGATACGCGGCTTGTACCGCGAGCGCCGCGATGTATTGATGGAGAGCTTAAGGCGTTTCTTCCCCGCCGACGCCAGTTGGACCACGCCGCATGGGGGATTTTGCTCCTGGGTGGCGTTGCCGCCCGGTGTCAACGGTGGTGACTTCTATGCCGAAGCGCTAGAACGTGGCGTGGGTTTCGCGCCGGGACACGCCTTCTTTCCAGAAGTTGTGCGGCACGGCTACATGCGGATCGCCTTTTCGGCGCAGCCGCCTGAACGCATCGAGCGGGGTATGGAGATCCTGGGCGACCTGATGCACACACATCTGGCGCGGCGCGCGCGCCAGCGCATACCCTCGTTGTACGAAAGTGTACCGCTGGTGTAAACGATAGGAGCCGCGCTACGAGGCAGCGCGGCTCCTGGAACATTGACCACCGAAAACGGACGACGGACCACCGAAGATCAGCGACCTCGTATCCTTACGATTTGTCGTGTTCGCCTTTCAGACACCGTAGCGCGGCATCACACAGGATCGCGACGCCCTGCGGCAGACACGCCTCGTCGATGTCGAAGCGTGGGTTGTGGTGCGGGAAGTTGAAGCCCTGGGCGTCGTCGCGAGCGCCCAGTAATAGGAAATTGCCAGGAACACGCGCCAGCACCGCCGAAAAATCCTCACCGCCGGTGGTGCGATAGGTTGTGTTGATGTTCTCCGAGCCCAGAATATCGCGCACGGCCTCATACATAACGGCAGTCGGCCCGGGTGCGTTGACTGTTGGATCGACACCACGCCGAATGTGGATGTTCACTTCCGCTCCGAACGTCGCCGCCACACCACGGGCGATCTCCTCCAGACGTGTATGCAGCAATGAACGGACTTCCTCGGTAAACGACCGAATCGTGCCGCGTAGCATTGCTGACGCGGCGATGACGTTATGGGCTTCGCCCGCGTGGATGCTGCCAACTGTCACGACGCCGGTTTCTTCGGGACTCAGGCTGCGCGAAACGATCGTTTGCAGCGCGCACACGATCTGCGATGCTACTAACACCGAATCGATCGCTTGCTCAGGGTGGGCGGCGTGTCCACCGCGTCCAATCACGTCGATACGGAACTCGTCGGCTGCCGCCATCATCGGTCCTGAACGCACCACAGTCGTGCCGGTGGGGAACGACGAATAAACGTGTAGACCAAGCGCGACATCGACTTCATCGAGCACGCCATCCTTGATCATACCCATAGCGCCGTCGACCGTTTCCTCCGCGGGCTGGAACATTAACTTGATCGTGCCATCGAGTTGATCCTGGTGACGCGCCAGTAGCGTTGCCACGCCCAGTCCAACCGCAACGTGTGCATCATGTCCACACGCGTGCATCACTCCTGGCGTTTGCGAGCGATAAGGTACGTCGTTTGCTTCATCGATTGGCAGCGCATCCATGTCAAAGCGCAATAACACGGTGCGTGAATCAGGCCGTGCGTTGCCGATCAAGCCGACCACGCCCGTTTGGCCCACGCCAGTGACCACTTCGTAGCCCAGGGCGCTCAGTTTTTCGGCGACAATGCCGGCGGTACGAAACTCCTGAAATCCTAGCTCTGGATGCGCGTGAAGGTCGCGGCGGATCGCGACCAGTTCATCCTGCATCGCCTCGGCTTCCGCAAGAAATGGCTTCGTCAAATATCCCTCCATGCTGGTAATGGTAACCCCTTCTATGCTCCATCATACACCAGCACGCTGAAACACATGGGTGCTACGGGAACAGGCATAGGGAACGACACAGATAATCCTGGATGCGTGCTCCTCAGGCGGCTTTTGTCGGGCGTGGTGAGGGGTGCTGGCGGCGGTTGCGCCAGCGTGTGAAGAATTGGCGAACGGCGGGGATGCGTAGCACGAACAATCCGGCGATGATGGTGCCGTAGATCAGTGGCTCACGATAGTCGGCCTTGACCGACCATACGAAGTGGAGAATCACCAGGCCTGCGACAACGTATACCAGTTTGTGTAGCAGTTTCCAACGCTTACCGAGCCGCTTCATCCACCCTTTGGTGGATGTGAGGGCAAGTGGAGCGAGCAGCAGATACGCGCTAAAACCAACAAGCGCAAAGGGCTTCTTGCCGATCGCTTCCACCAGCAAGCCCGGATCGAGGCTATAGTCTAAAACGGTAAAGGTCAGAAAATGCAGGGAAGCATACCAGAAGGTATACAAGCCGAGCGGACGCCGCAGCGGGATAACTTGCTTGAGCCCGAACACCGTGTTGAGCGGTGTACAGGCCAGCGACAGCACCAGCATAATCAGGGCGGGTATGCCGGTCCGTTGCGTGATCGCCTGGATCGGATTCGCCGTCAGGTTTTTGTTGGCAGCGTCCCACACCAGCAGCAAGAACGGGATGCTTGCGCCGATGTGCGTTACCACCCGCAACCAATGCTTTTTGAGCCACTCCATCAAAAATTAGCCCTCAGATCCATGCCATCATATAGCGCAGCGACCTGTTCGGAGTAGCCGTTGAAGGGTAGCGTTGGACGGCGCTTGAGTTCGCCGATGCGGCGTTCCGACGACTGCGACCATCGGGGGTGTGGCACATCCGGGTTGACATTGGCGTAGAAACCGTATTCATTCGAAGCGGCATTCATCCACAACGATGTCGGCTGTTCTTCGACCAGATCGATCTTGACGATAGCTTTAATGTTTTTGAAACCGTACTTCCACGGAACGGTGAGCCGCAACGGAGCGCCGTTCTGGGGCAGCAGTGCCTTGCCATACAAGCCAGTCGAAAGCAGCGTCAGGTCGTTCATGGCTTCGTCCAGTCGCAATCCTTCGACATACGGCCAGCTATAGAAGCCGTCGTTGAGGCCCGGCATTTCGTCGGGGCGCGAAACAGTTTGGAAGCGTACATACTTGGCTTGCGAGGTTGGCTCGACATCCTTCAACAGTTTGTTGAGCGGAAAGCCTAGCCAGGGGATTACCATCGACCAGCCTTCGACGCAGCGCAGGCGATAGATGCGTTCTTCAGATGGGTACAGCTTTTCGATATCCTCAAATGCGTACGTCTTTGGTTTATTGACCATGCCGCCAACTTCAACTGTCCAGGGCGAGGTCTTGAAATCCTTTGCCAGCGATGCGACGCCTTCCTTGTCGGTCGTGAACTCGTAGTAATTGTTGTAGTTCGTGACCGACTCGAACGACGTCAGGGCATCGCCCAGTTCGTCCATCTGACCGGTGGTTGTGCCAGCCTCGCTGGTCGCCGCGCTGGATTGGTCTGTACCCGTAGATTCGCCGAGGGGGCCACAGGCTGCCAGGGCCGCAGCACCCGCCAACGCACCGATGCCACGCATAAACGTTCGCCGCGACAGATATATATGTTCGGGGGTGATCTCGGATGACGGAATCTTATCCATAATGCTCCCTTGTCGTCGCTATGAATCTATACATAGCGGCGTCCTATGTATAGGACCTTCTATCTAATAGTACGGAGTTAATCCTATCAGGGATGTATCAGGATAGGGAATTCACCAGCAGATACTCAGACGGGGGGAATAGAACGCGCCTGGTAATAGACTTGTCTCGCGGACGGGCGAGAACTTTGTGCCTGATATTTTTACGGATCAGAATGAGTTCGCCCGCTTCTTTTGACAAAATTGAGGTTTAATCAATCAGTGTTTTTGATGCGTTGAGAACGTATCCCCCTGAGGTTTGTGGTGCCTTTCCCCCATACATGAGGTGCGACCCCGGACTGTCGAGCGTATACAAGTCCAGATTTTTCTGCTAGAATGCCTCTGTCCAAACCCAGTTTTGTTTGGAATTCGGTTATAAGTACGGGTTGCCTTGTTGCTCTCGTCGTAGTTTATCCATGTGGATGAGAAGGAAAACCGCTATGCGACGCCTTGTTGCGATCGTCTTCGCCCTCACGCTTGTTGGTTCGTTCGTGCTGTATCCCTCTGATGCTGCTGCATATGCCCGCTGTAACTGTACGGCCTGGGCCGCTTCGAAGCGTCGTGATCTGCCTAAGACCCTGGGAAATGCTAAGACTTGGGGAGTGCGTGCCGCAAACCAGGGATTCCCGGTGGATGGAAAGCCACGGGTCGGCGATGTTATGGTTTTGCAGCCCCGCGTGCAAGGAGCACACCGTGTCTATGGTCACGTCGCGTATGTGACCGCAGTTAGCGGCAATCGTGTTACGGTGTCTGAGATGAATGGTGGTCGAGGCTGTGGTGTAAATCGGAACGTGTATCGCACCGGACGTGGTGTAGCGTTCATTCACGCCAAGCGCTAAACAATATATTCCCTACAATTCAATAGATGGGCAACGGCAGGGTTATATCCCTGCCGTTGCCTTGTTTAAGTGGCAGGCATAGCTCGCGTATAATTGCCCTACTTGATCCGCTTGCAGGTTGTCGTGGGAGGTGTACTGCCAGTGTTCGTGATTGGGTTGATGTCGGGTACGTCCCTGGATGCACTCGACGCCGCGCTTGTCGAGATCGCCGCGGAAGGCGATACGTTGCGTCTGGTTGTCCATGGCTTCGAGATGAATCCATACAACGTGGCGTTACAAGAGCGTGTGCGCGATCTGCTACCTCCGGCACAGGGTTCGACTGCTGAGGTGTGCGCGGTCAATGTGTTGTTGGGAGAAGCGTTCGCGGCAGCGGCGATGAAACTAGCACGAAACCATAACGTGCCGATGGATCAGATCGATCTGATCGCCTCGCACGGACAAACGATATACCATCAGGTCGCACCTGGCGCGGTCCGTTCGACGCTGCAGCTTGGAACACCCGCGATCATCGCTCACCGAACAGGTTGTACCGTCGTCGCGGACTTTCGCCCGCATGATATTGCGGCGGGTGGACAGGGAGCGCCGCTTGTTCCTTACCTCGATGTGCTGCTGTTGCATGACGAACATCTCAACCGAGCGAGTCAGAACATCGGCGGTATGGGCAACGTGACGTATGTTCCCGCGATAGGAACACCCATCGCGTTCGACACTGGTCCTGGCAACGTGCTGATCGACGAGACCGTGCGGCAGTTGACTGGCGGTATGGAACACTACGATCGCGATGGTATGATGGCAGCACGCGGCACTGTCGATGACGTGCTTGTTGCACGCTGGTTGACGCATCCATTCTTCGATCAGTTGCCGCCCAAATCGACCGGACGCGAGCAATGGGGTCCCGCCGAGGCGCGAGCGTACATTGGTGAAGCACGTGAGCGCGGCTTGGGTGCCGACGATATCGTCGCAACGCTGACCGCATTCGCCGCGCGCAGCATCGCACACGCCTATACAACGTTTCTGGGTCCGATCGACGAAGTATTGGTCAGCGGGGGCGGCGCACGCAATCCGACACTCCTTGGCTTTGTTCAGGCCGCATTGCCGCAGTGTACGGTCCGGCCCATCGATGACCTGGGCTTGGATGCGGACGCCAAAGAAGCGGTCGCCTTCGCCCTCCTGGGCTACGCGACCATCCACGGCTGGTTCAATAATGTTCCGGCGGCGACCGGAGCGGCGCATCCGGTGGTGCTCGGAAGCATCACGCCTGGAATCAATTACACGTCGTTGATCCGCCGACTGCCTGCCGCCCTCGCTCAGAAGCCACAGCGCGTTATCGTCGCGTCACAAAAGGGGTAGACCATTATGACATCATTGCTCGAAGAAGAAATCCGTAGCCAGCCCGAGGTGCTTGCTCGGCTGCTCGATCGTGAACTGGCGCGAGTTACAAGCATCGCGGCACAATTGCCGGATTTCAACTATGCGCTGATCGCCGCCCGTGGAACGTCGGATCATGCTGCGACGTATGCCAAATACGCCTGGGCGGCGCGTGCCGGGTTCCCAGTCGCGTTGGCGACACCTTCGCTGTACACGCTCTACGGCAAGCCGCCGCGCATGGATGGTGCGCTGGTCGTCGGCATTTCACAGTCCGGCCAATCGCCCGATATCGTGTCGGTGGTCGAGGAAGGCAAGCGCCAGGGACGTCCGACACTGGCGATTACCAATGACGGCAATTCGCCGCTCGCGGCGGCAGCCGATCATGTGATCGAATTGCATGCGGGGACCGAACGCAGCGTTGCCGCCACCAAGACCTACACCGCGCAACTCACCGTGATGGCGATGCTGACGGCTGGGCTGAGCAAAACTGGCGAGGATGAACTCAAGCAACTGCCCGAAGCCGTGTCCGCGACGCTGAAAGGCGCGGATGGTGTTGCTGCGCGTGCGGAACGCTACCGCTACATGAATGAGTGCGTGATCGTTGGTCGCGGCTATAACCTGGCGACGGCCTTTGAACTGGCGCTCAAGCTCAAAGAACTGACCTATAGTATGACGACCTCCTATTCGTCGGCGGATTTCCGACACGGTCCGATCGCGACCGTGACCGATGGATCGCCGGTGATGCTGGTCATGCCGCGTGGCGAGACCTACGACGATATGTTATCGCTGGCGCACGACCTTAAGGCACGCTCGGCTGAACTGCTGGTTATCTCCGACGATGAGATTGCTTCGACGCTCGCGACCACGCATCTGCCCCTGGCGGCTTCCCTGCCCGAGTGGCTCAGCCCAATCACGGCGATTGTCCCCGGACAACTGCTCGCGCTCTACCTTACTCTTGCAAAGGGCTATGACCCTGACATGCCGCGCGGCTTGAAGAAAGTCACGCTGACACGATAGTACCTACCAGCGCCCAACGAGGCGATAGTTGAAGTGAAAACAGTGGAGGGGCGGCTATCCTGCGATGGCCGCCCCTCCACTGCTGTATGCGATAGATAGACCCTGCCTGATCGCCGTTCTCCCACGGTCGGTCATGCTATCCGGTCGTCTGTGGTAGGTCATTCGATATTTAGTGGTCGGGCATTGTTGTTCGTTCGTCGGCTAGGTACATAGGTCACACCTAGGTAACAAGAATAGGTTGTTTTACCGATGCTAAGTACCCCTGCCACATTGTAAAGTAACTCAGGTGCATAAGGGTCGCTTGAAACACTGAGGTTGGTGGATCCCAGGTCGTTTCGAGCGCCGAACGCACCAAACAGCGTAGCGAGTTTGCGGTCGGAGATGTTGGTTGGTGGAGCCGATACATCCATGTACCGCAGGCGCGACGCTGCTGAATATCTCGCACACGGCTGGCGCAGGGGACGCCAGCCGTGTCTTTCTTTAAGCGCTCCTACTGGATAGTAGTGCCATCTATCAAGCGGAGGAAAAAAGCCGTACAATGCCCGTGTTGTTTGTCCCTGTTTGAGTGCAGTCGTTCTGTCGTAGTGTCGTAGTGTCGTCGCCTGACGGTCGCTCCACGATTCCCCTTCTTGAACGAAAAGGCTTGTGAACAGTAGATCGCTCGTTCGAGGAGTAGCACCGTGTTTCGTTTTGTTCGTCTTGTTCTCGTCATGGTCATGCTGGTCGCGATTGTCGCTTGTGAAGAAGAAGCGCAAGTATCAACTACATCACGCGCCGAAACGCCAGTCGCACCCGTCAAAACCCGTACCCCACGCAAAACACCCACACCAGCAAAGGAAACCGGAGCGCGAACTTCGGACGTTGAAACCGATTGGACGATTCTGGTGTACCTCGATGGCGACAACGATCTTGAAGCTTCTGCTGTCAACGACTTCTCGGAGATGGCACGGGTCGGCTCGAACAACGACATTAACATCATCGTGCAGATGGATCGGGTTCGTGCGGACGCGGAATGGGATAGCACTGCCTATGGCAACTGGGAAACCGCCAAGCGTTTTCGTGTCGAGCGCGCCATGCGACCGACCAAGCAAAATCAGCTTGAGGATCTTGGTGAAGTCAACATGGGCGATCCCGAAACGCTCGTCGATTTCGTGTCGTGGGGTGTCGAGCAGTATCCCGCGCAACGCTATGCATTGATCTTCTGGGATCATGGTGCGTCCTGGTCGGGCATTGCCAACGACGATTCCAGCGACGGCGACCTGATCACACTGCCTGAACTCGCCAGCGCCTTCGCGACGATCAAGGAGCAGACGGGCGTCGAGCGCTTCGACCTGATCGGCCTGGATGCCTGTCTGATGAGCCAGATCGACGTGCTGGACGTCATTGCGCCTTATGGCAATGTCGCTGTCGCCAGCGCCGACCTCGAACCCGCCGAGGGTTGGGCGTGGCAATCGTGGCTCAAGACGCTGGCGGACGATCCAGGTCAGGATGCTGCCGCGATCGCGCCGGCTATTGTCAATTCATACATGGCCTATTATCGCCGACAGAAGGACCCGAGTGTCACGTTATCGGCCTTCGATTTGCACAAGGTTCCAGCGATTAACGAGCGCTTCGATGAGCTAACTCAGGCGTTGCAGGAGAATCTTGCCGATGGGTATAAGACAATCGCGAAGGCGCGAACGTATGCCGCGACCTATGCCGCGGATGACAACGACTATAGTGCTATCGACCTGGGACACTTCGCGCAACTGATCGCCAGTGAATCGAGCAGCGATGTGGTTATCGAGGCTGCCATGGCGCTGGACGAAGCGATCGTGGATGCCCGCATCGTACAGGGCAATGGCAAGGATCATCCTGACGGGACCGGATTGACCTTCTATTTCCCGCGCAAGCAAAAATATTACGATGAAGGGTACCTTGATCAATCAGTGCTGGCACAACAAACCTATTGGGCGGACTTTCTGGCGGCGTACTATGGTGCGGGAAGGCGTACCAACAAAAGCGCCACGGCGACTCAGCCTGTGCTGAGCGCTCCCGTCGCGAGCACCGCAGCGACGCTGACTATCTCTGCTGAGGTTAGTGGCGCGGATGTAGCGTATGTGTATTACTTTGTCGGTGTGACTGATCCCGACGACGCCGCACGGGTACAGGTGCGCTTTGTCGACTACCTGTACCCGCCTGGGTCGGCAGTCGTTGGCGGATTGCCCGCGTGGTCCGATGACGCGACGGCTGTGCGCTTGGACTGGCGGGCATCGTCCTGGTATCTCAGCAACGGCGAGGACGTGATCGACCTGCCTCTCAGCGCAACCGATTATGGCTCAAACATCTTCACCGTCGATGGTACCTACACCGAGCGCAAGACCGGTGAGGAGATTCCGGTGAGTGTCGAGTTCGAGATCGCGCAGAAGCGCGGAACGCTCGTGCATGTGTGGGGACTTGGCAACGGCGCGAACGATGTGCCACAATTGTACGAGATCGAGCCACGCGAAGGTGACACGTTTACCCCCGACATCCAGACCTACAGCGACAACGACGGCGAGGATGAAGAGGTGGTATACGCGGGCGAAGCGATTACCTTTGGGACCACGCCGCTGGTCGCAGTCGAGGGTCCGGCGCACACCGGCGAATACGTCGTCGGCCTGATCGTCGAGGATGTGAGCGGCGACACCAGCGAGCATTATTCCGAGGTGACGGTTGATAATGCGCAAAGCGGGATTGGGGCAGCGGACACGGCGGCACCGCAGACGGAAACGCAACAAGGGGCATATGTCTATGAGGACGAAGCGGTTGGTTTGCGCTTCGAATATCCTGAAACGTGGACATCCGTCGATGCCAGCAACAACAAGATCGTGGTCTACGAACAGTCCGATGAGATCAATACGTCGCTTGCCGTTGATATAGCGGCATTGGATGGCGAGCCTGACGCGGCGAACGAACAAATACTGGATGAATTGCTCGACGCGGCGCAAGTCTCTCGCGATTTCGTGCAAACGACAGAGCGTGAAAGCGTGTCGTTGGCAGGAATCGATGGCACTGGTGTGACGTACACCTATTCAGATGATGGTCAAACGGTTCATGTCTCGGCTATCGCTGTTTCGAGCGTAACGACGGGGCTGACATACCTGGTAACGGCTGAAACCCACCAATCATCGCTTGAGGCTCAGACCTCCATATTCGAACGAATGCTGCAGTCGTTCCAGATCGAAGGGTAAGCAGGGGCGATGTGCATTTTAGGCGACACGCGATGGCATCCAGGACGAGCTATACAGGATACAAAGCTCCTCATCTTCACGTCGTTCATAGTGTCATGCTAGGGAGGCTGCGATGACAGCACAATCTACATGGTGGGTGTTCGCACTGCTTTCGGCGGTGTTCGCGGCTTTGACGACAATCTTTGCGAAGGTCGGCGTCGGACAGGTTAACTCGAATCTCGCGACGGCGATTCGGACGGTGGTGATCCTGGTGATAGCATGGGGCATCGTTTGGGCCCGGGGTGAATATGTGCAGATCCCCACGATCAGCCGTCGCGCCCTCGTGTTCCTGGTGTTGTCGGGCGCGGCAACGGGCTTGTCCTGGTTGTGCTACTTTCGTGCTTTGCAACTTGGCAAAGCGTCGGCGGTCGCACCCATCGACAAGTCCAGCGTAGTCTTTATCCTGATTCTGTCGGCGATCTTTCTGGGTGAAGCCTTCACGTGGAAGACGGTGCTGGGAACGCTGTTCGTCGTCGTTGGAACCATCCTGTTCATTCTATGAGCCGCCGTTGCGCTGGTATCGCCGTGCGCCTTGTGTCACGGGTAGCACATGGTATGATTACGCGCTTGTGGAACAGTTTCAGCCCAGTATGATCTGCCAATTCGTTTGTATGTCCGCATGTGAGGTGCGCCGCACATGATGGGACACCGTGCGTCGGCGGTACGCCTGATAGGTTGGGCGCTCGTGCTGCTCCTCGCGCTCGTGGCGACGAACACCGTGAGCATCCATTGGTACGGTGCGCGATGGCTATGGCCTCGACGTGGGCGCACGCTTCGACCCCGAACTGCAATTCCTCCAAGGTTTCTTCCAGCCTGAGCGCGATCCCAACGACATAAGCTATCGTTGGAGCCAGGCAGAAAGTACGTTCGTGCTGCGCGGCTTCGTTCCCGCACCCGATCCCGTGCTGACCCTTGATATCGGTGGCGTTCCTGCCTCGGCCCAATTGCCGCTCAACGTCACGGTGTCGGTTGACGGCGCACCTGCCATGACGCTGCCCGTGCGTGCCGAAAAGCGCATCTACGCCATCCAATTGCCGACCGGGGCGCTCGCCGATGGCGACCTCACGGTGCAGTTCCGCAATCCCACGGTTCAATCCGGATCAGACGACCGTGCGGTTGGCTTCCGGCTCGATGCCCTGTCGATCCAATGGGGTGCCGACCGCTGGATCCTGCCGCTGTGGACGGCGGTGCTGGCGCAGTGGGCGCTCGTGTGTATCTGGCTCGGCACGCTTGTGCGCCTGGGTGCGAGCCGTGCGCTACTCTTTCCCGTCGCGGTCGGACTGGTCGTGCTGCTGGCCTGGATCGCGGGACCGTATCAGCTTGTAGCAATGGCCTGGACGACACGGTTGATGGCGACAGGCGCGCTTGTGCTGCTGTTGGCCTGGAATGCCCTTGCGCTGCTCCAACGCTGGGAACCGGGCTGGACCCACGCGGAACACATGCTACGCTGGGTGTGTATCGTCACCATCGCGTCGCTCGCCATCCGTCTGTTCGCGGTCTATTATCCGTTCTGGGAATCACACGACCTGTACATCCACCGCGATCGTTTATCGCTGCTGCAAGCGGGTTCGCTCCACTTGTACGACAAGCCTTCCGAGTTCGGTGGTCGCCGCACAATTGTGCCGCCCGCCTACTATCTGCTGGCGAATCCCGTTATGCTAATCGCCAACCATCCCGGCGTGCCGCTCCAGGGCATTTATGCCTTCTTCGATGGCCTCAACCCGCTGCTTGTTGCGCTGTTCGTGCGCCGCTTGGGTGGTCGTCCGCGTGCCGCGCTCGTCGCCGCGATTATGATCGCGGTGCTGCCGATCCAATGGACCGCGCTGTGGTGGGGCTTCGGTCCGCAGGTCGCCGGACAAACGCTGGTATTGCCACTGGCACTACTGGTGGCGCGCGATGCGATGTCCCGGCGTACGTTGCTATGGGGCATTTTCTTCCTTAGCCTGATCTTCCTGATGCACCCCGGCGTGGCGGTGTTGACGGCCTTCACCATGGCGCTGTATGTCGCGCTCGTGTGGCTGTTTCAGCGTGCGGATCGCGTGCGCTGGCTCGGTTGGAGCATCGTCATCGCGGTCACAGGTGTGATCGTGACGGCGGCGCTCTACATCGACGTGATCGCGCTGCAAGCGCAGGGTGTAACACAGGGGTCGGCGACACGACCGGATTTCACGGAGTGGGATCGTATCCGGCTGACGCTGGAAGGCATGGGGTCATCGTTGCGTCCGGTTGGTGGGCTGTTGATGGTGCTGGGTGCTGTTGCGCTGCTACGGATCGTGGCACGTCCGCACCGCTGGTTCGTCGTGGCGTGGCTGGGAAGCGCGGCGCTGTTCTTTGTCGTGGACCTGGCGACCGGGTTGCAGGTGCGCTATGCGTATTTCGCTATCGCACCGCTGTGTGCCGGATTGGGCGTATTGCTGGATGGCCTGATGCAGCGTGGACGTGCTGGCAATGTCGTGGCGTGGAGTTTTGTCGGTGTCGTCGCAGTGTATGGCCTCACATTGTGGCTTAGTGGCGTATTTTTCGATATCAAACCGACGCTGACCGCACTACTCCACTAGTTCGCTGTATCCGGCGGGCTGTCATTCAAGCAGAACCGTGGACATCTCTCATCTCATGTGAGATGCACAGCACGCTCGAAATGACAGCCTCAGGGTTATTTTATGACGGTTGGGATTCGAGTTCTTCCATGGGGTACCACTTGGCTTCCGGTACGACGGTGGGCGCGACTTCGGGGCCAGTATCCGTCCAGCCTTCCTCGGTTTCCAGGGTGATCGGTGCTGTGACGCTCATGTCATGCGTGCAGGTAATCTGGCAGGACAAGCGGTACTCGCCCAGGAAACCTTTCTCCTTGAGCTTGTTGTATTCTGCTGTGGTCATCGTGTCCGGCTCGCCTTCGGCAAAGGAAACACGGCAGGTCGTACAGCGCGCGTTGCCGCCGCAACGATGCCCGATATGAATGTCCTGTTGTTGGATGGCAAGCACAAGGCGCGTGCCTTCTTCGACTTCCGCTGTTTTCCCGTTGACCGTCAATTGTGGCATGGTGTTCTCCCTTGAAGGATGATACTGGTAGCCTTTATCAGCAACACTTCTGCCACCAATTGGCTTTACGGGCATCAGCCTGTACAAATGGACACTCTGCTGCCTGGTCTTGCGTTGTTGGCAAGGTATATCGGGTTGGACTAGGATAGGTGTATTCGGTGCCGCTGCGTATGGCATCGCCGAAAGGATTGTCATTATGCTAATTCGGTATATCGACGGAATGATGGTGGTCGTGCGTCAGACCGACCATATGGCACAGGTGGCACGTATCGCGGCGCAGTGGGGCAACGCGCAGTTTCCAGGGTTCGCGCATCGCGAGGAAACCCTGCGGGCGGCAGGGTTGCACGACAACGGTTGGCGCATCTGGGAGGATGCGCCGACCCTGTTGCCGGAAACGCAACGACCACGCAACCTAGCCGAGATGGAGCGTCCGGTGCATGCAACGTTCTATGCCGCCGGTGTGGATGCCGCTATCGCCGTCGATCCATATACGGGGCTTCTGGTGAACATGCACGCGTTGGCGCTGTATGCTGGGGTCGAAGGCTGGGACGCGGATCTGACGCCGCCCATCGGCGACGAGTTGACCGAGGTGCAAGCCCGTTTCATCCAGGAGCAGACCGTCCTGCAACGTCGCTTGCGCCAGCAGTTATCCCGTAGTTCACGCTTCGCCGAAGCGGTTGAAACCGCAAATCTGTGGCCTGCCTATTTGCGGTTGCGGGCGTGGGATCGCATGTCGCTGTTCCTGGTCTACGACCAGGACGAAGAACAGACTATCGACCGTGTTCCCACGGTTGATGGCGAGGTGACAGTGACGCTACGACGCATCGACGAGCATACCGCGACCGTAACACCATGGCCTTTCCAGGGCGACGTTGCCGAGGTTCCAGTGGTGGTCGAGCGCTTGCCCGACCAGACCTATCAGGACGGAGGCACGTTCTTCGATGCCCTCAGCGCGGCATCGCCCGTGGTCGAGGCGTTCCGCTTCGTGCGGTGAGGTCCAGGGTTCGATTCCCCTCACACAATGTTGCGATCCACAAGGGCGGGCAGGGCGTCAACACCCTGCCCGCCCTCGCGTTCGGAACGCGCTAATCCGGCACGTTGTTCCGCAGTTCTTCCAGCCAAACCACGGCCTCGGAATCGCTCGGCGCTCGCCAATCGCCGCGTGGCGACAGCGAACCGCCCGACCCGACCTTGGGACCGTTCGGCACCGCCGACCGCTTGAATTGACTGGTCTTGAAGAACCGATACAGGAACAGGTCCAGCCACTTCTTGATCGTGGCGAGATCGTACTCGTTGTACTGATCCGGCTTAATACCCTCAGGCCAGGTTCCCTCGTTTTTGTTGTCCCAGGCGTGGCGACTCAGATATGCGACCTTGCTCGGCCTGAATCCATACCGCGAGATGTAGTACAGGTTGAAGTCCTGTAGCTCGTACGGCCCGATCTTGGCCTGCGTGCTTTGGGCAGGCTTGTCACGATCATCACCATCGTGAGGAACGAGTTCGGGCGAAATTTCGGTCTCGAGGATCGACTGCAAGGTGATGCTGGTGGCATCGTCGAACTGCTGCGTGCCGATGACCCAGCGCAACAGGTGCTGGATCAACGTCTTGGGAACGGACGCGTTGACGTTGTAATGCGACATATGATCGCCGACGCCGTAGGTCGCCCAGCCCAGCGCAAGCTCGCTGAGGTCGCCGGTTCCTAGTACCAGGCCGTTGTGAAAGTTTGCCAGTCGGAACAGGTGCGATGTGCGTTCGCCCGCTTGTACGTTCTCGAAGGTGATATCGTAGACGGGTTCGCCCCGGCTGTAGGGATGCCCGATGTCCTCCAACATCTGCCGACATGAAGGCCGGATGTCGATCTCTTTCGCTGTAACTTCCAACGCTCGCATCAATGCCCAGGCGTTGGTGAGCGTCACATCGCTGGTGGCGAATCCCGGCATCGTGAACGCGAGGATATTCGAACGCGGCAAGCCCAGGCGATCCATCGTACGTGCCGCGACGATCAAGGCGTGCGTCGAATCAAGGCCACCCGATACGCCGATCACGATATGCTTGATGCCGGTGCTTTCCAGGCGTTTCATCAACCCGTGGACCTGGATGTTATACGCTTCAAAGCAGCGTTCATCGCGCTTGGATGGATCGTTGGGAACGTATGGGAAACGTTCGACGTTGCGTTGCAACGCAATCTCGCCCTGCGGCACCTCGAACTCAAAGGGGATGCGCCGGATCGTTCGCAGATGCTCGCGGTGCACGCCCACCGAATCGTTGAAACTGGTCATACGCATGCGATCCTGCGCCAATCGTTCGAGATCGATATCTGCGGTAAAAATCTGTTCGTTCCTGGAGAAGCGTTCGGATTCGGCCAATAGCTCGTCGTTTTCATAAATCACGCCGTAGCCATCCCAGGCCAGGTCGGTGGTCGATTCGCCGGGACCGGCGGCGGAATACAGGTAGGCCGCGATGCATGAGGCCGACTGTGAGGCACACAATGCGCGCCGATACTCGGCTTTGCCGATGGTGATGTTGGAGGCTGAGAGGTTCGTCAGGACCGTCGCGCCTGCCAGCGCAGCGTAGCAACTGGGCGGGATCGGCGTCCACACATCCTCGCAGATTTCGACATGAATTACGAAGTTTTTGACGTTGGTGGCTTCGAAGATGATATCGCTACCAAATGGGACGATTTGATCGCCCCATTGGATCTCGCGACGATGGCGTTGCGTCCCGATGTGAATTGCCGCTTTTCGTAAAACTCGCGGTAGTTCGGTAGGTAGGTTTTGGGAACGATGCCGAGGATGCGACCACGGTAGATCACGATGCCGCAGTTGAATAACTTTTCTTCAAAGCGCAGCGGTGCGCCGACGATCAGCACCGTCGACAGCGCGTGGCTTTCTGCGACGATACGGTCGACAGCGTTGCGCGTGGCGTCCAGCAGGGCATCCTGATGGAATAGGTCGTCGTTGGTATATGCTGAGATGCCAAGTTCAGGAAAGAGGGCTACCGCCGCGTTGAGGTCGCTCGCTTGGCGGGCAAGGCCAATCGTGTGGTCAGCGTTGCCCTGCGGATCGGCGACCCGCACGATAGGTACACAGACCGCTGTACGAATGAATCCGTGCGAATATATCGAATGAAATGGTTGTGGCATACAATTCTCCGTGCGTCTCGGTATCATCCTAGCATAGGATACGTGGATTGAATGTCGCTTACGAAAAAGGATACCAGGATGGTGCAGCCTTCCAACCCGGACAATCGTCATATCACCCCGCTTCGCGCCTTGCGGAGCCGTACGGAACGCGAACGTACCGGCACGTTCTATATCGAGGGGGCGCGCATTGTGGCACAGGCGCTCAAAACCGGAGCGCCAATCGAGATGGGTGTGATCGCGCCCGCGTTGATCCAGGGTGAGTTCGCTGCGAACGTCGTTGATGGGCTTCGGGCGCTGGGCGTGCCGATGGTCGAACTGACCCCGGCGGCGTTTGGCAGCATTTCGTTTAAGGAAAACCTGCAAGGCATCGGCGCGGTCGTGCGACCGCGAGTGGAAACGCTTGCGGATGTGGAGCGCTCGGATGGTCTGGGTTGGGTGGCGCTGGATGCCGTCGGCAATCCCGGCAATCTGGGTGCGATCTTACGCACCACGGATTCGGTCGGCTGTGCTGGCCTGATCCTGCTCGGCGATACGACCGATCCCTATCATCCGGCGGCGCTGCGGGCGAGCATGGGCGCTGTGTTCGGGCAACGGCTTGTGCGGGCAAGTTTCGACGAGTTCATTCGTTGGAAGGATGATCTTCAATATCCGGTTGTCGGAACATCCGGCGAGGGAACAGTCGAGTACCGCCATGCGGTGTACCCGTCCCCTATGGTGCTGCTGATGGGGAGCGAACGGCTGGGCTTATCGGAAGTACACCAGGCTGCATGCGACCTGATCGTGCGCATCCCGATGGTAGGGACGAGCGATTCGCTCAACCTGGGCGTCGCTACCAGCGTCGTGCTCTACGAAGTCTTTTATCAACACCGTGGACGGACCCTCGCGGAAGAGTCGTTTTAATGGTCCTGCCAGCTTTCGGCGAATAGGCATCAACTACCACAAACGCCACCATCGGCTGAGCATTGAAGCATATTCATAGGGAGCCAACAAGCGTACGGGCTTTTGCGGGGCAAGGTATCAAGGGTGCTATAGGAGCAACCTAGTTTCCTACGGCTCTCTGGGTCACTCTTTTATGTTGCGACCTGTTGTTGCCCAAGCTCCAGGCCCATGATCACGAAAGGTTCGGAGGTGCCAGGAAAGAAAAAACTATCGCGTAGCACCATCCAGCCGCGACGGTCGTACATGTGGCGGGCGGGCGTCAACGCTGCGTGCGTCGAGAGCAATGCCCGTGGGTGTGAGATGCCGCCTAGCAGTATGTCGTGGATGCGACCGCCGATGCCCTGACCCTGCACGGTTGGGCTAACCGCTAACTCGACGACCTCGAAATAACCATGCATCCAATGGGCTGTAAGCTCAGGTGCTAGTGCCTTCGCGACGTTATCGCGCCACCATTGACCGGGTGTGCCTGTGTAGCCGTAGGCGAAACCAAGCAGCGTATGATACTCGGTGTTCAGCGCTACGATGCAGCGGAAACCTGGACGCTGAACGTGAGCAGGTAACGTTTGGTCGATGAAATTGACCGCGACCTGTGCTGGCGTATAGTAAGGATAGGTCGCGAAGGCATTGCGATAGACGGTTCCGATATCGTATCGGTTATGTACAACCTGCTGGGCGCTCCATTCAACGATCTGAATACTCATAGCTGTTCACTGACATCGGTAAAAAGTCGTTTGTTCCTGTTCCATATTCCTGGATGCGATTACGCTTTGCGGCTATGACCACCTGCATAGGGATTCGACATATGCTGCCGAACCGTCGCGTAGCCAGCCGTCCAGTTGCGCCTGTTCCTTGAGTTGCTGGCCTCGGAACCGCGACACGGCGACGAAGCGGCAGTCGAGTTCGGGCAGCGCGGTCATATCGCCCCAAAGTTTCTCGAATTGGGCGACGGGTAGCACATCTTCCTGTCCATGCCCCCAGCGGCGCTTTACATCCTTGAGCGTAATGTAGGTCGGGATGCGAGCCGCCATCGCACGGATCGCTGTGTTCGTCGTCGCCTCGTCGGCGAGTGATGTGCGCGTCAGGCCGAAGGTGTGCAGCAGAGCGTCGATACTGATCCAGGTCGTCAGTGAATTGTAATAGGAGAGGTCGAACTCGCTTTCTTCGCGTGGCATGGCGAGACCTTCTACCAGTCGCAGTCGTCCGTTAACACGCGCCAACCCGCCGCCACGATCCTCCAACCGCCGTGGAATGACTTCCACGGTGAGCGTTGCGCCGCTTTCGATGTGGTATCCCAGGATCGCAGGATCGAGGTCCGCGCCGAGCGTGTCGATGTTGTGCAGCATCAGGTATTCGAGTTCGGGGCGTTCGCGCAACAAATGGGCTAGCGTGCCATTCTTGAGCATGTTAGGGATCTCGTACCAGTGACCGACTGGATGCAGACACTGATTCGGCATGTTGGCGGTGTAGTCGCTGGCTTCGCCGTTCGTTCGCGCCCATTCGATTAAGGCAGCGTGGAGGCTATCTTGCATCTTCTGGGCTTGCTCGTCCAGCATCTGTCGCGGCATTTCTTCCCAGGCGAAGCGGAGATCGCGTGTCATTGGCACCAGGCGTAGTCCCACGCTCCGACCTTCCGATAGGAGCAGCGGTCCAGTGTACCTATAGCGTCCTTCGGCGTGCAGAAAGTCTGCAATCGGTGCATGTGTGTGGTATGAGGTTGTGAAGATGTGCGGTACGTCACGTCCGTACAGGTGGGCGATGCGTCGACTTTTCGCGAGATGTACCTCGACGAACGTGCGGTGGTGCCCTGCGAGCTTGGCGAACGGGTGCAGGGCTTTGACCACACCCGCGCCCTGTGTCCAGCGCGAACCTGCTCCCGCTGCCAGGGACACGACAGCGACGCGACCTTCACGCAGCGCAATTTCCCCGCGTGTACGTAGATGAGCACCTAAACTGGCGCTGTCGGCGACATCGCCGGGTTGTACGTCGCGAATATCGCTCGACAAAGGTAGGCGATTTTGGGCGAGGCCGATCCGGCCATGGCGCAGATCGGTTCGAATTTGCTCGTGCTGGATTGGATCGAATCCGTTGGATTGCAACTGTGCGGCGAGTGTTTTGCCGATGCCTTCTTCGCTGTTGGCGCGTGGCAGCAAACGCTCGAACAGCATTTGCACCATTCCGGCGAGTTCCGGACGAGAATGACAGGCAATGCCGAACGCGTCCAATTCGGCACGACGCGATGTCGGAAGGCTACGCGGATCGAGTCGCATCAGTGGCGGCACCATAATCGCATAGTACCCAGTCGGTAGCGGCACGTCACCCGACGCCAGCCATGTAGCAGTGGTGCCGTGTTCGTTGATCGCGAAGTCATAGACGACCGGCTCCATGGCGAATGGCAACGCGTGTTCAAGCCGCCGTTGTGTCGCAGTCATCATACCGGCGAGCCATGTTTGTGCTTCGGCCTTGTGCGCTGGGTCGAAGATAAAGCCCATGCCCCCGCCCGCCATGCCACCTAGCATCCAGAAGCCCCAGAATGCATCGCCCCAATGGTCGCGCACCTGCTGGATCAGTGTTTCGGTGTACAGGTTGCTTGCCCACGGCACGATCGTCTGGATCGGTCCGAAGAAATTACGGGTGGTCGCGGCTCCCACGGCTGCGATATCGCCATCGTGCAGATAGCCGAGGATGTCCTCCAGAATCTGACCGGTTTGCAGACGTGCCTTCCATTCTTCGGGAGAGCGTAACAGATACTTCTCTGTCACCATTTCCAGAATCGGACCGACGTTCTGTGCCATGCCGCCATGTACCAGCACCAGGCTGTCCTGCAAGCGCTGGCGTGTTTCGTCGGATACAACGGTGGTATCGAGGATGCGGTGGGTTGGTAGCAAGCGCCCACGGCTGCGTTCCCATTCGGGATCGCCCGGTTCGGCAGCCTGTCCCTCGATCAGCTTGATACCGGGCCAGACGCCGCCGGAATCCTGCCAGCCGCCACCTGAGCCCGCGATCCATTCGCCCAGGATAGCGCGGGCGGCGACCAGACGCCGCTCGCCTTCTTCCAGCCCGCCGTCCAGTCGCACGGTCTGTCCGGTGGCACGCATGCACACGGCGATCAGGCTGGCGAGCAGGTTGGTGGATACTGCCAGCCGTGAGCCTTTGGGAATCCCGTTGACGTTGCTGATCAGTTCCAATCCGCAGCCGGGACCGACCAGACGCGTGAGCAGATCAGATAAATCCTGCTCGGAGCCTTCTACCCCAGGTGGCACTAGCCCCGATGCGATTAAAGCGGCTTTGAGTAATCCCAGGTAGTCGCGGGCGAAATCGAACACCTCGTCCAGATCGGTGATGTCGGCGGTCGTCGCCAGGTCGACGCTGGTGAGGCGAAGCACCGGTTCGTCGATGACGCGGATGAACGCTTCGACGGGCGGACGTGGCGCGGCATCGCGCCCCCGCACGCCCAGGTCGATCGAAACATTCAGCACTCGCGCACCTTCGGGATAATCCATGCCCAGGAAGAAGATGTCACTCCAGGCGCTGTGTGTCAGGTCCATGCGTACCGGCGTCGATTCCTTGAGGATCGGGAACGCGGCATCACGGCCCTGGCGCAGCATCGCGCCGTGGATACGAAGAGGATGGTCGTTGGGATGTCCGACACGGAACATCCACTGATTGCCTCGCACCGAGCGCACGCTACGCCGCACCTGGTCAGCCAGCGTTTGAAATGCTAAGCGATGGTACGCGTTGGCGAGGGCACTCGCGAGTGCGTCGTTTGGTCCCTGTTCGGCTTGCGTGCGTAACAGTACGTCGATGGCTTCTTCGAAACGCCGCTGCAGCAGATGCATGTAGCCGTTGAACGGGATCTTGCCGATGCGTGGGCAATCTGGATGCGCTGGAAGATAGAAACGATAGATCGCATAAAGAAAGAAGCATGCTCGCACGCGCTCGTAAAGGTTGTCGCTGCGACGCCGGAAGTGTTCGAGTTCGGCACACTCTGCTTGCAAGGTCGCAAACGATGCGGCACGGCAATAGCCGTCCAGCGAGCGGTCACGCACCTGAGGATCGGCGGCGGTAATAATCGAGATAAGGTGTCCGGTCATGGTTCTCCCGTCAGCGTGCCTCTGGTGCAGGATGATGTTGTGCCAAGAGTTCAACTAAGCCCGTCAACACTTCGTCGCGATCGCGTCCGCTGAGTGCCAGTGCAAGTTGCGCCGTCATGACGCCATAGTGTTCGTCGAGTGGATAGCGTCGACCACGTATTTCGAGCGCCATATACTGTTCACGGCGTGCGAGCTCATCAAGAACCGTTGAAAGATGTACGCTGTTCTGCCCATCGCCTTCGACATGATGTACCAACAGTTCCATCGAGGCGGGCGTCAGGACGTGCATGCCGAAAAAGCACAGGTAATGCCCCGCCCGCAATCCAGGGATCATCAGGGATTGCTCGGCTTCAGTGGGTGTTGGCTTTTCCGCCACGCGCTCCACGACGTAACGATCTTTGGTCCCACGGAGGCGATGCCCGCCGATCGTGCCGAAGTAAGGCAGCAAATGCTCACGTGTGGGTTGGACGGCTGACACCGAGCAATTCTGCGCGTGTGCAACATCAACCAGTTGGCGCGCACAACCGAGCGCGTCGTCGCTCACGTATACATGATCGCCGACCATATGCAAGAACGGCTCGCCGCCGATGAAGTGACGCGCACAATACACGGCGTGTCCATATCCTAGTGCTTCGGGTTGAGGCACAAAGGAAAGATATTGCGCCCGCTCCCCCGCGGCTTCACGATATGCTCGTTCGTCGTCGGGGCTGATCACGACACAAATGTCGTCGATATCAGCGCGTAGTGCTTCGTCCAAAATAATGCTCAGGACCGACTTTCGAGCGCCGTCGCGGTCAACCAGCGTTTGTAAGGGCAGGCTCCGTTGGCTACGTCCTGCTGCTGTAATTACCGCTTTGGTTACTTTCATACTTTCTTCCTCGAACCCATGACAAATCTGCGATGTGAGGTTTTCGTGTGGGTCGACTGGTTCGTTCCAACTGATTTGCAGTATATGCGGAACATGGCAACCATGCAATTTGTAATCTTCTACGGGACCTCGTAATAGAACGTATGTGCTACATTGGCACGTGGGATCGTTGATATCCTGGAGGAGGAGATGAGAATTAGAAACGTCAATACCGTTCTCAACGAAGAATTGCTCCGCTTATTACCACTGTTGGATGAAACTCACCAGAAAGCTCTTTTACTTCAATGGGGAACATTAACAATCAGAGAACGCCGCGAGGTCTTGCGCTTGCTCAGACCACTACAGAACGGGACGATCGAACCTGATCTGATAGTGCTATCAAAACTTGCTGCGTATTTCGATTGTGGAGTGTTCGACTTAGTGCGCTATGTACGATCGGACGAGCCACCTTCGTAATCAGTCTTACGACATCGTAGAACCTCTGGCAATTGGTCCAGGGTGTCGATGCGAGCATGGGCATACGCAACCTCGGGGCGTGTTGCATGGATATAGCCCCATGGTTCGCGCCGCAGGAAGAGCGCCCTCATTCCAGCCGCATGACGCGCCTCACGATCGCGAGCGAAATCAACATCTGGACGAAAACGTCTCGAATGCCATAGCATACTGTTAGTTGCGTTCGGACGTGGCACCGAGCGCGGAGAAAAACGCGAGGCGTGGTATGCTCAGCACGTCGACCTAACTCGTCCAGTTGCGTGTTTCCTCAATCTGGGTTTCACTCAATGTCGAAGAACTCTGCCCATATTGTCATGATTGCTGCTCCTTTGCGACCGTATCATAATAGTCACGGGGATGGAACTGTATGGAACGTCAGAATATATCATCCGGTGCACCCTGGGAATCCATCGTCGGGTATTCGCGGGCTGTGCGATTAGGATCGGCCGTGTATGTTGCAGGTACGACTGCCACTGACATAGATGGAAAGATCGTTGGGGAAGGCGATGCCTATGCCCAGACTGTCCAGGTGCTTCGCAACATTGCGGTCGCGCTCCAGGCCGCAGGGGCACAGATACATGATGTCGTGCGGACCAGAATATTCGTGACGAATATAGACGATTGGGAACAGGTGGGACGGGCGCACGGCGAAGTGTTCGGCACGATTCGTCCGGCAGCGACAATGGTCGAGGTTCAGCGTCTGATCGACCCATCCATGCTGGTCGAAATCGAAGTTGATGCCGTCATCCGTACGCCGGATGTAGGGTGACCCGTAATCGTCGTTCATAACGATGGGGTTTATGGTATCTTAAGGAGGGTTGGATGCTGTCTCAAGACGTGACATGATAATTTTCATACGCTTATCGGGATCGAGGAGGTTGGTTGATCGAGCAATTTCGAACGGTAGATATCGTGCGACCAAGTGTAGGCAAACGCTATTCATATCTCCCTGTCGATCATGTCGATGTAACTGGATTCCATACTGACTACACAGGCTCACCGTTCCGGCCGCAGTTGCTTGATATACGTAACGGCGATCTTGTATATTGGTATGATGATAACGCACGGTATCAGGCGCGTGTGGACGAACTCGCTATCGACGGAACAATTTTACGAGTCGCGTTCACGGATGTCACAGGTGCGCCCCCTGAATGGTAAGGGTCGAGACGGATGTCGAACTGATTAGTGTCTGGAAACGGTGCCTGATCCTCAGCGGTTGCGACACATGTGGTGAGCGTCTTGGGAATATCGAGGATGTGGATGAAGCCTGTTGTCGTTGTTGTTGACGATGAGCCTGCTATTGTTCAGGTTGTGTGTGATGTACTTATCGACGCCGAAGTCGACACAATTCCATGCACGTATAGTATGGAAGCCAATGCACGCATCCTTGAACTGCTCCCTAGCGTCGTACTGTTGGACGTACAGATGCCGATTGTCGACGGCATCGAAATCTTTCGTGCAATGCGCGCAAACCCTGCTACCAAAACTATCCCTGTCATTTTCTTCACCGCTAATTCCGATAAGCTGACACAGCGACTCCCTGACTATCAAGAGCAAGGCGCGATGCTCCTGCCCAAACCTTTCAACGTCTTGAAGCTTCTGACACTCGTGCGACATGCCCTCGCTCGCTAAGCAATTTCGCTAACCTGCGTCGTCCTCCGAGGGATACATCTATCTAGTTGTGGAAGATGTTTGTTCGCCAAACACCCTGCTCCGTGATCAAGGCTGGCAATTGCGATGGCTTCCAGTTGCGGGCATCGAGCTCGAATCGGTGTCGTGGCACCGTTGGTGCGCAGGGCAGATAGCAGTGTACGGAATGAGAAAACCTCGGTGGCCGTAGCTTCACGCCAGGCGCCACCGAGGTTTAGGGTCTGGAGAACACGCATCAGCGCGTAAGCATCGCGTTCATGCGGTCGCTCGTTTGGTGAGAATCCGTCTGAACGTTATACCAGCGCGTTAAGGTACCGCGATGCCTTTGTAAAGCCTTCGTGGAATGGGAATGCGCTGTCCTCGTGTTCGATCGACAACACGCCATCGTAGCCGACGCTACGTAGCGTTCCGATGAATTCTCCCCAGCGAATGCGACCATAGCCAGGAAGCACGTAGCGCCACCATCCACTACCCTGGTACCCGACGCGACGCAAGGTGGTTTCGTTGACAGCAACATCTTTTGCATGAACGTGAAAGATGCGGTCACGAAACTCATGCACAGCAGCGGTTACGTCGATGCCCTGCCAGTCGAGATGCGACGGGTCGAAATTCAGCCCGAAATGCTCGTCAGGCAGCACGTCGAAGATCGCACGCCAATGATCCAGATGTTGGATGTTGGTTGCGAACCAGTTTTCGAGCGCGATGCGGACCCCTGCGTCCCCGGCCTGATCAAGAAATGGCCGGAACGCGCCGGGAACATCTTCCAGAATCGTACGCGCGCGATCCTTGCCCGCGATCGGAAATCCTGCCAGGGTACAGACGGTGTCCACGCCCAGGCGCGGAGCAAGCGCGATGGCGTTCGATAGATTCGTCGCCGCCTGCCGCCCACGCTCCTCAGGAACGCCAATCATTTGTCCATAGGAACCCAGACTCGTGATCCGCACGTTGTGTGTGGCGAGCAATTCCTTGATGCGATCGATGGCCGCATCGTCGACGGTTGCCGCGTCCAGGTGTGAGCCGGGAGTGATGTCAACTTCCAATCCCGTGATGCCCTGCGATGCCGCCCAGGGAATCAGCGTTTCGAGCGGCTGTTTACGGACCTGTGTGGTGAGTATGCCAACGAACATGTGCTACTCCTCGTCGGTCAGCACCCGAATCGGTGCGCCACGTCGTGCTGAATCATAAATCGCGTCCATCAGGCGTGCCTGACGCAGACCCAGGATCGGTGGACTGGGTGTCGTGTCCAGTCCTCTGATGCAATCCACGAAGTTTTGCTGCAAGGACTTCGTTTCAGGCACCACCGGATACCTGACGCGCTCCCTGCCATTCCAGTGTTCCAGTTCGCCGCCATAAATGCTCGTTTTGATCGAGCCTTTGGTCCCCTGGATATAGATGCCCTGCTCCATGACGGTCGCATCGCCACTCACGCTCGCCGTGCCGAGCGCGCCCTTGGTAAAGCGCAGCGCAACGCTGGCGATCATGTCGACTTCCTGATCTTTGTTGTCGATGAACGCAAACACATCAGTTACAGATAGTCCGGTCAGGTACAGCATAGCGTTGAACATGTGCGCTCCGCTGTCGTACAGGTTGCCGCCGCCAGCAAGCGCTAGATTTGTGCGCCAGGTGCCTCCAACGTTCACGAGCCAATTCTGGGCGCAGACACCGTTAACAAGGTATATCTCGCCGAGTTCACCCCGTGCGATGATGTCGCGAATATAGCTGAATTCGCGTGTGAACGGTCCTGGAAACGCGACCGAGATGATTTTGTTGCTCTTCTTTCCATGCGCGATCATTGTTTGCGCGTCCTCGGTCCGAATCACCATCGGTTTCTCGACGAGCACATGACAGCCCGCATCGAGGCTATCCATGACCTGTTCGAAGTGGTGCGCGTGGGGGCTGATAATTACGACGCCGTCGAGCGAAACGGCCTCGAGCATAGTGCGGTAATCCGCGAAGGTTGCTTCAGGTTGTTTGCCGTGCGGAAAAACCTCGGTGATATATCGTGCCAGGTTATCCGCGTCGGGGTCCGCCAGGGCGACAATTTCTGCCTCTGGGACAGTCTGGGTGAATCGGTGTCCATGGTGGCGGCCCATGCCGCCACAGCCTATGATACCCAGTCGAACTTTTTCCATGGGGTTGTACTCCACTACGAGTAAATGCCTGCTTGCAACCTGTTTTCCACCAAGCTACGCGCTCGGCGGTCCGACCAATTCGAGGACGTTGCCATCAGGATCGCTGAAGAAAGCGATACGAACGTCCTGGAAATTTCGTGGTCCACTGATGGTGGTGACGCCGAGATCGGTTAGTTCCTGAAAAGCGTTGTCCACGTCCGCGACACCAAGCGCGAGATGATTGAAACCGATCCCCTGTCCGATTGGATGTGGACCTGGTTCAGCGTCATTTGCGCTGCGGGCGATCAGTTCGATCGTGGTGCTGCCAACGTCAATGAAGATGATCGACACATCGTCCCAGCGTTTCGTCACCGGAAAGCCCAGGGTTTGGGTATAAAAGCGTTCCATCACCTCAAATTGTGAGGTGTTGACAGCGATGTGATGAGTAGCGACAACCTGCATAGAACCTCCATCGTCCCAAGCCCAGCGGTTTGCTGGACACGGCAATAGTACACGACGCTGCAATGCTTCGCGCACGAAAAAGTCCTCGATTCCGAAGCAATTTCGTAAGGGGGCGGTTGGGATGTAATTACGGCAGGATCAGGTGCAGGTCGCCGAACTCGTGCCATAGATAGTGTTGGCGCAACGCTTCGTGATACCAGTAAATGAGGTTTTCACGGCCTGCCAGGGCTTCGAGCATAGCCAGGTGGGTGGCTTGTGGCTCATGGAACCCTGTTAGTAATCCATTCGCGGATCGTATACCACGTTCGGGGGTAATCACAAGGCGTGTCCAGCCTTCGCCAGGATGGGTTTGACCTTCCTCGTCGGTGACGGTTTCCAACGCACGTATTGCTGTCGTGCCGACCGCGACGATACGTTTGCCCTGCGTTCGTGCTCCGTTGATCACCCGCGCTGTGTGCAATGGCACGCGATACCATTCCTCGTAGGGAGGCTCGTGGGATTCGAGGCTTGCGACGCCAGTATGCAGTAGCAACGGCACCACGGCGATGCCCCGTGCCACCAGCGCGGTAATCAGCGGTGCGGTGAAGGCGCGTCCGGCGGACGGCATCTCGGCGCTTCCCATCTCGGTCGCATAGACCGTCTGGTAATACTCACTTCCCCAGCGCTCCGGTACATACTGGTAATGGATCGGGAAACCGTGCTGCGCCAGGTACGGGTGCAGAGGGCAGGGCAGATCGAGACGACTCACCCACAGACGTGTCGGCTGGTCGGGGGTGCTCTGATCGTGTGTGTAGGGCGTCAGCAGCGTGAGTGTTCCACCCGCTGGAAGACGTACAACCTCACCGGCACGTGCATGGAGCAGCGGGCGTGTCGCGCCGTGCCATGGCTCACGTAGCTCCACCAGCCACAGGTCAGCCGGTAGGTGAGTCGATAGGTGTACCTCGGTCGGCGAGCCATCCGGCCTGATCGCGTCGATAGCTGCGTTGAGGGTGCCGCTTGTGTTGATAACCACGACATCGCCCGCGTCCAGGAAATCAGGCAGCGCGCGGAACCGGGTATGCGAAATGTGGGGATTGTTGCGGTAAGATACCATCAGTCGTACGTCATCGCGGGCAAGGCCGCGTGCTTCAGGAGGAGCATCGGCGTTCAGGTCGTCCGGCAAATCGAAGTCGAGCATTTTCGGAAATGGCAGATGTGTCAAATGCTCCAGTCCGGCATGTTTCGTGACTATGCGTGCGCTCATATAACGACCTCCTCGATCGCGCGAGCGGCGTAGCGCCCGCTTGGGTACGAGCCGTTCAGCAGGGCGACGAAGCCAGGAACGCTCGTTTCAGGCAACGGGCGGTCACTGATATCCTCGCCTGGAAATGCTGCCTGGTGCATCGCCGTTTGCATGTCGCCGGGATCGACCCAATACACCCGCAGGTCCGGGTGTTCGGCCGCCAGGATCGCGGAAAGCTGTTCGAGCGCGGCTTTGCTCGAACCGTAGCCACCCCAACCAGCGTAGGGTTCGACCGCTGCGTCGCTGGTGACGTTGACCACGGCGGCTCCCGCGTGTAGATGTGGATGAAGTGCCTGGAAGATCGCCAGCGGTGCGATGACGTTCGTGCGATAGACCTGTTCAAGTGCGGCGAGTGGATAGGTTACCAGCGACGGCTGTGGGCTGGGACCAAGCGTGCTGGCGTTATTGATCAGGGCGTCCAAACCTCCTGCTCCTTTCGCTGCTTCAGCCAACGCGGCGCGGTGAGTCGGATCGGTGATATCGCCCACGATACGATGTACAGTCGTCGAAGGTGCAAGGGTCGCAAACGCTGCGTCGAGGGTTGCCCCGTCGCGGGCGTCGATGATCAGGCGCCAGCCTTGTTCTGCGAGCGTGTGCGCCAGGGCAAGCCCAAAGCCGCGTGACGCGCCGGTGATGAGTGCGGTACGATGTGGGAATGTCATAACAAACCTCCAAAAGTCTATACGCGGGCTTATCAAATCATGCAGAAGTGCTATCTGGTTGCTATCATAGACATAATGGTTCGATGTATGATCAGTCCCTCGGACAGGGGTGGTGGTGTTCGTTTGGTCAGGTGATGCTGTACGAAAGAACAGGACCATTGTGTGCGGGCGTCGCTGGTGCATAACTTGCGACGACCAGGCTAGAGTGACTCTTAAATTCAAATAATTCACATAAGCGGCGACCGTATACCGCATCAGACAGCAATAACATACGCCAATCCAACAATCCCCTTTGGTAAATTAGAGAGGGCGTTGTCGGGCAGGAGAACACTATCTATGGTCGAACATGCCACCATGTACCGTGACCTTTCGGTCGCGGCTTTGGTCGAAGAAGCGCTTAACAGCGGCGAAGGTGTCCTCGCGGCAAATGGTGCGTTGGTGGCGCGGACGGGCAAGCGAACTGGGCGCTCACCGCGCGACAAATTCATCGTGCGGAACGCAGCGGCTGATGGAGTCGAGTGGGGGAGCGTCAACCAGCCGTTTGAGCCAGAACAGTATGAGCGGTTGCGCGAGCGGGTACTGGCATATGCCCTCGACATGCCTCTCTATGCGTTGCAAACATCGGCAGGTGCCGATCCCGCGACGGCGCTTCCGGTCGAGGTCATCACTGAGCGGGCGTGGCATAGTTTGTTTGCACGGCAGTTATTCCGTGAGCCGATCATCGGTGACGGTGACCCGTTCACGGTCTGGTCGATCCCAGGGTTCCAATCCGTTCCCGAGCGCGATGGCACCAATTCGGAAACCGCAGTGGTGGTCGATTTCGAGCGCCGTGAAGTGCTGATCGTCGGCACCGAGTATGCCGGGGAGATTAAGAAATCGATCTTTTCGGTGATGAATTTTTTGCTGCCGAGCCAGGATGTTCTGCCGATGCATTGTTCAGCGAACATCGGAGCCGATGACGACGTGGCACTGTTCTTCGGCCTTTCGGGGACGGGTAAAACCTCGCTGTCGTCGGATCCCGAGCGCCGTCTGATCGGTGATGACGAGCATGGCTGGGGCGAGAGGGGCGTGTTCAACTTCGAGGGTGGCTGTTACGCCAAGTGCATACGCCTACGCCACGAAGCCGAGCCACAAATCTTTGACGCAATCCGGTTTGGCGCGGTAATGGAGAACGTTGTGGTCGATCCCATCACACGTGAGCCTGATTACGACGACGATTCGCTGACTGAGAATACCAGGGTCGCCTATCCGCTTGATTTCATTCCGAATATTCTACCGTCGGGTGTGGCGGGACCGGCACGCACGATCTTCTTCCTGACAGCGGATGCGTTCGGCGTCTTGCCGCCCATCGCGCAACTCGATCCCGAACAGGCAATGTACCACTTCCTATCGGGCTACACCGCCAAGCTTGCCGGAACCGAAGTTGGCCTTAGCCGCGAGCCACAGGCGACCTTTGAGGCCTGTTTCGGCTCGCCGTTCCTACCACTTCCCGCTCTGCGTTACGCCCGTATGTTGCGAACGAAGCTCGAACGCTACGGCACGCGGGTGTTCCTGCTCAACACCGGTTGGACCGGCGGACCCTTCGGCGTCGGTTCGCGCATCAAGATCGGCTACACCCGTGCGTTAGTGACTGCGGCGCTGGCGGGCGACCTGGACCGCGCCGATACCTATGTCGACGAGCGTTTTGGCCTGCGTGTCCCGCGTGAGGTCGCCGGAGTTCCCGCGTCGCTGATGCAACCGCGTGCCACCTGGAAGGACCAGGACGAATACGACCGCTATGCAGTGTTGCTTGCTCAGCGGTTCGTCGAAAACTTCAAAAGGTTTGGCACGGCTGCTGCGGACCTGGCAGCAGTGGGACCACGCACCGAAGCGTAGTCCATCGTGCCAGATCGGAGCATGTTACACTTGCTGTTGCGTGCGTTTTGCGACGTGGGTATTGCTGTTGAATAAAGGGAGAGCGGATAATGATTGAGGTAGGAACCCCGGTACCGGATATGACGTTACACGACGATCAGGGGAATGAGGTGCGGCTTGCCGGCCTTGTGGGCGCGCCATATGTGCTGTATGTCTACCCCGCCGACGATACCCCTGGCTGCACGAAGGAAGCCTGTGCATTTCGTGATAGCTACGCGGCATATCGCAAAGCAGGTGTCGAAGTCTATGGTGTCAGTCCCGACAGCGTTGAAAGCCATGTCAAGTTCAAGGACAAGTACGAGTTGCCATTTCCGCTACTCGCCGACGGTGACCATCAACTCGCAGAAGCGCTGGGTGCGTGGGGCGAGAAGGAAGTGTATGGTAAGAAGTCGATTGGTATCATCCGCTCGACATTTGTGGTCGATGCTGATGGCATGATCGCGCGGGTGTATCCGCGTGTTAAGCCCGATGAACATGCGACCCAGATTTTGAATGATATGGGTATCGCGCAAGAATAATTGCTTCGTGTGGTGGCTACGAAAAGGTTTCTATGGGCGAACTTACAATCTGTACGAGCAAGGGGCACTATGAAACTACCCTCGATGCTGCCGCTATTTGTGATGTTCAACATCTTCCAGGTGAAACCCTGTGGCTTGATCTCGTCGCGCCTAGCACCGACGATTTCGAACGGTTGCGTGAAAAGTTCGGGTTTCATCCACTGGCAATCGAGGATGCCACGCGTAACCACCATCGCCCAAAGGTCGATAGCTATGATACCTATTATTTCGTCGTGTTCTATAGCATCGGGCTTGATGAAGATGAACACGTCAAGCTGACGACGCTGTATATGTTCATTGGTCAAAACTATTTGGTGACGGTTCATTCAGAGGCGATTCCGCAGATCAAGGAGACGCTACGACGCTGGCGCAACCCTCATTCGCCTTTGGGCCAGGACATCGGTTCGCTGTTGTATGCCCTGCTGGACGCGATTGTGGACGACTACTTTCCGGTGATCGATAAAATCGCGGATCGAGTGGAAGATTTGGAAGAATCGATTTTTGGAAAGTTTGATCCTGATGCCTTACAACGTATCTTCCGATTGAAGAAAGAATTGCTCAGCGTGCGCCGCGCCATCGCGCCCGAGCGCGACGTGGTAAATGTGATGCTACGACGCGATATCAACGTGTTTGACGAACACGATGTCATGTATTTGCAGGATGTGTACGATCACGTCATTCGTATTCTTGACTCGGTGGATATCTATCGCGATCTGTTATCGAGCGCGCTCGATTCTTACCTTTCCGTGCAGTCGAACCACCTAAACCAAATCGTCAAAATCCTCACGATAACCTCGATTGTGCTGATGTCGGTAGCGGCGGTGGCGGGTATTTATGGCATGAACTTCGATTATATGCCGGAACTGCATTGGCGCTATGGCTATGCCTGGGCATTAGGGTTGATGGCGACGATCGCGGGCGGACTGATCGTCTGGTTTCGCCGCATCAAATGGTTGTAACTGCGTGATATACACTCCCTGGAGACGCACTGTATTGGTGCGGCAACACCCATGGTAAGCCCTGAACTCATTGCTACGATCCCATTGTTCCAATCTCTTCCTATAAAGGCGCGTGCGGCGCTGGCATCGGCACTGCAGGATCGTCGCTATCGTCCAGGCCAATACCTGATTATGCAGGATTCCGCGCCGGAAGGTCTGTTTATCGTCTGTGAAGGACGGGTGCGTTTGGCACGCATCGGCCCCGATGGGCGTGAACAGGTGTTGCAAATGGTCGGCGCAGGTGAATTGTTCAACGCCGAGCCCTTATTCGACGGTAAGCCAACTCCCGCCAATGCCCGCGCCATGAGCCCCGTGCGTGCGTTGCTGCTTCCAGCAGCGGTATTGGTCGCCCTACTTGGCACACATCCATCCATTGCCCTGCTCCTGCTGCACGAACTCAGCGCGCGCAAACGTGAACTTGTGTTGCTGCTGGAGGACCTCCGCTTCCGCTCCGTGCGGGCGCGTCTGGCGCGTGTGCTTCTGCATGAAGCACGCGATGGCTGTGCGTCAATCACTCAGCAAGACCTCGCTGAACGCGCCGGAACCGTGCGCGAAATCGTCGGGCGGACGCTGCGCGACATGCAGCAGGAAGGATTGGTACGACTCCTACGTGGCCAGGTGACGGTGCTTGATCTCGAACTGCTGCGCGCGGTTGCCGAGGAATAGTGTGACTTGGGTCAAATTGGGGCTACTTTGGTCCAAAGTGTGGAACTTAAGTCACAGACAGCATACTTCTGGCTCGGTATGCTTCGGATACAGACTATAGAAAGGAATCCTGTAATCCATGCCGTATATCATTGCTGAGCCGTGTATTGGTACCAAAGACGCCTCGTGTGTCGCCGTTTGTCCGGTGGACTGCATCTATGAGGGTGAGGATCAGTACTATATCAATCCTGACGAGTGCATCGACTGTGGCGCGTGCGAGCCCGAATGTCCAGTTTCGGCGATTTTCGCTGGGGACTCGCTTCCTGAACAGTGGGCGTCGTTCACCGAGAAGAATATCCAATTCTTTGGATAAGCGATAACGCAACAAAACGACAAGGGCGGGACCACACGGTCCCGCCCTTGTCGTTTACCCTCGTTGTCCGCTGGCGCAGTTGACCACGAGCCGTGCAAGCGCCTCCATACCCTGCCCAACGTGTTCTACGTCGATGAACTCGTCCAGGCGATGCGTATTGCCGCCGTTGGTGATGCCAACGCAGACCGCCGGAATGCCACGCGATAGCGGCACGTTCGCGTCTGTGCTGCCGCCGCCCCATGAAGGTTGTACCCCGACGGTTTGTAGTGCTTGTCCCGCCATGCGCACGATCGGATGCGTCATGGGAATCGAGCCACCCTCACGGTTGCCCACGATGTCGATCTGGAGTTGAACGTCTGCTGGTAGGGTTGTGCCACGCACCGCGGCGTCGACCCGCTGCGCCAGCGTCTCAAGGGTCTGCTGATCCTCGGAGCGCATGTCCAGCAGCAGGGAAGCATGTTCCGCGATGGTATTGACCGATGTGCCACCCTCGATGACACCGATGTTGAGCGTGGTTTTTGGTTGTGCTGGCAACGTCACGTTGTCGAGCGCCTGCGCGATGCGAATCAGCGACGAAATAGCGCTCGACGTGCCGTAATCTTGCCAGGAATGCCCCCCCGGAGCCCGAACCGCGATCTTCAGGCGGCGAACCGCGATTCCACGATGGTAGATATGTCCGAAGCCCGAGCCTTCGATCACCACCACGCTTTCGATGCGATCACCGAGTTCGTCGAGCATCGCACGCATGCCGCGTAGATCACCTAAACCTTCTTCGCCAACGTTCGCGCCGTACCAGATCGGCAATTCGTTGGCGAAGGGGGCACGTTCGAACGCCTGGGCGAGGTGCAGCAGCGCCGCGACACCCATGCTGTTGTCGCCGATGCCGGGGCCGTAGAGGCGGTTGCCTTCGCGGCGAATAGCGAGGTCGGTCGTCGCCGGAAACACCGTGTCAAGATGAGCCGTTACGAGGATCCCCGATCGGTGGGATTCGCCGAAACGCCGCGCCAGGACGTTGCCAAGTTCGTTTTGCTGCACGTCTTGCAATCCTATGTCTAGAAAGCGCTGGTGTACTGCGTCGGCGCGCTGGTGTTCCTGAAAGGTCGGTGCGGCGATCTGTTGTATGTCGATAGCGGTTTGGATCAGTTCGTGATCGGAACCGAGGGCGTCGAGAATGTGCTGCATTGTCATCTCCTGCTCGAAAGCCGCGACCTCACGGACGAGCGGCCCAGTCTGAGCATACCCGAAGCCTGTTCTATTTCGCAAGGGCTGAGCGACTCGAGGAGGTAAAAGAAGACTACGTTAAGGCAAAAGAGGCCACGAGCGAGACTATATAGCCTCGCTCGTGGCCTCTTTTGTTAGTGCTTGTCTAGCGCCAGATGCTCGGAAAGATGCGACGGAGCGTACTGGTGGGGTAGATTTGATTCATGGCCTGGGACCATGTCAGTCCGTTACGGTATTCGTAATGCCATGCTTCCGAAACGGTACCTTCGGGCGCGATGCGTTGAAAGCCCTCGGACAACAGGATCGTCGTCACATCGACATAAAATCCATTACGTGCGCCAAGTTGCTTGGGACCGTAGTAATTGCCAAGTGAGCCGTCTTGCTTGGCGCAGCGGATCAAGACGCGATAGTAGCGCGGCGCGGACGCATCGCGGACAAAGACGACGCCTTGAACACCTTTGACGTTGAACGCTTGCGACACGTCGATTGCGCGACCTGCTTTATGCCAACTCATGCTGGCAACGCCTGGTTTTGAGGTTTCGTAACTGACGCCGCGAAACACGTCATCCAGCCGCCCCAGATAATCGACTCCGCTCGCGCGTAACACGCGGGTTCGCGCTCGCAGGAACGGCCCCACGGCGTCGGCAACCAACCTCGGATTCGGTGCGCTTACGTCTGGAAGGACAGCCAGTTGTCCTGGTGTGGTGCGAACTGACCAGAGTGATGTCGTTGCGGCTGCCGCTTGAAGGGGCGCAGCGTTGACCGTGCCGTTGCTCGTTGCTGGCTTGGCTGGAGCCACGACCACTGCCGGAACATTCCAGTGCTTCAGTGCTTCCGCTGGAATCTTGAGCAGGGTGCCGCTGATCCAGCCTTGCAACGAGCCGATCCGTACGTACCACCACCCCGATTTGGTATCGAGTAAATCGACCGCCGTCCCGGCGTCAAAGTTGCCGATGATGCTAGTGGCGATGCCAGGTCCCGACCGCACATTGCCGCCATTCGACATGGTAGCGGGAAACGATACAACGGGCGCAGGTACGACAGGCGCAACGGGCTCAACTATGACGGGCACGGCAGGTGCGACAGGCTGTTCGGTTGGGGCGGTGGTGGTATCGCCGACAATCAGCAGCGTTTTGTTAACCCAGCCCTCGGTCGCCATTGTACGAATACGCCACCAGTCGTTTTGCTGCTCGAGCAACTCAACCAGGTCTCCTTCGTCGACCGAGCCTACAATCGTCTCGTCGGTGCTCGGTCCCACGCGTACGTTGCCACCTTGCCATACGAAGCCGAGCATCTTGGCGGCGGTGGCGATCGATTCGGGTGCGTGTGGCTCGATGGTCGGGACCATGGTTGGAGCGATGGTCGGAGCCACAGTGGGCAGCGGCGTCGGAATCGGCGTGATCGCGATAACCGCACGTAGCCGCGATTCCGCGGTTGGCACGGGCATGAGAGATTGTTCTATCGCACGAGATTGGATAGTCGGGTGAAGCACGACGGGCGTGGCACGTACTGCGCTAGAGCTTTCGGCCTGAGCGACTGGCAGTGGTTGCACGAGGTAGGCTACAAACGCGCCTATCAGCGGTGCAGCCGCCGCTGTCGCACCGAACCCGACGACGATAGATGTATGGGAGCGAAAGTTCCAATTCTTCACGGAACGACCTTGCACGAACGATGGCTAGTGACGGTGCTGAAACTGGCTCGTGCTGTATCGAACTACCAGTGTCTGCCGAGAATAACGGTAGCATGGGTGTTCCGCAGGGGATAGGTTCGTTGGTACTATTCGCCGCAACCTGTTGGTTTAGGAGCAGAGGTTATGAATGGAGACCTCAGGCTGCACGGAGCGTGGCTGGTGCTGTAAGCAATGGTACTGTGGCACGCGCTGAAATTAAAGAGTTGAGGACCGATCGAACGCTTCGATCGGTCCTCAACCGTGTCTGCTACAGCGGTAAGAAGGGCTTACTCGCGCGCCATATCGTCGCGCAGAAAGGCTTCCACGAACAGTCCTATCTCACCGTCCAGCACCGCCTGGGTGTTGCTGGTTTCGGCCTCTGTACGGTGATCCTTCACCATGTTGTACGGATGAAGGACATAGGAACGAATCTGATTGCCCCAGGCCGCCTCGCGATACTCGCCGCGTAGTTTCAGGCGTTCTTCGCGTTGCTCCTGTAGTTTGCGTTCAAGCAAACGCGACCGCAGAACCTTCATGGCCGTTTCTTTGTTTTGAAGCTGCGATCGTTCGTTCTGACACGTGACGACGATGCCGCTCGGTAAATGCGTCAAGCGCACCGCCGAGTCAGTGGTGTTGACGCCCTGCCCACCGTGTCCGCCTGCGCGGTACACGTCGATGCGCAGTTCGTCGGCGCCGATCTCGATGTCGACGTTGTCGTCAACTTCGGGCATCACCTCAACTCGTGCGAACGATGTGTGGCGGCGGTGCGCCTGATCGAATGGCGATAGGCGTACCAGTCGATGTACACCCGCTTCAGCCTTGGCGTAGCCATACGCGAAGGGTCCGCGTAGCTCGATCGTGGCGCTCTTGATGCCCGCTTCTTCGCCTTCCATCTCATCGATGATCGTGGTTTTCCAGCCCTGTTGGTCTGCCCAGCGGATGTACATGCGTTCCAGCATTTGCGCCCAATCCTGGGAATCCACGCCCCCAGCTCCGGCCTGCACCTGTAGGTAGGCTGGTTGCGCATCGTAGGGGCCACTGAGCAGTAGTGAAATTTCGCGTTCTTCGACCATCCTGTGTAGGCGTTGCTCCTCCTCGCCAAGTTCGGCGAGCATTAACTCGTCGTCGTCTTCAACGAGAGTACTGAGTTCGCCGACACTTTCGAGTTGCTCGTTAAGGTTGCGCCAGCCTGCTAGCTCGGCGGTGCGTTGCGAGAGCTTTTGCATGACCGAATGTGCGTTACCCTGATCGGACCATAAATCTGGGTCACTCGCCTGGTGTTCGAGTTGAGCGACTTCGCGTTCTGTGTTGGCGAGGTCAAAGACGCCCCCGGAGCGCATCCACGCGCATCCGCAGGGCCTCAATCTTGGTGTTAAGTTCGGATTTCGTAGGCATGGTACTCCTAACTTGCATACTGACGTTCGTTCGACGTCGCCGATGCGCTGAATTGTACAAGAAATACGCGGGATGTCGTCGGCTACCGTCGCGAGCCTACGCTCCCATGAGCGACCCTTGATGATTTGAAGGACGTGCGCGGCTATCTAATGGCTCAAGTAGCCTTTCTCCACGCTGGATGCTTGTCAGCCTACCATCCCAACACACGCGCTTATCAGTACCTCCTAGCCGTTGCGCAGGTCGTAGCCTTTGCGAATCACCCGCTGGGTTTCACTCCACAGGTCAAATCGTGCTAGATCGTCGAGCGCTGCCCAGGTCGTATCAATGGCGTCGTCGCCTGCTGCTGCATCGCCGCCGATCCATGTGGCGTTGACGTCGATCAGCACATACTGGTATTTCACCCGTCCACTGTCATCCCGCTCGATCAGGTCGATGACTTCGACGACACTCTCGACGGTGATCTCAAGGCCGGTTTCTTCGGCGACTTCGCGGGCGGCGGCCTCGGCGACGGTTTCGCCGAGTTCTTGCCCACCGCCCGGTAGGCTCCATTCTCCTGCACGCGGAGGATTGCGTCGCCGGATCAGCAATATCTGGTTGTCGCGCCACACCAGCGCGCCAACGCCGATGTATGGACGGTCGGGATATTCTCGCGTCATCATAGCTCCATAGTCATAGAACACGCATTGTAGAACACTGTCGCGATGACGTGTATGTGAGCGGCGGCTGCGTGGTACTACAGGTAGTTCCGCGTTTGACGGTGTGTTTATGCGACTGGTATAATCGGCATCACCCAACACACTTCTGAGGAATCGTCCAAGCGTCAACATATAACGTAGGATGAAAACGACCTGATGGTCCCCGGTGGTCGAGGGTGCCTTCCGGGCGCGGTGGTCGACGATCAGTTTAGGGAGAGTTCAATTCAAATGCTTGATAATCTTGTGACGAACGGCCTCGACTTCGGTCCTCGAAGTTGGCTTGCGGTATTCATCTGGGTGATTGGTCTTGTCTGCGGCTATTATTTTTACAGAATGTGGCAAGAACGTAACCCGGTACGCATGAGTTTCCTCCAGCGTTTTGGATTAGGTCTATTGAGCCTGAGTGCTCTTGGTCTTGTGCTTATGCTCGTCCGTGGTCTTGACCTTCCCGTGCTTGGTTGGCCTTTGTGGGGATACCTGGCCATGTTGGCAACGCTGCTATTCCTCGGCGGCGCGGCGTGGTACTACACACAAAAACTGCCAGCGCTGACGACGACATCTGGGCGACAGGTTAGTCGTGGCGCTCCAGCCACTCGTGCTGGTGCGCGTTCGAGCGGCAACGGTGCTCGAACGTATAATGCGCCAGCAGCCCCTGTTCACTCTGAGCCGCGTCCGGTCGCCACGACAACACGCCGTGAGGCACGTCGAGATCGCAAGCGCAAGAGCCGCTAGCTGTTTGTGCTGGCGGGTCGTTACATATCAGTAGCATTTAATCTATCGTGAACAGGGACCGCTTGCATGCACTGCAAGCGGTCCCTTTGCTCGTATCTTGCTAGAACAAAGCTATGCCAAATAATCCACCTGATTTATTTGCGGCGGCGGGCGAAGCCGAACGGACCTCGCACGCGCCGTTGGCGGCGCGGATGCGTCCGCGCACGTTGGAGGAGTTGGTCGGGCAGCAGCAGCTCGCCGGACCTGGAACGTTGCTGCGTCGTGCGCTTGACCGTGGCGCGTTGTTTTCCCTGATCCTGTGGGGACCGCCAGGAACGGGCAAAACCACGCTCGCCGGATTGCTGGCCCAAGCTAGCGAAGCTCACTTCGATCATTTGTCGGCGGTGAGTGCTGGCGTCGCGGAGTTGCGTATCGTGATCAAGGCGGCACGCGAACGGCGCAACCTGCACGGGCAACGCACCGTTCTGTTCGTGGACGAGATTCACCGCTGGAATAAAAGCCAGCAGGACGCGATCCTGCCATACGTCGAGGATGGCACCCTGACGCTGATCGGTGCGACGACGGAAAACCCTTCGTTCGAGATCAATCGGGCGCTCCTGTCACGCTGCCGGGTTGTGACGCTCCAATCACTGGACGACGATGCGATCGGCGCGATCGTCGATCGTACACTCGGCGATCGCGAACGGGGCCTGGGCAACGAGCACCTATCGCTCACGGATGAGGCACGCGATCTGTTGATCAATCTTGCCAATGGCGATGCACGTTCGGCGCTCAATGCCCTGGAAGTCGCAGCCGTTGCCGCGCAGACTGACGCCGACGGTCATCGTCTGCTAGAACGTCAGGATGTGCTTGATGCCTTCGAGCGGCGACATGTCGCCTATGATAAATCGGGCGAATTGCACTACGATGCGATCTCGGCGTTGCATAAGTCGGTGCGTGATAGCGATCCGGATGGGGCGTTGTACTGGCTCGGACGAATGCTCGGCGGTGGCGAGGACCCACTCTATGTGGCGCGACGAGTGATTCGGATGGCCGTCGAAGATATTGGTATGGCGGCTCCGCAAGCGCTCGGCGTGTGCGTTGCCGCGCAACAAGCGCTGCATTTCCTGGGACAACCCGAAGGTGATCTGGCACTGGCGCATGCTGTCGTTTACCTCGCGCAAGCGCCGAAGAGCAACCGGGTCTATCGGGCATATGGCGCGGTCTTGCAGGACGTGGAGCAGACACGTAACGATCCGGTGCCGTTGCACCTCCGCAACGCGGTAACGGGCCTCATGAAGGGCATGGGCTATGGAGCGGACTACAAATATGCCCATGACTTCGAGGACGCCCAGGTCGATCAGGAACATTTACCCGATAACCTGAAAGGGCGGCGCTACTACGAGCCTACGAGCCACGGCTTCGAGGCGGATGTGCGCGAACGTCTGCGTTGGCGAGAGCCTCCCAACCAGGATACAGAGCCTGATGCGACCACGGAGGACGACGCTTAGCGTGTCGTCCTCCGCCTGCGTTCTCGTCAGGCAATGCGTGATGGGTCGAAGTTCGGTATAGCGTCGTTCCAATCCGTGATGCCGACAATCGGCAGCGCGAACGCTGTCACCGACGCGGAATCTGCGGTATCGATGCGCTGGAACACATCATAAATGGCCTTCTTCTCTCCGGGTGCCGAATTTTCAGCGCTAGTATCATCCCAACTCCACAAGCCGAGGCGTAGCCCAAACTCGTTTTTGCTGTCGACATGACGGTGCAAGATAAAGGTGTCGATGCCATCATCAAAGAGCACCTTATAGTAGGCATACGCATACGCCGCCGCTTGTAACTTCTGTGCCTCGTCGGATAGATCGGGCGTGTGAAAGCCCTGCTCTGACAGGCTAACACGTCGGATTTCGCCCCCGTAGCGCAGGTGATCCTGCCCGAGAAATTGCCCCAGTACATGTAAATTCTTGAACGTGATGCGCGGTGTATCGAAGCTTTCGAGCGCGGTTGTGTCGTTCCAGGTCGCGGGCTTTGTCAAATCTTCCGGGTATGGGTGATAGGCAACATGCCAGGGATAATCACCGGCACCTTTGGAAAGACGGTTCATCTCCTCGATGACATCGCGTCCACGGTAGTAGCGGGTCGGCTCGTCGCGAAACGCCCGGTTCCAGAGATGGTCGAGCGAGATGTAGATGCGCGCGTGGCGGTAGGACTTCTGCGCTGCCATATAGACGATACGAACGGCTCGCTCGTGAAATAGCATAAACCGTTCGAGCGGTTGCTCACCCATATTCTGCCATATCCACTGTGAGTTGACTTCGTTGCCGACGATGTAGCCAAGCGCACGACCGTGCTGCTGATCATCGCGGGTGTAGCGTTCAGTCAGAAACTCGACGGCTGCGGTGAAATAGGCGATGCCTTCGGCGGTGGCGGTGTCGAAGGCTAGCACGATACCATCCTGTAATTGGTCCTCGAAGCTAGCTTCGTCGTTGGTCATGGCGTTTGGTCGCGAACTCGTTTCGGGATGTACCAACTTTGGCATAGCCGAGTTTGGTGTAGCGTTACGGTAGACCAGCAGAATCAAATGGACGATGATGTCGTTATCGGACAGCACCTTGATGCGTTGATCTTGTGTTTCAACGAACGCCCGGTCGAAGTACCAGTCGCGTCCCTGTGACCTAAACACGATCGTATTCTCGGGATCAACCTGTTCCAATAGCATCATGCGGTCGAACTGTACGTTGAGCGCCGCGTGACCGATGCCAAGCTCCACCGCATCATCGACCATCTGCACTTGCAAGCCTTTTTTCGAGCGTGCCTGCGGGTAAGGATACTCGTGACGCGCGGGGAAATCGAATCTGGTGACATACTGCGGTGATGCGACCACCTGTGAACCGTCGGCGGTGCGTGCCACAACCAGGAAGGACATATAGTAGCGGTCGTGCGTCTCATCGGAGCGGTCCACGGTGATCGTGAAGGTCCTACTTGCTCCAATTGGCTGCGATGCGATGGGCGTGAGCTCGGTATGGTCCTGCGCCGTCTGGTGTGGGGCGAGTGCATAGAGGTCGAGGATTACGTCGAGCGTGGATGTAGCATCGAGATGGCCTGTGACGGTGATGTGAGCCGGGTCAACGCTGATCCGGTATCCATTGTTGGCGTGTTGTGGGAGCTGATCACCACTGGATGCGAACTCTTGTGCCTGCGTGCTCATGGACTCCTCGTCAGTGCATAGCTGGTGCAACGTCGTCGCTGCGCCATTGCACGATACGTCGGGGTGGCGGATGCTGTCAATTCTGGTAGAATAGTGCAAAGATGTTCCGCGGAGCAAGGCGGGGCTGACAACAATTGCTAGTCCGTCGCCTGAATACAGCGATGGGTTTCCCACGTTTATTTGGTGCCGCCAAAGGTTGACACCGGCCGTGAAGGTGTTATAATGACGTGCTAGCAAAAGGGTCATTCCGGAGGGTGGCTGTCCATCTTCCTTTTTTGTTGTCTATAAACTTTGGGAGCGTAATCGTGTACGCAATTATCAACGATCGCGGAGCGCAATATCGCGTTGAGGAAGGTCAATTCCTCGATGTCGCCCTTATGGATGGTGAGCCAGGTACCGAAGTCGTGTTCGACCAGGTGCTGTTGATCGGCGGCGAAGAACCGAAGGTCGGGCTGCCAACCATTGCCGGAGCGCAAGTGCGCGCCGAAGTCGTGGGCGAAGCGCACGGCGAAAAGATCATCGTGTTCAAGTACCGGAACAAGAAACGCTATCGCCGACGTACCGGGCATCGCCAGGATTATACGCGGCTCGCGATTCGTGAAATTACCGCTTAATTACCGAGATCGATGGGGTGTGCTCGGACACAAAGCCTATTTAGGCGTGTCCGTAACCGCGCTTCGTCCTATGAAAGGGATCGAACATGGCGCATAAAAAGGGCGTTGGCAGTTCGCGCAACGGTCGTGATAGCAATCCGAAAATGCGCGGCGTGAAGAAATATGGTGGCGAAGTCGTCAAACCGGGCATGATTATCGTGCGTCAGTGTGGCACCAAGATTCGCCCCGGCAACAACGTCGGTCTCGGTCGTGATTACACCATCTACTCGTTGGTCGATGGCGTGGTCACATTTGAGCCACACTCGCGCTACCAGAAGAAGGTTAGCGTCTACCCAAACAACGGTAGCGTCGCTACCGAAACGGTAGAGGTCGAGGCGGCCTAGTTAAACAGCGGTGGGAATCGTTCGGATTTCCCCAAGGAAGTAACGTGAAACCAAATATCCATCCTCGGTATGAGGAAACAACTGTCGTTTGTGCGTGTGGTCATACGTTCAAGACGCGTTCGACTCGCGAAAGCTTGCGTGTCGACGTATGCTCGAACTGCCACCCGTTCTTCACTGGCGAGCAGCGCCTCGTCGACACCGCTGGTCAGGTCGATCGCTTTATGCGACGCTTGCAATCGTCCCAGGCCAAGCAGGCCGATGCCGGACAGCGCCGTGGAGCACCTGCTCCCGCGGCCAAGCGCAGCCTGTACCAGGAAGTCTTTGGCGACGACGAGAACAAAACCTCGTAACTCTCGCCGACGAACTCAAGAGGCACCGCAGCAACATGCGGTGCCTCTTTTCTTGCGCCAGCCACCATGCCGTGTTGGCGAGTGTCCACGAAAGGGTTTTCTTTTATGCATGAAGGTGCAGTAGGCGGGCAGATCGAGGTTGTGTGCGGTTCCATGTTTAGTGGCAAGACCGAGGAATTGATCCGCCGCGTCAAACGGGCGCAGATCGCTCGTAAGCGCGTCCAGGTTTTCAAGCCTGCCATCGACATTCGCTACAGCGTCGAGCATGTGTCCTCACACGATGGTATCCGTGCCCAGGCTGTCCCCGTCGTGAATGCCGCCGAGATTGCCAGTCTGATTCTGCCCGATACCGAAGTCGTCGCCATCGACGAAGTTCAGTTTCTCGATCCGAGCGTCGTCAAGTTGTGCGAAGTACTCGCGTCCGAAGGCAAACGCGTGATCGTGGCTGGACTTGATCAGGATTTTCGTGGCGAGTCGTTCGGTCCGATGCCGGAACTGATGGCACGCGCTGAACACGTGGACAAACTCCAGGCAATCTGTGTGGTCTGCGGTAAGCCTGCCAGCCGCACCCAGCGTTTGATCGACGGTCGTCCCGCTACCTATAACGACCCAATCATCCTCGTTGGCGCGACCGAAGCTTACGAGGCACGCTGCCGTAGTTGCCACGAAGTCCCCTGCTAAGCGATCTGCACACGATCTGCTTCCCCGGTTGTATGTCGAGAGTGCCTGAGCCTCAACGAGGAATCTGGGACAGCTACGAGCGCTTCACAGAATGAATATGAGCAAGGCGGGTGGGTGAAACGCTCGTTTCACCCACCCGCCTTGCTTGTGGTTCACGCTCCGCTATGCCGCCTTGCGTCGTTCCGGTTGCAGCAGTGTGCGTATCTCGGTCACGGTATCCGCTGTACACAAGCCAACGCCCGGAATGTAGGTCATATCTTCCTTACGCCAGCCGCGCATCGCCTCGCCAACCTGTTCAGGTTCGACCGCGAGAATCTCGCCGATCCGTCCTTCGTCCACATAGCCTTCGACAGCAAGAACGTGATCGAGCCGTTGCCACTTGGTCGTATGCTGTTCGGCGGTCGCCAGCGGGGACGGCAGGGCGCTGGCGAGCAGACGCGGCGAGGGTGTGCCTTCGCTCGGTAACACGATCACCGGCAATGTTGACAAGCGTTTCGCCAGTCGTGGCGGGATCGCCACGACGACCAGCGAGCGACCCCCCAACGCTTCCAGCGGCTTGATCAGCACATCTACCGCCGAGACGTTGGAGGCCAGCACGAGCGCGGCGCGTTGCGTCCCACGCTGAAGACCGTAATCTGGCACGATGATACCTTTGTCGGTCACCAGTGGCTCCGGGTCGCGGCGTAATCGCCAGCCGCCGGTTTCGCCGCGCATATAGGCACGGTTCCAGGCGGTGCGCCATTCGTCCGCTCCGTCGGTATCCCAGGCTTCAGCATCATTGGAGTTCGTGGTATGTGCTCCCAGCGTTCGCAACGCACGCTTGTCGAGGACCACCACGGATGTTTTGCCGCGCAGATGCACCACGGCCTCGCCTTCCACCAGGGTGTCGGGATGGACCGCCAGCAAGCGCAGCAGCGCCCGCACGATGCGTCGCCCGCTGCCGCGATAACTGCCTAGCGCGTCACGGGTTCCGCGCCAGGTGATCGTGGCCTCGCGAGCGAAGATACCAGCGCCGTCATGCTCGACATCGTAGGCCAGGTTGTAGTGGCGGGCGATGTTGTGGACGGTCCGCAAGAGCGACCACACCGAGCCGCGCAGGGTTAGCCGCAAGGATTCGGCGTAGCGTAGCGGCGTTTCGAGCGAATGGTAATTGTACAGCGTCACGATATCGCGAGCGTCGGGTGTTCCCGTTACCTTCGCCAGCAGCGCCTCGGCGGGCGCGTCGAGCGTCAGTAAACGCTCGAACATCGAAGGCTCGATTGGCATGTCGGCGCATACCGTCGCCAACACTCCGGCACGTTCGCTGGTGAGCAGAAAGCCATCATGATGCTGGTTGACGTAACGATACAGATGCGCTCGTAGCCGTGCCGGAGAGGTCCACCCCGCTGCTTTGAGCCACGCCCAGGCAGGCGGTGACAACACCTCTGCGAACGTCGGCTCATGCCAGACATAGGAGCGACCCAGGCAGGCCACGATACCGCGGGCAAGCTTGGGATCGCCAAAGAACTCCATCAGCGTGGCGGTTTCTAGCTCGTGGCGCGGTCGTCCGACCATGCGTTCGTAGTAGTCGATGGCATACGAGATCGCCGCCAGAAAGCGGTCGTCGCGTAACTGGTGGGGATAGAGTACATGCCGCTTGTTAGTCGTTCGGCTGGTTTTTTTGAAATCAATCAGTGAAAATGCCACAATCTGTCCTCATATACAACCCTGGCTCCGGTTGGCACGGCCCACTAATCGGGACGGCGGCGACGGGCGGTGTTGACCTCGCCGGTTTTGCGGGTGATCACCTCGTACAACACAGCGCGTGTCGCCTTTGGCCTGATCACGCGACCCAGGCGCTGAATGTATTCACGCTTGGTCGCTGAGCCGCTTACGACAATGGCGACGTTAGCGTCCGGCACGTCGACGCCCTCGTTGAGCACGCGCCCCGTCACGATCTTGCTATAGCTACCGTCGCGGAAGGCATCCAACGTCGCCTTACGTTCGTCAGGTGCGGTCTTGTAGGTAATTGCGGGCAGCGCGAAGCGGGTGCTGATCGTATCCACCAGGGCGTTATATTCCGAAAAGACAATCACTTTGTCCTTGCGATGATCGCCGAGCAGGTTCTGCACAACGTCGAGTTTCTGGCTGGCGTTGAGGGCGATCATACGCGCTTGATGGTGCGCTTGCAGGGCGCGACGTGCCTGGGGATCGCTGCCTGAGCGCCGGATCAGTTCGCCGAAGAAGTCGCCGCCGCGTGCCAGCAGATGACGCTTGGAAGCCAGGAACCACTTCCATTCGCCCATCAGGGATTCGTACCGTAGTTGTTCCTCCGCTGCCAGTGACACAAAGATGCGTTTCTCGTCGTACTGCGCGATATGGCCTTCCGCTGCGAGGTCGGCGGGCGCACGTCGGTACACTTCGGGACCGAGCAGTTCATGCAGCACATGATGCTGGGCGTCGGAGCGTTCCGGCGTTGCTGTCAGGCCCAGACGGTAGGGCGCTGAACAGCGCCGTGCGATTTCGGAATACGACGGCGATGGCAGATGGTGTGATTCGTCGCAGATCAACAATCCAATGTCGCCGAGCGGCGTGGTGGGCATGGCAGCGGAGGCATAGGTGATGACCGTGATTGGTCGCCAGTCCTTGTGTCCGTCGCCGACGACGCCAACCTTGGATGCCGGAATCTGGAGGCGCTCGATGATCGCCTCGCGCCATTGATGCAACAGTTCGATCGTCGGCACCACCACCAGCGTGCGTAGGCGCGTGCGTTCGATCGCCATGAGCGCGACCACGGTCTTGCCCGCGCCCGTTGGCAGCACGACGACGCCGCGCCCGTCGTGGTCCACCCAGCGGGCGATGGCTTCGCTCTGGTAGGAGCGTGGCTCAAATACCAGTTTGGCGCGATAGCCGCCCGCGAATCGACTTTCGTCGAACGTGGAATTGTCGAGGTCGTCGCTTAGCGCTGTGTCGAACAGCGCCTCGTCGGCGTATTCATCCAGGAGGTCGTCCAGTTCGTGCTGTTCGACCTCCATTGGAACGACAGTTCTACGCTGCTTCTTGAACGGCATGTGCCTCCTCCTGCTCGCTCAGCGCGTCCAGCCCGTCGCGCCACAGATGCTCCTGCACATACAACACGTTGCCGTCGCGCACGATGGTAGGCTGCGAGGAAGCGCTGGCAGGTATATCGGCGGCAAGCCCCTTGATGATCGCGGCGGCACGCTTCGGACCGATGCCCCAGATCTGCTTCAGACCCAGGATCGCCGCCTGACGCAATACATCGTCGTCGTTGGGGGCGAGGTCCTTGGCGACACGCTGCGCCAGCTTGGGACCGATCCCTGGTACGCGCAATAAGGCTTGTTCGTTCAGCGGCAGATCGCTGCACAGTTCGTCATAAAAATCGCTGCGACCTTCCCGCGCCAGTTGGGTGATCTTGGTGGTCAGACGCTTGCCAAGAAATGGGATGCCCAGCGGTTGCTCGTTTCGCGCACGGTCCTCTACCGAATGACGCGCCCGCAGGATATTACGCGCGGCATTACGATAGGCGCGGATACGGTATGGGTTGCTCTGGTGTTCGCTGAGGATGGTGGAAATGTTGAACAAAACAGCGGCAATCTCTCGGTTCGTCATTTCGAACTCCTTCGTACATACTCTGGCTCGCTCGATGGCTATAGAATCACCTATAAACGCACCAAGTAAAACATTCGTTCTGTAGTATACCACGAACAGATGGCGTTCGCAATATGTAAAGACTTTGGGCTGACAACCGACTGTGACTGGCAAGGATTATGTTGAAGTTGAGCCATGATATATTCAGGGAGCCGCGTCGCTCCTATCTACTGCCTTACCGAAAGCATTTGAGGATCAAACCACAGCACATCTGGTGTGTGGTATATGGTCCACATCTTGCTAATGTTTAGTCAATAGAATATCCTCACGGTGAGGAGCATAAAAGGAGAATTAATGATGCGTAATATGCGAAGTGCTTTGTGGGCGCTCGGTTTAGCTGGTGCTGCATATGCCTGGAAAAACCGCGATCAGTTGCGCGGACAGCTTAATTCGGCGAAGAATCAGATGGAAAATCGCTCGCCGCTGCAATTGCCAGATAATACGCAGCGCAATACTCCGACGCCTCAGCAAAACTCCTGGGACCGCTCAGGTGAAACCAAGTTTGGCGGCACTGACGTATAAAAAACCTGTCGCTTTGCCTGGAAGAGAAATGACAGGACCGGCGGGTATACTCCCGCCGGTCCTTTTATACAATTAGAGATCGTGATGCGCTCGCGCGACGTAGTAATCTATAGGGATGACGAGCGGCGAGGAAGTTCATACATTTATGCCCACACGACCAACACAATCAGCCCATCATGAGATTGCCTATTCTGCAGGCGGTGTTTGCTACCGTCAGGATGATGGAGTGCTCTTTGTCGTGATGATCGCGACCAATGGCGCGACGCGTTGGGGCCTGCCAAAGGGACATATTTCAACGGATGAACGTCCTGCCGACGCCGCACAGCGCGAAGTCCAGGAAGAAACTGGTGTGCAAGGACAGGTGCTGCACCTGATCGAGACCATCGAATATTGGTTCCGCGCTCGGCGTGGGCGCGTCCACAAGTTCGTCGATTTTTTCCTGTTGCGCTACGAAGTCGGTGAAATCTTGCCTCAGGAAACTGAAGTCGACGACGCCCGCTGGTTTCAAGTCGATGAAGCGATCGCGATGGCATCCTTTCCCCAGGAGCGTGCTGTGCTGGAACAAGTGCGTGAGCTTTGGCACGGTGGACAATTGCCCTAGCGATCATCTGCATCAGGCCTAACGTCACTCGCCGAAGTTAAAACGGCCTACTATCCCTGCGCGTTGGAAGGAACACCATTGGCTTCGGCACCACGTCACCGCTCACATCCCCTGCATGCCGTTATCAAATACCGTGATTTCCGCCTGTTATGGAGCGCTGGTATTCTCATGCAGGTCAGCCAGTGGGTCCAGAACATCACGCTTGGTTGGCTGGCACTCAATCTCACCAACAATGCGGGATTCGTCGGTCGGGTTACCTTCATGAGTGGCCTGCCGATCCTGCTGCTCTCAATTCCTGCTGGCATGGTTCTCGACCGCGCCGATCGCCGGCGTGTCCTGTTGACGTGTCAGATCATCGGTGCCATTGTTGCACTATCTTTCGCTTTGTATTTGCGTACCAGCACGATCGCACCCTGGCATTTGTTGTTGGCAGCAGTGCTGAACGGTACACTGCTGGCGGTATCAGTTCCTACGACTCAAACGCTGGTGCCGACGTTGGTCGAACGCAAGGATTTGACCAATGCGCTTGGCCTGAGCGCCGCCGGAAGCAGCGCAACGCGCATTCTCGGTCCATCGCTCGGCGGTGCGCTTATCGGTGCGTTTGGCAGTGTTGGATGTTTCGTGGCGCAAGCGGTCGTGCTCGTCATCGCCGCGATGCTCAGCTTCCTTGTACGAACCAAAGAAGTGGTGGTGTCATTCCAGCAGGCGATCCCGCAAGATGTTACCGTGCGGTCTGTTCGGCGTAATCCAATAATCATGGGCCTGTTGCTCCAGGCGGTCGCGACTGGACTCCTGGCATATCCGATGATGTCGCTGATTCCGGTGCTGGCCCGTGACCAACTCAACCTTGGGCCGACTGGCCTGGGTCTGCTGGTGAGCGCCAGCGGAGCGGGTGCGGTGATCGGCTCGTTTGCCGTCGCATCGTTGGGAGAGTACCAGCACAAAGGACGCTTGCTCGCCGGTGTCGGGCTCTGCTATGGCGTGGTGATGACGGCGTTTGCGCAATCAGCATGGGTGCCGCTAAGCGCTGGTCTATTCGCGTGTTCGAGTTGCCTGGGGACGTTCCATAATGCACTGACCGCTGCGCTGATCCAGGAGCAGGCGCCCGAACGCCTCCGTGGTCAGGTGACAAGCATGTTGACCATGAGTTTTGGAATGGGGCCGATCGGTGCTCTCGCAATTGGAGAGCTTGCTGTCCGTATCGGTATATCCAACGCGATTAGCTGTGGCGCACTCGCCGCCAGCCTATGTATCGGATTGACTCTTTTGCGCTTCCGACAACTCTTACACATTTAACATATAATAGGGTACGACAAGACGGCGAAGGCCGTCGCTTGATTGTGTATTTCTGTATGTGATAGAGATAGGAGATCCCTCTTCAATGAAGAGCGCGGAACTACGACAACGCTACCTTGATTTTTTTGCCGAGCGAACGCACCAGATTGTGCCTTCTTCGCCACTCGTACCCGCGAACGATCCCACCTTGTTGTTCACCAACGCGGGCATGGTGCAGTTCAAAGATACATTCCTGGGCTTCGAGCCGCGCCCGTATACGCGCGCCACGACCTCACAAAAGTGTATGCGGGTGGCGGGTAAGCATAACGACCTCGAAGCAGTGGGACCATCGCCGCGTCACCATACGTTTTTTGAAATGCTCGGTAACTTTTCGTTTGGCGATTACTTCAAACGCGATGCGATCAAATTCGCCTGGGACTTTATCACCGAAGAACTTAAGCTGCCGGTGGATCGCCTGTGGTTTAGCGTCTACACCGATGATGACGAGGCTGTAGCTTTGTGGCAGGAAGTTGGTGCTGATCCGTCGCGTATCCTGCGCTTCGGTGAAAAAGATAACTTCTGGTCGATGGGCGATACTGGACCATGCGGACCGAACTCCGAAATTCACTACTATCAGGGCGATGATCCCGAACATCAAACGCCCGACGGTGTGAACTCCGACGACGACGATTACATGGAGTTCTGGAACCTGGTATTCATGCAGTACGACCGCGACGCGAACGGTACGCTGACGCCGCTACCGCGTCCGTCCATCGATACGGGTATGGGCTTTGAGCGCGTGACGGCGATCCTGCAGGGTGTTCGCAACAACTACGAAACCGACCTGTTCCAGCCGATCGTGCAGCGCATCATCGAGCTTGTGGGTAAAGGCGAGGATGATTACACGAACAACCGTGCCGCCTACCATGCCATCGCTGACCACTCGCGTGCCTGTGCCTTCCTGATTGCTGATGGCGTGCGCCCCGGTAACGAGGGACGCAACTATGTGTTGCGCCGCATTCTGCGCCGCGCGGCTTATCTCGGGCAAACACTCGGGTTGTCGGAGCCGTTCCTGGCGCAAACCGCCGCTGTCGTCATCGCCGAAATGGGTAGCGCCTATCCGGAGTTACGGACAAAGGATGAGTACATTCGGCGCGTGATCGCTGCCGAGGAAGAACGCTTCCGCCGGACGTTGGTGCGTGGGCTGGATCAACTCGAAGTGGTAATCGCACGGATGCAACAAAGCCAGCAGACGATCATGAACGGTGCCGATGCGTTCCGTCTGCACGACACCTATGGCTTCCCGCTCGACCTGACCGCTAAAATCCTGAACGAACGCAGTCTGGGCGTTGATGAGGGTGGTTTCGGCGTCGAAATGGAACAGCAGCGCCAGCGCAGCCAGCAAGCGACACGCGGGCAACGCGCCGCAGGTGGTGGCGTGTGGGCTGACCTTGACCTGCCGCGTACTGTATTTACGGGCTATACCGAAACGCAAACCTTCGCCCGTGTGCTGGCGGTGGTCGCCGATAACGAAGCGGTAGACGATGTTACCGAAGGCGACCAGGTGCAAATCGTGTTCGACCAGACCTGTCTGTATGCCGAAAGCGGTGGCCAGGTTGGCGATACAGGAGCCTTTACGGGACCGCACGGCACTGTGCGGATCATCGACACGCAGAAGTCGTTGCCGAATGTGTTCGTCCACCGTGGCATCGTCGAAAGCGGGACGATCAGTGTCGGCGAGGCTGGCGAGATCAGTGTTGACGTACTGCGTCGCCGCGATATCATGCGGAACCATACCGCGACTCACCTGTTGCACCGTGCTTTGCGCGATGTGTTGGGCGAACATGCCGAGCAAGCCGGGTCGCTGGTCGCCCCTGAACGGCTCCGCTTCGACTTCGGACATCCCCAATCGGTGACTGCCGCGGAACTGCACGAAATCGAACGCCGCGTCAACGCCTGGGTGCGCGCTGATACTGAGGTATCGCCCGCCGAGATGTCGCGTGCCGCCGCCGAACACCTGGGCGCGACCGCCCTCTTTGGCGAAAAGTATGGTGATGTGGTGCGCGTCGTGACCGTTGGCTGCGCGAACGGCAATGAGCCGTCCTCAGATGGCGAGGACTGCACGCATATTCACGCCCGCCCGTCGTTCTGCTCACGTGAACTCTGTGGCGGCACCCATGTAGACCGTACCGGAGAGATTGGCTACTTTCGCGTCCTGAGCGAAAGCTCAGTCGGGTCAGGTCTGCGCCGTATCGAAGCCACAACCGGACGTGGTGCCGAGGAATACGTCGAAACCCAGTTAGCGCAGCTACGCGAGCTTTCAGGGCGCCTGGGCGTTGGTGTGAACCAGATCGGGGATCGTCTGAATCAACTGCTGGCACAGGTACGGCAGCAACAGGCCGAGATCGCGCAACTGCAACGCGGACAAAGCGCAGCGACGCTGGAGCAACTGATCCAGCAGCACCAGACGGTCGGTGATGTTGCCTACGTTGCGGCACGGGTCGATGCGTCATCGGTCGATGCGTTGCGCGAGTTAGGCGACCGCATCCGTGATAAGCTACGGTCAGGCATCGTAGTCCTCGGCACGGTCGTTGCCGACAAGCCGCAGATCATCGCTATGGTAACTCCCGATCTCGTATCGCGTGGCTATCATGCTGGAAAACTTGTGAAGTCACTGGCGGCGGTCGTTGGTGGTGGTGGCGGTGGGCGACCTGATGTAGCACAGGCGGGCGGACGCGATAGCGCGAAACTTGACGAAGCGCTGGCGCAGGTCCCGTCGTTGGTCCAACAACAGGTGGGGTAGAAACAGGCCTGGTCGTGAGGAGAATTAGCGTTTATGCTTATATCTATTGTGTATAGGTTCGTGTGAACGGCTCACGACCAATCAACCGGTCATCGGCGACACATCTTTTATGGCCCCATGCGCTCGCTGGGCTAGCGGCATCTGACCGAGGATACAACGTGCTGATTCCTTTGTTACCGTCATCTTCGATTGACGAGATTGTCGCACAGGTACGTGCGGTAGATCGATCCGAAGTCGAATTGCTCGTGCCGAACAACATGAAAGCGTTGCAAAGCTCGGCGGGCTGTACGATTCTTAAGCATATCGTCGCCGATAGCGGCGCACAGCTTACATTGTTCACCAACGACGATAAAACCCAGCGAGCCGCTCAAAATGCGGGGCTGAGTGTAATCGCCGTGGATGGCACGATCGTTGGCCCGAACCAGCCCGTTGGACCGAGTAACCCACATCAAATACAGGTGTTTCCAGAACTCAACGGGCAGACAGCGACGTCGTCGGCTCAGTCCATGGCCGCTGGCGCACGTGATTCCGATAGTGCGGTTGCGCTTCCGCAAGCGGCCAGTCTTGCACGAGATACGGCGATAGGTGCACCCGTCATGGCATCTGACGACGAATTTCTGGCTGGTTTGCAAGCGTTCGAGCAAATGGAGGCTCCGGCGACACAGGCGAACGGTCAGGGTTGGAACAGCGACGACGGTGCCTTGCTGTCTGATGGCGAGCGCGGTATCGGACGGCAAGTAGCCGCCGATGATCCCTGGGCACTCGCGTTCGACGATATAGGGGTAGGTATGGCTCAAGAACCCGAACCCACACGCGCCCCTCGGCAGATAGCAGCGGATGCGATCCCGCCTCGGCGCACATCCCGATCGCAACCTGATCGCTCTGCTACGGCTCCGAAAGGACGGTCTGACCAACGCGGCAACCGCTCGGCGTTCGGCGATGCTTTAACCAGTGTATTTCCCCGCCAGAACCGTAGTCGAGGCGCTGGAGGCAATAGCGGCGGCACACCTGCACGAACGGCGGCGAAAGGTGCTGTGCCCGCGCAACCACAGCGCTTTAGCCCATGGATTATGGTCGCGCTGGCCAGCGTACTGCTGGTCGTGGCGCTCCTGTTCTCGTCAGGCTTGTTTCCATTCACGGGTACGGCTCCGCAGCTTCAACTGATTCCTTCTGCTCCACAAAGCGAGCAGCAAACCTTCAATGACCTGACAATCCCGATCGGTGACGCTGCCCCTACAGATGGATCCGTCCAGGTCCAGGCCGCCGTGCTCATGCAACCTGTGCGCGTCGAGGTGCGCGGACAGGCGGCGGGAACGACGGTCGCGCCGATTGGTCGCGCCAGCGGCGCGATCGTTTTGCGAAACACCCTCTCGCAGCCAGTGTTGCTGCGGGCAGGCACGATCGTTCCGGCTTCGAATGGCGTGCAGTTCTCGGTTGACTACGATGTGACCGTTCCGGCGTCGTTGGCGACGGCAGATGGTATCACCTTCGGGCGCGGCGAAGCCAGCCTGACGGCGAACGTGCCAGGTGCTGCCGGAAACATTGGACCAGGTTCGATCAGTTCGATTCCGGGTTACGAAGGCACATTACGCATCGAGCAGGGAGCGTTCGGTGGGGGGAGTGACCAAGAAGTGCGAATCGTCCGGCCTGAGGATGTCAACCAGGTACTGCCGAACGCATTGTCACGCTTGTACGGCACCGGCACGCAGTCGCTGCAGCTTGCGGCGGCGGGACGATCGGGCTTCACGCTGATGACGGACACGATCTCGCCGACGTTGGAAAGCCTGACGCAGTTGAAAGGCGTCGAGTACGGCGTGTTTCCGCCGATTGGTAGCGTCACGAGCGACGGTAGCTTTCTCCTCGAAATGCGTGCGACGTTCAACGCGGTCGCCGAACCAACCGACCGCCCCATCGCGGCGCAGCTATCTGTTGCCGCACGTACTCTGCTCGTGAGTGACGGTCGCGCCGCTCCTGACGCACAGGTGCAGGTCACCGATTGGTCGTTCGGACAGCAAGGGTTGATCGTGGCGGCGAATGTCATCCCCGCTGGAACCACGCCCACACTTTCGGCTGAACTAGCCGCCGAAGTGCAGCAAAACATTGCGGGGAAGTCGCGTCAGGAAGCACTCGATTATCTCAATTCTTTGAAGGAGCAGGGACAGATCACAGCCTTTGGTTCGTTGCCGCAAAGCTGGGAAATGGTGCCGGAAAACGTCCAGGTCGTACAGGCACCACAGTGAGCTACTGGCATGACGACGAAGACCATGAGCATCGTCCGCCACTTGCGATGCCCGGTCGTGTCGTAGCACTCGACATCGGCGCGAAGCGCATTGGGGTAGCGACGTGTGATCCGAGCCGCATCGTCTCCCGCATCGTCGGCGTAGTCCATACTCCACCACTAGACAAAGCCCTCAAGCGCATCGTCGATATTCTGCGCGATGAAGAGGCCGTGCTGATACTGGTGGGCTATCCGTTAACCTTGCGCGGCGAGGTCGGACCCCAGGCGCAGCGTATTGATGCTTTTGTGGAACAGCTACGTGCAGCCACCACCATTCCTATCGAACTCTATGACGAGCGGTTTACCAGCAGCGAGGCGCGACGGGTATTGGAAGAACAGCGACCCCTGACCCGCGATGAACGTCGCCAGGGGCGCGTGGACGAACTCGCCGCCCGCCTGTTGCTGGACGACTACCTGCAGGAGCAGAGGATCGCGCAACGTGTGCCAACCACGGACCACGGACGACCGACCACCGACGATTGAAGCTGGACCACAGACGACCAAACACGGATTACAACGAAAAGCGAGGGGCGGGATAGCATCAAGTAATGCTATCCCGCCCCTCGCTTCTACAGATGCAAACGATTCCCTCGGGTTTGCGTCGTTCTTCTGCGGGGTCGGTCGTCCGTGGTCCGGAGTTACTGGTCAGTCGCCCGACGTTCTCTCTCGCAACGCTTCCCATACCACCTCGTCGGGAACGTCGCCGCGCACCGTGGCTGCGCCGATGGCGGTGGGCAATACCCAGCGTATACGCTGTTGGCGCACCTTTTTGTCGCTCCGCATGGCCTCCATGATCGCTTCGGGGTCGGCTCCGGCTGGCAGATGGGTGGGAAGCCCGAACGCTTCGAGGATCGCCGCTTGCCGTTCAAGCAGGTCATCATCGCACATGCCGAGCTTGTGCGCGATGGTCGCGGCCACGCCCATACCCATCGCTACGCCTTCGCCGTGACGAATCGTGTAGTTGCTCCAGCGTTCCAGCGCGTGTCCGGTGGTATGACCGTAGTTCAACAGAATCCGTGCGCCCTGTTCGCGCTCATCACCGCTGACGGTCACGACTTTGATCGCGGCGGCACGTCGCAGCAGTTCACTGGTGATCGGTTCGTCGCCACGCCGAAGCTGCGCGGCAGCAGCGGCGAGGTCGTCGAATAGTTGCGCGTTGGCGATGACACCGTGCTTGATCGCTTCCGCCCAACCGGTTTGTCGTTCGGCATACGGCAGGGTTTGCAAAAACGTTGTGTCCGAAAGCACCAGTCGCGGCTGGTAGAACGTGCCGATCAGGTTTTTTCCTGCGGCATGATCGACGCCGGTTTTGCCGCCGATCGAGCTATCAACCATCGCCAGCACCGTGGTCGGAAGTTGAACCAGGGCGATGCCGCGTAGCACCGTCGAGGCGACGAATCCCGCCAGGTCGCCCACCACGCCACCGCCGACGGCAAGCACGATATCGCCACGTTCGACGCCGCGTTCGAGCATCCAGGCATACACGTCGGCGACGGTATCGAGATTTTTCGACGGTTCGCCCGCCGGAATCGTCCAATGTTGGGCGGTGATCCCCGCTGCGCTCAACGTACTCAAAACCCGTGTGCCGTGGTGGAGCCAGACCTGATCGTCGCTGATGATCCAGACTTTTGGGCGAGCCGTGATCGCGTGCAGGTGTGTGGGCAGTTCGGCGAGGGCGTTCTGCGCGATGATCACCTCGTAGGTGCCACCAGGTGTACGCACCACCAGTTTTTCGTCGTTCGCTGCGTCGGGCGCGATCTGTCGCATGTAGCGTACGATCTCGTCGGCGGCGGCCTGGGGTGTTAGCTGGTCGGTGGTGACGATCCAATGGGCGTGGGCAGCATACCGCGCCCAGCGGCGGGTAGCTTGTTGTTCGAGATTTGCCAGCGGATCGACGCGCAGTAGCGGGCGGTCATCGTGTGCCCGCAGACGATCCGCCGACGTGGCGGGACGTGCCATCAACCAGATGACATGAGCGCGTGCCAGCAGGGCGTCGTTCGCCTGCGATTCAATGATGCCCGCACCAGTCGCGATGACGACGCTGCTGGATGCCAGCGACTGTTCGAATGTCGAGGTTTCCAACGCACGAAAATACTCCTCGCCATCGCGGGCGAAGATGTCCGCGATGGTGCGGCCTTCTGTACGGGTGAGCATGATGTCGGTGTCAATAAATGTACGGCCTAATGCTTGCGCCACGAGATTACCAACGGTGGATTTCCCGGTTCCGCTCAGGCCGATCAGTACAATCGGTTTTTCCATGGTTTGTATCCTACTGGTGGGGTGGCATTGCCGTCAACATGACGCGGGGTTCTTTGCTATACTCCATTAGCTATGGATCATGAACTGTACGTGTTAGCTCAACAAACTGGCAAAGCACTCCTTCGCACAGGCTGGCGTCTTGCGAGCGCCGAATCATGTACCGGCGGTCTGATCGGTCATAGTCTGACCGAGGTTGCTGGAAGCTCGGCGTATTATCAGGGTGGCGTGATTGCCTATGACAACGCGGTCAAAGAGCATGTGCTGGGTGTGGCACGCGCAACGCTCGATAGCGTGGGCGCGGTGAGCGAACCATGTGCGCGGGAGATGGTCGCGGGCATTCGTCGTCTGCTCCACACACAAATCGGTGTGGCGACGACTGGTATCGCCGGTCCTGGCGGTGGCACGCCCGACAAACCCGTAGGATTAGTCTTTATCGCCGTGGCGACACCTGACGTGGTGCGCTGCGAACGTCATGTTTTTTCGGGCGATCGTGCTGCGGTCAAACAGGCGACTGCACGACGCGCCCTCGAACTGGTAAATAAAGCTCTCGAATCACTATCGCACGACGTATAACAGATGGAAACGTATCTATGACACATACCAAGATTGACCTGCCGAATGGGTTACGGATCATCACGGAGGAGATGCCGCACACCCATTCGGTGTCGATGGGCATTTTCACGAAAGTTGGCTCGCGCTACGAGGATGCCCGGTTGAGCGGCATTTCCCACTTCCTGGAGCACATGTTCTTCAAGGGGACGACGCGACGTAACAGCAAGCAGATCAGCGAAGCCATCGAAGGTGTCGGCGGCTCGCTCAATGCTTCCACTTCTTTCGACTCAACGGTGTACTACGCCAAGGTCGCCAACATCCATTTCGACCGTGCCGTCGATACCCTCAGTGACATGCTGCTCAACTCGTTGTTCGAGGCCAAGGAGATCGAAAAGGAGCGGCGGGTGATCATCGAGGAGATCAACATGAGCCTCGATTCCCCGGCTGATTGGGTCCACCAGTTGCTCGATATGTCGATGTGGGGCGACCAGCCGCTTGGCAAGGATATCGCCGGAACGGCAGAAATTGTCAGTAGCTTCACACGCGACGACCTGATGGCCTTCAAAGATCAGCACTATACCTATCCCAACACAGTCGTTTCGGTCGCGGGCAACATGCCGAGCGAGGTGATGGTCGAGGCATGGTCCAGGGCGCTTGAAAACTATGCGCATGGACATCGCTACGATCCGATCGCCACAGTCGCGCCGCTGCCGGGACCACGTATTCATTTGCTGTCGAAGGACACCGAACAGGCGAACTTCTGTCTTGGCTTGCCTGGAGTGTCTGATCGCGATCCTGATCGTCGTGCGCTCGAGGTGCTTAACTCCGTGCTGGGCGGTGGCTCGATTTCGCGCTTGTTCCAGGAAATCAGGGAAGAACGTGGTCTTGCGTACTCGGTCGGCTCGTACAGCTATGAATATAGCGATGCGGGCAAGTGGGTGGTGTATGGCGGCGTCGAACTTGGCAAGGTGCATGATGCGATTGAGGCAGTGCTGAAAGAGCTACGCCAGATTCGCAACGAAGGTATCACAGACGCCGAACTACAACGTATCAAGGAACAATATAAGGGTTGGCTATTGCTCGGCCTCGAAGACAGCGGCTCAATCGCGGCACGCAATGGCGCGCATATCCTGCGCTATGACGAGGTGATTCCGATCGAGCAGATTGTGGCGGAGATTGAATCCGTGACCCGCGACGATGTGCTACGCGTTGCTAATCGGCTGATCAAGCCCGAAGCACTGAACCTGGCGATCATCGGACCCTATGAGCAGGAAGATTCGTTCCGCGACCTGCTGGCGCTCTAGAACTTGGAACATCGCCCCACCCTGAGTAACGCACGCTCAGGGTGGGGCGATGTTGTGGGTTACGCTGTCGCGAGCGTCACAAATGGGTTGTCCTGCATGTGTCCACATGATTCTGACCACAGAAGAAACGTGTAGAGTGTGCGGTCGAGATCGTCCCAATCGTAGATGCTCAATTCATCCTTGTATGGCGACTTGGCCCTGGTGGAGTATGCCGAAGAATGATTAAGTGCTGGGTACGGCGACGTGAGGTTGCTGTTACTGGTTTTCATGTCCTCAACCGGCCAGAAGCCTATAGCATTGTCGAACGAAGGTCGGTATAATGCACGAGCCACCACCTGAATCTATGCTCCAAAAGGAAGCCTGATGCGCCGTTTCTATCCTTTGCTGTGTATTGTGCTTATGTTCAGCGCTGTACAGATCGTTGCAGCGCATACATTGCGTATCGACCGCAAAGCGATGGGCGAAGCGACCTTTGGCCCGACGGCGCTGGCGGCGCCTAGCTCCAGAGGCAGCATCATGCCGCAGACGACGAAACCGCTGCCCTCGATTACGTCATCCACCGCCGAACTGACTCCCACGACGACGCTCTCCTCGACCGCCGCGCTATCTGCGACGATGCCATTAACTGCAACGGATAGTGTGACGAATACTATGGTATTCACGGCAACCGTAATCGGGTACGTGCGTGAGGTGGGCAGCGAAACGCCGATCGCGGGCGCTGATGTCATCATCGGTGGCGTCGCAATCGTTTCGCGTGAGGATGGCACTTTTGGACCTGTCGATGTTCCCATCTCCGCGGCAAGCGAAGATGTGGACGGCACGGCGAGCGCTGCTGGACACGAGCGTTGGACGTTCAAAGGCATTCCGTTGCACGATGCCAAGAAACTCGATATTCACATCCAGTTGCGGAAGAAAGGGACCGCTGTTCCCGCCCCTTCCCGCACATACGTCCAGCCATCCCATGTTGGCGCGCCGCCCGAAAAGATTCGGCTTGGTATAACAGGAAGCAGCAATTGTGTCGTCCCTGCTCCGGGCGAGGTGCGCGTCGTCGAGATGCCATTTGCCGATTATCTACGAAATGTCTTGCCGAACGAATGGTTTGCTACCTGGCCTGATGCGTCGCTCGACGCTGGAGCAGTCGCGGCCAAGCAATTCGCCTGGTACACAGCGTTCATCGAACGTAAGTGGTCGAATCAGGGCTACAATTTCGACTTGCTCGATAGCACCTGCGATCAGCACTATGTACGCAATAGCTATACGGCGGCGACCGATGCCGCCCTTAAGCGCACCTGGGCGCTGACGCTCACCCGTGACGGTAAACTATTTCCGACGTTTTATCGCTCGCTCGATACACAATGTGTGCGTAGCAGGTCCGACGATTGTATGGGGCAATGGGGAACCGAGGAGCTAGCTCGTGCTGGCATGAGTGGTATTAATATCTTGCTTCGCTACTACGAGAATGTTTATGTTGAAGGTCTGCCACGCCAGAACCCGGTGTTCTTGCCGATCGTCAACACACCCGCTGATAACACACCGTAGCGCTCACTCCGTGACACCTCCTGGGTCGTCGCAACCCCACATTGCCTATTGAAGCCTCGTACCCCGCCATGGTATACTTCGACTATCCCCGATACCCTTCGGTTGGTGGCCCCTGTCAGCAAAACAGAGCTTGACTTCCACCGATGCGCGTGGTACACTGCGCGTTTGCAAACAGAATAAAAAGGGCGAGGACTTATCATAGATCGTTCTTTATATAGGTCTTATCGGTGCCGTGTTCGCACCGCTTGTTTGATGGAGTTGCTCGTTTACGTCGCTTTGTCCGCGCCTGACGGCGCATTTTTATTTCGATCGGGGAGCACACGAGTTTTGAGTTAGAGGTTAAGAATGTTGAGCAGCGTCTCAAGATTCAATCCTCATAATTCATGACTCTTTTTGTGTTTTCCGGTGTGCTAGGAGAAGTGCTCATGCCACCTCTGATGGAGAAGGTCGTTCTTCAGCCGCTGATCGCCGCAGGCGATCGGGTGACCGCAGCGAGTGAACAATCCCTCGTCGAGCGCTACCCGCGACACGAGCGGCGCTCGTACGCCCGCATCCAGGACGCCACCGAGGTTCCGAAGCTGATCGAAACCCAGCTTGAATCCTTTAAGTGGTTTCAGGAAGTCGGGCTTACGTGAGTTGTTCGACGAAATCTCGCCAATTGAGGATTTTACCGGCAAGAACCTGGCGCTCGTCATTTCTTGATTATCGCTTCGATGAACCGCGATACGACGAGTTTGAGATGTCGTGACCGCGACCTGACATATTCCGCACCGCTCAAGGTCCGCGCCCGCCTGTTGATCAAAGGCACCGGCGAGGTCAAGGAAAGCGAAATCTTCATGGGCGAGTTCCCGCTCATGACCGAGAACGGAACGTTTATCAACAACGGCTCCGAGCGCGTGGTCATATCGCAGTTGATTCGCTCGCCCGGTGTGTATTTCAAGGATGAGCGCGATCCAACGACCGGTCGTGCTCTCCATACGGCGAAGTTGATCCCCAATCGTGGTGCATGGCTAGAGTTTGAAACCTCCAAGCGTGACATTTTGTCGGTTAAGGTCGACCGCAAGCGCAAGCTACCGGTGACGATCCTGATCCGTGCTGTCATGGGCTTGTTTGGCGAAGGTCCGCTCGAAGAGAACGGCCTTGACGATCAGGTGCTCGAACTCTTTGCGGCTGTCGATACTAACCCCGAACATCGCTATGTCCAGGCGACGCTCGATAAGGATCGCACCAACCATTCGCGTGAGGCGTTGATCGAACTCTACAAGCATCTGCGCCCCGGCGACCCGCCAACGCTTGATAATGCACGTAACCTGCTTGAATCGTTGCTGTTCAACCCGCGACGCTACGACCTGGCGAAGGTCGGTCGCTATAAGCTGAATCGCAACCTGTGGGAAAAATCCAAGCAGCGCGGCGACGGCCGAGGAAGCCCCCGACGATCGCGTGCTGACCGACAAGGATCTGTACAGGATCGTCGAGCGCCTGATCGACCTTAACAATGGGATCGGCGAGCCTGACGATATCGACCACCTGGGCAACCGCCGCGTGCGTACCGTGGGCGAACTGATCCAGAATCAGTTCCGTGTCGGTATGCTGCGCATGGAGCGCGTGATCAAGGAGCGCATGTCGATCCAGGAGCCGGAATCGGCGACGCCGAACGGCCTGGTTAACATTCGCCCGGTTGTCGCCGCTATCCGTGAGTTCTTTGGTGGCTCGCAGCTGTCGCAGTTCATGGACCAGGTCAATCCTCTGGCGGAACTGGCGCACAAGCGTCGTATTTCGGCACTGGGTCCGGGCGGCCTGAGCCGCGACCGCGCAGGCTTCGAAGTGCGCGACGTGCATCACTCGCACTATGGTCGCATCTGTCCGGTGGAAACGCCGGAAGGTCCGAACATCGGTTTGATCGGCGCGATGTCCACGTTCGCTCGCGTGAACGAGATGGGCTTCCTGGAGACGCCCTATCGCAAGGTCTACCGTACGGTCGACAATGTTCCGGTGTGGCTGGAACAGCGGTGCTGCTCCGCGATGTTCGTGACCTTCGCAATGGCGATCTGCTGGCGACGCAGGGAACGCGCATGGACGAGGAACTGGCCCGCCATATCGTGATCGGGCTGTTACGCGGCCAGATCCTGCGTGAGGATATTGTCGATCCCAAGACTGGCGAGACGATCGCCGAGGAAGGCACCGAGATCACCCGCGAGTTGGCCGAACAGATTGCTCGCCTGCCGCTGCGAACGATCAATATTCGCCCGATCGTGACCAACGAAGTCCATTACCTGCCCGCCGATGAGGAAGACAAGTTCATCATCGCGCAGGCGAATGCAAAGATCGACGAGAACAACCGCTTCGAGGTGGCAACGTCGCCTGCCGCTACGCCGAGGAGTTCCTGGAAGAGTCGGCTGAGCGTATCGACTACATGGACGTGTCGCCCAAGCAGGTGGTATCGGTTTCGACGGCGTTGATCCCGTTCCTGGAACATGACGATGCGAACCGTGCGCTGATGGGCGCGAACATGCAGCGACAGGCAGTGCCGCTGCTGCGTCCTGATGCGCCGATCATCGGCACGGGCATGGAGTATCAGGCTGCTCGTGACTCCGGCCAGGTGGTGTCGCGAAGCAGGATGGCGATGTCATCGAGCGCATCGAATCGCCAGATCATTGTTCGTGAGGATGATGGCACTGAGCATATCTATCCGCTGATCAAGTTCATGCGGTCGAACCAGGACACATGTATCAACCAGCGCCCGGCGGTCGTTCAAGTGGCGAGCGTGTCGAGGCGATGCAGGTCATCGCCGACTCGTCCTCGACCGACAATGGTGAACTTGCGCTCGGGACAGAATGTGCTGGTGGCCTTCATGCCCTGGGAAGGCGGAAACTACGAGGATGCCATCCTGGTCTCCGAGCGGCTGGTACGCGAGGACATCTTTACCTCGATCCATATCGAGAAGTATGAAGTCGAGGCACGCCAGACCAAGCTCGGCGATGAGGAAATCACCCGTGATATTCCGAACGTCGGTCAGGATTCGCTGCGTAATCTGAACGATGACGGCATCATCTATGTCGGTGCTGATGTCAACCCGAACGATATTCTGGTCGGCAAGATCACGCCGAAGGGCGAGACCGACCTGACGGCTGAGGAGCGTCTGCTGCGCGCGATCTTCGGTGAGAAGGCGCGTGAGGTCAAGGATACTTCGCTGCGTGTGCCACACGGCGTGCGCGGCAAGGTGATCGACGTCAAGACCTTCACCCGTGAGGATTCGCCCGATCTGCCGGTCGGTGTGAATAAGATGGTACGCGTGCTGATCGCGCAGAAGCGCAAGATCAGCGCGGGCGACAAGATGGCCGGACGCCACGGCAACAAGGGTGTGGTCAGCCGCATTCTGCCGATGCAGGATATGCCGTTCCTGCCGGATGGTCGCCCGGTCGACATCATTCTGAACCCGATCGGTGTGCCGTCGCGTATGAACATCGGCCAGATTCTGGAAACCCATCTCGGCTGGGCTGCCGCACGACTTGGGCTATCGCATCGCGACGCCAGTCTTCGACGGCGCACACGAGGAGCAGATTCAGGAAGCACTCGCGGCTGCGGGGCTGCCGTCGGACGGCAAGATTACGCTGTACGATGGACGAACTGGCGAGCCGTTCGATAACCCGGTGACGGTCGGCTACATCTATATGTTGAAGCTGGCGCACCTTGGTCGAGGACAAGATTCATGCACGCTCGACTGGACCGTACTCGTTGGTGACGCAGCAACCGCTGGGTGGTAAGGCACAGTTCGGCGGCCAGCGCTTCGGCGAGATGGAAGTGTGGGCGCTCGAAGCCTATGGCGCGGCGTACATCCTGCAGGAGATGCTGACGGTCAAGTCGGACGATGTTGTCGGTCGCGTCAAGACCTACGAGGCGATCGTCAAGGGCGAGTCGATCCAGGAAGCGGGCGTGCCGGAATCGTTCAAGGTGCTGATCAAGGAGCTTCAATCGTTGGGCCTGTCGGTCGAGGTTCTGTCCGAGGACGAAACGCCGATGGAGCTGAGCGAGGAAGTCGGCGACGATCTGTCGGCGCTCGATGGTATCAACCTGTCCGGCATGGAAAAAGGCGAGCTGTAGCGAGGCTGGAGGTAGCGGTTCGTGGGGCGGAACCCGAGTTCTCGCTCCACGAACCGCTAGCCACCACCTAATACCTGAGGATAAAAATGCCTGAAATTAACGACTTTAACGCAATCCGAATCAGCCTGGCGTCGCCGGAGGAGATTATGAGCTGGTCGCGTGGTGAGGTGACCAAGCCTGAAACCATTAACTACCGTACGCTCAAGCCTGAGCGTGACGGTCTGTTCTGCGAAAAAATCTTTGGTCCGGTCAGAAGGACTGGGAATGCTACTGCGGTAAATACAAGCGTGTGCGCTATACGGGCGTCGTCTGCGACAAGTGTGGCGTCGAGGTCACGCGCGCAGAAGGTACGTCGCGAACGCATGGGCCATATCAATCTGGCGTCACCTGTCAGCCATATCTGGTTCGTGAAGGGTACGCCCTCGCGCCTGGGTCTGTTGCTCGATATCACGCCTGCACGTTTGGAGCGCGTGCTGTACTTTGCGTCGTACATCATCACCGATGTGGACGAGGATGCGCTGGACCAGCTTCGTGAGCGGATGCAGGCTGATTTCCAGGTGCGCCGCGCCGAACTCGAAGGCAAGGCTCGCGATCGATGGTGAAGAGCGTCAGCACGCAGATCACGCAGGAACTGGCGCAGATGGATACGGCACTGGCCTCGACACAGCGCACGATCAAAGAGCACTATGCCGAGTTGCAGTCCGAGCTCGAGGACGAGGCGACCAGGATATCCGCGATCAGCTCGAAGAACTGCGTCAAGGTTGCGGCACCCGAGGATATGCGCTTCCGCGATGCCATGATTGCCGAAAAAGGTGAACCGATCAGCGACTATCATCTGACGCGCTGGATGAATTGCTGGAAGGCGAACTAGAGCGGATTGAGCAAGAGCGCGAGCAGAAGCTTGTCAGACGCCGATATGCAGATCTCGGCCGAGCGCGACCAGCGCGAGCATGTCGCCGAGCAGATCGCGTACCACGCCGCGACGACGAGATACAGCGTGAGCTTGATGCGATTGGTCCGCGAAGAGAAGGACAAGTTCGATCGGCTCGACGAAGTTCAAGATCCTGCGCATCATCTCGGAGTCCGAGTATCGTGCGCTGCGCGAACTCGCGACCGGTGCGTTCCGCGCCGAGATGGGCGCTGGCGCGATCCGCGGCTTGGTCAGCCGCGTCGATCTGGACGCCTTGGCGAACCAGCTTGCAGGAGGAGATTCAGAACTCGTCGGCGACATCGCAGAAGCGCAAGCGTGCGACCAAGCGACTGCGCGTGGTCGAAGCCTTCCGCAAGTCGGGCAACAAGCCGGAGTGGATGATCATGAAGGTCCTTCCGGTCATCCCTCCCGATCTGCGCCCGATGGTGCAGCTCGATGGCGGCCGTTTCGCGACCTCCGACCTGAACGATCTGTATCGACGCGTGATCAACCGTAACAATCGTCTCAAGCGACTGATGGAGCTCAACGCGCCCGAGATCATCGTGCGCAACGAGAAGCGCATGCTGCAAGAAGCGGTCGACGCGCTGATCGACAACGGTCGCCGTGGTCGTGCGGTGTCGGGCAAGGGCAAGCATCGCCTCAAGAGCCTGAGCGATATGCTCAAGGGCAAGCAGGGGCGCTTCCGCCAGAACCTGCTCGGCAAGCGCGTGGATTATTCCGGTCGTTCGGTGATCGTGGTCGGTCCCACGCTGGCAACTGCACCAGTGTGGTCTGCCCAAGAAGATGGCGCTGGAGCTGTTCAAGCCGTTCGTCATGCGCCGCTTGGTGGAAAAGGGTCATGCCCATAACATCAAGGCCGCCAAGCGCTTTGTCGAGCGCATCAAGCCCGAGGTATGGGACGCACTTGAGGAAGTCATCAAGGACTACCTGGTGCTGCTCAACCGCGCGCCGTCGTTGCACCGTCTGTCGATCCAGGCGTTTGAAGCCGTGTTGATCGAAGGTTCGGCGATCCAGCTGCATCCGCTGGTGTGTACGGCCTTCAACGCCGACTTCGACGGCGACCAGATGGCTGTTCACGTGCCGTTGTCGCGCAAGGCACAGGAAGAAGCCCGCAGACGTATGCTTGTCGACGTACAATCTGCTGTCGCCCGCCCACGGCGACCCGATTATTACGCCGGCACAGGACATCGTGCTTGGCTGCTACTACCTGACGCAGATGCGCCAGGATGCCGAAGGCGCGGGCAAGATCTTCGCGAACGCCGACGAAGCACTTGCTGGCCTATACCAACAAGCTGGTTCATGTGCAGGCACCGATCAAGGTCATTCTGAACGATTATATTCAGGGTAAGAGCGACTTGCCGATCGCGAGAGCTTCATTCCGAAGATGGACGCCCACGCTTGCTGGTCGATACCACGGTCGGTCGTGTGATCACTCAACCAGGCGCTGCGTTTCCCGGACGAACTGAGCCTGGCGAGATCATCCAGACTGGCCACGCCTGGTCGATGAGCAACCGATGGCGAAGTTCCGACCGAAACGCGTTTCGTCAGCCCGCTGCATTACCGTAACCGACGCATCGGATAAGAAGGACTTGCGCGAGATCATCGCCGACTGCTATCGATTCTATAGCCGCATCGGAGAACCTGCCAGCCTGATGCAGCGCGCCGAGATTGTCGCTCGCTTCGGCGACTTGCCGGATGAGGAACTGCTGCGATTCTGGGCATCCGAGCGCACGGCGCAGATGGCTGACCGCATCAAGCAGCTTGGGCTTCACGCATTCGACGCAGCGGCGGCATGACCTTCTCGGCGGCCGACGTCGAAGTTCCGGCCAAGAAGACGGACATTCTGGAAGCCGCCGATGAAAAGGTACAGCGACATCGCAAGCAGTATCCGTCGTGGTCTGATCACCGAGGACGAGCGCTATCGCGAGGTCGTGCAGGCCTGGCAGACGGCCACCACGCGAGATTACCGATGGCCGTGCAGGATAACCTGAACGAGTTCGGTCCGGTGGCGATGATGGCAATCTCCGGCGCGCGCGGTAACATCGACAACATTCGTCAGGCGGCGGGTATTCGTGGTTTGATGTCTGACCCGACCGGCAAGATCATCGAGTTGCCGATTCGCTCGAACTTCCGCGAAGGTCTGTCGGTGCTCGAATACTTCGTTTCGACGCACGGTGGACGTAAGGGTCTTGCCGATACGGCGCTGCGAACGGCGGACGCTGGCTACCTGACCCGCCGTTTGGTCGACGTGGCGCAGGATATGATCATCACGGTCGAGGACTGCAACACCGAAGCCGGTATGTGGGTCGTCGGAGAGCGATACACGCGACCTGATGGCCACGATGGCTGAGCGCGTCGTCGGTCGTATCGCCGGCTCTGCCGGTGCTCGATCCGACGACGGCGAAGTGATCGTCGAGCGCAACGCTGAGATTGACCGAGGAACTGGCGACGGCTTGCTACTGAGCTCGGTGTCAAGGATATCTACGTTCGCACGCCGTTGCTGTGCCGCGCTGAGCATGGCGTCTGCCGCTATGTGCTACGGGCGTAATCTGGCGACCGGCAAGCTGGTGCAGATCGGCGAGGCCGTCGGTATCATCGCGGCGCAGTCGATCGGCGAGCCTGGTACGCAGTTGACGCTGCGTACCTTCCACACCGGTGGTGTCGCTGGTGACGACATCACGCAGGGTCTGCCGCGTGTTCAGGAAATCTTTGAAGCACGTTCGCCCAAGGGCAAGGCGTTGCTGGCCGAGATCGATGGAACCGTGACCTTCTACCGTGATGAGGAGCCACGACGTATCGAGATCCTGTCGAACCAGGTCTTTACCGACGAGCAGCCGCTGCCGGAGGATTATCGCGTCATGGTGGAGAGCGGCCAAAAGGTCGAGTTCGGCACCGAAGCTTGGCGCGAAAGCAATCGATCGGATACCGGCGAACAGCCATCGTTGCGCGTAGTGACGGTATCGTCTTGTCGGCGAAGACAGCATCGTGGTGCGCAACGAGGACAGCGAACGCCGTGAGATGATCGTGCCGCATGGTTCACGCTTGCGTCGCACGGCATCGAAACGGAGCGAAGGTTGATCACGGGTCAGCAGCTTGACCGAGGGTGCTGCCGATCCGCAGGAACTGTTGCTGCTGCGCGGACGTGAGGACGTGCAGCGCTACCTGGTCAACGAAGCACAGACGGTGTATCGTTCGCAGGGTGTGAACGATCAACGATAAGCATATCGAGATTATCGTTCGCCAGATGCTGCGACGCGTGCGGATCGAAGATCCGGGCGATACCGAGTTGCTGCCATGGCGAGTTGGTCGATGCGTTCGAGTTCATGCGTATGAACCGGCGCGTGATCGCACAGGGCGGCGAGCCAGCGCTGGCGACAACGCTGCTGTTGGGTGTGATCAAGTCGTCGCTGAACTCGGATTCGTTCCTGTCGGCGGCGTCGTTCCAGGAAACGACGCGTGTGTTGACCGAGGCGGCGATCAAGGGCCAGGTCGACTACCTGCGTGGCCTCAAGGAAAACGTGGTCATCGGCAAGCTGATCCCGGCCGGCACCGGTCTGGCGCAGCGTCGTGCGATGGCGGCGCTGGCTGCAAACGAAGCGGCAGCTTCTATGGAAACTGTCACCGCGACGGCGACCGCCGAGCCACGCCTGACAGGTGGCGGCGATGGCAATGGATCACCGATCGATGTCTTCGGACCCGAAGGGCTGTTCGCAGCCACCAAGGGCGGCTCGATGACAGCGGATAGCTTCGGCTCATTGGGCGGCGGCTCGGTTATGGGACCGAACGCACTCGACGAAGCGATGGCACGCGAGCAGGACGCTCTGGCGGCGGAGATGGATCGCTCTGGCGGGCGTGAGCCAAGCGGTGTTTACACCGATCCTGAACCCCAGGACGAAACGGACGTTGCGTATTTTGACGCGGCACAGGCCGATCAGGAAACCGACGACACCGAGGATTCCAACGAAGACGCGTAGCGTGTTTGGATGACGACGATAGCGGCCCGCCGAAAGGCGGGCCGCTATCGCGTTAATGGCGACGTTGTCTGTCGCTTGGTTCTGCTTAAACCGACAGCACCCTGCCAATTCTGGCAGGGTGCTGTCAGTGTACGTTTGCGGCTAGCTACTCGTCCTTGAGCCAGCCGCGTTCACGGGCGATGAACTTGATTGTCGCGTCGTCAGGCGGGTATAATCCTGCCGCCTGGTATGCGTAGGCCAGCAAGGCTGCGCCCCCAACCACCCCGACCAGTGCTCCGATGATAAATGCCAGAACCCTCATGATATTTCATTCCTCCAAAAGTTTATGCTAGATAAGGTCGCGTACCGCGTTGGCGATGTGTTCGGCGTCGATTCCAGCGGCTGCCAGCAATTGCTGCGGCGTGCCCGACGTTGGCATGCCCTGCACCGCCAGATGAGTGAACTTCAGTTGGCTCGAAACGCCACCCGACGTTGCCAGGGCTTCCAGCACGGCTCCGCCGAGGCCACCTTCGGGCCAGTGATCTTCGACAACGATCAATCGACCGCCTGTAGCGTCGATACCAGCCTTAATCGTGGTGATATCGATTGGCTTGACCGAGTAAGCGTCGATCAAACGTACGGCGGTGCCCTCGCCTGCTAGTTGTTCCACAGCCTTAAGTGCTTCATGCACGGTAATACCTGCGGCGACGATAGTCACTTTGTCGGCGTCGCTCTGCTTGAGGACTTTGCTACCGCCCACCTCGAATGTTTCGTCGGGCGAATACAATATCGCCGTTTTTTCGCGGGTGATGCGTAGAAAGCTGATGCCCTGAATGTCTGCCATGGCCGCGACCATGTGTGCGGTCTGATTGGCATCACTGGGATACAACACGGTACTGCCATGAATCGCGCGCATCATGGCGATGTCTTCGAGCGCCATCTGTGATGGTCCATCTTCGCCAATCGATACGCCTGCGTGTGAGCCGCAGAGTCGAATATTGGTCTGCGAGATTGCACCCATGCGGATGAAATCATAGGCTCGGCTCAGGAACGCCGCAAAGGTTGAGGCGAATGGCACATACTGGCGCACGCTCAAACCGACCGCTGCCGCAACCATCTGCTGCTCGGCAATAAACATTTCGAAGAAGCGGTCGGGGAATTCTTTCCCGAAGCGCTCAGCATACGTTGAGTTGCTGACCTCGGCATCCAGCACCACCACGTCCGGCCGTGCTGCGCCAAGCGCTTTAAGTGCGTCGCCATAGGCGGCACGGGTGGCTTCCTTGCTGCCTAACTCGTAGCGCGGCAATTGCAGGGGGCTGGCGGTGCCGGTCGATGCTTGCTCGCCTGCTTCGGGGTGCTGGACCTTGATAACGATCGAGCGCTCGCCGCCGAGTTCCTCAATAGCCTGCTTGGTCTGTGCATCATCGGTTGGCTTGCCGTGCCAATTAGCCTTATCCTCCAGGAACGATACCCCACGTCCCTTCATCGTCTTGGCGATGATAAAGGTGGGCTTGTCGCGAGGCTGAACGGCCTCCTCGAAGGCGCGGTTAATTTCGTCCAGGTTGTGTCCGTCAATTTCGATGACGTGCCATCCAAATGAGGCTGCGCGTTCGGCATAGGCTTCAGTGTCCCAGCCAAGATTTGTCGGTCCACGCTGCCCCAGCCGATTCATGTCGAGGATCGCGATAAGGTTGCTCAAGTTGTAATAACTTGCCTTGTCGAAAGCCTCCCACATCGAACCTTCGGCCATTTCGCTATCACCACATAACACCCAGGTCTTATAGGGTAGTTTATCCAGGTTTTTGCCAGCGATGGCAACGCCAACCGCGATCGGTAATCCCTGTCCTAGCGAACCGGTCGCAACGTCGACCCACGGAATAATCGGGGTTGGGTGACCTTGATACGGGCTGCCAAACTTCCGGAACGATAGGAGGTCATCATCGCTGATCGCGCCCGCTGCCTTGAACATCGCATATACTAATGGTGAAGCGTGACCCTTGGAAAAGATCAAATGGTCGTTGGTCGGATTGCGCGGATCGTCATAGTTGTAGTGCAGATAGTCACTCATGAGGACCGCCATCAGGTCCGCCGCTGACATCGATGAGGTCGGGTGTCCTGAACCACCGGCATGCGCGGCACGAATACTGTCAACACGCAACTGTGCCGCCAGTTCACTCCATTGTTCGGTCTTTGATGCCATTCCTGTACGGCAGGCGCCGGATACATCGATCCACCTAGGCGCCCGCCTCTCCTTTCACACTAAGTACGTTTCAAAACGCTACAATTATATAAGCATATGAAAACTTGTTGTATGCCCCATCTGCAAACTATCGAAGCAAGATTCGCCGCACTGGCTTACTGGATACAAAGCTGATAGCTAGCTGATATAGGGTTAGCTTGACAGTCCTGCTCCAAAGGACTATGATAGCACGACAATCCCCATGAAGGCTTGATACACTCACAAAAAAAGCTACACTCCACGTAGCTTCTTTTGACAGTACCTTAACAAATGAAAATCACTAGGAGGAACCCATCGTGCCTGCTGCAGATTCAGCATTGCCATATGCATTGCTTTTTGGGATCGTCGGGCTGCTCGCAGGCGCAGCCATGGCGTGGCTATATTTGCGTCCGCGTTTAGAAGACCAAAAGCGTCAGGTGGAAGCCGAAGCGCAATTGGTGTTAGAAAAAGCGCAAGCACAGGCCAAGGATTTTACGGTTCAGGCACAAGCCGAGGCACTGAAATTACGTGCGGAAGGTGAGGCTGAACTTCGTAACCTGCGTCAATCGTTACAAAAACAAGAAGAACGTATCAACCAGACCGAGGAACGGTTCCAACAATCTGAAGATCGTCTGGCCCGTAGCCAGGAGAAGGTTGACCGCAAGTTGGATGATCTGGAGCGCCGTGAGCGGCAGATCGGTCAGCGCGAGCGACAATCGGAACGGCTTCAGCGGGAATCGGAGGAACTTAAAGCGCAACAACAGGTCGAGCTTGAACGTGTTGCTGCCCTGAGTCAAGAAGAAGCCCGTGAGGTCATTTTGCAACGGGTTGAAGGCGAAACTCGGGACGACGCGGCGCGGTTGATGCGAAATATCGAAGCCGAAGCCAAGGAAGAGGCTGACAAGCGTGCACGAAAGATCATCGCGATGTCGATCCAGCGTCTTGCTTCGGAATATGTAGCTGAAATTACGGTTTCTACGGTGCCATTACCTGCCGAGGAGTTGAAAGGGCGCATCATCGGTCGTGAAGGCCGCAATATCCGTGCGTTCGAGCAGATTACCGGTGTCGATATTATCGTCGACGATACCCCGGAAGCTGTGACCCTTTCCTGTCACGATCCGGTGCGCCGCGAGGTTGCACGGGTCGCGTTGACAAAACTGCTCAAAGATGGACGGATTCATCCGGCGCGAATTGAAGAAGTCGTGGAAAAGACCCGCCAAGAGATTGAGGGTCTGATGCGCGAAGAAGGCGAGCGCGTTGTGTATGAAGCCGGTATTCAAGGGCTCCATCCCGATCTTATCAAGATTCTCGGTCGCTTGAAATACCGGACAAGCTATGGTCAAAATGTACTGCATCATACGCTCGAATGTGCGTTGCTGGCAGGCCAGATGGCTGCTGAGATGGGTGCAAATGTCAATATTGCGAAAACAGCGGCGTTGTTGCATGACATTGGCAAAGCAGTGGATCACGAAGTGCAGGGGCCACACGCCTTAATTGGTGCTGATATCGCACGGCGTCTTGGTCGCTCTCCTGCGATTGTGCATGCAATCGCTGCACACCACTTCGAGGAGGAACCGCAAACTGTAGAGGCATTTCTCGTCGCAGCCGCCGACGCCATTTCCGGCGCTCGACCCGGTGCTCGACGAGAAACATTAGACCTGTACATCAAGCGCCTGGAGGCACTCGAAACAGTCGCTACGTCGTTTCCAGGTGTACAACGGGCATTTGCCATTCAAGCGGGCCGTGAGGTTCGGGTGATGGTTCAGCCTGATTCAATAGACGATCTTGGCAGCCTACAGCTCGCGCGGAATGTTGCCAAAAAGATCGAAGAACGTTTGCAATACCCCGGACAAATCAAAGTGACGGTTATCCGGGAAACGCGTGCCGTGGATTACGCGCGGTAAAATAAATGGTACGGCTCCGTTGACACCCGCGTAAGTCTTTCGGCGGGAGGTATAACTCATGGAATCCGATGAACACTTCATCCGGTACCGTGATTCCGAGCTTGAGTTAGGCGCGGATCGCCCCATAACATGGAGTGATTCATCCTCAACTGCAAAACGACAGGTAACGTTCGGCAAACGTACAACGTCTGAGACTTCGACTTCGGAGGTACTCAAGGTTAGCACACGATCTCGCCCCAGCGCAGTGGCGGGTGCAATCGCTGGCGTCATCCGTGAAAGCGGAAGCGCCGAGGTGCAATCTATCGGTGCGGGGGCGACGAATCAAGCGATCAAAGCTGTTGCCATAGCTCGTTCCTACCTGTTAGAAGAAGGTATCGATATCATGTGTGTGCCATCGTTTATCGACGTATCAATCGATGATGAGGAACGCACGGCGATTCGGATGCTGATCTTGAAACGTTCGTAACCTGTTGGAAAGCCATGAGGCGATTCAAACAGCGAAGGAGGCTTGAACACTGTTCAAGCCTCCTTCGCTGTTTAACCCGGTAGCATCGTCTGGCTAGCGCAGGTCCCAGAGCCGTTTAGCATATTGAATCCACGACATGCTAAGCGGAACGAGCGCCAGGTACAACATTCGCCGCGCCAGCGGTTGTACCGCCAGCATGTGGAGTAGTAAGGCTAAGGTCAGGATGAGCGTCGTGATTCTGCCAGCCGGATTGGATGTGGGGACATAGGCAGAACGGTGCAGGATGAGCGTACCGCCACCAAGAATCGCCAGGTCACGGGAAACCAGTATCGTAGTAATCCACCACGGAAGTCCATGACGCATGCTCAGGGCGATGGCGACGCCATCCAATGTCATCTTATCGGCGATAGGGTCGAGTAATTTGCCGAGCTCAGACACTTCCCCGCGTGTTCGTGCGATAGGACCGTCCACGGCATCGGTCGCCATCCCTGCCCCGATCAGCACGATAGCAGTGCGCTTCTTGTTGGGGTGCAGTAATGCACGAATCGTGGGCCAAACGAGCGCGATGCGAACCAGTGACAGAATATTGGAGGGATATCTTAACTCGCGTAGTTTGGTCGAACTACGAATCATCTTGAGCGACCTGTCCTCCGAATGGCGGGAATTCTGTCCGTTCTCGTTGTAAGCGTGCGCTCCACAACGCGATCGGCGTGAGCCAACTCGTTAACACCAGCAGCGCCAGAATCGGAAACGTCGTCGCGAGTGCAAGCGCGCACAGCCCGATGATATTCTTGGTCGTTTCCACGATAAGTAGTATCACTGATCCACGAGTGATGCCTACCTGTTCCCGAATCCAGGCGGTTGTCCAATACAGGCCTGTCCCTGCGACGAAGCCGATGACCGCGGCGCTTTGTGGCTGGATAGCCAGCGGCAGCGCCGCGAACGCCAGCGCTCCTACGAATGGTCGCACCAACGACTGGAAGCGAGCGTGAAGGTGAGCGTTGATATACCTGCGATTGTTGAGGTAGGCGCGGTCGCGTACGGTGGTGGGTACGAAGAACAGATCGGCAAGGAATTGCACGATGAGCAATCCGCTCCAAAGCCACATCATCGGTGGTTCGACCAACCACTGCAGCTCGTGGTTGACGATAATTTGCATGCTTGCGACTGTCAGGCTCAACGCTAATCCGGCGAGCGGTGCATTGAGTCCCGCAAGCATGACAAGTGTCAGCCCCAGGACCCACATATTGATTAATGGATCGCTCGCCATCAGTAGCTAGTACCTCGCAGGTTCAGTAACCATGCTGCCTGTCGATTGGCGGTGTGCCTGCACCGCCAGATGTGCCTGGATCAGATAGAGATAGAAAATGACCAGGAAGCCAAGGCCACACGTGATCATCCCAATGAATTGGAAGATTACCGAAGCCAGGACGGTAAAGAGAATCATGATCAGCCATACGCCGATGTTGTTGCGAAGTTCCGCAAACACTTCGCCAAAGCGCATCGCGCTTCCAAAGTCGTCTGTGATCGCAAATCGTACTGCCGCGATGATACCTAACAGGCCAAGCACGAGTGCCCCGATAAAGACAATCGGCACCAGGCATAGAAAGAGCAGACCGATGGTGTTACCAGCCGCGTCACTGTTACTGGCCGCCGACGTAACACCTGCGACGATACCTCCGAACACACCGGAAACGACAATAATTGGAAGTGTATAGATCAGCGTGACGACTATATACTTGAAGCCACGCACGAACAAACCCCCAAAATCGTTGCCCCAGTCCGGGAGAGGCGTTTCTTGTCCGGCGTTGATGTTCCGCATCGTATTGGCTATAAAGCCGAGTGCCGCGAAATTCACGATGGGTATGAACATGATAATACTGCCAAGGATCACCTTGACGAGCCAGTTTGGGTCCTGCCGTACGTACGAAATCGATCGTCCAAAGTCCATGATGCAATTCCCCTGGTATAGAACGAAGAAAATGTCTATAAAGTAAATGTCTCTCTAGGTTGTAGTATCACACTACAGGTTTGTCGAGCATCGTCGCTTTAGGGTGCTATGCTATCTGCTGTATTCTATTGACCGTTGACGGTCCTCGAAGCGTTGGCGTTCCCAGGCTTTGGTCGCCACGTCGTAGAGTTGGATCGTCACAAGACGGGCATAGAACAACGCACTCGCGCCCAGCCATCCCGCAAACAACCCCGCATATGTGTTACGGCTGCCAATCATACCAGCGGCAATCAGTAACGTACAGGCCACGAAATAGAATGGGAGGGAGCGGAGGCGCGCTCGAAAATAGGTATTTCTCAGTGGCCTGCGTGCTAGGTCTCGAATGAACGAGCCGCTGATCGTTTGTTCGAGGTTGCCGTCTTTGACGTAACGTAGCTTGGCGATCGGTGAGGCACCAAGCAGCCACACTCCTAACAGGTAGCCGCCGGCAATGATGGCAATCACGCTTGCTATGATGGTCGACGTCATGCCGCCTGTACTCAATCCGATGATGAGGGTACTGCAGAAAAGAATGATTCCTGTGATCAACAACGGGAACACGAAAAAGAAGAAATCGAGCACCAGTGCGAATAATCCCACCACGATTTTGCCGCCGATGTCGTTCCAACGTGGGAGCGGCGTTGGATAACCTCGTTGCGTATTCTCTATGCTTTCGAGTTGGAATCCTTCAACGACAGGCCATGCCACAAAAGTCAGTAACAATGCGCCCCCGATCAGGACTTTTTTCCACCAGGCGGGGTCTGCATGTATGGTGCCCCATGCGCTGCTCGATTGCTCTGAGTGATACATTCTGGAACCTTCCGACGATACTGGCACCTGACGTAGCTGTTAGGTTTCCTCTGAATGATTCTACCCTATCTCAATCGTGTTGGTTAGAGGTCATTTTAGGGTGTGCTGTCATAAGCGATGCGCTAACAGGCGGTGTTATCATCATCCTGTAAGCGCAGAACCAGCCGATTAGGGCATGGTGATGGTAAAATATCATATTGAAACTGATAGAAGCATCCTCAAAAAGCATGATATAAAGGCTACTTTATGGCGTATTCTGAAGGTCGACACCGCTCGCATAACCCAAACCGCTCATCTTCAAAGCGGGTAAACCGTATGAAGATCCCCCCGCATGTGTTGCGTGAACTTGGAACACAGCGCGGGAAAAAGTCATTTCCAGTATGGCGCACGCTGCTGGCAGTGCTTGCGGTGCTAATGCTATTGACACCAGGGGTGGCGGCGGCTGTTGGCGGTATGTATTATTCGGATACCGCGGCATCGTTACGACCCCGTCTCGAGCGCGTTGCTAGTTACCATGACCGTGCCTTTCAAACCTCGCGCATCTTCGACCGCAATGGGACGCTGCTGTACGAGTTTGTGAACGATGGACGGCGCGATTATGTGCCGCTCGCTCGCATCTCGAAACTGCTGCAAGATGCCACGATCTCAATCGAAGATAAGACATTCTACGAAAATGAGGGCGTCGATTATTTCGGCATCGCCAAGGCACTCTACCGTAACGTCTCGGAAGGTGCCGAAGTCTCAGGTGCATCGACGATCACCCAGCAGTTGATTAAGCTGGTGGTGCTGAGCGATGAGGAACGCGCCAAGGAAAACCGCTATCGCCGTAAGGTCACCGAGATTATTCTCGCCCAGCAGATAGGTCATGAGTATTCCAAGGACGAGATTCTGGAGTTGTATCTTAACGAGATCAATTACGGAAACCTGGCCTATGGCATTCAGGCCGCAGCGAAGGGCTACTTTGGTATCAATGCCGACCAACTGAACCTGAACCAGGCGTCGTTGCTCGCTGGTGTGCCACAGCTACCATCACTGTATAACCCGCTTAATTACCGCATCAATGGCATACTCCCCGGCGTCCAACTCCGTCCGGGTTGGCTCAATCCTGCCGCGCCGCTGCCCAACGGGATCGTGCTGCCACGCGCCCGTCAGGTCGATGTGCTGCGCCAGATGGTGCTCAATAACAAGATTACTGAACGTCAGGCACGTGCATCGATCGCACAGGACATTGAGTTTACGTCGCAAGAAGTGGCGCTCAATGCACCGCATTTTGTCTTCTATGTGCGTGAGATGCTCGAAAAGGACCCAATCGTGAGCGCGATGTTGCTCAACGAAGGCGGCCTGTCGATCACCACGACCCTCGATCTCCGGATGCAGAACACGGTGCAGGACATTGCCAGAACACGCATCGAGGAATTGGAAGCGGAGCAGCGGAACATCCATAACGCAGCAGTTGTTGTCGAACAGCCAGGGACCGGCCACATCCTGGCGATGGTCGGTTCGATCGATTACAACACGTCGAAGTCGACGGAAACACCCGGTGAAGAAGGCAACGTCCTCGACGGCAATGTGAACGTGACGACTCGCTTGCGCCAGCCGGGGTCGGCGCTCAAACCGTTTACCTACCTGTCGGGCATTGCACAGGGCAAGCTCAACGCTGGCTCGATCCTGTGGGATGTGGAAACCAAGTTTCCGATTCTGGCGGGTGCGTCCAAAGCCAATATCGAGGACAGCAATTTTTGGTACGGTCCCAAGAATTTCGACCTCAAATGGCATGGGCCGATCCGTATGCGTGAATCGCTCGCTGGCTCGCTCAACATGCCCGCTATCAAGGCACTCAAACAGTCAGGCGTGGGCGAAACGCTCGATCTTCTGCATCGTGTCGGTATCTCTGGCCTGAACAATCCGCCGAACTACTATGGCCTCGCGCTCACGCTGGGCGGTGGCGAAGTCACGCCGCTGGACCTGACAACGGCCTATAACACGCTTGCCAACAATGGAGAGTATATTCCGGCGACGCCGATCCTGAAGATCACCGATCGTAACGGTAACGATTTGCCCTACAGCGCGGGACAACGTTTCCAGGCGGTCGAACCCGGCCCAGTCGCGATTGTGCGCGACTTCATGGGTGATAACAACGCCCGCATCCCCATCTTCGGGCGCAATAACCCACTCAATCTGAGCCGTCCTGCGCATGTCAAGACTGGTACAACCGAGGATTTCCGTGATGCCTGGGCGGTAGGATACACGCCCTACGTGACGGTGGGCGTTTGGACGGGTAACAACAACAACGAGAAAACGGAGCGCGTGGAAAGTACGGTCGGTGGCGGCATTATCTGGAACCGTGTCATGGAAATGTTGTTCAAAGACCCTGAGTTCGAGCGTTTGTTGCGCGGTCCCGATCTGAGTGTGCCACTCGATTTCCCAAGCCCTAGCGAATTCGGCGTCGAAAAGCGCAAAATTTGTGCGATTGGCGGTGCGTTCGGTACACGTACCGAAGAATGGTTCGTACCGGGACAGGCCACGAATGCGGAAACTGACTGTGACCTCGCGACGACGATCAAGGTTGTGAAGCAACCCGACGGTACATTGTGCCGACCGGTCCCCGGTGCCAACTATGGTGACCTCTTGATCTCATACAAGGTATGGGGTGCTGCACCGTCGTCGGACGAGGAATATGTTGTAAGTACGCGCTGGGATGGTGGGGCAGGTGGTGCAATCGCAACGGCTCCCGAAGAAGTTTGTGGGCGGGAGTTAGCACAATCGACATCGGCGGAAGCGGATGGTAGTCCTCGCCCGTCGCCAACGACCTATCCCGCGATCACCTGGGAACCTGATAACTCAGGAGAAAATGGGCAACCGGGACAGGCTCCAACGCCACAGGTGCAGGAGCCTGCACCGCAGCCAACCGCTCCGCCAGTCGCTCAGCCCGCACCGCAGCCGACCGCTCCGCCAGTCGCTCAGCCCGCACCGCGGCCGACTTCTCCGCCGGCGCAGGTTGCGACGCTGCCGGGTCTGGTAGGATTGGGTGAAAACCAAGCACGGGCGTTATTGGCAAACCTTGGGGTTACGAATGTCATCGTAGATTATCAAGGGGCGGATCGCCTGGGTGACTTGTACAACCAGTACGCGCCTTACGTGGTGGTCAGTAGTTCACCGGGGCCGGGTACGCCTGTTACGCCAGGCTTGACTGTGGTACTTGGCGTACGAGCGCCATAAGCGGCAGTGTACATCATTGGCGTGAGCGAACAGCCCGGGGATATACCCCGGGCTGTTCGTTTTAGACGTTGTTCAACGACCAGTCGTAGGTTCTGAATCTTAGTCGTGGCTCACGTCCGTGAAGCGATGCGCGGATATCTGGGGGAAGGTACGGTATGAGATAGGGCAATACCGTGGCTGGCTCGAAATGGGCGTGCAGGAACCGACTGGACTTGGGCTTATATCCAGGAGCCATGAAATCCTGGGCATACCAACGCACGACTTTTGGCAGCGTCACATAGATGGTCTGCCCCTGTACATTGGCTGTCGCAGTGCGTTGCAAATACATGCGAAGTTGCTCGTCGAGTTCTTGCTGCAAGCCCGCTGTCGTATACGTTCGTAACGATGGTCCGCCGCGTGTCGCCGATACGACGGCTGCATGGATACGCGGATCGCCAAACGCTCGAATCTTACCGTGGAGCAACTGGTAAAGCGTCAGGTTTTCCGGCCCCACAGGATATGGGCGAGCAAAGGCTGTCCCAATGTCGCGAATCGAATCGACTGGATAATGCAGTAACACCTGGTGGATCGCGATAGCGTTATAGGCGTTGATGTAGAAGGCCAGTTGTGCATCGGGGTCGTCCCATTCAGCGGGTCGCGCGTCGCTGAGCCGATCAAGATGTGCTTCGAAGATGCGCCGCACACGCCCAAACGTAGCATAATCGACGCCATTCTCGCGGGCGAAGCGCATGACAAGCGGCTCCCATTCCCGGTAGTGTAGGGGCATGTTGCCTCCGTCCCGTGCGGGAACGGGGTTGTGTGTCGGCTGTGTCCGCAGATGCGCTACGAACAATGCTGCCTTATCCGTCAGCCAATCAGTCCACATGTGTATGCTTTTCGACGTTCAGCACGGAGGCTGCGAAACCCGGGCTACTCATCGCGTCGTGTATGTGCAAAGCTCTATTCATCGCGTAGTTCCGGTGGATAAAGGAAATAATTGGCGGCACTCGCCGCCTGACCGCCTTCATGGACGGCTGTGCTGACCTGGTGGGAATGGAGCCGCGTGACATCGCCAGCGGCGTAGAATCCCGCGACGTTGGTTTTCTGCTCGCTATCGACATGGATGAAGCCCGTTTCCGCGACCAGTACGCCTACATCACGCGCTAGCTTTGTGTTCGCGGTCGCACCGTGTTGGGAAAACAACTGGTCCAGTTCGAGCCTGCGCCCACGAGAGAGCGTAATCGCATGAAACGTTCCCTCGTTGCCTTCGGCGGCGACGATCGTGTCGTGTATGAGCGGAATTTCGGCAGTGCGGAGCCGTTCCTTGAATAAATCGCTGATAGCACATTCGGCGCTGTCGGTCACGATGGTGATGTGCGGTGTAAATCGACGCAGTTGGAGCGCCTCGCATGCGGCATCGCTGTTGTTACCGACGACGACCACGCGAGCGTCCTTGCAGCCGAAGCCGTCACAGGTGATGCACCAGAACATGCTGCGGCCTACATACTCCTGCCAGCCGTCGAAGTGTGGATAATGATCGACTACTCCTGTACACAAGATAACGGCTATGCTGGACCATTCCCCGGCTTGGCCTGTTGCCCAAAAGCGCTTGTTCTCGCGCTGTAACGCCTCGATCTTATGCTCGAGGATCGTCACTTGCTCGTATTCGGCGAGTTGCTGCCGTCCTCGTTCGCGGAGATCGCGTGCCGCGATGCCGCCGGGAAAGCCCAAATAATTATGATTAATCTGGTGCCAGGATGATCGCCCGTGACCTGTATCGAACAGTGCAACACGACGGTTGTAACGTGCCAGATACAAAGCCGCTGACATGCCCGCTGGACCGCCGCCAATCACCATAACTTCGTAGTTGTCCGTCATATATGGTTCCTCTATCCACGTCGCATGCCACAACCAGTGTACCGTAGAAACGACTCATGTTGATGACCGCGGAAGAACGATCATGGGGTACTAACGCCTGCTAGATAGCAGGGAGTTCTCGCCCAAAAAAGGAACGCAAGCAGTTTCATTTCTTTCATGCTGAGCTTGGCGAAGCCACTCGACCTCAATGCACCATTGGATACGCACAGGATTTGTCGTTGTGCAGAACGACACGCCTGTATAGGCGCTTCGATGCTCCGATTGATGGTCGTGTACTATCTGTATAAGGACGGCAACAAGGGTGCTTTACCTAACAATGCAACCAGGTGGCGTTAGGTAAGCGAACGCATCAACCTGATGCGGCTATAGTCCCTGGGCGGAAAAATTTAGACCGTTCTAAGGACCTATATGCTGCCTGATAGAGTGTGCGGGTCGGGCTAAGGAGAAGGACGCTCCCACGGACGCTTGAACAGACGGAAGTGCCATATCATCTACACATAACACGTCGAGGGACCCGAGAGCCTCGGAAGGAATAGCATATGTCAGTGCGTATACCAGTCCACACCACCAACAACTCTTATACTGTCGATTCGCGAACCCACGTTGGGCCTGTCGAACTGCGGATCGCCAACCTGGAAAGTTCGCTCAGTTTTTATCAGCGTATCATTGGTCTTGAAGTCATCAGTCGGCGAGAGAATACAGCGATGCTAGGCGTTGCAGGAACGGTGTTGCTGGTCTTGCACGAGGTGTTCGGGGCGAAATCGGTGCCGCACCGCGCCACGGGCTTGTATCATTTCGCGATTCTGGTGCCGACACCCGCCGACCTGGGCCATGTGCTGCGCCGCATGCTTGTCAACGATATCGCAGTCGGACAAGGTGATCATCTGGTTAGCGAGGCGTTATATCTTTCCGATCCCGATGGTAACGGCATCGAGGTATATCGTGACCGACCCCGCGATACCTGGCGTTGGCAGGGCGGCATGGTGCAGATGGCGACCGATCCGGTCGACCTGCACGCTTTGCTGGCGGCGGCTGAGCTCGATGGTTCCTCGACGACCACGCTTCCGGCGGCGACAACGATGGGACATGTGCATCTCAAAGTATCTGACATCGCACAGGCACGCGCTTTTTTCGTCGATACGCTGGGTTTTGAAATTACGGCTGAGATGCCAAGCGCGTTGTTCATCAGCGCGGGTGGTTACCACCACCACTTCGGCCTCAACATCTGGCAGTCGCGCAACGGTATTCCCGCACCCGCCGACAGAGCGGGTTTGACCTCTTACACAATTATCGTGGCGAATGTCAGTGTACGCGATAGCCTGATGGAGCGATTGGATGCGGCTGGCATCGCATACACTCACGAGGACGGTGGCATCGTGTTCTGCGATCCGTGGAAGAACCGGGTGATTATCGCCGTTGAAGCAACCCAGGCTGCCTAGGAGGACAACATGACAACCTCGACACTTCCGGCTGAAACACGTATCGGGCACGTCCACCTCAAAGTTGCCGACCTTGACCGTGCGATTCAGTTCTATCGTGATTCCATGGGCTTTGATCTGTTGATGCGTTTCGGCGATCAAGCCGCGTTTCTTTCGGCGGGTGGTTACCATCACCACATTGGCCTCAATACCTGGGAAAGTGCCGGTGGTATGCCACCGGCTTCTGGTACGACGGGCTTGTATCATTTCGCGATCAATTACCCGACGCGGCGTGACCTGGCTGCTGCAGTCGTGCGGTTGCTCGACAACGGCTGGGGCGTAGATGGGGCTTCCGATCACGGCACGCATGAAGCGGTGTACTTGCATGACCCCGACTTCAATGGGCTTGAACTCGCCTGGGATCGTCCCCAGAGCGAATGGCTGGATGAAAACGGCAAGATCGTCTTTTCGCGTAAGCCGCTCGATTGGCAGGGATTGCTCGCCGAACTTGATGAGGTTCGCGAGGATTACCTGGAATCGCTCGTTATATTTACATAATAAAGGGTAGCAACGGTCTGAGAAATCAAGATCAGTTACCTTACACTACTCCGCGTCCTCTATCACGCGACCATCAGGCTCGTTATAAAAGATGCGGGGTAGTATAGGTAGTATGACCGCTCGCTGGTGCGTGGTGTCATTACGGCGACCGTCCGTGTTAGCCACGGCTCATACGGTGTAAGGATGGAAACAATGACACGATTACCGAGGTCCCTTGTTTCACTGGTCACGCTATTCATTGCAGTCTGCTTCTTAAGTCCCGCGTTGCCCGCGAGCGCGGCGAGCATGTGTTTTAGCGAAACGGGGCAATGTATCAGCAACCCGTTTACGGCGTACTGGCAGGGCAACGGTGGGTTGCCGGTGTTCGGCTACCCAACGGTGACAATGGTGCCTGAAACCAACGCCGACACGTTCGAGGTGTATCTGACACAGTGGTACGAACGCAACCGGCTGGAACTGCATCCGCAAAATGCGGAACCGTACCAGGTCCTGCTGGGACGGCTGGGCGCGGAACGGCTTGAACAACAGGGGCGTAACTGGCAGAGCTTTCCGAAAGCGTCGCCAGGCACAGAGCATTACTACGCGGTGACGGGTCATGCCATCGCGCCGGAGTTCTGGAGCTATTGGAGCAGCCATGGGTTGGAGCTGGACGAGGCGGGTGTGAGCGAGCGGGAATCACTGGCGCTGTTCGGGTATCCACTGTCGGAACCGGCGAATGAAACAAACGCGGCAGGCGACACGGTACTGACGCAATGGTTCGAGCGTGCGCGCTTCGAGTATCATCCGAACAACGCGGAGCCATACAAGGTGCTATTGGGACTGCTTGGAAATGAAGTGCGTCCGATGACCGCGCCGCCGCAGCCGTTCTATGAGCATCGCGCGGGCTCGGCGACGGAGTTCCTGGAAAGTTACTATAACGCGATCAATCGCGGCGAGTACGAGCGTGCCTATAACTACTGGGAAAACCATGATGGTGGAGCGAACGGCAGCCCGACCAACCTGGCATCATTTGCGGGCGGCTTTGCCACCACCGCGTCAGTCGCCGTGACCTTCGGCATGCCCGAAGGCGATGCCGCAGCCGGCAGCATCTATGCGAGTGTTCCCGCTGTCATCATTGCGACGAATAAGGATAGTAGTATCAACACCTTTTCGGGATGCTATGTGACGCGACATACGAACATCGGCATCGATCCTGATCCCGATGCGGTACTGTGGCGCATGTACAGTGCTGCAATCCAACCTGGTCCGGCGGGAGCGACGCCAGCGGACCTGATGCCACAAACCTGCCAACCTTAGGCGTGTGACCAGCACGTCCATCCGTTTGCATGAGTGTATCTTCACCCTGAACAGGTAGGTGATCTTTGACGGCACAACCGCACATGTCCTCATGTGCGGTTGTGCCGTCCCGTCCGGAAGGTTGCACAGCATTGTTATCGGATTGAGGTAGGTAGTATCGCGTTTATACTGGAGAGCATGATAGGAAAACGGAGGCCGACGCGTGAGTCGGTAAGCGAGTACATGCGGCATCGACGCAAAACGTACTTCTTTGGTGATACGGGACCTATGGTGCCACGCGGCGTATCCGCCCGCTGGCGCTTATCACCCAACGAACCTCATGGTTGGCATGCCAATATGATTGGTGGGCTCGAAGGGCCTGCCACCCTGGTTGGCGAAACCCTGGACATAGCAATCGAATGGTTCAGTAGGCGGGGCGCGGATACCTGGGTGGACGCCGACGAGTGGAGCGTTGTGTTTCAGCAACCGGCGTTGGTCGAACGTCGCGGCTTCGTCCTCAACGATGATTGGGACGTGGTAGCATGTTGGGAGCGTCACGTCGTTCAAACCAATCCAGCGGTCACGTTAGAAGATGCACGAACATTCACGGATTTCGAGACCGTCGCCCGTATCGCGGAGCAAGCCGAACATCCAGAGGGTGTCATCGAGCCTCAAGATGTTGAACGCCGCATGGAACGGTACTGGCGCGAACATCGGGACTGGAACAGCCAGTTCGTCCTTGCCTACCTCGACGGGCGCGCAGTAGGGACGGCACGGCTGACTGACGAAGAAGTGCCTGTGCTCGTGGGCGTAGCGACGGTGCAAGAGGCACGAGGCTATGGCGTTGCTACAAAGGTGACGGATGTATTGACCGCAAACGCATTGAATGCGCGCGGCGTGTGCGCTCTATACGTTGACCGTGGCTCGCAGGCGGAGCGGATCTACCGCCGCGCTGGTTACCAATCATTGTTTCGTACCCGTGCATGGGTGCGCCGTTTTTCGTGAGCGTCAGGCTCGTCGCGAGTTGTTCCCAGTCGCGCTTCCTTGCCCGGTGGCTACGGCGGCTCGTTGGGGCAGGATGTGATTAATGAAGGTTATCTCTATTCGCTGGTTTCTGTTACTGCTTTTGGTGTTGGTTGCCTGTAACGCTCCCGTCGCGGTGGTACCGCCGCCATCACCGACTCTTCCTACGACCGTGACGACTACAGTAGGAGGTGAACCGACCGGAACCGTTAGACAGGTAGAGGCACAGCCCACCGACGCTGTCACACCGACTGAAAGCAATGAGGAGATCGTGGAACCTATTGCTCCTGTCGCGGTGCCAGCACCTCCTCCGCCCCAACAGTTGACCGTGTATACGGATGAAAGCGGTCCTGGCCTGGAGTTCCTCGAACGCGCCACGCAGGATTGGAGCGCTACGAGTGGGTGGATGGTTGCCATCACGCCCAAGCAGGCTGACGTCCTGCGGCTGGATTTCGAGATGGCGGCACTGGCTGATCAAGCGCCTAACCTGTTAATAACATCAAATGATGTCGTCGCACCGCTTGTCGCGAGCGGATCGCTCCAGCCTGTCGACGACTGGGTCAACCCAGATGATTTCGCACCATCCGTTGTTGCGGCGGCACATGTGGACGGCAAGCAGTGGGGTGTGCCGCTCAGCGTCAACAACCAATTGTTGATGTTGTACAACAAGAAACTGATCGGTAGCGCGCCTGCGACGACTGATGAACTCCTCCGAACGCCGAAACCGGCAGTGGCTCAGGCGACATTAGTCACGAACCTGAACGATCCACGCTGGTTGATGCCCTGGTTGCTTGGCTTCGGTGGCCGTGTGCTAGATGACAACCGCCGTCCAGCGCTCAACACGCCCGAAATGGTGGCAACGTATACGTTCCTGCGCCAACTACGAATCGATGGCGTTAACCCCGAACTCGATTTTGCGTCGGGATCGGACCTATTCAAAGCTGGGCAGGCTGCGATCATTATCGACGGCGACTGGAGCGTTCCCTGGTATCTCGACGCCGCTGCTGCCGTGCCCGATGCCCTCGACCTTGGTATCGCGCCACTACCCATCGTTTCGTCCACCAACCGGCGTGCGGCGTCGTTCGTCGGCGGGCGCTACGTCCTCATTCCGCAGGGTATGAGTGACGAACGACGTGAACAGGCCAGGGCGCTCACCGCATACCTGACGGGTGCTGAAGTCCAAAGGCGCATGGTGACGGAATTGCAACGCCTGCCAGCACGTACCGAGATTATCCAATCGGAAATAGTGCAAAACGATGCCATCCTCAAGCCGCAAGCGGATAGTCTGAACGAGGCAGTGGCCTTTCCCACCAGTAGCGAACTTACGTCGATCTGGAACGTGCTGGGGTCACGTACCGGCGCGGTGATGGTCGGCGAAGTGCCGCCGCAGACCGCCGCCGAGGAGATTCAAACCGAAGCCGAGGCGATGCTGGGACGATAAAAAAACTGGGCAAGCACATAGCTTGCCCAGTTTGCTCGTCTGCTTGCCCTCACGCTGAGGGGACTATATCCCTGATCGTGCGTGCAGAGCGAACCCTACGCTTCCTCGATCACGACGCTTTCAATTGTGTCACCTGGTTGTCGGGAGCGCTGGGGGTCGCGCTCGCTGATGCTTGTCGCGTTTTCCATGCCCTCGACGACTTCGCCAAAGATCGCATGACGATTATCAAGATGTGGTGTTGGGCCGTAGGTGATGAAGAATTGCGAACCACCAGTGTTTGGTCCAGCGTTCGCCATCGACAACAAACCTGCCTTGGTATGGCGTAAGCTGGGATGAAACTCATCCTTGATCTTATAGCCGGGACCGCCTGTGCCAGTACCCGTCGGATCGCCGCCCTGCGCCATGAACCCAGGAATCACGCGATGGAAGGTGGTGCCATCATAGAAGCCGTTCTTTGCCAGGAATACGAAGTTGTTGACGGTGATCGGCGATTCTTTAGCGAATAGCTTGATCTTGATCGGACCTTTTGCGGTGTTGAACGTCGCGTGATACGTTTTGTCAGGATCGATCGTCATTTCCGGTGCGCGATCATAACGCTGTGATGGTGCCATAGTATCTCCTTGTATTGATGATTGGCTCGCTAGACACTCATATAGATATGTGGCGTTCAGCACATGCCAACGTCGCCTATACCTATACACATGGTCTCGTCGGACATTCTAATTGAAACCGTGCTGTGTTACTCTCCGCCGCGCTCACTCGCGATAGGCAGGCTATCACGAACTGCACTTTTCAGGCTATTACTGGCTGAGAAGCCAGGAGTCTGCGTTGCTTCGATCGTCATTGATTGCTTGGTCTGTGGATTAACTCCCTGGCGCTGTTGTCGCTTACGGACTTCAAAGGTGCCGAATCCGGTCAACACGACACGTTCCCCAGCCTGAAGTTGTTCGGTTATCAGATCAAGTGCGGTGTCGATGACGTGCCGTGCTTGTTTCTTTGGCACGCCAGCGCGTTCTGCCACTTGTGCTATAAAATCCGTTTTCTGCATGTATCTGTTGCTCCTTTCGTGGTCCCAACAGTTCTCGCCAGAAGTATATAGCAAACGTCGTGCCGTCTCGTTTGGTCGATGTGCCATTGTAGGTCATTAGGATGCCCTATTCGTGCATAACATGAGGACCGGAACGCTCAATGCTTGTATGGTTGCCAATCATCGCGCGCAGTTATCGGGCGATGAGTATCAGTCTGGTGTAGGCTTTGACGTCGGGATCATCACGCAGGCTTACGGCGATCGAACCGACGTTCGACACGAAGGTGAGTCGAAGCGGAAGGAAGGCAGCAATGGCGTTCTTCAATGAAGGTCGTCAATCGTGCAGCCTGAACCGTGTCGCCAACAAACTGATACGTACAACTATCCGGCAATTCGGTGATATGCTCGGCACGTGTGAACAGCACCTCCACAGGCTCGTTGAGCCACGCTGCGAGTTTATGTAGCTCAGGTAAGACGCTATTGGGGGTGTAATGCTCAACAGGTGTCCGATCACGAATTGATCGATGATGCCACGTGTGCCATACTTCCCACCTGTACATGTGTGCAACGACTATGCCGAGGGGGTGATGCATTATGAGGACACCATTTGTTTGGTCAACACGTCGCAATCAATACGAGGATCATAATGCATGTACACTCAATCAAGGTAGACGAACTTGCCCGCTTCGCCACGGTCGGCACCGCCCCTGAAAACGTCGAATCGATTCAAGCGTACGTCACGCGCATGTTCGAGCAGGGCGCGATGCGTCCTGAATGGTGCCTGGTCGCCGAGCATGAAGGCCATTGGATCGGACGCGGAGCCGCATGGACGCTCCCGCGTGTAGGAACGCCGCTCGATCTTGTCCTGTTCGATATCGACTTCGACGACCAAGAACTGGCACGCGATGTTTTGCACCAGTATGTCGCCTCCTTCCGTGCTATGGGAGCCGCCGCCATCGGATACGTCCTCGATGACCCGGCACAGGCTCCGCAATGGCAGGATGCAGCGGCAGCACGTCATTCTTTGTTGATCAACAGTGGTTGGACGCTCGTTCGTGAAACAAGCCGCTGGGAACGTAGCAGCGGCGCAGATGTGCTGCTAACTGGACGACTGACGTATCGCGCCTTGAGCGAAACGGGCGAGGATGCGTTCGTCGCGGTCGTGGAGCGTATCTCCGCTGGTGCGCTGGACCGTCGTATCGTCGCCGAACGCGAGTGCTATGGGGCAGTCGAGGCTGCTCGGAGCGAGTTCGTCGACCTTCAGAGTATGGACTTTCAACCGGATTGGTGGGAGATCGCCTATACCCCAACGGGCGAACTTGTTGGTATGGTGATGCCGACAGGAAGCCCGACCTTCGGCACGATCGGCTACATTGGCGTCGTGCCGGAGCAGCGCGGGCATGGCTACGGCGATGAACTACTGGCGCGTGGCACGGCGACGTTGCGTCGTGCCGACTACCATCGCCTTGTGTGCGACACCGACATCGGCAACACGCCGATGGCGAATATTTTTCGGCGGGCCAAGTGGGCACAATTTGCCACACGCCGCGAATATAGCCTGCCTGCCTCCACCAACGGATAAGCTACCGAACAGGGTGGCGAACATTGCCGCTGCCCTGTTCTGTAATTCTGCTCTAGCTCACCTACAGTTGTTCTGCTAGCAGATATTGAATCCACTGTTCCGTTGTTTCATAGGCTCCCTCGCCAATGTGCAGGTAGCGGATATGACCTGTTTTATCGACCAGGTACATCGTAGGCCAGTAGCGTTGACCGTACGCGCGCCAGGTAGAGCCGTCGTTGTCTATGGACACTGGGTACGTGACATCGAGATCGACCAGTGCCTGTTTAACGTTATCGACATTGCGTTCGCGGTCGAACTCAGGATAATGCACGCCAATAATCGTCAAGCCTTGGTCGGCATAGGTTTCGTGCCATGCTTGCAGGTGCGGCAAGACGTTGCGGCAGTTGTAACAGCCATAGGTCCAGAACTCGACCAGCGTTACCTTGCCTTCCTTGCCTAGCTCCGACAACATGAGCGGTTCCGAATTGAGCCAGATCTCGTCAGTGATGGGCGGCGCAAGCCGTACCTGTGCTAAACCTCCTGGTGGTGGCGGCACCGCGGAGGGTGGAACGCTTGATGGTGGCTCGCTCATCGGCAGGGGGGACGCAGTTGGTGGAATTGTGGGGGATGCAGGAGGTGCGGTTGGTTCGGAAACAGCTGGAGCCTGGCTCACAACCCCGGTTTTTGGTGGCGCGGCTCCTGTTTGGGGTGTTTGTGGCGCTGCTGCCTGTCCACATCCCGTGACAATGAGCAGCAGCATACCTATGGTCAAACGACGCATGTGTACCTCCCCGTATCTCGGTTGCCATGCTTCAGGCGTTCTACGGCACGGCATCGATGTATGTGTGGTAGTACGTGTGAATACGTCGTTGCGATGTATGTATGTCGAACATAGGCATACCAGTCTGGATGTTTTCCCGGTCTGGTACTGCTTGTGATTGGCCTCGTACAAAAACACAGGCTGCACCTTTCGGTACAGCCTGCGCCCCGTTATCTGTGTCCGGCCTGTGTGGAGGCTGGGTATGCATATAATAACGTAGAAACACCCAAAAAAGTTTCGTGTTTTGTGGCCGTTTTCTCAAATTGCTATGACAATTTGCTCACATGGGCAGTTTATAGGAGCAAAAGGCATCCATTTAAACATAATGTTTGGCACGACACCTTTTACTCGTGCAACAGGAATGGGTTAAACGTAATCCAGCCAGCCCCATTGGTCCTCGCGCTCACCGCTGATCACGTCAAAGAAGGCACTTTGCACCTGCTCGGTGATTGGTCCGCGTCGCCCTTCTCCAATTTGGATGCCGTCCACCGAGCGGATCGGTGTCACTTCAGCCGCTGTTCCGGTGAAGAACAATTCATCAGCCAGGTACAGGGCTTCGCGCGGTATACGGGATTCCGTTATGGGGATGTTAAGTTCGCGTGCAAGCGTGATCGCCGTATCGCGAGTGATGCCATTCAGAATTGAGGCGCTCGTGGGCGGCGTGATGATCTTGCCGTCACGAATCACAAAGATATTCTCGCCCGATCCTTCGCTGACAAAGCCATCAACGTCAAGCACAATACCTTCGCCGTAGCCGTGCTGTGCCGCTTCCAGGCGCACGAGCTGCGAGTTGAGGTAGTTGCCACCCGCCTTTGCCATCGACGGCAGGGTGTTCGGTGCCATGCGTGTCCATGAGGACACACCGACGTCGATGCCGTTTTCGAGGGCGTCTGCGCCCAAATAGCGTCCCCAGTTCAGTGCCGCAACCACTACGTCGACCGGGCTAGGGCGCGGATCGACGCCAAGCTCGCCGTAGCCGCGAAACGCGACCGGACGCAAGTAGGCGCTGTCGAGTTTGTTCGCCGATACCACCTGCTTACAGGCGGCGTTGATCTGTTCCTGCGTGTAGGGCAGTTCCATACGATACACTTTCGCCGAATCGAACAAGCGACGCGTATGTTCGCGCAAGCGGAAGATCGCGGGTCCTTTTGGCGTCGTGTAGCAGCGCACGCCCTCGAAAACACTTGAGCCATAATGCACCACATGGGAAAGGACGTGAATCGTGGCCTTATCCCAGGGAACTAGCTCTCCATTGAACCAGATAAATTCGCTTTTTTCCATGTTCTGTACCTGTGTTGCTCGCCGTCAATTCCGGTTTCCCCGGTGTCCTCACGGCGAAAAATGTACCATCAAAGGTAGACACTGTTTGATCGAAAAATGCGGTATAACCGTGTTCCAGGCTATTTTCCCTATGATAGCACGTCCTGCTGAACGACCTGAACGAACACCACCTAAAGTATGCGGACGGCTGACCACTGATAGTGGACCTAAAGGTCGAGTAGTGGTGGATATGGGCCGTTTCTAAGGGAGACAGGATAGAAGAAGGTCTTTGTTAGAACATGTCGGCGAAAGATGGTTGTTGGAATGTTGTATCGCTGTGCCAGGCTACGCTCGGACGGTCGCGCTCGGCGACTGCTAGCTTCATTGATGTAATACCGGAGATGTCGAGGATGCCTTTGATATAGCGCACGACTCCTGCGGGATTGTCGTTGGCACGTTCAGATAGGTGTGCGAGCCAGACGGTACGTGGGCGCTCGTCGCTGGCAACCTGCTGCAGCAGTCCGGCGGCTTGCAGGTTCGACAGGTGTCCGGTGTCGCTCAGGATACGATTTTTGACACTCCAGGCATACGGGGCTTGTCTGATCAGGCGTTCGCGGTCATGGTTGGCTTCGACCACGATCAGATCGGCCTGTTGCAAGATCGGGGCGACGTGTTCTGGCACATGGCCCAGGTCGAGCGCCCACGCTACGGTGTAGCCACTGTGCGCCAGCAGGATGCCTTGCGGTGCGATAGCATCATGCGGTACCGGATAGCCGTACACGTCGATGCCGCTAACGGTCTGCCCCTCGGTGTCGAGCAAACGTACATCCAGCCCCTTCCACTCGCTTTGCATTGCCGACAGTGTGCCTGCGCTTGCGACGATCGGTACGCCATACTTGCGTGCCAGGGTCGCCGCTCCCTGTACATGATCGTGGTGCTCGTGCGAGATCACGATCGCGCTGAGCGTGGCAGGATCGACGCCACGACGGCGCAGATGACGGTCGAGCGTGCGCGCTGCGAGTCCGGCTTCGACGAGCATCGACGCAGTTGGCGTTTGGACGAGAAAAGCGTTCCCGCTACTACCGCTGGCGAGTGAAGTGACCTGAAGGCTCATGGCTTGAATTATACAACCCCTGCTTGCCTCGTGCTCATGAATACAAACGACAAAAAAACGCTCCTACAGTCGTAGGAGCGTTGGATGCCACGTCGATGGCGGTGTGAGCTAGGATGCTTCGTCAACCACAGCGTCGTCCATGGTGTGTTTTGTGTCCAGAAACAAAATGTCGTCGGCGCGCACATACAGGCGTTTGCGCGGGTTGCCGTCGCGGTCCTGCCATGTGTCAGTGCGCAGTGCCCCGGTGACACGCACACGGCTGCCTTTTTGCAGGTTGGCGGCGATAGTATCTGCGAGTTTGTCGACGGCTTCTACATCGAGCCAATCGGTTTCATAGGTCCATGAACCGTCCTCCTGGCGGGCGCCGATGCGCTTCGTCGCCAGGTGGAAATTCGTGATGGCGATGCCCGATGGCAGGAAGCGTTGTTCTGGGTCGGCTCCGAGCCAGCCGATCAGTTCAACATAATTGACGGTGCCTTTAATCGGTCGCATAATCAAAATCCTCTATCCAAGATTGTACACAGTCATGGTATCAGTGAAGGTCGTATCCGAGCAAACCAGCATGGTTGGCAGGCGCGGGCGTTGTGTCCCCGACCTATCATGCCTGCTATCGAATTATTTGGAATCTGCTGCCGCCGGGGCGCGTGGCTAGTAGCCGATGCACTCTAACCACAATTGTCGCGAACCTACGCTTCGCGTGAGGCACAGTAGCGTGGTACAGATGGCAATGGGATGAGTGCGTGAAAAAGCGGGAAGAAGGCACCCACGGGATGGGAAGTACGCTCCCCATCCCGTGGTAATGCTAGGCTGCGCGTCGGAGGGTGCGACCAGCGCGAGGGCGCTGTTGCCATTCAGTCAGCAGTTGCCCCGCTTCATCGATGCTCAACTGATCAAACGTGCGACCGCCGAAGCGTGATTCAAGTTCACCAGCGCCATCGATGCCGCGTTCCTCGACGAGTCGTTCGAGTGCCTTGATCTGTCGGGTCGTGGCGGTATCGCCAACCGGCAAGATCGCTTGTCGCACTTCCTGGGCCCGCGGACGGGCGACAGGGGAAGGCTCCTCGTCGGCATCGGGGGTTTCATGAACGCTGCCGCGTGCTTCGAGTTCTCCCTTAAGGTTGTCGATCAACTCAGATGCTTCGCGCTTGTTCATCTTCAACAGGTCGACTTTATGGTCTACGGCGAACGTATGCAGGCGGTCGCTATCCCAGCCCAGTTCGTTCAACAGGTAGTCCATATAGGAACGCTGTTTGTCGCTGGCAGGTGCCTCAGGGTCGCGAATCACAACCGGCAGCGGGCTAGATGCGACCTGGGTTCGCAGTTCACGAATCTGTTCCTCGGCTGCGGCGCGTTGCGCGGCATAAATTCGCATGCCAGCGTCGACGGCCTGGGCGATTTCATCGTCGCCCGCATCGACTGGCAGGGTAATTGTTTCTTCGACTGTATAAAAATCTTCGCCAATGCGAATCGCTGCGCGAAACGTACGGGAAACGGTTGGTTGTTCTTTTTGCTGTGCCACGTTCATCCTCCAACATACATACTCAGGTTCAAGCTGTTATAGATGAACTATACCACGGCAGTGTGACAGGTACCGTCACAAACCACTGAGCCGCTTACGCTCCCTCGTCGTTCGTTTTCGGATCGTCTGCGGTCATTTCGATCACGACGCGATCCTCCTCGACAGGCTCATCCATATCCGGCGTCATCCAGATATACGTGCGTCCCGGACTGGTACTCATGCCAATTGGTCTGCCCTGGCGATTGAGGGCCACTAAACTCATAATCGCATGGTCGCGTCCCTCGAACACGATCCGCAGGTCGTCCATGGCTTGACGACACGCCTGTTCGAGGCCAAAGCCCATGCGCATGTATAACACCACCGACCGTGCGGTGCCGAGCCGCATCGCCAATTCCCCCCAACCAGTACACGCGCAAGCACCATAGCGGTCGTCGGCATAGTTGCCCGCGCCGATAACGGGTGAATCACCTAAACGGCCGGGGTATTTCCAGGCCCAACCGCTCGTACTGACAGCACAGGCAATGTGACCTGCTGCGTCCTGGGCGATAAAGTTTACGGTTCCTGCTGCCTGTTCGGGGTCCATGGTTAGCTTGCTCAGCCGGGTAAGGTTGCTTTCGATGCCGCCGGTCATCCAAATGCGCTGATCTTCGGGCAGTGCTCCTTCAATCCCCTGCTTATAGATCGCGGCGGCTTCGGGAGTAAGCAGTTCTTCTTCGGTCATGCCAAGTTCACGGGCGAAGCGTGCCGCGCCATCGCCGACCAGCAGAACATGTGGCAATTCTTCCATGACTTTGCGTGCAACCGTGATCGGGTGCTTGTAACGCTTGAGTGCGCCAACTGCACCGGCTGACAGGGTTTGGCCGTCCATGATGGAGGCGTCAAGTTCAACTTCGCCAAGCAAGTTTGGAAAGCCACCATAGCCGACGCTATGATCCTCAGGGTTCGCTTCCACGAGGCGTGTCGCGGCTTCCACCGCGTCCAGCGCGGTACCACCGCTCCGAAGTATTTCGCTGGCGGCGTTGATCCCAATCTTTCCGTTTGTACTGGCCACCACAATCATAGAACCCCCAGCGTGTTTCATCAGCGAATGGATTGGCGCCATTCGCGGTCGTTTCACCACAATGCAAGACCATCATCAATCAGAAACACCCGATTTGTCAATCTCAGGATGCTGGTACATGGCTCGTCCAGCGGCACAAGTGGTGACGCCGGTAAGGTATGGAAGGTGATTTGCCGGATGACAGAAAGGGGGTCAGGCGGTGTAGCGCGAGGGTCGGCTACAACCCGCCTGCGATGACGATGTTGCTGGTTGGGGCAGGGCTTCCACCTTGTTGCTCGGCTGTGATCGCCACGGTGTTATAGCCCGATGACCAGGCGAGGCCGTTGAACTCTAGTCGCCCACGACCTTGGGCATCCACGGAGAACGTTCCGACACTAATCGGTGTATCTCCATCGAGCAACCAAAGTTGGTAGACTTGCCCCGATGGTAGCGGTGGTAAGCCCGTCACTTCTAATTGTGCGCGATTCGAGCGAGTGGCGACGGCGAATGTTCCTGCACCCTGTCCTTGTCCGGTGAGAGTGACAGCTTGAACGCCGGGTTGTTCCACCAGGGACGTTGTTGCGGTAGGCCAGTAGCGCCCGAACAGGACGCCGATGGCCAGGGCAAACGCCAGCGCAAAGGGTGTCAAACGTCGGAGCCATGGGACTCGCGTTCGGGTTACCGGTTCCACAGCCTGCCGAGGACGTGCTGCTCCAGCCGTGCGGTTTTGCGGCGTTGCTTGGGCGCGGGCGATAATACGCTCACGCATGCCCGCCGGTGGCTCGGAAAGTGTAAGAGCATACGGCAGGTAGTCGCCTACTGTGCGAAAACTTGCGACTTCCCGTTGGCAGGTCGTACAGGTTGCCAGGTGCGAGCCGATCGTGATCAGTTCGTCCGGGGGCAACGCATCGAATGCGTATGCCGTAAGGGTTTCAGAATCGATATGTTCGTTGTGCATCTGCATGGGGTCTAACGTAGATCGCTCCAGACGTAGTAATTAAATGTTTTTTCTCGTCTACACATATCTTCGTATAAAACGTGCTTCATAGATCCTTTTTCTTCCTGAGTATCTGCTGAGTACCTATATACATGGTATTTGTAAGGTGCGCAATTGGGCTTTGGGATGCTCAACTACGCTACTCAACATCTATCCAGCCAGGGAGCAACGAACCGCGCAATTTGACCAGGCCAAGACGTAATCGCGTTTTAATGGTTCCCACCGACGTACCCGACGAGGCCGCGATTTCGTTGCAGGTCAAGCCACCGTAGTACGCGAGTTCAATCGCTTGCCGTTGGGCTGCCGGGAGCTCGGCGAGCGCCGCTTTGATGTCCTCATGCACTACAACGTCCTGGGCGAGATTGTCCCGCACGACCATGGCATCGGCGGGCGCATCCTCGGCGGATATCTCTCGGTCCCGGGCTTTGTGCTGGCGCGAGCGTATTTCGTCGATCGCACGATGCCGCGTGATGCCCGTTAGCCATCCCCCAACTGCCCCTGCGGAGGGTCGGAAGGTCTTTGCATGCTGCCAGACGACCTGAAAGACGTCTTGCACGACTTCTTCTGCACTCAGCCGATCACCTGTAATACGCAGGGAGATGCTGAATACGAGGCGGACGTAGCGATCGTATAAGACACCAAGCGCCTGATCGTCGCCAGCCGCTATTAGTGTAAGCAGGTCTTCATCCCGCAGCAATGACAAATCGTCGATCTGTGAGGACTTCAACCAACCTCCCTTGGTTTGTGTTTGGTCCATCATATTATAGTCGCACGGAAATCAGTTGTTTTCAAACCAGGAATTTGCGGCATCACGTAATTTCTCGATTCCTAACCGTAAGCGACTGCGAATAGTTCCAACCGATTCGTCCATACGTGAAGCGATCTCATGAGAGGTCAAGCCACCGTAAAAAGCCATTTCGATCGCCTGGCGCTGTTTTGCAGGCAGTTTTGCTAGTGCTTCCTGCATGTCACTGCGAAGGATCGTCAGGTGTTCCCAGCCGCGCTCGACGGCTGCATGCAGAGCCGGCATTCCGTCGAGGCCACACTCGGTTTGTCGGGCACGATGCCAACGGCTTCGCACTTCGTCTATTGCGCGGTTGCGCGCAATGCCGCTGAGCCAAGCTTGCACCGATCCAGCGGTAGGCCGCCATTGCGCGGCACGCTGCCATACAGCCTGAAAAGCGTCCTGCGTGACTTCCTCCGCACTTCCGGTGTCGCCAGTAATGCGTAACGCGATCGCGTATAAAAGACGGCTATACCGCTCGTAAAGCGATGACAGCGCACCTTCATCGTGCGAACCGATCAGCCTAAGGAGCGCCTCGTCGTCAAGTTGTGGCTCGTTGGTGTTGTCCGCTGGTTCCACCTGGAATCTCCCGCTCCGCTCTATTGTACAACGACCACCACGATCCGATGTAGTGAAACCTTCACGCTTGCCGAGAATAATGGTCATCCTCATCACTCGCTGCGTAGCAACGCTCTGTTGTCAGTCTATTCCTCTATGGTATGGCTAGATACGTGCCACCAATGCGATGGCGGCACGTCGATGCTACGATAGCTTGTTTTTACCGTCCTCATATTCGTCGGCGGGAATTTGAGCATTTTGGGGTAGTTTTTACGTACATAATACTAAAGGGGCGCGAAACGTGTAGAATATAGAGCAAAACCGTTTTGGTCCCCTGCTCGTACTAAGATAGGTGCTCGAAGACCTGCTGCTTCGGAACGCAGATCGATGATTCTGAGCATAAGTATTACAGAACACGCGATGGTGGAACGATATTTGACGTTGCTTCATCGCCATCATATGAAGAAGATCACAGATAGGTGATTTGGATGAAAGGAAGCACTATGACCGTCGAGGAAGTCCCAGTCCGTGGCATCGAACATCCTCATGTAGTATTAAGTGGCCCGTGGACCCGTGAAGCTCGCGAACATGCTATCGCCGAGGAAGTTCGAATTGCCTACATCGACTACTTCCGGAAAGCGGTCAAGTCCCGGAACTGGTTTCCCTGGGATGACTTGCCTTTGAACGAGATGCGCGAACGCGGTCACCTGCTGAGTGATGACACGATCACCCTGATCGAAAGTTTCCTCGGCATCGAAGACTATGTAGGCGATTACGTCGCGGACTCGATCAATATCGTCGGCAAAATCCGCGCCCGCCGGAATATCTCGCTTGTGTGGGGCATGGAAGAAGCCAAGCATGCTGAGTCATGGGAACTCGTGCTGCTCCATTCCGGTGTCCGCACGCAGAAGCAAATCGACGAATACCGTGATAAAGTCAACGCTCACACCTGGACGATGCGGGAAAACCACCCCGGCATGGACACGCCGCTTGGTGTTGCCGTTTACGCGATGCTCCAGGAACGTGCCACGTTCTTTAATTACGACGAGCTACGCAAGCGTATACGTTCGGAATATGGTCTTCCTGAAAAGGCGACCGCCGAAGAACGTGCGCGCGGCAAGCAGTTTGGTGCCGCAGCAGCGTTTAAGATTGTTTCGAACGACGAGATTGCCCACCATGCCATGTTCCTGCGCATCGTCGATATCTATAAGAAGTATCTACCAGAAGAAACGCTGGATATGATCTTCAGAGTATTTGCCGGTTTCACGATGCCCGCCCTGTACTTGATTCCTAATGAATCGGAAATGAAGGAAGCGCTTATACGCACCAAGCTGTATACGCCTCTGAAGCATGGACGGTCGGTGGCGAATCCGGTGCTCGACGCGCTCGGATTCGAAAACAAGCGTGCATTGGAACGAGCGGCACAGGCCGCCAAGTTGTTGCCGCTGGGTCTCGGACCAGAGCATGTTTCGATCAGCCGGTCGGGTGAGTTCGTGCTATCTATGGAAGCGGAATCCGCTCAGGTTGGCACGGTCGCTGCTGACTAATTTCCCGTTCGCTAGATGCTAAAAGCCCAGCCGAACCAATTGGTTCGGCTGGGCTTTTTCTTTGGTGACGCCTCTCTACATTTGTTCGGACCCACGCTGTTGACGGGCGTAAATGCCACCGAGAATCAGTACCAGTGCAAGCGGGCGGACGAGTGCGCCTAGGAGTTTGAATCCTAGAAGTTTGAGGAGGAGCGGGCCAAAAATCGCTGCGACACCCAGATAGCCATACTGTTCGGCGGTTAGTTGTTCGAGTTCATCAAGAATCGTATCGAGTTCCATTCTATCTTCTCCATGCTGAAAGTACCTTGTGAAAAATTGGATGCAAGGATCGTGCCGAGCAGACGAAAGCGGTACGACAGACATCTGACTACCGGCGACAGATCAGTGATGATACCCTCGTCGCTCGCGTCGTTGAAATGCGGATGTTCCCCATAGGTGCGTCTCACCAGATTGTTCTTGTGACGTTTTATGCAACTGTTTCTAAAAGTGCGATTGACTTTGCTGGTACGTCCCAGTATACTGGGACGTACCAGCAGCGGGCGTACGGCAGACGCACCTCGCGGATACGATGATATGTCTGCTGTGGTCATCGTGAAGGAGGAGGGCTTGGCACACTATCTGTCAGCCGAAGATATCGCGGACGTACTGCGCCGTGAGGGGGATACAACTATCTCTGTGCGCACCGTTCATTACTACGCCGAGCAGCGATTATTGCCTCCACCCGAATATCATGGCTCGCGTCCCCGCTACACCGACACGCATCTGGTGGCGATGCGGCATGCCCGCGATCTCAAACGCCGTGGGTATACGTTGGATGCGATCAGTACGATGGTCGAAACGTCCGCTTCGAGTGTAGCATCATCCACTCCCAGAGCACCCGCGCCAGCACAATCCGTACGGGAGCGATCTCCCGCGCCATCAAGGCCGACGCATACACGCACGCTTGTCGTCGCACCGGGCTTAACGCTTTCGGCGTCCGGCTGGGACGATGCCGCATTGGACGACATCGTGCGTGCGATTCGAGAGACGATCACAACACATACGGGCGAAGGCTCGTGAAAGGCAACGATCATGGCACTGCGGCTCGAACTTGCGGCAACCCGCGTCGCGCTATTGCCCCGTAGCGGCACGACCCATCTACGGGTGACGGTCACGCCCCCGAAGGATGCGCCGAATGCATCACGACAGCCAATAGCATTGGCGCTGGTCGTTGACCGTTCCGGTAGCATGAATGACATGGCTGGTCCGCGTGCGCCCGTTCCTGTGGAGCAACCGCCATCGTTACGCAAGGTACTGCAGCGCCCGTTCATGCAACCCACTGAACGGCGCACCAAGATGAGTGTTACACGCGATGCTGCCGAGCGACTGGTCGATGCTATGAGCGATGGGGATCAGCTGGCATTGATCAGCTTCTCGGATGTTGCGCAACTCGATTTGCCGCTTACACCCCTGTCTACCGCCAGCCGCACGACGGTACGTGGTGCTATTCGTGGCCTTCGACCAGATGCTATGACCAATTTGCATGACGGCTTACGACTCGCCTTCGAGCAATTCGATGAGGCGACGCGCCGCATGTATGTCTGCAAAGTAGTTGTGATCACGGATGGGCTTGCCAACGTCGGTGTCACCAGTGTCGATGGGTTGGCGTCGGTGGTGCAGCCTGCCGCTGTTCAAGCTATCACCATATCGGCGATTGGTGTCGGATTGGAGTATAACAGTGCGGTGCTAGGAGCGGTCGGGCGGGCAGGCAACGGCGATTACTATCATATTGAAACGGCGAGTGGCGTAGATGACATCTTGCAACGCGAGTTACAAGCTGCCTCAACGGTTAGAGTGCGGGGTGTTGAGATCGAGATTGAGGCGGGGTTGGCCGCAATAGGTACAAACCTTAACGGATATACTCAGACCAGCAGTGCTCGTGGCGTGCGTGTTATGTTAGGCGATCTTGCTCGCGAACGTGCCTTTTGGCTCGAACTGACCAGCCCAGTAATGCTCGAAGGCGATGTGCACGTGACCGCTCAGGCTCGTGGTGTGGCATTGGATGACGTTCCCGAAATATCCTCTGCAACGCTGGTACTGCGCGTGACATCGGATGTTGCGTCGGTGCTGGAAGATCACGAACTCGTGCGTGAGTTAGTGGAAGTTATGCAGGCGCAGGGCGTCGGGGCATCGGCGGAACTGTACGATAGTGGCGACAGTGCTGCCGGAAAGCAAGTCGCGCAACAAAGCATCAGCGCGCTTGAACGTCTCGGCGAGATGTATGCGATGCCCGCTGCGTCCGCGCCCGAATTGCAGCGATTGGCGCAGGGGGGGCGCTCCACCGACCGGCGAGCGTTGAAACAGATGGCGGCATCGAGCTATGCCCGCCAGCGTGGTCGTAGCACCGGCGACGATGACACCGTGGTGTGATGGTCTGAATTAACGTCGACGTCTCTACGTGGAATGGTGGCATTCCCAGCGGTCCATTGGCTGTTGGGAATGCCACCGTTCTGGTACGCCGTAGCCTGAGCGGTATCGCTGTGGTCAGTGGATGCGTTCCAATGAGGCGTTCACCCCTCCGCAGGCAAAATGTCCAAATTGACCATGCACAGCACCTTCCGAACTTGTTTCCAGATAGGACAATAGCCGGCGTTTTATTGACCAATTTCAGAGGTAGTGCTAAGATGTGGTGCATCACCCTCAGAGTTTGCGCGAAGTTGACGTTTACTGCACTATGATGTGGGTTTGGTACTAGTCGGTCGCTTGCTGTCCCCTGAATGCTCAGAGACTACGTTCGCGGATGCGAAATCGTTTGTTGGTACGCTCGCTCTAACGTCGGAACGGCTTGACGAGAAGTGTTGTCATTGTCGCTCTGCATGGTGATGAAACTGTCTTCAGTTCACTGCACCTTCATTCCCAGAAGTATCTGATGATCGCTCGTTCGATGAACGGCGAGCATGACTGTAACACAGGGTATTCAACGTATCTGGAAACCGTGGCATGGTTTACAGATATCGTTCACCAGTTTTTATCGTCGCTTAGGGAGGTCCATTCAATGAGTCGAAACCGTTCGTGGCAAGGCATCATTCTGATCCTTGCGCTCCTCTTGGCAGCCTGTGGTTCACCGGGCGCCACAACAGAAACTGCTACTCAGCCGACGACCGCCGCCGCACCGACGACAGCCCCTGCCGAGCCTGCCGTCGAACCTACGACTGCGGATGCTGCCGCTGAGCCGACGACTGCCGCTGAGCCGACGACTGCCGCTGAGCCGACGACTGCCGCCGCCGAGCCAGCAACCGAATCGGTCGCTGGTATTCTGAACGGCGTGACGTTGCCCGCAGATGCTGCACCTCCTGAACACCAGGTGTACGTCACGCATTTCGATAGCACTTCGGATTTCACCACAATCGACCTGTATGAGTCGGTGTACAAGCGTGGTGGTGCGGTCGCAGACGTGCTGTCAGACTCCCTGGTGCGCCTCAACAAGAACTTCAAAATCGAGCCGGGCGCTGCGACCGAATGGTCGGTCGATAGCACGGGTCTGATCTGGACCTTCAAACTCGATCCCAACCTGATGTGGAACGACGACACCCCGGTAACGGCAGAGGATTATGTTGCCACGCTGCGATATGGTGCTGATCCCGAGCATGCCTGGGACTTTAGCTGGTTCTTCAACGGCGTGATTAAGAACTGGGATGAAGTTGTGGCTGGCGATGTTCCTGTCGATCAGCTTGGTGTGAAGGCTGTCGACGCCCACACGCTGACCGTCGAAACGCAAACACCTGCACCGTATCTGCCCTCGATGATGCTGTATAGCAACGCTTTGCAGAAGAAGGCGTTGGAAGCACATGGCGGCCTATACAACTCGGATGTCGCGACTTCGGTTTCGTCCGGGCCATACGTGCTGAAGGAATGGACCAAGGGCGAGCGTGTCGTCTACGAAGCCAATCCAAAGTATATGGGCACCAACAAGCCCTATATTCAGAAGGTGATCTCGATCGGTGCGGCACCTTCAACGAATTTCGCGGCGTATGAAGCCAACGAAATCGACTCGGTCGGTGGCTCATCGCTGTCGCCCGCTGATAACGAAATCGTCCAGTCAGACCCCGACCTCAAGGCACAGTTCCATCCGCATTACGGCGATTTCCGCACGCAATATCTGTTCTTTGACGAGCAGACCGCGCCATTCAACGATCCAAAGGTTCGTCAGGCAGTCGCGCATGTTATCGACCGCGACGGGCTGATCCAGGCCATCGTCAAGCCGAGCCAGGGTATGCCTGCGTACTCCTTCCTGATGCCCGGGTTCCCCGCCGCTAACGCTGAGGCTCTGAAGCCGCTGCAAGCGTACGATGTCGAAAAGGCCAAGGCATTGCTGGCAGAAGCTGGCTTCCCGAACGGCGAAGGTTTCCCTAAACTGACGCTGTGGCTGCGTAACGAAGGCCCTGTCCGTCAGGCTGTTGCCCAGGCGATTGCTGCATCGATGAAGCAGAACCTCGGTATCGAAGTTGAAGTGTCCAACAAGGAATACAAGACGTTTATGGACGCCTTGAACGCCAAACCGACGCAGGTCCAGTTCGGCCTGGTGTCCTATGGTATGGACTTCCTGGACCCGGCGAACATGCTAGGTGTGTTCCAGAGCGGTGGACGCCACAACTGGAACAACGCTGAGTACGATGAGTTGTACAAGAAAGCATCGGCGTTTACCGGCGATGACAGACGAGCGCACCAAGATGTTCCAGGATGCTGAGAAGATGCTGGTGGAACAGGCAGGCGCTGTGTTCATCTACCACGAAACTCCTGGCGACCTGTACCGTCCGTACCTCAAAGGCACGGCACTGGAACCAGACGATCAGGGTATCGCAGCGATGCACTGGCCTGGATTCTCCACGTACAGTACGCTTATCGGTTCGATGTACATCGGTAACGACGTTACCAACTATCGCTCGGCACCACCGAAATAGGACGTGAGGTACTGGGGAGATAGGAGGGTACATCGTATCCTCCTATCTCCATTTGATAACTTCAAAGGGACTTGCTATGGCGCGTTATCTGCTTGGTCGTATCGCCGGCCTGATCATTGTTTTTGTCATTGTCTCGATCCTGGCGTTCTTGTTGATGCATTCGGTCCCTGGCGGTCCATTCGACGAGGATAAATCACCACTACCTCCGGCGGCGAAGGCGAATATCCTTCGTAAGTACGGCCTCGACCGTCCGATCTACGAACAGTATGCACGCTACATGTGGAACGCGCTGCAGGGCGATTTTGGTATCTCGTACCAGAGCCCGACCGAAACGGTGATTCAACTTATCGGGCGCACCTGGCCGGTCAGTATGAGGCTTGGTGGTATGGCGCTCTTAATTGCGCTGCCGCTTGGCATGTTGCTAGGTACGATAGGCGCGATCAAGCAAAATACCCGAATCGACTACGTTGTTACCTTTATTGCGACGCTGGGAATCACGGTGCCAAACTTCGTGATCGCGACCTGGCTGTTGCTGATCTTCAGTGTGCGTTTGCGCTGGCTACCGACGGGGGGATTCTCGACCTGGCAGACCTGGCTCATGCCAGTGACGGCCTTGATGCTTGGTCCGATGTCGCTAACCGCGCGCTACACCCGGTCCAGCCTGGTTGAAGTTCTGCGCTCGGATTATGTGCGTACCGCACGTGCGAAAGGGTCTGAATGAGCGTACAGTGATCATGCGCCACGCGCTTAAGAATGCGCTGATTCCGCTCATTACGATCCTCGGTCCGCAAATTCCGAACTTGATCACTGGCACGATCTTCATCGAAGCGGTGTTCCGTGTCCCTGGACTTGGTAAATTCTTCGTGTCGAGCGTGTACCTGCGTGACTACCCGATGATTATGGCGACTATGCTACTCGTCGCGATGACCTGGGGCATCACGTACTTGCTCAGTGACCTGCTGTATACCGTTGTAGACCCGCGTATTCGGCTGTATGGAGACTAAAATGGCAAGTACCATTGCAGATAGCTCGACACTCGCTTCTGGAGAAACGCATCGCGACCGCTCGTCAAGCATCTGGCGTGATGCCGCGCGTCGTTTTTCCAAGAACAAGCTCGCGCTAGGGGCGCTAATGGTCATGCTTGTGTTGATCTTTGCTGCCATCTTCGCGGATATTATTACACCCTATCCGTACGATTATTCTGTGCTGAGTGAAACGCTCCAGTTCCCCAACAGCAAGCATTGGCTCGGTACCGACGCTGTCGGGCGCGATTTCCTGAGTCGCCTGATCTATGGCACGCGGGTGTCACTGATCGTCGGCTTTGCCGTGCAGATCGTTGCAGTGGTCATCGGGCTGACGCTTGGCACGCTGGCGGGTATGCTTGGCGGCTGGGTCGACTACATCGTGATGCGCTGGGTCGAAGTGCTGACCGCTATTCCAGGTATTCTGTTCGCCCTGTTCCTGATCTCGATCATCGGGCGCAACGCATCAGGCTATGAAAGCCTGTTCAACGTCGTGCTGGCAATTGGCCTGATCGGATGGGTTGATGTATGTCGCCTGACCCGCGCCCAATTGTTGTCATTGCGCGAAAAGGAGTTCGTCACCGCCGCGCATGCGTTGGGATCGGGTCCCTGGAGGATAGCCACACGCCACCTGTTGCCCAACGCGCTCGCGCCATTGATTGTTGCGGTGACACTAGGCGTGCCAAGTGCGATCTTCGCTGAGGCCGGTCTGAGCTTCCTTGGTCTGGGGATCAACGATCCGCTACCAAGTTGGGGCAAGATGGTCGCGGAATCCAACGCATATATTCGGGTGTACTGGCATCTGGGATTATTCCCCACGATCATGATCGCGGTTACGATGCTGACCTTTTCGTTCGTCGGTGACGGCCTGCGCGACGCGCTCGATCCTTACCTCAACAAGTAACTATCGGTCGGTACAGCATATGCAAAGAGCCTGGTCGTTACGACCAGGCTCTTTCACCTACTATGGTCCTGCTCAGCGTTGAACAGGTTTCAATTGGCTATGCCTTAGCCTAGCCGTTAGCACTGGCTGAAGCCACAGGCGTTGCAGTGCATACAGCCTTCTTCGTGGACGAAGGATGCCTCGCCGCAGGATGGGCAGAGGTCGGCGCGGATCGTCGGCAGGGCGAGTTGCACCTGCATATGCCCATTGGATGTCTTCCGCGTGCGCTGATCGCGCCGTCCGGGGCGGGTGAGCAGCATTCTTCGAGCGCCTGAGCCACGGCGTCCGGTAGCGAGCGCACGCGGTTAGGACCGAAGCCCGTCGAGCGCGCACCACCAATGCCCTTGAGCTGCGCGATGATCTCCTGCATACGCTCGTGCGGCGTGACCGGCGATGCGACACGCAGCACCAGCGACGCCAGGCGTCCGAGTGCGTCGGCCATGCTGGTCACGTCCGATCCGGCCTTGCCGGCCGTGACGAAGACTTCCAGCGGTTCGCCCTCGTCGTCGTTGTTGATCGTGACGTACAACGCGCCGAGCGGGCTTTCCTTCTTGATCGTCGCGCCACGCGCTAGCTTCGGTCGAGGCCGAATCTTGGGCTGGTTCCAGAGCGCCGCGATCTGCTTGCTTGCTTCCGTCGCCGGTTTCGCCGGTTCGGGCGTGGCGACGGGTGAGCGGCTTTTCTTCGTCTCTTCTTGAGGTTCAGCACCTGCTCGTCGCGCGAGCCGTCGCGGTAGATCGTGCCGCCCTTGCAGCCCATGCTGATACATGTATTCGTACAGTTCGCGCGTCTGCTCGACGGTGTACTCGCTGGGCACGTTACAGGTCTTGGAGATCGCCGAGTCGATCCAGCGCTGCATCGCTGCCTGGACATTGACGTGCTCGATCGGCGTCAGCTGACATGGCGTTGACGAAGTAGTCGGGAAGCGACTTGCCGGGGTTGGCTGCTTCCCATTCGCCGACGACTGCGACCTTTTCTTCGTGCACACCCAGACGGCTCTTGCGGAAGTAGCTCCATGAGAAGTACGGCTCGACGCCCGTCGATGTGCCGACCATCGTGCCGGTGGTGCCGGTCGGGGCGACCGTCAACAGCGTGACGTTGCGCAGACCCTTGTTTCGCGCACTGCTTCGCCGTACATCGCTCGGGCATCGGCTTGCATGTAGCCGCTTTGGAGCAGCTTCTCGGCGTCGAACATCGGGAACGACGCCCTTTTCTGCCGCGTTGTCGGCGCAGGCATGGTAGGCTTCGGTCGCGATGACGTTCGCCCAACTGGTCGAGGAACGCGATACATTCCTCCGAGCCGTAGCGGATCCCCAGCCGGATCAGCATATCCGCCAGACCCATGATGCCAAGACCGACGCGGCGCTCGTTCTGCTGCTGCTGCTTGTTCTCGTCGAAGAAGTACGGTGTCGCGTCGATGACGTTGTCCAGGAAGCGCACGGCATAGCGTATCGCCAGTCGCAGGTCGTCCCAGTTGACCTCGCCATCTTCGACGAAGTGGCTCAGATTCAACGCTCCAAGGTTACAAATGCCCCATGCTGGTAACGGTTGTTCACCACAAGGATTTGTGCAAATGAGCTGCGAGAAGTAATGGGAGTTGCTCATCTTGTTGGCGCGGTCGATGAACCATAGGCCAGGTTCGGCGCTTGTCCAGGCGCTTTCGACGATGTTGTTCCAGATTTCGCGTGCCTTGACGGTCTTGTAGACGCTGATCGGCTTGCCCGCCGCACGCCAGCTTCTCGATATCGCCGTCCCACTCCTGGTCGTAACCGGGAGTTTCGCAGTCGGGGAAGACGAGGTCCCAGTCGGCGTCGGCCTGTACCGCTTCCATGAAGTCGTCGGTCAGCCCGATCGAGATGTTGGCGTTGGTGATCTTGCCCATCTCACGTTTGGCGTTGATGAAGCTCAGTACATCGGGATGCCAGACGTTCAGGATCAGCATGAGCGCACCGCGCCGCGAGCCACCTTGTTCGATCAGGCCGGTCACGAATGAGTATAGGCCGCCCCATGACACTGAGCCGCTGGAGCGTCCGTTGACGCCCTTGACGTAGGCATGGCGTGGGCGAAGCGACGATAGGTTGATGCCGACGCCACCGCCACGCGACATAATCTCCATCATCTGCGACAGCGTGTCGACGATGCCGCGCCGCGAATCCTGCGGGGAAGGAATGACGTAGCAGTTGAAAAAGGTTAACTGCTGTTCGGTGCCTGCGGCGGTCAGGATGCGGCCGCCTGGAACGAAGCGCCAGTCATCGAGCAACCAGCGGAAGTTGGTCTTCCCAGGCTTCTTGCTGTTCCGCGCCTGGTTTCCATCGCGGCGATGCCGCGGGCCACACGCGCCATCATCTGCTCGGGTGTGGTTTCCAGCGGCTTATCAACGTCCTCGATGCCCTGTTCGGTGATGGTGCCGTCGCGCAATTCGATCGTGACGCGCCCACCGTTGAGGTGGGTCACCGCGCCGATCTCACGCTGGCGAGTTTTTTGATCAACACACACGATCACGGTGTCGCCCACCGTCAGCGATCGTTTGGTCATATCTTTGAGGGCGTATCGATCGAGAAATATCTTCTCACCGAGTTCGTTAAGTGATGCCTTTGCTGATTTCGAGCCGCTTGCTCGCTTGGACGTTCCGGGACGGTCTACAATCGTCATCAACTCGCTCCTTCGATGCAGGCAATATCCTGCCTTAGCTTCATCATCTCATCACTTTGGTGAATCACTCAGGATCTAGTAGTGGGAACTGGCAAGCAGTCACTGATGTACTGCTGAGTGGAGGTGTAAAAGTTTACGTAATCTCGATCATTTGCCGCTATCAGCCCTCTATTGCCGAAAATAAGCTAAATACAGCCTTGGTTTCATAAAAGCGCCACTACATGTAGCAATAGCGCCATCCTATCATATATTTGGGGAGGATGTCAACTTCTGCGTTACGAGCAGATTACAACCAAAACGGTTTACATAAGGCCCTTGAATATGTTACACGATGAGGGGGTTTTATGTGTCTCTATGGCGCTGGATGCACATGATTGCTCCATCAACTGTTAGCAATTTTCAGATTTATCAGAAGATATAAAGGCTACGATCAGCATTATGGAATCCAGCACATCGCCGAGCTTAGCGCATAGCCGATTCAGGCTACATGTAGGGGCTTATCCTCAAATTATCCACTATATGTTGATAAGTCATCATAAACGCGCAGCATGATGCCGAGCGACCTTGGCACTAAGCCTACCGCTAGACTTCGCGAAACCAATTCTGGAATATGTTGCCAGGATTACCTGCCATGCGTAGTCGAACGTCGCTGCAGCCGAACGTTTTGGAAACACTGCTGAGCTTCGCGGACGTCAACAGCTACGCCAACCGCATGCCACCAACGAACGACGTTCTGGAGCCGATGAGGCTTTCGACCTCGAACGCTACTAGCCAACGGACGTGAGGGAGCCTCCCTCACGTCTTTTCCATCGCGAGGCGTTTTTCAAGGAAGTCCAGCACCATGCGCTCGTCGGCATCGAGGCCAGGTTGGTTGGTTTCCACCTCGTGCTTGGCACGTTGTTGGAGCGTTTCGATCAGCGAGCCTTCCAGATATGTGTCGAGTATAACTGGGTGGACGTAGCATTTGCGGCAGATCGCCGGGGTGTTACCCAGCCGTTCCGCGACACGTTCGATCGTGCGACCGATATTCTTTCTTGCTTCGCTGTCGGACGTGGCTGGTTCGAACTCACGTAACGCCAGGGATGCCAGCACAGTTCCGGCCCAGGTACGAAAGTCCTTGGCGGTGAATGCCTCGCCTGTGATCTCACGGAGATACTCGTTTACGTCCGCCGATTCGATGTCGTGTGTGTTGCCCGCTTCGTCGACGTAGGAAAACAATTCATAGCCGGGTAAATCGCGTGAACGCTTGACGAGCCTGGCGAGTTGACGGTCTTTCAAGTCGATGTCATGGTACTTGCCGCTCTTACCCTTGAACTTGAAGCGGATGGTGGAACCGTTGACTTCAACATGCTTGTTTCGCATGGTGGTCAGGCCGTAGGACTTGTTTTCACGGGCGTACTCGGCGTTGCCGACGCGAATCAGCGTCAGTTCGAGCAGCCGTACGACGGTCGCAAGGACTTTTTCGCGTGGCATGCCGCGCAGCCGTAGGTCATGCTCGGTTCGCTCGCGAATCGAAGGAAGCGCCTTGCCGAACGCGATCACCCGTCCATACTTCGTCTCGTCACGTGTCGCACGCCAGCGTGTATGGTAACGGTACTGTTTGCGTCCTTTCGGGTCACGTCCGGTCGCCTGGATATGCCCGCGTGGATCGGTTGAAATCCAAACGTCGGTCCAGGCCGGTGGAATCACTAGCTTGTTGATACGTTCGATTTTCCGTTCGTCGTCGATGCGTTTCCCCTGTGGATCGACATACACGAAACTGTCGCCCTTCCGCTCGCGGGTAATACCGGGCTTTTGATCCGAAACATAGCGCAGACCGGCAGCGCGTGCTGCTTCGATCGAGTCCTGTTCTTGTGAAGCTTCCGTCATGTGTGTCATGGCAAAGCCGGAAGCAAACAGTATGCCGACGCTACGCGACTTTTAAGTTCGGCATCAGAATCACATTGGCCGATTGTGGCATGTTGCTTGCAAGCCGCGACCGCTGCACGAGTGAGCTTTTTATCAAGTGACGAGTGTGAGAAGGGAGTATGTATGTCTGGTGACAAGAAGCAGTTGCAGCCGCCGCAGGTGCAGGAACGACGACCTGGCCTCGAATCCGAAATGACCCCACAGCCAAAAGCCGAGGATCAGCAGTATCGTGCCGCTGGAAAACTTCAGGGCAAGGTTGCGTTGATCACAGGCGGTGATTCTGGCATTGGGCGTGCCGTCGCTATCCTGTTCGCCAAGGAAGGTGCAAATGTTGCCGTTTCCTATCTGGACGAGGATGATGATGCCGCCGAAACCAAACGTCAGGTCGAACAAGAGGGTCAGCGTTGCCTGTTGATCGCCGGAGATATCGGCGACGAAGCGCATTGTCAGGAAGTAGTCGAACGAACTGTGCGTGAGTTCGGTACGTTGGATGTTCTGGTCAACAATGCTGCCGAGCAACATCCACAGGACAGCATCGAGGACATCAGCGCCGACCAATTGCTGCGGACATTCAAGACCAACATCTTCGCGCAATTCTATCTGGTCAAGGCCGCGCTCAAACACCTCAAGTCGGGGAGTACGATTATCAACACCACGTCGGTCACCTCGTACCGAGGTAGCCCACAGTTGCTCGACTACTCCACGACGAAGGGTGCGATTGTGGCATTCACACGCTCGTTATCACAAAACCTGATCGAGAAGGGTATCCGTGTCAATGGCGTCGCGCCCGGGCCGATCTGGACGCCATTGATCCCATCGACCTTCCCGGCTGACAAGGTCGCATCGTTCGGTGCCGACGTGCCAATGAAGCGTGCTGGACAGCCTGAGGAAGTCGCCAATTGCTATGTATTTCTAGCGTCCGATGACTCGTCCTATATCGCCGGGCAGATTCTGCATCCCAACGGTGGTGAGGTTGTCAACGGCTAAGACCAATTTTACACACGTGCTACCGCAGAAGGCACCAGCAAACCGCTGGTGCCTTCTGCGGTAGCACGTGTGTAACCTCGATGGTCTATGCTTTGCTAGACGGCTTTGAGGAAGGGAGGGTTAGGAATATGAGAGAAATGACGAACGTATTGAGGGTGCTACCTCTTGCTCCATCGTCCAGCGCATCAACGCATCCGACCAATGTCGGCAACGCCGAGCGATGGGTGGCATCGCTGCTCGGCGGCGCGCTGTTGTCATACGGTGTGCGGGCGGGCCGCTATAAAACACCGCTCGGCATCGGCATACTGCTTGTTGCTGGACACCAGATATACCGTAGTATCACCGGCTATGATCGCATCTATGCACAAATTGGCGTCGATACATCCGAATGGGGACAATTTGGTCCTACCGAACCCATGGCGGCGATGCCTGTGAGCGTTGAAAAAGTCGTGACGGTTAACGCATCCCAGGAAGATGTGTTCGCCTTCTGGCGCGACTTCGAGCATCTGCCACGCTTCATGGAGCACCTCGAAATAGTCCGTACCCTCGATGATCGACGTTCGCATTGGGTCGCCAAAGCGCCACTGGGTACAACGGTGGAATGGGACGCCGAGATCATCGAAGAACGGGCGAATGAACTGATTGCATGGCGCTCGCTGCCGGGGGCAGATATCCCGAACAAAGGTCGCGTCGAGTTCAAACCTGCTGCTGGCGACCGTGGTACTGAAGTGCATGTACGGCTGGAATATAGCCCACCGGTCGGGCATGTTGGTGCGCTTATCGCCAAGCTCTTCGGCGAAGAACCTGATCTGCAAGTCGCCGGGGATCTACGCCGCCTCAAACAGGTGTTGGAGGCCGGAGAGGTGGCGACGACCGAAGGACAGCCACAGGGCGAGTGATACCAGGTTGATCAGAACGAGTCGGAACGGATTGACGCGAGAAGGTAGAAGGAGAAAACCTTTGAAAGCACTCTGCTGGTATGGTAAAGACGATGTGCGGGTGGAAACCGTGCCCGACCCCGAGATTCTGAACCCACGTGACGCGATCATCAAAATCACGACAACAGCGATCTGTGGCTCAGACCTGCATCTGTACAATGGCTACATCCCGACCATGGAAAAGGGGGATATCCTCGGCCATGAGTTCATGGGTGAAGTCGTCGAACTGGGCAGCGAAGTCAAGAACCTCAAGATCGGCGACCGTGTGGTGGTGCCGTTCACGATAGCGTGCGGCAACTGCTTCTTCTGCAAGCGTGAGCTATGGTCATTGTGCGATAACTCGAATCCCAATGCCGGTATCGCCGCAGCGCTGTACGGCTATTCGCCGTCCGGATTGTTCGGGTATTCGCACATGTTGGGCGGCTATGCAGGCGGACAGGCCGAATACGTGCGTGTACCATTCGCCGACGTTGGCCCGATCAAAATTCCCGATGGTCTTGCCGACGAACAGGTGCTGTTCCTATCTGATATTTTCCCGACAGGATACATGGCAGCCGAAAACTGTAATATCCAACCTGGCGATACTGTCGCGATCTGGGGCGCGGGTCCAGTTGGGCAGTTCGCGATCAAGAGCGCCTACCTGCTCGGTGCGGAGCGTGTGATCTCGATCGATCGCATCCCTGAACGTCTCCAGATGGCGAAAAATGAGGGCAAAGCTGACATTATCAACTTCGACGAAGTCCATGTTCTGGAAACGCTGAAGGAGATGACGGGCGGTCGCGGTCCTGATGCCTGCATTGACGCGGTGGGACTGGAATCGCATGGCGCGAGCGTCGATGCGTTGGTCGACCGCGTGAAGGCGGCGACGTTCCTTGCTACCGACCGACCGCATGTATTGCGCGAAGCGATCATGGCTTGCCGGAAAGGTGGCACGGTCTCGATCCCCGGCGTGTACGGTGGTTTACTGGACAAAATACCGATGGGCGCGGCCTTCAGCAAAGGTCTGACCTTCAAGATGGGCCAGACCCATATGCACAGGTATCTTCATCCCCTGCTTGAACGGGTCGAACGCGGCGAGATCGATCCGGCCTTCGTGATTACGCACCGTATGAGCCTTGACGATGCCCCAAACGGTTATGAAACGTTCAAGCGCAAGCAGGACAGTTGTATCAAAGTTATCCTCAAACCATAGCGTCTGTTGTCCTGACAAGCCTTGCCCGTTTTAGCACACAGGATGAGCGCTCAAGGCGCTCATCGGCAGCGATCGTGCTTATGTTCAAGCAGGAGAGAGGAGTATTAATGAGTATCGTAAAACAAGGCTTCATGCTGGCGGCAGGGCTCGCGGCGGTCGGCGTATCGCGTGCGTTGCGGAATCGTCGACGCATCGACTTCGCGGGAAAGTCCGTGCTGATCACAGGTGCGTCGCGTGGGCTTGGCCTGGTGCTGGCGCGACAGTTCGCGCTCGAAGGAGCGCGACTTACTATCGTCGCACGTAATGACGACGACCTTCAAGGTGCGCGGGAGCAACTGGAAGTGCGTGGCGCCGAAGTCCTTACCATCGTGTGTGATGTGCGTGACCGGGCGGCGACTGAACAAGCAGTCGCCCAGGCCGTCGAACACTTCGGCGGGCTCGATGTGCTGGTCAACAATGCCGGAATTATTCAGGCTGGACCGCTCGAACACATGCAGATCGCGGATTTCGAGGACGCGATGGCGACACACATGTGGGGACCGCTCTATTTGATGAACGCGGCCATTCCGCACATGCTGCGTGCCGGAAGCGGTCGTATCGTCAATATTGCCTCGATTGGCGGTAAAGTGGCTGTGCCACACCTTGTACCCTATAGCGCCAGCAAGTTCGCGCTGGTCGGCCTTTCGATGGGTATGGGGGCGGAACTTGCTAAAAATAATATCTTGATCACGACGGTGAGTCCTGGATTGATGCGCACTGGGTCGCCGCCTAACGCCCTGTTCAAGGGGCAGCACCGGGCCGAATACGCCTGGTTTGCGGTGGCTGATTCGCTTCCAATTTCCTCGATTGATGTGGAACGAGCCGCCGCGCAAATTATTGAGGCAGCCCGCTATGGCGATGCCGACCTCGTGATCTCGATTCAGGCAGTTGTAGCGTCACGTGTGGCGGCGCTGTTTCCAAATCTCACAGCTACGCTATCTGCGCTGGCAGTTCGTTTCTTGCCCGGTCCGACTGACCGTGACGGTGACGAAGCTAAACGTGGTTGGGATAGCGAATCCGCTATTGCGCCGTCGTTCCTCACCCAAACGACTTATCATGCGGCAGCCGTGAATAACGAGACGCCGCGATCCGGCACCGAAGCATAACAATCGTATCCGTATGTAGCGACGCCCGCACGTCAGAATGACACACAATGAACAAGCGAACTACCGCACGTTTGCATACAGAATTACGCGAACGATGGGGTTTTGACACCTTTCGTCCCGGACAGGAGGAGGCGATCCAGGCATTGCTCGATGGACATGACGTACTCAGCGTCCTGCCCACGGGCGCGGGTAAATCGTTGGTCTACCAGATGGCGGCCTATCTGCTACCAGGTATTACGGTCGTCGTGTCTCCACTGCTCTCCTTGATGAAGGATCAGGTCGAAGCACTCGAAGCACGTGGTCTCACCGTGACCATCGTCAACAGTACACAGAATGAACGCACATATGCAGAAGAACTTGCCGAAGCCGAGCGCGGCGAATCCAAGCTCGTGTATGTGACGCCGGAGCGTTTTTATAACAAGGACTTTATGGCGTCGCTGCGCAAGATGGATGTGTCATTGTTTGTGATCGATGAGGCACACGCGGTCTGCGAATGGGGGCGCGGCTTTCGACCGGCATACCTCGACCTCGAAGATGCGATTCGCAAACTTGGGCGACCTCCAGTGCTGGCGCTGACGGCGACTGCGACACCCTGGGTACGCCGTGATATGGTCAATTGCCTGGGTATGCGCGATCCGCGTATCGTCGCGCATGGCATCGACCGCCCTAATTTTTTCTTCGAAGTGCGGCGTGTTGAGAACGAACATGATGACCGCCGTGTGCTCGAACAGTTGCTGACTGAGGGCGGCTCACGGTATCCGCAGGGCATAGCCGAACAACTCGATGAGGCGATGCAGGGCAGCGGTATTATTTATGTGGCGACCACCAGGGCGGCGCGCGAAACCGCGCAATGGCTGCAAGCCTGGGGTATCGCCGCCGACTATTACCATGGTCAACGGAGTAAAGTCGACCGTGAACGTGTGCAGAACGCCTTCATGTGTGGCGAATTGCGGGTGATCACCGCAACGAACGCATTTGGGTTGGGCATCGATAAGCCCGATATTCGTTTCGTCATCCACCGCGACGTTCCGGGGAGTCTGGAAGCCTATTACCAGGAGGCTGGACGCGCCGGACGTGATGGCGCGTTTGCCCGCTGCACGATCATCTACCGTCCTGGCGACCTGAGCCGCGCGTCGTTTCTGAACGGCACTGGTGAGCTCACCCGCGAGGAAGCTGTGCGAGCGCATGCAGCGCTCGTCATGCATCCCGAAACAACCGTTACGAATCTCTCCGCTATTACCGGCCTGAATAAACGTGACGCGGCCCAATTTCTCAAAATCGTGCGTGCAGAGAAGATCGTCGAAGTCAAGCGGGGGCGTGTGCGTTTGATTCGCACAGAAGTCGATCCCTATGCGCTGCCGCTGGCATCAGAAAAACAGCGCAAGGCATACGAGGAAAGCAGACTCGACATGATGCGGAGCTACGCGGAAACTAATGAGTGTCGTCGACGGCACATTTTGGCGTATTTCGGCGAAACCTTCGAAGATACTGTCTGTGGGTGCTGCGATAATGATGTTCCACGCACCGACCGGGCCAGCGTGGTTTCCGCTGCAACCACTGCTATCGCTTCGCCGTTCGTCGCAGGCGCTCTGGTTGTGCATCAACGCTGGGGAGCGGGCGTTGTCACACGTGTCGATGCCGACACAATCACGGTCTTGTTCGACAGCGTCGGTCATCGCTCGCTCGCGCTGGATGTGATCCAAAGCAATGATCTGTTGCGTGAGGCATGATAGTACCGCTGTACAGGCACATATGTTGCTCGCATCATGCTCAGACATAGGAAGGAGAACCATGATGGCAGAAACGAAGAACGAACTTCCGGAAGCGTTCACCGAGGAAGAATCTGCGCCAAAAGCAACACAGGTATACGACGATGATCCGACGAGCCAGCGCGAAACCACCAGTACCGGGCTCAATCGTGTAGACGAAGGCTCCAAAGAATCGTTTCCCGGCAGCGATGTGCCTTCGACATCGCCGCCGACCACGCTTGCCGACACGCCCGCCGAACCTACAGCCTAACGTCGCCGCGTCCTGCCGGAGTATGTGCTCCGGCAGGATTGTATTTAATCGCGTTCGGTTTCGTGCGCACGGGCTTCAAGGACCGCCTTCAGATGTTCCATCCCTAATCGTGGACTGGATAAAAAGCGTTCCTGCATCGTCGCCGGGAGCGTGGCGACGACACGCGCCATCGACGCCTGAGCGAGCACTACCACATCAACATCGTCCACTAGATTCTGAAACGCCTCGACCAGCAAAGCATCGTGTCCGGCGGCGTCGCCATCCTGCAAACGTCCGAACGCGCCCTCGACCAGTACTGGCACAAGGTTGACCGGATGATCGACCCCAGCAGCGGTCCGTTGCAACAGGCCCATCGTCGGCTCCAGTGTCGTCGGTAGCGTTGCTACGACGCCGATGCGCTCGTAATCGCGCACAGCGGTTGTCGCCATCGCCTCGTCGATACAAACAATCGGGATAGCGACATGTTGTTGTACACGCGGCACCAGGTCGCGGATCGACGAGCAGACATGCAGGATGCCTTCGGCACCGATGCTTTCGGCGATGCGAGCGTACTGCGTCAGCCGATCCTCGATGTCGTCGATGGTGCCACCATTTCTGAGATGCGGCAGGATCGAATCGTCCATCAAATTGATAACTTCATATGTTGGGAGTAGTTCGCCTGCCAGCGCGTTCAACGGTTCAATGTTCACTGGCGCGGTATGGATAATCGCGAGCTTTTGCACGGCAAGGTCCTTATATACACTTGCCTATCATATCATCGTCGCCCGCCGTTCCGTTGCTTGCACCTGCGCGCAACTTCTGTCATAGTGTGCGCCGATGTATCATCGCTTATACCTTACTCCGGCTCGATCGCGCGTGGAATGTTCAATGCGTGACACATCGAGCCTGAAAAACAGGCTATGATAGCGGTAGTGCTGGATGTGATCTGCACCAATGACCTCTGTCCTGCAACGAACCAGGCTCGATCAGCGTATAACAATAAGGACTGATCTCGGTAAGGAAAGACATAGATGAGCGTACCATTTCAGCAGGTGCCGTACACAGGCGGTAATTGGACTATATGAAAACGATGAAGCGCTTACACATCAGTTTGCTCGTGCTCCTTGGCATGTTGCTTGTGCCGACGTACTTCGCCGCGCCGGTTGCAGCCCAGGACCGCTCGGTGCTGGTCGAGCGCCGCGATGGCGATTTCACTATCGAGCAGAACGGCGATGTCCTGGTCAAGGAAACATGGCAAGTGCAGTTCAACGGCACGTTCAGGTTCGCGTTTCGTGCGATCCCGCTTGATCGTGTCAACGAGATCGATGAATGGTCGGTGAGTGAGAACGGGCAGGTGTACGAGGAAAGCTCCAATGGCGACCCCTACACCTATGAACTCGATTTCACAGGCGGAGAGCGTAAGATCACCTGGTACTTCGAGCCAGCCACCGACGAAACGCGTACTTTCGTCCTCGCGTATCGGCTTCAGGGCGCGGTGCGCATCTATGAAGGCGGCGACCAGTTCTGGTGGAAGTTTATCGAAGCCGATCGCGGGTATGAAATTCGTAATTCGACGGTACAGGTGCATGTTCCTGGCTCGTTCCAGCCCAACGAGCTACGCGCATCCACGTACGAAGGCAACACCGAGCAGGTTGAGAACGCTCGCATCATCGACGGACGCACTATCGAATACACGGGTGGATCATTCGGCGAAGGTGATGTGTGGGAGATTCGGGCGCAGTTTCCGCATGGTGTCGTGACCTCGCCGGAGCCATCGTGGCAGGCAGAGGATGACGCGAACCGTGCCGCTGCGGATGCGGAAGCCGCTCGAATCGCCGCCATCCGGCCAATCTACGACCTCGGCTTCGGCGCGGGTGCGCTGGTAGCGTTCTTTGGTGGTTTGCTGGGTCTGTACATGCTCTGGTATCGCCGTGGGCGCGACGCGCCAGTGGGTGCTATCGCGGAGTTCTATCCCAAGCCACCTGACGATGTGCCTCCAGGAGTGGTCGGCACGTTGCTGGACGAATCAGCCGATATGAAGGATATCCTGGCGACAATGATCGACCTCGCGCGACGCGGCTACATGGAAATTCAAGAACACGAAGTGTCGAGTGGTATCTTTTCGCGGTCGCAGGACTTTACCTTTGTGTTGAAGGAAGCAGACGCCCGTTCGCTGCGTCCATATGAGCAGAAGTTACTGCGGGCGATCTTTGGCAAAAAGACCTCGCGCGATATGTCCGACCTCAAGGAAAAATTCTACAAGATCATCCCTGAGCTAAAAGAGGACATGTATGCCGAAACCGTGACCGCCGGATTCTTTCAGCAACAGCCAAACAAAACTCGTGCACGCTTCGGCTGTCTGGGTGTGGGATTGCTGGTCCTCGTCGGCGTCGGTGGCTTTTTCACCGTCGCAGCGCTGCCTGCTTATATGTCGATGGCGTTCTTGCTCTGGATCGCGCTGTGTATCGTGCTGCTGGTGTTCGCGATCATGAGCTTCTCGATGCCCAAAAAGACCAACGCAGGCGCGACGGCTGCCGCGAAATGGCGAGCGTTCCGGCGCTACCTGGAGTCGATGGATAAGTACACCCAGGTCGATCAAGCCAAGGACCAGTTCGAGCAGTACCTACCCTATGCGGTCGCGTTTGGCCTCGAAAAAAGTTGGGTACAACGCTTCGAGCGGGTCAACACGCCAGCGCCAACCTGGTACCAACCCTATTACGGCCCCCATATGTATCCGGGCGGCTATGGGCGTGGGTACAACAATTCGGGTACTGGCTCGAATGAAGGTTCGGGTGGCGGTGGCGGTGGCGGCGGACGAACGCCGTCGCTGGATAGCGCGGCGGGCGGTGCCTTCGGTGGCCTCAACGCCATGAGCGCAGGATTCTTCGGTATGCTCAATAGCGCGTCCTCGACGTTCACCAGCGCACCTTCGAGTTCCGGCTCCGGTGGGGGAAGCGGTGGCTTCTCCGGCGGCGGTGGCGGTGGTGGCGGTGGCGGCGGCGGTGGTTCGAGCGGCTTTGGATGATCGCGTGTTTCGACTGTCGGGAACATAGATAGAAGGACCAAACACTGAATGAATAATGGAAAAATGGTTGGTGGCATCCTGATGGCGGTCGGTCTGGTGTTCTTCTTTGTCGTCGCGTTGTTCATCGGGTCGGGCATCGGAACAGGTCAGGTAGGCACTGCCGGTGCGATCCTGGGTATTGGCATTTTCGGCGTGCTGCCGTTGCTGATCCTGGGCGGTGGTGGGCTGTACCTGTTTATGCGCGGGCAAAGCGAAGCCCGCGACATGGAAGGCGTCCGCAAGAAGGAACGTCTGCTCGGTATCATCCAGGCGCAGGGCAAAGTGTCTCTGAGTACGATGATGCTCGAGTCCAAGATGTCGCGGGATGATGTCAAGACCGCGATCTACGATCTGGTTAATCTGGGGCTGTTTTCGGGCTATATCGACTGGAAAAGCCAGACCTTTTATTCACAGGACGCCTCGCGGGTCGGCAGCAACAAGTGTCCGAACTGTGGTGGCATACGTGAACTGGTTGGCAAGGGTGTCGTCAAGTGCCCGTACTGTGGCGTCGAACTGTTCATTCCACCCGATGCGCCACAGACCGTCGCAACGCCGGAACAACCCCCGGCGGGAACCGTCCCGTCGAATCAGGGTCAACCCACAGCATAACGATTTCTTTCCCGTATATAAGGAGTATGGCAATGGCACGGATTATTGATGTCGTCGAGTTCCTGGATGAAACTGGTACCGAGATCGTTCACCGCGAGCCGGAAGGTGGCCCCGGCGACTTTCGGCTTGGCTCACAGGTGATCGTGCGTGAATCGCAGCGGGCGGTGTTCTTCCGTGACGGCAAAGCGTTGGACATGTTCGAGCCGGGACGCCATACGCTGACAACCTATAACATCCCGATCCTGGCGAGCCTGATCAATCTGGTCACGAACGGCAAGACACCATTTCCGGTGGAAGTCGTCTTCGTGAACATGGCCCAGTTCATCGACCAGAAGTGGGGAACCGCCGAGCCGTTGCCCTTCCGCGATAAGGACTTCGGGTTGGCACGTCTGCGGGCGTTTGGCTCATATGCTTTCCAGGTCGAGGACCCTAAGCTCGTGGTGAACACTATCGCCGGACAGCAGGGCATCTTCAACACCAGTGAGATCGAGGGCTACCTGCGCGGTATCATCGTGCAGCGCTTCATCGAAACGTTGGGCGCTCTGAACCGCTCGCTGCTCGATTTGCCAGTGATGTATGGTGAGATCGCCAACACCGTCCGCACGCGGGTGCAGCAGGACTTCACCGCACTTGGTCTGGAGCTTACGGCGCTGTATGTCAACGCGATCACGCCAACCGAGGAAACTGCGAAGGCGCTCGACGAGCGTGCCTCGATGGGCGCGATCGGCGACATGGATCAGTACCTCAAGTTCAAGTCGGCGCGCGCGCTCGGCGATGCTGCTCTCAACCAGAGTGGTGCCGCAGGAACAGGTGTCGGGCTAGGCGCTGGTATTGGCCTGGGCGCGGGGATGGCAGGAATGATGGGCCAGGCGTTCCAGCCGCAGCAACAACAGGCTCCAGCGGCACCTGCCGCCGCAGCGGCCGCCAACGCTCCGATCACCAAGGATCAGGTGCAGGATGCCATCGACGCTCTCGACATGCGGTTTTCCAAGGGCGAGATCAGCGAAGACATCTACAACCGCATGATCGGCAAATGGGAAGCGCGCTTGAAGGAACTCGGATAAGCTGAGAGCGATACGCGCAGGGCGGGTGGTCATCACGATGACCACCCGCCCTTTTGCTTTGTCCGCGCCTACGAGTTTGTCGTGGGTAGGGTGCTATAGCGGCTTTGCAAGAACAGGAAGTCGCCCGCACGGCGCAGCGTCAGCAGGTGGCTGCGTGGGGGCGCGTCCGGGCTGAACGCGACGCCTTCCACCAGGCCTGGGCGTCGCTTTTCGTCGCTGCTGCCGACCACGACCGGGCTGAGTGTCACGAACTCGTCGTCGATGACGCCTGCTGCCAGCAGACCACCGTAGATGTTGGGTCCGCCTTCGGAAAGCAGGTGCGCCACGTTATACTCTCGCCGCAACGTATGCATCAGTTCGACGTAATCGAGCGTGGCTCCGGTCGCCATGACACGCACATTCGGCAGATTCGCGGCGACGGCTCGCGCCTGTTGCGCACCGTGGTCGGTTGTGGCGACCAGCACTTGTACATCTGGGTCATTCAGCACCACCGATGTAGTTGGCAGCGTACCGCTGCGTGTGACGACGACGTGCAGGGGTATCGGTGCACGGGCTTCCTGCTCACGTAGCCAATCCCATGCTGCCGTATCGTCGGGAAAAATCGCTGGAGCGGTCCAGCGTTGGCGCGGCGCGTCCGCCAGCGCGCTGGCACCGATCAGCACCGCATCAGCGCGGGCACGCAGCAGCGCCATGCCCCAGCGGTCATGTCGGTTGAATCCTGATACCGGACCGCCGCTGCTTTTCCCTGGCTCGTTGAACGAAATGCGCCCGTCACGTGATGTAACGAAGTTGGTATAAATGTAGGGTCGCTCAGTGGGGACAGGCATAGGCCAGCGTCCGTAGATCGCCTGGAACTCCGGCGGCAACACACGTCCTGTGGTCGTATCGTCGTCGAACAAGCAATCGAACGTGCTGCCTGGCCCTATAACCTGCATCGGAACCTCTTGTCTGTACTGACAACATCGATCATTCTTGTCATTGCTCTCGCTCCGTTGATCATCGCTTATTGATTCGCGTGCGGTCCGGTAATCAGCCCCAGGAATTCGGCGCGTGTCTTGGGGTCGGTCTTGAAACGTCCGCGCATGGCGCTGGTGATCATGCTCGCGCTTTCCTTACGGACGCCGCGCATGACCGAACACATGTGCACGCCCTGTGCGACGACGCCGACGCCACGCGGTTGCAGCGTCGTGTTCAGGAAGTCGGCGATCTCGACGGTCATGCGTTCCTGCACTTGCAACCGCCTCGCGTACATTTCAACGATGCGCGGAATCTTGGACAACCCGAGCACCTTGCCGTTTGGGATGTAGGCGACATGTGCATGACCATAAAACGGCAGCATATGGTGCTCGCATAGACTATAGAAATGGATATCGCGCACGATCACCATCTCGTCGTAATCGACCTCGAAGATCGCGTCGTTGATCATCGCGGCGGGGTCGACATGGTAGCCTGCGGTTAGCTCGGCGTACATTTTGGCGACACGCAGGGGCGTGCGTTGCAACCCCTGGCGTGTGGGGTCCTCGCCGATACCATGCAGGATCGTGCGTACCGCGTCTTCGGTCGCCGGATCGCCCGTGACGACGATCTGCTCAAGCTTGCCGTTGGTGAGGTGTGCCAGTTCGTCGTCCCATCCGTTGTGTGAAAGTTCGTCCATCTATATTCTCGTATGTATACGTATGTCGCCGTTACCATGCAAAGGCGTGCATATCTGCATCCCGGTCCGGTGGTACGTTAAACAAGCCAGCGCGCCGCCACGAGCGGCAAGTCTTTGAGCGGTCCGCGCTCCTGACGCGCCGCCGGAAGCGAGTCCAGGAACAGTCGACCGTAGCGTTTCGATGTGAGACGACGATCCAGGATGGCGACAATGCCGCGATCTTCCTTCGAGCGGATCAGCCGACCAAAGCCCTGCTTGAACTTCAGGATCGATTGTGGCACCGCAAAATCGTTAAAAGCATCGTCAAACTGTTCCGAACGCGCCGCGAAAACCGGGTCGCTTGGTACGGCGAACGGTAGTTTCGTGATCACCAGTACGCTGAGTGCGTCGCCCGCCACATCCACGCCTTCCCAGAAGGAACTGGTGCCGAGCAGGACGGCGCGTGGTGTTTCGCGGAAGCGTTGCAATACCGAGCGGCGTGAACCGTCGATACCCTGACCCAGTAACACGATCTCCTGTTCTTCCAGGGGTTCTTCCAGGGCGCGGTAGGTTTGGCGTAGCGCCGCCGTCGATGTGAACAGTGCTAACATTCGCCCGCCCGTTGCGGTGGCAAGCTTGACCAGGGTGTCTTCCAGTACCTGCTGGTAGGTACGGTCATTGGGTTCGGGCATGTCCTCCGGTAGATACATCAGCGTCGACGCCTCGTAATCGAAAGGCGAATCCAATTGGAGTTCGTCGATTGGAGCATCCGCGAGACCAAGGCGATTTTTGACATAATCAAAAGAGCCATCGATCGAAAGCGTGGCGGATGCCAGGATCACAGCTTCTTTGTTGGCGAATAACTGCTTTTCGAGCAGTTCGCCGACATGTAGTGGTGCGGCGTGGATACGCAGTTCGTCGCGGGCGCGTTCGTAGGCCAGCCAGTGGATGTACTCGGTGTCGCCATACACCAGTTTGCTGCTTTCGATCACCGTATCCACCGCGAAGTTTGCCAGTGATGACAATCGGATCACCAGTTCTTCATAGTTGGTCAGGTCGGCGTGTTCCAACGTGCGGATATGTTCTTCGAGCTTGGTCAGACCGCGCCCGATATCGGCGAGCGGGAGCATCAGATTTTCCCAGCTTTGCTGGATCGTCTGCCAATTACGGGAGGCGCGAGCCTGGGTCGTCAACCTCACCCGTTGCTCGTAACTATTGTCGTGACTTGACCGTTGGATGTACTCGCGTAAACGTCCCCACCAGTCGTAGCTTGCTGCACGGACGCGCTCGACCAACGGCCTGATCGATGCGGCGAAGCCTTCGGCACGGTCGAGATCGCCCTGCGATGCCGATGATCCCGCCCAGAAATTTGGGAGTTCCGAGAGAAGTCCGCCGACGACCCGTGCTCCACCCACTGACCATATTTCATCCAGGAAGTGCAGAAAGACCGCCTGATCGAGCCGCCAACCGAGTTGGTCGGTCGCTACATCCTCCAGGTGGTGCGCTTCATCGATGATTACATGATCGTAGGGTGGCAGTACTTTTCCATCGGCCTTGAGGTCCGACAGCAGGAGTGCGTGGTTGACGACGACGACGTGAGCGGCTTCGGCGGCGCGGCGAGCGCCAAAGAAGAAACAGCGGTCGAAGGCAGGACAGCGCGGGCCTGTGCAGGTATCGATGCTCACATTGACATCGTTCCAGACCCCCGCTTCCTTGTCGGCGAGCGCCAGTTCGGCGCGGTCACCAGTCTTGGTTTCACGCGCCCACAGCCCGATCTTGATCATGGCCTTGGCCTGTTCGGGTGCCAGTCGTTCGGATCGGCGCAGCGCGTCAAAGCGGCGCAAGCACAGGTAATTCCCGCGTCCCTTGAGCAGTGCTGCCGTAAACGGCTTGGCCTCAATGTCAGTGTGCCGGATTACGCTCCGGTCGATCACATTCTGGAGGCTTGGAATATCTTTGAAGTACAACTGGTCCTGAAGGTTGATCGTGTTGGTTGACACCACCACACGCCTGCCCTGCTCAGCCGCGTATTGCGCGGCAGGCACCAGGTACGCCAAACTCTTGCCTGTGCCGGTTCCCGCTTCCACGACCAGCGTGCCACCTTCATTGAAGGTTTGTGCCACGTTCTCGGTCATCGTGACCTGCTGGGCGCGTGCCTCATAACGCTCAAAGGCGCGACCAAGCGGTCCGTCCGGCGAAAAGAACGCGGCGATCGCGTCGAGGTCGAGTTGGCTTGTCGATCCGGTCGGTTCAAGCGGTTTCAGGTGCCTCCATTCGACACCGCCCGCGGTTTCTGGCTGGCTCGGTAGCGGCGTCGCCATGGCACGTTGCGCTCGCTGGCGCAACGCCGACTCGAATAACGGTTTGAGCGTCCAATTCGATTTGGACGACAGCCGCACGATTTCGTCGATTGCACCGTCGTCGAGCTTATCAATCATCGCAAGCAACCGCAGGAATACCTGCCGCGTCACATCGGCGTCCGCGAGGGCGCGATGCGCCTGTGGGTGAGGAATCTCCAGGGCATTGGCTAACGCGCTCAGGCTATACGAGGGCTGGTTTGGCAGCATCAGCGTTGCAAGCTCGAACGTATCGTAGCTTGGCTGAGAGATGCGTAAGCCCTGGGCAGCAAGCATGCTGAGGTCGAATCCGACCGAATGGCCGATCACCGGATACGTGCGGATAAAACGCACCAGTTCGGGCGCGACCGCGTGGAAGGATGGTGCGGATTCCAGTTCTTCCTGCTGGATGCCGGTTAACTGCTCGATTTTTATCGGCAGACTATAACGCGGCTTGATCAACCGCTGAAAGGTACCCTCGACTGTTTCGCCACGGAAGCGCACCGCCGCGACCTCGATAATCTCGTCGGTACCGGCTTCAAGTCCGGTCGTTTCTACGTCGAGCGTGACATAGACTGCTTGCACACGTTGCCCTTTCTACATCGTCCGTCGGGAGCGTTCAGTCTGCATTACAGCCTGCTCTAACGTCATTGCTGTGCCATCACCTGGCTATCTACCCATCAGCATGCCAGCTCCGCCGAAGATGAATATTATACCCTGTGCCCCCTTTAAACGTCGAACAACGGATATGTTCAGGAGAAATATTAACAATATACAAATATTGTGATAATAAGTGACAATCGTTCTTGCATTTAATGTGGTCAGGGTGTACGATACGTGCAGAACAACATGTTGTTGAGTACAAATGGAGGAGCATACATCATGGGCTATCCAATCCTGACACGTTGCCCGATCTGTGAGGGCGAGCTCGAGGCGATCCGGCTCCAATGCCTGCATTGCCAGGGAACTATCGAGGGACATTTCGACCTTGGTAATCTGTTGCGGCTCCATCGCGAGCAGCTTCAGTTCGTCGAATTGTTGGTGAAGAATCGCGGCAACATCAACAAGGTCGCGGAGGAGCTTGGCGTATCGTACACAACTGCACGTAATCGTATGGACGATATCGTAACGGCGCTTGGCTACAATGCTGCACCGCCTACACCGTCGGCGGAACGGCTCGATGTTCTTGCACGGCTGGAACGTGGCGACCTGTCGCCCGAAGCGGCGCTCGATCTCCTCAAGGAGACGCGCTAAGCGTACGGCTATGACAGGCAACGAAGAAGTAGCACCGGTGTACCTGGTTCCACAAACATCCAAGACGGGATCGGTATTGCCAATGAATGAGCTCCTGGTCGATGAGCGAGTGCCACGCCAGCGCGTTCTGCGCCTACGGATAACTGATGTAGTGACGGGCCAACTCAAAGTTGGATTGTCATTACCGGCGGGCCTGGTCAGCGTCGCCATGCGGATGGGCGCACGATTTGTTCCGGCGGGTCATTCCAACGCGGAAGTGCTTGACGCCATCGCACGAGGTGATCTCGCCACGCCGTTGGTACTCGAAGACGTTGAAAATGGTGAAATTATCGAAATCAGCGTCGAAGGCTAACGACGCGACACCCATAGGATGCACGAAAGGAACACGTAATGCCTCAACAAACCTTTAATACGGGTTCGAATATCCGAATCGTGATTCACCGCTGTCACGGCGACCTGACAGCGACGGGCGAGGACCGCCAGGATGTCGTCGTGCGCGGCGACCGTTCGCTCGCCGATCATGTGACGCAGAAAGATGGTGAACTGGTCATCAGCGGGGGGCAAGGCGATCTGCACCTTACGGTGCCATTCGGCGCGACCATTGTCGGCAAGCGCGTGTCGGGCGATGTCGAACTGACCAACCTGGCGGGCGCTGAGTTTGAATCGGTGGGCGGTGATGTTACGGCTCGTGATCTGGGTGCGCTTACGGTGAGCAACACTGGCGGTGACCTCGAAGCTCGATTCCGTGGTGGTCCCGCACAGATCGGACGGGTTGGCGGTGATGTAGAATTGCACCAGGTCACTTCCCTGGTGCTTGACACCGTTGGTGGTGATGCTGAAATCAACGAGGTAGAAGAAATCGTCAGCCTTGGTCGCATCGGTGGCGATCTGTCGCTCCACTGGGCGGGGCGGTTGAACGCCAATACGCAGACGATGGTCGGCGGCGACGCCGAAGTACACTTGTTGCCGGACGCATCGTTCACGTTACGCGCTAATGTCGGCGGCGATGCATCCGGCGAAGGAATGCATCCGGCCCAAGCCGAGCATGAGGAGGCGTCGGTGAAGTCTGACCTTTGGAATATCGAGGCCGGTGGTGGCGAACTTGTGGTAACCTTCGGTGATGGGATGACGACGCTCGTATTGCGTGTTGGCGGTGATCTCGATCTGCGAGGTGGACAGGTGACTGGCGCATCGTTCAGTGGTGGAATGCAATCTGACTTCTTCGGCGGAGATTTCGCGGGAATCGGCGATGAAATGCGCCGCTTCGGACGCGAGATGAAGAACATGGGTCGTCAGATCGCCCGTGAGGTGGCACGCGAAGTGAAAACCTCGACACGTTCGACTGCTCCTGGCGGGCGTCCGCGTGTGCAGGTGCAGTTCAACGACAAGTCGTTCCAGTTTGATGCCGATCAGATCGACCGCCTGACCCGTGAAGCCCGTGAGGCTGCTGCCAGTGGCGTTGCACGCGCCCAGGAGGCCGTCGAGCGAGCGTTGGTCAATATGGTCAGCCAGCGTGATCGGGCGCGTGGTCCGGTTCCACCGAACGCACCCCGACCGCCGCAGGGCGTGCCAGGTGCGCCGTCCGCGCCGCGCCCGTCCTATACGGGACAGACCGTGCGGATCGAGCGCGAAGCGCCCGCGGCAATGAGTTCGCCAGAGGAAACGCAGGCAGAAAAGTTGGCTATTTTACGGATGGTTAGCGAAGGGCGCCTCGCGATTGACGAGGCTGAATCGATGCTACGTGCTTTGGAGGGGCGTGGTTCATGATTCCGCGATAGTTCGACCCGCACGAGCAAGCGATGCTCCCGCGATCGCGGAGCTATTGCTCGAAGGGTTCGGACACGATTACGGTGGCAAGCTACGGACACCGGAGGGCCGGCGCATGATGGAGCGTATTCATATGCTCCCGGGCCGGCTCACCGGTATTTTTGTCGTTTCCGTTGATGGTAGCTCTGCCATCGCCATGGCTGGATTTCGGACTCGTGAAGTGCGCTCAATGATCGGGTGGATGGAAGAACAGATCACTATCGAGGAAATCGGTCTTGGAACCGCGCTCCTGCTTGAACTGCGTGCATCCATCAGTGAGCCAGGAACCTATCAACCTAAAGGCGACGAAGCGTATCTGTACAACGTCGTCGTGACCGCTGCGTGGCGTGGCAAAGGCATCAGCGACCTGTTGCTCGAATATCTCCATCAGGAGGCGGAGCGGCGCGGAAAAAGGCGTGTTCTGCTCGAAGTGGTGGCAAACAACATATGGGCGCGGCGTTTGTATGAACGCCAGGGCTATAGTGTCGTGCGAACGCGACGTGGCTTGCTGTCGTTGCTACGACTGGGAGTTCCTCCACGGCTACTTATGGCGAAGGCGCTGCCGTGACAGTGAACGTGCTTGACCAATGACGAAGGGCAGCAAATAATTGCTGCCCTTCGCCTATTTTGTAGCGCCTAAATCATTTTGCTGTCTGGTTATGCTGTCGGTCGATTCTTGCGTGGACGCCCACCACGTTTTGGCCGACTCTGTTTTTCTTCGATCGTAATAACACGGAAATGAATACGTGTTTTGTCCTTGATTGGACGAAAATCAAGTGCAAAACCAAGTTCTGTTGCTGCTGCGCTGAGGTTCTGGCGAACGAGACGCTTCTCTTCGTCCTCAGCAATTGATACATCACCACCATACCCGGGCTCGATCTCGCGCATGATGTCTTTGAATCCCTCGATAATACGTGTACGTTGCTCACTGCGTCGTCGCCCGCTGCGGCCTTTTTCTTTGGGGGCTTGCTCTCGCTCGGCGAGTTCTTCTGGTGAATAAAGCTGAATCTTCGCCATTTTTAATCCTCACTCCTTATGGACAATGCGTGCAAGCGTGATCAGTAACCCGGTGCAAGATGTGTATACACAATGTTTCGGAACATACACTTCGCAAAAGTTTGAATGCTGAAAGTTAGGAAATACAGTACTCGGATTCACATTCTACATCAAACCTGCCAGTTTGCAAGCATAAAAATGGCAATACCTACATAATCGATTGTGTCGGAATCTTTATCCACCTTTAGGAGAAACTTGTTTGTGGGACCGCTATGTACTTCATCATCGTACTATGAGGATATACTTGCGAGCCACGTCTCAATCTGTGGCCGGATCGCGTGTGTCGCTTGTGCACGGTGACTGATGCGGTTCTTTTCATGTGGCGATAATTCAGCCATCGTCGTGTCGTCCGCGATCCCGAAGATTGGATCGTAACCGAAACCGTTTGTGCCGCGTGGTGCGTCGGTGATCGTCCCTTCGATCGTTCCACGTGCCTCGAAATGTGTTCCGCCTGGTAATGCGATCACGATCACACACACAAAGCGCGCGCTACGTTGGGATGTTGGAACATCCTTAAGTTTTGTAAGCACCAGGTTTGTTCGGTCGCTGTCACTGTTGACGTCGCCGTAGCGGGCTGAATATACGCCCGGTTCGCCGTTCAATGCGTCAACTTCCAGACCGGAGTCATCGGCTAATGTCGCGATGCCACTGATACGTGCGTATCCTTCAGCTTTGATCAACGCATTTGCCTCAAAGGTCGTTCCCGTTTCTGGAATCTCGTCGGTGATATTAACGTCACGCAGGTACAACAATTCGACCGGAAGATCGCCCAGTAGGGCCTGATATTCCACGAGCTTGCCGGGATTTGTGGTTGCAACGAGAAGTTTTGTGGTTGCCGAAGATTGAGCATCAGTATGGTTCATCATTGTCTTCCTATAAAAATGTATGTCCGATATACGCTACCAGCAGGAATCGTACTGTTTTCCCCGCAATACACGCGACCTGAAATCGCCAGAAACCCAGGCGTAATGACCCTGCGGCAATGCCCGCCAGGTCGATCAGTGGCAGCGGAATAGCTGCCAGTATGAATACGGTGAGCATACCCCAGCGCTGGACCCAGCCCTCAACGCGCCGACCGAGCGGGCGGTCGCGTAACATGTCGCCGCCGCTTCGACCTGCAATGTACCCGGTCATCTCGCCCAGGCCAGCGGCAAGCCCACCGATAAGCCCGACCAAAAGTGGATCGAGCGTCGCCGATGCTTTGAGCGCAGCGGCGAGTGCGGGTGATGGGAGCACGATCGTCGCGCTCGACAGCAACGTCAGGACGAACAAAGCCCCGTAACTATATGCCCCCCAACGGCTCGCGTCGAATGGGACGAGAACGAGTGCTATTGTCAGCAATACGGTGCCGGCGAGCGAAAGGATCGGCTGCCAGGGTATGGGCCGTCTGCGCGATTGACGGGGCGGGACTGTCGGGTCGAGTGATATGGGGGGCTGATGATCCAACATTGCTACCCTGTGTATGCCGGGGAACGGCGAACTACAAAAACGACGCCCACTGTCTGATGGGACAGTGGGCGTCGTATGTGGTGGGCGATACAAGACTCGAACTTGTGACCTCTGCCATGTCAAGGCAGCACTCTAACCAACTGAGCTAATCGCCCTCGGAACAAAGGTGAGTATACCAGATCAACCATGGGCGTGCAAGTGATGTTTAACGGCAACATTACTTCTATTTTGGTCGTTTATAGTGTAGAAGCAAGGTATGAGATAGTGCGCTGAGTATGGCGCTATGAAGGTGAGCATGGACTTTGGCATCTGGTTCTGGTTGATAGTGATCGTCGGAATCTTTGTTCTGGTTCTGGTGAGCGGTCTACTGATGGGGTTTCTCACGTTCCTGATCAAAATCGGTGTCGCAATCAGCCAGGCGCGTAAGCCCCCACACGTCGATGCGGGCGATTATCGCCTGGATCAAGGCCGTGATGTGCGTTTTGAGGACGACGAACGACGGCCAACCACTGACCACAGAAGATGACCGCCCAAGTGATCTGTGCTAGGCGCTGATCAGCTTTAGCGCGACAATAAGACTTTTTTGGCGACGCCATGCGCGATGGTGACGCGAGCGATCTGTGGTCCACGTCTGCCGTCCCTGGTGGCGAGGTCGGTCGCCGCCGAAAACACCAATGTTCCGGCTGCACCTTTGGGCGCACGGTCGGGTCGCCCCTGTCCGGCTGCTACGAAGGTCGAGCGCGAGAACTGTGGCGCGAGCTTCGCGATAAGTTTGCGGGCGATGTCGATCGTGCCGGGGGCGATGGTCGTCGCTCCGACCGGCATTCGTGTCGCAATGATGGGTGAAATCGCCGGAAGCTCAATCTTCGATTCCGTGACGGGCTTAACATAAGGGCTAGCCCAGGGGTCGCCAAGTAGCACGAAGCTGAGCAGGGTTTTAGCGTCGTCGGGATCGAGATACCCCTGCTGTTCGAGCGTGATTCGTGCCATCCAGTCGCGGGCGAGCAACATCGCGCGCCCGATCGGCTGCCCACGGCGCAGGTTTTGGAAGATTTGTTGAACCAACACATCGGCACCGCCCAGCGGTAATCTGATCGCGCCATAGGCAGTGGCGGTGCAGCCGATGAATGCCAGGCTGCCGCGTTCCAAAAAGCGTAGCGCCATGGCATCCCCGGCCGACCGTCCCATGATCTCGGCACCATAGCACGCCTCGGTCACGCAGATCGTGCCGGGAACCAGTTCGTCCACGTCCGGCGGTGTTAATGCGACCGGTAGCGGCTCGTCCGAGGCCGCGCCTGAAATCTGCCCGTACCAGTTCGGTCCTCCCGGCAGGCCATGCAGGTTGAAATATAGGATACGCCCCGACCGCCAATCGACATCGGCGGGCGCGATAAGCTGGTCGCCGACGTCAGGAGGATAATAGAGCAGGGGTTGACGCGAGCCAAGTTCGCTGTAAATCTCCTCGGAAGGTTCGCGCCATGCATCCGCGCTTGCACCGTAGCCGTCGACGGGTGCTTTGGCACGGGCATTGGCGACCAATCGCCGCAACATTGGAATGGCAAGCCCCGAATCGGCTCCATGTGAAACAAGCCAGCCTTCGTGGTAATCGATCGACCGCTGGATCAAGGCCAGCAGCAGTTCGCCGCCGTCCGCGCCGCCGTCGGGGAGGCGTGCCACGACGTAGTCAGGCACATGCTCGCTGCCGCCATCCGAGCCGTAGGGATTGTCGCTATACACGACCTTGTCGGCATCCTGCGAGGGGTTTTGCAGGCGGTGAAATGGAATCACGCCGTCGCCGCCGACCAACAACACCGCATCGATGCGCTGATTTTGTCTCTCGATGCGCCGACGCGCCGCCCTGATCACATCGCGGATCGCATGTGCCACGCCATTGCCCTGTGCGTGTTGTGGCACGGGTGCAAGTCCGGCAAGGCCACCTACTCCTGGTTGGTCAACAATGAGGATTTCGCTCGAAAGGCCACGCTCGGCGAGGGCACGTTGCAGCAGTTCCAATCGCCGTTCGATCTCGTCGGTGACGGCGGTGCCGTAGCGCCGTGTCAACGCCCCACGATGTGTGACGAGCAGCGCAACGGTGTCGCCCGTCGCCAATGGATGCGGTGTACGACCAAAGATGCGCTGGGTAGCACGTTGGATTTGTCCAAACACGTCCACCAGGTCCGGTTCAACGTCAGCCTGGGGTGTCCGCTCGCCGGTGCTTTGTCCTTTCGCCTGTAGACCCCCATAGTGCGCGGAACCCGCACCCTTGGTGCTCGGCTGTGCGGACGGGTTCGGTTTGCGCCCTTCGATACTGAAGCTAAAACCGGGAACGTCGTTGAGGGCTGCGATGCGCTCGACCACGACACGCGGCAGTAACACATCCGGTGTATTGGTGAGCGCGACAGGCGGTGCATCGGGGGACCACAGCCGCCGCGCGCTGATCCAGGCGGGATCGCTACGAGCCGCTTCGCGCAGACGCTCGTGAACGATCAGCGGGTCACGCGAAAGCGCCGCCGCCAACAACGCCGCCGGTGCGCTGATCGGCACACGTTCCAGGTGCGGTGCCAGCACCAGGCGGGCATTATCGACTTCTTCCAGTCGGCGTAAACATTCCGCCAGCAAAATGCTCCACTCGTCGTGCTTGGGATAATCGGCATGCAGCTTTTCAAGCGCAGCACGGGCGAGATAGGCTTTGCCACGTTGCAGATCCGCAACGGCCTGAGCACCATTCAGTCGTGCGACTCGTTCTTTGGCGGATAGTTGTTCCGTGCCAGCGGGCAACGCCGCCGCTAAGCCATGCCATGCCAGTGGTTCGAGTGGGTCGCGTCCAAGTGCCAAACGAAAGGATTTCGTCGCCAGACCCATATTCCGTTCACGCAACATAAACCATCCGCGAAACAGATGGAGTCGTGCGGCTTCGGGGGTGACGTTTGCGATCGCTTCGAGTGCTGTTCCTGCGAGATCGGTCGCATCGACACGCAGCAATAGTTCAACACCGGCAAAGGCATCGTCGAGTGGGTAGGGTATGAGCATGATGGACGACACAGGAAACGAGCGTCCTCGTTCCCTGTGTCGCTACTTCCCTCCGTGAATCAAGGCCTCTAGCCCAAGCGCTGTCAGTTCCTTGATCGCATCCTTGAAATTTCCGTCGATTTGCACCACGGTTCGTAGTGCGGTGATCGCTTCCAGATAGCGCTTCTCGCGTCGCAGAATCTGTGCTTGCAGGTAGTGTGACTTCGCCGAGTTGGAATCGAAGGCGATTGCCTGTTCGGCATGCGCGTAGGCCAGGTCATTTTTGCCTGCGTTGAAGTAGTACCAGCCCTGTAACTCGTGGAGTTCCGGGTCATTGGGCGCGATCGCTTTGGCGTCTTCGAGCGCGGATTCCAGTTTCTCCTGCCATCTGCCGTTAAGCGCAGCGCGCGCCAACACCTTGAAACCGCCGATCTCGGTTGGTGCGTTCCTGGTGGCGATCTCGGCTAGCTGAATCGCCTTGCGCCACCCTTCGTGCGGATCGCTTTCCATATACACTTCGGCAAGGTAGGTTGCGGCTGCCGCGTGCTTATTGTCGAGTGTCAAGGCTGTTTCGAGCGAACGGCGTGCCTCGTTCCAGCGTTCCAGCCTTTGCTGGCAACGTCCACATTGTGCATGGCGATCCGCCGTTGGTGCCATTGCCAGGCCTTGCAGCGCTTTCTGCAGCGCGTCGTTCCAGCGTCCCTGTTGTGCCAGCAATGCGCTAAAGGCGTCGCACAGTTCAGGTTGATCTTCGATCTCCTCCTGCGCCCGCTGGAGTGTCTTGACCGCAGCCGCTTCGTCACCAGTCTGCATCTGGGCCTTCGACAACGCAATCCAGTGTGTCGCATTCTTCGGCTCGGCGACAATGGCACGTTGGAGATGCTCGATCGCTGGTCGGTGGTCGCCCCGTGCGGCGAGCAGGTTGGCAAGTTCGGTGCGCCAGGACGCCTTGTTGGGTCGCAGTTCGAGCGCACGCTGTAATAGCAGGATACGTTCGTTAGGTGCATAGAACTGTGCCAACTGGTGCAGCAGGTCGGCATCACGTGGGTCGAGGTCGGCGGCGGCTTGCAGCGCCTTGCGACCGCGCTCGGTTTTGCCATGGGTGATTGCAAGGTTGGCGAAATGCAGGAGCCATTGTTTTGTCAGTTGTGGCCCACCACGTTCAGGCGGGTTGGCGATGGCACGTTCGAGGGCGTCGATTGCGGTTTGATAATCGCCGTGTTCTTCTGCGACAGCCGCGAGTTGTCGCCATGCGTAGCCGTCGTTCGGGGCGATCTGAATTGCACGCTGCGCGGCCTTCCAGGCGCGTTCGATTTGCCGCCCGTGCGCCAACGCCTGACTGAGAGCGATCCAGGTCGCCGCGCGCGCAGGTTGTAGCTCGGTCGCTCGTTGCAGATGATCCAGGGATGCCTCGGTTTCGCCGCGTGCCAGCAGCGTTGTTCCCAGACGCAGGTGGTAGCGTCCGTTCTCTGGGTCAAGAATCGCCGCACGACTATAATGTTCCACCGCACGGGGTAAATCGCCCAGGATTTCGGCGCCCTGTCCAAGCAGCGATTGCACGGTGGCGTCAGTCTCATCCAGTTCGGCGGCGCGTTCCGCGGGCGGCATGGCATCACCGGCGCGTCCGAGCGCCAACAAGATCACGCCCGTGCGACGCAATGAGCGTACTCGGTCAACCACTGGTAGCTCGTCCGAGCGTGATGCCGACAGCAGCATCTTGAGGGCGTTTTCGTAATCGCCGCTGATCACCAGCGTCCATCCCAACTCGGCACGCCATACTGGCTGCTTCTCGGCTTGCCGCAGCAGATAGAGCGCGGCGTCGAGAGCTTGTGATGACTGCGGTTCGGGCGCTTCATCCTCATGGACTGGCTCGAATTGCTTACGGAGTGCGAGTGCCAGCCATCCGGCGGCTTCAGAATCGCCGGGACGGTGTTCGTGGGCAATACGGAGCAGGCGCTGGGCTTCCGATGTTTCGCCGCGTTCCAGGGCGAGCTTGCCAAGCAGCATGGCGGTGTTGGGGTCTTGCCGGCCCTTCATCGCCTGTTGCAGCGCCCGCCGTGCAGTTTCGCGATCGCCTTCGGCGTAGCAGATCTCACCATACAAGCGCGCGTAGCTAATGTCTTGGGGTGACAATGAAACGGCACGTTCGGCGGCCTGATGCGCTAGCGCCAACGCTTTGCCGCGCAGCGCCAACCGTGCCAGGGCTGCCGCGATCGGCGCGGCGTTGGGGTGCTGGACGAATAAGCGTCGCAGCAACATCATGGCCTTGTCATCCTCACCCGTGGATAGCAGGTGTTCGGCGATTGCCAGTTGCACGTCGGGGTCGGCGGGCGCGACACGTCCGGCGCGTTCGAGCGCCGCCCGCGCCGCCGCTGGATCGCGCAGCTGGTTCGCGGCACGATGAACCAACAAGAGTGCTTTAACGTTGGGTTCTTCGGCTTCAACCAGGGGCGTGACGGCATCCAGGGCGCGGCGTGCGTCGCCTTCGGCGAGTGCTGCTTCGGCGAGTAGCACGCGTAGCGAGGCGTCGTGAGGCTTCTGGCTCAATGCACAGGCTGCGGCATAGACCGCTCGCGCCGGAGCGCCGGAAGCCAGTGCCGCACGGCTGAGCAGTTGCCAGGCGTCGGCATTGTTGGCGTGTTCGGCGACGAGGGCTTCCATATCATGCAACGCCGGTTCGGGACTGCCTAGTTCGAGGCGTGTGTTGGCGATTTCGAGCCGCAGCGAAACATCGTCCGGTGCCAGCTTGCGGGCTCGTTCCCATTCGTCGAGTGCTTCGGTGTACCATCCCTGCGCCACATACGCTTTTGCCAACGCTTTGCGCCACTCGATGCGTTCGCCGCCCAGTTCGAGGGCCTGACGCAGTGAGTGTGCCGCCGCTCCTGGAGACCCCGCCAGCAACTGAGCGCGCGCGAGGTCGGCATGGGTGAATGCGTCGTCGGGCTTCGCTTCCAGACTACGGTTGAATGCATCCTGCGCGGCGGTGAGGTTGCCGAGTGTCAACAAGCAGCGCCCAAGTGTCGCGCACCAGCCTGGATGCGAGCTAGGCGAGGAACAGGCCGTTTCCAGCAGGGGCAACGCTTCATTGGGCTGCCCCGCGTTGAGTAAGGCCGTACCGTATTCCGCCGTCACCTGTAGGTCGTTGGGCATGATCGCGTGGCAGCGGGCGGCAAGTGGTACAGCGGTCGCCCATTGCTGGTCGGCGAGTTCGACCTGGAGGCGTAGGCGTAGTGTCGCCGGTTCGATCGCTGTGTCGGAGGCCAGCACCTGACGTGCCGAGCGGTAATCCTTGGCAGCAAGCAACAGGTGCCCGATCAGGCGCAGATATTTGCCGGTACCGGGCATAAGTTCGAGTGCGTGACGAGCATAGGGCAGCGCCGAGCTTGGACCGCCGATCCGCAGCATGGCTTCCGCGAGACCAGCCCAGGCGTCTGCGAGCGCACCATGATACGAGTGCGGGTACATGCTTGGTGCGTTCTGCCGCATTGAGGTAGTGGCTGTTTCAGCCTTTTCTTTTACATCGAGTGCCCGTTCGAACGCACGGCGAGCTTCGGACCAGTCCTCCAGGGCGAGCAATACCCAACCCCGCTGGACATGCACCCGGATGTCGTCGGGCGCGCCCTGCGAGATGCGTGAAAATGCCTCGTCGATTGGTCTGAGCGCGGCGGTGACACGTCCCGTTTGTAGCATAGCGCGGCTGAGGTCGATCAGGAGGGGCAGTTCCTTATCGCCCAGGGCGCGAGCGGCTTCAAGCGCTACCAGTGCCTCGGCGGGTAGATGTGCTTCCAGGGCCAGCGACCCCACACGGCGTTGTAGCAGCGCGTTGCGTGGCTGCCTTGCTGCGGCAGCACGGGCGATAGCCAGCGCACCTTCCGGGTCGCCCAGTAATTCGTAGGCGCGGGAACGCTTGGTTTGCAGGTCGTTGTCGTCGATGGGGATAGCTTCCAAAATCGCCAAGGCACCACGGGGATTGTGCAGTTGTAGCAAGGCTTCCGCGAGGTCGCGTTGCACTTCTACATCTTCGACACCTGCCATGTTGGCACGCTGGAACATACGGGCAGCCAGATCAGGGCGTTGTTCCCCCAGGTGCAACCGTCCGACTTCCGCTGCTGTTTCGCCGTTGTGACGGTCGCTATAAAGCGACCGTGCCAGCATCTGCCGCGCCATCGTCCGTTCGCCCAGGATACGGGCAATGCGGCCCGTTGCCCGCAACGTGGAGGGTGACGGCGCGACATGAGCGGCTTGCATAAACCATTCAAAGGCGCGGGTAGGTGCGCCCTGAATTTCGTAACAACGACCGAGATCGTATAACACGCGTCCATCGGCGGGACGCAGTGCTGCCGCGCGTTCGAGCATAGCTTGTGCGGCTTGAAGGTCACCGGCCTCGAGCAATGCCCATCCCGCTTCCGCTGATCTGCGGCCTTCGGTGTCGTTAGCGGCGGCGCTGCGGTAATAGCTGATCGCCGCAACTTGGTCGCCCTGCGCCCAGCGTGTGCGTGCGAGCTCGAGTTGCGTTTCCGGCGTCATGCTGAGCCGGAGCGACGCTTGCAGTGAGCGAGTGGATTCGACGTAACGTTGGGCCTGACGCTGCAAACTTCCTAGCATGCGCCACGCGTCGGCATCGTTGGCATCGATATCGACGATACGTTCGTAGGCGCTGATCGCCGTGCCGTAATCGTTCGCTAGCGCCGCGAGTTCGGCGATACCTTGATATGCTTCTACGTTGCGCGGGTCGATCTCGACCGCCGCGCGATAGGCACGGTCGGCGGCATCCAGTTCGTCGCGGCGGCGGTGAAGTTCAGCCATACGCAGGAACGTCGTCGCCGTGGCCGAGCCACGTGCTTCGATCTGAGCAAGATGCGTCAACGCCTGATCGTCGTTACCGGTCGCTTGCAGCAGCGCCGCGCTTTCATCCGCGAGCGCGACCGGGTCAGTCGATTCCTGATCGATGTTGCGAAGCACCTGTGCTGCTTCGTCGTGCCGACCGAGTTCGCGCAATATACGAGCGCGTGCGAGTTGAATCTCGCCGTAATCGGGACTGGTGCGCGAACACAGGATACCTGCACGGGTGAACTGCTCAAGCGCTTCACGCAACAAGCCTTTCTCTTCTTGCATGGTTCCGAGTTGAAACGCGGTCGTCGCCATTTGGTCGTTGTAGACGTTGAGCAGACTTTCCAGCGTTGTCGAGGCGGCGTCGGCCTCGCCCAACTCCTTGCGGACCATTGCCAGTGCTTGCTGGTAGGTAGGATTGGTTGGGTCACGTCGGAGCGCTTCCTGGTAGGCGTTGCGTGCCTCGGTCCAGTTATCAGCCTGCCGATGGAGGTTGCCAAGCAAACCGAATAGATACGGGTCGTCGCGTCCCTGCATGACGGTCCATTCGAGCAGCGGGATGGCAACGTCCGGCGATCCGCTGTGCGCCCAGGCGCGGCTGAGCGCCGCAACGATGTCAGTGTTTACGTCGTTGGAGCGCGGATCGAGCAGCGGCTTGGAGCGGATAGTTTGCTCAATGATCGTCAGGGCTTCGGTTGCACCGATATTCGCGTCGAGCACCTGCTGTGTTGTTTCCCAGGCTCCCGTCGAAATGAGCGTTGTAAGTAGTGGTTGCGGCGACGGCAATAAACCAAACAGGAGCGCGAGCGCGGCGGTGCGATTGGCCTTGCCAAGCACTTCTGGAATCGGCATAGACTGGTGTTTATGGCGCGTGATCGCGGTTTCGAGTTCGAGCGCGAGGTCGAACTCGCCCAGGATCGGCGCTCGGAACACCCACTCGTCGTCGCCAACAGGATGGAGTAACGCCAGTGCTTCCAGGAGTGCGTACACGTCCACGGCTTGCAGGCGTGCGCTGCCCGCGACTTCCGCCACGATATTGGCGATGGTGGCACGGTTTAACGTCGGGTTTTGTTGCAGTGCGGCGGCGATCTCTTGCAACAACGGCAGCGCGATATCGGCGTACTGATCGGGAAGGCAATGGGTACGTGCCGCTTCGATGGCGGTTGCCTTGATCCATTCAGTAAGCAGGGGTCCCGGTAGGGCGTCGGAGGTGAGTTGAAGGAATGAGCCAAGCCAGCGTGGACGGCGAGCGAGTTCGATCGCGCCGGGAATACGCAACAAGCGTTCGGTTGCAGGTGTGCCGACACGATGCACCGTAGAGGTGATCGTCTGGTCGTTCCACGGGCGCATGCGCCACACATGGAATTTGCCGCTCGGAAACCAGGCATCGAATAATCCCCACACTTCGCTGCGGCAGGCGATCACCCAGCGGGTTTGGGGTCCCAACGTACTCAGGGCGCGGCGTAACATGCCCAGCACCGGCATCTGCTCGGCGGGAGGCAGGTCGTTGAGCGCATCGACGATCAGAATACACGGACGTGTCAGCGCCAATGTGGCCAGTGATGGTCCGCGCATACGTGCCTGGGCCGCCAACGTGCCTTCGATGCTACCGGCAAAAAATGTTAGCGGAACATACAGTGGCAAGGGTGCATTGTCGTTGTCGAGCGCGTCCTGAGCAAGTTCGCGGACATGTTGACGGATCAGCGTGCTTTTGCCACTGCCCGCTGGTCCGAGCAGGACAGACGCTTGCGACCGCATAACCGCGTGCTGAAGGGTGACCCGAAGCTGCGTCGGCTGGTCGCGCTCGACGGCAGGATCGATTTGTTGTTCGAGCCAGGATGAAATTGTATTGCCTGGAACCGATTGAAGCGACGGATCGGCGACTAAAGCCAACAGATACTTACGAATCCAAGGTACCGTGTTGGGGTCCTGTTGGTGGGCATGCTGCTTGGCAGTCACAGAAGCTCCTGGTTCTCGCCGTGGCGACTTAAATGCTATCGGCGAGTCTGGCCATCCAGAAAGCCAGCCCGCATACCCCGACACCGAACAGGCACAAAAATGCGCCAACGCCTACCGCAGTTTGGATTAATCCTTTGACTGAATCGAGCAGGCGCGTGGTTCCCTCGATAGCCGCGAGCACACTTTGGTCTGTTATGGCTTTGCCAGCTAGTTTGGGAGCTTGGGTCGAAAGAAGCTTCATCGTCTCCTGGTACTCGCGGGCCAGAATGATAAAAAGGCCAGCTACGATCATAACAATGCCCACGACGAAGAGAACAGCGGCCATGACGAGTTGTATCATAGTAGCCTTCCAGAAAGACTAAGTTGTTTCTATGTACTACAGGAGATCGTACGCAGTGTATCGTAGGAGCATACTATTGTCAAGAGGAAAAGGGTTGAAAATTACAATTCGATGACATTTACCTGATGCCATATGTCCTGCCTTTCCAATTGACGCCTTCGCCGCGCCATAATTTGAACCACGCACGACCCGCCAGAGCGAAATAACTGACGACGCCAACCGGGAAAAGCAGACCCCACGCTGGGCTGATCCGGTGAACACGACGTACGTACCAGCCCCAGAATCCCATGGTCAGACATAGATTGTACACGCCATGACCAACCAGCCAGCGCCCAAGCGATCTATGCCGCAAGCCAACGCCGCTGGCGAGCAGCGCCAGCGGCGCGACGCTGAGCAGGATCTGGCGAATGCCGCACCAGGCCGAACGCCAGCCGCCGGCTTCGTATCCAGCCCAGGCGTTCTTTTGTAGCCCCTCGCTGATTTCGGCGAAGCGTGTGTACAAACGCACATGCAGCAGATCGGGCGCGGCAGCGAGTTCGATCCGGTAGCCCGCCTGTTTGATGTTCCGCCCAAGGTCAACATCTTCCAGGATCGACGCTCGAATCGCAGCATGCCCGCCGGTTGCTTCGTACGCGGTACGCCGCACCAGAATGCATGGTCCATTTGCCATTGCAATACCGGAATCGGGATCGTTGACCCTGGCGGGTGGGAACACAATCTGGAGCAGGATACCGAACGGCGGGATGAACACACGTTCCCAAAACGTCGCGGTTTCCACGAACGGAATCAGCGTCAATAGATCGAGGTGGCGTTCTTCGGCTCGTGCAACCAGCGCCGCGATCAGGCCCGGTTGAGGCGCTGTATCCGCGTCGAGGAAAAGAAGCCAGGGCGCGTCGCTCGTCTGTGCTGCCTGCCAGCATGCCCAACACTTCCCAGACCATCCAGCAGGCAACGTCTGCCCTTCGACCACACGCAGATCAGCGATCCTGTTGAACCACATCCGGACGAAATCTCCTGTGCCATCGTCCGAATGATCGTCAAGCACGATCACGTCAAAGTGCTCTGAGCCCTGTCGTTCTAGCCCGTCGAGCAATCGACCGATCCGCTGCACTTCATTACGTGCCGGAATCAAAACACTGACAAACGTGTGCTTGCGAGGGGCGTGAGCGTCCAACAACGGAGTAGCCAGCGTGCGCTGTATATCCTGTACGATTAGCGTAGTCAGACACGTTGAAAGCATCGTAAGTCCGCCACGCACCATAGTCTGAAGCAACCTCCGAAATGTAGTGGTGCACCATGCCGTATCGCATCTAGGACCACACGCTGAATCGCCGGAATATCCTACCACGAACTGTCATACTGCTCGACAGGGCGATGACCAAAAAAAGCGCAATGGTTACAGATTGTCGCAGCGCAATTTAATAATCTTAGGACGCCGCATGCCCACACGCGCCTTCTGCTGCATTGCATATAAGTGTCACGATGTGCCGATACATGTCCGCGTGGTATTTCGTATCTTCTAAATCTGGTACGCTGAAAGGGAAGGCCGATATCAGTACTATGGTACTAGTGAGGACTGGTGCCAACATGGGGGTAGATCAGGACCAACAGGTTTCTATGCTGTACATTTCCTGGCTGTTATACGCCGAACCCTTCTGTTTCGAGGTCCATCATATGCTCGGAGAGCATTATCGGTCGGTTTATCGCAGAGCCCCAATCACCAAGGTCATTACACATGATGTTTGAACGTGCGCTTCATCGCTATGCCGATCGCATCTATGGTTTAGCTCTTATACGTGAGCCGCAGCCACGTTATGCTGCCCGTGCTACCGTACAAGCATTTACGTCGCTTGAATGGCATGCGCTCGAAGCCGACGAACATATCGAGGAACGGCTGATTGCTGCGCTCCCACCTGTGAAATCGCGCCGCCTGGGTGCGGGTCTGCGACGGGAATCAGCGGTCGGCGTTCCTGCGACCTTTTGGAAGCTTCGATCTGATGTACGCCTCGCCCTCGCCCTGCGCTGGTCACGTGGTTACAGCGCGACGGTTATCGCTCAGGTACTGCAAACGTCCCCCGATTCCATGCATTCTACGCTCGAAAACGCACTCAATGACCTGGCGCGTCTACCATCCGGCCAGGTTGAAGCGGCATGTCGCTCTTGTCGCTGGTCGCACCTGGACGGACTGGTTCCCGCACGTGGTCATTTGTTGGTGTGTACGCAATGTCGTGATGTGCTGCAGCGCTGGGAGCAGGCAGAGCATGAGCTTGCTCAGGATGTTGCGCGATTCACGAACGCGGCAATCTTGCCACAATCAGGGGTCGATGCGCTGCGGACGTTCCACGAGCGCAAGAGCAACACCACCCAAACGGTACCATATGTGTCGGTGTGGCAACGCCCGATGGTATGGCGCGCGCTGGTCGTCGTGGGCGTGCTCGTCGTTGTGGCTGGCCTGATTTTCGCGCCGAACACGCGCGGCACGGTACAACAATCTGGCACGTCGCCTCGCGAGCTATTGGTGCTCGCCGTCGAACGCTATGGGGCAGCGCCCGAAGGCGACGGCGTTCTGCGTCAGCGCTTCGCGTTACAGATTGGCGAAGGCGGCGAGAAGATGCAAGCCGACGTATGGACCGATGCCAGTGATGCGGCACGTCACCGGATGCAGCTAACCGATGGCGACCGCGTGCGAGAATGGCAGGTCGGCGATGGCGTGAATGCGTTTCGCTACAGTGGGAGCAGCAACATCTGGACGTGCGTGCCGCTCGACACACGCGGCACGCAACGGGTGCTGGATGTCATCAATCGCTGGCCCCTTGCTGCTGCCGAACAACGGACGTTGCGCGAACGGCGCTGGCAATTCGGACCGTGGGCCATCGGGCAGCGGTACATCGAAACCGCACGCACAGCAGAACGGCTGCGGTCGCTGGGCGTTGCCACCGAAAACGGCGTCAAAGTCGCAACCATCAGCGCGGAAGGCGAAGGTATTGATGGGTCGCTGATGCTGAAACTGGATGTACAAACTGGCGATCTGCGCGAGGTGCGGGAAATCCATACCGACAACGGTATGACCCGCATTTTTACCCCATGGCGATTGTTAGAGCAGGAACGCATCAGCGCTGCGGAGGCCAAGCGAATCGGCGTTTTTTTCAATTATCCGACGCCGCAACGTCCTGATGAAGTTATGCGCCCGCTGCCACTCATCGATACGTCGTGTCCGAGTTGGCAGAAAGAATATACATTTAGCCTATCGTCGGTGCTGAGTAGGGACACGATACCGCTTGTTGGATTACCGGACCTGCCCGCCGGTATCGACCGCATCTACCTTGGTGGGCAGGGCGACCAGCAACAAAATCCCATCCCTGAATCCCTGGTGATGATCTATGCGGGACCAGGGCATCGCCTGACGTTACGTACAGATAACGTAGGCAGAAACTCGGAGCAACTGCGGACCACACCGTCCGTCACCGCGATTACGAGCGGCGACTGGCGTATCTGGATTCGTCAGCGCGGCCTGGGCTGGATTTCGGGCATTGCCCAATACATTGAGCCTGACTCAGATGCGCCGCGCACCCGTCGCACCGTCGCCTTTTATGCCGAAGGCTGGAACCGCGATGAGGTCATCACTATCCTTGGCACCGCACGGCAGTTGCAGTTGGACGACTGGCGCAGCCAACGCAGCCTGATCTACGACCCCGATATGCAGGTCACCACGGTCGAAGCGCGCCGATCCTATGTTGAGGCTGGCACAATGTTTGTCGCGGCGAGTGCACGACCTGTGGCGCTCGCTGCAAAGTCACCTGATCGCCACCAAACCGGCGGTAATTGAGGCTGCTTGACGTTTGACACTCCTGGAGCGCACTCCTATAATCGTGGTGAGAATCCGGGCGGACGCTGTGTCCGTCCTTTTGCTATAACACAGGCCCGTGTCGAGCGCGGTTCCTGTCCGGTCAGGGTATGGTCGATTACGAAAAAGATCCACACGATATCACTGTCGATGTCGTCATTCCGGTGCTTAACGAACAGGTTACCTTGCGTTCGAGCGTAGAAACACTTCGTACGTTTCTGCATGAACATTGCCCGTACACATGGCGCATCGTCGTCGCCGATAACGCTTCGACCGACGCAACACCGCAGATTTGTGCCGATCTCAAAAAAGACTATCCCGGCGAGGTTGACTTCGTTCGGCTGGAACAAAAAGGTCGTGGGCGTGCCTTACGCATGGCCTGGACGCAAAGCACCGCCGATGTGGTGTGCTACATGGATGTCGACCTTTCCACTAACCTGCGGGCGCTGCCGCCGATGCTCGCCGCCTTAATCCATAGCGATTACGATCTGGCGACGGGATCGAGGCTGGTACATGGCGCGATTGTTTCGCGCCAGTGGAAGCGCGAACTGATCTCACGCTGCTACAACTTTCTGATTCGGTTGATGTTCTGGCACAGGTTTCGTGATGCACAATGCGGCTTCAAAGGTGCGACACGCCGTGCCGTTGAGCATCTGATACCGCAGGTTCAGGATCAAGCCTGGTTCTTCGACACCGAATTGCTGCTCAAAGGCGAACGTCAGGGCTTTCGTATCTTCGAGTTGCCTGTCGAGTGGATCGAGGACCTCGATACCCGTGTCAAGATCGTATCGACCGCCTGGAAGGACATCAAGGGGCTAGTACGGGTCCGTTTCGGTGGCTAAGGTCCGCGACATAGTGATGGGATGCCGTGGTGCGCTGCCACCTGTTGCGCCGTCCTTCGCCGAACCGTGGTCGTGCTTCAGCTAGATGCTCCAATCGTCAGCCACGCCGCGCTACCGGGTGGCTACGAGCATGTCGTGCTGCGTGCGCCCGCCCTGGCGACCCGCGCACAGCCGGGGCAGGTGTTGGGGGTGCGCCCGACGTTCTCGCAGGTCGATCCGTTGCTGCGGACTGCCGTGCCGCTCGCTGGTGCCGATGCGGTAGCAGGGACCATCACGCTAATCTTCGGCGCGAACCAGTTTCTGCGCCTTCGCACGGGCGATGTGCTGGATGTTCTCGGTCCGGTCGGGCGTGGCTGGACCGTCCCCGCCGACGTGCGTAACCTGCTGCTGATCGGCCTCGAAGATGCCGCTGGTGCGTTGCTGTTCCTGGCGGATAACGCGCTCAAACGCTCGGCGTATGTCACGCTGTTGCTGGGCGCGTCGCCGCAGCACGATGCCTTCCCGACCGCCCTGATCCCACCCGCTGTGGAATACCAGTTCGCCCGTGGAGCCGACCCCGCCAGGGCGTTGCTCGAACTGGTTGATACCGACCTGATGCGTTGGGCTGACGCGCTGTACACGACCCTGCCGCTCGAATCCTACGAGGCGCTGGCGGGCAAGATACGCCGCACCCGCCTACGCTGGAACCCTGGCTTCGCGCAGGGGTTAGTGCTGGCGCCGATGGCCTGCTACGTCGGCATCTGCGATACGTGCCGCGTCCCCGCCTTCCGCAAGACGTGGCGTGCCTGTGTGGACGGTCCCCAATGTGACCTGCGCGATGTCGTGCGCTGACGTGTAGGGGTGCCTCCGGCTACCATCTGTACGCTTCTGCGCTCTCATCATACGGAGCATCGTATCGGCCTCAAAGTTGCTATACAATTAATAGTATTGGCTACCCCACCATCAGCCGCATATGCGCTCGTTGGATGGGTGGTCGTTCGTCACGCGGAAGGATATGACTGTGCTGGGATTGTTGACACGGCGAAAATTACTGGGTGATCGTCAGGAGGCGCTACTTACCGAGGAGCGTGCGCTGATGAAGCAACTCCGCACGGTGCTGGAACAGTTTGGCAGCGATGTCGCACCAGCGGATATTCGTACCCTTGACGAGAACATTCAGCATCTCGACGAGTTGTTTTTGTTGGTCGTTGCCGGAGAGTTCAACTCCGGCAAGTCATCGTTTATTAACGCGCTGATCGGCGAGCAAGTGTTGCCCGAAGGCGTGACACCCACCACTGACCGCATCAATATATTGAAGTATGGCGACGAGCCAGCCTCGCAGTCACGCGATAAGTACGTCCTCGAAATCTTTTACCCCGCCAACGTGCTACGCGAGATCAACGTCGTCGATACGCCGGGAACGAACGCGATCATCCGCGAACACGAGGAACTGACCCGCGATTTCATCCCGCGCTCGGACCTGGTGCTGTTCGTCACGTCTGCCGATCGTCCTTTCACCGAATCGGAGCGCATGTTCCTGGGGCAGATTCGCGAATGGGGCAAGAAAGTTGTTCTGGTGATCAACAAGGTCGATATCCTGCAACCCAGCGAAGTCGAGCAGGTGGTGAAGTTCGTGCGTGAAAACGCCGCGCCGCTGCTCGGACGCGAGCCGGCAGTGTTCCCGCTGTCGGCGCGGCTGGCGCAACGTGCCAAGGCCAATAAGGAAACACCGGAAGCGGACTGGCAAGCCAGCGGATTCGACCCGATCGAAAGCTATATTACCGATACGCTTGACGAAGAAGAACGCATCCGGCTCAAGTTGCTCAATCCAATCGGCGTTGCCAGTTCGCTAACCACCAAATACCGCAGCGTCGCCGAAAGCCGCATGGAATTGCTGCTTGATGACCTCAAAACTATCGAGAATATCGACAGTCAAATCGAACTCTATCGCTCCGATCTACAACGTGATTTCAAGTTTCACCTCTCCGAGATCGAGAACATTCTGCACGAGATGGAACTGCGCGGCATGCAGTTTTTCGACGATACCGTGCGGATAGGACGCATGTTTGATCTGATGCGCGGCGAGCGCATCCGTGAGGAGTTCGAGGATCGCGTGATCGCCGACACGCCCGACCAGATTGAGAAGCGCGTACAGGCGATCATCGATTGGGTGGTCGAACGCCAGTTACGGCTATGGCAAAGTGTCAACGACTACCTCAATCGCCGCCGCATCTCGCAGCACCGCGATCAGTTGTTCGGCGAGGTCGGCACCTCATTTGAGTATAACCGTGCCGCATTGCTGGAATCGGTTGGACGTAGCGCCCAACAGGTTGTCGCGAGCTACGATCAAGGCGCGGAGGCCGACGACCTCGCGCGTGATATTCAGACCGCTATGCGTACGACCGCTATGATCGAAGCCGGTGCGGTCGGCCTTGGCGGTGTGCTGTTGGCCGTACTTACAACCGCAGCAGCGGATGTCACCGGCGTGCTGGCGGCGAGCGTCGTCGCGGCGATGGGCTTCTACATCATCCCGGCCAAGCGTAAACAGGCCAAAGCAGAATTTCACACCAAGGTCAGCGACCTGCGCGACCAACTGGCACGCACGGTCAACCGTCAGGTCAACAGCGAATTGGATGGTTCAGTCAACCGTATCCGTGAAGCGACCGGACCCTATACACGTTTTGTCCGCGCTCAACGCGAGCAGATCGGCGCAAGTGAGGAAGCACTTAAGACCATCGAAGCCGAGTTTGGACGATTGCGTGCGGAGGTTATGCGCTAGATGAGCGACATGCAGCCCAACGGGACGATCGCGCTCCTGACCGATTTTGGCTTCAAGGATGGCTACGTAGCGTGCATGAAGGGCGTGATTCTGGGCATCGCGCCCCAGGCACACGTCGTCGATATCACGCACGAGGTCAGCCCACAGGATATCGGCGAAGGCTCGTTTCTGCTCGACTCGGTGTGTCCATACTATCCGCGTGGCACGATTTTCGTGGCGGTCGTCGATCCTGGCGTCGGCACCAATCGGCGTGCCTTGGCGATCAAAACCAACCACGCCTACTTTATTGGTCCCGATAACGGACTGCTGGCCGCGATGGTCGATACTGCACGCGATGAAGCACCGGATGATGTAGACATCGTGGAATTGGTCGAATCCCGCTACTGGCGACCCAATATCAGCCCGACGTTCCATGGGCGTGATATCTTCGCACCTGTCGCCGCACATCTGGCAGCAGGTGTATCTTTTGCTTCGCTGGGGCGTTGCATCGACGAAATCGTGCCGAGCGTGCTACCTCCGCCCAGGCACAAGTGCCACGGCGTCATCGAAGGCTCGATTATTCATATCGACCGCTTTGGCAATTGTGTCACCAACGTCACGCAGGCCGATCTCGCGGCGAATGATGCCGCACATCCGACTGAACTGGTTGTTGAACTGGCGGGCCAGCGTGTGCCCGGGTTATACGAAACCTATAGTGTTGGACCAGTCGGTGTGCCAATGGCGCTGTTCGGGTCGAGCGACCATCTGGAGATCGCCGTGCGTAACGCTCCGGCGTCGAAATGGTTTGGCGTCACAGTCGGCGATCGTGTGCGGGTCGTATTGCATCAACACACGGACGCCAGCGCACTTAACGGTCGCACCCCCGCATCTCCATCATAGGTATAACAAAAGGATGACCGAGCCTGGTCATCCACCACAATCAGAAGGGCTCAGACAGGTGCCAGAACACGTATTCTGGCACCTGTCTGAGCCCTTTTTAGGTGGCTACGAGGCGGTGCGTTTCGGGAACTCCACGAACACGGTCGTACCATGCTCGCTGACCCAGCGCGTCGTTCCTTTGAGATACGACCCCACGATGCGTTTCACGACGAGTTGACCGCTGGAACGTCCCGCCGATTCATTCGCCGTGCGCAGTCCGATGCCGTCGTCCTCGACAATCAGTTCGTAGGACATCGGATGCTCGGTGAGCGTGATGTTGATCTTGCCAGCCCGGTCGTTGGGGTAGGCGTGCCGGAAACAGTTGGTCAGCAGTTCGTTCAGTACCATCGCTAATGGCGACACTTGCTCGGACGGCAACATCAGTGGATCGCCGGTGATGGTCGTCGTGATTTGCCCTGCTGTATCGTAGAACGGCTGAATCGTTCGCGCCAGCCTTTCGGCGACTTGCCGGAATGGCGCAAGTTGGTTCTCGTGCGACGCCAGTACGTCGTGGACGATCGCCATCGAGCGTACCCGCGCCGTCGCACGTTGCAGCACGTCCTGAGCGCTGCCGACCTCGGTACGTACGAGTTCCATCTCCAGGAACCCACTGATCGCCGCCAGATTGTTACGCACGCGATGGTTGAGTTCCTGCAGCAACGCCGCCTTGATCTCGGCGTCCTCGCGTGCCTGCTCGTATAACGCCTCGTTGCTGTGCGCCATACGGGCGAGTTCCGACGACATGCGCTCGTGTTCGCGTTCCATCATCCGAATACGGATCATCGAGCGCACGCGCACCAGCAGTTCATCGTTGATGAAGGGTTTGACGACATAATCATCGCCGCCAGCCTCGAAGCCGCGCACCTTGTCTTTCACGGTACTACGGGCTGTCAGCAGGATAACCGGCGTAAAGTGTCCTTCGATGGCTTTGATGCGTCGGCAGATCTCGTAGCCGCTGGTACGCGGCAACATCACGTCCAGTAGCACGAGATCAGGCTTGCCAGCTTCGACCAACGCGAAGGCATCGTCGCCGTCCTGCGTCCAATCGACATTGTAGCCTTCGCTTGTAAGCAATTCGCGTAGCAACGCTCCCGTACCGGGGTCGTCCTCCACGACCAGAATCGATGCTGGATGGATGACCGGCGGGGCGGTGTTCATGTGGTCGGCGCTTGTTTCTGCCATAACTCCATCGCTATTATCAGTCATTAGGGACGGCTCACTGAATATTCTGCTCGTTCTGAGGTGTGGGGTGTTGTGGCCATGACAATCAAGACGGTGCGGGTGTTCGCCGGAATCCGAATCTCGGCTACATTTTCCGCGTCGGTCGGTAATGTGGTGATCTGCGGCTCGTTGCCCTGATAGGTCACGAGGCGCAACTGCCAGCGCTGATCGAGCTTATTGTCGGTACGAACCCAACCCGTCGTTTCCCAGCCGTTCGCGCTCTCGTCCACGCTGTCCTCGAAGTTGATTTCGGGGATACGAATATCATCGATTGCCATACCGGGACGGTTGAAGGCGTCGTCAGAGATCAGCGAAAAGCGAATCATGACCTCGTTGCCAACGTATGGCGTCAGGTCGAGCGATTCTTCCACCCATTCGGCGGCGTCGTTTCCCGAAGTCGAAGTATAGCCGTTGCCGTAATTCGCACCCTGCGGATCGTCGGTGGTGGTGTATTGGCCTTCGAGCGTCCGCCATGTCTGCCCGCCGTCAATCGAAGCGGAGGCGAAGCCATAGTCGTAGCCTTTCTCGATATCGAACCAGGTGCGAAACTGAAGCGTTGCGGCTGGCACCGAGCGCAAATCAAAGCTGCGCGTGAGCGTGCTCACTGCGTCGTCGCCTCGGTCGCTCCACCACATCGCGTTGTCGGGGTCGTTTGCGATGACACCGATCGTGTCGCTACCGTCGAAGCTCAGGACGCGCTCGCTGGATGCCGCTCCGATGTCTATGTAATCCGCGCCGAACTGGGCAACGTCACCTGTCAGGACACCGTCGTTGTCCTGCTCCGGCATGACGGTGGCAGGAAGTTCCTTGTAGCTCCACCGTCCACTTTCGAGGTCAGCGTCGTTGAGCAGATTAGCGACCGCCCAATCGGCATACAATTGGTCGAAGGTCTGAATGTCGGGACGGGCTTCTGTCGCATCGTTCGCCAGCAGTTGTAGATGCTCGCCAGCGCCCTGCTTGACTAACGCTTTGAGGTCGATCTGATCCTGGTAGCGGTCGTAGAAGTACGATAGAAACAGATAGGCCGCGCCATAATGCGCCCCCGCGATTGAGGGGTCCTCGGCCCAGTCGGTCAATTGCAGGTCAGGATCGCGCAGATACAGATTGCCCAGGTCGGAGGCTTCATAGCCGTTCAGTTCTTCGGCGAGTTGCGAAAAGCCTTCGTTGATCCAGGTCGACGGACGCACCGACTGTTGCCACTCGATCATGTGCTGGAACTCATGGGCGAGTACCGAACTATAGGTGTTGCTGCCCAGAGGTCTATCGTCAATGTTCATATAGAACATCTCGCGCTCGTTCGAGTACCGATTGACCGTGCGCGGCACCTCATCGCTGCCGGAGAAATAGCCCCCTGCCCCAATGATGCGTGCGTTCAGTACCGTAATGCGTGGGTCGCCATCGATTCCGGGCGACCATTCCTCGCCGAATAGTTCGCGGTTGCGTGGATAGATGCGGTCGTTGAAGTCCTGGGCCGAGCGTTCGAGGTCGGACTGGCGGAATTGCACGCCTGTTTCGACGTACATCAGCACATGGTCTAGCGCCAGTTCGAGGCGTGCGGTCGTGGTGTAGTATCTATCTTCGGCGATGTTGGATACCCAAAAGGTGACAACATCCCCCACCTGATCCGGCAACGGCTCGGTGCGTGCGACGCGCTCGGTCGAAGTCGTGCGCCCGAACTCAAGGGCGAGTTGTACGGCATCCCGGCGCGGCAGGGTAATACTATCAAGCGATTCGATCGTCGCGAGGTCGTCTGTCACCGTCGCTGGGATCGTCGCCCGTGGTGGTTCCCTGGTTTCTACAGCCGCCGCGGTTGCGGCAGGCGTTGAAGCTTCTGTGGTGGGTTGGGCAACATCTGTTGTGGCGTCGTTGGGTGGGGTGAGTGTCGTAGGTTCGGCGGCCGTTGCCGCAACCGTTGAGGTAGGTGACGCGACGGTTGTGGCTGACGCTTCGCCCGTCGAAGCTATACGGGGTGTATTGGTCGCCGTTTGGGCGACAGGTTGCCCGCCGAAGCCGCAGCCATTCGCCACAAACAGCACGAAACTGAGGACAAGCGCGGGAAGACGTTTTCTTTTCTGCATGACATGCCTTTCGAAGCAGGAATTGTACAAAGATCGACCGAGGCGCGCAAACACGCGCCTTCTGCTTCGGCGGGCATGTTGCCCTGTGTAGTGTAGCGGATTGTTAGGGGTTGGGGAGGGAGTGCATCGCACGAGTGTGCGCGAGTTCCGGTCCCCAACACCCCCAATCATCGCTTAGTAATGGACCCACACGGGCGTACCCATTGGCGCCCAATCATATAAACCTGCAGCAACATCAAGCGGCAGGTTGATACAGCCGTGGCTCAAGCGTGCGCCACTGCCAAAAGCGTTATGCCAGTAGGTGCCATGGAGTGCGACACCGCCAAAGATATACATGACACTGGGTACGCCAGGGACGTACCAGGTTTCGCCTCCGATGGACCCCTGCATATCCTGAATGGGACGTTTAGCATAAATGGTAAATGTGCCGGTCGGCGTATTCCAGCCGTCACGCCCGGTGGACACGCCTGAACTCCACACCAACGTATCACCGGCGTAGGCATACATCCATTGCGCCGACAGATCGACCTCGATGCGTCTGGTGCCAGTGGCATACGCGCCCGCCGGTGGTGTCACCGGAGCCGCCGCGCTGCCGCCTGCCGGAATCGTCAGCCGTTGACCGACGAAGATACGGTTGGCGTCCGTGATGTTGTTGGTCTGCATGATGGCATTGACGGAAACATCGTAGCGCGCAGCGATGCCGGACAGGGTTTCGCCCGATTGAACGATATGAACGGTCTGCTGAGTAGTTGGCCTGGGGTCCGATGCTGGCGCTTCGGCTCCCCCGCACATCGGAATCACCAGGCGCTGACCGGAAAAGATAAAATTGGGGTCTCCCAGGCTGTTCGCTTCCATGATCGCGCCTTGCGAAACGCCATACTGCCGAGCGATGCCGGACAGGGTTTCGCCCGATTGGACGACATGGAGGACATCATCTGCACATTCCTTCGCGGTTACACCAGACGCGCCAAACGAAAATGCCCAGGCGAGCAGGAAAAGTACTATGACGCTGCCCCAGACCCGTGATTTGCTCGACAAGTCCATAAACCTACCCTCCTTAAAGTAGCGTGACCAGCAAGCGAACGGGTGGGCGAGACAACGAGTATGCCCGAGCCGTTCGTCTCTGTATGTTGGCTAAACCAGTGAGTGCTGTTCTTATACTACAGCCCCTGTGCAACCCCGTCGCTTGCTTCCGTCTGATGGTCGGCTTACCCGCTCCCTACAACTCGTATCAGCAGCTGTACAGGCAAGCTGCCGTATCGGTTCTGCTATACTCCAAGCGATGAAATTCGATAGCCGCCAACGGCAAACCGCAAACCACTTGCACCTGGCGACTGATGGGTCAGAACGATTATGTGGTCGCATCGTTATGTGCGCCGGTAACCCATGAGTGTTTCTTCTGATAGAGATCACCAGAGTCGCGCCAATCGTGCGTTACGTTATTCCCCGCTCGTGCGCAATTACGTGATGCGGATGTGTATGACCGCGCTTGTGCTAGGATTCGTGAGTGTGTTGCTAGCTGCTGCCGTTTCGTGGGACAACGCGGCGAACCGTGGCATCGCGGGTGTGGCGCCATCGCCGCCTATCCCGTGGGCGGATGTCGAGCGTGGTGGCGTCAATACCTATGGACTTCACCTCGAAGTCGTGACCGACGAGCAGCGTCGAACTGGCGATAACAAGGTTGCCCGCACGTTCAAGATGATCCACGAGGGTAATCTTTCACTGGGTGCGTGTGCAATTTCCGTGGGAGGATATCGAATTCTGCGCCAAAGGCGTGTTCGTCGATTGCCGCGCCGGAAGCGAAGGTCGTTCGATGTGGACGAAATACGACTACATCGTGCAACAGGCACGGCAGAACGATCTTGAGTTGATCGTGCGGCTCGATCGCCCGCCGCCGTGGGCGCGCACGGCGGTGATCGAATCGCCTGAAGTGCAAGCAGCCATCGCCGCCGGGTATCCGGTGGTTGGTCCTCCCGACAGGTTTGAGGATTACGCAGACTTTGTGGGGGCAATTGCCGCACGATACAAGGACGATCTGCGGTTCTATCAGATCTGGAACGAGCCAAATCTACCGGGCGAGTGGAACTATCAGCGCCAGGACCCGGCTGATTTCGTGCGACTAATGCGTCTGGCTGGTGATGCGATCAAGGCGAACGATCCTGATGCGGTGATCCTCTTTCCGGCGCTGTCGCCAACGGATGGCGCGGATGGTGTGGCGACGAACGATCTGGATTATCTTCAGGGTGTCTATGACGCGGGTGGGCGCGATGCTTTCGATATCATGTCGGCGCAATTCTATGGCCTGGGTCAGCCGCCCGACGAACACCGCTACGTCACGCCGGGTGATCATCTTCTACGCCCGATCGAAACTCGTGCCGATGTGAGCCGTGTTGTGCTGCAACGTGAGATTATGGCGCGCAACGGCGACACCAACAAGGCGGTCTGGGTCAGCGAGCTTGGCTGGAACAGTGCGCCGCCTGGATTTGACCAGCCCTGGGGAACTTCGGTTTCTGAAATGGACAAAGCCCGCTATCTGGTCGGCGCGATGGAACGGGCGCAACGCGAATGGCCCTGGATGGGCGCGATGTGTGTGTGGATGTTCCGTTGGGGCGGCGAGCCTCCGGCGGCGACCGATCCCACACCCTACTTCCAACTTGTCGATTTCGACTTTAACCCCCTGCCAGCCTACGATGCCGTTGCTTCCTACCTCGACAACCCGCCCGTGCTGGCCTTAACACAGCCGTCGCTCCTGGCGACGCTGGCGACACTCGTCGCGGCACTTGCGGTCGTTGCCACAACCGTCTGGGGTTGGTCGGCATTCCTTGGTCTTGGCTCACATGTAGTCCTTACCGTGGTGGGTTCCGGAACCGCCATTGTGCGTTATGGTCGCGATGCCGCCGCAGGTGTTGGACGACGGACCAGGGTGGATCGGACCACGCCTCGTTTGCATGTGCGCGACCGTTGGATCGTGCTGGCGATGTTGCTTGCGTTGGCCTTCTTCTATCGCGCATCGCCTCAGTTGCCGCTCACGGTCGTCGGTGCGCTGGTCTTTCTGCCGCTGGCGTTGTGGCGACCGGACCTGGCGCTGTTGTTCGTGCCGTTGACCGTGCCACTCTACCTTGCGCCCAAGGGCGTATGGGATGCCCGCTTTGGCCTCAGCCGCCCCGAAGGCTATTTCGTGCCGTTGCACGAGTTCGTGCTGCTGTTGGCAGTCGTGGGGACTATGTTGCACCAGTGGCGTGCGATCCTGAAACCGGTTGCGCTGATCGGACGTCTGCGTGCCTTCGTACTGCCGCTGCTCTGGCTTGCGGCGGGAACCGTGGGGGTCGTGGTCGCCGCTGGAAGTCGTGGGGCAGCGTTGCGCGAGTGGCGCTGGCTGATCGTGGAACCGTTGTTATTCTATGGCCTCGTTCACTGCTACGGGCGGTTGGCGGGTTGGCGTGGGCGGCTGGTATGGGCCTGGTCGATCACGGGCGTGCTGGTGGCTATCGTCGGCATCCTGCAAGTGCCCGGCATCAACCTCGCCCCGCTGATCGCCCGTCAGACCTGTTTCAGTGCCGATGTCGTGGCGGTGGAAGGCGTGCGCCGTGCCACGTCAGTGTACTGCCATCCTAATAACCTGGGGCTGGCACTGGGACGGGTGTGGCCTGTGCTGGCGGCGTTCGCGTTGCTCGGCACTGCGGCACGTCCGAGCGACGCCCGACGTTGGACCAGCGGACTCGGCAAGCGATACTACCGGCTTGCGGCGTGGAGCGCCAACGCGCTAGGGTTAGCGCTCCTGCCCGCGCTGCTGACGATGGTCGTGCTAGCCGGCATTGGTGCATCCTTCTCGCGTGGCGCGATGGTCGGTGGTGTCGTCGCGGCGATTGTGCTGGGCGTTCTCTTGCGGCGGCGTGTGATCGTGCTGCTGGCGGTCGCCGTGGTCGTACTAGGATTGGTCGCGGTTCTGGCGACAGGCATCGAGCGCCTCAATCCGTTTGGCGGCTCGTCGAGCGCACGTCTGGAAATCTGGGGGAGTGCATTGGCGATGATGCGCGACCATCCTCTTACGGGCGTCGGCTTGGACCAATTCATTCAACTACGAAGCGCGACGCCCGAAGGTGGGCGCTACATAACCGCGGCGGCAGCGGCGACCAGTGAACGCTACGCATCCCACCCGCACAACGAGGTGTTGGACATTCTGCTGCGGACTGGTCCCTTCGGCCTCCTTGTAATGATCCTGATCGTCGTCGGTTTCTTTCGCACGGCTGCGCGTGCGTTTCAGTCCACTGATCTGCTCCGACGTGCGCTCGTCGCGGGTTTGGTGGCGTCGATGTGCGGGGCGTTGGTCCATGGGTTGCTCGATAACTTCTACTTCGTCGCCGACCTCGCGATGACCTTCTGGATGTCGGTGGCGCTAATTCAACTGGTCGCAAATGAGCAATCCAGTCATGCTGTCCCTGCACTAGAGCCTGTACCTGCGTCCATCCGTGAGGTGTTATGATCATCGCATTAATCGCACATGACCGACAAAAAGATGATATTCAAGCTTTTTGCGTCCGCCACAAATCGGTATTGGAACGCTTCGGATTGATCGCTACTGGCACAACCGGCCAGCGTATCATGGACGCGACTGGTCTTCCTGTCGAACGGTATCTTTCCGGTCCGCTCGGCGGTGACGCACAGATCGGGGCGCGTGTGGCGCAGGGCGAGGTCGCCGCCGTGATCTTTCTGGTTGACCCACTGTTCGCTCACCCACACGAGCCGGACATTCAAAGCCTGTTGCGCGTATGCAACGTCCATAACGTGCCGCTCGCGACAAACCTGGCAACTGCGGAACTTGTGTTGCTCGGTATGGTGCGTCACGAAGGCGCACCGTCTTAGATTCCTTGGGGATTCACATGACTGACCATACACCGGACGATGAACTGGACGACGTGAACGAAGAAAACGAGGTGCTCGACGAAGACTACGACGAGGAGATCGAGCTAGACGACGAAGGCTATGACGATGACGACGAAGGCGATGACGAGGACGACGAAGGGTCAGAGCCAGCACTCAAGCCTGTGATCATCAAGGGGGGCACTGTTCCGGAAGATGAAACCATCGGCTCGTTGCACTTTGTGGCTAACCCAGAGTTTCCCTATCCGCTCAATATCCCTAAACCACCCCGGTTCTGGATGGAGGAACAAACGGGCGTGTTGAATGACGCCGTAGAATCGTATATGCGTGGCGATGCCTTGAAGCCACCCCAGATGGCCGCAATAAAAACGTACCTTACGCAGTTTTTGGAGCGTGCGCCTTTGACGGGCGATGCTAACGTGGGCGTGCTGTTGCGTAAACTGGAGCGCGTGCGTTCGAGTCGTGACCTGGAAAACTTCGCCGACGAAGCCGCTGAGTTTGGCGCGGAAGTATTCTAGCCCGTCGGCGTCGCGCCTCGGAGGAATGCCCCAAGAGTTCGTTGGAACGCCGCTGGCTGTTCGTCCATCGGATTGTGGTAGGCACCACGCTGGATAACGAGCCGAGCATCGGGGATCATGGCGGCGATCTTCCGTGCCTGACCTGGTCGTACCAGCATGTCGCGTGAGCCAGTCAGCACGAGAGTAGGTTGCTGGATGTGGCGCAGGTCGTCGCCTAGCGAACCCTGGTAGACCGCCCGCACGAACGCCTGAAGGATCTGCTCCTCGGCTTGCATCATGTAGTAGCAACGTCGCGCCCATGGCTGGAGTAATCCGCCCGCGTGGTCGTGTGGCACGCGGGCGCCGATTCGCCCGAGCAATCCCGCCACACTGGCATGGGTACGACCTGTATATCTGCTCCAGCGCGGATCGACATACAGCTTTCCATAAAAGGGTAGGTGGGTATCGAGCACGGCGGCGTCGATCAGCGCGAGGCGCGTCACCAGATCGGGACGGGTGAGCGCCACACGCGCCGCGACGTTGCCTCCGAGCGAGTGTCCTACCAGCGCGATCTGGCGTAATCCAAGCTCATCGCATGCCTCTATTGTTTGTTGGGCGAGGGTTTCGAGGATGGGCGTGTCGGAAGACAACGGCGGTGAGCCGTGTCCGGGCCAGTCGAAGGCGAACATGCGAAACTGCGCTTGCATGACGCGCATGGTTTCCCACCACAGTTCTTTGAATCCGCCGACGCCGTGTAGAAAAACCACTGGCTCGCCTTGCCCAGCCGTGATGACACCTCAGGTTGCTACGTTCGAGCATCGCCGTTTGCGGTACAAAGGCTGCATGCACGTTTTGATTCATTCTGGTTCTCTACTCTGTGGAGCATCCGCTCCGTGTGATGCTCGCGTTGCACGTATTGCTACAATAGCGGGTGCCTGTCATTCGAGAAGGACGATGCGATGGCTGCGAAACATAAACGTCGTAAGCAACGGTCGGGCGTCACATACGCGCTGTTGCCACAGCTAGGCCCGGAACGCTATCTCAATCGAGAACTCAGTACACTCGCCTATCATTATCGCGTCCTTGAACAGGCGCGTAATCTGCGACATCCGTTGCTTGAACGCATCAAGATGCTTGCCATTTCTGCGTCGATTCTGGACGAATTCTTTATGGTGCGCGTGTCGGGGCTTCGCGCCCAGATCGATGCAGGCGTCACTCAGCTTTCGCCCGACGGACGCACGCCCCAGGAACAGATGGTGGCGATCAAACCGGTCGTTGAGCAGTATCAGCGACCAACAACGTGCCTTATGGTCTGACGTGTTACTTCCAGAACTTGTTGCAGCGGGCATCGTTGTGCGCGAGTATGAGGCGCTGAATCGCGAACAGGTCGAGGCTGCCGCACACATATATCGCGAGCAAATCTTTCCGGTTCTGACACCGCTGGCATTCGATCCCGGACACCCGTTTCCGCATATCTCTAATCTGAGCCTGAATCTCGCCGTTGTGGTCCATGACCGGAAAGGCAACGAACGCTTCGCGCGTATCAAGATGCCGGAAGTGCTGCCACGGCTCGATCCGCTTGCCACAGGTGGAACGGTCAACCTATCACGTTCGTGTGGCTGGAGCAGTTGATCGCGGCGAACCTGGGAATGCTCTTTCCTGGCCTCGATGTCCATGAAACCTATCCGTTCCGTATCACGCGCAATGCCGATGTCGAATTGCAGGAAGAAGAAGCCGCCGATCTGCTGCGGACGATCGAGCATGGTATACGCCAACGCCAGTTCGGATTCGTGACGCGCCTGTCGGTCGATGCGACGATGCCAGCACGGATTCTCGACATCCTGACCGACAATATGGAGGTCGATCCCGACGACATCTATACCTACCGGGGACCGTTGGGCTTGCAAAGCCTGATGGAATTGATGAAGCTGGATCGTCCCGATCTCAAATATCCGCCAGTGTTTCCTGCCTCGGTCTTTCCGTCCCGAAGGCGGCAGCGCGATCTTCGACCAGATCGAGGCGCATGATGTCATGCTGCATCATCCCTACGATTCCTTCCTGCCCGTTGTCGATTTCATACGCGCCGCTGCCGAGGATCCGCAGGTGCTGGCGATCAAGCAAACGCTGTATCGGGTGGGTTCGGACACGCCACTGGTCCCCGCGCTGGTGCGTGCGCGTGAAAAAGGCAAGCAGGTGACGGTGCTGGTCGAACTCAAGGCACGCTTCGATGAGGAGAACAACATCGAATGGGCGCGTACGCTGGAACAGGCGGGCGTACATGTGGTCTATGGTCTGCTTGGCCTGAAAGTGCATTGTAAAGTCGCGCTGGTGGTACGTAAAGAAGGCGATACGCTACGACGCTATGTGCATCTCTCGTCCGGAAACTACAATCTGACGACCTCGCACCAGTACACCGATATTGGTATGTCTGACGTGCGACGACGAGATCGGCGCGGACGCTTCGGATGTGTTCAATTATCTGACTGGCTATTCAGACCAGCGAGACTATCGCACGTTCCTGCTCGCACCTGTGAGTTTACGTAACGAAATCATCCGGCTTGATCGAACGTGAAAGTGCTCACGCCAAATCCGGCAAGAAAACGCATATCGTGTTCAAGTTCAACTCATTGACTGATCCCGCGTCGATCGAGGCACTGTATGCGGCTTCACAGGCGGGCGTCAAGATCGACTTGATCGTGCGTGGTGTTTGCTGTCTGCGTCCTGGTGTGCCAGGGCTGAGTGAAACGATAACGGTGCGCTCGATCGTCGGGCGCTTTCTCGAACATAGCCGTATGTTTTATTTTCACAACGCCGGAAATGATGAGGTGTATATCGGCTCGGCGGACCTGATGAGCCGCAACCTGGATCGGCGGGTCGAAATCGTGTTTCCGGTCAAGGATCCGCGGCTTCGTCACGCGTTTGCGCGATGTGGTGCTGGAAACGTATCTCAACGACACCGAAAATACCTCGATTCTGCAATCGGATGGCACTTATCGGCGTGCGGAGGGCAAATCGGTGGATGCTCAGGCACATTTCATGAGCCATCATGCCACGGGTGAACGCCTATAGCGGTTTGCGTGCGACGTCTCGCATCAGGGGAAGGGCATGCATAAGACCAACGCCATGCGGATGCTCGACAGCCGTGGTATCGCCTACACAGGCTTCGAGTATTCGCCCGACATCCATTCCGGTGAAGGCGTCGCCGAAAAGCTCGGCGAAACGCCCGAACGTGTGTTCAAAACACTGGTTGCGATGGTCGAGGGCGCTGGTCCAATCCTGGTGATCGTACCGTCCAACCACGAACTTGACCTGAAGCGCTGTGCGGCGGCGGTCGGCGTCAAGCGGTTGCGGATGGCGACACGCAAGGAGGCCGAATCCAAGACCGGACTGCTGGCTGGCGGGATCTCGGCGCTGGCGTTGTTGCACAAGCAGTTCCCCGTGTACCTCGACCACCACGCGATCTTGTGGGACGACATCTGGGTCAGCGCGGGGCAGCGCGGCTTCAACCTGAACATCGCCGTGGAGGACCTGATCGCCGTCACCAGCGCGACTATCATCGAGGCAACATGCTCATCATGACCACAGCCACATGAGGTCGCCCAAGCTGTTTGGCGGGGCTCGGTGTCCGATGTACGGAAGCCTCTCCATGGAGCGTATCGCCCTGAGCCGCAGCGAAACGTCTCCCCGTGGGGCCAAAGAAGATGTTTCGCTGCGGCTCACCATTGACTGCTGTTCGACGCTAACGGAAACCTGAACGGTTGACGATGGACCAGAGTGTCTAGCTCTTTCAAGCCCCATTTGTAGGCCTCACATACTTGACGAGGCTGGTATGATGGGTTTAACACCGAGGACCACTCGGCGGCTGTATGGTACTCAGCCATACCATGAATGTTTCTATCGTGTGAAGGAGGCTCCATCATGGGCGACAAGAGTCCTAAGAATACGCAGAAGCAGAAGGCTGTTCACGACAAAAAGAAGGATGATCAGAAGAAAAAACCTGCTCAATCTTCAGTGGTCAAAAAATAAGTTCAGGTTCTATGGTTTACGGCGTCGCGCCAGCGTTCACCATATGTGAACGCTGGCGCTTTCTATTTGACGATCGCCTTTGAAGTCCCTATACTGCCCCTGTCATCGCCCAACGATGACGTGTAATGACCGTGCGCGTCGAAACATACGCAGCACTTAAAGGATTCTCCAATGGCTCATCCTTTTCTGGACCGAATCGCCCAAGCGGCCGATTCTGGGTGATGGCGCGATGGGAACGCAGCTATACGCCCATGGTATCGACCTCGAAGGGTGCTTCGACGCCGTTAACCTTGATAACATCGATCTCGTTCGCACGATCCACCGTGATTATATCAACGCTGGTGCCGAACTGATTGAAACGAATACCTATGGCGCGAATCGCCTTAAGCTCGAACGCTTTGGGCTTGGGGATCGTGTCTTCGACATCAACAAACGGGCGCTCCGTGCGGCACGCGATGCCCGCGAAATATCCGGCAAAACGATCCTGATCGCTGGTGCGGTCGGTCCGCTCGGTGCCGTCCTCGAACCCTACGGCAACCTTCGGCCCGAACAGGCACGCGAGGTGTTCGCCGAACAGATCGCCGTGCTGCTGGAGCAGGGCGCTGACCTGCTGATGTTCGAGACGTTCGGCGATCTGCGCGAACTGCTCATCGCCATCGAAGCCGCACGCTCGATTGGCGACCTGCCGATCGTCGCGCAGATGAGTTTCGCTAGCGATGGACGCACCGCCATGGGCAACACACCAGAGGAAGTTGTGCGTGCGCTCGTCGCGCAAGATGTCGCGGTGGTGGGCGTGAACTGTTCGGTCGGGCCTCAGCGGGTGTTCAAGGTGATCGAGGCCATGCACATCGCCGAGCCGAAGGCACGACTGGCGGCTCAACCAAACGCGGGGTGGCCTACTGAACTCAACAACCGTATCTTGTATCCTTCGACACCCGAATACGTCGGACGCTATGCACGCCGTATGATCGAGGAGCTCGGCGTGAGTCTGGTTGGCGGCTGTTGCGGCACGACCCCCGACCACATTGGGGCGATCCAGAGTGAACTCGTCTCGCTTACAGGCAGACGCACCCGCTGGACATGTGCATGTGGTCGTGACGCCCGAACCAGCACGCCGGACTGCGGCTGCCATCCCACCCACGCTGCTCGCCCAAAAGATCGAGGCGCGAGAGTTCATCGTTTCAGTCGAGATCGACCCGCCGAAAGGCCATAACCCGCAGAAGTGTATCGATGGGGCGCGGATGCTCAAGGAGGTCGGCGTCAACTTCATCAACGTCGCCGATTCGCCGATGTCACGTGTACGCATGGGTCCGCTGGCGATGTGTGCGCTGATCCAGCGTGAAACTGGCCTCGAAACGATCATCCACTTCACCACCCGCGACCGTTCGTTGATGGGTTTGCAAAGCGACCTGCTGGGAGCGCACGCGCTCAATATCCGCAACGTGCTGACCCTCAAGGGAGACCCGCCGACGCTGGGCAACTATCCCGGCACCAGCGGCGTGTTCGATGTCGATACGCTGGGACTGGTGCGCGTCGTCGCTGGCATGAACGAGGGCAAGGACACATCGGGGAATGACATCGGCACCCCAACGAACTTCCTGATCGGCGTGCCGCTCAATCACAACTCGCCCGATCCCGACCAGGAGATCGAGAAGTTTCGCCACCGTGTCGATGCTGGTGCGCGCTATGCCATGACCCAGATCGCCTACGATGTCGAGGGATTGCGCGATTTTCTGCGGCGGCTCGGTCCGCGTCCAATCCCTTTGATACTCGGCATCCTGCCGTTGCAGAGCTTCCGTCAGGCGGAGTTCTTGCTCAACGAGGTCCCTGGCATCGCTCCTACCCAGGAGGCGCTTGATCGGATGAAGGCCGCTGGTCCTGATGGGCGTAAGGAAGGTGTGCGTATGGCACAGGAACTGATCCGCGAAGTGCGCGACTTGATCGATGGTGTCTATATCATGCCGTCGTTCGGTCGATACGAGGTCGCTGCCGAAGTTCTCCAAGGCTTGTAGCGACTTTCGCCTAGTGCTGTGGTCACAACAAAGCCCCAGGCATATGCCTGGGGCTTTGTTTTCCCGTTCGAAGGGGAACAAGTGGAGCGGGATACGGGAATCGAACCCGTCTAGCTTGCTTGGAAGGCAAGAGCATTGCCACTATGCTAATCCCGCCTGTGAGAAAAATGGTCGGGGTGACTGGATTCGAACCAGCGACCCCAGCGTCCCAAACGCTGTGCGCTACCAACTGCGCTACACCCCGACGACCACGCTTCGCAAGGTGTGTGACACCTTTTATGATAGAAGCAGTAGCCCGGTAATACTACCTGTTCCAAATCACCCTGTCAAGCCCTGCGTAACGGAAATCGTCATGCTATAATGACGTGCTATGCGTTGTCCGTACTGTCAGGCTGCCGATACACAGGTTCTTGATACACGTAAATTCGATAATGGCACGAAGATTCGTCGCCGGAGGCGATGTGAAGCGTGCGATCATCGCTTTGCGACGCTTGAGCGTGTCGAAACCTTGCCACTTATGGTGATTAAGAAAAGTGGTGCGCGTGAACAGTACGACCGCGAAAAGCTGCAAAAAGGTATCGAGATCGCTTGTTATCGTCGCCCCGTCAGCGTTGAATCACGTGAGACGCTCATCGATAGCGTGGAATCCGAACTTATGAGCCGCGAGCGCGAGGTGCCTTCGGCGTTGATCGGTGACCTGGTGATGCAGCGGCTGCGCGACCTCGACGAAGTGGCATACATTCGGTTCGCGTCGGTTTATCGTTCGTTTGCCGATCTCGGCAAGCTACGCGAAGCGGTCGATGCGCTCATGGATATACCACCGCTCCCGTGAAACCTGATAAATTGACGACGCTTCATACGTATTAAGGAAGATAATGGCGACCCAATCACCCATCCAAGATGAAAAGCCTCCTGAAACGATCGACGCTGGACGCCGCCGTCGCTTTCGTCTCGGCGCATCGACCGGTCCACGCACGCCTGTCAGTCAGGTGTTACGCGAGCTCAATTGGGGACTGCTGCTACTTACCGGCATCGCGGGCGGCGTGGTGTGGACGTTGTTGCTATGGACTGCTGGAACGTTTGCGTTCTTTGCTGGTCTTCTTCCTGTGCTCGGCGGTATTTTCGTCGGACGCCGCATTAAGGGTCATATCTTGTGGCACGGTGTGCTGCTGAGTCTTATCACTGTTGTCGCCGCCGTGTCGATGACTGCGATATTGGTTGTAGCGGGTCAGACAAACGTTGTATTCGCTCAACAGGTTTTGTTTCTAGGTATCATCGCTTTGCTGCCTTTTCCTGCCTTTGGCGTGTATACCGCCAGTCAGAGCGAGCAGCGCAACCGTGCAGCACGGGCAGAGCGTGAACGTCGCGGCGGCGCACTCGACAAGCCGGGACGTGTCAAGACCGTCGAGGAACTGCGTTCCTTGTCGTTGCCGCAGCTTGGCGGTTACGTGTCCCAAATGTTCCGCAAGCAGGACTTTAAGCTCACCGATTACCGCTTCGAGCGTGCAAACTTCCTCGACATGGACTTGCTGCATGGCGAAGAAAAGTGGATAGTGCGGGTAACGGTGGAGGAGAAGGTCAAGCAGGGTGTGGTGTTGCAGTTCGTGCAGGATGTACGCGAAGCTGGAGGCGACAAAGCCCTGGTGATTACATCAATGGATTTTCAGGATGCAGCGGTGCGCTGGGCGAAAGATCGCCCGGTGGTACTCATCGACGGCCCGACATTGCTGAACATGCACCAATAGCATTCGATACACATGCTTTCGCACGTTGTGGATGCTGGGTGCGAACGACCACCAGCTATGATGTTTTTCGCATCGTGGCTGGTGGTCGATTCATATCCATCGACCAACGGATATGAAAGCAATAACCGAACGAGTTTATGCGCTCGTCTGCAACCGTCACATCAGTTTGTCATTAGATAGTTCCCATAGGAGTTTCGGTGTCACAGTTTGAAATCTACGTTTCCAAGGACTACCTTACGTTTTGTTCGGGTCACTTCATCACCTATGATGGCTCACAGTGTGAAACGCTGCATGGGCATAACTACCGCACGGCGATCCGTATCTCTGGGCAACCGGATGCAAACCATTACGTCGTCAACTTTATCACGATCAAACGTATGATGAAGCAGATCTGCGATGAACTCGACCACCGTATGTTGCTCCCCGACCGTAATCCGCTGATCACGCTCAGCTATGAGGATGCTAACATAACGGCACGGTACAAGGATCGTCAGTATAGCTTTCCCGTCAGCGATGTCGTTCTGCTGCCTATTCCCAATACCACCGCCGAAATGCTTGCACAGCATATCTGTAATCGAGCGCAAACCTTTCTCGCGCAGATTCCCGATGTGCGGCTTGAAACCGTCGAGATCGAGGTTGAGGAATCGCTAGGGCAGTCCGCGATCTACCGTGAGCGCATACCGACCCGTGACCAATGAGCGGCGACGTATGCGGTCATTAACGTGTCTGTACAGGCAATCGTATCGGCCATGCGGCTTGAGGTAGTCGAGCGAACAAGAAACAGGAGAACTGCATGCCGTCAACGGTCGTTTATATTGCCCTGGGAACGAACGAAGGTGAGCGTTGGGAAAATCTGCGAATGGCTATCGCGTCCCTTACGCGATGTGTGCTTGCGGATCGCTGCTCAGATGTGTATGAAACTGAACCCGCCTATGTCCTCGATCAGCCGCGCTATCTCAATATGGTAATAGCAGGAACCACCGAACTCGAACCCTATGCTCTGCTGCATTGCCTCAAAAACCTGGAACAGCACCTCGGTCGTACGGTGGGACGGCGCTGGGGCGAGCGACGAATCGACCTGGATATTCTGATCTATGGCGACCTACGGATGGCGCAGTCGGACCTGACAATCCCACACGAACGTATGCATGAGCGGTCGTTTGTTCTGCAACCGTTAATGGACCTCGCGCCTGATCTCGTGCCACCGGGGATGTCGCGGACTGTGCGCGAACTGGTCGCGGCAGCGCCGCCACATGGCATGGTATTGGCACGTCTTGGTCCGCTGACAACGAACCAACCTAGCACGGAATAACGTGTGAACGATGCAGTGATGCGCGACACGCTCCAGGCGCTGGTCGCGGCAATCGAGCCGTTCGACTCTGAAGAACGGGAGCATATCGACGCGACGATCCGCTGGCTTGCGTCGGGAGCGCCGTTCGTTCGCACCGTGCCACCCGATGTTCCTCCCCAGCATCTGGTGTCGTATGTGGTGCTGGTGGATCATGCTGCACAAAAGCTGTTGCTGGTGGATCACCACAAGGCGCGTTTGTGGCTTCCGGGCGGCGGGCATGTCGAACCAGGAGAACATCCGCGCACGACCGCTGCGCGTGAACTTGGCGAGGAGCTTGGCATCGAGGCGCTATTCGTCGACGACGCGCCGTTGTTCCTGACGGTGACGCGCACCGTCGGTGCGGTCGCGCAACACACCGACGTGTCGTTATGGTACATCCTCCACGGCTCAGCCGACGAACCGTTGCGCTACGACCAGGGTGAGTTCACTGGCGTGTGCTGGTTCGGGTTCGACGATGTGCCGTGGCAGCGTAGCGATCCGCACATGCGGCGCTTCGTCGCAAAACTCCGGGCGCGGCTCGGAACCTACGTGCCTCGCTCGATGGCTTCGCGGTAAATCTGTATCAACATCCGATACTTCCGCTCGAAGGTCATGGTTGCCAGCACCTTGGCGTGACCCTGCTGTCCCATCTGTTGGGCGCGTTCACGGTCATCCAGCAGCGTGGCGAGCTTGCGGGCGATCTCAATCGTATCCCCAAACGGCACGAGATAACCGTCCCTGCCGTCGTCGATGATGTCAGGAACGCCACCAGCACGCGCACCGATAACCGGCACATCGTACATCCACGCTTCCAGAAAGACGATGCCGAATGAATCTGTGCGCGATGGCAGTACGAACGCCTGCGCCGCAGCCAGCGCATCTAATTTGGTTTGGTGCGGCACGGCTTGAAGCAGTGTGATACGTTCGCGTGTGGTGGCGGGGAGTTGGGCCCAATAGGTTTCAAACTGCGCCAGGAGATTGGAGGCGATCAGCACCAGCCGTGCGTTTGACCCGTCGCGCCATAGCTGCTGCATGGCTTCGATTGCGTGCATCGTTCCCTTGTCATAAGCAGCGGCACCGATCGAAAGGACGATCGGTTCATCAATGCTATGCTCGGCACGGAAGCGCGCCGCATCGCCGCCCACGAGTGTTTCTGGTCGTACCCAGCCGCCAAGTTCCACGATACGTTCGGATGACACCCCGCGTTGGCTCAGGAAGCGACCTTCGAGCGACGATTGCACCAGTACGCGAGCGGATCGCTTGAGCAGGTCGATCTGGTGGGGTTGCGAATAATAGCGCACGATATAGTCGCTCCCCGGCTCTCCCAGATGCACGAAAGGCGTGCAGATGTGGGGGATGCCGCGCTGGTGCGCGAAGCAAAATGCTGGGATGATCGTAAAGTCCAGTGTAATGTTCGTGGTGTTAACCAGGTCATAGTGGTCGGTGGTCGTGCGTAGGTAGCGCGTGAGCCCGGGGACACGCGGCGTGATCTGCGCCATGCGGCGTAGCAGCGGCACCGTGCCAGGGACGCGCCCAAACTCGACCATCAGGCGACGAATGATCGGATACATAATTGGTGGTCCGGCGATACGTTCGACCGGAAACCGCAGTATCCGGACGCCGCGGTGGTGTGTTTCATGTTCGTCGATACGACGTCGCCCGGGTGCCCAGAAGTGATCGAGGTCCCAGGCATCCGTCGTCAGAACCGTTACATGATGCCCGTCGGCGGCGAGTTGCTCGCTCAATTCCTGAAAGTAAATCTCCGAGCCGCCCATGAACGGGTAGAAGCGCTGGATAACGTGCAGAATGTGCATCGCGCTATGCTACCATGGACGGAAACTGTTACCGTTGAAGGAGCAGCGCGATGCTGTCATTTCGAGCAACTTCTGCACTTCTGGGTCGCTCAGCCGAACCATTGTATTCAATGAGTCGGAGCCGAAGCGTCCTTTACTTCCATAGACAGAGAAGGACGCTTCGGCTCCGACCGCAAACACGCATGGTATAGCTCGGATTGGCTCCACCAGAATCTTTCGCCCTATTCCAATCAGTGGTTCGTAAAGTTTCCAGCAGATGTATACGCATCAATCAGGATTTGGGTCGCTGCCAGGCCATCGGCACCGGTGACGCGCAAGGCTGCATTACCCCGCACGCAGGCCAGGAATGAGGCGATTTCGCGCTCGAAGCGGTTGCCTGGCTCGACGTCTACGACGCGCCAACCGTCTTCGCCGACTAACCGTACGCGTAACTCGTTGGTTCCATAATCGACGGTTGCTGCGCCCTTCGTGCCATAGATTGTGACGAACCATTCGCCAGGAGGAGTACGCCAACTTGCTTCGAGCGAACCAATCGCTCCATCGCTTGTGCGCAAGATGATAATCGCCGTATCTTCAACGTCTAGCATGGGACCGAGGTCGTTGGCTGAGGTCGAGGCGACGGCCTGCACCTGTATGGGATCTCCAATCAGAAAGCGGAATAAATCGACCGAATGGATAAGTGTGTCGAACAGCACGCCACCTCCGGAGATGGCCGGTGTGGAAAACCAGGTATTTTCAACATCCTTAAGATGTCCCGCAAAGCGATTGCGATACATCACTACCTTGCCGAAGGTGCCTGCTGCTATCAGTTCCTTCAGTCGTTCGATGTGTGGTTGAAATCGGTGGCAAAAGCCTACGCTGAGTAACGTACCTGTGCGTTCTGCTGTTGCGATCATCGCTTCACATGCTTCTGTCGTCGTTGCCATCGGCTTTTCGCATAATACAGCGATGCCCGCTTCGAGTGCCGCCTCGGCGATTGGGCGGTGAAGCGCGGGTGGTGTGCAAATGCTGACCGCATCGAGTTGCTCTGAGGCGAACATCTCGCGGTAATCAGCGTATGGCCGTCCACCATACGCGGCAACTGCGGCTTCACGTGACGCAGCGGACGTATCCGCTAACGCCGTTGGCGTGATGCCAGATGCGCGATACGCTTGTAAATGCGTTTGACCGATACCGCCGCAACCGACGATACCAACACGTACGATCGGTAATTGTGGTGCCTCCCGCATGGGATGGAGCCTCCCCCAAGGCGATGCCTCCAACATATGTCGTGGAGGCATCGACGTGACTATGGTACGAACGATCTAGCTTTTGAACATGTCCGCGAGCATGACACGTTCGCCAGTTTCAGCGGAGCGCAGGCCCGCATGCAGGATCGCCATGATTTCGAGTGTCGCTTCGCGACTGATCGGCGATCTGCCTGTGCGGACCATCTCTATCATGGCTGCCATCGTGCCAGTGTAGAAGCCGTCGAAGTCTTTTACTTCACAATCGGCCTTGCCTTTGGCGGCATACACGGTCATGTGAAATCCGTAGGTACTGTCGCGAAGGGTTTGGATGATCACGGCTGGACGGCTGTCATAGCCAATAAGCGTGATGTCGCGGTCGGGCGATGGGAACGTTTGCAGCCAGCGCGCGCCGGGTCCGATCAGTGTCTGATACATCTCGACCGTGTGAACGCCATAATTGAACCAGTCCCCTGGGCCAACGCTGGTGATAGTGCTGATTTCCCCCATGTCTGCAAGGCGTGTGCGTAGGTCCTCAATCTCGTGTGCAAAGCGTAGTGCAGATGCGCTCATGACCGGAGCGCCGCGCTGTTCGGCGAGGTCAAACAGTTCTACTGCTTCGATTAGATCGAGCGTCATCGGTTTATCGATATACGTTGGGATACCCGCGTCGATGAACGGTCGTGCGAGCGATCCGTGGCGAGCGCCCAAGCCGAGGTCGTCCACCACCAGCACGGCGTCGATCTCGCCGATCATATCGTTTGGATTCGCAACAACGCTGTCGATGCCAAACTTCTTCGCTAAACCTGCTTCGTCAAGAAGATTACGCTCTGCTTCGAGCGCGCGCGACTCCGGCGCAGAATCTCCCCATACGGCAACAATCTTGCCTCCCGAAACTCGTGCGGGGCGCTCGTTCTCGCCATTGAGAATGCTTGCAAACGCTGGCGAATGACTTGTGTTGGTGCCGACCAGTCCAAAACGAATCACGTGAATGCCCCCTTAGTAACGATGAACGACCAACGACGAATGACCACGTTCGGTCATTCGCTGGTCTGGTGTGGAGTGTCCCCTTCGCGTGATGGAAGAAGATGCGTAGGAACAGCGCGTGCGAAGCGGCGAGTGATATCTTGTGGGCGAGTGATCGCAGCGCCGACGACAACGGCATAGGCGCCAAGCGCGAACGCTCGTTCGATCTGAGCAGGAAAACGAAATCTTCCCTCCGCGATCACTGGCACATGGCACTGTTCTACCAGGAGTTCCAACAGTTCGAAGTCAGGACCGTCCTGCATAGCGCGTCCATGCTCCGTGTATCCGGCGAGCGTCGTACCCACGATATCGACGCCGAGCGATTCGGCGTTGAGTGCATCGTCGAGGCACGACACGTCCGCCATGATCGGGCGATGGAGGACGTTATGAATATGATCGATCAGTTCTGCCAGCGTCTCGCCGCCCTGGCGGGGTCGCGGAGTCGCGTCGATGGCGACGATATCGCATCCTGCTGCGACGATCGCCGTAGCGGCGTCACGCGTTGGCGTAATGAACACCGATGAATCAGGGCTGTATATCTTGTCGAGGCCGATGATGGGTAGTTCTGTGATAGCCCGTATCGCGGCGATATCGTCGGGGGAGTTGGCACGGATGCCAACCGCACCGCCTTCGATCGCGGCGCGTGCCATCGCCGCCATGATCTGCGATCCAAACATCGGCTCGCCCGGATATGCCTGACAGGATACGATCAACCCGCGTGGAAGCCTATCGCTCATGCTGCTCTACACCCTTTGTCCAAGCTGATGTATGCTTGGATACGCACACTACGATACCATGTTCGGCACGTTCCCTTGAAAGGCAACCGGATGCTGTTTGTGTAGATGCAACCCACTGTACGAGTGACGAAACACGAGGCGCATGTAGGCATGGATGTATTCATAGCAATCGACGCGGGTCAAACCCACACGGAATGTGCGGTGGTCAACCAGGCTGGCAAGCTCATCGGCACGGGGTCGAGTGGTCCATCTTACATTCAGGATGGGTCGATGGTCGTGCGAGCGTCGTTCGATGCGGCGATAGCGGCGGCGGGCGTGCAGCCGACCGACGTACGTGCGGTGTTCGTTGGCGTGACAGGAGGACAGATTCCCGGCAGGCTCGAAGCCGTCCAGGGGCATTTACACAATCGATTCGAGCATGCCGTGATACGCGTGGTCCCCGATGGCGAGTTCGTGTTGCGAAGCTATGTAGGTAACGAGACGGGCGGGGTCTTGATCGCCGGAACGGGCAGCGTCGCGGTCGGCAGCTATAATGGACTGATGGCAACGGTCGGTGGCTATGGGTATCTATTCGGTGATGAAGGAGCCGGGAGTTGGATCGTCCTCGAATATATCCGTCGCTCATTGCGAATCGCCGATGTGGGACCGTGGCAAACCGATCTCGCGTTGGCGGTGTGCCAGCACTTCGGCGTGGACGATCTACGCCATATTCCCGGCATGTTCTATGCCCGTGGTGTGATCGACGTGAACGCGATTGCCGGAGCGGCAATCCTGATCCTTCGCGCTGGCACGGATGATATGCTGGCTCAGCACCTGGTGTACGATACGAGCGTCGAGCTTGCCGGACTAGCTCGACGGCTTGTGCGGGCGCTCGACGTTCCAGTGACGACGAGGTTTCCATTGTTTCTGGTTGGTGGTGTCTGGGGTGCGTATACGCTGCTCATGCCACACTTTCGTACGGCCCTTGCTGGCGACGTACAATGGACCATCCAACATGCCCAGGTATCACCGGCATGCGCCGCTGTTCACTACGCCCGACGCTTGTATGACTAAGATCGTGTCGCGGTCCGAGGCTTGCTCGTTTTTATGTGCCGAGCGTATTATAGACAACGCACGAACGGGAATGATTGTGTCTACGACATAGTTGTTACGAACGGAGGACTGCGGACTATGGTGTTCAAGGAGGTCCAATGAACGTATTTTCACTGATCCTGGCTGGTGGCGAAGGTAGTCGTCTGAGTATTTTGGGTGAGAAACGGGCGAAACCGGCGATGCCCTTTGCTGGTAAGTACCGCATCATTGATTTTACTTTGTCGAATTGTGCGAACTCAGGCTTGTCGGATATCGCGGTGTTGACGCAATACCGCCCACATTCGCTCAACGAACACATCGGGACGGGTCGCCCGTGGGACCTCGACCGCACACGTGGCGGTATTCGTATCTGGCAACCCTATCGAGGCCGTAACGACCAGGACTGGTATCGTGGCACGTCGGACGCCCTGTACCAGAATCGTCGCTTTATCGCGTCCGAAAACAGCGATACGTTGCTGGTGCTGTCAGGCGATCATATCTATAAGCAGGATTATCGTGACATGTTGCGGCAGCACGAGGAATCCGGCGCGGACCTGACGATCGCCGTCATGGATGTGCCACGCGAAGAAACGAATCGCTTTGGTATCATGTCGACCGCTGCGGATGGGCGCATCGTCGAGTTCCACGAAAAACCACAGGAGTTCAAAGGCACCCTGGCGTCGATGGGCATCTACGTCTTCAAGACGGATTTCTTGCTGCGCAACCTTGAAGAAGATGCTCGCAACCCCAATTCGGCGCATGATTTCGGACGCAATATCATTCCGCTGATGATCGAACAAAGTAACGTGTTTGCCTATCAGTTCAAAGGCTATTGGGTCGATGTGGGGACGATCCCGGCCTATTGGCAGACAAACCTCGAGTTGTTGGTTGATAATCCTGACCTCGATTTATACGACGACCGCTGGACGATTCATACTCGCAGTGAAGAACGACCACCAGTGAAGATTGGCACCGCCGGAGAGATTTCCCGTAGCCTGATATCGAACGGCTGCCTGGTCAGCGGTACGGTCATTAACTCGGTGCTTTCGCCCGGTGTCGTGATCGAGGCTGGTGCGGTCGTGCGCGATTCGGTCATCATGAATGATACGATTGTACGGGCGGGAGCGCATATCGATCGCTGTATCATCGACAAGGGGGCTGTGGTCGGCCGTGATTCGGTCGTCGGGCATGGCGACGACATGACGCCAAATCAGACCGAACCGAAGAACATTACGAGCGGCATCACGATCGTTGGTAAGAGCGCCAGGATTCCCGATAACACGAGGATCGGACGCAACTGCCGCATTGATCCAGGCGTGAATGAAAAGAGCTTTGCTTCGACCGATATTCCGAGTGGCGGAACCGTCCAACCAGGGTCTGCGTGAATATACTAATGGTTTCAGCGGAGGTCGATCCCTATGCCAAGGTTGGTGGTTTAGCGGATGTTGCCTCCGCGCTGCCGAAAGCGCTCCGTCATACGGGACATGATGTTCGTATCATGATGCCGCAGTATGCTTCGGTCGAACGCGGCGGCACGCCATTGCGGACCGTGATCCCAGCGTTTGAACACGCGATCGGCGTTGAAACTTTTGCGGTCAGCATGACCGAAGCAATTGATGGCCGTGGGGTGCCAACCTACTTCGTGGATGTTGCGGGGATGTTCAGCGACCGCGACGAAGTATATGGTGCGCCTGACGACGGACGGCGTTTTTTGGCATTTTGCTCGGCGGCGCTCGCCTGTGTGGAGCACCTCGGTTGGCGACCGGACGTTGTGCATGCGAATGACTGGCATACCGCGGTTGTGCCGGTGATCATGCGCTCGCTGCCTCCGCGTTCGTTTCTAGGTGGGTCGGCGAGCATGTTCACGATCCACAACCTGACGTATCAGGGTGTTCTAGAGTGCGCGGCGCTGGGTGGTATGGCCGCGCTGCTGCCGTCGCAAACACAGGATGGCTGGGTCAACATTATGGCGTTGGGATTGCTCAACGCCGACATCCTCACGACGGTCAGCCTGACGTACGCCCATGAGATCGTCACGCCAGAATATGGCGTGGGTCTGGATAGCGTCCTGCGGGCGCGTCAAGATCGGCTGTACGGTGTTCTCAATGGTATCGACATCGTTCAACTCAATCCAGCCACCGATCCTGGCATTGTGGCGAACTACACCGCGGACGACCTTGCCGGGAAGGCACGTTGCAAAGCGCTCTTGCAGCAGCAGGCAGGGTTCGAGCCGGATGCCTCGGTGCCATTGCTTGGCATGATTGGACGCCTGGTCGAGCAAAAAGGTATTGATCTGTTCGTGTCTGCGGTCGAGCCACTGTTGCGCGGCACAACGCTCCAGATCGTGTTGCTTGGCACCGGAGCCCAGCACTATATCGATCTGATGCGGTCGTTAGAGGAGCGCTGGCCTGGGCGTGTCAAGACCTGGCTACGCTTCAATGCCGCCAAGCCCGAGCATATTTATGCTGGTGCCGATTTCTTTTTAATGCCGTCGCGCTTTGAGCCGTGCGGCCTGGGACAGATGATCGCCATGCGCTATGGCACCGTGCCAATCGTGCGTGGCACGGGCGGCTTGCTCGACACCGTGCATGAAGGTGTGCCCGCCGAACCTGGGGTTGGCTTCGTTTTCTGGGAGTACGACCCGACCCACCTATTGGACGCTGTACACCGTGCGCTCAAGGCGTTCAACGATTCGGAAGTCTGGCGTATTCTTGTACGAAACGGAATGGCGATGGATCATTCCTGGTCGCGCTCCGCCCAACGCTACGTCGAACTCTATACGCTCGCGTTACAATCCATCGACAATCGGAGCCCGACGAACTAAAGGCATCCCATACGCGGGGTGTACTGTCGACCGGTCATGACACTGTGTCCGTGCATGTCCTGTGGAGGTGGCGTATGCGCTTAGGAATACAGGTTCCGAACTTCACCTGGTCACAGGATCAGGGGCAACTTGGTAGCACTTTTGGCTCGATCGCTGAGCGCGCCGAAGATGCTGGCTTGTATAGCTTTTGGGTAATGGACCACTTCTTTCAGATTCAGTTCGTAGGACCGCCCGAAAGTGAAATGTTGGAAGGCTGGAGCGCCCTGGCGTTCGTCGCCGGACGCACCAGGCGTATCAAGCTTGGCACGATGGTGACGGGTATAACCTACCGTCATCCTGGAATACTGGTCAAAACCGCTACGACCCTGGATGTATTGTCGAATGGGCGGGCGTACTTTGGTATCGGGGCAGCCTGGAACGAGGACGAGCACCGCGGCCTTGGTGTGCCGTTTCCGCCGCTGGGGGAACGCTTCGAGCGTCTGGAAGAAACGCTCCAGATCGCGCACCAGATGTGGGCGGGTGACGAAACGCCGTTCGAGGGCAAGCATTATCAGCTTGCCCGACCGCTCAACTCGCCACAATCTGTGCAGCGTCCGCATCCACCGATCCTGATCGGCGGCAGCGGTGAACGCAAGACGCTACGTTTCGTCGCGCAGTACGCCGATGCCTGTAACCTGTTTGGGCGGGTCGGACCGGAGGAACTCGGACGAAAGCTCGACATCCTGCAAGGGCATTGCGCGGACGTGGGACGGCCCTACCAGGAGATCGAAAAGACGACGCTCGATCACATGCACATCACGCGGGATGGGCGCGACGGCTCGCTCACTCCGGCGGCTGCGATTGAATACTTCGCTGGACTGGCAGACATGGGCATCGATCATGCGCTGTTCAGCCTGGTGAATGTCACCGATCCCGACGTGTTCGATCTGCTGGCGACTGATGTTGTTCCGGCGGTGGACAGGATCGTGGTCAAAGGACGCTAGTTCGGAGAAATCATGCTGCTGGGACTTGATATCGGCGGCACCAAGACCGCCGTCGTGCTGGGCGACCGCAACGGCGCGGTCGTTGCCCGCGAACAGATGGAGACGCCGCACTCGCTGGGTCCAATTGCGACGATTGATCATATCGTGGAGCTATCGCGGTCGATGCTAGCGGCGCATCCTGCCACCGTTGAAGGCGTGGGCGTGTCTATCGGCGGTCCGCTGGATAGCGAGGCTGGCGTAATCCTCGGACCGCCGCACCTGCCTGGGTGGGATGAGGTGCCACTTCGAACGTTGCTTGAAGAACGCCTCGACTTGCCCGTGTACGTCGAACATGACGCACGCACAGGGGCGCTGGCAGAATGGCGTTTTGGTTCCGGTGTAGCGCCGGATGGCTCTCGCACCGCCGACCTGGTCTTCCTGACGCTCGGCACCGGTCTGGGTGCGGGCATAATCTCTGGCGGAAAGCTCCTGCACGGTCGTAGTAGTCGCACCGCCGAAGCAGGACATTGGCGCATCGCCGTCGACGGTCCCGAAATGTTTGGCAAGCGTGGCTCGTGGGAAAGCTACTGCTGTGGCGCTGGCATCGAGGCGCTGGCGGCGTGGCGCTATCCCACACGTTTCGCACGCACGAGTGTCCCCAACCTGGCGGCGCTCGCACGCTCTGGTGATGGCGATGCCGCGGCGGTGTTCCGGGAAAGTGCTCATATGCTCGGTCAGGGGATCGCCTTGCTCTGTGATGTCTTCGCGCCGGACGTTGTAGCCCTCGGTGCGCTCGGTGTGCGGCTGGGCGACCTGTTGATACCAGGCGCACGTGCGGTGGTCGACCAGGAGGTACTCCCTGCGGTCGCCGCACGCTGTCAGATCGTGCCAGTCGCGCTCGGGGAGCGTATCGGCGATGTTGCCGCGCTATGCGCGGCCCTGTATCGGCTCGAAGATTGGGAACGTGCTGCAGGACCATCCGCTACCAACGAATGCTCATAGAAGATGGGGTCATTGTAGAGAACAGGCGGAAATACGCTTGTTTTCTGTGCGATGGTCGACGTACACCGCCCGAACGCTACGCTTCGGCTAGTGGTGTCTGACTGCGTGCGCGGTATGTGCTGGCGCTCATGCCAAAGCACGCCTTGAAGCGTCGATTGAACTGATTGGGATCGTTCCAGCCGACCGCCGCCCCGATATCGTCAATCGGTTCGGCTGTGGTACGGAGCAGCACGGCGGCGCGTGCTGCGCGGCGCTGCGCTAGAAACGTCATCGGTGCAAGGCCAGTGTGCTGTCTGAACAGCCGCACCAGGTACGAGCGGTCGATATGCAACTGGTACGCCAGTTCGACCAGCGTCCAGGGATAGTCTATCCGGGCTTCGAGCATCTGCTGTGCAGCCTGGACAGCAGGATGCACGCTGGTTGGTGCTTGCAGCGGCGGGGATAGGGGTTCCATGGCTTGCACCAGAACGCCGAGGGCGGTCGTGAGTAGCCCCAAACATTCGACGCGCATCGTTGGCGTGAGGTCTTGTGTTGTGCGGATTAATAGGTCGAGAATGCCGCGGTAGCGCGTGCAGGCCAGCGCCGACAAGCGGGTCGTCGCATGGTCGGAACGCAGCGACATACGTGGATCGGCCTGGATCGCTCTGGTCGATGTGCCGGTGGAGCGCGGCTGTATGACGTTTTTGCCGGAAGCCCACAAGCGCAACGACCTACGTCCGCAGGACCTGACCGACGAACATGATCTGTTCTCGATCTGGCCTGAACTGACCTGGCGTGAACGTGTGACGATTCCGCTCAAAGCAGGCGATTGTACCTTCCATCATGGTCTGTGTCCGCACATGGCTACGTCCAATTTCACCGATCAGGCACGCTTCGCGCACATCATCATCTTCATGGACGCCGAAACAATCTACACAGGCGCACCCCACGTCATCACCGATCCGCTCGGCTTGAATGCTGGTGATAGACTCGATGGGCCGTTGTTTCCGCGTACAGCACGCTAGGCGTCAGACCTGCCACCCGCTGGGGTAATCAAACGGGGGCGATGGTGAGGAGTTAGGGACCAGCAGAAACGTTTATTCGCGTTTCCGCTGGTCAGTCGTCGCGGATACATCCTGGGTCGGTGGGCTACTTACGGGACGACGGTCGCTTCCGGGGCTTGTTCGGGTGCGCTGGTGTTCACCGCTTCGGGTGTCACGGCAGCCGGGGCATCCTGTGAGGTGGTCGTTGGCGGTAGCAGCGAAGGGATCGTCAAGGTCTGACCCACCTCGATCTGGTTAGGATCGCTCAGGTTATTGAGTGCCATAATCTCGTCGACGGTCGTTGCGAAGTCCTCGGCGATTTTACCAAGCGCGTCACCAGGTTTCACGATGTACATGCCAATCGGCGTCGGGGTCGGCACGATACGCAGCGCGAACGAGGTTGCCGTTCCCTTGATATCCTGTGGTGGTGCCGGAGTGATGCGAATCAGGGGTCGCACGGTTGGACGCAACGGGTCGGCACCCTGCACTGGTACTGTACAGGAAGTGACGGTGCCGGCGATGAAAAGCCCTATGAGTGGTCGGAGGATGTGTTCTCGTTTTGCCATGCGCTCAACTGACGACGAAGGTCCTCGATACGACGCTGTGCCGGGAGGACACGCCCATCGTCGAGGAGAACTACACATTGAATATCTGCGGGAACTGTACCATAAGACTGAATGATGCGTCGATCCCAGGGTGGTTGGTACAGTAATAGGGCGCTGATCGTGCTACATTGCACGGTCAGCCCTGAATAGCCCAACCAGAGCGAGTCATCTGCCATTAGGCTTTGGCATCATCGCTTGGAATCTCTTCCAGGGGAGCATCAACAGGTGTTTCCGGCAGGTCGATCTTGACCGAGCTTTCATCACGTGCGCGGCCTTCGAGCGCCACTAATGCCTCGGTGTTATGTTCGATCTCGCTCGGTTCTTCGTCGCCGAAGGAAATGCCGAGGTTGCGTGCCACCGTTATCTGCTCAGAGTCGATCGGGACCGTTTTAACTTTGCCCGCGGCGACTTCCATCGGGATCGTGCCGATTTCGCCGCCCTTCAACACGACGATATGGCCGAAGTTGCCCGCCGCAAGCTCGCGCACCGCAGCACAGCCAAACCGCGTCGCCAGCACGCGGTCGTACGAGGTTGGAGCGCCGCCACGTTGCAGGTGACCCAGCACGACGACGCGGGCATCCTTATTGGTAGTCTTAGCGATCTCGTCTGCGAGATACAAACCGATGCCACCAAGCCGCCCTGATTCGACGTACATCTCGCCTTTGCCCTGCAACCCAGCACCTTCCGCGACGACGATGATCGAGAACTTCGAGCCCTGGTATTCACGAGCCAGGATTTTGGCGGTGATCGACTCCATGTTGAACGGGATTTCGGGCAGCAGGATAATATCCGCGCCGCCGCCGATTCCGGAATGGAGCGCGATCCAGCCAGCGTGACGCCCCATGACTTCTAGCACCATCACACGCCCATGGCTTGCTGCCGTCGTGTGCAAGCGGTCGATCGCTTCGGTCGCCACATGCAGCGCGGTGTCGAAGCCGAAGGTGCGGTCACTGCCGTATAAGTCGTTGTCGATGGTTTTAGGAACGCCGACCGCACGAATACCGTATTTCGCGAAGTCGCTGGCGATGCCTTGCGAACCTTCGCCGCCGATCACGACCAGCGCGTCGATTCCAAGACGGCGCATGTTCTGCGCGACCTCACGGTATGGCGCTTCATCACGATGAGGAACGCCATCGATCATCGTGGTGGTGAAGTGGCCTTTGTTGGTTGAACCAAGGATCGTTCCGCCGCGTGGTAGCAATCCCCGGACCTGTTCAAGACCTAAGGTGCGTGTGCGGGGCGGTGTCAATAAGCCTTCGAATCCGTCCTCGATACCGTATACTTTCCAGCCGTATTCGACTTCGGCGGTTTTGACGACGGCGCGAATGACGGCGTTGAGGCCAGGTGCGTCACCACCACTTGTAAGAACTCCGATCCGGCGTATTGGTGCCATGATGAATCCTCCGCTCGCCAATAAGTAGGATGGTTTCCGTGTCACAAAAAACGACCGTCATGGCAGTACCATCATCGGTCGAGCATACCCTAGTGTAGCATATACCGCCGAATGACGAACGAAACATACCTGTGTTTCCCATGCTCCGCTCAGGCCATACGCTGCGCCTCCCAAAGTTGGCGCATCAGGCGCATCGTGCCAAGGCGTTCAGCGTATTGTTCGATAACATGGACAATGATCGAGCGGGGCATGCGTTGAAACTCGTCACTATTACGCTTAACAACCATTGGCTTGTCGAGGGCTGCCGAATCAAGCGAGGCGAGCGCACAGGCTGTGGCGGTTGCCGCCTCGTCTAGCCAGAATAGTAGGTCGGCGGCGTCTTCGGCGGCCCCCTCCAGATCCTCTGTGCCTAGCCAAGCGTGACCCCGTCATGTCCTGACTGATCCATGCTTGCTCGACCCGGACACACTGCTGTGCGAGCATATAGATCGAGTTCGTCGTGTCCGGTATGGGCTTCCAGTTTAGCCCGTCGCTGTCGAGGCCAAGTAATACCTGGCGTACATCGTCGCGCAATTGCTCCAGGCGTTCGATGTACCAGCTAATTTCTGTATTCATTCGTCTGTATCCTTGTAATGGTGATGCGTACCAATATAATCTTCACGTTCTCGCGATCCGCGTTCCTGATGGTATCATGCGCCGTATGCGGCAGCTTGCATATTATGAGACACAAACATTCGTCGAAACGCTCGGCGGGTGTAGCGTGCACGTCGTGTCCAAAATGGGGTTGCCTCATTGGACGGAAGTATCGTCTGCCCAACGCCTCCTCGCTGAATCGGTTACGAATCCATCAGGCGCAGACATACTGCTGGTCGATACCGGACCGGGAACGCTCGCTGCCGCACTTTGCATAAAAGCTCGTCCCGCGAGGCTTTCGCAGATCGATACCAACGCTATCGCACTCGAACTTGCGCCGCGCACGCTCGCCGCCAATGACCTTGATATTGAAGCCAGCTTTGGCGCGACAATCGCCGGTGAAGATTATGCCACGTTCGATGTTGCCGTGTTCGAGGTGCCACAAAACCGTAAGTTGGCCCGTCGTCGACTGCTGGAAATCCATGCGGCCTTGCGCGAAGGCGGACAGATATACCTGGCTGGTCCGAACAACGAAGGCATCCAATCCGTGATCGACGATGCACGGGCGTTGTTTGGCAATGCCGCCGTGCTGGGCTACCGTGAACGCAACCGGGTCGCACGGGCGATCAAAAGCACCGCGCATCAGCCCGCGCCGTCCTGGGCGTTCGAACCCGGCATCGCGCCAGGCACCTGGTATGAGTTTGAGGCAACCGTCGCGCCACACTCCTGGCGTATCTATAGCCTGTGCGGGGTCTTTTCCTACGACCGCGTAGATGCAGGAACGGCGTTTTTACTGGCGAACCTGTCCTCACCACGTGGCTTGCGCGTGCTGGATGTTGGTTGTGGGTATGGACTGATCGGGTTATGGGCAGTCGCGGAAGGTGCTGAGCAGGTCGATATGGTAGATGTCAATATGCTTGCCATTGCATCGGCGCAGCGCAATATCGCGGGCATCACCAACGCCCGTGCGCTGCCTGGCGATGCCTTGCAGCCAGTCGCAGACCAGCGCTATGACCTGGTGATCACGAATCCGCCATTTCATGCTGGCAAGTCGATCGACTACGTGGCCGCTCATGCCTTTATCGCGCATGCAAGGGCGGTACTGGTGCCGGGTGGGCGCTTGGTGGTGGTCGCCAACGCCTTTATTCCCTACGCCAAACTTATGGCGGAAGTGTTCGAGAACGTCACCACGCTCGCCAACGACCGACGCTATCAGGTACTGGTAGGGCGTTGATCACTGTTCCCACAGCAGCAGGTTCTAGCGGGCCGCTTGCAGGTACCGGGCGTAGGTTGGAAGCTGGCGCAGCAAAAAGTGTTGCGCAGGGTCCAGTATCGACGATGGGTTGTTCGGCATCGATGTCGGCCACGCTCGATGCAGACGCGTTCACCTGGAAAGGCGGCGAATACTGGCTTATTCCTCTGTGTGGAACCATGTCGGCGACCTCCATGAACTGTCGCCTGGAACATCATTTTGGGTTCAAACGTCAGGTATGGAATAGCACTACACGCGATCATCCACGAACATAAGGACGATCGTGCTGTTATAATAGCGCCGCCGTGTATAAAGTCGTCACATGTCCAAAAAACCAGAAGCGTGATCCTTGCGTAGTACCTTAAAGGAACCTTAAAATTGGCGCGAGTTCCAGATCGCCAAAGAGAAGAAGCACGAGCCGAAGACGAGCGTCTGCTCGCACGTATCGCGGCAGGGGATCGTCGAGCATTTGAAACGCTCTACGACCGATATGCTGCGGTTGTATTCGGCATGGCGCTACGAATGCTTGGTGATCGGAGTATCGCCGAGGAGGCAGTCCAGGAAATCTTCTGGCGTGTGTGGCAGCGTCTGGAAAGTTTCGACCGATCGCGGGCGTTTGCCCCATGGTTGTTCGGAATAGCGCATAATTACTGTATCGACGAATTACGGAGGCGCAAGGTTCGACCGCAGCCGGTATATGAGGATGATGACCATCCGGTCCTGAGCAGTATTCCTGACGATACCGATGTTGGCGAAGCCGCAATCCTGGCTGAACAGCAACAGACGGTACGCGCCGCTATCGAGCAATTGCCGGACGAGCAACGACAAGCCCTGATGTTGGCCTACTACGGTGGCTTGACGCAGCAGGAGATCGCCTCGCGGTTAGGGAACCCCTTAGGAACAGTGAAGACACGCATGCGTCTTGGATTACAAAAACTTCGAGCGTTGTTGGAAGGGCAAAGTCTGGCTGAAGAATGAGTATAATGGGCCACATTGATGATCATGTCGCCGCGAGCGCGCTGGGTGCGCTCACGTTCGATGAACAACGAGCAATAGACGAGCATTGCGCGGGCTGCCCTCGTTGCAACGAGCTTCTTGTAGAAACACAGGAATCAGCCCACATGCTGGCGTTTATCGCCCCAGCCCGGAAACCCCCACGCCGTTGTAAGATGAGCATTATGCGGCGTATCGAGGACGATCAGTTTCTGCGTCGTCCGACCCCAAGACGCAGTAGAATCGCAGCCTGGAGCGGCTGGGTAGCGGCTGGTACGATCTTGCTGCTGATGATGACATGGAATGTCCAGCTTCAGCGAAGGCTCGAACACGCCACCATGGTCGGCACGATGATGGTCGCCGAGCCGTTATCGCGTGTGCTGCTTCCGATGGATCAAGAACATAAGAGCGTCGTCGCGAAGATGTACATGTTGCCGTCGAGCAACTATGCAGTATTGGTGCTGGAAAACTTCGAGCCTGCTCCGGTGGGTAAGGTGTACCGTGTGTGGGTCGCGAACGACACCGTCAAAAGCGCGATCAATGTGTTCCAGGCCGCCGACAAAAGCGAGCCGATGGTCCTGCAGCCGCCCGAACCTCTGACAAGCTACAAGTGGATCATGGTCACCATGGAGGACGCCAACGAAACAACGTCCCCCGATGACAACACGACGATTCTGCGCGGCGACCTGTAAATTACCAGCCGAGTGCCTTTTCGATGGCGCTCATGGTCGCTGGAATCGATGTCGGTGCCTCGAATTGTTCCACTGCCAGCGACGGATCCTTGAGACCATGGCCCGTCAACACGGCGACAAAACGCTTATTGCCGGGAACGCGCTTCTCGTTAATGACTTTCCGTAAACCGGCAATACCCGCCGCTGACGCTGGTTCGCAGAACACCCCTTCGAGGGCAGCGAGATCGCGCCACGCCGCCATGATTTCCTCATCCGTGACCGCATCGATCATGCCACACGACTCGTCGCGTGCCGCGATCGCCGTCTGCCAGCTTGCAGGGTTGCCGATTCGAATCGCCGTCGCCAGCGTTTCAGGATGATCGACGGGCAAGCCCGATACCAGCGGTGCCGCACCAGCAGCCTGGAAACCCAGCATACAGGGCCGTTCTTCGATGCGTCCGTGCTCGTGGTAGCGCCGAAAGCCCAGCCAGTACGCCGAAATGTTTCCCGCATTGCCCACCGGCAAACAGAGATAATCGGGAGCGCCACCCAATACGTCGCAGATTTCATACGCGCCGGTCGTCTGCCCCTCGACCCGATAGGGATTGACGGAATTAACCAACGTAATCGGGTGATCTTCCGCCATCTGCCGCACGAGCGTCAGTGCCTTGTCGAACGATCCGTCGATGGAAACCAGTTTCGCACCGTACATCAACGCCTGGGCTAGCTTGCCGAGTGCGATCTTTCCCGACGGCACCAGTACGACCGCTTCGATGCCTGCGCGGGCGGCATAGGCTGCTGCGCTTGCTGATGTGTTACCTGTAGAGGCACAGACGACGCTTTTCGCGCCTGCTTCCAGCGCCTTGGCAATTGCCATCACCATACCGCGATCTTTGAACGATCCGGTCGGGTTCATGCCCTCAAATTTCAGCCACAGTTGGTCGACTTTAAGCGCATTCGCGAGGCGTGGAGCCTCGATCAGCGGCGTATTGCCCTCATGCAGAGTCAGCATGGGCGTCTGGTCTGTTATTGGAAGAAAGTCGCGGTAGCGTTCGAGCAAAGACATCGTGGTACTCCATTAAGTGAATGACTATCTTGGTGGGATATAACCTCGTTTGTGCCGGAAATCTAGGTACGAGTGGACGTGATGATGTGGGTGCGCGTGTGATGAAGCGCGACGGCATTAGGATCGCCGGTGGGCGGCAACGCTGCTTCGTCAGGTTTGTCCGAAAGTGCGAAGAGCAACGCGCCCTGGTCGCGCCATTCTCGTGCGACATCCAGGACCTCGCCCGTCAGGACGAGTTCACGCTGCAGGCGCTCTGCGACCGTCAACGTGTCGTCCAAGCCCATGCGCCGAAGGGTTTCATAATATTCGCCAATACGGAACTCTTTGAAGGGCGTGGGATCGCCCGCAGCTATACGCTCGACGATCGTGGCTGATAGCGTATGGAAATGCTCCGCCGCCGAACCCGTTTTTGTCGCTATCGATGCAACAAGTGTGTTGATATTCGTGATATCACCACGTACGACAGCCTGTTCAAGTGCGGCGGTCGTCCAGACACCGGACCCGGCAACCAGGCAAAGATAACCGACGTAATCCTGGTTGTCGCCCGTGAGGTGATGGAAGCGACGGTCGTTGAAGATCCGGCGGGCTTCCGTGAACACCGCTGAGTCGAAGTCCGCACCGAGCATGCGTGCGTTGGTTTCTCGCATGGCGAGGCTCCGTGCATCGTCAATTACCTGGTCATTACGACCGCGTGCGCCTAGCAATGTTTTGTCGATATCAAGCAGAATGACGGTATGTTGGTCGATCGAGTGTGCCTGTCTGCTATCCGCCCATGCCCGCAGGTGCTGCCAGTGTTTAAGATGGATCACAGGCTCTGCGTCGCCAAATACTGGCACATCATGCAGGGAACCGGCTTGCTCTTGCACGAGCAACGCCGTGCCTTCCCAGCCGTTCTCAGCACACAGGTTCTCGAAAGCTGTGCCATCGGTTTGTGCGTTGTCGCCGACCGCGATAATACGTCGAAGCTGAACTCCTGGGGCATCGATCGCGCGCGCTCGTTGCAACAGGTCGCCGACAACCTTTCCATAAGCGCGGTCGACCTTGCGCGGCGGGACGGCAGGTACGGCAAAGCTTGCGAGCCGCGTATCGCAAGGGCGCAGGCTTCGGTAGGCAATGAATTCGCCCGTGAGCTCGCCGATTGTACCAGTTCCTATGGTATACACGGTGTCATCATACCATATCGACCAGTGTCCCCGGACCAAGGAGCAGAGAAGGAAAGGGCTCGTGCAACGGCGGAGAACGGTCATGCTGAGTGGAGCGAAAGATCGTTCGAAACCTGGGAAGATGCTTCGCTCCACTCAGCATGACAATCGTTAGTATTCGACTACTATCGGCTCGATGTTGCACAAGCATTGCAAAGAGGGAGCGACCACCGGAGCATAGATTACATGCCACCTTTTTCTGCGGTGTGACTAATGACGTTTGACACTCCCTGATAACACATGCTAGGATGCGTACTCGTATATCGTTCATCGTTCAGTGGGCTACGCCCGGGCCCGAACCGTACCTCATTACTGCATACTGCTGAGGTTGAATGCTGACTGTTCGACGGCAAAAATTATTACTCGACTACATCAACGCGCACCAATCGGCTCAGATCACCGAACTGAGCGATGCGTTTGCGGTAAGTTTATCGACGGTCAGACGCGATTTACGCGATCTTGAAGCAAGTGGATTGATTCGGCGTGTGCATGGGGGCGCGGTGCTGGTGGAGGATCGGCGCGAATCGCCGTTCGAACAACGTGCCGTCCAACAAGCCGATGCCAAGCAGAGGATCGGGCAATATGCCGCTGACCTGGTGCGTGACGGCAACACGATCATCATGACGGGCGGTACTACCGTCGCCGCGATGGTGCCCCACCTCGCGCAGAAGGTGGATCTCACGATCATTACCAACGCTGTCAACCTTGCTTGCCAACTTACCGCATATCCGAACATCGCCGTTGTGGTGCTGGGTGGGTGGCTACGCCACTCGGAGTCGTCGCTGCTCGGTCACCTGACGACCCAGGCGTTGCAGGACCTGCATGCTGATACGATCTTCTATGGCACCTATGGCATCGACGTCGAACACGGTCTGAGCGGGATGTATGTACAGGAAGTGCAGACCGACCGCGCCTTGATTGCGGCTGCCAGCGAGACGGTCGTACTTGCCGATCATTCGAAGTTCATTCGGAATGGGGCCGTGCGCGTTGCTCCGATCGATCGTGTCTCGACTGTCGTCACCGACGACGGTGTTCCCGATTCGACACGCCGCGCCCTCGAGAAGCAGGACATTCGCGTATTCCTCGCCTAAGAACAACAGGAGGCGGCGACTATCGATAGTCGCCGCCTCCTGTTGTTCTCACCCCACCATTTACAGCCTCATCTACTTGTTTACACGGTCCAAAGCTTCTTCCAAAAGCGGTGTCAACATCTCGTATTCCAACAAGAAGGCGTCGTGTCCCAGTGGCGATTCCAGCGCGTGATAGGTCACATCGCGGTCGGCGTCCTGTAGCGCTTCGACGATCCGTTCGGAATCTGATGGTGGGTAGAGCCAGTCCGATGTAAATGATGCCAGGAAGAACGGGGCCTTGGTTTGCCGCAACACGCTTCTGAGCGAACGACCGTTGCGGGTCAAGTCCCAGTAATCCATGGCCTTGGTGATATACAAATATGAGTTTGCGTCGAAGCGATCGACGAACGAGCGTCCCTGATAATCCAGGTAGCTTTCGACGGCGAACTCGCGTTGGAGCGTATAGTTGATGTTCTGGGTATCCTGGAGTTGACGATCGAAGCGCCAATCCAGCCGCTCCTCGCTCAGATAGGTCATGTGGCCGATCATGCGGGCGATCGCCAACCCGTCCGCAGGTGGTGTGTTTGGATGATAATCGCCGCCACGCCAGAGCGGGTCGGACATAATCGCACGTCGGCCGATCGTGGACCAGGCGATGGCCTGTGCCGACGAACGGGCAGTCGTCGCGAGGGCAACAGCGAGACGAGTGCGGTCGGGATGTCGAACCGCGAAGTCCAGCACCTGCATCCCGCCCATCGAGCCGCCGATCACCGCCATTACCTGTTCGATGCCCAGGTGGTCTAGCAGGCGTATCTGCGCGTTGACCATATCTGAGATCGTGATCACCGGAAAGCGCAGATTATAGCGCCGTCCCGTGCGCGGCTCGATCGAACTCGGTCCAGTCGAGCCTTGACAGCCACCGATCACGTTCGCACACAGCACGAAGTAGCGATCCGTATCGAATGCCTTCCCCGGGCCGATCATCGAGTCCCACCATCCCGGCTTTCTATCGCTCGCGTGGTGTCGTCCGGCGACGTGTGCATCCCCAGACAGAGCGTGCATGACCAGAACGACATTGTTCCGTGCGCGGTTCAAGCTGCCGTAGGTTTCGTAGGCTAGCGTGATCGGGGCCAGGGTGGCCCCACTTTCCAGCAGCAACGGCTCCGTACTGGTATACGTGCGTCGCTCGACCAGTCCTACATCTTCGCCAATCATGCATGCGCCCGTGGTCATGGTGTTTTATGCCTTGCTCAATGCCGCGTCGAGGTCAGCGAGCAAGTCGTCGATCGTTTCAAGACCAACCGACAGCCGTACGAAATCTTCAGTCACGCCGGTCGCCCATTGTTCTTCCTCCGTCAACTGCGAGTGTGTCGTGGACGCCGGATGAATCGCCAACGACTTGGCATCGCCGATGTTTGCGAGGTGCGAGAACAGCTTAAGGTTGTCGATGAATGCCTTTCCTGCCGTCCGACCACCCTCAATACCGAAGCCGAGCAAGCCGCCCTGGCCTTTGGGTAGATAGCGTTGTGCGAGTTCGTAGGACGGGTGATCCGGCAAGCCAGGGTAATTGACCCACTTAACTTTTGGATGCTCGTGCAAGAATTGCGCGACAGCTTTGGCGTTGGAGCAATGTCGTTCCATGCGAAGGCCAAGTGTTTCGATGCCCTGTAACAACATGAAGGCGTTGAAGGGCGAGATCGCCGGCCCAATGTCGCGCAGCAACTGCACACGCGCTTTGAGAATGAAAGCCAACGCGCCCAGGTCGGCAAAGCGCAACCCGTGGTAGGACGGGTCCGGCTCTGTGAAGCCCTTGAAGCGTCCGCTCGCGGCATAATCGAACTTGCCGCTGTCCACGATCAAGCCGCCGATCGATGTGCCGTGTCCGCCGATGAACTTGGTCGCAGAATGAACGATGATATCGACGCCATGATCGAATGGTCGCAGCAGGTATGGTGTCGGAACCGTCGAATCAACGATCACTGGTACGCCCTTGGCATGTGCCAGGTCGGCGATCGCCTGAAAGTCGGGAATATTGAGGCGAGGGTTGCCAACCGCTTCCAGATACACCGCACGAGTGTTATCGTCGATCGCCGCCGCGATATCTTCTGGCTTTTCGGAGTTGACGAACCGCGTTTCGATACCATACTTCGGTAACGTGTAATGAAATAGGTTGTAGGTGCCGCCATAGAGCGATGTGATCGACACGATGTTTTCGCCCGCGTTGGCGAGGTTCATAATCGCCAGTGTTTCGGCGGCCTGACCCGACGCCACCGCCAGCGCACCGACGCCGCCTTCGAGCAACGCGATGCGCTGTTCGAGGACATCGGTCGTCGGATTCATGATACGTGTATAGATGTTGCCCGGTTCCGCCAGCGAGAACAGGGCCGCTGCGTGATCGCTGTCGCGGAACACATACGAGGTCGTCTGGTAGATCGGCACGGCGCGTGCGCCTGTCGCCGAATCGGGTTGCTGTCCGCCATGCAAGGATAGGGTTTCAAAGCCGGTATATGCCGCTGGTGTTTCGTCTGCCATTATGGGCTCCTTATCGACCGGTGGCTCTACGCCACACACAAAAATCCCTCATCGGTTTCGATGAGGGTTACAGTTGCGCAGGCTTGTCTAAAAGACGATGCTAGGCGACGTACCTCTCATCTTCCAGATAAACTCTGCCGGAATTGGCACCGCGATAAGGATGATCCGCTACATGCTGGAAAGAAATAATGTATTTCTTGCCGATGTAACGCCTTCCATCGCTTCTACGGTTGCCGGGGTTTCGTCGGGCCGGTCCCTCCACCCCTCTGGATAAGAGCGTTGTCATTTATTCACTTGTGCTGCACTATAGATTGTCAAGATGCATTTGTCAAGCAGGAGGAATCTATGATCGAAGGGATGCTCATTAATCTGCGGGCGCGAGAAGAGGCCGATGCGTCCGCTTTCCATCGTTGGTTCAACGACCACGAGGTTACTCGATTCATCGGCGACAGTTTTCCGATCGTTTCGATGAGTAGGCAGCGCGAGTTGATTCAATCCATGGGCAGCGATCCACAGCGCCGTTTGTATTCGATTGTTCTCAAGGATGGCACATTGATCGGTAACTGCGAACTACGTGGCTTCAACTGGACGGCGCGCTCGGTGGAGGCTGGAATCGTCATCGGCGAGAAGGAATATTGGGGCAAAGGATACGGCGGCGAAGCGATGAACCTGATGCTACGTGTGGCCTTTGAGGGCCTAAACATGCATCGTGTGTACCTGACGGTCGCCGATTTCAACGAGCGTGGTATACGTTCGTACCATCGTATAGGGTTTCGTGAAGAAGGGCGCTGGCGCGAAGCCCGTTTTCTCGATGGGCGCTACGCCGACACCGTGCAGATGAGTATTCTGGAACACGAGTGGCGCGAACGCCAAATAGCCGAGCAGTTGCCGTCGCGAAGTTAAATATTGTCCGATGTTGGGGGTGTGTTCGTCCTGGGGCGTACCCGTGAAAATGTTCGCTGATGCTCGGAAGTATGGGGGAAGTGTAGGGTATCAGGCCAATGTTGGACGAAGACCCGTGCCTCCTCGTCTACGATTACCTCGATGCCGTTCGTGTTGGGATGGATATTGGTGAACCAGCGCACGTCGCCGATATGTAGGTGGTCCTGGCCCGCTCCCAACACGGGAAACTCGTCATCCACGATGCCGTAGCCCCGTACACGCAGGTCCCAGTTTCCCTGCTCTGTTTCGCGCTGCATACGCTTGTAAATATCGACGACCGGAAATCCGTACTGCTGGCCTAGCTCGCGTACGACATCGTACAACGGTTGCAGCACGAGATTACGGTCGAACTCGTAATGATCCGGATAATCGACATATATGCCGGTTTCGAGAATGATGCGGATATCCGGTGAGTCTTCGAGCAACCGGTCGCACAGCGTATGAAGCTGATCCCGAAACCCTACCACGCCATAGCGGCGGCGGTCCTGGACGCCATAGCGTATGATGACATAATCAGGCGGCGGGACGCGCTGGAGCGTGCGTCCATAGCGTCGCAAAAAGTCCTGAACCGATTCGCCGTCGAGGCCTTCGTTGATGACATTGATCGTGTCGTGCGGGTAGCTTGCACGAAGCGTTTCGGCGAGACGGGTTTCGTTCTTGAGTGCACTAGGAAGATAGGTGGTGGCAAGCGTGCAATCGCCAAGCATCAAGATGTGTACTGCTGCCATCGCATATCTCCTGCTTGAACCATGTATTATGATGAACCGGTGGTCTATAGGTTGATAGGTATGCCATGTCCGAGCTTGGAACGCTCAGCGCCAGATGTGACCACCATTGCGGTGCTGGGACGGCATTATACCAGCGATCGTATAAACGTGGCTTTGTGATAAGGATAAACCGCATGGGAGGCCCGCCGAACGTTCATACCGGGCGAGGATTGATGATCTTCGCCGTCTTTCTCGTGCTCCTTGCGCTCTGGATGAGCGTCGTCAACGGGCAATGGTTCGATGCAGGATTATTTTACGCCCTTGGCATCGTGTTTGGTTGCTACGGTGCGATCCTCAACAATTATGCGCCGCGATGGCAAAGATTGCTTCTGGGTCTCGGGCTTGTGGCGGGCGTTGTTGCCTTCTTCCTCGCATTGCGAAGCGCAGGAATCTTCTAAGCGACCAGCGGAGATTCAAGGCGGAGAGAAGGCCTCAGCAGAGGTATGCTGCACTGTAGCATTTCTATGCACGTAGGTCCGTCTCGGTCGCCCGTACTGGTGGCGTCCAGTGTTCAACGTAACGCTGTGGCTTCTCCTCCGGTATAATATAGCGAGGAGGAGTATTCTTTCTTGTTCACGCAGTGGTCATTTACGCTTACTGATTTATTACTCGCATTCCACCAACTCATGGCGCAAACCGCGCTCATCGTTGCCTTTTCGCTCCTGTTCTATGTTGCATCGCGAAATTGGCGTAATGGTGTAGCGCGTGCGACCGCCCTCATGTTGGCGGGTGTCGTTGTGGTCTATGGTGGTGATGTGCTGCTGGATAAAGCACAACGCCTTACCACCCAACAGTTTTTGTTACGCGCCCAGTGGCTCGGGATCGTGCTGGTTCCGGCGGCCTATTTACACCTATCTGACGCTTTGCTCACATCGGTCGGCTACCAATCGCTGCGACGCTGGTGGGTGGTCATCGCTGGGTACCTTGGTGCCGCGATCTTCTTCCTGCTCGCCGCAACGACCGACCTCCTCGTGCGTGATTTCGTCAAGAACGGGCCGGTCGCGCAGTTTGGTGCCGGACCACTCCTCCCCGTGTTCGCGCTGGCCTTCGCGCTTTCGACCTGCGGTGGAATCTACAATATTCATCGCGCCCGACGCCGCTCATACACATCGGCGGGACGGCGACGCTTGACCTACCTTGGTTTCTCGTTCCTCGCGCCGGGATTGGGCGTATTCCCGTACCTTGTTATCGCTGGCATCGGGCGAACCTGGCACCCATGGCTGTTGCTGCTGCTGTCCAACATTGCGAATGTTGGTGTTGCCGTGATGATTCTGGTGTTGGCCTATAGCGTCGCGTTCCAGGGCGTGTTGTTGCCCGAACGTATCGTGAAACAGGATTTCATCCGCTGGCTGCTGGTCGGTCCTTTCGTCGGCGTATCGATCGTGCTGTGTGTGCAGCTTGTGCCGTCACTGGAGCAATTGCTTGGTCTGCCACGCGATACGATCATCGTGTTCGTGATCATGATCGCGACGGTGCTTATGCCGAACCTGATCCAGTATTTGCGTGCACGCCTGGAAGGGTTGGCATTGTGGCAAGACCTCGATCAGCTTCATTGGCTTCGTCGCCTTGACCGTCGTGCCTTCACGAACAGTGATTTGCGCCGCCTACTGGAAAACACGCTCGTAACGATCTGTGGCGTCATGCAAGCTGAATCGGGTTTCGTCGCGGCACCCGAAGGCGAGGGTGCGATCGTCAAGGCGTCGGCGGGACCGCGCCATGTTATTAAGCGTTTTCTGCAAAATCATTTGCTCGTCGAAGTGCTGGAACAGGCTCGTGCAATGTCACCGCGTGCACGAGGCGTTACCCCCGAAGCGAGTAGTTTCCTGTCGGTGGGCGGCTACAACATTTTGTCGCTGTATGCGCCTGCTGGCGACTTCCTCGGAGTTGTGGCGGTAGCCCAACCACAGGCTGGATTGACGTTCGAGGTGCGCGGCCTGATTGGCACCCTGGCGCACCAAATGGAACTGGCACTTGAAAACGTGCAACTTCAGGACCGTATCTATACGGCTTTGCGTAGCCTGACCCCGGAAATGCAAACCCTGCAAGAGATCGCCGCGCAACCTGAAACAACATCGGTCGCGACATTAGAGCAGTTGGATTCGGACGTGGCGTTATTACCAAGTTTCGAGCAACTGGTGAAGTCAGCGTTGGATCATTATTGGGGTGGTCCTAAGCTTTCCGAAAGCCCGCTGCTTGGATTGCGGACAGTCCGCACCGCCCTTGACAGTGGCGGGAGTTCCACCAAGGCGTTGCAAGGCGTCCTGCGCGTCGCCATCGAGAACATGCGACCAGACGATCAACTGGACCCCACTGCACAGGAATGGGTGTTGTATAACGTGCTACATCTGCGCTTCTTGCAGGGCTTACGTATCCGCGAGATCGCTTCGCGCCTCGCGATGAGCGAGTTCGGACTTTTACCGCAAGCAGCGCGTTGCTGTCGAGGAAGTCGCACGACAACTCGCGCTCATGGAACAGCAGGAGCGCGTCCAGCGTCCTGAAGGCTCTGGCGGGACAACCGTCAATACCAATCGGCAGTCGTAGTACACCTCAATCTTCGGGCAGATGCCACACGGTCTGCTCGACGACGCGACGAGTGAGCGCTCCCTGATCATACGTTTCCCATACACGCTGGCGCGCTACGTAACGGCGCATGTTTTGTGGTGTCTGAGCCGTTCGACGCGCGAGCGGGGCGGCCTGCTTGTTCGAGCGCTGCTGGAGCCATGCCGCACCGACCTCGACTGCCAGGGCTACCGCACCGAGCGCGACGGCTTTCCCCGCGCGCTGCCATCGAACCGGAACGGTCGACGATTTATGTACCAGGGCGGTAGTTTGACGCTGAACCATCGGTTGCTCGATCAGGGCGTCACATTCCTCACAACGATTGGCGTCGATGGTGTTCGACATGCGACATTCGGGGCAGATGCGTTCGACCATACGGGTTTCCTTTGACGTGCTCGCTAGCGTATTGTTATTGTAAACCCGAAACTCCTGCCGTCAAATGCCCAACGGTCCAATGACGCTCAATTGTTGCGAAAGTAGCGTGTTGTTTGAGGTAGGAAACCTCAGAAGAACATAACACCAGCTTTTCGCCGTGTGAGGGCTGGGCTTACCACCACAGGAAACGGCGTTTTTTGCGTGGTGCATCTGTGTCGTCGGGGGGAGCGTCGTCCTTCATAACGGCAAGGCTGCGTTGAGGTGTCGCTGGTTCATTGGTCACAGGCTCGGTGATCGCCGGCTCTTCGTTCGACGGCTGCTGATCCGGCTCCGGTGAGGGAACCTCGCTCTGCTCTGGTTGCGTGATCACAAGATGCTCAATCAGCAAGTTGGTGTCATCATCACGTTGCTGCTGTGCCGTGCTTGCCGACGTTTCGTTCTGGTCGGTGGTCGTGCCTGAAGGTGCCTCAGTCGACAGGTCGTGCGAGGGAGCGACTGGTATTGCTAGTGTTTCAGATGTTTCAGGCGAGGCCTGGGGTGAGCCATCCCCATCGTCACGCTGTGTGACGGGGACGGTGGATGTTTCGAATACAGTTTCTGTTGCTTCGCCGTCCTCGCCCTGTGTGGAAAAAGATGTTGAGACATCCGTGAGCGCAGGTATATCATCCTGTGGGCGTTCGTCGGGTGCCGCGGGCATCAGGGCTAGCTGGTCTGCTTCGTCAGCGGCGACTTCCGGCGCAGGCTCGTTGACGGTGTTGGGCATGTCGTCGTGAGATTGGGCAGCCATAGCGTGCAGCGTCGATGTGTCTTCGGCATCGACCGTTGAACTATCAACGTCCTCGACGGAATCATCCGATAGTATGACGGGCGAGAGATGTTCGTTCACGATGTAGGGTCAGTGAGATCTCGCCAGATTCGTTGGATTCCGTATTCGATGGTCGTAGCGATTCGGATTCCTCCACGACGAATACCGCATCGTCTAGCTGCATGGATCGCGTCTCATCTTCCACGGGCACCGCATCCTGTGGCTGTGTCGATTGCGTCTCATCTTCCCCAGTCACCACATTCTGCGACTGCGTCGATTGCACGTCATCTTCCACAGGCACCGGCTCACCTGGTTGCTTAGCGGAATCGTTTTCCATCAGCGTCATATCATATCGTGCTGGCGATAGTTCGTCAGTTACCGACCAGGCATCGTGATATGGTTCTGCCACTACGTCGGCTGAATCTGTGTCCTCCGTGGCTGGCGTGTCATCCTCAGTCTGTGTGACGATGACCTCCGTGGGTATTATCTGTGTGTCTGGGGTTGTTTCGCTTGTCGTGACGGGAGCATCTGATTCAGGTACGCCGTCGTCGGCTGCTGTATCTGCTGTTTCAATCACGCCTCCAGCCAGAGTATCTGCTGTGTATGTGCTGACGGCGCTCGGCACGACAGTCGCTGTTGCTGTATCGAGGTTTGGCGGGAGGGCGTCGAGCGCATCCATCCAGGCGCGCAAACGCTTGATGCGAGCAGCGTCATCGGCGGGCAGCGTCAGGGGGCGCGGACGAGCGTCGACGATGACCCCGAGTGTGCTGCCGGTGATTGCACGGTCGTCGGATGCCACTTCGGCTCCGGGTGCGTTCGCGCCGATACGGACACCGGCGACGGGCTCCACACGCAGCGTACCACGGGCGTTACGCGGCATCGGCAAGCGCACGATTTGACCACCCAGCACCGTTACGCGTTGGGTGTCTGATGTGCCATCTGCTTTGGTGCTGGTGAGTTCAACGTCAAGTGCCGCCTCGCCGTCGACAACCGCGCCTTGCGGGATTAGTAATGTCGCCAGCGGTCCGCTGTTGAGAGCATCACGTTCCAGCACACTTGTTGCCGCCTCAGGATATAGATGCGCTAGCGCTCCGCTCGCGGCGAATAGGCCCAGGCTATCCAGGTACAGGTCGATAGCGAGTGTGCCGTAATACGTATCCATTGCCAGCACATCAAGCAGCGCGAGCGCGGCTAGACCGGGTTGGGGCGTATGTGCGATCGCGCCAGCGGCGACCACCAGATCGTAGTTAAGCGTCGGACGTGCGGCACGCAAAGCTGTCAGCGTTTTGAACAGCGCCTCACGCAACAGCGCATAGTCGAGCAGGAGTTCGGCACCGTCGACGGGTGATGTACTGCCATGAATCGCGCGATTGAACAGGCGATTTGCAATATCACTGTGTTCGGTGACGTAGGGCAACCAGCGTGCGATGGCAGTGTCGCCGACGTGCTGCAGCAAGGTTGTGGCTCCCGCGCCAATCCCCTGATTGGCGAGGACGACCTGGGTAAAATGCCCGTCGGCCTGTACATGTCCGCTCGCATGTGTCGCGCCTGTGTCAAGAAAGACGATTCTGCGATCATAGCGTTCTGCCAGGAACCGCACCATGATCGCCTGGCTATCGGCGACGGTGATTGGACGGGCGGCGAGGAGTGTCTGGAAGGCATCGTAGCCAGCCAACCCTGGTATATGATGCGTCGCATAGAATGTCCGCAATGCCGCACGTGCCGGTTCGAGCCGATTCGTGGTAGCGGTCGGGCGCAAGTTGGCGACAACTGTAACATCGCCAACCGCCGCACGCACGCGCTCTGCGGCTATCGAATTCCCGGCGTACAATACCCACGGTATCGGGCGCATGCTACGAGCAAGCAGTCCTGCGAAATGCGCCAGTCGCTCTACTGGTGCGACGGCACCTTTTTCCAGTCCTCCCGCCAGTACGATTGCTTCGGGCTTGGTGTGAGCCAGCAATGTCAGTTGTTCGCTCAGCCAATGCTCGTCCGATGAGCCAGCCTCGTCGAGACTAAATCTATGGACGATGTCGCTATAGATACCACGTGCTGCGTTTACTGCTTCGTGGGCAGACGCTTCGGTGAGTGCCATGATCGCGACCGAAGCCACACCTGCCGCGCTGGTCGTCATGACGAGGCGGTAGGGTGGTTCGTCTGCTGTGGTTGCGTCAGCCAACGTCCGCCCTGTGATGCCTTCGATAGTGCCGATCAGTTCGCGTACTGCTCGCATCGCGTCCGGATTGGGTGCATCGAGCGTGCTGGGTGTTTCCGCGCGAGCGATCAACCGATACGCTCCATCGACCAGATCGACCATCGCAAGCCTGGTCATGACCGTGCCAACCTCAGCGATCAGCAGCGGGAGCGCGGCAGGAGCCACTTGCTCAGGTATGTGGGGGGCTATGTTCCGCTGATCCATACCCACACCAAGGCGAACCAGTTATCGATCATCGTTATCTGCCCGACGAGCGCGGCGAGATAGGTTTGTACGGTAGCCGCGAAGAACACACCGAATGCTGCCAGAATCAGCAGGCGACCGAGGCCGTGCATCGAGCGTATGGCGATAGGTGGGTGCTGGGTCGCGCCCGGTTCGTCCGTTCGGCGTTTCGAAACATAGCTAAAGGATGCCAGCGTAATCAGGGTGATTGCGAGGGAAACCCAAATGCCCACAACATCGTCCAGCCACGTCGTCGCGTTCCATGAGCCAGCACTGCGAATCAAGCCGATAATCTGTGGTGCCAACGTGCCACGCACCGCACCAACCAGCGCCAGGGCCGCTCCCACGCCAAATAATATTGCCAAGGGATAATTCGCAAGGTGCGATCCGCGCTGCCGACCATAGCGTGTCAGCAGCAGCAAGCCGAGTATGAGACCTGCCACATTAATGCCGATCTGGAACGGTGTAGCGGTCCCCATAACGAGCGAATCGACGGCAGGGAGAATCGTGCTGCGTACCAGGAACACGGCAGCGTAGCCGAGCGCGATGCCAACCAGTACATTTTGTGCGAAACGAAAGGCCGGGTTGTTGCCGAGAGTTCGGCTAAACACACACAGCGATAGTATGGTCGCAACCGCACCGCCGATCAGCGCTGCCATAGGTTGCCTCGTTTGCTGCGCCGCACCAGGCCGCCCAGGAACGCTGGAATTGCTCCCACCAGCACGACGATGCCCCAAACGACGCTCCCAACGGCGACAGCATCGGATTGGCGGCCTGCCAGCGCGGAGACTGCGCTATCGGATGCGCCAAGCGCGGCGGCATCAGTGAGCCCGGCCAGCATGGTGGTCTGGTCGGACAGGAGATACGGTCGAACGTAGGGCGCACTCTCGGCGGGAACCGCGAATACAAGGGGAACGTTAGGAACCACGCTGCCAACCTGTTCAACCCAGGTACGGGCCTCGCCCGCATCGCTGGCGACCACGACGATCATACCGACACCAGCGAGGCTACATCCTGCGGCTGTGCCATCGCTGCTGCCGCAGAACGTGCGAAGCGTCATCGCATCAGAGCGCAGATCGCGCCCGTCGGCGGTCCGGTCGAACGCCCCACTAAAATTGTTTGCGAGGCGCGCTAGCGCGACGGCACCACCCGGTTTGTAACCAAGGTCGAGGATTGGTGCATCGCCCGTCGATGAGGTGGTACGCTGGCGTCCCAGAATCGCTCCCTGCGGGTCGGTCGCAAGTAGTACGAGCGGATGTGAACGTCCCTGGAGTTGCGCGACAAGTTCGGCCTCCAGGTTGGCAAGCTCCGTACCGTGTGCACCATCCGTAGCGTAGGCGACAAGCACCGGAGCATTGGGCCTGAGTTTCTCGAGGTGAGCCTGCCAACGCACAACGCCGATGGTGAGGTCGCGGTTGCGCTGAAACACTGGCATGGTGCTGGCGATGGGAGGACCGCTCGAACCACCGAAGAAGGTTCGGATGTCCACGCCGGACCAGAGGACATACAAGATTGCCGCAACGATCAGCACGAACATCATAAATGGAATGATGGTGCGCCAGATCGACGAACGGCGCGCCGTGGGTGGTTGAACGACCGCCACGGGTTCGGGTTCGGGTTCGGCGACCAGGCGTTCCAGCATCGTGGATGACGTGGCCCGGTCCCCCGTTGGATCGACGGGGATTTCGTCGGCACGTTGCATCAGCGGTGCTTGGGTTGTCTGGTTCGAGGCTTGCGTGGGGTCGTCGGCGTGTAACCAGGAAGGCGCGGCGGTCGTATGAGATGGCATGACCGTCGGCATATCCGGGTCGTCATGCTGAAGCCAGGATGGCAGGTTAGACTGTCGTGTCGGGTTTTCGGCTACGGGGTCGGTGGCAGCGACAGGCTGCTCTGGTGGAGCATCGGCCTCGCTTAGCCATGGTGGCAACGCCCAGGGTGCATCGCCCGTCTAACTCGTCTGACCTGCTAGCCATGACGGTAAAGGCGGGGACTGCTCACGTGGAGCCGAGGTGTCAATGTCCTCCTCCTCGTCGCGAACGTCATAGATGCGCGCGCGCGATTCAGGGGTCGTAGGAATCGGGATCGCAGCGAACGACGGCGGCTCCGGTCCGGTGTCGGTGAGCCATTGGTCGATCGCGCGTGGTTCCGGCTGCTGGTCAATGGTTGGTGGCTGGCTGCTGGTAAAGTCACGTAACCAGTCAGGTACATCATCCTCTGGCTCGGCGGGAGCCGCTTGTGCTGCCTGATCCGCCTGTGCTGTTTCTTCCGGCGTTGGCATCAGCCAATCGGGCAGCGGTGCTGCCTGCGCGTTCATGGATTGCGACTGCTGTGTCGCGTTCGGTGGTGTTGTAACGCCATATCGACTGGAGCTATCCTGCGTCTGCGCCACGGTTGGCGTATCGGCGTCGTCTTGTCCCAGCATTTGGAGCCAGTCGGGCTGATCCGTTGACGATGGCGGTTGCGTGGCGTTCGGTGTTGTATCGAGCAACCAGTCGGGTACGCCGGAGGTACTTGCAGGCGCGGCAGCCGATGTCGTGTCCGCTGGACCTTCTGGGTCGACCAACCAGCGCGGCATTTCAGGCTGGTTCGGTGCGGCAGACGTTGCGCCCAGCCAATTGTCACCCTGGTTTGGGGCGGCTGTCGGATCTGTCGCTGGTGTTGGATCGGGATCGAGCAACCAGTCGGGCAAGGGCGGGGTGGACGCTTCTGTACGTGCGGCATCAGGTGGGACCGATGCCCCGCGCTGTGCATCATCATGCTGCGTTGCTGGTTGTGCGGCCTGTGATTCAGGCTGCGCCCACGACGGCGCAGTATCGTCGTCGTTCTGGGTTGGTTGTGGATCGCGTAGCCATGCTGGAAGTGTCTCTTCATGCGATGACCTGAAGGCGATCCCCGGCGACGGCGTATTTGGTTGCACGATGTCGTCTTCATCGTCGTCGAGTAGCCAGCGTGGCAAGCTTGAACTGGCTCCTTCGTTGGTAGGGCGCGGAACGTTTGGTCTGGCCTCCGGCGTGGCGTTAGGCGCTGATGCAGGAGTGGCGATCAGCCAGGACGGTAAGCTTATGTCCGCTTCAGATTCCGGCGTTGCTACGTTGTCAGAAGCGCTGCTAGCACGCCCGCTATGATCTGCAGGGCGGTCCCTATCCTTGCCGGATCGGCCGGGTGTCGCGTTGTCACGATCCGGGTCATTGACGAGCCAGTCTGGAAGCGCGGGAACGTCTCCGGTCGGAGTGCTCGCGCTTTCGGTCGGTAGGTCGCCAATATCTGCATGCAACCATGCGGGAAGTTCGTTCTGCGTTGCGGCGACGACTTCCGTCGGTGCCTCTGGGTCGGATTGCCGGGACGACGCGGGTAATGGCAACGGTTGTGGTTTTTCCTGCTGAAAGGCATTCAAGTCACGCAGCCACTCCGGTAAATCGTCACTGGCTGGTCGTTGAGGCGAGCGCGGTGGCACGTTGGGCATCTCGCCGCTCGCCGCAACGGGTCCTGCCGGAGATGTCGTGGTCGGCGTCTGGTCCGCAGATTGATCGTTGCTAGTAGATGCTTGCGGGTCCTCGGCAACGGGAACGGGCAGGGCGGGCAGGGCCGAGCCACAGTTTCCACAAAAATTATTCGTGGCTGGATTTTCTGTGCCACATCGTTCGCATTGTTTACCTATCGCCATCGGAAGAACCCCACTATTAACGATCAAGATACGGTTGGTCGAATCCGAGCAACACCCGAACCGTTGCGACCACGGCACCGATACCTACGCCGATCAAAATGCCACGAGCTACCGCATTCGCAGGATAAATTGTCATCCATGCGAGTGTATCTGACAAGCCCGGTACGAACGTCGCCCATGGGCCACCGGCGATCAGAAAGAAACAGGCGATGCCAACCACGATCCAGGCTTCTCCCGGTCGTGTCGCAAGTGCCCGCCATGCTGCCTGGAGCGCGAAAAACACCAGCAATCCAAGCACGCTCATCGCCAACGGTTGGTACATGTACTGAAAGACGCTGGTGCTGAGCGCGGTCGCGGTTCGTCCAATATCACCGCCGATCAGCGGCGCGACCAGCTCGAGCGCGAACACCACCACCGCCGCGCTAACCAGCACGAGCCGGTAGGCGATCCCGGGCGTACGTGTCCGCAGACCCCGCAATTGCACGCCGATTACGTTGAGTACCCCGATCAGCAGGGCGACCGCCAACATAATTTGGGCAAGTTGGAGCAGTGCATCCAGGAATCCGAGAGAAAGCACCAATCCTGCGATCACCAGAATGCCCGCAAGGCACCCGAGTACAACCGCTATGAGCCTTTTTGGATCGAACAAGCGCATTGTGCCTCGACGATAAGTGGTTAGAAGGTCGGAAGTCCTAGAACCAGTAAATTATTCACCAGTTCGTAGATCACGCCGACGACGATGATCGCGACAATCAGCCAACGTAGGGCGTCGTGGGTCAGCAGTCGTGCTTTTGGCTCTGCTGCATCCGAGATATATGCTTCAGCCGCGTAGAGTTCCTCGCCTACTAGCGTTGCTTCAGTGCTGAGTGTCAAGGCGGGCAGCGCAGCAAACGAGGTCGCTCCCGCGAGTTGTGGGAACTGTCCATCATTGCCTTCGGCACCGATCAGCAATGCTTCGGACCCGTAGCTGCCGACGATGACACTTGCATCTGGCGGGTCGGCGGTGCGCTGCTGCGCGACGCCCATCGCATATGCCACCGGCGTCTGGTGTGTCACAAGCACGGGTTCGTGGCCGCGATATTCCGAAATAAAACTGCTTTGCTTATAGGCGTGATGCAATGTGCCGCGCACGGCGGCGTGTGCGATAGCATCACCGCTGCTGACGCTCATCGTGCCGCCCTGGCGTGCGATATGCTCGGCAATGCGCTGCGCAATGAGCAAACTCGCAATCGTGTCGGCCGAAGCACCCACGGTGCCGGGTACGTTTGAGCCAGTCGCGACGTGCAGCGGTTGTCCCGTTTCAACGGTGTCTTCAGTGCGATGCTTCAACGCCGCAACGCCACGTAGCGGGCGAAACGCGGGGGAGCGTCCATTTACGGCGCGTCGATGATGGACGAACGTCCACACGACCGCCAGCGCGGGAAACAGGATTGCAAGAACTTCGTTGAGGTAGGGAATCTGCATAGCGGCCTTTACGACACGAAACCGTACGACCGAGTGTACTAGAAAGCGGTAGCACTGTCAACGACAGCATAAGTGGGTAAGGGCTTTCAGGCGCTCGATTGCATGCTCGTGCCATAGGAGGGTTCACCAGCATCTGGCCCGCCCGGACTGGCACGGCTAGAATAACCTCGAAGTGGATAGATTGTTTTTGTATGGACTATGCTGAGAGTCTTGCTGTACTGTCGGTGCCAGGGGCAGTGTGTTCAGTCCTGGCGTTCGATGGGGTCCGCGAGCAGTTGGTGTAGACGGTCGCGTGCATGGGGTTGTTGCAAGACGTGGAGTAGGTCGGTGGCACGCATGCGCCAGCCTTGGTGCGGCAGTAACGGACCAAATGCGACCAGCGCTTGTTCGCCCAGGAACCCAAGCGGTGCGAACGTGTCGAACAGCATAAGGGCGGGAGTGGCAAGACCGCGTGCACGAATCTGCTGCGCGAGATGCTCGATGGCGGCTTCAGATAGGTCACTCATGAGGAGCGCCGTGGTTTCAGCCAGTCGTCCGAGTCAAGCATGAGCGTGACCGGTCCATCGTTTACCAGAGCGACGTGCATATGCGCGCCAAATACGCCATGTTCGACACGAATACCGGCAGCATTGATGTACGTGCCAACTGCATGGACCAGGTGGCGAGCGACGTCAGGATGTGCGGCATCGATAAACGACGGGCGGTTGCCTTTGCGCGTGTCGGCAAGTAAGGTGAACTGTGAAACTAACAGCACCGCCCCGCCGACATCTCCGAGCGCCAGGTTGAATTTTCCGGCTGCGTCGGAAAAGATACGCAAGTTCGCGATCTTTTGAGCGATCTTTTGGGCTATCTCATCAGTATCACCTTCGGCGACGCCTAGCAACACAAGCAGCCCGGTGTCTATTCTTCCGGTGATGGTACCTTCGACCTCGACTGATGCCTGGTTAACCCGCTGAATCAATGCCCTCATTGTTGATCACCTAAAATCGACCTGCCATCGCTCGTACAAGAGCCACATGGACGTCTACCTCGTCTTGTCACAATGTCCTGAACGATTGTCCAGTCATCATGGTGCAATCCGTATCCGATAGCATTGCGGTTCCCTGTGGGAGTTACAGCACGTTTCTCACATACTCGCCGTCAATCAGCCTAATTAAGCTGTGCGAAGATGATGCGTCCTGACTGCGTGGTATACACACGGGTGACGGTCGCGGTAACTTCCTGTCCTACCAGACGGCGGGCATCCTCGACCACGATCATTGTCCCGTCCTCGGTGAAACCTACACCTTGTTCGCGCTCGCGCCCTTCGTTGCGAATTGCCACGCGTACACGGTCGCCGTTGGCGAACTGCAACCGTACGGCGTCGGCGAGTTGATTGAGGTTCAGCACATGCACGCCTTGCAGTTGCGCGACCTGGTGCAGATTCATGTCGTTGGTCAGCAGCGGCACATGCTCGGCACGCGCGAATGCAACGAGTTTGTCATCGACCTGTTCGACATCGGGTAGCGTCGTATCGACGATTTCAACACCTATATGTTCGTTGGTTTGCAAACCGCGTAGCACTTCCAATCCACGCTTGCCCTTCACTCGGGTGAAGTCATCGCTGGAGTCGGCGAGTTGTTGTAGTTCTTGCAGTACAAACTGTGGTACAAGTAGCGATCCCGATAGGAAGCCAATCTCGGCGACCTTTGCGATGCGCCCGTCGATGATGACGCTGGTATCGACGACCACACGTGGGCCGATGACTCGGGCTGAATCTTCGCGCTGCGGGCGAAACACATTAATCAGCGCCTGCTTCTGAGTTGAAGCGATGCGACTTCCGGCATAAGCCAGGATGATTGCCACCACTGCCGGAACGAATTGTCCCAGGATACCCGGAAGCTGTGAAAGGGGGAATGTCAGTAATACCCCAACGATCAGCCCAGCCAGCGCGCCGAGGACGATCACCACCAGGTCAGGAAACTCCATGTCGCGGCTACGTCGGATCGCCCGCTGGATCGGGATCACAGTGGCGTACGGGGTCAATACCATACCAAGCGCGATACCACATAACGTTAGCAGACTCGTTGCCCAGGTCTGCACGTCGGATGGCGGATTCATGGAATGAATAGTACTAAAATAATAACCTGCATACCCTAGAAAAATGCCACCGAGCACACGTGCGTAAAAGTTAGTGCTGAATTTCACTCTTGCTCACCATCAGGACGAGGTTTTCCAAGGAGGGCTGCCCGTATCGCCTCATCCAGCGACCGAACACCGTCGAGCTTCAAACCGCCAGTGCGGTTGGGAACCGTCGAAGGGCTGGGGTAAAGTGCGCGTTTGAAGCCAAGTTTCCCCGCTTCGCCTAATCGTCGTTCGATATGACCAATGCTCCGTAACTCACCCGAAAGGCCGATTTCACCGACGAGGGCCAGATCAGGATCGACACGCTGATTGCGGAACGACGATGCGATCGCCACTGCCACTGCGAGGTCGGCGGCGGGCTCGGTGATACGCATACCACCTACGATGTTGACATAAATATCCTGATTGTATAGCGGGATTCCCACACGCTTCGACAGTACCGCGATCAGCATGACCAGGCGGTTCGGATCAAAGCCATTAGCGGTACGGCGCGGTTGTGCCGCTTGCGTATGCGATGTCAGGGCTTGCACTTCTACCAGGATCGGTCGGGTGCCTTCCATGGTCACTGCCACCGCTGAACCAGGTGTTCCCGTGCTTCGTTCAGCCAGAAATACTTGCGATGGGTTGGTTACTTCCTGCATGCCGGTTTGGGTCATCTCGAACACGCCGACTTCGTCGGTCGAACCGAAGCGGTTCTTGACGCCGCGCAACATGCGATACTGGTGAAAGCGGTCGCCTTCAAGATACAGCACCACGTCTACGATATGTTCGAGCATACGTGGTCCGGCGATGGTGCCTTCTTTCGTGACATGACCGACCAGGAAGATCGGAATGCCGGTTTCTTTGGCGACCCGCAGCAAGCGTAGCGCGACCTCGCGCACCTGTGAAACGCTACCAGCCGCTGATGTGATTTCTTCCAGGTACACCGTCTGCACCGAATCGACGACGACGAGCGCGGGCTTCATCTCGATGATCGCGTTGATCGGCGGCGTCAAGGTTGGTTTCACCCAGCACGAAGAATTGTGGTGAAAGCATGCCCAAGCCGCTCGGCTCGTAGTCGGATCTGTTGGGGCGATTCCTCGGCTGAGATATACAGCACAGTGCCGGTTTCCATTGCGAACTTTACGCCCGCCGCCAGCAGCAAGGTACTTTTGCCGATGCCCGGATCGCCGCCCATCAGCACGAGCGAGCCAGGAACCAGTCCGCCGCCGAGCACGCGGCTGAACTCCTCGCCTTCGACCGGAAGACGCTCGAAGCCACCGGTGGCAACCTCGGTGATCGGCGTCGCCCGTGCCATACCTTGCACATCGTCGGTGATGATGACGTTCGCTTGGTCACAACCTGCTCGACGAAGCTATCCCACGCGCCGCAATCGGGACATTTGCCAAGCCAGCGTGGTTGCTGATTGCCGCACTGTTGACAGACAAACACATTGCGCTGTTTCGCCAATTAGTTCCCCTGACATGGTATCAAACGCCAAGCTACCAAGACACCACAAATGGTGCTTAGCTATCCTGGCGCGTATGGTGAGAAGTATTCAGCCGATGCTGTCCTGCTCTCGTGTGCAGGTGCATGATAGCATAAAGGAGTGAGGCATTCGGGATTCCGAACGCCTCACTCCTTTACTCATAGAACCGGCTTGCGATTTACGCTAACGCTGGTTCCTCGTCCGGTTCGGTCTGCTCGATTTCGCGCTGCGAGCGTAACCGAAGCAGTCCGTCCATCACATCGATCATGACGTTATCGCCCCCCTTGAAGCGTCCTTCCAGCAGTCCTTCTGCCAGCGGGTCCTCGATCAGGTTGGTGATGATACGGCGCAACGGTCGTGCGCCAAACGTCGGATCATAGCCACGCTTGCCGATCAGGTCGATCGCATTCATCGCTGAACTCAAGTGTGATGTTATGTTCGCCGATCTGCTTACGCACGCGGTTAAGCTCGAGCGATGCAATCTGGCGAATCTCGGTGTCGGTCAACGGATGGAAGATGATCGTGCGCGTCGATACGATTCAAGAACTCAGGACGGAACAGTTGCTTGAGCGCGTCGTCGACCTTCTTGCGCGTATCGTCTTCGTCGATCACGCCCTGCTTGTCCACCAAAGCCGATGCGCGAACCCTGGCGGATATGCTCGGTGCCAACGTTCGAGGTCATGATGATGATCGTGTTGCGGAAATCGACGCGGCGTCCTTTGCCGTCGGTCAGATGGCCATCTTCGAGCACCTGCAACAGCATGTTGAAGGTATCCGGATGTGCTTTTTCGATCTCATCGAACAGCACCACCGAGTACGGCTTGCGTCGCACCGCATCGGTCAGCTGCCCACCTTCGCCATAGCCGACGTATCCAGGCGGTGAACCGACCAGCCGCGAGGTCGTGTGGCGCTCCTGGAACTCGCTCATGTCGATCTTGATCAGCGCTTCTTCGGAGCCGAACAGGAACTGCAGCCAGTGACTTGGCCAGTTCGCTCTTGCCGACGCCGGTTGGTCCCAGGAAGATAAACGAGCCGATCGGGCCGCTTGGGATCCTTGAGACCGGCGCGTGCGCGGCGTACTGCCTGCGCGATCTTCTTGATCGCTTCTTCCTGTCCGACGATGCGCTCGTGAAGCGTCGTTTCCATCTTCATCAGGCGGGCGGTTTCATCGCCGGTCATGTTAGAAACCGGAATACCGGTCCACATCTGAACGACTTCGGCGATATCTTCTTCGGTGACATACGGTCGGTCGTAGGCCGAGCCATCGCCCTTGACTTCTTCCTGCTCGATCTTCTTGATGCGCTCGACCATGCGGTCTTCGCGTTCCTTCAGATCGCGGGCCAGGTCGTACTTGAGCGGCCTGAGCAGCGGACTCACGTTCCTTGCGGATCGCTTCCAGTCCGCGCAGCGCGTCGCGCAGCGGTGGTGGTGTCGCTGAGCGATACATCCGCACACGCGATGCCGCTTCGTCGATCAGGTCGATCGCCTTGTCGGGCAGGAAGCGATCGGGGACATAGCGTGCCGACAGATGAGCAGCAGCTTTGATCGCTTCATCGGCGATCTGCAGCTGGTGGAAATCCTCGTAGCGGCTCTTGATGCCGCGCAGGATTTCGATCGTATCTTCGATGGTCGGCTCATCGACCATCACCGGCTGGAAGCGACGCTCAAGGGCTGCATCGCGCTCGATATACTTGCGGAACTCGTCAAGCGTTGTCGCGCCGATGGTTTGGAGTTCGCCGCGTGCCAGGGCTGGCTTGAGGATGTTGGCCGCATCCAGCGTGCCTTCTGCACCACCCGCGCCGATCAGCGTATGGAACTCGTCGATGAACAGGATACAGCGTGCTTCTTTGATCTCGTCGATCACACGCTTGAGTCGTTCTTCGAACTGGCCGCGATACTTTGTACCGGCGACCAACGAGCCCATGTCAAGCGTCACAACGCGCTTGCCTTTGATCGAATCGGGTACATCGCCCGCGATAATGCGCTGGGCCAGACCTTCGGCGATCGCGGTTTTACCGACGCCGGGTTCACCGATCAGGGCAGGATTATTCTTGGTGCGGCGGGACAGAATCTGAATGACTCGCTCGATTTCCTTGTCGCGTCCGACGATCGGATCGAGCTTGCCGGCTTCGGCCCAGTCGGTCAGATCGGTCGATAGCGCGTCGAGGTATGGTGTCTTGGATTGCTTGGGTTGCGTCGGACGGTCCGCCGGACCCGTCGCTCCCTGGCGCAGCAGTCGTTGACCTGCGTGCGGATTTGCTCCAGGCTGACGCCCATGATCTCGAGCACGCCAGTCGCGACGCCTTCGCCGTTGCGTACCAACCCAAGCAGAAGGTGTTCGGTGCCAATATAGTGATGATTGAGCTTTTTAGCTTCCTCCACTGCGTACTCGATGACCTTCTTGGCGCGTGCGGTAAGCTCGGCCTCGTCCGTGCGCGTTGGTCCTTCGCCATGTCCGACGATGAACTCAACCGCAGATCGCGCCTTTTGTAGCTTAACATCAAGGTCGTCGAGAACCTTGCCTGCTACGCCTTCCTGGTCACGAATGAGTCCCAACAGGATATGCTCGGTACCCACGTACGGATGGTTGAAGGTACGGGCTTCTTCCTGAGCAAGACTTAACACTTGCTTGGCCCGCTTTGTAAATCTGTCGAGTAGCCCCATAACGTGCTCCAATCTAGGGCGAAGGTTCGCGTTAGTCCAGTATCCTATAACGGTATCACAATCGCCAATGACAGTAGGGTGAAACAGACAAGGACGAACGTACTACCTCAAACCATGTTTATATTATACCGTTTATCGTGTGAAGATGTGTAGCGCACATCTTCATCCACCGCACTCATGTTCTTTTGCCCCGTCCGTGGCGCCATGCCGGGGCATACATTGGCGTACCGCCACCGGCTCATGTCCTGATAATTCCAAGCGTACGCCTTGTTCAGGACAACATAGTAGTGTGGCAACGCAGGAGGCTTGTTCCTTAATCCACTACGGAGCACATATGTTGCCACCGTTTGGCGTCGTTCTACGCAACGAGTGATAATGAGCAGTGGCAGGTCGGTCTACAACGTGGGTGATCGTGTCGGGACGCCTGTCTGCGCTTCTCTCGTATGGCTCGCCTACATTGTCTGCGTATTCGCCGTGGTGGATAATGGCTGCACCAAACGCACAATACTGGGGTAAAACCGCTGACAACCGATATCATGCCGAGCGTACGCTAACCAACATGTTGTTTTATGAACCTCCGGGTAGGTTGCACATGTGCCGGCGCTCTGGTCATTATCCACGCACCGTACATGAGTGTAGGGGACACGTTGCGCAACAATGCTCAACTCAACGAGGCGTCTACATCGAAATGCGGTGCCTCTGCGGTCTTGGGTCGATGCTTTACAACGCTCGCCGTAAACTTGTAGATGCGGCGTCATCGCGCTACACTGGTTGCTCTATGAGACCGGGAGCAAACCATGTATCTTCACAGTGTCAATATTGGACGCACGCAAGCGATGCGCAATGCCAAAGCCAGCGGTGTTACCGGCATCTATAAAATGCCCGCCCCTGGTTCGGTTCCCATCACCGCAGAGGGTATTCCTAATGATGTCATTTGCGACGTCGAGCATCACGGTGGCGTCGATCAGGCGATCTATGTCTATGGAATGCCCGACTATGCGTGGTGGTCCGAATCGCTGCAATCTGACCTCGAACCCGGCACGTTCGGCGAGAACTTCACGATCTCGGACCTCGAAAGTGCGACGCTTCGTATCGGCGACCGTCTGCATGTAGGTTCGGCGATTCTGGAGGTGACCGCGCCGCGTATCCCGTGCGTGACCCTTGCCACGCGTATGGGCGACCCAGCGTTCGTCAAGCGCTTTCGCCATGCCGAACGGCCCGGCGTGTACTGCCGCGTGATCCAGGAGGGCTTTGTGCAGGAGGGCGATCCTGTTACGCTAGAACCTGTCGCGGGTGAAGGCGTGTTGGCTCTTGAACTGTTCCGCGATTTCTTCGCCCCTGACGACCAGGAGGCCACTATCCGCCGTCATCTCGCCGTCCCACTCGCCATCCGTGCGCGCCGTGACAAAGAGGAGCAACTTGCAAAGGTGCTAGGTAAACTGGCTCATACGAACGAGTAAGACACACCTGGGAACACAAACTGGATCAACCAAAATGTGTACTTGGTGATGAACCTCGCTACTGTTTGGCGGATGTGATGATACCAGTATGCGAAACAGCCCGACGTGTACACGTCGGGCTGTTTCGTTCGAATCGGGCTGAACCGAATACTTATGTCTGCGAACTATCGTCAGTATCAGCAGTATCGGCAGTACCAGCGGTGTCGACAACAGCAGCAGTAACGGCACTTTCGTCCGTTTCCTCAGGATAGTCGTAATCCTCGTCGTCAACTGGATACACACCATCGTCCGATTCCACGCGCCGCATACTGAGGCCAATGCGCTTGCGGGCAGGATCGATGCGAATGATGCGAACCTGGATCGTGTCGCCCTCAGCCACGATTTCGCGTGGGTGCTGAATGCGTCCATCGCCCATCTCGGAAACGTGGATCAAACCTTCGACGCCATCCTCAAGTCGGGCGAATGCACCGAACGAGGCAAGCTGTGTGATCGTTGCGTTCACAAGCTGTCCAAGCTGATAGCGGCCGCTGATCGTGCTCCACGGCTCGTCCTGCGTGCGCTTGATCGAAAGCGCAATGCGCTTGCGGTCGTTGTCGATGTTCAGAACGTAGACGTTCGTCTTGTCGCCGACCTTGAGGATTTCTCCTGGGTGTTTGACGCGGCTCCACGATAGTTCGCTGAGGTGGACCAGTCCGTCCGCGCCGCCGATGTCTACGAATGCACCGAAGTCGGTGATCGAGGTCACGGTGCCGGTGCGTACATCGCCTTCCTTGAGGTTCTCGATGATCTCGTCCTTACGCGCTTCACGAACTTCCTGCACGGCTTGTCGCTCGCTCAGGATGAGGCGGTTGCGGTTGCGGTTGATCTCGATGATCTTCAGGGTCAGCGCACTGCCAACCAATCGAGCCATATCAGACTGCTTCTGGGCGTCGGGACCACGGCTGATGCCCGATACCTGCGATGCTGGCACGAAACCGCGCACTCCATCGAGGTTAACCAAAAGACCGCCCTTGTTGTAGTTGATGACCTTGGCCTGTAGCACGTCGCTCGTTTCGAACTGCTGCTGAAGTCGGCGCCAGCTTTTTTCCTGGCGTGCCTTGTCCAGCGACAATACGGCGCGACCTTCCTTGTCTTCCGATTGAACGACAAAGACCAGAATCTCTTCCCCAACATGCAGCTCTTCTCGCTCTTCTGGGAGGAGCGAGGACATTTCCTTCGAGGGTACGACGCCTTCCGACTTCGAGCCGATATCGACGAGAATCTCGTCGCGGTCGATGTGCATGATAATGCCGTCGAGCGTGTCGCCATACTGAAGGTTGTACAGATTGTTCGCCGGATCGTCCAGGAACGCTTCCATCAGCGCTCGGTCGTCCTGCGGTTCGCTCGCTGCAGCGGTCGTTGGGATGGCGGTGTCTTCCTGCGGAGCTATATCCGTTGCCCCATCAGAACCATTTGCAAGCGTTGCTTCTTCCATCAATACCAAAATCCTTTAAACAGAATTGACCGGATGTAATCGTGATCACATCATGGCCTGACATAATTATACGCGCCGGGAACTATTAATGCAAGGAATATGGACATCAGTCCTGGGTTGTCCCACGTCAACTGGCGCAGATTTGCCTGACGGGGGCTCGTGGGCGACACGGATGTGCCGTCTATCGTACCAGCATTGGGCGGGTCTTGCATTTTTCGGGGCTGGCTCTGGCATGTATACCAACGTCTGCGAACAACCATGCTCCAAAGTCGAGTGGCTACGTCCGATGACGGGCGCGGCAAGCTATGTGGAACGCATCTGTCGCGACCGCTAGCGCGGCGATTCTAGCGCGGCGATGATGCGTTCACAGCGCACCGGATCGATGGTGAGGCCGTGCGCCAATCCCCACAGCCAGTAATCGACACAGCGTGTGAACACCCAGGCGTGCGCGACTTCGGGATCCAGCGCCGCTACGTCGATGATCGTCGCCAGGTGCTGCCGCACGCCACCGTTTGCTTCGACATCTTCCAGACGCCACCATAACAGTTGCGCGACGCTAAACTCCAGATTCCCGTTGACCACCATAGGGTCCACTGCCAGCCATGGCTCGCGGGTCCCAGCCAGAATGTCGCTGTAATGCAGGTCGTTGTTGACGAGGTGGGAGGTCGTTGTTTGGGTCAATTCTGCCGCCAGCGCACGAGCTTTGTCGAGCACTGAGTGCGGCATGGGCCGTCCGACTTGCTCCCAGCGCTCCGATAGCTCGTCGGCGAGTTCCTGCGCGATGCCCTGGGTGGTGCGTAGATCGGGCAATGGCTCGATTGCCAACCGGCGCAATAACCCAGCGGCGATTGAGGCCGCCTCGCCGATGGGTAGGTGTTCCAGCGAACTCGTCCAATCCAGGCGCTCAAGCAGCATTGCACCAGATGCTGTTTCTGATCGTAGCAGTCGCACCGCGCCACGTCCGTCCCAGGCTCGTAGCGCTCGTTGTTCGTCTTTTGTTGATTCGCTCTGCCATGCGATTTTAAGCATGCACGGTTCGTCTGTGCTGGTGACAGGTATGACAATGCTTTGAGCACCATGCAGTACCTCGCCGTCAGGCACCAACCCCCATTCCATACATAAGCGCTCGACGGTTGTGGACAATGACGCGAGCCATCGATGACCATCTTCACCATGCCACGAACCAATCGTTTCGGAGAATTCCACAGGAACCTGTATCATTGTGCCCTCTGTGCGGACGACCTGTGCATCGAGCATAGGTTTTCGATAGACTGGTAGCTCCTGCGTGGGTCGCGCTGCACGATTCATAATCGCCTCATTGTAACCGCAAGGTTGTTTATGCACATAGTCTATTGCTGCCTTGCCCGTGCAACCTCGTAGTGCCCCTGCGTCGTCTTCCTTCTGTCAGAAGAACACATAAGCCCGCCATAGCACCATCGCGTCGTAAAAATGCCTATTTCAAGCCTCATTTTGGGCTGTTGCAAAACGATTTGCTCGTGCTATACTACTTTAGTCCTATACGGAGTACGTACTCGAGAGCATGCGAGTACCACCTGTAGGAGTCATCCCACCCCCAGTGGAACACCCCCCTTAGAACGTCATTATTTTATTGTTTGTGCGCTTCGGATTCGTTCAAGCACCTTCGCTGTATTGCAGCTTAGTCTATTAGCGAACGCGATCCGCAAGCCTACCGTCGCAGTACGTTTTGAGGAGTTTAGTTCGATGATGCGGTATCTGGACGTTCATGATTCTCATTCCGGGTTTGTTCGTGGTGTCCGGTTGATGCTGGCGATGGTTCTGCTCGCAAGCCTCGTCACGACAGGCGCGGGGGTCGCGGGGGCAGCAGGACGAATGATGCTCCACGTCACAGCGCCGAGCCAGGTGGCGATCGATCAGCCGATCGAACTGACGCTGACGGTGACAAACGCAACCAATGTTGCTGGATACGAAACCAACGTCCTGTACGATCCTGCTGCTGCCGAGTTCGATGGCCTTTCGCAAGGCCAGAACGACCTGGCAAAGCTGGGTCGCGATGTTACTCCCGTTGGCCCGGTGGAATTGAGCCAGGGCGTTTCGTTCGGCCTGTATAGCTGTGCGGTGCAAGATTGCCGCACTCGGAACGGTGTTCGTCAGGCGCAAGGCGGCAACGGTACCATCACGCTTGGTCTGTTGTCGATCACGCCACGTAAGGCTGGTACTCTGGTCCTGCGTATCGTGCGAACCAAAGTGGTGGATGTCAACGGCAAGACCGTCACCATCGCGAACCCGGATCAGCTTGTCACCGTACAGGTTGGAGCCGCCAGCGGCAAGCGCCTCGTGGCACCGAACCTCGCCGCCGCGAAAGGCAAAACCCGCGCCGCAACATCGCCCGACCTCAATCGTGATGGACTGGTGAGCTTCGCAGACGTGTCCGATGCCGCGCTGTCATGGACGCTGGCACGCCACAATGGAACCACCTGCTCGACGAGCACGGCGCTCAGTGGCGATGTGAACGGCGACGGCTGTATCGATATCGCTGACCTGCAAAGCATCGTGGGGAACTACAGCGCGGCAAACGCACGCCAGCGCGTCAGTCCTGCCGATACGCGCCGAGGTGTCGCGCCGGACGCCGTGGGGACAGCCGAGGCTGGCCTCACCTTTATAGTGAACTCGACAGCGGATACAGCGGATTCGAATATTGGCGATGGTGTTTGTCGTACGAGCGCCAATGTGTGTACGCTGCGTGCCGCTATCGCCGAAGCGAACGCACACCAGGGGCCAGATCGCATCCACTTCAACATCTCCGGTACGGGCGTCAAGCAGATTCAGCTTGTGAGCCAGCTTCCGATGCTCAGTGATATGACGGGTGGTACGACCATCGATGGGTATACACAAGCCGGAGCAACCCCCAACACCGATGAACTGCGAAGCAATGCCGCGTTGCGCGTGCAAATCCGTGGCAATGGTTCGTCACAATTCAACAGTATTGTGATCAGTTCCCCCGGCAACGTCATCCGCGGTCTGTCACTGTTCAATACCAAGGCAGGCGTATATTTGACCGGACCGGGCGCGACCGAAAATGTTATCGCGGGCAATTTCATTGGCCTGGATGCGACCGGCAACAGCGGCGCGACAGCCCGCCGCGATGCCGCGATTGGCAACGTGTCACTGGACAGCGGCGCGTCGCGAAACCTGATTGGTGGAACGGCGCTAGCGGACCGGAATGTGATCTCGGGCGCGGCGGCTGATGGTATCTCGTTCAAATACGAACGCACCGAGCGTAATCTTGTTTATAACAACATCATCGGCCTCGCCCCGGATGGACGGAATCGTCGCAACATATGGATCGAAAGCATCGACATCGATGCCCATGCTGCCTATAACATCATCGGTGGTACCGAACCGGGACAGCGCAACGTTATTAGCGGCGCATCCAGTCCATCGGTCGAGATCTCGCACTTCCGGCTGACCATCGGTAACCGCATCGTCGGCAACTTCATTAATACCGATGTGACTGGCGAAATCGCCGATGCTCAAACGAAGAGCCGTATCGGCATCATTATCGAGGATGGCGTGGGCAACAACGTGGTCCACGATAACGTCATTGGCAACTCCGACGAAAGCGGCGTTGATATCGTTGGTCATTACACGGTCGGCAACCGCGTCTACAACAACCTGATCGGCATCTCGCGTACGGGCAGGAATATTGGTAACCGCGGCATGGGTGTGCGTGTCTGGTTCAATGCTATCGATTCGCAGATCGGACCGGGCAACGTCATCACCAATAATCCCATCGGCATCCAGATCTTGAACGTCGATAATACCGGTCATACCATTACCCGAAACTCAATTTACGGTAATACCAAGTTGGGTATCTCTTTCGGTTCTATCGCGACACCCACGCCTAACGACCTGGGCGACTTCGACGGCGGCCCGAACGGCAAGCTGAACTTTCCCGTGATCACCAGCGCACAGCCTGGTGAAGTCCTTGGGACGGCCTGTGTCGGCTGTACGGTTGAGGTCTTCATCTCTGACCGTGGTGCTGGCCAGTACGGACAGGGTAAGACGTTCGTGGGCGCGGCGCTGGTGGGCGCAGACGGCACCTTCAACGTCGCCGCATCCGACCTACAAGTAGGGCAATTCGTGACCGCGACGGCGACCGATACCACCGAGGGCAACACGTCCGAGTTCGCGCTCAACGCACCTGTCACTGCTGGCCGCACGACGATGCTGGTCACGGATGCTTTTGAGCGCACGAATACGAACACCTGGGGTGGTGTGTATACGTTGTCCGGCACGGCGGCTGATTTCGATGTTGCCAACGGGGTTGGCACGATGTCGACGCCTGCTGGCGGTAATCGTGGCGCTATCGTCCAGGATGTTCCGGCGCTCAACACCGACACGACGGTTCGTGTCGCGGTCGGTCAGGCTCCGGTCGGCGGCAGCGTGTTCGCCTATATGACGGCACGCCGTGTCAATTCGGGCAGCGAATACCAGGGAAGGCTCCGCATCGACCCGTCGGGCAAAGTCTATCTGCAAGCAATCTCGAACGCCAACAACGTGTTGACGAATCTCACCACGCCGCTGCAGGTGCCGGGGTTGGATAATACCCCTGGTGCGATGTATCGCTTGCGTATGCAGGTGACGGGAACGAATCCCACGACCATCATGATGAAAGCGTGGCCTGATGCCACGGTCGAGCCTGCCGATTGGCAGTACACGGTCGCCGATGCGTCGGCGGTGCTGCAACAGGCGGGCGTGACGGGTCTGCGTACCTATGCTTCCAATAGCCTGTCGAACGCTCCTGCACTGTTCGCCTTCGACGATCTCTCGGTCGTCACCGCTGGCGAACCTGTTGCTTCGATTGCTGTGCCTGCGCTGGATCAAAGCGTGGTCGCGGTGGATGGGTTCGGTCGCGCCCTCGACAATAACTGGGGTTCGGCACGTCCCGGTGGCGGCTGGGTGACGGATGGCGCGATCGCCGACTTCGATGTCAACGGCGGCATGGGACGCATCATGATCCCGGCGGTGGGCAACGGTCGCGGTGCACTCCTGACCTGGAACGATGTGCAGGACGTGAACATGGTGGTCACGCTACAAACCGATAAAGTACCGACGGGCAGCGGACAGTATGCATACCTGGTCGCACGTCGCGTCGGCGCTGGCAACGAATACCAGATGCGCGTGCGTATCACCCCCGACAATAAGGTGCGGTTGCAAGCCATTCGTGTGGTCAACCGCGTCGAAACGCCGATTGGTACGGAGAAGTCGGTGCCGAACCTCTTGTTCGCGCCCAACACGCCGCTTCGCTTGCGGATGCAGGTGAGCGGCACGAATCCGACCACGATCAGTATGCGTGCCTGGTCTGAAGGTCAGCCAGAGCCAACGACGTGGAGCAACACGACGACCGACACAACACCATTGTTGCAACAGGCCGGCACGATGGGCGTACGCGCATATCTTCCAGGCTCGGCAACCAACGCGGGCGTATTGTTCAGCTACGACGACTTTCGCGCTACGACAATCATGGAGCCATAGTCGGTCGCGGCAGTTAGGATGTTCAGGAAGGTCGCCACACGGCGACCTTCTTCGTTTAAGTATCGGGTGGGCATCGTGGCGAGCCGTGAAAACGCCCTTGACTTCGCTTCTCCTGCATCCTATACTTTATGCACAAATGCGATGACGGGGACCAGTACGCATACCATATTCGTCTTCAGAGAGTTCGGGGTTGGTGCGACCGAACGCGACGGGTATGTGGAATATCGCCCCTGAGCAGACAGCCGAACCGCACGGACGATACGCTTGCCCGCTTGCGAAGTAGACCTGTCCGGCTTTATCCACCGTTACGAGGAGAAAGGTAAAGATGTGCGTTGCACGTCCGGGCCTTGCCGAGCGGGCGCGCAAGCGTCAAGCGGGGTGGTACCACGGGGTTTTACACCTCGTCCCCTTTTCTGTTGGGGACGGGGTTTTTTGTTGTCCGCCGAACACGACGAACGACCAACGCCGAACGACCAACGGAGAATATACGGCTTGTTGGTAGCTTTCGCACCAGCAGATGGAGAACGAGTGTCGTATGAACGGCGTTGGTCGTTCGTCGTTGGTCGTTCGTCGAGAAGGTAAAGAATATGGCGTTTAAACCGGTTGACACGCGGGTATCGTTTCCCGCTTTGGAGGATGAGGTTGCGTCCTGGTGGAGCGCAGCCGGTATCGTACGGCAATCGCTCGAAAGTGGCGACCGTTCACGTCCCTTCATCTTCTTTGAAGGACCACCGACCGCCAATGGACGCCCAGGTGTTCACCACGTCGAGGCGCGTGTGACCAAAGATGTGGTCGTGCGCTATCACCGTCTGCGCGGCCAACACGTCATCGGCGCACGCGGCGGCTGGGATACCCACGGCCTGCCGGTCGAGATCGAGGTCGAGAGCGAAAAGGGCTTTTCGGGCAAGCCTGACATCGAGAAATATGGCATCGAAGCGTTCAACGAGGCCTGTAAGGAAAGCGTCTGGCGCTACATCAAGGAGTTCGAGCGCCTGACCGACCGCATCGCCTACTGGCTCGATCTGAGCGATCCCTATGTCACCTACCATAACAACTATATCGAATCGTTGTGGTGGATCTTCAAGACGCTCTGGGATCGTGGTCTGCTGTTCCGCGACTACAAGGTGACGATGCATTGTCCGCGCTGTGGCACGTCGCTGTCCGATCACGAGGTCGCGCAAGGCTTCGAGGACAACGTCGACGATCCTTCGGTGTGGTTGCGCTTCCGATTGAAAGCGCCAGCATCGTCGACCGATGGCTCCACCGATCTGCCGCATCCGCACGCCGCGCAACTTGCGGGCGCGTCGATGCTGGCCTGGACGACCACGCCCTGGACGCTGCCGGCGAACGTGGCGCTGGCGGTCAACCCCGAAGCGAACTATGTGCTGGCCGAGTACCAGGACGAGCGCCTGGTGCTGGCGGAGGCGCTGGCTGCGCGTGTGCTGGGCGAGGACTACACGGCGCTTGCGACCTTCACGGGCGAGCAACTGGTCGGGCTGCACTACGAAAACCTGTTCAAGGGTGTGCCAGGACCGGGCGATACTGTCCGCTGGGAAACCGCCTACCGTGTCGTCGCCGACGACTTTGTGACGCTGGAAGATGGCACGGGCGTCGTGCATATCGCGCCGGCCTATGGCGACCTCGAGATCGGACGCAAGTACGGCCTGCCGACGCTGTTCTCGGTCGATCTGGCGGGCAAGGTGCTGCCGGAGTTCGCCGACCTGGGCGTTGCCGGGATGTTCTTCAAGGACGCCGATCCGCTGATCACGCGCAACCTGAAGGAGCGCGGGCTGCTGTTCAAGAGCGAGCGAGTGCGGCACACCTATCCGTTCTGCTGGCGCTGCAAAACGCCGCTGCTGTACTACGCCAAGCGCTCGTGGTATATCCGCACGACGGCGATGAAGGATCGGTTGATCGACAACAACAACGCAGATCAACTGGGTGCCGGAGCATATCAAGCGTGGGCGCTTCGGCAACTGGCTCGAAAACAATATCGACTGGGCGGTCAGCCGCGAACGCTATTGGGGCACGCCGCTGCCGATCTGGATCTGCGAAGGCTGCGGCGAAGTCGAAGTGATCGGCTCGGTCGCGGAACTGAGCGAACGTGCTGGCAACGATATGTCCAGACCTCGATCTGCATCGTCCGTATGTCGACGCGCCGACGTGGAGTTGTTCGTCGTGCGGCAGCGGCACGATGCAGCGCGTGCCCGATGTCGCCGATGCCTGGTTCGATTCGGGTGCGATGCCGGTCGCGCAGTGGCATTATCCGTTCGAGAACCGCGAGGTCTTCGAGCTCGCGCAACAGGCCGACTTCATCTCCGAGGCGATCGATCAGACGCGTGGCTGGTTCTACACGCTGCACGCGCTTTCGACGCTGCTGTTCGACCGTCCGGCGTTTCAGAATGTGATCTGTCTGGGCCATATCGTCGATGCCAACGGCGAGAAGATGTCCAAGTCGAAGGGCAATGTGATCGATCCGTGGAGCGTGATCGACGCCTACGGTGCCGATGCGTTCCGCTGGTGGATGTTCGCGTCCGCGCCGCCCTACAACCCGCGTCGCTTCAGCCTGGAGCTCGTCAACGACGAGCTACGCCAGTTCATGCTGACGCTCTGGAACACGTATAGCTTCTTCGTGACGTATGCCAACCTGGATGGCTGGACGCCCAAGGCGGCAAGCCTGGACGACGCGACGTTGCAGCCGATCGACCGCTGGGCGCTGGCGTCGCTCAATCGGCTCGTGCGCGATGTCACCGCCGACCTGGACAACTACGATATCCATACGCCGACGCAGCGCATCGAGGGCTTCGTCGAGGAGCTGTCGAACTGGTATGTGCGCCGCAATCGCCGCCGCTTCTGGAAGAGCGAGAGCGATGCCGACAAGCAAGCCGCGTATGCCACGCTGTATACCTGCTTGCAAACGCTGGCGCAACTGCTCGCGCCGTTCACGCCGTATCTGTCGGAGTCGATGTACCGCAACCTGGTCGCCGAGCATGACGCCGACTGCACCGCAGAGCGTCCACCTCGCGCCATGGCCCGTCGCCGACGAAGCTGCCATCGACGTGGCGCTGCTCGAAGCGACGGAAACCCTGCTGCATGCCGTGACCGCCGGACGCGCCGCCCGCAAGGCGTCGGGTCTGAAGGTGCGCCAGCCGCTGCAAGCGCTGTACGTGCGCTCGTCCACGCCTGGCAGCACCGAGCGTCTGGGGCAGTTCGAGGATGAACTGCGCGACGAACTCAACGTCAAGGAGATCCGCTATCTCGATCCCAGCGCGGGTCTGGTCGAGTATCGCTTCAAGCCGAACCTGCGGTCGGTTGGCAAGAAGTATGGCAAGCTGGTTCCCACGCTCAAGGGCGTGCTGGAAGCCTGGAGCGGCCCCGACGCGACGGCGGCGGGGCGCGCCGTCGAAGCTGGACAGTCGTTCATGCTGGAAGTCGAGGGACGAACAGCTTGAACTTCAACCCGACGACGTGATCGTGGAAACGTCCGCTCCGGCGGGCTATGCGGTCGCCGAGGATGGCGATGTGCTGGTGGCACTCGACACGACGCTCACGCCGGAGCTACGGCTCGAAGGTGCCGCCCGTGACCTGGTGCGTGCCGTGCAGGACGGACGCAAGGAAGCAGGATTGGCGATCTCGGATCGCATCGTCCTCACGCTGCAAGCGAGGCGACGGCGAGATGCTGAGTCGACTGGTCGAAACGCACGGCGCGACCGTGCAGAACGAAACGCTGGCGACGGAGCTAACGCTTGGCGCGTTGCCCGAAGGCGCCCATCGGTCCGTCGGTGGTGCTGGAAGGCGAAACAGTCGAGTTCGGCATCGTGCGACGTTCGTAATCTGCACGGAAGCAGTATCCGGCAAAGCGGCTATGGTTAATCACCATAGCCGCTTTGTCGTTTTACACACCGTAGGGTTCGCCCATCGGTTGGTCTTCCTGCCACTCGACGGTCAACATGCTATGCTAGGGGCCTGTGTTGACCAGTTTGGATAGCAGACCACGGCTCGTGTTAGCTGGCAGACCTGTCGTGATACGAGGAGATAGTCTGACCTGAGCGACCGCATGGTGCTAAGGAAAAGGAGTGCCGATGTATATTTCGGAGTCGAAGTTCCTGAACCTGCTGGAAAATCGCATCCAGATCGAGCGAGTTCCCTTTAGCGACCGAGGTTCGCGGCTCCTCATATATCGTGACACACGTCAGCCTCATGCTCTCTACGTCAAACTTGGCGAACGACTGACGTCGGTGCAACCCGGTCTTTCAACCTACCGCAACCGTCCTCCCTATATCACCAATGTTTGTCTGGTCGACGCCGAAGGTCAACCGCTTGCCTTCGAGTTAACCACCTATCCCACACGCGCTGGTCTTTCAAACGCTGGTCGGCGAGTTCGTGCTGCGTCTTTCAGGATATCGAAACCATCTCTTTTGGCGTGCCGTATGGCGTTGCCGCTGGTATCCGCTTCAACGTCACCCCGAACATGGCGCGGCACGATGCCCAGGGCGGCGAATTCAAAACGGTTCGTAACTGCTCATACTCCACGAATGGGCATGTTATTCTCAACAGCATCAACGATACGCCGAGTGGCTTTGAAGTGACGATGGTTGTCGCCGGCGAACCCGGCACAGCGATCACGCTGAACATCCATGGTGGGTTGGACCTTAGCCGCAAGGTCGTGGACTTCCGTGAAACGCTCGCCGCCGCCGAGCAACGTTGGGAACGCGTGGTTCCAACGTTCGCCGGAGGTGCTGCCGCAGCACCAGGCACAGTACTACTATGCCTGGTGGGTGCTCGGTAATAATATTCTGTCACCGCACGGCCTGTTTCGCCGCGAAACTGTCGTGCCATCGAAAGCGCACTACATCGGCGCGTGGCAATGGGATAACTATTTTCATGCGATCGCCCTGCGCTATGTCGATGCTTCCACTGGCGATCGATCAGGTGTTGTTCATGCTCGACCACCAGTTGCCCGACGGCATGATCCCCGACGCGGTGTACGATGAAGGAGCGATCACGCATCTCGAGGTGCCGGTCGCCGCCGCGGTCACCAAGCCGCCGCTGATCACCTGGGTTGCGTTACAGATCTATGCGCTCCAGGGCGATGAGCAGTTGCTCCGCACGATCTACGAGCCCGTCGTGCGGTTAAACTCCTGGTGGTTTGGTATGAATGACGACGACGCCGATGGCATTGTGCAGTACAGCCATCCCTTTTCGAGCGGGCTGGACGATAGTCCGCTCTGGGACATTGGCATGCCGGTCGAGGCAGTAGATATCAACACGTATCTATGTATCCAGATGGAAGGCCTTGAGCGGATCGCCCAGATTCTGGGACGTGCCCGTGACGCCGAGGTGTGGCGCAAGAAGCGTCATGCGCTGGTGAGGCGCATGATCGAGCATTTGTACGATCCCAAAGAAGGGTTGTTCTGGAATCAATACGATAATAAGCCCGTCCCAATCCTGACGCCGTTCAGTTTATATCCGTTGTGGACGGGTTTGCTGCCCTCTGACATTAACCAGCGGCTCGTCCACCATCTGACGAATCCACGCACCTTCTGGACCAAGTATCCGTTACCGACGGTCGCGCCACGTGATCCGAAGTACGACGGGAACCAGATGTGGCGTGGTCCGGTCTGGATCAATATCAACCACATTTTCGTCGAAGCGTTGTTACGCACCGGTTTCAAACAGGAAGCCCGCGCGCTGACTGAAAAGACCATGGAGTTGGTCGAAAGCCAACCCGATATTTTCGAGTATTACCACCCTGATACCGGCGCACCACCTCCCAAGGCCGCACCGATCTTTGGATGGAGCGCCGCGTGTTATATCGATCTGGCAATACGCGTGAGCCGAAACGAGATTTAACTATGCCATTGACTATCGCGATCGCGCATTATGCCGGACCGCCGGGATCGGCGGCGTCGAAGTGACTATGGCGGCACATGCCCGTGTCATGCGCGATCAAGGCCACCATGTCCGCATCATCGTGGGCGCGGGCGCGGACGTTATCGCAGGCGTCGATACAATCGTGCTGCCCGAACTCAGTTCGCGTGGTCCCGCGATAGATGCGGTCAACCGCGACCTCGCACGCGGCACGGTCAGCATGGAATTCGAGCAACTGGTGACACAGATCGAAGCCGGCCTCGAGCGTGCGCTCGCCGGTGTTGACGTGCTGATCGTGCATAACGTGCATACGCTTCACAAAAACCTGGCCTTCACGGAAGCGTTGTATCGCCGGTCCGTCGCTGGGCGTGGTCCGCGCACGTTGGCCTGGTGTCATGATTTTGCCTGGAGCGATCCCTTGTATGCCGCCGACGTGCATGCTGGTGCGCCCTGGGATCTTCTGCGAACTGCATGGCCCGATGTGCGCTACGTCGTGGTGTCAGAGGACCGGCGCGAAATCCTGGCGAATTTGCTGGCTCTGCCCGCCGATCAGATCACGGTCGTCACGCCCGGCGTCGATCCGGAGGTGCTGTTCAAGCTTCGAACCAGAGATCGCCCAGTTGGTGCAGCGCTTCGACCTGCTCGACGCCGACCCGTTGCTGCTGCTTCCTGCTCGGATCACCCGCCGTAAGAATATCGAACTAGGCGATCGCTTATCGTTGGCGCGATGCGCCAACAGGGCGCCCGACCTCGTTTGATCGTCACTGGACCGCCAGGACCGCATAATCCAACGAATAGCGCGTATCTTGCTATACTAGAAGAACGACGCGCCGAAAGCGGCGCGGACGATGCTGTTATCTTTCTGTATCGTGCATTGACGCACGAAGATGCTCCCCTACCTGTGAGCGATGCTATGATGGCTGATCTGTACGCGCTCGCGGACGGATTACTCTTTCCCTCACGGGTGGAAGGATTCGGTATCCCGATCGTGGAAGCCGGACTTGCCGGGGTGCCGATCTTCTGTAGCTCCATCAAGCCGTTCCACGAAACTGCGGGCGACGCTGCTTCCTATTTCGACCCCGAAGGCGATCCTGGTTGATCGCCGCCCAGGTGTTGGCTGAGTTACGTGCCGACCGTCGTTACGTGTTGCGACAGAAAGTGCGCCAATCATACACATGGGAAGCGATCTTCCGGCGTCATATCGAACCGTTACTCGTGTAATACCGCGGTCTAGGAGGATTCAATGAGCAATGAGCAGATCATTACGAATAACGCAATCTTAGGCGTAGACGCACCTTCCGGGGATTCGGCGAGTGATAAGCGGTACAGTCGTGCTGTTGCCACTCCTCGACCTCGACGAATCGCTGCGGTTGATGCCACTGGCAAGCAGCATCGCGGCCCATCACAATGGTGAAGTGGTGGTGCTGGGGGTGGTAGTAGTGCCGGAAGAACAATCGCTTGCCGATGGTGTGTTGCGAGCGCGTGATTATCGCGCCGAAATCTACCGTGCTTTCGATGCGGCACCCGAGTCACGACCGTGCCGGTCAGTTTCGCCGTCCGGGTCGATCACAGTATCGACAGTGCGGTCCGAAACACTATCGCCGAAGGCGGTGGGAACCTGATTCTGCTTGGCTGGCAGGAGTCGGAGACGTCGCCGGAACGCTTGTTTGGCCCACCCATCGACACGCTGTTGCGCGTCCCACCCTGTGATACCGTCGTCGTCAAGCTAGGAAATCTGGCGGATTGCCGCCGTATCCTGCTACCGGTGCGCGGTGGTCCTCACACGCCTTTGGCGAGCGAACTTGCATTGGCACTTGCCACCAGCACGGATGCTTCGATCACGGTGCTGTACGCCAACGATCCTCGGCAGATCGATAACCTGTCGGCCCGTGCTAGCCTGGAAGACTTGCGCGATATGCCACGTGTACAACGCTGGGTCGAACGCGCTATTCCGGTGCAGCAGGCGATCCTGGCAGAATCGCAGCACCATCAGGCGGTCGTGCTGGGTGTGACAGGACGTGTCAGCGATCCCGAAGCCCCAATCGGACCCGTCGCCGAACATGCGCTGCGCCAATTCGACAAAACGACGATCCTGGTGCGGCACAAGCTGCAACAGACTGAGGAACAGGCGCAATTGCTGTGGCAACAGCGCCGTGACCTGTCCTCGACCGTGGATGCCTGGTTTGCCGAAAACACGTTCACCGCTGCCGAGTTCGAGGATTTGAAACGGCTATATGCGCTCAAGCAGCAGCAGAACATCAAGATTAGCCTGGTGCTTCCTGCGCGCAACGAGGAGCAAACCGTCGGCGAGATTATCCGCTTTATGAAAACCGCGCTGATGGACGAAGTGCCGCTGGTCGATGAAATGATCCTGATGGATAGTAATTCGGTGGATCGCACCGTCGAGATCGCCCAGGGCTTCGGTATCCCGGTCTACAATCACCCCGATATTTTGCCGCAATATGGTAGTTTCAGCGGCAAAGGTGAGGCGCTGTGGAAGTCACTGTACGTCGCGAAGGGCGATATCATCGCCTGGATCGATACGGATATTAAGAACATTCACCCGCGTTTCGTGTTCGGGTTGTTGGGGCCGATGCTGCGCGATCCCAAGCTGATGTACTGCAAAGGCTTCTACCGCCGCCCGATGCTCGATCAGGATCAACTCAAGGCGACAGGTGGCGGACGCGTCACCGAACTGATGGCGCGTCCACTATTGAACCTGTTCTATCCCGAACTGTCTGGCTTCGTGCAACCGCTGTCGGGTGAATATGCCGGGCGGCGCACCGCGCTGGAGCGCGTGCCGTTCTTTACGGGCTATGGCGTCGAGATCGGCATGTTGATCGACCTGTTGGATCACTACGGCCTCAAGAGTTTGTCCCAGGTCGATCTGACGCAGCGTATCCATCGCAATCAGGAGCTACCGTCGTTGTCGAAGATGTCCTTTGCCATTCTGCAGGTAGTGCTCGGACGCCTCGAACAACGCAACAACGTGCAGATCATGGATGCCGTCAACCAGAGTCTGAAGCTGATCCATTATGCGCAGAACGAAGGGTTCAGCCTGGAAGTCCAGGAAATTCGCGACCACGAGCGACCGCCGATGCTCACGATCCCGGAATATCGCCTACGCTAACCTGTGCTGACACCAGACCAGGGGCAAACGTGCGATGTTCTCCTCGGGTGTTGCATGCCTGCCAGATCAGTCAGCTTCGGCGCGCTGGAATCGTAGCCACATCACTGCATACGGCGCTACTTCCACTGCTATTGTGCCTCCCTGTGGGATAGCTAGGTCATTGCCACTGAGTAGCTCGATGGCATGTACTGGTGTCCAGTCCAAGTTCGTCGCCGATGCGCAGGTCCAGCGTTTGAGCGGCGTCCGACAGATTCTGAACGCAGATCACGGCTTCGCTTTCGTCGGACGCGACCCGTAGGACGACGAAGAGCGCGTCGGGCGCGGCGACGATCTGCTGGCGTCCTTGCGGATCGAAGGCGGACGAACTGGCGCGACGTTTCAGCAATTGGATGTAGCGATCGAGGACGCGACGTTCGCGACTCGATTCGTCGTCCAGCCGTGCCTGAAGCTCGTCGTGCTGCCACTTCTGACGGTTGATCGTGCGAGCGCGTCCGGTTTCCGCAACGCCAGCGTGGTTGTTGCTCGATCCCACCAGGCTATGAATATAGATCCCGGGCATACCCGCCAGTGCCAGCATGATCGCCTGTGAAGCGATGAAGCGGTCTTCGGCGACTCGGTGCTGGCGTTGTCGCAGGGTCGGAGATCGCGTCGAAAAAGGTGATGTTGAGTTCGTAGGGGCTCTGTGTGCCGTCGCTGTTGGTTTTGTACGATACCAGGCCACCATGCTTGAGGGTCATCTCGACCAGAGCGTTGATCTCGTCGGCGTTCAGGATGCCCGATGCTGGAATGACGCCGATGCCGTCGTGTGACGCCAGGAAGTTGAAGAATGTGGTGTCCGATGAGGGCGTTTCCAGCGTCGCCGCCCATTCGCGTAGATGGCGAGCGCTGCCGCTTTGGAAGGCGTTTAGCACCAGCGGCGCGAGCGGAAACTGGTAGACCAACTGCGCTTCGTTGTGTCCATCGCCGAAGTATGAAATGTTATCGGCGTGCGGCACGTTGGTTTCTGTGATGATGAATACGTCGGGCGCGACCGCGTCGAACACTGACCGGATCAGTTGGACGGCAGCGTGTGTTTCGGGAAGGTGGATCGAGCGCGTCCCCGGTGTTTTCCACAGGTATCCAATCGCATCCAGCCGAATATAGCGTGCGCCATGCGCGACGTAGACCCAGTAGCACGTCGACGATCGCCAGCAGCACATCAGGGTTGGCGACGTTAAGATCGATCTGATCGGTGCTGAACGTCGTCCACACTCGATGGGGTCCGGTCGCGGTTTCGAAGGTTGTCAGCAGCGGATGGGTGCGCGGTCTGGTAGTGAGTGAAAGATCGACCGCTGGATCGTCGATCACCACGAAGTAGTCGGCATAGCGTGGGTCACCTTTGAGGAAGCCCTGGAACCAGTCGCTCTGCGCCGAAATATGGTTGATCACGGCGTCGTACATCACCTTGAAGCGCTGGCTGATCGCTTCGACGTGTTTCCATGTACCGAGCGCCGGATCGACTGCGTTGTAATCGACCACGGAAAAGCCATCGTCCGACGTGTAGGGATAGAACGGCAGGATATGCACGCTGCTGACGCTGCCCGCCAGGTTCGTTTCGAGCCAGCCCTGCAACGCTTCCAGTGGGTACATGCCCGGTGCGGAAAGCTGGTCGCCATAGGTTATTACCATCGCGTCGGCGGCGGTGACACGCCCGCGCTCGCCAGCGGACGCACGCGGATGCTGTGCGGCGAATTGAGCGAGCATCGCAGCTAGCCGCTGCTTGACGATGGCTGCCTGCTCCGCGCCATACAGCAGCGTAAGGTGTGCGGATAGTTGTTGGTCGATAGTGGCTGATACCAGAGGTGCATGGGGTTGGGCATCTTGCTTGGATTCTTCCACAGTGCCTCCTTATGTTCCTGCTACCCTGCGAGGTATATCTCCCTGAAAGTATAGCTGGATTCTGAACATCATTCGATTGTCGGTACTTCCACCACACAATCCAGGTACCACGAACGATGATGACTTGTGTGCTATGTATTGGAGCGAGGTCGGATGGTATCGTATAGCTAACCCGAAATATGGGTTACCCCCTCCGCAGAGCTGAACGGCTCCACGGTTTAACCGAAAACGCAAACTCGTTGTAAGACGGGGACGCAAAGCCACGGGTCCGAATGAACGGATAGCCGGGTTACCGATGTGAACCAGGGAGTGCACTCGTGTTTCGTCGTATTTTTGTCGCGCTGTTGTTTGTGTCACTGTTCGCTACCTCGCCGATCTTTGCGCGAGGCGTATTCGCTGCCGAAGAAGTGTCAGTCGATCCGGTTCTGGTGCGTGTCGTTGAACTCATCAATCACGAACGTGCGATGGTTGGCCTTCCGCCTGTCGAGATCAATGCCACATTGATGAATGAAGCTGGACGTTTCAGTGACGTGCAGGCAGCGATGGGGACGTTGAGCCACATCGGTCTTGATGGCACCACCGCTGGACAACGCCTGACCGCGGCTGGCTATGCCTGGTGGTCCTATGGCGAGAACCTCGCCGCCGGACAGCAGACGCCTGAAGAACTGGTCGCCGCTTGGATGGCAAGCCCGGGACACCGCGCGAACATTCTGCACTTACGAGCTACCGAAATCGGTATTGGTCACACCTTCCGCAACGATGACCCATCGTATTACTTCGACTACTGGGCCATGGAGATCGCGAAACCTCGCTAATCATTTTCTTTCATCGCAAACACAAGAAACGGTCGCACATGCGACCGTTTCTTGTGTTTGCGATGAAAGCGGGAAAGCACAGGTTGTATACTTGGGGTGATGAATGTCTTTACCGCTCAATCCGACACCTCGCCGCCACGCAGGCTTTCGCGTATGCAGATGGTGGTGGCGGCGAGCGTACCATTTGTTGTCACCTTGACGATATATCTGCTGACGGCTGCGCCGACGATCACCGAGCGCTTCGGAGGCGTCGATGGCGGTGAACTCGCCGCCACCGCCCTCAGCGGTGGCGTACCACACCCATCGGGCTATCCCACCTATATGATCCTGGCGCGGATCGCGCTCGCGTTAGTGCCTGGTGAACCTGCCTACGCGCTGGCGGTGTTGTCTGCCATAAGCATGGCGGTTGCCGCCGCCTGTACCGGCCTATTCGTGCTGCACCTCGCGCCTGTATCGGCTCACTCGTCGTTCCATACGGTGGCTCCGGCAGTGTATGCAGGGTCGCTGTTTGGCCTGAGTCCGCGCTCCTGGTCGCAAGCGATAATCCCCGAAGTCTATGCGGTGTATCTGGCTTTTTTTGCCGGTGCCTGTTTGCTGGTGCTGGTGTGGCTCAAGTATGGTAATCCGAGCATCTTTGTTGCGGCTTGTGGTGTGGTGGGCATCGGCAGCGGCGCTCACCTGACCGTTGGGACGGTCGCCGTTGCCATGGTGGTTGTGCTCATCACGGGTCGCCATCGTCTGAGCATGCGCCAACTGGGGTTGGGACTATGTGCATTTGTCGTAGGCTGTGCGATCTACGCATGCTTGCCGCTATGGGGAGCGCGTGGTGCGATTCCGTCCTGGGGCGATTTCCAAACTGTTGGTGGTTTCTGGCAACATGTCACTGGAGCCGAGTACCGCTATCTTGTGGGCATCGTGCCATGGTCGGAACGGCTGGGACGAATCAGCTTCGCGGCGCGTGACGTATTTACACAACTGGGAGTGCTTGGGAGTGCGGTCGTGCTGTGGGGCGGGTTTTCCCAGGGTTGGAACCATCAGCGCGTGGTGATGTTGTTCACTGGCTGTATCGCCCTGGTCAGTATTGCGTTCGCCGTCAGTTATGGCGCGGCGGATGGCACCGTATACCTGCTGCCGTGGACATGGTGCTGGTGTGTATGGGTCGGTCTGGGCGTGTATGCGATCCAGGAGAGTCTTACGGGCCAACGAATGAGACTGGCGTTTCTCACGCTACTGGTTGCGGTGCTTGGTGTGACAACCGTGTGGCGCTACCCAGCCTTGAACCTCCGAGGCGACACCAGCGCACGCGACCGTGCGACCACGCGGTTGGAACGAATCGACCCAGATGCGCTACTGTTGACCAGTGACGACGCACCAACCTTTGGGACATGGTATGTCCAAACCGCGCTCGGTGTGCGCCAGGATGTGGTCGTAGTAGATGTGCGGCTGCTCGATCGTCCCTGGTACGTGGCACAGCTACGGCGCCGACTGAGCCTCTCCGCTGCTACGCCATTGTGCGATGCCCTACGCGGCAGCGACCGTCCGGTGTATGGTGTGGAGCAGAACGGTGGTGCCATGACGCAAACCAACGGAATCTGGTCCAGCACAGTCGCCTGTACGCCTTAAGCAAAAGGCGGTGGCCCGGAAGCCACCGCCTCTCGAAAAGCTGCGTCGATCAGTTGACGGGTTCGGCGATAGTCAGCAAACGCTCGGCCTTCGTGAGTTCACCGTTGACGACAATCTTGTCGCCAATGCACGAAATCAGCAACAATTGTTCATGTTCGGTTGGAGCAAGGTAGCTCACCTTATCAGGCGTCACACGAATCTGTTTGGTGATCGCATACCTGAACTTCTCTCCAGTTTCCGATACCAGAATGATTGGGTCACCTATACCCAACAAATGTACATCGGCGAACGGTGCAGCTATGTTTGGCGAATCCTTCCAGCGCATCACGTGACCCCATAACACGATGTTCGTTCCCTGTGATGGGCGTCCGCTGTGCTTATACCAGCCGACGTTGTGCTTCGGCACCGTCGCATCGACGCTAAAGATCGGGGTGTCGAGGCCAATGCCAGGAATAACAACCCGGTCCGGCGCGGCGGGCAATGCCACCGGGATCTGCTGCACGTGTGGAGCGGACTCGAGGCTAGCTGTATGTACGTCCGCCTCTATTACGCCCTTAGCGTTCGCCGCTACTGCCTGGGATATTTCGGGAATTTCTTCGAGCGTAAAGACTGTCGTGGCATCGCTTGCTTCCAGGGGCCGTGGGCGGGTGACGCCAGGTGAAATGTCAGGTCCCTTGGTCCGGTAACGCTCCCAGTCGTCACTATCAAGACGTGCCATGCCTTGTGCAACCGCCAATAATTGTTCGAGCTCGACCGTCGCGGAAGTGATCTGGTACGAGGACGAACCATCGGACCAGACAATTGCCTGACCTTCGGGTGTCCGAACAGCTGTTGCGCCGCGTCCATGGACCTTGGTCATGAATTGCTCGACATCTGGACCTTCCTTCACCACGAACGCCGAGCCATCGGCATTCCTACCGCCCTGGAGTGTGATCGTATCACCATTTGGTCCAGTTGCACTCATCGCGTAGTAGGCACGAGCGCCCAGCAGGATTGCGTTGGTGTTGGCGTACGTCACCGAACCAAGGTCGACCGTGAAGCCTTCGGGCAGACTGGTGGGCCACATGTAACGTAGGGATGAAATCATTTGTCCGCGTGCTTGCGCCTGGAACTCCGATGATCGCAGGGCGAACAAGCCTGCTACGATGCGCTCGAACTGAGCACGGTCGAGGTTCTCCGCCGATACATACACCTTGCCTTGCTGTAACATCGGCAACTGGCGACCTGCAGCGTCGCGGAGCGGTGCAAAATTGAGCGAAGCTTCCTCGGCGTTGCCGGCGTCGAGTGTCAGCAAGTAGCGACGCTCGCCGCTCGTCAACTGGCCTGTGACGTTGCCGACCGTGAAGTTCTCGGTCACGCCCGACGTCGCTGGGGCGGTATCGGTGCCGCCGCCGATCTTAACCGTCGTTTGTCCACCACGGAACACAAGTTGGTACCGATCTTCGTTTGGAACTGTGCCGGGTTGGCTCAGCTCGACGATGCTCTCGCCTGTCACCAGGTTGACGCCTGCGGGCATGTAATCAGGCCACAACAGGGTAATGTTAAGCTGGCGGTGCGCTGCTTCTTTGACCAGTTGTGCTTGGAGTTGTGCAGAGGACATCGGCTTGAAGCTGGTGGTGATGCGTGCGATGTCGTCGCTCGAAAGCCCGACGCCACTCATCTCCACTGTTCGCCCATCCTGCTGCCAGGTCGCCTGGAAGCTGCCATCGGCGTTGTGGCTCAACGCTCCTTCCGTTCCTGCAACCTTGAACGGTTCCGTCGATCCTTGCGGGCTGCCGTCAGCGTAGCGCACGATCAGCGATCGTCTTTCGTCGCGGAATACAAGGAATGGTTCGCTGGCACTATTGGAACTCATCACACGTAGAGGCCAGGAATCTTCTGCCGCAAATTCCATGCCGCTTGGCAGAAGCGCAGGCCATGGCAGCGTGGCGGCGACCGGCCCAAAGACCCTGGTGGTTTCCGGTACCGTGATTGGTGCGACTGCGACGTCGCTATCGGTGATGGGAGCCGCTGGTGCCGAAACGACCGGGCCAGATACTACTGGCTGGCTGATATACGTCGTCGGCTGGGCCGTCCACATCAGGATCAAGATCGCACTCAGGCTAAAGCCTGTGATTGCGCCGCCCGAGAAGGCCATCGCTGTTCGAGCGCGCATGAGGTTCGTAGCGCTGATGTTCAGCCGTATGACGACAGGTTGGGCATTCAGTTGTTGGAGGAGGTGCGCTAACCGTTGCGCTGGTCGCGCATCAGTCTGGCGCAGAACCCGCAGCAACGGCTGTGTGAAGGATGTGCCGAGATTGACGCTGAGTTGTCGTCCGCTGCTGGCCGACGCTGCCGCCTCGAAACTACCCACGCGGCTCCAATACAGCAACATGGACCCGATGATCAGGCACATGATAGCGACGGAGCTTGGCAATGTAATGTTTTCTGCGACGGCGCCCGTGTTTGGAATGCCTGGCAACCCAATAGTCGCAGAAGGACCGGCTGAAGCAGTCAGGTTCGCCGCTGGTGTTCCCGTCGCCTCTGTCGTTCCGGTTGCATTCGGCGTGCCGGTGGCTGCCAATGTTCCCGTCGCCTCTGTCGTTCCAGTAGCACGCACGGTGGGCGAGGCTCCCGCTGAAGTTGCCTCCGTTGTCGGCTTCGCTTGCGTCGCTGCTGTCGTTGGCTGGGCGCTGGCAGTTGCAACCTTCAGGTCTTTACTGACGTTGATGCGAATACTGGCGGCGACTGGCGGATTCGTTGCGACGTGGTTATTTTGATGGACATAAAATGTCAGGGTATGTTGTCCCGCCGTAATCGTCGGGAACGAGTCGTTCGGTAGCTCCAGGACGCGGGAAACTGACATACCAGCATACCGTCCGTCGATATTGATATGCCAGTGGCCAGTGCCGGGCTCGGCATCCTTGCCACTGTTGATGCCGTCCATGCGGAAACCACTATGCTCGATCCGGGCGACAAATGGCGCGTCGATCGTCGCATTCGCGGTTGGGAAGATCACCTGAACGCTTGGCGTACCACCCTGAGTTACCGGAATCGAAACATCTTTGGAGAAGTTCAGCTCGATTGTTTGCGAAACTGGTGGGTTCAGTGGCGCGTGATTGTTCTCGTTGAGCGTCGCGGTAATTTTGTGCCGTCCGGCTGTGATCGTCGGGTAGGCGTCGTTTGGTAGTTCGATGACGTTCGTCGGAGCAAGCCCAGCAAATTTGTCGTCGACGTACACATGCCAGTGTCCGACCCCGGCTTCGTTTGTTCCACCGATTTGAACGCCGTCAAATCGGATCCCCGCATGCTCGATGCGGATAGTGACAGGCCGGTCGACCGTCGAGCCATCAGCGGGCGCGACGATCCTGAGTGTTGGTGCTGCTTGCGCCTGTAATACAGTCGCATACATCAGCGAGCTGCTGAGTAATGCACTCAATAACCCAATAAACGCCCAATGATTGACCCGGTAGCGAACATTCATGGACCGCTCCTTCGAACGTAATACAACTCGCTGCCTAGCAGTTTCACTGCTATAAGTAGTGGCATGATGATTAATTAACAAGGTTCAGGACAACATCGGGCTGCCACACACTCGAACGTGATGGCATCTCATCAATGGTCGCATGCAATAGTGAATATGACACGCCGCCATTGTATGCGAAGATCGCCTGTTCGTCACATGGAAACTAGCGCAGATTGCCATAGAACCCTCTGGCTTCCAGGCGTTGCAGGTTTTCTGCGATCGATGCCAGGGTGTCGATGTCGACTGTTGGTGATGTGATCGAATAAAACACATCCCCCTCCGACCACAGCACAATCGAACCTTCGCTGGCGCGAGCTGCCGTCGCGGTTTGTCCACGGATCGTCGGGAAATATGACTCGACATTCTCGCCTTCTGGGATCACAAACGCCGCGCCATTGCTTTCTCGTCCGCCCTTGATCGTAATCGTATTGTTGGCGCTGTTTGCGGCTGTAATGGAGAAATATGGTCTGCCACCTTGGAGCAGGAAATCATCCCAGCCAAAGGTGACCGAATCGGGGACGACTGTATATCCTCTTGGCAGCGAACCGGGCCACATATAGGTTAGGCTGGTGATATCCTGGCCTCGCGAACGTGGCAGGTACTCACCAGGGCTGAGCGGTTGTAAATTGGCGATCACACGATCAAACTCGGCGCGGCTGATGTTGTCGGCCGCGACAAACAAAGGGCCTCGTTGCACGGGTGGCAGCAGAGCGGGCTTGCCATCCTGGAGCACATCGAAGTGAGGTAACGCGTCCGCAATGTCCGGTGTTTCGACGGTCAGCAGAAAACTGTCGGCGTTCGTAATCAAGCGCCCATTGAGTTTTCCGAACCGTACTTGCTCCTCGTCGCCAGTGATCGGCGGAGCCTGGATATTGCCGCCGCCAATGGTAACATTGCTGTTGGCGCTACGAAACACGAGTACATAACCATCTACCTTCGCCGGACCACCGATTTCCTGTTGGGGCTCGATGACTGATTCGACAGGCTGTAGCACAACGCCAGCCGGAAGCTTATTCGGCCACAGGAGCGTCGGACCACTAGCTTTTCCATCGGTCACGCTTCTGAGCCGCGCTTCAAAAGCTGCAGGGTCGAGTGTCACCAGTGAGTTCGCTGCCGCGAGCATTTCGTCGGGAGATAGCCCCGCCGCGCTTAGCTGAAGCGATGCGCCTTCACGGTCCCAGATCAATTGACGTCCCTGATCTGCATACGTAATCAGCGTTGCCGGGGTGCCGTTGAGCTCGACGCTTTCGCGTGTCGCGCTGGCGGGAACTGGATGCCCATTGGTAGGCTGACCGCGCAGGACAAGCCAGCGGTTGTCACCACGGAAGACGAGGAAGGGTTGGTTGTTTTGTTCAAGGTCGATGAAACGGAACGGCCACGATTCCGTTGGCGCGTAGCTCATCCCTGCTGGGATCGCCTCAGGCCACGGCAAGCTTGCCGCCAGCACCGCCGTTGGGACAACGTCCGGTTCAGGGGCGGTCGTAGCCGTTTGTACCGGTCCTGCGGTCGTGGTCGTCGCTGGGTTTGGTGTTGGTGCTATGGTTGGCGTCGGCACAACCACCGCTACCGCTCGTGCGGTGGGCGTTTCTGCTAAAGCGGTAGCCAGTGTGGTCGGCGTTGCTTCAGCGATGGCGACACTCGTCGATGCAGGGGCAGCCGCCTGGTTTGCCCTGCCGTTGCCAAATGCGAGCAGCAGACCAGCACTACCAAGAATGCCAAACAGACCACCGAGCATGAATGCAAGCGTGACTCGTGGCGTGAGTCTGCTCCACGGGATACGATTGACACGCGCGATGGCACCACGTGATTCGAGTTGCCGCCAGACACGGGTTCCCTGGACACGTGGACCAATTGCGGCGAGTCGTCGATGCGACTTGTACCAGCGCGGACTCCTGGTTGTGCCTGGGGGCGCTTCATCCTCATTCATCCCTGGTTGATCGCGCAATAACAGGCGACCTTCCACATCAGCACGCCACATAAGCATGCCAAACGCGATCAGCCACAATCCCGTCCCGATCCAGATGCTCCAATACACCAACGTTGCGATCGGTCCCGTCGTATGCTGCGAAACGTAGGGCAGTACCACGAGCAGCATGACATTGGTCAGACCATGCGCCAGCGTAACACCCAGGATCGAACCGCTCCACATGACGATGTACGCGAAGATAAGCCCGACGATTGTTACGAATACGAAGTCGGACCAGGAACGGTAGGTAATATGTAATGCACCAAATAACAGCGAGACATAAATCAAGCCCCAGCGACGAAGCACTGGCATCGCTAACGACTGAAACAAGCCACGGAAAATGATTTCCTCAGTAAACCCGGTGAACACGAACAGGCTCAGGCTGGTGAGAAAAAATGTACTCCAGGTGGGTGCCAGGAGCAGTCCCGTTGCTAATCGCTCGTCTGTCGGCGACAGGATCGCATATTCAAGCGCACCAAGCGTGATGCCACCGCTGATAAGCATACACTGGATTAACGGATTGCCAATGCGCAGTCCGATGTCGCGTCGCGAAACATGGAGTTGGCGGGCGATCATCCAGGCGGCAATCAGCAATGGGATCGAAATAATCGGATGCCAGGTTGCTTGCGGAAACGCGGCGATCGGGAGGGAGAGTGACAGCAATCGGATCAGCGGTGCAAGCACCAACGCCAGTGCGAGGCGACGCACCTGTTCGTTGCGTTCGAGCGCGCCGTGGAACAATAAGCCGATCAGGATGATCGCATGAAATACGAGGCCCGCCTGTGGGTAGGCGGAGGACGTGAGCAGTTCGGCAAGGGCGATTAAAAATAAATAGCCCCACAAAAGCACTTGTGGGTTTCCCGAGATGCGTCGTAGTGCTGCGGGTGTCATCATCTGCTTGGTATGAACCTCGTGAACGTGAGCATATGATAGCAGAAAAGCGTGAGTTCTTTGGGAATACGTTGCGACAAACAACGCGCGGTTTGCATTCTAGCATGCAAACCGCGCGTTTAGCCTCAACCGCTCAGGATATTACCCGAGCAGTTTTAACTGATTTCAGTCAAGATACGAACGACGACAGTCATTCCAAAAATCATCAACAAGGGAATGATTGCCACGTTGATGACCTGTTCAAGCCGGGCCGACCATTCACTCTGGCTTGACGAAATAATTTCCTTTTTGACCAACAGCACGAGCAGGGTACCAATCGCGACCAGCGCGAGAGAACTTGCTCCAAGCAACGACGCTGTTGTGGTCGTTGTCACCGTAGTGATCATGTGTAAGCTCCTTACAAGCCATGTAGTTCAAGTGTCTAAAAACACATGCTCAGTTGCGACGAGTTATGACTGAAGGTTTCGTGTACGTCGGAAGATAAGAGCGCCCGATGCGAACAAAACAACGCCTGCTGCCAGTAAAGGCCACTGTACCGCCGACTCCGCACCGCTTAGTGGCAGTGTTGTCGAGGCTGCTTCCGCTGCCTCGCCGGATTCGCCAGCTACGGCTTCAGGACGCGCTGCCGAATCGCCAGCCTCTGCCGATTCGCCGGCAACTGCTTCGAGACGACCTGGATCTTCACCTTCAGCACCACCGCCCGGTGCAACGATACCAATAACAACTGTGGGGGTTGGCCCGCCACTTTGGCCGTACGCTGTGTCCCAGTTACCACCAATACTCATCATCATGAGTAGTAAGCTGGTCGCTAGGAGCGACGCTGCAATTCCTCGCCTACGTCGATTTGACATGAAAAACGCTCCTTGTTTCTGCGTATCCACTAAAACAGGCTCCGCCGTGAACGCCGAGGGTGCTAGCCTCGTCCGAACACACACACTTCAACATCTCGTTGCGAGGGTTTTGCCGGTAACTGGTCACGTGCACTCCCTCCAAAGTACTATGTGTGCTGTAATGTATCTAGTGCACACAAGACGCTATGATCTCGTCTACACTTGGGGGGTGCTAGGCATATTCTAACATGCCCATTGGTCCTATGCAATACCCGTACCGTACTTTTTCCTGGAAATGTGCATCATTGCCTACCAGAATCAAGTGTGTTTGTCATGTATCGTAGCAGGACCATAGTATAGCATCTTTAAATAGGACCAGCACATTACAGATCCGTAAGCTCAGGTACAGGAAAGATGCCAAAGATCGCGCCCATACGATGATCTTCCAGGCTGATCTCGCGAATCATACGCCGCGCTTTAAAATCATAGAGTGTGATATGCGTCGGGAAGACACGTTTGAAGCCATGCACGATCCAGCCAACGTTTTCACGGATCTTGGTTGGCCTGATACGCGAAAATCCGACCCAGGCGTTTTCGCCGTTGACCAGAATACTGCGACACCATCCAAGCAGCGTATCTTCTTTCTGGATCGTATTGAGATCGATGATCTCCTCGACTTTTAGCGTTTTGGTATTGGCGATTAGTACATTTCCGTTGACAGCAGTGAAATAAATGTGCTCGCCATACACAACCCCATCGTGAACTTTTTCGACATCAAGGCTGATGCGCAGGCTGGGGTCCGTTAGACAGATCGCGTCCTTCTGTTGAAAACGTGTCGCCCACGGCTCACCGTCAATATAAAAGACATGATTTGGATGGGCACGATGTGGTTTCGTGCTGGCGATCTTGCGATAGTCGATGTCGCGCGAAAAGCGCTCCCATGGGTCTTCACCGAGCACATTCCATACTCGTAGTATCTTCCCTTCCATGGTCGTTTCCAGCACCATATCAAGGCCGGAGTTCGCGATCAGCAGGTTGCCCTCCGGCGTGGGGCGAGCATGATGTACGTCGTTGAAACAGGGCAAAGAGATATAGCCTACGCGCTTGAACGATGGGACCTCATAGATCAGCACCTCGGTTTGTGTGGTCACGTACAAAATATTATCGACGAGTGTGCCTGACTTGAACAAAATTGCCGGGTTCTCGGTCGGACAAGCGTCGGGCGGTGTAACGTATTCAACACAGACGCGGACCGTGCCTGTTTCAACATCGACGTGCAAGATCAACCCTTGTTCGTATTCGTACCAGTATGATGATGTCTGGATCAGGGGCCGAATGAAGCGTTGTTGACCGCCAATAACGTATAGTTCTTTCATGGATGCTACTTAACCTTTGTTCGCATTGCATGCGACCGAATCAAACATGTGACGTGCCGCACAAGCCCTAGCAATATCATAACGGGCGCTCTGTCTGATCCGAGTGCATGAGCGTTGTAAACTGAGTCGCAAGCAGGACAACTGCAACCACGCTTTGACTGATAACCCAAGCATAGCCTATACCAGTAATGCCGAAACGCGGGAGAAACATGAAACTCAGGGCAAGCCCGCCGATACAGAGTGCGGCCTGTATCGCGATGAGTTCGAGCATGCGCTGGCGCACACGAGCCAGACCGATGAACAGTACATTGACCAGGTTAGGAAGCACGGCGAGCGCCAACAGACGTAGCAAAGTAGAACCTTCGCGCGCGTAATCTGCGCCGAACACCTGGAGAATATATGGTGCGCCCAGGGTGATGACGGCGACGATTGGTACCAGAATCAGTGCAGAATGACGTAAGACATCACGCCCGTATGCGTAAAGCCGCTCTTTATCGATCGCCGCTTCGACCGTCATCGAGGCTGCCATGTTTACAGTAACAATCTGTAGCGATGCCGCAATCATCCAGGGTTGGTAGAAATAGGCGTTCATAGTCGCCCCGGCCTGATCGTACACCATGATCGGTAGCCATGCTGTTGCGACCAGGGAGAATAATCCCCCGACATAGTCCGCGCCAACAAACCGGGCCATCTGTGGCATCGTGAGGTTCAGCGACCGTTCGGATGTCGACGATTCGTGACGCGGCACCAGACGACCGAAAATTAAGAAGCTAATGGGTACCAATGACAGCACCAGCGGAATACTCCATGATGCGAATATGCCGTAGTTCGGCATGGAGCCTGCTGCCAGAAACAGGAACAGCAGCTTAGCTACAGCGAATGTCGTGTTTTCAATCGGTACCCAGAACGCCTGACGCAATCCCGTCAGGGTGCTGTCCTGCAACACGAAGATGCCCCATGCCATCGTAGCGACGACGAAGCCACTCGCCAACGTTAGGCTTGACGTGATAAAACTCATCCTGGGTGACCAGAAGTCGATTCCCCAGAGAAAGATACAGGATACTATCAGGGCCGTAATAGAACTTACGATATACGTCCCCAGGACGAGCCGTCGCGTCCCGCGTCCCGCTTGCGAAACGAAGCGCGTCAAAAAGCTGCGGAGGTTAAGCTGTGATAGGCCTGAAATCAGCGTCATTGCCGAAATCAGGGCCGAGTTTCGCCCGACTGCCTCGTTGGGATAGTAGCGAGCCGCTACCACCCAGTACACTAATCCAAGCGCCGAGGTTAATCCGGCGCTCAGGATGAGGGCGTATGCGTTGCGAAAGAGCGGCTTGCGCGCGTGGGCCAGTAGTGATGTCAAAGCCGTTGGTTTTACCATCTCTGTTACCTGTGCTGCCTCCAAGTGAACGAGTCCATGAGGTAGAGCACTGGTGGGGACAATGCTTTCTCGATCGCTGGCGATGCGTTTGGTTAGGATCGAACCCCGATCTTCTTCCAGACGTTTTCAATCGCACGAGCGACCACTTCGAAGCTATTGGTTTCTACGACCGTCGTTCGCGCACGTTCGCCGAGCGCAGCACGGCCTTCCGCCCCGAGCGCATAGGCCTGCTCCAGTCGTGTGGCGAACTCCTCAGCGTTTGCATAGAGTAGCCCATTCTCACCGTCTTGCACGATATCCGATCGATTTGCGAACGGTGCGACTGCTACGATCGCTTTGCACGCCATCGCTTCCAGCAGCGTAAGGGGAGGTTCCACGGCGACGGGCGCGACGAACGGCAGCAGCACGACATCTGCCGCGCTATACACCAGTGCTTTTTCTGGTTCCGTCAGGTCTTTGAGGTGCATCTGCACAGGCACGCTAACGTTGTCTGCTGCCCGCCCGACGTTTTCTTCGGCCCACTGCTTGTTGTAACCGTGGGTGGCGACCGGCGCGAAAATTTCCATTGCAAGGTTGGGCACGGTCGCCGAGGCAATGCTGAGGCCGCGCATGATATCCGGCGCGGGAAAGCGCAACGGCGAAACCGTGCCGACATAGATTACGATGAACGCGTCCGGCGACATGCCTAGCTGCTGACGGGCTGATGCACGATCCTGTTGCTGGAACAGTTCCACGTCTAGCGGTGGCGGGATCGTCAAAAGTTTTGCCGGATTGTACCCCTTCTGCAGCAGATCGTTATGGATCTGTTTGGACGTACAGGCGTATATGTCGATCCAGCGGTCAAAGACGCGCCACGCGAGTGCCGCCCGCATATGTTCGATACGTCCCATATACATCTGTCGTGTCATGACGACATGTGATACGACGCGGCTTCTGCGAAGTCTGAGGAAGGGAGCGATCGCCAGGGGCAGACCAACCAGATGCGTCACATCAACGCGCTGTTGAGCGAACCGTTTCTGAATGCGACGTAGCACTCCTCCTAGCCCAACATAATCGCCGATGATGCCATAGGGTGCCGAACTATACACATGATCGACCGGAAGGCGCTCATCCTGTCGCCCGCGATACGCTTCGCCCGTCAACGAGATCGTCGAAACAGGCCGCCGCGAACTGATCGCACGCGCAATGTCACGTCCAATGACTCGTGTTCCCTCATTCCAGGGGCTATGTAAGGCGCGCCCAAGGACGAGCGCGGTGCCTGTTGTTTGCTTACGATTCATTCTCTATCCATTCACTATGTCGTTTGCGCGTGCATGTGCACGAGACGCAAGCTGTTCGTAAAACACCTCAAATTGTGGCAACACGGCGTCGGCATAAAAGCGCTCGACGCGCTCGCGGCCCGCCGTGCCAAGACGTTGCCGCAGACCGGGATCGTCGAGCAACTGGCGTAAGGTTGCAGCCAGCGCATCAGCATCTCCCGGAGGGAGCAGATAACCGGTCTGGTCGTCGATGATGATATCGAGCGGCCCACCGATGTTGGACGCGATGATCGCCTTGCTCGAACTCATCGCCTCGGTGATAACACCGCCGAATGTTTCCGGGCAGAGCGATGGCGCGACACCAAACAAACAGTGTTGCCATGCGTACATCACCGCGGCGTGAGGGACGTTCTCCAATACCGTCACGCCGTCGGGAAATGTGTCTGGTGTGTCGGGCCACTTGGTCCCTATCAGCACCAGTGGAGGACGCTCATCGAGCTTTTCATAGGCTGCGAGCAGCGTATACATACCCTTATGAGCTTGCAGCGAGCCGACAAACAGCATGAACGGTTCGTCGGGCAGCAGCCTGGCATAGCTATCGATCATGGCCTGGTCGACGTTCGCCACTGGCTCGTCGGGTGTCACGAAATCGGGGATGACTACCGTCGTGTCGTGCTTCTTCAAGCCACGCTTAAGGAAATCGCGCTGCATGATGCGTTGCACATACGAACTCACGCAGTGGAGTGCCGTGACTTTGCGGCGCAGCAATGGCTTGCTGGCGAAAACACCTGCCACTGCGACAGCAGCTTTGGGTTTGCTGCCATAAAAATGGCTGGCACAGGCCAGGCACTTTGTAGGCGCAGGGCCGTCGCATACTCGGTCGACGTGCAATAGCATACGCACAGCACAACTGTAGCCATAGTCTCGCGCCGATGACACAAACGGGATCGATGATCCAAGCAACGCTGCCGCGCACGAATAGCTGATCCATCCCGAGGCATGAACGAGCTCTGGCTTGAAGCGTTTGATCAATCCGCGTAGTCCCAACACGATCCCCGGCTCAGGGAAGGGTGGGTGGTAACGGCGTTTCGGATCGCTCGAAAACCACGGCACCCACGTCGATAAGCCCCGCAAACGATGGATAATAATGCCGTCGTCATTTTCCTGTGCCGCGAGCCTGGCATGCCAAACGGTCGCAACGTTGACTTCGTGACCGCGCTGTGCGAGACCACGGCTGAGTAGCTGAGTCTGGCGTTCCGCACCACCGATGAACGGTGGGTAGAAATCGCTCACCACCAGTATACGCATCGTCGATCTTTCTCCCTATCCTTGCGACCGCAGCGTAACGTAGCGGTATACCGCGTTCGGCTCATCCTGTCGGTATAGCGATGCTACCAGGTCGCCGCTCGCTCCGTCAGGTGTGAGCGTCACGACAGCCTGCCATTCTTCCCCGGCTTGCAGAGAAATGACCGGCCATTCCTGTATGACATCGACCCCGGCACGCAGCACCAGGCGATAATCGATGGCGGCGTTTTCCTCGTTGAGAATCCCTATCCGAACGGCACGAGCCGAATCGTCTGCTGGAAGCATCCAGAGTTGTGTGAATTGTGAGTCCGGTCGGAGCCGAGCGCCATAGGCGGCAATACCATAGCCGCTCGTAATCAACACACCTGCCAGCGCCAGCAGCGCGACGTTGCGAGGCTGTACTCGTCCCAGCTTTATCCAATTGATCCGGTCGTCGCGCTGCCACACAAAGCCGATCACCGTCGCGATCAGCGTAATGCCACCCAGGAAAAGCGTCCACGACGTGGTTTGCAATCCCCACGGCGACCAATTGAGTACCAGGCCACTGAGGACGGCAAGGCTCAGGCTACCGCCAAGGCTGAACAGAATACGCTCAGGTCTGCCCCACGCTTGACTGCGAAAGGCGGCGCGTGTGACCGCATACCCTGGTATCCATAGCACCAGCAGGATCGCCGCGATAGGTCGAAGCAGCGAGAGCGCCTGACCGTATACCACGAGCGCCATACAGACGAGCGTTACGACGATCAGAGCGAGCGACTTGGAGACATTATTCATCCTTCGCTACCTCCACGTCATACATGCGAATGTCGCCGCTGTCGAACACGCGACTGATCGTTTGATCCTGATCGAATTTCTTGAGGACGGATATCTGCATCGGTGTTGTGCGGTACTGGTAGTAGCGCTCGCCACGCTCGAAATAGCCGCTCGCCGTCGGTAGAGATGCCGTTAAACGCAGGTCCGCTACCACATAGCGAATGTTGCCCTCCGCGAATACCTGCCGTACGTTGCGGGTCAGTTGGGGCGAGAAGTAGGGAATCCAGATGTCGATCTGGTCTCCGTAGCCCGTGACGGTGCGCTGCAAACCATAGGTCCCCATCAACATGCGGTTGATGCGGTCGGCGATGATACGGTTGTCTGAACCCAGGTGGTCGCCGGCCCATTGTGCTGCCCGTATGCCCTGCATTTCAACCGAGCGCGTGTCGGCGGCGACCAGGTAAGGTCCTGGCAGACGCGCCCAACGTGCGAAGCCGATCAGCATGCCGCCCACGAAAATCGCGGTTGCTCCAATGGCAAATGCGGCGACGCGGACACGTCGGTAATGCATCATCCAGACCTCGAGCACGGCGATCGACAGCACGAACGCGATCCCCAGGAAAATAAACTCAGATGCACGGTTGGCCACTTCCGAGCCACGCTCGGTGAAACGGAGCGCAAGGGTCGCAGGATAGATGATAGCGATGATTCCTAGCGTCAGCATCGGCACGTTGTCGCGGTAATGCTTCCAGATGCGCCACAAACCCCACGGCAATACGAATAGGATCAACAGCACCGTGCCGTAACTCAGCATGCGCTCCCACAGTGGCGCGATGGTGCCGGTGCGTGCTTGAAACAATTGACGTGGCTCGGACTCGCCCGCGATCATCTTAAATAGTTCAACGACCCCGTTGATGAACTGTGGAGCAAGATAGTTGACCGTCAACAACGCAGCGTAGGCCATCCAGGTGACCGCCAGGATGAACGCGATTAATGGTGCTTGGCCCAGACCTTTACGGGTGTATCGTCCATAGCGCACGAATGCCACGAACTGCCAGATGACCACTAGCGCGACGAAGGCGTAGGTGGAAACGTGATGGATCACCATCATCGCGCCGAGCCCGAGCATCATTTGCACGGTGAGCGCGATGCGGTCGACCCCTTGAGCGTGTTGGCGGCGGGCTAGCACGAACAGCAGCATCACGAAGATCGGCAGCGCCAATGACTCGTAGGAGAATTGAGCATCGAAAAAGAGGTAATTTGGGTTGACTGCATACAATAGTGCCGCGATGCCGGCGACACGCTCCGAGCCGGAGATGTATTCGTAGAACAGGTAGAGTCCAAGACTCAGGACGATACGGGCGACGGCAAGTATCAGCAGACCCGACTGGAACACCGATAAGCCGCTCATCGAGGCGAGCGTGGCGGTGGCAACTTCCAGTCCTGGATACAGGGCGCTGATTTGCTGTAATGGGTTTACATAAAACAGATGCGCATGACGCATGATGTCGATTACCGTGCGCCAGTGCGAGAACTCGTCGAAAAAGGTAAACCGGATCGGGCTATGCAATATCTTGATGCCATAACAAAGTAATCCGGCGAGGAGTATCAACCCGATACGTTCGTTCCGGCTGGGTGTGCTCGCGATCAATCGGAGCGCGAGCGGCAGAAACGTGACGATCAAACCGGCGATGAAGACGAATTCGGCACGCGGATATTCAAACCGTGCCAGCGTGTCAGCGATCGCTACGACCAGGAAGCCAAGTGAACTTGCACACGACACTGCTGCGAACCCCTGCCACCAGGCCGTGGTGCTGGCGTTGCTCGTGGGGGCAGTCACGTCCACAGAAGCTGTATCCCAGCCGATGTGTTGGTCGGTAAGTGCCAGGTGTTCGTGTTCACTCATGCCACGGTCCTGGGGTGCCGAGCTTCGGCTGGGCTTCGTGGTATACCTCTCGTAGCGTATCCGCGGCGCCGTTCCACGTGGGGACGAATTCACCGTCGCTTGTGCTGGTACGCCCACTCGCTGCTGCTGTCTCGATCGCTCGTGCCAGTTGCATGGGTGAGCAGTCGACATCAACGAATGTCACTCGTCCAGGCGGCAGGTATGTTGCGACCTCACGATGCGCTGGAATATCGCTCGCGACGACGCGTGCGCCGCTGACTGCGGCTTCGAGGACCGTCATGCCGAATGATTCCTGGCGTGACATCGTGACGAACACATCCGCGGTACGGTACGCCATCATCAGCGCTTCTTCGGACACCTGACCGGGCAGGCGCAAGCGAGGCGTGGATGTGGGCATCAGGTGTTGGATTTCTGCACGCGCCGGACCGTTGCCGATGATCGTGAGAGCATAGCAGCGTGGAAGATACGGCAATGCCTTGGCAGTGCGATCAGCTTGCTTGTAGTGATCCAGACGCCCGACGGTCAGCACCTGCCGTCCTGTTTTCGGCGATGCTGGTGTGTTGGGTGGTATGAGATACTTCTGCTCGACACCATTCGGAATCACAATCGTGTCTATGGCTGTGCCGAAATGCTGTGTAATCAACGCTTGCTCGACCTTTGAAACGCACACAACTTTCTCGGCTTCGTTGAGCAGCCAATTGCCGATGATGCGGTACGGACGGTGGATGAGGGTCCGCAACGTGGAATGTCCCGTGCCATGGTAGTGCGGTGTGAAGATGAACGGAATCCCCGCCTGACGTGCGGCAATTGCTGCCTGAAATGCCAGCGGTGTGTGGTAGGAATGGGCGTGCAGTAGCGTGTAGCGGTGAGCATTTCGTAACAGCCAGACGCCAAGTTCGGGCGCGACGAAGAAAACTGCATCCTTGGCGACAGTCGGAAAGCGGCGCACGACTACACCGTCGATCTCCTCGACGGGCGGAAGTGTCTTGCCGGGATCGGTCGTGATGACCTCGACCGCGAAGCCGCGTGCGACCAACCCACGCACCAGCATTTCGGCGTGGCGCTCGACGCCACCGATGGCGGGCGCGTAACGCGGAGTGACCATGCCGATCGTGCGCGTCATGCCGTTCATGCTGGCAGGGCTTTCGACGATCTATCCTGCTCCATTACGGTATTGAACAGTGCCTCATAGCGTTCCGCGATGTGGTCCCACGACAATGGATCGTCGAAGTGCTGCCCGCGCATGGCTGCCGCCTGTTTGATGGCGTGTTCAATGGCCGTGGGATTGTGAGGCGGCACGAAGATCGCGCCGGCATAGCTTGACGCCGCCTCGATCAGACCGCCGACACTTGTCACGATCACTGGTAGGCCATGGCTCATCGAGACATGGAGCGGACCGCTCGCCGACGAGCGTAGGTATGGGAGGACCACCACATCGGCGATGTTGAAGAAGCCGGAAACTTCCTCGTCACGCACGTAGCGGTTGACAAAGGTGATGCGGTCGCGGCGCGGGCTTCGTTCGATTAACTCAGTCGGCAAGGTCCAGCCCTCCCAGGTTTCGCCGACGACCGTTAGCCAATAGTTGCCAATCTCATCTTCTGGTATGGCGTCGAAGGCATTGATCAAGTGCTCGACACCTTTGTATGGACGGATCACGCCAAAGTACAACAGATTGCAACATTCTGGTGGGCATGGGCGCTCGATCGGCGCTGCCTCATTGGTGAGGTATTGGTCGAACGGACCGAGCGGAATTTGCGCGACGGGCCGACTCCCCAGCCGATAGCGCTCTTCCACCGCGGCGCGGTCGAACGCAGAATGTACGATAAACCCGCTGGCTTGGCGCATCAGCAATGGACCAAATAGCTCGGAATACATACGTGCAACCGGAATACTGGCCTCACCTGTTTCAAGTACTTCGTGAACTTCGATGACGATTTTCGCACGCAGCAGACGAGCTACGACTGCCAGCAAGAGATAACTATGCAGGACCGCTCCTGTCCACCAGTGCAACAGCAGCACGTTCGGACGATGGCGTACCATAAACCAGATCGCCCGAAAGATGCTCGGCACCCAGAACCAATCGACGCCATCGAAGACGGCGATGGAGGGCGCATAGGACGTTTCGGTGATCGCGGCACCAACGCGGCGGCGTCCAGGATACAGGAAGGTCGGGATCAACTGCCGCATCAGGATCGCCGATACCGGCATCCGTCGTGCGAGGACGTTCGACAACCGGGTGACATAATAGGTAACACCACTGAGGAAACGTGTACCGGGACCGACAACGCATACATGGTGCGCTATCTTCTTACTTGGTGCTCCAGTCGCGCTGCTTCCTCTGATCGGCATTACGAGCGTCCTTATATACATGACTACCGTGCGAATAACATTCGCACGGTAGTCATTAGCATGCGGGTATTGTACGGTGCCTTGCCTGAAGCATCAATACTGCTGAGGCAGGGAGCCGGTCCTAACCAAAAGTACTATTGTGATATGACTTCTTGATACTGGGCTTTGAGGGTTGGCTTTCTGGACTTCGTCATCGCCTCGGCGAAGATCGCCTTGAGGATCGTCCAGCCAGCAGAGAAGGTTGCGAGCTTGGCTTCTCCGGCGATGCGCTCATGCTCGAAGCTCGGCACTTCCACGACGTTGAGCCCGTTGCGTGCGACACGAATGTTGCTGATGATCTCATTCGCCCAGCCGTCGATTTCGAGCGCCATGGCATCCTGGTGGTGCCGCCACGTGGCATTATATCCATAGGTAATATCGGTGTAGCGGGTGTTGAACAGGATGTTCGTCAGGAATACGAATCCCCAGTTGCCCGCCTGACGATACAGCGGCATATCGACCGTGCCACCACCCTTGAGGAAGCGCGAGCCTTTTGCGAAGTCTGCGCCAGCGACGAGTGTATCAACAAATGCTGGAATCTCGGCCGGATCAGTCGAGCCATCAGCGTCGAGCAAGACGACGATATCGCCTGTTGCGGCAGCAAATCCGGTGCGAATGGCTGCCCCCTTGCCACGGCCCTGCTGCATGACGATACGAATGCTGGGGCGAACCTCGCAGGCAACCGCAACTGTATCGTCTGTGGAATTGCCGTCGACTAGCAATACTTCATGCACCCACTCAGGTATACGCGGGAGGACGTGCGGAAGGTTTTCGGCTTCGTTCAAGGCTGCGATGACGACGCTAACGGTCGGTGTCTTATAGGCGGAGCCAGTGTCCATGTTCCCCCCAAGAATCTTCATTCGTTCATCAGTGCTCAAAATACTGTTGGGCGTTCGAGTAAGCATGTCGCGACTTCCTTGCGAGTGATTGTTGTAGCGAGATTTGGAACGTTCGCTCGAGTGAGCCTTTGTCTTACCGTACTTTGCGTGACATGGGGGGAATGCCATCGCAACATTTGATCGTTTTTCTCTTATACATACAGAAGCACCCCCCTATCTATCGACATCAGTCGCGTAACAAACCACGAATGGCGTGTTCCATTGACAGATGCATTAGGGGGGTGCTTTGTCTAAACGTTCGGTTAAGTTGTGCCGCTATTCGCTAGGATACGTACGGTTCTGTCAACTCGCTCGCTAAAGTACCGCCGTCTCCCATGACTGTTGGGCTATTATAGCAGTCACATCTGCAAAAATCAAGCATCAAAAAGGACTATTTAGCGGTTTGTCATGCCTTGAAACAGTATTAAAGTACTATCAAGTCGACAAAATGATACTTATCGGCGACAGGTTTATATACGGTGCTCGGGACCGTTCGTGGGGAGCCTGGGACCATTGTGTTGCCAAACTGGGCATCCTTGAACCAATTGCGCGTGCATAATCGATTCCAGGATTGCTTATAAGATAGGTGCAAATTGGTTGTTAGGATGAGGAAGATGTAACTGTATCGACCGTCACGGGCGTAGGTATCGTGTTCATCCATGAACTCCAACGCCACAGCAGTGCCATGGCGATGACCATAATACAGCGCGAAACCAACCACCCGATGCCGACACCTAGCAGCCCAAAAAAGGTCATCCCCACATACACAGTGACGAGGCCGAGGATCAGGTCACCACCTGTGACGATAATCAGGGGCCATAGCCTGCCGTTGATACGCAGCACGCTCGTCAGGACACTGACCAGAACATTCGGAACGAGGGAGAGCGAGAGCAGGATAAGTAGGACCATACTACGTTCGACGTAATCTGGACCGTAAAAGGATAGGATGAGGCGGCTGAACACGCTCACTGATATCGCCATGCCGATAGCCAGGATCAGGCCCAGCCGCAACGACTTATACGCATGTTGTGCGAGCAATTCGGGGCGCTGCGATCCCTCCATCAACAGCGAAGTCGCCGTCGAACTGGCAAGCGCACGGAGTCCCGCGTTGACGCTCCACACGACGAAAAAGTAGCTGCCGATCACTGGACCGAGAACGTTGATGACAACCAGGGTCATTAATGTATCAGGTGCTTTTTGCAGTTGGTCGGTGACGTAGTTCGAAAGTGAATAGCGGGCGAACCGCGCATGCGTGAACGAGGGCCACGCGAACGAGCGTCGGAACGTGTGTCCAGTCATGGGTAGAAGTGTGAACAAAGCGAGCAATACGCTCAGGATTGTCGCGATAGTGTAGGCATGTACCGCCGCCAGATAGTTCGGTGTCCACCAAACCAGCAGCACGAAGATAATAATGTTTAGTACCGATTGAAAGGTATTGTTGAGGAGCGATAGCGTGGTACGGTGTTTCGATAAAAACGCCCAGTTGAGTAATTGGAACATGCCAGTCGTGATCACCAGGAGCATGAATGAGCCCCAGGCTTCCGCTGAAGCAAGCAGCGGAGCCAGCGCTGGCGACCACCACTCAAGGCCGAGCAAGAATCCGATGCTGAGGACAGCACCCGCCAGGGCAACCACCGCACAGGTCGTGTTGATCAGTGTCGCGGTGCGTGTGCTTTGTGCTGCGAACCGCACCAGACCGTAGCCCAACCCTAATTGCGCCAATCCCGCCAGTAACGCTGATGCCGCGATCGCGCTGGACGCAAGCCCAACATTCTCTTTACTTAGCAGACGTGCTGCTAACGCCCAGAAGATGAATCCGGTCGCGCTACCCAAAAAGCGCATGATCAGAATCAAGTACGAATTGATTACTAACGAACTGCTGAAGTGACCGCGAAGATAGCGCATCATGGAGGTCATGGTCTTAATCGCGTGCTGCGGTGCCGGAATCGTTAGCACCTCGTTGTAAACGTAGTTGGGCTATCGCGGTGGGTTGCTCGGCACTGTACAGCAAAAACTCAAGGGCATGTGTTTCGCCTGTGGGGGCGGCAGGAATCTCGACGGTCGCCTGTGCCGTCCCCTGTGCGGCAATGTCGATGGAGGAACTTTCGGCAACCTTTGTGCCGTTCGACCAGACCTCGACGCGAAAGGACGCCGGTTGCGCTGCGCCGTTAGTAATCTCAAATGGCACCGTGAGCGAGGTCTGTGGCTGTTGTGCCTGAGCCATCACCGCCGCTAGCTGCTCCGGCGGGAAATAGAACTCCGTCACCCTGGTGGAGCTTTCGCCGCGTAGCAACGCTGCGCCGACCAGGATCAAGATCGCAAGCAGGAACAACGGCAACTCGATGTTACGACGCGATGTACGAAACGTGCGCGGTAGCTGTGCGACGTGCCCCGTTGCCTCACGTATGGTTTCGCGCCATGCAGATGCTCCCGCATGTCGCACGACTGCCATGACGCCAAGCAGGAGGACGATCAGTAGCAACAGCAGCGTAAAGCTCCATAGTTGCACGCCGACGGGTGTCAGGAGCAGCGCCAGGGCGGTCAAACTCGACATGGCGATGCTGGTGGAAAGGATCAAAAAGGTTCGTTCTGCGCCATCGAACTGCCGTCTTGGAAACAACGCGAGGTGAAGCACCAGTCCCGGCAGGACGGCGATCACAATACTTGCGAGGAGGAAGCGGAACAGCAGCAATACCGACCAGAGTATCATCGCGACCTTTCGAGGTAGAACGGATCCTCGGCGTTTAATGGGTTATATAACACGAACGATGCGCCGTTGTCGTAGACAACGCTCATGTTGGGATTATCGAACCAGCGTTCGATCGCAACGCTGGAACGGTACTCGGCTTGCTCCATGAACGCGCCACCCCGTCCCGGCCAATGCAGCAGGATGAAGGCGGGTTGTTTCTTCTGATCTATCGAACGACGTAGCAATTGCTTCGATGTGATGTTGTAATACAACGCGCCCTGCTGGTAGCCGATGTAGTCTGCCAGGATCTGTGTGGTGTCCAGTTTCACCGTCGGCACCAGGCGCTCGAAAGTCCAGGTGATCAGATGGTGCTGATATGTTGTGTTAACCTGATGAAGCCACACAACCGGCACACTCCCCTGGTTCGCACCCGGTATCGTCGGCACGAGCGGCTGGTAGGGATACATTTGCACGGCGAACATCGCCGCCACTCCCGCCATTGCTGTCGCCGCCATTGGACCGATCCGCATGTTTCGCACCACCTGTTGCACGAATTGCAGTATCTTCCACAGCCCATAGCCCGCCAGGATCGGGCTAAGGCCGACCACATAGCCCAAAAAGCGTTGGTAGCCTTGGTCCCCGAAGCTGGCGACGAACACCGCTACCAGCAGACCGACAAAAGCTGCCCAGATCAATGCATAGGCGCGGAAGAACTGCGATAACTGTGTCGAGCTGCGCGTGAACGTCAGAAATAGGACGCCGATGAACGCCAGCGCGACGATGATCAGGTCACGTGAATGGTTGAACGCGGCGATCAACACCTGGTATTCCAGGCCGAGTTGAAACAAACGGGATGGGATTAACACGATTTTGCTATCTGCGAAGATCGCGGTACGGATGTTGAGTCGGAAGCGATTCCATACGAATTCCGAGCCATACAGCCAGAAGCCGATCGTGCCGGTTATCCCGATGACGCCGATGGAGCGGAAGTTCGCCGCAAGCTGAGGAAACATCGCCCCACGGTACAGACGCGATGCCGCGATGCCGACAAGTAACAGGATGCTTGGGAAGATCACCGATGTGCCGGGATGCCAGAGGGTAAGTGTGAGGATGAATAGCAACAACAGTGATAAATAAGTTAATCGGTCACGCTGCGCCGACGTATAGATGAAGAAGATCGTAATCAGCGATAGCAGAATTGGGATTACAAAGCTGGTGCCGTTGAGCGTGTTGAGCGCTGGGAGGCTGAACGCCGATAGGATGATAATGATCTTGGAAAGCTGTGCTGGAAAGCTGAAATGGAGACACAGGACATAGATCGCCAGTGGTGCGACGCAACCGATAAAACTTGGCGCGATCTGCGCGAGTGCTTCGGGCGGAATCCCGGACAATTGTGAGAACGCCGCCACGAACGCATGGAAACCGGGCGTGGACGCATATGACGATATTGCTTCCACATACCCGGTGCGTGCAATGGTACGAATGAGCGAAACGTGTACAGTGTTATCGATCGTCGATAGATACACGTTGGAATACTTGAGGGCTGATACCCCATGCAGCAGAAAGGTCGCTATCGAGGTCAGAATCGCGATCGTGCTAAGGTGGGTGTTCAGCCATACGCTCAATAAATAGAAGACGATGACCGCGGCGAGCGGTAGCCACAATCCTTCGAGTATCCAGCTATCCTGGTAGGCGCGATGGAGGTAGAGTGCCGTCGCCGTCGCCCAGAGGGCGCTAAGGTAAAAGCCTCTCGTAGACCACCAAGCTAGCGTTTCCCGGTTATTCATCGGACGTTTCCCGTCGATCCAGCAGCACGGTCGGCGCTTTTTCCAGCCCCATGGCTTCCAGGGCACCAAAGTCGTCGACAACATAAATATCGAGCGGGAAGCGGTGGATGAGCGCGTGCGAACGCTCGCGCATGGTGAACACGCAGGCACTCCATGCGTTCGACAAACCGGGGCGTCGCACCAGACGCACATCCAGGTCCGACGATGGTTTCCAATCGCCGCGTGCGAGACTGCCGTATACCGCCGCGTATGCGAGGCTGGGTTCGCCCTCGACCCTGCTCCGAAACGCCTCGTAATAGTCCACGAAGTCCTGGTAGCTTGTACGTACGCGATTGTAATGCTTCAACAAACCCCACAAATGCCCGTTGAACAGAAAATTGACGGTATGGGCGAGCAGGAAGGCGACGATCCAGGCGCTGCTCCGCCGCAGAAACCGTCCCAATACGAGGCCGAACAGGAGGGTCATAAACCCATCGAGCAGCAGTTTGAAGGTGCGTTCGGTGCGATCCATGTAGGTGGTGCTTTGCACGAGCCAGTGCGAGGCGATACCGACAAAAGGATGGCGCAGGACACGTTGTAATGGTGCCGAACGTATCTTCGCGTAGCCGCTTCCTGTCGATTGGGTGTGTGACGCTTGTCGCAATGTGGTTTCCAGATGTCGGTTTACTTCGTCCACTGAGGCGCTGCTCCGAATGATAGGTAATGATAGATCATGTGCCAGGATGCGGAACATAGCAAGACGCTCCTCCAATCGACGATCCAACTGGAGATCGGCGCGGCGTGAGCGAATCGTAGCTGCGTCGAGATCCATGACTGCCACGCCACTGTCACGCGGGATCAGGCGTGGGAACAATCTGCCCGGTATGGTACGGTGAATAGCAGGGTTGCCGATGGCGACGCTCAAATCGACGAGCATATCGAGAACAAAACGTTCGCAGACGATGGTGCGTCCGCGCCACAGTGGAGTGTATACACGTCGTAGTGCGGCGATGGCGGCATCCGCGAGCAACGTCCAGGGCAAGAGTGTACGAAGCACGGGTGACCCACGAAAATCCCAATAGCCGTGGCGTACGGTGCCGGTTTGTTCGTACCAACTCCAGCCGCGGAGCTTGGCGTATGCCAGCAGTGGGATGCTCAAGAAGAACGGAAAGCGTACCCAGCGATGCTCGACGGCGATGCCTTCCGCCTTCAGATGCCCCAACACGAGTTGTGCCTGGGTGCTTTTGCCAGTGCCATCGGCTCCACATACATACATAAAGCGGGGAACGTCCTGCATCATAGCTGCTCGATGAGGTGTGACCATTCCGCTCCGACTTCATGCCAATGGCGATTGGGGAGCGTGGGTTGGCGTTCTTCAGCGTTAATCTTGGGCTGTTCGAGGTCGCGCGCTGCCCGCACTAGTGCGCTCGCCAATGATGGCGGGTTCGCTGGTTGTGCCATGTACGTCGGCCCATACGCGGCAAGTTCGGCGAGGCATCCGACCGTCGTCACGACGATCGGCTTGGCGAGCGCCTGTGCTTCCAAAATACTCAATGGCGCGTCTGATGGGATGATCTCGAACGGCAGCGCGGCGATGTCGGCTGCGGCGACATGTTCGACCAGTTCATCCTCCGGCAAGAAGCCGCTGACGACGTTTGTATATGCTTGCGTATCGCTTTGTCCCAGCAGATGTGCAAGGTCGGCATCCTCGCGCATCAACTCGTCAGCGCGGCGACGGCTCAGGATCAACAGCTTGAGCCGTGGTTCCGTCTGCCGTGCGAGCGCGACCGCCTCGATCAAACTATGGAGGCCGCGTAATGGCGCGGGCGAACCGAAGTACACCACGACCGCATCTGTCGCGGCAAAGCCCAGCCGTTCGCGCAGCCCAAGTGGCATAAAGCCTGGACGCTCCCACGCTGGATCGACGCCCGGGGCGATGATCTCGAGTAGGCTGGGACGTACACCGCGCTCGATGAGGCGGTCATGGGTGGTGCGCGTCTGAACGACGATCCGACGCAAGCCACTGGTAGTGGTGCCCCGTCGTAGCACCGCGTCGGGTACACTCGTGCCAAGCACATGCATCGCGCTGAGTTTATAGCCTTTCACCAGACGGCGCATGCCGAGCCGCGCCAGTTCACCCGGTGTATACAATGGGCTGGTGAAGATGCCAACCGTGGGAACGTCTGTCGTGAAGCTACGGTGTGGTAGAAAGCTGGTCGCGCCAACATGCCAGAGGACTACGTCCGGCTGTAGCTGCGCTAGCGCGGTATCCATCGCGGCGTGTGGGCGCAAGCGTGTTGAATCGACCGTGTCAATACGCCGCACGGGCACGCCCGCGATCTCCTCGGTTGGCGACTCTGCCGCGCCATCGCTCAGGATCGTGACCGCATGCCCCTGCGCGATCAATTGTCGTGCCGTTTCATGGAGATAGCGCCATGGTTGGAGCCGCAGGTTCGAACTGGTGATGCCGCTGGAAAGCAGGCACACAGACTTTTTTTGCATCAATGTACTCGTTGGGTATTAAACGTCATAATGATACCTGAATGGTACGTCCTACGGGAAGCGCTTGACGGCGAACGTTCACATTGCTATCCCAGTCACCAGACGTTCATATTCCGCGAGATAGCCCGCAGATACTACGGGCCACGTGTAGCGTTCTTCGATGGTAGCTCGGGCAGCGCGTCCCCACGTTTCGGCACGTTCGGGATCGGCGATGAGGCGCAGGACGGCATTGGCTAACTGCTGTGGTGCGCGCACGGGAACCAGTAAGCCATTCTGTTCATGCGCCACGACATCCAGCGCACCGCTAACTCCAGTTGCGATCACCGGACGCCCGCTACCCATCGCTTCGATCAAGGCTGTGGATAAGCCCTCATAGTGTGCGGTATGCACGTAGGCTGTCGCCTTCTGGTAAAGTTCCGCCAGCCGTGCGCGCTCGCCAATGTGACCCAGCAGCACGACATGCTCCTGAAGCCCGTGCCGTGCGATGTTGGCGCGTAGTTCGCCTTCGAGCGGTCCGGTTCCGGCGACCAGAAAGCGGTAGTTTGGGGCGTGCTCGCGTACCAACGCCGCGCATGCGATCAGGTCCTCCAACCCTTTCCGTAATCCTAGCCGTCCGGTAGTAAGAAAATACGGCTGGTCGCGCTCCGGTCCATCAGGGGATGGGAAGAAGACCTCGGTATCCACGCCGTTGCCCAGCACCCGCACATCCTGTGCGGCGATGCCATAGTCGCGCAGTTCTTCGGCAACGCTGGTGGCGACGGCTGTCAATTTGTCGGCGCGTGCGAATAACTGGCGTTCCAGGCGATAGCTCACCGGTCCCTGGAGTTTCGTCAGCCATGCAAGCCGATTGTTTGCTGGAATCGACGCGATGTCGCTGATCAGTGGCGTATGGACTGTCACCAGCATCGGCTTGGATGTGACAACCGGATAAACCAGCGGCGTGTGCAAGTGAAAGACGTCGGTCTGCGGTTCTAGGTGCTGAACCAGCCGTTGTACGTACTGTCCATGAACGTGAACGTGGAACGGGTACACAGGCCAGAATGGCGGTCGCCAGATCGTTATGCCATCTACATTTTCTTGTGTGGCCATCCCGCGCTGGTGGCGTGTGATCACGTGCACTTCATGACCGTTGCTGCGAAGTTGCTGCGACAGGTTCCATACATAAAAGCCAATGCCTTCACGTGGCGGCAGCGGTGTTGAAAGGATCATGCAGATACGCATGGTTAGGTGTTGTTCCTTGATGTATGCGGCAAACGTGGTCCGGCTTGCCATCGTTCCAGTTGCGTCCGCACGTTCGCGATCAGTTGGTCAGGTCCGGCGACCTGTACCGACAGGTTTGCCGCCGCATCGATCGCTGCTCGCAGCGTCGTGGGTGTTGGGTCGTCGACCGCGATCGCGTGCTTGTGGTCACTGAGTCCGCGAGCGAGTTGTTGCTGGTGATCGTCCATATGTTCCCCGTAGCGTTGCAGCCGTGGCACGACGACCAGGGCTTTTCGGGCTCGCAAGGCGATCAGTGCCGAACCGGCGGCAGCGTGCATGACGATTACACGTGCTTCCTCGGTCAACCGTGTCATTTCCGCGCCAGACGTGAATTGAAACGCCTCGGCATGTTGTGGAACGTAGGATGACGAGCCGCGCTGGATCACCATGCGTTCGTCGAGCGAAGACGCCAACTGGTCGGCTGCCGCGATCAGCCGATTAAAGCCTTCGTGATGTGTCCCGACCGTCACCAGGATCAAATCACTGCTCCTTTATATTGTGCCTTCGGTCCGCAGTGTTGGAGTAATTGGGGCCATTGCACGTAGAACTCGTCGGCGATAGGATAGACCAACCGGCCCGTCAGCGACAGGTTTTCGACCCGGCACCAACTTTCTATGAACATGGTCTTGATGCGTAGCAACCAGCCTATATAAAAGAAGGGCAGGGCGATTTCGGCACCCAGGCTGACGATCACATCGGGCTTTTCGCGTAGCAGAATGCGGAGCGCCCACGGAAATGCCAGCGCCATGCGCCACACGCTCGTGCCAATGTTGGTGGTGAAGTATGCTGGAGCGAGCGTACGCACCTCATCCGCACGCGCACTATGGTAGGTGGCGAAAAAGATGTCGTGTCCGCTGAATCCGTCCAGGATTTGTAGTGTTTCGGTCAGATGACCGCCGTGCGAGCATACGATCCCAATTTTCATGGTCGAGCGATCACCTTCAATTCCTCATCTCGTAGTCGTTCCGCAGTTCATGCTAGTTCGTCGTCCCGTTGACCCGCCCTGTCGCCACATCTCGCAAGTCCGCATACAACCGCACATCCGGTTGCTTCTGGATGGCAGCCTCGAAGGATGCGATGGCGTCGGTTGGATTGTCCTGTTCCAACAGGAGCCGTCCGATGGCGTAGTCGGGATAGCCGTTGTCTGGTGCCAGGTCGCGAGCTTGCTCGTAGGCTTGCCGTGCGGCAGCGGGATCGCTCGTGCGAACCGTCAGGCCGCGTGCCAGGATCGGGCGAATCGTCTCCGGGATTTCAGCGGTCGACATTTCCAGCGCACGCTCGTAGGCGCGTTGAGCGTCATCTGGCGAAGCCAGGTTACGTAATGCATCGCCGATGCGTGTCGCGCTCGATTCATCCGGCGCCAATGGAATGGCGCGCAGAAAGATCTCGATTGCGTCGGTTTGCTGACCGTTGAGTTGCGCGTACCGCCCGCCTGCCAGCAGACCCCAGATATCCTCCGTTCGTGCCAGGTCATTGTAACGTGAGAACGCTTCTTCGCGGCGTTCGGTTTGAAACAACAGGTCAGCATACTTGAGCGCCAATACGCGGTCGTCAGGGACAACCCTGGTAAACACGGCTATCGCGGCGATCTCTTGCTCGACTGCATCGGCGCGGTCGGCCTGATAGATGAAGTTGCGCCAGCGGCGCAGCGCCGATGAGCCTTGTTCGACCGTGAATTCAGGAATCGGCTGTTGTGCAAGCGCGACACGGTATGCCCACATCAGTTGCGCCAGTGGATGCTCGGGGCTAGCGGCGGCGGCTTGCGCATAGTCAACGTCGGCTTGAGGGTCGTTCGCGGCAGCTAAAATCGTGGCTTGCTCGAACAAACTGCGCCCACCGTCCACGTTTGATGCCAGCGCGCGCAGCAGGTTTAGCGCTTCCTCGGTCGCGCCCTGTGCGTTGATGGCGCGGGCATAGTCCATTACGAGATCGAGTACTTGTGGGTCGCGCCAGCGTTCGAGCGCCCCCGCTTGATCGCCGCTCTGCCATGCGTCCAGGCCAGCGTGGAAGGCGAGGTCGTTGGCGAAGGGTCGTTGTGCATCCTGGCCTTCTACGCCGTCAAGTGTGACGCCTTCGCCGTCTACTGTGTACCTGAATTCGAGGTCGGTATCGAGCCACGAGTAGATGGTAGCTGATGCATCTTCGCGACGGACCCGCACCATGACCGCTGGTTTGTCTGTGCCGGATTGCTTTTCGATGCGGATCGACCCAGGTTCGATATCGGGCAGTCGATACCGGAAGCGCAAGATGCGCTGTTCGCCCGCGTTGACACGCATGTAGCCACCAAAGACCGTACGGCCATAGCTCTGGTCAGGGGTGAAGGCTTCTTCGAGTCCGTCCTGGCTTTCGAGCACGCTGCCCTGCGGCACGTACACACGTACGTAATCGGCGTAACATCCGATGCGGCGTTCGAGTTGCAGTGTCTTGGGATCGGTGCAGTTGCCGAACACCGCCTGCGCGGTCGTCGCTTCGGCCCAGGGCGAGTAACGATTGGTATAGGTTAGGGTGAGGGTTGCCGAAACGGGCTTGCCTGCCGCGTCGAGGTCGATATCGTAGCTCGTGAGACGGTCGATAAAAGCGTTCACGCCACCGTAGCCCACGTCCGTATCCACTACTCGCACGACATCGCCTGCTACTTTGCCGATGCTGCCGGTCCAGCCCTGACGTTGCAAGACGGTCATCGCTGCGGCATTGTCGACCGCGAACTGGATATGGCGTTCGGCGATGGCGCTCTGAAGCGCACCGGCGATAGAACGCAGTTGGGCAGGATCGGAGTTCAACAGATCTTGTACGAAGGGCGGCAGCAATTGGCCGATGCCCACCTTGTCACGGTATACGGAATCGTCGTAATAGCGTGACAGCAGCGAATCGACCACCTGATCGGCGCTGATGACCGTGCCATTGTCGAGCGTCACATCGCCCGTCGCTTGAAGCAATGGGATCAGCGCATAGATATCGACGGTGATCACACCATCGGCGGCTGGCTGACCATTAAGCTTCCAGAACTCCTGAATACGAGCGGCAGTGGTCGGAAAGTCGGGCGACCAATTCGCATCACGCAGGTAGTAGTTGCCCAGTCGCAAATACCGTGAATATGGTGCGGGCATCTGGATCGACGCAGGCGCGGGTACATCGTAGGTTTCGCTGGCGCGGCAACCCTCGACCGTCAGTTGCGCCTGGTCGACCCGCAGTGAACACACCAGGCCGATGAAGCCGCCTGTCGCCCGTAGTTCGAACGGGTTTTGTAGCGCGAGCAGATAGCGCCGTGGTTGTTCGAGGCCGAACAACCACGGCAAGCGCGGTTGAAGCTGGTACACAGGGGCGAGCGCGTCGATCGCACGCGGGAGTTGTGTGCCGAGCGTCGTCAGTTGTTCGCGGTAGGGTGCCAATTGCCGGCTTCGGTCGATATACGGTGCCAGTCCTGTGTACGCGGCGTCGGCCTGTTGCAGTTGCACCAGGATGTTGGTGAGATCCTCGGGTTGTGTCGCAAGGTGCTGCACGAGCGTGGCAATCCTGCTTGTGCCGCCCGCGCTGCTCAGGACGGGCTCCACGATGCTACACGCGGTGGCTCCGGCAGAGGTGCCGGAGCGCGCTAAGGCTACGGCTTCAGGCGCGATACGAAGGTCGCCCCCAAGACGTGGTACCCAAGCCAGCGCATGCAACACGGGCGCGAGGGGTCGGCTGAATACGGAGGCGTCATCCCAGGCGTCGGCGGCAGTGGGTAGGGTAGCGCAAATTGCGCCGATGTCCTGCGCGTTCGCGGCGTTGAGTACTGGACGGGTGACTTCAACGGCATGCAGAATGCGACCTCGCAGTACCACCGCGCCGATCGCCACCAGCAGCGCCGCGATAGCGGCGAGTGCAAGGAATGTTACCAGCAGTCGGCGCGCCAGGTTCGCACGTGCCGGACGTGTAGCGCTGGTGGACGCCTGTTGCTCGTTCGTCGGCGGACCCTCGCTAGTCATGGATCACTCGCAAAGAAAATCTGGTCAAGCCTGACAAGATCGGCGTGGTGATCATCTGTAACAGCTTGGCGTAGTGACCCTCGATCATCTGGTCGAAGAACAGATTGGGCGCGAGGCGTTGCAGGATGTAGCGATCGGGTACACGCCGGAGTCGTTGTGTTTGATTGTGGGCAGCGCGGATCATGGCGCGGTTACGCCACAGCCAGCCATAGCTCCGTAGCTTTTGCCGCAGAAAGCGCGGTCCTTTCATCATCATGTAGCACCAGATCAGCAGTTCGGTGAACAGCAACAATGGGCTAAGGGCGAGCAGGGTACGGCGCTGGAAGATTTTTGCGAACATGTACAGTCGGTTCTTCTCAAGGTCGAAGCACTTTCGTTCGCTGAATCGGAAGCTATAGCGATGGTGAACCTTAGAGGTCGGAACGAATAAGCAGGTGTATCCTGCCAGCATCGCCCGAAGCGAGAGGTCGGTTTCTTCGAGGTAGGCGAAGAACTGTTCGTCAAAAACCCCGATCTCGTCCAGGGTCGCGCGGCGTGCCAGGAATGCGGCACCCGAAACAGCCGACACGGTTTCCGGTTGCATGTAGCGCGTTGCGGGTTGCCCGACACCACGGCAGAATGTAAGTCCAGCCACGCTGATCATGTTGCCACAGGTGTTGAGCAACCACGGGCGATCCATGAGCAGGATTTTAGAAGTTGCGAGTCCGGCTGTAGGGTCCGCTTCGAGTGCTGCCACCAGTTCCGATAACCAATCGGGCTCCACCACGGTATCTGGATTGAGGATCGCCAGATAGGTGCTTTCTGTCTGTGCGAACCCAAGGTTGTTCCCACCGGTGTACCCCAGGTTCGCGCCGCTTTCGATCAGCCGCACCTTGGGGAAGTGTTCGACGATGAATTCCGCGCTCCCATCAGTCGAGGCATTGTCTACAACAACAACTTCATAATGAGGGTAGGTCTGATTGGAGGCAGCCGGTAGACACCGTCCGAGGTCATCTCGACCGTTCATATTCACGATTATGACACTGACAAAAGGCTTGATAGGTCGTTCCCTTCGTTTGGCGTGGCACGAACACGGCTGCTTGTTCATCTCTTAGAGAGATTGTACCGTGACTTATGGAGTTGTGATGATGGGAATGTCGTCCGTGCCGGGACGCGACCTGAGGACTAATCGTGATGGGACGATCGGGTATCGAGCGCCAGGGGTGGGAATACAAGAGGGGGTGGGAGGGGGGAGGAGAAATAGCTAAAAACTAGGCACCCACCGCCTGTTCGACCAGCAGCGATGCACCTTCCAGACGTGGCTGCAGCGTAGGCAGTTGTGGGCGCAGGACATCGGCAGCAACGGCGGGCTCCGTCGACTGGCGATGGAGGACGCCATGGCGTACATCTCGGATCATCGCTCGTGTCGAATGGAGAATTACACCGGCGAAGCATAGCACCATGCCGACGACACAAAGCAGGATCGTCAGCAGACCGTAGCCAATCGCTAATTCCTGTGTCACCGTGTAAATCTGGGTTAGGTACATTCCGAGTACACCGCCCATCAGAAACACCATGAAACCGGATGCGCCGAAGAACAGCAGCGGGCGAAGTTGCCCCATCAGACGTAGCACGCCGTTGAGAACCTGCAAGCCATGTCGGACCGGGTTACGCTTGGCCTTTTCGGCGTAAATGACCTTAATCGGTGCTTCGACCACGCGCAGTTGGTGCTCCTTGACCAGAAACTGCATTTCGGACTCGATCGAGAAGCCGCCTTGCGTGAAGGTCAGGTTTTGGACCGCGCGACCAGAGAAGGCACGGAAGCCACTTTGGGAATCGCTGACACGGACGCCCGACGCGAGATTGGTGACCAGCGTCAAGCCGTGTTGACCGACCTGACGATAGGCTGGGATATCGCTTTTGACCTGCAAGAAGCGTGATCCCACTACTACGTCGGCGCGGCGCGAGTGAATCGGTGCGAGCACCTGTGGAATATCGTCGGCGCTGTGCTGTCCGTCGCCGTCGAGCATCACGAGAGCAGTTGGATTGAGCGTACGAGCATACATGAAGCCAGTATTGACTGCCGCTGCCTTGCCGCCATTGCGACGATGTTGCAACACTGTCGCTCCGGCTTCGCGTGCGATCTCAGACGTGCGATCAGAAGAACCATCGTCCACGACGATCACTTCGTCCACATACGCACGTACAGCAAGCACCATCGACCCAATGAAGCGTTCTTCATTGTGTGCTGGGATCAATGCCAGTGTCAGCTCGGGGGTGTTCGCAGGTTGTCGCGGGTTGGTCCGAGTTTCTAGATCGCGTGTCATAACCGTGCTCCTCGAAAATGTTCTACCAAGTTGATCCAACGACTAGACGTTCATGGTTCGTGCTGATCGCTTGAAAGCGTTCTGACGTTTCGCTTCGTGTTGTCACGTCAACACGAGGCTTGTACCTAAACGTTCATCCTGGACCGGACGGGGGGAGCCCGGCATGCTGTAGGAGGAAGGTCCCACAATCCAAACTATGATACAAAGTACTATTCGTATTCAATTCTACACTAGTAAGGTCACCCACCATAGTACCGAAGTACTAGGGTGCGTCCAAATGATACTCACACAACCCCGTGGTGTCAAGCACTTTTTGCACCAATTCTGAAATTCTCATTAAATCAAGAAGCAAGGGGTGTACCGATACTGATGCCGAGGCGACGTAGCCTCAGAATACACTGGTATATGTGGCAAAAACGGAACGTATAGCGGATGCAGAGCATGACCGCGCATAGTGCATACGTGCGGGAGCGTGTGTCGTCTGCTCGCTACCATGCACTGCGCCGGTAGAAACTATGGAGCCTACGTCTGTGGAGAGGCGGTACTTCGATAGGAGAAAGTACTAGAACGGAGGTGAATGCTGCCGAATCCCATGGGGAGGTAAGAAGGAGTGCACGTCGAAGTAATGGGATGCGATCTGTGCTTCCCTACTGGATCTAGGAATGCCGAATCGTTGGGTTGGGTTGAATCAGGATCGTGGGGCGCTGTCGTTCGAATTGTGGCTGTCGGCCAGGACGATCTCATCTCCCGGCATAGCGATGTGCGTTGCGGGGTGTTCCTTGCCCACGCCATGCAGTTGCAAGGAACGACGAAGTTCGATCATCATGGCGCGTGTCGAATGGAGAATAATCCCGGCAAAGAACAGCACGGTACCAATCACGCAGAGCAGCACGGTTAGCAGACCATAGCCAATAGCGAGTGTGCCGGTGTCGGCATAGATCTGCGTGATGTAGACACCCAACAGGCTGCCAAGCAGGAATATCAGTACACCCGACAGCCCAAAAAAGAGGAGTGGACGATCCTCGCCGACGATGCGAAACAGCGTGCTGAACACTTGCCATTCACGGACTTGTGGCTGTGTGCGTTTCTTGACCGCGGGTTTCGTCAGCACCAACGTGGCGACACGCAATCCGTCGCGGGCAGCGTTGTGGACAAGCTGATGCTCGAATGACGCACCATGCTCGTCGAATACGAGACGTTTGACCGCCTGTGACGACAGGGCGTAGGTTGTCGTGCGCAAATCGGACGTATCCGGACTGTTGTTGGCGGTACCCATTGTATTGTCGCCCTGCGAGCGGAGCCCACGAACGATGTCGGCTTGTTCTTGCTCGATCGGTTCGACTAGATGTGTGAAGTCGTCGGGATAACTCTCGCTGCCACCGTCGAGGATCAAGACGGTCGCGGGACCGGATTCCTGGATGTGACGAAGCCCTGTATTCACCGACGCGATGCGCCCCATATGAGCGGAATGCTGCAAGACCGTCGCACCAGCATAGCGTGCGATGTTCGCCGTGTTGTCGAGCGACCCGTCGTCAACCACGATTAGTTCGTCGATGCGCGATCGGATGGATAGTACCAGCGAGCCAATAAAGCGCTCATCATCACAGGCCATGATGATACCGATGACGGGTGTTCCGTGCACCAGATGGTTCTTTTCTGCTTCTGATGCTGGCAACAATCGATGCTTCACGGGTACTGGCTCCTCCACAAGATGAAAACGAGACGCGGAGCGGCAACATATAGTGACTTAGGGGCTATTGGTAGTATACCATGCCCCTTGCAACTACAATTGTTCGAGGCTGCCGCAACAATGTACACGCTTTACATATGCTTTGGTGGGTAGGGTGTCAGAAACCTTGACAGCGTTACTATCAACTTTTATAATTCATGGCGTAACAAATTCATATGTATTCTGGTTGGAGTGAAGCATGGATATCAAAGATTATTACAACGTGCTGGGAGTCGAGCGCAAGGCGACTGCGGACGATATTAAGAAGGCGTATCGGAAGCTGGCGCGCAAATATCATCCAGATATTAACCCCGGCAACGATGAAGCCGAATCAAAGTTCAAGGATATCAACGAAGCCTATGAGGTGCTGTCCGATACGGACAAGCGCTCGAAGTATGACCGTTTTGGCGCGGACTTCAACCGGTATCAACAAACAGGGAGCTATGGTCAGGGCGGTGGTGTACCTTTCGACTGGTCGCAGTACGCGTCGCCTGGTGCCGGTGGCGTGCATGTTGATTTCGGTGGTGCTGGTGCCGGTGGATTCTCCGATTTCTTTGAAACGCTTTTCGGCAATACCGGCAGCCGCCAGACCAGTGGATACGGTCCGCGCATGGGCGGTGGGCGGCGGCAAAAAGGGCAGGATCTTGAACAGCCTATCGATGTGACACTGGAGGAAGCCTTCGCCGGGACGCAACGCCAGGTGCGGCTCGAAGTGCCACAGACTTGCCCGACCTGTGGCGGTACAGGAGCGCAGAATCAGAATCTCTGCCAGACCTGTGGCGGCACAGGCGTGAGTGGGCAGCAGGTAAGAACGCTGACCGTCAAGATTCCGGCGGGCGTGGAATCTGGCAACCGTGTTCGGGCGGCCGGAGAAGGCGGACAAGGCATCGCCGGTGGTCCCAAGGGCGACCTGTTTCTGGCGGTGAACGTGTTATCGCATCCCCTGTACGAGCGCACTGGCACCGATCTGAAGTTCCGTGCGCCGATCGATATGTACACACTCGTGCTTGGCGGCGATACGCGCGTGCCGTTGCTCAACGGCAAGACGTTGACGCTTACGATCCCTGCTAACACGCCCAACGGCAAGACGTTCCGCCTACGCGGGCAGGGGATGCCGAAACTTGGACAACCTAACGACCGTGGCGACCTGTTTGTGGTGGCAGAAGCCCAGCTTCCGACCGACCTTTCGTCACGCGAAAAAGACCTGATGGAAGAACTACGCAGCATACGCTCGTAGCGGAACAAGGGTGACGATATGTCGAATCATCAGCCGAAATATACGATCCGTATTGTTTCCGAACTCGTCGGTCTCCACGAGCAAAGTCTACGCATGTACGAGCGGCGTGGCCTGATTCGCCCACAACGCAGCGAGGGCAATATCCGTCTCTTTTCCGACGACGATGTGGAACGTGTACGCACGATCAAGCGTCTTATGAGCGATCTGGGCGTGAATCTCGCGGGCGCGGAGGTGATCCTACACATGCGGGCACAGATCGAGGAGATGCAGCATGAACTCGACCGGCTTCGACAGAGCGGAGGCGAACACTAGCGGCAGCATCATATACGTATCAGCTTTAATCTGTTAAGCTGGTTTGAACGTAGGTATGGAATACGGGCATGGCTCCATAGGAATGGAGCACCGTAGTCAAAGTGAACGAACATATGCGATTAGAACGATATACAGAAAAGGCGCAGCAAGCCTTTCAGGATGCACAGGAACTGATGCAGGAGATGCATCACACTCAGCTTGATGTCGAGCATATTTTCCTGGCGCTAATCCGCCAACCCAAAGCGCTTACGCAACGTGCGCTTGAAAAGCTTGGCGTGATGCCAGAGGAAGTACAGCGACTGGTGGAGCGCGAACTTGAACGCGTGCCGAAGGCATATGGCAATCAGTACGGCTATGCCACGTCACAGGTTTATTTGACGCCACGCGCTCAACGTCTGATGAAGCGGGCTGAGCAGGAAGCCGACCGATTGCAAGACCAGTATGTGGGAACTGAACACTTGTTGATCGCACTGGCATCCGAGCGAGAGGGCGCAAGCGCGCGGATCATCAGTGGGTTAGGCGTAAGCCAGGAACGTATCTATCAGGTCTTGATGGAAATTCGTGGCTCGCAGCGTTCCGATGATCCTGGTGCCGAAACGCGGTACGAAATTTTAGAAAAGTATTCCACCGATATGACTGCACTGGCGCGTGACGGTAAGCTCGATCCCTTGATTGGACGTGAAACCGAACTGTTGCGCCTGATGCGTATTCTTTCGCGCCGCAGCAAGAATAATCCGGTCCTCGTTGGCGAAACCGGCGTTGGCAAGACGGCGATCGCCGAAGGACTGGCGCAGCGTATCGTCGCGGGCGACGTACCTCCGACCCTCCGCGATCGGCGTCTGTTGGCGCTGGATCTTGCAGGGATGGTCGCAGGCTCGAAGTTCCGGGGCGAGTTCGAGGAGCGCCTCAAAGCCGTGATCGAAGAAGTACGGGCGGCACAGGGCAAGGTGATCATCTTCATCGACGAAATCCATACCGTCGTCGGAGCAGGTGCCGCCGCTGGCTCGATGGATGCGTCCAACATGCTCAAGCCAGCGTTATCACGCGGCGAGATGCAGGTCGTCGGCGCGACCACTATCGATGAATACCGCAAGCAAATCGAGAAAGACCCTGCGCTCGAACGTCGATTCTCGCCAATCTTCGTCGAAGAGCCCGATGTAGAAACAACGGTCAAGATGTTGTTTGGCTTGCGGAAGCGGTACGAAGACCATCATGGATTGGCGATCTCGGACGATGCGCTCACATCGGCGGCTCACCTTTCGCACCGCTACATCACCGAACGGTTTCTGCCTGACAAGGCGATCGATCTCGTCGATGAGGCATCGGCGAAGCTACGCATCGACATTTACTCGATGCCGGACACGCTCAAGCAAATGGAATCTTCGCTGCAATCATTGCGGCAGCAGGAAGAAGCCGCCGTCGAGCGTCGCGACTACGAGAAGGCCGCGATGCTCAAGGCCGATGCCGCCCGTTTGGAAGAACATTACATGGGACAACGCGCCGAATGGATGGAGCAGAACCATCTGGACGAAGTTGTGGACGAGGAAGATGTCGCCACCGTGGTTAGCCAGTGGACCGGGGTTCCGGTCAATCGCATGCTCGAAACCGAACGCGAGAAACTGGTCGATATGGAAGCACGATTGCATGCGCGTGTGATCGGACAGGAAGAAGCTATCACGGCCCTGTCGGATGCGATCCGCCGCGCGCGGGCTGGCCTCAAAGACCCACGCCGTCCCATCGGCTCGTTCATCTTCCTGGGACCGACCGGTGTCGGTAAGACCGAGCTAGCGAAAGCGCTCGCGGAGTTTATGTTCGATTCCGAAGATGCCATGACCCGCGTCGATATGTCGGAGTACGGCGAACGTCATACTGTCGCACGGCTGGTTGGCTCACCCCCCGGCTATGTCGGCTACGATGAGGGCGGGCAATTGACCGAGTCGATTCGTCGCCGCCCATACCAGGTGGTGCTGTTCGACGAAATCGAGAAGGCACATCCTGATGTGTTCAACGCGCTGTTACAGGTGCTGGATGATGGTCGGTTGACGGATGGACAAGGTCACACGGTCAACTTCCGCAACACCGTCATTATTATGACCTCGAACGTGGGCACCGACGAGATTCGGGCGGGAACAATCGGATTCCGACGTGACAATGACCACATCGATACGAGTTCGACGCGCAAGAAAGTCGAGGAAGGCTTGAAAAAGACTTTCCGACCTGAGTTCCTCAACCGTATCGATGAAACAATCATTTTCCACTCGCTGACGATGGATGATCTGACCCAGATCGTCGAACTGGAAGCGAGGGAAGTTGTTGGACGTCTTGCCGACCTGCATATCACGTTGTCGCTGTCGACAGCGGCGAAAGAACTGCTCGTACGTGAGGGCTATGACCCGATCTATGGCGCGCGTCCGCTACGCCGCACCGTACAACGCATGGTTGAAACGCCGTTGTCGCGTGCGCTGCTTAGCCATGAATTTGTATCGGGCGATAGCGTCGATGTCGATGCTCTGGAAGGCCGTCTTACTTTCGGGAAGCGTGAAGCGCTCGAAATCGAGGACAAGAAGCCAGCGACATCAACTGGAGCATAAAATAGTGAGGGGTGGCACACCACGGAGTGCCACCCCTCACTATGTATTCCCCTGACTATCTCGTTTCGTTGCAACCCATCTACGCTGCGTATTCTTCCACGGTTATTAATTCCCGTGCTGTACAAGCAGCGGCCCTGACGCTGACATTTCGATCCGCCCCTTCATGCCGTGATGGAGCGATTGTCGTGATCACCCTTTATGTCGTTAGCCTCGCATGGTTGCCTGCTTCGACGCCGAGGCTTGCGACGAAGAAGCAGTATCGGGAAAATATATGCAGTGGCCGCGGCAAGTTTGACCTGTCGTTCAGTAAGCGGCTGTAACAGGAGCAGATGGATCGTTCCTGTTATTCCAATACGATGTTGCCACTTTTGCCGCCGCGCTTTTCGGCCACACGAATATTTGTGATGCGCATTCCGCGATCCACAGCCTTACACATATCGTAAATTGTCAGTGCGGCAACGGATACTGCCGTGAGCGCCTCCATTTCGACCCCGGTTTTTCCACTCGTGCGTACTCGTGCCTCAACCATGAGCATGTTAGTGTCGTGGTCAGCCTCGATTTCGACGGCGACGTGTGTAAGCATCAGCGGGTGGCACAGCGGAATAAGCTCGCTGGCACGTTTCGCCGCCATGATTCCCGCGATCCGTGCCGTCGCCAGCACGTCGCCCTTGGGTGCCGTGCCGTCGGTGATCATCTGCAGTGTACTGGGTTCCATAACAACACTGCCGCGCGCGATGGCTTCGCGTTGGGTATCGGCTTTCGCTCCCACATCCACCATATGGGCTTCGCCGCGTTCGTTGAGATGGGTAAGTCCTTGCTGGTCTGTCACAGGTGCCTCGTTTGATAAGTTTATGGACAGAGATGCTGTACCAAGCGTTCCGCTTCGGGTTATGTGCGGTCTTGCTGATATTGACGCAAGTTCACGATGAGGCTGTCGTAGTCGATGGCGTCCCAGATACTTGTGTCGAGTTCGATCACTGGACCGCCAAGTGCCATCGGCGCATACGCCCCTGGTTCCTCTTGCATCACATCCTTGATTGAAACGTCGTCAACGTGTCCGGCGTGACGTTGTCCGCTGCTCCAGCGTGCCTCATATCGTGCACGCTGGACCTCGCGGTCGACATGGCAGATCACCTGGTAAGCATCGAATGGATGCCGAGCTTGTAGCTCGCGCAACTGCGGTGCGCTGTCCTGCGCCCGAAAGTTGCTTTCCGCAACCAGCGAGTGTCCGGCTTGCAGGAATAGTTCGATGGTCCAGTAGAGTAATTCGTAGGTAGCGCCACCGAGTTTGCGCGACCAGGCGCGGTCGCCGACACCGAGCGTGTCGAACAAACGCTCCTTGATATCATCCTTGCCAACATATGGTAAGCCGAGATCGCGCGCGATGTTACGTGCGATGCTCGACTTGCCCGAAGCCGGTGGCCCGGTGACGATGATTAGCGCTGGGCGCATGTGCCTGTTGCCCCCACGATGGCTACGTTCCATCGAACGATATCGATAGTATACTCACCGAACGACGATTGAAAGGACCTATTCATGCACTTAATCATCCATATGGTGGGACGCGACCAATGGGCCGACGCTCAGGAACGGGGTTCGTACGACGGTGATACCCTGGCGACGGAAGGGTTTATCCATTGCTCAACGCCACAACAAACCCTGTGGGTCGCCAACGGTCGCTTCGTCGGACGCACCGACTTGCTGTTGGTGTGCATCGATGCCGACCGTTTGCGTTCCGAGCTACGCTACGAGGAAAGCGAAGTTGACCAACAGTTCCCCCACATCTACGGCCCCTTGAACCTTGATGCCGTAATCGAAGTCGTGCCGTTTCCCCCTGGCGCGGATGGTCGCTTCGCGATGCCGGAGCGTGTATCGACCCTGGCGAACGCCGCCGCCTGAGGCGCTCGTATTGGTATTACACGCGTGTATGGGCCGATGGTCCACGCCCGATTGACGCGCCCAGGACAATCACCAGTACGCCTGAAATCGTCAGCAGCGCCAACGCGCCGCGTAGCGTCACCAGTTCAGCCAGTGTTCCTAGCAGCGGTGGCCCAACCAAAAAACCGGTATAGCCGGCCGTCGCCATCGCTGCGATAGCTGTGCCGGGAGCGATACCGGGTGTGCGTGACGCGGCGCTGAGAATCAGTGGGAAGATGCAGGAGATTCCGGCTCCCACCAGTGCAAAGCCGACGACTGATATCCACAATGACATGCTGATCAGCGCCATCACCATGCCGACGAGGATCAGAACGCCACTGATGCGCACGAGCAGCGCAGCACCTAGCCGCGTGGTCAGCCAGTCGCCGGTCAGACGTCCTGCAGCCATGAGCAGCGAAAAGATCCCGAAGCCGAGCGTGGCTCGTCCGGGCGAGGTGCCAAGTTCGTCGCGCAAGTAGATTGTACTCCAATCGCCGATTGCACCCTCGCAGAACAGCACGAAGAACGCGACAACACCCATCGGAAGCAGGACCAGCGGCGGTACAACAAATCCGCTTGCCTCACCCGATTGTGTTCCACTGTCGGCAACCAGATACCGAATGGTGATCAGCATAACGATGAGGCCGACAAGCGCCATCGTCAATAAGTGTGTTCCCGTGGATATGTGCCATGCGACCGCTATGCCTCCCATTCCGGCACCCGCCAGAGCGCCCACACTCCACAGGCCGTGGAATGAATTCATGATCGAGCGTTTGTAGGCTTTCTCGACCAATGCAGCCTGTGAGTTCATCGCAACGTCGAGCGCACCGTTACACGCGCCCATCACGAACAAGGCGAGCATCAGCAGAGGCAGGTTGGGGGCGTAGCCGAGCGGAATCACCGACACGCAGTACAACAATCCCATTGTTATCGTAACGGCGCGACTGCCCAGTCGCCCGATGAACCAGCCTGATGTTGGCTGCGCGATCAGCGCCCCGACCGCCGTCATCAGCAGCGCGAAACCCAGGACACTGGTGCTTAGCCCCAGGCGATCTTTGATGTCGGGAATACGGGTGAGCCAGTTCGCTATCAGCGTCCCGTTGACGAAAAAGACTGTAGCGACAGCGATACGTGCCGTGCGGATGGTTGTATGCGGAAGGTCCATCGACCCTTCAAGTGTCGTCATCGTGTCTCCATCGTCCATTTGTCCTGGCACATAGTAACATCCTCCGCCCCGGATGGCGGTTGGAATGATATACTGCCACCAGTATGTCGAAACTACATCCAACTTATAAACGTGTCGTCATCAAGCTCGGGACGAGCGTCCTGAGTGCTGGCACTGACCGTCTGAATCGGCCTCGCATGGTCGAACTGATGCGCCAGATCGCCGCGCTTCGTGCGGCTGGCTGCGAGCCGATCCTGGTTTCTTCTGGTGCGGTGCTGGCGGGTTGGGAGCAACTTGGCTTTCCGCAACGCCGCCGCAACATCCCCGACAAGCAACTGCTGGCGGCAGTTGGGCAGGGATGGCTGATGCACCTGTATGCACAGCTTGCCGATCTGTATGGTCTGCATGTGGCGCAAACACTGCTGACACGCGACGATCTGCGCGACCGTCGACGCTACATCAACGCCCGCGATACCCTCCGGCTGTGCATCGAGCGCGGCGTGCTGCCGATCGTGAACGAGAACGATGTCGTGGCAATCGACGAGATACGGGTCGGCGACAACGATAATCTGTCGGCGCTGGTGTGCGGGCTACTCGAAGCCGATCTGCTGCTGATCTGCTCCGATATTCGCGGCCTGTATACCGCCGACCCACGCATCGATCCCAACGCGCAGTTGATCCCCGAAGTTCCGGTGATCGATCAACGTGTCTGGGAGGTCGCCGGAGCCGCCGGATCGCATCGCGGCACAGGCGGCATGTTCACCAAGATTCAGGCGGCAGACCTGGCGACGAACGCTGGCGCGGACGTCATGATCGCATCCGGCGACACTCCCGACGTGATCCTGCGGGCGGCGAGCTGGCGAGGCGGTCGGCACGCTGTTCAAGGCCAAAACGTCGCGGGTCGAAGCGCGCAAGCGCTGGCTGCTGGCGGAAACCGTGCGCCACAGCCATATCACCATCGACGATGGCGCGACCCACGCGCTGCTGCATGACGGTCGTTCGTTGCTGGCGGCTGGCATCAAGTCGGTCGAAGGCTCGTTCGAACGTGGGCAGACCGTGCGCATTTTCTCCGGCGATGGACGCGAACTAGCCCGCGGCATTACGCAATACAATGCACAGGCGCTCCAGCGGATCATGGGTCGCCGCTCGTCGGAGATCCAGGAGATTCTGGGCTATCTGTACCGTCCCGAAGTGATTCACCGGAACGATCTGGTGATGTTGAGTTAGAGGGTTAGCTATGTCGAATACAATCGAAGCCATGGGACAGCGCGCCCATGCGGCGGCGCGAACGCTCGCCACGCTTTCCACCGAACATAAGAATGCCGCGCTCCATGCCATCGCCGCAGGTCTCCGCGCGCAGCAGGACACGATCCTGGCGGCGAATGAACTAGATATCGACCGCGCCGAAGCCGATGGCCTCCGCGCATCGACCGTGCAACGGCTGGTGCTGACTGCTGCCAGCATCGAAGGCATCGCTCGCGAAGTCGAGCACGTCGCGTCGCTGCCCGATCCGGTCGGCGAACGCTTCGAGGAGCAGGTGCTGGACAACGGTATGCGCGTCCACAAGCGTCGTATTCCGCTGGGCGTGATCGGCGTGATCTATGAATCGCGTCCTAATGTGACGATCGACGTGGCTTCGTTGTGCCTCAAATCGGGCAACGCCGCGATCCTGCGCGGCGGCAAGGAAACCGTCAACACCAACGCCGCGCTCGGTCGCGTGATCGCCGCCGCGCTCGAACAGTCCGATGTTCCGGCGGGAGCGGTCGAGGTTATCACCGACCCCGACCGTGCGCTGGTGCTCGAACTGCTGCGTCTGGACAAGTATGTCAGCATCATCATCCCGCGTGGTGGCGCTAACCTGCACCAGTTCTGTCGCGAGAACGCCACGATTCCGGTGATCACGGGCGGCCTGGGCGTGTGCCATATGTACGTCGATCCCACCGCCGATCTCGACAAGGCCGTGCCGCTGATCCACAACGCCAAGGTGCAGCGTCCGTCGGCCTGTAACTCGCTGGAAACGCTGCTGGTGCATCGCGACGTTGCCGCCGCGCTGTTGCCGCGCGTCGTGGACGACCTGAGCGCCGCCAAGGTGGAACTACGGCTTGATGAACGTGCGATGGCGACGGTCCCGAGCGGACGCTCCAACGTCGTCGCCGCCACGCCGGAGGACTTCGGGCAGGAGTTTCTGGCCCTGATCCTGTCGGTGCGCGTGGTCGATGGCATACAGGAAGCGCTGGACCATATCGCCGAGCATAGCACGCGCAACTCCGACGCGATCCTGACGACCGATAGCCGTGCCGCCGCGCACTTCGTGGACAACGTGGATTCCGCCGCTGTGTACGTCAACGCCTCGACGCGCTTCACCGATGGCGCACAGCTTGGGCTGGGCGCGGAAGTCGCCGTCAGCACACAGCCGTTGCACGCACGCGGCCCGATGGGTTTGCGCGAGTTCACCACGTATAAATGGGTGATCGAGGGCGAGGGGCAGATCCGACCGTAGTGCAAGGAGGGCTATCTCAATAGGCTATTCACCTGATCTGGGTGTGGCTAATTGAGATAGCCTTTAACCGTCAATTTCCAACGTGGATTACTTCTCCTGGTTCCGCTTGCGCGTTTCCGCTCCTTTCTTCGCGGAGGCCGAGCGTTCTTCGGGGGTTCGGCTTGCCGACGCCTTGCCCCCTTTCTCGCCACCCTTGCGGGAAGATTCGTTGTTGTCAGGCTTGCCACGCCCCGAACCGCTTAAGTTGCCACCGCCTGATTCCTTGTTAACGGTCGCCCAGGCGCGCGCTTCGGCTTCATCCTCGGGTACACCACGCTTTTCGTAGGATTCTTCGATGTGTTCCGCTTGACGTTTCTGCTTGTCGGTATAGGCTGATTTATCACCACGTGGCATGATTGACCCTCCTCGATAACCACCAACGACGCAAGGTTGACCACCAGGTGCTGTTGGCACCTCATCATATGCGCCTGTGTCTGATCGACAGTTCGCACCCGTAGCAAACGCCGGACTATCTTGCAGCTTTGATGCCATGCGCTGTTGTTCGAGAATAGTGCTTCTGCTCATCTGACTGGCCGCAGGGAACAGGCACCATCAGGTCCGATGATCGTCGCAACGAACGATGCATTGCCACACGACGCTATCAGCTATTCCAATCCTCGTGATCGTCAATGGATGTCGTCCCTCTGCGTGGGATGAGCACGTGAGCATGTTTGGTCCTGTGGATCTTCACGGCATATGTTATGCTTGGGGGCAGAAGCAAATACCCATACATACCGCGACTAAAAAAGAACGTGCGATGTAGGAGGTTGCCGACGTGGCTTCAGTGTATCCCGCTCCTCAGGTCGTCGTCATCGACGATGATCCTTCGATTTTGAGTACCGTGTGTGAGCTTCTCGCCGATGCGAACATTACCGCCGAAGCTTGCCCGTCGGGGTTGCACGCCTTCAAATACATCATCCACCGTCGGCCTCGTGTGGTCATTCTGGATGTATTAATGCCGGGGGTAGATGGCGTCGAAGTTTTTCACCAGCTGCGCAAAGACCCATTCATGAAGCACGTTGCGGTCATCTTCCTTACCGGAGACGCCGGCTATCTAAAAAAGCGTTTTCCCGATTATGTAGCACAGCGAGCGCTGCTGCATCACAAACCGTTGGATGGCGATGTGTTGATCGAGATGGTGAGCAAAGCGCTTGGAATCACACCGGAACCACCGTTGCAGGAACGAAGCGTGGACAGGCCGTTGACCTGAGCATCGTACATACGAACCGCTACCATCTCCCGTGAGTGGAAGACGAGCCATGAAGTCACCTTCCACTGTAATTGTTCTCAGCCAGGTTTAGGACCCGAACAAGAGCCGCGCAAGTGATTTAATACTGCCTCACCACAGCGGCAATTGCACACCGTCGTCCGATTCCACCCCCTTGATGTCCTCATAACGGATGGTGCTCTCGGTGCCGTCAGCCCAAACCACCTCGTACTCGGCGGGCTGTTCGGTGCGGTAAATGATACGCTGCAGTTCGCCGACCTTTCCATCGGCGATAACCAGACGATCGCCTAGTACGAAGCGTGTGATCGGTCGGATGATGTCGTTGGGCAAAAACATCGTGTTCCCTTCTACCGTGGTGTCAACCATAGGTATTGGTATGGCTGAAGTATCAAATCGTGTCCAAGCGTAACGTCCATGCCGCCTATGAGGTCGCTAAAGGCGTAATCCAGCCCATACAGACGAATCTGATTAGCATCGACTGTCTGCTCGCGTTCGGTAAAGTTCGCAAGCACCAGAATGTTCTCTCCTTCATGCCGGCGCACGAAGCCGTACACGTGATCGCTGCCGGTGTCGATCACTTCTGTGGTGTGTCCCGCGAACGCGACGTGCTGTTTGCGGAGCGCGATCAATCGACATATTTCACCAAAGACGCGCCCCTCGACGCTGGAGGGATCATGGCGTCGTGTGGTGCGTGCGGCATCGCTGGCTGGACGGTGGACCCATCGGCTATCACCGGCTTTGGCGGGATCAGCGCGGAACGAGTAGTCATTGAGCGTCCCAAGTTCGTCGCCCAGGTACAACAGCGGGATACCGCCCATCGTCAGCGCGATGCTGTACATCAGCGTGATGCGCCGAATCGATAGTTCTACTTCGGTCGGAGGGCCCTCGTATACCGCACGTTCTAGTCCCGCCAACGATGCATTGGTGCCGGAGATGCGGGCATCACCGGTGCGTGGGTTTTCCTGAAAGGGCAAGCCGCGTGCGAAGGTGCCGTCGAAGCGGCCGATATAGTAGTTGTTAAGGAAGCGGCGGTGGTCGTAGGCATTGATACCAAGACGCCCGGCATCGTCATCATCGAAGGTCCAGCCGATGTCGTCATGCGACCGCACATAATTGACCCAGGCGCAGTCGGCGGGGATAGCGAAGCGTTCGCGCATGGAGTTGCGCAGCAATCGAATGTCGCGTGTCGCCAGCGCCTCCCATTGCAGAGCCATCAACAGCGGATTGTACGAGACCTGACATTCATGCCAGTCGATGTAACTGAGCACGTCATCGGGATGCACGATTGCCTCAGACTTGAACAGCAACGCTGGAGCCGCGATGCGCGCCAGATCGTTGAACGCACGCATGATGAGATGCGCTTCAGGGAGGTTTTCGCAACTGGTCCCCATGCGCTTCCAGATAAAAGCCACTGCGTCAAGCCGGAGAATTTCGACGCCCTGATTTGCGAGAAAGAGCATCTCGCCCGCCATCGCCCGGAACACGTCGGGATTGGCATAGTGTAAATCCCATTGAAAGCTGTTGAACGTGGTCCAGACCCACTTCCCGATGTCGGCACGCCAGGTAAATGAGCCCGGTCGTTGTTCGGGGAAGATTTCGCGTAGCGTGCGCTCGTAGGCATCGGGCATAGTGCGGTCGGGGAACATCAGGTAGTACTCCTGGTATTCAGGATCGCCCGCGATGGCGGCCTGCGCCCAGGCGTGTTCATCGGAGGTATGGTTGAACACGAAGTCTACGACGAGACTGATGCCAACCTGCCGCAAATCAGCGGCTAACGCTGCCAGATCGTGCATCGTGCCAAGGTTAGAATCGACCTCGCGGTATGAACTGACCGCATAGCCACCATCGCTATTGCCTTCGGGGGCGCGGAACAACGGCATCAGGTGCAGGTAGGTCAGGCCAAGTTCCTGGAAGTATGGGATGCGCTCGCGGATACCCTGCAGGTCGTTCGCGAACAGATCGACATAACACACACCACCCATCATCTTTTGTGACTGAAACCATGCAGGGTCGGCTTCGCGGGTTGTATCCAGCGCCTTGAGATCGGTGGGACGAGCGAGCCACGATTCGGCGGTCATGGCGATGATATGTTCCAGGTGGTAGAAGAAATCGTATTGTCCACCGTACAGCCGCACGAGCGTCCCAAATAGTCGCTCGAAGTTCGCTTCGAGGCGAGTGCGGTAGGGTTGCCAGGTCGCGGGATCGAATTGGGCCGCGAACCGCGCATCGATGCGTGGCATGATGCGGTCGAATGAACGTTGCGCCTCGCGTTCCATAATAATTGGTATGCTCCTTCCAATATCGACCGACGACCAAACACAAACGGCCAACCGGAAGCGTTAGGAACAATCTGCTCGACGCAAACGGACCACCTCAACGCTTGTAGACACTAGCACGCTCCCGCACGGCTCGCTCATCAGGCGATACTATTGTATAGGAAGATGTCATCGTCCCTGTCACATGTTCGTGCTAGCATGACGGAAGCTGCGTTTGAATAGGAGCATGTATGAACATTGACGCCCAGGAGCGAGCGTCGGATTCGCCGTTCGTCGAAACGATCACCCATGGATTCGTCACGGGTGCGGGTACGACGATTCGCCCCGCTGAAACGAGCTGGCACATGGTGTTGGTGCGTGCGGCAGGTGTACAACGTGCCATCGTCGTCGGCCCCTGGACAACAGCGGGTATCGCGACGTTCGGCGGCGAAGCCGAAGTGCTCTGGATCAGATTCAAGCTAGGCTCATACATGCCGCAGATGCCAGTGCGAACGATGTTGAACAGCGAAACGATGCTACCTGATGCCAGCAGCCAGCGTTTCTGGCTCGACGGCGCGGCCTGGGAGTTCCCCGACTTCGAGAACGCCGACACCTTTATCGAGCGTCTGCGGCGACGTGGTGTGCTGGCATGCGATCCGCTGGTCGAAGATGTATTACAGGATCAGCCACAGGATTTGGCTTCGCGCACGGTGCGGCATCGGTTCCTCCAATCCACCGGCCTGACGCACCGCCATGTCTATCAGGTCGAACGCGCCCAACGAGCGGCGGCGCTACTGCGACAGGGAACGCCCATCGCCGATGCTATGTTCGAGCTTGGGTACTATGACCAGCCGCATATGACCCGCTCATTGAGGAAGTGGGTTGGTTATACGCCTGCGCAACTGTCCATTTCTGGCGCGTTGGGCTGATGCCGTCCCATCAATAACCACATCCGCACGGTTTTGTATGCTGTCAGTCATAACGAAGCATGGAGCAGGCAGAACGTTCGTGGGTATGGTCATCTGATTAAACAGCGCGGCTCCGTATGTACGGTTCATTCGAAACATGAACCGTACATACGTAAATAAATCCTGCTACGTTCGACGCTGCGAGGCGCGAAGCCCCGCGCTCATTCCCCGTTGGATACCTCACATCGCTCACAGCCGACGTGGAGTGCGTAAGCCGCTTGTTCGGCATGCGTGCAAGGTCTATTGCCTGGATTCCCGCCATGCTGCGATCAGCGATGCCTCGCGTTCTGGCAACAATCCTGCCTTGAGCGTCGTGGTCGGTGGACGTGTGTTATCCCACGCCAGGGTATCGCGGACGGTCGCGGCGATGGGGCGGAAGGTCGCGCCCGCCGCCAACGCACGGTCGATGTTAAGGGCCATCATACCGCTAAGCGCCGGATCGTTTTCAGGAATCCACAACGGCATCTCACTCCACGGTTCGACGCCCTGCGCTTGCAGCCATGCCTCGTCCGCCCAGATAAAATGCGCGTCGCTCCCGCTCGCGTGCTGCGCGGCTTGAAGCAGGTCGTCCATCGTCAGTCGTGTCGCCGGCCCCGTGATGTTGTAGGTGCCACTGGCGTTCGCTTCGACCATGTTAAGCGTCCATTCGGCGAGATCACGCACGTCGATCACCTGGATTGCACGGTCGGGACGACCCGGGGCAAGCACTGCGCCGCCCTGTGCGCCGCGCCGCACCCAATAGGTGAAGCGGTCGGTCGGATCGTCCGGTCCGACGATTAGCCCGGGCCGTATCACCAGCGCGTGGTCGCGGAACACGTCCTCGACTGCCTGCTCACACAACGCCTTCAACGGTCCATAGCTTTCGCCCGTCACCTGCTCGGTCGTTGGGTCGTCCATGTGTCCTACCCGAGCAGTTTCGTCCACGCCAGGAGCGCTCATATCGGCGTACACCGAGATCGTGGAGATGAACACGTACTGATTCACGGCGTTGGCAAGCGCTTCGGCGGATGCCCGCACGAGGCGGGGAATGTAGCCTGATGTGTCGATCACCGTGTCCCACTGCCGGCCCGCTAGCGCGTCCAACCCACCGTCACGGTCGCCCCGGATGGCTTCGACTTCAGGGAACGGATTGGCATGGCGTCCCCGATTGAACAGCGTTACCGTGTGCCCACGTTCGAGCGCGACGGCGGTGAGGTGTTTTCCCAGGAAGATGGTGCCGCCCAGGATCAACAGGTTCATACGTCCTCGACATGCAAGGGTATGCTGGCAGGTTCAACGAGCATACGCATACCCTGTGGTAGCGCCGCAGTCCAGTGCCCGACGTGGAGCAGGCGCTGGTTCGGTACAGCAGAGAGGTCGAAATGCCGCAGTACGTGCGCCACCAGTGCCTTAGTTTCGATCTGGGCGAAGTTGATGCCGATGCAGATGCGCGAGCCTCCGCCGAACGTGACCAGCGAATATGGCGTGCGGCGATCTTCCTCACGCGGCGGTGCGAAACGGTCGGGGTCGAATGTTTCGGGATCGGTGAAACTGGACGGCAACCGATGTCCTGCCGCCAACCCAAGACGCACCTGCGTTCCGGCGGGAACTTCGTAGCCGCCGAATTCAAAGGACTTGACCACGCCGCGTGGCACGTTGATCACGGGTGAATACAGCCGCCCGGCTTCGCGGATGAACAGGTCGAGCGACTTCATGGCGCGCAGCGCTTCGACGGTGAGCGGCTTGTCCTCGTCGCCCATCAGGTCTTGAAGTTCGTTGCGCACCTTCGCGGCATGTTCGGTTTCGGTAGTCAACAGGTACAACACCCACGATCCAAGCGTTGTGGTCGTTTCGTGTCCGGCGACCAGCAGAATATTGATGTGTGCCAGCACCTGTTCGTCGCTCAACTCATCGCCGTTCTCATCGCGGGCATGAACGATCATTCCCAGCACATCGGTCGGTTGCTGGTCGCGGGGCGCGGCACGTCGCTCGTGAATGAGGCTGATTAGGGTTTGTGCAAGCTCGGCGCGGGCGACAAGCCAACGCTGAGCAAATGTGTCGTAGCTTTCTTGTTCCGGATCGAACCCATGCAGCATCATGTAAAAGAACTGACGTAGACGGTCGACCTCGGTCCCCGGCTTGAAGCCGCCAAGCGCGGCGGCGGCGGCGTCGAACGTGATCTCGCGTGTTTCTGTGTACAGGTCGATTTCACCACGTTCGAGCCAGGTGCTGGTGCGTGCGGCTATCACACGATTGATGATCGGAAGATAGGTTTCCATGTAAGCGTTCGTGAACGCCGGATTCCACATCTTGCGGTGGCGTGTATGCTCCGCGCCGTCCATATTCAACAACCCGTGTCCGAGGTCCTCGCCGATAATTGGTGTCCATCCCAGGTCGTGACTGAAATGCTCGCGATGGGTGTGCAGAACAAACCTGTTTGCTTCCGGTCCAACCATGAAAACATAATCCTGCACAGGCATACTCTGATCGTACGAGGCCGCTTTGAAGATCGGTCCGTGCTCCTGCGCCATCCTGGCTTGCAAATGATGAAAGCCGAGCCAGAACTGCTCGCCGCTGGCCTGGATATCTGGCATGTCGGCTAGACTTTTCGGCATGTTCTTACCTTTCATAAGGTTCCAGGTACGTTTACTCCCGGGTAATAGACGCATTTGTATCCTTCGATGTTTCATGTGATCCTAGTGCAGCGTCAAAAAATGCGCCTAAACGCTGGAACAGTATTTTTTGGTTGGCGGGCTTTCCAATGCCATGGCCTTCGTCCGCGAATTGCAGCACCTCGTAGGCGATATGTGCGTCGTCCAGGCGCTCCACCACCACCCGCACGTTGTCGGGCGTCACATTAGGGTCTTGCAAACCCTGGACGATCAGCAGGCGCCCACGAATGTTTTCGACGAAGTTGATCGGCGAACGCTCGAAATAACGTCCGGGCATCTGGTCGGGTGTGCCACCGATCATTTCCTCGCTGTAAGGTCGTAGATCAGGACGGGTCGTGTTGTAATCGACAACCAGATCAGTCATGCCACAGATCGGTGCGGCGGCGGCGATCACGTCGGGTGGCTGGTGCGTGATCAGAAACCACGAGCTATAGCCGCCATAGGATGTGCCGGTGACGCCGACACGACCCGGCTCTGCTAACCCTGCCGCGATCAAAGCCCTGGCTCCTGTCGCGATATCTATCTGTTCGCGTCCGCCCCAACCATCCTGTTTGATCGCCTCTTGAAAGGGCAACCCAAAGCCGGTCGAGCCGCGATAGTTTACGTCCAGGACGTTGAAGCCCAGACTTACATAATATTGCACCTCGGGATTGAATATATCTTCGGACATCGCTGTGGGACCGCCGTGAATGTAGATGATCGCTCGTCGTGGGTTAGGCCGTGCGCGGTACAACCATCCCTGAATCTCCATGCCATCGTCGGAACGCCAGCGTAAATGTTCGGCGGGTGTCAATTGTGTGCGGTCAAGCGGCGTACGTTGCCACAACCCGGTCAATGACTGCAAAACCACACCACTGGCGCCTGCCTCACAGCGCACAAGATCAGGGGGCATTGTAGCGGCGTATTGCACGGCGATCCAGGTATCGTCGACCGCACGACCGACCGGGATAAGATTACCCGCGACATGAGGGAATGCTGTTTCGATGCCTGCGTCCGCATCGTAAAACGATGGGATGTGTTCCGCGCCGCGCACTTCATCGATAACGATGGTGCCATCGGGCGTGACCCAGGCATCCTCGATGTTGCGTTCGGGGTGGTCTACGATCCATCGCATGTCGTTGTGCCGCCAGTTGTAGATGCCAAGGCTGCGGTGCGAATGCGATTGTGATAAGGCGCTCGTCGCCTCGGACACTACGAGTATGTGCTCGCCGTCGGGAAACCAACGGGCCTCGACTTTGCAATCGTCCCCAAAATTAAGGATTTCGCGGTCGTCCTGCCCATCTACACCAACGAGCCAGACTTGTTGCCCTGCCGGATGTCGGTCCTGGCGAACATAAAGGATGTGTGTGCCCTGGCGGTTCGGTGACGGCGCACCCCAGGCCGCTCGCTCGGGACGGGCAATTGGCGTACGTTCGCCTGTGCGGAGGTCGTGACGGTAGACCCAGTTCGGTTCAATCTCGACCCCAGCCGTCACGTCAAAGTTCATTCCATAGATCAGTGTATGACCGTCGGGCAGTAATGAGCCGCCACGCATGAAGTAGGGCGGGCGATCCTCGGTCAGGGCTTCCATGACGCCGGGGCGGTCGATGGCAACGCGGAACAGGCGCGTTCGTTCGTCGCCGTCGTGGTCCTCTGCTACGATGATCGCTGTGCTATCGGGCGTCCAGCCGACGAACTCAGTGTCCTCATCGCTGCTGGTGAGGACGACCGGCAACGCGGAGCCATCGCTTGGTACCACAAACACATCGGTGTTTGGATGGATGCGATACCAACTAAAGGCGATCCAACGTCGATCTGGCGACATGGCGAAGCGCCGTACAGTTGGTAGCGACAACAATTGGTTAAGAAATAGATCGTTCATATGTGCTCGCCTATGGAACGCGTCGTCGGAAACGGGTATCCGCTCAAAGGACCATAATACATGATGAATGGTGCGTTCGTCTGAAGTCGCACGCCTGGGCGTCGTGACGACGCATTGGTACGAATACGGAGGAATATACATACGCCCCTCCATATTCGTACCTTCCTTGAGCGTTGGCTCCCTGTGCCTATCCGCCTACATGGATGCCTGGGCGCTGTTCCGGGTTAGGCTCGGCCTGCCGCAAGATTTCGCGGGTGACGGGTGCGGTATCACCTTCGCCAAAGACGACGAAGCGGAATAGGAATTTGAGCGGGTTACCCTCGGTCCAGGTGAAGTAGCATTGAGGCAATTTGCCGGTCGTGTCGCGTAGATGTAGCAGTAGCATGGCAATGGCATTAGGAACCGACGAACTTTCGGCGCGGAGAATACGATAACCATGTACTTCCTTGCCGGTCACCTCGACGACATCAGAGAATTCCGATGCATCGCAGACCCGCACTTCCAGAAACAGTACCGGATCGGTGTCTGGTATGAGGTGATCCTCACGCTGTTCGCGCTCCTTCAGGCGGTATTCCTCCTCATCACCAGCCTGCCGACGGTTGGCGATGATGCGCAATGTCCCCTTACTGGCATCTTCGATGAATTGTTGGGCGAGTGGATCGATATCGACCCTTTCTGTGCGGAGTTCGGTCGAACGCCATACCCGTGAGATCAGCGAGACGACGATGATACCCAGAATGAACAGTCCTGCGATTTTGATACCATCAGGTTGCTCGACGATATTGACACCAGTTGTGTAGAGAAATATCAACGTAACCAGGCTAAACCCAATCGTCCGACCGATCTGACCCCGACGAAATGCGGAGAGTGTTACGGCGACTGCCGCTGAACTCATCAACGTGAGCACACCAGTTGCGTACGCACCGCCTTGAGCAGCGACGTCTGCTCTAAATAGAATCGTGACAAGGAAGCAAATCACCATGAAGATGAGTACGAGCGGTCGTGTCGCCCGCGTCCACTCAGGTGCCATCCCATAGCGCGGTAAATAGCGCGGCACGATATTCAATAACCCCGCCATCGCTGAAGCACCGGCAAACCAGAGAATTGATATGGTACTGATATCGTAGACTGTGCCAAACACATCTCCGAACATCGTATGTGCAAGGTATGCGAGTGCGCGCCCGTTTGCCTCTCCACCATCGACGCGAAATGCTTCGGGTGGGATCAACAGTGTCGTTACAAAACTACTCCCTATCAGGAGCACACTCATGATAATCGCGGCTCCACCCAGCAGTTTACGGGTGTTACGGATACGCCCACGAGGATGTTCCTCGGTATCGTCCGCATCGCCCCGTACCAGGGGCATAACAACCACCCCGGTTTCGAAACCGGAAAGGCCAAGGGCAAGCTTTGGAAACACCAATAATGATGCTGCAATCATAGACAATACATTGGAGTGCCTGACGAACAGCGCACGCTGCCAGTCGCTCAAGACATTCGGATGGAGTGCAATTTCATAAAAACCCTTTCCAATCACGATCAAATTCAAAAGAATATAAACCGTCACGAGAACAACCGCGATTCCGATCGCCTCCTTAAAGCCTTTGAGAAAGACTGCTCCCAGCAACGTGACCAGCACAAGGGTGACGAGCACCGGATGTTCGAGCCACGCTGGAGCGAACGGATTTTCCAGAACATGTGCGGTCGCATCGGCGGCTGATAATGTGATCGTGATGATGAAACTTGTGGCGACAAAGCCGATCAAGCAGAGCACAAAGAGCTTGCCCTGCCACCATTTCAGTAGCCGCTCCAGCATTGAAATGGAACCATCGCCATGTGGGCTTTCGGCAGCAACGCGGTTATACATTGGTAGTGCGCCAAACAACGTTAGCAGCACCAGAACCAGGGTTGCGATTGGAGACAAAGCCCCCGCCGCGAGCGCAGCAATACCCGGCTGATACCCCAGCGTCGAAAAATAATCCACACCGGTAAGACACATCACCTGCCACCAGGAGTGCTTGACGTGATGTCCCTCCTGCTCGTGCGGTCCTTCCATTTCGGTTGGTTGATCGTCGAGCAGCCAGCGTGTGAGCCGGCTTCGCTGTGGTTTACGCCGTTCTACCGACGTAGTTGTCATAATCGCTCCTTGGATAGAACGCTATTAGTGGATAGGTGCCGGAACGGCGATGTCCGGCATAAAGATTTCCTCTTTTTTATACTTTCCAGACACCATTTTGTTGCACGAGCTCGCCGTCACAGAAGATTTGTCCGTTCTGTCGCAGGTCTTTGACCATATCCCAGTGAACGTTGCTGGCGTTGGTGCCGCCAAGGAATGGGAAGCCCGCGCCCACAGCGAGGTGGATCGTTCCATACATCTTTTCGTCGAATAGGACGTTTCGCATATGGCTCTGAACACCGGGATTGCAGCCGATACCAAGTTCGCCAAGTACACGCGCCCCGTCGTCGGTGTCCAGGATCGCGTGCAGGAATGCCTCGTTGCGTTGTGCCGTCGCCTCGATCACACGTCCCGCTTTGAACACCAGTCGTACGCCTGCAGCTTCGTTACCGTTGTAGATGCCTGGGAACTCGGTGAACGAAACGATGCCCTCGGTGGCGTCTTCGACCGGGCTATAAAAGAACTCGCCACCGGGCATATTGAAATGTCCGTCGTCCACCATCGCTTTGCGCCCTTGAAGTCCGATGCGAAGGTCGGTGCCTTCGGCGAGGATTCGGACTTCTGTGGCTTGGTCGAAACGGTCGGCGAGGTGGCGCATCTTACGGCCTTCTTCATCCCAATCTAACAGGCATGCGCCATAGAGGAAGTCCTCGTAGGCTGTCAGGGACATTCCAGCATCTTGTGCCAGGGCGGGTGTCGGAAACTGACAACCGACCCATGGCATTGTGAAAGATAATCTGCGCTTGAGAAAATCCTGGTTGGCACGGCCGACGAGCGCATGGCGTTCGGGTGAAACCGACGACATCTCCCGAGTGTTTTCTGGGGCGCTAATATGGATGGACGCATCGATTGACGCAAGAGCGTGCTGTTCGATGGGGGCAAGTGCGCCCGCGAGTTCGTCAGGCGCGTCATTAAGCCATGCCAGGCCGATCGATTCATATGGCATGCGCACCAACGCGTAGGCACCGCGTCGTGCGATAGCCCGGACCACTTCTTCGATGAGCGGCCTTGCCAGCGGCGACGAAAATACCATCACCTGCCATCCTGGCTGCACGTCGATCGAACGCTCGACCAGGAGTTTGGCATAGGATGCTACGCGTGGATCGGGCATAGAGTTAGCTCCTCTTTTGTTGTCGCGTGATTATAGTAGTTCTTGACGTGTATGGGCACCGCAAGCATTCGAGAACCGCCTAGCGTCCTTTATCAAACGCTGCGCCACCAACATCTGCACGAGATGATATGGCGCAGGAGTGGGGTGTTCGGATGACGTACGATAAAACAGTTGTGTCCCGCCACGCTGAGCATCTCATTCAGGGCCGCGCTCTGTTCGCGGAGGAGCACTCCATACCGCACCAATCCCGGATGCGTACCATTGATTGAATGTAGTTGCTTGGGACACGCGTGATCACCTGCGGCGGCTTGATCCCATGGAGGATGACCGCGACGAGCTCGACGACCGACCGAAGCTTGAACTGCGTGACGAGGAGCGCGAACTGGAACTCCATGACGATGAGCTACGGGCGTGAGCCGACGCTCGACGGCTGGATTCATATCGTCGCTGCTGCGCGGCTTCTTCTTCGCGTCGCCGTCGCGCGGCTTCTTGACGGCGGCGCATGTCGGCGGCACGTTCGGCCTCCACCTGCATGATGCGCGTACGTGCCGCGTTGGTCGCAGCCTCCGCGAGTTGTTGGGCGCGCAACGCTTGCGCCGCCAGACGTACAAAGGCATCCAACGCTGTGCCATATGGCGGCAGCGTCGGCAAGAGTTCGCGTCCCTGCCGTAACGCATCGCCGCCACTCCGTCCTGCGTCCGGCTGCATGACGAACGTGTTCGCAGAAGCGAGTGCTGCTTGTGCTGCCGCTACCGACTTCTGCGCGTCAGCGATTGCCTGTTCATACGTTCGCTTGTCGGTCTGAATGCTCTGGAGAGCCTGTGCGGATTGTGATGTCGCCTTTTGAAATTCCGTGATGATCCGCTGTAAGGCTGCCATCAGGGCTCGATCTTCGTTGCCCGCCGCTGTCGCAGTCGCGCTTTCCGCTGTTTGCAACGCCGCCTGGGCCGCCCCAACAGCCTGTACGGTCGGCGCGGTTCGGGCTGATGGTGGCAGCGCCGTGAGTTCGGTAGCGGCAGCCTTGAGGCTGGACTGGGCAGCAGTGCGGACTTGTTCGAGTTCGGTGTACAGCGCGTCGATAGTGCGTGCCTGCTCATCCGCCGCTGCCAGCGCTGCCGCCGACAGGCTGCGCGACCGGTTCAATGCCGTGCTCGCTGCGATGTAGGAACGTTCCGCGAGCGCACGTTGGCCTTGCTCCAGTGCTTGCGCGGCCTCCTCGATCTGCTGGTCCACCGTCGCGTCGATCTTCGGATTGTCGCGGTCGCGTCGTTCCTTTGCTGCTGCGAGTGCGGTCGTTACATGCTCTAGGATGATGGGTGCCGTGCGCTCGATCTCGCGAACTTCGGCTAGTCGTGCCTGAACCGCTGTACCTTGTGCCTCGGCTGCGTACAGATCGGCGAACGCCTCGGCAAGTCCCTGCTCGGCGGCGTCGAATTCCTGCCGCTCCATGCTGTTCTGTCGCTCGATGGTCGAAGCCATGTCACTGGCTTCGGCTGGCGTGTCGAACAACCGCGCGACCGTCGCCTTCGCGCTCGTGATGTTCTGGGCGAGGTCGTTCCAGTTGGGCGCGGTATACGCCTGGAGTGCCGCGAAGGCCGGTTCGGCTTCAGCGATACGCGCCTGCTCCACGCGGGCGACCTCGGCGGCGAGGCGTTGAAGATCGGCGGTGTTCTTCTCGCGGAGCGCCGTCCGTGCGTGCGCTCCAGCGCGTGTCGCCTCGGAATGGGTCGCTAGATGGTCGAGCGCGGGTTGCAATTGGTCGATCTCGCCCGACCGCAGGTGTCGGTAGATCTTCTGGATCAGCGTGCCGGATTCCTCGCGGGCAGCTTCCAGTCCCGGCAAACGGTATCCGGCCTCGATGATGGCGTGAACGTCGCGCTCACGAGACTGGTGTTCGAGGATGGTTCGTGTAGTGGATAGCAGCACCTGTTCCAGGCGCGCCAGCAGCGCCGCCGCGGCCTCGGCGTGTGCCTGGACGTACAACCAGCGTTCGCTCTCGCGCTCGTCGTAGGCGGCCTGGAGCAGCGCATCGACCCCGCCGAAGGCTACGGTTGTGTCTAGTCCGGGTGGTAATGTCGTTCTTGTCGCGGCGTCATCGCGGCTCTGCTGAGCCGCCAATAACTTTCCCGGCGCTGTTTCCTGGGCGGTGACGAGTTGGCCGATTGCCCCCTTGATGCGGTTGGCGTAGCCAAACACACCGTCTGCGTCCAATTGCTTTGGATCGACCATTTCGAGCGTTGCACGTAGCGGCTGCTCGTTGAGTTGGCGACGCAGATCGCGCACCTGTGTCACCAGTGAGCTTTCGTTGGTGGGTGGCTCGATGCCTCCCGCCATCGGATCGATAAAATTCTTGAACTCTTCCTCGTTCATCTGCAAGATCGCGGGATTGGTCCCGACAAGCGTCAGGTACATGATTTCGTATGCCCGAATCATCGCCTTGACATCTTCGTCGCTCTTGCCAGGTGTGCGATGGTCCATGTCCTCATGCAGTACCAGCACCTCGCCGAGTGCCTTCATGGATTGTTCGGTCCACCCCCGCACGCTGGCGGCGAGGTCGGTATAGCGGTCGCCGCCATAGACGAGGTACAGTTTCCACAGCGTCGTTTCCTCGACAGTTTCGCCTGTGAACAGCGTTTTGGCAGCGTACAGGAGACTCCCGACGGTATCGGAAAGATCGTCGAGATGCGCCAGAAAACGCTTGTGTTCGCGCCGCCGCCGCAACGCTGGGAGAATCAGCGTTGGCGTCGCCACGAGTGCAACGAGTCCGGCCATGACTGCCGCGAAGAATGCGCCAATGGGTCCAAGCAAGCCACCGGAACTAGAATCAGTATTCTGGTTGGTACGGTCATTGTTGCCGCTGCCAGCAGCACCCGTGCTGGTTTGTGGGGTGGGGTCGCTCCGTTGGTCCGTTGGGGCAGCAGGCTGCGTTGGTGCGAGCGTTTGGGCGGGGAACGCCGTTTCATAGGTGACTGTCAAGGTGTCGATGAGTGCTGCCGAGATGTCACCCCCATCGACGCGGTTTTTCAAGCGCCCTTCAAGTTGGGCGATGGTAGCGTCGTTGTCGAGCGGCGTGCTGAACACCGATTCGCCAAAGGCAATATCGTGTCCCCATGGATGGGAAGTATTGGTCATGATCTCGACGGCGAAGGCAGTTTTGGCAAACTCCTGGGATGCAGGATCGTAGATTCCCCAACCGGATTCAACCTCGTCGCGGATACTGAACCAATCGTCCTCGCTTGTGGCGTCCTCATCGGTTACGAACACGTACACCTGGTTGCCGTGCTCTGTCCACGCTGCTGCCGCATCGCACAGCGCGTCCTCATCCAGCGTGGTGTTGCTATCATTACGGATGGTAAGGCCAGCGCATGACGGTTGCGCGGCGGCATTTGTTGGAGCACCACCGGAGATGATCGTGATGAACGCCCATGCGATGACAAAAAAGCATGTTGTTCTGTGCCTTCGTGCCAGCAAGCCAATCATTCTATCCACGATTCCTCCTCATCAATTTATAGCATCATCGATCCGGCGTTGCCGGAAACGGCTTCTTTCCAGGGGCGTATTGTAGCGCGGTCTGTTGAGACGGACCACCGACCGCGGACGACTGGCTATCGCAGATGATGGAGTTGCCCGACGGTGATAGCCAAGCGTCGATATCCACTCATCATGCTCCTCAACACGAGTATGCGTGGCTGTGATAGTCGTATTCATACGAACGTGATGGCCGCTCCACTGTATGGCTGGCAGCACTACAGTGTATATCGCTTTACTTCGTTGATGGTTGGTTATCAGTCGTCATGTGATACAATGCGCCACGTCCCGGCACCGCTATAAGCACTTCTTGTGTGCTGTTGAAGAAGGCTATACCTGTGTCCCGCGGGACGATTGTTCCTAAACGTTGTGAGGAGTTGCAATGATCGCCAGCTATGCCGGCATTGTTGTCTTTACGATCATCGCATTGATCTTTGCTCTTGCGCCGCTCTTCGTCGCACGTTTCGCCCGCGACGAGCGACCCGTTTCCGAAACAACATCACCGTCACGTCGCGGCATCGCCGCACGTTTCACATCTGGTGATGTTACAACGGAGCGTTTCCTAACGACACTGGTGTGGACGTTGCTCGGCATGGGGATACTTGTGCTGGTGCCGTGGGCGTTTGCTTTCGATTCACTGGTGATGTTGACCGCAATTGAAATGGTGGTGGCGCTGGTGGTGGTGGGAGTGGGGATCTTATATGCGTGGCGCAAAGGGCTGTTGAAATCACATAGCTCGGTTGTCGTTCCGGCGGAGCCAACGGAATGAGTACGATAGTACAGGGTCTCTTTTTCGTGCTTGGTGCGCTCACGATCGGGTCAGCCCTGATGGTCGTCAGTGTGCGCGATGCGTCGCGTGCGACCTCGTGGATGGCCTCGACGTTCGCCTTCGCGGCAGCGCTGTTTTGTTTGCTGCAAGCACCATTCGTTGGCATTGTCCAGGCGCTTGTCGGCGTCGTCGTAGTTGCGATGCTCTTTGGTTTTGCCCTGCGGCTCACTAACAATGATCAAACGTTCGTTGTGCGCGGCCTCGTCAGGCGCTGGTGGTTCGCCGCGCTGGGCGCGCTGGTGCTATTTGGACTCGTCCTCGTGCCAGTCTTGTTTCGACCGGGCTTACCCGGCGGTGGTAGTTGGCCTCGTAACGACCTCGGCGCTGCCTCGCCAGCCGAAACTGGCGCGGGCGTGGGTGGGTCCGTGGCAGGTATTGCCGAAATCGGTCGTTCGCTGATGCAGGAGTTTGTGCTGCCTTTCGAGGTTATGGCGGTCCTGTTGCTGGTCGGCATCGTCGGCGCTGTCGTGGTCGTCCGCAACGAACACGTGGGCGACGTCGTTGGGGCGACCACCCGCAGGCGCATCGCTCGCATCTATACCATTGAATAAACAAAGGATGAGATGGTTAGTATAGTTACGGCAGTGCCACTGGAATGGGTTCTGACAGTCGGTGCTGCGCTTTTTGCGATTGGACTCTTTGGTGCCTTGTCCCGGCGTAACGTGCTCGGGATGCTCATGGGGGTCGAATTAATGTTGACAGCGGTCAACGTTAACCTTGTCGCCTTCTGGCGCTACCTTGAACCTGCTAACACCAACGGCGTGATCTTTGCGATCTTCGTGAGCATCGTTTCTGCTGTCGAAATCGCGGTCGCATTAGCATTGGTGATCGCGTTTGTGCGGCGCCCGCAGCACGATGTCGCTGTTGAAGCTCCCGAAGGGTTGAACTGATGAATCTGCTTGCATTGCCGGATGGTATCCCGTATCTCAGTCTGGTGTGGCTGGTGGTGCTGGCGGGAGCGGTGGTTTGTGCCGTCTTGCCGCGCACCGCGTTTGCGGCGATCCGCTGGACGGCGACAATCGCTTCACTCGTCGCGCTGCTGCTCGTCGCCGGTGTGTTCTTTTCCTACAATCCGGCGGGATTGACTTTCCAGCACATCGAACGTCTGCCCTGGGTCGCCGATTTTGGCATCGCGTACTTCATCGGCGCTGACGGACTCAGCGTGCTGATGCTCGCGTTGACCGCCATCGTGCTGTTCAGCGCCGTGCTGGTGTCGTGGAACGTCACCTATCGCGTCAAGGAATACTTCGTGTTGCTGTTGCTCCTTGGCACTGGCCTGCTGGGCGCGTGTATGGCGCTCGATCTGTTGCTCATGTATATGAGCATCAGCATCGCCGTCGTCGTGGCCTATCTGCTGACGCTGGTAGCGAGCGGCGACGAACCGCAGGAACGAAGCACGCATGCGAGTGCTTATCTTCTGAGCGGCCTGATGGGTGTCCTTGCCGGAATCCTGGCGATCTACTTCGCTGGTGGACGCACCTTCAACCTGATCGAACTCGCCCAAAACAACGATTTCGGGGTGATTTTCCAGACCACTGCCTTCGTGCCCTTATTTTTGGGCTTCGCTGTGATTGCTGGGCTATTCCCCTTCCATCGCTGGTTGCCGGACGCGCTATCGTCGGCTCCGACCGCGGTTGCCATGTTGATTTCCAGCGCGTTGGTTGGCCTTGGCGCCTATGGTTGTCTGCGGGTGGCGCTATGGTTGTTGCCCGCTGGTGCTGTCGTCTGGTCGCCAGTCATTATGGCGCTGGCGCTGCTTTCGCTGTTGTACGGTGGCGTGCTGGCATTCCTACAGCGTGATCTGGTGGGCGTATTCAGTTATGCCACGGTCGCACGTAGCGGACTTGTGCTATTCGGCCTTGCGGTGCTGAACGCTGCCGCCCTTGATGGGGCGGTGTTGCTGTTGTTTACGCAGGGGTTGACGCTGGCGCTGTTCTTCGCTGTCGCCGGGCGTATGGTCATCGCACGAACCGGCACCGGACAACTCGCCGAACTTGGTGAGATTGGACGGATTCTGCCTTTCATCGCTGCAGTCGCTATCGTCGGTAGTTTCTCGCTGATCGGTGTTCCCGGTTTCACGACGTTCCTGGGGACAAGCCAGATCGTGCAAGGTGCCTGGACGAGCTATTCCATAGCGGCGATCGTCGCCGTGATCGGCGTGGTGATCACCATTGTGTATCTGTTGCGTGTGATGCGTGCGGCGTTCTTCGGCGCGGCGCAAAACAAGCCAGTCGCCCAGTTCGAGCGCCTGACCTGGCAGGAGTACGTCGTCGGCGGCCTGTTGGTCGCGCTGATCGTCGGGGTGTTTCCGGTGGTGCTCCACCCGCTCTCGCTCGCGGGGGTGGGTCCCATCATGCAACGCTTAACCGACGCGCAAGCGCTGGTGCAAGCCGTAGGTAATCCATTCTTCGGCAGATAGGGGACTTCAGTGCAATTCACATTCAATGATATTCTGAAGCTCCTTCCGGAGCTTATGCTGGCGCTGCTAGCATTGCTGATCGTCTTTGGCGATCTGTTCGCAGGTGAAGCCACCGAGGAACAGCGTTTCCGCGATGCTGCCAGCACAACCGCGCTTGGCCTGGGCATGATTTTCGTGGTCGTGCTGCTTCAATCCGGCTACATCATCGACCGTATCGTCAATCCGGCGCTCGATCCGGCTGCGGTCACTCAGGTCGCTGGCCGTGTGCTGCTCGGCCTGTTACGGAACCTGCAAAGCGCCCAGGGTACGACGCTCCTCAACAATTCGCTGATCGTCGATGACCTGTTGATGGTGGCGCGGTTGTTGTTCATCGGCGCTGGCATGGTCACGGCGCTGCTGGTGCAGGACAGCAAACGTATCGCGCATGGAGCAGAATTCTTCGGGCTTCTGGTGCTGAGCATCGTCGGTATGAATCTGATGGCTGGCACGGGCGAGCTTGTGTCCATGTTCATCGCCCTGGAACTTGCGTCGGTATCGCTGTATGTGCTGGTCAATTTTGGACGGTCGCGGAGCGCGACAAGAGCCAGTCTGAATTACCCGATCTTTGGTCTGGTGTCGTCGGGTATCTTGTTGTATGGCTTCAGTCTTTTATACGGCTATGCCGCGCTCAGCGGCGCGCCCAACGCGACCAGTATTCCAACCATTGCCCAAACGATCAGCCAGGGTGGTACGTCACCGCTGATGATCCTGGCGACCGTGTTGGTCGTCATCGGCATGACCTACAAAATCGCCGTCGTGCCATTTCACGCCTGGACGACCCATGTGTATGAACATACGTCTGCATCGGTCGCTGCGTTACTTTCGAGTGCCTCGGTCGCAGCCGCATTCGTGTTGTTGTTTCGCATCGTCGGCCTGGGTCTGCAACCGTTGGTCGGCTCGGCAACGCTCGCGCCTGGCTTCGGTGGCTGGGCGAGCATCCTCGCTGTCGTGGCAATCCTGACCATGATCGTAGGCAACTTTGGCGCGCTCCGTTCCCACAGTGTACGGCGCATCCTCACTCATACGGGCATCGCACACGCCGGCTTTCTGCTGATCGCGCTTGTCGGTGCGTATGCGATTAATAGGCAGGGACAGATCGCCTGGACAGGCTATGGCGTGCGCTCTCTCATCTATTCGCTGATAGCCTACGTCGTCGCAACGCTGGGTGTCTGGGGTGTGTTGTCGGTGCTCGCGAATAGCACCACGGAAGATGCATATGACGGCATCGATGGTCTTGCGCGACGTAATCCTGGGCTTGCGTTCCTGCTGGTGATTTTCCTGCTGTCGCTGGCAGGATTTCCGCCGCTGGGTGGATTCTGGGCGCGATTCTTCGTGCTGGCCGCTGGCTGGGAAGCCGGTGCGGCCTGGTTGGCGATCGTGGGTATGGTCACGGTCGTCCTCAGTGCCGTCGCGTATCTGCGCGTGGTACGCTCGGTGTTCGGATCCGATGCACTCGAACCCTATCCGGTCAAGGTAGGACGTGGTACACGCTTCGCACTGATCGTCGCGGCGGTGTTCGTGATCGTGATGGGCGTGTTTCCAACACTCTTTCTGCCGCTCATCCAGACTGCTACGCAAGCCGCTGTTACGCAATAGCGTCATACAGAGCGGGGGCCTTGCACTGGCTGCAAGGCCCCCGCTCTGTGCGGTGTGTCTGTTGCGGCGGGAACTAACATCAAAGCGTGAACGTCATTCCCTAGTAATGAGTGGAGTGATGCGATGATCTATAGAATCCTGACCGTTGGGTGTTTGATCGTGATGCTTGTGGGCTGTGGTGCGGCGAACGTGCCTGACACCCAGGCGCCCACGATGAGTTCACAGTCAGGAACAACTGCCGTTCCGATCGATACGCAATATCCGTCGCCTCAGACAGACAGTATCGATGCCTACCCGATGGCGACGCCAGCGGTTCAAGAGGTGACCTCATATCCTGCTCCGACGGTCGAGGCCGCTGACACGACGACCGCTGGCGCTGATACTGCCCAGGATGTGATCGCCGTGTGGATGCGTTCGGGTGGTTTCGCCGGATTCCAGGATTCGATCACGGTCTATGCTGACGGGCAGATGGAGATCGACCGCAACGGTACGGTCACGACCGAGCAGATCACACCCTCGGCGCTCCAATCGCTGAAGGCGACGTTTGCCAGCAACGACTGGGCGGCCTTACAACCTGAATACGGGCAGCAGTTCCCGGATGCATTCGCCTATAGCATCGAAGCGGGCGGCAAGACGGTCAAAACGTATGACGCTGCCCCATCCCCTCCTATTCTGGAAACGGCTCTACAACAGTTTGCCGACCTGTTCAGCAGCGGGCAATAGCACCGCACAGCGGACGTACATCTACGAGGCTCGTACGTCCGCTGATGCTGTGGTCAGACCTCGAACACACGATAGGGGTGGGGGTAGCCGTGGCGTTTGAGCAGGGGTAGCGACACGTTGTAGACGGGGATGCCCTTCTGGGTACGGCCTTCGAGCGTGCCGTTGCTTGCATGAGCATGAATAATCAAATCGGCTCCAGCCGTGTCGATGGCCTTTTCCATCGCCGACGATCCAAACTCCTCGAGGAGTTCCGGCTCTTCGCCCTGGACGGTTGCGAGGATCGGCGAATTATGGAGGAGGACGACGCGCCGCTCGCCCGCGGACGATTGGAGATAATGCTCGAAACGGGTCATCAGTTGTTGCTCGGCATAGCTCCACCGTCGCCGCGTGCTACTCCGAAAGCCGCCCTCCACACCCATCGAGCCGACGAAAGTCACGCCTTCGAGCTCTGTGGACGACCCTTCAAGGTGATGAAATCCTGCCCGCCGCAACGAATCATAGATTGTCGTGGCATTACCGTCGTCGTAGTCATTGTTCCCTAGCACGGCGACGACCGGAACGGTGAACGTTCCGAGTTCGTTTAATAACACCGCGAGTTCTTCCTTTGTGCCACCACGTGTCAGGTTGCCTGCTAACAACAGTACGTCGGCCTCCTGGTTCACGCCCTGAAGCTGCGACGACCAGCGACCCGCATGTGTCGCTTCACAACATATATCTCCAACTGCCGCTATTCTCATATGCCTACCTGTATCGTTTGATTTCGTTGAGCGTGACGCGGGCGAAGGCCACCGCATCACTATGTTCGATGTCCTGGTCGGTGCGCTCGCCGCGATAGGCTTGCAGCGCTTGTGTGATTAGCGAGTGAAATCGAGGTGGAATGCTCGACAGCGCCCACATTCCGCCTTCGTCCTTTGAACAGACAAGGCCATCGCGTACATATGCGTACACCCGACAAATGTTTAGCGTACCATACACGACCATGCTATCGATCAATTCCTCCATCGTTTCGATATCGAGCCAGATCGAATCAAGGTAATCGTTTCGGGGTACGGCAGGAAACATAGTGTGCGGCGGTGGTCCGACGAGCGCGATGCCACGCCGAAGCAGGATCGTGATATGAGCAGCCAGATCCGGGTCGCTGCGGTAGGTGTCGTTCCAACGAAGCCATGCGCCGCTGCTGAGATCCTGGGTTGTCTGCTTGCGCCAATCTTCACTGTAATGAAAGTCGAAGGTGGTTGGATAGTGCCACGGGTTGAGGTCGTGCGAGCGTAGGAAACTGATTTCGATGGGGAACGGCGCGTTAGATGTTTCGAGCAGGTGTTGCGCGACGCGGCGTTTTGTATCGAGGTCCATGCCATCGTGCGTAACAACAAGCACATCAATATCGCTACGTGCCGGATTAAAACATCCCATTGCCAGCGAACCATGCAGGTACACGCCGATGAGGTTCGGTCCGGTGAACCGTTGGAGCGAATCCGCGAACCGTAGGACCACGTCGCGCACGTCGGCGGGACAATCGCTCCACCCATACTGGTTCATCAGCTATCCATCACGGCTGTAATTGCCTGAAGGGCGGCAAGCACCTGTACCTGTGTCGCTGCCAACGTGCCACTATTGTCGATTACGACATCAGCCACCGCTGTTTTTTCGTGTTGCGGTGGCTGTGCTGCGATACGCTGCCGCGCATCCTCACTCGTCATGCCCCGGCTTTCGACCAGTCGCCGCACCTGCTCGCGCTCGTCGCATACCACCACCCACACAGCATCACATATGGCAGGATACCCGCTCTCGATCAGTTTGATCGCGTCTATGACGGCGATACGGCGCGTGTTGGCGGCCTGTGCCTGTCGATCGTGGTCGGCAAGCCACGCTTCATTGGTGCGCCGCGTGGCGGGATGGACGATGGCTTCGAGCCGCTGCAACGCCGCCGGATCAGCGAACACGATACGCCCGAGGGCACGACGATCGATCGGTCCGTCCGGCTCCGTCAGGATCGTTGGGCCGAACGCTTCGACAATTGCATCATAGGCAGGCTGAAACGGCAGCATAACGTGCCGCGTTACCTGATCCGCATCATTGACGACCGCTCCCTGCTCGACGAGCATCTGACTGACGGTCGATTTACCACAGCCGATGTTTCCCGTTAGACCAATCAAGTACAGGTGGGGATAGCGTTGCGACATGTCTAGGCCTCCGCCGCGACCAAGGCCCAGCGGTCATAGGTGCTGAGCAATTGCTTCTCGATGTCACTGTATTCCTTGCCTAGCTTTGTGACCTTTGCTACGTCCTCGGTCTGGGATGCAGTGTTAATCGCCTCGCCGACCGCGGTTTTACGTGACTCGAGTTTCGCGATCTCCTGCTCTAGCGTTTCCAGTTGCCGTTGACGTTTGCGTATCTCGCGCTCGTCGGTTGGCTCGCGGGGTGCGCTCGTTTGCTTGACTGGTGGCTGGGCGGCACGTTTGCGTGCCTGTTCCTCGGCTGCCAGGTGGTTAGCATAGGCTGTATAGCCGCCCTCGAACTGTGCGACCGTGCCGTTTTCGACGATCCACAACTTGTCCGCCAGTGCATCGACGAAGTAGCGATCGTGTGAAACGAACATGATCGAGCCTGGAAACTCCTTCAACACACTTTCGAGAGCCTCACGTGCGGCAATGTCCAAATGGTTGGTTGGCTCGTCTAACAGCAACAGGTTCGGTGAACGCAGGGTGAGTTGCGCCAGCGCCACGCGGCTACGCTCACCGCCCGAAAGATCGCCAACGCGCTTATAAACGTCGTCGCCCGTGAACAGGAAGCGACCGAGAAGCCCCCGAATTCGCTCGGTCGGCTCCAATGGCTTCAGACGGTGGACCTCCTCCAGGATCGTGTTTTCCATGATTAGTTCTTCATGGATCTGTGCGTAGTAGCCGACAGAAACGTTGACGCCGAGTGATACCTGTCCAGCAAGCGCGGGTAGTTCGTTGGTGATTGTACGCATGAGCGTAGTCTTGCCGGCACCGTTTGGCCCCATCAATGCGATCCGTTCGCCGCGCTCGATCGAGAGTGAGGGCGTGCGGACCAGCACCTTATCGCCCTGTGGCGTTCGGTAGCCCGCCGTAAGGCCGTTGCCCGTTCGTAACACGACCTCGCCAGAACGAAGTTGGGTGTTCAGGTTCAGCTTAAGTGCTTGCTGCTGTCGGGGTGCTTCGACCAGTTTGCGTTCGCTGTTGGGGTTCACGCCGACCCAGCCATCTTTCAAGCGGTTGAGGCGTGTTTCGCGTCCGCGTGCTTCCTTAGACCGTTGTCCAGCCTTGAAGCGCCGGATGAATTCCTCTTCTTTGGCGATAAAATCCTGTTGGGCATCATATTCTTTTTGCTGCAACGCGATACGCTCGCCTTTCAGTTGCAGGAACTTGGAATAGTTGCCGGGATAATCTTCGAGCTTGCCGAAGGCCATTTCCATCGTGCGCGTTGTCACACGGTCGAGGAAGTAGCGGTCGTGGGAGATCACCATCAGCGTTCCGGGCCAGGTGCGAAGGAACTCCTCCAACCATTGCAGTGCACGCAGATCGAGGTGGTTGGTCGGCTCATCCAGCAGCAGCAGGTCGGGGTCCTGCAAGAGTGTGATCGCCAGCGCCGCCCGAGTCTTTTGACCCCCGCTGAAGGTGTCGAGCCGCTGCCCGAAATGTTCCTCACGGAAGCTCAGTCCTTCCAGGGTACGCTCGATCATGTGTTCGGTGTGGTAGCCACCCGCATGCTCGAAACGCAACTGCAGATCACCATAGCGATCCATGCGTTCTTCCCACTCAGGATGCTCGGTATCACCCATCAACGTTTCGAGTTCGCGTAGTTCGGCTTCCATCTCGTTGAGATGATCGAAGGCGCGCTGCGCTGCTTCCATCAAGGTCAGACCGCCTTCGAACGTGACTTCCTGCGCGAGATAGGCCACACGAAGCGAACGCGCCTTGCTTACTGAGCCTTCGGTCGCGTCGTCGATTCCGGCGAGGATTTTGAGCAATGTTGATTTGCCGGCTCCATTAGGACCGACCAACGCTATTTTATCGCCTCGATTGACGAGGACGTTAACACCATCAAAGATACGTTCGGCTCCGTACCACTTGCCAAGATTGGCACCGCTTAGAATAGGCATATCGTTCACTCCGCGCATCAACAAACAAAAAAGCCGTGGGCATGTGATGCGCCCACGGCTTTCGTACAAGAAAGGTTAAGTCTAATTTAAGTGGGAAACGCTGGGCGCAAGTATCCTATGAATCGCCGCGCTAAGCCGCGATCTGAAGGACTACTCCGTTTCCAGCAAAATGTGCCATTACCTGCCCCTGGGCATTATGAGCCCGTGCTTAAATTCCGTGAAGCAGCATAGCATACCGCTGTGATGGTTGTCAATGTGAATTTTCGACGTTTCGACGTGAGTTGCCGGAACTACAACCAGGATGATGCGTAGAAAACGATGCGTGCTCTAGACATCATCTGAGCGGCCTATCAAATTGAGCGACGGTCAGGGTGAGTGGCGCGGATGCATTCGCGGCGAAGTTAGGTGTTCCGGCGTAGTTCGCGACGATCGTGTGTTTTCCACCGTTGAGCGAAGCGAGTGTGAGCGTTGCAACGCCACTGCTGTCCAGCATGGCACTTCCCCGCACGGTCGTCCCTTCGGTGAATGTGACGGTTCCGCTGGCCGTGCCGCCGGTCGCCGCGACCACTCGCGCTTTGAATGTGATCGGTTGTCCCACGACCATTGGGTTGGGCGAGGAAGTGAGTGTGGTGGTGGTGACGGCTTTCCTGATGGTCTGGACGATCATCGGCGATGTGCTCGATGTGTGCAGACTGCTTCCGCTATACACCGCCTTCAAATTGTGCGTTCCCCCGCTCAGTTTCGCCATCGATAGGCTTGCCTGACCATCGACCAGTGGGCGATTCGCCAGAACCGTCGTGCCATCCATGAACGTGATGCTGCCCTTTGGCGTTGGCATGCTACCAGTCACCCGTGCCGTGTAGGTGACGCTCTCGCCGTAGCGTGTGGGGTTGAGCGACGATTGAAGGGTCGTGGTGCTTGGACCCAGATTCGACTCATACGCACCCATATCGACGGTGCCACCGACAATGCGGGGTTTGCCGTCGCGGTCAGTGGTCAGCGTGGAGGGAACATCGGCGTTTCTGCCTTTGTTGATAAGAGGCGAGCGGTCGCGAAGGTGGTAATTACCGGAAGTCGAGAGTCCGGCGGATTGTCCCGCTACGAACAATGGATCGGTAGTGAGATTGCCCGTGCCACTGTGTCCACCCTGGATATCGCTATATTGAATGTCATTGCGACCACCCGCGATTGCCGGGGTTCTATTCCCCCAGATGATGCTGTTACGGATTGTAACGTGAGTGCCTGGACGGCTAAAGAGCGCGGCGCCGTTGGTGGGAGCGTCGTTGCCGCTGATGGTGACATTTGTGAGCGTCGGACTGCCTCCATCGTTGTACATCGCACTGCCGAGCGCCGTTGCGCGATTGCCGCTGAGGACGACGTTGCGGAGCACCGGGTTGCTGTTGATGTTGGCGATACCACCGCCATACGCCCCGGAGTTGCCACTGATCGTCACGTTGGTAAGCGTTGGATTGCTCGACATGTTGTACACGCCGCCATTGGAGTTGGCACTGATTGTCACATTCGTGAGCGATGGGTTGCTGGACTCGTTGCGGATACCTGGCCGTGTAGCGTTGGCGACTGATCGTCACATTAGTCAGTGTTGGATTGCTGGACGTATTATGGATACCTGCACCGTAATTGCCACTAATGATGATATTCGTGAGTGTTGGTCGTCCATTTGTGTTTGACACACCAGCACGGGAAGCCCTGCTGACCGTCACTCCGTCGAGCACAGCGGTCGCATTGGTGTTGTCGCCTGTGACAATATTATGGCTGTTGTCGCCAAACGATGAAGGGCTTCCAATCTCACCGCTCAACGTAGTGATATTTGTGACGGGATCGCGCTCCGAGAGTGCTGACTCCGTGCCGTTGAAGCCGCCATATATAGCAAGCCCGTTTTTGAGTGTAAAGGTTGCATAGGTATTGTATGACGTTATTGTTGGTGTATATGTGCCTCGTGCGACCCAGATTTGCTTGATACCTGAACACACGGTGGTATTGTTAAGTGCCTCCTTAAGACTCGGAAATGCATTAGCCCAACTTGAGCCGTCTCTGAAGCCGCCGTTCACCGCCTGATCGACGTATAGCACTGGTGGAGATGCACACGGTGTCTGTCGCTCGTAGGCACCTATATCGACACTTCCTCCCGCAATACGTGGATTTCCATCGAAGTCGGTGGTTATTCCTGCTGGAAGCGCAGCATTGGACCCGTGATCGATTATGGGAGACGTAGGCTTCAAGCGGACAGATTCATCCTCAAATAACGGATCAACATCGATATTGCCAGTGCCAGCGAAGCCGCCCCTGATATCACTGTACTGAATATCAACGGCCGTAGAATGTCTGATACCAAGGTCAGACGGACCCTCCCACACGATGCTGTTACGCATGAAGAACGTTCCAGGAGCATAGCTGAAAATGACGGGTTCCTCTTCATCACCACCCCAAAAACTCTCAGTCTGGTTATCAGTGATCGTGACATTGATGGATGTGAGTGAGCCTGCATTGGAGATGATGTTGCCACAAGAAGAATAATTGAAACGTATGATCGAATTGGTTAGTGTCATTGTGCCGTTGTTATAAAAGGCACTGGCTGTTCCACACTCAAGGTAGTCGCCTTCCCCGGGCAAGTCCAAGTCGCCATGGTAATCATATATTGTCTCATTTTGAGTAATCGATGTGTTTATGATGTCGATTGTTCCACTATTGGACAACCCTCCGCCTTTACCAACATCTGCGAAATTGTTTGATATGCTGCTGTTGAATATTGATACATGGCCTGTGTTATGTATGCCTCCACCATCTGAAGACGAATTGTCGGTTATCCCACTGTTAGTGACATACAAAGTGCCTGCGTTATATATGCCGCCGCCTGCATCTGCGGCGTAGTTATCGATGATACTACTGTTACGTATGTATATCGTTCCTGCGATGTTAACAATGCCACCGCCATGAGTACCAGTTGCTCCAGAAGTAACACGAACACCATCGAGCACAGCGATAGTGTTCGGGTTGCTGGATGTGACGACATGGGAGCTATTGTCGTAAAAATTCGATCTGTCACCAATACTGCCACTGAGGTATGTTGGATGTGCGATGTAATCACGTTCAGCTAGCTGCGTCTCGGTGCCGTTGAAACCCCCGTAAATCGACACATCATCCTTCAGCAGAAAGGTCGCGTTGCGGTCGGTGCCATTTGTCGGCGTATATGTCCCACCTTTTACCCACAGTTCACCGGAGGTCGTGCTGGTCAGGGCGTCCTGCAAATCCTTGGCGTTGTCCCAACTCGCCCCGCTGCGCGTCCCGGTACCACCAGGCACAACGTACACCACGCTGGCGGCTATTGCGGTGTGTGCCGGAATGCCGAGGACGGCTCCGAGGCACATGATCAAAAGCAGAGCATATTGTTTTGTTGCCACGGACCAATATGTAGCAGACGCCGACCGAGGTGTGGTGAACATGTTTGTGCTCCGTTTGTGTGTGGAATCGTCGATGCCAGTGTACAGATCGTCGTGTGCCGTCGTTGTGTACGACACGTTTGATATACAGTTTTAACTTGAAGATATAAGCGAGGAGGTGTGGATTCTTGCTCGAATACATATGTCGAGATTCAGAATGGTATGACAGGCAGTGATTCGTCGCGGACGCGCACGTATGAATAGGTGGATTGTACTTGATGTGAGTTGGAATCTGGCTCGTGAAGAACTATACCAGAGTGACGTGGTGATGCAACAACATTCTGCGTAACATTTGTTCAGAATTGGGGTAAAGGAGTTTGGCAGAGCAAACTGGTACCCTGCTCGCAACACGTACTATTTGATCGAAAGCGTTTACACCCTGGCGTGTTTCAGCGGCAATAGCGGTCGATGGCTGCACGTAGTTGGACGAAGCGTCCATGCACGTTTTCGAGCATGGCGCGGTAGCGCGACGCCTGGTAGGGACGGTGTGGCTCCGTCGCATCGACGAGTTCCGCGAGCATTACCTGCTCCTGTTCCATGGTGCGCGAACGCTCCGCGAGATCATCGCATAGCGTTTGGGTCTGTTGCTGGTCTGTGTAGCGTGGATCGCTCAAGCAATCTGCTTGCATGGTGTTCCTTATCTGGCTGAGAAGGTATCTAGGACAGGCGCAGTATAGCACGTCTGGCTTGTGTGCTGTCGCGGCGTTCGTTCCGGCATACAAACAATGTATGGCCAGCACGTTCACCCGTCGTGCGGCTTTATACTACACGTGGAGTGAACAAAGCGTCAGTCGGTGCTACCAGCCACAGCTACCGAACAAGAGGAGGAGTGTTTTGATGGACCAGCCGACGCAATTAGTTTTGAACATTGCGCCTTATCTCAACGTGCAGCAAGCCTATTATCCGGCGCACACGGGCGCGGGTGAGCATATCGCGTTCCTGTCCACCATGACGGGTGTTCCGCAAGTCTGGACGGTCGCCTGGACGCCGGACCAGTCAGCGATTCCGTGGCCTACGCAACGGACCTTCGAGGCCGACCGCGTGATGGGGTTGTGGTGTTCGCCTGCCGCCGACGATGGACGGATCATCTTTGCGCGGGATCGTGGCGGCAACGAGAACGCGCAGTTATACGTGCTCGGCGACCACGGCGAACAACCATTGACCAGCGGTTATGAACACGCCATGCACACATTCGGCACCTGGTCACGCGATGGCTCTGAAATCATCTTCGTTGCCAATCGCCGCGATCCTGCTCGCTTCGATCTGCTGCTGCAGCATAGCGACGGGACGGAGCGCACTCTATGGCAAAACGACGCCCCTGGGTATCTCCACCATGCGACCTATTCACCAGATGGTCGTCGTGTGGCGGTGGTCAGAACTGTGTCGAGCTATAGCCACGCATTGTTCGAGGTCGATCTTGCGGCAGGAACAGCACGGAGCATCGGACCCAAAGATGTGCGCTACGAGGCGCTCGCCTATGCCGACGACGGTTCGTTGTTGGTTCTCACCGATTGGGAATCGGATTTCCTGTTCGTCGGTCGGCTCGACATCCAGACAGGCGCGATTGCGCCCGTGATTACTGCTGCCTGGGATATCAACCAGATGGCGCTGTCGCCGGATGAACGTCTGCTGGCGTACGTGGTGAACGAGGACGGCATCAGTCGTGTGCATGTGCGCGATCAAGTGACTCATGCCGACCGTACCGTGTCCCTGGGCGACGGTGTGGCTGGAGTTGCGGCGTGGCTCGATGGGCAGCTTGCGTGGTCACCGGATAGCCGCCGCCTCGCGTTCTCGTACACCAGCGCCACGGCAACATCCGACATTTTAGTGTGGGATCTGGACGGCGATACTGTCGGTGCAGCGACGCGCTCGGCGCATGGCGGCTTAGCTGTTCATGCGTTTACCCCGCCAGAACTGATACGCTACCCCACCTTCGACATGCGAGAGATTCCTGCGTGGTTCTTCCAGCCCGCCCAAAGCCCCGCTCCGGCAGTGGTAATCGTTCATGGCGGACCGGAAGGCCAGTCTGTGCCAGCCTTCAACTTTCTGGTGCAATACTTCGTCGCGTGTGGATATGCTGTCCTCGTGCCGAATGTGCGTGGCTCGACAGGCTATGGCAAGGCATATAGCCATCTCGACGACGTGCGATTGCGTATGGATTCCGTGCAAGATGTAGCTCATGCGGCACGCTGGTTACAAGCGCAGCCGTCAATCGATGGACAACGCCTGGCGGTCTATGGTGGCAGTTACGGCGGCTTTATGGTGCTGGCGGCGTTGACCTCCAACCCTGAGCTATGGGCGGCGGGGGTCGATGTCGTAGGAATTAGCAACTTCGTGACGTTTCTGGAGAACACCAGCGCGTATCGGCGTGGACACCGCGAGGCTGAGTATGGAAGCCTGGAACACGACCGCGAATTTCTGGAGCAGATTTCGCCGATCAACCATGTCCAGAAGATCGCCGTGCCGCTGTTGGTGATCCATGGTGCAAACGATCCGCGTGTGCCGGTTGGCGAAGCTGAACAACTGGTGGCGGCACTCGATCAGCGCGGTGTACCGACGCGGTTAATGGTGTTTGATGACGAGGGACACGGCCTGGTCAAGCTCAAGAATAAATTGGTGGCATATCCGGCTGTCGCGGAGTTTCTGCACAGGCACATGCGCGGGGATGTCTGAGCGCAAGAACGTGATGGTACGAGAGAAGCAGGCTGGCCGTATCATCGATGATGCGGCCAGCCTGCTTCGGGTCATGTATATTGGCTCGAAAACCTGTGGACTATTTGAGGCGTAAGCCACCAGCCCAATGCTTGCGCCAATATGATTCGCCGATCGAATTGAGTTGAACGCCCGTGCGTGGTGTATTGGCGCTGACCATTTTGCCGTTGCCAACATAGATCGCAGTGTGGGTGATACCAGGTCCGGCGGTGTTCTTGAAGAACACGAGGTCACCTGCTCGCAGGTCGCTCATAGACCCGATCACTGTACCGTAGCGCGAGCTAAACTGATAGCTGGCCTTGTGGGGCAACTTCACACCGAACTTCTGATACACATACATCGTCAGACCCGAGCAGTCGAACGAGTTCGGCCCACTGGCACCATACCGATACCTCTTACCGACGAGCGTACGAGCGAAGTTGGACGCATCCGTACCACGATCCACGCTGCCTACATCTTCGGTAGGAGGCGGGGTTGGCTCGGCGGGCGGAGGTGTTTCCGCAGCGGGTGGTGGCGTCGCTTCCGGCGGCGGAGGTGTTGGCTCTACCGGCTCGTGCGTCTCGGGTGGTGCCGGTGTTGGCTCTACCGGCTCATGCGTCTCGGGTGGTGCCGGTGTTGGCTCTACAGGTGGATGTTCCTCAGCGGGCGGCGGGGCCGGGTGCGGTTCTGCTGGTGTTGGAACACCGGGCAGTGCTGGGAGCGTGATCGGCGGCGTAATTGGGTCGCCGAACGCGAGCGTTCCACCAACGGTTTCGATATCAGAGAAGGTGGCGGTATCGTCGATGCCGCTTGCATCGCCCACCATGCCGACAAATCCGGCGGCTGCAAAACGAGCCGCGGAAGGCGCGACTGCATAGTCGGAGGCAATGGGACGCGAGGACGGAACGAGCAGCGATAACAGCGTTAGGCTGACGATTCCACCTGATGTGGCCCGAAGAATACGGCTGGTTGTTGAACGACGTGAGCGAACGGAACGGGAAACAGAAGACTGGTCTGTGTCCGGCGACGTGCGACAGGGCAAGCCGACTGAACGTGACATAGATTGTGTGCCTCCTGGCAGAACAGCGGACTGGGCTGAGCGCCAATAGCCTTGCGTAGAGCACATAGTCTACGTGTATGATGGAACATCTGTCCATCACCCGCGATTACTCTACCATGATTGATACTGATATGCAACTTCGTGATTCTTTTTGAACGACTATGGATATCTGACATTTTCCACAGAACCTGATACGGTTCGTCCTGTTCGCGTGTAGTACCCTGAATATGATCGCAGAAATAGCGTACGGGTACAATGGACAGCGCAGGATGGGACCTTTCGGTTTAGCTACACTCATCTAAACAAGCGACAATACACCTTACATATATAGCATGGTCTCCCATGGAGATGTCACGACAGGTGATCGTGCTGAAACGCTGGCGGACTTCGCGTCCACACAACGAGGAATGGGGAAAAGGCGTTGTCGATACTGAGTGCGAGTGATCTGACGGGTGTTCTTGCATTTTGCGGTGCTGTGGTTGTGGTAATGATCGCCTGTTTGATCGCACGGCGTACATCACTGCGTTCGTCTGGCGGTGCGGCGCGAACCGCGGGCAGCGCGATCTTAATCGTGGTGGGCGTCGGTGTATTGTATCCCGGTGTACTTGTAATTCATCCCCAACACATGTTCGCCGCCGATCAGGCGTTGGCCCCTTTGTTGGCGCTTCTGATCTGCGTTGTTGGTGTGGCGACGTCACTCGTCGTCGTGCAACAAAACGAAGCGACGACTCTTCGCTGGCCTCTGGCATCGTTGTGCCTGGGTTCGGCACTCACATCAATTTATTATCTTGGCAACGCGGCATTCGGGCGACCATCGGGATCGACGCCGTTCGCGATCCTTGCGATGCTTTGTGCCACGACCCTCGTTGCCTGGGCGATGCTCGCACTTGCATTTCCGCGAACGTATCTTACGCCCCGATTGGCATTCGCTCGATGCGTGGGCGCGGCAGTCCTGCTTTGTGGTGGCATGATCGTGCTGGATGTATGGGGCGCGGATACCTTTGCCTACGCAGAACGGGCGTCGTTCATTGATATGGCTGGATCGGTAGGCTTATTGACTCTGATCGTTTCGGTGCTGGCGTTGCTGGCGACGCTCCTCGACCGTCATCTGATGCTGCAACGTGCCGATCTGGTCGCGAGTCAACAACTCTATCGCTCGCTCTATGATGGCAATCCCGATGCTGTGTTCACCCTGGACCTCGACGGTCGGTTCATGAGCGTCAACGCTGCGACCAGTGCTGTGCTGGGTCAACATGATGAGCATTTGCTCAATCATCCGTTTGCATCGTTCCTTGACGCTAGTGACCAAAAACGCTGGCTGCACGTATTAGAGGTCGTTTCCGACGGCACGACGCGCACGCTCAGCGTACACCTGGCACAGACACCCCAGCGTGTGTTGGTTGTAACCCATATTCCCCTGCTCATGGATGGACTAGTGGTGGGCATGTACGGTATCGCCAGGGATGTGACGGAGGACCACGCCGCGACGACTACACTTGAATCCAAGGAGGCACGCTACCGTAGCGCGTTTGAATATGCGCCGGTCGGGATGGCACTGGTGAACCCTGATGGGTGTTACATTGCAGTCAATCGTGCCTTGTGTCAATTGCTTGGCTACAGCGAATCGGAATTACTCGATATGTCCTGGCTCGACCTTACACCGCCGGATGTGTATGAGGCCGAACTGGCTATGGCGCGCCAGATGCTCCAGGGCGAGGTTCGCACGTACCATGGGATATTGCGTTATCGTCATAAGCAGGGACACACGGTTTGGGCGGAACGCCACATCTCTCTGGCACGCGACGCGACGTATGAGCCACTTTATTTTATCTGTGAGATCGCGGAATCCTTGCCACCAGACCAACCGCCACCTGATGAGCTATCAATACTTCCCGTCGAGAATAAGCGTATCGACACGTGTCCCCAGGACATTGTTATATCCTGCATTGATAGTTCCTTTGAAACACTCGGCAGGGATGTACAGTGCGCTGTGTCGCTGCCCGATTGGCGTTCAGGACCGCTGCAGGTGGAACGGCTCTTGCATGTATTATGGGATCGCAAGGTATGGCTACTTGTGCAATCGCTAGTCATGCATTTACAATTCACACTCATTGGGTGCTTGAATGCGTTACTTCCCATAATCACAGATGCTTCGACTTTGAATTATGAGGGGCGAGCGTTATATACATGGCAGGATCTCGTTTCACAATTATGCCCTCGTTGGCTGCCAATCTCACAGCAGAGCGTGCAGACATGACCAGCGTTCAGTCGATTAAGCCGCTGATACTCATTGTCGATGACGATCGTGCCATGCGCATGCTGTTGCGACGAGTGATGGAGCAGGAAGGCTACCGCGTGGCCGAAGCGCCTGATGGTGCGCGGGCGGTGGAAGCCTTTCGTGAACTGCGTCCAGACATCGTGTTGATGGATGGCGTTATGCCTGTCATGGATGGCTTCGATGCATGCGCGCATCTAAAAAGGGAACCCACTGGCTCCAACACGCCGGTATTGATGATCACCAGCCTCGACGATAATGTGTCGGTCAACCAGGCGTTCGCCGCCGGTGCCAGCGATTTCGTGACGAAGCCGATCCATTGGGCGGTGCTGCGCCAACGTGTGCGGCGCTTGCTGCGGGCACGGCACGCCGAGGAAGGCATGCGAGAAAGCGAACGACGCCTGGCAACGCTGTTGAGCAACCTTCCAGGCATGGCATATCGCCGCGCAAACGATACGTTGTGGACGATGACCTTCGTGAGCGAAGGTGCCGTGGATCTGACGGGATTTCGAGCCGACCAACTGGTGTCGGAGAACGGTATCCCGTATGCGGAACTGATCAATCCCGACGACCGCGAGGTTGTTCACAACGATGTACAAAACGCACTCCGCGATCAGCGCGCGTACCAACTCACCTATCGTATCATGTGCGCGAGCGGCGAAGAAAAATGGGTCTGGGAACAGGGACGCGGTGTGCTGTCGCCGGAGGGTACGCTCATAGCATTGGAAGGTTTCATCACCGATGTGACTGAGCGCAAGCTTTTTGAAGAACAGTTGTCACATCAGGCCTTCCACGACCGTCTGACCAACCTGCCAAATCGCGCGTTATTCATGGATCGTTTGGACCATGCACTCGCACGAGCGGCCCGACGAGATAATTCTGTTGCCTTGCTGTTCATGGACCTCGATCATTTCAAAACGATCAACGATACACTTGGTCACAAAGCAGGTGACCAGCTGTTGCATGGCGTGGGCATCCGTCTGCAAGAATGCTTGCGTCCAGGTGATACTGCTGCACGCTTTGGCGGTGACGAATTTACACTGCTGCTGGAAGATATTGTCGGCGTACAGGATGCTGTACAGGTCGCCGAACGCATCGCCGAAAAGCTCACCGCGCCCTTTACACTCGAAGGTCACGAGCTGTTTGTAACGACCAGCGTTGGCATCGCAATGAGCGGGTCAGGTCAGGAGCGACCGGACGATTTGTTGCGTAATGCCGACATGGCCTTGTACGAGGCGAAATACAAGGGTAAGAATCGCTATGCAGTGTTCGACCCGCGTATGAACTCGCGCACTTGGGAACGCCTCGAACTCGAAACCGACTTGCGGCGTGCACTCGATAGCAATGAGTTTTCTCTCGCCTATCAGCCTGTTCTCGAACTCGAAACCGGCATTGTTTCCGAAGTCGAGGCGCTATTACGCTGGGATCATCCCAAGCGTGGGGTTTTGCAACCAGCACAGTTCTTGCCGCTCGCCGAAGAAACCGGACTATTGATCCCGATTGGTATGTGGGTGCTCCATCAGGCCTGCCAGCAGGCTCAGGAGTGGCGCAAACGTAATACGGAAGGACCAGGCTTTGCCGTGAGCGTTAACCTGTCGGCGCGCCAATTCCGGCATCCCATGCTGGTCGAGCACATCGCACAGATTTTGAAAGAAACGCAACTTGAATCGCGTCTGTTGAAGCTAGAAGTTGCCGAATATGTGATGATGGAGCATGTCGATAGCACCGTCGGTGTGTTGCGTGAGCTCAAAGCACTGGGTGTACAGATCGCTGTCGATGATTTCGGCACAGGCTTCTCCGCGCTCGGCTCGCTCAAGCGTTTCCCATTAGACACGCTCAAGATTGATCGTTCGTTTGTACACGGCCTTGGACGTAATGCCGAAGATAGCGCAATCGTGCGCGCGGTAGTGGCTTTTGCAAGCGCGCTTGGTGTCGATGTGATAGCCGAAGGTATCGAAACTACCGCACAGTTGCGCGAACTGCGTGATCTCGGCTGCCGCTATGGACAAGGCTTTTACTACGTCAAACCGTTGGCAGCCGATGCCATCGACGAACTTGTTAACGCGGCGTATTCTGGGGCGAAGGTTTGGTCCATTGCAGAAACTGCGCCTGCATGATCGTGCCGACGGTGATGAAGGAGCTTTGTGGGAATGGCGCGGATTCTGATCGCAGAAGGCGATGCAAATATTTGCTAGGTTGATTACCGTCTGCCTCAAACACCTCGGTCATGCAATTTCTGGGGCGTCTGATGGCGCTCAAGCGGTCGCACTTGCACGGGACGAATGCCCTGATGTGATACTGCTCGACGTGATGATGCCGATTGCTAACGGTTTGAGGTGGTACGCCGCACCAAGACTGATTCCAGTACAGTCCAAAATCCATTGATCATGGTCACGGCGCTCGGAAAAGAGCAAGATATGACTGAAGTCATTCGTGATGGGGCACATAGCTACGTCGTGAAGCCGTTCAATTTTCCTGTACGGATCGAGCACATCAAGGATGCGCTCGATCCTTAGGATGCTCCTGCGGTGCGACACAGCTCGCCGCTCGCGACTGATGGTTGCTGGCATCGTATATATCCACAGGAACCCCGTGTGTTACCTCGTGCTGTTTGTTGCTTCCAGACGCGAAGCGACAGCCCATGCCTCATCCCAGGTTGCCTGCGTCGCCGTTCCACCAATTCCGCGTGTACTCAGACTGCCACATGCGGTCGCGACAGCGATCGTGTCGTGCAGTGACAGGCCCTTTGCGATGGCAGCAATGAAACCTGCGTCGAAGCTATCGCCCGCGCCCGTCGTATCGACGGGGTTCATTGCTGGTGGTAGCACGGCGACGCGCTTTGTCCCCTGCATGGCAAGTCCACCTTCCGCGCCAAGTTTAACGCCGACTGTTGGTATGTGGCGTGCCAACTGCTCTAGCGCCGCGCCAGGGTCGTCGACGCGGGTAATGTTGCACGCCTCAGCACGGTTAGGCAAAAACACGTCGGTTTCCGCCAGCACTGCCTGAATCCCACTATCCCATTGTTCGGAGGGATCCCAATTCGTATCAAGTGACGTGACCGTGCCAACCGAGCGTGCGTAGCGATAAAGTTCCGGCAGACTCGGTTGTAGTGAGTGCTGCAAAAAATAGGCTCCTGTGTGAAGGAAACGGCTCTGAGCAATCAGATCGCGATCGATCTGTTCCACACGCAGCGCGGCGATCGAGCCAAGGTAGGTGAGCAACGCACGGTCTCCATCAGGCCGCGATAGGAGCACGGTGATGCCGGTACGTATATTCGGATCAACGATCACGTGTGTTGTATCGACGCCAGCCGCGGCTAATGAATCGAGCATGAACGTGCCGAACGCATCGTCGCCGACCACGCCAACGTAGGCGGTCCGAAGTCCCAGTCGTGCGGCTCCGCTAGCGAAGATCATCGAGGAACCGCCAGGAACCAATTGTGCGTCGTCAACAAGTTTCTCTGTTTGTCCCCAAATTGGTTGTGCATCACCTGTCAAAATAAGGTCTACATTAATTTCGCCTAGTACGACGAGATCATAGGTGCGTGCGGTCATTCAAAACTCCGTTGTCTTTAGTGAGTAAGCTCGTTCGCGTTGAATCGTGCGCTATTGTAGCGCACGGTTCGGTCGTCGTTGCATGGTAGCCTGATCGTCAGAGGAGGTCGTGATGGCGACACAAGGCTGGAAGCATCATGAAGCGATCGTGAACGGCGTTCGGCTGCATTACGTCGAGGCTGGTGAAGGACGGTTGGTGGTGCTGCTGCATGGCTTCCCGGAGTTCTGGTGGAGTTGGCATCGGCAGATTCCGGCGCTGGCGGCGGCTGGTTTCCGCGTGCTCGCGCCCGACATGCGTGGCTACAATACATCAGGAAAACCGCAGGGTGTCGGCTCCTACGACATTGATACGCTCGCCGCAGACATCGCAGGGTTCCTGCGTACGTTTGTTTGGCGGTACCGACGGTGGCTACCTGGTGGGGCATGATTGGGGCGGTGTTGTAGCATGGCACACGGCGGCGATCTATCCTGAGCTTGTTCGCAAACTCGTTATCCTCAACGCGCCCCATCCCGCGCGCTTCAGAGAGCTCCTGCGTGGGTCGTCGGCTCAGCGCCGTAAAAGCTGGTATGTCGGCTTCTTTCAATTGTCGTGGTTGCCGGAATTGTCGATTCCACGTTCACCTGCTTGGGTCAAGCGTTTCTTTCACGCCAGCGGGGCTGATGCTACATACTTTGATGACCATGCTGCTCGCCAGTACGCCGCCGCGCTCGGCCAGCCAGGAGCCAGAACGGCGATGCTCAACTATTATCGTAGTCTTGGGCGGCGCATGCTCAACCGTGGCGTGCAGAAGGCACCGCATAGGCTGGCTATGCCAACGCTGGTTCTGTGGGGCAAACATGATGTGGCGCTTGACATCGCCAATGCCGATCAAGGCCGATTGCAACGCTGGGTCCCCGATGTGCAGGTGGAGCTATTGGAGGCAAGCCATTGGGTTCAACATGATGCACCGGAGCGTGTAAGCGAAGAATTGGTTCGATTCTTCAGCTAATCATGCATACTGGCATGTATCATAACCTTCATCCAAACACGCGCACATTCTCACGGTTTTCCAGCGTTCCGTCAACGGCATTTCGTGGGCAAGAAATGTTATAAAGATGTCATGGTGGGGTTGCACCCGAAGGCTCCTCTGGTCCATTCATTGCTGGACAGCATCCTTGGCCTAGCAGAAAACCCGGTCTCGGAATGACTTTCTCCCAGCGTTGACGGAACCCTGATCGTATTCAGGCTATAACGCGCCTTTACCTCAGGATGTGGTACTATTGGCGTACCTCTTAGTATCCATTTTGTATTACGTTTTGCGTCGTAGGAACGATCCCGTTACCCCCGCTCCATCGGGGTCCGGACTTGTCGAGCTACGTACCCAACTAGGATAGAAACCGTATGGAGCATCGTCCAGCTTCACTGGTTCCCAGGCGTGATGAAGTGATCTGCCTCCTGGAAACGCACGTTGATCCGTCGTTAGATCGTGCTGCGCATGAAGCACTTGCAACGGCGATCATGCCGTACCTCGAACGAACGCGGTTGCCCTTAGCTAATGCAGTGCCAAAGATCGCTATCAATTACCGTCGCGATGGGCATGTCGTCAGGCAGTTATCGGCCTCGTTAACGAACCCTGAATGGGGCGAAGTGTTGGAGTGGATCATGGAACGGGCTGCCAAGCATAGCCAGTTCCCCAATGACGGTGAAGCAGTAGGGGCACCGGACATCGATGCCTATGAGGATATCCGGAAGAAGCTCCATCTCTACAACTTTGAGGGGCCTTTCAAGCATTGGCTGACGGTCACTGTTGTCTCCCGCATTTCACGTTACTGGCGTGATCGCCAAACGCTGAGTGCAGGTGGACACGGCATCAAACTTAAGGCTGAACGCCAGGAAGCCAAACGTATACCTGAGTGGCGGCCAGCGCCAAATGCCTCAAATGTTTCGCTAGACTGGCTGTTGGAATGTGAGAGCAATCAAACAAATAGGCTGATCGCTCACAATGAAGCAGTTGCAGGGATCGTGGAGGCGAGCGAGCTTAACCTCCTTGTCGCACAGGAGTTGAAGGTGCTGGCACGTGTCAAAAACGATCCGTTGCTGCTGTCAGTCTGGCATGCTAGTGTCGTGCAGGGCTTGAAGTTGCGCGAAGCGGCTGAGGTACTTGGCCTCACGGTATCGCAGGTATACCGCCGCGTGGAGCAAGCCCGTCAGCATTTGCGCCACAACCCCACGATCAGAAAATGGTGTGACGCTCACCTGCTGTAATACGTCGCACCGTCTCATTCGTAGCGTTCGCTCAGTGTATGTGTGTCGTGGAGCGTGATGCGGTATTGTGCGTCTATGCTGATCGAACCCTGCTCACGATAGTACACCAACACCTGATTCACTCGCGCACGTGACGCGCCCGCGAGCCCCGCGAGGTCATTCTGCGTAAGTCGTAACGGAATCCGTACCTTGCCATCGTCGAGTTGTTCGCCATATTCTGCTCCGAGCGTCACCAGCAGATGCGCGACGCGACCGTAGATGTCCTGCGTGGTAAGAAGTTGAATCTGAGTAGTGGCGACGCGCAAACGCCGTGCCAGAATATGCACCAGGTTCAGGCTCAGGGCAGGGATCGTGTGCAAACATTCCTGAAAATTGAGCCTGTCGATCCACAATAAGCCCACAGGTTCCAACGACACCACACTTGCGCTGCGTGGAATATTGTCAAGGATGCTCAGTTCGCCGACGAGTTCGCCAGGACCACGTAACGCGATGACTACATCGCGTCCATCCGATTGTTCGACGTGAATCTTGACCGTGCCACTGGTGATGATGTACGCAACTTCACCGGGTTGTCCCAGGCTCATGATATTGGTGCCGGTCGGAACACTCAAGGTGCGGAACATGGCACGCACGCGCTCAAGCTCTTCGGGCGCGAGGCCATGGAACAAGGGGGTCGTATTCCAGGAGGTGCTGATTTTGCCGGGTGGCATCTGATTTCTCCATGTCATGCTGCCGCTTATGATAACGTCTTTTGACTGGACGAAGCAACGCAGCGGACCCTGACTATTGGAGAAGGACCACCATCTCGGCTATGATGCAACACTAGCTCACAACGAATCTTTGCTGATTGAACGGTCTGCTTGTCACGTTATTCGCTTGGCGAGGTCATGAATGTTACGGGTTTTCTGGGCGTCGCGCAGGCGGTGCGCGGTACTGGTATGGTAGCTGTGCGACGTAAGGAACGAGTGCTGCTGCTCGCACCACGTACGCTGGTCAGTAGGTTCCCCACAAGCCGCACATTCGGCACGTAGTTCTTCGGACCGCTCAAAGTAATCACAACGCCCTAACGAATCGAGGTCGGCATCAGCAAGCATTGCTTCGAGCGGCGTGCGTGGCGTTTGCGGTAACTTTGTGGCGGCGATCATCCCCACGATCTGCTCGATGTCCTCGTCGGAAAATGCGTACCCTGGCAGGACCGCACGTACAATGGCAATGCTCGCGGCCTCGTGCTCGGTGCGCGTGACGGCATAGCCGATGTCGTGAAATACGGCAGCGGTTCGTAACAGATCGAGGGGGTGTCCGGTGATGCCGCTCAGGGAGGCGAGGCGTTCGACGGCTGGCAACACATCGTCGCGGGTGTGGCGCAGCGCGTGGTAGTGGAGGACGGGGGGAAGGTCTGTCTGCAGACGGGCGAAGGCATAGGCGTGTGCTCCGCGAACGTCGGGTCGTGTATGTCGAGCGGTATGCATCCGCTGCCCAAACCGTTTCACCGCAGCAACGACACGAGCGATTAGAATGACGGATACCTGGATGATTGAAGGAGCAGTTCGGCGCCCACAGGTGGACGCCGAACGCTGAACCGATAACAAAGTCATAGCTTTTCCCCGTTTTTAACGCTCCAGGCGGCTGGCGGCATTCAAACGTGGAATACGCATAAATCGTGCTACGAATACAATGCTTTTGATTCGGCGCACGAACTGGAATCGAGGCCGGACGCCAGTGAAGCGAGCGAGAGCTTGCATACGGTCTTGACGCTCTCGTAGCTCGCGGATGATGCTGGCATGCGTATCGTGCATGGCCTGTTCGGCCTGGTATGTCTGCAATAGATTCATTATCCACCTCCGTGTCATGCCATGCAGTCTACAGGCGTGGTTTGCGCCTCGACGTCACCTGCGGGACAAAGAAGGTGTTCCGTACGGAACAGGGCTGTGGATGATGCTCCAACAGCCCTGTGCAGAGACTAGAAGTAGCGGCTCAGATTCTCGAAGATCGTGTTGATATCGTTGGTACCACCTTTAATCACGGTCGTGCGTGAGAAGTCGGCGATGTTCGTCAGCGCATCAGTATCAGCGTCGTCGCCATACGCGATCGGGAAGATCGCGATATTGCTTTCGTCGAATGCGCTTTTGACCGAATCAAAGGTATTCGTCGAACGGTTGTCGAGTCCATCGCTCAGTAGGACGATCGCGTCGATTCGGTCGCCACTGTTCTCGGCGTTCGCAAGCACCTCCCTGGCGGCTGCCAATCCGTCATACATCGCGGTTTGCCCGGTTACATTGATATCCTGAATCGCTTGCTGTAGTTCGAAGCGGTTCTGGGACAATTCGGCCAGAGGGATCACCGTTCTGGCCTCGTTCGAAAACGTCACCAGCGATACGCGGTCTTCGGGGAGTACGCGGCTGACGAACAGGTCCAAACCAGCCTTGGCTTGCTCGATCTTATCGCCCTGCATCGAGCCGGATGAATCGACCACGATCACGATGTTGGCACGTTTACGGTTGGCTGCCCACGCATTTTTGGCAGCGACCAGCACATCACCTGATGGCACTTCGAGCAGCTTTTGCGGTTGTTCGGGATCGACGCCAAACTGTGCCGTTAGTGGTGATGCTAGAGGCACAGCAGGATTCGCCGGACGGAAACCGAATTGCAATGCTGCGTTCTGACTTTCGGTGTTCAGCAGATAGTCATAGAGTTTCGTGGCGGCTTGTTGTTCCTCTGTGGTTGCGCTCGACATAATGATGAACGGGTTATCGTGCCAGAAGGTTCCTTCACGCGGGTAGATCGCGACAAGCGGTGTCGATGGTGCGTTTTTGTTGAACTCAACAAGTGTGATCTCTTCCATGGGAAACGCCGAGATGTACGACATCCCATACTTCTTCATGTTCTCGGAAAAGACCAACGTGTTGTAGCCGTAGTGCTTGATGCCTTGTCCGAGGTCGCGCAGGAACTGCTGTGATGCGGCAGCCTGTACATCTGCAACGGATAGGCCGCTTGCTTTGTTGGTGGCGGCGTAGAACTCCGCCAGTACAGTCGAAAGCGCGGTGGTGCTGATCTCAGGATCGGTATGACCCCACGAGAAACGTCCCCATTCGGGGTGGTTATATTTGCCCCAGCCACTCTCGTCGGTGATTAGTGCCAGCAGGTCGGACCAGCCGATCTGCTTGCTTGGCCATCCCAGCGCTTCTGCCATCGGCTTCCACATCGAGATCACCACGGGCGTCAGCACCAGTGGCTTGTTGGACACCGCGACGTTACTATCGCCGCCTTCCTGCTTAAGCACTTCCAGCCAGGCGCTTGACGAGGGCGACCAGATGGTCGGCTTGTAGCTACCCTGGCGGATCTCGGTGCGAGCCGCGCCCGAAGATTTCTGTACTCCCTCGACATAGATCGGCCTACCGCCGACCTCGGTGCGCGTAGCATTAAAGGCGGTAAAGCGTTCCGTCAGCCATGCTTCTTTTTCTGGTGAGAATGCCATCGAGATTCTGATCGCGTTCGATGGCACGCCGCTCGCATCCGTCCCGCCAGGGATGCTACATGCCGTAAGCAGCATGGCGAAGAGAACGAGCAAACGTGCGAATTTCATGTATGTGCCCTTCCTTTGTATCCGACCACTGACCACGGCACCCAGCGGGTACCCGCGACCATCGGAGAATGGTGTGCTGCCGCCATATATTTCGTACAACTAAACGTATCGTCGTGTGTTTGTATCACAACCTGCATACTCATAATACGATGAGTATGGTTCTATCGTTTCATCTACGTTCGACGAGTTGTTAGCTCATGCACCATTGTTAGAAGGTCAGTTATTATCCTGGCACAAGTTCCGTTGGTCGCACGTATGGCACGGTTTGCGGTCCTTCGGGCAGCACGGCGATGCGGGTATCGGGACCATAGCGGGCGATCAACTCTGCGATGGTCGCTTCGACATCGGCGGTGGGCGTCAGCATGGCGTCGCGCACGGTCGTGTCGTCCAGCGACGAATACAGAAACACCTCCGCTTTGCGCTGCACAATCGCCTGGGTCTGCGCCTCCCACTGGTCGTACAACTCAAAGGTCGGCGATTCGATCAGTTCGAGCAACGCTTCGGGCGTCGGGCGCATTTTGAGCAAGTCCTTGAAGTTGCCGTGGTCGGGCAGGCCATCGCAACATTCGGCGACGGCGACAATCGCCCCTCCTTCGCGCACGATGCGGGCTGCCGCGCTCATGCCTTTGACCGCCTGATAAAGATTCTGGTCCAGCGGATAGCCAGAGTTCGTCGTGATCACCACGTCAAATGGCTCATCCACGGCGCGGGTGGCGTGCTCGGCGACCGCTCGACAACCGATCTCGTGTGCCTCGATGTAGTGTCCCGCCCACAGCGCGGTGATTTCGCGTTGGGCGTTAATCGCGACATTGACCATGAAGTGTGGGGGAGCCATTGCCACGGCTTCACGTATCTCGCCCTGCACCGGATTCCCTGCCAGTTGTGCCCACGTTGAACGCGGATCGCCGATCATGCGGGCGTTGTGCAGGTGCATGATCGTTTTGATACCAGCGATGCCCGGAATAATGCCCTTGGGACCGCCGCTGAACCCAGCGAAGAAATGTGGCTCGATGAATCCGGTCACGATCCGCACGTCGGCGTCGAGGTAGTCCGTGTTCATCCAGATATCGCCGCCGTAGCTCGTCGTGCCAAGGAAGCGCAGGGTCGCATCGTCGAAGGCCGAATGGTTGACGATCCTGACCGTATCCACGATCTCCTGACCGACCATCTGCACCAGTTCCTCGTGCGTGTTGGCGCGGTGCGATCCCGTGCCGTTGATGATCACGACGTTCTCGCGGGGAATATGCGAAAGCTCCTGCATGATCCACGGCACCAGGCGCTCGCTCGGCGACGGTCGGGTGATGTCGGCGATCACGATGGCGACCATCGCGCCTTCCGGTACTTGCTCGCGCAGCGGCGCGGCACCGATGGGAGCACGTACCGCTTCCTGGAAGGCGGCGTGTTCGTCGGGCAGACCGGGAAGTTGTTGGGGTTCGATAACATGAGTGTGCGTGGGAACCTCGACGTTGATGCGTCCCCGTCCATAGGCGAGTGATACGTTCATTTGATTCCTTCGGTGGGAGTGAGGATGGAACGATTGCTGCACGACCGGCGTTTGTTCCCTGTCGCGAGAAGCGAACAGGCAGTATGCCCGGGTGGCGCTATCCCATCCTCGATCTCATGCCATTAGGCGATTGCCGACAAAAGCGGCACGATAAAGTAGATGACAAAGGCGATTGAAACAATCCACATCAGTGGATGAATCTCGCGGGCGCGTCCGCTGACGACGCGCAGGAACACATACGAAATGAAGCCAGCGCCGATGCCGTTGGTGATCGAGTACGTCAGTGGCATCATGATCAGCGTCAACAGTGCCGGAAAGCCGTCGTGGATGTCGGTCACGTCGATCTCGCGCACGGCACCGAACATCAGAAAACCGACGACGATCAGGGCGGGCGCGGTGGCTTCGGGTGGCACCAATCCCACGAACGGGGTGAGCAGGATCGCGACGAGGAATAACACACCTGTTACGACCGAAGCGAAGCCGGTGCGTGCGCCTTCGGCGACCCCGGCCGCCGACTCGATGAACGTCGTGACCGACGATACGCCGAACAGACCGCCGACCGCCGCCCCCAGCGAATCGACCAGCAGCACCCGATCGGCTCCCGGCAGTTGTCCGTTTTCGTCGGTGAAGCCGCCTTCTTCGCCCACGCCAACGATGGTTCCCATGGTGTCGAAGAAGTCCGACAGCATCAGCGAGAAGATCACCAGAATCGCGGCGATAATGCCCAATCCTTTGGCGGCGGCGGTCGGGCTGTTGAACACCTGGAAGTTGAAGCCAGAGCCGATTGTGCTGAAGTCGATGGGGATGAACGAGAACTGGCGCACGTCGGCGGCGCTGGCACTACTCGACACTCGCGCATCCGGCATGAGCGCCTTGATCACAATCGCGACGACGGTCGTCAGCAGGATGCCGTACAGCAACGCGGCCTTGACTTTGCGCGACATCAGCCACAGGATGATAAAGAGGCCGAGCAAGGCCATCGCCACTGGAAGCGTCGTGATATTGCCGATCGTGACGGGCGTTCCTGGCGTGCCGAGTTGCACACCTCCGGCGGCGAGCGCTCCCAGCGGCGTTGGTCCGGCGATGCTGGCATCCCCCGTAATCGTGATCGATTCAACTGGCACACGCACGAATCCGGCGTTGACCAGACCGATAAAGAGGATGAATAAGCCAATCCCAACGCTGATAGCGCGTTTGAGGATCAGCGGGATCGCTGTGAGGACCGCTTCACGAAAGCCCGTCAACACCAGTGCCGTGATCAGCAGACCTTCGATGAAGATCACGCCCATGGCGGCTTGCCAGGGTAGGCCGCGTGTCGCGATCAGGTCGAAAGCGACCACGGCGTTGAGACCCAGACCGCTGGCGGCGGCGAAGGGATAGTTGGTGTACAGGCCCATCGCGATGGTGATTAATCCAGCGGCAAGACACGTCGCCGTGACCAGACCCGCGAACGGCGGCACGATGGGCGGCTGTGCGCTGCCGTTGAGCGTCAGGATGAACGGGTTGACGAAGATGATATAGGCCATCACGAAGAACGTCGTGATGCCGCCGACGATCTCGCGGCGAAGGTTGGTTTTCCGTTCGGCGAAACGAAACCGGCGGGCGATCCACGACGTGTCAGGGGCTGTGCTTGCGTCGAGCGTGCTCACGGGAGGCTCCTTGTGGCGGACCACCGACCACTGACAACCGAAGAAGGCGGCGAAAGTGGATGGGTGCCGATGGACGAATCCTGACGAACGACCTGAAACGTATACGGCTGTTACGGTGCCGCCGTCGCACCCACGTCTTACCGGCATTGGCGTGTGTCAGCGGGGAAAAATCCCGCGCGGTGTACTTTCTCCTCAACGAACGGTCTACATCTCCTCGAAGAGAATGTCCTGTGCCCCCTCCCACAATACCATGCGTCCGGCTTCGCGCAGCAGTTCGCGGCCTTCGATGATCGTCAGGAAGTGGTTTCCGGCAAGTTGCCCCATCTTCGATGCGAACATCGTGGAGCCATAGGGGAATAGGATTTCGGTTTCGCTGATGCCGCCGGGATACCACAGCACATCGCCCGGTGCCGGATGGCTGGTGTGATGCTCGTAGCTGATGCCGATGTCCAGGTCGCCCAACGGAATCCAGGCCGATTCACCGCTCCAACGCGCCTGAATGAGTTTGGAATGAAACGGCAACAATCGCTTGAACGCCGCACACGTCTGCGGTGCGTCGGCTTCCTCCATCTGTGCCACGAATTGTAACGATCCGACTGTGATGCGTAGCTTGGTCATGAGTGCTCCTTATAATTGACCACCGACTACTGACCACCGACCACCGCAGTTTCGCGGCGCGTGGTCATTGCGAGGTCGTATATGTTGATTGCGGAAAGCCTGCTGTTTCCGTACTGTCCCGTTCGACCGACGATCAACGACGTTTCGTGGAGTGTTGTGCATGTCGTGTGATCGTGTCCGTTCATATCCATCGTCCCTATGCCGCGTTTTGCGCTGCGAGCGCCTGGAGCACGCGCTCCGGGGTCATCGGTTGGTCCGTGACCCATGCGCCTGTGGCATTGTAGATCGCGATTGCGATTGCTGGTGCGAATGGCACTAGCGGCATTTCGGCAACACCGCGTGCGCCATAGGGTCCGTTGGGATCGGCGAGTTCCATGATCACTGGCACGATCTCGGTGGGCATGTCCAGGGTGGTGGGCAGCAGGTAATTGCTGAAATAGGGCGTCAGGATGTAGCCGTTTCGCATCTGGAAGTGTTCCAGCAGCGCATAGCCGACGGCCTGTGCCAGACAGCCCTCGATCTGTCCCTCGACCTGTTGCTTGTTGATCGCCTTGCCAACATCATGGACGCTGATGATCTTCAACACCTGCACCTGTCCGGTCAGGGTATTGACCTCGACTTCCACGGCTTGCGACACGTAGCCATAGGCATAGTTCGGGCGTCCGGCGGTGGTGACGGGATCGAGCGCGGTGGTGGCGGGCGGGCGATACTGCACCGTCGCCGTGGCGGGACGGTCCTCGTTCTCCCACGCTTCGAGCGCCGCATGGGACGCATCCTTGACCGCCCGCCCTGCCATCAGCGTCAGGCGTGAGGCCGACGCCGAACCAGCGTTGGGCGCCTCGCTTGAATCGTCGGTGATCATCGTGATCTTGTCGAAAGGAAGGCCAAGCGTGGTCGCGGCGATCTGGCGCATGGCGAGGTGCGTTCCCTGTCCGACTTCGGCGGCTCCGACGCGCACATGGGCGTGTTCGACCGTCGCGCCACCGAACAATTCCACCGTCGCCGTCGATTGCTCAGGAAAGCCGAACGAGTAGCCGATGTTCTTGATGCCGCTGGCGATGCCAACCCCACGCCGCAGATGACTTGCCCTGGTCGGCGTCAACCCCGGCAACGCATCGTCATGTCCATTGTTACTGTTTCCGTTGGTCATTGGTCGTTGGTCGTTGGTCAGCCGCGCAGCGGCTTCCTCTACGCAGCGTTCCAGCACCGGCAGGGCGCTGACGCCGGGGGGCAGGGTGTCCTGAGTCGGCTCGATGCTGCGCTTCGCGGTACATGTTGCGCCGGCGCAGATCGATAGGGTCCATGCCAAGGGCGTGGGCGAGGCGCGTGATCATGATCTCGGCGGCGAAGTGCGCCTGGGGCGCGCCGAAGCCGCGAAACGCTCCGCACGGTATGTTGTTGGTGTAGACAGCGTAGCCGTCCGACGCGATGTTGGGGATTTCGTAGCAACCGCTGGCGAACAGCGCCGCGACCTTCAACACTTCGGCGCTGGTGGAGGCGTAGGCTCCACCGTCGGCGACGACCTCGGACTGCACCGCCGTGATCGTGCCGTCGCGCGTGGCTCCCCAACGGCAGCGATAGCTCATCGGGTGGCGCTTGTTGTGGGCAATCATCGACTCCTCGCGGTGCCATATCATTGCCACCGGACGGCGTAGCTTCCAGGCGGCGAGGGCGAGCAGGTGTTGCAGCGACAGGTCCTCGCGTCCGCCGAACGCGCCACCGATAGCGGCGTAGCGCACCACGATCTGATCGGTCGGCATCTGGAGCATCGCGGCGATCTGGCGGCGGTCCTCGTGCAACCACTGTCCGGCGCTTTCGATCACCAGCCGATCCTGGTCGTCCCAGAAGGCGATGCCCGCTTCGGGCTGCAAAAAGGCGTGTTCCTGCCACGAAGTCGTGAACTCGCCGTCCACCACCACGTCGGCTTCTTCGAGCGCCCGTAGCGCATCGCCCTTGCGGATCGGCACATGCGCCAGCAGGTTCGTGCCGAGCGATTCGTGAACCGCTGTCGTTCCGGCTTCCATGGCGGCGCGGGCGTCGGTGACGGCGGGCAAGTCCTCCCACTCGATCACGACGAGTTTGGCGGCGGCGTCGGCGGCCTCCTGGGTGGTCGCCACCACCACGGCAACGCGGTCGCCCACGAAGCGCACGACGCTCGAACATAGCACGGGTTGGTCGGCGTCTATCAGCCCGTAGGCGTTGTATGGCACGTCCTGCGCGGTGAGTACGTCCACCACTCCCGCGACGCCGCGTGCCAGCGCCGTGTCGATGCTGACGATCCGGGCGTGGGGGCGCTGGGCGAATACGCACTTGAGCCGCAGCATGTCGGGGCGCACCAGGTCGCCGGGGTACAACGCCGCCCCCGTCACCTTGCCCCAGGCGTCGGGGCGCTGTAACGACGCGCCGATCAGGTCAGTCGTGGGTCGTGGTTGTTGCATCATTATCTATTACCTCTTTTGTGACTGTCCTGCTGCGGGCGTTCGAGCTAGTGTATGACGATTGATCGTCGTTTCCTTTTAGCTGAGTTTTGTGCTCATTTAGGTCAAAAATGCTTTGGCGATCCTGCGAAGTAGTCGTTGTAGGCGGAGCAACCAGTATCCCAAATATGCTCAGTTCGTAATTGCGACCAAATTAGCCTGGCTTGTGTGAATTGGCGCTATTGTCCGATACATCCGGCGTGGGCGCAACGTCCAGCACGGCGTCGAGGATTTTGCGATAGCCCGTGCAGCGGCAGATGTTGCCGCTGAGTGCCACGCGCACCTGCTCGATGTCGGGCTGTGCCTGTTCCTCCAACAGCTTGGCCCCCGCCATCAACATGCCGGGGATACAATAGCCACATTGCACCGCCGCGTGCTTCACAAACGACGTTTGCAGCGGGTGCAACTCGTCTGCTCCGTTGGTCGTGGGTACCCTCTGGGTGCGTTGGTCATTGGTCGTCCCCGCCAGCCCTTCGATGGTCGTGACCGTGCCGCCGTTGGCCTGGGCAGCGGGGACGAGGCACGCCATCACGGCCTGTCCGTTCAGCCACACCGTACACGCTCCACACTCCCCTTCCGCACAGCCTTCCTTGGTTCCTGTCAGGGCAGCGTCCTCGCGTAAGGCATCAAGCAGCGTTCTGGTCGTCGCATGCGCGAGGTCGTAGCGTCGTCCGTTGATGGTTGTCGCGACGGTGGCGAGCGGCGTTTGTGTCGTAGCTCCGTTGGTCGTGGGTACCCTCTGGTGTGCGTTGGTCGTTGGTCCGTAGAAGCACCGGAGCAGCGGGGAAGTTCGCGGCGTGCGTGCCCTCGCCGATGCGTCGCAGACCGTCGGCGACGAGCGAGCGCAGGGTCAGCAGACGGTAGGCGGCGCTACCCCGCAGGTCGTCGATGGGGCGCACGTCGCCAGCGGCGAGGCGTCCGGCCTCGGCACACGTCGCGGCGTCGAGCGTCTTACCCTGGAGGAAGGCTTGGGCACTTGGGGCATGGACGACGGTCGGCGCAACGCAGCCAAGCGTGATACGGGCGTCGGTGACGGTATCGCCGTCGAAGCTGAGGACGAAGGCGATCGAGATCACCGAGATCGCCTGGGCGCGCCGCAGACCAAGTTTCGTGAACAGGCCGCGCTGGTGTTCCGCGAGCGCCCGAAAACGCACCTCGCGCACGAGTTCGCCCGGTCGCATGACGGTGCGGCGCACGCCAAGGTAGAACTGATCGAGCGGCACCGTGCGTTCGCCTTCGGCACCCACCAGCACGACCTCGGCACCGAGCGCCATCAGCGGCGCGATGGTATCGTTGGCGGGCGATGCCGTGACGAGATTCCCGGCGATGGTGGCGCGGTTGCGAATCTGCGGTGCGCCGACTTCCCAACATGCCTGTGCCAGCGGCAGGCCGTATCGCACGCACGCCGCCGACGCGACCACATCGTTATGGGTGACGAGCGCCCCCAGGCGCACCATGCCGTCCTCGACGCGCACATAGTTCAGGTCGGGCAGCATAGTGATATCGATCAGCGTTGAGGTGGGGCGCACATCACGTTGCAGTTCGACGAGTACATCGGTGCCACCCGCTATGATGCGTGCGTCAGAGCCATGCGCGTGCAGTAATGCCAGCGTTTCGTCGATGGTTTGGGGCTGATAATAGGTTGTCCACATGGGCAGAATCCTTTCCGGCGACCAACGACGAATGACGAACGCCCAACGGAGATTGGTTTAGATGAAGGTCAGTCTGCCGTATCGCATGTGCATAGTTCGTTCAGAGTATCAACGCAGCTAGCCCGGTGTGATCAGTTTGCCTCGTGGCGTGCCGACGATTGAGCCGCGCTCCCACACGGTGTGTCCGCGCACGAGCGTTTGTACCACGCGCCCGCGCAAGCGTTGCCCCACGTATGGGCTGTGCTGGTGGCGATACAACAGGTCGTCGGATTGGAGCGTCCATTCGTCGTCGAGGTCGATCAGCGCGAGGTCGGCGTCCGCGCCGGGAGTCAGCCGCCCCTTGCGCGGCGTGATGTCGAAACGCTGCGCGACGAACGCGGAAGTCGCGGCGGCGATGCGCGCAAGACTGACGTTCGGCCTATTATATACCGCGGTCGCCAGCAATTCGAGCGTCGATTGACAACCGGAGATGCCGCCCCAGATGCGAAAGAAATCATCACCCTGCTTCATATGTGGTGGCGACGGCGAGTGGTCGGAGGCGATCATCGGCAGGTGACCATCGCCCAGCAACGCCCACAATTGTTCCTGCTCGGCGCTCGAACGTAGCGGCGGCGCACACTTGGCGATGGCTCCGAGGCGTTCCACATCGTCCTCCGTCAACACGAGGTAGTGTGGGCAGGTTTCGCACGTCACATCGACGCCAGCGGTGCGAGCCTCCGTGACCAATCCCACGCCGCGCCCCGTGCTGACATGCACGATGTGCAGTCGGCATCCGGTTTCCCTGGCGAACAGGATCGCACGTTCGATAGCTTCAAGTTCCGCGACTATCGGACGCGACGCGAGGTAATCACGCACGCTGGTTTTGCCTTCGCTGATGGCGCGTCGGCTGCGGGCTGCGGTGATCTGGTCGTTCTCAGCGTGAACGGCGACGATGCGCCCCAGTTGTGCGGCGCGTTCCATGCCTTCGTACAGTGTCAGGTCATCGACCGATTGGAAATCGTCGGTGCCGCTGCGGGACATAAAGGCTTTGAAGCCGATCGCGCCGCGTGCCGCCAGTTCGTCCAACTCCTCGATGTTGCCGGGAACCAGACCCCCCCATAGCGCGAAATCCACCACGGCTGTGCGCTCGGCGATCGCACACTTCAGGTCGAAGCTAGCGCCGTCGAGCGTCGGCGGATGGGCGTTGAGCGGCATGTCGAAGAACGTCGTACCGCCGCCCGCTGCCAGCGCACGGCTACCCGTGCTGATGCCTTCCCACTCGGCGCGTCCCGGCTCGTTGAAATGCACATGGGCGTCGATCACGCCGGGGAAGATATGTAAGCCGCGTGCGTCGATCTCGGTCGTGGCGCTGCCGGTGATCTCACGCTCGACGGCGACCACCTGCCCGTCGGCGATGGCAAGGTCGGATGCTTCACCCGCCGCCGGTCCGTCGGGGTGTACCAGCACGCCGCCACGAACGATGCAATCATAGGTACTCATCATGTCGCTCCGTGCTCGGCTGCCATACGCTTGATGAAATGGGTTAGCACGTCGATAGCGACGGCGACATCGTGTTCCTCAACCGATTCGGCGGGGTTGTGGCTAATGCCTCCCGCGCACCGTACGAACAACATGGCGACTGGAGTAAGCTCTGCCATGGCGACGGCATCATGCCCCGCTCCACTGGCGAGGTGAAACGGCTTGATGCCCGTTGCCGCCACGGCGCTGGTCAGCGCGTCCATCAAGCGCGGGTCACACGCCACCGCGCCAGTTTCCTGCACCGTTTCCCAGGTGTGGGTTAATCGACGGGCCTCCGTGATCTCTCGCATGCGTTCGCGCAGCGTGTCGCACGCCGCCTGACGTGTGCTGTCGTCGGCATGGCGCACATCGAGCGATAGGGCGGCATGCGCGGGGATGACGTTGCTTGCGTCCGGTTTGACCATCAGGTGTCCCACGGTCGCGACGAGTCCCGGCGTCGAGCGGGCGAGGGCTTCCACCGCCAGTACGAACTCGGCGGCAGCACATAAAGCATCCTGGCGTAGCACCATCGGCACGGTTCCGGCGTGCCCTGCCAATCCGTCGAATGCGAGTGCAAAGCGGCTTTGTCCGGCGATGGCTGACACGATGCCGACCGGAAGGTCGTGCGCTTCCAGGACGGGTCCCTGTTCGATGTGTGCTTCGCAGTAGCCGATAACTCGGGTATGATCGTGGCGATCATCGGCGATGTGGGCGGGGTCCGCGCCAAACGTCCGCATCGCTCCCGCGAGGTCGAAGCCGTCGGCGTCGATGCGTGCGAGGTAGCGTGAATCGAAGGTTCCCGCGACCGCCTTGCTCCCCAAATATGCTGTCCCCCAGCGTAGCCCCTCCTCGTCGGCGAAGGCGATGATCTCAATGTGAAATGGTAGGCATATGTGTTGCGCGTTCAGGCGTTCGACCACAGCCAGGGCCAGCAATACACCGAGCGGACCGTCGTAAGCACCGGCCTCGCGCACGGTGTCGAGGTGCGAGCCAAAGATGAAGGTCGGTGCGGCTGGATCTGCGGCGGCGTACTGTCCGATCAGGTTGCCGCTGTGGTCAAGACGTACGCTCATGCCCGTCTGCTGCATCCAGCCACCAACCAGGGCGTTGGCCTCGTGCATAGCACCAGTATAGGATCGCCGCAGCAGAAATTCAGGGTGCTCGCTGATGCGTGCGAGTGTCGCGATACGTTGCATAACCGTGTGAGCGTCCGGCATCAACGTCCTCGTATCGTTATATTGATGGGTGTCATTCCCCTACCTGTACCCGATGAGATCGGTAGCGTCTCGTCATTATAGCCTGGGAAAACACCTGAATGAGCCGAGGACTCCAGTCAAAAGTGCCACATGCAGGTTCGAAGAGAAATTCGTCAGTGAGCAGAACAATCACGGTTATTGCAGCAGGGTGGAACGTGCTCAGATATCGCTTTTCTCCACGCGATTGCGCCCGTTTTGTTTAGCCCGATACAGAGCGGCATCGACGACTTCTACCAGGCTGGTATAATCGCAGCCGCGAGAAAGTTGTTTCGTGGCGACCCCTGCCGAAATCGTCACATAGCCGAATGGCGATCCACGATGCTCTAGTTGGAGCCGCTCGATTTTGGAACGCATGTGCTCGGCAATGTGCATCGCCCCCTCACTATCGGTCTCGGTCAGTACCACCACGAACTCCTCACCGCCGTAGCGGGCGACGAGATCGCGTGGACGATTGACGACGCTCATAAGGGTCTGGGCGACCTGACGCAAGCATTCATCGCCCCTTGGGTGTCCATATGTATCGTTGTAGGACTTGAATGCATCGATATCGATCATTATCAACGAGAGATTTGTTTGATTGCGAATCGCACGACGACATTCTAATTCGATGAACTGGTCGAAGTGGCGACGATTCGGGATGCCTGTCAGCGCGTCCTCGGTTGAAATCCGTTCGAGTTCCTCTTTGACAATTTCGAGGGCGGCGCGGTCTTGGAGGAGCGTTTGCTCGCGCTGTTTGCGACGATCGAGTTCCTGCTTCAAGCGTAATGCGCCCTGCACACGCACCATGAGCGCGACATGGTTGAATGGCTTGGAAATATAATCCATTGCGCCAGCCTCGAACGCAACCTCCAGGTCCTCGGTTTCAGTGCGACCGGTGACGATGATGATCGGAATGTCTGCAAGGTGTGGCGTTGTCTTGATCCGGCGGCATGCTTCGAGTCCGTCGACCTGCTGCATCGTAATGTCCATCAAGATCAGGTCGACATCGACGGGGGCATCCGGCTCGTTGAGGTTGAGTTGATCGAAAGCCTCCTGGGCGGATGCTGCGATACGAACACTTCGATGCCCCGCTGCTTCGAGGATGGCGGTAAGGAGCCGTTGCGTTGTTCGGTCGTCGTCAACGATCAGAATACTCATCCAAGAATCTCTGTAACTAGCCGGGTATGATGTACGCTCCTGAATCCAGGTATAAACGAACATAAACCAGGAACGTAACAATCATGTTGCCGCTGTCGGCTTGAGTGTTTATCACGCCATTGATGTGCATATTATCAGGCATGATGGAGACCCTGACAAATTGTCATGTTCGGCATGCTCCAAGCTACCCGTAGAGTAGCTCGATGTTTCAATGCCGTATGTGGCATACATGCGTGGGTATTGGTCCTTGCTACGCCTTTTGGCATAGCTGCGTCGTGTATCGAAGGACCATGCACAGACTGTCCCGACTGACGATGCCCCTGACCGTGAGCCGCGTTTTAATACAAGGGTCGTTCACGCGACGAATATGATCACCAGGTCGCCTCTATGTGCGAACGCACAAATATTGAAGGGCGGGTATGGATATGACGCTTGAAACGCGACGACATGCCGGAATCCTGTTAATCTTAATCCCTACAGTTGTGTATGGTGGCGTCAGCCTCCTGTCGATGCTGGTGGGCGACCCTCGCTATGCTGCCAATCCGCTGCGGCAGGATCTATGGCGTGCTGGTCACGCCCATGCTGGTGTTCTGCTGGTATTTTCGCTGGTTGTGTTGCGTTACGTGGACGACGCACGCCTGAGCCCTGGCCTCAAACGCTTCGTCAGCGTTTCGGTTCCGGCTGCGGCGATACTGCTGCCGCTCGCCTTCTTTCTTTCCGTACTCAGCCCGACCGCCACCGAGCCGAACGCGCTGATCAACCTTGCCTATGTTGGCGCGATCTCGCTGGCGGCGGGAACCCTGACACTTGGCATCGGTTTGGTGCGAACATAATACGAATTGGAGCCGAGAACCTCGGCTGTGCGAACGACCTACATGTGTCTCGACAGCGCATACCTGCATGGTAGTATAAGGCGAATGTTTCGCCGAGCCTCGCTCGCTCGCCTGAGGTATCGCCTATGTCCACGTTGCTGATCAAACATGCTGCCCTGGTAGCCGCGCTCGACGACGCCGATAGACGTTGGGAAGACGGTGGTATCTATGTTGTCGACGGTGTAATCGAGCAGATCGGGCCGACCTCCGCACTGCCCGGCGAAGCCGACACCGTGCTCGACGCCAGCAACATGGTCATCGTGCCCGGTATGGTCAATACCCACCACCATTTCTACCAGACGTTGACACGCAACGTAGGAGCCGCTCAGAATGCGAACCTGTTTGGCTGGCTTCGCACGTTGTATCCGATCTGGTCCGGCCTGACACCGGAGGCGATCTATGTCAGTTCCAAGGTGGCGATGGCGGAACTGATGCTCTCGGGCTGTACGACGTCGAGCGACCACACGTATATCTGGCCCAACGGCGCACGCATTGACGACCAGATCGAGGCTGCCGTAGAGCTAGGGTTCCGTTTTCACGCGGCGCGTGGCTCAATGTCGGTGGGCGAATCACGCGGCGGCTTGCCCCCCGACCGCGTGGTCGAGGATGAGGCGGCGATTTTGCACGATTCGCGGCGCGTTGTCGAAACCTACCACGATGCCGAACGCTATGCGATGCTGCGGATCGTGCTCGCGCCATGTTCGCCCTTCTCGGTGTCGCCCGATCTGATGCGTGAAAGCGTCGCGTTGGCGCGCTCGTACGGCGTGCATTCGCATACGCATCTCTGCGAAACGCTGGACGAGGAAGCGTTCTGCCTGGAAGCCTTCGGGCGGCGTCCGGTGGAACTGGCAGAGGATCTAGGCTGGGCTGGATCGGACGTCTGGCACGCCCACATGGTCCATCCTTCGGCGAGCGAGATCGTGCGGCTGGGACAGACGCGCACGGGTGTCGCGCACTGCCCGACCTCGAACATGCGGCTGGCGTCGGGCATCGCTCCGGTGCTGCCGTTGCAAGCGGCAGGTGCGCGAGTCGGCCTGGGTGTCGATGGCTCGGCCTCGAACGATGGGTCACATATGCTGGCGGAGGCACGTCAGGCGATGCTGTTGCAGCGCGTTGGCGGTAACCCCGCCGCGATGACCGCGCTGGATGCGCTGCGTCTGGCGACACGTGGCGGTGCCGAGGTGCTAGGCCGCGACGATATTGGCACGCTTGCGCCTGGTATGGCGGCGGACTTTGTGGGCTTCCGGATCGACACGCTGGGTATGGCGGGCGGTGCGGTCCATGATCCGCTGGCGGCACTGGTGTTCTGCCAGCCCCAAACGGTCGATCTGAGCGTCATCAACGGTCGCGTTCGCATCCAGGATGGACACTTCATTGACCTCGACCTCAGACCGCTGATCGACCGTCACAACGCCATCGCCCGTGAGTTGGTGCGCGGCGAGCATCGGTGAATTGACTACTGACCCGCGTATTGTCGGTAGTAATACTGTTAATGCTGTCCGGCCTAGGCCTATGTAGAGCCGGACAGCATTATTACTCCTACGATACGTTTTTGTGGTCCTGCATCCAGCCAAAGCTCGCTTCGGACGACGTAAGCGGGTTGTATTCCAGGCCGACATAGCCCGTGTAGCCTAGCTCGTCAATTGTTTGCAGGATATATGGGAAGCGAAGTTCTCCGGTGCCGGGTTCGTTGCGTCCCGGCGAATCGGCGATCTGGATGTGTGCGATGCGGTCGATGTGCGCCCGTAGTGTCGCCACGATGTTACCTTCCATGCGTTGCATGTGGTACACGTCGTATTGATAGGCGAGGTTGGGAGCGCCGACGGAGTCGAGAAAGCGCAGAGTGTCGGGAGTGTTGGCGAGCAGGTAGCCGGGGCTTTCCCAGGTGTTGAGGCTTTCGACCACCACGGTAATGCCAGCGGCGTGCGCCTGGTCGCACGCCCAGGCGAGATGTTCGCGCACATGGTCGAGTTGCGTTGCATGCTCCACGTCGGGCAACGCTTTGCCCACCAGCGCGTTCAGGCGCGTACATCCGACCTGCTGTGCCAGATCGAGCGCGACTGGAACGTTGCGCCGGAACTGTGCCACACGCGCCGGGTCGTTGAGCAGTCCGCGCTCGCCCGCCGCGAGATTGCCACCGTCGAAGTTAATCAGGGCGACGGCGAGGCCAGCGTCGCGCACGCGCCGCACGATCTGGGAGCAGTCCTCGCCTTCAGGCCACCAGAACTCGACCGCGCCGAAGCCAAGCCGGGCGGCGCGGTCGATGCGCTCAAGGAAGGGATATTCCTTGAGCAGAATCGAGATGTTGAGATCGTAGCGTGGCACGACTAACGCGACGCCAGCGGCTTGCCGCCCTGCCCGTAGTTGATGAACACGGTTTTGAGTTCGGTGAAGAAGTTCAAGCCTTCCTCCGACATCTCGCGCTCGCCTACGCCCGTGGACTTGCTGCCGCCGAAGGGTAGTTGTGCCTCGCCGCCGACCGTCGCCTCGTTGATATGCACCATGCCGACTTCGACATCCTCGACGAAACGCATCACGGCGTCGATATCCTGAGTAAAGATAGATGCCGATAATCCAAACTCTACTCCATTCGCATATTCCAGGGCTTCTTCGAGCGATTGAGCCGAGCTAACCGCGAGCACCGGACCAAACACTTCTTCCTTGAAGATACGCATATCGGGAGATACGTTATCGAAGATCGTCGGCTCGACGAAGTACCCCGGTAAGCCAGCGGTGCGCTCGCCGCCGCGCACCAGACGTGCGCCTTCGTTGCGTGCCACGCCGATGTAATCGAGGTTCGTGTTGAACTGCTTCTCGTCCACGGCAGGACCGAGGTCTGTTGATTCGTCCAGGCCAGGGCCGATCTTCATGGCATTGGTCATGGCTGTCAGACGGTCGAGCAATTCGTCCTTTATCTTGGGATGGGCGACGACCCGCGAGGTCGCCGTACAGCGCTGCCCCGTCGAGCCGAACGCGCCCGCCGAGATCGCGGCGGCGGCTTTTTCGAGGTTGGCGTCGGGCATGACGATCACGGCATTCTTACCGCCCATCTCGCACGTCACCTTCGCACCGCGCCGTGCGGCCTGTTCGTAGAGCGCCATGCCGACCGGGTTCGACCCGGTGAACGACACCGCCAGTACATCAGGGTGATCTACAATCGCGTTACCGACTTCGCGCCCAGGACCGATCAGCAGGTTGAAGATGCCGGGGGGAATGCCCGCTTCATCATAGATTTCTGCCAGCAGCGTGGCGGTTGCCGGGGTAAGTTCGGCGGGTTTCATCACGACAGCGTTGCCCGCCACCAGCGCGGGAGCGGATTTCCATACCGGGATCGCCCACGGGAAGTTCCAGGGTGTGATCAGGCCGACGACGCCCAACGCACGCCGGATCGTATAGGTAAACGTATCGCGAGCCTCGGCAGGGATGGTGTGACCGCCCATCCTGAAGCCAGCGCCAGCGTAGTATTCCATCACGGCGATACCACGTGTAACTTCGCCGCGAGCCTCGCGAATGATCTTGCCTTCCTCGCGGGTCATGGTCTGGGCGATCTCCTCGGCGCGCCGACGTGCAATGTCGGCGGCACGCCACATCACGCGCCCGCGTTCGGGTCCGGGCGTGTTGCGCCATGCGCGTTGTGCTGCCTTGGCGGTTTCGATCGCCTTCACTGTATCTGCTGCGGTCGCCGAAGGAAACTCGGCAATCACATCGTTAGGATCGGCGGGGTTTAGGTTGCGGACGATTCGCTTACCATCTGGATGGTACCATTCTCCGCCGACAAAAGAACCTGTATTCATATGCTTTTCTCCCTCGTTGTTTTCACATGCTAACCATATGATACTCGCTTTGTGCAACACATCGGGATGCTCCGCACGATGTTCGTTAGTCGCTCCCACGAGCGTACGCTAGGCCAATCGCCCAAACGCGTGCAAGGTATGACGGTTTCGCAGCGTCAGGACGGCACTCCAATCCTGTTCCAGCGGTCGCCCATATTCAAAGATATACGACCGTGCGTGTTCCTGTCGGTCCCGACTTAGCTTCATATGTTGCTGCTCCATTTGCTCGTACCGTATCACCTATCGATGACGCCTCCTTTCACCCATTTGATGCTCCGAAAATCTTCACAATTGGTAGATCTGGCTTTGTAGAGGATGGTATACTTCGCTTAATATGCTATGTTCGTGCCATGGTACGAGCAGGTGGAATTGTTGATGCTGCCGACTGGTAGCATGTTGAATCAAGACGCGGATCGAGAGAACGCGAGCTACCGTCGTCTCTACCTACACGAGGAACATTCGTGATGCAGCGAACAACATCGCCTCGAGCACAATTCGGTGCTGCCGCCGTCCATCTGTATACGGCAAGTGGAGCCGTGCTCGCCTTCATGATGGTGCTCGCCGCAATTAACAATAACGCGGTCCAAGCCCTGTGGATCGCCCTGATCGCGCTGATCATCGACAGCACCGATGGGTCGCTGGCGCGGCGTTTTCGGGTGCGTGAAGCGATCCCGTGGTTCGACGGCGCACGCCTGGACGATATCGTAGATTATCTGACCTATGTGTTCGCACCGGTCCTGCTCCTTTGGAGCGGCGGCTACCTGGGAACGGGGGTCAGCAGCACGATTCTGGCGGCATTTCCGCTGCTGGCGTCGTCCTATCAGTTCTGCCGTGTAGATGCCAAGACCGATGACCACTTCTTCCTGGGCTTTCCAAGTTATTGGAACGTGGTCGCGTTCTATGTGATCGTGTTCAATTCCTCGCCTACTTTCGTAGGTGCGCTGCTGGTAGTGTGTTCGCTGCTGGTGTTCGTCCCTGTTCGCTACGTCTATCCGTCGCGAACGGTTGCGTTCAGGAAGCTGACGCTGGCGCTCACAGGGGTCTGGTTGATCGTATACGCGTTGATCCTGCTCCAGATGCCGAACCCGAACCCGCTCCTCGCGTCCTTCTCGTTGGCCTACATGGTCTACTACGTTGGGCTAAGCTTCTACCTGATGGCGAAAACTCCGCGCCGAGCGTAGCTCATAGCCCGTCACGGAACGAATGACAGTGGATAGCGACACAACGCTATCCACCTTTTTTTATCCCTGGTACAGGTTCTGCAACATCCGTAGCTACGACGATGTAATGGCGTAAAGAAGCGAGGAAACGATGTTTACGACACCTATTCATACCAACGAGCAAAGCGTCGAGCGTGTGTTGAAAGCCGGATTGCCGGTGTTGTTGGCCTTCTGGCACCGTGATAGCCAGCCATGGCAAGCTGTGCAGCCGATGCTCGACCGGCTTGCTAAATCATACGGTGGCCAGTTGCTCATCGCCAAAGTCGATGCCGCGAACGAGCGTACATTGGCGCAGCGCTATCAAGTGAGCCGTGTGCCGACGCTGTTGTTCGTGCGCGATGGACAGCAGATAGCTGAATCCAACGGTGTCGCTTCGGAAGGCGCACTGGAAAGTTGGGTCAAGGCGCTGCTGCAGGGTGAAACACTCGGCGCGCCTCACGGCGCGACGACAGCGCTACCGGGCGCACAGGCCGCGACACAGGTGCGAACCGCCGGACCGGAGTCGGCGAGCGGACAAGCCAGTGGTGCCGGTCCGGTCGTCTTCACCGATCGCAACTTCGACACACTTGTGACCAAAAGCGATCAAGCGGTATTGGTCGATTTCTGGGCCCCCTGGTGTGGACCATGTCGCTACGTTGGTCCAATCGTGGATCAGCTTGTCGGAGAATTCGCGGGCAAGGCCGTGGTTGGCAAGCTCAACGTGGACGAAAATCCACACATCGCGCAGCGTTATGGGATTCAAAGTATTCCTGCGTTGTTTGTATTCCGTGGCGGCAAGATCGTTGAACGCATCGTGGGCGCACAGCCCGCCGGTGTGATCCGTCAAGCGCTGGCGCGGCATAGCACGTAGCTAAGGAAAGGTATTTTACGCACCTGAGACTATGAACGGTCTGTGGTGCAAGTGAAAGGGGGTGCCAACCCGTACGTTGGCACCCCCTTGCTTATTCCATGACGACAGGTGGCGTCGGATCGAGTGGATCAGGATGCGGTGGCATCGGGTCCGGCACCTGAATCGGATCGGGATTCGGCTCTGGAAACGGGCTGGGTGTTGGCAACGGCGGTTGAGATATGTCAGGACCAATCAAGTTTGGTATTGTGTGTGCCATTGTTTGCTCCTTCGTTTTCGCGTCAGGTAGCAGAACATGTACCATGGGCACATAGGCACGCGGGTGGGGCATGGCAGAATCCATGGCACCTATGCCACTCTCATTTACATGCCGATGAGCGTCATTGCTGTGGTATGCTTTCTCCCCATGATGAACGCCAACACCGACCGCCCGACTGCCGAGGACTACCGCGCCGATTACTTCACGACGCTGTATGGAGCCGCGCCAGCGCAGACACCCGCTGACAAATTGCGCGATCGTTTGCTGCGTTCGCTGGTGCGGCGCTACTGCGATGGTGGTCGCTTGCTTGAAATCGGCTGTGGATTCGGCTATTTTCTCGAAACCTTCGACAGCCAGTGGTCGTTGTATGGCACGGACATTTCGGCGCACGCGGCCCGTGCTGCCAGCGCTCGCTTGCCCCATGCCCGTTTCGTGGCTGCCGACGTTCAGGACGGGATTCCGTTCGAGGGACGTTTCGATGTGATCGTGGCAGTCAACGTCATGGAGCATCTGCCGGACCCGCGACGCGGCATGGCGGTGATCGCCGAACACCTGCAACCGGGCGGCATCTTCGTGGCACACCTGCCGACGATCAGCAGCCCACTTGCCGCGTGGTTCTATGAACGCTCCTATGCACGCGACGTCACACACGTTTATCGCCCGTCCGGTGCCGAGTTCAACGCGCTGGCGGAATCCGAGGGTCTGGAAACAATGCTAGGCGTGCATTTTCCGTTCTGGCCTCCCGCCCTGTGGAATCGGCTGCGCCCGCATCCATCCTACCTCGCGGTGTTTCGACGCCCTGACCGCTAACACTCGTTTGCTCTAATTTCTTATCGCCGCCCGCACATGACCGTTGTGTGCAGCAAGGCGTGCGCGGGCTTCATCGGCTTTCACGCCTTTGAGCGCCATGACGATGGCAGTCTTGGGATCGTCGTTGGCGGCGAACAGCAGCAGTTTGGCCTCGCGCTCGGTGATGCCAGTTGCGGCGGTGACGATGCTCACGGTGCGTCGTCGTAGCTTATCGTTGGTGGGCTGAACGTCAACCATGAGGTTGCCAAAGGTTTTCCCCAGTTTGATCATGACGGTTGTGCTGAGCGTGTTCAACACGAGCTTTTGTGCGGTCCCCGCTTTCATGCGCGTCGACCCCGTCACCGCTTCTGGCCCGACGATGGGCGCGATCATCACGTGCACTTCCGCCGCGAGTGCCGACGGATCGGTACAGGCTAAGCCGCTTGTGAACGCCCCGCGCTGGCGTGCCGCACGTACTGCGCCGATCACATAGGGCGTGCGACCGCTGGCGGCGATGCCCAGCACCACGTCGTCGGCTCCGACTTCGAGCAGATTAATGTCGGCTTCGCCCGTTTCGGTGCTGTCCTCGACCGATTCGACGGGCGTGGTCAAGGCGCGATCTCCACCGGCGATCAGCCCGATGATACGACCGGGGGCGACGCCGAAGGTTGGCAGGATTTCCGAGGCGTCGAGCACGCCCAGCCGACCTGATGTTCCTGCCCCAACATAGATCAGTCGCCCTCCGCGTTCCCAGCGCTCCACGACGGCATCCGCGACCGCCGCGATGGCATCGCCGACGGCGGCGACGGCGGCAGGCACTTTGGCATCCTCGGCTGCGATCGCAGCGACGACATCGCGAGTCGGGAGTGTATCGATGTTGCTGGTCGCATCGTTGCGGCTTTCGGTCACGCTTTGGTCGATCCAGCTATTGGCTTTGACTCCCGTCATAGTGATGTACCTTTGCTCATGTGGTCATCGCCACGCTCGTCATACAACAAAAACGGTGCGCGGCGTTGCGCGAATGCTTGCTCGTCCGCGCTCCAGGCAGCGATGAAATCATCCGCTGTGCTACCTGTTTCAAGGGCGATACGAGGCTCTGAACTGCCCAGCAGCAGATCGACAAAGAAACCGTTTGTGCCTTCGATCCAGCCGAACGCCTCACCGCTGAGTTGGCGCACCGCATGTAACATATGCAGACCCGTGGCGACCGGACGAAATGTGGTGCGGTCTGTGATGTGCAGTTGTACGCCGCCGCAGGTGGTGTTGGCATGTTTCTGAAACGTCGGCATAAAATATGTCGGCCTGAACGCAACGCCTGGAAGGGCCCGCTCGGTCAGGGTTGCGGCGAGTGCGAAGGGATCGATCCAGGGTGCGCCGACGATCTCGAACGGGCGGGTCGTGCCGCGTCCCTCCGACAGGTTCGTGCCTTCGATCAGGCAGGTGCCACCATATACCGTCAGGGTATCAAGGGTCGGGGCATTGGGCGAAGGCGGCACCCACGGTAAGCCGGTCTGGTCGTACCACATCTCGCGCTGCCAGCCGCGCATCGGCACGACCAACGGCGCTGGCAGCGCGCGTTCAGCCGCCAGCATCAGCGCGAGTTCGCCGAGCGTCATGCCATGGCGCACCGGCAGGTCCGCCGCGCCTACAAAGGATGCGAACGCTGGATCGAGCAGCGCACCCTCGATCGCGCCGCCCAGTGGATTGGGACGGTCGAAGATCACGAACCGCACCTGCGCCTCCGCGCATGCTTCCAACGCGAGCAACAGCGTGGAAAGATAGGTGGCGTAGCGCACGCCGAAGTCCTGCATGTCGAAGAACAGCACGTCGAGTTCGGCAAGCATCGCCGCGCTTGGGCGTCGGGTGTTGCCGTAGAGACTGTAGACTGGCAAGCCCCGTGCGGGCATCGACATCGGTAACGATGTCGATGCCCGCCTGAGCATCGCCCCGAACACCGTGCTCGGGGCCGAATAACGCCCGTAGCTCGATCATTGGACTGGCTTTCAGTCGATCGATCGTGCTGACGAAGTTCCGGTCGATAGCCGTGGGATTTGCGATTAGTCCAGCACGCTTGCCGCGCAGTTCGGAAACGCCATCACGCAGAAATACCTCAAGCCCTGTCAAAACGTGCGCCATGCGCTCAACTCCCAAAGTCGGCGAGGACCGCGTGCGCCGCATTATGACCGGGGATGCCAGTAACGCCGCCGCCGGGATGCGCCCCAGACCCACATAAGTATAAGCCGGGCAGTGGTGTGCGGTAATCGGCATGTCCGGCGAGCGGACGCAGGTCGAAGCTCTGGTCGGGCGTGATCTCGCCGTGGAAGATATGCCCACCCGTCAGGCCGAAGCGACGTTCTAGATCGACGGGCGATAGCATCTGACGTGCGATGATGGCATCGGGCAAATTCGGCGCGTATTCCGCCACCTTCGCGATCACGCGGTCGGCGAATTCCTCGCGTAGTCCATCATCCCACGAGCGGCCTTTTGGTTCGTATGGCGCGTACTGGCAGAAGCACGACAGGATATGGTGACCTGGTGGTGCCATCGTCGGATCGGTGGGCGATTGCGTGTAAATTTCGATGAACGGGTCGCGTGACGGTTGCCCCTGCTTGTAGTCGTCCCAGGCGCGTTCGAGGTAGCCGAGATCGGGCGCGATGTCGATGGTGGCGCGGCTCACCACGTCGGGCGCGATGTCCGGCGGCGCGGCACGGTAGCGTGGCAGTTCGCGTAACGCCAGGTTGAGTTTGTAGACTGGTCCCGACGAGCGCCAGCGTCGTGCGATGCGGTCGCGGAACGCTTCGGGTAATGCGGATGGTGGACATAATTCCAAAAACGTGCGCTTGGGGTCGGCGTTGGAAAGCACGCTGCTGGCGCGAAGCGTCGTGCCATCTTCCAAAACGACGCCGGTCGCCGTGCCATCCTCGACCAGTATTTCGGCGACGGACGCCTCGGTCCGAATCACGACGCCAAGATCACGTGCCGATGCCGCGAGCGCCTGGGTGATCGCGCCCATGCCACCGCGCACATAACCCCACACGCCGCGTTCGCCGATGGCACGTCCGATGGCATGGTACAACCAGACATAGGGCGTGCCGGGAGTTTGCGGTCCACCCGCCGTGCCGATCAGCGCCTGGGGCGTCATGGCGGCTTTGACGTAGGGCGACTCGAAGAATTCGTCCAGCAAGTCGGCGGTACTCAACAACATCACGCGCCGAAAATCGTCGGCACATCCTGCTCGGCGAAAACGCTCCGCTAGTTCGCCCAGCGAGATCGGAGGCTGCATCAGCGTTGGCTCGATGATATCGCAGGCACGCGCCCAGAAGTCCTCCCAATCGTCGTAGGCGGCGGCGTCGTGCTGCGGAAAAGCGGGCGATAGTGGCCTTGGAGCGTTCGCGGCTATCGGCATACAAAAAGAGATGCTCGCCATCGGGGAACGGCATGAAGTAGGATGGTGCCTTGGCATACACCGCGAAGCCATAGTCTGCCAGGCGTAGGTCGCGGATGATTTCGGGCGTAACAGCGAGCAGGAATATGATGCTACCGACACACGAAAGCCGGGGTGTATCTCCTCGGTGATCGCTGCACCGCCGACGGTGTGATAGCGTTCCAGCACGATTACACGTTTGCCCGCACGCGCCAGATAGCACGCTGCTACGAGGCCGTTATGACCGCCGCCGATCACGATGGCATCATAGCGCGAGGGTTCGGCAGGCGTGGGACGAGGTTGTATGTTTGGCGTCATCATACGCTCCTGACCACCGACCACAGACGATCGACCACCGGAGAGCATTAGCATCAATCGATCATCGTCTGCGGATGAATGGAATATCATAACGTGGGGCCATCGACCGTTTGAGTATTGCGTGTCTGTGAACACCATTCTAGCGATTCTATGTCTATGCACAAGCACGATACCGTTGGGTGCGCCCATTTCCATCATAGCACCCTTGATTCTTCTGGCATAATACACGCCCTATGAGCATTACCCCACCGAACAATAATCACACAAGCATGCCTCATCGTTGGCCTATCGTCGTTGCCCTCGTCGCGTTCGTGCTGCTTGCGTTTGGCTTACGCACCTGGCGACTCGATGTGCTTCCGCTGGGGCTACACTTCGACGAAGCGGGCAATGGCCTGTTGATCCAGGACCACATCTTTCGAGGTAAAACTCCGGTGTTCTTCTCGGCCTATGCCGGACGTGAAGCGCTGTTCATGTACACCCAGGCTCCGTTCCTGGCACTGCTCGGTCGCACGCCCACGGCGTTGCGCCTCGCCTCGACGCTCTGGAGTAGTGCGCTTGTGGTGGTAGTGTTCGCGCTTGGCGCACGCTTCTGGGGCTGGCGGCAGGGCTTGATGGCAGCGCTGGCGGTGGCGTGCGGTGGGTGGTTGGTGCATGTTGGACGCATCGGCTTTCGCGCCAATACCCTGCCTGTAGTATCGGGTCTGGCGATGCTCTGTTTGTACAACGCCTTAATGCAGCCGGACACGCGACGGGCGCGACGTGCCTGGATTGCGAGTGGGGTACTTTTTGGTCTGTGCTTGTACACCTACCTGGCGGTGCGTATTCTGCCCCTGGTGGCTCCGCTGCTGCTTGCGTATCTGCTGCTATGCCATCGTCCGGCGCTGCGTCGTAGCGGCACCGGGATACTATTGTTCTCGCTCGCCCTGCTGATCGTAGCGACACCGTTTGCGGTGCATATGGTGCGCGTGCCATCTGATTTCTTCTCGCGCATCGGGCAGATCGGCGTACAGGGCGAGCGCGGCGGGCAAAGCGTCATCGGGCAGACCTGGGCGACGCTCAAAATGTTCGGGCAAAGTGGTGCGCGTGACGGGTTCTTTAACCTACCCTTCCGTCCGGTGTTTCCCGGCATTGCCGTGGTTCCTTTCTATGCTGGTGTGCTGATTGCGTTGTGGCGCTGGCGCGCTCTGGCGGGCGTTCTCACGTTGTTGTGGCTGGCGGTGATGCTCCTGCCGACGATCCTGGCAGCCGACGCTCCCCATTGGTTGCGAGCAGTCGGTGCTGCCCCCGCGACGTATCTGCTATGGGGGCTTGGCGCTGGTAACCTGTGGCAATGGGCGAGCCAGCGCTGGCGCTATGGCGCACAGTTTGGTTGGGGTGCGGTGTTGGTGATGGCGCTGTGGTGGACGCAAGCAACCGCGCACGAGTATTTCGATGTGTGGGCGCGACGACCGGAGGTCTACTACGATTACATGCAATACGCTACCGATGCAGCGCATGAGGCCGAGCGAACGCCCGTCACGGAAGCGCTGCTGGTTTCCGAGGATTATTACCGTCACGCCACCTATCTGTTCCTGTCGCCGCGCAGCCACACGGCGCAATGGTACGATGCCCGCCATGCGGTCGTCTGGCCTCGTAGCGCACCGTGGAAAGCGCTCGTCAGCGCCAGCACGCCCACGACGGACGATATCGCGCCGCTGTTGGTGGGTGCCAGGGGCGAGCCATACGCGCCTAATGGGCAATATGCCTACACGAAACTCGAAGGCGACACCGTGCCGCCGTTCGAGCCGCCGATTCCAACTGATATCCGCTTTGGCGATGCGCTCGAACTGCGTGGCGTCAACTATAGCGGCGCGGTTGCTGCCGGACAAACGCTACACGTTCAACTCTATGGACGTGCCATTGGATCGCCCGACCGTGAACTTCGCATCTTTGTACATCTTGAAGATGAGCAGAACCGCATCGTCGCTCAGCAGGACGTTCTGGGTTATGACGCCCGCGAATGGCAAGCGGGCGACCAATTCATCAACTTTCACGACCTGATGTTGCCATCAGAATTGCCACCTGGACCGCTGCGGCTGATCGCGGGCCTGTACGATGTGATCGATGGTTCCCGTTATCCCGTCAGCGGCGCGGGGGCGCAAGGCAATTACGTCGAATTACCCCTACCTGAAGGAGTTTCCCCATGACCCAACTGTTTCGCGCCGCGACGACCTATCTTCAGGAAGCGATCGATCAGCGTCAGATTCCAGGGGCGGTCCTACGGGTGGAGCAGCACGGCGATCTCGTGTTTGAAACGGCGCTAGGGTTACGGCATACCGCGCCTGAACGACCGATGCAGGTCGATACTTTGTTCGATATTGCCAGCCTGACCAAGATCGTGGCGACGCTTGGCACGTTCCTGACGCTGTTCGACCAGCGACAACTCGACCCCTACCAGACGCTGGGCGAGTTCCTGCCCGTCGATCCGCACTTGCGTGATGTGACGCTGGCGCAGTGTTTGACGCACACGACTGGGCTGCCCGCGATCATCTTTTTGCAGAATGATGTTACGGAAACGTATCATGTCGCGCTGGAAGCCGAACCCGGCACTCGCGTGGTCTACAGCGACATCGGCTTTTTGTTGCTTGGGAGTGTGATCGAAGCAGTGCTACAAAAACCGTTGGAGGCTGTCATCGGCGAGCAGACCGCTCTATGGAACATGCCCGACACAAGCTTCAACCCCGCCGACCGCGAACGGTGCGCGGCGACCGAATGGCGCGACCACCTGGGACGACACCAGTTGGGCGAGGTCCACGACGAGAACGCGGGTGTCCTCAAAGGCGTCGCCGGACAGGCTGGCCTCTTTTCCACGGCGCGTGATCTGGCGACGTACGCAGCATTATATCGTCCACAAAATACGACACCCTGGCGTGAACGGTCGCACGAGTGTTGGACGGATGGCCTCAACGACCGCCGCGGGTTAGGCTGGCTGCTGCAAGAACCGGGATGCTTCGCGGGACCGCTGGCGAGCCCGCGAAGCTATGGCCACACTGGTTTCACTGGAACAAGTATGTGGATCGATCCGGCGCACGATCTCACGATCATTTTGCTGACAAATCGAGTTCACTTTGGCCGACAACCGCACATCCTGACGATCCGCAAGCGCGTGCATACGTTGATCTATGAGGAACTTGCGGGGCGCTAGACGACCTGCTCCTGTTCGATTGTCCAGCAGACAAGTAGATGCTTGTACAAGCCTTCTACGTTTAAAACCTCACCAGGTCCTCGATATGGGTCGGTGACCCGGACTCGAATGATGTGTTGGCTGCTATGCCGGTGAGGATCGACAACGCACCGTCGCGGATGCCAGCAGCACGATGGAGCGGGTCGGGCGCGGCGACCCCGAATATATCGTCGAGCATACGTGTATCGCCACCAGCGTGCGTGCCTTCGCTGGTGCGGACCGGCAGCGTGTACGGCCTGGACCATAGCGGACGGACCAGGATGTGCGTGCCAGGCTCGAGCTCGATGGGCTGGGCGTCAGGATGTGGGGGAGCCGCGAACGCATCATCGTGGTGCGCCGTCGTTTCCACGACTTCGACTTCGAGCCGTCCGCCTGTGCCGTTGAAAACGATGCGGTAGCCTTCCCATGGGGAGTACGCTGTGAGGTGGTAGGTCATCGTCGCCCCTGTTTCATAGCGCACGACGAGGCCCATGTCGTCGTCGATGGTGATGCCCGCTCCAAACACGTTTTGATCGCGGATGTAGCCGTCCTCATGTTCGGCGTTCAAGTACAACCCTCGCAGATCCTCCTGCGTGTCGAGGTCGAGCGCCCAGGGATCGTTCTGTGCCTCCGCGCTGCCGTGAGCGCGAACGTAGGGGCGACCGATGCCGTGCTCGTGGGCGTTGGTTTCGCCGTAGAAACGCAAGCCACCCCAGCCAAAGACGGTCTGCGGCGCGGCGTCGAGCCACCAGTTAACCAGATCGAAATGATGGGTAGCTTTGTGGACCAGCAAGCCGCCAGAGTTTTCCCGTTCGCGGTGCCAGCGCCGGAAATAGTCCGCGCCGTGCCGCGTGTCCAGCAGCCACTCGAAATGTACCGACAATACCTTGCCGATGATGCCCGTTTGAAGCAATTCCTTGACCTGCTCGTGGCGTGGAATATAGCGTGCGTTGAAGGTGACGGTCACCTGCTTGCCGGTTCGTCGTTGCACATCAAGGATCGCCTGACAGGTCTGCGCGTCTGTTGTCATCGGCTTTTCCGTGATCACGTCGCATCCCTGCTCCATCGCACGGTTGATGTAGGTATGGTGTGTGCGATCGACCGACGTGACGATCACGGTATCGACCTGCTGCTCTACTAGCATGCGCTCGAAGTCTGCCGGGTGGTAGGTTGGGACAGTCGGGTGCGTCGTAGCGTTCGGCGTAGAAGTGATTGTAGTAGTCCATGCGCGTCTGGTTCGTATCGCAGAACCCCACCAGTTGCCCATGGGCGCGATGGCTGGTATGCAATGCTTCTGTGTACAACCGTGAACGACCACCTAACCCAACAACAGCGTAGCGTTTCATATCGAGATCACCGGATGACGACGGGCTAACAACGTTAGCCGGGCTTAAAGGATGTTTGCCGTCTATAATACTTCAATGCCAGGGGCTCATTTCAGCCACCCGATAGGTCCAGTGTTTGGAGGCAGCATTGTTTGTCGTTGAGCATAGCCATTTTCGACTGCTATTCCCATTCCTGGTTCCGCGTGGTATACTTACATCCGTGGACGTCGCGGATATCTGCGATGTCCATAACCGCTTAATTATGCAATGAGGCGGTGGCTGCCCCGCGTTGGCGGGAAGCAAGTGCTAAGTGGGTGTTCGCACCCCATAGAGAGTCGTTCCCGTACGGGAACGCAAGAGGACCGATGCAAACTCGTTTATTTATTGGCAACCTAAGCTGGAATGTGACTGATGCCGACCTGGAAGAACTGGCGGCACCTCAGGGCAATGTGCTGGATACCAAGGTGATCACTGATCGTGACACCGGTCGCTCACGCGGCTTTGGTTTCGTAACAATCGAAACCAACAACGTGCAGGAAGTTATCCAGGCACTCGACGGTCAGGTGCTCGACGGTCGCGCGATTCGCGTGAACGAAGCAGAAGAGCGCCCGCGCCGTGATAGCGGCTTCGGTGGCGGCGGCGGCGGCGGTGGTCGTCGCGATCGCTACTAAGCCCTCATTAGCTTGTAAGCATTTCCCGCCGTGGCATCGCGCCACGGCGGTTGTGTTTTCTTTGGGGTACTGAGCGCACAGTCAGATGGTATGGAGCGGTACCGTGCGCTGGTTGGCATGAACGATACCGCGCTGCATACCAAGGAGCCAACCATGGCAGTCCTGATGTACCCGTCGCCGCCGGAAATTCAACTCAAGCTCGGACCCCACGAAAACGAGATCCTGACCGTCGTCCGCAAATGTGGCTGGTGGACCCGTGCCGAATTTGAGGGACAGGTACCAGGCAGCCCGGAAGTCACGGCGGTGATTCTGACGGCTGACCGCGCCATGGAATCGACTATTCGCGAAATCCTGCACCGTTCGTTTCAACTCGTCTTTCCTGCCGAAGGCGGCGAATCAGAGCACAACGCCTCCAAGCAATCTTTTCAAAGCAAGCGAGCGCCACGCACCCAGCGCTAGGTGCCGTATCTTGCTTCGACGCGCCGAGCACACGTCATCTAGAACGACACGCTCATGTCCGCTGTGATTCACAGCGGACCTTCGTTTATGTCCTGTATCTCTCTCCTCAATCGCTTGAACAGGCACAGGGTCCCTATCGATTACGTCGAGATACGTTGACGGCACCAGACTTCTATGGTGCTATTCGTGCGTATATCGTAGGATACAATCGACTGGAAAGGGCGCATGGCGATGGCAGAAACGAAACGTGTGGTGATAACAGGAGCGACGGGGTTAATCGGTCGACGGCTTTGCCAACGGCTCAAAGAACGTGGCTACGCGGTCGTGGTATTTTCACGCGATACGAATGCAGCTCGACAGCAATTGCCTGGCATGGCTGAGTATGTAGCGTGGACTGCCTCCACCGAGGGACCATGGGCTAGCGCTATCGACGGTGCATTCGGAGTGGTGCACCTCGCGGCGGCGAACCTCGCCGACAAGCGTTGGACCCCGCAACGGAAACAGCAGATTCTGGACAGTCGAGTAGCGGGAACGCATGGCATCGTCAACGCGATCGGAGCGGCGACGACCAGGCCATCGGTGTTCGTCAGCGCATCGGCAATCGGGTATTACGGGCCGCGCGACGCGACACCATTAGACGAAGATGCGGCTCCTGGCGGCGATTTTGCCGCTCGCGTGTGTATCGCCTGGGAGCAGGAGGCACGTCGTGCCAAAGAGTTCGGGGTACGCACCGTGGTGCTTCGCACCGGCATTGTCCTTGACCCGTCGGGTGGTGCGTTGCAAAAACTGCTGATTCCATTTCGCTTGTTCGTCGGCGGGCCATTCATGCCCGGTACGCAATGGCTCTCATGGATTCATCCCGACGACGAAATAGGAGCGATCATGATGGCCTTGGAGGATGAGCGCTTACACGATGCGGTCAATCTTACTGCGCCCCACCCAGTGACGAACCGCGAGCTCGCGGCAACGTTGGGTAAAGTGCTTGGTCGTCCGTCGTGGCTGCCGGTACCACAGTTCGCGCTCAAATTGGCAGTGGGCGAACTGGCTACGATGCTTATAAACGGGCAGCGCGTCGTGCCACGCAAGCTTGAAGATTTGGGCTATGTCTTCCAACACCCGACGCTGGAAGGCGCACTACGAAACGTGCTTGGACGCTGATGATGCGGTGCGGAACGATGTGGTAAACGCGAAAACCTGGGTGCTGGTCATAAACTTGCAGTAGTCGATCCGCGAATTAGCGCTGAAGGAGAGTTTATGACGAATCCAGGTGGTCCTACAATTACCCTCAATAACGGCGTTATGATCCCCCAGGTCGGCCTGGGCGTGTTTCAAACCAAAGAAGGCTCCGAGGTTGAAACGGCGGTCAAGGCTGCGCTCGACGCTGGCTATCGTTCCATCGATACCGCTGCGGTATACGGCAACGAAGTCGGTACTGGAAACGCGATCAAAGCCAGCGGAATTGCCCGCGAAGACATCTTCATTACGACCAAGCTGTGGAACGCCAACCACGCCTATGACGATGCGTTGCGTGCGTTCGACGAAAGCCTCGAAAAGCTTGATTGTGGCTATATCGACCTGTACCTGATCCACTGGCCGCTGCCGATGTTTGGGCTATACAAAGAAGCATGGGCGGCGCTTGAAAAGCTGTATGAAGACAAGCGCGTGCGTGCCATCGGTGTTTCCAACTTCAAGCCCGCTCACCTTGAGGATTTGCTCAAGAACGCCAAAGTGGTGCCTGCGGTCAACCAGATAGAATTGCACCCGATGTTCCAGCAGAAAGAAACCCGTGCATTCTGTGACGAACATGGCATCGTGGTCGAGTCGTACAGCCCATTGATGCAGGCGGGAGAAGCGCTCGAACACCCTGTCATTACCGAGCTCGCCAGCAAGCACGGCAGGTCGCCTGCTCAGGTTATCCTGCGCTGGCATGTGCAAAACGGCTTCATCGTGATCCCCAAGTCCACCAAAGCCGCACGCATCCAGGAAAACTTCGACCTTTTCGACTTCGAACTGTCCTCGGAGGACATGCAGCAGATCGAAAGCATGGACGTGGGTAAGCGCATCGGCGCGGACCCCGATACCGCCGCGTTCAAGTAAGAAGGTCGGTGCGGCGACAGCGAATTGTGCTCCGGTATAACGAAAATTGATACAACGGTGGCAGAAGTTTGGTAATATCCAAACTCCTGCCACCGTTGTATATGGCCCTGTTGGTTCAACCCAGGCATAGGGAAAAATACTACAATTGCCTGGCTGTTCTTGGGTAGTTGTTGTCCATAGAACGAGGCAACGTGTTCTCGGTCGCGGAAATTCTAGATGAAACGGGCTGAGGTCGGGGATATCAGTAGGGCGTTCATGTATGCCGCGCCAGTAGCTCATAGAACGCCCTAAGAGTGTCCCGACATGATGGCACACGAAATGCTTTGGGGCCGTTCCCTGTACGCAATTAGTTGTACAGAGGGAGCAGAAATCATGAAAACATGGTCATTTCAGCGGAAGGCACTCGCGAGCGCATTGCTACTCATGGCAATGAGTTTTTCAACCATCGGAACTGTAGCCTTTGCACAAGAAGGCACGGCTGTACCAGAACCACAGACGACACAGCCGGTCGACAATAATCGGAATGACTTCCCATGGGGATTGTTAGGATTACTCGGGCTAGGTGGACTTGCAGGCCTCCGACGCCAGCACACACCGACGCGAGTTGAAACCGTCGACGCCTCACGGCACAGATAATCCAAGAATACATCGGCACGCATTGCGCTCCGGCTTCGGCTGGGGCGCTTGTGCTATGTCCCACATACCGGCCTGTCGTGCTTTTCGGGCAGGTCCCAGGCGGGGAAAAGGTGGGATAGACGGCGCATTTATTCCCAAATCACCACTGCCGGGCATTCCACTGGCGTCATTGCCGTCCTATGCTCGCAATATATTGATCGAAGAACTCGACCATGCGCGGGAGGTACACGCCGTTACCGGTTGCAGTGAACGAGTGCGGCTCGCCCGCATACTCGAACCATTGGGCGTTTTTCTCGGCGTTCTGCAACCCTACGAACAGGTCCTCAGGCCACTTGCGCGGCACGGTTTCGTCGTTGGTTCCCCAATGTACCTGCACTGGAGCCGTCACGTACTGCAGATACGGCAGCGGCGATAGTCGATCGTACAGATCCGGCCCTTCTTCCGGCAGGACCGGCCAATCAATGCGATCGATTGTAGCGCCGCGACTTTGGGCGCGTTCGACGCGGAATTGATAATCCTCGACGATGTTGGACGAAGCCGGAGCATAGATCAACGCCGCGCCGATCTGATCGCTCACGACGATGGCCTTGGCGGTAATCGCACCGCCGTTGCTGTGTCCCCACATGCCTACTTTGCCGGGCTTTGCCGATGGCAACCGTTGCGCCAACGAGATCAGATTGAGCGTGTCGATTACATGTCCGGCCCGAAACTGATTCGGCGCGTCGTCCGATCCGGCGTGCGAACGGAAGTCGGGCGAAATGGTCATGTACCCACGGTCGGCGAGGTAATCCGCCGCGAGTTTCGTTCCGTTGCCTGTTTGATACACGTCCAACGGATAGTAACCGTGATTGAGGATCACCACCGGAAACGGGCCATCGCCTCGCGGTCGGTTGAGCATGCCGGTGATGCGTAGACCATCACTGCGATAGGCGATCAGGTAGCGGGTAAAATTCGTCGTTTCTTCCAGCGTCTGCACGATCTCGATCTCACCCTCACCATAGGTTCGGGCACGCAAGCCGTCGATGGTGTATTGTGCGTAATCAGCCCACGGGTCAGGTGATGCCGTTGCCACTTCTGCGACAGCGGTTATTGTTTCCGCGGTGATTGCTGTCATTGCCGCTGTTGCTTCTGTGGTCGCCGCCACCGGAGGTATTCCTGCCGGGGGCGTGGTCGCATCCACGGTCGCTACCGTCGTCGCGTCCGTGTCGCTCGCGGCACTCGTCGCCTCACTTGTCGCGGCTGTGGTTGGTTCGAACGTTGCAGCCGTTTCAGGAGCGGTTGAAACGGCTGTGGTTGTTTCCAGTGGCGGGCTAGCCTGTGGCTCCGTCGTTGCTACGTCTATTGTTGCGACAGTCGCCGAAACAGGGGTAGGAGCGGTCGCCGTCATGCGCTCTGCTGCTGTACCGCTACCTCCGCACGCCGCAAGGACGGCGGTCAATATCAATGCGCTGGTAATAGTGATGATCTGCCTGTATCTCATTTGTTCCTCCGTTGTCAGGGTACCAGAAAAGGGGATCATGACGGATGAGCGGTGCAGGATCGTCAGTGATACTCAAACTGTAAGCGCATGGATGCTGCGTTCGAGGAAACGGCGTTCGTGCTCCGTGTGAATCAGCGTCATGGCATAACGATACCTCGTGGCGGTCTATTGATTTCATTGACGCGACAAAGTAATTTTGTATACGCCTTTTCGCCCCTTGACAGCTCATATATAATTAAGTCGCATACACGTCCACATCACAAGGAGGATCCCATGGCAAAAGTACTTGGTATCCATGAGCTTGAGCTCAAGTCCGGTGCATCAGGGGACAAATTTGAGCGCTTTTTCCGTGAGGAAGTATTGTCAGGGCCATCGTTGCCTGGAGTCCGTCTCCAATTGCTCAAAGGGGAGCGGGGCGTCCGTGAAGGGAAATATCTGGTCATCACCGAAATCGATAGCCAGGCTGTGCGTGACCAGCATTTTCCACTCGACGGTGAAGCGTCGGCCGAAGCCCAGGCATATTGGAGTTCGGCAGAGGTCCAGCACATATGGGACCAATGGGGTAACCTGGCCACGCAACCGGGCGATACTGCGACGTGGACCGATTATGTGGTTGTAGCGCCAGAACGCTAACGCTGACACGCTGTCGCAGTCATGCCCCAGGCTCGTCTGCCTGGGGCGCTTCTTTGCCCTCGTCTGCTCGTTCAGGTTGTAGGTTTCCGGGTTAACTTAAAGCATCAGTAGCCCACGGCGGGCGGCGAGGGTCACGGCCTCGGTGCGACTGGCGGCGCCGAGCTTGGACAACACGGCGCTGACATGGAACTTGGCAGTATGCTCGCTGATGCTGAGTTGTGTCGCAATGGTTTTGTTCGGCAAGCCACGGGCGAGTAGTTGCAGGACTTCTGTTTCGCGGGGTGTAAGGGGTTCTTCGCCCTGTGCACTCGATGTAGTGCGAACAACGGTCATTGCCCCAACCTCAGCCAGCAACGTTGGGTCGATCACGGTCAGGCCCCTAGCGACCGTTCGCACGGTCACGACGAGTTCTTCAGCGTTCGCATCCTGCGGCAGATAGCCGCGTGCTGCCATTGTCGAGGTGTTACGGATATGGCTGGTAGTAGCGCCAAGCACGACGATGCCGAGTTCGGGAATGTGCGAAACAAGCCGATCGAAGATCGCCTGACCACTCGCCCCATCCACGATTGCGAGGTCTGGTCGTAGAGGCCATGGATCGAGCAGGTCGTCCGCGCCTGCTCCCTCCCACACGACTTTAAGATCGTCGAGTTGCAGCAATGCCCGCAGACCTGCCCGTACGCTTGGATACGGCGAAATGACCAGAACGTGAATCATCAGACCGCCGTTTGCATGGTGGGAACGAACGTAAACGCGCGCGCCTCGTTCCCGCGCAGGACGTTGAGAAAGATTGGGGCAACCCCATTCCAACTGTGCGAGTCGACCTCGTAACGCCTCATCGTCTTCGACGTTTTCGCCGTCGAAGTCAAGAACAATGTCGCCCTGCAATACCCCCGCCCGTTCCGCGGGACTGCCTTCATCGACTGCGGTCACCAGTAACGCACCGCGTGATGCGCCGTTGGCACGCACGTGTACCGTCAGCGTTGCCAGGCCCAGATAGGGACGACGGCTACCGACTGGCAATAGGAAGGACTTGAACGATCGCTGTAGGAATCGCCAACGCGATGCCGTTAGGGCCGATCATCGCGTTGACGCCCAGTATATGACCTGCTGCGTCCGCCAGCGGACCGCCGGAATTGCCAGGAGCCAGCACGACATCCGCCTGGATCATGTCGCGCAGTCGTGTTTGGCCGTCGATCGTCACCTGACCCGCGCCGGTGACGATGCCCGCTGTGACGACGCCGCGCATCCCCATCGGGTTCCCCACTGCCAGCACGATCTGCCCAACGTGAATTCGCGCTGAATCGCCAGCGGTGATCGCCGGGAGGTCGCGTGCGTCTACCCGCAACGCGGCCAGATCATGACGTTCGTCGCGAGCAACCACTTTGCCGCGATACTGTGTACCATCGCGCAGCGTCACCTGTGCGTGTTCGCCACGCACAACATGATTATTGGTCACGATCAGTCCGTCGTGCTCCCAGATGATGCCCGATCCTGAGCCAGGATTACATTCAATCGACACGACGCTTTGGAGCAATCGTGCTGCTACATTGGCGGCGTCGTGGGAAACGCTAGCGGTCGTAGAAAAAGCTGAAAGTGCCATGTCGTTGCTTTCTGTATACAGGTATAGGAATGACCGACGGTCATTCCTATACCAAGAGAATATGGGCTACATTTGTGTCGAAGCGACCGCTACTGTACCTTACGAACGCTGTCCAAATTGAACGCTCCAATCCCGAATCTCGCCGCCACGCACGATCTTAAATGTGCCTGATGTTCCGACCCGGCTGCTGGATAGCTCCTGCAACAAGTCGTCGGTATCGTTGAGTTGCTTGCCATCGATCGAAAGCAGGATGTCGCCGATCAATAAACCTGCTTGCTCGGCTGGGCCGTTCGGTTCGACGGCGATCAACATCAGGCCCGTTTCCTGGTTGTTATCGGTTTGCGCGCGTAGCGAGGCGGGTAGACCGACCGATTGGGTACCAACGCCCAGATAAGCTCGCTTGACGCCGCCGCTCAGAAGCTGATCGACGATGCCCGTGACGATGCCTGCCGGAATGGCAAGCCCCGCGCCCTGGCTCAGCGTCCAACTGTTGATGCCGACAACACGTCCGGCGCTGTCGATCAACGGGCCGCCTGAAAAGCCGGGATACAGCGTCGCATCGGTGCGTACGAAGCGTTCGATCTGCGAGCCACGCGATGTGCGCCATTGGCCGCCCAGGGCGCTAACAATGCCGAGTGACGCCATGACGCCCGCCGGACCAGGACGTCCCACCGCCAGCACCAGGTGTCCGACGCGCACATCACTATCATTGGCGCGTTGGGCGGCGTGCAGGTCCGTTGTATCGATCTTAAGCAGCGCAAGGTCGCTGCTGGTGTCACGGGCGACGAGTTTCGCCGTTAAGTTGCGACCGTCGCCCAGCCCAACTGGGATATCTTCCTCGCGTTCGATGGTGTGGTCCGAAGCGACGATATAACCGTCGCTGGTCCAGATAATGCCGCTCGAACCGTTGCCACGTCGGGCTTCGATGCGCACCACTGATGCACTGATCGTTTCGACGGCGTTTGCCAGGTTGGTAGAAAAGTCTGTGAGGGCGCCTGCTGATTCATCCATTGTATGCTCCTTCTGCCGACCCCGAAAACTATCGTGGGTCGTGTATCTAGTAGAAGCATACGACGTTCGGCCCGCGGCGGTACCAGTCAAGTGGGTAGGTTCGAGCCTATCAATCTGACCAGGCGATGATGAGCGTTGTGTGGTCGAGGCAGGCTACAAGCATGGCTCGACCACACTAAACTGGAGGTTTAGAAGGTTGTTTCGAGGTCGAGGACCTTGCCTCCACGTGCCGACTCGATTGCCTTGATCATGATTTCCAGGGCGTGGCGAGCGTGTTCGGCGCTCAACACAGGATGCTTATCTTCGACGATACATTCGACGAGATGCTTGACCATCACTGCGCGGTGGTAGGTGTCCACGTCGCGTTCGGCACTTGATCTGCCAGCACGCGGCGTGATCCAGCCATCAACGCCGGGAATGGCATCGAGCCGGAAAATTTCGACGGGTGGAGCGGTCGGGTTTTCCCAGGACTGGTTAATATTAAGTGTACCTTCGCGGCAAAAGAACTCATAGCGTGGGCTACGTGAAGCATTGACGTTGAAGGTTCCGTCGACGACAGCAAAGGTGGAGTTCCCGAAATCGAGCATGAACAGCGTATTATCGTCCGCTGTAACCTCGATCTTTTTGCCTTTGTATGGACCACCACGGACGGTGCGCACGGGTTCTGTGATGCCGGAAAAGCCTACAACACGCTTGGCTGGTCCCAGTACGCCAGTAACGGTATGGATGCCGTATACCCCCATATCAAAGAGTGGGCCTGAACCTTTCTGATAGAACCAGGTTGGATCGAGAGGCCATGCGCCTGCCGCTGGTCCACCATGCGATGAGCGCGCTCGTGCGAAGCAGGGTTGGCCCAGCGTTCCATCGCCGATGACCCGCTTCGCTTCCTGCTGTCCGAAATACAGCATGTCGGGTGGTGCGACAACATATTTGAGGTTGTGGCGTTCAGCCAATGCGATCAATTCGTCGGCCTCTTCCATCGTTGTGGCGATTGGTTTCTCGACCAACAGATGCTTTCCCGCTTCGAGAATCAGTTTTGAGGTCGAACCATGGATCGGGATCGGTGTCAGATTAAGGACCAGGTCGATGTCTGCCTTGTCGAGCATCGCTTCAAGACTGGTATAGACTTCAGGAATAGCGAACTGCGCGGCTACCGCCTGGGCGCGCTCGGCGACAGGATCGGCGACAGCACGAACTTCGACCAGATGTTTCATCGCCATCATACCCGGAAGGAATCCACCTGCGGACACTGCGATCGTGCCAGTACCAAGGATACCGGCCCGTAATGGAGTGTTGGTCATTGAACTTCCTCACTTTGAAGCAAGCACGGATGCATTGTTCTGTGATAAATGTATCGCATGAGTGCAAGGTGACACCCATGGTGTCATCTATCGAGTCGCGACAACAACGGTTATGGCTTTCTGCCAGGGTGTGTCAGGTAAGCAGGCAGAATTCGCTGTGCGGTTGTCATCGATCAACGGTGTGCTCCAGAGATCCGTCAGGCGCGTTGCGTGTCATGTCGCTTCGGGATGAGCAAATGTCTCGGCGTCGATGCTCGTCTGCCGCGCTGTCGCGGGTGCCGTCGCCTTAACATATTGATTGGGTCCGGCACCGATGTTGGCATGCCCTGTTCGCACCCACAAGCATACGCACAATCGACTCCTACCGAGTGTACGGTCGAGCTATCAACGGGAGATACGCCGTTGAGACCGAGCGTATTTGATGCAGACGGATCTTGAGTGCCGCAACGATGGGTGCATTGCCCGGTTCGTCGATCGCATTATTCAATTGATAGGGGTCGGTTTCAAGGTTGTAGAGTTCTGATCGGTCGCCATCCAATTCGCAGTATACATAACGCCCCGTATGTACCGCATAGTAATGACCATAGAAGGTCTGCGTTTCAATCATCAGGGCGTCGCGCCATGTGTTCGTACCTTTGAGCAATGGCACGAGCGACTGCCCATCGACCTTTGATGGAACCGGCAACCCCGCGAGTTCGTAGAGCGTCGGTGCGATGTCGATGTTGGCAACCAGCCGATCCTCGACACGAGGCTGGGCGACCAGACGCGGATAGCGAATGGCGAAGGGAATATGACTGGCTTCTTCGTACACCCATTGCTTGCGGTCGCCACGATGCTCGCCCCAGAAAAGGCCGTTATCCGATAGGTACATCACGATCGTGTCGTCGAGCCTCCCTTGTTCTTCCAGGAGCCCCATGATTCGATCGACAGATTTGTCAAGGGCGTTGAGGGATTGAAGTTGTTTACGCCGCAAATGCTCGATAGACTTAATCTGCTCATCCGTCAGCAAGGGCTGTTGCTGCAACCAGGTCGGCTTGTCAGACATATCGGCTTCATTGAAGCTCGGCGGTCGTGTCGAAGGCAGGTTTGGATACAGGTTCTGATCGCCCGGGGCGGGATCTGCGGGGGTATGCGGTGCATATGGCGTATATATCAGCGCGAATGGCTCGTTATGCTGTGCTGATTCGCGCAAAAATTGTACCGCGTAGTCACGTAGGATCGTGGTGCTATAGCCAGTATGCGCCATCTCACTGCCATTGATTGACAACGTTGGATTGTAATACGGGTATGGTTGAACGGTATTTGGAAAAGCTGCCAGGAAGTCGTATTCAGGCCGTCGCGAGCCGTCCCATGCATTTAAGAACTTGCCTACGAGGCCAGTTCGGTAACCACTTTCCTGGAGAGCGCTGAAGAGCGTTTCCTCTTGGAGCATCGTGGAGTTGTTCAATGCACGGTGTTTATATGCATACATCCCGGTGAGAACACTTGAACGGCTGGGTGTACATGTCGGCGATGTCGTATAGGCTCGCGAGAACGTTATTCCCTGATCGAAAATACGCGACATTGTTCGAGGCATATACTGCATCGTATCATAGCGCTGATCATCGCTCATAATAATCAATATATTTGGCCGCCGTTGCTGCGTATATGCTGATGCGGGAGGTAAAAACAGAACAAGCGAAATAAACGTGGCGATAATGCGTTCGAAGATATTTCTGAACATGGACCTGGTACTCCCGTGAATGCGAGAAAGTTAATTGAGGAGAACGAGCAGTATACAGTAGGAGTATCGATTTGTCTTGTAAATATCATCGATCCGACGAGAAGAATCGAGAGAATAACCAGACCGTGATTACATTAACCTGTGTATTATGGTATGACGCGTTCAGGTACTATGCCCAGTACGTGGCTATCTGTCGCGCCTCACGACAGTTTGACGGCACGTGCTACTCGTAGCTGTTCGAGTTGCTCGAATGTCAGTCCGTGCTGACGGGCGACCTCGGCGGCGTAAGACTGACCGTCCGGCGTACCCGCTACGATGCGGAATGTACCGCGCACGTGATCGTCTATGGTGACGGTCTGAGCGACCAGGCTGATGATCGTGCGATCCTGTGGGCCGCGTGCGTTCAGATCGGGGATCGCGAGTGCCAGGTCGTGCAGGTGGGTGATGAGCACCACACGCGTTCCCAGCAGTTGAAAGGCACGCACGATGTCGGTTGCGATGTACAAGGCGTCGCGCTCAGAAGTGCTGGTAAGCGGTTCATTGAGCAGTACGAGTGAAGCTGCTGTCACTTCGGCAAAGATACGCCGTAAGCGTTGCACCTCCTCATCCAGCCTCCCCGATCCCGGTAGGTCGGCTTCGGGCAATGGAAAGTGCGTCCAGATCCCGTCGACGGGGCTAATGCGGGCGCTACTGCCAAGTACCCGCAATCCGCATTGCGCCAGCAACTGTGCCTGCCCGATGGCACGGCAAAAGGTGGTTTTGCCACCCCGGTTCGGTCCCGTCACCATCAACGTGCGGCAACCCGGTGCGAAGACGGCATTATTAGTAATTACTTGTGCGGCTAGCGGTTCCACTGCTTGCGTATCGTCCCACGCAGAGCGTGGCATCAATTGAAGCGTAAGCGTTGTATTTGCCAGGTCATGCACTGTGAAAGCGTATTCGTCTACTGGGGCGATTTGCGGACGGCACAGGTGAAGCCCAGCCAGTTCGAGTTTGCGCGCCAGCGCTGTAGCACCGAGCCAGAAGGCGAGCTCTCCTTCCAGGGCAGCGAGTGGTCCGGTATTAAGGTCGCGGTAGCGTGCCAGTGCCTTAGTCAGTGGTGCGGTCACGCCTTCCAACAAGCGTTGCAGTTCCTTGAACAACTGGCTGTCGCGACGAATCGGTGCCGGACCTGCGCTTAGCAATGGCGTTATGCCGCTGGGTGTGCCGTCTGCGGAACGCGGCAATAGCCGCCCAAGCAGGGTGCGCGGCCCACGAAACTGGAAACGGTTAAGCTCGACAATGGTCACGGACTCGGGCTGTAAGTCGCGTCCGAGATTGAGCCCGATGGTCACGCTGGATGCTTCGCCGGTGATCTCGCGCAGTGCTGGCAACTCGTCGCGCAGTGCTACGACGTCGTCGCTTGCCGCGAGCATCGCGACCGAAGCACGTAATGTGCGTAAACCTTCGGATAGGATGTGTGTCGCGTTTGCGAGCGCTTCGTGCAAACGGTCGATACAATCGACATACAGATCGAGTTCGCGCAATCGGGCCACGATCGTACCGAGCGGCGATTCATCGGGCCAGTTCGTGTTGACCTGTCCCTGCAGCGCTTGGAGCTCAGGGAGGAGGCCTTCCAGTGCTGTCGTCAGCGCGGGAGACGCGAGCAGGTCATCCATAATATCTTGACGATAGTTGATCACCAGTGGGTTCGTCGGAAGCTGGCTGAGGATTGCGCGGATATGACGATCATGACGATGATCGAGATCGAGCGCACGCACGATGTGGTCGAGCGCGAGATCGGTCGCGGCTGCGCTGTTCAGCGGTACGCTGTGATGTGCGTCGAGTGTGGGAGGCCATAACAGGCTCATCGGCCAGGAAGGGGTTGGTGGACCGGAGGGCTGGACTTCCATTGTCATCTCGATGCTTACGACGTCTACAATTCTCATCGAGCATGATAACATCGTTCGGACTATGGAGTGGGCTAATACGTCGGTAAGCGTTCGACCACGGTGATACCGAGGAGCATCGCGTGCAGGCGTGCACGTAGAGGAGGTCTTCCGAGGACCAACATCCGACGCACACGACCATCGCGATCTTGAACGAGGACCCCACGTCGCATCCCCATCCGGGGCCAGAATGATTTGCGCTCCATCGTTTTGCTCCGCCTCATACCCGACAGTGTACAAATGACCAATGAAGATTGTGTTTCTACAATGTTAAGACGTGATGAGCCTACGCGTTCTTTCTTCCTGGAATGCGTGCAACGAGGGATTGGGTGTAGCGAATGATGAGCAGGGTGGGATGAAACGTTTGTACCGCAATGATAGTGATTGGTTGCACGGTTCGTGCTGTTACTTGATACGGCCCGTCAGGCGACGATCGTGTTGTGCCGTTGAAGGGGAAGTAGATGGACGAGATCGCCGGGGCGTATCAGTATTATCTCAGGCACGAGCGTGAGTTTTGGGTGGCGATGTCGACGCACTTGCGGCTGAGCTTCTCGGCGCTTGCGATCGCGTTGGTCGTTTGTATCCCTCTGGGCATCTGGGCTGCACGTAAGCGATGGGCGGCGACGCCAGTGCTAAATACTGCGAACGCGCTTCGTGTCATCCCGAGTCTTGCCCTGCTCTTCATCGTTCAACCCTATCTTGGCATTGGCTTTACATCGGCGCTGGTCGCCCTCACGGTGCTCGCCTGTCCGCCCATTCTTATCAACACCTATGCCGCGTATCGGGGCGTCGACCGTAATATCGTCGAAGCTGCATATGGCATGGGGATGGGTACCGGACATGTTCTTCGCTCGATCGAAACGCCGCTTGCGTTGCCGGTTGTGCTGGCGGGGTTACGCATCGCGACGGTCGAGGTGATCGCGAGCGCAACATTAGCCGCTTTTATTGGAGCTGGAGGACTAGGTAATTTCGTCCAGCGTGGATTCGCCGTTCTTGAAACGAGTACGATGCTGGTCGGTGTTATTCCGATCGCGTTACTGGCGCTGCTAGCTGAAGGCATTCTCGCCGGTGCGCAGCGATTCGTAACGATTCGTGACGCTTGAATCCTTGTTATTTCGTAAACCATAAGGAATAGGACAGGACCCATGAAGCACAATTTTTTTCGAAGTCTCTTGATGCTGACCCTATTATTTGTCGTCGTAGCGTGTGGCGGCACTACCACCACCGGAAACACCTCTGCCCCGGCCCCGACGACTGACGCCGGTGTGAGCGCGACGTCCGCACCCATGGAGATGACCACAGAACCTACTGCTCCGATGGAGATGACTACTGAAGCAACTGCTTCGATGGATGCGACCATGGAGCCAAACATGACCATGGAAGCAACGTCGATGCCGATGGAGATGACCGCCGCTGCCACCACCGGCGCGACCACCTCCGGCCCACGGAGCGGTGACCCGATTCGCATCGGATCGAAGAACTTCACCGAGGAGTTTATCCTGGGCGAACTCTACGCGCAGGCGCTCGAAGCCAACGGCTTCACCGTCGAGCGCAAGCTGAACCTGGGAGCTACGCCGATCGCGCAGCAGGCGCTCGTGAACGATGAGATCGACCTCTATCCTGAATACACGAGCACTGGCTTATTGGAAGTGTTGAAGCAGGAACCTCAGACCGATCGTCAGGCAATCTTTGACACCGTCAAGAGCCAGTACGAGTCGCAGTTCCAGGTGACGTGGCTCGAGCCAGCACCGTTCAACAATACCAACACCTTCGCGATGACTCAAGCGAAGTCGGATGAGTTGGGTATCAAGACCTACTCGGACCTGGCGGCGAAGGCCGATCAAGTCGTATTGGGTGGCCCACCGGAGTTCATCGATCGCCAGGATACGCAAAATCTGTATACAGCCTACGGTGGCTTCAACTTCAAGGAAGTGCGCCAGCTCGATCCGGGCATACGCTATCAGGCGCTCCAGGACGGCGACATCGACGTCGTGGTTGCGTTCGGAACGGACGGCCAGATCGGTGGGTTCAATCTGGTCGCCTTAGAGGATGACAAGAACTTCTACCCGCCCTACCAGGTTGCTCCCGTGATCCGTCAGGATACCCTATCGGAGAACCCTGATATCGCTACGATCCTGAACAGCGTTTCGCCGTTGCTCGACGACAAGACGATGGCAACGCTGAACTGGATGGTCGATGGACCGGACAAAATGGAACCTGCCGCAGTCGCACGTCAGTTCCTGACCGACAACGGCATCATCCAGTAAATGGTAGGTGGGCAGGGACGCGCACGCGTGCCGTCCCTGCTCGCTTCATTCGAGATACATCGCTACACAAACGATGCCCGTGTTCGGTGATGATGTGCGACATTAGCTCGCCCCGCCCTCCTAGCTGATTGTGTTGCTAGAGTGTGGTTGGAGGTCAATACCAAGGACTTCGTATGGCGAACACTCCCGCAATAACGCTCGATCGGCTTTCCAAGCAATTTAGCGGTGCTCCACGAGTGGCGGTCGACGAATGCAGTTTTTCGGTTGACCCTGGTCAGCTTATCGTTTTCCTGGGACCATCTGGCTGCGGTAAGACGACGCTTCTCAAGATGATCAATCGCTTGTACGAGCCAACGAGCGGTCGCATCATCATCAACGGCGTCGACGTGACGGAAACACCTGTCACACAGCTTCGTCGTCAGATTGGGTATGTGATTCAGCAGACAGGTCTGTTCCCACACATGCGGATCGCCGATAATATCGCGGTTGTTCCGCGGTTACTGCGATGGGATAAAAAGCGTACGGACGCGCGCATTGATGAATTACTGGCGCTGATGGGTCTGCCGCCCGATTACCGGTTACGCTATCCCCGGCAACTCTCCGGTGGTGAACAACAGCGCGTTGGCATCGCTCGGGCGCTCGCCGCCGATCCCGAACTGATGCTCATGGACGAGCCGTTTGGAGCTATCGATGCAATTAACCGTACACGTCTGCAAGACGAACTGTTGTCGATACAGCGCAAGCTGCACAAAACGATTCTTTTCGTGACCCATGATGTCGAAGAAGCATTGCGTCTGGCGGATAAGATCATCGTGATGCGCCAGGGCAAGATCGTGCAGTTCGACACGCCCCTTAACATCCTGACACGTCCCGCCGATGCGTTCGTGGCGCAATTGGTCGATTCGGACGATATTCTGCGACAACTCAGCCTGATCAAAGTCAGCTCGGTGGTGGGACTGGAACGTCCGGCGGTCGTGTCGGCTGGGCCGCCGATCTTCGCCGACGATGATATGCGTTCAGCGCTCAGTATGCTGTTGACCAGTCAGGCCGACGCTCTCAACATCGTTGATGCAGCTGGCACGACCATCGGGCACGTCACGTTCGACGACGTGCGCGGCGCGTTCGTGCGCGAAGGCCAGCAGAGTCGTTTACATACATCACTGAATGGAACGGCGGCGCGGTAATGAATTACATACTCAATAATTTTGATGAGGTCGCGCTCCGTTTCGGCGAACACCTGCGCATGACCGGAATCGCGCTCGCGATCGCGTTTGCTATTGCGCTACCACTCGGTATCTTCGTCACGCGGGTGCGCTGGCTGCAAGCTCCCGTCCTTGGCGTGTTGCAAGTCATGTACACCATACCAAGTCTCGCGTTGCTGATCCTGCTCATTCCATTCGTTGGATTAGGCTTGGACAATGCTGTGATTGTTCTCGTGGTGTACGCGCAAGTGATTCTGGTGCGAAACATTGTCGTGGGTATCAACGGTGTCGACCGCATGACCGTCGAGGCTGCGCGGGGCATGGGGATGAACGGCTGGCAACAACTCACACGCGTGGAGCTACCCCTGGCGTTGCCAATCATCCTTGCGGGTGTCCGCATCGCCACGGTGACGTTAATCGGCATCGGCGCCCTAGCCGCATTAATCAACGCCGGTGGGCTGGGTCGTTTGTTGTTCGACGGTGTATCGCAAAGTAACCCCCAGAAGATCGTGGCGGGCAGCCTTGCCGCTGCAACGCTTGCTGGTCTCTCCAACGGCTTGCTCCGGCTGCTCGAACGCTATTCCTCACGCCGCTTCTATGGCGACGACGCTTAAACGCTCGCGACTGACGGAAACACATAGCCCCCACCCAGGGCGCGGATCGCGTCGTTCGGCAGCGGCTTAGCGAAAAAATAGCCCTGCCCGCGCTCACATCCCAGCGCTTGGAGGCGCGTCGACTGATCGGCGTGTTCCAGGCCTTCCCCTACGACTTCCAGGTTTAGCGTGTTGGCCAGCGTCACGATCGCCTGAATGATAGCGGTTGATTCGCGTTCGATGCCCAGCCGGTCAACAAACGAACGATCGATCTTCAAGACATCGACTGGGAAGCGCGTTAGATAGTTGAGCGACGAATACCCGATACCAAAGTCGTCGATGGCGAGCCGCACGCCCAGCGCCTTAAGTTGGCGTAACGTTTCCAGGGTAGATTCGACATCGTGCATCAGCACGCTTTCAGTAATTTCAAGCTTAAGGTAGCATGGTTGTAAGCCAGTCTGGTCCAGGATTTCAGCAACTTCCGCGACTAATCCGCCATACTGGAATTGGCGTGCTGATAGGTTAACGCTGACGTGAATGGGGTGGTCTGGAAACTCCATATGCCATACTATCGCCTGTTGGCATGCTTCACGTAGTACAAAATACCCGATCGACAAAATCATGCCGGTTTCTTCCGCTACGCCAATGAAGTCAGCGGGAAGTAATATCCCGCGATGCGGATGAACCCAACGCACGAGTGCCTCGACCTCAACCATTGCACCCGTTGAAAGTGAAACGATCGGTTGGTAATCGACCCGGAACTCCCCTCGTTCAACCGCACGACGCAAATCACTTTCCAGGATGAGCCGCGCCAGCGACCCATGAGCCGCCCCCGTATTGAAGACTTGATAATGCCCCTGCCCGCGAGCTTTGGCGTGACACATCGCAACATGTGCGTCGCGTAGCAGAATGTCTGCGCCTTCATACGTGTTGTGGTTAAAGGCGATGCCAATGCTGGCCGAAATATACAGGTCGTGGTCAAAAATATGGATCGGCTCGCGCATCGCCTGGGTGATAGCTTCCGCGACCTTGATCGCCTCGCGGTCGCCAGCGCTGACCGGCAGCGTGATTATAAACTCGTCGCCGCCGATGCGGGCGAGAAACGCACCATCGTGTAGACATGTCATGATGCGGCGAGTGACGACGGTCAGTAACTGGTCGCCCGCCACATGCCCGAAGCTATTATTCGTGAGCTTGAAATTGTCCAGATCGATATACAGCACCGCTAGCATAGGCGAACGCCTATCGATACTACGGAGCATCGTTTCGAGATGCTTCAAGAATGCACCACGATTAGGAAGGTTTTGAAGCTCGTTATGTGGGGCGTCCGGCGATGGTACGAGAACGAACTTCGTATGCCGTCTGAACGTGCGGTCGCCCAGCCACCAGAGTAAGATGAGAGCCGCTCTGACGAATATCATAAGCAGTATGCCTTGTCGATCAGAAATAGTCTGTGATGTATAAGGACGGCAAGGATATTGAAAAGTCACACGCGCTTAACAGAGTATTCGTTGTAATACTATGATTCGGTTCTCAGATCGAAATAGAGTGACATATGGTGGATTGACAATCGCCTGTGCTTTGTGTAGCGTAGTCGTGACTGAGTCGGCGCTGTGGTCCCGTCGTTGGTGGTTATTAGGCGACGTTCGTTCGTGCGGCCATCGCTCCCTGCTGGTGCGACGCGTTGCCGAAAGATACTGTCGTGCATGCGCCCTACCCTGCAGGATGAGCGTATCGTTTTCTGTGTTGAGTTGCTGCAGAGCGTCGGTGGGTATGGTCAAAGGAGCAGAATTGCAGTCACCATCGCAGGAATTGGTCGTGCATTGCCAGCGTTCGCTGCCATACGATACTCGGTCGTTCGAGCAGTTGGTCGCGCAATACAAAGGCCGTGTTTTTCGTACCGCTTTCCGAATGCTTGGCAACCAGCAGGACGCAGAGGACCAGGCACAAGAAGTGTTCTTGAAGGTGTTTCGTTCGATCAAAGGGCTAAATGAACCGGCTGCATTCGTTTCGTGGCTCGACCGGATGACTGTACGCATGTGCCTTGACCTCCTTGAAACACAACAACGCCGTCCGATGACTGTCACGATTGCACCAGCGGACGAGCACGAAGAACCGATCCAATTTGCCGACATCCACGCTCCTGGTCCAGAAGAATCCGCACTACGCCAGGAGGTGCGGCGTTGCCTGGAGGGAGCGCTGCGTGACATCGATGACAGCTCCCGTGCGATCCTTGTGTTGCGTGACATCGACGACCGTCCGTATCTGGAGATCGTTGACATGCTCGGCATCGGGCTGAGTGCGGTCAAGATGCGTATCCATCGTGCCCGCCTGGCGTTTCAACAATCGCTCGACCGTATCTGCCCTGACGTTTGGCGCTCAACGTCAATATGATGACATACCCGCTCGTTTCCGTTGATGATGCAATAGGTATATGAGGAATACATGCAGCTTGATCCAGGTGACGTTTCGCTGACTGACTTGGCCGAGGGAACGCTGACAGGCACCGAATGGGACGCTTGGTTGGCGGTACATCCCGACGAAGCCGCAGAAATCGCAGTAGCGCGGCGGGTGCGTTTGCTCATGACCGAGCTCGGCGCGCACAATATCGTCATTCCGTCAGGATTCGAAGCGCGCCTGATGGCGCGGGTCCGTGAGGATGTAACATTGCTCGACCTATTCGACCTCGGCTTCGGTGGCCTTGGCTATGCGCTGGTTGAACTCCTCAACACATTGTTCGGCGCATTTCCCGAAGCGACGACACGTCCCATGAGCGAAGGAGCAACCGGATGAACTTTGGCGTGGTGATCGATGCCTTGACGCACATTCTCGTTGATATTATTAACTTCATTCCGAACCTCATCAATGGCTTGATCATTCTAATCGTTGGCTACCTGATAGCTCGCGCCGTGCGCTGGCTGCTCTCGAAGATCCTTTTGCGGGTTAGGTTCGATCCGCTGGTGGAACGAACTGGCATCACGGGCGCGCTTCGTGGCCTGGGTGTCAAAACGCCACTGTCTACGATTCTGGCGCAAACGGTCTTTGCTTTGCTCCTGCTGTCATTTCTGATTACCGCAACCCGATTGATGGGATTGGAAGCTGTCGCGACCCTGCTGGAACGACTGCTCAACTTCCTGCCGAATATCATCGCCGCGTTGATCGTGTTTTTGCTAGGAGGAATCGCAGCGCAGTTTACCGGCAATCTCGTGGCGGCGCTCGCCACGAGCGGTGGCCTTTCTTATGGCAAACGTCTGGGACGATTGGCGCAATACCTGATCAGCGTGTTTGTGGTAATCTTCGCGCTTGGGGTGCTTGGCCTCGACACCAGTATTCTGGTGACGGCGTTGACGATAGCTCTGGCGGCGTTCGGTCTTGCCATCGGGCTAGGGCTCGGCCTGGGCGCACGGACGATCGTACAACATGTTCTGGCTGGCTATTATTTGCGGCAGCGCTTTGGGCTAGGTCAGAGGATCGTGTTGGCACAGGTCGAAGGCGAAGTCACTGGTATCGGCGGTGTCAACACAGTGGTCAGCACCAATGAAGGAATGACTGTCGTTCCAAACACAATATTACTTGAGTCGGTTGTCCGTGCGATGTCACCGACCAGCGGAGATTCTACCACTGAGCAATCTTGACGTGCCTCCCGCGGGCGGCGAGGAATCCCCGCGCAGGTACGTTGGTGCAAGCCAATGGATGCGCGCTGCTTATTTCTTTCAATATGCCGGAATTGGTGCCTATTCTCCATATCTAACGCTGTATTATCGTAATCTTGGTCTGAGTGGACCCGACATCGGGATACTCGCCGCAATCCAGCCGTTGGCGACCGCGGTACTCGCACCGCTGTGGGGCTTAGTGGCTGATCGTTGGGGCGTGCATCGTATGGTGTTACGCATCGGTGTCATCGGTGCGGCGGCTGTCGCGCTATTGTTGCTAGGAGCGACATCGTTCTGGCAGTTCTTGCCCTTGATCGCTCTGCTGGCTTTCTTTGTGTCGCCGAGTTCGCCGTTGCTCGATAGCTACGGCGTGACAATCAGCGAACGACGCGGGATCGGGTTTGGCGCTATTCGCATCTGGGGGTCGATCGGCTATATCGTGACAACCTGGCTTGGCGGGTGGTTCATGGGACAATCGATTACACGCTGGTTTCTGCTCGCCTACGCAGCAACGCTCATCATGCTTGCCGTCTCGACGCTAGGATTGCCAACGCTGAAATTACGGTCGCAGACCCGTGTCTGGGGAGGTGCGGCGGCAGTTGTGCGCCAGCCTGCAATGCTTGTGTTGCTGCTGACTTTCTTCTTGATTTCGAGTAGCACAAGTCCCAGTTATTCGTTGTTTGGCATATACTTAACGGAACTCGGCGGTAGTGCGGGATTAGTTGGTGTTGCCAGTGGATTGTCGGCCGTCAGCGAGTTGCCGATCATGATCTTTGGCGGGTGGTTGTTGACGAAACTCGGGGCGCGGCGGATGCTGACGATTTCGCTGATATGTTACGTCATCCGCTTTGCGCTCTATTCGGTCGTACCACAACCGAATTGGGTATTGCCCATTCAACTGCTGCATGGCCTCACCTTTGGCCTCTACCTGATGTCGTCAGTAACACTCATGCACCAGATGTTAGGCAAGCAATTTGCGGCGACTGCGCAAGGTTTACTCTCATCGACCTTTTCCTTTGGTCAGATTACTGGCTCTCTTGTGGGCGGTGTATTGCTGGACCGTTATGGCGTTTTCATGATTTTTCGTATCTCTGCGATTGGGATGATACTGGCATTGGCTGTCCTGCTTGTCGGTACGCGGCTGTTTGGTCAACACGTGGAGGTCGCCGCCGAATCAGAAGGGTAAAAAGCGCCCTTGAGCGGTTTTCTGACGCCACGTTGACCGCAGAAGGGTGGAAAGTGTCGCATGAGCGCCTGCTTAATGGCACCATAGCGTTGATACGTGTCACTCATGTATTCCTCTGAACTGAGAAGTTATAAGCAAGAGGAGCATGCCAGAGATGGCACGTATTGTTGATTTAGGTCATATGGTCTGTACGGTTGTCAATCAAAGCAAAGCCCAGTTGGTTATCATGACCATCACAGTCTGCACCACAAACATATGATAAAGATAACAAACACGATGCTAGCAAAAACATACATATACATATAAATCCCATTACCCTTACCTTTACTGCCAAACCAGCATATTTATATGTAGAATCATTGTTTTCAATATATTTTAGCATCTCTTTTTGTTTTGATGTGTTTACATCAAGTTTATCAATTATCAATCTTGGAATAGCGAACAAATATTTTATAAATAATAGTGGAAAGAAGGTTGCTAACAAACCATTCAAAAACAAAAAACTAAAATTATAGATAATATGATCGAATTCATCATTTGAATGATCCTCGAAATATATCCTATCACTAGAGAACATTATCACACATTTCTCTAGATATACAGAAATTTTGTGCTACGGATACGATTCTCCCTACGATACTTCTGACTTTATAAAGATAGTAAAAGTTGAGCATTTATGGACATTATATGATATGCAATTTTCCTGCCTTCTTCCCTACATGGAGATGGAAAACAGATTTTCTGTATGGTAGCGAGATTTCGATCAACTGTTCATTACCGCCTGGAATGCTTGGGACGGTTTCCGTTTCAGCTCAGCGGTGCTCAAAGAAGGAGTGTATGCCGCTCCTGGCGAAGTTGTCATAAGTGTGGTATACTTCTACTAGACATAAATGTAGGAGGCCGTGAGTATCTCGTGTTGAAACCGGGGCCTATATTACAGCATGTGCAAGGAGCCTGAATAATGTCCGAAGCTAAAGAGTTAGATCGCGTCTACTTTGAAGAAAATCCCACAGCATTCAGCTATGAACGTGGTCCATTGCCAGAGGAGTGGTCCCATGTAGATGTTCCAGCAGATGCATGCGTTTCAGTCTATAAAATCAATAATCAGAGTCGTGTACGTGCCTTACAAACCGTGCTTGGCGAGCGCCTCGCGCCACCGATCATGGATGTTGATAAAGAAAAGCATAGTGCTCCGGCAGCACGCGGCATGCGGCGGGTCAAGGCAGCAGCGGCGAGCTAATCTTGTGCTAGTGTAGCTGTCTCATATAGAGATTGTAAGCGGGATGAGCATGATGCTTGTCTCGCTTTTTTTGTGACGTTTTTGGCCAGAGCTTCGGCTCCATTTGATTGGCTCGTACCGATGACCAGTTTTGTGAGGCTCCAGGGGCTCGGGTACGGTCCCTTCAGTCAGGAGCTAACCCACAACACTGAGGGCCATCGTTTCTTCGCTCCAAGCCAACCCCCGCCACTATCATTCCTAAACCACATCAAGGATGGTGAAGCTCCAAGGAAGCTGGGACGACGGACGCGTCGAACAGCATGCTTCCGAGTGCGTTGGTTTTTCTGGGGAGGGATGGTCTTCGTGTGGTCGTACAGTGAATAGGCAATCGGGCTGGGACATTAACGATAAAGGGCATACGACCGAAATCGTATGCCCTTTATCGTTTAATTTGGCTGGGGTACAAGGATTCGAACCTCAATTGACTGATCCAGAATCAGCTGTCCTACCATTAGACGATACCCCATCGTCTCGCTCGAAAAAGGTTGTACCCCCGATTCTGTTCTGTGTCCGTCATCTCTCTCTGCCGGAAAATGGCAGGCGGTTCCTAACGTGCTGGTTGTTAGCCAACGTAGCCGTTGCCGCTGCGATGCGAGCGAACGAGGTAGTCGTGACGCGGCAGTACCTTGCGGTACTACTCGCTGCCACCAATGAGCCCGCCCCACACACCTTGCTCTCCCATCAGTCAGCGCAGTCGCCTAGCCGCCGATGTCGCCATCGACGCTGGTGGTCTCTTACCCCACCCGTTTCAGTCCTCACCCGTGCCAGCGGCTCCGAAGAACCGTAGCCGTTGGCGGGCGATATTTGCTGTTGCCGTCTTGCGTCACCTTCGGTTGCCCGAAGTTGCCCCCGCTTGCTGTTTCGCGGGGTGACCTGGTCGCCATAAGCGACCGGAAAGTCGGGAAGTTCCTCTGGGAGTATCATCCCAGCGACGGAACACCTTTTCGAGCTAGATTGTTAAAGTGGAGCGGGAGACGGGATTCGAACCCGCGACCTTCTCCTTGGCAAGGAGATGCTCTACCAACTGAGCCACTCCCGCAAACATAGCCGATAGTCCTAACGATTCCGACCTTGCTTGTCAAGTATTTGTCGAATTGCAAACGCACATCATACGATGTGCGCCTGGTCTTCTATGGTGACCCCAGCGGGATTCGAACCCGCGGTCTTCACCTTGAGAGGGTGACGTCCTAGGCCGCTAGACGATGGGGCCAAACACATTCGCAGCCAGCTTCAAGCAACGCTATCTGCCGACAACGCAAAGAAGTGTACCGTGCCGACCACCAATTGTCAACCTATTGAATCGTTGCCCGTGCTTATTTCTCCGATGATGACGGCGCATATGTGTCGTGCGATAAGCTCTTGTCGGGCCTGACATTGAGGCTTGACAAATGCGCGTCCAAAAAGTAGTCTGGGAAAGCCCAAACGTGGAAGAAAACTACGCTTCGTGTATGAACCAAGCGTTCGTTTTTGTCTCCCGGAACATGCAGGAACACACCGTATGTCATACCAAGAAGCGTAATACAGACAAGATTATGGGCTAATAGTCACGAGCCATGTTTTTCGTGTGTTCGGATCTCCTGAGCTACGTCGCCTGGTCAATATTGCAGCGGAAGGACGGTCCACGTTGAAAGAGCCTATCTTTCCTTTTGCTCACAAGTTGCGATTGCCCTGGTACTCTGTTCCCCAATCTCTGATCATTGCGTTGGGGTTGCTCGTGGCTGGGGCTGGTGCTTGGCTCGTTCTCATCGCGCAACCAGCAGAAATGCATGACAGCATGAGCACCTCCATCTTGCCATTTCTCAGTATGTGGATTGTGATGCTGACAGCGATGATGCTCCCTTCGATTGCACCATTTGCCTCACGCTATGCCCGTATGATCTACCCGCGTAGTTTGTTTGGCCTCTCCTCACTTGTTGGAGGTTACCTTCTCGTTTGGACAGTGACCGGTTTGTTGGCGTATCTTCTTGGGTGGATTTTTGAGGGGGTCGCCATGAGAAGTCGTACAATTGCTATAGGAGCAGCGGTCGTGACATACATGGCGGCTGGTCTTTACCAGTTTACGCCGTTCAAACACACATGCTCGACCAGGTCAGGAAGTTGTTGCGGAGCACTTTCGTGTTGCAGACACGATGTTAAGGTGGGAAGTATCAGGGCGCTGCGGCTTTGCAACTGACTTTGCCTATAGTTTGTCAGCGTAGTCGGCAACGTGCGCTGAGCGCAACATGCTATAAGCATAACACTTCCTGTTTTGGAGGTCATCCAACAGCCCGAATTTTGTATGCATGAATACTGCTACTATGCATTAATACAGCTCTGCCAGAGTACAGGTATGATTATCATGTGGCTTAGCGACAATCAGAGTAGCCTGAGCTTGTACACCCACGCCCTTGAGGAACAAACGACGGAGACAATCTCTACACTCAAGCGCCTTCTATCGGATGCGGTTTAAGCGCGTTGCTACATCCGGTTGCTACACGGGCAACAAAAAAGACAGGTCTTTCAACCTGCCTTTCCTGTTTAGGGCTTTCTACAGCCACAAATCTGGTGAGCCATCTAGGACTTGAACCTAGAACCCACTGATTAAGAGTCAGTTGCTCTGCCAATTGAGCTAATGGCCCGAATAATGGCGACCCTGAGTGGACTCGAACCACCGGCCTCTTCCTCCGCAGGGAAGCGCTCTAATCCACTGAGCTACAGGGTCACGATTTGGTGCCGAAGGTGGGACTCGAACCCACACGAGATTGCTCTCACTACGCCCTGAACGTAGCGCGTCTGCCAATTTCGCCACTTCGGCACACCAGATTTGAAACGTGCTGCCGCGTCTTTCCTCGCGGCGTCCGGTATTATAGCATGTTGGCTTGTGCTGTCAAGGATATTGGCAACGAGTTTCTGACTGGCTGTTGCGTTGAAGATGGATCGGACAAAGGACGGCTCGTAACAGAGCCATCCTTTGTCAACTATCTGACGCATTCCATCGGACTAACATGGTTCGCTCGTTCGGAATATTGGATAACGGGTGGTATACTGGCGGCGTTCCCACAGCATTGTCGCGGCTACCATATTTCTATACTGGTAGCACTCTAGCAACAGATTTATGAAATGATGCAGCAACGTCCTAACACCAAGATTACATGGTCGGATCGTCGGACACGCCAAAGTGTGACAGGCTTAATCCTCGCGGCTGTGCTCGTAATCGCATTATTGGTTAGCTCAAGTCTGGTCGACCGCGCCCGCGTTGCTAACCGTCTGGATTCGCGGGCTAATGCAGCGCTGGGTAGCCGTATGCGCGAAGCACAGACGATTCTTCTTGGAATGCAGTCGAATGTTCATGCCTATCTCTTAACACAGGACCCCATATTTCTCGATACCTTTAATCAGAACAGTAGCCGACTACCTATTCTGTGGCAAGACATTGGCGAGAATGCACCTGCTATTGGCGGCGAACTGCCTGAAGCACTTCAGTCCGTCATCGCCGCTGCGAACGGCTGGCAACAAGCATGGGAAGAAGCAGTTGCGTTAGATTTAGCGCTCTCTAACGACGATCGTACGACCTTGATCGGACGCGATGTACAACTCTTCTCGGACATGCAAGACATAATTAACCAGTTTATGGCCACCATTCGCGCTAATGACGAGAGAATCCTCTCTGACTATCAGCGGTTGATACGGAACGGTCAAGTGTTGTTTACACTGTTGACGCTTTCATCTGTTCTTACACTTTTGTGGGGCATCTGGATTGTACGTCAGCTTGGCATTTTCGCGAATCGTCTTCAAACCCGTCAGGAACAGCAGCAACGCTACACCCACGTCATATCTGCGCTCAATGGTCCATTGCAATTGGGCCAACTTGTCGAGCAGGTGTTGCCGCGTGTGCTCGAAAGCGTCGAAGCTCAGGCGGGCGTGTTATATACCGCGGTGAATCATCATCTTGAAGTTGCCGGTGCGGTCGGATTCAACAGTGCCACACTCGAACCACTGCCATATGGTACAGGCTTGCCCGGTGCCGCGCTGCAACAGAACCGCGTTCTGTCCGTCACGAACCTGGGAGCGGATACACCATTCCGTATTAACACCGGAATCGGTGAACTGGCTCCCCGGCAGGTAATTAACCTACCGCTGCATTTCGGTGAGGAAACGATGGGCGTGCTGACCATCGCCAGTATCAATCGCATCGGCGACCCCGAAATCGATCAATTACGTTTGATGGCATCACAACTCGCCACTAGTTTGCGAAATATTCGTGCATTTGAAGAAACGCAACGCCAGCGCGAAGAACTCCACGACAAGAATCTTGACCTGGAACGACTGCTCGAAAAAAGCGATACACTGCAGGAAATGGGGCGTGAGCTCGCGTCACAACGCGACCTCCAGGTATTGCTGGAACTGGTTTGTCGAGAAGCACGGCGCTTGCTGCGTGCCGATTATACGGCGGTTGCAACGATGCTCGACAACACTGGATCGACGCGTTGGGCAGCGGTCGATGGCGTCGTTTCCGAATCGTTTCGCGATGTCGTATTCCCACCTGGAAAAGGAACGGCTGGGCGTGTCATCAAGCGACAGGCTCCGGTGGTGATCGAAAACTTTGGCCAGAATCCAGAGTTCCCACTCGAAGAATTCGCCGTTCATGTAGCCGAAGGCATGAAGTCAACGCTGGGGGTCCCGCTATCGCGTAGAGATGGTCCAGTCGGCGCATTGATCGTAGCTTTCCGGCGTACTCACTCGATCTCGCAAGAGGATATCGATCTCGCGACTGCCCTGGCGAGTTTCGCGTCGGTGGCGATCGAGAACGCACGCCTGTTGACCGAACTCAGTACCGAGCGTGACAACGTGGAACAGCGTGCCATCGAGTTGCAACAAAAGAACGCCGAAGTGGAACGTGCCAATCGGCTCAAGTCCGAATTTGTCGCGAACATGAGTCACGAATTGCGTACCCCGCTTAACTCGATCCTGGCGTTGTCACAGATTTTGGCTGACCGGCTAGACGGCGAGCTCAATGACGAGCAATCGAAGCAGGTGGGTATTATCGAGCGTAATGCTCAAAACCTGTTACGTCTGATCAACGATATCCTCGATCTGTCGAAGATTGAATCTGGCAAGCTTGAAATGATCCCCGTCGATTTTACTATGGATGAATTGATTCATAGCGTACGCGGCACAGTGGTTCCGCTTGTGATGTCTAAAGGGTTGGAACTGAAGATCGAGATTACGCCCCATTTGCCACAGATGCATACAGATGATAATAAGTTGAAACAGATTCTGCTGAACCTCCTATCGAATGCGGTGAAGTTTACTGAAGCTGGCTCTGTGACGGTGCGCGTGCATCCCGGACGTATCCAAGGCGGTGTTGTTCGAGGTTCTGCCGCGAACACGTGGATCACCGTCGATGTGATCGATACAGGCATTGGCATCGCTCGTGCTGATCTGGCTGATATCTGGCAAGAGTTTCATCAGGTGGATGGTTCGCTGTCCCGGCGCTACGAAGGGACTGGCCTGGGGCTAGCGATCGTGCGACGGCTGGTACTGATGCTTGGCGGGTCGATAGAGCTTGAAAGCGATGTTGGCAAAGGCTCACGCTTTAGTTTCACGATTCCGGCTCGTTTGCCATCAAACAACCGCACCATCGAACAATTCCAGAGCAAGGTGTCCCAACGCCCATTCGTGCCACGCGCTGCTGCTGCTGAAACGGAGGATATACCGGAGTTGCCGCTGGTACTGATCGTGGACGATGATCCCGAAGTCATCTATATCCTCGAAAAATATCTGCGTGACAATGGATATAACATCGCGACGGCGGGCGATGGCAATGTGGCACTTGAAAAAGCGCGGTCATTGCAACCCTTCGCAATTACGCTTGACATCATGTTGCCCGGTCGTGATGGCTGGGAGATCATCCAGGAACTGAAGAACGATCCGCAAACCGCAGATATTCCCATTATCGTGCTGTCGATGCTGGATAATCGTCAACTTGGCTACAGCCTGGGCGCTGCCGAATACCTTGTCAAACCCGTATCGCGTAAAGCTCTATTAGATCGCCTCCAACAATTGCGCATGACGATGACGCTCACCGAAGCACTCATTGTTGAAGATGATCTGGTGGAACAGCGCGTGTTAAAACTTGCGCTGCAAGAAGCGGGTCTTCAGGTTACTTCATTCACCTCCGGCATCGAAGCTTTGCAGTGGTTAGATACCCATATACCTGATATGATCACGCTTGACCTGATGATGCCCGGTATGGATGGCTTTCAGGTGTTAGATGAGATCAAACAACGCCCACACTTGCGACAGGTGCCGATTTTGATCATCACGGCGAAGGACCTGTTGCCCGAAGATCGGCTGCGGCTAAATCATCAAATCGCAGCGATCATTCAAAAAGGTCCGGCACAACGCGATACATTGCTACAGGAGGTGCGGGAACAACTCCAGAACCGTCGTGCAAGTGAGACGACGATGCCTCCATCGTAAATCCATCACGCTCCGACCGTCCTTTGTCCCCCCGCCGAGTCATATGTTGTTTAAGGAGCAGGGATAGTGAAGCGAATCCTGGTCGTTGAGGATAATCCAGATAATATGTATGTCATGGACCGTATCCTCACACATTATGGTTATTATGTGCAAGAGGCTGCATCCGGTGATGAGGCGTTGCGTCTGTTGGAAACGAACGAGTACGACCTCGTGTTGATGGACATGCAGATGCCCAAACTTGATGGATATGCCGCTGTGCGTAAACTGCGTGGTATACCGTCGATGCAGGACGTTCCGGTGATCGCCGTGACGGCGAACAGTATGCCGGGTGACCGTGAACGGTCGCTGGCGGCTGGCTGCACAGATTACATGTCAAAACCGATTGATACACGGGAGCTCGTACGACTGATCGAATACTATCTGGAAGGGGCGCGCGGTGACGACGATTCTGATCGTTGACGATCAGCCTGATAACCTATATGTCCTCGAACGGCTGCTGAAGCGCGAGGGACACGACGTTGTGCAAGCCGAACGAGGTGAGCAAGCCCTCGAACTTGCCGCAAGCATACAGCCCGATCTGCTGCTGCTGGACGTCATGATGCCCGATATCGATGGCTTCGAGGTAGTGCGACGGCTCCGCGAAGGGGAAACGACGCAGAGTATTCCAGTAATCTTGCTCACCGCAAATGCCCCCGATCAACGCCTCAAAATTCAGGGGCTCAATCTCGGCGCCGACGAATACCTGACGCAGCCGATTAACAACCATGAATTGATTGCACGTATCAAGACGCTGCTCCGCACCAAGCAGATACAAAACGATCTGTCGAACGCCAACATCCAGCTCCGTACGTTGTTGTCGGTGATTCAGGCCGGGAATAGTACCCTCAACCTGGCGGAAGCGGGCTCGCGCCTGATTGCTGCTATCGTGATCGCTACCTCTGTCCAAGCGGGGACAATCTGGCTGGTCGAGCAGAACGAACCTCGGTTGCTGGCGGCATCAGGTCTGGCGGAGCAGAATCGAGAACGGAACCTCGTCGCTCAGGCTGCCACCATGATACTGCCGACCATTCTGCAGTCACGCATGATTCAGTCGGTCAGCGTCGCGGACATCTTACCTGTCGGTGCGCGACGTCATCGCTATGCTTCGCTCGTTGTGCTCCCGCTGATTCACCGTGAGCGCGTGGTAGGGATGGTCCAATTGTGGAGCGAGCAAGCGCGCACGCTTACTGCAAACGAGTCTGAGTTCCTTCAGGCTATCGCAGATGCGACGGCGACATCGGTGCAAAATGCGCGGCTGTTTGAGGAAACCGACCGGCAACGGCAGCGACTCGAAGCCCTTGACACCGACAAAGACGAGTTTATCTCGATCGTTGCTCACGAACTAAAGAACCCGCTTGCATCGATCAAGGGCTATGCTGGTTTGATGGCTCGACGGGCGCGTGCTAATTCGACCAATCCTTCCTACACGAAGGGATTGGATGTCATCGAACAGCAAGTGGGCCGTATGACGACTCTGCTAGACCAGTTGCGCGACGTATCGAATATCGGGATCAACCGCTTCGAGATCGATCCCCAAGTCGAAGAAGTCGCGCCGTTTTTGGAGCGAGTGGTCGCCACCTTACAATCGACCAGCGTCGAGCACCCGATCGAAGTCAACATTCCCGAACAACCCCTTCGTGCTTCGATCGACGAGTTTCGGCTCGAACAGGTGCTGATAAACTTGCTCAGTAATGCTATCAAATATAGCCCGAGTGGCGGCAAGGTCGAGGTATCTCTTGAACACCGCGACGTGCTGCCGCCACTCGCGCTGGCTGATGACGCTGACGGGCCATGGGTGGTGGTGACGGTACGTGATCACGGCCTGGGAATACCGAAGGCCGCGCAGGAGCGTCTTTTTGAGCGCTTCTACCGTGCATCGAATGTCAAAGGCCGTGTGAGCGGCATGGGATTGGGGCTGTTCATCTCACGCGAGATTGTGCAGCGGCATGGTGGTGTGTTGTGGGCCGAGAGCGAAGAAGGTGAGGGTAGCTTGTTTAGTATCGCGTTGCCCATGGTCGCCGATGACGCGCAGAACGGTCAATCACCTGTCGTAGCGTCTGTCGTCGAGGATGCGACCGCTGCGAGCGCATCAAAGGAACTGTAGGATGGAGTACAAGGTACGCATCGCACATTTATATCCCGATCAGATGAACATTTATGGCGATCGGGGCAATATCCTGACCCTGCGACAACGCAGCCTTTGGCGGTCGATTGCGGTCGAGGTCGATGCGATTCAGCCTGGAACTCGCACCGATTGGTCACGCTACGACCTGGCATTTTTCGGGGGCGGGCAGGATAGCGGTCAATCGCTAATCGCCGAGGATTTCGTGCAGCGTCAGGGCAAGGAGCTTGCCGCAGCCGTCGAGGATGGGCTGGTGATGCTGGCGATCTGTGGTGGTTACCAATTGTTGGGACATTACTTTCTGACACATACCGGTGAGAAACTTCCGGGTATCGGCATCATGGATCTCCATACTGTCGGCGGCACCCGCCGCTTGATCGGCAATATCGTCGTGGATTGGAACCGCGGTACTCAGCGATTGATTGGATTTGAGAACCATAGTGGTCGTACATATCTAGGTTCGGGAGCCGCGCCGCTAGGTCGGGTCGTCAAGGGATTTGGCAACAACGGCGAGGATCAGACCGAGGGAGCCGTGTACCGGAACGTCCATGGATGTTATATGCACGGATCATTGTTGCCCAAAAATCCCCATTTCGCGGATCATCTGATCGGCCTAGCGCTGGCACGGCGTTATGGCGCGGCTCCTGAACTTGCGCCACTCGACGATCATTTCGAACGCACCGCACACGACGTTATGGTGGCGCGTGCGAGCCAGGCTCGATGATCACGAACTCTGATGACGGACGATAGGAGACGAGTGTATAGAGGTACGTGGTATGGATGAATCCGCTCGTGGCAGCTAACTCTATGGTTTCGATGCGGCGGATCGCGTACTGCTCCCCGCTCAATCCGCAACCGTCTGGTATATCGGATTACAGTGAAGATCTGCTGCCGTTCCTGGGGCAGTATGTCGATATTACGGTGTTCGTCGATGGCGTGACCCCCGCCCACCCACTGCTTCGGCAGCATTTGGACGTGCGCCCGCTGGAACGATTGCCACAGATGCACGCCGCGCGCCCCTTCGATGCGCTGATTTACCACCTTGGTAATAGTCCGGTTCACGCTGGCATCTACGAGATGGCGCAACGGTTGCCTGGTGTCGTCGTTCTGCACGAGTGGGTGCTGCATCATTTCAAGCTCTGGTATGCTGCCACTCGACGCGGCGATGTCGCGGGCTATCTCAGGGAAATGGAGCAGCGCTATGGCGAACGTGGCGCCGCCGTAGGGCGACGCATGGCGCAGGGCCAACTATTAGACGCCGCCTTCGTGATGCCGCTCGTGGAAGATATGGTCGAGCGTTCGAAGGGGCTGATCGTTCACAGCGATCATCTGCGTGGCCTTGTGCAGTCATTCCGTCCTGATGTACCTGTCGCCCGCGTGCCCATGGGCGTGCCGATATTACCGACGCTCAATAAGGCTCAGGCGCGTGCTGCCGTCGGATTGCCCGCTGGCGTGCCGGTTTGGGCGTCGTTCGGCCACGTCAACCCGTATAAGCGCATAGAAGGGGCATTGCGGGCATTCCGGCGCTACAGACTGCTTGAACCCGGTGCGCTCTACGTGCTGGTCGGGTCGGTGTCCGGTTCGTACGACCTTGCCGCTGTCTTGCGGCGCCTCGATCTTGGCGCATCGGTGATTGTCACTGGCTACGTTCCGCCCACTGATTTCGCCGCCTATGTATCGGCGAGCGATCTGTGCTTGAACCTGCGCTATCCGACCGCAGGTGAAACGTCGGCGAGCCTGTTACGTTTGCTAAGCGCGGGTTGCCCTACACTCGTCTCAGCTGTGGATGCCATGCAGGAGCTACCGGACGACGTGTGTGCGAAGGTCGATCCCGGCAAAGCTGAGCAAGAACAGATTCTTGCGTATGCTCGCTTGCTACAACAGCATCCCCTGCTCGCACATCGACTTGGTGACCAGGCTCGCGCGTTTGTCGCCGCCGAACACAGCCTCGAACGTGCCGCCCGGGGGTATATTGACTTTATCAGCGAATTGTTCGGCTGGGGTCCGACTGATATACACCGTCCGGTTGTATGGTCGAGTGACGTGCCCCCGATTATTGCGGCGAGCAAGCCAGCGCCTTTGCAGAAACATGATGTGCTCAGCGAAACAACACCGTCACAACTTCCCCTTGACGCTGCTCGCGTGACCACCTTGAGCGCCCAGGCTGCTGCCGAACTCGGCATAAAGCCGGACGATCAGCAGGTCTTGCCAGCGGTGGCACGCACGATAGCCGATTTACTCGCTTGAGCCGTGTGCGGGGCTCGCCTTGATTGCATCGATACCCTTGATTGTCCCGGGCTCCGGCAAAGTCCGGTGTACGGAACACTGTTCCAAGGGATTGTCACCCTGAGCCGCAGCGAAGGGTCTCCTCCATGAGGTGGGGAAAGATGTTTCGCTCCACTCAACATGACCGACGTTCGACGTTGACGGGGTCCTGTTGATTGTCGCTCGAAATGGCTATGGTGGAAAGCAGCGTGCTATACTACAGCCCGGCAAACAGCGTGCTGGTCGTCGTTGGTCATTCGTATTCTAGGTGGTAATTTGACAGATCGAATTGGCATTTTCTACAACCCGCTATCGCCTCAGGCGGTCGCGTTCGGCGAAGAACTTGAAGCCTGGATCGTCTCACTGGGTATACCAACCTGGCGCGGCGCACCCAGCGATGCTCGCGATATTCCTGCTCCGCTGACGGAATGTTCGTTACTCGTGTGTCTGGGCGGCGATGGAACGGCGTTACGTGCGGCGCGGGTCGCGATCCCCTATGGCACGCCCATGCTTCCCGTCGCGCTGGGCCACCTGTCATTCATGGCGGAGGTCACGCCCGAAGAAGCACGCCCGGCGATCAAGCGCATCATTGCCGACGACTTCTGGATCGACGAGCGTACGCTGGCCTGGGCGCGTCTCGAACCTGTGGTGGGCACACCCAACGAATGGACCGCGCTCAACGAAGTTTTGATTGGGCGCGGCGATCTGGCGCGAGCGGTGATCGTCGAAGTGTCGATCGATGGTGTGCCGATGACCGAGTATCATGCTGATGGCATTATTATTTCGACGGCTACCGGGTCTACCGCCTATGCCTTGGCGGCGGGTGGTCCAGTACTTGATCCGCGTTCGCATGTGCTGTCGCTTGTATCGATCGCGCCCCATCTGACCAATGTTCCGGCGCTGGTGTTGCACGAGGATGCCGAGATTTCATTGCGTTTGCGCTCGCGCTATGCAGCCAGCCTGAGCGTCGATGGTCAGATTTCGATCCCATTGCAGATCGACGATGTGATCAAAGTGCGTCGTTCGACACAGGTGGCACGTTTCGCACGGGTACGGTCGCCGGAATATTTCTACCAGACATTGACGAAGCGCCTCCGTCGGAACTAAAGAATGCGACTACGTTTTTCGTGCAATGGTGGTGTTTTGCGATGACACGTCGCTCGATCCGCAGGTCCTTGCGTTATGGTGGTGCGGTTGCCGCGGGTGCGCTGGGTGCAGTTGGAGCGCTGGGGGTCGCCGCATATACGACTCTCAAGCTGAATGCTCCTATGCGGAAGGTCAACCCCTACACCTTTACGCCCTGGGAACTCGGCATCGAATACGAGCCAGTAACCTTTGGTCGCGAAGATGGCATCGTGTTACGTGGTTGGTGGTTTCCACAACCAGCCTCTAATCGAGTCGTCATCGGCTGCACAGGACATCGTGGCGCGAAGCACGAATTGCTTGGCATCGGCTCCTGGTTGTGGCGAGCCGGGAACAATGTCCTGCTGTTCGACTTCCGTGGTCGGGGTGAAAGCGAGCAAGGGCCCTTTTCGCTGGCATATTACGAGATGACTGATCTCGAAGCGGCGATCGAGTATGTGTCCGAACGGATACCTGACGCACGGTTGGGCGTGATTGGCTACTCGATGGGTGCTGCCGTCGCGCTGGCGGTCGCTGCGCGTGATGGGCGGGTTGACGCGGTGGTCGCGGATTCACCGTTCGCCACGATACGCGGCATCATCGAGCACGCCTACATGCGCTACCGTATGCCGTTGCGTCCGATGCTTCGGCTGACTGATACCCTTAACCGCTTGCGGTACGGTTATACGTTCGGCGCGATGCAGCCAATCGATTCCGTTGCCGCTATCGCGCCGCGCCCACTCTTTTTGATCCACGGTGCATCGGATAGCCTGATTCCGATGGCGCATAGTGAAGCATTATTTGCTGCCGCTGGCGAGCCGAAACAGATCTGGATCGTTCCTGACACCGAACATTGCGCGGCGTACTTCACCGACCGCCAGGAGTATGTGCGGCGCGTATCCCAGTTTTTCGCCCAAACCCTTGTCGATGAGCAAAACACATGATTACGTTGTTGTATGGTGCGGACGAACTCGCCCGCGATGAAGAGGTGGCGGCACGCAAAGCCAGCATCCACGACGATTTCGGCGATATGAATCTCACGGTTATCGAGGGACGCAAAATCACGCGCAATGCGCTTGCGATAGCATGTGAAGCGGTGCCCTTTCTGTCTGATCGTCGGCTGGTGGTTGTAGAGGGGATGCTCAAGATGCTCAAAGCGGGCAAGGCTCGCGATGAGATTCAGGCATACCTGCCGACGGTGCCACCAACGACGGACCTGGTGTTCGTCGAGGGTGACGATTTCGACAAGCGCTCGTCGGTCTTTACGTACCTCAAAAAGTCGGCGGAAGTACGCGAGTTCCAGCCTCGTCAGGGTGCAGACCTCCAACGGTGGCTACACCAACGGGTACGCGCCCTGGGCGTCAACATCTCACCCGATGCGAGCGCGATGCTGGTCGAATACGTGGGGTCTGATAGCCGCGGTCTCGTTAACGAACTCAACAAACTTGCGGCGTATGTGGGTGAGGCTGGTACGATCGGCGTTCAGGATATCCAACTGCTCGTGCCGGATGACGGTGAGACATCGGTCTTTGAGTTCGTCGATGTGCTGGCGTCACGTCAAGCTGGACCAGCACTCAAATTATTACATAGTCTCTTGGACGATGGACAGGCTGCACTCTACCTGTTGTTTATGATCGGACGCCAGGTGCGCATCTTGATTGCTATCGCGGAGTATCAGGGGCAGCGTATGTCACCTGATCAGATCGCCAGTACGATCGGACAAAAGCCTTTCGTCGTGCGTAAAGCCATTGGGCAGGCGGCGCGCTTCGACCGTGCGACGCTGCTCGAACTACACGACCGCATGGTGCAACTTGATCACTGGTCGAAAACGGGACGAATCGAACCGGAAGCCGCACTCGATGTGTTGGTCATGGAAACGTGTTTGCAGGGAACGGCGCCCTCTCCACGTCCAGCGGCGGGTGGTCGCTGGCGCTAATTGATGCGCGATCGGCAGCATCATCTGGTACGCGGGTCTGTGACGTGGTTAATGATAAGGTTGCGTACACGGGCTGAACAAAACGCGACGCGCCACGAGGAACTTGATTCCTCGTGGCGCGTCGATGTTCGCAATACGCTGGGGGCGGATGGGCTTAGGCCGCAGCGGTGCTTTTGTTGAGCTTCGACATCAGGCGGCTCTTGCGGCGGGCTGCGTTGTTCTTGTGCAGCACGCCCTTCGAGGCGGCCTTGTCAAGTTCAGCACACGCGAGGCGCACCGTCTCGACTGTCACATCTTCGCTGCCAGTGATCGATTGCTCGGCACGCTTGATCAAGGTCTTGACCTTCGATCGTAGCTTCTGGTTACGAACGCGCTTGCGCTCATCGGATCGCATGTGTTTCTTTGCGGAGTCAGTATTTGCCAACGGATGACCTTCCTTCGTTCTCGTTATAATGCGGTAGACACAAAAAAGAACGGTCGAGGAATCGCGACGCTACCCCCCGCACGTTCCCGCATACATGTACTAAACAACGATTATAGCAAATCCGAAAGGACTGTGCAACCTTTGACTACAGCAATCGACCAGTCATGAGCGAAAGTATCGAGCGATCTCCGCGCCGCACCCCGCGTTGGCAGACGATCTTCAACACCACGATTGTTATGGTGGGTGTGCTACTCAGCCGCGTTCTTGGCCTTGTTCGTGACGCGACTATTTACAGCCGCTTTGCCCCCGGCGACCCGCAACTCGACGCCTATGTTGCGGCATTCCGTATCCCCGACTTTATTTATGCTGTGGTGATCGGTGGCGCGTTAGCCACGACCCTCATTCCGGTGTTTCAGCAGGTGTGGCATGAGGAAGGAGAAGCGCGTGCGTGGGAACTCGCCAGCGCCGTCTTTAATATCGTCCTGGTCGTCCTGATGCTGGTGCTGGTGGTTGTAGCAGTGTTTGCCCCCTCGTTGACCGCAATCCTGTTTCGTGCCGAGCCGCCCCAGCAGCAAGCGCTAATTACGACGCTCACGCGTTTGTTTCTGCTTTCGCCGTTGCTGCTTGGTATCGGCGGCATCGCAATGGCGCTGCTCAACGCCCGCGAACGCTTCAGCGTGCCGGCCTTCGCGTTCAACATCTATAATCTGATGATCATCTTTGGGGCGCTGGTATTGTCGCCGTGGTGGGGCATCGAGGGCGTCGCCTTTGGGGTCGTACTGGGCGCGGCAATGTATGTCCTGGTGCAGATACCCGCGCTGGTCAAAGCCGGGATGCGCTATGTTCCGGTGTTCCACCTGCACGATTCGGCGGTGCGGCGCGTGGGACGACAGATCGTGCCGCGCCTGGTCGGTCAGTCGGCGGTCCAGATCAACTTCATCGCGACGACGAGCTTTGCAGCGTTGTTGGCGGGCAACCAGATCGCCGCGCTCAACGGCGCGTACCAGTTGATGCTGCTGCCGCATGGCGTGTTCGTGATGAGCCTGGTCACGGTATTATTTCCGCAGATGTCGCAACTCTGGGCGCGTGGCGAAACAACCACGTTTCGGGATACGGTGGTGCGTGCGGTGCGTTTGGTGATCTTCGTCACGATGCCTATCGCGATGGCGCTGGCGGTGTTGCGCGTGCCGGTAATCCGTCTGATTTTCGAGCGTGGTAACTTCGATGCTCGCGCGACGGCGCTGGTCGCCGCGCCCTTACTGCTCTACCTGACCTCGATTGTGGCCTTCTCGGTATCAGAGCCGGCGATTCGTGCCTTCTACGCCATGCAGGACACACGCACGCCAGTGTACATCGCGCTGCTGACGGTCGCGCTGAATATCGCGCTGGGATACGCGGTCGTCACCTGGACGACCTGGAATGCTGCCGGACTTGCCCTGGCATTCAGTGTGGCGAACAACGCCGAAGCCCTGGTGTTGATATGGCTGCTCTTTCCTCGACTCCAGGTCCGCAAGCGTGCGCTCCTGTGGTCGTTCGCTGGTGTCGCCGCCAGTACCCTTATGATGGGTGCAGTGTTGTGGGGCATCGTGGCGCTATCAAGCCGCGTGTTGCCGATGGTTACGCTCGCAGGAGCCTATGGAAGTGGCGCAGATGCACTCGTGCTGGCGGCATGGTTGGCGGTCACAGGTGGGGTAGGTATTCTGGTCTATCTCGGCGTGGCGCTGGCGCTTCGCGTACCAGAGGTGCGCGAAGCGATCGCGTTGGTTCGACGCAGATAATGACCACCGATCACCCTCTGTCGAAGATACTGTCGTTATGTAGCACGATTGCATCGTTTGCTTGTCGCAGTGTCATGGATGACAGTAAAATCGAACAACCAGCCTGTCATATATCGCACGAGAACGTCAGAAGGGCGACTACCCATGTGGATAGCCGCCCTTCTTGCTGTGCCAACGTCGCTAGTCGGTGGTCCGTCGTCGGTGGTCCGTGTTACCTTCGTGCGCGACGGCGCAGGACGAAGCCAAGTGCTACCACGTCCAGACCAAGGATGATCGCGCTGATAACCTGACTGGAACTAAACTGTTGGAACCGTACACCAGTATCGGGCATTATCTGCCCGCCGGCAGCGGGTACTGGCTGCGCGGTTGGGGTGATCTCGAACTCGGAACCTGCAGCCGCACCGGTGTCGGTCGGGGTAAGCTCGAATTCAGAGCCGCCTGCCGCGCCGGTGGCTGTCGGGGCGGGAACGTCCGGTTGTGCCGGTGTCACGGTTGGTGCGCCCGATGTTGAAGTTGGCGCAGGTGTGTCGGTTGGTGCAGGCGTGTCGGTTGGCGCAGGTGTGTCGGTTGGGGCAGGCGTGTCGGTTGGCAGTGGGGTTGCGGTAGCTGGAATCGATGTCGCCGTTGCGGGGGCGGGCGTGTTGGTCGGTGCTTCAGGTGTATTGGTTGGCGCGGGCGTGTTGGTCGGTGCTTGCTGCGGCGTTATGATATCGATACCAACAGCGTAGCCGAGCATGTTCTGATGACCCGCTGTCTGAGCCGGGAAATAGGTGCCAATCGGCATATACAGCGTGAGCACGCTACCTGACGTGTTATCGATCTTGAGTTGCCCCTGGCCTTGGAACGAATCATCTATGAAACTCAGGCGCTTTCCAGTGGTGCCAAACGATAACAACGTCGCCGCTACCTGGTTGTTGGCGATAGCATCGACGATCGAGGTCGCGCCGGCGGGAACGACGGGTGCCGCGCTCAGGTTCGCAGTGATATCCTGACCTGCTGCATCGAGCGACGGAACGCCAGGCGCGCCGCGTGCGGTCCAGATTGCGAGTTGCACTTCTTCAGTCTGTGAAGCTGTGTAGCCACGGCTGATGGCGTAATTGAGCGCACTGACGACGGACGGATCGACGGTCGATGCCTGGGGCAAGCCGACTGACGATGGGAACTGCAACCCGTAATCCAGACAAAATGATTCAAACGAAATGGTTGCTGAGGCACCAGGTTGAAGTGTGAACGCATCGCTGGGGCTTTGCGCATACCCTGGCGTTGCCAGTCCGAATACCATCGTCAATCCCAGAATCGCCGTCAGAAATGGCATACGATACCGCATCGTCGTCCCCTCTTTTGTTTGCAAGTGCTGTGAAGCATGCACCATAGATAGTGTTTACTAGGATAACACGTAAAGTTATACACTCGCGCGTCATTCCTGCGTAACGTGTCTGGATGTCGCATGTATTTGGCGATTGACACCGAACCGAAGGCGCTGCTATAGTTTCGCCTCACGTTTATGAGTGACTATCATTGATGAGAAGTGCAAATGTCGTCCGAGCCACTGATTCTTACACTTGATATCGGCACGTCGTCCGTGCGAGCGATGCTGTTCGATGGACATGCCAACCCCGTGCCTGATATGGAAGCTCGCGTTGAACATGAAGCGCGGACGACCCCCGACGGCGGTGCTGTGTTCGACGCACCCGACCTTGTAGCATCCGCAGGTGCATGTATCGACGAATTGCTCAAAAAAGCAGGTCACCTTGCATCGCGCATTGCGGCAGTCGGTAGCGCGACACTCGTCGGCAACATTATTGGGGTCGACGCATCGGCTCAGGCTATAACGCCGGTGTATACCTGGGCAGATACTCGTAGCGCCCCGTTCGCCGCCGTGTTGCGTGCGGAAATGAACGAGCGCGAAGTTCATGACCGCACAGGCTGCCTGCTGCGGAGCAGCTACCTCCCTGCCCAGTTTCGCTGGCTTCGGCACATCATGCCTGACGTGTTTGGGAAGGTTAAGCGGTGGATGACGATCGGCGAATACCTGCATCTTCAATTCTTCGGCGAAACAGCCGTCAGCTATTCGGTCGCGTCGTGGAGCGGTCTGCTCGACCGTCGCACGCTCAGGTGGGATGCCGCATTGCTTGAAGCGGTACATATCACAGACCTCAACCTTTCTCCATTGGTGGACCGCGACCAACCAGCCCAGGGATTGCGCACGGCCTGGGCTGAACGCTGGCCTGCCCTGGCCAACATCCCGTGGTATCCCGCCGTTGGTGATGGTGCGGCGTCGAGCATCGGGTGCGGTTGCACGGATCAGCGGCGCATGGCGTTGGCCCTTGGTACGAGTGGCGCGTTACGAATCACGACAACACGCGAGGTTGAAACGATCCCGCAGGGTTTGTGGGTTTATCGTGTGGATCGCAAACGCAGCTTGCTAGGTGGTGCGTTAAGCGAGGGGGGCAGCATCTGGGCATGGATGCACGATACATTGCAGCTTTCCGATGATGCCGACACGCTCGAACGCGAACTCAAGGCGTTCGCTCCGGATGCCCACGGTTTGACGGTGTTGCCGTTTCTCGCAGGGGAGCGTAGTCCCGGTTGGCATAGCGACGCACGCGCTGTGATAGCAGGGCTGAGCCTCCATACGCAGCCCGTGGAAATACTACGAGCCGGATTGGAAAGCATCGCCTATCGTTTTGCCGAACTCGTGAAATTGGTGTCGCAGGAAGCGCATGAGGCAGAGGAAGTCGTCGCCTCAGGAAACCCAATTCTGCGCTCGGCGGTGTGGTCGCAGATCATCGCCGATGTATTGCAACGACCGATTGCCAATACAGCGGAAAACGAGGCAACCAGCCGGGGTGTTGCGGTTCTCACGCTCGAGTCACTTGGGCATATTGATGACCTTGACGCGCTGCCTGCTGCAGTGGGCGAAACATTTCAGCCCTCTTCCGACCATAGGGAGGCATATGCAGAGGGCGCGGAACGTCACGCGCGCTTATACCATCTGCTCGTCGGCAGCGTGTAGCGTGCCGCGGTGCGTGTGCTAGGCTGCGTCCTGGTGCGAGCGCAGCGGCAGAATAATCTCGAAGGTCGCGCCATTGTCGGGGGAACTTCGCACGTCAATTCTGCCATTGTGGGCGGTCACGAGCTCTTTGACCAGATACAAGCCAATACCTAGACCGCTGATGCGGCCCGGATCGACATTCGCTGCACGGTAGAATCGCTGGAATAACTGTGACAGGGCTTCTTCGGGGATGCCAATGCCAACGTCCGAAACAGTTACATGAGCTTCGTCGTCAGCCCACACGCGCACGGTGATCGTGCCACCCCACGGACTGAACTTGAGCGCATTTTCGATCAGGTGTGATACGACCTGATCGAGGCGCTGCGGATCGCCGGCGACCACGACGGGGTCCGTGTGTCCCTCGACTACGATGAGGTGGTCGGGCGCTTTGCCCCGAATCAGGCCCGCCGCCTGTTGCACCAGCGCCTGTAGTTCGACTGGCTGCGCGTGGATCTCAAGCGCTCCCGCATGGACACGCGATACATCAACCAGGCCATTGATCAACTGTGTCAGGCGTTGCACCTGGGTTTCGATCATGCGTAAGGCATGCAGATCGCGGTCATTCCAATCGCCGTGTTCGGCGCGCCGAACCAGTAGATTCGTATAACCGAGCAGTGCGGTGACGGGCGTGCGTAGCTCATGCGCGGTGACGGAGAGAAAATCTTCTTTGATCTGATCGAGTTGCCTCCGGTCGGTAATATCTTGAAACGCCGCGACCGCACCGTATATGCCACCATGGCGGTCGTAGAGCGGGAAGCTTGAAACATTGATCCAGGTGCGTTCGCCATCGCGCCGCGTTATGCAATGCTCGAAATCCCGCACACTTTGTCCCCGTAGAGCCAGATGAAGTGGCGGCAAGTCGATTTGCCGTCGTTCGGCGCTGGCAGCGGACGGTATAGCCTCGGCTTCCTGTTCGCTCAGATCGAGGAGCGTGATACCGACTGAATTGATACGTCGCACTCGACCGTTATTGTCGACGACGATAATGCCGTTGTCGATGCTTTCAGTGGCGATGGCGAATTGTTCTGCTCGTTGTTCAGCGAGGGAATGTAGACGGTCGCGGTCTTCGCGCAGATGGCTGGCGTCGGTGTTATCGATGATCTGCAGCAAGACTACTGCTTTGCCATTCAACAGGCTTGGCAGCGGCGTGATCATCGTATCCCACAACTGTGCGCCGTGACTGATACCTTCGACGCGGTATTCCTTCCGGACCGTGCCGGGTGCTTGGTGGGCATGGCGCAAACTGTGAAACAAACCACATGCTTCGCCGCCAGGTGCGAGGTCACGGAACGAGATGCCTTCTTTGCCAGGACGGTATGCGAACATTCGCCAGAATGTGTCGTTGGCAAAATGAATTGAGAGATCGTTTGTAAAGACGACAGCTATTCCAACGGCTGTCTGATCCATGATCGCGAACAACACGTCTCTGGGTAGCTCGTCGTACGGATGCGGACCAGACGCTGCTAACGGTTGGAGATTTGTCGCCATTAATGTACGATGTTCCACAGTGTATCCTCACACATGTACGGTATTCTGCGCACTACAACGCTAGGTGTTGCCTGGAACCATCTCGGGAAGTTCGACTTCGGCACAGGTTCCTTGTGGCAGAGCTTTCACGCTGAACGTTCCGCCAAGGTCATCTACCAGACGTTGTACAGTGGATAGGCCACGCTGGAAGTGGTGAGGCGTTGGCAGTCCGACGCCATCGTCAAGCACCTGGAGGATCAATCGGTTGCCGATCACACTTCCGACTACGCTAATTTTGCCGAAGCGGCCTCCCGGAAAGGCGTGTTTGAAGGCGTTCGTCACAAGTTCCGTCACGATCATCGCCATCGGAGATGCGATCGCGCTGGGAACATCCAGATTCGGAATCTCGACCTCGACCGGAATACGCCTACGCGGACTATACACTGTTTTAAGCGATGATGCGATTGTTTGTATCAGAGTTGCGATATTGGTCGTTTGATCGACCAGTGCCTCCGAAATCTGGTAGATCAACGCGGCATTCCGCAGACGTGGGAGCACTCGGTCGAGCGCCTGTCGCCCCGGCCCTGGCGCTTCTCGCCGATATTCGAGTTCGAAGATTGAACATAACGATTGCAGATGGCTGTTGACGCTTCGCAGCAGTTCGACACGCATGGTGCGTTCGAGCTCATAGTCGTTCGCTACTTCTTGCTGGTGGCGCTGTGCGTGTTCGAGCACCTGTTGTAACGACATCGTATGCCGAATAAGCGATTGTGTGTTGGAACGGCGGCGCAGGTGTAACGCGATCCGTGATAAAAGCTCGCCGTTTGTGAACGGCTTGACAAGATAATCATCGGCACCTACGTCGAAGCCACGCTCGCGCTTGTCCGGCGCTCCGAGCGCCGAAACTATGACGATTGGAATATCGCGGAGCGAATCGGCACGCAAGTGCTTTGTAAGCGCAAATCCATCGATATCCGGCAGCACGAGATCCATCAAGATCAGGTCGGGCGGCTGTGTTTGTATGGAACACATTGCAGCCCGGGCATCACCCGCAACCACGACAGCATAGCCAGCATCGTTCAGAAGTCGTGCAAGATAGTCCGCAGTTTCACTATCGTCCTCGACGACCAGAACTCGCTGCTGTCCTGCGTCCGTTCCCTCGTTGACTTCGTGCCCGATTGGGTTGCCATTCCAACCCCTTACAGGCTGGTGGCGTTCGTTAGTTACTGACAGGTCCCACTTCCTTGAGTCAAGCACATCACATCAATTCTAGCGCAACCAAACGAATCCGCAAGTGAGCAAAAACGAGAAAACCGACATCAACAGCTTCGTCCCGCGCGACCATAATCTTTCTCACCAATGATCAGCCCGAAGTGCCATACGTTCCTCATAGACACGTCTGCTGCCGCGCTCACCTTCTGCCTCCCATGCACACTTGGAGGACATCGGGCATGCCGGTCTGTACATTCGAATCCTGAGAATGATAAGACGAGCCACAGTGTTCACTGCGCCCCACATCGTGCGCACAACGTCCGATCATTCCGCAGTTGCTCCGGCAGCCGGTGATGGGGGTGACACGTATATGTGCTGTACGCGTACATGGCCGCGTGCTTCGTCCAGTTGGGCGCGATGATCCGCATGATCGACATGACCAATCGCGTGCTCGAATGCCACTCGTAACTCCATTAACGCGACGGCACGGGCAGGGTCAATCTGTTGAAGCATGAGAGCGAGATTCCAGGCATTGAGTGTCTCGTTGGCGCGATCGCCGTTTGCGTGCGCGATTGCCAGGCCCTGCTCGAAGCACTCGATTGCTTGCTGTGCCGCGTGCCGTCCTGCGTATATCTTTCCTATGGCGTGCAGGGTTTTGGCTTTCGCACGTCCGTCATCCTGTTCGTTGGCGATGACGAGTGCCTGTTGGCAGAGTTCGAGCCCGCGGTCTGTATCGCCGACAGCGGCGACTGCCTGACCAAGCACCTGAAGTGCTCCACTCTGGCCACGACGATCGTCGATATCGCGTGCGATGGCTAACGCGTCGCTCGACAAGGTGATGGCGCGTTGCGTTTCGCCGCTATCTCCATACATCTCGGCGAGGTTGCACAACGCCAATGCTTCGCCTTTGCGAATACGGTGGTTCTGCATCAACGTCAGGCTTTGCTCATGATACGTGATCGCCTGTGATAGCTCACCCTTCAGCGCATAGGCCCAGCCTACGTTCCCTAGCACATACGCTTCCGATTCCGGATCTCCGATCAGCCGAATCAGCGCGAGGCTATTCTGGCTGCACCTTAATCCCTGCTCGACATCGCCGAGGCTGCAATAGGTGGTCGCAAGGTTGCCCAATGCATAGGCTTCTCCACGCGGGTCATGCTCCGCACACATGATATCGTAGCTTCGCGTGTGGTAATCAATGGCACGCCTGAGGTCCCCGCTTCCAAAGCAACTCCAGCCAAGATTGCCCAATGCATAGGCGGCACCAACGCCATCGCCGATCTCCTGCAATAACTGCAGGCTTAGTTCGCGCTGACGTATAGCTTCACCCACGGCACCCCGGGTTTCGTCGATCCACGCCAGCCCTTCCAGCGCGATTGCTTCGCCGCGCAGGTCGCCAGTTATCAGCGCCAATCGACGACTTTGCTCGTGTAGTTCGCTCGCGTACGAGAGTTCGCCAAGCGTCGCATGGCTCCAGGCAAGACCGGTGAGCAAGCGTCGCTGGGCGGATGCATCTCCTAAGATGCGTGCCGCGGCGAGCCCGGCTTCGAGTTGTCGCAAGCGTTCTGGGCGATGGTCGTAGCGCAGCGCCCCGATTCCAAGGGTCGCCAGCGCATAATCGCGTTGCAGCGTTGCATGCCGAGGATTATCCTCTACATTCTGGTGGATTGCCCACTGCCAACCAGCCTCGATGTGTGCCCGCTCTTCGTCGAAATGACGTAGTGCGCCCACAATCTGCGTTCCGCCCTGTTGGAACCGCCCACCAATATCTAATGCGACCTCCGCATAGTGAAGGGCATGACGCCATCGGACCGCGTCCGCATTATGCACTCGCGCTGCGGCAAACACGCGCACCAGATCATGTAAGGAACACCGCTGAGTGACAGAATCGTATCGAACCAGGCTGTTCCGAATCAAATGATTGACGACATCCGCCAACACATAGACGCTTTCGGTGGGCGACGATGGGTCGGGTAGCTCGACTACGGCCTCTGCGTCCGCTATACCAAATGATGTGGGAAAGATGCTAAGTTGACCGAGCACATGGCGTTCGATCGAGTCGAGCAGCGCGTAACTTTGCATCAACACCGACTGTATATCGAGCCTGGCATCATCGGGATTGCCAAGTGCCGCAAGCCGTGTCTGCTCGTCTTCGATTTGCAGAAGATACGCTTCGACATCCAGCAGTGGGTTGCTGGCCAGCAACCCAGCGCATATGTGGAGCGCGATAGGAAGGTACCCGCAAGCTTTCGCCAACCTCGGTGCAAGCATAGCGATGCGAGGACACAAGTTCACTAATAACTGCTCGGCGTCTTGTGCCTGAAGAACGTCCAGATCGGTGTTTGTAACAGTTCCAGCAACGCGGATGTGCCTCCTGCATGTAGCGATAACAGCCGACCCGACAGGAGGCATGAGCGCACGAATTTGTGTGATGTCACCAACATCGTCGGCCAGGATTAATACACGTTTGCCGCTCAACAGCGATCGGTAGCGCGCTTGCAAGTGAGGGAGATCGCCAGTGTGATCGGACTGCGGCTCGAACGCTCTAATGACAGTCCAAAGTACTTCTTCTGGTGGGAGCAACAAACCATTGTTTCTTTGGCATTCGACGATGATTTGTGCATCAGGAAACCGTTCCTCAAGACGCTGACACACGTAATAGGCGAGTTCGGTCTTGCCGACTCCAGCCATGCCGTGGATACAACCCAGAGCGGCGGTCTGCTGCTCCACTGCATGGTTGATTCGTCCCACAATAACATTGACTACATCGTTGCGACCAACAAACTCGCCAATTGGTGCACGCAACTGGTGCAGAATCGGTGGGTGTGAGAGAGCGGTATTCGTTTCCATGTCACGCAGGATGCTGGCAAGCGCATCGCGTGCTTCGACCAGACCGTGATCTATGGTTGACTGAGCAACGCTCATTTCATCGACCAGTTCGATTTTAGACTTTCCACGTAGGTAATAGCCATCCAGGAGCAGGTATGTACGCCACCGGGAACTCGTCGGCTCGGGCTGCTCGCCAACGGGTTTAAGCGCCTGAATTGCCTCGATGATGAGCGCACGAAGTGTTGCTCCCAAGGATTGCGCGGTGGATACGTGCTCCTGTATCGGTCGTCGCGCCTCGACTATGGCAAGTCGACATAAGGGGTTGTTCGCTAACTGTAACGCCGAACGGCGTGTTCGTAGCATTTTGAGAGCGTCGAGCACGGACGACCGTGTTATGGGGTCGTCCGTGCTGATCATATGTGGCTCGTCGTTCGGCATCGAGTGTTCTCCACGATAGCCAAACGTTCAGCACTCCAAGAATTGGACCAGCAATCCTGTGACCGTACCCGCATACGACACGCCACCATGCGACCGAGTCGCATGGTGGCGTGTTGTAATGAAGGCAGCTTGCGTTCTATGAAGCTCGGCAGGTGCGTATTCCATGCACCTGCCGAGCGCGGCAGCCTGGTGAACCGGGCCAGGATCTGGCTATCGATACGGCTCCCTCAGATGGGTTATCTTGTTTCGTTGATAGGGCGCAAAACGTTCCGATAGGTCCATTCCGCTATATGTCTGGCCTGCTTCCGGCCCGCTTCATCCGCGGTGCGGAAATGGATGCCCTGGTAGATGCGGACATTAACCGTATCCCGGGCCAAATCCGAGAAGCGATAATATGTGCGAGTGTTCGGCCCAGCTACTGGATTGGGGCTGACGACCGTGAAGGTCATGCGGTTCGTCTTTTGGTTGTGTTTGCTGTTCTTTGGTATATGGGTATCACACACCAAAAAGGGGATGCTCATGGTATGGGTTTGCCATACCATAGGCCATACAAAATACACTTCATGTGTGCATCGCAGGCGCGTCCCCCACCGTTCAATCCTCCCTCATCAAACTGTCGCGTGAAGTGTGCATCTGTGAGGAGGCGAGCGTGGAAGAGTTGGCATCCTTCGGCCCCTGGCTTCGACGGCAGCGCAAAGGGCGATACCTGACACAGGACGCACTGGCGCGACAGGTTGATTCCGAAAGCTGCGCTTGCTGAGGAGAGCATTCCCCTCTATCGGTCGGTGAATGACATGTGGGGGATCGCGGCGGCACTGGCCGTAATGGGTGCCTCGATCTTTTCTGCACCATCCCTCAGCCATGAAGAAGTTAAGCAGAGCCTCGAGCAGCTTCACGAAAGTCTGCGGGTGGCGCTCATCGTCGGTGACCCGTGGTTGATTGCCTGGGCACTGTATCACCTCGGCTATCTGATCCAAGTCCAGGGCGACACTGAGCGAGCGATGACACTGCACCAGGAGGGTCTCGAACAAGCGCGCGTAGCTGGTGACCCATGGCTGGTCGCCTGGGCGGTTCAAGCATTGGCAACCCTGACGCGGATCCCGTGGGGATTCCGGACACGCTTTGGCACTGTTCTCGGAAAGCCTGGAGATCCGGCGCAGCATCGGCGACAAGTTGGGCATTGCTTGGTCTCTGCGCCACCTGGGGGACCTGGCGGCGGGCCAGGTCGACCACGATGGACTGGGAGCAACCTGCAGGAGGAGCGACGTGGGGATCAGCAACAGGCAGCTGGGGAGGGAGCGCTGAAGCGCTGTGAACGCGGGGGGTGATCGCGTGGGCGCAAGGGGACGAGCGCCTGGGCAGAATGCACGGTGTGGGGCAGAGCCGGCGACGTGGCGACGCTCGGACGATGGGAGTATATAGCCTGGGTTCTGCAAGGGCTGGGGAATGTGGCCTTTCGGCAGGGGGACGACCAACGGGCTCAAGCCTACTTCGAGGCGAGCCTGGCCGTGGAAAATTCCGGGGCAACCGGCTGTATGAAGCGGACGCGCTAGCGGGACTGGCGCGGGTCTGCCAGGCCCGAAACGAAATGGCGGAGGCGAGTGGACATTACCAGGAGAGCCTGCGACTAATGCGGGCGGAACTGCAGACGGATCGCCACACCAACGCGCTGTTCGAGGATGCGGCGCCAGGAGATCATCGCCGCCGATATCGAAGGATTAGCACGTGTCGCCGGTGCGTTCGGGCAGACAGTCCGGTCGGCACGCCTGTTGGGGAGCGCCGCCGCCGTGCGCCGCCGGCTGAACATGCCTCGGACGCCGATCCTGGTTCGTGGGCAATACGGGCGAACGGCATCAGCGACTTACATCGCTGATGTGGGTGTCCCATCATCGACCGCCGTCTCCCTGGACGCCGCGAGCTGGGAAAGTGCCTGGGCGGAGGGCGAGGCAATGAGCATGGAAGAAGCTATCGCCTACGCCCTCGACGACGCGAACTGAGCCGTATCGCGGCGACCACACCGACTGATACGGTTCCGATGCACCAACGCCCAGAGGATACTCGACGAAGCCGCCTGAGCTATGGCTTTTCGCGCCGCGCCGCCCGGCGCATCGCCGAGGCAGAAGGAGCCGAACATCTGATGCTTTGTATCACCGCGGCGATGCGCGGGTTCAGCCTGGATAGCGCAATCTGATGTGCCAACGCAGATAGCTCTTCACCAGAACTCCGTTCGTCTGCTGAGAAGCTATCGGCGTTGAACGGGAGCGCGTTTGCTCTGGTGAGTGCTCTGCGTCGCGACGACGAGACCAAACGGTCGCCTGGCTATCGGACCTCCTGTTGTGATAGCACACGAACCTTCGCAGAACGTATCGCAGCGCTGGACATTTCCGGTCACAATACTCACCCTGGCAAACACTACCGTTCGGACTACGCACCTGCCTTGGCTGGAAGGTCAGGGATGAATTGATAGGGCGGCTCTTGCTTTTGCCGCTGCAGGATGCTTATGATCGTGCTCCACGTCTCGATCAGGCCATTCGACGTGTGCGGCAGTTCATGCTTGATGGCACGATGCAAGCGACCCAGTTTGTAGCACGGCACTCCGGCATACATATGATGCTCGATGTGATAATTCATGTGCCAGTAAAGAAATTGCACGATCGGGTTGAGGTAGATCGTGCGCGTGCAGAGGCGGAAGTCTTCGACCTCATCCTGTAATCCCACGTGTTGGGTGTTGTTACACAAAAACAGCAACGCTCCGCCATAGAATGGCGCGAATGTGGTCAGCACTGGCAACATCCACCATCCCGTGAACACCGCCTGCACGATGATCAGGCTGTGCCCCACCAGCAGGATGCGCGTCCACGCGATCATTTCGCGCCGTCGTTCCGGTTTGTTCTCCGGAAAGAGCACACGCTGCCACTCATTCTCAAACTGCCCCATGCTGACCACGATCCAGCTTTTCCAACGCCCATAGATCCCCAGGGGGTTGATAAAAGCGGTCGTCAGAAAACTCTTGAGCGTGATCGCGACCGGTAAGATCACTTCCATATCGTCTGGTTGGTGCAAGGTGTATTTGTGGTGCTCCTGATGGCTTGCCCAGAAATAGACATGATTGAGGCCGCCGACAAAACTCACCACATAGAGAAAGAAGCGGTTGAGTGAGCGGGTTTTGAAGACTGTGGTATGGCAGAGTTCATGGAACGCATTAAGTAGGAATGCGAAGACCGTACCATGCAGAAAGAGGCACGCTGCAACGACGTACCAACTCCAGTGCAGGGCGGCGTACCATGATAACGCCCCGGTCGCAACGATGATGCCGAGATGCCCAAGCGTCTGGGCAAATCCCCAGGCGTCACTCCGTTGATTTAGTTCGGCGAGAACCGCGCGGTCGAGTGGTACGCGGTACCAGTGCAGCTTTGTCTGGGCGATCGGCTCCTTCTGTGAGGCCTGCATGACTATGAACCTCCGTCTAATGTTCGTCAAATTCACGAAAATGTGGGCATTGTGTATGCGGTTGCGCGCATTGTACAGTAGGTCAAGGGTGTTGGTGCTGCATATTCTGCCTCTTTGCCCCACAAAAGAGGGCGGCGACCCCCAGGCATGTCAGAAAGTTGTGAAGGGTTGATATGTTGGTGCTGCTCAATGTTCCCGTCGTTGAGCAGCGAATGGTGTGAGACACTGACCGATCGCCGGACGCAGGCGACACGCTCTGGCGCTGTTCTTCGACAAACTGCCACGATGTCCGCCGAGACGAAGGATTGTTGCATATGGTTATACTCGATTGAATGCCTGTTATGTTTGGAAGCAGATCAACTGGGTCGTATTCGCCACTGCTTGGGCCTGGAGGGCGCCTCAATGCTCGGAGAAGCGTAACCAAACCTGTATCACTCCTATGTACTTCACCTGAGAGAGGCATACCTTGATACCCATGAGTAACTCACTAGTGGGTACTCCCTCGGAATGGCACATGTGATTTGCGAATTTTGTATCACATGCCCAGGATGCGAAGTGTTGCACCATCGGTCTCGCCATTGAAATACTTCTCAAGCACGTGGACAAAAACGGAATCTGGCTCTGCTACCTCGGCAAACAGCGTCATTGATGAATGGAGTTTCATGTCATCTGGTGAACCGAAAATCTGTGAAACGGTTCGCCCTTCAACCGCCAACACGGCTTCAGAACATTCCAGCAGCCGTCTGCCCCAGAATCGGATGCTGAAGGAAGTGGCGGGCTTCTTCGATGCTCTTGATCCCAAAGTATTTCGCCGTTGGACTGCTTCCTAATCCATCTAACTGCGGAAAGATAAACCACATCCAATGACTTCGCTTTTGACCGTGTCGTAACTCTGCGAGCGCCTGATCATATATACCTTCCTGGGCATCGACGAAACGACCGAGGCCAAATGCGTCATCGTGGGGTTCGGAATTGTGTGTCTGGTTCATGCTTACTCCATGCTCGTTCCTGGTGCGTTTCTCGCAGGTAACTAGGAAACGGCAATGCCGCTCCTGGCAAATAATCGTCCATGTCCTGTGGATGATACATCCTATGTCCATGTTGCCGGGTAACTGGACCCAATCAAAGATCGTGCACAGAGCAGTAGGAATGTTTCGTTCAGCCAGGGGGTCGGCGCGGTTATAGAAGCGGGATCAGCGATACCAACAAATGGCGAGCGTGATGATGCCTCACCATGCGCTCCACGCGAACGTGGAGCGCATGGTGAGGCATCATCCGCATGTACGATATCGGTAGAGCAGACGTGCGTGCCGCTCCCCTTCTCGCTTTGGTGAATTCCTCCCGTTACACCGAAAGCGCACCCTCTATACACGAGGAGCGTCATGCAGGGAATGTGTGCAGTCGACTTCACGACCACCAGCGCCAGTTCCTAAACCTCAGTTGGGTGTAAACCGCTTCCAATGGCCTTCGGAGACAACTTCGACCGCACCGTCGACCACTTTTATGGCGGTCTGATCGTCAATCGCGTACGCCGGACCCCCGAGACTGGCGGCCCATCTTTCTGCGTGGGCCAACGTGTTTTCCGGCAGGTCTGGATGGTTCAGGTGCGGGAAGATTGAGAAGTCGACGAGCCCTAGCGTGTTGTCGTTGCCCGTGGGCGGCTTCCATTGGACGAAGTCCTCCCCGATAGCGGGCGTCATCACCATGCTCCCGGCGCTCATTCCCACCCAGACCGTCTCGCGCAGCGACGGCAAGAGGTCGGCCAATCCAGACTGCCGCATCCAGTGGCACAGATACAGGGCATCGCCGCCTGCCGCCAGTAGGACGTCGGTTTCCTGGGCCCAGCCGACCCATCGTTCTTTATCGATGCTGGGAAGCGCAGTGAGTTCTAGCACGCCCATAGATTTCCACCCCAGTTCGACCATCGGGTTTTCAGGTTCTCGTCCGCTGATGAACTGCCAAGTGAAGGTAGGGCTGACGTGAGGATGTCCGTACATCGCGGTGGGAATGCAGAGCGCGCTGGCCTGGGCAATCGGCTTGCCCAGGAGGTCAACCAACGCGTCATGGATGCTCGTGTTGTTGATGCCAGCGGACGTGAGCAGAAGTTTCATCATTCCTCCCTTTATGAGGGCAACATCACAGCAGCTTTGATTTTCGATGGAGGTGATGATCACCCATCAAACGGCCAAGGCTCACGCCCGCAATGGTCCAACAGGTCTGTACATGTTTATGACAACGCCAGAGGACGCAGTCCTCGTGCTGACGAGCGCGAGCTCGCGGGCTGCGGCGTTCTCCGAAAAAATTCGTTTGCCCTTGCCCAGTAGGACCGGATAGACGAGCAGCAGAACTTCATCGGCTAGCCCATGCTCGATTAGCAGGGGCGTCAGGGTCGAACTTCCCCAGACGATCAGGTCCGGGCCGTCCTTTGACTTAACGCTGCGAACGCCCTCCACAATGTCCTGGCCGAGATCCTCGACCGGCCCCCATTCGAGACTGTCCGGTCTGTGGGTCGCGACATACTTTGTCGCGGCGTTCAAACTATCCGCCATCGGCTCGTTTGCGATCTTGGGCCAGTAGTCGCTCCATATATCATAGGTGTGGCGACCAAGCAGCAGATCGAAGGCGCTGCCGTGAGCCGCACGAATAGCTTCCCCTACGGCCGGATCGGAATACGGCGCGGACCAACCACCATATTCGTAGTCTCCATCTTCCCCTCGTCCGCCGGGCGCTTGGATGACACCGTCAATGGAAATGTGTTCGATGATCCTGATCTTCCTCATTTTGATTCTCCTTCTGTTAGCTGTTTTGCCTCGATACTGTGCAGCGCGGTGAGCCCCAGCCCTGCCAAGGATTTCCACCCCAATTCGCACATGGGTTAGGCCGACTGTTTGCAATGAAACCCATACGGAGCCAAGACCGCCCCGAGGGTGGCCGAATAACGTGGTGGGATTGCAGAGGGCGTTGGAATCGGCAATCGGTTTGCCCGGGCAACCAGCGCGTCGTGGATGCTCGTGTTCTTGATGCCAGCAGACATTTCGTGATGCTTCTTCTTGAAGATTTCATGACAGCAGAAAGGCTGCTCCAGTCCCTCGCTTTATACGGGTAACAGCACCTACCGATGGCTCGAAGGGTTACCGTCGAGCAGCCATTGAAAGACCGATGGGTGTACGTCGGGGGTTTGGCGTGCGGGTGTATGTGTCTCCATGTGCTGTGTTTCTCTCTGGGGACACTTTTTCCAGCGCCGTACTCCATACGCTCAATGATGTGGATTGATCAATTGTAGATCGGATATGTGACATCTACGGACACAGCGAAACGCTCCCGGTTCAACACCTGGAGCGTTTCATCCGGGCGTATGTGGTCTACATCCCGCCGATGTTCCCCGGCGCCGGGAGGTCTCCTTCGCCAACAGTTCACGCGCATCACGGAGGCAAGCGGCAGTGTCACGACGGACAGCGCCATCGCGGCGACAACAGCGGAGGCGGGTCTGGTTGCAACCTACGAGCCAACGAGAAAATCGGGCCACGTGGTAGTGGAGCGGATCGGCGGGTCGCGATGACGGACCTGCTCGAATACACGATTTACTTCGAGAATAAGGCCACGGCAACGGCCCCATCTCAGAAAGTGTTCATCGATGATCATTTAGATCCTCATCTCGATGGGACAACCTTCCGCTTTATCGAAGCAGGGTTCGGTAAGACGATTGCGGCGACCGACGGCACAGATCAGACCTACACGCGGCACATGTCCATCGACAACGACGAACCTGAGCGTGGTCGGCTGTTGCCCGAGTATCGGATAGGCTTATGTATACGTACCGGCACGAATATATGTGTTGGGAGCCGAACTTCCCACGGGAGCGATGGCGGGGTTGATGTACTTGACGAAACGGGGGTCGTTTTCCACACGATGGATTTGGAATGGCTGGAATGTTCGAGGCCGCTATCGTACACAATGGAGTCGATGCGTTACCATGCCTGACGATACAATGAGATGATGTCGGACGCCGTTGGAACAACCGGATTGTTCTGCGGACTCCCGGACGCCAGTGCATCGTCCGCCATTTTCCCCAGCAATGCCTCGAAGCGGTGTTGTTTCATGCCATCAATATCCCGGAGGCGGGGAACCCCAAGCCGATCATTGAGTTGTTCAAGCGCCCCTGCCAGCGCCTCCCCGGCAACATTGTCCGTTGTTTCTGCTGTCGCATAGCCCATGACACGTGCGATCGTGGCGTAGCGCCCTGGTGCGCCACGCAGTGAATAGCGTGTTACCGCTGGCAACAAAACCGCGTTCGAAAGACCGTGCGCCAGGTGAAACAATGCGCCGAGCGGCCTGCTCATGCCGTGAACCAGGCATACACTGCTGTTCGCGAACGCCATGCCACCCTGGGTGGCAGCCAGCGCCATGCCTTCACGAGCCACGCGGTTTGCTGGATCGTGCCAGGCTAGTTCAAGATGGGCGGCGACATGTCCGATGCATGCGAGAGCAAGCGGGTCAGTCATGGCGCTGGCTTTGCGTGACACATAGGCCTCGATACCGTGCGTCAACGTGTCGACTCCAACATGCGCTGTCAGCGCTGGCGGCATCGACATGCTCAGTTCGTAATCGATCAGCGCCGCTACCGGCATCAAATGTGCATCGAGCAGCATCATCTTGACATCACGTTCCGTATCGGTGATTACCGCAACCTTGGTGACTTCGCTGCCGGTTCCTGCCGTGGTCGGAATCGCGATCAGCGGCACTCCGGCGTGTGGAATCTGGTGGTAGCCCGCGTACTGGCTCAACGGCTCGGGATTGTTCGCTAACACGCTGATCGCTTTCGCTGCATCGATTGGACTGCCGCCACCGACCGCCACGATAGCCTCAGCAGCGGTCTCACGCAGAACCGTCAGACCAGCCTGGACCGTATGTACGGTGGGATCGGGCTGAACGTCCGCGAAGACGGTAACAAACAATCCCTGTTCCTCGAGGCGCTCCACAAAACGCCCGATCACGCCGCTCGCCTGCAGGAAGGCATCTGTGACGAGCAGCACACGACGGGCTCCGAGCCGCTGCACCACCGCTCCAAGCTCCAGGCGAGCACCTGCTCCAGTGATGATGGTTGCGGGAACATTAAACGATGCTGGCATGTCGGCCTCCTATCGTCGGTCGCGGATGGTTGCACGGGTATATGCTTGCGTTTGGGCATAGCAATGGCGGATATGTGACAGGTTCATCCCTTTCGAGGCGCAATCCATAAAGCTCAGGTCAGTAGAGTATGCCATCGCGTATGTCCGAACGCTACCACGCATATGCTTCTGGTGCTGCGCCACCGGGACCCGGGAATATCCGATCCAGCGCTGCCAGGTTCTCGGCTGATAATGTGAGCTCGGTTGCTCGTAAGGAACCAACTAATTGTTCAGCCGTGCGTGGCCCGATGATTGGTGCAGTTACCACGGGATTGTGGAGCAACCACGCGAGCGCCACATCGGCGGGTTGCTCGCCAAGCTCGCGGCAAAACGCCTCATAGGCTTCCAGGCTGGGTCGGTATTGCTCGATGCGTTGTTGCATGTCCGGCGATGAACGACGACCGTCGTTGGCTTTCTGGAGCACGCCGCCGAGCAGACCGCCTCCTAATGGGCTCCATGGGATGAGGCCGACGCCATAATGCGCGCACGCTGGAATAACCTCAAGCTCAACCATGCGGGCAGTGAGATTGTAGAGACTTTGTTCGGAAACGAGTCCCATGAAGGAGCGCGAGCGAGCGACGCTATTCGCGGTCGCGATATGCCAGCCTGCGAAGTTGCTCGATCCAACGTAGAGCACCTTGCCCTCGCGCACTAATTGCTCCATCGCCTGCCAGATTTCCTCCCATGGCGTCGTGCGATCGACATGATGCATCTGGTACAGGTCGATATGGTCGGTCTGAAGTCGCCGCAGACTTTGCTCACAGGCGTGGCGGATGTGACGTGCGGAAAGGCCACGGTCGTTCGGTCCTGCTCCCATCGCTCCATACAGCTTCGTCGCAAGCACGACCCGTTCGCGACGAGCCCCACCTTGCGCGAGCCAGCGACCGATGATCTGCTCGGTTAGTCCCTGATACTCTTTTCCGCCGTACCGATTGGCCGTGTCAAAGAAGTTGATACCGAGGTCAAGCGCCCGATCCATGATGGCGAAGCTGTCCGCTTCTGTCGTCTGTGGCCCAAAATTCATGGTCCCGAGACACAGCGGACTGACGTTCAGTCCGGTACGTCCAAGGGTACGATACTCCATGCTCAACTCCTTTGTGTGTTATGGCTTATGACCGGGCGACGTGCGAGCCCGTCATCTAGCCTCGATCACCCTACGAGTGTACACCCATGATGCAAAGTGAAGCGGCGGATGCCGGAACTCGGCGCGTCGGGGGAACATGCAGCAAGCTGTATCGTGGGCTGAGTAACCTCAATGCTGGCAACCGGCTTCTGTCTGTCACGAACCCGATGCCACAACAACCGTGTACACCTCTGGATCGTTAGTCATGTTCTGACAATGACCGGCACAAACTGACCTGCTGCCCATGCTGAGAAGCAAATAATGCGGTCTTGTTATTTTGGCATACTGTGTAGTAATGGTATGCGTCCAGCGCTTGCTGTCGCTTCCACGATCTCCGACACCGCATGTAGCCTGCTTTCCGAAACGTGTGTCCCTGCTCATGTCGCGATGGAAACCCTTGGTCATTCCGACACCAGGATTACCAGGAACCTGCACACGCACGTTGATGACGCGGCGAAGATTCAGGCAGCGGATGCTATGGAGTACATTCTTGGCGGCCAGCGGAGCGATTTGTAATCAGGTAGCTACACGGGTTACTACATCATTAAAACAACAGGTCCGCCAGAGCGGCGGACCTGCGGTATACTGTGGCTCCTCGACCAGGTCTCGAACCTGGAACCCCCTGATTAACAGTCAGGTGCTCTACCATTGAGCTATCGAGGATCAATTTGTGACGGTGATTATACACAGGAGTTTTCGGTCTGTCAAACCCACGTGTGCAATTAGATTCCAGCGCTTTTAGCCTTCACGAGTGGGCGCTTCTGGTCGTGCCTGGAAACACTGGTGGTTCTGGTCCATCCTTGATTCTGTGTTTGCTCGCTCAGTATTTGTCGACGTGTGAAGGCAACGCCCTGTGCTAATGCGCAATACCCTGTGGAGTTTCGGCTCGCAGATCGTTCGCCTTGCTACAGTGCTCCTGCTGATCGCGGTGCTCGACCCGGCGGCGCGTGGTCTGCAAAACCTGTTGATATTGCTGCCTAGCCTGATCGCCGTGCTGTCGATGCTGGGTGTTGGCACGGCGACGCCGGTCGTACTCTATCGCGGCGTCGACGAAGAACGGTTGCTTGGAACGCTGATTGGCCTTGGGTTAATCATGGTGTCGTGCGTCAGCGTCGTTCTTCTGCCGGTGATGCCGCTGATGGCCTGGTATCTGAGCGATCCACAACGCTATACCATAGGTACGCGCGAGGTTGCGGTTGGCTTGCTGTTCTTTCCGCCAACCCTGATGGGTGATTACCTGCGGGCGTTCCTGGCGGCACGTCGCGACTTGCGCAGCGTCGCGCTGACGCAAGCGGCGCAGGCGCTCGCGCAACTCCTGCTTGCCGTCGTGCTGGTCGTTGGTCTACGTGCCGGTCCCATGGGCGCGGTATGGGCGACGGTTGCATCAGGCTGGGTCGGCTTCATTGCTGCTGCCATGTATGCCCATCGTTATGGCAGTTTGCGTCCACGTCTGTCCTGGTCGATCCTGCGTCCGATGTTCAGCCTGGGACTACGCGCCCATGCCGGAAACATTGTTCAAACCTTTAATTATCGTCTGGATGCTCTGCTGGTGCAGGGCTACATCGGGCAGGTTGCGGTGGGCCTGTATCAGACGGGTGTGACGCTCGCGGAGATGGTCTGGTATCTTCCCAATGCCGTCAGTGTCGCGCTCGTCCCTGAAATAGCAGCGACCTCGAGTCGGGATGGAACACCGCGTGTGGTACGTCACACCTTCATGCTTACGCTGCTTTCAGCATTCGGGTTAATCGTCGTCGTGTGGCCTGTATTGGCTTACGTGCGTCCGGCTTATAGCGGTGCGTTCGGACCGATGTGTATTCTGCTCGTTGGGGTGGTCGCCCTCAGTGTCCATAAAGTGATTTCGGGCGATTTACTCGGTCAAGGATTGCCAAAGTATCCCTCATATACCTCCCTGGTAGCTCTTATCGTGACAATCGTTGGCGATATCGTATTGATTCCGCGGTGGGGTATCATAGGGGCAGCGACGGCGTCGGCGTTGGCCTATACGACCCAAACGCTACTATTGTTGTGGCTCTACCGCCGTGTGAGTGGGGTGCGTTGGCGTGACATGCTGGTACCACGCCGGGAAGATGCGGCATACTACCGCCGATTGTTCGTGCGATTACGGCGAGGATAATCAGTGTCGATGCGTATTTGTATCATCGGACCCGCCTCCAACGTCCATATTCATCGCTGGTCGACGGCGATGCTCGAACGCGGTCATAGCGTGAGTTTGCTTTCGACCTCGCCGCTCCCTGCTGCCTTCCCCGCGCCGCTGACGAATGTTCCGGTGTACGAGGTGCCAACAGCGCGACCAGGCATGGGTCGCCGCGAGCGTTTCACACGTCTGATCGGCGGCTGGGCACGTGTTCCATCGCTACTGGCGAGCCTCAATCCCGACATCGTGCATGTTCACTCGCTGCCAGTGCCAGCGGCGACACCGTTTCTAATGCGTGTACCCCGGCTCGTGGTTTCAGCATGGGGATCGGATGTGGTGTGGCGGCATCCGCGCAAGGAACGACTCTACCCGTGGCTGCTCGCTCATGCGACACGAGTCACTGCGACCTCAGAGTATCTGGCGAACGTGGTAGCAAGCTACCTTCGTGCCCCTCGTACAATCGAAGTCATCGCTTTCGGTGTCGATGGTTCTATCTTCTATCCTGCCCCCATGCGCTCATCGGGCTCCCGTATCGGCACACTCCGCCATCTCGAGCCAAAATATGGCATCGATACACTGATTCGTAGTCTGCCCGCGATTCTGGCCGCACACCCTTCGGCGTTCATGGATATCGCGGGTGAAGGAGAGCAACGACACCACCTTGAACAGATGATCGATACGCTTGGGGTGGCTCGCCGCCTCCACCTGCGTGGCACGATCGAGCATGTGTCAGTTCCCGCCTTTTTGCGAAGCCTGGATCTGTACGCGAATCCTTCACGCGAGGAGGCTTTCGGCGTTGCCGCTGTCGAAGCACAGGCCAGCGGGCTTCCGGTTGTGGCTTCCTGGGTCGGCGCGTTGCCCGAAGTTGTGTTGGATGGGGAAACCGGACTGCTGGTGCCGCCAGACGATCCGGCTGCGCTCGCGGAAGCACTGAGCGCCCTGCTTGCCGAGCCCGATCGTGCCGCACGTATGGGGCAACGCGCACGCGAGTGGGTCATGCAGCGCTATCGCTGGGAGGATAATGTCCAGCAGATGCTGAATCTCTACGAGGAAGTGCGAGCATCGGCATGAAGCGGCTGTTGATGGTTGCCTATGACTTCCCTCCGCGAGGTGGCAGCGGCGTGTTTCGGGTGGCGAAATTTGCACGCTATCTCCCTGAGTGGGGGTGGCTTCCTGCGGTCGTAACGGTGGCGGGTGATGGCCCGTATCCCGACTATCGTTTGCTCTCGGAGCTACCCGCGGGTATAGATGTGCAACATGTGCGACCACTGGAGCGCAAACGAACGTTTGACGCGCCTCGGTCGCACGCTCGTGGTGAAGCCGCTTCGGTGCGGGGCGGATGGCGTTCGCGGCTCAAACCGTGGATCGTTCCCGACGCACAGCTAGTCTGGGTGCCAGGAGCGCTACAGGCCGTCTGGCGGCGTTTGCAAGTGGGCGACATCGACGCGATCCTGACCAGTGGACCGCCTTTCTCGACGCATCTGGTCGGTCTGGCGATTAAGCATCGCTATCCGTCGCTACCATGGGTAATGGACATGCGCGACCTATGGAGCGAGGGATTTGACCATCATTCGCTGCTGCCCTACAAGCTCAATCGCTGGCTGGAACGATCCTGCGTGGAACGTGCTGATCGGGTGACCGTCGTAACCGACGCGATGGGACAACTGATGTGCAAGCGACTGGGTGTGCCAGCCGACAAGTTCGTGACTATCACCAATGGATTCGACCGGCAGGACTTCGAGCCGTACCTGAGCGAGCGCCGATCGAGCGATGTCGTGCCATCGACCCCGGTCCTCAAGCTGTGCTACGTCGGGACGATCACGGAATCACAGGTCGCGGGCATCGCGAACGTGTTCGCCGCTCTGGAACTGCTTGAGGCAGTGGGAACGACCAACCTGCATCTCGAACTGGTCGGCGCGTTTGGGGCATCGGTTCATCGACGTGCAGGCGCGTTGGTTGATGCAGGCATGGTGTCATTTCTGCCGTTCCAGCCGCATCATGCGGCGATCGCGTGTATGATGGACGCCGATGTGTTGCTGCTGGTGCGCCCCGACGATCTGGATGGACGCATTGTGCATACCAGCAAGATATTTGAGTACATGGCAGTGGGGCGTCCGATCTTCGCGATCTCGCCCCCAGGCGAAATTGCGACGTTAGTGACGACCGAACACCTTGGGAGGTGGGTCGTTCCTGGCGACGTGGGGGCGCTTGTCGAAGCGTTGCGAGCGATGCTTCATGAGCATCGCAACGGTATGTTGGCGCTTCCGACTTCGGACGCGCAACGTCTGGATCGCTGGGAGCGGCGCACGTTGACCAAATACCTCGCACATCTGTTGGATAGACTCGCCGCTTGAACGGCATCAGCCACGAAAGGCCACTACATGCGGGTTCTCGATCTGGGATGTGGACGAGCGAAAACCGAGGGTGCAATCGGTATCGACGTTAATCGCGATTCGGATGCCGATATCATCCATGACTTGAACGATCTGCCGTATCCGTTTCTTGACGATACCTTTGAACGCATCATCTGTAGTGGCATCATCGAACATGTAGATGACGTTGTGCGTGTGATGGAAGAATTGCACCGTGTGAGTCGTCCCAACGGTGTGATCGAGATCATGACGCCCTATTTTTCGAGCGTCGATGCCTGGACGGACCCGACTCACAAGCATTATTTCTCGTCGCGCTCATTTGACTACTTCACGGGTGAATTTCCCGAATATAGCTTCTACTCACGCGCCCGATTCCGTAAACAACGTGTCGATATTCAGTTCTGGTCGTTGCCGCGCCTGTTCAATATCCGGCCACAACACTGGCTGGGCGCGAAGTTGCTCGCCGACCAAGCGCCGATGATCTACGAACGCTTTTTCGCATTTATCTTTCCGGCGCAGCGCATCTATTTCGAACTGGTCGCCATCAAATGATGCGGGTAGGACTGGATTTCCAATCCACCCTCGGACAGCCGACTGGCATCGGTTCGTATACGCTTTCACTGGCACGTGCGTTGCGAGCGCGTGGTGATACCGAAGTTGTGCCGCTTGATTGGGGACATGAGCGTGTCATGCGTGTGGATCGGCGCCTACGCTGGCAGCAGGTGGCATTGCCCGCATGTGCAAAGCAACGCAAAGTAGACATCCTGCATGTGACGGGCTTCGACGCGCCTGTGTGGCAGCCGGTGCCAACCGTGATTACGGTCCATGACCTGATCGGCATGATCTTTCCCGCTAACCTGCCACCGGTTGCCCGATGGTATTGGTCGCGCTGGTTGCCGTGGAGCGTGCGACGAGCACGCCATATCATCACGGGCTCGGAGGCGACTAAACGCGATCTGCAACGATTGCTGGCTGTTCCCACGGACCGTATCAGGGTGGTGCTAGACGGTGTGGACGAGCGTTTCGGCCCGCAACCGCCGGAGGCAATCGCGGCTGTGCGCGAACGCTATCATATACCGCCAGGCAGGATTGTGCTATATGTTGGTACGATCGAGCCGCGCAAAGGCATCGATACGCTCCTTGCTGCATGGGCGCGTATCGCCGCCGCTCATGCTGATTCCACGCTTGTCGTCGCGGGTAAAGAAGGCTGGGCGACGGCAGTGCTGCACGACCAGGAGCGTACGCTAGGGATCGAGCGGCGTGTGTGCTGGCCTGGCTACATTGCCGAAAACGATCTTGCAGCGCTCTACGCGGTAGCAGATGTGTTTGTGTTTCCGTCTCGCTACGAGGGCTTTGGGCTGCCGCCGCTGGAGGCGATGGCGAGCGGTGTTCCTGTGGTGTCTAGCGATGCGTCATCTCTCCCGGAGGTCGTTGGCGACGCCGGAATTTTGGTGCGCCCCGACGACGCAAGCGGGTTCGCTGTGGCGATTGAGCAGATGCTGACGCAGCCCGAACTCGCCGCGACGTATCGCGAACGTGGCTTAGGGCGTGCCAGGCTGTTGCGCTGGGAGCGCACCGCTGAGCAAACACGGCAGGTCTATCAAGAAATGTTGGAACGACGGTGAGGAACAACGACGTTCGGCTACAGGTGTGTTTTGATTATTCCGCTGCCCTGCAACAGGGAGCCGGCATTGGGCGCTATGGACGCGAGATGCTGCCACGTCTACGCGACGCACTTGCCCCCGACGACCTGGGCGTCTTTGCCAATGGTACGAGCAGCCGCGCACTGCCGTCGCACCTTGACTCCTATGGGCGCTGGACCGTGCCATGGAATAATAAGGCGTGGCGCGTGTTGGTGGCACTTGACTATATGTTGGGCCGTGACCGCGATAGGATGCTGCCCAGGCGTCGATTGCTTCTTCGCAGCCGACCATCTGCTGCCACGCTTCGGAGCGATTCGCTCGATCATCAATATTCGCGACCTCAGTTTCATCCTGTTCCCGCAGTATCACACGCGCTTCAGTCGCACCTTTCAGCGCCTGATGATGCCGCGCTTCGCACGTCACGCCACGCATATCGTAGTGCCGTCGAGTTCGACGCAGCGCGACATCGAAACGCATTACGATGTGCCGTCTGACCGAATCACGGTGATCCCCGAAGGTGTCGACGAGCAATTTCGACGGCCTGTGCTGGCACAGGAGCGCAGCCGGATTCGCACGACCTATGACCTGCCGCATCCGTTTGTGCTCTATGTCGGAACGCTGGAGCCGCGTAAAAACATTGCTGGTTTGGTCGACGCTTTCGTCGAGGTGGTGCGTGCGCGTGGTGACCAGCCGCTCGACCTCGTGTTAGCTGGAAAGTTGGGTTGGCTACACCAACCGATCGTGGAACATATCGCGGCATCTGGGTTGGGTGAGCGCGTACGGCGTATCGGTTACGTCGCGGATGCTGATCTGCCTGCGTTGTATGCGGCTGCCGAGGTATTCGCCTTTCCCTCCTGGTACGAGGGTTTCGGACTGCCGCCGCTCGAAGCCATGGCCTGTGGTACACCCGTCGTATCCAGCAACGCGGGATCGCTGGCAGAGGTCGTGGGGGATGCTGGTTTATTGGTCGATCCTGCTTCGCCGTGTGACCTTGCAGCTGCTCTCCGGAGCGTCATTGACAGGCCCGACCTACGCGAGCAGCTAGCACGAGCAGGCCAGCAGCGAGCCGCCGACTACACCTGGGAACGGACAGCGCAACGAACTGCCGAGGTTATACGGTGCTATGGTGTTATGAATGATCAGGCTGTTTAGGCATACGAGGAATATTCATGCGTGTTGCCATCGATGCACGAGCAATAGGGTCGGAATTCCCGGGCATCGGGCGGGCGACACGCGGCCTATTGTATGGGTTGCATGCGCTTGACCACGATGTGGCCTTCATTGTATTTCATCAGCCGCAACATCGCGAGCTGCTTGATGCCATCGGCTTAGGCCAGGATGACCGCTTCCGACTGCACGCCTGGGTCGATACTCCACTGAGCATCGCACAACAGTGGAATGGCCCCCGGCTGGCACGTCGTTTCAACCCCGATGTCTGGCATGCGCCGTACTATCTCCGACCATTTTTCGGTTTGCCGCCAACCGTCGTCACCGTTTTCGATACAATCGGACGTGCTCCGGCGAGCGGAGGTGGGAGTGTCCGAAACAGCCCGCGTACGATGGCCTGGCACGCGGCTATGTGCCTGTCTATACGTACGGCACGGCACATCGTAACGGCCTCTGATGACGCTAGGCGCGACCTTGAACGGTCGTACCATGTATCCTCGGAGCGCTTGAGTGTTGTGCCGCTCGCAACCGAACCACACTTTCAACCACCCCATCCTGACGCCATCGCGCACATACGCACAACCTATGACCTGCCCGAGCGCTATGTGCTCTATCTTGGCAGCAATAAACCCCACAAGAACCTGGTGGCGTTGGTCGAGGCATGGGCGCTCATCGTGCGTGACGCGTTGGACGGCGTGCCGTTACTGGTCCTGGCGGGACGTGACGACCCACGTTACACTGAAGCACGCCAGCGGACGACACAGCATGGACTCGGCGCACGTATTCGTTTCTTACCGGATGTGCCCGATGATGCGCTGCCAGCCTTGCTCGGTGGCGCGACCGTATTCGTATTTCCGTCGCTTCACGAGGGTTTCGGTTTTCCTCCGCTGGAAGCTATGGCTGTAGGAGTGCCCGTTGTGTCGTCGAACCGCACCAGTCTGCCTGAGGTCGTTGGTGACGCTGGATGGCTGGTTGACCCTGAACCGGAAGCACTGGCTGCGGGTGTTCGACGCGTGCTCGGCGACGAGGCGTTGCGCTCGACGCTGCGACGACGCGGAATAGAGCGTGCCGCTCAGTTTTCATGGGAGCGCACGGCCAGTATGATGCTTGGGTTGTACCGCACCGTTGTTCAGGATGCTAGCCGTAGCGGGAGCATCCTGCGTCCGTAGCACAATCGACCACTGCCCCAGTTTCACATCGGCTACTGCTTGCTGCGTCGATGGTCAATCGCCTGTGGTCGTTGGTCGTTGATCTGTATTGACATAGTATAAAACTCCTTGGTATAGTTGAGGTGGTAGGTGGCCCGCCGCTGATGTACCGCCCTTCCCCTGGAAGGGCTTTTCCGTCCCCGGTTTACCATCGCTGAAAGGATGCCTCGCTATGGCTATCTCGGTCGCATTATTCGATCTCGACAACACCCTCTATCCCGCCTCGAACGGCCTCATGAAGCATCTCGATTCGCGTATCGGTACGTTCTTCGAAGAAACCTTTGGTCTTGGCTCCGAAGAATCAATGCGACTGCGCCATCACTATTACAACACCTATGGCACGACATTGCGTGGAATCCAGCATCATCATGACATCGATCCTGAACGCTATCTTCAATACGTCCACGATGTTTCCTTTAGTGAGTATATTATTGCGGATGCGATGCTAGACATGGCGTTGCAGGCGCTTCCGGCACGGAAGATTGTATTCACGAATTCGCCGCGAGAATACGCCGACCGCGTGTTGGCGGAACTTGGCATCGCGCACCATTTCGAGTATATCTTCGACACGCGCTTCTTCCAGTTTGTGTGTAAACCTGAGCCTGCGTGCTACGAACGAGTTCTGCTAGAACTTGGCATCGATGGAACGGAAGCGATCATGGTCGAAGACATGGCGAAGAACCTTCCTCCGGCTTCTCGGCTCGGCATAACAACTGTGTTGCTCGAGGGGCCTGACCAGAATGCAGCGTTGGCGGACCATGTGGTCCCTGATGTGTTGCGAGCGATCGAACTCGTGGGACGGTTGGCTTCTCCTTATTACCCTGACGAGCGGACGTTGATCGGGGACGTTGTTCGCGCGATGGCACACGGCTAGCTCTTCATTCGCTCACCACACGGACATGTCTGAAAATCGAACATATGTTCATTTTGGGGTAATCTGGCCTCTGTTTTCGGTTGCCCATCTGCCTTCAAGTTCGTATACTTACACCATCACCGCTTAGGAGGATTCATGGCGCACCCAAAGCTAGCCCTGGTCGATGGTCACGCCGTCGCGTTTCGGGCGTTTCACGCACTACGCGATGCGAACCTGCGTACCTCGGATGGCGAGCCGACGTACGCCGTCTATGGATTCTGGCAGATCGTCCTCACGACGTTACAAAAATTACAGCCAGAGTATGTGGCGGTTTCGTTTGATGTAGGCAGAACGTTTCGCCACGACGAGTTCGTCGATTATAAAGCTGGTCGTGCGGAAACACCTGACGAGTTTCATGTACAACTCGCCCGAATCAAGCAACTGGTTGAGGCGCTCAATATACCAATCTATGTTTCTCAGGGCTTCGAGGCCGACGATGTGATAGGTACGCTAGCGCGACAGGCGACTGCCAAAGATGTCGACACATATATCATTACCGGCGACAGCGACACCCTGCAACTGGTCGATGAATGTGTGTATGTCATGCTGGCGACGCCCTATGGCAAGACGCAGGAAGCTAAACTGTACGATTACGATGCGGTTGTCGAACGCTACAAGGGGTTGAAACCGAATCAACTCGCCGATCTGCGTGGTCTGAAAGGTGATGTCTCCGATAACATCCCCGGCGTCAAAGGCATCGGCGAAACAAGTGCCGTACAGATGCTCAACCAGTTCGGTTCGGTCGAAGGCATCTACGAACACCTGGACGAAGTATCGAACCGCTACCGCAAGCACCTTGAAGGGCAGAACGACGCCGCATTGTTCTCAAAACGACTGGCGACGATCAGGACCGACGTGCCGGTCGAACTGAACCTGGAACATTCGCGTTTGCACGACTACGATCATGAAGCCGTCATCGAGCTGTTCCGCGAGCTACAGTTTGGCAGCCTGCTCAAAAAGCTGCCAGGATACGAGCAGGGTGTCCAGATCGAGGCTCCCGCGCCGGCAGCACCCGCCAAGAAAGCAACGACACGCAAGGGCGCTGCCCAGCAGATCGGTATGTTCGACGTTGGGGATGTGGAGGCCGCACACACGACGGCCTTGATCACGCCATCGGGACCGCCGCCACCTGCTCATGGCACCTACACGACCGTCGTAACGCCCGAACAACTGGACGAACTTGTCAAAGCACTCGATCAGGCTGATGTTGTCGCCTTTGACGCCGAAACGACCTCGCTGTCGTTTCTGGATGCCGCGATTGTCGGGATTTCCCTCTCTACTGCTGCCGGAACAGCGTACTACGTTCCCATCGGGCATCGCGAGGGTGACCAACTCGACCGCGAGATCGTCTGCGGCGCGTTGCGTCCATTCTTTGAGGACGGCAAGCGTGCCAAGGTCGCACATAACGCCAAGTTCGACATGCTGATGCTGCGTCGGCTCGACATCGAAGTGCAAGGGTTGACGTTTGATACCATGATCGCCGCGCAATTACTCGGTCAACAGGCAGCCGGCCTCAAGGATCTATCGTTTAATATCCTGGGCGTTCAGATGACCGAGATCACCGAATTGATCGGCACGGGTCGCACGCAAATTACCTTCGATTATGTGCCACTCGACCAGGCGACGCCTTACGCCGCGGCCGACGCGGATATGACGCTGCGCCTGTACGAACACTTCAACGTCGAGTTACAGAGCGTGCCGAAGATCGCGCATATCTTCGAGGCCATCGAAATGCCGCTGGTTCCGGTGCTGGTGGCGATGGAATGGATGGGGATCAAGGTCGATGTTGCGACGCTCGCATCCCTGTCCGGCACGCTGGCAGCGCGTATTCAGGAGATCGAAGCCGAGATCTACGAGCACGCGGGCTACACCTTCAATATCGGATCAGGCCAGCAACTCAGCGATGTGCTGTTCGGCAAGTTGCAAGTGCCAACGTCCGGGCTATCGAAAACAAAGAGCGGCCATTACTCGATCACGGCGGAAGTTCTCGATAAGTTGAGCGGCGTGCATCCGATCATCGATCTGATCCTGGAACATCGTCAACTCTCCAAGCTTAAATCGACCTACATCGATGCGCTACCACTGCAGGTCGATAAGGAAGGTCGCATCCATACATCCTACAACCAGTTAGGTGCCGCGACCGGACGTTTGAGTTCCAACCAGCCGAACCTGCAAAATATTCCTGTTCGCACGGAGCAGGGACGCGAAATCCGTCGTGCCTTCATCACCGAGCCGGGGTGGAAGTTGCTCGCCGCCGACTATTCGCAGGTAGAGCTACGGATTCTGGCACATGTGACGCAGGACCCGGCGTTGCTGGCGATCTTCAAGAACGAAGAAGATATCCATACAGCTACAGCGTCTCGGTTGTTCAATGTCACCGCCGATAATGTGTCCAAGAATCAACGACGCATCGCCAAGATGACGGTCTTTGGCGTGATATACGGCATCTCGTCCTTTGGCCTTGCGGCACGCACCGACCTTAGCCGCGAGGACGCACAGAAGATGATCGACGGGTTGTTCGCGACTTATCCAGGCTTACGCACATATATCGACGATACCCTGGCCTTCGGTCGCGAGCATGGCTACGTCGAGACGCTGATGGGACGGCGGCGCTATGCCCCTGAACTGCGCTCGTCGCATGGTGGTCGTCGTCAGGCCGCCGAACGTGAATCGATCAACGCTCCGATCCAGGGAACCAACGCCGACCTGATCAAACTGGCGATGGTCAACCTCCACGCCGAAATCAAACGCCGTGGCTTGCAAACACACATGCTGCTCCAGGTGCATGACGAACTGGTGCTGGAAGTCCCCGACGACGAGATGGATGAAGTCACTACCATTGTCTGTGAAACGATGGAAGGCGTCGGCACTGACCTGACCGTGCCGCTGCGCGTCGAGGTCGAATCCGGGCGCAACTGGGAGGAAATGGCCTAGCAGATCACCGATATCTGACGGTCGTCAGAGATACCGCATAGATGCCATCCAATGTTGGATGGCATCTGATGTTCATATGAGCAAAGCGGCACTTCCATGGTCGATGGTCAACTCCGCAAAAGTTCGCTCATCCGCAATACGCGGCTGGGGTTCTGGGTCGGTGAGAATACTGTATCGAGCGCGAACACCTGGATAATGTAGTCCTGCCCGCCGATGGTAAAGCGCAGGATGTCGCCCAGCGGGTTGCCAAGCGGTCGCCCAGCGGTCGCCTCGCTCACCATGTACTGATGAAATGGGTGGGAAGGGTTGTATGCGCTCCCGGCATTGGCGAAGGTGGTTTGGAGCAGCGCGTCGCGTAACGCCTGATTGGAAGGTATAGGTGATGGCGCAGGTGCCTGTGGGGTCGATGGCACAGGTGCAGGCGCGCCCTGTATCTGGTCCTCCTTCATCCAGTCGTCGATCAGCTTATTCACATGGTCGATATACGCCTGAGGCTGGTTGCCGTCCGATGTGGGAGCGTACACCGGCACGGCCTTCTCGACCGTATCGAGGCCGCGTTCGTTAACGTAGCGTTCGTTGATGCGGTCGCACCAGTCGATCAAGCCGTCCTGCCAGGTGGGGTAGATCGCGAAATTGCGCGGATGGCGACCGGACGCACGTTCGGGCTTGTAGGGCGCACGCACGTTGCCCCAGTTCTTGGTTTCCGAGGCAATCCCACGGGTGCCAAAGACCGATTCATGAGCGAAGAAGGCCAGCGACACCGCCGGATCGAGGCCGGTCTGTGCGATGATGGTGTAGCATTCATCCGAGATCGGTGCACACGGTGATTGGTAGCGGATCAACACGCGGCTGAACTGCGCGGCGGTGATGCGTGGCTGGGATCGGAACGTGTAGTTCATTGGCTGCTCCTAACGCCCACTTAAGATCAAATCACGCCGCGAAAACGCCAGCGTTGCGAGGCTCAAAATAAGTGCGGTCATCGCGATCTGTGCCAATAAAATGGCGATATCGCCGGTAGTGAAGACGCGATTTTGTGCCAATTGGTACCCCTTCATCGACGGCACCAGCAGCAACGAAAAGACCGATTGCAAGGCTGAAATGAATGGATTCGCACGTGCCTGCGACCAACTGTTGCTGTACAGGGCGATCGCTAGCGCCGCCAGTAGGAGCAAACGTGGGGTGTTCTTCAACACCATCGAGGAAATCAGGATCATCAATGCTGTCAGCAGCGCGATGTTCAGGATCGTCGGAACGCTGCCAAGCACAACATCGCGCATTGTCAGGTCCGGCGGGCGATTGACTACCAGCGTGAGCAGCAACACGATTAAGAATGCGACACATACCACGACCACCGAAGCGATATAGATACCGAGTATATACCCGCGTCGAGCGAGTGGGCGCGTCAGCACGATGTAGCTTTGTGGACGGTCTGCGAGGCTGAGCATTGATGAACTGGTGTACAGGGTCAGCAGCAACGTAAAGATTGCGCTCAGTTGGAACATCTGATCGAGGGCGATGGAGCCGCGTGGATTTTGAAAGAACAAACCCCAGAACGCGACCGCCAGTGTTAGCTCGATCAGGATACGTCCGCTGCGCGTATACTCGGTCAGCATCAAACGTGTAAAGGCCAGGATTCGGCGCAGCGCGGTCATCGATCATTCCCGTTCATAAGTACCTCGAAATAGGTTTCTTCACGCGGTGCCGGTGGTGGTGATCCATCAGATGGAGTGGCTTCATGCTCACGAATAGCGTTAAGATAGAACTGTTCCATCGCGTCGGCTTCCGGCGCGATGGAAAGGATATGGACATCGTCGTCGAGCAACGCCCGCAGTACGCTTGCCTGTGTTTCGCGTGTCGCCGGATATAGCACGACCTCGGTACGCGTGTAGGTGATGGTCGGGCTCATCGCCGCCAGCACTTGACCTGTTTCAGCAGGAAGGTTGTTGACTTTGATCGTCACAGAATGACCGCGACCCTGTAGCTCTTCGAGCGTGACGACCCGATCGAGCCGACCCTGCATCAGCACACCGACCCGATCGCAAAGCTGTGTAACTTCGCTGAGATGATGTGTACAGATAAATACTGTCCGTCCGGTTTCGCGGATGCGTTGCAGCAACTGTGCCATGTCGCGTTGTCCCGCCGGATCGAGGCCAGACCCTGGTTCGTCTGCGATCAGCATGTCAGGCTCGTGTAGCACCGCCTGTGCCAGTCCCAGGCGTTGGAGCATGCCTTTGGAATAGGTGCCAACGCGACGATCGGCGGCTTGCTGCATATCGACAAGTTCAAGAACCGTATCAATCCGCTCATGTAGTTTGAGCCCGGTGAGGTCGGATAACTGGCCGAGCAAGCCGAGGTATTCTCGGCCCGTAAACTGCGTATGGTAGCGTGGACGTTCGGGTAGGTAGCCGATCCGAACGGTCGAGCGTTCGATCGCCGTTGTGCCAAAAACGCTGATTGTGCCTTGATCCGGTAGCAAAAGGCCCAGGATGCTATGTATGAGCGTCGATTTTCCGGCACCATTCGGCCCAAGCAGTCCGAATGCTTCGCCACGAGTGACCACCAGATCGACGCCACGCAGGACGTGGAGTTTACCGTAGCTTTTATGGAGATTCGATATTTCGAGTGCGTTTTCTTCCGCCATGCTGCAATTGTATCCTTCGTAGTGGGCATGGATGGGAGGCTATAATACCGCGATTAGAAGTGTACGCCAAACTGTTGCGGTTTGCTTGGCGGCTAAACGAAACATAAAGGAAAACCGATGAACTGGCAACAACCTGCACTTCCCGATGTTCTCAAACAACGTATCTATGAAGCGGTACAGCAAGTTCCTGCTGGCCTCGTCGCCACGTATGGCGATATCGCTGTCGTAGTTGGCGGGGGCGTGGACGCTCGTACCGTCGGATTTGCACTTAACGAAATTCCCAAGCATGGCACCGAAGCCGTGCCGTGGCAGCGAATTATTAACGCGCAGGGCGGCATCAGTACCAAAGGGTTGCTCCAACGCAAGATATTGGAGGATGAAGGTGTCGTCTTTGAAGCCAACGACCGCATTGACCTTGGGCGCTATCGCTGGCCTGGTCCGTCGCCCCAATGGGCGAGCGACAACGGCTTTAACGTCATTCCATCCCGTGACGATTCATCCGCCAACCAACTCACCCTGTTTTGAACGACGTTGTTGGTTCAGGCTGGAATAAGATAGCGGATCATGATCGTGGCAAGGCCATAGAACGCCGTCGCTCCTGTCACGTCGGTAAACGTGGTCACGATCACGCCGGACGCTAACGCCGGGTCCGCCTGGATGTACTTGAGAAACATCGGGACGACCGTGCCCGCGATGGCAGCGATGACCATATTCGCGAGCATCGCGGCCCCGGCGATCAGGCCAAGGACTGGCTCGCCGCGCCATACATACCCGATGATACCGACTAAAATGCCGAAGCACAGTCCATTAATGATGCCGACCAGTGTCTCACGCCCGAGCGTGCGTCGGGCGTCGCGGACGTCAAGTTGTCCAAGAGCAATCGAGCGAACAATAACAGTCAGCGTCTGGATTCCGGCGTTACCGCCCATGCCGGTGATCATCGGGGCGAATACCGCCAGTAGCGCCACCTGCGCGATGGTGCCTTCAAAGAAGCTCACCACCCAGGCTGCCAGTACGGCGGTCGGGAGGTTGACCATCAACCAGATCAAGCGGCGACGCGAGGCCGTGAATACAGAATCGTACACGTCTTCTTCGGCGGACACGTTTGCCAGGTGATAGATATCCTCGGTCGCTTCTTCTTCGAGGACGTCGATAACGTCGTCTGCGGTGATAACGCCGACCAGTCGCTGATCGTCGTCAACGATCGGCAGCGCTAGTAGGTCATACTTCGATAATACTCGCGCGCATTCTTCTTGATCGGCGTCGACCCCAACCGTGATAAGGTCATGATTCATAAAGGTTTCGAGGCGAGTAGTCGGAGCGGCGATGACGAGTTGGCGTAAGGATACGACGCCGACGAGCCGCTCGTCGGCGTCGGTGACAAACAGATAGTACGCGGTTTCCTCGTCAGGATGCGAGTTACGTAGGATATCGATTGCTTCATCAGCGGTCATCGTCCCCTGGAAGGCGATGACGTGTGGGATCATCAAGCCGCCCGCGCTGTCCTCCTCGTGGGTCAGCAGTTCGCGTACCTCATTCGGTTCATCCATCTCTGCCAGGGCTGCCCTGGCCTTTTGGTCGGACATATCCTGCAGTAGGTCGGCGGCATCGTCGGGTGCCATCTCGTCCAGGAACTCCGAAAGCGATTCGGCGTCCATGCGGTTAGCGACATCGGTACGCTCGTCATCCTCGAGTTCGATCAGCACTTCGGCACCGCTCTCGGGTTCCATTTCTTCGACGACTTCGAGGCGATCCTGGGGTTCTAGTTCTTCGAGAACATCCGCGCCATCAGCGGGGTGCAAAGCTGAGACAACGTCGGCTGCTTCGGCAGGACGAAGTTCGGAGATAACAGCAGCGGCGCTTTCGACATCACCGTCTGCGAGTAGTAAACGCACGCGATCCAGCACGGTATCGAGGTCTTGTACTGTTGGCATTGTCGTACCTCCAGGGACCGCCGCATGGCAAACAAAAGGACGGGATCGACCCGTCCTTCATCCATACGATGAGCTCTGGCGCGACCCTCTCCGCTATTCGACGCGGCTGTATATATGTCTATGACTACTCATAATCTTGCCGCATTGTACCACCAGTCCATTACGCGGACATTATGATGAGTGGTGCCGACGGTTAAGGTCAACGTGGTGAGATACGTGGGACAGAGGTGCCCGCGTGCAGGTCTAGGAATCTATTGTTCCACGTATCGCGGCAGAAAGATGTATGTTCCTTGAAGGCAACCGCTTAGCATGATATACCCAACGGGCGTTTCACAACGATGCTTCTGTACCGCTTCGTGAGTGCGATGCTTCTCAGCCACAGCAATGAGTTGTTAGGAAAACCTGCGTTTCAGTGGTTATGGCATCGCTTTTTTGTGTTCTTGACGGCATGCCAAGAACGGCGTATGATGGACGCGTTGGCGTATGGCATATGCTGTAGGACACCGGGACCGCACGCCGTTAGCCAGAACCTATATCATCTACTGCATCAGCACTATGGACACAGGTATCTCCGACCGTCTCCCGTAGGGACAATCAATGTACGACCGCAACGGATGCCAACGTGATTAAAGGCAATGTTTCCGCTGAGGAAATTAAACGAGCCATTTCAGGGCGTATCAGTGCTGGGCTGTATCCGTTCGGTAGCCAGCTGCCATCCGTGCGAACGTTGGCGCAAGAGCTTGGCGCGAACCGCAACACCGTCAATAAAGCCTATCGTGCGCTCGAACAGGCCGGTATTTTAGAAGCGAATCCGAGCCGCAAAGCCTTTATGGTCGGTTCCGTACCTCACGCAAATGGTTCGGTTGAACATTTTCGTTCCCAGGCACTCGAAATTATATGGCAAGCAATGGCGGTGGGACTGACGCGCAAGCAGGTCTTTGACGACCTTTCGCAGATTATTACCGACGTGTATGGCACTGACGATGTACGGGTGACATTTCTAGAATGTAACGACTTCGATTGCGACACACTTGGTGCCGAGTTGACCCGTCTTTTGGATGTCTACGTGAAGCCCGCGCTGTTGTCCGAGCTTGAGCATGCACAATCTCTGTCGCAAACGAGCGACTTGATCGTGACGACCCTCCAACATATTGCCGAGGTTGAACGTACCTTTGAGCAATCGATACAGAACGTAATCGGTGTTGATATCAGACCGTCACCGGAAGTATTGTTGGAGCTTGCTCGGTTACAGGAATCGCCGATTGGCTTAGTATGCGGCGCGGAAAACTCGATCGCACAACTGACACATATTATCCTGAGCTATCAACCTGACCATGTGATCGAAGGAGTAATGGTTGACGATACTGCCGCGCTTCATGCTCTGGTGGAGCGCAGTAAAGCCGTTATCGTGACGCGTAGTTCCGTGCCAGCATTCGTGCACCACATTGGGCGGGAGCCTGATGTTGTCGTCGAGTTCCAGATCGATGCTCCCTCCGTTGCGATGTTGAAGCAACGGATTCACGAGATTCGTATGGAACGGTCCGGCGCGATATAAGAATCCTTACGTGATTGAAGGTGCGATGATGGTGACTTACCTGTGACACCGAGCAACCATTCGTTCGCAGTACGGTTTCCGTTGATGCCAGGGTGATTGTACGGAGGCTCACTAAGCATCCTTTATACACCTGAGAATGGCACTGCATCGCTCGTTCGCGTTTGATAGGAACTTCGTAGATCAGGATGCCGTTGTATCGCACGTATTTCAGGATCGGAATGTTGCCTAACAACGTCGCAGCACCATGATGTTTCCATGGATAGTGGGGCGATGCGTCCGGCTCTTGGGTCTAAGTTGTTCTTCCTCGATGATTGCGAGTCTGGTGGTACCTCTGGTGTCGATGATGGTGTGGGTTAGCAAAAGGAACGTGGTGAATGGCAATCAATAAGGCGAGTGTGCGTGCTATTGATCGCACATCGGGGTCGAAACTGAGTATTCAGACACGCGAGGCCATCGCTTGCTACGTCTTCATGCTCCCTGCCATATTAGGCCTTCTGTTGTTCACAATAGGACCGATGATCGTATCGCTGTACCTCAGTTTTACCGATTACGATGTGCTCGGCTCGGCGACATGGATCGGCCTGGATAACTATCGAAAACTGTTCGGCGAGCCATTATTCTGGAAGTCATTGCGCGTCAGCGCGATTTACTCGGTCGTGAGTGTTCCTGCCGGATTGGTCTTTGCGCTTGCCTTAGCCGTGCTGCTCAACCATAAGATGCCCGGTGTGTATTTCTTCCGTTCGGTTTTCTACCTGCCTACAGTGATCTCAGGGGTTGGCGTAGCGATGTTGTGGCGCTGGATGTTCAACCCGGAGTTCGGGGTGATCAACACGCTCCTCGGCATGATCGGCATCCAGGGTCCAGGCTGGCTGACGTCCGAAGATTGGGCGCTGCCCGCCTTGATCATCACCAGTCTGTGGGGTGTGGGCGGCACGATGCTGATTTATCTGGCGGGATTGCAAGGCATTCCGCAGGAACTGTACGAGGCGGCTGAAATCGATGGTGCAGGTTTATGGAAACGGTTTCGCTTCATCACCCTGCCATTGATCTCCAACGTGACGTTTTTCAACCTGGTGCTTGGCATCATTGGAGCCTTGCAAGTGTTCACAGATGCCTTTGTCATGACGGGTGGGGGTCCAAACAATTCGACGTTATTCCTGGCAGTGTATCTCTACAACAATGCGTTCAAGTACCTCAATATGGGCTATGCCTCGGCACTGGCCTGGGTCATGTTTATGATCGTGCTGGTGTTGACGTTGCTGGTATTCAAGTCGTCACCATTCTGGACGTTCTATCAGGATGATTCTCGGGGGGCAAAGTAATGGCCGTGCAAACCAGAATCCAGCAGCAATCGTTCTGGCGAACCCGCCGTGGTCAAGGCATGCTTCTCAATGGAGTTTCACTGGCCCTGGCGACCTTTGGTACCGTCGTGATCATGATCCCATTCTTCTGGATGCTTTCGACGGCCCTGAAAGCCCCGCAAGATGTCTATTTGTTTCCGCCCAAGTGGATACCCATTCCGCCACAGATTCAGAACTTTGGTCAGGCACTCACGTTATTCCCGTTTCACATTTATGCCCGCAACACCTTTTTTATCACCGCGATGGTGATGCTTGGGAATATGCTTTCGTGTTCGTTCAGCGCATATGGGTTTGCCCGTCTACGTGCGCCGGGACGTGACTTCATCTTCATGATGTTGCTGGCAACGTTGATGTTGCCGAGCGCGGTGACGCTGGTGCCAACCTATTTGATGTTCTCGAAGCTGCAATGGACCAATACGTTCCTGCCACTGATCGTGCCGTCGTTCTTCGGGAACGCTTTTTTTATCTTCCTGCTACGGCAGTTCTACCTGACGATCCCACGCGAACTTGAAGAAGCGGCGGTCATCGATGGTGCGACGACCTTCCGCATCTGGTGGTCGATCATTCTGCCGCTCAGCCAGCCAGTGCTGGCGACGGTGGCGGTATTTAGCTTTATTAGCACCTACAACGACTTCTTCGGCCCATTAATTTATCTGACTGACGATAGCAAGCAAACGATTGCGGTTGCGCTGTCGTTTTTCCAGGGTTCGCCCAGAATCGGACCCCAGCGCCACTTGTTGATGGCGGTGGTTACGGCTTCGATCGTACCTCCGCTGCTTTTGTTCTTACTCGCCCAACGCTTTTTCGTGCGCGGCATCGTGATGTCGGGCATCAAAGGGTAGCGACCGGAACTGACGGTTTTCTTTTGGGTTCTTTATCAGAACATACAGACCAGTACTCATCCAATGGAGGCAACACAAATGAGTGAACGGCTTAATCGGCGACGGTTCTTGAAAGGGTTGGCGGCTGGTGTTTCGACGCTGGCAGCCGCGTCGCTCGCAGCATGTGGCGGTACGCCAACAACTACGACGTCTGGCACGACGACAGATGCGACCGCTGCCCCTGTAGCGGAGGCTCCGGCGGCAGCACCTGCCGCGGCGAGTGTGCAGAATGTGAAGGCATTGTGCTGGAGCAATGGTCCGATCATCGATGAAAATTTCAATAAACGTGTCAAGATGTTCAACGAATCGCACGGCGAAACCATTTCGCTCGATTTGCAATTCCTGCCATATGACCAGTACTGGCAGAAGATCGATCTGGCCTATGCATCGAACCAACCATATGACATGTATTTTTGGGACGTGCAGGCCTATGGTCACTACAAGCGAGACTTGCTGCTCAACCAGCAGCAATTGATCGAGTCGAAGTCCGACCTGCTCGATGACACCAAGTACCCGACCAAGTTGTTCGATCCCTGGAAGTTCGACGGCGCGAACCTGTACGGCTTTCCGGAAAACATCCAGACGATGGCGATGTTCTACAACACCGACCTGTTCGACAAAGCTGGTGTGGCATATCCCGACGATACCTGGACCTGGCAGCAAGCGGTTGAAGCAGCTAAAAAGATGACCATCAATGAAGGCGATCGAACGGCGCAATGGGGCATGAGCACGGGCGGCCTTGGCGTCTGGTGGGGCTTACAAACGCTCTCCTGGGCGCAGGATGATGCCTTCTTTGATAATATTGTCGAACCAACTAAGTTCCAGATGAGCAACCCCGCAAACATAGCCGCGTTGCAATTCGCGCAAGACCTGACATGGAAAGATAAGGTGTCGCCCACCGCTGCCCAGCGCGAGGCGATGGGGACAGATGTTGGTCTATTCGAGTCGGGGCGCTGTGCGCTCAACCCTGACGGCGGTTGGGTTGCTTCGGGCTATTCCACGCTGCCGTTCAAGTGGGCGATGGCACCGCTCCCGTTGTGGGAAGGTAAGCGTGTCGTTCCGTACTGGCTGGGTGGATGGAATATTCCCAAGGCATCGAAGGTTCCTGAAGCCGCGTTTGAATTCGCTCGGTGGTCGGCGAGTGAGTTCCAGACGCAAATGGCGAAGGACCATGACTGGATCCCGATCCTGACCTCGGCGCGTGAATCGGCTGATATGAAGGCGGGCATGCCCACCGGATATGAAGCGTCGATCAAGGCACTCGATAGTGCCAAGGTTGGCGATCTGTACCATCTTAATGCTGCCCAAATCCTGGGCGAGGTCTTTGGACCAACGTATACACAGGTGCTGACCAACGAATTGACGCCTGAAGCCGCCGCAAAGGAAATCGACGAAAAGGCAAACGTGTTGCTGGCAAAATCATAGAGCCGACCACGGTTTAGCGGATCTGCGATTGGTTAGCGTCAGGGCACCGAACAATGTTCGGTGCCCTGACGCTATCTATAAAACGGTCACGTAAAGGATATTCCGATGGGAGTGCGATTCGACGCGCATTGGCGCTACCGTGGGTTGGAAGCGCTCGTGCTGGAAAACGAAATGGTTCGGGTGGTGATTTTGCCTGAATTGGGCGCGAAGGTATGGTCGATCGTGTACAAGCCGCTCGATCAGGAGATGCTGTGGCACAACCCTCGCATTTATCCGCGTCTGGTGCCGTTTGGAGCGGCCTACGACGATGTATTTTGTGGTGGATGGGATGAACTCTTTCCCAACGATTCGCCCGTGGAGGTGAATGGCGATCCCTACCCGGACCACGGCGAAATGTGGTCGATGCCCTTCGACTGGGAGATCGTTGAAGCCACACCCGAGGAAATCACGGTGCGGCTTTACCGTCAGGGTGTCGTGACCGTCACCACCATGGAAAAGCGGATCACGTTACGTGCTGGAGAATCGATGATTCACTTCCATCACCGCATCGTAAATACCGGACCATTCGCCCTCGATTTCCTATGGAAACTCCACCCAGCGTTGCGGATCACCGAGCGTTCTCGCATCGACCTTCCGGCTCATCGCGTCATGGCTGGCGACGGCGTTCGTTCCCGAATCGGCGATGTAACGGAATTTACCTGGCCTTTCGTGTCAACACCGCAGGGTTCCATGGACATGCGGAAGATTCCGGCACAGACGGCAGCGACGGCAGATTTCTATTACGCTACCGAACTTGACGAAGGGTGGTGTGCGCTCAGCGATGCCGACGGTGGCGCGGGCTTTGGGCTTGTGTTCGACCGGGATGTGTTGCCGACGGTCTGGGTATTTGGCGCATATGGAGGCTGGCGCGGCCTGTACACTGCGATCCTGGAACCCTGCACCGGCTACCCCTACCGACTGGATGAGGCAATCGCACATGGTCGGACCGGCCATCTCGAAGCCGGAGAAACCCTGGAGACCGAGATCACGGCGGTACTGTACCACGGCCACACATCTGTGCGACGGTTGACGCACGATGGCATCGTGGAATCGTAAGCATTGGTTGCATCGAGGTGCCGGGATCGCTTCTGCAGGTGGCGTCGTTCTTGCATACCCAACGGGCAGGGCCCTGGCCGAAACAAGCCGATGCGAAGTCGGCTATTCAGGAGGAGAATAATCATGACGAATGCTCACACAGACGATCAACAGGCAGCCGCACACGAAGAAAGCAAACAAGCTATCGAAGATCTCGCACAGCAGGTGGAACAGGCCGAACGAGAGGAAGGCGAACCTACTCCTTCGCAAGAGGACGCCGACGAAACCGCTGGTACCGGCATCTGATGAGATTTATACGGTTGAAGGCTATGAAACAAGCTCAGTCGTAGCCTTCAACTGCACCCGCATAGCGTTGCATCCTCCCCATATACCATCGAATCCTACGAGACGTACCTTGTTTGTCGTTGGAAGATGATTGTCACATCGTAGATCTGCTCTATCCGGCCTGGTGTCGCGCCAGGATATTTCGCTCATGCGCTATGATTTGTTGGATGTATCGAGTGGCGAGCTAGGACCATCAAGCCAAGGTTAGACCTATAGCACATGGTAGAATGGGCTGATTCGGTATAACCGCTAGGATTATCGTGATAACCATTGACGACATCAAGGCTGCCCAGCAGGTTCTCGCTTCGGTGACGGTCAACACGCCGTTGCTGTTCAGCGACCGCCTCAGCCAGGATGTCGGTTGTCGGGTTTGGATTAAGGCTGAGAACACGCAACGCGCCGGATCATTCAAGTTGCGTGGCGCCTACGTCAAGATGGCGTCGTTGACGCAAGCAGAACGTGACCGTGGCGTAATCGCACATTCAGCCGGAAACCATGCTCAGGGCGTGGCGCTTGCGGCGCAACTCATGGGGATCCCCGCAACCGTGGTCATGCCCGAATACGCTCCTCTTGCTAAAGTCGTCGCGACCAGACGGTTCGGTGCCGAGGTCTTTCTCGCAGGCAAGTCTTTCGACGATGCTGGCGTGTTAGCACAGCGTCTTCAAGCCGAACGAGGATTGACCTATGTGCATGCCTTCGACGATCCGCAGGTGGTGGCCGGGCAGGGAACGATGGGTCTGGAGATCGCGGCAGCACTACCCGACCTCGACACCGTTGTTGTGCCAGTTGGCGGCGGCGGCATGATCAGTGGTATCGCGATTGCGCTGCGTGCGCTGTACCCGCATACCCGCATTATCGGTGTGCAAGCGGCGGGGTGTGCATCAATTCCGATGTCGCTGGCGGCGGGCAAGCCAATGGTGGTGCCTGAAGCACGTACAATGGCTGATGGCATTGCGGTCAAGCGTCCCGGCACCATCACGCTGCCGATCATTCGCGATCTCGTCGACGAAGTGGTGACGGTCGATGAGGACGAAATCGCACGCGGTATCGTATACGCGCTCCAAAATCTGCGCCAGGTATCAGAGGGCGGCGGTGCGGTGGGGATCGCGGCGTTGATCGCTGGAAAGATCGCGGTTCGTTCTGATGAACGTGTGGTGACAGTTCTATCGGGCGGTAACATCGACGCAAACTTCCTGGCGCGTGTGATCGAGTATGTGCTCGTTAAGCAGGGACGCTATGTCGTGCTGCATACATCGGTGCCCGACCGCCCGAGCAACCTCGCGCCGTTGGTTAATTTGGTCGGTTCCGCAGGCGCGAACATCGTCGATATTCACCACCGTCGTGCGGCCTGGCAGGTGCCAGTGGACCGGGTGGGTATCGAACTGATTCTGGAAGTGCGCGACGAAACGCACGCGGGTGAACTGATCGCGACGTTGGAACATGAAGGCTATGAGGTTGAGCGGGCAGGAACGGGCGAATACCCAGTTTGATGGTCGAACCACGGTTGGTTAAAGGGTAATGTATGATTCGGTTGATTGCCACCGATCTTGACGGAACACTGTTGAACAGTGCTGATGCGATCCCAGCGGCAAACATCCGAGCGTTGGAACAGGTGTCGGTACAGGGCGTGCGTCTGGTGCTGGTGACGGCACGCAAGGCGGCTTCCACCCTGGCGGTTGCGCAACAGCTTCCTGTACCATGCGCCCAGATCATGCATAATGGGGCGCGGACCTGGAATTGGGAAGGCAAAGAACTGCGCCATCTACGCGTTCCCCTGCCGCTCGCGTTGGAAATTGCACGATTCGCGGATGCCAACGATATCGGCTTGATCACGACGATCGATGAGGTGAACTATTACGGCGGTAACGCACACATGCAGTGGAAGAATCCCGACGACCGCAATGTCAAAACGAACGTCGAGGCCATAACCGGACCGCCGACCCGCATCATCGCAAGCGGCACGGCGGGTATCGAGCGGTTGTGCGATACATTCGGTACTGACGCAGATACCCTGGTGTTGCACCGCTACTATAGTCGCAGAGGGGCGATCGATTCGGCGGTGTTGACTCATCCACAGGCAAGCAAGGCACACGCGCTTGCCGAACTATGCGCCGCCTATGATATTCGCGCCGACGAAGTACTCGCGCTTGGCGATGCAGAAGCAGATGCCGGGATGTTAGCCTGGGCTGGCATAGGTGTCGCTATGGGCAATGGTATGCCGGAAGCATGTCGAGCGGCGAACTGGATTGCTCCGACACATGACCAGGCAGGATTCGCGGCGGCACTCGAACGATTCGTGCGTTAACTATGCGGGTTTGGGCGAGGTGAAGCATGTTTCACCTGAGCTAACCAGCGACTAAACAGGAATACTGCGGCGATGCAGGTGTTGACAATCAGCGATGAAGTAGTACGAGAAGTATATAGCGGAACCGCGAAGGAGCGGTTTCGTGACGTGCGACTGATTCTTGGTTGCGGTGACCTTCCACCTTCATACCTGGAATTCGCGGTATCGATCCTGAATGTGCCCTGCTTGTTCGTTCCTGGTAACCATGACGCCCGTCCCGAAATCCGTGAATCGGGTGAAACGACCTCCGATCCTGCTGGTGCAGAAAACGTGGACGGTCGCCTCAAGATCGTCAATGGCCTGGCAATTGCCGGACTGGGTGGGTCACCTTGGTACAACGGGGAAAGTCACCAGTATACTGACCGTCAGATGTGGTGGCGAGCGATGTTGCTTGGGCTACGGATATCCTTGTGGCAACGACGGAGCGGACGATCGTTGGATATCATGATGACGCATGCCGCGCCAAAAGGAATCCACGATGGACCGGGCGCGCATCGTGGATTCCCGGTGTTCGTACAGTTGATCGAGCGTTTTCAGCCACGGTATTTCATCCATGGTCACGTGCATCCGTCATATGGCTACAACAAGGTAACGAAATCCGTCGTCGGAAAGACGACAGTCATTAACACCGTGGGGTATCGGGTGCTAGATATCGATGTGGTTGGCCCCGAAACACTTAAGCGCGCATTTAGCTGACAACGAACCAGGGTTCGTTTGGAGCACATAGACAGATGTCGGATCAATGGACACGGACGAGAGTCAACGAAGATTGGACACGCGCGCGACGACAGGCGTTATGGGAAGCGCTGTTCGATGTCGTTGCTCGTCGTCCGGGCGATCTGTTGTCGCTGGAGGAGGTACGCACGCGGCTCAATGTGCGCGGCAGTCGCTACCGCGGGTTGCAGCATGTGCCGCTGGGAAAGATCGTTGGTAGTGAAGGCCGATACAGCGATTTCGACCGCCGCTTCCTGCCGCGCCGCAACTCGACCGCCCATCGCTGGATGAGCGTCGATCGCGCTCAGTACGAAGATGTGCATCTGCCGCCTGTGGACCTGTATAAAATCGGAGAAATCTATTTCGTCAAGGACGGGAACCATCGTGTGTCTGTTGCCCGCCAACGTGGGCAGATCGAGATCGACGCGTATGTCACGGAATATGAGGTCGATGTTCCAATCGATCCGTCGGTTTCAATGCGTGACTTGATCCTCAAGGAAGAGTACAGTGACTTCCTGGACTGGACGCAGTTAGCACGCTGGCGACCCCAACAGCGAATCGAACTTTCGGCGCTCGGTGGCTATCTCGCGCTTGTCAACCACATTAATGTTCATCGCTATTATCTTTCCCTGGAACGTGACGGACCGGTGTCGGCGGAAGAAGCCATCAAAAGCTGGTTCGACAATGTGTATATGCCTGTCATCGACACTATCCGTAAGAATAATGTGTTGTCGTACTTCCCTGGACGCTCGGAAGCGGACCTGTATCTCTGGATCATGCAACACCGTCACTACATGCGCGAAGCTGCCGGGGTCGATCCTGGGGCGGAAGCCGCGACAATGGATTATGCCTCGCGTTTTGGACGGCGCTCGGTCAAAGCGTTTCTTTCTGACCTCATGACTACGGTTGGACATGCTACCTCCATGTTGACGGTCCCAGAAGGATTGGGAGCGCATAAGCGTCTCATGCCTTCGCCGGAGATGCTCAGTTTTATGGAATGGTCCGCGCTCGACAAAATGTGTCCAGACTATGAGTTTCGTCTGTCGAACGATGTGGACTACCAGCGATTACGCACGCATATTGAGGAGCATCAGTATCATCTCAGCACCTATATGAACCGTCCCGCGACACAGGAAGAAGCAATCGGTGATTGGTGCGAGCATTTCTACACTCCCACCATCGACACGATCCGTGAGCATAATCTGCTCGCGGATCAGCCCGACCGCACCGAAACAGACCTCTACATGGATGCGGTCGATATGCTCGCGCAGGGTCAGTTACCCGACGGAGAAACGGACCCTGCACACGCAGTGGTGACGATACAGGAACGTCGAAATCACGACACTATTTGGAACGCCTTCAAAACCAACGCTCGCCGTTTAATACGATGGAGAAAGTGACACCCATGCAAATCTGCCGATTGACGACACCCACCGGCGACATACATCTTGGCCTGGTCGAAGACGGTCGTGTATATGACCTTTCTGCGAGTGGCGCCGCTGAATGCGCCTCCTTGTCCGCCTTGCTTCAGGCTTCGACCGCACGCTCCATCAAAGATGTGATCGGAACCGTTGACCGTTCCACGTTGCCGAGCTACGAGTTGTCGGCACTTGATGTTGCGCCGGAGTCGAATCCATCACATCTCCTGGCACCCGTCGACCAGCAGGAGGTATGGGCAGCGGGCGTGACATACGCCTGGAGCCGTGAGGCCAGGGTGCGCGAGGCGGTATCCAAGGATATTTACGTGCGGGTGTATGAGGCCGAACGCCCAGAAATTTTCTTCAAATCAGCCGGTGAAAAGGTCGTTGGCTCGAATGATTGGGTGGGCATCCGGGGTGATAGCAAGTGGAACGTGCCGGAACCGGAACTGGTTCTCGTGTTGAACCCCGCCATGGAGATCGTCGGCTATACCGTCGGAAACGACGTAAGTAGCCGTGACATCGAGGGCGAAAATCCCCTGTATCTGCCACAAGCTAAAGTCTACCGACGGGCGTGCGCGCTTGGCCCGACGATCATACTCCACGATGATGTGGATGTGAGCGATTTACAGATTCAACTGGTGATTCGGCGTGACGGCGCGGTGGTGTTCAGTGGGGAAACACGCACGTCGATGATCCACCGTACATTGACTGACCTGGCCTCGTACCTGGGGCGGTACAATGAGTTTCCCAATGGCGCGATGCTGTTCACGGGAGCCGGTATCGTTCCAGGCGACGAATTCACGCTCGCCGATGGTGACGACGTGTGGATCACGATCGAAAATATTGGAACGCTACGCAACACGGTCAAGCAGTTGTAAAGCACGAACACGCTACCTGCCTACGATGAACGATTGCGACCACACGCTCGTCTACTTGAATAATGGTTACAGTTTGTCCACCACAGGTGCGGTACGGTCGTTCATTCAAAGCATATATGAGAGGACTTAATTGATGGAACAACGAGATGCGGTGCTTGACGTGATCACGACAACCGGCATCGTCGCGATCATCCGTCGGACGGCACCGTTCGATGCTGTTGCGTTGTCGGAGGCGCTGGCGAATGGTGGCGTGCGTATCCTGGAAATCACACTGAACAGTCACGATGCGCTGCGAGCAATCGAGCAGGTGCGGCGGCATGATATCGCCGATATTATCGTCGGCGCGGGAACCGTGCGTAATGCGCGTGATGCGCGTGCCGCCATCGACGCTGGAGCGGAGTTCCTGGTTTCACCCAACTTCAATGCCGGAGCGGTGGGCGTCGCCAATGCCGCAGGATTGGCGATGCTGCCTGGGGTCGCAACACCGACCGAAGCTGTCGCCGCCTTTGAATCAGGCTGCAAGATTCTCAAACTGTTTCCTGCCGCCGCGCTCGGCGCGAACTACCTCAAGCTAATGCGCGATCCCCTGCCCGACATTAAATTTATGGCGACGGGCGGCATCGACAATACGAATATGGCTGATTTCTTCCGCGCGGGAGCAGTCGCCGTGGGGTTGGGTAGCTCGCTGGTCGGCAAGCAAGACGAAAGTGCTGACACGATTCGCAAGCGTGCTGAAGAAGTTATACGAACCGTCGCCGAGGCGCGGAATGGCTGAACCACGTTTCGACATCACAATGTTTGGTGAAACGATGCTGCGGTTGTCGGTGCCGCAAGGTGAACGTCTCGAACGCATGCTGAGCCTGAATGTAACGGCGGGTGGCGCGGAAAGCAACGTCGCTATCGCTGCTTCGCGCATGGGCAAACGAGTTGCCTGGACTTCGCGCTTGCCTGTATCACCGTTGGGACGACGCATCGAGCGCTCACTGCGGATCGAGGGAGTTGACACGTCGATGGTGCGTTGGGTCGATCAAGGGCGGGTCGGCACCTATTTTATCGAATTTGCCACGCCGCCACGTCGCATCGAAGTCGTGTACGACCGTCGCGATTCTGCTGCCGCGCAGATGACCGTCGCCGATCTCGACTGGGACACACTGCTCGACACCCGGATCCTGCACCTGACCGGCATTACTCCTGGGCTGTCCGCATCGTGTCTGGAAGCGACAGCCGCCGCATGCCAACAGGCACGCGAGCGTGGCATCATGCTCACCTTCGACGTTAACTATCGTGCGCGGCTGTGGTCCGCTGAGGAAGCCCGCGCTGGATTGTTGCCGTTACTGCGTCAGGCGACGCTGGTGATCTGTGGTACCGCCGACGCGCAAACTGTGCTTGGGTTAAGTGGTGAACCGCTGCAGATGCTCGACGACCTGCAGGAAATGACCCAGTGCGCGAATGTCGTGTTGACACGTGGCGATCAAGGCGCTCTCGCTCGCGAAGGTTCGCAGCCGGTCATCGAGCAGCCAGCCATTCCGACGCAGATCGTCGACCGCATCGGCGCTGGCGATGCGTTCAGCGCAGGTGTGTTGTGCGGCGTGCTGGAAGGCTCGTTGGCCCAGGGCCTGCGGTATGGCACGGCGATGAGCGCCCACAAACTAACGACCTTTGGCGATGTGATGTGTGCGACCCGCGCCGAGATCGAAACACTGATGACGGCGCGAGACGACCGACCAAACCGCTAACGGCAAGCGACGCTCGAAGAAATACCTGTTTTCTTCGAGCGTCGCTTGTTAGGCGTGCTTACAGCCTCGAACGTTCGCCTTCATCGCTGCGCCGACGATGCCGGTGATATTGAACGTGATGAACCGCGCCCCCGCTTCGACGATCTCGTGGAACTCGTCGTTCGACCCCACCATGATACCCGCTGTGCGCCCCGAGGCAGTGATCTGGCGAATACAATCACGAATCGTGGCCTGCACCGCCGGATGACCGGGATTGCCAGGGTAGCCCATCGACACTGATAGGTCAGTTGGTCCGATAAACATGATATCGATGCCTTCGACCTCCAGCATGCCCTGAAGATTGTTTACCGCTTCGACTGTTTCAATGTGGGTGATTACCACCGTCTGCTCGTTCGATGCCTTGACGTGGCCTTCGCCGCCAAAGAAGCCGTAGCCTGCCGCGCGGGTCGAGAACGCGACACCGCGCACGCCGAGTGGCGGGTACTTCGCCGCCGCTACGACCGTGCGCGCCTGTTCCACTGTGTTGACCTGCGGCACCTGCACCCCCGCTGCGCCGATGTCGAGCGTGCGAAGAATCTCCTGGGTGTTTGCGTTTGACACTCGCACGATCGGGATCGTTCCAGCGCAACGCGCCGCCCGAATCAGATGCTCGGTCGTTTCTAAACCAGCAGGACCGTGTTCGTTGTCGAGAATCACAAAATCGTAACCCGCGTGGCCTGCCATCTCGACAATAGCAGGGCTAGGCGGACCGACGAACATCCCTAGCAACGGTGTGCCTTCGCGCAAACGTGCGGGCATACGGTCGTCGAACACTGGCATGATTCTTTCCTTTTGCTAATCAAGACCGCCAAGACACGAAAGTCCACGGTGGCAGGGCGCTGGGTCACTAGCGTTGCCACGCTTCGCCGGTCGGGAACTCGTACTCGTCGAGCGATGCCGGGTACATGGTGATGCTATAACCAGGTGCTTTCGGCGGCATATAGCGCCCATCCTGGATCACAACCGGATCGAGGAAATGTTCGTGCAGGTGATCGACGTATTCAAGTACCCGGCTTTCGAGTGATGCACTGACGCAGATATAGTCCACGATGGACAAGTGCTGCACGTACTCGCACAAGCCGACGCCCCCCGCATGCGGGCAGACTGGCACGCCGAACTTTGCTGCCATCAGCAGCACCGCCAGCACTTCGTTGACACCGCCCAGACGACAGCTATCGATCTGACAGAACTTGATCGCATCGGCCTGGAGCAATTGCTTGAAAATAATGCGGTTCTGGCAATGTTCGCCCGTCGCCACGCCAATGGGTGCGATAGCGCGGGCGATGGCCGCGTGTCCCAGCACATCGTCCGGGCTGGTCGGTTCCTCAATCCACCAGGGATTGAAGCGCGCGAGTTCGCGCATATTGGCGATGGCTTCGCCAACATCCCAGCGCTGGTTCGCGTCCATCATGAGGGTGCGCTCGTCGCCGATCTCCTCGCGGATGATCGAGGCGCGGCGCATATCGTCCTCAAGATCGGCTCCAACTTTTTGCTTGAAGTGCGTCCAGCCTTCGGCGATTGCCTCGCGGCATAAACGGCGCAGCTTTTCGTCGGAATATCCCAGCCACCCTGCCGATGTAGTATAGGCTGGATAGCCCACCCGCTGCATTTCGGCTTCGCGTTCAGCCTTGGTCGCGGCGTTGGCTTGCAGGATCGCCAATGCTTCGTCGGGGGTCAGAGCGTCGGTGATGTAACGGAAGTCGATGCATGACACGAATTGTTCTGGTGTCATATCAACGATCAGCTTCCATAGCGGCTTGCCTTCGGTTTTGGCGTACAGGTCCCACACGGCGTTGACGACGGCGGCGGTTCCCAGGTGGATCGCGCCTTTGTCTGGTCCGATCCAGCGCAATTGAGAATCGCCCGTGATCATGCGCCAGAAATCCCCCATGTTCTGGGTGAACGATTCCAGCGTCTTGCCCAATACCAGCGGCTTGAGCGCTTCGATTGCCGCCACGCACAATTCGTTGCCGCGTCCGATCGTGAACGTCAGGCCGTGACCTTCCAGATTGTTTGGATGGTCGGTACGCAAAACGACATACGCGGCTGAATAATCAGGATCGGGATTCATGGCGTCTGAACCGTCGAGCGAGCGCGAGGTTGGAAACCGGATATCGCGTACGATTACATCCGTAATGGTCGTTGGCATAGAGAATCGTCCTTACTTCGTCGTATGAATCAGTGGTGATAGTATAAGGCTTGCGGCGGGAGAGATTGCACGCGTAGCGTGCATTCTGCCGGAAAGGATTTAAATCTTGATGGAGATACGAATAGGAGCCGAGCAACTTGAACGATGGTCCGCTGACCTGATCGCAGCGGCGGGTGTACCACGCGAGGATGCCGAGCAGATCGCGCACCATCTGGTGTTCGCGGACCTGCGCGGCGTTGATACACATGGCACGAGTCGCCTCAAGATTTATCTGACGCGTCTGGAATCTGGCGCGATGAATCCGACGACGCATCCCCGCATCATGCGCGAATCGCCGGTGCATGCCGTGGTAGACGGCGGCAACGGTTTTGGGCAGGTCATCGCACAGTTCGCGACTGACACGGCGATCGAGAAGGCGAGTGCTTCGGGCATGGCCTCGGTTACGGTGCACCATTCCAACCATTGCGGTTGCCTGGCCTACTACACCCTTCGGATGGCTGAGCGTGGTCTGATTGGATTTGCCTGTACCAACGCGCCCGCGTTCATGCCGCCGTTTGGGGCGCGTGAAGCTTTTTTTGGTACGAATCCTTTTTCGATCGCAGTTCCCGCCGGACGCAACCCACCGTTTGTGCTAGACATGGCGACGAGTCAGGTGGCACGAGGTAAGATCATCAATGCTGCCCGCGAAGGCCAGCCAATTCCAGAAGGATGGGCGATCGACCGTGAGGGGAACCCAACTACCGACGCGGCGGCGGGCATGGCAGGGCTTGTCCTGCCGATGGGTGGTGCCAAGGGGTCTGGAATTGCGGCGATGGTCGAGGTGTTCGCGGGTGTGCTGTCGGGGGCGTTGCTTAGCCCTGCGGTGCCGAAAATGTACGAGCAACCCGATGTTCCCGCGCAACTCGGTCAGTTCTTCATGGCTATACGTCCCGACCTACACATGCCCGCCGATGAGTTCGGCGCACGCATGGACGACATGCTCGACGGGATTCGGCGGACTGCTCCCGCGCCTGGTGTCGCCGCAGTGCTGGCTCCCGGCGATCTTGAACGTGGTAAGGAGACAGAGATGCGCCGCCTCGGTGTGCCGATTCTACCGGGGGTGTTAGCGGAGTTTAAGGAGCTCGCGCAACGCTACGGTGTGCCGCTGCCGTCAGGCATGTGAGCGGGAATCTGTGCTGGTGCTATCTGTGGCAAGCCTGTGCTTGAGGAAGCTACGGGATTAGTTTAAGACCTCTGGGCGAAAGCCTATGTCTGATACGATGCGTTGAACGAGTTCCAGCGTGGGGGTCGCTTTCTCGAACGCCCACGTTGGACCGTCGATACCGAACCAACCGCGCTTGCGCTTCCCGCCGGGAAGGGCGGTGACGATAGTGATCTCGTCTATACTCCAGGTAATGCCATATTGAACTGCCCCTTGCTCGAATGTGCGGTAGCTACGAACGCCTGCGGCCTTGAGCAGCAGGCTATCTGGTGCCGCGGAGCCGATCATTTTTGGAGTTTGTATGTATGGATGCCCGATTGCATGCAGATGCTCCAATGTGTCGTGTATGAATGCTTCTGTCGGCGGACCGGAATACACTGGCTCGATTACGAGCAATATGCCTTCGCCTTCACCGATGAGTTCAGCCGTTGTAGGGATATACGCACGGCCTTGTCGCACGTAGATCGACGCAAATCTGATCATGTCTTCCGGCGCGCAACCTCCGCCGCCGCGATGTGTTGGCGTATCTCGTCGGCGAACAGGATGGAACTATTGTCGTCTGGCGTGTAGTCGATGACCTCGCGGGCGTTGATGATGCTCCAGAAACGATGGCTGTTGTCGCTGATGCCATAGAAGATTTGGAACGGTACATCGTGTTCGTCGCGGATGTTCTCTGTTTCGATGCTTTTGACCACAAGTTGTGCCTGGTCGCGGGCGCTAAGATACGCGCCGAGGGCACGGTGTAGCCTTTGTAGGTTGCCTAGTTCGACGTCGGCGGGATCGCTTTCGCGTGGTGCCCCGATGCGTAACTGAACGTTCTCGAGTTGGCGTCCAGTTTCCATGCCACACGCGAACACAAAGCCAAGGTGTTCGTAGGATTCCTTCGCCCACCCATAATAATTATCCGATAGCGGGCGCATGTCAGGCGTGACAATATCCCAGCGCAAGCCCCAGATCAGCCGTTCGTAATAATCTGCCGCGTGGTTGGAACTGATCACAACTACACGTCGTATCTGTTCCTCGGTGGCAATTTGGTAGACACTATGCGCCATGCGGATGTTCGCCATTTCGGCCTCGAAGCGTTCAGTTGGTGCTGCCCCTTCCCGCGATTTGACGAAGCCGCAATGTACAACCGCGTCCGCACCCGTAAAAAACGCACGGTACGTTTCCGGGTTGGCGTCGAGCAGATCCACGTGTGAAATATCCGCGACTATGTTGCCCTCGCGGTCGGTGTCCTGAACGTCGAGCAAAACCAGATCATAACGTTCGCGTAATACGTCGAGCATCCTGCTGGCTACGTACCCCGCTGCTCCTGTAATCACCACTCGCCGACGATTCATCTTCCTCCTCCACCCTCATGGACCCTCCAGTGCATGGAGATACGTTCTGCCTCGCTCTGGTCCATTGATGAGGGTCACTACCGAATGCTTTTTCAGATATTGCCATTCGCGACTATACCATAGGTCTGCGTACGGAAACGCCAGTGAGTTCAAACACTTGAACTCACTGGCGTTTCGTGCAGTTCCAGTAGGAATGAGCTAGCGATGTGGATTTTAGGGATAAGTTTCCTGACATACTGATCGCGTCGAATCTATGGCTATGACCGTTTCTTGCGAGAAGACACTTGAATGTTTGCCGTTTCCCGATGGAGCGAAAATAGTGTAACGGTCTATGCCATACAGACGTGTGGAGGTGCGTATTCCTTTCCATCAGTTGGTACAAGCATAACCAACGGGGTGTAAGCATGAGCGTGATAGGAGAAACGATGGGGCGTTTCTCCTATCACAGTGATCTCACCAATTCGTGACGGATCCGTCCAGGCGACGAAGTTGGGGAAGCAATCGTTGTTGGAATGGATGAGCACGTGCCGCTTCACGGTCGAACTCGATACCAAGACCGGGACGCTTAGACGGTAGCAGGTAGCCGTCTTCCCACTCAGGCTGTACTGGCACGACATCCACTAAAATTGTGCTGGTACGTGCCGGTTGCTCCTGCACGGCGAAGTTACTGGTCGCCAGGTTGATCTGCAGACACGCGGCACTGGCGACTGGACTGAGTGGGTTATGCAGCGCGATTTTGACATAATGTGTTTCGCACCAGCCCGCGATTTTTCTGGTTTCGGTGATGCCACCGACGATACACGGGTCGATGCGTGCATAGTCACACAGGTCCTCCTCGATGATTTGCCGGAACTCCCATTTTGAGCCGTATTGCTCACCTACCGCCAGCGGCACGTTGGTGCGTGGGCGCAACGCCCGGTACACGTTAGGATCCTCGGACCGCAGCGGGTCTTCCATAAAGAATGGGCGGTAGGGTTCAGCAAGTTGACACAGCAACAGCGCATCGGGCAGGTCGAGGCGCGTATGTACGTCGAAGGCGATTTCGATGTCATCGCCGACGGCCTCGCGCACAGCCTCGAATTGTTTGATCGCGGCCCGGACGGCTAAGCGCGGTTCTAGCAGTGTGCCGTCCTGCGGTAATCCCCAGCGCACGAACTTCCAGCCTTCTTCGGTCGTCTTGAGACAGGATTCGACCAGCGAGGAAGCATCCATGGAGTGTCCGACGTTATGCGGATAGCAGAGGACGCGATCCCGCACCAGACCGCCGAGCAGTTCATAGACTGGCACACCCAGCGCTTTGCCTTTGATGTCCCACAGGGCGATGTCGATAGCTGAAATGGCTGCGCTGACCACGCCTGTCCCGGGAAAGAAGCCACCACGGTACATCTGCTGCCAGATGTGTTCGATACGGGCAGGGTCCTGCCCCACCAACATAGCTTTGAATTGTTCGACGACCCCAACAGTGGCGAGCTCCTGTCCGGTGATTCCGGCCTCGCCGACACCATAGATACCTTCGTCTGTGTCCACGACGACGAAGGTAAAGTTGCGCGAACCACCCCATACTGGAAAGGTTTGAATGTCAGTAATCTTCATTGATTCCTCACGATGTGATAGCGCTTATTGGCGCGTCATTGGGTGCTTGTTCTTCCGTCATCGTTGAACTCCCTTGTTGTTGACCACTGCCTACGAATGAACGACCTCCGTTGATGTGTTCGGAGCGGATCGAAAACTCGATTTCTCCGATTGGACGTTTCGCAGTATCATAAACGCAGGTTGCGTTGTACGCGACCCAATGAAGGAGAACTTCCATGATCGAGAAGCGACCGTTCGGACGTACGGGCCATATGAGCACTGCGACAATCTTTGGTGCCGCCGCCCTCGGACGAGTAACTCAGGATGAAGCCGACCGCACCTTAGAGGTTCTGCTGAACTATGGTATCAATCATATCGACACCGCCAATAGCTACGGCGAAGCAGAAATGCGTATGGGTCCCTGGATGGCAGAGCATCGCAAGAACTTCTTCTTGGCAACTAAAACCGAGCATCGCACCTATACCGAAGCGATGGAACATCTGCATCGTTCCCTCGACCTGCTGCGCACTGACCATATCGACTTGTGGCAGATGCACGTGCTGGTGAAGCCGGATGAGTGGGAAACCGCGTTTGGTGAGAATGGTGTAGTGCGTGCCTTCAAAGAAGCCAAGGAGCAAGGTCTGGTGAAATTCCTTGGCGTGACGGGCCACCATACGGTTGCGCCGTGGATGCACAAGCGCAGCCTGGAGACTTTCGACTTTGATTCGGTATTGCTGCCATATAATTATGCGATGTGGCAGAAATCGGTGTATCGAAACGATTTCGAGGCGCTCGAAAAAGTATGCCACGAGCGAAACGTCGCCATCCAAACGATCAAGTCGATCACCCGTGGACCGTGGGGCGATAAAGAACGTACAGCGGCGACGTGGTACGAGCCGTTCACCGAGCAATCTGAGATCGACACTGCAGTACATTGGGTGCTGAACCGTCCCGGCGTGTTCCTGAACACCGCTGGCGATATTCACCTGTTGCCGAAGGTGTTCGATGCCGCTAGCCGCTTCGAGCCACGCCCGCAGGAGGAGTTGGACAGCGAGATGGAAGCGTTGCAATCCGAGGCATTGTTCGCCTAATACCTCGACGAAAGAGAGATGTATGACAAGCAAGAGTATTCGCGTTGGCCTGATCGGCTGCGGAAACATCAGCAGCATCTATTTTCAGGCCAGTCAGAAGTTCGAAGCGTTTGATATCGTTGCGTGCGCTGACATTCTGCTGGAACGTGCACAGGCCAGGGCAGAGGAATACAATATTCTCAACGCCTATAGCGTTGACGACCTCATCGCAGCATCCGATATTGATGTCGTGCTCAACTTGACGATTCCGCAAGCCCATGGACCTGTCGCGATTCAGGCGCTCGAAGCTGGGAAGTCGGTGTACAACGAGAAGCCGCTTGCCATCGACCGCGAATCGGCGCAAAAGATGCTCGAACTGGCAAAAAGCAAGGGTTTGCTGGTCGGCTGTGCGCCCGATACATTTCTGGGGGGTGGTCTGCAAACCTGCCGTAAGTTGCTCGATGACGGCTGGATCGGCGATCCGATCGGTGCGACTGCCTTCATGATGAGCCATGGCCCAGAAAGCTGGCACCCCGATCCCAATTTCTTCTACCAGCCAGGGGCAGGTCCGATGTTCGACATGGGACCCTACTATCTGACGGCATTGACGACAATGCTTGGTCCTGTCAAGCGTGTGACGGGCTCGGCGCGCATCACATTCCCCGAACGGATGATTTCGAGCAAACCCAAGTATGGTGAGATGGTCCAGGTCAACACGCCAACGCATGTGGTCGGCGTTCTGGACTTCGCCGCCGGTGCCGTTGGCACGATCATCACCAGTTTCGATGTGTGGTCAGCGGAACTGCCGCGCATCGAGATCTACGGTACGCAAGGCACGATGAGCCTGCCCGACCCTAATACCTTTGGCGGTCCCGTGCGGATTCGTCGCGCTGGTGAAGAAAACTGGAGCGAGGTGCCACTGGCGTACGGTTATTCAGGAAACAGCCGTGGCCTTGGTCTGGCGGATATGTCCTATGCGCTGATGTCGGGTCGCCCACACCGCGCCAGTGGACAACTTGCTTATCACGTCCTGGACATCATGCACGCTGTCCACGATGCGTCGCGTGAGAACAAGCACATTGAGATGCAAAGCACATGCGAACGTCCGGCATTGCTTCCGCTCGGCCTGATCCCCGGACGCTTAGATCCGTAATTGCGGACCGGACACGTGTGCTATCGTGAGTGAGGTTGTCGGCAAGTAGTTTCAGGCGCGTATGTCGCCTTAACAGTACAGACCGCACGCAGCGCGTGCGGGCTGTACTGTTAGACGCTTGAGCATATGGGATAGAGGCACCTCACGCGCAGCGCGGGGTGCCTCTATCCAAAGAATTTTGCTTGATTGTCGGAGGCGTAATCCCTAGATTACCAGCATCACATCCTGCAACTGTCCGCGCTGCTTGAGTGGCTCGTTCATGCTGCCGGAGCGGAACCCTTGCAGGTCCAGCGTCACATAGACGAATCCAAGCTCCTTGAAGCGTTCAACAATAGCGCCGTGGTACTCGACGATGCGTGGGAAATCGTCGGGCATCACTTCGATGCGGGCGATAGTGTCGTGCAGACGAACACGGAAGTTCGCGAACTGAAGCTGACGTAAGAAGCGCTCGGCCTCGTCCAGCTGCGTCAGCTTCTCGGATGTCACCTGCTCGCCATACGCTATCCGTGACGATAAACAGGCGAAGGCCGGTTTGTTCCAGGTCGCCAGACCCAGGCGCTTAGAAAGTTCGCGAATCTCGCGCTTTCCGATGCCCGCTTCGAGGAGCGGCGCACGAACCTCGAAGTCGCGTGCGGCTCGATGACCGGGGCGGTGGTCGCCCACGTCGTCTGCCATCGCACCGTAGGCGATAAAGCGAAAGCCGCGTTCCTGTGCGAGCGGCTCGATCTCGGTAAAGAGTGTTTTCTTGCAGTGATAGCAGCGGTCGGGATTGTTGATGGCATATTCCGGGTCCGCCAACTCGTTGGTGCGGCAGACGATGTGCTCAACACCAATCTCTCGTGCGAGCCGTTCGGCTTCTTCCCATTCCTCGCGAGGATAGGTTTCCGAGATCGCCGTTGCAGCCACACAGCGGTCGCCTAGCACATCGTGGGCAACTTTGAGGAGGAGGGTCGAATCGACGCCCGCCGAAAAAGCCACCATCACTGAATCCATATCGCGTAGTATGGCTTGAAGATGCTCGTATTTCTGGTCCAACTCGGAAGCCATAGGTATCCTCTTCAATGCGTCAAACAGATATCAGACGAACCCATGCTTAGCAAACTTCGGTCCGCAATCTAAGTGTAGCATGCTCGTGCCACAATGGTGATCCTCATATGTTCCAGCAGGGCTCCGTCAACGTTCCGTTCAAGAGGACTACATTGTCGATATTGTCACGCTGAGCGGGTGCCCGCTTGGTCCAAAAGTCTGCCTCTCATTCGGAAAGATCCTTCACTCCAATAAGAATGACAGATTTCACGACGTTGACGGAACCCTGTGTTTGCTGCGAGCCCACCATGGGATCAGGGGCAAGATGGTAATACATCTTTGGTCGTTGGTCATTGGCGTCGTATAATGTGCCCCAGTGTTCAGGATGTCGTCGAGCGGCATCGGGGAAGGAAGTTCATGCGAATCATTTTGCGCTTAATCGGCAGTGCCGGTGGTATTGGCTTAATCGTCTTTGGTATGTTTCAGCGTGACGAAGGGCGTTGGTTGATGTGTCTGTGGGGTGGGATAATCCTACTTGCCGTTGGTATATTTGCCAGCGTTCGGGCAATGCATTCAGGACAACGCAAGGGTGTGCTAAACCTTGCCCTGGTGTTTGTCACACTGTTTATCATGCTCACGGTGCAATTGCTGCGGACGCAGTTCATCTATGCTGAATCCACGTACGGCCGTGTTGCCCGCGACGATGCTGGTAACGTGACCGGCAATGTGCGTCCGGTGATTCGGTCGATGAAGGTACGCCGCGGCGCGATCGTCGACCGGAACGGGGTGGTGCTTGCTTCAAGCGATGCAACGCCAGATGGGTATGCACACCGAACGTACCCGATCGCGCAGACCGCCGACGTGCGAGCGTTCTCGAATATCCTCGGCGTGTCCTCCTCCCGCTTCGGCAATTATGGCCTCGAAGCGACATGGAATTCGTGGCTAACGGGCGAGGAAGGGCAGCCATTGCGTTCCTTGCAGGACGACGTATTCAACCGACCTCACACGGGCAATAACCTGCAATTGACCATCGACGCACGGTTGCAACAGGCCGTCTTTGAGATTATGACCAATCGGGGAGAGGGCAGACCCGGTTCGGCAGTCGTCATCGACCCACGCTCCGGGGCGATCCTGTCGATGGTGTCAGTACCTGGGTATGATCCTCAAGCGTTGACGTTTAACCCGTTCGCCGACGATTGGGGAGCCGACAATGCCCGCGTTTCGGCATACTGGGATCAGATCAACCAGGATGTCCAGCAGAAACCGTTGATCAACCGTCCGATTCAAGGGCGGTACGCTCCCGGTTCGACCTTCAAGACACTGACCGCGGTGGCGGCGCTGGTGAACCCTGAAGTCGCGAAATCTTCGATCACATGTCCGAACGAATACAAACCAGACCCCAACGCGCCGCCGGTGATCAATGCGGTCGATAATCTGGCGCGATTGACGGGCGATCCATCCACGCTTGCCAAGGTGTTTGCGTATTCATGCAACACGGCATTCGCGCAACTGGGCGTGCGGCTCGGTGCGGACCGCTTGAGCGCGGTCGCTGAGCGTTTCCATTTCTATCCACCCCGTATCGCACCGGACTATAGTCCCGACTTTACTGACCTCCCTACTGATGTAAGTTTGCTCGCGTTACGGGGCGATTTCCTATCACGCGACGTCGCGATCGCCGACACTGCCTACGGACAGGGACAGATTCTCGCAACGCCTTTCCAGATGGCAATGGTTGCCGCGACGATTGCTAATAATGGCATTATGCCCCAGTCGTATCTTGTGGAGCGCGTCACCGATGTAGATGGCGGCGTGGCCTATCAGCATACAAGCAGTCCAGGATTGCTGCAGGAACGTGGTAGGGTGATTCCCGAAAATGTTGCTGCCGAGATGCGCGAATTGATGCGTGTGGGCGTGACCGAAGGATTTGGCAAGGCTGCCGCAGTGCCGGGACAAACGGTCGGCGGCAAGTCAGGCAGCGCCCAGGCCGGTCTGAACGATCCGAATGATATCGTGCATGCCTGGTTCATAGCAATTGCTCCGGTCGAGCAGCCACGCTATGCAGTCGCCGTGATGATTGAGAACGGTCGTGATGGCGCTGGTGTCGGCGCGGCGACGACAGGTGACGTGTTGCGTGCTGCCTTTGGCCTCGAATCGCAACCTGTGACCCCTAGCCCGTAAACCGCAGGCATCGTTGGCAGTGCAGCTAGAATATAATAGATTTACAGCGGAAGGAAAAAATATCCACATGGTCGATAGCGTTCGGTTAGTCCAAACATTTCTCGCGTTGTCACGTATCGATAATCCATCAAAGCACGAGTCGGCGATGGCTTCTGAGGTGATGAAGCGCCTTGGCGCGCTTGGTCTACAGCCCTACCAGGATGCCAAAGGCAATATCATCGCCGTATTGGAAGGTGAAGGCGAGCCATTGCTACTGAACGCGCACCTGGATAGCGTGGCTCCGGCGGTGGGGAAAGCGCCCGTCGTTGATGGCGATTTCATCCGTAGCGGTGGCGATACGGTGCTTGGCGCGGACGACCTGGCAGGTGTTAGCGCGATTCTGGAAGGCGTGCAATGTGCGTTGGCTGGGCAGGCGCGCGTACGAGCCGCTGAGATCGTGTTCACAGTCGAGGAGGAAATTGGGTTGTTCGGGGCGCGAGAACTGGATTATAGCCGTTTACGCTCGCGCATGGGCGTCGCCTTTGATCTGAATGGAGAAGTCGGCGGCATCTGCGTGTCCGCGCCAGCCCAGGCGTCTATTAGTGCTGTGGTACATGGAAAGGCCGCGCACGCCGGTGTCGCGCCCGAGGAAGGTATCGACGCGGTACGGGTCGCGGCACAGGCCATTGCCGTGATGCCGTTGGGCCGTATCGACGAGGAAACCACCGCGAACATCGGCATCATCGCGGGCGGCACGGCACGCAACATCGTTCCCGACAAAGTAGAGATCACGGCCGAAGCGCGTTCGCGCGACGAGTCGAAACTGGATCGCCAGATCGAAGCTATGCACGACGCGTTCGTGCATGCCGCGGAGCAACACGGCGCGAGGCTCGATTGGACGGTCAACCGCGCCTATGGTCCGCTGCGTATCGCCGACGACGCACCTATCGTAGAACGTTGCCGCGCTGCGATCGTGTCGCTTGGCCTGGAACCGCGCCTCGTCGCGACAGGCGGGGGGTCGGATGTAAACATATTCAATATGAACGGTATCGAGGCAGTCAACCTGAGCATTGGCTACCTCGACATCCATTCGACCAACGAACATATCGCCATCAAAGACCTTGCGAACGCGGCGTCGTTGGTCGAAGCCCTGCTTACTCACGCCTGACTATCAACAGTAGTGCCTGGTGCCTTGCGTGTGCGGACGAAACCGCGCACGCGGCGGAAGGCAAAGCCGAGGGCGACGAGCAATACCAGGAACAGGATGAAGGCGAACACTGGTGCCACGAGCGCAAGAAACGTCAAGATCGCCGAAACGACATCCTCGAGGAACGATAACACCGGATTCGCGATGCCCCCGGTCGTCGCTGTCGCTACTGGCCTGATCGTGGTGCGACCGGCATGAAATCCTCCCGCGACGACGACGCCAGCCAGCAACGCGACGACCGGATGAATATTCGTCAGGACGTTCGATTGACTGGCGAACAACACCGCTCCGGCGACTGGATGTACCACGACGCCGACCATGTGGGCGATGTGATCCACGACCGGGATCTTATCTGCCAGAAAATCGACCGCCGCGAGGATGCCCAGGATGATCAGGACGGTTGGCGATGCCAGCAAATCGTACGGCGATTGGAGTTGCCATAGGTCCGTGTACCGTCCAACCAGTCCGACGACGAGTAATGGCACGTACGCGTTGAGTCCAGCCGCGCTCGAAAGCCCAAAGGCCGAAAATAGATTGATGAGTGCGCTCATGCAAGGTCCCTTTCAACGCCGCTGTATACAGCACGTGGTACACCACCAACGACGTTTCCCCCTGTCGGCACGTTGGTTGGGTATGGTGCTGGCAATCATGCTGTCTGCGTGCGCGGCACCCATACTACCCACTGAGGTAGACGTCGCTCAAGAGAGCGTGGTTGCGGCTGTCGTGACGCGTGTTCCCACATCCTCGATCCTGCAATCGACCGAACTAATTGATACAACCGCCACCGCCACTCCGGCCACTATAGCGACTGATGTGTCTCCAGTGATCGTGGTGCCGGAATCCTCGGCACCGGTCGTGGCTCCTGGCAGCACCGCGTCCCTGCCGACGGCAATCATGGCGCCAAGCGCGGCGATTGCCACACCGTCGGTTGAGATCGCCGGATCGTCAGCCGAGGAAACGACTGCAGTAGCAGCACCGCTGGCAATGATCCCGATCCAGCCATCGCCGACGCTGCCTTCCCTGGATGTACAGGCGCGTGGTGCACGGTTTGATGAAGTGTGGCAAAAGGTCCAGGATGATTATCTGTACCGTGATTTTGGGGGAATAGACTGGGTGGCGGTGCGTGAAGAATATCGTCCACAAGCCCTGGAGGCCCCTTCCTCGGATGCGTTCTATGCTGTCATCAAGACGATGGTACAACGGTTGCATGATCGCCACTCACGTTATTTAACCCCGCAGGAAGCCCAGCAGCAAAAAGCAGTGACGGGGGGGACAGAGGCGGCCTACGTTGGCATTGGAACGCTGGATAGCGCCGGGTTAGTGTTGGGGGTTTTTCACGGTAGTCCGGCGGAACTGGCGGGGTTGCGTCGTCGCGATCGCATCGTCGCCATCGACGATCTGCCATGGGGTACCCGTGGCGCGTCGTTGGACGGTCCCGAAGGCTCGACTGTCCGCTTGCAGGTTGAGACGCCGGGACGTGGCAGACGCGAGGTCGTCCTTGAGCGCAACGCAATCGTGGCGAAACTCGTGCCAGACAGCTATCGGTTGGTGGGAACCAATACCGGATATCTGGCGGTGCAGTGGTTGTGGAGCGAGGATATGGGTGTGGAGGTTGCCGTAGCGCTGCGTAGCTTGCTGGATGCCGGACCGCTGGATGGACTGATTCTCGACCTGCGGGCTAACCGTGGTGGCTGGCGTAGCGTACTCGAACAGTCGCTTGCGAGCTTCGTCGAAGGCGAAACTGGCAGCTTTTTTCGTTCTGACGAGCAATACCCACTTGCGATAACGCCGAATGATGTGTATCCTCGGCTTGCATCGACGCCGATGGTCGTCCTGGTCGACGAAGACACGCAAAGCTACGCGGAAGTACTGGCCGCGGCGCTGCAAACGCGAGGACGGGCAAAGGTAGTTGGCCTTACCACGCCAGGCAACACCGAGACGATCTACGGATATGATTTTGCCGACGGCTCGCGCCTGTGGTTGGCGCAAGAAGGTTTTCGGCTGTCGACCGGCGAAAATCTCGAAGGTCGTGGTGTCATTCCAGATGCCACTATCGATGTCGATTGGACAATGTTCAGCGATGCTGACGATCCGCAGATCGTGAAGGCGTTGGAATTGCTAGAATCTATGAAAGCGATGCAGTAGCCTCTTAGGTGAGACTGTACGTTTTCAGGTGCCTATCGGCGGCTCGCACGAGTACCGAGGAGCCATCTATACGACTGGCCGACAGCGCAAGGCGAATCTTGTGTCATACTTTGCCTCGCGTGTCGATTATCGTTCGCTCGATGATTGACGGTCGTTGGTCGATGTTCAAAGGAGTATTCAGTTATGACTATCATTGCCGAAATTGTTGGACGCGAAATTATGGATTCGCGGGGAAACCCTACTGTCGAAGTCGATGTACGACTGGAGGACGGCTCGATCGGTCGTGCTGCGGTGCCGTCGGGTGCTTCGACAGGCGCGCACGAAGCCGTTGAGCTTCGTGATGGTGACAAGAAACGCTATGGCGGTAAGGGTACGTTGCAGGCGGTCAAGAATGTCAACGACACCATCGCTGAGGAACTGGCTGGCCTGAGCGCGCTCGACCAGGTTGGTATCGACAGCATCCTGCGCGAACTTGATGGTACTGCTAACAAGAGCAAGTTGGGGGCGAATGCGATTCTAGGCACCTCGCTCGCGGTCGCTAAGGCTGCCGCCGCATCGCTCGATCTTCCGCTGTACAAATACCTGGGCGGCGTATTCGGTCATGTGCTGCCCGTGCCGATGATGAATATTCTCAATGGCGGCAAGCACGCCGAAAACTCGGCTGACTTTCAGGAGTTTATGGTGATGCCGGTAGGCGCGTCATCATTCGCCGAAGGCTTGCGCTGGGGCGCTGAAATCTACGGCGCGCTCAAGAAAGTGCTGCACGACCGTAAGCTCAGCACGACGGTGGGAGATGAGGGCGGTTTCGCTCCTTCGCTGCCGACGAACGAGGCTCCGCTGGAAGTGATCATGGAAGCGATCAGCATCGCGGGATACACGCCAGGGACGCAGATCATGCTGGCGATGGACCCGGCATGTACCGAGCTCTATTCCAACGGTGTGTACACGCTGGAGCGTGAAGGCAAGCGCTTTAGCTCGGATGAAATGGTCGACTACTGGGCGGAGTTGGTCGATAAGTATCCGATTATTTCGCTGGAAGATGGCTTGTCTGAGGACGACTGGGAAGGGTGGGCTGCACTCCGCAAGCGCATCGGTGACCGCGTGCAGTTGGTCGGCGACGATCTGCTGGTGACGAATGTCGAGCGGCTCGACCGGGCGATCAAGGAACAAGCCTGTAACTCGATCCTGGTCAAGCTTAACCAGATTGGTTCGTTGAGCGAAACCATGGATGCGATCCAGACAGCACAACGCGCCGGATGGACGGCTGTAATTTCGCATCGTTCGGGCGAAACTGAGGATACTACGATCGCCGATCTGGTGGTGGCGACCAACGCTGGACAGATCAAGACTGGCGCTCCTGCTCGGTCCGATCGTGTGGCAAAGTACAACCAGTTACTTCGCATCGAAGAAGAGTTGGGCGACTCGGCGCGCTATGCTGGAATTAAGGCGTTCAACGTCCGCCGCTAATGCCACGTTGTGTTTGTGGCTGATAGTCCCTGTGATCTATGTCATAACACGCAACTGCGTCTCGTTCTCGGAAAGGCACACGTCTTCGGACGCTGTGCCTTTTCTTCTCATTTGTTCCTATCGTGCTGACTGACCACTGAGGATAGAAGGAGGGAATCAATCATGGTTATCACCATCGACGTATCGAACCCCGATAACGATGTAAAACTTGTGGGATTGGAGGCTGGTCAAACGCCAGAAGTATTCTTCGGCGTGCGCGGCTACACGGCGTATCGGTTGTTTAACGCGGCGGCACGCTTGTTCTTTTTGGCAACACTCAACCATACCAAGCCTGATATCCTTGCCGCCACGAGCGAGCAGGTCAATCGTGAAGCGACGTTCATCAAGCAACGCCTGGACGAACTCACACGGTCACCGGACAAGAAACGCTAACTGAACTGCCGACCACCACGGTACATCTATGACGCTCATTCGTCACGCCGTTGGGATCGTCGTGTGGTGGTCGGTGGTTATTGTTCGCTCACTCATCGTGAGGAGCGTAGCGGTCGTGTGTTGGTGTGGGAGCGGTCCTGTGTCTCGTTGTCACCCGCTCGTAGGTGCAAGGCATTCAGGAACCCGAGGCAATACCCCAGTGCAGCGATCCATGAGCGGCGCTCGTTGTTGGCGTTTACCCGTTGCTCGTCGATGCAGTTCTTCATTTCTCCATGCCATGCGTGTACTCGTTCTTCAGCGTCGTCGAATTGTTGTAACGAAAACATCTGCGAACCCTTCCTTTGTCGCTATCGTCTGACCACCTGCATACAGGTGCAGGTGCGGCGACGGCTCTAGCCTGTCTACAGGCTTCGAGTGGTCCCGCCGTGTGCGGGATCACGGTGCGGTAGGTCAAGCGTCCGTTCCCGACCTCCTCGGTGCTTATACCAGCTGGACTACTGATATTTCGTACTTTGTATGGCATATATTACAATATCGAATGTTGAAATGCAATAGGCAATTTGCATTTATTGCAAAATGGTTGGTAATATTTGCAAAGCTGGTTGAGACTTTGGTGGGATCATCTGGGCGAGGCGTTGTATATTGACATAAAGTAACCCCTACATACGAGCGTATGTAGGGGTTAGTGGAAGGCAAGGCGGGTTATGAAACGTTAGGCAGGAATCTGCTTACTCCATGCTTCGATGCGATCGGCTGCCGACCATCCACTTTCGATAGCAAGGTGGAGCCGCCCCTGTCCTGCGATAAAATCGCCCGCAAAGAACAATCCATCCGTTTCCAGGGTTGACACGTCGCAGCCGGATTTAGGGAGCGCATAGCGCCAGCAGAAGCAATCGGTCCAATCCGGTCGCCCAAATTCTTTGCCGATCAATGATGAGACAAGTTGCGTAACGTCTTTGGAGAGTTGGTTGTGCGGCTGGATGTGGTGAGCGGCACTCCAATCGGGCGCCATCTGTGCGAGGATGATCCCCTGACCACTGATTTCACGCCCTGGTTTGAGGTGTTCATATGCCAGCCACGAGATTGGATGATCGCGGTCACTATTAAGCAGTGCGTAATAGGGTGGCATGGATGGTACCTTACGGTAGCCTAATGCGACACTAATACAGGGCCGGTAGACGACGCGGCTTAACTCCTGTATCACCGCTGTTCGCTGAATCTTCGGCAATTTACTCGCCGACAACAACGAAAGCGTCATCGGAGCGGGTGGTGTCAGCAGCACGCATCGTGCGTGTGCTACGACCTCGTCCTTGACGACAAGCTGATAACCGCCATTAGGATGGGCATTAACCTGGTCGATCGCGACGCCGCTGCGAACATCTATTCCTTCTGCCATGACCTGTGCCAGATGGCTGAACCCGTCGGCGTAACTCCACTTATGTCCCTCGTTCTGCTCGGGATCGCCAGGGCTGATCTTGCCGTCAGCATCGAAAACCCACACATCGCGTCCGATGTCCAATGGGTTGGCGTGACCGAGTGTCTCGGTGATGTAGCGGTGAAGTTCTGGGGTCGGTGTTTTGAGGTACTGTGCTCCGTGATCCACGACGGCATTATGCACCTGACGACTCAACGCTCGGCCACCAACCTGGGAGACTTTATCGAATATGGTTACGCTTAGGTGAGGCTGAATTTCGGTAAGGCGGCGGGCGGCGGTGAGGCCAGCCATGCCTGCTCCGATGATCGCTACATCCATGATAGTGCTCCCTTTAACACGAGAATCGCCGTGATGGTTCATCACAGGGAAAAAGCAACGCGCTCACATTGCGCGTCACGTCCAGTGAAGCCCGGGTACGGTACCGCATAGTGTTCCCGGGCTTCTAAACGCTAACGTCCGACTGCGAACTCCTCCTATGGCTACAGTTGAACGCTCCAAGCTCGTTCGATGTTGGTTACTGCTTCGATTTCGTCGATCACTGATGACGGGACTGGCTCGTCAACGGTTAAGACCATCATGGCTTTGCCGCGTGGTGCGAGACGCCCAACGTGCATTGACGAGATATTCACGTCGCATTGACCAAGCAGCATGCCAACGTGCCCAATCAAGCCCGGTTGGTCGTTATGGATTGTGACCAACATGTATTGTGATGGTACCAGATGTAACCGATAGCCATCGATCTGGACGATATACGGCTCGTCATAGATCGCGGTGCCACCAAAGGTATGCACATCGCCGCTGGTCGTGGTAACACGCAATTCCAGTAGTGCCGCATAATGCTCGGCATTAGGATCGATGCGCTCGCTCACACTCATTCCACGTTGGCGTGCGATCAAGGGCGCATTGACTGGCGTCACGCGAGTTTCGGTCGTGCCTTCGAGCAAACCCACCAGCACGGCCAAGCGAATCGGCTCGGTCGGCTGGTCGGCGAGATCGCCGGAATACACGATTTCGAAGGCGCGGGCGGGCTCGATGAGCAGTTGGCCGCTAAGTCGGGCCAGTAACTTGCCGAGTTCGAGGTATGGCGCGACGACCTTCCACGCTTCGGGCGCGACGAACGGTGCATTGACTGCGAAGCGTGGGGTCCGGTCGGCGAGGGCGTCAACAACACCTTCGGCGACATCGGCGGCGGTCAATGCCTGTGCTTCCTCCGTCGAGGCTCCCAGATGGGGCAGACCGATGACACGTGGGTGACTGAGCAGCGGCGAGCCTGTTGGCGGTTCGTGTTCCCACACGTCCAGCGCCGCGCCGCCGATGTGTCCGCGTTCGAGGGCGTCAAACAACGCCGATTCGTCTACCAGGCCGCCACGGGCGCAGTTGATGATCCAGGCTCCCCGCTTCATCTGCGTCAGGCGTTCGGCATTGATAATGTTGCGGGTCGCATCTACCAGTGGGATGTGCAGCGATATCACATCGCTTTCGCGCCATAGTTCGTCTTGGGAAACGGGCTCGACGCCGAGTTGTGCCGCCCGTTCCGGTGAGATCATCGGATCGTAGGTTAGCACACGCATCTCAAGCGCCCGCGCCCGCCGCGCGACTTCCGAGCCGATACGTCCAAATCCCAACAGACCAAGTGTTTTTCCGCGCAACTCGGTCCCCATGAATTTGCCACGGTCCCAGCGACCGTCAACCAGTGAGGCGTTGGCGAGGGGTATCTGGCGGGCAAGGCTGACCAGCAAGCCGATCGTAAGTTCGGCGACGGCAATGCTATTGGAAGCGGGAGCATTGACAACGATGATCCCACGATTCGTCGCCGCGTTGAGGTCGATGTTATCAACACCTGTTCCGGCACGTCCCACAACGCTGAGTTTGATGCCTGCATCCAGTACGTCGGCGGTAACTTTTGTTTGCGAGCGTACGACCAAGGCATCATAGTCTGGGAGGATTTCCTTGAGTGCTGCTGGTGTCAGATTGAGCTTAACATCCACATGGGCGGCTGCACGCAGGGCGATAAGCCCTTCGTCGCCGATTTTCTCTGTCACTAATATCCGCTGCATACATGCTCCTGTAGACCTCGGTGACGGCTGCTCGTAGTCCACACCATCGAACTGGCCTACATTAAAAACATCACGGCGGGCGGCCTGCCCGCCGTGATCATATGACGATGATCGTTTATTTCGTGTGGTTGCCTGGTCACAATTGGATCGACGACATACGAAATACGCAGGTTTACACCCTCTCCATTATAGCAGGACGTGTACGCTCCGGGGATACTCAGATCATAGGTCACGGGCAGACACACCCGATCTTCCGCGCATCTTCGTCCGTCCTGTTTGGCATATCGTGCTGCATTGCTGGGAACGGCATGTGGCTGGTCTCATTCGTGCTAAAACGTAGGTACACGCCACAATATGAAAGGGGAACCTCGCCCATGAGCAAGATGATTGCCACGTTTCTACTGGCTATTCTGTTAGGCTTCAGCACGTATGCTGCTACGCCAGTTGCGGCACAACCGACGGGTGTCGAGCGTTGGACGTTTCCCGCCGATGAGGCGGTGTACCCTGAGGGCGTTGCCTATCATGCGGGAAACGGTGACTTCTTTATCAGTAGTACAGCGAATGGCGCGATCTATCGGAGTAATGCATGGGGCGACGATCGCAACTTAGAGGTGTTCCTGCCAGGAGGAGCCGACGGTCGGACAACGGCGGTTGGTATGAAGGTGAATCCACAGGGACAATTGTTCATTTCCGGTGGCTCAACCGGCATGATATGGATGTACGACGCTGTGACCGGACGATTGTTGAGCACGTTCGATAACGGCTACGAAAGCACGTTTATCAACGACGTGACGATTGCAGCCGATGGCGCGGCCTACTTCACCGATTCGATTAATCCGGTTATCTTCCGTATCGCACCGGACGCCAATGGTGTCTTTCAGTTCTCATTCTGGCGCGATTTGCGCGGCACAGCACTCGAATATACAACCGGCTTTAATCTCAATGGCATCGCTGCTACCGAAGATGGCAAGTACCTGATCGTCGTACAGTCGAACACCGGTAAATTGTGGCGCATCGCAACCGCCGATGGAGCGGTTAGCGAAATCGTGCTGGCGGGTGGTGATCGCATGACCAGTGGCGATGGACTCCTGCTCGTGGGACAAAACCTGTATGTGGCGCGAAACAGCCTCAATCTGATTGTGACGGTGCGCCTCGCGCCTGATTTTGCTAGCGGGCAACAGGTGGGTAGTTTCACCAATAGCGCGTTCCAGTATTCCACGACTATCGCCCAGGCTGGCAATCGCCTTTTGGTCGTCAACTCGCAGTTCAACCGCCGCAATACGAACAACCCTGAAATGCCCTTCAGCGTCGTCGGCGTCCCCATGCCGGAGTGATAACGTTATAACTGCTGGATACAACGATATCCACTGATCATCACTACGCCCCGGTCGCCTCTATATGTTATCGCGGAGAAGATGTACTGGCGCGAGCCGTCGATTTAGATTTCTTGTTCCTGGTATCGCCAGTACGTCTTCCCGTATTGCCCTTCGCTTTCGTTCCCTTGGTGCTTTTTGTCATCGCTTTTGCCGGTGTTGTTTTAGGCTTTGCCTTGGCGGAGCCGGGAGAATTGGTCGTGTCGCGCTTCGACGCGGTTGGTCGGCGAGGTTTGGCGCGTGACTTCGTGGGGGTTGAGGAATGGTAAGACCAGGCTCGCGGCGTGGTTTCAGGCAGCGGCAGCAGAGTCTTGAAGCCACGCACCAATAACGTCCAGAGGTCGTGCCATGTGAATGATGAGCGTTTCATGTTCTTTGCATAGTACCAAGTATGTGTCTACCGTACGTCAATGAACTGCTATTGGGCTTCTCCGGCGTGGACGCCACCGACAGGTCATACGAGTACGACGCTCCGCTCAGGTCATCAATCTATGCCAATCGGTCATTCGCCTCGTTGACCCATATTTCCATTAGTGCTATCATACACAAACCTTCAAGTTGCTTGAAGTGGCTATAGATTTCTATAGATTTTAATGGACTGGAATAGATAACGCGAGCGTGGACGAAACAACTCAACAAACCGAGTGGTATACGCTGAGTGAAGCCAGTAAAGTGCTTGGCGTACATCCCGCAACAGTGCGTCAATGGAGCGACGAGGGCAAAATCGGGGCGTTTCGCACCCCGGGTGGGCATCGTCGTTTTGTTCGTGCCGATATCGAGCGTATGCTGCGGATGTCGCCCGTGCGTGGTGCTGGCCTAAGCTCGTTCCTGGTTGATAACGCCGTCGAGCGCACACGCAAGGGTTTGCCGGGCGCGTTCGGCGATGGAATGGGTGGGCAGCGCCTCCCGGAAGCGGACATCGCTCAGTGGCGCGTCGCCGGACGACGGCTTGTTAGCTTGGCCGCGCAACTTGTGACTCGTGCTGAATTGTCCGACGATCAAGTCGAAACGGGCCTGGCTTTCGGACGTGATTATGGTCGATCAATGGCACAGGCCGGATACCGTCTGCCTGACGCGGTGATCGCATTCTTGTATTTTCGTGATTCGTTGCTCGAAACAGTTTTGCAGTTGCCCGAAACGACGGGGTTGCAACGCGACGCGACGCACCAGATAGTCGGGCGTGTCAACCGGTTATTGAACGATGTGTTGCGTGCAATGATGGATACGTTTGAGCAGTACCTCCATGAAGCGCACGATGAAGCGTTGGATTCATCACAATCGTTGAAGCAATAGTTTTAGGATGCGTCCCGCCGCATCATTGTGCAGAGCATGCAAATTGTCGTTGTTGGCTTAGATCATAATACCAGTCCAATTGAGGTGCGCGAACGGTTGGCGTTTCCCAAATCTTTGATTGGGGAAGCGTATGCACAACTGAAGCGGGAACATGGCGGGATCCTCGAAGAGGCCGTCATTCTCTCGACCTGTAACCGTGTCGAGGTATACGCTGTAGCCGAGTCGACCGATGAGGCCCATAGCGCGATCTCGGCGTTTCTGCACACCTTCCACGGTCTTCCTGCCGCCGCGTTTGATCATCATTTTTATACGCATTGTGGCAAGGCTGCTGTGATGCATCTATTCGCTACTGCCTGTGGGCTAAACTCGCTGGTGCTGGGCGAGGACCAGATTCAAGCGCAAATCCGTGGTGCCGCTGCCGATGCGATGGCGCATGAGGCCGATGGCGCTGCGCTAAGTGCATTGGTGCGGCAAGCCTTGCTGGTCGGGAAGCGGGCGCGAACCGAAACCAATATCGGTCGCTATGCGGCGTCGATCAGCCACACAGGGGTGCAACTGGCACGTCAACTGGTTGGTGGCCTCGAACACGCGCATGTGCTGCTGGTGGGATCGGGCGAGGTGAGTGAACTTGCCGCCAAGAACCTGATCGATAACGGAGCGCGGTCGATCACGTTAGTCAATCGCACCCGAGACAGCGCCGAGCAACTGGCTCGTCGCTGGAAGCATGAAGCTACCTGGTCTGTGCTGCCATTTAATGCGCTGGCTGACGCCCTGCGCGACGCCGATGTGGTGCTATCCTCGACCGCTGCTCCTCATACAGTTATCCACGCTGAGCATGTTGGTGCGGCGCTCGCCGACCGCCCCGACCGACCGCTGCTGTTGATCGATCTGGCGGTTCCTCGCGATGTCGATGCCGAGGTCGCACACGTTGCGGGAGCGCATGTATACGATATCGACGATCTGACAGCAGTGGTACAGACCAACATGCAGCGACGACGTGAGGAACTAGGCGCGACACAAACGATCGTGGACGAGGAAGCCGACCGCTTCATGGCCTGGCTTTCGGCGCGTATGGTTGTCCCGACACTGGCGAGCTTACGCGCACAGGCCGATTCGATCAGCCGCCTCGAACTGGAAAAAGCCATGCGGCGCTTCGGTGTACTGGACGACCGCGAACGACAGGTGATGGAATCGCTGGCGTCGGGGATCGTCAATAAGCTTGTTGCACCAACCGACGGTGCGTCTCAAGCAGGAAGCGGCGAGCGGTGATGCGACTTCGTACACCGAAGCACTGCGTTTTCTGTTCGGATTGGATTCGACTGCTCATGGAGCATAAACGAATCATCGGCACGCGTGGCAGCAAGCTTGCGCTCGCGCAGTCCGAGATGATCAAGGCCGCGCTGCTGGCGCTGCATCCCTTTCTTGAGATCGAACTACAGATCATTACGACCAAGGGTGACCAGATTCTGGACCGTGCCTTGTCACGCATCGGCGACAAGGGGTTGTTCGTCACCGAAATCGAAACGGCGTTGCTGCAAGGTCAGATCGATCTGGCAGTTCATTCCTCCAAGGATTTGCCGAGCGTGACGCCGGATGGATTGGTGCTAGGCGCGTTCCCGCGCCGTGCTGACCCACGCGATGTTGTGATTTCACGGCATGGCCTTGGCCTCGCCGACCTGCCGCTCGGCGCACGCATCGGCACGTCGAGTCTACGGCGGGCGTGTCAACTACGTGCCTATCGCTCCGACTTCGAGGTGATCAATCTGCGCGGCAACGTCGATACCCGTCTGCGCAAAGCCGCGACCGAGGACTATGACGCAATCGTACTCGCGGCGGCGGGGCTCGACCGCCTGGGATTGTCGGCGCACGTCACCGAGTATCTGGATACCGAATCTCATGCTGCCAGCCGTCGCGCAGGGTGCGCTCGCCATCGAGTGCCGCGCCGACGACGCCGAGATGCTGGCGCTTATCGCGCCGCTGGACGATGCCGCTACACACGCCGCTGTCCGTGCGGAACGTGCCTGTTTGCGTCGTCTGGAAGGCGGCTGTCAGGTGCCAATCGCGGCGTACGCGGTAGTCGAAGATCGGTCGTTGACGCTACGCGGATTGGTCGGCACGCCCGACGGCATGCAGATCGTGCGGGCGACCGAACATGGCGTGATCGGCAACGCCGAGCAGATCGGCACAACGCTTGCGGAGCGCCTGATCGATCAGGGCGCTGATGGTATCCTCGAACGCTTGAGCGGGGTTGTACCGGCGATTGAAGCGCCGTCGCCAAATGAACATGCCGTATCCTGAACCGCCGCATACGGAAGTTCCCGCCCTCCTGCCGCTAGCGGGACGGTGCGTACTCGTGACCCGCGCCGAAGATCAGGCGGCGGAATTCACCGCACGATTACGTGCTTTGGGCGCGGAACCGCTCGTCTGCCCGACGATCGCGATTGTTGCTCCCCATAGTTATGCTGCGCTTGATGCCGCGCTCTCTGATCTCGATTCCTACGATTGGATCGTGTTCACCAGTACTAATGGAGCGGGGGCGTTCGTGGAGCGTGCCGCGCACCTGGGTGTTTTGCTGGCTGCCATGCCGCGCATCGCCGCCATTGGACCTGCGACCGCTGATGCGCTCACTCAGCGTGGCATCAGCGTCGATTTCATCCCTCGTCGTCACATCGCCGAAGGCATGGTCGAAGAGATCGAGGACGTTAGCGGCTTGCGTGTCCTGTTGCCTGCCGCCGACATTGCTCGCCCGACGCTGGCGGATGGCCTGCGCGAACGGGGCGCGAACGTGAACGTCGTGACCGCGTATCGCACGATTGCGGTCGATCCCGCCGATTTTGCCGCGTGGTTGCACCATGCCCCATCGTTTGATGTAGCAACCTTTACCAGTTCGTCTACCGTGCAGCATTTCGTCGAGCTAGCGGGGCGCGAATGTGCGTACGCGGCGTTGCGCACCGCTGTGGTCGCCTGTATCGGTCCCAAAACCGAACAGACTGCCCGTGAGCTTGGCCTGCGGGTCGACGTCGTGGCGGCGGAACATACCACCGATGGCTTACTGCGTGCGCTCGTCGCGCATTTCGCTTTACCTAAGGAATGACTATGAGCATAGAAGAACTACGGTTGCCACGCTCGGAGCAACATGCCACTTCGTCGGCTTTTCGCCCGCGCCGAGCGCGAACGTCGCCGGGAATCCGTCGCATGGTCGCCGAAACTAGCCTGAGCCCAAACGATTTCATCGCGCCATATTTCGTGACACACGGCACCAACGTGCAGCGCGAGATTGGCTCGATGCCGGGGGTCTACCAGTGGTCGGTGGACCGGCTACGCTTCGAAGTCGAGGAACTGGCGGAGGCAGGTGTTCCCGCGGTGATGCTGTTCGGTATTCCGGCCACCAAAGACGAGATCGGCAGCGAGAACTTCGCCGACGACGGCATCGTGCAACAGGCAATCCGGGCGATCAAGGATGTCGTGCCGCAGATGGTCGTTACGACCGACGTGTGCATGTGCGAATACACGAGCCACGGACACTGCGGCATCGTGCAGCAACGCCCCGGCACCAACGACTTCGTGATCGCCAACGAGCCGACGCTGGACATCTTGCAACGTGTGGTGGTGTCGCACGCCGACGCTGGAGCCGATATCGTTGCGCCTAGCGGCATGATGGATCGGGCGGTCGCCGCGATTCGCGATGCCCTGGACGCCAACGGCTTCAACGACACCGCGGTCATGGGCTATTCGGCCAAGTACGCTTCGGCGTTCTATGGTCCATTCCGCGAGGCCGCCGAGTCGCCGCCGCAGTTCGGCGACCGCCGTTCGCACCAGATGGACCCGGCGAACGTGCGCGAAGCGCTGCGCGAAGTCGCGCTGGACATCGAGGAAGGTGCCGACATGGTGATGGTGAAGCCCGCCCTGGCCTACCTCGACGTGATTCGGGCGACCCGTGACCGCTTCGATTATCCGCTGGCGGCGTACAACGTCAGCGGTGAATATGCCATGATCAAAGCCGCCGCTCGCAACGGCTGGATCGACGAACGCGCCGCAGCGCTGGAAATGCTGTTGAGCATCAAGCGCGCGGGTGCTGACATGATCTTGACCTACTATGCCAAGGAGGCATCGCGATGGCTGACCGATCGCTAAATCATTTTGGTTTCTATGCGTTTACTGATACCTATTGGACATTGAAGGAAGAAGAACGTGCCACGTTCCGCGAGCAATGGCTGGCGGGACTGCGCGGTGCCGCACAGCAGGTCGATATCTACCAGGTGTTTCCGGCACGCGCCGACACCGATATCGCCGTCTGGAGTGCTGTGCCGATCGAGCAGGACTGTGATACCCACGGCTTCTTCGCCCGCTACGCCCGCGCCACCAACCCACACCGTCGCCCTGATCAAGCCGGTTTCGACGCTGTGGGGCTACACCAGGGCGTCGCAGTATTCGCGCGGCAAATCCCCGCAGGAGATCGATCCCTTCGCCACCGAGCGCAAGCCGTATCTCGTCGGCTACCCCTTCGTCAAGACGAAGGAGTGGTATCTGATGAGCCGCGACGCACGCCAGGGCATGATGAACGAGCATATCCGGATCGGACACCAGTATCCGGAGATCATGCAGTTGCTGCTGTACTCCTTCGGCGTACAGGATCAGGAGTTCGTGGTGGTATACGAAACCGACGACCTCACGCAGTTCTCCGATCTGGTCAACGAACTACGCGGGACCGAGGCACGGCGCTACACCGAGCGCGACACGCCGCTGTTCACCGCCACCCACCACACAGCCGAAGAAACACTGGCGATGTATTAGACGGACGACTGACCATCGACCACTGACCACCGAGGACGAAATAAGAAACCAGACCCCTATGGTTTGTCGTTTCAAGAAGCTCGTTTACTCTATCGTGGTCGGTAGTCGTTGGTCCGTGGTCCGCTCCAGGAGCGATTCTTGAACGACCGATTTCTGCGTGCGTGTCGTCGTGAGACCGTCGATCGGACACCGATCTGGCTGATGCGACAGGCCGGACGCTATTTGCCGGAATATCGCGCCGTGCGCGAAAAGCATCCGATGCTAGATGTGATCCGAACGCCTGAACTGGCGGTCGAGGTCACGTTGCAGCCGCTGCGCCGTTTCGACCTCGACGCGGCGATCATCTTTGCCGACATCCTGCCACCGCTGATCGGCATGGGCATCGACCTTGAGTTCGCCAAGGGCGAGGGTCCGGTGATCCACAATCCGGTTCGCACGCCCGCAGATGTCGAGGCGTTGCGGGTGCCAGTCCCCGAAGAAAATGTAGCCTATACGCTCGAAGCGATCCGGCTGACGCGGCGTGAACTCGACGGCAAGACACCGTTGATCGGTTTCTCCGGTGCGCCGTTTACCCTCGCCAGTTATATGATCGAGGGCGGGTCGTCGCGCAACTATACGCTGACCAAAACCATGATGTACCGCGAGCCGGAGGCGTGGCACATGCTGATGGAAAAGCTGGCACGACTGGTGGGCGAGTATCTGGTGGCTCAGGTGCGCGCGGGCGCACAGGCGGTCCAGTTATTCGATAGCTGGGCTGGCAGCCTCAGCCCGTCGGACTATGGGCGCTACGTGCTGCCCTACACACGCCAAGCCATCGCCATGGTGCTTGGGGAAGGCGTTCCAGTGATTCAGTTCAGCACCGATACGGCTGGCCTGATCATGGGGTCGCCCGACCTGATCCGGTCGGGTGGCGGTACCGTGATCGGCGTCGATTGGCGCGTCGACCTAGGTGCGGCCTGGGATCGCCTGGGACACGATGTTGCCGTACAGGGCAACCTCGATCCGCTGGTGTTGTTTGCCGGCCGCGACGTGATCGAGCGCGAGGCGAGGTATGTGCTGGCACAGGCCAACGGGCGGCGCGGACATATCTTCAATTTCGGGCATGGCTTCCTGCCACAAACACCGATCGAGAGCGTCCACACGCTGATCGATGTGGTGCATGGCTGGGAGCTACCCGCCGGGTAAGCACGTGATTGCATCTCTGCCACAGGTCGTCGAGCAAGCCCGAACGTCGCCGCGCCACGTCGTTATCGTGGGCGGCGGCATCGCTGGCCTTGCCACCGCCTATGAACTCCAAACGCTGGCACGCACATCGGGCGTGCCGCTCACCTTCACGCTGCTGGAAAGCGATGCCAGCGTCGGCGGCAAGCTAATTACCGACCGCACCGACGGCTTCGTGATCGAGGGTGGTCCCGATAGCTTCCTGGCGCAAAAACCGTGGGCAGCCGCGCTGTGCAAGCGCCTTGGTTTACAGGACGACATCATCGGAACCAATGATGCACAACGGGTGACGTATATTCTGCGGCGCGGGCGACTGATGCGAATGCCCGAAGGTCTGCAACTGATCATCCCGACTCGCATACTGCCATTTCTACGCTCGCCGCTCCTATCGGTGCGCGGCAGACTGCGCCTGTTGCTGGATGTGGTGCTGCCGCGTGGCGGGTCGGATGGCGACGAAAGTATCGCGCAGTTCGTTGGGCGACGCATGGGGCGCGAGGTCGTGGAAATCATCGCCGAGCCGATGCTGTGTGGCATCCATGCCGCCGAGCCCGAGCAGCAAAGTTTGTTGGGGACGTTCGCACGCTACCGTGACCTGGAACGCAAGCATCGCTCGCTGATTCTTGGTGCATGGCGGCAACGTCGCGCTGCTCCACCTCCCCAAGCAGGGCGTCCACCATCGACGTTTCATGAGTCTGCGCGGTGGCGTCCGGCAGTTGATCGAGGCGCTCGAACGCGAGCTAGCCGCGCATATCGTGAGGGGTGCGCGGGTCGCCACGGTCGAATCGACTGAACAGGGCTACCGAGTACAAACGATGGAGGGGCGCACCTTTGATGCGGATGCGGTGATCGTGGCCGCGCCGACCTATGCCGCCAGTGAGGTCGTGGCGGCATTGAATCCACCCCTGGCAGATGCCCTCAGTCAGATTCGTTATGTATCGACCGCAAGCGTGTACCTGGGTTTTCGCAAGAACGACGTGGGAGGTCCGCTCCCTGGCTTTGGCTTCGTGATCCCACGGAGCGAAAACCGTCGTATCTTCGGCTCCACCTGGGCGTCGTCCAAGTTCGATTATCGTGCACCCGACGACCGTGTGCTGCTGCGATGTTTCGTCGGTGGTGCCCGACACGAGGAACGCGTCGAATGGTCGGACGACGAACTGGTGCAGACTGCTCGCGAGGAAATCACTGACATCATGGGGATACGGGCAGAGCCAATCCTTACGCGGGTGTTTCGCTGGCGCAAAGCGAATCCACAATACGATGTGGGACATGGCGAGCGCGTACGAGGTATCTACGCTGCCTGTGCGTTGACTCCGGGGTTGTTTGTGACTGGTGGTGCCTACGAGGGTGTCGGCGTGCCTGACTGCATCAATCACGGCGAGCGTACAGCGCGACGGGTGTTCGCGTTCCTCAACGCCGCTGTTCCAGCCACGTCGTGAAGCGAGAGAGAAGGCCAGAGCCTTCTCTCTCGTACGTCCTACATTGTCGCTCCAACTATCGGCACGATTCCGGCGCGATAGAGGAGGTAGCGCGAGATAGCCGTGACCGTCACGCCGTTCTCGAATTCACCACGTGCCAGCATCGCTGGCACGTCTGCCAGCGGCACCAGTTCGACCATCAACTCCTCGTGTTCATCCCAGGCGGTTGAATCGGTCAGTGTTACGTTCTCGGCGAGAACGACTGTCACGATATTATCCAGAAACGCTGGATTTGCATAGAACTGGCACAAAACTTTCAGATACGGCGCGCTGTATCCGGTTTCCTCGCGTAGCTCACGGGCGGCGGTGAATTCCGGTGATTCGTCATGCTCACCAAGTCCGGCGGGTGTTTCGAGCGTGATCCGCCCGGTACCGTGCCGAAATTGGCGCACGCATACGAGTTCGTCGTTGGCGGTGATCGGGATAAGATTGACCCATGGTGGCGCTTTGAGCGTGAAGAACGTGCCATGCTTCGTGCCGTCTGCGGTATGTGCTTCATCGCGATGAACGCGAAAGATCCGACAGTTCATCACTTCTTTGCTCGTCTCAATCTGCCAGGTTTGTATATCGTTGATGTGTGTCACTCGCTAGGCTCCTGGATGTGGGGAATGTTTGACCCATGGTATGGCCACTGGTGTGATGGGTTGTGCCGCGCACATCCTACCATGAAGAAGCGGCAAGACGCTTGCACGTCTTGCCGCTTTTGAGTCACATTCGACACTTAGGAGTTCGTTGGTGCCTGGGTTTGCTGCTCCTGTTCCATTTGTAGCCGTTTGGCATGCTCTTGGTCGCGCTGTTGTTGCTCCTGGCGTAGCTTTGCCTCAACCTGCTCACGTTGCTTCGGAGAAATGGCTTGGCGCGGCTGATTTGCCAGTGCAGGCGACGACAAGGCGGATTCTGATGCTACGCTCTGCGCCGCCGCTGCTGCCGGAGGGCCCGTTTCGGCGGTGAACACAACATCATCGACATAGACAGTCGCTGCGAGGTCATTGGCTCGCAAACGGAGGATGGCGTTCGTGGTTCCCGCGGGCGCGACGAGCGTGCCAACGAGTTGCACCCACGAGTTGTTCGTCGGGAACGATCTGTCGGTTGACGATCACGGGCGTTCCGACATTGGTGGTACCGTTGCGCCATTGGACTTCCAGATACCATTGGAACTTGTCGGTGGTTGCAGGAACAGCGACCCATGCCGATGTGGTATAGGTTCGTCCACCCTTGACCCCGTTGATCTGCTGTGTCACAAGGGACGTGGTGTTGGTCGTCGCACTCTGCTTCAGCGCGTAGCCGCCCGAGCGCTTGTAGGCCGTGGAGCGTGTCGCCGTGGCGTCCATCGTCCAACCGGTTGCCCCGCCTGTCGCGTCGGCTTGCTCGAAGCCTGGGTTCGCCGCGACGTTGGGAGCGGTTCCCCAGCGGGCGAAGTTGCTGGCGGCTTTGTCGCCTCCCATTGAAAAGTCGCCGCCAACATAGAGTGCCGCGTCACTGGCGGCCAGAGCATTGACATCAGCTAGCCAGCCGTAGCTCAATTCGCCCGTCATTCCTGCGCCAAGTGTCGACCAGGTAGATGAAGTGGTGCTCCATCTGGCGATGCTCTGCGCTGTCTTGTTTGCAACTGTTACGAAGTTGCCGCCGACGTAGAGGTCTGTACCCACCGCCGCAAGTGCATGGACCTCCTGGTCGCCGCCACCAACCACGTCACCACCCAGCGAATACCAACGGTCGGTCGGTAGGTTGAGGCGTACGATGCTGTGCGCGACTACGACATCCTGATGCGATGTCGTGGCATCCTCTTTGCCAGCTTTGTCGAAGTCGCCGCCGACGTATAAGTCACTGCCGATGACCGCTAATGCCAGTACATCGCCCGCGCAGTCGCTGCTTCCACAACGATAGGTCACACCGTTGCCAAGGAGATACCAGTTTCCGGATCCTGACTATCCCACAGCAGGAGACCATTGACCGGCACCGATGAACTTCCTACATAAATTGACGAAATATCGCCGCCTACGATCACGTACCGGCCCGCGGTGTAGGTCGTCAGCGCTCGCACGCTGCCATAGGAGAAGTCGAGACCGTTGCCCAGTTTCTGCCAGGTCGTGCCGTTCCAACTCGCGACGTTCTCGGCATCAGTGGTGCCAGCGCCTGTGAATTGACCGCCAACATAGAGCATTTGACCACTGACTGTTAGCGCATACACCGGACCGTTAACACCATCGCCCATGCGCGACCACGTGTTCGTCGTACGATTCCACACGGCAATATTGTTGGCACTGGTGGAGCCGACGGTGCTAAAATCGCCACCGACATAGACGTTGTTGCCGCTCACTGCGATAGCATAGATCGTCCCGAAGTATGAACTTTTCATAACGCCCGTCGCCAGGGTCGTCCAGCGTACGCCATTCCACATCGCGATGCTGTTCGTGGTGGTGCTGCCAGCAGAGCTGAAATAGCCGCCAGCATACACGTTGCCGCTGCCATCAATGGCAAGCGCATTGAGGATACCGCAACAGCTCCCCTGGCTGATGCCTTCGCCTAACGATTGCCACGCCGCGCCGGTCCACCGTGCGATGTGGTTGACATTGCTGCTTCCCGCTGTGCTAAAGTAGCCGCCCATGAACACACCGTTGCTTGCCGCCGCCAGCGCGTAGACTTCGCCGCCCGCGCCTTGCTTCATCAATGACCAGGTGTTGTTGCTCCACTGGGCGACGTTTGACATGAGCGTGCCACCCGCCGACGAGAAGGTTCCGCCAATGATCATTTTGGTGCCATACATCGTGAGCGCCTTCACGGTGCCCCGTCCATAGTTGGTCGTGACACCGTTGCCCAACGGCGTCCAGCCGTTGCGCCACTTGGCGATCGAATTGGTGATCGTGCCGCCCGTCGCGTTCGCGGCGTACGCGAAATCCCCGCCGACGACGACATCGCCGTTGTTGAGGGTAATTGCATACACATAGCCGTACGAGATCGACGCGCCATTATCATACGTCGAACCAACACCACGCCCAAGCGCAGACCAGACCGAGCTTTTGTCGTTCCAGACCGCGATGGAATTCGCGGCGACTGCTGTGGTGCCTTTTACTGCGTCACGGAACGCACCGCCCACATAAATGTACGGATAGGCTACGGTGATGGCGTGCACCGAACCGCCGGACATACTATTGTTGTAGCTGTAGAAACTGCCGACGCCCTTACCGAGCGTGCGCCAGCCATTGTTCCATTTGGCGATGCCATAGGCCGGAGTGGTGCCTACTTTGTCGAAGCTGCCACCGACGAATAGGCCACCTGTCGTGAGCGCCAATGCTCGCACCGTACCACGCGATGTGCCACTCCAGACCCCGCCCCCAACGGCTTGCCACGTCGAGCCGTTCCAGAGCGCGAGGCTGTTGACTGTAGCCGTGCCAGCCGTCGCGAAGTCGCCGCCGACATAGACCTGGTTGCCGCTGACGGCGATGGCGTACACCATACCGCTCGTGCCACGACCGAGCGTGGACCATGAGCGCCCGTTCCACTTGGCGACATAGCTTGCCGCCACACCGCCGACCTTCGAGAAATAGCCGCCAACGTATACATCACTCTCGTATACCGCTACCACGTTGACAAACGAGCCAGCCCCCGGTAGCCCAAAACGGTCGTCCCATTTTTCGTCACCCGCAACAGCCGCTACGGTGGTGCGGGGGGAGGTCGTGCGTGCGCCGGAATCACCTCGAACGAAGCGAGGCGATCCATCAGACGCGGTCGTCATGCTCCAGCCCTGTGCGTCAATGCTGCCGCTCCAACTGCGCGAAAGGTCGAGGCTACCATCGGCTGCGAGTACGGAAGCTAAGGAGACGCGAGGTACGTCCGCCGCATCGGTTGTTGTTGATGTTATGGCAGAAGGTGTTAAGAACAAAGCGCAGACGAATATGATGGCGAATAATAGGCGTGCCGGACGTGACGACAGCACACAGGCGACGAAACTGGGAAGCTTTTGCATCTCCAACGATCCTTCTCAAAAAACTGTGAGGGCCATACAGAAACTCAGCAGGACGGTTCGCGCAACCTGAGGGGAGCGGATACGCGTGTTTACCGTGTGGTAGTTTGGTCGTTGAGTTCTGAGGCGCTCCATGGAGCGTACCGCGCTGGCGTCATAAAAGTGCTGAAAATACGATGAAGTAGGACGACAAGATGTGAACGCTAGGATGGAGTACCGCGTGTATCGACGGCGATACCCTGTTGGCGCAAAGCTTGAAGGTCGCGTTGAATCGTACGTGGGGCGACGGCGAGAGCAATGGCAAGCGCTTCGATGGTCGATACAGCCCCCTGCGCGGCGGCTTCGCCGACAAGTCGCTGAATCAGCAGGCGTCGCTGGTCGCGCGACGAAGGCTCACCCGCGTCCTTGACCGTCCATACCGCCGGAATAAACTCGTCGTCGTGGAGTGATCGCCCACGTGGAGCGGTGTTCAAGGGCAGTATGGCAATACGCTGTGCGCCGCTACCACGTGATGCTGCTAATGCATGATGAGCACGACTGGCGTTAAGGTACGCACGACGTAAGGGAGGGGATTGGATACGGGCGAGGTCGGCGACCAGCAGGCGATAGGCTTCATCACGTACCGTGTTTCCAGCCGTAGGCGAATCGATATGGCTCAGAACATGCGCGGCATCGAATAGAACTTCGATCGTATACACGCTCGCGAGGCCGGGTGCGCGTGCGTGCTCGATTGCCCGGTTGGCGCTGGCACGAGCGCGAACATCATCGCCAATGGCGAGCCAGACCCGAGCAGCGATATGCGCTACGATTGTAGTCGGATGATCAACGTGCGCCATACAACGCAGCGCGTGTTCGACGAAGGCAACTGCTTTGCTATCGCCTTGTTCATCCAGGGCGACGGCGGCTGCCAAAGCATAGCTTACGGCTGCGCCATCGAAGTCTCCAACCGTTTCGCCGAGAGCGGCGGCCTCGTGTGCCAAAAGGGTCGCCGTTGCTGCATCGCCTTGGGCGTATGATGCCCGTGCCAACGCATATTGCAGCCAGCAGAGATGCGTGTTGGCTTGATCTTTGTGGACCTGTGGCACCAGCACATTACCAAGCGCTAGGCATTCGGAATGCTGGCCAAGCAATGACTGGTAGTACACCAGCGAAGTTTGACCGGTCAACAAACCGAAAAGATCGCCAATCTCTTGGGAGCGTCCAATGCTTCGTCGCAGCCATTCGAGCCCATCCTGGTAGTGTCGGTCCGCGATACGCATGATGCCCTGGTGACGTGCGAACCGTGCCTGTAGCACAGGGTGGCTATGAACAATGGGTGCGTCGAGCAGAGCGGTATTCAGGTTCAATGCCGCCACGAGGTTTCCCGCCCGCATCTGCATGTACGCTAGGACGCCCAGCGTATGCACATGGAGCTCTACATCTTCGCTACGTCGTGCTGCATCAACGGCTGCCTGTTGCTCGCGTACCGCATTTCTGACGGCACCTCGGTCTTCCAGAACGGCGGCAAGGCTGGTACGGGCGCGCGCTTCTGCCGCTGCCAATCCTGCACGTTGCGCCTCATCGGCAGCGGCGAACAACAGAGGTTCGGCTTCCGGCAAACGGCCCTGCTCGCGCAAGGCCCGACCGTTGCGCACTAACGCCTCCACCCGCCAGTCCGCCCGGTGGTGATCGGTGGCGAACTGTTGCATTGCTTGGATCGCCTGTGTCCATTTCACACCGCGCTCACTTGCGGCAGCATACTGTTCACGGAGCGTCAGTAGATTCCACCATTCCACGTCGTCGGGCGTCGTGCCTAGTTTGGCACTTGCCTGGTCGGCAATATGGAGAGCCTGCTGCATCGCGCCAAGTTGATAGTCGGTCCATGCTTGCTCGGCAGCGGCAAGTGCCGCTACCCAGGCATGTTGCCAATCGCGTGCGCCCAGTGCGTGCAGCATCAGTTCGGTGGGATTGGCGCATTGCGTGGAGCGAAGCATCTTGGCAATTCTGGCATGAAGCGCTTGCTTGCTTGGATCGTCGAGCGTCTTCAGAATCGTGTCACGCAGGAGGCTATGCTCGAACTGCAATGTATGCGCCTGCTGGATAACAATGCGATGCGATACAAGTTCATGCTGTGCTGATTGATATGTGTCGGGTAGCAGGCATGCGAGCGTTTGCTGGTCGCACGGACGCCCTAATATGGCAAGCAGTTGAACGAGTTCTTGTGCCGAGGGCGAAATATGTCCTGGTTGCTGGTAGATGACTGCGTGCTGCAGATCGGGAGCCTCAGTGTCGCCTGTGGCTATGGTCCACCGACCGTTCGTGTCCCGCCACAGACGCCCCGCCGAGATTAACGCACGCATGATTTCACGCGCTCGGAGCGGATTGCCCTCGCTCCAGCCGACGATGCGGTCGACCGCGGTGGTGCTGATGGGGTCATCGAAGGCGCTTGCGACGAGCGCACGCATAGGTTCCCGGCAAAGCGGTGACAAGCTAAGGACGGGAGTATGTAGGTTGCAATCGTCAACACGGCATGTATGTATGACAAAAGCGCGCCGAGGAACGCTGGCGAGCGTCTGGATAATGTCATCTGTCTCTTGGTCGCTGGGACAAGCATCGTCGAGTACCAATAGCAGCGCGTGGCTCTGCACGATTGCAGTGAGAAGTTCGAGCATCGCCGATTTGCGGCGTCCAATTTCGGAAGCACTATCCAATCGGACCACTGGCTCGGTTGGACGGTCGGGCGCCAGAGCCCGAAACTCTGGATAGCACGCGAGTACGTGCCATGCTGCATCGCTGATGGCGTTTGCTGCGGCATGCAGCGGTTGTTGGTACTCTGACGCAATGAACGTGAACGCGGTTCTTAGGACACCCAACGCTTGTACGCGGACGTAGGGGTTGCATTGGCCTGTCAAGATGATTGCACTGGGACATGAACGCACGAATGTCACCAGTTCGTTCACGAGCCGTGTCTTGCCGCTGCCAGTTTCTCCCTGAATCGTCATTGTTTGCGGTGTCGAAGCGCAGGTCGCCTCCCACATCCTTTTAAGTTGATTCCATTCCTTCGCACGTCCAAGGAGCGCCGATTGACTGAAATCAACTGTGATCTGTGGAGGTTCGCTCGATGGCGGTGGGGTTGATGGCGGAAGTCGAAGCTGGGTGAAGGTACGGCTCAATCGATCCAGACGCATTCGTGCCACGTCCAAGCCGCTTTCGTCCACCAATGCGCGTGCGGTTTTTAGGAGTGCCTGGGCGTGCCTACGGTCGCCAGCAGCAATAAAAGCCTCTAGTGATGTCAGCACAGCTTCCTCGTTCCACGGTTCCGCGTCAAGCCAGCGACGTGCGGTAGCGGCGGTTGTTTGATAGTGGCCGCTAGCTTGACTGAGTGCTATGAGACGTTGTAATGCGTCCACGTACTGGCGCCGAAGACGTTCGGCTTCTTCATGCACCCAACCTGCCCCTTCCGTTGAAACTTCCAGGAAAGGACCACGGTAATACACGATAGCGCGTTCGAGCATGGCTTGGCTTGCACCTGACGCACTCCCGCGTTCGAAATGGCATACATCCAGGTCGACAACAAGCGACGGCTCGAGTCCGATGAAGTCGTCGTTAGCCTGGACAAGCGTTGGTAAAGCCCGACGAACGTAATAGAGTGTTGTGCGCAGGTTGTGTGTCGCGCGTTCGGATGGCATCCCCGGGAACATGTCATGGTACAACTGTGTGCGCTTCAACGCACGCGGATATGCCATAGCGAGCCGTGTCAGTAGAGCGCGGGCATGACGTGTTGGAAGGCGCGGGATCGGACGTTCTTCGTACTCGGCTCGCCATGAGCCAAGCACCTGTAGCAGTAACATGGTCTGACCCTACTGTATGGCTAATGGAGCGACGTTCAGCGGTATCGCATTCCATACGGTAAACGCTGGCTTAAATGGTACCATGGCAATATACGAACCTGTATGCTCCCATAAAGGAACCTATGAACACAACATATTCTGAATCCTATTTCGCCGAAGCGCAAACGCTGATCCCTGGAGGCGTTAACAGCCCGGTGCGGGCGTTCCGCGCCGTGGGAGGCACACCGCGTTTTGTGGATCGGGCGGAAGGTCCGTACCTGTACGATGTCGACGGGCAGCGCTATATCGACTATGTGCTGTCATGGGGACCGATGATCCTGGGACATGCGCATCCAGCGGTCGTCGCGGCGGTTGTCGCTCAGGCTGCACGTGGCACGAGCTATGGTGCTCCAACCAAACTGGAAACCGACCTGGCTCGGCTCACTACGACGTTGGTGCCCAGCATCGAAATGGTGCGGTTCGTCAATTCCGGCACCGAGGCGACGATGAGCGCGTTGCGCTTGGCGCGCGCCTTTACAGGCCGCTCCAAGATCGTCAAGTTTTCCGGTGGGTACCATGGGCATGCTGACTTCTTGCTTGCCGATGCTGGTTCCGGGGTCGCAACGCTGGGATTACCTGCGTCTGCCGGTGTGACTGAAGCCCAGACGAGTGACACTATCACGACCCAATACAATGACATTGCCGCGATCGAGAAGCTTTTCGCGACCCATGGTGCTTCGATCGCGGCGGTCATCGTCGAACCGGTTGCCGGAAACATGGGCTTGGTGCTGCCGCAACCTGGTTTTCTGGAAACACTACGCGAGCAAACACAAGCCGCAGGTGCGTTGCTGATCTTCGATGAAGTGATGACAGGTTTTCGCGTGGCACGAGGCGGCGCCCAGGAGCGCTTCGGTGTTGTCCCCGATCTGACATGTCTTGGCAAGGTGATTGGCGGTGGGCTACCGTGTGCCGCCTATGGTGGTCGGCGTGCGATCATGGAACATGTCGCACCGCTTGGCGCGATGTATCAGGCAGGGACACTGTCCGGGAATCCGCTGGCGATGGCAGCAGGTATCGCGACGCTTGAGAGGCTCGATGCTGGCCTGTATATCACGATCGAGCAGCACGGCGCGGCATTGCTGGATGGCATGAACGCCGCAGCCGAAAAGGCGGGGGTTGCTCTCCAGACCGCGCAGGCAGGCACGATGCTCGGTTTCTTCTTCTCTGCCGTTCCAATTCACTCGTACCAGGATGCTAAAGCACACGTAAACACCGAGCAATATCGCCGTTTCTTCCACGCTATGCTTGACCAGGGAGTATATCTGGCGCCCTCGCAGTTTGAGGCTGGATTTCTGTCTATCGGTCACACTGATGAAGTCATCGACCGAACCCTTGAAGCCCTACCTGCTGCGTTCGCGGCAGCAGCGGCAGCCTAGCGGGGAAGGGTCGGGGGCTTTTCCTGACAGACACTCATAGCGTTCTTAAAGCTGACACGGAGCGATATACATCGCTCCGTGTCAGCTTCATTGATCGACGGTCTTTAGATCATTTCGCTACAGGCTGTTGGTCTATACCAACTTCCTGGCTTAGCTTACGGGTGTCGTAATAACCTCGGAAGTAGCCAATCTTCCCATCGTCTGACCATTCGAGCAGTGATACACCGTCATAGGCAATTGGATTGCCGTCGTTGCCGGTGCCTTCCGTGTGCCAGAACAGCCCCGCCCCTTTTTCATCAGCGATGACATGCGAGAACTCAGAGCGCAGTTCGCCAAATGTGCGGCGGTACTCGGTCCAGAATTTTTCGACGCCATCTCGTCCGGTTAGTTCTTTGCCGTCCAACGCAGCGTTGGTCAGGCGGGCATCGTCGGCGAACAGTGCGACGATCTCAGCCGTATCGTCTGCGCTGCCCCCTTCAAGGGTATGTAGCGCATCGATGAATTGTTGTGCTCGTTGCTGTGGTTGTTGCGATCCCATCTTTTCCTCCTCATTCACTACGCTATGTAAGCAACGTTCGCGCCGCGACTGGGAGAAGGACAAGCATGAAAAGGGAAGGAGCAGTCGTTTGTAACACGACTGCTCCCAGGAACTAGCCCGGTTGATAAAGGATCTGGTAGCTGCCGCGGCGGGCGCCGGTGGCCTTAACGCGATATCGTAATATGCCGTTTTCGTCAGTTGCCACAGTAGCGCGTGCGACCTGTTCTTCGGGCGTACCTTCAATCACAAGCGTCGCGCTCCCTTGTGGGTCGAGGATTTCGATGCGTAGCTGTCCCTGTTCGGCTCGTGCAAATACCGTAACTAACAGGTTCGTCGCGCTGTCCGCAGCTACGACTTCGCGCACCTCCGTGCCATCTGCGCTCACAAACTGGAGACTGACGTTGCCAGCATCGTCGGCACGGTCGGCGGAAGGTTGTCCCCCGGATACCAACAAGCACCCCGCCAGCAAAGGCACGCATAGCACACAGGAGAGCATACGCCATCGTGTGTGCCACTTGCCCACCTTGCTTTGGGCGCTAGCCATAGGATTCTGGTTTGGCATTGGCGTTCAATGGGCTTTTGTCGCCAGTGACTTCCATGCGGTCGGGGTTGCGCGACGTAATGCGTAGGCTCGCATCGCAATTCGGGCAAATCACGGTCGCTCCCACCAACATGGTCAACTTCAGCATTAACTTCTGCTTGCAGCGTGGACATAGGATCATGCGGATACCTCATCTTCAAATAATGCATCGACAAACGTGCGTGCGTCGAACAGCGCGAGATCGTCCAATTTCTCTCCGGTTCCAATATACCGGATCGGGCGCTGGATTTGTTGAACCATCGCGAACGCGATACCACCTTTGGCGGTGCCGTCGAGCTTGGTCAACGCCAGGTGTGTCACTTCAGATGCTTCCATGAACGCTTTTGCTTGCGAGATGCCGTTTTGTCCGGTGGTAGCGTCGACGACCAGCAACACTTCATGGGGTGCCTGCTCGACGCGCCGCCGCACGACATTCGTTATCTTTTGAAGCTCCTTCATCAGATTGAACTTCGCTTGTAGGCGTCCGGCGGTATCGATGATAAGCACGTCTACATCACGAGCGAGCGCGGAATCAACGGCATCATATGCCACCGCGCCGGGATCGGCACCCTGTCCCTGTGCGATTACTGGAACGCCAATGCGGTCAGCCCAGGTCTTGAGTTGCTCGACCGCGGCTGCACGAAACGTGTCAGCGGCAGCGATCAGCACGCTTTGTCCGACTTCGTTCTTGTAACGGTTGGCGAGCTTAGCGATCAGGGTTGTTTTGCCCGCGCCGTTGACGCCAACCACCAGCACGATCCACGGTCTGGTGCCTCGCTTGGCATAGGCGCGTGTATTGGGTTCGAGTAATTTGAGCATCTCTTGCTTGAGATATGCACGAGCATCGCTGGCGTAGCGGAGGTTTTCGCGTTCGGCACGACGGCGCACGCGCTCGATGACGCCAAGCGTGGTGTCAACACCCACGTCTGCCTGGATCATCAATTCCTCAAGTTCTTCCCACAGGTCGTCGGTGAGCAGCGCATCCGACCGCATCGTTTCGCTGATCCGTCCGAAAAAGCCCGTGCGTGTCTTGCGAACTGCCTGTTCGGTGCGTCGTTCCTCGCGGTGGATTTCCTCCTCGGTGCGTTCTTCACCGCCGAACAAACGTCGTAGTACGCCGCCCTGTTGCTGCGGTGCGGCGATTGTCGTTCGCATCGAGCGCTCGACATCATCCGTGCGCGAAAATAATGGTGTATAGCGCGGCGTTTCAGGCTCGGTGACGGACGCGGAACTGCTCGCCGCAGCCTCGACCTGTGGTGGATCCAGAGGGGGTGGTGTTGTGGGGTGCACTTCTGTAGCCGCCTCGTCGCTCAAGAGGAGTGCGAGGAGGTCGTCATCAGGCGTTTGTTGGTCCTGCGTTGGCGTGGGCGTTGCTTCCTCGATAGGCGCGTGCTGTTCGTCGCGCTCGTCGGTGCGTTCGCTCCCACCAAATATACGTCTAAACATCTAGTAGTCCCTTATCGATGGCCGTCTCTCTATAGTCACACATGCGTGGCACATTGTTCCAGTCTTGTTCGGGTGGTCGGTGATTCGGACTACCCCCACCCGAGGTCGTCGGATTGACCTTCGCCGCTCTTGCCGGACACCTCTTCTTCCATCATCTCATCGACCATTTGGTCCCAATCTTCGTCCATCTCGTCGCCCATCTCTTTGCCCATCTTTTTAGCCCAACGGGCGATTGAGGCCGGATCGTTTTCGTCCAACCCAGCCATTGCACTGGGATCGGCGAGCGCTTCAAGGCGCGATTCCTCCGATTGCATGACAGCAAAGCGTGATATTGCCTTGCGGACATCGGTGGCTCCGCAACGAGGGCAAACGAGATCGGTAGGATTGTTGAAACCCTGGACGAGTCGTTGAAAGCGTCCCTGGCATTTTTCGCATTGGTATTCGTAGATTGGCATACGTTCCTCGTGGCGACGGCTATGTCGTCGCGTTCCCATGAATTATGTTGAAGATCAATGGTGGTGTCGCAACGGGGGCGTCGTCGATGGCATAGATTGCGTCGAATCGCTCACGCAATCGTTCAATGTCCTCTGCATGACGTGCATGTACCACCATCAGTTCATCACCCTGCTTCACGGCATCGCCGACTTTGCGGCTGAGGACTGCACCTACCGCCATGTCGATCGCATCCTCTTTACGCTGACGTCCTCCGCCAAGTTCGTTGATCGCCAATCCAAGGTTGAAGGCGTCAATACGCTGAACGATGCCATCCTTGCTGGCGTGAATCGGGATCTGATGCGGGGCAGTATCCAGCAGGTCGAGGTCATCGATCACCCGCACGTCGCCGCCTTGAAAAGCGACCATCTCGCGCCATTTGCTCAGTGCCGCGCCGCCATCCAGAGCCTGTTCGAGCAGCGCACGGGCTTCCGCGCGCGTCGTGGCCTTGCCTGCCAATACGGTTAGTTCCGAGCCAAGCACTAAACATAGTTCGCGCAGATCGGCGGGCCCGTCGCCGCGCAGCGTGAGTGTCGCTTCACGAATTTCAAGCGCGTTGCCGATCGCCCAGCCCAACGGCTGTTCCATCGTCGTAATCGCCGCTGCCATGCGCCGTCCGGCGGCGGTGCCGATCGCCACCATCGTGCGAGCCAATCTTTCGGCATCGGCGACGGTTTTCATAAACGCGCCACGTCCGGCCTTCACGTCGAGAATGATGCAATCCGTCCCCGCCGCCAGTTTTTTGCTCATCACGCTTGCGGCGATCAGTGGGATGCTATCGACCGTCGCTGTAACATCGCGCAGGGCATACAACTGCTTGTCGGCAGGAGCGAGGTCGGCGGTTTGTCCGGCGACGACTAAGCCGATGGCGGCAAGTTGCTCGCGGAAGCGATCCGGCGTGATGTTTATATCGAGGCCAGGGATCGCTTCGAGCTTATCGAGTGTGCCGCCGCCGAAACCGAGCCCACGCCCGGACATCTTGGCGACAGGCAAGCCGATCGACGCACAGAGTGGGGCGAGGACGAGCGTCGTTTTATCGCCAACGCCGCCCGTCGAGTGTTTGTCGACGGTGATTGGAGCGATGTCGTGCAGGTCGAGCATTTCACCCGATTCTGCCATCGCCATCGTCAGTTGGGCGGTTTCGGTGTCGTTCATGCCACGCAGCAGCACCGCCATGGCCCAGGCTGCCATCTGGTAATCCGGCACGCTTCCATCGACGTAGGCACCGATCAGCCAGCGAATTTCCTCGCGGCTGAGCGCCTCACCGTCGCGTTTCTTGGCGATGATGTCGACCGCTCGCATAGGTGCTACCGTCCTGTTCGTAGTGTCGTGATCGCCCGAGGCAGGCGGTCGAGGAGATCACCCGCGACTGCGCCCGCCGTGCCAATTTCATCGCGCACCAGCATACCGGCCTGTGCGTGTAGATACACGCCGAGCTTGGCAGCATCAAATAGACCTACTCCCTGCGCGATGAGTCCGGCGATGATGCCGCTTAGCACGTCGCCAGTTCCAGCGGTCGCAAGGGCGGGATTGCCTTCTGGTCCAATAACGGTGTGACCGTCAGGATCGACGACGATGGTGCTGGCACCTTTAAGGACGACAACCTGTTTCCATTCCGCCGCAGCACGTTGTGCCGTGCCGAGTCGGTCGGCCTGTACGTCTGATGGGCCTTCCAACTTCAGCAAGCGTGCCATTTCGCCGGGGTGCGGTGTCAGGACGACCGTTCCAGGTTTAAGGTGTTCGCTCCAATTCTCCGTTGTGGCGAGGATGTTGAGGGCGTCGGCGTCGATAACCATGGGCGGCATCTTAACGTCGTCGGTCTTATTCGTCGTATCGGTGGAATCTGCAGGCGTTGTCTGGGAAGGTCGCAAAAACCCGACACCGCCGCTGGCACGACGTTGGCCCTCGGCGCGTCCGGCGCTCCGCACAAAGCCGACGCCGTGGATGGACTTTTCATCGCTGATGCCAATCAGGCGGTGGACGAATGTTTTCGTTGCATCCTCCTGGCCCAGTCCGGGGCCAAGCACCAGCGCCTTGTATCCGTCAAGTTCTTTGAGCAGTTCGGTCGCCGCGGCTTCACCCAGCACGCCCCAGTCATCTTCAGGCAGCGGTAAAAACGTCGATTCCTGCGATGCTGCGACCAACGCTCCGAAGATAGAGCGTCCCGCCGCCAGGGTAACCAGCCCTGCTCCGACACGTTGAGCACCGCGTCCCGATAGAAGTACCGCGCCGGGATAGCGGCCCGAACCGCCGACGATCGCCACCTTGCCGAAGGTGCCTTTATTGGAATCGGCGGGTCGTTCGGGTAATAACGGACGTAGGTCGTTATATGATAACGTCTCAGCCATGGGTTGATCCTCCAGATATTCAGCGAAGCCGATCGGTACGACTTCGGTCATTCCACAGTACGTCGCTCCAGGTTCCAGGATATGCCCTGGCTTTGTAATTCCAGCGGCGAGAGTCAGGGTTGCGCGGATCGCGCATCCCATCACCGCGCCGGTATCCGCGGCGATGCCGCTGGCGATATCGACCGCGATCTTGCTGGCAGTCGAACGATTGGTAGCTTCGATGATCCGACACAGGTCCGGCGCTGCGGGTCGTTTGATACCGATACCAAGTAAGGCATCGACCACAATGTCTGCCTGTGTTAACCACGCTTCGAGGGTCGAGAGGTCGGTGTCGTCTGCCGCGTCGATAGCTGTGATCGCACGTTGTTCCACGTCCGCTCTGGGCCAATCGTCGGGTTTGGCTGGACGATTCCAGCGGTATACGTTGACTATAGCTCCATGATCATGAAGATGCCGTGCGATGACCAGGCCATCGCCCCCGTTGTTGCCCGGTCCCACCAGTACAACAATGGCGCTCCCAGCCATAGACGGTACCCGCTGCATGATCGCCCGTGCCATGCCCGCGCCAGCATCTGCCATTAGCGAACGCCAGGTCGCGCCACGGTCAACCGCGTCTTGCTCGAGTCGCCGTGTTTGCGCTGCAGTCGCTATGATCATGCGCCGGTTGCCCTCATACTGCGATCTATTTTACCACCGTCGACTCAGGAGTGAATTCTGCGAGAGCAACGACGCTGGCGATGGCACTGTGGCGGGCATGCGATAGGCTCAAGGCGGTTGAACTCCACCCGAGTTCAGCGGCACGTTCGGCGGCGCGTCCGGTCAGTTGGAGCGTTGGTTGACCCGATGGCGTGCGAACAACTTCGATCTCGAGCCAGCCCGCCGGAGCAGGAAGCCCCGGACGAGCGCCACCGGGACCGCGCAATCCGATGCCGAGTGCCTTGGCGGTCGCTTCCTTCGCTGCGAAGCGCGCGGCGAGCGAAGGGTGGCGTCCCCCGGCATCGGCGATCTCGCGCGGTGTAAAAACGCGCTGGAGAAAATGGTTCCCCCAGCGCGTGACGGCCTGTGCGATCCGGTCGATGTCAACCAGATCGATTCCATGATAGATCATGGTGTTTCCTCAACGGTCAGATGTATGAGCTATGGTGATTATTGTGGTGCGTGATATGGCGAGCCGACAGCAAGATACCCATAACCGCGCGTCGTCAGTTCCTCGTGATCAAAGATCATGCGCCGCCCATCGATGACCAGGTAGGGTGGCTGCACAGTGTGCTCGATCGTGTTCGAGAGCGAACGGAACTCCTCCCAATCCGTTGATATGAAGCATGCGTCGCTGCCCGTGAGCGCTTCTTTGGCGGAATCGAAGTACGTGATCTTGTCGAACAAGTGGTTATGTTCCGGGTTGAGCGCCCGTCGCGACTCATCGTTCGCCAGTGGATCGTAGGCATGAATCTCGCGCACGCCGCGTCCCAGGAGTGATTCGATGACCCGCAGCGACGACGAATCGCGCACGTCGTTGGTACGTTGTTTGAACGAAAGACCCAGAACCGCGATAGTTTTTTGGTTAAGGCTGAAACCGGCCTCGCGTACGGCGCGATCGATCATGTACGTTTTCTGGTGTTCGTTGATGCTAAAAACCGATTGCAACAGGTCGGTGGGTTGACCAACCGAGCGCAACTGGTAAATCAACGACTGGATGTCTTTGCCGAAGCACGAACCACCCGCGCCGTTGGATACATACGAGCCCCAGGTGCTGATGCGCGAATCGGCGGTGACGCCAAGTTTCATGTCTTCCAGACGGATGTTCGGCAGCGTCTCGCCCACCCGCGCACCAACGCCGTTCCAGAATGAGATATAGGTCAGGAGCAAGGTATTCGCGACGTATTTGATGCCTTCGGCGGTTTCTGGCGTCGTTTCAATGTAACGGATGCGTACATGATCGACGAACTGTGAATAAACGTGCCGCAAGATTTTGAAGTCGTCCTCGTGATCGGCACCGACCACGACGCGGTCGGGACGGCGTGAACGTTCGACCGCATCGCCTTCGGGCAGGAACTCTGGGTTAGAGGCCACGCCGACATTCTGGACGTTGTGTTGTTTGAAAATTCCTTCGAGCATGCGTGCGGTGCCGATCGGCACGGTACTTTTGTTGATCACGACCACGCGTCGCATGTCGGCTCGCTTTGCCAGCAGGGCGGCGAGGTGATGTGCTGCCTTGGAATAGATCGACAGGTCCGACGATCCATCAAGGTTGGGCGGCGTGTTCAGACACAGAAAAATCGCGTCCGCGCCTTCTAACACTGGCTCCAGTTCACCGACGAAAAACAGGTTGCGATCAAGGTTATCGGCGATGATCGAAACGAGGCCAGGTTCGTTAACAATATGTTCGATACGTTGGCGTTGGGCGGAACGGTATGCTGCGATACGCTCGGGATTTGTATCGTAGGCATAGACCTCATGCCCGTATTCCGAGCAAACCGCTGCGTGGGTCAAGCCCACGAATCCGGTTCCAATAACTATGATTTTCATACGATAATCCTTGTATATAGTGATTTAGGTGGAACTGTCGTGGGTGTATTAGGGTTGCCGCGCCTCGGCTAAACCTTCTGCCTGCAAAGAAACACTCGCGACGCTAGCATCGTAATCATGACCATTTGAATAAAAGACGACCTGTTCGATCGTGCGTAAATCAGGGATTAAAGCACTAAGATCGGCGGTGAAGTGTTGCCATGAATTCGGTGGAATTTGTGTCGAAATGATATAGGGCTGTGACGATGTGTTGCCATTGCCACGATCGAATGCCCAGAAGCAAAAGAAAAGGCTGCCGGTAGTTCGCACGTCGCTGGCATAATCGACGCGAGCGAATAGCGGACATTCCGAACCGTCTGCGCCACCTTTGCTGAGCGATTGGTAGTCGATCTTTACGTCTGCCTGGAGCTTGACCCCACGATAGGAGGAAACGTCGGCGGATACTCCTTGCGCGATTGCCGTCATGGAGTCCTTCTCGTTGCCGCCAAGCCGTGCCAATCGTACATATTTACGACAGGTCGGCGTCGTTTCGCAATCGTCCATTAGATAGAACAGGCCATTTCGCCAGAATGCGCCAGTCGATTGTGGCTGTTGCGTGATGCTCCAGGTATCTGACCGTCTTGCGTCGCTTTGCGTTTGCAAGGTCGCCAGATACTCTGTTGAGGTGAATTGATCGAAGTTTCCATCGCGCAACAGCTCCCAGGGACCAGAAACTATGCTGTTGCCTTTGCCCATCACCATACGTTTGCCTGCTTCGATCGATGTTTCGCCGATACGCGCAGTTCCGCTTGCACTGACGACCTCAACCGCTGGCACGAGTGGGCGCTCGGCGGCGGCGGTGGTCTTGGCATCCGGTGTTAACATGCGCAGGCGATAGTGACCAGGCGCGGTTAATTCGATCTCTTGGGCCAGGGTTTTGGTTGTGAAATAGAGCGGCTGATCATCCCGTTGGAGTTCAACCACTACTTGTCCTTCATCGAGTTGTAGCCGCAAGCTCGAACGGTCGCGGTTGTCTATTCGTACATTCGTGGCGGGCCAGAATGCGACGGTCCCCTGGTCGAGTTGCAATCGTGCGACGATTCCAGGCCATGCTCCCGTGCTGGTTGTGATGCGGTCGCCCGTGCTGATCTCGTCGCCATCAGCGAGCCTGACCGTTTGGACACGATCGGCACGCTGCACGAACACCGCATCAGACTGCACGACCATTGCGCGAACAACGCGGTCGCTTGGACGAATTGCGTATTGGTAGAGTACTTTCGTGGTCGTCCAGGCCAGCGCACAGAAGATGCCGAAGGCAACCAACATCACGGCCCAGGCTTTACGTTCTGGGTTCCAGAATCCCGTGGTCGGCGCGTGGTCTGTATTAAGCATGTGCTGGCGCCTTTTCCTTGCGACGCCCGTATTTTGAGCGTTGCTCGTCCCGAACAGCATCTGGGACCGAGCGATACCCGGCAAGAAAGTCGGTGCTCCATCCCTCGAAGCGGCCTTCCACGATCGCTTCACGTGCATGTTCCATCAAGCGGACCAGAAAGCGCAGGTTATGAATCGAAGCGAGGCGTGGTCCAAGCAGTTCATCCGCTTTGAACAGGTGGCGAATGTAGGCACGGGTGTAATGCTGGCAACTCCAACAATCACAGCCTGCTTCGATGGGCTGATCATCGGTTGCCCACCGTGCGTTAAGCAAATTGATACGACCGCTCGTGGTAAAAGCTGCGCCATGGCGGCCGAGCCGCGTTGGTAAGACACAGTCGAACATATCGACGCCGCGTCGGACGCCTTCGATCAGATCTTCCGGCGAGCCGACGCCCATTAGATAGCGTGGGCGATCGGTCGGTAGTGCCGCCGTCGTCGCTTCCAGGGTATCGTACATCAGTGGTTTTGGTTCGCCAACACTGAGACCGCCGATGCCGAACCCGACGACGGGCTGACTGGCGATGAACTCAGCGCTTTGTACGCGGAGATCAGGGAACACGTTGCCCTGGACGATGCCAAAGAGTGCCTGATCGCTCCGTTGTTGCGAAGCCACGCAGCGTTCCAGCCAGCGATGCGTGCGCTCCATCGCCGCCGTCGCGTATTGGTGCGTCGCGCCGTAATCTGAACATTCGTCGAAGGCCATGATGATATCAGCACCGATCTTCGATTGAATATCCATCACGCGCTCTGGGGTAAAACGGTGCTTCGAGCCGTCCAGGTGCGATAGGAAGGTCACGCCGTCCTCGTCGATCGTTCGACGGTCGCTCAGGCTCCATACCTGAAAGCCGCCTGAATCGGTGAGGATTGGGCGCGACCAGTTCATAAAGCGATGCAAACCGCCAAGTTGCGCTAACAGTTCTGCGCCGGGTCGAAGAAAGAGGTGGTAGGTGTTTCCAAGAATGATCTGTGCGCCAAGCGCTTCGACTTCCTGTGCGCTTAGTGTTTTGACCGTGGCTTGTGTGCCAACGGGCATAAAGACAGGCGTTTTGATCATCCCATGTGGCGTCGTGAGTTCGCCCGCACGCGCTGATGTCGGACCATCACCATAGGAAAGATTGTATCGAAAATGGTTGACTATATGCATAAAATCGCTGCGTATTATAGCACGTCGTATCTGGCGTGGGGGTGAAGGATGGCTGAAGCACCTATGGAGGGCGTAGCAAAAGTAGACGAAGCTTGATGGACAGGAGGTTGCCGAACACGATTGAACACTATCTATCGTGTGGGGGGAAGCAGTTGCCATCGGTATTTCGACACTCCTCAGACATACCGCAGGTTTGACCAAAAGCAACACCTCATAGTACTATCAGCGGCACCCGCAACCTGCATCTGAGCAACAAAGAAACAACTGCGAGACGGCATGATGCCGTAATAAACTGGAGGCACGATGATGTCCGCCCACCACCCGAAGGTTCTGGTAGCCTTGCTGGCGCTACTCGCGCTGCTCGCTTCCGCGCTCCCTCCAACTTCGTTCACAGCCCATGCCGCGCACGTTCCAGCAGCGAGTATTGCGTTCGCTCCGGCCGTCCCGACTGATACCAACGCCGAGGATGCCGCGCTCGTTCGCCAATCGCTCCAGCATCCGATTCAGGACGACGTGTTCTATTTCGCCTTGCCGGATCGCTTTGCTGATGCCTCTGCTGCCAACAACTATGGCGATGATGCGGGTGGCACAAGCAACGCCGATGTGCTGCGCCACGGCTACCTACCCACGAACGAAGGGTATTATCACGGTGGCGACATCAAAGGTCTCCAGTCGAAGATAGCCTATCTTGACGATATGGGTGTCACCGCGATCTGGATGGCACCGATATTCAAGAACCGTCCGGTGCAGGGCGATGGTACGATTAATGGCTCGTCGTCGGGTTATCACGGCTATTGGATAACTGACTTCACTCAGGTCGATCCGCACTTCGGTACCAACACTGAACTACGCGATCTTATCACCGACGCGCATGCTCGCGGTATCAAGGTGTTCTTCGACATCATCACCAACCATACTGCCGACGTGATCGACTATGAGGAAAACACCTACGGCTATCGTTCCAAGAAAGATTATCCGTATAAGGATGCACAGGGCAATATCTTTGATGATCGTGATTACGCCGGAACTGACACCTTCCCGACGCTAAATACGGCCAGTTTCCCGTATACGCCTGAGTTCCTGGCCCCAGCCGATAGCACCGTCAAGGTGCCGAGCTGGCTTAACAGCCCGCTGCGTTATCACAACCGCGGTAACTCGACCTTTGAAGGCGAATCGAGCGAGTACGGCGATTTTTTCGGGCTCGACGATCTATTCACTGAACAACCCCAGGTCGTCGACGGCATGATCGACATCTATAAGTCGTGGATCACGCAATTCAAGATCGACGGCTTCCGCATCGACACGGTAAAGCATGTCAACATGGAGTTCTGGCAGAAGTTCGGCCCCGAAGTGCTGCAACATGCAAAGAGCCAGGGCGTGCCGGATTTCTTTATGTTTGGCGAAATCTTTTCGGGTGACGCTGGATTCGTCAGTCGTTACACGACCGAAGGCCAATTACAGGCTGCCCTCGACTTTCCATTCCAGGGAAGTGCCCGTGGCTTCGCTTCCCAAAGCGGCGCGACCAATGGCCTGCGCGATATGTTCGCTGCCGACGATTACTATACCGATGCCGACAGCAATGCCTATCGCTTGCCGACGTTCCTGGGTAACCATGATATAGGTCGCTTTGGCTACTTCTTAAAGCAAGATAATCCCAGTGCCAGCGATGCTGAGCTCGTAGCACGCGACAAGTTAGCGCACGGACTGATGTATTTCGTGCGCGGCGAGCCAGTCGTGTATTACGGCGACGAGCAGGGGTTCACGGGCGATGGTGGGGACAAGGGTGCTCGTCAGGACATGTTCCCGTCCAAAGTCGGAAGCTACAATGACGACGACCTGATCGGGTCGGACAGCACAACGGCCGTTGAAAATTTCGATACGCAGCACCCGTTGTATCGGGCACTGGGCGAGTTTGCCGACGTGCGCCTTGCACACACGGCGCTCCGGCGAGGCGCACAAATTCACCGCTGGAGCAGTGGCAGTGCGGGCATCTATGCGTTCTCGCGCATCGACCGCGACGAAAAGGTCGAATATATTGTGGCGCTCAACAATGCGACCGATGAGCAGAGCGCGACCTTCAAGACGTTGACACCTTCGACGTATTTTTCGCCGGTCTACGGCACAACCACTGCGACCAACACCAACGCACAGGGCGAAATTACTGTCACGGTTCCGGCGCTCAGTATCATCATCCTCAAAGCTGACCGTGCGATGCCGACCACCACAACGGTACCTACTATTACGGTCACGTCGCCTTCGTCCAGCAAGCCTGTCGAGGGGCGTGTCGAGGTTGGGGCGGCGTTGAGCGAGGATCGTTTCGCCGAAGTCACCTTCGCGGTCAAGGTTGGCGATGCTCAGAATTGGACGGTCATTGGCACCGATAACAACGCACCATATCGTGTGTTCTACGATGCGTCGGCTCTTGAGTCTGGCACGCCACTCGCATTCAAGGCCATCGTCAACGATGTGACCGACGACGACGGCACCAATGTTGGGGCTGTGGCGTCGGACTCTGCCGCCACCATCGTCGCACGCCCTGCCTCGTGTGCTGCAAACCCGACCTATGCGATCGTTCACTACAAGCGTGCGGCTGGCGACTATGATGGTTGGGGTCTGCATCTATGGGGCGAGGCGATCGATCCTTCCGAGGCAACCGAGTGGACCTCACCAAAGGCGTTCGACGGCGAAGATCAGTACGGACGATTTGCCTGGATCAAGCTTCAGGACCCATCCAAGCCGGTGAACTTTATCGTCCATAAGGGCGATGAAAAGGATACACAGAACGACCGCTCGTTTGTGCCATCTGCAAGTCCTGAAGTGTGGCTGGTGCAGAACGATCCGCAAATCTACACCGCCAAGGTGACGATTCACTATAATCGCCCGGCGGGTGATTATGATGGATGGGGTCTGCATCTCTGGGGTGATGGCATCGCGCCGCGTGAGGCTACGGAATGGACCTCGCCCAAGCTGCCCGACGGCACGGATGATTTTGGAGCATACTTCAACATTTTGATGCAGGATCTCTCGCAGCCCGTCAATTTCATCATTCACAAGGGCGATGAAAAGGACACGTCCAATGATCGCTCGTACACGTTTAGTACCAACAAATCGATCTGGCTCAAGCAAGGCGATGCTGCCTTCTACACGTCCGCTGACGCAGCGGGCGGCCAAAGCGTGGCGATCATCCACTACCACCGCCCTGATGGCGATTATGGCGATGCCACCAGTGGGAACTTCCGCGATTTCTGGGGTATGCATGTCTGGACGGGTGCGGCGCAACCTAACCCAAGCTGGGATCAGCCTGTGCGCCCTGCCGGACGTGACGGTTTTGGTATTTACTTCCGTGTACCTCTTGCGCCGGATGCGACCGTCTTGAACTACATTATTCATAAAGGTGACGAGAAAGACCAGCCTAATGATCAGGCGCTCGACCTTGCCACGTACGGCACGGAGGTGTGGATCGTGCAAAACGAGCCGGGGTATCTGCTCCCGACCGCTGCAGGATGCTCGCAAGCAGGGAACATCAACGAAGCCAGCGCACACTGGCTGACACGCGATACGCTGGTGTGGAACATCGACGGCGATACTGCTGCTAACGACGTGATCACACTGCATTACGACGCTACAGGCGCGATGTATCTTGACTCGGAAGGTATCGTCGGTGGCGATTCGATCACCCTGACCCGTGTCAATGATGGGTTGTCCAGCGCTTTGCGAGCAAAGCATCCGCATCTGGCATCCTGGACGGCCTATCGTGTCAACGCGGCTGACCTTGGCAAGATTCCGACGATCGTGAAGGGCGAAATCGCGGTCGCCGCAACCAACGCAGCCGGGCGGTTGCTTGACGCAACGGCGGTGCAAATCCCTGGTGTTCTTGACGATCTGTATACATTCGATGGACAACTTGGCCTATGGTTCCAGGGCGCGTCGCCGATGCTACGCCTGTGGGCTCCCACAGCACAGAACGTGACGCTGCACGTCTTTGATACGTCCACGAGCACGACCAGCACCGAGTACGCGATGACCTGGGATGGTTCGACTGGCACCTGGAATATCAGTGGGCAGCCCTCATGGGTCGGCAAGTTCTTCCTTTACGAAGTACAGGTGTACGCGCCTTCGACCGGGCAGGTTGAACAGAATATGGTCACCGACCCATACTCATTCAGCCTTTCGATGAACAGTACGCGCTCGCAATTCGTCAACCTTGCCGATAACAGCCTTAAGCCATCGGGATGGAATACGCTTGCTAAACCAGCGCTTGCTAAGCCCGAAGACATCGTGCTGTATGAGTTGCATATCCGCGATTTCAGCATCACCGATCCGAGCGTCCCCGCCAACGAGCGGGGTACATACAAGGCCTTCACGCGCACCGAATCGAATGGCATGCAGCACCTCCGTGCGTTGGCTGACGCCGGATTGACGCATATTCACCTGTTGCCAACATTCGATATCGCATCGATTAACGAAAATGCCGCCGAACGACAGGAACCCGATCCGGCGCAGTTAGCGACCTATGCGCCCGACTCCACCCAACAACAGGAAAAAGTCGCAGCGCTGGCAGAGCAGGATGGCTTCAATTGGGGCTACGATCCGTTGCACTACACCGCCCCCGAGGGTAGCTACTCGACCAACCCGGACGGCTCGACTCGCATCGAGGAGTTCAGGGAGATGGTCCAGTCGCTCAACACCAATGGTTTGCGTGTCGTCATGGATGTGGTGTATAACCACACCGCTGCCAGCGGGCAGGATGCTAAATCGGTCCTCGACCGCGTGGTACCGGGCTATTATCACCGCCTGAACGAAAATACAGGCGCGGTAGAAACCAGCACCTGCTGCCAGAACACCGCAACGGAACACGCCATGATGGAGAAATTGATGATCGATTCGGTCATCACGTGGGCGACACAATACAAAGTCGATGCTTTCCGCTTCGATCTGATGGGTCACCACATGAAGGCCAATATGGTCAAGCTACGCCAGCGTCTTAACGCGCTGACTGTCGCCAATAGCGGCGTCGATGGCTCCAAGGTGTATCTCTATGGTGAAGGTTGGAACTTCGGCGACGACGTGCAGAACAACAAGCGCGGCGTGCAGGCGACCCAGCTTAACATGCCAGGAACAGGCATTGGCACGTTCAACGATCGGCTGCGTGACGCGGTGCGAGGTGGTGGTCCGTTTGACTCGGGTCAGGACATCCAGCGTCAGGGCTTTATCAGTGGTCTGTCTTACGACCCCAACAGTTTTGCGCAAGGCACCGCCGAGGAACAACGTGCGCGGTTACTGCTGGCGCAGGATCAGATCAAAGTCGGTCTCGCGGGTAACTTGCGCGATTACACCTTCGTGGATCGCACGGGTAAGACCGTGACTGGTAAGGACGTGGATTACAATGGCTCACCCACGGGCTACGCCGCCGATCCACAAGAAACTATTACCTACATTGAGGCACATGATAACGAAACGTTGTTCGACATACTGCAAGCGAAAGCCCCGGCAGCGACAACGATCGAGGATCGCGTCAGGATGCAAAATCTGGGGACGAGCATCGTGAGCCTCGGACAGGGTATTCCCTTCTTCCACGCTGGCCAGGACCTGCTGCGTTCGAAGTCAGGAGATCGGAATAGCTACAACTCAGGCGACTGGTTCAACAAGGTCGATTGGACTGGTGCGACGAATAACTGGGGTGTGGGCCTGCCGATCATGGGAGAAAACCAGAACAACTGGTCGGTCTATCAGCCATTGCTCGCGAATCCTGCGCTCAAGCCATCGGAAACCAACATCATGGCGGCGACCGCATACTTCGAGGAGATGCTTCGTATTCGCAAGAGTTCGCCGTTGTTCCGGCTAGGTAACGCCGACGATATCAACCAGCGCGTACACTTCCTGAACGCCGGTCCCGATCAGGCCGAAGGCTTGATCGTGATGAGCATTACGGATGGTATGCCCAACGATGCGACCCGTCCGGCGCAAATGCGATTGCAAGACCTCGACCCATTCTACGACCGGATCATCGTGGTTTTCAATGCCAATGACGAGGCACAGACGTTCCAGAACGACGATGCCTCTGAAACACGCTTCCGCCTTCATCCATATCAGGTTGGCTCGAACGATCCGATTGTTCGCACGGCAAGCTACGATGCCGCTACCAACACGTTCACCGTCCCGCCGCGCACCACTGCAGTGTTTGTGGCCGGCGAAGATAACCGCATCATACTGCCGATGGTGTTCACCTCGCAGCCGTAGCCGGCCTGCGCTGGCATAGTCGTGGCACCATGAGGGGTGCGACCGTCAAGGTCGCACCCCTCATCTTTTCAAGAGTTCGATGGAGTTTTACGGCATCATGGCCGGACGCATTATTCGTATATACCGTGGCCGCGTGCCAACCATGTAACAATTCCGACCCTAATTCCTATGAATCGGCATACTCATCACGCCGTAGTTGCGATAAACAGGAAAGCTACGGTTGGTACTGTTGTGTCTATAATTGTATATGCATGGCGTCCAGTGTAGAATGAACGTGGTTCGCCGCAACCGGGGAACCGATATCCTATGAGAGATTTAACCAGCCTATGGCGCGGATGTACTGTACTGCTGCTCGTCGGTATGACGGTCGGTACAGCATTCTTTAGCGTCGCCACTCCTACTATTCCTCCGGCATCCGTAGCGATGAGGGTGCCGCGGCTGCCGCTTGCGCACGTTTCAACGCCGACGCGTTCTGTTGCCCTCGCCCCCGCCTCCGCGACGGCTACGCCAACACGTACGGCGCAAGCGAGCAAGCCAACTGTACTTGACCACGTCCGGGACGATGACGATCTGGTCATCCTCCGTTCCACGGGTGATGATGCTGCGGGGGTCGTCGCGACCACGAACACCGTGATAACGTCCACGATACCCCTCACGGTGACGGATGAACCACCAATAATGACTCAGGGGGAGATTGCGGCGGCAGAGGCCGCGATGCGTGACGGGCAGGGACGCATGAGCAAAGCCCGAACGCAGTTTCGCCTGGCGGCAATCGCGACTGCTGAAAAAGAGGTGGCGACGGCGGTCAAGGAATTGGAAAAGATTCGCGCCGAACATATCAAGCAGGAAGATGTAGCGGCAGCAGAAACCGAAATGGCGGCTGCACAGGCTGATTTCGACCGTGTGCGCCTGGAAAACATCTCGCTGGTCGATTCAGGCCAGGCTGAAGCCAACGTCCAGGTCGCAGAAACACAGTTACAGGCAGCACAATCGGAGACTGACCCAGACCCGACGCTGGTCGCAATTGCACAGGAACGTCTTCAGGCCGCTCAACAGCAATATACGGTCGCTGTGAACGAGGCATCGGCACGAAGGGCGCAAGTAGAACTTGTAATGAATAATGCCGCAACGACGTTACAACAAGCGCAAGATAGGGTTGTGACGACTACTCACTACAAAGAACTTGCACAACAGGGCATCGACCCGGTATCAGGTAAGCGTTTCGAGGATACAGGACTCGATCCTGAGACCCAAAAACAGCACTATATGCTGCAACAGGCGGCAGCACAAGCCAGTCTGGACGACGCCACGACAAAATTCAATGGTGCGGCAGCGGACTTCGAGTGGGTGAAACAGCAGCAAATAAGAGATGTTGCGGCGGCACAGGTCGTAGTCGAGCAAGCACAGGCCGAACTAAGCCAGGTGCCCCAGGGATCCGACCCAGCGCGTATCTTTCAGGCTCAGCAGAATTTGGACACTGCGCGCACCCAACTGGCTCAGATTCAAGCAAGGAGCACCTGTCGTCGCGCAAGCTCAGCAGCGCACTCAAGATGCACAGGCGAAATTTGATGCGGTGAAGGCGGATTGGGCGGTGGCTGGTCCGTTGATCGCCGACGCCCAGAAGCGCGTGGATGTGGCACAAACAGCGCTTAAACAGGCACGCCAGAATGCTGTTGGTAAAGGTGGCTGGACATGGCCCTCCTTTGGCACGTTGTCATCTGGATTCGGCAAGCGCAATCTAAAGGTGAACTCATATCACAATGGTATCGACATCGCGAACGTCAAGAACACACCGATCGGCGCAGCGCGAGGCGGTGTCGTTACGGAAGCAGGTTGGTGTAAGGGCTATGGCTTCTGTGTCAAGATCGACCACGGTGGCGGCTTTACCGCAGAATACGGACACATGGCTGCTGCACCTCTGGTGAAGGTCGGCGATTCAATTGAAGCAGGGACCATCGTCGGCTTGATGGGCACGACATACGACGAAGAACATGGCGGATATTCGACAGGCGTCCATCTTCATCTGACGATACGCCGCAATGGTGTCAGCGTCGATCCATTGTTATATCTCCCGTAAGACGGATAGAACTATCACTACACCTTTCTCCCTGACATCCGGTCCCTTACAAAACTGATAGATTGTGAAGATATGTGGTCTGATATACTGGTATAACGCAACGAAATCTCGCTATCTACAACGTACTATATGAGAGGCATGATCAGACCCGCCGCTAAAAGCGGAGCTTTTGCGAACAACATTTTCAGCACTGCCGCGTGGTGCTTGATGATAAAGCATTACAACGCGACTTCATTGTCATATGTTCAGCGGCGTAGATTTTCGTGCTAACGACGAACCTATCGTCAGTAGGTCCGGGAACAACGACGTACGGAGGATCTTATGAGTGAAGAAACCGATTGGAACTTTGACGAGCATCATCATATGTATATCCGCTTGATCGGCACATGCAAAGTGAAAGTATGGCAGCATCCCGACGGTCAGTGGATCACTACGATTGAAAGCGGGCGACGTCAGGCGACACGTGCTGGCTTCCTGTCATTCTTTGAAGCACATGCATGGATCGAGCAACAGATTTCTGAAGTCGCCACTGCTGATCGCCGACGGGCCCTGCGAGCATCGTAACGTCTCTGTTTTATCACTGGGGCTGTGTGCAACCTCAAATATGGTCATGCTATGCTTCGGCTCAGCATGACCATATTTGAGGCTCGGCTGCTTTCGGATGGACGGTGCACAAGCCCTGGTTTTGCCTTGGTACAGGTGGACACTTTTGTCTGCCTGCACCATCTTGTGTGTGCATACCATACCTCTCAGGATTACCCGGTAGCATACTCCTGAACTATCCCGACAGTTGCATTGAGGCTTGTTTCTGACGCGTAATGTACGGCGTAGGGCAGGCAAAGATGCTGTAAAGGTCGATGTTTCGCTTTGCCCGGCGAGTCGGACCTAGTATATGTACCCTTCTAGCCACCTCTCCACGGCAACCTCATCCGCAGCGTTTCTCGCCACCTCGTTCGCCCAGGCCAGTGCTTCGTCATCGGCAAGCTGTACCGTCGGTTTGTTGCGTTTGAGGAATAAGCGCAGCGCCTCGACCGCGATACGCTTGTTGCCGTCGACAAAAGGATGGTTTGAGATCAGGCGTGTGAACAGGATAGCGGCTTTCGTTAACACTCCCTCGTGAACTTCCTCTCCGAATACTTCCTGACGAGGAGCGGCTAATGCGGATTGCAGCGCGTTGGGGTTCAAGAGGTCGAACGGCTTGCCCGCCGCTGCCTGTAGGCGGGTGCGGATTTGCAGTACATCGAAGTGGGAAACATGTTTCACGGGGCTTTCACAGGCTCCACATGGGCCGCGATCCATGAAAATACGTCCTCACGCTTACGGTCGCTGGCGGTACTCATGACGAACTCATACAGTTCTTGGTCGGTGGCGGCAAGCACCATGCCATGACGCGTCAACACTTCGATCAGCGCTAGCAACGCCACACGCTTGTTGCCGTCGGTGAATGCGTGTGACCGAGCAATCAGATAAAACAGGATCGAGGCTTTTTCGACGATGGTTGGATACAGGTCGTCGCCGAACATCGATAGCTCGGGCGCGGCGACCGCTGCTTCGAGCTTGCCAAAGCCCGTTTCGGTGATGCCACTCATGCCGCCGAACCGATCCAGCAGCAATTGGTGGATCACGAGCACCTCACTGTAAGAAAGCATGTTCGTGTCCATCAGGCCAGTCGCCGCAAGACATCTTCGTGTTGCGCCATCGTACGACGTACTCGCGCCACCATGCGTGGATCGGCTTCCGGCAGCGCACGCATAACCACGCTCCCATCGGGCAAGATTTCCAACGAGGCCAGTAGTGCTCCGTTGCCGCCCGACAATATCCATTCGCGTAATGACGAGGGCACATCTGTAGCGGCGAGCAAAAATTCTTCTTCCATACGTTCAACTCCTTTAATAGTAGAAATAGCCAACGACGACCAGCAGGACGGTATCAAGAGAATGCATGAGGTGTCGCTCTACACCCATTCAACGCCAGCGCGAACGATTTCAGCTAAACGCGACGGCACACCAGGGAGCAGCGGAATCGCCCCCACGCCGCCCGCCTCGAAGCCTTCCAGTCCGGGGAATAGCACGAAGGTGCCGACGCTCGCGGGTATGCCCGCATACCCCAACCCACCATGATACGCATAGGCCGCTTCCAATACATCCTCGGCAAGATTCCCTGCGGTGGTTAAGCGATACTTCGCATCGAAGATCAACAGGCGTGGCGCGGCATGTGGTCGGACGATTTCGATCACGATGTCGGGGACACGCACGAACGGATCAAGTGATCCTAGCTGTGCGCCCTGACCAACGTTGGGCGCGAAGCGACGGTGATACCATAACCGCAACTCCGTACTGTTTGGACCGCGGCGACGCATGAGCGGGCGGTTTTCGTCGAATCGCACGTTCCAAGCTGTCGGGCCAACGCCGTGGACTGCGCCTGATTCTGCGACGAACATGTGCTGTTCGACCGGCTCACCCAATCCTGACAACGCGTGCGCGACTTCGAGCAAACACCAGCGCTCGTATAACGCCGGGAGGTCGTCCACCGGCAAATCGAAGGCTGGCGTGTTGAGCGCGATGAATGGACGTTGCCACAGTGTTTGCCATGCCTGCGCGACCGCACGGTAGCGACGGTCACGGCGCATGAGTTCGGTTGGACCCTTCCAGGCACGTATTGGTTCGACATCAGCAAGTAACTGGCTCGAACGCGCCCGCATCAAGTGGGCGGCGGTGACATTGACTTTACCCTGCCATTCCTTGAGCAACGCGATCTGGGTGGTGCGGCTCGCTTCGGCCACACTCCTCCCGCGCCAAGCAAGCTCGCTGCCGAGCGCCTCGCGTATCCATACACATCGAGCATGCAGTTCCAGGAGCACCCGTACCAGCACGGCGTGTTCGTAGCGATGTACGGTCGATACCATCGAGCGAACGGGCAGCGTGCGCGGCAGCCGTGGCTTCTGTGAAGCGCCACGCGGGAACCCCTGCAACAGCGCTGTGGACTGGACGCCCTCGGTTTCCTCCAACGGACGCTCACCCATTCGAGCCACCATATCGGCTCGCATGTCGGCGATTTCGTGGAGGTCACGTTCCTGTTCGGTATGCTGCCAGGTGCCATAAGGGTTGCGGTTGAGCCGCTCGGTCGCCTCGGTTGCTGCCGCTGCTTCGACGACCAGGCGCGTCCAGTAGTCCTCGATGATACTGCGCGGTTTGTCCCCACGATCCTCCCAGGTGGCGGGTGTTCTGCCGCCGCCCAAATCGAGGACGAGCCCAACGGCGACGTGTTGGATTGCGTGAAGGATGTGTTCATAGGCGTCGCGGTCGAGTTTGCCCGGCTGCACCATCAGCGTCGATTGGAGCACGAGGTCGTCGCCTCCATGGCGTTCGAACTCGTAGCACTGCTGTGAAGCGCCCTACCCGTCCACGCGGTTGCCATAGCCATTCCCAGGCCGATTGACCCAGCCGCAAAGTCGGTGAGCCCAGGTCATCGCCGCCGACTGTCAGGTATGCGGCCATGCGCGCCGGATACAGGAGCACACCGCAACACAATAGGCTGCGCGTCATCCTCGATCTGTGCAGGTCTGGTGGGCGATTCGTCCCATGTAAGATCAAGCGATTGCACGCGCTGTATTGTAACCTTTTGAGCGCTCGATCACATGCGTGTCCCCGCCCGCTTTTATGGTAGGTGGCTCTCGTGCGTCAGATTTGCGCTCCGCTTTGAACCCCTATGCCATTCATGATCCGAATTAAAACAGCTTAGCCTGTATAAATTGACGTGGCCCGTTGCGTTTGCTACACTACACGTGGAGGAAATGTATATTTCTATGGAATCACGGACGCTTGGACATGGTGGTCCAGCATCTGAAATCTTGCAGCTTCTCCAGCGTCGAGGACCGCTCAGCGTTAAAGCGTTGGAGGAAGCGTTAGGCGTTAGCACGAACGCTGTACGCGAACAGCTTCAACATCTCTTGACGGCGGACCTGATTACAACGTCGAAAGTGCGTCACGGGACGGGACGACCGGCGCATGTGTACGCACTAAGCGACAAAGCACATGCCTTGTTTCCCCAATCGTATGGCGTCATGGTGCAGTTGCTGATCGAGGAGATCGTGAAAAGCTCTGGGGCGGCAGCGGCGCAACAGTTGCTTCGTACGGTGGGTGAGCGATTGGGTGAAGAACTCGCCCAACACGCCCAGGGCGAAGCATTGCGAGAGCGTCTCGAAGGAGTTGTCGCCATACTGGAACAGCGTGGCACGCCCATTACGCTCAGTGAGGACGCGAACACGATTGCGCTGCAAGGATGGAGTTGCCCGTACTTCGAGCTGGCCCGGGAACATGACGGGCTGTGCGAGATGGAACGGCAGATGTTGGAACACGCTCTTGGCACGAACGTCACGATCGCCGAGCGACGCTTTGACGGTCATGCTGGTTGTCGGTTCGTGGTCGAGAATAATCAATAAACAGACGGATTGTTGGTCTAGCAGCCACGTATAAATAATGAGGAGCATCATAGAACATGTCGAATGGTAACGACGGAAATCTTGAAATCCGCGATCTTCACGTCAAGATCGAAGCCGAGGATCGCGAGATTCTCAAGGGCATCAACCTGACGATTCAGGCCGGAAAGATTCACGCGATCATGGGACCGAATGGATCGGGCAAATCGACGCTTGCATATACTCTGGCGGGACACCCGCGCTATGAAGTCACGAGCGGCGAAGTCTGGTATCGCGGACAAAATATCATCGAGCTTGAGCCGGAAGAGCGCTCGCGGCTTGGTATGTTCCTGGCGTTTCAGTATCCGGTATCGGTCGCTGGCGTGACGGTCGCGAACTTCCTGCGTGCCTCGGTCAACGCGCACCGCCGCGAAGAAGGCCGCGATCCTAAATCGACCTCGATTCCGGTAGCGCAGTTCCGCAAGATGATGCAGGAACGTATGCAGATGCTGGAAATGTCGCCGGACTTTACACGCCGCTATCTCAACGAAGGTTTTTCGGGCGGCGAGAAGAAGCGCCTTGAGATTTTGCAGATGGCGATGTTGCAGCCCAGCATGGCGATCATGGATGAAACCGACTCCGGCCTCGACATTGACGCGCTGCGTATCGTGGCGAACGGTGTCAACACGGTCAAGGAACAAATCCCGGACATGGGCGTGCTGGTTATCACGCACTACCAGCGTTTGTTGAACTACATCAAGCCCGACTTGGTACATGTGTTGATGGACGGACGCATCGTGCGCGAGGGCGGTGCTGAAATTGCGCTCGAACTCGAAGAAAAGGGCTACGAGCATATTCGCGAAGAGGTGATGGGCAATGTTTCCTAACGTCGAAGCACGTGAATTGCCAGTGATCGGTGAACTGGCGAACGACATGCTCGGCCTGGACGGCGATCGTCTGGCAACCTTCGAGGCTGCCCGTACGCTCGACTTGCCCGCATGGAAGCGCACCAATCTTGGTGGGTTCGAACTAAAGAACATGCGACCAGTGTTCGGCAGCGTCGAAATTCTTTCAACTGCCGAGGGCGTGTACGTTGCCGACTTGCAGACTGCGCTCAGCGAACGCCCCGAACTGCTCGCGCAGTATATGAACCATGCTGTCGAAGCGGAGTTCAGTGTGTACACCGCTTACAATGCGGCATTGGCACGTGACGGCATCGTCGTGCATGTACCGCGCAACGTGGAAACGACGACACCTGTACAGGTACGCTATCGACTTCCCGAAGGTGGCACGGCGATCTTCCCGCGCACGATCATCGTCGCTGAAGATAATAGCCGCGTGACTGTGATCGAGGAGTTCGTTTCGGACGACCTCGAAACTGTAGGCATGGTCGTTCCCGTCGCCGAAATCGTCTTAAAACGTGGGGCACGGGTGCAGTTTATGAGTATGCAAACGCTTGGCAAAAAGGCATATCTGCTTGGCGCACAGGCCGCGCAGGTGCAGCAGGATGCTCGCGTCGAATGGCTAAGCGGTGCAGTCGGTTCGGACGTGCACCATATGGATATGGATGTGCGTTTGCTCGGCGACGGCTCGGAACTGCACTGGTCAGGCTTTAGCTACGGCACTGATAAGCAGCAATTGCTGTGGGCACCGCGTGTGCATCACATCGGAAAGTCCACTACGGCCGAGATCGCCTGGAAGAGTGCTGTCGCCGATTCCGCCTATGTGGTTTTTGATGGCATGATCAACATCGAGCGTGGCGCGAAGTTCACAAACTCCGATCTGCGTGATCATGTGCTGCATCTGTCGCACGAGGCGCGTTCGGACTCGATTCCAGGTTTGGAGATCGACTCGAACGAGGTCAAGGCTGGACACGGCGCGACCAGCGGACAGGTGGACGAGGAGCAGGTGTTCTATCTGCGCTCGCGTGGACTGACACATGCAGAAGCAGTGCGCACGATCGTGATCGGCTTTCTGGCATCGGTCGTCGATCAGATTCCGAGTGATGACGTGCGCGAGCATGCACTCGAACTGATCGAAGCAAAGATGTAGTGCAAGGTATGCGGGGCGCATCGTGCGCCCCACGAAACCGGTATAGTTGAGTACCTTGCGGTATACTATATGGACGACTTCGCACAAGAAAACATTCTGGAACATTCGCGGTATCCACGGAATCAGGGGATGCTGGACGCGCCGACAGCAAGCCATGAGGAGCGGAATCCGCTTTGTGGCGATAAAGTGCGAATCGATCTGCTGATCGTCGACGAAACGCTCCAGGACATCCGTTTCAACGGGCGCGGATGTGCGATATCGCAGGCCGCTACGTCCATGCTGACTGAGTCGTTGATGGGACAGTCCATCGCGGCGGCACAGGCATTCGGGCAGGACGATATCCTCGCTTTGTTGGGAATTCCAATTGGAGCGGCACGTATGAAATGTGCGATGTTGGGCCTCACGGCGCTCAAAGTCGCGCTGGCTCGATTACACGACGGAACGTCCGTCGGGGAAGCATAGAACGCTTGTACATGGCGGCTCGGAAGGCATCAGCCGATGACCACCGCCAGTGTTATAGATAGGAGAGGCGAGACATGACAACAGCTCCAAATCAGGAGATCGATTTCGACTATACGAAGTATGGCTTCCGCGACGAAGAGAACTATACCTACAAGTCCGAAAAGGGCTTGAACGAGAAGGTCGTTCGCACGCTTCTCGAAGATGAAGGGCGAGCCGGAGTGGATGCTCAAGCGCCGCTTGCAGGGCGCTCGAGATCTACTTCAAGAAGCCGGTGCCGCCCGAGGGCACCTGGGCGAATCCGAAGCTGGCCGAGCTTGACGACCAGGATATCTACTACTATGTGCGCCCTGGCGAGAAGACCAGCCGAAGCTGGGACGATGTGCCGGAGACCATCCGCAACACCTTCGAGAAGCTGGGCATCCCCGAAGCCGAGCAGAAGTTCCTGGCCGGTGTCGGCGCACAGTACGAGTCCGAGAGCGTCTATCACTCGCTGCGCGAGGAATGGGAAAAGCTGGGCGTGATCTTCCTGGATATGGATACCGCGTCTGCGCGAGTACCCCGAGATCGTCAAGGAATACTTCGGCACGATCATTCCGGCGGCCGACAACAAGTATGCCGCGCTCAATACGGCGGTCTGGTCGGGCGGCTCGTTCGTCTATGTGCCGGCCGGCGTCAAGGTCGATATTCCACTGCAGGCCTACTTCCGCATCAACGCCGAGAACATGGGCCAGTTCGAGCGCACGCTGATCATCGTCGAAGAAGGCGCCGAGGTGCACTACATCGAGGGCTGCACCGCGCCGGTCTATACCACCAACTCGCTGCACTCGGCGGTGGTCGAGATCATCGTCAAGGAAGGCGGCAAGTGCCGCTACACCACGATCCAGAACTGGTCGAACAATATCTTCAACCTGGTGACCAAGCGCGCCGTCGCCTACAAGAACGCTCGATGGAATGGGTCGACGGCAACATCGGCTCGCGCCTGACGATGAAGTACCCATCGGTCTACCTGATGGGCGAAGGCGCCAAGGGCGAGGTGCTGTCGGTGGCGTATGCCGGCGAAGGCCAGCACCAGGATGCCGGCGCCAAGATGGTGCACGCGGCACCCAACACCACCAGCCGCATCACCAACAAGTCGGTCTCCAAGAACGGCGGTCGCACGACCTATCGCGGTCTGGCCAAGGTGTTGCCGGGTGCCTACAACGCCAAGATCAACGTCGTCTGCGATGCGCTGATCCTGGACGACAGGTCGGCCTCGGACACGATCCCGTTCATCGAGATCGAGGAAGATCGCGCGACGATGGCGCACGAGGCGACCGTCGGCAAGATCGGCGAGGAGCAGCTGTTCTATCTGCGAGTCGCGTGGCTTGAGCGAGGCCGAGGCACTCTCGATGATCGTGCTGGGCTTTATGGAGCCGTTCACGCGTGAACTGCCGATGGAGTACGCGGTCGAGCTCAACCGCCTGATCCAGATGGAGATGGAAGGCTCGGTCGGCTAAGCCCGTCTACGGAGAACCTGACGTAAACGCCACAATCGCCACGCATCGTGCGGCGATTGTGGCGTTATGCTATATACGACAACAAAAGGATTCATGTATGGAGTATGTACGGCTTGCCGCCGCCGACGCAATCAAAGAAGGAACCGTGCAATCGTTCGAGCATGGAGATACCGAGATAGCTGTGGCGCGATGCGATGGCGAAGTATATGCGTTCTCGAATATTTGTACACACGCGCTTGCGTTTCTGTCCGAGGGCGATCTTGACACCGACGATTGCACAATCGAGTGTCCGTTGCACGGCGCGCGCTTCGACATTACGACGGGCAAAGTGCGGTCGCTTCCGGCGACCATTCCGCTGCCAACGTATGATGTGCGCATCGTTGATGGACAGATCGAGGTCGCGGTCGGTTAAGATTGGGACGCCAAAGAGCGTCCGCTCGAGGGCGGAGGCGGACGGCAAGAATACGACGGGGATTCGGACAAATCACGGATGAAGCGATAGAACACCAAAGAAGGGACTAACGATGGCAGATATGGACCGCCAGGAACAGATCGAATACATTCTGGAACATTTTCAGCAGCCGCGCCACCACGGTACACTCGATCCTGCTGATGTGACGATGCCGGGAGGCAACCCTGGTTGTGGTGATGTCATAACGATTTACCTCAATGTGGATCGCGATTCCAACACGATCAAGGATGTGACGTTCGAAGGTGAAGGATGTACCATTTCGCAAGCCGCTGCATCGATCTTGCTCGAAGATATCGCTGGTAAGTCGCTGAGCGCTGTCGATGAACTCGACTACAACGATATTATCGAGCGCCTCGGTCGCGAGGTAGTCAGCACCCGTCCGCGCTGCGCGACCCTGGCGCTTGGCACCGTCAAGGCTGCCGTCAAGAAGTACCGTATCGACCGCCGGCGCGAAAGTGGCGATCACAGCGAGATTGATTCGGCACCCGAACGCTTCGAGGTTTAGGGGAGGCACTGGTGGAGATCAAGTGGACCCCATGGCGCTCCAAATACATTAAGCGTGATGAGCAAGCGGAGAAACCTGTGTGTGCATTGTGCCATGCATACCAGGCGGGGGATGACGAACAGTTCCTGGTCCTGCATCGTGGCACGTACATGTTCGTGATGATGAACCTGTACCCCTATAATCCGGGGCATCTGATGGTCGTGCCATATAACCATACCGCTGACTTCGCAGGGCTTGCGCCGGAAGCGAGCGCCGAACTTATGCAGATCGCGCAGCGTTCGATTGGTGTCCTTACCGAGGAAATGAATCCGAAAGGCTTCAATATGGGGATGAATCTTGGTGAAGCAGGCGGTGCCGGTATCGCCGAACATCTGCACTTGCACGTGGTCCCACGATGGAACGGCGACACCAATTTCATGCCATTGATCGGTGGCGTTAAACTCGTACCTGAGGCCATTGACGATACCTACGCTGCCCTGCGTCCGCGCTTTGACGCACTCACGAACGTCGACCGTTAGGCTGCGAGCAAGTCATATCCCGGTATGAGTACGGCACGTCTCGTGTGAGCCGTACTCATGTTCGACACTACATCGGCGTACAGTTCCATTCCTAGCAACTCTGGCCGCGAACGCACTTTCCTGCACTTGATTGCACGACTCGACTACAGCGGACCACGGCTCGTAACATGCCACGCTTGTACTGCAGGATTGCGAGCCCTTACCTACAACGTCGAACGAATATTTGATCGTTCAACCAAAATGTCGTCCGGTCGGGTTGCATTCGCGCAACCCGACCGGACGACATTTTATGTATCACGGTGTGAAGCACAGAGAGCGCTGCTCGCCATGCCCCTCGTATGCCTACTCTATTAACAGCATCTCGATCATTTGCACCAGGTAGTCGATATCAAACGGCTTTTGGATGATCACGGCTCCATCGGCTTCCAGGTTGGCGAACCAGGCTTTGCGGCTCAGGGCAGTGACGATGATGATCGGGATGTTATCGAGCGCAAGCTGTTCTTTCAGCATTTCAAAGACCTGAACACCATCCAGGTTCGGCATCATCACGTCACTGATGACCAGATCGGGCGCGACTTTCGGCAGTTGCGCGACACCCTGCAAACCATCGGTGGCTGATGAAACGTCGTAGCCAGCATCACGTAACGCGATTCCCAACACCGTTTGTAGTCCCAGGTCGTCGTCTATGATGAATATCTTCTTTGGCATCCTTCTCTCCGGGATGGGGCAGTATAACGGATGCCATTATAGCAGAGGAACACGTTGCTCCTGTGGGAACCATCCGCACGCTCGTTCGGGTTGTATGTGGCACCCTAAAACGTGCATGATCCGCTAGGATGCGCTTATCGGTCCAGCTTGGTGGCTGGACGCACGTGGAGCTTGAGGAGCGCGGGCAGCTGTATACAACAGCCATGAAGCTGCGAACATGCAAACGAGGCTGCTCAGGGCGAGTGTGCCGAAGATACCCCATTTCAACCATCCTGCGAATGGTAAATCGTGCATCATCTTCGCGCTGATTCCAGCCAGTCCCATAGTAAGCCAGCCGAATGACAACGCTGCGTTGCTCCAATACGGTTTTTGACTTCGCCGTGAAAAATGTCCGTACCACATCTTGCCAAAATACGATTCGCCAAGCCGATCATCGTTAAGACCTATGATGCCCATGAAACCGCAAAAGGCACCTATAATGCTGTAAAGACCGAACATAAAAGAAGCAGCAGGTGGGTATTCTCTTGTGACACCTGCCAACGATGTAGTAACTGTTCGGTCTACTGATGCGACAACCGGAACAAACGAAGCAACATCTATCGGTTGGTCGGAACTCAGCAAACGAATCTGGATAATGTATTGACCTGCTCGCAGCCATGCATACCATACTTGGCACGTATCCTTGTTTCCTACGGCACAGACGACACGCTGCTCGTCGGCAGATGAACCACGATATGCGATATCGACGCGAACTGGTTGCTGTGCTTGTGCCAGGGCATTTAAGTGAGCAGAATCATACTTCTCAGCAGGAGCCATGCGCCGCAAACTATAGAAAGCCGAGGTAGACGATCTATACACTAGGACAATCTGTGTGACTTGTGGTGAATTGGGGTCTGTACCGCTATTCGTCCAGCTTGTCCCAGACATCCAATTGGCATAGGGTTCGGTATGTTCGCCATAGATCGGGTTGGAGCTATCTTCCGCCCAGTCGCTTTGCTGCAACTCAGGCGTATCACCAAGCCTTGTAGGAATGTCGGCGGTGGCGACGAGCATACGTTCAGGGTCCACATTGGGGCGACGAGCCAGTTCGTTTGTGCTATTCCACAAGACAATGAGCATCATCGGCAGCCAGGCTAAGGCGACTATGGAGAGACGACGAGATGGTTGCTTCATGCGTACATCGTCACTTTCGAGGGTCATCACCAACCCATCAGCAATTCAACAGGAATATAGAGGGAACAAAATGGGATCTGCTACGTCTTTTCTACAATAGCACGAAAATTGTCAAGGAAACAATAGTATGCTACTATCAATCATCCCCAAAGAAGCCAAAGGGATCATGTTACCAGTTTTTACTCCACCTTTAAAGCTCACGACTCTCCATGACGCTAGTGTTTCGATTGCGCGTTGCCGCACATTGCACGAAGTCGTCAGCATTATGGAGTCAGTTTTGGCTGGAGTGGCTGGCGGCGATGCCTTCGACATCGTGTGGATGGATGATGAGCCGCACTCCTTGCGCACACCCCCACACACCTTCGCGCGGCCCGACGATGCTCAACGGTTGCACCTCGCGGATGGCGCTTTCGTCATGCTGCCGGATGTATGCTTCATCCCATTCGTCGTCCAGGGACATTTGTGTGGCTGGCTCACGCTGAATAGTCACATTCAATTCGATCAGAGTTTGCTGATCTGGACGGCACAATGCGCCATGACGTTGGCTTCGCTCGTTCCTCAAACGCGGCCTGAACTCGACAGGCGTGTACAACCACAAGCATTAGAGCAGCCTCGTGCGACCCGACAGTCTGAACAAGGTGCAACCGCTCCCGTCGCGCCCGATCTGCGCTCGAGCTTTAGCATGCAGGAATTAGCAGATCAGATCATATCGGCCGTCCAGCATATCACTGGCTCGCCGCGCATCTTGCTTGCACAAATCGATGCTGAATATCGTACAGTGGTTGCGGTTTCGACGTTCGGATTGCCGCCAGTCGTGCGGCAGCGCCGTGACATTGGCATCGACTATGGCGATTGGCTTCGCATGCTCAAACGTTCGCTGCCGCTTGGACTGCTGACGTTCCATGTGGGCCAGCATCCGCAACTGGGCTCATTTCGTTCGGCGGTGGTCGTTCAGATTCCGGGTTCCCACGAGACTCCGGAAGGCGTCATTGTGATCGATGTAGGCGAACGCAGCTTGCCGCTGGCACAGAATATTGTCGACAACATGGAAACGGTGGCACGTCAGGCTAGTACTGCCCTCAGCAATGTACGATTGTATTCTGAGCAACAACAAACCGTCGACCGCCTTACAGCACTTAATGCCTTCAGTTTGGCGATGAGTACAGCGCAGCTTTCCGTGAAGGACATGCTTTCCATGGCGCTCGCGGGCGCGGTCGGCACGACAGGTGGTGAGGGCGGCGGTGCGATCGTAACCTGGAAGAGCCGCCCAAGCGAAACGTTTGGGTCGCCCTTCGGCACACATGTCGATCCGGCGTGGATCGAGCGTTTCGTTCCGTTGGAGCGCGACTATATCGAGTTCGAGGCCAGCACGCTGCCCCAAACGTTAATCGATGGTGGAGCGAAATACCTGCTCATCGCCCCGTTACGAGGTACAAACCTGACCATGGGGGCGCTCTGGATCGAATACAGTTTACCTTCTATAGACCAATCACAGCGCGAGATGATCGTACTATACGCCAAGATGGCCGGCAGCGTTCTCGAAAACATGCACCTGGACGAACTTGTTGTCAATACCCGCGACCGTCTGGCCTCGATTCTCAGTTCAGCCCATGAAGGCATGGTCCTGATCGACGAGCATGGGCGGGTGGGCGTGACGAATCGCGCCTTTGGGCAACTCCTCGATGTCGACGAAGCTCAATGGGAAGGTCGTCACATGGAGGAGTTTTGCCGCGACGAGGAAATCCTTAGTATCTCGCATGCGCTGCGCCTTGAGATCTGCGACGGTGTGCGCGACGTGTTGCAAGGACGCGAGGAAAGTGCCACCGGCGATGTGATGCTCGATACGCGTTCGTTGTCATGGCAAGTCTTGCCCGTGCGCGGCGCGACTTCCGCAAGCGTCGGCGCGTTGCTGGTGATTCATGATGTGACCGCCGAACGGCGTATGGAAAGTTTGCGCCAGGACCTTTCGAACATGATCGTTCACGACCTGCGCTCGCCTTTGACCAATATCATGGTTTCGGTCGATCTCTTGCTCAAGCAAAGCACCGGCACGTTGACCGACTCACAGCAGCGCATCTTGCAAATTGCCTCGACAAGCTGCCAGCAGATGCTCGATCTGGTTAACGCGCTGCTCGATATTCGACGCCTTCAGCAGCAAACAATCGAGTTGCATCGGCGACCCATTGAGATCGTCGAGCTCGCTAATAATGTGTTGGAACGCCTCGAACAGCTTGCACAGGACAAGCGTATTCAAACGGATAACCAACTCGCGTCGCTGCCACGTGTGATGGCGGACCCGGATATGATGCGGCGGGTGTTGCAAAATCTGGTCGATAACGCTCTCAAGTTCAGCCGTCCCGGTGAGCCAGTGCGTCTTACTGGAACGAGTGGAAGCGAAGCGTCGTTGCCGCAGGGTCATGCGCCGGGTCGTTGGGTTATCATCGCGGTTCAGGACTGCGGTGTCGGGATTCCGGAAGAATATCACCATATTATTTTCGAACTCTTTACGCAGGCACCTGGGGGCTATGGACGTGGCACGGGCGTGGGCTTGGCTTTCTGTAAATTGGCAGTCGAAGCGCACGGCGGTCAAATCTGGGTCGAAAGTGTCCCGGGCGAAGGTACAACCTTCTATTTCTCACTACCCGTTGCCTAACGCACCTTGCTTATTGTGCCAGGGCGGCGCGCTATACGTCCACTGCAGCCAGCAAATGTATTCCCCTAAGTGCCTAGACGAGAGCATGGTCCTTGCCGTCTTCTGCCTTCTGCCTGCCCGCGTGACAACATTTGTGCTACACGATCATGCGGGGTACAATATGGTACGTGCGGTGCGATAGTGCATCCCAGAGCCATCGAAAGCTATCATCACCATGTTTTCCCAACTAAACACTGGGAACGGTCGTTGGTAGGCGATCAATACCATGACAAACTTGGCAACAACCTCAATCGATAACCATGACACCTTTATGGAGCGCCTCAAACGTGTGCCGCTCACACCGGGTGTATATATCTGGAAAGATAACACCGGGCGTATCTTGTACGTGGGAAAATCGAAGGCACTGCGTGACCGTATGCGGTCCTATTTGGGCGCTCCACGTGGCCTGAGCAGTAAAACGCGGCGCATGGTGCAACTGATTGCGGACTTCGATTATATCCTTACATCCAGCGAACTCGAAGCGCTCGTCCTTGAAATGAACCTGATCAAGCAGCATCGTCCGAAATATAACGTGCTGCTCAAGGACGATAAAAGCTATCCGTACATCAAAATTACGCTTGGTGAGAAGTGGCCGCGAATTTTTACGACGCGCAAAGTGTTGGAAGATGGCGCACGCTACTTTGGACCGTTTGCATCGGCAGGGTCGGTTCGTAATACGCTAAAACTGCTAAACAAATTGTTCAGCTTTCGCCCCCCCTACGATTGCTCGGACCAGAAATTCGAGTCGCATCGCCGCGCCGGACGCCCATGCATGTACCACGATATTAAGCGCTGTCTTGGTCCGTGTGTTCCCGAACTGACTTCGCCTGAAGAATATCGTGAGGCCATCAACGGAGCGAGTTTGTTCCTGCAGGGTCGCTCGGACCAGGTACTGAACCAACTGCGAGAGCGCATGCGTGAAGCCGCCGAAAGTATGGAATACGAACGGGCGGCCTACGTGCGCGATCAGATTCACGCTCTTGAAAGTGTCCTCGAAAAGCAGAAGGTACTCAAGACGGGGGCGGCGGACCAGGATGTGATCGCCTTCGCACGGGAAGATGGATCTGCGGTCGTGCAAGTCTTTTTCGTGCGTGGTGGCAAATTGATCGGAGCCGAACCATTTACGCTGGAAAACGCCGAAGATACCAATGATAATGTGTTGCTGGCGCAATTCCTGACACAATTCTACGAGTCGGCGGCCTCGATCCCCGAAAACATTCTCCTGGCTGAACACCCTGAAGAAGCTGCGATCATCGAAAGCTACCTCGAACAAAAGGGTGGGCATCGTGTGTCGTTGTCGGTGCCACGGAAGGGCGAGAAACGCCAGTTAGTAGACCTGGCGACCAAGAACGCGACACAGAAACTTGAAGAACTGCGCTTGCAATGGCTCAGCACGACTCAGCGTGCCATGGGCGGCTTGACTGAGTTACGCGACTTGCTTGGCCTTGAATCGCTGCCCCGCCGCATCGAGTGCTACGACATTTCCAACACGCAGGGAACGAATTCAGTTGGCTCTATGGTTGTATTCGAAAACGGCGATCCGAAGAAAAGTGAGTATCGCCGCTTCAAGATCAAAACGGTCGAGGGAGCTAATGATGTAGCGTCGATGCAGGAAGTGCTACGACGACGATTTCGACGCGCCCAGCAGGCACAGGGTGAAATCGTTGAGATCAACAGCGCCAGTGACCCCGATCAGCCACCGCCCGATCTGCCGCCCGAACCCAAACCGCCAGTGGGACAGGAAGTGGATGAAAAATGGGCGATCCTGCCCGATCTGTTGCTGATCGACGGCGGCAAGCCGCAGGTTAACGGTGTAAGTGCGGTGTTGAACGAACTTGGCTTCGGTCATATTCCTGTCGCGGGTGTAGCGAAAGGGCCGGACCGCAACCGCTTCGATCTCCAGTTGCCGCACAACGGGCAATTGATCGTTCTGGGGCGTACGTCGCCCGCACTCAATCTGGTGCAGCGTGTTGATGAGGAAGCGCATCGCTTCGCGATCACCTATCACCGTAAACTGCGGACGCAATCGACCCTGCGCTCATCGCTCAGCGAAGTCAAGGGCATCGGTCCCAAACGTAAGAAAGCCCTGTTGCAACAATTTGGCTCACTCGACGGCATCAAGCATGCCTCGGTCGACGAACTGGCAGCCGTTCCGGGGATGACCCGCAAAGCCGCCGAGGAGTTGAAGGCGCTGCTCTGAATGCTCCACGCAGGTAAGATTAACGTCGGGCTTGCACGGCTGACGAACATGAGTGGTCGGAGGAATCGAATGTCCAGTGCTGTGCTGCTCGTGCTCCTGACCGCTGGACAGATAAGCGCGTTTCTTAGTCTTCCTCGTCGCGCTCCTGTGTTGGTGGCTCGATCACGCGCACGAAATTGATATCGGGGTCGACGATAAGTGTCCCAATATCTGGGAACGACACCTGCACCTGTTCGCGGCCATCGACTGCCGTCGATGATTGCACGACACCCTCCCCATAGGGGACACAACGCACGTGTTGCCCTGCTCGAAAACGCAGTACTACATCCTCGTCGGGTGTGGAAGTCGGCAGCGGTGGTGTGCTACTTGTGTGTTGGCGCTCACGCTCGGCACGTAGTTGGCGCATCCGTGCGATCATCGAGCCAACGTTAACAGGCTTCTCGCTTTCCTGTGGCTGGCGTACCGGAGGGCGCTCGGGTGGCTTGCGGTAGCGCTCGTCGTTCGTTGCTCGTGGCGGTGTCGTATTGGGCGCCGGACGCTCGGATCGACTAGGCGCTGGTCGTTGGGGATGCGGTGGTTGTCGCTGGCTTTGCTCGCCTCTATTGTCGCGCCGATTGTTGCCAGGCGTTGATGGTGCTGAGCGCACCGGACGTGTCGGCGGCTGTTCCGGCCGTCGTGCAGCATCGCGAGCAGTAGCGGCATTCGTTGGTGGCGTCTGGTTTGATCGCTGTTCCGTGCCATGCGGTGCTGATTGTCGGTCGCGGCGGGCGTCACGAGGCCCGTTGAGCGCGGGGAGTTCACGGCCCAGGGGCGGGATCAGGTCGGCAGACTGGTCGAGCGGCAATTGCGCGGGGCGATTCGGCTCCCAGGTCACATCCTCGATCTCATCCTGCTCCATAGCGGTGTTCCAGCGCACCTCCTCGATTTCTGCAGATCGCTCGTCGATGCGCGAAACCTGCTCATCGGTAGTGATCATGACGGACGGTTGTATCGCATCTCCGGCTGGAGCCTCTATAGGCGTGACAGCATTCCAAGCATCCTCGTCGTACTCACTGCTTTCGATGGCTGTGTCTTGTTCGTCGGTCCCCGATGCTTCGATGGGCGCAGACTGAGCTTCCTCTACATACCGCTGCGATTGCATGGCGGCAGGTAGCTCATAAGTCCGTGAGCCTGGCTTCTCGTTCGTGGCAATTGCTACCCGCTCATCCCGTGTATGTGCTGGCTGCGGCTCACCTGCGTCATCGGTATGAATCGCCACATTCTCTCTCACACCATCCTGCGCCACTACGACAGGCTGCTCGTTGGTTCTCTCTAGTTCTAGGTTGCGGTTAGATGGTTGCACAAGTGCTGGCTCGTCGTGCTCTGGGTCTGATTGATCTGCAGGTGCTTGTTCGCTTCCCGTCTGTTCCGCCGCCACGACCTGCTCTATTTGCTCGTTCGTGACCGCAGGTGTTTCTTCTTCAAATTCCTGGGTTGTTTTATTCTGCTGTGGCGCTAACGACTCCTCGAAGTCTTGCTCCATTCCATCATCTGGTGGCGCTCCCCGCCCATCAACGGATTGCACTTGTATTGATCGTAGCTGTTGCTCGTTTGTTTGCTTGTCATCGACAAAGTTCGACGGCAGCGAAGCCTCATCGGATGCTTGTCGTATTGACGTAATGTGACGGCTCACCGCATACACCCGCGAACGTGCGGATGGGGTTGAATGAACGGATTCAGGGCGCTCGATAGCAGCGCGCTCTGGCATAGTCGACCGCTCGACTGTCAATTGTGGATCAATGCTTCGGGGTGGTGATGTGGGTGCTGGTGGTTGTTCGAATGAAGGGTCGAACAACACCTCTAACCAGGCGCGTTCGCGGAGAGCCAGCGTTCGTAGCAGATCGTTTGCTTCGCAGACGCGTGCAATCGAGCGTGCCAGGTCAAGTACTTGTTCCAGATGTTCCGCGATCCAGTTCGCGATGCCGGTGTCGCCAGGAGCAGTTTCGATTAACCACAACGAACGTGTGGGAGCATCATATGTGACGACAACATCTTCGGATGCGCAGGAGGTCCGCATACTCAAGGCTTCCTTGAGTGTCCAACCCAGGGAAGTCGTGGTGGTGGGTACAGTGGCAAGCTCGATCGCACAGGCATGCGCGACCCAGCGTGTATCCAACGGTTTGGCGATGCGCGGCATGGCGGGCGGACGGTTGATGGTGTGTTCTTCCAATCCCTCGACCCGCTGGCGTATCTCGGCGTTCCAATGAGTCGCGGTTACGCTCTGGTCGCCGAGTATTGTTTCGCGTGTTTCGATCTTGGTGCGTGGGGTGATGCGATAGGTCGCGACAGCAAGCGCTAATCTGCGCCGCTCGTCGACCGCCAGGTCGATCGTTGGAGGGTCGTCGCCACGGTGCGCGACGACGAGATCGCCCGCCCAGGTCGATCCCGGCAACCCACGCCAGTCGGCGACAGCCGGACGTAAGGATGCGAGCGTCACCCCCAGCGGATCGCGGACTGCCACAAAGGTGTCGTTGCTTGTCGCGCCCCGCAGAAGTGATCCCAGTTCAGCGTTCGCGTCGCTCGGCTGCAGGCTGTTATCGTTGAGCACTCGCAGACGCTGCTTATTGACCAATGTTTCCACGCGCTCGGCAACATGCCAGCGCTCGATCTCGGTTGGGTCAAGCGGCTGTTCGGCAGCGGCGGCCTGGAGATGGAAACTTGTGACGAACAAATTGTCGTCCGGTACGATCAGGGCGGGCGGGTGTGTGACAAGCTGTTCGATGTCGTTGCTATAGAGCATTTCGTGGGGATCGTCGGCGGCGAGCATCACGACCATGCGGTAGCCGCAACGCAACAAGGCTTCGCGTGCGCCGGGATCAGTAGGTACGCCGCTCACCAGTGCGATCGCCGCTTTCGCCTCGCTGCCCAGCGTGGCGATGCCCATTTCGCCGAAGCGTGCGCGGAGTACCTGGTCGTCGCGCTCGTCGCGCCCGACGACGGCGATGGATAAGCCTCGCCCGCGCAGCGTTCGGGCCAATTGGTCGAGGGTCTTATAGCGTTCGTCGCAGCGCCACAACATGACGAGTGTGGGTTCGGGCGGCCCTAGAGTTGAATCGATGATGCGACATGCCCGCCCCCATAGCGACTGTATCGTGACGCTACCTTCTGCGAGCGGCGCGCTCGCGCCTACCAATGTTGGTTTGTGTGCGGTCAGGCGGGTCGCTCGGCGCAGGAGCCAACGAAGGTGGATGCCCTGTAATCCGCTAGCATGATGGATGTCGGGCATCGCGATCGTACGTAATCCGCGCCAGAACCAGCGCCATGCCCGTTCAGCAAAGGGCAGCAAGCGTGCGTGCAATTCATCGTAGGTCGCAACGATGACGTGCACGAACGGCGGTCGTGTTGGTGCATCCTCCAATAACAGCCACGTGAGCATGGTACGTTGTTCTAGCTGGTGCAGGAGCTTGGCGGCGCGTTGTCCGCTGGCACGGTCGGGGACTAACCAGAGTGCGGTCGCGCCGGAGCCGCGCAGTTGCGCGAGTACTAGCAGCAACAGATCTTGTTCGGGCAGTCCATCGCCACCGAAAAACGCCACTGTTTCTCCCGCTCGCAACGCCGCAAGTGCTAGAGCGTGCTGTGCGGTTGTCGGACGCCCAAACGCTGTCGACCAGTGTGCGCCAAGGCTGTCAGGGAGATCGAGGGCAAACGCGGATATCTGGCGCGGAGGCAGCACCAGCGGACCTCGAAGTATCTCGCTATCTGGTGCGAGATCATGTGCAAGCTGGCGTAGCAGATCGACGACGGTCGCCATTCAATACCTTCGCTCGGACGGGCGCGAGTGTCGTGCAAAGCAGCATTGGTTGTTCAAATGCACCAACATCATTACATTACCCCATGCACCTGCCTTCATTCGGGCAGTATAGCCTATCAGCAAAGCATGCGCCGCGGCGGCTCAGGCGGCTGTTTTATACACCTTTCCCACATAAGCTTGCGTGGAAATAACGGTGCTGCTTCTGCTTGCAGAAACTGATGCTAATGGGACGCGGATACGTTTAATCATGTGACACGCCCCAGCACGTGTTCTGTCGCGAGTGACTGTAACGGATTACAGAATGATGCCCAGCAGGTTGATGTGATGGAGGTGTCATGCCTGTTTGGCAGCATACGTGCGTATGGTTGGGCGAAGAAATTGCACGAAATATCATCGAGCAGTGTGCAACTAACATTGCTGATGCGATAGCACGTTAAAACCCGGCCATAGACCATAGGACTTATACATTCAGACTGAGCAAGTTCTCCCTGAAGGTGCATAGCGATGGGTCTTCTAACCGATGGGGCTATCGTTGAAGGCGTAACAGGTTGGCTTCTCTCCCCCATCGGATTTATACTTCGCTCCTGGTAGAGCTTGATAGCGTTCAGGAGGATGAGGCGTTCATGATACACATTCTTATCGCGGTGGATGAATTACGAGACGAGCATATTGCACGAGTTCGTGAAGCGGTGGCGGAATGGGCGACGGTAGAACGTATCATGCAGTCGACGCAGCCCGATGAATATGCAGCCAAACTACGTGGGACGGAAATTTTGTTTGGGTGGCCCACGGCGGATGCGGTCCTTCAAAGTGACCTGAAACTCCTGCAATTGCCGAGCGTTGGCTACGACAACTATGTGGGCCAGGGACTCGACCGTAAAACGTGTTTGACGATCTGCAATGCTCGTGGAACGATGGGTCCCGGTATCGCTGAACATATCCTGGCGATGATGCTGGCGTTCGTGCGCCATTTGCCGCAGCACATTCGTGACGCGAAAGAACAGCGCTGGGAGCGTGCGCCGCAGTATGGCGAATTGTTTGGCGCGACCGCATGCATTGTCGGTATGGGTGACCTCGGTGGAGCTATCGCGGAACGCTGTGCCGCCCTCGGCATGCGAATCATCGGCGTGCGACGTGATGCGACGAAGGAACACCCGTTGGTCGAGCAGATGTTCCCGATGGAACAGTTAGGCGAAGCTGTCGCTCGTGCCGATCATGTTGTCGCGATCATTCCAGCCTCACCTGAAACCGAGCATATCTTTGACGAAGGTATCTTTGGGGCGATGAAGCAGGGCGCGTATTTCTACAATATCGGGCGCGGGAGCACGGTTGACGAGGACGCGCTGATCGCGGCGTTGCAGTCGGGTCATCTTGCTGGGGCGGGGCTGGATGTGTTTGAACGCGAACCCCTCCCTGCCGCTAGTCCGTTGTGGACGATGCCCAACGTATTAGTACTGCCGCATGTGGGCGGCCGCAGCGCCCACGAATACGATCGACATTGCGAGTTGCTTATCGAGAATCTGCGGCGCTATGGCCTCGGGAAGCCGCTGCTTAATGTCGTCAATATTTCGTAAGTACGCTCGCGGTTGCCATTTATGTGTACGGCGAAGGTGGGGTACGCGGACGCTTTCTGAAAACGTTTGGCTTCCACCTCCCTCGCCGATATTGCTTCGATGCCCGAGTCCAGTCTTATGGAAACGTAAGCCAAAACGCGCTGATCTCTTGAACATAATGTAGACATATGCCTCGAAAGCGTGCGGTGATCTCGTTCACGACGGTACGCAGGCTGCCATTCATGCTCGGACGGTCGCGCCACGCATGGTGGACGCCATCGACGCCGTTCCTAGCACACCTGTCCCGACCTACCTCTCCGCTGCTGTACCTGCTGGTCAGCAATCGTACTGCCGATCCCGATGTGACGGCAGCATACGCACGATTTTGGCGCATGTGAGGCCTGTTCACGTGGTTGGATAGCGCGGCAAGTATGCTCGTTGGCTGTCGTGTGCGTTGTTCCTTTTCACCATGTCGCACCCCAGTAACTTTGACACTCGGATAGAACCGCGCTATAGTAGCGCGAAGCCGCGCATGGTGTTTGTCGGTGCGGAATCGTGTCGACCATGCGCCATTTGTGTGCATTAACCTCACCGCGAAGGTAGGAGGAGTCAATAAGTGACCAAGTATGTGTATCTGTTCCGGGACGGCGATGCGTTCGAAACGCGATCTGCTCGGCGGAAAGGGCGCTGGTCTAGCCGAGATGACCCGATCGGGCGCTCCGGTGCCTCCAGGATTTACGATCACCACCGAGGCATGTAACTCCTATTCGGCGAATCGGCGATATTCCCGCAGGCTTGATGGACCAGGTTCGCGAATCGCTGGCTGATGTCGAAAAGCAGACCGGCAAGAAGTTCGGCGATCCGTCCAATCCATTGCTGCTGTCGGTACGCTCGGGCGCGAAGTTCTCGATGCCAGGCATGATGGACACCGTGCTGAACCTGGGACTTAACCAGGAAACACGCGACGGTCTGGGCAAGCTGACCGGCAATCCGCGCTTCGCCGCCGATGCCTACCGCCGCTTTGTGCAGTTGTTCGGCAAGATCGTGTTGGGCGTCGATGGCGAAAAGTTCGAGCATGTCATGGACGAAGCCAAGGGCCACGGCAAGCGCCAGGACACTGACCTTTCGGCCGAAGAACTGCTGACAGATCGCCGAGCGATTCAAAGACGATCATCAAAGAAGAAGCAGGGTGTTGATTTCCCTGACGATCCGCAAGCAGCAGCTTGCCGAAGCGATCAAGGCTGTGTTCCGCTCGTGGAACGGTCGCCGCGCGGTCGACTATCGCCGCCTCAACAAGATCTGCCGATGACCTGGGAACCGGCGTGAACGTCCAGACGATGGTCTTCGGCAACATGGGCAACGACTCCGCGACGGGTGTGGCCTTCTCGCGCAACCCATCGACCGGCGAAGGCAAGCTGTACGGCGAATACCTGGTCAACGCTCAGGGCGAGGACGTGGTTGCCGGTGTTCGCACACCGCGCCCGATCTCCGAGATGGAGCGCGATATGCCTGAGGTATACGCAGCAGTTCGCCGATATCGCCCGTGGCCTTGAAACACACTACAAAGATGTGCAGGACATGGAGTTCACCGTCGAGCGCGGCAAGCTGTACATGCTCCAGACCCGTAACGGCAAGCGCACCGGCGCTGCGGCGGTCAAGCATCGCGGTCGACCTGGCCAACGAAGGTGTGATCGACCAGAACACGGCGGTCCAGCGCGTCGAGCCGCAACAACTCGACCAGTTGCTGCACCCGACGATCACCCCAGCGCCAAGGCAAAGGCCGGCATTGCTGACTAAGGGACTGCCGGCATCTCCTGGCGCTGCGACTGGTAAGGTCGTCTTCGATCCAGATGAGGCCGAAGAACTGGGTCAGGCAGGCGAGCAGGTGATCCTGGTTCGTACCGAAACCGCGCCGGAAGACTTCCACGGCATGGTCGCGGCACAAGCAGTGCTGACTGCACGCGGCGGTATGACCAGCCACGCAGCCGTTGTCGCACGCGGTATGGGCAAGCCCTGTGTCGCCGGTGCGGGCGAGCTGACGCATCGATTACGCCAAGGGTCAGTGTCACCGTCGCTGATCGGCGACACGACCACGACCATCAACAAGGGCGACTTACATCACGCTCGACGGTTCGACTGGCGAAGTGTTCCTTGGCCAACTTGAAACCCAGGACCCTGAACTGAGCGACGACTTCCAGACGTTGATGACGTGGGCCGACGAGGTACGCAAGATCGGCGTTCGCACCAATGCCGATACCCCACATGATGCGGAAGTCGCACGTGGCTTCGGTGCTGAAGGCATCGGCCTGTGCCGCACCGAGCACATGTTCTTCGAAGGCAACCGTATCGACGCCGTGCGCGAGATGATCGTCGCCGACACCGTCGAAGAGCGCCGCGCCGCACTCGCGAAGGTCGAACCCTATCAGCGCGAGGACTTCGTCGGGTATCTTCCGCGCGATGGCTGGATTGCCGGTGACGATCCGTACGCTCGATCCGCCTTTGCACGAATTCCTGCCCCACGAGGACGAGGAAATCAAGGCGCTGGCGGAGAAGATGGGCGTCGACTATGCCAAGCTCAAGGGCAAGGTCGAAAGCCTGCGCGAAGCGAACCCGATGCTTGGCTTCCGTGGCTGCCGCCTGGGTATCGTGTATCCGGAGATCACCGAGATGCAGGCACGCGCGATCTTCACGGCTGCCAAGCAGGTCAGCGAGGAAGGTATCGAGGTTCATCCCGAAGTGATGATCCCGCTGGTCAACACGCTCGAAGAACTGAAGCGTCAGGCCGAGATCGTCAACCGCGTTGCCAAAGAAGTCGGATATACCGATTATATGATCGGAACGATGATCGAACTGCCTCGTGCAGCGCTGGTCGCCGACAAGATCGCCGAAGTCGCCGAGTTCTTCTCGTTCGGCACCAACGACTTGACTCAGACGACGATGGGCATTTCGCGCGACGATAGCTCGCGCTTCGTCCCACGCTACGTCGAAGACAAGATCCTCACTGACGATCCGTTCCAGGTCCTCGACCAGGAAGGCGTTGGACAGTTGGTGCAGATCGGGACCGAGCGCGGTCGCAAGACCCGCAGCGATCTCAAGGTTGGTATCTGCGGCGAGCATGGCGGTGAGCCGACCAGCGTTGGCTTCTTTGCCCGCACTGGCCTGAACTATGTGTCGTGCAGCCCCTACCGTGTGCCGATTGCTCGCCTCGCCGCTGCCCAGGCAGCGTTGGCCGAGACGACCCGCGACAAGTAAGCGACGACTGATAATCGCCGGGAAAAGGAAGGGCGGCTAGCGCACACGCGCTAGCCGCCCTTCTATGTCTCCCACCGAGGACGACCGGGTCACGTAGGGAGTATCGTATACACCACTGGGGTCGGACACGAACGCAGCCGCAAGGATGCCTGGAAGCACTATGCTAAAATAGCTGTGCGTGGGCGTTCGTATAGTTCAGGGACGATGGCAACATAAGTACCCCACACGATGCCTAAGTGCTCGGGGAACGCTGGTAATAAACCCATGTGTAATGGGACGGCATGTATGTATTGTTGCCGAAGGGCGACACGCTGAAGCACAGCGCCGGCCTACAGGCTAACGTTGCTCGTCCACACGATGTCGGCTGAGCCTGATCAATTCCACGAAGGAACCATTCCATGTCTGTGAACGATGATCTGTTCGATGTCGCGACGAACGCGGCTGGTCCGCAAGGTACCTTGCCGCTGACTGAGGAAATGCTGCTCCATTCACCTAGCGGTGATATTTTCGCGTTCAGCCAGAATGCCGGTATGGGTTGGGACCCTTCGCAGTTATTCCGACCACAATATCTGATGCTGAGTACGCAAGGTGGTATCCGTGCGCCCGATGGCACGCCAATCGCGTTGGGTTACCACACCGGACACTGGGAGGTTGGGTTGCTGATGCAAGCCGCCGCCGAAGCGATCCGCGAGGGTGGTGGCATCCCATTCGCTGGTTACGTCACCGATCCGTGCGATGGCCGCTCGCAGGGCACGACAGGTATGCTCGATAGCCTACCGTATCGCAACGACGCCGCGATCGTGTTGCGGCGGCTGATTCGTTCGCTGCCGACGCGCAAAGGGGTGCTGGGCGTGGCAACCTGTGACAAAGGTCTGCCCGCGATGCTCATTGCGCTCGCGTCGATGCACGATCTGCCGTGCGTGCTGGTGCCAGGTGGTGTGACGCTGCCGCCAGCGCACGGCGAGGACGCTGGAAAGATTCAGACGGTTGGGGCGCGTTTCGCCTACGGTGAGATCACGTTACAGGAAGCCGCAGAGATGGGCTGTCGGGCGTGTGCATCGCCTGGTGGTGGTTGTCAGTTTTTGGGAACAGCGGCGACGGCGCAAGTGGTCGCGGAAGCGCTGGGGTTAGCGCTGACACATAGTGCTCTGGCACCATCGGGACAAGCGATCTGGCTTGAAGGGGCGCGGGAATCGGCGCGAGCGCTGCTGCGCCTCGAACAGAATGGCACGCGCACCCGCGATATTCTAACGCCGGGAGCGTTACACAATGCCATGGCGGTGCATGCTGCTTTTGGCGGCTCGACGAATTTAGTGCTGCATATTCCGGCGATCGCGCATGCTGCCGGATTACCGCGCCCGTCCGTTCATGATTGGATCGAGATTAACCGCGCTGTTCCACGTATCGTAAGCGTGTTGCCAAATGGACCCGAACATCATCCTACCGTGCGTGTGTTCCTGGCTGGCGGCGTGCCGGAAGTCATGTTGCACCTGCGCGAACGTGGGTTGCTCGATACAACCGCGCTCACGGTGTCGGGCGAGACGGTAGATCAGGCACTCGACCGCTGGAAAGATTCGGAACGACGAGCGCGATTGCGTGCCGTCTTGAAGGATCGCGACGGTGTTGATCCCGACGACGTGATCATGAGCCCCAGTCGCGCTCACGAGCGTGGCCTGACCAGTACCGTGACATTTCCGCGTGGTAACATCGCGCCGGAAGGCTCGATTATCAAGAGTACATCTATCGATCCCTCGGTCGTCGGTCCCGATGGCGTGTATCGCCACACCGGACCTGCGCGTGTGTTCACATCCGAGCGTGCGGCGATCGCGGCGATCAAGACGCACCAGATCAACCAGGGCGACGTAATGGTGTTGATCTGCCGGGGTCCGTTGGGCGCGGGTATGGAAGAAATTTACCAGATTACGTCGGCGCTCAAATACCTGGCGTTTGGAAAGCACGTTTCGGTCGTAACAGACGCACGCTTTTCGGGTGTTTCGACGGGTGCGTGTATCGGGCATGTCGGTCCCGAAGCCCTTGCGGGCGGTCCGATCGGCAAGGTACGCGATGGTGACCTGATCGAAATTATCGTTGATCGCATCCATCTCGACGGTACTGTCAACTTCATCGGTACGACTGATGAACCGTGTGACGCAGCGACGGGAGCGGCGGTGCTGGCTGCGCGACCCCCTCGCGACGACCTGCGTGCCGACCCGAATCTGCCTGATGATACCCGGCTATGGGCGGCGTTGCAGCAAGCGAGTGGCGGTACCTGGGGCGGCTGCGTGTACGATACGGATGCGATCCTGCAGGCGTTGGGTAGTTCGGTCTAGAGTATGCTGATTAGGCATGGAAGATGGTTCGTAGCGACCGTCTTCCATGTCGCAGAGCGAGGATATACATGCACGCGATACAGGTTAAGCGGTTTGGAGGACCAGAGGTTCTTGAATACGTCGAAGTGGTAAAGCCTGAACCGGGAAAGGGCGAAGTGCTCGTGCGGATCGAGGCCTCCGGTGTGAATTTCATCGACGTATACCAGCGCACGGGTGCGTACCAAAATGCTACGCCGTTCACGCTGGGACAAGAGGCCGCAGGTGTCATAGACGCGGTGGGCGAAGGCGTGGCAGATTTTAAGGTCGGCGACCGCGTGGGGTATGCCAGCGTGCTAGGCGCGTATGCCGAGTTCGCCGTCGTTCCGGCGGCGCGGCTCGTTCCCGTACCGGACGGTGTGTCGTCTGAAGTCGCCGCTGCGGCGTTCTTGCAGGGCATGACTGCCCATTACCTTGTGCATAGCACGTATCCGGTCAAGCGCGGAGATACGATTCTGGTACATGCCGCGGCGGGTGGCGTGGGACTCCTGCTGTGCCAAATGGCAAAGCGGTTGGGCGCAACTGTCATCGGCACGGTGTCCACTGAGGAAAAGGCCGCGCTGGCACGCGGCGCGGGTGCCGACCATATCATCCGCTACACCGAGCAGGATTTCGTCGCCGAAACTAAACGACTGACCGAAGGCCGCGGTGTTGCAGCAGTCTACGATTCGGTAGGTAAGACCACGTTCGACGGCAGCCTGGATGTGCTGCGACCACGCGGCTATATGGTGTTGTTCGGGCAGTCGAGCGGCGCGGTTGCACCCGTGAATCCGCAAACGCTCAACGCCAAGGGGTCGCTGTTTCTAACACGCCCGACGCTCGCTAATTATGCGGCAGAACGTGATGAACTGTTACAGCGCGCAGGTGATGTACTCGGCTGGATCGCGTCCGGCGAATTGAACATACGCATCGACCGAAAGGTAGCGCTGCAAGACGTGGCGGAAGCACACCGTGCGCTTGAAAGCCGTGAAACGTCGGGCAAAGTGCTCTTGATTCCGTAGGGTCTTCCAACGGAGTGGAGCATATCACCTGCGATGGTCATAGCTAAGGGGATGAGTTGCTACAACAAATACGCAACTTGTCCCTTTTTACGGCGCGAGGCGTTCGATGATCCAGGTACCGTCATCCGCGAGGTGATAGCGCAGACGGTCGTGGAGACGACTTGGACGGCCCTGCCAGAACTCGATGGTATGTGGAATGACACGGAAACCGCCCCAATGCGGTGGGCGCGGCACACTGCCCGTGCCGTAAGTCTCCACCAACGATTGCATTCGTTCTTCCAACACAGCGCGTTCAGGGATAACGCGGCTCTGCTCGGACGCCCACGCCCCTAAGCGACTGCCAATCGGACGGCTTGCGAAGTAGGCGTCCGATTCAGTGGCTGAAACCTGCTCCACATGACCTTCGATCCGCACCTGTCGTTCCAGATCCACCCAGAAAAACACCAGTGCAGCATAGGGGTTTGCTCGAAGTTCCTGACCTTTGCGGCTTTCGTAATTCGTGAAGAACACAAAGCCATGGTCTAGTTCTTTGAGCAATACAATGCGCGCGGATGGTCGACCATCACTGGTGGTCGCGAGGGTCATCGCGTTTGGTTCGTGGACGCCAGCGGATACGGCTTGATCGAACCAGAGGCGAAATTGCTCAACCGGGTTAGCAGATGCTGCGTCGCGGTTGAGCCCGGCCTGAGTATATTCTTTCCGCAAGTCAGCGATCATAGGTGGTCGTTGTGTGGCGTCGCCGCTCGCTGCTCGGTCGGTCATGTGCCATTCGTCCTTGTTCTAGAAAGTGAGCCGCATATCATATGATTCCGCGATAACCGGAACTTCGTTTGTACGCAGTTGCCGTGCCAGGGTGCTATTGTCGGGCTCTAAGGCGAAGCGGATCGCAATCTCATTGACATGTCCGAAGGCTGCATGGGCAGTTGACGCTATTAGGGGCATAAGTACGTCGTCAGCGTCAGGCGCGAGTGCGATAAACAACGGACGGAGGCGATCGGGATCGTGACCATGGGCAGGACGTGCTAGATAGTGCATGATGCCAAGTTCCTGGTCACCGTCGACCAAGCGGCTGATGTACCCGTCGGGATAGGTCAGCAGCGACGCGAGCGAACGGTCCCAGCACGGATCCGGCTCGTCCTTTTGCGTCCGCCCATAGGCATCGATCAGATGCATGTATGTTCCTGCAACGATCTCCCAACCTGCGGGCAGTTCGATCTGATCGAAGCCGAGTTCGGTGCTGGTGGCGGCCAGGTTGAGAAACGTCCGGCGAAGTTGGAAGCCAAGCCTGGTGTAGAAACCTATCGCATCGGTACGCATGGCGGCAACGTCGAGTTCGACCTCACGAATGCCACCCTGCTGCATTGACCGAAACACTGTTTGCAACATGCGCGTTGCCAGTCCGCTACGACGATGATCTGGCGCAACCGCGATGTCATGTATCCAGCCACGGTCGATGCGGCGTCCAACCAGCGCGACGCCGACGGGTAGCAAGCCGTCGAAAGCGATGAGGCTCCGCCCCATGTCGATGCTTTGCACCCTACAGGTCTGGGCGAGTTTCGGTACCGACGAAGTCCATCCACCACCATATGCGGCGGTTTGTGCTTCCGCCAGGTCGTTAATGCTGAGATGCAGCGCACTTCGTAAGGCAATCGACATACGTACCTCACCGAACAGTATATCGGCCTGCGCGTGACAACCAAGGCTGATGCGTCCTGGTTGTCTGTGCGCCCCGATGCATGGTTATGCTAGCGTTTCGACAAGTCGCTCGAATTGCTCGACTTCGCCGCGCACAATATCCAGACTGGCGCGCCAGAAGTCAGGTGTGCGGATATCGATACCGAAGCGTTGCGTAAGCTCGCTCGCATAGTCCAACCCGGTTGACGATAGCAAGTCGTCATAACGTTCGACGAACGAATCACCCTCGGCCTGATAGCGTGCGTATAGACCAAGCGAGAACAACAAGCCAAATGCATATGGGAAGTTGTAGAATGTTGGACCGTAGTAATGCCCCTTGACGGCCCACATGTAGGGATGGAGAACGTTCATGTCCAAGCCATCACCATACGTTTCGCGTTGCGCCTCCAGCATCAGGGCGGTGAACTCGTCGGGTGAGAGTTCACGCTCGGCGCGACGTTCAAAGACTCGACTTTCAAACAGGAAGCGGCTCATAATATCGACGACGACTTGACATGCACCTTCCAGCGACGCATCCAGCAGGGCAAGTTGTTCCGCAGGTGTGGCAGTCTTAAATGCAGCCTGTCGTACGATCGTTTCGCAAAAGATGCTGGCGGTTTCTGCTAGCCCCATCGGCGTATCTCGCTGAAATACCGTGCGTTCCGCGAGATTAAAGTTGTGGTATGCGTGTCCGAGTTCGTGTGCCAGCGTGCTAACTTCACCGAAGGATGGCTGGTAGTTCGCTAGAATGCGTGATTCTCCGGTCCGTGCAGACGAGCAATACGCACCGCCGACCTTGCCCGGGCGTGGCTCAGCGTCGATCCAGCGTTCGCCAAACGCGCGTTCGGCGAGATGACGAAGTTTGGGCGAGAATGTACCGAATTGTTCGGTGATAAACGCCGCACCTTCATCGAAAGGCCATTCCTTACTCGATTCTCCCACGGGTGCGAACATGTCGTACCATGTCAGCGATGGCACGCCAAGCGCTTTCGCTTTGGCACGCAGATAGCGCCGGAAGTCGGGAAATGATTCGCGCATCGCCGTCATCATGGCGTCAAGGGTTTGTTGATCGATATGGTTGTTGAAGAGCGCGATATCGAGCGGGCTTTCCCAGCGACGGCGTTCTGCCAACGTCAACAATTCGCCTTTGATGCTGTTCAGCGCAGTAGAGATAGGAAGTTCCGCACGCTTCCAGGCCGCGAGTTCGGCTTCGTAGGCTCGTCTTCGCACGATGCGGTCGCGATCAGAAGCGAGGTTACGAATGGTGCTCATTGGCAACATGCGTTGTTCACCGTTGATCTCGATCGGGACCTCGATCTGCGATGTGTAGTTATCGTACAGCTTGATCCAGGATGAGCCACCAGTCACCGACAACTCGGCGGCGAGGGCTTCTTCGGCGGGCGTCATCAGGTGTTTCGCTCGCTCCTGAGATTTGCGGAGCATGAAGGCATGATCCTGGGCGAGCGACGAACGGGCGAGCAGCGCGTCGATATCCAGTGAACCGATCCAGGCGGTAAAGCGGGTGTCAAGAGCGGTTAAACGCACAAATTGTGGATCGAGCGAACTGAGGGCGGCCTGCGCTTGTTCGTCGCGGGTGTCGGCGGCGACAATATTGGAAACGTAGCTCCAAAGAATTACGCGTTGCTCCAGCAGATCGTTGAAGCGTACCAGCGTGTCATCGAATGCCGCCACGGTCGCGTCGTCCAGCGTTGTACGAGGCTGTTCGCCAATTCCATAGCGCTCGAACAATGTGTTCAGGTCGTCTATGGCTGCGATGAGATTGCGGACCGCTTCGGAATATTCCGGCGATCCGATCCCCGGTAGGATGATATCCATGTCCCAGTGTGGGAGTGTTTGTGTTTCAGACATATTTATGATCGCTCCAATCCTGCTCGTTTCTATTTTATCCCAAATATCCAACTAAAAGGTGCTCAGAGTCTATCGTTTGGTGGGATAAGATAGAAGCGACCGCATACGCTGGTCGAGTATCGCAGCACTAAAGTCATCTGCAGTGTTTGGCGTTCGATTGTCAATCTGCAAGGGATTACTATGCGCGACATCATGGCATTACTGGACGAATTACGCACCATCGCCCGCAATGGGCTAACGTATACACAAGACCTATACGATCGTGAGCGCTACGAACGCTTATTAGCGATCACTAGCGAGGAATACAGCGCGGTATTGGCTCTGCCACCGGATGCAGTTCGGGCGCGTCTCGTGGCCGAACTCGGTTACATCACGCCCAAGGTCGGTGCCGATGCCGCCATCTTCGACGAGCAGGGACGTATATTGCTGGAACTTCGTGCCGATAATCGACGCTGGTGCATCCCCTGTGGTTGGATCGAACCCAACGAGACGCCTGCTGCCGCCGCCGTTCGCGAGGTGCGTGAAGAAACCGGCCTTGATGTGCGAGTTGTGCAGTTGATCGACGCCTTTACACGCATGCCAAGCCTCGAATACGGTCCACATACTGTCATCGGCATCACATACTTATGCGAAGTCGTCGGTGGAACGCTCACGCCATCGCACGAAAGCATCGATCTACGCTTCTGTCACATCGAGGACGTCGATCCCTGGCATGCTCATCACCGCGAACACGCGCTTGTTGCGCGGCGACTATGGCAAGCCAGGGAAGGACGGATGCATTAAAGCCGATAGAACTCGATGGCGGTGCCGCCGAGAATCGCGGCGAGATCGTCCGATTCGATCGGGCTAAGCGCCGTCAACAGCGCATCTTTGACTTCGACATATTCGGCGGCGAGACGGCACACAGGCCAATCGCTGCCGAACATCAGTCGTCGTGCTCCGAAAAGTTCGAGCATGGTTTGAACGTATGGGCGTAGATCGTCCGGCGACCAGTGTTCGGTATCAGCTTCCGTCACCATGCCGGATAGTTTGCCATAGACATTGGGGTACGCCGCTATCCGTGCCATATTTTCAGCCCATGGCGCGACCTCGCCGCTTTTGATCGGCGGCTTCGCTAGATGATCGATGACGAATCGCCCCTGTGGATGCTGTTCCAGGAATGCTGGCACAAATGGCAGGTGACGTGGGAACACCAGTAGATCGTAAGCGAGGCCACGCTTGACGATTTCGGCAATGCCACGGTTCACATCGGGGCGCAACAACCACCGGTCGTCCGGCTCGTCCTGCACGAGATGCCGTACGCCCTTGAACTTCGGGTCGCGCATCAAATCGTCGAGTGTCGCGCCCACCTCACTATCTGTAATGTCAACCCAACCGACAATACCTGCGATGAAAGGGTAGGTATGTGCCAGTTCCAGCACCCACTTCGCTTCTGCCGGGTCCTGTGTTGCCTGCACGAACACACAGGCGTCAACCGCCGCCGCGTCCATGAGGGGCTTGAGGTCCTGCGGCAAATAGTTGCGATATAGCACCGTGTTATCCGGCGAGATCCAATCGTATCTGAAGCGATCCAAATCCCAGAAGTGTTGATGTGCGTCGACGACCTTCATATAGCTCCTTTAAGCTGAGGGTTGAGCCTGATGGCGATACAAACGGGCATAGTGTCCGCCACGACGTAGAAGTTCCTCGTGGGTGCCATCCTCCACGATGCGTCCACGTTCCAGCACGATAATTCGGTCGGCCTTACGGATCGTCGTCAAGCGATGGGCGATCACGATACTGGTGCGCGAATGCGAGCACGCGTTCCAGGGCATCTTGAATCAAGGCTTCCGTGGTCGTGTCAATACTCGACGTGGCTTCGTCCAGCACTAGCACGCCACGCGGACTAAGTGCGATGGCACGTGCGAGGGAAAGTAACTGACGCTGCCCAACCGAGAGGTTCGACCCACCCGTTCGCACGATCGTGTCGTAGCCATCCGGCAGTTGTTCGATGAAGGCGTGTGCGTTGGCAAGTTCTGCTGCGTTTCGTACCTGCTCATCGGTGATCGTCGCGTCGTACAGGCGAATGTTGCTACGAATCGTTCCCGCCAGACAGATCGGATCCTGGGGCACGACCGCCACGGAATGCCGAAGATCGACCAGCGATAGGTTACGAATGTTATGACCGTCCAGTGTAACTGTTCCGGATTGTGGATCGTAGAAACGTGCGATCAGACCTGCCAGGGAACTCTTGCCTGCCCCAGTCGGACCCACCACCGCGACGCTCTGCCCTGGTGGAATCGTGAGCGAAATCCCGCGTAGCACTGGCTCGTCGGGGAGATAGGAAAAATGCACGTCCTTGAATTCAACCTCGCCCTGCGCTTGCTCGATGACTTCGGGTTGCTCGGGGTTGGTTACACTTGGCTCAGTATTGAGCAGATTTGCGACGCGCTCGGCGGATGCAAGAGCGATCTGCACATTGTTGTATTGCTCAGATAGTCGCAGGATCGGCTGAAAGGCGCGTTCGCTATATTGCACAAACGCGACCAGGGTTCCGAGCGTCGCCCAGCCAGACAGTACGCCACGCCCACCCCAATAGAGCAAAATGGCGAGCGCAACCGCCGACAACAGTTCGAGCACCGACAAAAAGAGTGCGCTGGCCTGACGTAGTTTTATCAAGGCGTCGCGGTAATTTCGGTTGTTGTAATCGTATTCCTTCGCGCTTTGTGCGCCACGTTCGAACAATTGGATCAAGAGCATTCCCAGGAGTTGTTCGTTGAGAAATCCACTGACTGCGGAGATCATCGAACGCTCTGAATCCGACGAACGCCGTATGCGTTTCCGGAAAAAGCGAGTGACCAGAAACAGCAGAGGAAGGATCGCCAGTGACAGCAACGCCAGACGCCAGTTGACGGCGAACATCACCGCGACGACCGTGATCAGCGTGACACTTTCGGTCAAGATCGTCACGACTGAGGCCGAGAGGAGCGCGTTGAGCGAATCGATGTCGCCGGTAATCCGCTGAATAAGTTCGCCGACTGAATAGCGCCCGTGGAAATCGGTGCTTTGCCGCAGCATATGGTCGAACAACCGACGTCGTAGGTCCTGCAAAGCACGTTGACCGCTATATTGGAGGAAGTAGTTCTGACCGATCTGGAAGGCAAAGCCAAGCAGGATCGCGCCAGCGTACAGCGCTGCCAGCCACCACAACCCGCTGGGATTGCCACTAGCTATTGGGCCGTCGATCGCACGTTGGAGCAAGAAGGGTGGTACGACCGTTAGCATCGCCATACCGATGAGGAACACCACGGAAATAGCGACGGGACGCCAGTATGGTTTGAGTGTGGTGACTATCAACCAGACCAGTGCTGCGTCCTGTCCTCGAGCCTGAGTTGTCGCTGCTGGGTTCGCTGCACTCATCGTCCGGCCTCCACACGAGTTCGCTGCGGCATGGTGGCTACACGCGGAGCGTGAGCCGATTCTTCGACTGGCTTAACTGGTGATTCATCTAAGGTATCGGCCTCACGACGATGCTCGCGGTCGTACATCGCAGCGTATCGCCCACCGAGCGCCACGAGTTCGGCATGTGTGCCACGCTCGACGATCGTGCCGTCGTGCATCACCAGAATCATGTCGGCACGTTGCACGGCGAGCAAGTGTTGCGTGACGATAAAGGATGTACGGGTACGATCGGCGCCGGCCAGGTTCGCGATGATCTGGGATGCGGTTTCGGCGTCAACGCTTGCAAGCGCGTCGTCGAGCATCAGGATGCGTGGATCACGCACGAGGGCCCGTGCGATGGCGGTGCGTTGCTTCTGACCACCCGATAAGGTCGCGCCGCGCTCGCCAACGGGCGTTTGTAGGCCCTGCGGCAATTGTGGGAGGTCGTTGCTAAGCCGCGCTCGACTGATCGCGTCGTCGACCACATCATCCGGCACGTCTTTCATGCCAAGGGTGATGTTGTCACGCAGCGACATACCGAACAACAGCGTTTCCTGCGGCACCATACCGAGCGAGTGACGGATGGAATGAAGCGTGAGTTCGCGCAGATCGTGACCGTCGATCTCGACGCTACCACGGTGCGGGTCCTGTACGCGGGCTATCAACGAAAGCAAGGTCGATTTACCTGCACCTGTCGCGCCGACGATGCCGACCGTGCTTCCGGCAGGAACTTCAAAGTTGATGTCGTGCAGAATCCATCGTCCGCTCGCCTTGATGCCAACGTCGGTCATCCGAACTGCACCTTGCAGGTCGATGTCGTGGGCGTCGGGCGCGTCCACGATGCGCGGCTCGCGCAGCAGAACTTCGGCGATGCGTCCCGTGGCGGCGGCTCCCTGCTGGAGACGCTCGTAGGCTGCACTGATCTGCACGGCGGCATTGCTGAGCAAGCCAAGGTAGACAATGAATTGCACGAATTGCCCAAGCGTGAGTGAGCCACCAATGACCATTGCCCCACCGACTGCCAGGACGATTGCGGCGGTCAATTTGACGACGACGCCAGGAATTGGTGAGATCGAGCCGCTGAGAAGTACGAATTTGAGGTTCTTGTTGGTGTAATCGCTCAGCTTACGGTCGAAGGCAGCTACAACCTGTGGCTCCTGGGCGTAGGCTTTGATCATACGCACGGTCGTAAGGTGCTCCTGCGCGAAGGCTGACATATTCGCCATCTCGCTTTGCACCTGCGAAAACGATGACTCCAACAATCGACCAAAACGTAGCTGCGTCATGATCGTGACTATCAGAAAACCAAAGACGATCGCGGCGAGCAGGGGGCTGGCGTAGGCCATGAGCGCACAGCCGATCACCATCAGCACGAACGAGTGCAACATCATCTGAAAGCCTGCGCTGAAGAAGCGCCACACATAGATGAAGTCGATCGTCGCACGCGACAGCATGTCGCCCCTGCCATAATCATGGTAGGTTTGCTGGTCCAATACGAGGAACTTTGCGAACAGGTCGCGGCTCATCTCATATGAGACGGTCGCCGCCATTTCTCCGGTGAGCATACGGAGGAGGTAACGAAAAACAGCGAGCGTGGCTGACAGTCCGAGCAGACCACCCGCATACAGAAGCAGTGTTTGTAGTTGAACGCCTTGTTTCAGCGAGTCAATGGCTGAGCCGAGCAAAAATGGACTAAATGCGCTCGCGCTCGCACCGAAGGTCGCGTAGACCAGACAGCCGATCAGCCACCATGGGCGACCGCGCATGTAAGGCCACAAATACCTGATACTTGATCCTCTCACGTGCATCCTCCCTTGATACAGCGGTTTAGGGTTACCCTTTACTCCCCACCGAGTGACCCTGACGCTATATCTGGGTTTTCTTCGCAATACGAAGTATATCACTCCGAAATTGTAGTATACGCATCCGCGCAAATCGAACGAGCCGCCATGCTATAATCGCGATACTATGTTTGGTCAGTGTGATGTACGGAGCCACGGACTGGTATGTATTTAAAGCGGCTCGACGTTCACGGATTCAAAACATTTCCCCAGCGCGTGTCGTTTACGTTTCCTCCTGGGATCACCGCTGTCGTCGGCCCCAACGGATCGGGTAAGAGCAACGTCGCCGATGCCGTGCGCTGGGTGCTCGGTGAGCAGAGTTTCGCCAATTTACGTTCCAAGCGTACCGAGGACCTGGTGTTCGGCGGCGGCAAGGGACGTGCGCCGATGGGTTTCGCCGAAGTCGCGCTCACCATCGACAATTCCGACCGCCTCTTGCCGCTCGATTTCGACGAAGTAACATTGGGCCGTCGAGCATACCGCACGGGCGAGAACGAATACTACATCAACCGCTCGCGGGTGCGCCTTCGCGATCTACTGGACGCTATCGCTCCGCTTGGTTCATCCTTCACGCTGATTAACCAGGGCTATGTTGATGCCGCGCTCGCGTTGCACCCCGAGGACCGCCAGCGGTTGATCGAGGATGCTGCTGGAATCGGTCCCTACCAGACGCGCAAAGCGGAATCCGAGCGGCGACTGCGCGAAACAGAAACCAATCTCGTACGCCTTCATGACCTGGTAGAAGAACAGGAACCGCAATTACGTGCTCTCAAGCGGCAGGCTCGCGATGCCGAGGCAGTCGGTGAGGTTGAGGCCGAACTGCGCGGCCTGCTGCGCCGCCACTATGCCATGCTGGTAGTCGCAGCCGATCAAGCATGGCAAAGTGCCAGTGAAGCGGAACAATCGTTGCGCCTGCGGTTGGAGCAAGCGCGAACCGAGCAGCAGGCTGCCGCAGAGAGGCTGGTGACCGCACGCGGAGCATTACGCGAACAACGCGAGGCGCTGGCGACGATCCGCGAAGCCGAAGCCGACCTCGACCGGCGCATTGCCGCGCAGATGCGCGAACAGGCAGTCGTAGATGAGCGTCGCGCCGGATTGGTGCGGCGCCAGGACGAACTCGTGGCACGCGAACGAGCCCTCGATCAAGCGCGGGAAGTCGGTGAAACTGATCTGGTAACGCTGGGGGCGGAGATCGAACGCACCGCTGCAACACTGGATGAGCAGCGTCTTGCGCTGCAGGAACGTATTCATGCTACCGAACAGTTGTTTGGCGCACGGCGAGAGGCTGAGGATGCCCTCGCGTCGGTACGCACGGAATTTACCCGTGTGTCGTCGGCGGTGTCGGTGCTCGAAAGCCGCGTCGCGCAACTTGAACGCCAGCATAAGGCGAGCGAGGCCGATCTGATTTCTGTCGAGACTGATCTGCAACGCGCCGTGGAGCGCGCCGAACATGCCCGCATTCGTGTCGAATCGGGCGAGGTGACACTGCACGATGCCGAAGCGCGGTGGCGCACCGCCGAAAAGACACTCGATGACGCCCAACATGCCTTGCGTGCGGCGCGTGAAGCCCGCGAAGGAGCAAACGAGGCGCTCGCCATCGCTCGCCGGACGCAGGGCGACCTGGAAGCACGCCTGGAATCTCTGACCCGGTTACGCAATACCGCTGAAGGCGCGTATCCCGGCGTGCGTGCGGCTATGCGTTGGGCGACCAAGGAAGGACGCGACAACTTCGCACTCGTTTCGTCGATCGTCGAAACGCCCGCCGAACTTGAAACCGCTGTCGAAACGGCGCTCGGTTCACGCCTGCAAAACATCGTGGTCGAGCGTTGGGAGGACGCCGAGGCGGCGATCGCAACGTTGAAGCGCGATAGTGCAGGACGGGCGACGTTTCTGCCACTGGACACGATCAGAGAATCGCGGGCCGGAACGCGCTACGAACGTGTCCTGCAACAACCGGGTGTACTGGGACGAGCAGCGGATATGGTCGGGTTCGATCCACGCTACCGCGCCGTGGTCGAAATGCTGCTCGGCAGAACCTTGATCGCACAGGATTTGCGTGCAGCGCGTCAGGCGCTTAGTATGCTCGAAGGCGGCACGACGCTCGTAACATTGGCGGGAGAACAGGTCGCCGCCAGCGGTGCGCTCACCGGCGGTACGACCCGCGGCGAAAGTGGCACTCTCAGGCGTGAGCGCGAATTCCGCGAGTTACCCACACGGCTTGCCGAAGCACAGGCGGCAACTACTACCAGAGCGGTACGCCTTTCCGCCGCCGAAACCGAGGTCGCGGTACGACAGACGGCAACGCGAACAGCAGAAACAGCATTGCGCGAGCGCCGCAGTGAGCGAGACCGCCAGCAGATCGCGCTCGAAGGTATGCGCCGCGACGTCCACCGCATCGCCGATGAACTTGTTACCCTACGCAAACGCCGCGAACGGGCGGAAGCACAGCGCACCAACGCGCGCCGCGAAGCCGATCATGCGCTGGTGGAACTGCGTAACCTTGGTTCTCAACGCGATATGCTCGCCGAAACCATGGCATCGGCTGAGACGCTCTATATGCAACGTCGTACGGAGGCGCAGGATGAGGAAACAGCGCTGCGAGCATTGCGTGATGTCCTGACCGTCGCCGAAGCCGAACAACGCGCACGCCAGGACCTGCTGGCACGACGACGCCGTGCCGAGGCGACCACACGCGAAGAAAGCGTGACGCTTGCTACCCAAATCGCGACAAATGCGAGGGACCTTGCGGCGTCCGAAACGGCGCTCGCGGCCATTCGGGCGCGGAACGAGGAACTCGCGGGTGAGGCCGATCTGATACGCAACGAACGGATGCCCCTGCAAACAGCGTTGGGCGCGGCTGAAACTCAACTTGCGGCGCTCGAAAGCGTCGAGCGCACGACAATGGCAGCAGCCGTAGCGCAAGACCGCCGCCATAGCGAAGCGTCGATGACGTTGGACCGCGCACGGTTGGCCCGCGAAGCGCTGGAAGAACGAGCGCGTGCTGATGGCGTCGAGTTGCATATGTTGCAGCGAGTGGAGCAAGCTGCCGCCGACGAGACGCTGCCTGACCGTATTGCAACGTTGCAAAATCGTTTGCGTCGCATGGGTCCCGTCAATGCGCTCGCGCCGTCGGAATATGTTGCCTTACAGGAGCGTCACACCTTTTTGAGTGAGCAACTCGCGGATGTGCGGGCGGCCTCGGCGACGTTACGCGAGGCGATACGCGAACTCGACGAGATGATGGATTCGCAGTTCGACCATACCTTCAGCGCGGTCGCGGAAGAGTTCAGCGCGTCGTTCACACAACTCTTTGGGGGCGGGACGGCGAAGATGCTGCTGGTTGGCGGGGAATCCGATGGTCAGCCGACGCGGCGAGGCATCGAGATCGTGGCGCAACCTCCTGGCAAGCGCCAACTCAATCTGCAACTGCTTTCCGGTGGCGAGCGGGCGCTTACGGCAGGCGCGTTGTTGTTCGCGATCCTGAAACACCAGCCGCGCCCTTTCTGCATCCTGGACGAGGTTGACGCCGCGCTGGACGAATCGAACGTCGTGCGCTTTCGCGATGCGATTAAAGAGTTATCGCAGGGGACGCAATTCATCATCATCACACACAACCGTGGTACCGTTGAAGCAGCCGATACGCTTTACGGCATCACGATGGGCGAAGATAGTGGCTCGCGTGTACTGTCGCTGCGCTTCGTGCCGGGAGAGGACGAACTGGTCGTCGCCAAAGATGGGGATTAGAAGGTCCGTCTTCGTCAGTCGTTGGTCGATCTAAAGGAGTTCGGGTGCTACATTTCGGTAGTTTTGAGGACGAACGTATCGTCCATGCGATAACAACACGGTCGGGCGGTGTTTCACCAGCGCCCATGGACGAGCTTAACCTATCCTGGACTCGGCCAGATGAGCCTGCGTGTGTGCTGGAAAACCGACGACGCGTGTGCGCCGCCCTAGCAGTTCCGCTGGAACGGGTAGTACAAGCCGGGCAGATCCATGGTGTCGATGTACGTGCTGTGGGCGATGCCGAGGCTGGCTGCGGGGCACTTGAACGGCGCACGGTGCTGCCGCCCGCCGATGCTCTTATCACCAATACTCGTGATGTGTACTTGCTAGCATGCTTCGCGGATTGCGTGCCCTTGATGCTATTCGATCCAGTACGGCTTGCTGTCGGCGTCGCTCACGCAGGCTGGCGCGGTACGGTGAGCGGCATGGGGCAAGCGACCGTTCGGGCAATGAGCGAACATTATGGTTCGCGTCCCGCGGACATTCGTGTCGTCATCGGACCTTCCGCCGGTCCCTGTTGCTATGAGGTGGGCGCGGATGTCATCGCTGCGGTACGCACAAGCGATCTCGACGCCGATGAATTGCTCGCACCTTCCACGCCTGGTCATGCGTATTTTGACATGTGGGCTGCCAATCGTCATTCGCTGGTCAAGGCTGGAATCTTGCCCGATAACATCGAAACCAGTGGGGTATGTACGATCGAACATCCTGACCGCTTTTTCTCGCACCGTGCGAGCGGTGGCAGCACGGGACGGTTCGCGGCATTGATCGGTATTCGTCCCGCGACCAGCGGCGACCGCATACGGGGTGTCGTATGAACACGTCAGTCCCTCGCTTGGATGAGAATATTCGTGCCATTCGTGGGCGTATCGTGGCCGCCGCAGAACGTGTCGGACGCGATCCAGGCGAGGTGACGTTGGTAGCGGTCAGCAAGACCCATCCGGCGGCACATGTACATGCGGCATACGAGGCAAGCATCGTTGATTTCGGCGAGAACCGTGTGATGGAGGCAGCAGAAAAGGCCGCTGAACTTGCGGACCTTGGCTTGCGTTGGCACCTGATCGGGCATTTACAGCGCAACAAGGCGCGGCGTGCGGTCGAAACCTTTGCCCTGATTCATTCCGTAGATAGCCTACGCCTGGCTCAGACGCTCGACCGACTTGTTGTCGAAGTGCGAGGACCCGATGCCCACCTGAACGTGCTGCTGCAGATCAACATCGCGGGCGAAACGCAAAAAGAGGGTTTCGCTCTGCTCGGTGGTGTAGCGAACGAACATGTGGAAGCATTCTATGCTGAGGTGGAACAGATGGTGGCGCTGCCTCGCCTTCGGGTGTGCGGGTTGATGACGGTTGCACCCTACACCGCTGATGCCGAGAATGTGCGTGGCGTGTTTCGGGCGTTGCGCGAACTGCGTGACGCACTCCAAGGACGATTCCCTGAGACTTCGTGGCACGAACTTTCGATGGGGATGACCAACGATTTCGAGGTCGCCGTCGAAGAAGGTGCGACGCTGGTGCGCGTCGGGCGGGCGATCTTCGGGGAGCGCTAGCCCGACGAGCCGGTATCTGCACCGGCCCGTCGATACACTCGGTTAGTCGCGTCCCACCCACTGCCGAAACAGCGGTCCCAGGTTACGTCCGCTTGCCTTTTCCATTGCAGCGCGTACTTCCGAGGTCGTGCCGATGCCATAGATGTTATCGGCGAAATACTGACGTAATCCGGCGAAGAAAGCCTCGTCGCCGATCTCGCGCCGAAGCGTGTACAGGAATTGTGCGCCGCGTCCATATACTGCCGCGTAATAGGTGTTCCACGATCCATAGCGATAGACCGATAAGCCGCAGGGTAGCGCTGTGCGCTGTGCCAGCCGCACCACCTGCGCCTGATACACGCGTTCTCCGGCGGCGCGACCGCCCCAGTATTCTTCCACCAGCACGCCGCTCCATTGAGCGAAGGCTTCGTCAATCCACGGTTCGTTGTAGATATCGTTGCCGACCAGGCCATACCACCACTGATGCCCGACTTCATGCGCCGTGACATAACGTGTGTTGTCGGTGTACTTGCCGTTGATCAGCAGATAAATCAGGCCGGGATATTCCACCCCGATATCGTAACCGCGACGTGCGTTGATCAGGTGGAAATCGAGTTCAGCGTAGGGATAGGTGCCAAAGCGATCGTTGAACACCAGCAACGAAGCCGCTGCATGCAGCGCCACCTGGCGAGCAGCGTTGTCCAGTCCGTCGCCCGGTTTATGATAGACGTTGACGTTGATCCCGGCATGCGACGCCTGGGCGCTGACGAACGTACCTACCGAGAACGCGAACTCCCGCACCTGCCCCGTGATGACATCGAAGGTGGTCTTATTGCTGGCGGTGCGCGATCCGGTGGTCGTGCCGGAGGCGATAACCTTCATGCTCGACGGAACAGTAATGCTGGCGCGGTAGACCGATGCCCGTGCGAACACACGGTCGGCAAAGCGCGTAACATCCGTGCGCCATTCGCCCGTCCAGGCCGCTAGCATCGGGTAGTATGATGGCAGTGGTAGGGTGCCATCGGCGTCATCCCATGGCTTGAGCGTAGCGTTCCAATCGAGTGCGATGGTAATCGTTTCGCCGGGGGCGGCTGGCACTGGAAGACGTACACGCACAGCGGTGCGTTGGGCTTCGAGCGTCGGCTCGACGGCTACTCCATTTGCGCGCACGTTTGCAACGTCCATGCGTACGTCGCCGCCGTCGCCGAACACGTCGGGTGGGAAATTGGGATACAACCGCAACACCGCGTCGGATAGGGTTGTACCAGTCTGGTTGCGCCATTCAAGCTTCATCGAGCCACCCATGCGACCACGACCCGGATCGACCTCGATGGCCAAATCGTAGTGTGGAACATCGGGAGCCTGGGCTGTGACGTCGAAAGGTTGAGTGGTTTTTGGCTCGATTGCCGTTCCTACTGCGGTCATGCTAGCGCGCCGGTCGTCCGACGTTCGTGCGAGCGAGGAGCGGGGAAACGTGGCGGCGAGCGTCAGTAACAGGCATACAATCAACAAGCGTTGGTGTACCATGGGGAAAACATCCTTACCTATGCGTCCGGCGTTCGTGGACGGAGCGGGTACCTACTTGGTTGGCTCGGTCATTATACGCCCAGAGGTGAGATTGAACGAGCATTGTACTCGTGTATCGTCTGCCGCCGTGCAGGTGGCGCGATGAACCCAGACCGCCGCCACTGGGACGAACGCTATCACCATGCCCATGCTAGCGCTGCCCCCACCCAGTGGATGCTTGAATGGAGCGAACGGATCGCACCAGGACGTGCGCTTGATCTCGCCTGTGGGACGGGTGGCAACCTGCTGGCGTTCGCCGAGCGCGGTTGGCGCGTGATTGGTGTCGATGTGTCGCCCGTCGCCCTGCGGGTTGTCCGTGCCACGGCTGATAGGCGAGGGATCGACGTTGCACTCGTGGCGGCGAGCCTCGACCATTTCCCGTTGCCGTATGCACATTTCGACCTCGTGAGTGTATGCTACTACCTCGATCGCTCGCTGGTGGGTATGATGACAGCGGCCCTGCGGCCGGGCGGGTATCTGTTGTACGAGACGTTTACCACAGCCCAACTTGAGCTCGAAGGTGGGCCACGTTCACGGGCGTTTATGCTCGAATCGGGTGAGTTACCACGGCTGTTTCCTGCCCTCGAAGTCGTCGCATACGAGGAAGGCATCTATCAGCACGGCGAAAGCTCGCGGGCGGTGGCGCGTCTGGTAGCTCGTCGTCCAGCATAAGGATGGAAGCATATGCAGGATTGGGTCGTCGGATTTGATTGTGGGGGTTCGTCCACTCGCGCCGTCGTCCTGGCGCTCGATGGGCGTGTACTGGGGCGCGGTGATGCGGGACCGTCCAATTACCTCGTGGTGGGTATTGAAGCTGCTGTTACGGCAGTCGGCGCGGCGTTTACCGAGGCCATACGGCAGGCTGGGGGGGAGGAACGTCGGTGTCAGGTCGCATTCGTGGCAATGGCGGGAGCCGCAAACAGCGTCGATCCGGCGTTGGTACAGGCGCTACGAAGTTTATTTCCGGCTAGGAAAGTGCAGGTCGATGGTGACATCATGGCAGCGTTTACCGGAGCGTTTCCACATGGCAACGGGCTTGTGGTGATCGCGGGAACGGGATCGGTGGCGTTCGGCCTTGCGGCTGGTGGCGAACGGGTGCAGGTGGGCGGTTGGGGCTACCTGTTGGGCGACGAAGGGAGCGGCTACGCCGTCGGCCTCGACGCGCTCCGCACGGTGCTTGGTTTCTATGATGGACGTGAGAAGGCGACGACACTCGCGCCCGCGCTGCTCGATCATCTGGCTCTGAGCAGTCCGGCGGCGTTAGTGCGACGCGTATATACCGACCGTATGAGCCGTGACGATATCGCCGCCATCGCGCCATTTGTGGCTGCACATGCTGCCGCCGGGGACACCGCAGCCGTGCGAATCCTCTGGAACGCGGGTGGGGCGCTTGCCGACCTTGCCGCTGTCGGCGTGGAGCGGATCATACAGTCTGGTATCGGCGCGAACGTCGCGCTGCTGGGGGGCTTATTCGCCCACATACCGATGCTGACGGATGCGTTCCATCGTCATCTGCGTGCTTGCCTACCCGACACGAAAATCGTCGCGCCACGCTTCGACGCGGTGGGCGGTGCTGCGCTTCTGGCGCTGCGCGAGGCTGGCGTGGATCTGACCGAGCCAGTGCTTGCGCGGCTCGCCGAATCCCTCTAAAGCATATCAGGTGCTTTTTTCGCGCATAATGGTTTTATCAGGAGAGTTGCCTTGTATTTCAGCACGCGCACTGTACGATAGGAGGGCGAAGAAAGGACTTCTACGATGCGCCGCTGTGTTCTCCCCCTCCTGAGTATCCTGGTTGTCATCGATGCTGGTTGCGCAGCCTTCACATTCCCAGAACCTTGCCCCCAGGGATGTTGGTTTTACGGGAATGGTGGTGCGCGATCCCCACTACGAATGGAAAACGAACCCGAACTTTAACGGCTCGAATCAAACCTTTTATGACGAGATGGGTCGGAACCTTGAAACGATAGGCGTGCGTTGGGTACGGTTCGAGATGCGTGCTGAAGATGGTATTGCCTATGATGCCGCCAAACCCGAGCAAGGACTGCGGCTGGCGCAATATGATTACTTTATCGATGTTGTCGCGCCTCGTCACCGTATCAAGGTGATCGTCCTACTTGCGACCAACCTCGCGCGCGATACCAGTTATATCGATCCCGAAGAGCTCGACAGGAACGAAAAGGATGTAAACAACTGTTCGGAGTATAAGTACGGTTGTGGCACGAATCGCTATATGCGGATCTGGCTCGACCGCGCTTTTGCCATCGCCAAACGCTACGAAGGCCGTGTCGCGGCCTACGAAGTGATGAACGAGGAAAACCGTTACATTGCAGGTGGTGGAAAGGGTATCTCGCCCCTCAAGATGGCAACGTTGCTGACGAAGTTTTATCGTGTCTTCAAAACCGGTGGACCAGATAAATCCTTTGGCAATTGGCGCAATGATGTTAAGATCGTGTTGGGTGGCATCCACCCGGGTCGTTGCGATGATTGTGGTATCGGCGGATTGAACGACCGCCAATACCTGGACGCGATATACAAATCCGTGCCGTTCCAGGATTATCGTAACGGCAACGGTGTATATCCGCTCCAGGGCGTCGCGTATCATCCATATCCTATGGAGATGCGAAGCGGTTTGAGACCGGAAGAAACCGCGGTCCAGGACTTATTCCGTGTTCCGGTACGCATGGAAGCAATACGCAAGGTTATGCTCGACAACGGCGACGGCAATAACAAGATCTGGGTGACTGAGATCGGCGACCGTGGCGATCCCCTGGACTCGGATAACCAGGCGCGTCAGGCTGATTTTATGCGCTCGATGTACTTTATGTTGTGGCAACGCCGCCAGTATATCGAGAATGTATTGTGGTTCAAATACGAGGACTTCGCGGTCAATCCAACCACTGGAGAAAGCAAAGAAAACTGGGGCGTCGTTCGCTTGGTGCCGCGTACCCCGACGAAGCAGTGTATGGTATGCGAGTATGCACCTGATGGTTCGATTCAGATCATGAAAGAATCGTTCGTCACCTTCACCGAGATTTCTCGCTTCGACTACAATATTCACAAGGTCTACGTACCGATGGTCAGGCGCTAAGTACGGACGACCAACCCTTGGAGATGAATCATGAGGCGGCTACCCTTTGGGAGCCGCCTCATGATTGTTTCTAGGGTTTGAAATGAACCTGTTAACTGCCGGTAAGCACCTGTCCATGATCGACGCGGATGCGGGTGATGCGTGCCAGGAAGGAAGGGTCGAAGTCGGCTAGGTCGGCGGCGGTGATCAGGGTTTGTTGATCGGGGCGATCGATGAATTGCAGCAGGTGAGCGCGACGTACAGCATCGAGTTCCGACAGAATATCGTCCAGCAGCAGGACGGGAGCATCCTGCGTGCGGGTTCTCATCAGTTCGGCTTCGGCGAGCTTAATCGCCAGCGTCAGGCTGCGTTGTTGTCCGCGGGACCCATATATGCCGAGGTCTACATCGTTCAACCCCCATTGCACGTCGTCGCGATGTGGTCCGATCAACGTCTGCCCGCGATCCATTTCATCACGCAATGTGTGTTCCAGTTGCTGGCTGAATCCCGCGAGCAAGGCCGCCCGATCTGTAAGTGGTGCGTTGACGGTCGAAACATAGCTGACGCGCAACGGTGCAGGATCCCCTGATATTTCTGCGTGGATCGGCGAAGCATGTTCATTGATGTCGTGCAGCGCCCGCGAGCGTTCGGCCAGAATGTAGGTTCCTGCTGTGACGAGTTGCTTGTCCCAGAATTGAATCTGGCGTTGGGCTTCGTCAAGCCGCGGACGTCGCCCATCGCGCCATGACCGTAGTAAGGCATTGCGTTGCACAACGACTTTGGAATATTCGGACAAGGCACGAACATAGCGACCGTCGAGTTGCGACAACATCACGTCGATCCACCGCCGTCGCACGCTGGGCGAGCCAGTTACGAGGTCGATGTCGAGTGGGGTGAAAAGCACGACACGGAGTTGTCCAACCAGGTCGAGCGACCGTCGTGCGGTTTTATTAACTCGAATCGTTTTCGAGGTTGTCGGCAGGGGGTTTCCGTCGGCGTCTTGTTTACGCTGCACGGCAAGTTCGATGAGGATACGCTCGTTCGCACGCAGGATGGCGGCGACAAGGCGCGTGAATGGTGCCAGTCCGAGGGTGCCTTGCTCGTCCCAACTGATTAATTCGCGTTCGAACGACGTGCGTGGCGACCGTGTCGTCGCGAGGAAATACACCGCTTCCAGGAGCGTGGTCTTTCCGGCAGCATTAGGACCATAGAACAATGTCGTCCCAGGTTGCAGCGGCAACTCAAGTTCGCGGTAATTGCGGAAATTCCGCATGCTGAGGTGTGATACATGCATTGTCGGCAGCTAGCGGTGGTTGCGATGATACATGGCTTAGCCTGCTCGTTCGAGCGGCGTGGCGCGGAGCGCCTGAAGGTTCGGAGCGCCAACGCAGAACATTGCGATGCGTAGTTCATCGATGAATGCCTGCAATCCTTGCACCACTGCATCCGTTCCACCGCCATCTACGGCGGCGAACAGGTGGGGGGCAGCCGACCCGCCGAGATCAGCGCCAAGCGCGATTGCCTTGGCGACGTCTACGCCTGAGCGTATGCCACCCGAGCCGATTACGATTGCCTCCGGTAGCGCCGCCCGCACATCGACGATCGCCTGAGTCGTGGGTATCCCCCATCCGGCGAACGTCGCGGCGACGCGCGACCGATGTGGATCGGTCTGACGATAGCGCTCGACTTCGCTCCACGATGTCCCGCCTGCTCCGGCAACGTCGATCGCTTGCACGCCGGCGTCGACCAGACGGCGAGCAGTTTTTGCCCCAATGCCGTTGCCGACTTCTTTAACGACGACCGGCACGTCGAGGGCGTGGCATACCTGCTCGATCTTGCTGAGTAGTCCGGCGAAGTTCGTGTTGCCTTCGGGTTGCACCGCTTCTTGTAGGGCGTTGAGATGGAGGATCAGGGCATCCGCCTCGATCATATCGACGGCCCGCCGGCATTCGTCGATGCCAAAGCCATAGTTGAGTTGCACCGCGCCGATGTTCGCAAGCATCAGTGCGGTAGGCGCGACACGCCGCACCTGATAGGTGTGGGAGAGTGCTGCGTTCGAGATGGCGGCGCGTTGTGAACCCACGCCCATCGCTAGCCCGAGCGCTTCAGCGGCTTCGGCAAGATGGATGTTGATCTGTTCGGCTCCCGAAGCGCCGCCAGTCATGGACGAGATCAACAATGGCGCGCGTAGCTTTTTGCCAAACAATGAAAGGCTTGTGTCGATCTCTTGGAGGTCGAGTTCAGGTAGCGCATCGTGCGAGAAGCGGAAAGCGGCGAATCCCGATGCAACGCCTTTCGCGTTCACGTCTTCGCCCAACACAATCCTAATATGGTCGAGCTTGCGCTCTTCTGTTGAATCCTGGGGTACCACAATCCCTCTCGTCCAATGATGGGCATGATAGCAACGCCAGCCTACGGCGTCAAACGACCGCTGGCACATGCTTTAGTATACATCGTCATGGGAATATTGCCGTGAAAGCTTCTTGGTGCCCATATCGCCGAAACAGCGCGGTATAATGAGCGATGAAGAACTTAGGAGTTCATTCAATGGGAAGTCGCACTACCTACTATACATACCGTCTCCGTTGGTCACTCGCCGTTCGTCGTTGGTCGATGTTCAAAGGAGGCGTCTAATGTGGAGCGATCACCCAAATGAGGAATGTGGCGTCATCGGGATTTATGCTCCGGGTGAAGATGTCGCCCGACTAGCGTTCTTTGGTCTTTATGCTTTGCAGCATCGCGGGCAGGAAAGCGCCGGAATCGCCGTGTCGGACGGACGCACGATGCGCGCCCACAAGGAAATGGGGCTTGTATCGCAGGTGTTCGACGAGGTAAAGCTCGCGCCGCTTCAGGGATATATGGCGATTGGACATACCCGCTATTCCACTACAGGTTCCTCTAAAGTTATCAATGCTCAGCCCTTTACTCTTGAGTCATATCTAGGTCCTCTCGCACTCGCCCATAACGGCAATTTGACGAATGCTGCACAGCTACGACTTGAACTTCTCAAACGTGGCGCGGGCTTGTCGTCCACCTCGGATAGCGAAGTCGCTACCCTCATGTTACTGGCACCCGAAGGTCCGACGTGGCAGGAGCGCATTGAACACTTCATGCAGGTTGTCGAAGGTGCCTATAGCCTCACCTTGTTGACCCGTGATGCGATGTATGCCGTCCGTGATCCGCTTGGCTTACGCCCTCTGTGCCTTGGACGCATCGGCGAGAATGGCTGGGTTGTCGCATCCGAATCGTGTGCGCTCAATACCATCGGCGCGACCTACGTTCGCGAAATCAACCCCGGCGAAGCGCTGATGATCGACGAGAACGGACCACATACGATTGTCAACCGTCCGGCGGCGCGCAGTGCGCTGTGCTTGTTTGAGTATATCTATTTTGCTCGTCCCGACTCGGTCCTGCAGGATCGCCTGATCCACCAGGTCCGTATGGAACTTGGACGCGAACTGGCACGTGAATCCCCTGCCGATGCCGACCTGGTGATGGGTATTCCCGACTCGGCGATCCCTGCCGCGATTGGTTTCGCGCAGGAAGCCAACTTACCCTATGCCGAAGGCCTGATCAAGAATCGGTATATCGGGCGCACATTCATCCAGCCCGACGCACGTTTGCGTCAACAGGGTGTTGCGCTCAAGTTTACGCCGTTACGATCGACGCTCGAAGGCAAGCGTGTGATCGTCGTGGACGATTCGATCGTGCGTGGCACCACCAGCGGACCAATCGTGCAGTTGCTGCGCGATGCCGGAGCCAAGGAAGTGCATATGCGCGTGTCTTCGCCGCCGATCCGTCACCCATGTTTCATGGGCGTAGATATGGCGAGCTACCCAGAGTTGATCGCGCATCGCCTGACCGAACGTGAGATCGGTGATCATATCAAAGTCGATTCACTCAGCTATCTCAGTTACGAAGGGTTGCTACGGGCGACCGGACGCGATCCAAATGGCTTCTGCGGCGCGTGCTTCACGGGGAACTATCCGATGCCTGGATTCGCTCCCGCCAGACGCGACGAAATAAAGCTGGTTTTTGAGGAAGTCTAATCTATGCTAACGTCGCAATGGGGCGACGTTAGCATAGTCCCCTTACGCGCTTACCACACGCGCAATCTCCACCAATTGTTGTCCGTCCACAGGCGAACCTAGCTTCTCTACGATGCCGCGCACGATGCCAAGCTGCGATGATGGTGGGGTTTGCGGCGTCTGGCTCAATAGTCCGATGACCATGAGGGCGGCTGCGAGTGTGTAGTCATCGGGTGATTCCGATAATTCAGCCAGCGCACGTAATCGATTCGTCGTTTCGTCCACCAACCGTGACCAGTCCACGATCTCTGGCAGCACTTCTACAGTTGCGAACAAACGCCCGATATGCGCTACATGTTCGGCGCGGGCAGTATTCGACGACGGCGCGGCGCTGGGCGTGAGGGCTGCAGGTGCTTGATTTGTCATGACGGTCGCGGGTTCATTCTGCTCTGGTGACGCCGCTGGATGCTCCGTTGCCGCTTGCCTGTGTCCAAGGCGTTCGCGCAGGTCCGGCATTATCTGCTCGATCTGGGATTGGTATGCACGGAGGCTGGCGATCCACACGCCCAACGGCATACGGTGCGGGTCTTGCACATCGTCCGCTATATCCCCCGCGTTGATCGAAATGACCTCACGTTCGAGCCGCCGTGCCGCGACACGCGCCGTGCCCTGGTCGATGGCGACTACCAGGTCGGCGTCGTGTGCTGCCTCGCCGTCGAGTTGGCGGGCGGTATGAACGCCGGGAGCTGAGATCGAGTTGTTCGAGCGCCATCGCCACGTTTGAATCAGCGGGTTCGCCCACATGTGCCAGCACGCCCGCCGATGTGACTATCACGTCGGGACCAAGCGCCTGGCGAAGCAGTCCCGCGAGCAACGGTGCGCGTCCGGTGTCGGCAGCGCCGACGACAAGCAGATGTGGTTTGCCATTACGCATGCAGCGGTCCAGTCGAATAATGGATGATGCTGCCATTATAGCGGCGTTTGGCAGCAGCGGATGTAGCATGCAGCATATACCGAAGCTATCAGGCTGTGCTGGCATAATGAATTCGTGTATGAGGGCTTGCTGGAAGCGATGGAGACATTCATATGAGGACGAATCCAGAAAGCCCTCTGGTATAATAGTCGAAGGTACCAGCGTACATAATGTCGTGCGAAGTAGCACGATGTATAAGGTGATTGCATATGTTTAAATGGATCGGTCGCATCTTTCGCGCCGACACAACCGAGCGCGTTATTGCAGGATTAGATGTTATTGTCGATCAAATTAACGCGCTCGAACCAGAAGTAAGTACGATTTCCGATGAGCAACTCCGCGCACGAACCGATATGTTTCGGCGGCGCCTGAACGAAGGCGAGACGCTCGATACAATCTTGCCCTCGGCGTTCGCGATCGTTCGCGAGGCGGCGCGGCGCACGATCGGGCAGCGTCACCATGATGTCCAATTGATTGGCGGCATCGTGCTGCATCAGGGCAAAATCGCCGAGATGAAAACCGGCGAAGGCAAGACGCTGGTCGCGACGTTGCCGCTCTACCTCAACGCGCTCGAAGGCAAAGGCTGTCATCTGATCACGGTCAACGATTACCTGGTGCGCGTTGGTGCAGGCTGGATGGGACCGATCTACCACCTGCTCGGGCGTCAGCGTCAGCTATATCTCGCACGACTCAGTCGGCGATCTACGATCCCGACTATCTGGACCCCAAGGCCAATCTGGAAGATCAGCGCCTGGTCCACTGGCGACCGATCAGCCGCCGCGAAGCCTATGAAACCGATATCATCTATGGCACCAACAACGAGTTTGGCTTTGATTACCTGCGTGACAATATCGCGACGCGCTTCGATGCGACCGTGCAGCGACCGCTGAACTATCGCGATCGTGGACGAAGTCGATAACATCCTGATCGACGAGGCACGTACGCCGCTGATCATTTCCGGTCCGTCGCGCCAGCCCAGCGACGAATATCGCTACTTCGCTGGAATCTGGTGCGCGGTCTGCGCGGTATCGAGGAGCGTGAATGGACGGCGATCAAGAAGGAGTTCGATAACACGGGCGACAACGCACGTCGCGACGAGATCCAGCGCACGATGGATACCGTCGGACTATATGATCGATCTCAAGCATCGTGGTATCTCGCTGACGCGACGCTGGCACGCTCAAGATCGAGCGCAAGGTGAAGGAGCAGGGACGCATTCCCGAGGATGCGACGCTGTATGATCCTGAATACGCCGAACTGGCGCACTATCCTGGACAATGCCGTCAAGGCCGAATACCTGTACAGGCGCGACAAAGACTATATCATCCAGAGCGGTGAGGTGGTGATCGTCGACGAGCAAACCGGACGCACGATGCCCGGTCGACGCTGGTCGGACGGTCTGCATGAGGCGGTCGAGGCCAAAGAAGGCGTGACGATCCAGCAGGAAAACGCGACGATGGCGACGGTGACGATCCAGAACTACTTCCGTATGTACACCAAGCTGGCCGGCATGACCGGCACGGCGCTGACCGAGTCGGAAGAGTTCGCCAAGATCTATAAGCTCGATGTCGTGCCGATCCCAACGCACCGCGACATGATTCGCGACGACCGCAACGACCAGATCTTCCGCACCGAAGAAGCAAAATACCGCGCTGTCGTGCGCGAAATCCTGGCGGCGTATGTCCGCCAACAGCCGGTGCTGGTCGGTACGGCTTCGATCGAAAACTCGGAGCGACTGGCGTCGTACCTCAAGCCGCAAGCGGCTTACGCACGCTGGCTGTGTCGACGGTGTTGATGGGGGCGGCACGCGATGCCAAGAAGTTCGATGAGACGGTGCGCGACGCATTCGCCGAGTCGCTCGATCAGCCATTGTCGAAGGTCGCTCCCGGCCGTTCTGCGAATGCAGGTCAGGCACTCGGCTTGCCGGTCGATCCGTTCGCTCCCGAGATCGTGCAGCGCTTCGCCGCGTGCATTGCAGGTCGACTGACCAGGAGCGGCTGATCGCTGCACTGCATGATGGCGTGCCACACTTCGTGCTGAATGCCAAGCTCCACGAACAGGAGGCGACGATCGTCGCCCAGGCTGGACGTCCAGGCTCGGTGACGATCGCGACCAACATGGCAGGTCGTGGTACCGACATTCTGCTGGGCGGTAATCCTGACTCGCTCGCAGCGCAACTACCTCGAAGAACAGGGCGTGCGACGCGAGCAGGTCAAGGCACTGGCAAAGTCCCTGATCGACGGCAACGAGACCAGGGCGCGCAACAGGTGCTGCAAAAGGCGCAATTGCCTGCCGTCCTGATCGACGAACTGAAAACGCTGCGCGCTGGAGGCGAGACCAGCGCCTGGATGCGTTCGAGCAGAATCCCGGTGCTGTATCTGCTGCACCGCTTCGTACAAGGCGAAGCGATACCTTCGGCGAACGCTGGCAGTTCGTCAACGACGTGCTGGCCGGTGAGTATGGCATGGCTCGCGATCTGATCCGGATACGCCCGGACTGCGCGAGGAGCAGATCGCCGAGATCGCCGCCGCTGCGTGGCGACTTCGTAGCCTACCGTACCGACCGAGCCGAGTTCCTGGCGAATCACTTGTTCGACCGGATCTATGCGGCACGTGCACGTTTGATCGCGGCGGTGCTGCATGGTGATGACGCAACTGGCATGCCAGATCGTCGCCGAAACGCCGACGATGGACGCGTCGTTGATCGAAGGCGTGCGTGGCATCAAGCAGCAGGTGGAGGACGATGCCGACTTCGTCGCGCGAGCGCGGTGGTCTGCATATCATCGGCACCGAGCGCCACGAGGCACGCCGCATCGACAATCAGTTGCGTGGTCGCGCTGGACGCCAGGGCGATCCTGGCTCGTCGCGCTTCTATATCTCGCTCGAAGACGACTTGATGAAGCGCTTCGGCCCGTCGATCGACCGCGTCAAGGGCATCATGGGACGCGCTGGCTTCGAGGACGACATGCCGATCGAGTTCGGCGTGATCTCGCGCTCGATCGAAAGCGCCCAGACCAAGGTCGAAGGCTATAACTTCGACATGCGAAAGCGCGTGGTCGATTACGACGACGTGATGAACAAGCAGCGCGAGGTGATCTATGCACGTCGCCGCGCGATCCTGGAAGAAGGCGAGGAACAACGCCGCATCAAGGTGCTGGTCGAGCGTTATCTCGGCGAACTACGGCGATTGGGCGACTGGTCAGATCGAGGAACTGGTTTCCGGCCTCGAAACCACGGGCGAAACCGAGATTCGTCGCCAGATGTCGCAGGTGTTGCCCGACAGCGACCAACTCGACCTCGATGCGTTGCAGAACGCCGACGAGACCAGCACGCGGTGCGATGCTGGCACCGTTGATCGAACAGGCTGAAGCCGAGCGCTATCCGCTGCGGCTGTTGCTTGAGGATGTGAGGAGCTTCGTCGATCTGGATGTCGAGGCATCGCTTAGCCGCGCTCGCCGACGCAGACCGTGCGGCGGTCGAACGCTATCATCGACGAGCGCTGGCGCGAAGGTACCGATGGCGATCTTGAAGTTCCGACATCAAAGACCTGTTCTACGATCGAATTCGATGATCTGATTCAACGCTATGGCGACGGGCTACGACGCCTGGATGACGGCCGAGATCACAGCGGCGGTCAACGATGCGACGACTCAGGCGACCGAACTACACCAACGTCGAAGGCGCGTTACGACGCATTCAAGCAGAAGTTGCCCCAGGCAGTCGCGCTCGAATCCGCCAACCTTGGCGGTGTCGACAGCGATATGCTGATGCGTGAACTTACAAGCGCTGATCCCACGCTCACGAGAAGAAGGCAACGCGCTGCGGCTGTTCGCGCAGGAGGTGCAGGAGATCGTGCCCTTCATTCCAGGTGCGCCCGGATGCCTTCCTGCATCAGTTCACCGAGAATCTCCAGGCATTGCTCCAGCACAGGCCGGACGCTGAGCGCGATCCGCTGCATTCGGGCGTATTCTGGCGACCCGTCAGCACGGCGCTTCAGTCCGGTGTTCGCGGGACAGAACTTCGACGCCGAACAGGCAGTGCACTTCCAGCAGGCCGTCGATGATGCCTGGATCGAGGCGCTGTATGAGGCTGGCAAAGGCGGCGACGAAGCGCTGGCAAACGGACTGACAGGCGATGCTCGACCGGACCTTCGAGCGCTGGCGTGCGTTCATCGGCGTCGATCTGCTCAACCAGTACGGGCGCGAGTTGATGCTGAGCGCGATCGACCGCGAGTGGGTCGATTACCTGACGGCGATGGAAGACCTACGGCAGGGTATCGGGTTGCAGGGTATCGCACAGCGCGATCCGCTGGTGATCTACAAGACCGAGGCGTACCGGATGTTCGAGGAATTGATGATAACTATCGACCGCGCTACGATGCGCACGTTCTTCAACAACCTGCCGCGCTATGTCGGTCAGGTGCAGCAGCAACGTGCGTCGAGCCAGACGGCGCGTGTGCGCGACCTGAAGGTTGGACCGAACGAGCCTTGTCCGTGCGGTTCTGGCAAGAAGTTCAAGAAGTGCCATGGTGCTCCGGCGAAACCCGTTGCTGCCGCACCACGGGCGGTCGCGGCGCTCGCGCCAACGATGGACGATACGAAGATTCCGAGTCCGGCAAAGCCAACCCAGCAGCAAATGCAAAAGCAGGCGGCGCAGGATGGGCAACGCCGCAAGTCGAAGGGACGCTCGGTGCCAGGACGTAAATCTTAACGCCATCGTAGAATCATGAGATGTGTAAACGGTCGCCCAACGGCGACCGTTTACGAGAGAGAAAGGGCGGAGGCATGTCGGAATCGTTCTTACGAAAGCGTGCGGAACGGTTGCTTGAAGAGCAGAACAAGAAGGCGAAAACCGAAACGGCAAACGAGGAAGAGCAGGAGGCCCAAGCACCCCAGCGTGGAAGTCCGGCAGCCTGGCGCGGCCTTGTAGAACAGCGAATTCAGGAAGGCATCGAAAACGGCGCGTTTGATAACCTCGCGGGTGCCGGGAAACCCCTGAATCTGGAAGAAGATGCGATGGTGCCGGAGGACCTCCGCATGGCGTATCGCTTGCTACGTTCCAATGGACTCGCACCATTATGGGTGCAGGTCAATCGCGAGATTCGCGATGATGTTGAACGCCTCGCACGTTTTCGTACGTTTGTCGCAGGACGCTGGCGCGAAAGCAACGAAGTACAGCAAGCGCATCATCGCAGCGAGTACGCCGCACGGGTGCGTGATATCAACGACCGAATCCTCAATTACAATATCACCGCACCGTCGCTCCTGGTTCATTTCCCCATGTTAATCATGGCTGATGAGATGGCAAAATTTGAGCAAGCGATTATGGGCACATAATTAAGGAAATACATGCGAATCATTCTTGTACGTCATGGTGAAAGCGAGTGGAATCGCCTGGGTATCTACCAGGGTCAGGAGGATGCTCCGCTTTCCGAGCTCGGACTGCGCCAGGCAGATGCCCTGGCCAGCCGACTTCAACACGAGAAGATCGACACGATCTATACCAGTCCATTGCAGCGAGCACGGAAGACTGCCGAAGCGATCGCGAAGTTTCATACGACCGTGCCGTTTGTCCAGGAAGATGCGCTGATGGAAATACATCATGGTATCTGGCAGGGACTTCCTGCTTCCGAAGTTCGCGACCATTACCCGGAGCTTTTGGAGGAATGGCGTCGGTTTCCGACACGTATTCAGATGCCGGGCGGCGAGAGTTTCTCAAATATCCTGAAACGCACACTTAACTTCCGCGAGCGGGTCTGTGCCGAGGAGGATGATCGGACCATTGTGTTTTCGACGCATGATGTCGTGATCAAAATCCTGATCGCCGATGTGTTAGGCATGCCGATGGACCGTATTAATCATATCTGGGTCACGAACGCTTCGATCAGCGTGATCGAGTTTACGCAGAACACGCCGTTTCTTGTCTCGTTGTCGGAAGCATGTCACCTTGGTCAACTCGAATCGGTGCGTGAAAAACAACTTGCAGTGTAGCAATGGAGCCCTTAATGATCCACCATATTGTCTTATTTAAGCTCAAGTCGAATACTGATGAAGCTACCATCGCCCAACGCATGGGCGATTTCAGGGCGCTGGCGGATTCGATCGACGTCATCACGTCGATCGAAGTCGAGCGCGATTTCGTAGGACGTGACGTGTCGGCTGAGTTCGGTCTTGTGGTACAGTTGGCGGATCGTGATGCGCTCCTGGCGTACCGCGATCATCCAGAACACCAGGCCGCCTTTGGCCGACTCAAGCCGTTGCTTGATCATATGCTCGTGCTTGACTACGAACGCTGAGCGGAGCAGGCACGAACTCGCGGGAAAAGGGGGAGGCGACGATGAGAATATCAGAAGGGCGACTGGAGCGCTTGGCGAGTGGCATCGTCGATATGCTGGCTGAACGCGATGACGTTCGGCTTCAGGCCGACGACTCACAACTGATCCATGCTGTGAAAGCGACGCTAACAGACGAGATGCAAGCTGAGGATCGCGTCGACGCGGAAGTGCGCGAACTGCTGGAACAATATCGTAATGACATTGCTGCCGGACGCCTAGATTACCATGAACTATTCCGCAAAATCAAATCTCGTCTGTTGAGCGAACGTAAGATCGTGTTATAAGGAACGTTCAAACAAATACATCTGACACGTATTCATAAGCACAAACAACCCTGAGCATATGCTCAGGGTTGTTTGTGTCCGTGGTAGTAGGTATACCAATGAGCGATGACGACAAGGCATGAGCTACCGTCGTCCTGAGCGGTTGCCTTCCAGGCACAAGGAGCTTCCCCTAGACCCGCTAAGCGGTTAGCTCTGGCTCGGAATGACTCACCGCTCATTGATATTATTCGGTTTCGCCGGTACGCTCTGGATTGTTGACGCCGATGAGACGATTCCATATCTGGTAATCGACTTCTTTCTTTGGCACGATCCAATTTGAATCGCCAACTTCTTCACTTGCCATGCCTGTGAATTCGTTGCGGTCTGGCGACGCTAAATCGACATACGTCGCGCCCTGCTCCAGACGGGTACCGGTGGGCAACACGATGATGCGGTCGAGTTCGTCGCGGTCGAAATCCGAGAGCATCCGCTTCAACTCGCCATGGTCGCGGGCGGTCGGTGCCGATGCGCTAACCGACATACCGCCGTCATTCATTCCAGCGTTGGCGTTCGGGTTGAGGTCCTCACGCCATTCCTCGGGATGCTGGTCCCCTGGCTGCATATGCTTCTCTTGCATGTTTCCTCCTGCTCACTTCATTGTGTTCGTCGTGCTGCCCCGCCTCGCGACCGGGCAGCACGCCGGACTGAGGAATAAACCTGCAAGAACAGTTCCTACGCTATGATGCCTTCCGCAACCAGTAGTTCGCCGTTGAGGATCGCACCACCTGCCGCTCCACGGATCGTGTTGTGTGAAAGCACCGAGAACTTGTAGTCGAGCAGTGGACACGGCCTCACACGTCCGACGGTTGTTCCCATACCGTTGTAAAGGTCTCGGTCGCGGCGTGGCTGTGGTCGGTCCGGCTCGTCGCGCACGACGATCGGGTGCGGTGGTGCTGTCGGCAGCCCGCGCACGGACGCGGGCGGCTGGAACTCGCGCATTGCCGCGACCACTTCTTCGACGGACGCCTGTTCGCGCAGACGGATCGATGCGGAGACGAGATGCCCGTCGAGGACTGGCACTCGATTGACCGACGCGCTGACCGTGATCTGGGCGAAGTCGATATGGTCGCCCGCGAACGCACCCAACAGCTTTAGCGGCTCGGTTTCGATCTTTTCTTCCTCGCCGCCGATGTATGGCACGACGTTATCCAGGATATCGAGCGATGCCACGCCGGGATAACCCGCGCCCGAAATGGCTTGCAGTGTCGTGGCAATCACGTCGGTAATGCCGAAGCGTTCGTAAATGGGTTTGAGCGCCATCACCAGTGTGATCGTCGAGCAATTGGGATTCGTAACAATGGCTCCACTCCAGCCGCGTGCGTTGCGCTGCGCTTCGATCAGCGCGACATGTTCTGGGTTGACCTCCGGGATGATCAGCGGCACCAACGGGTCCATGCGGAACGCCGATGCGTTCGAGCATACCACTGTACCAGCGGAAGCCCAGGCAGGTTCTGCCTCGCGTGCCTGGTCGGCGGGTAGCGCCGAGATCGCCAACGGTACGCCGCCGGCCTGTGTTGTGGGTTGGACAATCATTTTGGCGACTGATGCCGGTGGCGTCCCATCAAGCACCCAGCGCACGACCTCACCGTAAGGCCGACCAATCGACCGTTCCGAGCCTGTCAAAATCGCGATCTGGAACCAGGGGTGGTTCTCAAGCATGCGGATACAGCGTTGCCCGACCGCTCCTGTCGCGCCCAGGATCGCTATGGGGATCTTCTTCGATGGATTCACGACGTTTTCATTCCTTATTGGAGACGATCAGCGTAGCTCATCGTTCATCTGTCGGTTATGCCACGATCGCGAGATCATGGATTTTGGAAACGGCGGCTTCCGCGTCTTCACGGTCGACGACCAGGCTGATTGAACATTCCGATGAGCCCTGTGCGATGGCGTGAATGTTGATGCGCTCACGTCCCAGGATGCCGAATACTTCACCGGCGACACCAGGAGTGCCACGCATGCCCGCGCCGACGACCGTTACGATCACGACGTTGTCCTGCGCCGCGATGCCGTCAATGTCACGGCGTTCGACTTCGGCGCGAAGTTCGGTTTCAAGGGCGTTTGTTACCGACGACGAGGCGGCTGTGGGGACGACGAAGCAGATGCTTTGCTCGGACGATGCCTGAGAAATCATCAGACAGCTTGCGTTCACCTGCGCGACCGCACCAAAGGTGCGGGCGGCAACGCCGGGAATACCAAGCATGCCACGGCCCGCGACCGTGATAATTGACATATCGCGAATGGCGGTGACAGCTTTGACGATGCCGTTGGCGGCTTTGGCCTGACGCACGATGGCTGTGCCGGAATGTTGGGCGTTGAAGGTGTTGCGGATCACGAGCGCGATATCACGCTCGACGATTGGCCTGATCGCTTTGGGTTGGAGCACCTTCGCGCCGAAGAACGCCAATTCACCGATCTCCTCATACGAGAGGGTCGGCAATACGCGGGCGTGCGGCACGGTGCGCGGGTCGGCGGTCATGACGCCATCGACATCGGTGTAGATTGAAACGAGGTCAGCGTCCAGGGCAGCGCCCAGGATCGATGCCGTGAAGTCGCTGGCACCACGTCCGAGCGTCGTTGTCGCGCCACTCTCGGTGGCGCCGATGTAGCCTGTCACCACCGGAATCGTGCCGCGTTCGATGGCTGCGCCAAGTTCGGCCTGTGCGCGCTGGCGCGTGCGGTCCATCAGGGGTGCGGCGTCACCGAAACGGTCGTCGGTGACGATGATGTTCGTCGCGTCGAACGCGCCAGCACGTAGCCCATGGTGGCGCAAAGCCGCCGCGACCAGTGGAGCGCTCATGCGCTCACCCAACGAGGAGATCGCGTCGAGGGCGCGTGGTGTCAGTTCGCCGATCACCTGGACACTGTGGCAAAGTACGCGGAACTCGTCAATCAACTTGCCGACATTCTGCAAGACGGCATTTCGCTCTTGTTCGTCGGGGACGAGTTCGAGCGCTGCAGCCACGTGTTTTTGTTCGATGTCGTTTGCAAGGGTGCCAAAGGTGGTAGTGTCTCCGGTACTGGCGCTATGCGCGCCGCGACGCAGCATATCAGTCACGCCGCTCATCGCCGATACCACCACGACCAACGCATCGTGTGCGTGCGATGCGTCGCTGACGATCGTCAACAAATTGTTGATCGCCACCGCACTCCCTACCGACGTTCCTCCGAACTTGAGTACATGTAAGCTCATCGCGTTCTACCGTCCATTCATGCCATGCCTGCAAGGGGCAATTAAAAACGTGCTCTCATCCAGTCTGATGAGAGCACGTCGAACGCACGCAAGTATACTGCGATGGCACGTTCTCTCATCTTCCAGAAGATTCTGCCGGAATTGGCACCCTGCTGGCGAACGATGCCAGCGAGTTGCCGGGGTTTCACAGGGCCGGTCCCTCCACCCCTCTGGATAAGAGCATTTGCCTATTTTTCTTTGTCTGGACTATAAAAGCTTCACGGGTAAATGTCAAGCCCTGCAAGCATCAAAATAGCCTGAGCAAATGCTTCATTCTTCTACCGCAGCCTGGTAGTCCATCAAATGGCCTACCAGGCTGCTTCGTATGCTGACAACCACACCGAAACGGAGCTGGATAATCATTGCCGATTGCTGCTCTGTGGCCTTATTTACGAGGTGTGAGCGCTTCGATATGCTTCAGCCTGAGCCACGAACGCCTGGAACTCAGACTGTGAATCAAATGCGTTGCGTGGGACCATTAGTGCTGAAATGGCGCTGACATACAAGAATGCATGGTCATCGGTGGTTGCGATACGCTCGACCGCTGACCAATTCATTGTGCTTGAACTGGATTTGGTTGTTACGATAAGCGCTTCGGGCGTCAAGTTCCAGTTTCTGATCGCCGAGCATACCCTTGTTCTTACCTTCAAGCGCTAGCTTCTCTATTGTCTTCATGCTGCTACGACGAATCAGGTATGGATATATAGCGAATGAGATAACACAAATAAGTAATATAAAGATAAGGTCCGATACATCCACTGTGCCACTGCCAGCAAAGATAATTCCTATTCCTAATAGCAAAGCGAGGCCAGTTAGCATACACCTTCCGACTAGAAGTTGGCGCTGGATGACCGGCGAGGTTCGCATGTGATATGCGTTGAAGGCGAGCAAGTCCGCCATTGTTACATGCGTTTCGACGATCAAGAATCGGACTCCTTACAGGCGTACAACGTTGATTGAATGCGATGAGGAAAAGTATACAGTACGTGGAGATACATTCCACAGGCCGTGAGATGACGGTTCAGGTTGGAACGAGCCAGTAAGGGCGTGATTCATCACGTATTTAGTCACGCCCTTTTATTCTTGCGTTTAGAACTGGGGTAGGTACTGCGCCTGTGCTGCCAGCAATTCGTCGGCGAGCGCGGATGCCTGCTCGATGGAGGTGACTGCTCCATCAAGGACCAATGCTTCGATGAACTTGGCACGGCTGCCTTCCAGGGCAGCCTCTACGATGGTTTCGACCCATTGGTAGCGTGTCGCCAGCGTTCCGGCAATAGCGGAAGGAAGTGCCGGCTGCATGATATGCTGCAAGCCTTCGCTGGTGGCGATGGCGGGCGCTTCCACGATGGCGTCGAGCGGCAGGTTAGGGACTTGCCCCTTATTTGGCAGGTTTGCCGAGAAGATCGTACCACGGTCGCTGCGAATCGCTTGCAGGATGTCCAGGGCTTGCTCGTGTTCGCCGCTGAGGCGGACCAGATAATCGTCGGGAAGCGGTGCATCGGAAAACGCGATCTCGCGCATCTCCTCGTAGGCGTTGTCACCATCGGCGACGACACCCTCGAAGCTGAACGCATCGACGCCGAGCCTACGCCCGTAATACGTGCCGTCGCGGAAGAATTGCGGGAAGAACTCGGTAACGTGACGATCAAGTGCCGAGGGCACTGCCCCGAAGTGTTGCATGAGTTGCCATGAGAAGGGATTATCCACGCCGTTGAATTCGGCATGATAGTGATTGTCCTTGCCACTTGCTTCCACCGGTTGGGCGCTGGTGGAGGCGGGAGCGCGACCGACGCGCTCAGCGGCGACCTCAAGCATGCGCGGCATACAGTCCTGCCCATTGGCACGCACGCTGCGAAACCAGGTCAGGTGGTTGATGCCGACGGCGCTGTATTGCAAGCTCGCCTCGTCCACACCAAGAGCGCGTGCGATGTACTGCCCGGTATGAAAGACGCCATGGCATAGCCCGACGACGGGGACGCCCGTCGCCTTGATGATGGCGCGGCAGACCGGAGGCATCGGGTTGCCATAGTTGACGAAAAAGGCATTGGGCGCGAGTTCCTGCACGTCCCTGGCGATGGCGACCATCGCCGGAATCATACGCAGTGCCCGCGACGAGCCGCCGGGACCAACGCTGTCGCCCACCGGCACGAAGATGCCATACTTGCGTGGAATGAATACGTCCTGTTCCCAGGCGCGGCGTCCCCCCACGCCAATCGTGCAGATCACGACGGTCGCGTCACGCAGCACATCGCGGCGGTCGGTTGCTGCTTGTAGGGTGAGCTGCGCTCCGGCGAGCGCGATCATCTTGGCGGCGAGGCGTTCAGACACTTCCAGCGCCACGGGGTCGATATCGACTAGCGCAACTTCGGCATCGACCTTGGTGCGGATCAAATCCGCGACCAACCCACGGGTGAATACGACACTACCAGCACCGATCAGGACGATTCGTTCCTTCATTGGAATCCTTTTTTGGGTTACTTCATGCCACTTAAGGCGACAGCATTGACGAATTGACGTTGAAAAAAGAGGAATATCAGGATGATTGGACCGATGATCAGTACCGAGGCTGCCATCATCAAGTCGTAGCGTGTAGAGTGCTGCGAATTGAAGAATGTCAGCGCCAGTGGCAAGGTCATGCGGTTCTGATCGTTGATCACGATCAAAGGCCAAAGATAATCGTTCCAGGTCGCCATAAAGGTAAAGATACCAAGTGTCGCCATGGCGGGGCGAAGCTGCGGCAGCACAAGTCGCGCATAGATCGTGAATTCTCCCGCGCCGTCGAGGCGTGCTGCGTCGAGCAACTCGCTGGGAACGGCAGCGGCGAACTGGCGCATCAAGAACATACCAAACGCCGTCACCATGCTCGGTACGATCAGGGCAAACAGGGTGTTGATCAACTGAAGTTTGCTGATGATGAGGTACACCGGAATCAGAACGACCGGAAACGGCACCATCAATGTGGCCAGGATCAGCGTAAACAGAATATTCCTGAAGGGAAAATCGAACTTGGCGAAGATATAGCCGCCGAGCGTGGAGGTGAACAACTGGATCGCCGTTACGGATAGGGCGACGACGACGCTGTTACGGAACCAGGTGAAGAAGGGTGCTTCGGTCAACACTGTGCGATACGCACTCAGTGATGGATTGGCCGGAAAGAGCGTCGGCGGTACAGCGGCGGCTTCGGCGGCACTCTTGAGGGAGGTCAGAATCATCTGCACAAGCGGCAGCGCCATCAGTACCGCCCCAAAGGTGAGCAGCACGTACAGGATGACGGTGCCACGGTCGGTGTGCGTTTGTGCTCTTGGGTGAGTCGATGCTGCCATATCAATACTCCCAATTCGTGCGTAGAAAACGCATCTGGATCAGCGTAATGACCAGCAGGATAATCAACAGCATCACCGATAAGGAACTGGCGTAACCCATCTTGAGGTAGCGAAACGCCTGATCCCAGATATGCAACACGATGGTGCGGCTGGAATCGAGGGGCCCGCCTGCCGTCATCACTTGCATCGGAATAAAGACCTGCATGTAGGAAAGTGTCGTCAGCACAGTCACGAGCAACATCGTGCGACTTAATAGCGGCATCGTAACGTAACGAAACCGTTGCCAGGCGGTCGCACCATCGACCGTCGCCGCTTCGTGCAGCATGTCGGGGATGGTTTGCAAGCCGGCAAGGAACACGATGATGTTATACCCCATGTCCTGCCACACGGCGACCAGGATGATCGCGTACAACGCCGTTTGTGGCTCCGACAGCCAGAATCGACCGGGCAAGCCCATCGAACGGAGCACGGTGTTGATGATACCGGCCTGTGGTTCATACATGTAGGACCACACGAACGCGACCGCGACGAGCGAGGCAACCGAAGGCATGAAAAAGATCGTGCGAAAGACCGCCTTGAAGCGCTCGATTTTGTTGAGCGCGATGGCGATCGGCAGCGTCAGCACGATGTTCAGCGGCACCGCGATGAGCACATACAGAAACGTGTTGACAACCGATTTACGAAACGCTACATCCTTGGTAAACGCGAAGGTGTAATTGCGGAAACCAATAAATGGCGCAGTGGCGTCAAGAGGGTTGTAACGATACATGCTGAGGATGATGCTCATACAGATCGGCAGGAACGAAAACACGAGGAACAGCAGCATGATCGGCACGATGCAGATTGCTACGAAGCGCATGCGTTGGGCGTGACCGGGCGCACGTTCGCGTCGGGACCGCCGCGTGGCGCGCTTGGTGACGAGCGCTGGCTTTGCTATCGACATACTCGGAACTCCTTCAACCAACGACGAAAGATGACAGGTAGCGATCGAAAAAGGTGGGGAGACCGAATGCCTACGGCAACGTCTCCCCAGAACCTTCTTGCTCTATGGTACTACCCGCGTCTACGGTCCGAGGTACTCGTCGATCATGGCGTTGATTTCGGTCGTCATCAAGGCCGGGGAATCCTCAGGCTTTTCCTGACCCAGCACTACGGCGGTGTAATGGTCGTGAATCACCTTGAAGAAGCGGTCACGATTCTGTACTTCGCCGATCCACTGTCCGTATTGCAGCGCGTCAAACGATGTTTTAAGGGCTGGCGTTACTTCCAGCAGCTTCGCATCATCTTTGAGCGCCTTGATCGATGGCACCGTTGCAGTCGTATTGTTCCATTCGCGGGCGTTGTCGGGCTGCGACATGAACTCGAGGAATTTGAGTGATGCTTCCTTGTTCTTGGATCGGCTCGACACAACAGTTCCCCAGCCAGATTCTGCGGCGAACAGCGGAGGAGTTCCATCGACAAATGATGGTACGGGAACATAGTCGAAATCGGTGCCATACTTTACATCGGGATAGGTTTCGACGGCTGTTCCGATGACCCAGGGACCCCGAAAACCCATTGCGGCTTTCTGCTGATAGAAGACGTCAAAAGTATCGACGGTCGGGCCGAAAGCGCGTTCCTGCGTCAGCTTATCGGTGGTTTCGAGTCCGGTTTCAAAGACCCATGCCGCCTTTCCTTCTGGCGTATTGAAGTTGACATACTTGCCTTCATCGTCCCAGTATTTCGCGCCCTGTTGCAAAATGAGCGAAAGGTACATGAAGGTAATGCTGTCATTGTTGGTGAACGCGAAGCCCGATTGTTCGAGTTGCTCGCCATTCCACTTCGTCAACTGCTTGCCAACCTCCCGAATTTGATCCCAGGTTGTAGGCACTTCAGCCCCGATTGATGCCAGCATCTTTTTGTTGATGAGCATGCCGCCATTTTCGAGGTTGTATTCCTGCGGTAGCCCGTACACCTTGCCTTCGACGGTGTATGCACCCAGGGCTGCGGGCCAGAACTGTTCTTCTAGCTGTGCTCGCGGTATCGAGACTTCGGTAAGTAGACCCTTCTTGGCGTACTCGGTGGCCCAGGTGCCGAACATTTGCTGCATGTCCGGTTCCGTGCTGGAGGCATAGGCGGTTTGGAGCTTGTTGATCAACACATCATAGGGGAAGTGCTGGTAGACGATGTTGATATCTGGATTAGCTTCCTGGAAGCCGCGGATCAACTCATTAGTTGCTTTCACGAAGGCGGCGTTGTCGTGGGTCCAATAGGTGATGTTTGTTTTGCCAGCGACTTCAGCCGATTCCGTTACACCATCTTCGGTGGCTGTCGTGGGAGCAACCACGCCAGAGTCAGCGGTTACGGCGGGCGCGGCGGCACCATCTGTGGCAGTGGTCGGGGACACGGCGGGTGCGGTCAAGCCACCACCACAACTTGCCAGAACGATCATTGTCATCAATAAGATGACCAGCATCTGCATGGACCGTACGTGTCGGACGTTCTTCATACACTTTCCCTTTCTGTGAACTGAATGATGCGGCTGTTGCCCGATACCCGTTCGCTTGCGAACGAAGATCGCGCCAATGACGAGCGATGTCAATTTATGCCGTCCGAACCTCGATGTTCGGTGTAGCAACCAGGGATTGTCCGATCACGAACCCAGAGGTTCATACTCGATCGGTTGTACCTCTGCGATGAGATGTTCCGCCTCGCGGCGTCCGAATATGCCCGCGCCGGTTTGGAGGGTATTCGCGGCGCCGGCTGCCATGCCGCGTCGAGTCGCCTCTGCCAGCGGCGCTCTCCCTGCCAGTGCGAGCGCGATTCCTGCGAAACAGGCATCCCCACTGCCGACCGCTGAAACGCTCCGAACCCTGGGCGCACGCCATGCGAAGGCTTGCCCGTGTTCGTCGACGCCAGCGGCACCGACCGCTCCCAGCGTGATCACCACCGACCGCGCACCGGCGGTTTGGATGTCTCTGGCGGCGGCGATAGCTGAAGCGAAGCCTTCGACGGTGCGGTTAAGCAGGTCGCTGGCCTCATGAGCGTTGCACTTGACCAACCATGGTCGCGCACCAAGGGCATTGCGTAGTTGTGGACCATAGGAGTCGAACATCGCCGGAATTCCGGCGTCAAAAGCGCGTTGAGCGATGCGCTGCAATGCGTCATCGGAAACGCCCCTCGGAAAACCTCCACTGACAGCGAGCATGGTACCGGATGTCAGGCGTCGTTGAAGTGTGTGTAGTGTACGCTCCCACGCTTCCGCAGGTAACACCGGACCCGCCTCATAAATCTCGGAGACCTTGCCGTTGCTGGGATCGACGATGGACAAGCAAGTGCGCGTTTCACCGTCGAACCAGACCGCTTCACACTCCAGCCCCTCGGCGCGAGCGAGATCGTCGATCATGTGACCGATGTGCCCCCCCAACGGCGCGACGACGACCGGGTTGTGACCGAGAACCCGTAGCGAGCGGGCGACGTTGAAGCCTTTGCCGCCCGCTAACATTTGAACGTCGGCGGTGCGAAAGATCGTGCCGAGATCGAAGCCGGGGACGACTACGGTCTTGTCCAGCGCCGGATTCGGCGTAAATGTAACGATCATGGGAACGCCTTGTTCGTACACACGAGCGGGTTTACGTCGTTATTCGCCGGCTGCTTCAAGATGCGCGACCCGCACAAACTTGGTCACGTTGCGCGGTGAATCGGGATTGAGTCCCTTCGCCATCGCACGTTCGTAGGCCATCAACTGCAACGGTGGTAGGTAGAGTGCCGTACGTGCGTGTTCGGGCAGACCGGAATCGAGGACCAGCGAGCCGTCCATCCCTTCCATGAGCGGCGACGACTGTTCAGCGACTGCTACCACATGTGCGCCAAACGCCTGTGATTCACGTAACACGGCGAGCTCTTCATCGCTACCATTGCCACCGATCAGCCCAATCACCAGCGCCTGTTCGTCCGCCATTGACATCGGACCGTGCCGGAACTCAAGCGGGTTATACGCGTGGATGTTTGTGAGCGACATCTCCTGGAATTTTAAGGCGGTTTCACAGGCGATGCCATAGCGCACACCTGAACCGAGCACGAAGATGCGTTCGATCTCGGTGTCGGTCGCACAGCAGCTGATTGTCGTACGAGCTGTTTCGATCAAGGTGCGCCCGAGGTCCGGCAAGCGCTCAAGTCCGGCTGCCAGATCGTCGCTATCCGTACCAGACTGCCCCATCAACGCGACGATGGCCTGTCCGGCGATGTACATGCCCGCGAACGAGCGTGTTTGCGCGGCGCTTTCTTCGCGGCCTTCGGCAACTTCCACCGCAACATCGGCAATGCCCATCAGTGTCGTAGATGCGTCACAGCCGACGGCGATGACTGCACCGCCTGCACGCTGGATGATGCGCGTTGCGGCGATAGCCTCACTGGTTTCGCCGGACCGCGAAAAGATGATGGCCAGCGTGGGACCCTGTTCGGCGAGAACGCTCTGGCGGTTAAAGACGATCTCTGCTGAGGGCGACGCGGCACACGGGCGTCCGACGTGAGCGCGAATGAGCGCGGCGATGGCCTGTGCGAGATAGTAAGGTGACCCGCTGCCAAGCATCAGCAACGGTTTGCCGTCGAATCGCTGGAGCAGCGCTCGGAGCTCGGTTCGTTTGGCTTGTACGCCGTCGAGCGCCGAACGCCATGTGAGTGGCTGACTCAGGATTTCGCGGATGGTATGTTCACCTTGTGTGATCGTAGGTACGGACATGGGTACTCCGTTAAGACTGAATAAATCGTTGCCGGTTAAGGATGATACATACGCCGTTAGCTCGGGCTAAACGTGTGTATTCGTGACTACATTGTGGCGGGACGTCGTTGAGATGCGTCAAAATATATCATAATAGTGCAAAAGCGTCAATTACATTCGTGGAACTAATTGACAGTTCAGCACAGGTGATTAGAATAGTGGCAGAATCTGACGCCCCGCAAAGCGTCATTCAAACCCGAGCGCACGACGTTGGCGTACCTTTCGTCCCCTCCCGTGATTCTCGGTCATCGGTCATTTATCAAGGAACTCTCGATGCAGCTTCGTGATTTTCACCCACGTTCGATGTTGACGACCAAGCAAACGAAGATTGAGCAACCGCGCTTTCCGGTGATCGACGCGCATAATCATCTTGGGCCTGGATTCGGTGGTTGGGACTCCCGTCCCGTGGAAGAATTGTTGGAAGCGTTGGATCGGGCGGGTGTGCAGAAGTATGTCGATCTCGACGGTGGATGGGGCGAGGATATCCTCGATCGCCATCTCGCACACTTCAAGGCGGCAGCACCCGACCGCTTCGCGGTGTTTGGCGGCGTTGATTGGTCGAAGTGGCCTGAGCATGGCGACAATTTCGGTGAGTGGGCGGCGGAGCGCTTGCGTGAACAGGCTGCCCGCGGCGCGGACGGCCTCAAAATCTGGAAGCTCCTTGGTCTGACAGTCGCTGACCAGAATGGCACGCTGGTGGCGGTGGACGACCCGAGGCTCGATCCAGTGTGGGCGGCAGCGGGCGAACTCAACTTGCCAGTGCTGATCCACATCGCCGATCCGGTGGCTTTTTTCGAGCCGTTGGACGAAACGAACGAACGCTGGGAAGAACTTCAAGCGCATCCCGATTGGCAATTTCCCAGTCCGCCGTTTCCTCCGTTCATGACGATCATGGAGGGACTGGCGAACATCGTCGCGCGTCACCCTGGCACCGACTTCATCGGCGCGCATGTCGGCTGTTACTCGGAGAATCTCGCGTGGGTCGGCGATCTTATGGCACGCTGCCCGAACTTTTATGTGGATATTAGCGCCCGTATTTCGGAGCTTGGACGCCAGCCATATGCGTCGCGGCGCTTCTTCCTCGATCACGCCGACCAGATCATGTTTGGTACGGATTCGGGGCCGGGGCTGGAAACCTATCAGACCTACTATCGGTTTTTGGAAACTGATGACGAATACTTCAACTACGCTGGTAGCCATACCCCAGGGCAAGGGCGTTGGGGTATTTACGGCGTGTTCCTACCCGACGACGTGCTACAAAAAGTCTATTACGATAACGCCGAGCGCGTGATCTTCAACCGCAAGTAGCAGCAATGGGCATCAGGTTCTGAACCTGATGCCCATTTGCAGGATATGGTATGCCGGGATTCTGGGCTGAACAAGACCTGACACCTAATGATATCGACGTAGCTCGACGGCGTGCCGCCGCGCGACCGGGCTATGTCGATCTTGCCAGCAGCAATCCGACCCAGCAGGGCTTGCTGTTTCCACCGGCGATTTTGCAGTCAGCCTCGGAACCGTATTGGGCGACGCGCCGCTACGAACCAGATCCACGCGGTTCGACGGCGGCACGGCAGAGTATCGCGGCGTATTACGCCCGACGCAAGCCCGCGTTTGTGGTCGAGCCCGAACACATCTTCGTGACCGCGAGCACCAGTGAAGCGTATTCGTTGCTGTTCGCGCTGCTCACCGAGCCAGGGGATAACATCCTCGCCCCTGAAGTCACCTACCCCTTGTTCGAGTTCCTGGCAGCGATCCACCACATTGAGTTACGCACCTACCGCATGCGCGAAGAACCGCGCTGGCACATCGATGAGGAAAGCCTCATCTACGCCAGCGACGAGCGTACACGCGGCGTGCTGGTCGTCTCGCCACACAATCCAACCGGCATGGTCGTGCAGCAACCGCTCGCCGCGCTCAGCGAGCTTGGTTTGCCCGTGATCTGCGATGAAGTGTTCGCGCCGTGGGCGTTCGCTGCATCGCACGTCCCACCGTTCGCCGCTCTCCATCCTGACTTGCCGGTGTTCGTCCTCAACGGCATCTCCAAAATGTTCGCGCTGCCCGATCTCAAACTCGGTTGGATCGCGCTCGACGGACGCGCCTACGAACGCTGGGGCGACCGTCTGGAACTGCTCAACGATACATTTCTGGGAGCCAACAGCCTCACGCAGCATATGTTGCCCGCGTTGTTCGAGCAGGGGGAGACGTTTGTGGCGCAGATGGTGGAACAGGTGGGAACGAACATGCGCTTCGCCCTCGATGCTTTCGCGGCGTCGCCGCGTATCGACGCACACTTGCCCGACGGTGGCTATTATCTGTTTCCACGCATCGAAACCGCGATGGACGAAGAAGCCGTCGTGCTGGCGCTGCTCGACCGTGGGATCAACGTCCACCCCGGCTATTTCTATGGCTACGAGCGCGGCGTACACTTGATGGTGTCGGCGCTGACCGAATCACAAGCGTTTCGCGCTGGCATAGTCCGGCTTGTGCAAGCGCTTGATGAGCTAGGCTGAAATCTAGCGGTACGACCGCGCCTGTAGCTCGAACAGTTCGGCGTACAGGCCACCCCTGGCGAGTAATGCGGCGTGGTTGCCCTGCTCCACGATGCGTCCGTGATCCAGGACGACGATCAAATCAGCCATTTGCACCGTCGAGAAACGGTGCGATACCAGCACCGTTACGGCTCCGGTGGCACGGCGCAGGTCGCGGGCGGCCGCGGTCCAACGCTCGAACAGGCGATGCTCGGTATCTGCGTCGAGCGCGGCGGTCGGCTCGTCTAGCAGCAGCAGCAGTGGACTGGTCCGCATCATTGCCCGACCAAGCGCAAGTTTCTGCCACTGCCCGCCGGACAGGTCAACGCCCGCGGGCCATGACGGGCCAAGTTGTGTTGCCGTCCCCGCCGGAAGCGTCGGTAACATGTCGCTGGCTCCCGCTCGCTCCAGTGCATCAACGACCCGCGCCTCATCGTCGAGTGCCGTGAGGTCGCCGATGCCGACCGTTTCACGCACGATGAACTCCCAACGAGCGTGGTCCTGAAATCCGGCTGCGACGTGCGTGCGCCATTGCTCGGCGTCGAGCGTTGACAGATCGGTGCCGTCGATCAGGATGCGACCGCCCGATGGTATGTACAGCCCCGCCAGTAGTTTCACCAGCGTGGTCTTGCCCGCGCCGTTGTCGCCGACGAGCGCAACCGTCGATCCTGCTGGTAGGTCGAGGGTGATGTCGTGAAGCGTGTCGCTTTCGCCGAGTGGATAGCGGTAGGTGATGCCTTCCAAACGAATGCCGTCGTGCAGGCGCGTCGGCACGATGCCCGTGCCAGCGGCGGGGCGCACGGCTTGCGTCGCGACGTCCTGGAGGTACACAAAGCGGCTCGCCGTCGCAAGCGAACTCCATGCGAATTGGATCAGTTCAGCCGATCCGGCGACCAGGCCAAGCACCTGTCCGGCGAGCGTAGCAGTCAGGACTGCATCGCCCGCCGTCGCCTGTCCCGCGAGCGCCCGGTTGACCATAAATACAATCGCGCCGAAGAACCCGATCAGGAAGAAGCAACGGGTGAGCAGTTTCAACGCCGCCCCGCGCATGTTCAGTCGCTGGTGGATCGCTTGCACTTCGTGGTGCGCGGAATGGAAACGGGCGAGGACTTCGTCGCCTAGCCGGAACAGACGCAGTTCCTTGGCGGCTGCGCTGGTCGTGGCAAGGTCGAATAGATAGTTGGCGCGGCGTGACGGTTCGGCGGCGAGTTCGTTGCCTAACTGGTACAGGTTACTCGTGCGCGAACTGAGCAGCAACGCCGGTAGTCCGAATAGTGGCAGGAGCAACAACAGCGGATGGATGCTGAGGAGTACGAGCAGAGTCGTAACGATTCGGACGAGGATCGTAAAGAGCGTAAGGATCGATGGAATCACCGAGCCGAACTCCCATGATTCGCTTTCGAGCAATTCGAGTTGGGCGAGATGCGCGGGCGTTTCCTGAATGTCGAGGGTCGGTATATGCGCGACAAGATCGAGTAGACGGCGTTCGACCAGATGGTGTGCCCGTTCCGACATCAAGCGGCGCATCAGGCTACCGTAATACGCGAGCGTCGTGACACCAGCGATGGAGCAGGTGATGCCGATGGCGGCGATCATCACCGGACGCTGATCGCCGCGGTCGACGCCGTCGAGCAGTAGTTTGAGCCAGAAGGCGAACAGGATCTGTGCGAGCCCTTCCAGTCCGATCAGCCCGAAGGCCAGGATCGAACTACGCTGATCCGCTTCCCAGGCGAAACGGAGCATCGTTCTGGCTGCACGTATGCGGCTGCGAAACGAGGTATCAAGCATCGTCGTCCTCGCTCTCGGCATACCGCATCGCCTGGGTCTGGAACAGGTGAGCATACTGACCGCCAGCGGCGATCAGATCGTCGTGACTACCATCTTCCACGATGCGCCCGCCGTCGAGAACGACGATCCGGTCGGCGCGGCGAACAGTCGAGAAGCGATGGCTGATCACGATCGTGGTCAGGCCAGCCGTGAGGTCGATGAAGCGATCATACAGGGCGGCTTCGGCGCGTACATCGAGATGCGCGGTCGGCTCGTCCAGTACCAGCACGCTCGCGCCCGACTCCACGGCGTTCATTGCGCGTGCCAGCGCGATACGCTGCCACTGACCGCCCGATAGGTCGGTGCCGCCCGCGAAGCGGCGCGATAGCGGTGTGTGGAGGCCTTGCGGCAGCGCGGACAACACATCCTCGGCTCCGGCGCGCCGCGCCGCGCGTGCGATGCGTTCGTTGGTGTCCGGGTCGTGGAGTGTTTCGACCGCGCCGAAACCGATATTGTCGCGTGCGGATAGCTCGTAGTGTACGAAGTCCTGGAAGATCGCCGCGACGGTGCGCTGCCACGACGCGGGATCGATGCGGACGAGGTCGATTCCATCGACGGTGATGCGTCCGCGTTGTGGTACTTCTAGCCCTGCCAGCAGCTTGATTAACGTGGTCTTGCCAGCCCCATTGAGGCCGACGATTGCCAACGATTGACCAATGGCGATACGAAGGTCGAGGCCGTCATAGACGGGCGTCGTACGGGTGCCATAGCTGAACCGTACATCTTCGAAGTGTATCTCTTTGACGGGCGTGTGCTGAACAAGCGTCGCGTCCGGCTGTGGCATCAGATGCGCGGTGTCGCGCTCGAACGCCAGAAGATCAGGCACTGGCACGGCGCCGTTCTCGATCCAAACGTCGCCTTCCTGATCGCCCAGCAGCGCCATACCAAACAACCCCTGTATCAGCACGGTCACAGCGCCGATAGTCATGGTTCCGGCAAGCGCCGCCGACGCAGCCAGCCATAGCACGCCGCCGTTGAGCAGTAGAACCACTACGAGCAGTAGCATCATGCGGCGTTGATCGACCTGCCGCGCTCGCCAGAGGTTGTTCATAACACTCAACCATTGTGCGCTCCATTGCCGTGTCAGCCAGTCGGCCAGGCCGAAGATGCGTAGTTCCTTCGCCCATTCGGGCATAAGCGCCAGTTGCTTGAGGTAGCGGGCGCGGCGCAGCGGATCGGACCAGAATGGGTTGGCGCGGTAATAGTCTGCCTGTAATTGCCACCCGACGAGCATCCACACCGCCGCAAGGACGACGGCGGCCAGAGGCCAGATCGTCGCCACCAGCACGGTCGCGGCAAGCCCCTGCGCCTGTTGTCCCCATTTGGTGCTGAGGCCGCTGACGAGTTCGCCCGGTCCGAAGCGGGCGATACGCACGGCGCGGTCGGTGCTTTGGGCGATAGTGGGATGCTCGAACAGTTCGAGGCGCGGCACGCTGAGTGTCGTTCGCATGACGCGACCGAGCAGATATTCGTCGTAGCGTCGGTACAGGTTGTTGACGACGATCTCGCGCACTGCGGCGATGACTTCCTGTAGCACCAGGACGACCGCCATCGCCGCCAGCAACGTGGTGATACGATTACGGTCGATGGTCACGCCGCCTACACTCGTGGCGATGGTCTGTACGACCGCGGCGACAAGTACGGCGAATATGGCAGGCAACGCGCCGCCGACGAGTGCCAGCAGGGCTACCAGTGTGAGCCGTCCAGGGAAGGCCCCGGCGAGTAGCCGCAGCGCGAGTCGTCGCGTATGCACGCGTTGCCGGGTGGTAAGTTCAGCCGTTTCTTGCATCACGCGCCATGGTAGCAAATCGCAGGGGGTGTGTCACACCTAGCATGATCCTTGACGGCGGAGCCACAAAAAGCTTTGACGTCACCTTCATACATTGATTGTATGAGCCATGCTATGTGCGGACGTTGACGCGCTCACGCAGCATGGCGACTGAGGCGGGCGAGCCGGCGATGAGCGGTTGCTGCGGCTTGCCCCTACCGAGTGTTGACAGATCGATGGGCTGTCCGTCCTTAAGCGTGCGAATATCGCCACCAGCACGATGAAGCAGCGCAAGCCCCGCCGCCATGTCCCAGATGTAGGGCGCACCGATGACCGCGCCGACAGCGGTGCCGCGTGCGACGTAGCATAAGTGCGCGGCGAGCGAGCCAAGCGAGCGTACCTTGCCGGGATGCACGATCTGGTAGCGGCGATGGACGTTCGACGGGACGCAGATCCAGGCTTCGGAATCGAGCAGGTGGTCGGTCGTCGCGTGGATCGGCCTACCGTTGAAGAGCGCCGGACCCTCGATATCGACTTCGTACCAATCGCCGACGAGCGGCATGTAGAAGCAGCCCATGATTGGGACGCCATGGTGGAGCAATCCGATCGATGTTCCCCAGATCGGCAACCCTTCTACGAAGTTGCTGGTACCGTCCAGCGGATCGATCGCCCAGGCGTAGGGTGCGTCGCTCCTGTCGCCGCCGTGTTCCTCGCCGATAATACTGTGGTCGGGATAGGTGGCGTGGATGCGTTCGCGCAGCAGATGTTCGATCTCGACATCAGCGGCGGTAACGACGCTTCGGTCAGCTTTGATCTGGGCTTCGACGCGATTGAAATAATGGCGGCTGATCTCGCCGGCTTCTTCGGCCCAGCCGTGGACGATTTGTAGATTCATTCGGTAGTTGCCGAGCTATGCGCGGATTGAAGGAGCGCCGCGCCGATCTGCGAGCCATAGCGGATCAGCCAGCCATTGTCGGCGGTGCGCGTTCCCATGATCGCCCAGGTGACTCGCGCTTCGGGATCGGACCAGACCAGGGAGCCTGACGCTCCGGCGTGGCCGAACGACGACGCTGATGCCGAGGGGGGAACCCAATGCGGTGTTTTGCTACCGTGAATTTCTGGCCCTAGACCCCATGGGCAGTGTTGCCACCACAGCGGTCTGATCTGGCCGCCGCCCAGGTCCCCGACCTGGTTGCTGGTGGCGTCGCGCCGTGTTGATTCCTGTAAAAACCCTGGTTGGCTCCATGCGTCGATGATGCCCAACGCGCCGTCCAGCGTCGTCACCAGTCCGGCCCATGGCAGCATGAGCGAACGGTAGAACGTGGAATTGAACGGCTCCATGCCCTCCTGTGCACGGCGGCCGCGCACGTCGCTGAGATGTACCGCTGGTCGGGGCAAGTCGGCTTGCAGGTAGGCTTCAATGCCGAGCGGCTCGATGACGAGCGAGCGCAACGCGTCGGCAAATTGGAGGCCAGTCAGGCGCTCGACAACGATCGCCATCAGTCCGTAGCCGACGTTGCCATACTGCACGATGCTGCGGGGTGCAGCCACCAACGGCGTTTGCAGACAGGCGTCGCGTAACGCGGGCCAGTCCAGTCCCAGCGCATAGGGAGCGCTAGCGGGATCGAGGTCGGCGGGCAATCCGGCACAATGGCTCAGAATGTCACGTAGTCCGATCCCAGGGAGCGCCGATGCTGCTTCAGGCAGATGCTCGAACAGCGCATCGTCGTAGGACAACACGCCCTGATCGACCAGTCGTGCGACTGCCAGTGATGTCGCGAGCTTGGTAACGGACGCGACTGGAAACAAACTTTGCGCGTCCAAAGATGCGTCGTGTTCATCGCCGCCGATGAACAAGGTGCGGGGTGCTTCATCGCCCACCCGGGCGGCGAGTGCGATGCCGCCGACGCCGCCAGCGGAGCGGGCGCGTTCCACGGCATCGACAATCTCCTGCGTGAACGCGCTCATATGACCCTCAAGACGATCTTGCCAAAGTTTGCGTTTGATTCCATATAGGTATGCGCCGCGACCACATCCTCGAAGGAGAACACCCGATCGACGATTGGACGCACGACTTCACGCTGCAGTAATGGCACGACATTGGCGGCGAAGCGTGCGGTGAGCGTCGCTTTTTCGGCGCGAGTTCGGCTACGCAGCATCGTTCCGAAGATGTGCAGCCGTTTGCTCATCAGCAGACCCATATCAAGCGGTGCCTGTGTGCCGCCCATCGTCCCTACCAGCACCATGCGTCCGCGTAGCGCGAGCGCTTCGAGGTTCATCTGTAAGTAAGGAGCACCCACGAAATCGACGATGACATCGACACCGTCGCCCGTCGCTTCGCGCAACGCTGCGGCGAAGTTGTCCGGGCTGAACGCTGCATCCAGACCCAACGCACTGGCTTGCTCGATCTTATCGGCTGTGCGCGACGTGCCGTACACGGTCGCTCCGGCGGCTTTGGCGAGTTGGAGGGCGGCGGTGCCAACGCCCGAGCCGATGGCATGGACAAGTAGACGTTCGCCCATCCGTAGATCGGCCTGGGCAAACAAGGCATCGTAGGCGGTCATAAAGACTTCAGGAACCGCTGCCGCATCGGTGTAGGAGAGGTTGGACGGGATCGACGCGAGTTGGTCGGGCGTCGTGATCACGTACTCGGCGTATCCACCGCCTCCGACCAGGCCGAACACACGGTCGCCCTGCTTGAGCCCGATGACGTCGGGCCCAAGCGCATCGACCTCGCCTGCGATTTCAAGGCCAGGGATGTTGGCGGGCCAGGGCTTTGGCGCGGGATAGCCGCCTTTGCGTTGCAACAGGTCGGCGCGGTTGAGACTGGTGGCGTGAACGCGCACGCGCACCTGGTCGGCCTGTGGCTGTGGGAGTGGCTGTTGCTCAATCGTGAGTACACCGGGATCGCCCGGTTGGGTAATGACGACCGCGCGCATGGTGTTATTTTGAACTGCTGACACGCAGTATTCGTCCTTCCTGGTCCACGGTAACGTGGACGATCCGTTGGAGTGTTTGACCATCAGCTGTGCTGATGGCGCGTTGAGCCGTCACGATGTATTTTTCACCATCAGGCGCGAACTGTCCGCTACAGCGCATACCGCTCATCTCTGGGTAGCGTTCGAGGACGGCTTGCCGCGCCGCCGCGATCACCTTTCGTGGTGCTGCCATGCTAACCCTCCTCGTGTTGACATCTACTATCGAACGCACGTATGCGTATGCTATGGAGCATAGCATATTAAGCACCTGGCGACGAACGTGAGTACCTGCGTTCTGCGTTCCATAGAGGGCAGCTCGGTATGCGAGGTAGAAGAGGTCAGTTCGTTTATATGCTTCCCAGCCTAACGGGGGGGAATAGCGGCAAGGATACGCTGGACGTGTTCGACTTCATCGACGTTGACGGTGTGACCCATGCCACGGTAGATTCGTTCGGTGACACTGGCCCCTAGCCCTGTTAGCACTTTGGTGGTGTCCTGGACGCGCTTGAGCGGGATGTGGGCGTCGATATCACTACAGCCCAGGAATACTGGCGTGCCATCGAGCGACCCCTGGTAGTCGCGGGGCGTGCCTTCGGGACCGATCAATCCCCCGCTTAGTCCGGCGATACCGCCATAACGCCGTGCGTTTCGCGCCGCGTATTCGGTCGCCAGACACGCGCCCTGCGAGAAGCCCAGCAATACGATGCGGTCGTGTGCCAGCCCTGCCGTGTTGAGCGATGCGATCAGGTCGTCGATGGCACGTATGGCGTAGCTCAGGTACGGCTCGTTCCTGGCGATCACTTCCATGAAGCGGTTGGGATACCACTGGTGGCCCGGTGCCTGGGGCGCGAGATAGGCGATGTCGGGCTGATTCAGGGAGCGGTGTAAGGCCAGTATATCGCCTGCCGTCGCGCCGCGACCATGCAACATGATCGTGGCTCCGCGTGCCCGCTCCGGTGGCGTTCCGGCGCTATGAAGCTGGTAGTTCATGTTCTCGTATGATTGATCCATACTGTATTCCTCGCTTGACATAGTGTTCTAGATCTCGTGTCATCGCAACGCGATTCAAGTATACGCCCTGACAGGAAGTGTGCTGATGAAGTTATAAAACTCGTCATTGACACGTCTGTGCGACATGGTATACTACCCACACGACGATCGTTCCATACGTCACGACCGTCCAGGGAAAAGGAGGTGATGCTCATGAGTATTATGCGTTCGGGCATCACCGCTGCTACTGCAAAGTAGTTTGGCGGGGATGCCCTCCCTTAACAAAGCGGCTCGCGCTTCAAGCGCGAGCCGCTTTGTCTTTAATATCCTGCCGCCGTTCCGTCCGCTCGTCCTTCGCTTCCTGCCACGTACACCCCACTCTCCAACCGGCGAATAATCTGTCCGCGTCCGAATCGCCCCGGTTCCGGTGCGACTTCGACCGTGTGCCCACGGCGTAGCAGGCCGCGCACGACATGGCTCGGTGTGGATTGCTCGAGATCGACATTGTTCCCGTTCGACCAGTACCAGCGCGGCGCGTCGAGGCTGGATTGGGGATTCATCCCATAATCGACCATATTGACGACCATCTGTAGATGTCCCTGGGGCTGCATATGACCACCCATCACGCCAAACGGTCCCACCGCTGCGTTATCCCTGGTGAGAAAGCCGGGGATGATGGTGTGATAGGGGCGTTTGCCGGGGGCAAGCTGGTTGAGATGACCGTCCGCGAGGCTGAAACCGCTGGCGCGGCTATGCAGGGCGATGCCGGTGCCGGGGACGACAATGCCGGAACCGAATCCCAGGTAATTGGACTGGATCAGGCTGACCATCATGCCGTCACGGTCGGCGGCGTTGAGATAGACTGTCCCGCCACGCATCGGTTCACCGTGTTCGTAGGTAGCAGCGGTGTCGCCAATCGCGGAACGTCGGGTGGCGGCGTAGCTCTTATCGAGCAGCCCGGCCCACAACGCCTGTGCCGCGTCCTGATCCGAGGCAGGATCGGCGATATAGGTGAATGCGTCGGCGAAGGCCAGCTTGATCGCCTCGATCTGGAGGTGGAACGCATCGGCGGAATCGCGCTGGTAGCGCGAAAGATCGAATCCTTCCAGGATGTTGAGCGCTAGCAGCGCGGTCAATCCCTGTCCGCTCGGTGGAATCTCCCATACATCGTAGCCGCGATAGTTGGTGGTGATTGGATCGACCCAGGTGCTGGTGTGCTGGGCGAGGTCATCAAGCGTCAGGGTGCCGCCTGTCGCGTCTGAGAACTCAGCGATCTTCCGCGCCAACGCGCCACGGTAGAAGTCTTCCGCTCCCGATGCCGCGATGGCGCGGAGCGTTTGTGCATGGGCCGGTGATGCCCACATCGCGCCAGCCTCGGCACCGAACCCATCAGGTGCGAAAGTGGGTTGCCATCCCGCGAACTCTGAGCCGCTTAGCGAGCGGTCAACGCGGATGCCAGACTGCCAACCCTGTGCGAGTATGGGCGAAAGTGGAAAGCCCTCCTCAGCATAGCGGATCGCGTCGTTGAAGATGCTTGCGAATGGTAGCTTGCCCCAGCGGTCGTGGAGGTCGCGCCAGCCCTGGGGCGCTCCCGGCACCGTCACGGTCAGCCAACCACGTGCGGGCATGGTGTCGTGTCCGGCATCGCGTACACGCTGGACGGTCAAGGCCGCTGGAGCGCGTCCAGTGGCGTTGAGGCCATGTACTTTAGAGCCATCCCAGACAAGTGCGAACAGGTCGCCGCCGATTCCGTTGGAGGTCGGTTCGACTACCGTAAGTGTGATCGCTGTCGCCAAGGCTGCATCCACGGCGTTGCCGCCACGCCGCAACACCGCCAGTCCGGCCTGACTGGCGAGCGCCTGACTGGTTGCCACGATGCCGTTTCGTGCGATGACTGATACGCGCTCGGTGGCGTATGGGTAGTGTGCGAGGTCCATCGGTCCTGCCATGAATGTATCCCCCTGATATTCGATGATGCAATCCCGGTATACTGAACAAGCAGCCGGGATCGCCGGTTGGAATGTGGACGAATGCGTGGCATTTGTCCGCGACGGAGCGCAGGCAATAACTCATGTCGAACAACGGTCAACACGAGCCTCTTGTTACAATAACGCATCTTTCAAAATCTTTCGAAGAAGGTGGCAAAGAGCGTACCGTTCTGCATGAAGTCGACCTCGAGATCGGTCGTGCCGAGTTCGTGGTTTTGCTTGGTAAAAGTGGTTCGGGCAAATCGACGCTTTTGAACCTGCTGGGTGGCATCGACACTCCTACGACTGGCTCGATCCAGATTGCCGGTATCGATCTGACGGCGCTCAACGAACATGATCGCACGCTTTTTCGTCGCAAACATATCGGCTTTATCTTCCAGTTCTACAATTTGCTTCCGACGCTGACCGTCGAGGAAAATATTCTACTGCCGCTCGAATTGAACGGGCGCACCGACAAGGCATCGCGTGCCTATGCCTATGATCTGCTGGAGCAGGTCGGACTGGCGGACCGGCGTGCCTCGTATCCTGATCGCTTGTCCGGCGGCGAGCAGCAACGTATCGCGATCGCACGGGCGCTGGTGCATGACCCGTTGCTGATTCTGGCTGACGAGCCGACTGGCAACCTCGACGCCGATACGGGCCGCATCGTCATTGAACTGCTGGATCGGCTGACACGGCAGGCGGGCAAGAACCTGATCATGGCGACGCACAGCGCTGACGTGATCGCATATGCGGACCGCGTATTGCGGATCGACGACGGCATGGTACATGAAGCGAATGTTGAGCGGAGCGCCGCGCTATGACGCCGCTGGTTCTCCGCACCAGTCTACGCTACCTGGTGCGTCATCCGTGGCAACTCGTACTGTCGATCCTGGGGATCGCGCTGGGTGTCGCCGTTGTCGTCGCCATTGACCTGGCCAACGGCAGCGCTCGTCGTGCGTTCACGCTTTCGACCGAAACGATCACCGGACGAGCGACCTATCAGGTCGTGGGTGGGTCGAACGGTATCGATGAGCGGCTGTACGGTCAACTTGTGGATGAAGGACTGGAAGCCAAAGCGCCCGTGGTTGAAGGCTATCTGAGCGTCGCGGTTGGCGACGAGCCAACCGGCGGTCGTCCGCTGCAACTGCTCGGCATCGATCCGTTTGCCGAAGGGCCATTCCGTGGCTTCACGGGCGGCGGCTCTACGACCGGAACGCCCGGTATTGGTTCGTTGTTGACCCGTCCGGCGACGGTTCTCCTTTCGCGGCAGACTGCCGAAAGTTATGGTGTCGGGGTTGGCGATACGCTGCGAGCGCGGGCTTCGGGCGTCGAGGTTGGGCTGATAGTCGTCGGTTTGATCGATCCCGCTGATGACGCCAGCCGGCGGGCGCTCGATGGCATCGCCATCGCCGACATTGCTACGGCACAGGAATTGTTGGGTCAGGTTGGACGTCTGACGCGTATCGACCTGATCGCCGATGCCCCGACTGCCGACCGCCTCGAACGCCTGCTGCCGCCCGACGTCGATATCGTCACGCCCGCGTCGCGCTCTACGACAATCACGCAACTGACCAGTGCTTTCGAAACGAACCTGACCGCCCTGAGTCTGCTGGCTCTGGTCGTCGGCATGTTTCTGATCTACAACACGATCACCTTTTCGGTGGTGCAGCGCCGTACGCTGTTCGGCACACTGCGCTGCCTGGGCGTTACACGACGGCAGATTTTCGGCCTGATCATGGTCGAAGCGGTGGGTGTGGGGCTGATCGGGGCGCTCGCTGGAGTGGTCCTTGGCATCGTGTTGGGGCGTGGTCTGGTCGGGTTGGTGACGCAAACGATCAACGACCTGTATTTCGCGGTGTCCGTGCGCGAGGTGTTTATCGCACCGTTGACACTGGCTAAGGGCATCCTGCTCGGCGTCGGGGCCACTATGCTGGCGGCGGCGGTTCCAGCGCGTGAGGCAACGCTGGCACAGCCGCGTGCTGTGTTGCGTCGCTCCAACATCGAGGATGTCATTCGTGCCGCCGTTCCTCGAATTCTACTCGGTGGAATCGCCCTGTTCGTGGTTGGCGGCGGGTTGCTGCTGCTACCGACCCGTTCGCTGGTCGTCAGCTTCATCGCGCTGTTTTGTTTCGTGGTGGGAAGTGCGCTGCTCACGCCTGCTATTACCGTCGGCTTGATGCGCCTTGTACGCCCGCTGCTTGGACGCGCCTTCGGGTTGCTCGGTCGCATGGCGGCGCGTGATGTTGTTGCGGCTTTATCGCGCACCTCGGTGGCGATCGCTGCGCTGATGGTGGCAGTGTCGGTGACAGTGGGCGTTGGCATCATGGTCGGCTCGTTCCGCGAAACCGTCGTGGTGTGGCTGGATTCAAGCCTCGAAGCTGATATCTACGTATCGCCGCCAGGCTTTTCTGTGACCCGCATCGACACGACGCTCGACCCACGGGCAGTCGCTGCTATCGAGGCGACACCAGGAGTCGCTGAAACCAGTGGCTATCGCGGTATCCTGACTGGCAGCCAGTATGGGCAGGTCCAATTGATCGGACTGGACCTCGCGGCTCAGGGTGAGCAGTCGTATAAGTTCGTCAGCGGTGATCCGGCGACGATGTGGCGTGCATGGCGCGACGGTGGCGTTCTCGTGTCCGAGCCGTTCGCGTACCGCCACGAGGTTGGCGTTGGCGATGCAATCACGCTGCGGACACCACAGGGCGACCAGACCGCGCGGGTGGTAGGTGTGGTCTACGACTATGCCTCGGAGCAGGGTGGTATTGTCGCGCCGATGTCGCTGTTTCGGCAATGGTACGGCGATCTGCCGTTGTCCTCGCTTGCGGCCTACGTCGAGCCGGGAGCGGATGTGGATCAGGTGGTAGGTGCGGTCGAATCCGAGGTCGCGCCGTTCCAGGAGCTTGATGTGCGCTCCAACATCGGACTACGCACTGCCACGCTGGAAATCTTCGACCGCACCTTCGCGATCACGGGCGTGCTGCAACTGCTGGCGACGATCATCGCCTTCGTCGGCATCCTGTCGGCGTTGATGGCGCTGCAACTCGAACGCGCCCGTGAGCTTGGTGTGATGCGTGCCAACGGCCTGACGCCGCGCCAGTTGTGGGGCGTGGTGCTGGGACAGACTGGCCTGATGGGACTGACGGCAGGCCTGTTGTCGCTGCCGGTGGGCGTCATGGTTGCGACAGTGCTCGTGTATATCATCAACCGCCGCTCGTTCGGCTGGACACTTCGCTTCGTGGTGTCGCCCACGACATTGCTCCAGGCCATGCTGCTGGCTCTGGTAGCGGCGCTGCTGGCTGGCTTATATCCGGCTTATCGCATGGCGCGTACATCGCCAGCGCTGGCGCTGCGCGAGGAATGAACCGCAGTGTCCTGAGCAAAGGCAGTCGCCCAGGACAGGCGCACAACTTTTACTGCGACTGCGGCTGCAAGAACCATTTGGTGCCAGACGAACGAAAGTGGTGTCGGCGGGAGCGATAGTGCCAGCAGCCATGCCAGACCGATCAAGGCCGCATGGAGCGCGACCCCTGCGATGGTCAGCAACAGGAAGCGCGGTAGATGGCGCACGGCGAACGATACTGCTGCGCCCAACGCCACAAATGGATTACGGCGATCCGTGACGACGACATACGCACGGGCATATTCTCCCAGGGTGTTCAGCAGTTGGAGAAGCGTCATACCGACGACGATGATGACCGTCGGCGCTGAAAGCAGCGTGCTGCCGCCGAACACGATGATCAGTAACGCCACCATGGCGAGCACGAACTGTAACCCCACGAACGACCAGAAGAAGCGCCGTGACGATGCCCAGAACCCGCGCTCGGTCATGAGCCAGCCGCCGATGATACCTCCGCTTACGAAGTTATACACGAGCGCGAAGATGCCGCCCGCCGGTAGCAATCCAAACGCCCATAGCCCTGCGACCGTGCCGCTTCCTGATATACCAAGAAAGAGATCGGTGTAGGGTTTCGTGCCGCCCTGGGTGAGCTCAAGCAGGAATGGATTGTTCAGCCCCGTGCTGCCAGTGAGGGAGAGGATAGGCCATGACTGCATCAGGCCAAGCAGCAGACTACACATGTACAGCGGAAGGATGGATCGGAAAGCGAGGGCGCGACGTGCACCTAGGATGAGGCTTTTTGTTGTCGTTGGTTCGGTGTGATCGGTCATCCAAAAAGCCCCAGCAGTTGCACGATGGTCTGCGACCAGGCCGCCAGCCGTGCACCGAGTGTAAGAGACGGCGCGATAAGCGGTTGCACGGTTCTGGCGTTGTCGGTGCGGTCGAGTTCCGCGACGAGTTTGTAGGCCGGATCGATGGTTACGGAAACAACGGGATCGCTGTAGTCAAAGGTGAAACTGGTGGTCTCCTCCGCGCCATCCCAGGTCACGATTTGTTCGGCACCGCTGTTGGACTTCACCAGAACATCGACCGGAACGCGCACGCCGCCTTCGCGACGAATCCGCACCACATCGCCAGATACGCCACCTGCCCCTGTGCCACCATGCTCGATGGCGGTGATGGCGTAGTCGATCGTGCTGGTGCCGTCAAGATAGTCGTCGAAAAACCAGCCGAGGTCGCCACCTAGTGACGTTTCGAGCGAGCGGCGAAAGTCAGCGCCGGTGGGATGCTTCCAGCGAAACTCGGCGAGGTATGCTCCCATCGCCGACCGGAATTGAACGCTGCCCACGGTGTTCTCGAGCGTCCATAAGCCTACTGCTGTCTTGCCGTACACCGCGGCACCGTAGGCTGTGCCAGTGTACTGCCACGCTGGCAGGGTCGCAGGTTCGTCAGATGCGGCGGCATACTGGGCGCGATCAAGGGTCAGAGCGTCGATACCAGCGATGCCGAGGTCGAGCGTTGTTTGTGCCTCGACCATGTACCGAATACCCGAATATTCCGTTAACCCTTCGTCAAGCCATGGCTCGAGCCCTTCGTTGGTCGCGGTTTGCATAGGCCACCATTGGTGCGCAATCTCGTGCGCCGTGACGAGCGCCACGCTACCTGTGCCAGGAATCCCGATGCTGCCGCCAGTGACAAGCGTCGGATATTCCATGCCGCCCGCCCCGCCCGCATCGTCAGGAACATCGACTACCGATAATCTTGGATGTGGGTATTCACCAAACCAGGCGTTGAAAGCGGTCAACGATCCTTTTGCCGCCTTAATATATTCGGGGACCGTTTGCTCGTGCTCGGGTAGGTAGAACAACACGATCTCAGTGCCGTCGGTATTCGAGGTGCGCGTGCGAAAATCAGGCGATGTTGCAAAGGCGAAATCCGTGACGCTCGATGCCTGGTAGCGGATGGTCGCGGTTCCATCGCCGTTATTATGTGCGTCGCCGGTCGGTGTTCCGGTTCCTGCGACGACATACCCTTGTGGCGTGGTGATCGAAACATCATACGACCCGAAGTCGTGAAAGAACTCGGAATTGGTATGCCATGGCTCGGTGTCCCAGCGTCCACGGTCGTATACTGACATTTTTGGATACCATTGACCAACCATGAAAAACGTGTCGTCGCGTCCACCGTAGCCAGTCCGGGCGAACACGCGCGGCAAGGTGCTAATCCATGCTACATCTAAAACGATGCTTTGTTCCGGTTCAAGCGCACGCCGAAGGGGTACGTGCATGAGGGTGTCGGTGAGGGTGATGGTGGCGAGCAAATCCTGACCGCCGGAGGCGAGTTGCGTCACTTCGATATCGCCGCGTTGCTCGGCGTCCGCGCCATATCCACGGTGACTACCGCCCGATTCCTGCATCCAAACCGTATCGTCGCTGCGAAAAGCACGTAGATACAGTCGTACCCATAGCTCAGTCAAGATTTCGGTGGAAGGATTGCGATAGGTAATCTGACCTGTGCCGCTAACCGTTTTGGTCGTGGGGTCGAGGCGAACGTCCATGCGATAGGATGCAACATCCGGCGCGGAGGATACCTGTGCCGCTTGTGCTGCGCTGGTTATACCGTTAGCTGTAGCGTTCGTGCTTGGTAGCACGGATAGCAGGAGAAATGCAAGCACGGTCAATGTGCCAGTGATTCGGTAGGGTGTTCTACGCATGCTTACCCACATTTCGTCGGTTGCTGGGCTTGCGCCCAAATATGGTCGAACTCTTGCGCGTATGCCTGAGCCAGCCAGGGACTATGGACGATCACAAGGTTCTCGTCGTTCGATTGTTGGGCGGCAGCCGTCCAATTGAACGAGCCTGTGATGACAATTGTGCCGTCGATGACCATCGTCTTATGGTGCATCTTCGCACAATTGCCGTCCTCCAGTACAGGAATATTGGCCGCGCGAAACGCCTGTAGGTCTGCGCCCGCGCCTGCGGCGTTACCATGCTCGACAACCCCTGTAACATGCACACCACGCGCTTTGGCGGTGATGAGAGCCTCGGCGATGGTATCGGACGTGAACGAAAAGGCGAGGAACTCGACCGAACGCTGTGCGCCCGCGATCGCCCGTACTACCTCGGCGGTGACGGGCATGGTTGGTGCGTATAACACCTGAATCGAGGTTCCATCGACCGTGACACCAGGAAGCATCGCTGCTGTGCTGTTGCCGCCATCCGCAAGCGCGGTGAATGTATCCGTGTAGCTCGCCGCGACACGCCCATCCTCGATTCGCAGCACGTTGTTGTTATTGCGGAAGGTATCGTTGAGCGTGAGATTCCACGAACCAGTCCAGACAACGCGCTCATCGATAACGATGAACTTATTGTGCATGAACGCTGCGCGGCGGTCGTAGGTGACGGTAATTCCAGCCTCCTCTAACGATCCCAGCATGTAGGCTGCCCTTGGATCGGACAGGTTCTCGCTATCGACGACCATGCGTACGACGACGCCACGCTTGTGGGCGTCGAGGAGCGCTCTCGTGATGCTCGCAAGGTCGAAATCGAACGAAGCCACGTCGATAGAATCTTTAGCATGCAACATATCGCTCGCAACGGTTTGATCGAGCCCACCGTCTTGCCACCGCTTAATACCGTGGGGGCGTGTAAAATACACCTGGAAAGCACCCTGCGTATAGCCTTGCAACGTGTTCGTTTCGATCGTTCGCACAGGTGAGATTGCACCACTCGTAGCTCGCCAATGAGTTGATTGCGACTGCCACAACGTGATCTCAGGGAATCTAAGCATGATGAAAACGAGTACGCACACCGTAGTGACGCGTGCTATGATCGAAATGCTCCCGCGTTGTGTAAGCATGATGGGAGTATACCCCTCTATGCTAACGGTTGACTACCCATTCTCTGTGTTGACATAAACGTGTGATCTTGTGATGGACTCAGGCTTTTCATTGACACGGTGATGTGGTGGTCTATAATCAAGCGATACACTTTTCTGCTTAATGACCGACTTTTGCCCATTGGCAAGGAGTATAGAGTTCGATGACAATTGTTGACCGGATACGAGATGATATCAAAGTCGCGATGCGTGCGAAAGATCAAGAAACACTGGGAACCTTGCGCCTGCTCCTTTCTTCGATTCAGGAAGAAGGTGGCGCCAAGCGCCAGCGCGCGTTGGATGAAGCGATAGAGAAAGCCGGTGTTGATCTGCGACTGATCCCGGAATCGGAGTTGCCTGTCGAAGAGCCGTTAACGGAAGATGAGATCGAGCAGGTTGTTCGGCGCGAACTAAAGAAGCGCCAGGATGCACAGGATACCTATTCGAAAGCCAATCGTCCTGAGCTTGCTATCAATGAAGAAACTGCTGCGAACACATTACGAGTATACCTGCCCCAGCAACTTGACATGGAGGCTGCACGTCCGTTGGTGGCGGCGTTGATCGAGGAGGTCGGCGGTGGCGAGACGCTTGGGCCTGCCGACATGAAGCGCGTGATGCCAGTGGTAATGGAGCGAATGCGTGGCAAAGCAGAGGGTCGCGTCCTCAATCAATTGGTGCGGGACCTCTTAAGCAGCTAATATGCATGTTCGATCTGCTATAGGGTCGCGTATCTGGTCGGTGCTACGACCAGCACGCCAGGACCTGCCACATCGGAACATACTTGTCTTCGGCGTTGTGTTGGGGCTTTTGCTGGGAACCATCCTCGCGGTGCCACTTAGCCGCGCTTCGTTGGTCGTGGTCGGCCAACCAAGTCCAACCACGATTTCTGCGTCGAGTTCGATCAACTTTGACAGTGAGGTGCGAACGCGCATCGCGCAGAAGGCCGCTGAAAACGCCGTCCAGCCTGTGTATGAGAGCACGCCAGGGATCACATCGCAACAACGCCGTGCCCTCGTCGATGCCCTCGCTCAGGTAGACTCACGACGGCGCGATCCCGCGCTGACGGAACAAGACAAACTTTCCGCGCTCACTAATCTGAGTGCGCCTACGATTACGACGACCCTGGCAACCATTTTGTTGACGTTCAGCGACGACGAGTGGCAGCGTATAACGAACGAAACGACCAGACTGTACGACATGGTGTTGCGCGACCGAAATGACCTGCTCAGCGAAAGCGATGTAACTGAACTTCGCGAACGTGTACTGCCATACACACCGGCATTGCCGACGGTCACCCAACAGCAACGAGAAATTATCCTGTACTTCGTCGGCTCGTTCCTGCGAGCGAACCGCATTGTCGATCAGGAAGCCACCGACCTACGTCGCGCCGAAGCGCGGGCGCGTGTGGCGCCAATGCAGGTGTCGGTCGTACGCGGCGAAAATATCGTGCGCCGTGGGGATATCGTTTCCGAGGCTGACTACGAGAAGTTGACTAAGCTTGGTCTGGTACGTGGGGCGGGTGGCTGGATTACTACGCTTCAGATGTTGATACTGGGTGGTCTGATTGCCTGGCTGTTTACTACCTACCTACGCTATGGGCATGACGCGATCTGGGAAAATCGGCGGGCGTTGTTTATCGTCGCGGCATTACTTGCGGTCGCGCTGCTAGCGGGGCGTTTGCTTATCCCTGCATGGCCCGAGTCTCCCTACGCATTCCCGCTTGCTTCCGTCTCGATTTTGCTGACGGTGTTGTTCAACGGACCGTTGGCGTTGGTCGCGACGCTCGCCCTTGCACCATTGGTTGGCTTGCAGCACGAACAGAGTATAGCCCTCACGGTGACGCTGGCGCTCGGCGGCGCGGCGGGAATCTTCACGGCACAGCGGGCAAGCCGAACGACGCAATTCGCCTGGGTAGGCTTGTCTGTGACCTGTGTAACAGCACTGTCAGCGTTCGTGTTTTACCTTGGTCCTGATGCCGACCTGAATACGTTGCTACAGATCGTTCTGGTGAGCTTGTTCAATGGCACACTGTCAGGTGTGCTGGCGATCGGTTCGTACCATGTCCTGGGTCGTCTGTCCGGTATGGTCACGCCTCTCGAACTCATGGAGCTAGCGCACCCCAATCAACCGCTGTTGCGGCGGCTCATGCGCGAGGCCCCCGGCACCTATCATCACAGTATGGTCGTCGGAAATTTGGCGGAAGTCGCCGCAGAAAACATTGGTGCCGATCCCCTTTTGACGCGGGTAGGTGCGTATTACCACGATATTGGCAAATTGCTACGTCCGTATTTCTACACGGACAACCAGCATGACCGCTCCAATGTCCACGACGTGCTTGATCCTACGACCAGCGCGTCGATCATCATCGACCATGTGCGTGAAGGTGCAAAGCTCGCTAAGCAGTATCATCTACCACAGCGTGTGATCGACTTTATTCCACAGCATCATGGTACCAACCTCGTTTCGTATTTCTACTACCGGGCGTTACAACAGGATGCCGATATCGATATCGAAGAGTTCAAGTATCCTGGTCCCAAGCCGCAGACCCGCGAAACGGCAATTATGATGCTGGCTGATGGCGTCGAGGCTGCCGTTCGGGCGAAGTCGCAGGCCGGGAAACTGCGTTCGGCGCGGCCTGATGAAAACGAAGACGTCAACTCAGGACAAACGATCGCCGAGATCGTCGATCAGATCGTGAACGAGCGGATGGTCGCCAATCAACTCGACGAAGCGCCGTTGACGCTTCACGACCTGACCGTGATTAAAGAATCGTTCATCCAAACGCTGCAGGGTATCTATCATCCGCGTGTCGATTATCCGCAAGTACAGGCGCGTGCAGCATAACGAGGAATATACCGTATGGATGAGCAACCAGCGTTCGATGTCGCGGTCGAGGTCGATCCTCCCTATGCAGGTGCCGTCGACGCCGATACAATCGTGCGTGTCGCCCAACAGGTGCTGCGTTACGAGCAACAAACCGGACCGCTTGAACTTGGCGTATGGATTACGAATGAGGACGAGCTACAGGTTCTTAACCGCACGTATCGCAACAAAGATAAGTCGACCGACGTGTTGTCGTTCGGTGAGGCCGAGGACGATGAGATGACCTTTGTGTTCGCGCCGGAAGCCGTGCGACACCTGGGCGATGTCGCTATCTCGTATCCACATGCTGTTCGGCAGGGACAGGAGCTTGGGCATAGCACTGAACGCGAGCTATCGTATCTGCTCGCGCATGGGATCCTGCACCTGTTGGGATACGACCATGAGGAAGCCGACGATGCGCAGTTAATGCGCGAGCATGAGGAAGCCGCTCTGGGGAGCGAGCGTATCTCGCCTGAAGCATACAATGCCCGCTTCTCCGCCATCTGATCCACTGCCACCCCTGTCAGTTTCGCCCGTTACGCTGCTAGGCCGAAGGCAACGCCTTGGACGCTGGTGTCGTACTATGGTGCGTGGCTTCGGCTTCGCATTCATGGGCATCATCGACCTTATTCGGATACAGCGGAACGCACAGGTACATCTCTTTATCATTATCGTGCTGATCGCCGTTAGCCTTGTTTGGCGCATTTCGGCAATAGAATGGGTGTGCCTGATCCTGACGATGACACTTGTACTGTCGTTGGAGGCGATGAACACGGCGATCGAAGCAGTCGTCGATCTTGCCTCACCCGAGTATCACCTGCTCGCTAAACGTGCCAAGGATGTGGCGGCGGGAGCGGTGTTGATTGGCGCCATCGGTGCCGTGTTCATCGCGTTGATCATCTTTGGACCGCGTTTGCTTGTTCTGCTGACGGCGCTCGTCTCGTGAAAATCCTTTTCCTTGCTCCATATGCTCCGTATCCTCCGCGCGGAGGTGGTCAACAGCGCATGTATCAGATGCTACGGTTGGTCGCCGAGCAGCACGACGTGCATCTGCTGACATTCGTCGCGAATCGCGATAGCGCCGCCGCGCTTGCTCCGCTGCGTGTTTTCTGCACTGTTCATACCATTCAGGCACCCGTGCATTCGATTGGGCGTCGCTTACGCGCCCTGCTCACCTCGACGCTCCCGGACATGGCGCTGCGTGGCTCTGACGAACAATTCGTCCACGCCTTGCGGAATCTCCTGGAGTTGGCGCAGTTCGATGTCGTACAAGCCGAAAGCATTGAAATGGTTCAATATGGACGGTTAAAGTCTCGTAACGAGCGAGCTCCTCTCTGGGTCTATGATGCCTTCAACGCCGAGTACCTCATCCAGCGACGTGCATTCCTGACCGATATACGCAGTATTCGCCGTATGCCAGTCGCCGCATACTCACTGGTGCAATGGATTAAGCTGCGCGCCTACGAACAGAGCCTTGCGCGACGGTTTGATTTGGCTCTGGCGGTGTCCCGCGACGATCAGGCACATCTTGGCAGACTTGCGCCGGGGTTAGCGAGCGCAGTTGTGCCGAACGGGGTGGATATCGAGTATTTTCAGGCTGTAGACGCGCCGGAAACCGAGCCGGTGGTGTTGTTTACTGGCACGCTCGACTATCGCCCCAACATCGATGCAGTATCGTGGTTCGTGCGCGAGGTGTGGCCTGTGCTGCACGCTAAACGCCCGATGTTACGTTTCTCGGTGGTGGGCCAGCGTCCGACGCCTGAATTGCGCGAGCTTGGACGTGTTCCCGGTGTTGAGATTGTCGGGCCTGTGGATGACATTCGCCCCTGGTTTGGGCGTTCGGTGATATATGTGTTACCCATGCGCGTGGGTGGTGGCGTGCGGTTGAAACTGCTGGAAACCTGGTCGATGCAGGTGCCGTGCGTGACGACAACAATGGGTGCTGAGGGTGTGGCAGGGTTTGCGGCGGGCGAGCATGCCCTCATCGCCGATGATGTGCAATCGTTCGCGCGGCAGGTCGAGTGGTTGCTTGATAATCCTCTGGAGCGTCGACGTATCGCCCGTGCTGGTCGCGCACTCGTAACGGACCGCTACGAATGGCGCTCTATCGTTGCACACATGGTTGAAGTGTGGCAGCATCATATCGAATGATCGGACGCAACAAGCGCGGGGCTGATCGCCCCGCGCTTGTATTGGTGCGCTTCAATCCTGATTCTGTGAGATCTATTGCTCCTCGATCGTTACGCTCTTGATCAGGACGTCTTCGTCTGGTACGGACACTTCCCTTGGATTTGCAGGATTAGGGGATACTGGTGTGTTGGCAATGGCGTCCAATACATCCAATCCCTCGGTTACCTTTCCAAAGATCGTGTAGTTTTTGTCGAGGGGGTAGTCCTCCTGGACGATGAAGAACTGACTGCCATTGGTGTTGGCTCCGGCGTTCGCCATCGCCAGGGTGCCGCGCAGATATTCGCGTGACACTGGCTCGTCCTCGAACTGGTAGCCAGGGCCTCCCATACCGGTACCCTGCGGATCGCCGGTCTGGACCATAAACCCCTTGATGATGCGGTGGAACTTGACATTGGCATAGAAGCCGTCGCGTGCCAGGAACACGAAGTTGTTAACGGTGAGCGGCGCTTCTTTGGCGTAGAGTTCGGCCCGCATGGTACCGTCGGTCGTTTCAATGATCGCCGTATAGGTCTTGTTTTCGTCGATCGACATTGTGGGCGCGGCGGGATATTGTTTGTCGCCACCGGTTGTCACTGCGTCGCCAGTCGTGGTGGTTTCTGTTATTCCTGTGGCGTTATCAGCGGTTGCTTCCGCTTCCTGTACCGCTGCCTCACCTGTGTTGGTGATGGTCGAAGATGTAGGCGTTCCACACGCAGCGAGAATGAAGATGGCTGCTATGGCTGCCCAATACCGTAAAGTGTGCATAGAATCCCTTTATTCATAAGTCCGGTTCAATGATGACTGGACGTTCGCCAGACCACCCAAGCCCATGTATTGTACCCACGGTTACGGCAAAAACCAGCGGTTCTCGCCGCCAGTATTAGTGAGTTTACGTTCTCAAGGTAGTCGAATCGCGCGGAAAAATCAAGGTAACGATGCTGAAATCCTCAGGTCCGGCGTTAGTTTACCGTCAGAGATCGTAACAGATGAGAATAGCGAACGAGCGAATGATGAAATATACATTCCATTCATACCTCGAATATCGGTACAATCCATGTATAGTTATACCCAGGTGTCATCGCTGGTTGTCAATGTTCGGGCGATCAAGGTTGCCAAACGGCATGGAGAACGATCCTGTGAGAGTGTACTGGTACACGATGAGGGTTGGGGGGCGCTTACTCTTGTGCGTGGGGTTGCTCGCCGCGCTATCGTCCTCGGATGTCCTAGAAGCACGGGACAGCGAGGGTTCGTATTCGGTTCGGATCGCGGTCCCCATGGCGACGACCACGTCACAGGGTGGAACGGCTGTGCCGGTGTATTCGTATACGGTCGTTAAAGCCTATCCACACGATCGCGACGCTTTTACACAGGGTCTGGTCTACGACAACGGCGTGTTGTATGAGGGTACAGGCCTCAACGGACGTTCTGATTTGCGTCGTGTTGATCTTGAAACGGGTGAAGTGCAACAGGAACGCGATCTCGACACCCAGTACTTCGGTGAAGGTATCACAACGCTCGGCGACAAAGTCTATCAGATCACCTGGCAGTCAAACATCGGGTTTGTATACGATAAATTGACATTCGAACCGTTGACGCAGTTTAGTTACTCAACCGAAGGTTGGGGACTAACGCATGATGGCACACGCCTGATCATGAGTGATGGAACATCGCGGATACATTTTCTCGATCCTGATTCCTTGCAACAAACAGGTTCGATTGACGTACGTGATGGAACAACTCCGGTAGAAAATATTAACGAACTCGAATACATCCAGGGCTCGATCTATGCTAATATCTGGCAAACCGACCGAATCGCGGAAATTTCGCCTGAAACTGGTCAAGTAACAGCCTGGATTGATTTGACGGGTTTACTCCCTATCGCAGACCGTACGCCTCCGGTTGATGTGCTCAACGGGATCGCGTATGATGAGGAAGCAGATCGCATCTTCGTAACTGGTAAGCTCTGGCCTCGTTTGTTTGAGATAGACCTTGTAAAACCATAGGTTTCTAGGCGCGATACTTGCATTGTACCCGCTTGGTTCGGACGGTTATACGGTGAGAATAATATTGAGGTGTTGACGAACACGAAGCAATGTGTAACAATCGTCACACTATGTAGCACGGAGGTTCTTATGGCACAATCGGTCAGTACATCCCAGCTCGTCGATGATGTCGCAGAGCGGACAGGGATGTCAAAGGCCCAGTCCAAACAGGCAATTACGGCTGTAGTGGAAGCACTCAGCGCGCATCTTTCCAAAGGTGATCGTATTCAACTGAGCGGACTGGGAACATTCGAGGTCCGCGATCGCGCAGCACGTGAGGCTACCAATCCTCGGACGCGTGAAAAAGTTCATGTACCGGCAACCAAGGCCGTTGGCTTCCGAGCAGCGTCGCAACTCAAAAGTCTCGTTGGAGGAGATTCAGAGTAGCTTCTCTGCTTTTTGAAGCAATACAGCCCCGCAGGAGTAATCCTGCGGGGTTTTCATTTGTGGCATACCATACCTTAGCACGGTCATGCTGGTTATTTCGTTGCCCAGCTAATACCACCATAGTCGCCGAGATCGGTCAATTGACGCTCGGTTCCGTCGGCAAGAGAAAGGAGCAGAACGCCACCACCGTTGGTCACGATCGCAATGTCCTGCTTATCAGGGCTCCACGTTGGACGGGGATCGTCGTAGTTCGCCTCCGTTACTTTTTTCAGATTCGATCCGTCGGATTCAACCGTCCAAATATCCATTGGCGCGCCATGGGCTTGCACGACCTCCACACCCAGCAGACTTTCAAGTGCTGTACGAAAAGATGATGGCATGTCGTTTTGGGCTGTGCCGCCACCGCTGGCGGCAAAGACGAGCGTGCTACTGTCATCTGACCAACTGGTTCCTAGCACCGTACCGAAGCCGCTACCGGGCCCAAGAACAACGCGTGGATTGCTACCGTCAGCATCCGCAAGCATCAGTTGTAGCTCGAATGTTTCGGGATTGTTGTACACATATGCTAGCCGTTTGCCATCGTGTGATAGCGCCCCACCGCTCGAATCCTTTGTCACAGTCGTTCCTACAGTACCGCCCACATCGAAACGGGCGATCTCTGTCGTCGTGCCCAGGTATTGCTTGTTTTCGTCCATTGTGTGACGTGCCAGCGTTGCATAGAGGGCCGTGCTGTCGCTGATCCAGGTTGGTTCGGTCAATGATTCGGAGGTTTGGCCCTGCGCCAACATGCGACCTTTGCCTGTCGCACGGTCGAGGCCGCAGATCATGCTGAGTGGAAGCCAACTCAGCGCTTTGTCGGGATTCTGCATGTTGAGTGTGTACGCCAGAATTTGTCCGTCAGGCGACCATGTGGGATTTTGGATCCATTGAACCGTCGGTAAAGTCAAAAGTTGCTGTAGTTCTCCACCGTCCTGACTGATCGCAACAAGATTGCCACTGCTGACAAAGGCGATAGACTCTTTGATCGGTTCGCTCGCATCGGGACAGGTTCGTGCTGTCACTGGAGCCGTTGTTGTACTGGAGGCTGATGGCTGTTGGGTTGGACCCGCGGTTGATGTCGTGGTGGGTGTTCCCGTGGTACATGCGCTCAGTAATACCAGCAGTCCAGCAAGTCTATAGGTAGCGGCCTTGTGAGCCATGAAGAAGGTCCTTTCGTGTACATCGTCTGTTTACATGATACAGTGATTTGAGTACGGGGCCTGGAAGCACGGCAGAATCGAATGATGAAACGTAGGATCTCACGTTCAGTCTGATTGAAGCACTGAATCCCATGTTGTGAGTCGCAACAGTTCGCTGGGGTTGCGAGAAGCGCATCAGTCTGTACAGGAAACGCGGAGGTCACACCACGGCTTTGGACTGCTGTGAAAGGCACAACGTGGATTGGACCTCAGAGGAGTATTACACCGTGGGTGCCTAGAGGTTGGTAGAAGCGGTATCCGCGAAACGATGCACACAGGCCAGGAAGTCGTCGAGGTGAAACGGCTTTGCGACGACAGCATCAAAGTGGTCGTCCGCTTCGGCATCATACACAGCGGTCATCAGAATGATAGGTATTGCCGATGTCGTAGGCAGGCTGTCCAGCTTCTTGCATAGCATCCGGCCAGTCATTTTGGGCATCATTAAGTCCGTGATGATCAGATCGGGACATCTGTTTTGTGCCAGTTCGAGTGCCTCCGCGCCCTCGCTAGCAGTCAATACCTCGAATCCATCATCTTCCAATACATCCTGTACCAGGGCGAGGAGCGCTTTTTCATCGTCGACGACAAGCACAACAACCGTACGCGACACATTGTTGGATGTGTCGCGTACGGTTGTTGTGCTGACCTGGTAAATCATTGCTCCCATCTGCCGCATGTACTCCATACTATTGTCAATGGTATGGGTATGTGCAAGGAGCTTGCCATGAGGACTGATTTGTTACTTTCTGCGCCGAGTTCGCCGTAGCATTAGACCCCCAACGATACCTGATGCCGCGATGAACAGCAGCGGCAGAGACGGTATCGTGGTTGGTACTCCGGTGTCTGGGAGCTGAATTGGCGTCGTCGGTCCTGGCGTGCCTGTCTGAAGCGGCGGCACCCCGAACGCGGCAGTAGGTGTCAGGGCGCTTGTTGCCGTGTCGGTGAGTGGTGGTGTAGTGAATGGCGTCGGCGTCAAGGTGGTCGTGTCCGTTGGGCTCGTCGTCGGGTTGATCGGGCCTGGTGGCCCTGGATCGGGGGTCGGTACCACCGGCGGCGGCGGTGTGGCGGTGACAGGGAGTGGAACCCCTGCAACGCCGACGGCGATACGGGCGATCGAAGCCCCGATGCCGGGTTCAGCCGGAGCGTTCGCACCACGAGCTATATCAAAATTGCTGACATACAGATCGTTGCCGACAAACGCAGGACTGGCGGGAAACTCCAACGGTCCAGTGTTGTCGTTGCTCGTAACATCTACCACGTCCCCCGCTGTCGTCACACGCACGATTGCGTTCCGCTCGTTAACAGCGACATAGAGATCACCATTGGTCGCGAACGCGATGCCGTCTGCGCCGCGCAGCAGTTGGTTTTGCGCGATACGTTCAACCGGACCAGTCGAGCCATCCGGGTTGATCTGGATGCGGTCGATAGCGCCTGAGCCAGTGTTGGCAGAGTACAATCTTCCGTCAGCACCAAACTGAATGCCATTGGTGCTGATCTGCTGCTCTTCGCGGTCTGAGCGCAGACCGCTGATAGGTGTGCTGACGGTGCCATCAGTCGCGACACGGTAGATATTGCCAGTCGCTCCACCTGATACGTACAGATTGCCATTGCCGTCGAAGGCGAGGCCGTTGGCGCCGGGTGTCCCTGTGGCGAACGTTTGCACGCTGGAGGGATCGAGGGGTAAGGTGTTGAGCGGACCCGCAGCTATACGCAGGATCAATTCTCCGCTCGCCATGTACAGGCTTCCGGCACGGTCGAAGGCCATGCCCGATGCTGGACGCGGTAGCGTTCCCAGCACTTCGATCACGCCTGTGGCTGGTGTAACGCGGAAGAGCCTACGTGATTCAAGGTCGATGGTATACACACGTCCCTGACCGTCGGCGACAAGCCCTTCGGTGCGAATGCCTGTGGCGCTGTTAGGATCGAGGTCGGCGGCGATAGTCACAGGAATCTGTGTCTGGGCGTGTGCCGGGGAAGCGATCAATACAACGATGAGACACAGTAAGGAGAAAACGTTTCGCATGGACGCTCCTTCACAACGCTTTTGTCCTATCATACTACGCCTTGCAGTCAATGTTGCCTCAGGTTATTCATCAACCCCGCTTTGCAACGTCAGCAGATAGGCAACCAAATCGTCGATCTGGGCGCTCGTCAACACGTCGGCATATCGGCGATACATAATACCCTCTTGAAACCCACCCGCAAGATAGGCATCGGGGTCGACGATCGACGAACGCAGATACGCTTCGGGTGATTGACCCGCGACCATCATGGTGGCGCGGTTGCCGATGTTAGAAAGATTCGTTCCAATGTCGGCGGGTTCACCAGGTTCGATGGCATGACAACTAACACAGGTAGGCACGTCAGGATTGCCCAGGTTGGCTTCTCCCCGAAACAGCGCCTGACCGCGTGTGGCATCAGGAACCGTGCTACCACAGGACGCAAACAGTATCAGGGCTACCACCCCTGTAAGTGCACGTCGCTTTACCATGCTTTGTCGGGATCATACGTGATGCGATACACGGTGCTGGTGCCGAAATCGGCTATATAGAGGTTGCCGTCGGGTCCGGTCACAGCGTCGATAGGCCACAGGAAGCCGCTGCCGAAGGGCGAAACGCGTCCCAGGTAGTTGCCACTGGCGGTACGCCCGACCTCGACCCGTGCGACCTCGCCACGGCTCCACAACGTGATAAACGCGCCGTCATGGTACTCGGCGGGATAGCGCGCTCCCTCGTAGAAGGTTACGCCAGTTGGGACCGAGTGGGCCGGGAAACTGACCAGTGCCCCACGAGTGCCGCCATTTTTCGGGGGATCGCCATAGAAGTAGGGGAAGCCGTAGTGTCCGTTCTCGACGATGTGGTTGAACTCGTCGGGGGGATCGTCAGCGCCTTGCGGGCTATTATCGCCGCCAAATAGCTCGCCGTCAGCGTTGAAGGCTACGTCGAACGTGTTGCCGAACCCACGAGCAAACACCCGTAGGTCGCTGCCATCGGGATTGACTGACAATACTGCCGCAGCATATTCCTCTTGCTCGACTTCGCTATCTGTCGTGCTGCCCACACCAAAGTACAGGCGCCCGTCGGGACCGATTGCAAGTCCGTTATTGGAGTGCGGCTTGAGGACCATTGACGGTAGCCCGGACACGACGATTCGCCGCTGATCGGCTACGCCGTCGGCGTTAGTGTCGCGCAACGCCTCGATTTTGCCCGAACTCGCAGCGTATAGCTCGCCGTCGTGCCACACCAGCCCGACGAGTAGCGAAAAGCCGTCGGCGAAGCGTTGAATTTCGTCAGTCGTGCCGTCCTGGCTCGTGTCATGGGCAATCCACAATGCCCCGCTGATATCGGCGACATACAGTTCCTTGTCAGGTCCAAACGCGATGGTGGTCGGGTTGTCGATGGTGCCGTGCAGGTAGACGCTCGCCGCGAAGCCCTGTGGGAGCTCGATGGTACGCTTGGCGGGATCGCGCTCACGTTCGCGTTCTGGCGTGCTGATCCTGACTAATCCCATCAAGCCCGCTCCTGCTAGCACCGGCAGCAGCAGGCCGATGAGGACGCGCGACCACACACGGTGTGATATGGCCGTCGTACGCCGTGCGAGCAAACCGATCAGCCCAGCCACGAACGCGACCACGACGAGCGTCGTCGCCGATTGCAAAAGCGTGGTCCAGAACGGCACCCGAATCAACGGATCGCCGATGCCGAATGGGTATGTGCTGAGGACAACCTGGAATGCGAGGAGGAGTACTGCCTCAACGAGTACGATGGCGCCTAGCCAACGGCGTCCAGGTCGTCGGATCAGCAGAATACCCCATACACCAAGACCCACGAAGAAGGTGATGAAAGCAACGGTTGCGAGGATGATTAACATACCAGGTAGTGTACCTAAAAACGACGTGTCATTGACGACCAACACCGCCGCATACGCATTTCGCATGCGGCGGTGTTGGTCGAGAGCCTAGCCGCGTATCATCCCGAGGACTTCGTCGCGCTTCGCTTCCATTGTGTCCTTGTCCATCGCTTCCAGGTTGAGGCGCATCAGTGGTTCAGTGTTGGATGTCCGGACGTTGAAATGCCAATCGTCGTAGGTGACCGAAAGACCGTCGATATGCTCAATCTTCCCGTCGCTGTATTTCTGCTCTAGCTCGGTGAGCTTGGCTGCGGAATCCGCTACCTTCGAGTTGATCTCGCCGGAGATGAAGTACTTGGCTTCGAGCTCACGTAACATATCGGCGAGCGATTTGCCGCGCTTCGACAACATTTCGATGATGATCAATGATGGGATCAGCCCGGAATCAGCGAAGTTGAATGAACGGAAATAGTAATGCCCAGAAACTTCGCCCGCGAACAACACATTCTCGTCTGCCATACGACGCTTGATGAAGGCGTGGCCGACACGCTCGACAAGCGGGACGCCGCCCGCTGCTGTTACACGGTCGGCAACGGCCCAGGAGGCGCGCACGTCATATACGATCTTGGAACCAGGGTCTTTTTCGAGCAGATACTCGGCGAGCAGCGCCGTCATGTAATCACCAGCGATGAATTCGCCGCGATTGTCAATCGTAAAGAAGCGGTCGCCGTCGCCGTCGAAGGCGAAGCCTACCGCCGCTTGTTCGTCCACGACACGCTTTTGCAGTTCGGCACGGTTTTCTTCCTGTAAGGGATCGAGGCCGTGGTTGGGCAGCGAACCGTCGGGATCGAGATACATGCCGATCAATTCGACGGGCAGGCGGTCGTAGACACGCTTGAGGATTGGTCCGACCATACCGTTGCCAGTATCGGCAATGACCTTAAGCGGCTTCAACGACTGCACATCGATCAGGCTCAGCACTTCTTCGATGAATTCCTCAGACAGATCGATCGTCGAGATGTCACCGCGCCGCGACGCATCGGTCCACTGATTGGCTTCGACAAGTTGCCGTAAATCCTGGATGCCTGTATCGCCGCTGAGGAGATAGGGCATCTTACGGACCATTTTAAAGCCGCTATATTCTTTGGGATTGTGCGACGCCGTGACCATCATGCCGGCATGCCCGAGTCTGGTACAGGCGAAGTAATACTGGTCGGTGCTGACCATGCCGATGTCGATCACATCGGCACCCTGGTCGCGCAAGCCATCGGTGACTGCCTTGAAGATCTGTGGCCCTGAAAGCCGCATATCACGTCCGACGATCACCTTGTCCACGCTGAGAAACGTCGCAAATGCACGACCAATCTTGTACGCAGTTTCTTCGTCGAGTTCGGTAGGATAGATACCACGAATGTCATAGGCTTTGAAAATCTTGGTGTTGACGCTCATAGGACCTCCAATATGAATGATTGCGCTGCACTCAGGGAAAACGGCATGTGGTGGCGGTAATTCTGTTGTTATAGCAGGTCTGTCAAACGAGACGTGGTTAACTGCGATCCGGCTTGAACGCATCGCGTGCGGCAGCACGAGCGCCAGCCTCATGTTGATCGCGTTCGCCCTGGCCTTGCATCGCTTCAACGATCATATCACGGACCTGCTGCGGTGAATCCGCCACCATGAGCAGATCGAGGTCCGCCGGGGAAATCTTGTGTTCCGTTAGCATTGTTGTTCGTAGCCAGTCCACCAATCCTCCCCAGAACGCCGAGTTATACAGGATGACCGGAAAACTTCTGATCTTGCCGGTCTGAATCAAGGTCAAGGACTCGAATAGTTCATCCATGGTGCCGAAGCCGCCAGGAAAGATCACAAACGCTTGCGCGTATTTGACGAACATCGTCTTACGAACGAAGAAATAGCGGAAGTCGATCGAGACGTCGACGTACTGATTCGAGCCTTGCTCAAACGGTAGCTCGATGTTCAGGCCGATCGACGGCACGCCACCTTCCTGTGCGCCACGGTTGCCTGCTTCCATAATGCCGGGACCACCGCCTGTGATGATTGCATACCCGGCCTCGCCCAGCAGATGCGCCGTTTCAACAGTGGCGGTATACATCGGATCGTCGGCCTTGACACGTGCGGACCCGAAGATCGTGATCGCCGGACCAAGATCTGCCAGTGTATCGAATCCTTCGACGAATTCTCCCATGATGCGTAGAACGCGCCACGGGTCGGAATGGGTAAAGGATTTTTCGGATGCCGACTGTTCATGGGGGCTTTCTAGCAGACGTTCGTCCTCTGTTCCTTGTCTGGAGCTTGAAACGCGATTGAGAGATGTATCACGTACCAGCCCTTTCCGGTGTTTTTCGCTCATGTATCGTCCTTATTCATACCTTGAATTTACCGCTATACCTATCAAGGTCGTTATTGATTCGCTGGGAGCGAGCAGAACGTATGCCGCCAACATTCTCATCTGACTATTGGTCATAAAGTTGCTAGCATGTGCGATTGTATTTCCCATTGGTCGTGTTCGTTCGTCATCGAAATAGTGTTCAGGATCGTCGTCGATCCGATGCAAAGGAGCTTTCCATGAAGTTGCGTGCACGTGTCTCGTCCTCGTTCACTCGTGTTGCATTTATCGTTTCCTGCCTGGTCGCGTGTGTCGCCATTGGTGTTCCGCACGCCCGGGCTGTGCAGCCACCAGTCGCCGCCGGAACGTATTCCAATCCGCTGACGATCACGATCCCAGGCACTGGCTCGATGGTTGAGAGTTGCGCCGATCCGACGGTTCTACAATCGCGCACGCCTGATCCACAGGATGGCAAGCTGTATTGGTATGCCTACTGTACGAAGGACCCCCTTACGCGTGCGGAACGTGATACCAATGGCGATCTGGTGTTTCATATCACACCGATACTGCGTTCGTTGGACCTGGTGACGTGGGAATACCGAGGTGATGCGTTCGAGCCCGACGCGCTGCCTGCGTGGTGGGTGCCGACTGCGGGCATCTTCGCGCCGGAGATCGTGTACCTCAACGATCGATATTACCTATACTATTCGATTACCGACGTTCAGGATAGTGTCAGCGGTTCCGTTGGATGTGGCGGTGACAATGCCATTGGCGTTGCGACAAGTCCTAGTCCCGAAGGGCCATGGACTGATCTCGGACGTCCGGTTATCGAGCCACGTTACAACGGACCGGATCGAGCGTTCGGTGAGCGGGACTGTAATTTTTTCTGGACGATCGATCCTGACATCCTCACTGATCCTACAGGCCAGCATTATATATATTACGGCAGTTATTACGGTGGTATCGAGGTGCGCCCGCTCGCCGCTGACGGGACAACTCTGACGGGACCAGCCATACCGATTACTATTCCAAACCGCTATGAAGGCGCTGAGGTCGTGCGCCACGATGGTGCGTATTATCTTTTCGTGTCGGCGTCGAATTGCTGTAACGGACCGCTTACGGGCTATGCTGTGTTCGCCGGGCGTTCGCTCAGTCCCACCGGACCTTTCGTCGACCGTGAGGGTGTTTCATTGAACACTGGCCGGGTTGGTGGTACACCTGTACTCGTGCAGAACGGCAATCGCTGGGTTGGTGCGGGACATAACTCGGTCTTCCAAGATGCAGAAGGGCAGTATTGGACGATCTATCACGCTATCGACCGCAACGATCCCTACTTCGAAGGCACGTTTACGCGCCGTCCCCTCTTGATGGATGCGATTGATTGGATCGATGGATGGCCTGTCGTGCGCGGTGGTGCGGGTCCGTCTGATACCCCACAACCGGCACCAGCGGCACAAGCCGGCGATGTATCCGAATACACGACGCACCCATACAGCGAGCCGACCATCGGTGCACCTGTTGCAGCTCTTTCTGATGAGTTCGACGACGCAACACTCGGCGCTCAGTGGAGTTGGATCAGGACACCCTCGACCCCAGCAGCGCTGGTGAATGGTGCATTCCAGTGGGATGTCGAAGCGGCGGATCTGTACCAGGATAACAATTCGGCGGCGTTGCTGGTGGAGAATGCGCCATCGGGCGATTTCGTGGTCGAAACGAAGATCGAGTTCGACGCACCCGCCGACGGCTGCTGCTTCAATTTCCAACAGGCTGGTATCGCGGTGTACGGTGGTGATGACGCTTACGTGCGGTTGGCGCACGTTTCCATCTGGGAAACGCGCCAGACTGAATTTGGAAAGGAATACGTTGACGATACGCGTGGTGCCTATTACGGCAGCACTGTCGTAGGCCCGCCCGATGGCACGACATGGCTGCGGATCGTAAAGCGGACAAACAACCGCACGGGTGAGGAACTCTATACGCCGTACACGAGCCGTGATGGCGAGGTATGGGTGCGTGGTGGCACCTGGACTCATCAACTTGGGGCAGACAGCAAGCTCGCGCTGTTCGCGATGGGTAAGAATGATATCAACCAGGATTCGTTCACCGCACGGTTCGACTATGTACGTGTATACACCCTCAACAACGCCACATATCTTCCACTCGTCTTCAGATAACATCCAGGATGATGGACGAAATGGGGTATGACCCCTTCAGCGTAGAGCAGAATACAAAAGACCGGACCAACACGGTCCGGTCTTTTGTATTCTGTGTGTGCGGAGGCGAGACGCTTTAGCGCAGGTACGATGCGCCGTTGATATCGACAACTCCGCCCGTGAGGAACTCCGCGCCATCGGATGCAAGGAAGGCGACAGTGTACGCGACTTCTTCCGGCTTTGCGATGCGTCCAACCGGGCTTTGGTTACGAATCGCGTCGGCGTCTGGTCCTTCAAGGGCGTCCTTCGATAAGCCGCCTTCGACCCAACCCGGTGCTACCGCCGTGACAAAAATCTTGAAGGGTGCGAGTTCGCGTGCCAACGACTGACTGAGCGCGCTCATACCGGCTTTGCTGGCACCATAGGAGGTGTGTTCAGGTTCGCCCCGATATGCGCCCCGTGAGGAAACGTTAACGATGCGCCCGCCGCCACGCTCGATCATATGACGTGCGGCGCAATATGAAGCGTTCGCGGTGCCGATAAGATTGACGGTGATGACTTCGTTCCAGGCACGCTGCCATTCCGAGTAATCGACTTCGGCGACAGCGTGCTTGATATCAATACCCTGGTTGTTCACCAGCACGTCAAGCTGACCAAGCTGCTCGATCGTCGTTGCGATCATCTGTGCGATGCTGTCAGCGTTGCTCATGTCGCATTGCACGGCGATATGACCCTCGCCGTTAATGCTGGCGATCAACTGTTCTGCGACGGCCTTGTTACTGTTGTAGTGTATGGCGACACGAGCACCCGCATCTGCGAACTGGCGAACGATGGCTTTGCCGATGTCACCCGACGCACCCGTAACAAGTACGGTCTTCCCTGTAAAGTCCAATGATGTATCCTTTCGATGTTGATGTTAGGATAACGGCAAATTGCCGAGTCGATGACGCCGCATCCGCAATTTCGTGGCATGTTCGAGGTCATCTAGCGCAAGATCAAAGTCGCCAATCCGTTCATACAGTTTGGCACGTTCTTCAAGATCGGCGGCGTCATCCTCGCGGAACGCTCCGCGCCGTGCATAGAGCGCCTTGCGGGCGCGGTCCAGGCCACTGGTTTTCAGGATGTACTCGATTTCGAGGGCAAGCGGGCGGCGCTCGATAGCAACGGCCTTCGAGTTCGAATCAGTGGGCGGATAACGCTCTCGCAACAGCCGCAAGGCTTCGCGGTAGTCGGCCATTGATTCCTGTAACAACCCCATCGACCGCCGGAGTTGTGCGCGTCGTCGCCATGGATCGACATACGTCGAGTCAAGCATGATAGCGTGGTCGAAGTCGCGATGCGCTGACTCTTTGTTGTTCCAGCGCTGGAACGTCCTGCCGCGTAAGAAAAATGCTTCAGCCGAGCTTGGGTCCGCGTCGATGGCGGCTTGAAGGTCGCGCAACGTCCGGTTGGAATCGCCCAGTTCGGCGTTGGCACGCGCACGCAACAAGTAGCCGGTCGGATCCTGCGGCGCGATTTCGATGAGCATATTGCAGTCCTGTACTGCAGCCTGCCACATGCGTTGTTCGAGATGGGCCTGGGCGCGAGCGATACGGGCGTCATGGTTTTCGGGATCGTGTTCCAGGATTGCGATCAGGTCTTGCATCTGACCAGCACGGTCACCAGTGTCGCGTCGCAGCGCGGCACGTTCGAGGTAGGCATCAACCTGACGCGGACGTAAATCGATTGAGTGTGACAGGTCATTCAGGGCGGCCTTGGTATCGCCACGCTTGCGCTGTGCTTTACCGCGCTGAACGTACCAGTTCGGTCGCGTCGGCAAAATTCTGATCGCCTGGTCCCAATCCTTGACCGCGGCCTGGTGAAACCCCAATCGTTCGTGCGCGGTTGCCCGTGCCGCGAACGCATCGGCGAACGCAGGTGTGATTTCGATGGCTCGCGTGAACAACACGCGCGCTTCTTGTGCGTCGCCATCCGCGAGCGCCTGTTGCCCTTCACGGAACACGGCTTGGGAGTCCGGTGACGGCTCGAATGTATTCTGCGGCTTGGATGAAGCCGCATTTGGCATGATGTTTCTGATCTCCATCGGGATCGTCCGCATGGCGGGAGCCGATGGTGAGGCGGCAGCACGGGCGGCTTCGAGGGCGGAGATCACGCCGGCCATGGTTGGCGGGCGGTGTTCGCTCCAAAGTTCCATGCATTGCATAATCACGAGCTCGAGCGGTTTCGGCACGGTCGCGTTTAACACGGTGATCGCAGTCAGGTCCTTGCCGATCAGCCTGTCGATACAAGATGGCGGCAGCGTTGCGGTGATCAAGCGGTACAGCGTCGCTCCGAAGGCGTATACATCGCTTTGCTGATCGGTATGGCTGCCTTCCTGCAGCTGCTCGAGTGGGGCGTACGGTACCGAAGCAGCACGGGCAGCCGTCGCGGTGGTGGAGCCGTCGAGTTCTTTCGCGATACCGAAATCCACCAGATAGATTTGACCGTGTGGTGCCAGCCGAATATTGGCAGGTTTGATGTCACGATGAATCACCGGTGGTGCTTGCCCGTGGAGGTACTGCACGACTTCTGCTAGCTGGAGCGCCCAACCCAGGAGCACATCCCAATCCGGCGGTCCGTTACGGATCGTGAACGCTTCCAGGTCATCGCCTGGAATCATCTGCATGATCACATAGATTGTGCCGGTATCTTCTAGGCAATCGTAGATTGCGGGAAGATGTGGATGACACAGGCGCGCCAACACCTTCGCTTCGCGCTGATATTGCTGGGCTTCGGCAGCAGAATGCACCGGAATCATTTTGACCGCGCACGGACGATCCAGGCGCAGGTCATGAGCCCCGTACACCGTGCCCATCCCCCCCTGTTTGATGATGTGTTCGATGCGGTAGCGATGGTCGAGCGTGGTCCCGGTATTGAGCATCATCGCGGTCGTCTACTCCGTGATCGAAACATAGAAATGAGTTGCTCGATGTATCGAAACTACCTTGTCATAACGTCCATCAACCGCGGCGGAGTATAGCATGCTACAGGCTGTAGTGCAACGTATGCGCGACGTAGGAGGTGCTGACGTGGAAGCACATGAGATATCGTGTCAGTATATGGACCTGCCCATTCGCCGGGTACGCCATCTTCACGTTCGAAACAGTCTGAATCATGCAGACGTGCAATGCATAGGCTACCGCTTTGTGGGGCGAACAATCGGCGGCAGATATGGAAGTATCGTGCTCCCAAGCATAGCAAGGATATCATGTACTCCCCATATTCACCGGTACGCTACGCCTCTGACGTGAGCGTCGTATCCACGTACGGTCTGTCACAGACACATAGGCAATTCCCTTGCGTCCCACCACTTTGTCCGGTAAAGTGAAAGGTGATGAACGAATTAATAGCACAGGCGTATGATGAAAATACGACGCTCGACCTTGGGGTGATGCGGCGAACCTGGGGCAGCACTGACGCGATAGCGATCATCTTCGCTGGGTCTGCGGCTGAGTTCGCGGTGAACCGGGAAGTCGATTGGTTATTCTGGACGAATGCGCTGCCCAATGCGCCAATCGAGCGCTTTTTTGAAACGGTTCGCTTTGCCCAGGCGATCGCGTTCGGCACGCCGGACGAAGCGCAGGACGCCATCGACGGCGTAAATCGGGCGCACGCCGCGGTCGAACGCTCGCGGGGTAGCTCGATTCCTGCGTGGTCCTATCGCGACGTGCTATTTATGTTGATAGACTACGGCGAGCGTGCGTATGAAATTGTATATGGTCCGTTGAGCCAGCAAGAACGAGAAACGTCGTTTCGCTGGTCGGTCGGCCTGGGGCAAGCGATGCACATGTCCGATCTTCCGATGACCTATGCTGACTACAAGGTGCACCGCCGCAAACACCTCCAACAGAACATTGTGCATAGCGAATGGACTGACCTTCTCTATCGTTCGTATCGCGAGCACCTGGGACCCTGGCGTTATCGTGCAATGCTCGATCTGCAAGGCAGCCTGGTGCCTTCCGAGGTCGCGACTGCGCTAGGTCTGACGCGCAGGCGACGAGTCGATGTGTTACTACGCATATATCGACATCTGCCACGTCGACACCTACTGCGAACCTTCGGGCCTGTGTTTCTGCCGTCGCGATACGCGGCGCAACTGGCGGCACTCGAAAAGCATATCCCCTAGGTTCACCATTTGGGCATGGCACTCAGTGTGTCATAAGCCGGACGAGGACTCCAATCGCTGTTAATGATGCCATACGCTGCTTGTTCGTGGAGTGGGTCGCCGACCTTCTTCCACGCGACCGCAAAGTTCAGGTTCCACACCATCATCGCCCCCAACCATGGTGTATAGTGCGACCGACCGATCTCGAAGGAACGACGCAGGTATTCAGCCTGTAGCTCAAAGGTATTTGTGTTTCCGAACTGATGTAGTGGTGAGTTGTTCGCGGTCGCCCATCCATATTCGGTCATCCATAACTGAAACTCAGGGTGTCCAGCCTCGACCATCAATGCCCGAACCGCCTCGATGCGCCGGAAATAGAACTCTCCGCTGTTTACCCAATCATTGCCGGGTCCAGGAGTTTCAGGCCAGAGTGTTTCGGGTGGGTTGGCATAGCCGAACACATGCACCCCAACATGGTCGATGTGGGTCCAAAAGCGCGGGTCCGCGAACAGTTCGCGGTAGAAGATCAGGTCGCTGATAGCGGTATTACGCCCACCCTGCCATTCAGTTGGACCTGCGCCGCCGGAGATTACTAGCGTTTCGGGGCGCGCCAACTTGATCGCATTGTATGCGATGATCAGCAGTTCGACGTAATCTGCGGTTGGAGGAACGGGACGTCCACCATTCTCTGAAGCGAGATTCATTTCGTTCCAGATTTCAAAGGCCGCGACTTTACTGCCATAACGCTGTACGATTGCCGCCAGCAATGCGCCGTAATCGCTACGATGCTGCGCGGCGGGGAAGCCGGTTTGTCCTGGTAGGCCTGTCGCCCAGTCGGGAGCCTGAACAACATCTAGCAATAGCTTTAGTCCAGCGCGATCCACAGCGTTGACAACCTTATCCAGTTCCTCCCAATGAATTATTCTGTCTTTGTCTTGTATATCGCGCCATACGACCTGCTGCCGTACCCAACCGAACCCTGCATCCTCGACCATGCGAGCGACACGTTGCTGATCGGTAAAGAACATTGTAGTGTTGAAGCCATATTCGAACGAACGCGTCGGCGCTTCTGTTGCATCACGCCAGCGGAACATAGCAGGATCGTGCGTTGATGCATGGGCAGCATGGTACTCGCCGCCTAATAAGCCCAGTTGTACTTCGTCCGCGGGTGGATTTTCGGGATGCCATTCCATACGCTGGCGCTCGAAGTATTGCACCCAGTACGTCGCGCCAGTGGCGGCGTTACGTTCTTCAAACTGTTCGGACAAGGGACGTCCAAACGTCGCGATGCCGCCGTTGCGCTCGAGGAAGCGGCGAAATGGTGCTGGTTGATCGACAATGGTATGGCCTGTCACCGGGTCTCGATTCGGATCATCTGACGGTGTTGTGCTGAGGTGAAATGCTGCTTCTAACTCACGGCCTTGTACGATCCGGGTGCCAAGCAGACGGCCGACGACGATCGGACGTGTATTGCCTGCCGCGATGGGGGCAGGTTGCTCCTCAAGGATAGCACGCTCGAAGTATTGAACACGATAGTATGCATCGGGCTCAGTGAATGAGCGCTCGATGAATGGCTCGGAGATCGGATAGCCGTAGGTGCGAACGGGATCGGGGGCCGCTTCCCAGAATGAGCGGAACGGTTCGGCAAGGGTATGGCCGGACTGCGGGAAGTAACGATATGGGGGTAGAGGTGAAGGCTTTTGAGCCTTCGTACTATCAGCGGATGGAATGGTGAGCGCGAATACGAAAGCGACGCAAAGCAGGCGGAATCGCACTTGTTTCTCCCGGTGTACACTGGTGGCGACCGTCGATCAGCGGTCGCCACCAGTGTACACTACGGTCAAGGGTTGCTTTGTCGTCCTGCCACTACTAATACCCACCAGACGCCCCCACGGGCGTCGGTTGCACGTCCAATTCCGGCTTCATTGTACTGACAATTGGTCATATTAACGCGATGGATGCCGTCAGGGGTTTCACTCATCCAGGCACCAAATGCATCCCTGGCAGTCGGATACACCGCTATACTCTCGCTGGCACGCATGTAGGGGTAGTTAACGCGATCTAGACGCGTGCGCAGGGTTGCCCCATCGCTTCCGATATGCTCGATTCTACCGCTGCGGGCGATATCCTCGGCGTGTCTTTGAGCGGCGATTTCAAGAGTGGTGTCATACCGTAGGGCACTACAACTATTCTGCTGGTGTTCAGTATTGACCATGGAATACAGTGTGCCAACTTCACCTTCAGGCGATGTGACGCTGCGTTGCGTGTTGTCGGGTGCCGGTGAGGGGGTCGTGGCAGTTCGTCCCGGCGGGATCGGGCGATTTGAAGGGTTAGGCCGTGGGCCGCCTTCGTAGAGTTCACGGCCAAGCAGACCGAGCATGACACGAGAACCCGCAGGATTTTGTGGATGGTATTCGAAGCGCGCGCGCTCGAACCACTGGGTCAGAACGATAGCGCCAGCCGCATTGCGTTCCATGGCAGGCTCGGTCAGTGGATAGCCAAATAACGATAACGATTCGCCTTCGCTGAAACCTGGATCGCCGAGGTCAAGGCCATGGCTGCGGTAGAACGACAGGAAGCCTTCGCCGTTTTGCTGATCGCAGACGGTATGTTTGGTGGCTTCGGCGTACCAACAACCATCTTTGGGTTGTCCTGGTGCTTCGGTTAGCCAATTGCGATTTTGTAAACGCAACGCGTCGATGCCCAAGCGACCAAGCAGAATGTCGAAGGGTGGGCTGATATCGGGGTGATATTCGAGCCGATTCCGCTCGACTACCTGCGAAAGAATCACCTGTGTCGGCGTGATCACATCATATGTGGGTGTAATTGGATAACCAAAAACCGGAAGTCCACCGTTGATATTCCAGTATTCCGCGAAGCGACCTTGTAAGCAATCTGTAATGTTTGGAATGCCTGGGAAGCACGTTTGTGGAGGTGCTGCATATGAACGTCCGGGCGGAAACACCAAGATCATGAGCAGAAGTGATAAAAGGACCCGACGCAGCATACTATGCTCCTTGAGAGAAGGCTTTATACAGACAGACTACATGTGGTGTAGCGTACTCATTGCGTGTATCAGGCGCAATATACCAACGGTCTTATCTGCAAATAGTCCCTTTAGAGTTTTGGTTGTCGATTTATATCGGTCGGTCATTGATAGGCGGTTCAAGTATACCACCAGCCTGAGCGCCTGGAATTGTACCCGCTTAGAAAACCAGAGCATGAGCTCACTACGCATGTTCTAAAGTGCGTCAATAATGCTTGACAGTTCAGCGAATTCGTGTGATTGTCTAGGCGTATAGCTTTTGGAGGATTGCACCGACTATCTTGCAACACCAAACCCATACATCCCAACACCTGTAGTTCGTCGTTGCTGGTTCGTCGTTACGATATGTAGGATGGTCAATTGCGTGTCGTTCGGCTCAAATGGTAGGAGACCATGAGGTAGCGTATGTTGCCGCTGCATCCTCTATGCGTTACGAGCGATTATCGTTGGCCCGGTACAAGGGAGTTTGACGGATGGATACCATTAAGTACACCATGCCTGAAGATCAGATGCCGACAGCCTGGTACAACATTCAGGCCGATTTACCATCGCCATTGCCGCCGCCATTACATCCAGCGACTGGACAACCGATCGGTCCTGCTGACCTAGCTCCATTGTTCCCGATGGCGCTGATACAGCAGGAGGTCAGTACCGAGGCGTCGATCGAGATCCCCGAGGAAGTTCAGCAGGTGTACCGCCAGTGGCGACCGACACCGTTGTATCGGGCGCGGCGCCTCGAACAGGCGCTCGATACACCGGCACGTATTTACTACAAGTACGAAGGCGTCAGTCCTTCCGGTAGCCATAAGCCAAATACAGCTATTCCCCAGGCTTACTACAACCGAGAAGAAGGCGTTCGCCGCCTGAGTACCGAAACTGGAGCCGGACAATGGGGTAGCTCGTTGTCGATGGCGTGCGCGTTCTTTGGGCTGGAATGCCAAATCTACATGGTCAGGGTCAGTTATGATCAGAAGCCCTACCGTCGTGCCTTAATGGAAGCGTTCGGTGGCAAGGTGATGGCAAGCCCAAGCATGACGACTGCATCAGGACGGGCGATTCTAGCGGAAACCCCGGATTCGCCGGGATCGTTGGGTATTGCGATCTCCGAAGCCGTTGAGGATGCTGTGCGCAGTGGTGGGAGCACGCGCTATGCCCTGGGCAGCGTCCTCAACCACGTGCTGATGCACCAGACAGTTGTGGGTGAGGAAGCCATCGTACAGATGGAGATGGCGGATGATTACCCTGACATCCTGGTCGGGTGTACAGGTGGAGGATCGAATTTCGCCGGTTTGACGTTTCCATTTCTGCGTGAAAAGTTGCGTGGCAAAAAGGAAATGCGTGTTATTGGTGTTGAGCCCGCTGCCTGCCCGTCGCTTACTCGTGGCGCTTACGCATATGATTACGGCGATACCGCCAAGCTCGCGCCGATGGTCAAGATGCACACGCTGGGACACAGCTTTGTGCCGCCCGGTTTCCACGCAGGTGGCTTGCGCTATCACGGTATGGCACCGCTCGTTAGTTTCCTCCATAGCCTGGGTGTGATGGAAGCGCGTGCGGAACCGCAACTACGCTGCTTCGAGGCGGGACTGCTTTTTGCACGCACGGAAGGCATTCTGCCCGCCCCGGAGGCAAATCATGCGGTGCGTGCGACTATCGATGAGGCGATAAGGTGTCGTGAGGAAGGCACATCACGCTCTATCCTGTTCAACCTCTGCGGACATGGACATTTCGACATGCAAGCCTATATGGATTATCAGGCAGGAAAGTTGCAGGACTACGAATATCCGGCCGAAGAGATAGCAATGGCTTTGGCTGGGTTGCCCACGGTGTAGTCCGCACCCAAAGCGCGGCGTACAAGTTGGCGAAGCACCAGCCAAAAGATGGTATTCTAATGCTTCGCCACTTGTATTTTAGGCACGTACCGTCAATGTACTACACATGGACTATAGTTAACAGTACTTAAGTACTATGAACGTATCGACAGTCCATGTTTGTATACATAGTGCATTGATGAGAGTTTTTTACATCGCAGAAAATTATAAGTAGATCTCTTTCGCCGCTGACTTAGGCAATCAGGTGTGAGCTTTTCCTCAGTCACAGCTGAAGCATCAGGAAGGTTTCTACGTTGAACCTTTACGTTACCGAGAACATGCCTATGCCAACGAGTTGTCGCGGCGAGTTTATCACATTACCAAAGGATTCGATGCAGAATCAGTCTCCCCTCAAATCTAAGAGCGATCTTGATCAACGCGGTGAACATACGCGGAGTATCATCGAGCGCCATATGTTGCGCGAGCGGCTTGCATCGCTGTGTAAATCGCTTCCATTGGAAATGATCCTGTTGGTTTGTGGCGAGCGGTTCGAACTTTATCGATACAGTGGCACAAGACCGAATGTGGATTGCCAGTCGATCATTCCGATCATCGATATGGGGGATTACGTTGTAGACCTCGAAGTTTCCGGTGTGGACGTTCATACGGAAACTGTTGCCGCAATCGCAGCGCAATGGATCGGCGATGTCTTCCAACTCGAAGACGAAATGGGGAGTCTCGTTCAAGAAATCGTTCATTCCTATGAAGAACTGCATCTCCTCTACTATTTGGGCGAAGCGCTGGGGGCTACGCTGGATGTCACTGCTGCCTGCGCGTTGATCGTTGATGCACTTGTTGACCCACTCGATGCGGTATATGCAACGATCACACTACTCCAGGATGGGGAGAATCAAGTCGTCTATCGCTCGAAGGATCTCAATAGCGGCTCGTGTGTGAACCTGGATGTGAATGCAGCAGCGAAGCTTCAGTTCAGTGGTATGCATATGGGTACGCTGTCGGTATTTGGGAAACGAAACGGTGGTAGCTTTACATCGGGAGACTTCAAGTTGCTTGAGGGCGTTGCCTCAGTTTCGGCTCCCGCGCTCCGCAATGCGCAACTGTATGAGTTGGCCTGCCAGCAGGCGCAAACGGACTCGCTGACTGGCGTTTATAATCATCGGCGTATCCAAGAGAAGCTTGATAGTCAGTTGGAACTGGCGCGACAGCATGGCACATCCGTGAGTGTCATTATCGCCGAGATCGATCATTTGCAGTTGTTTAGCGATGTATATGGCGTTTCCATTGGGGAAGCGGCACAACGTCTGGTTGCGGATAGCATCCAGGCGTCGATCGATGCTGGCGATTGTGTCGGTGCATACGGCGAGGACAAATTCATTATTGTGTTGCCACACACAGACGTGCGAGACGCGCTGAGCGTCGCACGACGTGTGCTTGCCACGACCCGCGCTCGCGAACTCGCAGTTGATTCCAGCAAGCTCGCAGTTCGCGCATCGCTGGGGCTTGCTACGTTTCCTGAACATGGCGCGGGGAAGCAACGATTGATCGCGGCGGCCGTGTCGGCTATGCGCGAAGCCTCAGCCAGTGGCGGCGCGACAATCCGGACCGCGGGGTCAGTCGATCATGAGCAAGACCAGGAAGGTGAAGCGTTTAGCGTCTTGCAGGGATTGGTCCACGCCGTTGATGCAAAAGACCATTATACGCAGGAGCATTCCGAAGTTGTAACACAGGCAGCGTTACTGCTCGCGGATCGGTTGCACCTGCCGGAAGACGTGTGCCATGCACTGCGCATGGCAGGTATGCTGCATGACGTTGGCAAGATCGGTATTCCTGATAGTGTCCTCAAAAAGCCTGGTAAGCTGACGAATCAGGAATTCGAAATCATGAAGCAGCATGTAGTTTTGTCGGAACTGATCGTACGTGGTATACCCCAACCCCCAGGTGTTCTTGATGCTGTTGCTCATCATCATGAGCGTTACGATGGACGGGGCTACCCTTACGGAAAACGTGGCGAGGAGATACCGCTCATTGGTCGGATTATGGTTGTCGCTGATGCCTATTCGGCGATGTGTATCGACCGTCCATACCGCAAAGGCTTGGGCTGGAACGAGATAAAGGGAGAGTTCGAGCGCGGTGCGGGAACGCAGTTTGATCCCGCGCTCGTTGGTGTCTTCATTCAAGCAATCGAAGAATCACGAGCAAGTGGCGGTGATTTTCTTGCCTATGTGCCAGTGCTTGATGCCCATACATGACCATATCGTTGCAAACACGCTGAATTTTCGTCGTATGATTACGGTTGCTCAATTAGTTTTCGATGTTGTCTCCAATGCCGGCGAAGCGTCCAAGAAAGGTACAGTCGAATTGCAGTCTGAAGAATCAAAAACAGGCGGTGCTGATCTTTGGTCGGGCATCCGCAGTAAGTATCTGGCAGGACTAAATGAGGATCAAAAGCTACGCATTTTCGACCTTACAACGCGCGTTTCGCGTGAATTGCATCGTTGGGCAGCGCGCTATCCATTAATCCGTAAAGTACGGGTGTGGCCTGTCTGCCTGTCGGTGGCCGCCGGTGCTCCGTTCGCGTCAGCTAGCGCCTTGACATCGATGGCACGCATGGGTCTATGGATCTTCACGGTTGATGATCTGTTCGACGAGGAGATGGTGCCGTATCCCGAATTGCAGCGCCGCATTACACGCTATCACGATATTTTGGCGGGAGGACGGCTCGACCCGCAATCAGAACGCGATACCCTCGCACTTGCTTTGCATAATATTCGTGAAGATTTACGCTCGTATCCGTTATTTGAATCGTTACAGGATGAGTGGGCGGAAGCGATTGCACGAACGCTCGAAGCGATGATGCGCGAACATGAATGGCGTGTGTCGTTCCAGTCGAGTGGCACGATTCCATTGTTGCCAAATTACTATGCATACTTGAATTTTGGACTGTATAGTTGTGGCTATCCTCCGAATGTGTGGACGACATTGATCGCCCTCAGCGACGCGAGCGTATTGCCTCAGCTTCCAAAGTTCAAAGAGATGGAACGAACGACTTCGGTGTGTATCCGCCTAGCAAACGACCTCAAGAGTTATACGAAAGAGCTTGGCGAAGGCAAGATAAACGCGGTCGTCATTCGCCAGTACGAAGCGATGTCACGCGGTATTTCAGCGGCACAAGCATTGGTTTCAGCGCAGGAGGTTGTGAAGCAAGAGTTGTTGCAGGAACTCCAACACTGTAATGTTTTACAGTCCCAGATTCGCACGACGACGCTTACACCAGAACGGGCAATCACGGACACCGCCCGGTTCGTATGTGATTTTTACGAGTATCATGATTACCATACCTATACTGCAGGGACGGCACGCCAATGACAATGCGAGAACTTGCTTCACAAGCGACTGTACGCGCAATTGCGAGTGTCGCCTACGATACGGCCTGGCTTGCGATGATTCCCCATCCACATCGGGCGAAAGAACCACGCTATCCAGCGGCACTGAACTGGATTTCGAATAATCAACTACCTGATGGAAGTTGGGGCAGTTCGATCAAATACGAACACGACCGCATCATTTGTACCCTGGCGGCACTGATTCCACTAGTACGGTTTGGGCGGCGCGAGAAAGATCGTCATCAGGTGCAGCGTGGTGAGCGTTATCTGTGGCAGCACACGCATTTGCTACGGTCCGAACCTGACCAGTTGGTTGGTTTCGAGCTTTTGTTGCCAACGCTGATGGATATGGCGACGGCTGTAGGGGTACAGGTGCCGCCGTATCTCGATATGTATACCGAGCAGCGCTTGCGTAAACTGGCGATGATTCCGCCGGAGTTGATCTACTCTTCTCGGCTGACCACCGCACATTCGCTCGAATTCCTGGGAACACACGTCGATCGTGACCAGCTGCTTAAAGCACAGTATTCGAACGGCTCGATCGGAAACTCGCCAGCGGCAACCGCCTTTTTATTGCAGCATATCGAAGACGAAGCGGGCATCGCTTATTTGGAAGAACGTATCCAGAGCGGTGGTGATGGTGGCGTCCCGGTCCTCGATCCGTGTGAAACATTTGAAGGCGTCTGGATTACGTATAATCAATACCTTGGCGGGCGTGCTGCTAGCGATATTCTCAGTCCTGAATTCACCAATGTCTTGCTCGACGATCTCAAGGGTGGTGGTGTCAGCATGTCGCCATCGTTCCCGATTGCCGACGCAGACGATACGGCAGTTGCATTGCTATTATTGCACGAGGCCGGACACGAGGTAGATATCGAAATCCTGCGGCAATTCGAACGCGATGATTTCTTTGTCAGCTATCCCTATGAAGGGCATCCATCAACGGGAGTAAATATCCATATACTCTCGGCATTGATGCATGTACCGGGATACGCCAATCGGGATGAATCGCTCGCGAAGATCGTGCGGTTTCTGGCTAAGGCACGTCACTTCGGCGGCTATTGGTTCGACAAGTGGCACATTTCGCCTTATTACGCGACGAGTCATGCGGTGGTCGCGCTCAGCGAGCTCACAGGGGATGTGAAATGTGAAGCCATGCCATTGCTTGACGAGGCTGCCAGTTGGATTCTGCATACGCAAGATGAAAGTGGTTCGTGGGGATATTGGGGCATTCCCACCACAGAAGAGACTGCGTATGCTATTCTAGCCTTACGCCATGCACCAACTTCGCCAGAACGCGATGCTGCAATAGCGTTAGGTTTGAGTTATCTTGACGCCCATCAGATGGCTCCCCGTCCGGCGTTATGGATTGGCAAATGCCTATACTACCCCCCTCGGATCGTAGAGGCTGCAATTATTTCGATGCTGGAATAATCAGCTTGGTTTTACATGTATGAGTTCTGTTGACACGAATCTGGTATTAATTGTTGACGATGAGCCGTATATCTTGCGGTCGTTGTCATTTGTTCTGGAACACGAAGGATATAAGGTTGTTACCGCTTCCGATGGCGAAACAGGCCTTGCGAAAATTCGAGAACTTCGCCCCGCGTTAGTCTTTCTGGATATTATGCTGCCCCGCCGCAACGGCTACGAAGTCTGCGCCGAAGTCAAAGGCGATGCGAGCCTCGTGGAGATCCATGTCGTGATGCTCAGCGCGAAGGGGCAGCAGATCGACCGTGAGCGTGGGATGCTTGGCGGTGCGAACGAATACATGACAAAACCATTCAGCCCACGGGAAATTGTGCAATATGTCCGTAACGTCTTACCAAGACCAGTCTAAAGTATCATTTTCAGTTCGACTTCGTCGATTCTTTGGAAATGCTATTCAGCACGTCGAGCCATTCTGGTCTGGACCGCGCAGCTGGCCCCCCCATCTGCGGCTCGAGCAGCGATTTACTGCTGTTCGTTTTCTGGGCGTGTTGTGTATCTTGTTCACAGCACCGCTGTTGATCCTTTCCGTCGAGCGGCTAGCCTTGGCATACATAGCGTTAGTCATCGCTGCATTCTATGTCACTGGCGTCCAGATATTGATTCGGCGGCGCTCTCCCTGGCTTGAACACGGTTACGTCACCACGATCGGCGACGCATTCTTCTGTGTGTTGTTTGTGCTCATCGGCGGCGGATTTACCACGCCCTTCTACTATATTGTCTTTACGGCAACGGTTTGTTCGGCGATGCGCTTTGGGTACGGACCATCTATGCTGGTGGTCGGACTGTATATCTTCCTTGATGCGATCGACCATACGGTCCGCTCGAACACATTAATTGATAACAGCGGCGTGTTTGTGTTTCGTTCGGCATTCTTGATCATTACAACGTTATCGGCAAGTTATGTGCGTGAACAAGCGCAACATGCTGAAAATGCCCTGGCACGCCAACTCGATCGTGCAAGTGGTTTGAACGAAAGTACACGCGCGCTCAGTGCCAGCTTAAAGCTCGATACGGTTGTCCGCACAGTCGTCATGGAAGCGCGACGTTTGCTCGACGGGGAAGAGTCTCTGATTCGCTTGAACTCGGAATACGGCAGTGCTACCGCATTCGACTTCGCAGGTGCTGACAGTTCGCTCGTCGAGGACATGCAACAACGTCAGGCTCAAGTGTTGGCGCTGATTCCCGGAAATGAACCACGCTCGCGCATCATGGAAAAACGTAAGGGTCGTATCAGCCTGGATAATCGCGAATATATTGTCGTGTCGCTATCAGGTTCCGGTGGTGTCGCCGGTCATGCTGTTGTCGTCCGTGGCGCCCATCAGCCGCCACTTGAACAGGCTGATGACGATCTCCTGATCTCGTTCATCGAACGGGCTGTGTTGGCAATCGAAAATGCGGGCCTCTATAAAACCATTGGTGACCGCAGCCGGGACCTTCAACGTGCGTATGCCGATCTTGCGTCTGCTCACCAGGAATTGCTTGATGTTGACGAAATGAAAACGAACTTCATCGCGAACGTATCGCACGAACTCAGGACACCTCTGACGTCGATTCGAAGCTTTTCAGAAATCCTGTTGTCCTTCGACGTGAACATCGAAACGCAAAGGGAATTCGTTGGTATTATCAACGCTGAAAGTGAGCGATTAACGCGGCTTGTGAATGATGTTCTCGATATCACGAAGATTGAGTCCGGACAGGTCGAATGGCATATGAATACGCTCGACCTGGGCGAGATCCTCCATGCTACGACGCGGATCTTCGCGCCATTGGCGCAAGAAAAAGGGTTGAATTTCGAGTGTGAACCGCAGGCTCAACCGCTCTACGTTTACGCCGATAGCGATCGGGTACGACAGGTCTTGGCGAATTTGTTGGGCAACGCGATCAAGTTCACACCGAGTGGCTCAGTACGCTTATCTGCGGAACTACATGCCGATATGGTATACGTGCATATCACTGATACAGGCATTGGCATAGCCCCAAGCAACCAGGAACGAATATTCGAGAAGTTTCTACAGGTTGGCGATACACTGACCGATAAGCCTTCCGGTACCGGTTTGGGGTTATGTATTTGTCGAGATATTGTCGAACAGCATGGTGGGCGTATCTGGGTGGATTCAGAATTAGGGCAGGGAAGCGTGTTCACCTTTACCCTGATGGTAACCCTACCGCATGTGCAAGACGCAATCGAAACGTCTATCGCCGCGTAGGGTCACGCAAACACCGTTATTGCGAAAACGATACTGCCCACTCACAGATGTGAGTGGGCAGTATCGTTGTTTTTCCGACGAGCTCAGGACGAGCGAGCGTTGCGTGCTGCCGCTTCCATCAGCTTTTCGATGCGTGGCAACATGGTCGCGGGCGCGGGATGGAGCCCTTCGGCCAGCAGAGCGCTGTCGTACAGTTGCTCCACGACGGCAGCGAGCAAGTCACTGTTTGCGTCTGAATCAGCAAGTGCCGCCAGGTCACGCACCAACGCGTGCGATGGATTGAACTCCAGCATTTTCGCAGGAATGGTGTAATCACGGTCCATCATGCGCTGCACACGCTGCATTTCGCGCCCAGGGATATCGCTTGGCGAAACGAGACGGACTGGGTTATTGCGTAGCACCGTGGACGCTCGTGCCTCGGTGATGCGGTCACCCAAAATGTGCTTCACACTGTCTGTGAGCATTGTGATCTGGTCCTCAGAGATGGACTCGGTCTGCTCATCGTCAATGGTGCCAGGTAAGGTGAGATTCGGATCGTCCACGTTCCGCAACGGTGTGCCGTCATATTCACGTAGACCGGTCAACATGAAGCCGTCGAGAACATCGGTCAGCAGCAATGCCTCAATGTCGCGAGCATAGAGCGCGTCGAGATGCGGGCTGCGGCGAGCTGAAGGAAGATCTTCGGCGAGAACGTAGTAGATCGCTTCCTGACCTTCGATCATTCGCGACTTGTACGTTTCCAGTGCTGCAATCTCGTCACCACTCTTGGTCGTGTTGAACCGAAGCAGTTTGGCGATATCGTTGCGGTTTTGCGGGTCGTTGGCGATACCTTCTTTCAGGAACACGCCAAATTCACGCCAGAATGTCGCGTACTTTTCAGGCTCCTTGGTGGACATATCATCGAGTTCGCGCACGAGGCGGCTCGCCAGTGTCTTGGCGATACGTTGTGTGAGCGGGCTACGCTGCATCGATTCGCGTGACACATTGAGCGGTAGCTCGTCGCTATCTACGACGCCTTCGACGAAACGGAAGTGCGCGGGAAGCAGATCTTTGCTTTCTTCCTGAATCAATATGCTACGCGAATAGAGTTTGATGTTCCCTTCGACCCGGCGCTCGATCATGCCACGCTCTCGCGTGCCAGGAATAAACAGAACCGCGTGGAGGTCAAACGGTGCCTCGGTAGAGATATGCACCCAGTCGAGCGGCTCCTGATAGTCAAAGGTAAGTTGGCGATAAAATTCCTGGTACTTTTCCGCTTCGACCTCGCGGGCGGAGCGTCGCCACAACGCTTTGCGTTCGTTGGCCTGCTTTTCGCCGACATAGATCGGAAACGCGACAAAGTTCGAATGTTTGTGAATCGCCTGTTCGACGCGCCAACTTTCGGCAAACTCCTGGGCGTCCTCTTTGAGATAGATTTCGATGGTCGTGCCGCGATTTTCGCGCTCGGCGGGACCGACCGTAGAATGAATCGCCGCCGGTAGCTTCCCAACGGGCTGCTGTCGCCTCTGGCCGAAACGAGCGTGACGTGACGACGACGCGATCGGCGACGGCAAACACGGAATAAAAACCAACGCCGAACTGCCCAATGATATCGCTACGTTGTGCTGTTTCAAGCTGCGCAATGGCTGCTTTTACGCCGGATTGTGCTATCGTTCCTAGCGTACTAACCATCTCTTCAGCGGTCATTCCGATACCTGTATCGGTGATCGAAATCTTCTTGGCGTCCTTATCGACATCGAGCCAGATCGCGAGTTCTGCATCGGGATCGAGCACATCGGAGTTCGTCGCCATCTCGAACTGAATACGATGCAGGGCGTCGGAAGCGTTCGAGATCAGTTCGCGCAGAAAGATTTCACGATCCGTGTACAGGGCGTGAGAAAGAATCTGTAGAAGTTGCTTGACCTCAGCACGAAATGGGACTTCAGCTACGTTCTGTGTCCCTTCCGGTGTCGCCGTCATTGAGCATCCCCCTTTAAGTTGTAACTATAGTGCGATTATCGATGGAACTGGTGATCCAGAACCAATGTATATGCTACCACACACGTATAGGGCCTGTCCCTCTGCGGCGAAGATGTTATACTTTAGGAAGCATGGCGTCATCCGTTCATGGATAGTTTAGGTAATTACGGACCCAAATGACAGAATTTGTACGCAACTTTTCGATCATTGCCCATATCGATCATGGAAAAACGACGCTGTCTGACCGTCTGCTGGAGCGAACCGGCGCGATTAGTCTACGCGATCGTCGTGCTCAGGCGTTGGATAGCATGGACCTTGAGCGAGAAAAAGGTATCACGATCAAGGCGAAAGCTGTCCGGCTTGATTACACGGCGGCGGACGGCGATCAGTATGAGTTGAACCTGATCGATTGTCCCGGGCATGTCGATTTTTCATATGAGGTCAGTCGCGCGCTTGCGGCATGTGAAGGCGCGTTGCTTGTCGTCGATGCCGCCCAGGGCATCGAAGCGCAAACGCTCGCGAATGTGTATATGGCGCTGGAAAATGATCTGACAATCATTCCCGTCATCAATAAGATCGATCTTCCAGGTGCGCAACCTGACGTTGTTGCTGAGGAGATCGAACGAGTGCTGGGCCTCCCGGCCGAAGAAATTATCATGGCTTCGGCGAAGGAAGGTATCGGTATCTCCGAGATTCTTGAAGCGATCGTGAAACGTATTCCTCCGCCGCAAGGCGACCCCAATGCGCCACTACGGGCGCTTACCTTCGACTCGCATTACAACCAATATAAAGGGGTGATCGCGTATGTGAGGGTGATGGACGGGGAATTACGCACCGGCCAACCTGTCCTGTTTATGGGAACGGGAGCGCAAACCGATACGTTGGAGATCGGTGTGTTCAGGCCCGGCATGACACCGATCAACGTGTTACATACCGGTGAAACGGGATACATCGCGACAGGTTTGAAGGCTGTGGGCGATAGCCAGGTTGGCGATACCGTCACGCTGGTGCAGAACCCTGCCACAGAAGCGTTGGCTGGCTACCGTCCTGCCAAGCCGATGGTGTTTGCTGGCATCTACCCCGTGGACGCGACGGATTACCCGTTGCTACGTGATGCCCTTGAAAAACTCAAGCTTAACGATGCCGCACTCACCTTCGCTCCGGAAACCTCGGCGGCGCTCGGTTTCGGATTCCGCGCCGGGTTCCTGGGGTTGCTTCACATGGAGATCGTGCAGGAACGCCTCGAACGCGAATACAACCTCAACCTGCTCACGACCGCTCCATCGGTCGAATACCAAACGATGTTACGGACTGGTGAGATTATCTCGTTCGATAATCCCTCGGAAATGCCTGATCCGTCGATGATTGAAACGATCGACGAGCCGGTAATGCAGATCAGCATCATCGTGCCGACGCGCTATATCGGTCAAGTCATGGAACTCGTTACGAATCGGCGCGGTATATTCCAAACGATGGAGTATTTGGACGAGTTGCGTGTCGTCCTGAAATATACGATTCCGCTTGGCGAAATCGTCATTGACTTCTACGACCAACTTAAGTCACGGACGCAGGGCTATGCCTCGCTGGACTACGTCTTATCTGGATACCAGGCGGCGGACCTGGTGAAACTTGATATTCTGGTCAATGGTGTACCGGTTGATGCGCTCTCGATGATTACCCATCGCGAGAACGCCCATCGCCAGGGTCGTCAACTGGTCGAAAAGCTACGGTCGTTGATCCCACGCCAGATGTTCGAGGTCCCGATTCAGGCCGCCATCGGAGCAAAAATCGTGGCGCGCGAAACCGTACGTGCAATGCGCAAGGACGTGTTGGCGAAATGTTATGGTGGTGACGTGACCCGCAAGCGCAAATTGCTGGAAAAACAAAAAGAAGGCAAGAAGCGCATGAAGATGGTCGGTAACGTCGAGATTCCGCAAGAAGCCTTTATGGCAGTCCTTTCGCTTGAAAGTGATTAAAAAGCATTCGTCTGTGTATTCGACGGATATACAGACGATGTTGTGTTGCTTATCGTTATGGGTCACGATGCTTGCGGCACTCTACCCCAATATGACCCGAAGGAAGAACCGTGTGTTTAAACGACTAGTAGCCGGGCTAATGATGCTTGGCGCGCTGGCTGGATGTGCCAGTACACAACCAGACGCTCCCGCGCTCCAGCCAACTGCTGATACAAGCGATGCTGTCGCACGTATCACCTACCCGACAGGCGTTACTGAACTCGTTCCACGAACAGAATTTGAACAAGCACGCGATAAATTGCTGCAAGGCGCTCCGGAAGCGTTTGTGCTTGACTATATTACGTCACGGCATCTGATTTTGCAGGATGCCCGCACGCAAAACATCACCGCCGACCCGGCGGCAGTTGATGAGTTCGTTGAGAGTATCCGCACGCAGACCTGTACGCAGTTACCGATGGCGACACCGGAAGCGGCGAATGATCCAGAGCAAGTGCTGGAATCTTGTGCGAACTTCTTTGGATTCCAGGGTGCGGCTGGTATGCGCCGGTATCTGCAAGAAGAGATCGTGATCAACAAAGTCATCGAAAACGTGGCGAAGGGTGAAGAAGTACATGCTGCGCATGTTCTCGTCAACACAGAAGAAGAAGCGAAAGCCGTTCGCGAGCGCGTGACAACTGGTGGCGAGGACTTCACTGCGGTTGCTAAAGAAGTCTCGATCGAGCCTGCTGCTAAGGAAAGTGGTGGTGATCTTGGTTTCTTTGGTCCAGGTGCGATGGTGCCGGAGTTTGAAACAGTGGCATTCGCGCTCAAGGATGGCGAGATTAGCGAGCCTGTGCAGACGCAGTTTGGATGGCATATCCTTAAGGTTATCGAGCGCCGGCCAGCCGAGCAAGTGTCGCCACAAGCTGCGAATGCTTACCGCGATCAACTGATTGCCCAGGCGAAACAGGATGGGCGTGTCGAGTATCTCATTACGCCAGCACCTGAGCCGACTGAGCTACCACCTCCAATGGAACTGCCAACCGTCGATATAGCACCGGACGAAAATACCGTACCAGACGCGTCTGAGACGGCTGTGCCATCGGAGGATACTCCGGAGGTGCCAGAGCCAGATGCAACTGTTGCCCCGCCAGCGGAAGCGACCACAGCACCCTAAGCTAGATTCAATGTACGTCATCACAAAGGGCCATACATAAACGTATGGCCCTTTGTGCATCTGGTGTTAAGCGTATTACGCGCTGTGCATCCAGATACCGACGCCTGTGACATGCGTTCTGACGCGATATACTGACGACGACGCGGTGATGTAGAGCGTCGAGCGATCAGTGCCACCCCAGTTGAGGTTTGAGCAGTTTTCTGGAACAGGCAATGTGCCAAGTAATGTGCCATCTGGGTTGTATACACGAATGCCAGCGGGAGCGGTGATCCAGATACGACCATCGGTGTCAACCTTCACACCATCAGGACCACCGGACACACTATCATCATGGATGTTGTCGGCGATTAATCGTCCTTCACTTAGGCTGCCATCGGGAAGAATATCGAACACGCGTAACAGTTTCGTTTCGGAATCGTCGACGTACAAGCTACGCTCGTCGGCGGACAGACACAATCCGTTCGGCTGGGTGAATTCTTTGGTTAGCAACGTCAGATTCGAGCCATCTGGCTGAACACTATACACCCCGTTCCATTCGAGCTCGCCCGGTCCAGCGTTGCCTTCGTCGGCTTTGAATCCGTAGGTTGGATCGGTGAAGAAGATCGTGCCGTCTGAGCGAATAACGATATCATTGGGGGTGTTGAGGCGCTTATCGTGGTAATGCGTCGCAATGGTAGTAATCGTGCCATCCGGCTCGGTGCGCGATACGCGTCGATTCTGGTGTTCGCAACTCACGAGGCGGCCTTGTGGGTCGGTCGTATGCCCATTCGTGAACCCACATGGCTTTCGGAAGGTGGTTAGTCCTTGTTGTTCATCCCAGCGGTGTATGGTGTCATTGGGAATATCACTGAATAGGAGATAGTCGCCATCGGAGAACCATAGTGGTCCTTCGGACCAGATAAAGCCTGTGGCGATCTTTTCGAGGTGGAAAGGCTCGGCGATGAGCGCACGAAGTTCCTCCGATTCGATTTGTAGCGGTAGTGTTTCGCGGTGGTTCTGCATCCTGATTCTCCACGTACTATGCCTCTAGCATAGTAGGTAATGTCAAATATGCGTCCAAACGATTTCCCGGTAGCATCCGCTAATCAGAAGCATGGTCCAAGGTCAGGGGTTAGGGTTGGGTGATCCGCACGAACATTCTGACAAACTCGTTGATTCCCATGCCGGGTGCCTTACCAACACCAGCTAATCTGCTCGCTTCGAACAACACCGCGACGATTGCAAGACTAATTAGGAGTACCGAGCATTATGAGCCGCTACGTAAGGAGATCGGGATAATCGCGGAAGCGTTCGACGGTGTAGTCGATCAGTGCCAGCGTTTGTCGTTCCTCCGTCGCACTGATCGTATCTCGTGCGTACTTGCCCGTAAGGGCATTGGCGATCAGCGGTGACCAACTATCGTCCAGGAACTGTTGCGCCCAACGTGCAGCCCCGGGTTTGGATGCGACATCTGCTCGTTCGACCGTGTAAAGGATGCGGCAGAGTGTCAAGACGACAAAGGACTGTGCGTCACGTTCGCGCAGCCAGGGTAACCAGTCAGGGTCCTCGATGGCTACACGTTGCCACATGCGGGCAATCGGCGCAGCGGCCCTGCGTATAGCATCGGGGTCGAGCGGAGGGATAAGGGTTGTAGGCGGCGGCCCCGCCACGACGACGCCACATCGTCGCAGGGTATGACACTGGAAAATCCACCCCATTTCGAGTGGCTCAATCAACAACGTGCGATTCGTTTCAACCTGAGGGTAGGCGGTATTTGTTGTTGGAAACGTCCGCATGCCAGCGCGGTCGGAATAAACCGCTTCGATGCGACCGACGCGGGACGATCCGCTCTGGTCGAAGGCAGCGTGGATGTCGCGCAGGGCGTCGATGGCGCGTGGTTCTAGCATCGATTCTGTGACGACCACGAAGTCGATGTCGCTGTTGACCGGATCAAAGTCGCCCAGTGCCAGTGAACCATACAGGTACATGCCGACGAACTCGGTGCCTAGGAGGGCACGCGTGCGGGTGAGGAACCATGCCACTACTGCATTTACGTCATCGTATTCAGTCCATGCTTCGAGGTCGCTCATATAGAAACTCGCTTCGTTGTGCTTGTAGGCGCTATCGTAGCTACCTCATTGCTCATCGTCAATCTCGTTATTAACCTCTCTTTTGTAGGGTTAGCGTAGATTCGTATATATTATGGGGTGTTCAATGCTCAAGATCTGATTTTATGATGTCAGGGCTTGTGCTACGTCCATCCGAAAGCGGTCGCACCTCAACGATTGTCATACTGAGCCTGCAGTGAGAGGATCGTTCCGAACGAGAGACAGCCTCTTCGCTCCACTCCACTCAGAGTGACAATATCGACAATGTCGTCGTCTTGAACCGGACGTTGACGCAGCCCTGTTATGACCTTGATTCTCTTGACGGTAGTGGTATGCAACTGGTATTATTCGCGCCCCACACGAAAGGGGACCGGTGTCGAGCGACACCGGTCATTTCGCGTTGCAGGCAGGAGAAACCACATGCGCGTCGGACTTGATTTTGGCACGACAAACAGTAGTGCTGCCATTGTTCGTAACGGACGTGTTCATCTTCTTCCGCTGGATACCGTCAATGCCACGCCGGAAGTGTTGCGGTCGGCGATTTTTATCGCACGGGACGGTAGAGTATTTATGGGTCGTGAAGCGATCGATCGCTACACAGCCGGAAATGTCGGTCGGGAAATCGTTTACGGACGTGCACAGCTTGGCGAGATCGAGATGACTTTCGCTGAAATTGGGACGATCACACAGAGCATCTATGCGCGGGTGGATATGAATGCGCCTGGACGCTTGTTTCTTTCGGTCAAGATGGCGTTGCCCGATGCCTCATATACGACGACCAATATCTTTGGTGTACGCTGGTCTATCGAAGAACTCATCGCGTTAATGCTGCGCACGATCAAGGAACGTATCGAACAGGTCACTGGCGATACTGTCGATGAGATGGTTATCGGACGTCCCGTGCACTACGCGCCGGATGATCAGGGAAATCGTACCGCTCTCAAGCGAATGCACGAAGCCGCCGAACTAGCTGGGTTGAAGTCAGTGCGTTTTCTGCCCGAACCTGTAGCAGCAGCGCTCGACTTCGCGGCACAAAGCACCACGTCCGAACATGTGCTGGTATTTGACTTCGGTGGTGGTACGCTCGACCTTACAGTGATGCATACCGGTGGCAAGGATAAATATGAAGTCCTCGCTACTGACGGCGTACCGGTGGGGGGTGACCTGCTCGACCGACGCATCGTGATGGGTAAGTTATTACCTCATTTCGGTCAGGGAGCTGAATTGGGACCGCGCCGCTTACCATTGCCCGCCTTTTTGCTCGATCACCTGGACGGCTGGCAAAGCATCGTCGAGCTTCATAATCCGCGCTCTCTCGAAGTCATGGACGAGGTGATCATGACCGGCAACCGACCTATGCAGTTGCAGGCGCTCCGTAGCCTTGTACGCGAAAATTATGGTTTACCCCTGTACGAGATGGTTGAACGCCAAAAACGTGCTTTGTCGGATGCCGACAGTGTTGAATTGTCCATGAATGTCGCCGATATTAAGTTTCAGCAATCGTTGGAACGCTGGGACTTCGAGCGGCTTATCGGCCCGGACGTACGAGCGGTCAAAGCATGTGTTGAGCGGGTACTCATTTCCGCTAACGTCAAGGCGGAGCAGATCGGCGTTGTCGTGCGGACAGGTGGCTCGTCGCGTATTCCACGCTTTGTCCGATTGCTGACGGAAATGTTTCCAAAGGCACGATTACTGGAGCAGGATGTCTACACATCGGTCGCGTCAGGATTGGCGATCGCTGCTGAGAACGGCATTAACATCCAGTAGTCACTGCTTTACGGCACAACACCTGCTCATTCCACTACTATTGGTCACATCTGAGCCACATTATGAAGGAAGGAACTGAGTCGCATGGGTGTACACCGCAGAGATGAAGTTACCGTTGGACGTGTGTGGGCGCGCCAGAATGTCGTGATCGCTGTGTTATCAATTTTTGTCCTGCTTTCTACATTGGCAAGCGCCTATTCTTTTGCGGTGGTCTACCAGACACGACGGTTGTTGCATCAGCAACTAGAAACGGCGGTGACACAAATCAACGAGGTTCGCAAGCAAACTGTCAACTATGACTTCCCCATTAACCAATCGTTTCCCATTAACACCACGATCCAGCTCGATGAAAATATCGACGTACCGATCAATACGACCGTGCCAATCAAGCAGAAGATCGTCGTACCAGTCGATGTTCCACTGCTCGGCGAGATCGAATTGCCTGTTACGCTCGACCTGACGGTGCCCGTTTCGACTACTGTCAACGTAGCGATAAACAAACAGATACCAATAGCTACGAATATCGATCTCAACACGAATATTCCGCTCAGTATCGACCTCAGCCAGCCGCCACTGGGCGACGTTTTACGCAATCTTGAGAACGCGTTGCGCGATGTTTTGGCACAATTCTGATGCTTTGCGAGTAGACATAACTATTCTTGACACTGCCTATGTGCCGTGCTATTCTTCCTGGAATCCGATGAAGAGTTGTCGTCGATAAGCCTCTAACTCTTCGATCGGGTACCTGAAAAACTAGGGTGCCTCATGGATTTTGTACGTTCAATACCGATCATAAGCGATGTAGATTCTTCAAAGGGTCGATCGGATGAACACGCAGAGCACGCTGAGGCAATGGGCGATTCTGACCACAGTTCTCCGAATGCACGCCTTAACGGCGCTAGTAATCGTCATGAACCTTCTTCACATCACGCGCAAGTAGCCCAGCACAGTAGTACCGCCAACGGCGCGGCAAGCTATCCTGCACTCCTCAACGGTCATGGAGCCAGCACTGGTATCGCGGCGTCTGCGCCGGATGCAACGGTCGCGGAAGAGGATGGGCATCATAACGACGAACTGGACGTGGAAGCGCAACGTACCCCGACAAGCCCAACTGCACTTCATGACGACGACGTAGGGCAACAGAGCGAGCCACTCGCAGCGATGGTGACTGGCGACGATATCCATATTGAAGACCTACAAAAGCCAGACACTGTATGCCATGATGCCATTGCTCATGAAAGCGATTTGACGAGCGATGATACCAAACTGGATATCGAAACCGCGCCATCTCAGGCCGAAACGGTCGTCGCGATGTCTTCGGATATTTACTCAAGTGACCACAGCAACAGCAATAGGAATGAAATCGTCGTCACTGATTCGCTAGACCTCGATGTTATCGAACCAATCCTCAGAGCAATGCGTGGCTACCTGCTAAAAGCAAAAGGTAAAAAATCCACTGAAGACCCGCTCGAAGTAGTCCGTAGAGCCTATTCCGTCGCTTATGAAGCGCACGCACACCAGAAGCGTCAATCGGGCAGGTTATACATTGAGCACCCAATTGCGGTCGCCCAGATCCTGACCGAACTCAAGCTTGATCCCTGTTGCATTGCCGCCGCGTTCCTGCACGATGTGCCAGAAGATACTGATATCTCCTTAGAGGACATTAAGTCGATGTTCGGTGAGGAGATCATGAACATCGTGGATGGCGTGACCAAGCTAACCTCAATTGAGGGACGGAGTAAAGAGGACGCGCAGATTGGTACATACCGAAAGATGTTTGTGGCGATGGCAGACGATCCGCGTGTCGTGCTGATAAAGCTTGCCGACCGTTTACATAATGTGCGGACGCTGGATGCTGTTCCTCCGGAAAAGCAGCAGCGTGTGGCGCGTGAAACGCTCGAACTTTACGCACCGCTGGCACACCGACTGGGCATCTGGCAATTTAAGTGGGAACTAGAAGATCGGGCTTTCCGCTATTTCCAGCCAGACAAATACGTTGATATCAAGCGACAACTCAACATTCGACGCGACCAACGCGAAAAGACTGTGCAGCGCGTGAAAGGCAGGCTCGAGCACGAGCTACGCAAGCAAGGCGTCGATGCGGTTATAACCGGACGACCAAAGCATATCTATTCGATCCATCGCAAGATGGAGCGTAAGGGTGTGCCACTTGAGCAAATCTTTGATCAACTTGCTGTACGGGTCATCGTCAAGAATGTCGATCAATGCTACCGCGTGCTTGGTATCGTGCATGCGCTCTACCCGCCGATTCAGAATGAGTTTGACGACTACATCGCCGTGCCGAAAGAAAGTATGTACCAATCGCTGCATACAACCGTCATCATTCCTGGCGGGCAGCCGTGCGAAGTGCAAATTCGCACGCAGGACATGCACGAGGTTGCCGAACATGGAATCGCGGCGCACTGGCGTTACAAAGAGGGTACACGCCCGGATGAAGCCTCGTTCGATGCAAAACTTCATTGGTTGCGCAACCTCTTAAGCTGGCGTCAGGAACTAAGTGATGCACGGGATTTCGTTGCGGCCGTCAAGGCTGAAGTCCTCGAGGAGCAGGTGTATGTATTTACGCCTCGAGGTGAGATTCTGGACCTCGCGAAAGGTTCGACACCGATCGATTTTGCATATCGCATCCACACGGAAGTTGGGAATCGCTGCGCTGGTGCAAAAGTAAACAGCAAGCAGGTGGCGTTCGATTACCAACTGCAAAATGGTGATGTCGTCCAGATCATGACGACCAAGGTCGAGCGTGGCCCGAGCCGTGACTGGCTCGATATTGTCAAAACATCGAACGCCCGCAATCATATTCGTCGGTGGTTCAGACGGCAGAATCGTGATTCGAATATCGCGACTGGACGTGATCTGCTGGAACGTGAACTTAAGAAGCTCAGCCTGACAACGGCGTATGAAGATCTCGCGCGGTCGGGTGGCTTCAAAGACGTTGAGGACTTGCTGTATAACATCGGTATCGGCGAGGCACATCCACGCGAACTCTTGCGGCGAGCGATCAACGAAGGCAAAGAAAAAGAATCACTGGAATCGTCTGACCCGCTGCTGCATCTGCCTGCGTATGCTCCTCCGAAAGAGGAGAAGACGGATTACGGAATTCATGTGCATGGAGCCGACGGTATTTATACACGTCTGGCACGGTGCTGTAATCCAATCGTGGGCGAGGATGTGGTCGGGTTTGTCACACGTGGCAAGGGGCTAACGATCCATCGATCAGTCTGTTACAACATTGTCAACGAACGCGACCGGGAACGCCTGATGGATGTGTCGTGGGGGATCGAAAAGGACAAGAATCAGCACTATCCGGTGCCGGTGCGGATCGAATGCTGGGATCGCGTGGGGTTGTGGCGCGACGTAACTGAGCCTATCGCGAATATGGGTGTGAGTATCAGTTCGGTCGACCAACAACCGAACCGTCATGCCGATCGTGTAACTTTGATTGCCACAGTTATGGTTGATAGCCTCAAGCAATTAACCGATATCATCGACAAACTCAATAGCGTAAAACAGGTGATCGAGGCGCGACGCGATCATTCTGTAGCTGCGGCGAAGTAAGTCACAGTCATACGCACGCGATGAGGGCGCCTCGCATCATGCGAGGCGCCCTCATCGCGTGCGTATGACACGTTCCAGAGCGCTATCAGGGTGCGCGCACCCCCAGGATGATCTGTGCACCACGCCGTACGAATGCGCCGTTTTGAACCGGCTTGCCATCGGCGGTTGCGCTGACGACCTGGTTTGGTTGGAACTGGTCATAGTTGCTCAGCACGTCAGGTCCCTGAAGGTCGACGGTCTGCAACGTGACCCCATCGGTCGCACGTAGTAACTGCTCCGCTTCGGCGCGTTGCGACCCGATCACAGCAGGGAACGCCACCATGTCGCCCAGACTGACCAGGAGCGTAATCGTCGAGCCACGTTCGAGTTCGCCTGGTGGCGGTGCTTGACTGATGATCACGCCTTCTGGGACGCTAGTGCTCGGTTGGTCCTGGCGCTGTACGTTGAAGCCCGCTGCTGTAAGCGCCGCGCTCGCTGCCGAGAACGGGGTGTTGGTGAGATTTGGTATGGAGAGCACCACTGGCGTGGGTGGCGGCGCATCGGTCGGTGCTACCTCTGGTGTTGGTGCTGCTTCCGCTGTTGGTGTTGCTTCTGGTCCAAGGCTCATCTGAATTTTGACTTCGCTGCCACGACTGACAGTTTGACCAGGGTCGGGGTCCTGATCGATCACCGTCCCCGCAGGTGCTTCGTTGGGAACGGGAGGCCCGATAATTCCTAGAACTAATCCCAGGTCGGTGATCTGCTGGCGGACCGCAATCTCCTGCTGACCGACAAACGGCGGGAGTTGGACCAGCACGACAGGCGTGCTTGTCGGTGCGGCTGTGGCTGTTGGTCCTGTGGTTGGTGCTGCCACAGTTGTCGGCGACGGCGCGAATACATTGCTAAACGTGTCCGTTGCGAAGGTCACATATGCCAACCCAAGCAGACCTGCGAGAAGCAGTAAACCGATAATAAACGCGCCCGCGCCGGAACTTTCGGCGCGTTCCGGACGTCGGAGTGGAGGCGGAGCAGGCACTGGCATCGGACGTGGCGCACGTTGCGGTTGAGTCTGGCTGCGCGGCGGCGTTTGCATCGGCGCTGTTGCGTTACGCGCTGGCTGTTGTGGTGCTCGTGGAACGACGACTGCCTGTGTAGGCGCTGCGTTGATATTGGGGACTGCAGGTGCCGCCATAGTGTCTTGCACACGCGATGTACGGTATTCACGGAGCGCAGTCGCAAAGGCGCGAGCGCTGGCAGGGCGCTGGCGGGGGTCTTTCGCAATGGACCCAAGCACGATGCGTTCGAGTGATTGAGGGATCGTCGGAATCCACTGCCGCAGTGGTGGTGGTGCTTGCTGAATATGCTGAACTGCTACCGCCATCGGCGAATCACCCGTGAAGGGCAGGTGTTGGGTCAGCATCTCATACACGGCGATGCCCAGGCTATAGACATCCGAGCGTGGAGTTGCTGCAAGTCCTTGTGCCTGTTCAGGCGAAATGTAGTCTGCGGTGCCGTAGGTGATGCCAGCCTGGGTCACGGCAGTCGAGAGATTGGATTTGGCGATACCGAAATCGGTGATCCGCGCCATGCCGTCCAGGCCGATCATAATGTTTTGGGGTTTGACATCGCGATGGACAAAGCCCTTAGAGTGCGCGTACTCTAAAGCCTCGGCGACCTGTTGGGCGATGCCAAGCGTGCGTTCGACGCTTAATGGTCCTTCGTTCTCGATCAGCGTTTTGAGGTCGGGACCTTCGACCAGTTCCATGACGATGTATGGTTGACCGTCTTGTTGGCCAACGTCATACACATCGACGATGTTGGGGTGCGCGGAAAGTCCGGCGGCTGCCTGTGCCTCGTGCTCGAAACGGCGACGAAACTCGTCGTCGTTGGCATATTGTGCATGCAACAATTTGATGGCGACAGGACGGCCCAGGCGCGTGTCCATGCCACGATACACCGTTGCCATGCCGCCTTGTCCTAGATTGTTTAACAGTTCATAGCGATCGTTAAGCAGTCGTCGCTGCATGCATAGTCTCCATAGATTAGTCCAGGAATTCGTCAGGGGACGCTGCAAGCCCTTCCCAGAGCGTCGGTTGCTCGACCGGCCAGCGGTCGGTGACGACCGACCAAAGCTCGGACGGCGTTCGATCGGGCAGGCGATGCAAGTACGCGTGAAGTCGTGGTAGATTGATCACGTCGTCTCGATTATAGCGCAGGAGCAGGTCCAGGGCGCTGTTGTCACCCATTGTCTCGTAGCGATACCATAAACGCGGCGCGTCCATGCCGGTTACGCCAGCGGTGTCGCGGGCGATGCCAATCTTCATCTCGACTTTTTTGAGGCCACCCTTGAGACCGTGTTTCCAACAGTCGCGCATCAGATCGTGGTGGCGAAAATCGCGCTTGAGATCGACGCGTACGCGTCGGTTGATCACCGGCAGGTCGAAACTCCCACCGTTATATGTGTAGATCGTCCGAACCCCGTCGAGGGCATGGTAGATATTAACGTCGGTTACACCACCGCCGACAAGCTGAATGGTTCCCCAGTCGGTGCGATAGATGCCGATGACTGTGACGGAACCGTCAAATGCTGTTTCGATATCGAGGTAGGCACCTACCATGACGATCTCACCTTTGAACCGCTGTCATTCACGTATTGGTCTGCAGGAATTGTTGCCATGCCGCGTGAAGCGCCGGGAGATCGTCAAATACGACGGTAGGTGTAAGGTCGCTTGTTGCGAGCTCGTCCAGGGTGGAAACACCGGTGAGGACCAGCGCCGAGCGTATCCCTGCCCGATGCGCTCCCAGGATATCAGTGTCGATGCGGTCGCCTACGAAGAAGGCTGCTTCTTTGGGAACGCCAAACATCTGCAAAGCTGCGTCGAACATCGCCCGTTCCGGCTTACCGATAATCATTGCTTTTCGTGACGTTGCAGCTTCGAGAGCGAGAATGAACGCGCCAACGCCGGGGATAATACCTTCTTCGCTCGGGAACGTCGTGTCGGGATTGGTTCCGATGAACTTGGAACCAGCCCTGATCGCCAGACAAGCTGTTTTAAGCTTTGCATAGGTCATCTCGAAATCTGCACCGACCACGACGTATTCCGGGTTCTGCGGCTGCTCCACGAAGTAACCGTCACCAAACAATGCCGACCGTAGCCCATCCATGCCGATTGCAAACACGGTTGTCCCGCGTGGTGCCTGGGAGCGGAGCCAGATGCTAGTGGCTAGGGATGATGTGATGATGCGTTCGGCAGGGACGGAAATACCCATCTGATGTAACCGTTCGGCGAATTGCTCCTGGGTACGCGATGCATTGTTGGTGATACAGGCGTAGCCGATATCGTGTTTGAGCAGAAAGGCAAGTAATTCGTTAACGCCGGGTAGTGCTTGTGTGCCTCGATAGATCACACCATCCATGTCGAACATGACGGCGCGAATGCCGTCAAGCGGCATCGCCGTTAGCTGTGTAGGTATTGTCACATGCGCTCCGGTGCTTTAATGCTAAGTAGGGCCAACCCATTGCGCAGCGCCTGGGCAGTTGCCGCGACAAGATGCAGACGAGCGTTGCGAAGTTCCGTCGATGAAGCATTTAGAACGCTCAGATCATCATAGAAACGTGCGAACGACCGGGCCGACTGATAGAGCCATTCCGCGATAATATAAGGCGCGTATTGAGCACCCGCCCGCCGCAGAAACAGGGGCAAGCGTGCCAGTTGCTTCACCAGTGCTATTTCCTGGTCACTGTCCAGCAATGTGAGATCGGCTGCTGGAAGATTCGCGAATAGCGAGGCTGTTTCGCCATTGTTGGGCAAAGTACGAACCCCCGCCTCGCGCAGGATCGAGCAGCATCGTGCATGCATCATTTGCAGGTACGGCGCTGCGTTGCCGGTGAAGGAGAGCATACGGTCCCATTCGAAGGTGATATTGCGACGTGGATCCTGATAGAGATCGTTATAGCTGACCGCGCCTACGCCAACTGCCTCGGCGATCGCCATACGTTCTGCTTCCGGAAGGTCCGGGTTTTTTTCGTCCACAACCTGTCGAGCGCGTGCTACCGCTTCGTCCAGTACTTGCTCAAGGAAGATTACGTTGCCTCGTCGCATCGAGAAGCGTGAGCCCTCGGGCGGCACAAAATGACCGTGCGAAACGTGCAGAGAATTTTTGCCAATCTCATCGTAGCCCATGCGCCGCAACGTCTCGAATACCTGCTGGAAATGCAGCGTTTGTTCCTGTCCCACCACATAGATATTGCGAACAGGTTGCCATTCGCGCCAGCGAAATATCCCACCCGCGATGTCACGAGTCTGATAAAGCGTGCTGCCATCCGTTTTACGGATCAGGTAGCTTGGCAATTTGTCATCGAAGCTCACGGACACTGCCCCGCTATCTTCGACGCGGGCGACACCTTTCTCGATAGCCTCGTTGACTACGTCGTCGAGCATCGGCTCGTAGAAGCTTTCACCGTACGCGTGGTCGAAGCGCACGTTGAGTCGTGAGTAGGTCTGCTGAAACTCTTCGAGCGTCAAATCGACCATCCAGCGCCACAGCGCACGGGCATCATCGTCTCCATCTTCAAGCCGCTTAAACCACAAACGTGCTTCATCGCGCAGCGACGGGTCTTCGGTGCTGGCGTTATTGAAACGACTGTACAGGTCGATCATCGCTTCAATGGGGTCGTGTGCAAGTTCCGGCTTGAAGCCCCATGTTGTGTATGCGTAGATGAGGCCGCCGAACTGTGTTCCCCAGTCACCAAGGTGGTTGTCACTGATCGTCGCATAGCCCAGCGCGGTCAAAATATTGTTAATAGATTGTCCAATGATGGTGCTACGAAGATGACCGATATGCATTCGGCGTGCGATGTTGGGGGAAGAATATTCGACGATGACGACCTGTTGAGTACCCAGGTCATCGTTGCCATACAGTTCTTGCTGCGTTGCGATCTCGCCGATTACATCAGTCACTACCCGCTGTGAGTTGAGGCGGAAGTTCAAAAATGGACCACTCGCCTGGACGCTACCAAGCAACGAGTCCGGCTGTAGGATGATAGCGGACGCGACCTCGGTCGCTAGTTGTGCAGGATTACGACCAAGCGCCTTTGCGGCGCGGAAGCACGGAAGAACCAGGTCTGCTGGAATAGTCGCTTTTGGCTCATCCAGTTCTATGAATTCGGCTGGCACCAGTCCGGTGGCCTCTACTGCGGCGCGGATGTCATGCGCAAACCGATCTAACGTCCCTTCCATCAATCATTCTTCCTTCGACATGCTTCCGGTAGTATAGCAGACGAAGGAGCGGAGAACCGACCATAGACCATTCGTTCGTTTCATACTGGCTGCCGCAAAGGAACGAATGGTCGTTGGAGAAAGATCAGACATACTCGCCGGACGTGCTAATTTCGACAAGTTCGTGGCGCAGACGTTCGTTCGTGGCGCGTAGACGCTCCCGCTTGGCGGGGTCGTGGCTCGCGGCCTTGAGTGCATGTATGGCGAGCGGTCCACATTCGCGGAGTTCGCTCATGATGGTGGCAATCTCGGACATCTCCGCTTCTTGCTCGCGTTGGGCGCGTCGAGGACCGCGCCGTTCGTGCTCGCCACGCTTTTCCTGCGCGAACGTTTTACCTTCCTCGGTGATCGTGTAGACTTTCTTGCTATTGGCGGTATCGCTCGTCACAAATCCACGATCTTCCAGTATCTGCAACGTTGGATATACTGACCCTGCGCTGGCATTGTAGCGCCCGCCGCTACGCTCCTATAGTGTCTTCGTCATCTCGTAGCCGTGCATGGGACGCTCCATGAGCAGGTCGAGCAAGGCGAACTTGAGGTCGCCGCGCCCGAAGAAGCGTTTGCCGCCGGGAAAGTCAGGACCGCCGCCCCCAGGACCGAACGGACCACCAGGACCAAAAGGTCCATCGGGACCGAAGAAATAATGGCTCTATCCCAAACTGGGTTTCACATCGTATGGAACTGTCACCGAGTTCAAGACCGCACAGTCGTGCGCATCACGCACCAAAAGCGATTTAATCAACGGCATTTTACGGGGCGTTGGCATCCCGCTCAAGGAGCATGTCGCCTGGATTATAGAGAATGCGAGTATTCCTGGCGTGCCGCGTGCTATTGATACGTAGAGTATGCGACATACTCTACGTATCAATAGCATAGAGGAAGGTAAACACATGGCTGGTATTAATCGGAGTGCGACTGGCGAATGGAGTGGCGATCTACGGAGTGGAAAAGGCCAAATCGACGCTCCAAGTGGAGTACTCAAAGCAGCACCCTTTACCTTTGCAACACGGTTCGAAAACGCGAAGGGAACCAATCCGGAAGAACTTATTGCCGCTGCACATGCGGCCTGCTATAGCATGGCCTTTTCGAACTATCTCTCGCAGCAGGGACACGTTCCTGACGTAATCAACACGCAGGCAACGATCACACTCGACAACGGACAGATCACCAAGATGCACCTGGTCACACGCGGGAAAGTGGCAGGGCTTGATAATGAAACCTTCATGCGCCTGGCTGACGAGGCCGAAAAGAAGTGTCCGGTGTCGAATCTTTTGCGTAGTGGGCTTGAGATCACGCTGGACGCCACACTCGATAGTTAAGGACTTCGACGGACGCACTATGCGAGAGTATGAAGGGAACGGCTTGTATGCCGTTCCCTTTCGTTTGCTCGTCACTAAATCGTTGTACTGACGAACACTATTCGACCGTCCGCAATTGACGTACTTTGCAATTCTGCTTGACGCTCCATCTGTTCTCCTTTAATGTTGCGCGATACCGGGCTACTTGGTGCCAGAAGGTGTTGTGATAGCGGCATCGCTTGATTGGGTAAGGGAGCAGTTTGTTATGGCGAAGCATCTTGTCGTAGGGATCGCCGGGGGGTCGGCGAGTGGAAAGACGACACTGGTTGGCACGTTGTCCCAGGCATTGACCGAGCATGGAATCCTGCATATCGTGGTGTCTTCCGACCGTTATATGCGCCGGAGCATCGACGATGGGCCATCGTTCACGTTTTCCGTGACGGGTGAACGTATGTTCAATGCCAATCATCCCGACTCGATTAATTGGGAACTTTTGCTAGAAGAACTGGATGAACAACTGCAACAACTCGAGGAACCACATGTCGTCGTACTTGAGGGTCACCTTATTTTACATAACCCGAAAGTCCGCTCACAGATGGATCTGCGCCTGTTCATTGAACTTGATGCCGATGAGCGCGCGCTGCGGCGGTTGCTGCGTGATATGAATGGCGGGCGTGGATTCGCCGATCCCGCACACATCGCGGCGTATTACCTGGAATGTGCGCGGGAAGGTCATGCGCTGTACATCGAACCGTCACGCAAATATGCGGATCTGATCGTCAGGGGCGATGCATCGTGGGATCGCCTGCGCCCACTGTTGTTGTCAGTTATAAGCGACCGTTTTGCACAGGCCACATCATCCAATGTACCTGCTACATCTTAATCTGTTGAAAGTCCTTTTGAGGTCTTGAATGCCCTATCCACGCCACGAATAGGGCTCCGCCAATGTCATGCTCTTGTGACGAAACGCCATGTGCATACGTCATGCTGAACCTCTGTGAAACAAAGAGCCGCGTGTAATAGAAGAAAATCCTCGCGTTGGCTTGGAATGACATAACATGACATATTGCAACGTATCGTGTGGTGATGACAAAGGTCTATCAATGTGTTTGGCTGCTGTTGCAGTTGGCAGCGAGCTTTGGTATAGTTTGGACATAATGCCCGCGTAGCCAAGTGGATAAGGCAGTGGTTTCCTAAACCACCATTCATCGGTTCAATTCCGGTCGCGGGTACCAGTGTGGGCGGTCGTGTGCGATGGTGCCACCTACCGCCCATTATCATGTAGAACTACAACTGATCAGCGACGAATATCAACTTATTAGGATGTAGGAACCGCCCGACGGCTTTATTGTCATGCCCACGCGCCTCTGATCAGATGCGTTCGGTTGTGGGTACCAACGAGCACTATATATGGACACTGCCGAGTACATACCTTCTAACATCTATTCCGGCTATGCTGCCGCCTATGACCGTTCGGGTCAGATCCGTTTCGCCGTTCTCGCGAACATGTATATCGGCGAGGTGTTACAACGCCATACGACCGTTGGTAAACGCATGCTCGACCTCGCGTGTGGTACTGGCACGTTGGCGATTCTCCGTGCGGAAGCGGGATGGGACGTCATTGGGCTCGATCAATCTCCGGCGATGCTTGACGAGGCGCGGCGTAAGGGCTTTGCCTCGGATGTCACCCTGACGCTCATTGAAGGTGATATGCGATCGTTCGCGCTCGAACAGCCAGTCGACCTTGTTACCTGTTTCTACGACAGCCTTAACTACCTGCTCCAGGACCAGGACTTGCTTGGGTGTTTCGCGTCAGTGTATCGCGCCCTGAAACCTGGCGGGCTATTTTGTTTTGACTTTGCAACCGACTATTTCCTGCGTGAATACTGGCAAGGCACCGAAACGTATGAAGAAGACGATTACCAACACACGATGACGAGCTCATATGACGAGGAACGCCATCTTTCGACGCTCGTCCTCGATGGCATCGTGCGCTTTCGTAATGGTGAGGAATCGCGCTACCGTGAAGTGCATGTTGAGCGCGGATATGCGCGGAGCGACGTTGAGCAGTTGCTCGTTCAGGCTGGGATTTGTTTGCGAAGCGTGCTACGATTGCTTTACGTTTGAATTGCCAAACGATAGAAGCTTGCGCTACTTCTGGGTCGTACGAAAGCCGCTCGACGCCGAAAGCGTATGAAGAAGTAGATGTTACTCGTTTTTGATATTGGTAATACGCACATCAAACTCGGTCTGTACGCAGGCAAGACGTTGATGGCATATTGGCGGATTGCAACGGACCGCCATCGCTTAGCGGATGAATATGCCGCAACCCTACATAGCCTGTTTACTTCGCGTGATCTGGATTGGAGCGCGGTTGATGGCGTCGCTCTCGCTTCATCCGTTCCTCCACTGGTAGCGGTATTCGCCGAACTGAGCCGATCATACCTGCAATGCGAACCGATCATCGTCGGCCCCGGTATCAAAACTGGGGTCCGATTGGCGATCGATAACCCACGAGAAGTGGGACCTGACCGCGTAGCGAACGCGCTTGCGGCGTTTAGCATCCATGGCGGACCCGCGATCGTGGTCGATTTTGGCACTGGACTGAACTTCGATGTCGTGTCGTCGGAGGGCGAATTCCTAGGCGGCTCGATTGCTCCGGGGTTGGGTGTGGCTGCCGATGCCTTGTTCCGTGACGCGGCACGTTTGTTTCAGGTTGAGTTTGTCCGACCGCCGCGTGCTATCGGGAAGAATACGATCCATGCGGTGCAGTCCGGGCTTATTTTTGGTTATGTCGGATTGGTAGAAGGCATCGTGCGACGCATCCAGTCCGAACTTGACCGCGAGGCAGTCGTTATCGCGACCGGAGGTATGGCGGAAATCATTGCGGAAGAAACCACTGCGATCCATGTGGTGGAACCAAATCTTACGCTTGAAGGATTGCGAATCGTCTACGAATTGAACCAGTCGTAGTCCGGTGCGTTGACGTTGATCACGCTCCTTGCTACAATGCCATGTTGGTCGAGGGAAAATATTCTTGGAAATTCTTGCGGGCAAACGTATTGTACTCGGCGTCACTGGTAGCATTGCGTGTTATAAGGTCGTCGACGTTGCGCGGCATCTGACTCAAGCAGGTGCGCTTGTCGACGTGATCATGACCCCTGAAGCGACACGTTTCGTCGCACCACTCTTGTTTGAAAGCCTCACCTATCGGCCAGTGTATACCGAGATGTGGAGCCGCCTCGAGAACGCCGCCGCGCATATCAAACTTGGCGATGAAGCCGACCTTGTGCTGATCGCTCCGGCGACGGCACACACGATCGCGCGGCTGGCGGCTGGTATGGCTGATGACATGCTTGGAACCACGGTACTGGCGACCAACGCCCCAATTATGATCGCTCCTGCGATGGAAACCAAGATGTATGCGAACGCGGCGACGCAAGCGAACCTTGCCACATTGCGCTCGCGTGGATTCTATATTCTAGAGCCGGTCGAAGGATTGCTCGCTTCAGGGGTCGTCGGCAAGGGACGGTTGCCCGAAGCCAGTGTAATCGAAGGTGAAATGTACGCGCTGCTGGGGCGCCACGCTGGACGACTGCGTGGTCTGAAGGTTGTGATCACAGCAGGTGGCACCCGGGAGGCGCTCGATCCAGTACGCTATATCGGCAACGGTTCATCGGGGCAAATGGGACATGCGCTCGCTGTCGCCGCCCGTAACCAAGGCGCAGACGTCACGTTAATCAATGGGGCGGTTTCGATTGCGGCACCACCGGCGGTCAATGTCGTAAACGTCGTGAGCGCTGTGGAAATGCAGCATGCGGTCCAAACGGCGACGATAGGAGCCGATCTGTTGATCATGGCTGCAGCCGTGGCTGACTATCGGCCTGTTCAACGCGCCGCACACAAGATCAAGAAGTCATCAAGCACGTTGTCAGTCGAATTTGAGCCAACAGTTGATATACTTCTTTCGCTGGCTGGACGCACTGATATGGTTCGCGTCGGTTTCGCCGCCGAAACCGAAAATCTGATTAACGCAGCGCGGGGCAAGATGCAGCGCAAAAAACTTGACTTAATCGTAGCGAATGATGCGGTTGCGGCGATTGGCGCGACGAACACCGAAGTGACGATCATCGACGCGTCTGGACTGGTTCACCCATTGCCAGCCGGTACTAAAAATGAGGTTGCACGCGCAATATTTGATGTTATATGGCGACAATTTGGGGCTAGGCTTCAACGCGAGCGCCAGGAGTCACAGGAGCGCCACCACGTATGAGTAAAGAGGTACCGGGCGTGCCCGGACGCCCACAGGATGAAGATCCTCGTTTGACGCAGCGATTTGAGGAATTAGAGCGAGGCGCTGGCCGTCGCGAAAATCAGGAAGAGCAGGAGGTTGGCTCATACGAGCGGCATGATGACAGCAACGCTCGGATTTATGATGCGCCACCTGTGCGCGGTCGTTCGCGACGGCGTGATGAGCGACGCGACGAGCGGCCCGAAGCACGCCGCCGTGCGCCGGATGAGCGTATTCGAGAATTGATCCGGGCGCTTGGTGATCCTAACCATCCCGAACATGCCCAATCTGTTTCTGAACTGGTCGCAATTGGCCCCGCTGCTGTTCCGGCGCTGGGAAGTGCGCTCAGTCCCGATCGCCCATGGCTTACATCGTATCGTGCTGCCGAAACAATCGCTCAAATCGGCGATGGACGTGCCAGTGGCGCGTTAATCGGAGCACTGCGTCATCCTAATAGCAATGTGCGTTGGAGCGTAGTCCGCGCGCTGGCGGAAGTCGGCGATACGCGCACCCTGTGGGCGCTGCGGCGCGTGGCGCATGATGACCGAGGCAAAACCAGTTGGGGAGAATCGGTGGCAGACACCGCGCAGTTTGCGCTCGACCGATTGCAGTCCCGTTCGGCGTTGTTGCGCTTCTCCGATCCGGTCAAGACTGCGCTTGTGTTTGTGGCGATGTTCGCGGCCTTGTTGTTCGCGGGCGACCGGGTGCAATCCTTACTAACAGAGTTGCGCCGCACGGTGTCGGCTCCCGATGTTTCGGCGGCTCCTCCTATCGATACGACAGCAACAGCGGATGCAGAGGGTGGTCTTGCTCTTGACACAACCGTAACACCAGATGTGCTCGCTACTCCAACCGTGCGTGCGCTCACGCCGACACCAAGTGTGATTACCAGCACCGTCAAGTCGGGCAGCGGCAATGTTCGTTCGCAGGCACAGCTTGGCGATAACGTCATTGGCATCGTCAACGAAGGTGATGAGTTGATCTTCCTGGCGGTTCAAGGTGATTGGTACTATGTGGAGCTTGGCGATAAGACCTCAGCCCGCTCGAATATTCAGGGTGGTCGAGGTTGGGTTTCCCGAGTTGTGGTTAATGACCCGTCGACACGACCGCCACAGGTGACGCCGACGCGAACGCCATAAGCAGCTTTTGTAATCGCTATACGACAGAAGGAGCGTTAGCATAACGCTCCTTCTGTCGTATAGCGATTAAGATTATGCGCCTACGAGTTCGGCTTCGGACCAGGCACGATTGCCGTTCGCCATGATGTTCCGCTGGCGCTCGCTGACCTGCGCCAATGTTTCGGCTTTGGGAGCATACCCGTCCCATACGCCTGCGTCCGCACCACCAAAGTTGACGATCACCGTTTGACGGGTCGTAGACGATGGGTTGGGACGACCATTATGCAGCAAGGCTTCATTGAAGATGATGACGTCACCTGCCCGTACATCATCGAAGATGTGCTGAGCCGGCAGATCGATGCGATGCATATCGATGTGATACTGGGCTTTGTGCGACCCGGGCACAACTACGAACGCACCTTGATCCGGCCCAACGTCGGTCAGGCAGTAAAATACTTTGACCATTGGGCAACGGAAAGAACCATTAATAACATGCCCCGTTGCATGAGCGCGAACGCCACGATGCCAGTGCCCACCCGCATACCCGGGATGTGTGAAATAAAGGTCGTTGTCGATATGGCGATAATCGTCGCCAAGAAATTCTTGTAAGAATGGGACAACTGCGGGGTGATCCAGGAAACGGGCAAAGCGGACGTCTGCATCGACGATGCGCGAAACTGGACGGTTGAGTTGTTTCTGGATGCCCGCCGGGTTGTCAGCATTAAGCGTGGCGATATCCACGTCCTTGGCATCGTCGATCCAGGTGCGGTAAAGAGCAACTTCGTCGGCGGTAAGTGCCTCGCGCAGATGTAGAAACCCTTGTACATCGAAGGCGAAACGGTGGTCGTCGGTAATAGACATGGTGCGGTGCTCCTTGGCAATGGTTAGCTCGTTGGACGGGAAACCCAGGCGTTCGTGCGGCTGCTGGTGATGAGGTCATCGATAACGCGCATATTGGCGACCGCGTCTTCAAGTGGTGTCGAAACAGGAGTATCATCCAGGATAGAACGCGCGAATGAATCTCCCTGTAACGTGTACTGGTCGCAGACGTCGAAGGTAATTTCCTCGGTAGTTTCATTGGTCAACCAGATGCGGCACGGCTTGTCGGGTGGAGCATTGAACGGAATCTCGATCTCAATGCGTCCTGTTGTACCGATAATCTGAACTCTTTGGAATGGCGAAAGCTGTGTCGAACATGTAAAGGTCGCTGTACCAGCTTCAAACTCCAGCACGCCGGAAACGAGTCGGTCAGTGTTGAATCGTGGATCGATTTCGACACTGGCGGATACACGGCGTGGTTCGGCACCGAAGATAAAGCGCGATGCTGAAATATTGTAACAGCCGATGTCCATCAGTCCACCGCCGCCATGTTCGGCTTGGTTGCGGATGTTAGAAGGATCGTCGTTGAAGTAGGAAAAGAACGAATGGACGGTCCGAACCTCGCCGATTGCACCTTCAACGATCAGTTGCCGGGCGCGTTGCCATTGTGGGTGGTGACGATACATAAATGCTTCCATCACCTTGAGGTTTGGGTAGGCACGCGCGGCGTCGACGAGCGTCTGTGCCTCGGCCGCCGTTAGTGCGATTGGTTTCTCGCACAACACATGCTTGCCTGCTTTCAACGCGGCGAGCGTCCAGGGAACGTGCAGGTCGTTCGGTAGGGGGTTGTAGATCGCGTCGATCTCGGAATCGGCGAGTAGCTCCTCGTAGGAACCGTAAGCCTTGGCAATGCCTAGTTCTTTGGCAACTGCCCTTGCTTGCTCCAAGTCACGCGACGCAATCGCTGTAACCTCGCCATAACGCCCTTGTTGCATCGCCGGAATGACTTTCGCCGTCCCGATGCGAGCCGTACTCAAAATACCCCATCGAATACTGTCCATTGTGCCTTCCTCTGCTCGAACGTCATTGCTTACCAGTCAGTTCGACGCGTATTTGGCGCATTTTAGCATGGTCGATGCGGGTATATGGCATGAGGATAGCACTACTAGATTTCCGTCAACGTTGCTCTGAAAGAAAAGCCCCCGTAGGGCGTATCTTCTGATGCTGCCGCCGGAAGATTTCCTGTTTTTGGGCACAAGAAGATTCCTCGTGCCTGTTCCTATGAGCACGACCACCGACGACCGACCACTGGAGAAGTTCTCAGACTGAAGGGTGATGAACCGTGAGGCTTACGGTGCTCGGCATGACATATTTTCGACGTTAGTAGAGCTCTGCGTTACATTGGCATGCCTGCCATGCCTTCGACCCAGATACGCAGCCCCGACAGTAATATAAGTTCAGCACCGGTCATAACGATCGCATACGTGGCAGGTTGCAGCAACTGACGATAGGAAACAACGCGGCCTTCGAGCCCTTTGACCATTGACACGACAAACAGGTTTACGATAAAGAGGACCCCGATGATGCCGAAGACACTGAATAGAGCCATGGGGTAATAGAGGAATGCAGGACCGGCAAACAGCAGTATATACAATACGGCATTGACCAGAAGCAATGCGATGAACTCGATTGGCTTGCCTAAAATCCGTTGCTCGGCGTTGGGATGTTTACGAAGCGCGAGGTTAAAGATCAGGACCATGAACACGCCAATTGCCGCACCTGCCAACAGTCCAGTCACGACCCGTAGTTCATTGTGGGGTGTGTACAGGTTATAGCCACCGACGTCGAGCAGCAGAGAATTGAAACCATCAGCTACCATGGAAAGTGCGCCGAGTACGAGCACGATGGATATAGCAAGGGGCGGAAGTTTCGCCGCTCGTCCGCGGCCGATTCCAAATAAAAACAGCAACGACCCAAGAAAGCCACTGTAGATACCACTGTTACGGGCGCAGAGTGGCAACGGGATGTCGCCAAGATACAGGTAGTGCGCCTGGGCACACACGCCATGGACGATCATCTGCAGCCGATAGTCAATTCCTCGAATCGGCAGAAAAAAAATGCCGAGTAGGATCGTTAGGACGAGTCCGGAGAACGCCCACAGCCAGGATTGCTGGCGCGAATCGTCTCGTGCTACCCGGCGGCCTTCAACATCGGCGCGTGCCATGTCAAGAATCTTCTGAGTGTCATCCATCTATTTAGCCCTTTGTCGCCTTTAAAAGTTCGTTGTCAAAACGCGGAAGCGCCCACAGGATGGCCGCGACGCCGAGTAAACCGCCGGTCACCATACGTAACCAGAAGTTGGGTGAGCCAACCCCATCGAACGACGAGCGGATACCCCACCCTGGAAGTAGGTCATTGGCAAGGTGCCATAGTCCGTCAATCAGCATCGGCACCGCAGCGACCAGCAGCAGATGCGGTGGAAGTGCCAATTTCCAACGAAGCACTCCATATAGCAAAGCGAACACGGCGCATGATGTGTAGAGTGCCGTGCAGCGGTGACAGTAGCAAACCTGATATTGACCAACATAGAAGGATCGGTCGGGTAGTTGGTGGCATAACATGCTATAGAAGCGAAATATGATGTCGCCGCTGCGCTGCCATCCGGCTTGTTTCAGCAATGGTGACAACCAGGGTAGCGAAGCATACGCTACGATGAATATGTTCATGAGCAACAGCCAATGACGTACGACCGATTCGGCCGCGTGTGTTACGAATCGTTCGAACCGATTTGCTGGTGCCGTCATACCTGATCCTTGTGTGAGATGTACTACGGGCAGTATAGCATCGGATTTTCGGAGCCGCAGGCTGGGGGCGAGACAGAGCATAGTACAGCGGTCTTTCATATCCCCGAACGCACGGCCTATGCTACAATGCGGCAAATGTACGACCGTCTAGATCTCGAACCCGTGCGCGGGATGCACGACCAGCTTTCGCCTGGTCAAACACGCCTGAACATTATTCGTGACCAGCTTGAAACAGGGCTGGCAAGCTGGGGTTACCAGCCCATCGATCTGCCGATACTTGAACGCCGCGAACTCTACCTCAAGAAGTCCGGCGAGGAACTTGTCGGGAAACTATATGAATTCGCTCATCATGGGCGTTCGATCGCGCTCCGTCCTGAATGGACTGCCTCGGTTTTGCGTGCGTACCTGCGCTACCTGCAAGGCGAGCCGTTGCCGGTGCGGCTCCGCTACAGCGGTCCGGTGTTCCGCTACGAGCGACCGCAGCGCGGCACATACCGTCAGTTTACGCAGGTGGGGGTGGAACTTGTTGGTGGGAACGCACCAAGAGCGGATGCCGAAGTCATCGCCCTCGCCTGTGAAGGATTGCAACGCGTAGGCGTGCATGACTGGACACTTACTATCGGGCATGTCGGCATAGCACGTTCGCTGCTGGCAGGACTCAGTCTACCGGAGCGTACAGCCAGCCAGTTGCTGTGGAGTATGGAGCGTCTGCGGCGTGGCAAGCGGGATGCGCTGCGCGATCAACTCCAGGCATCAGGTGCGTTGGGAAGCGACGGCGAACAGTTCGACCTTGGACCATTAGTAGAACTTCCAGATGCGCAGTTAAGCGAATTACTGACGACGACGATCCGGGCGATGGGCCTGTCATTGGAAAGTACGAGTCGCTCTCCTGAAGCGATCGTCGAGCGTCTTATCCGCAAGATGCGCCGTGCCGACCCTGAACCACGTATCGAACAGGCGTTGGATAGCCTGGAACGGCTGAGCGAGGCACATGGAGAGCCGGAACACGCCTTCGCTGTCGCGCAGACGCTCCTCAATGATCTCGCGCTGCCGACCGACCAACTCGATGAATTACGTCGTATCGTCGCGCTGGTACATACACAGGGTATCGAGCCGCCGCAGTTGCGTGTCGATCTTGGTTTGAGCCGTGGTCTGCATTATTACACGGGCATGATCTTTGAGATCGACGCTCGCGACGGGTTACAACTGTGTGGGGGTGGACGCTACGACGAACTCGTGAGTGCCCTGCGTGGCGATTCTGCACCTCCGACTGTACCTCGAGCGAATGTGCCTGCCGTAGGATTTGCCTACGGTCTGGAACGTATCAATATGTACCTTGATCCGACGATCAGTAACCCGCCGTTGGTACTTGTCGCGGCGAATGATGACAAGTATGCCAGCGCGATGTTAGTTGCGGTGCATCTGCGTGAGAAGGGCTATCACGTGACCCTTGACGCACGTAATCGCAGCGTCCAGGTGAATATACGCGATGCTGAACGGCGCGGCTGCGCGGCCTTCGTCATGGTCGGCGACGACGAACGACACGTACAATGGCACGACCTCCGTCCTGATGGACAGGCGATGGCGCGAACGGTAGCGTTATCCGACGTCCCGACGATATAGGGTATTCGGTATTGTACCTGGTAACTAAATATTTCATTAATGCCGCAAGGACATGACATAGGTATGCTTCGTTTTGGGATCGCCTCGAAAGGCTCATTTTACGATAATACGCTCCAATATCTGGAAGCATGTGGGCTGAAAGTATCACGCCCAAATCCGCGGCAATATACAGCGCGGATTCGCCGCCTGCCGCAAGCTGAAATCACCTTGCATCGTCCTGCGGATATCGTGCAAAAAATCGCGTCGGGTGATCTTGATATTGGCATCACTGGCCTGGATTATGTGCGCGAATTTGCAGGTGACGACCCGAACATGATCGTCGTGGAGCCGAACCTCGGATTCAGCCGCGCCGATCTCATCATCGCTGCGCCTGATGCGTGGGTCGATATTCAACACTGGAATGATATCGCCGATCTGGCTGCCGATTTCGCATCCTCGGGTCGGCAGTTACGCATCGCCACAAAATACCCGAATCTGGTGCGTTCGTTCTGCTATGCCAACGGCGTCAACGTCTTTACGGTCGTCGATTCGCAGGGCGCGACTGAGGCCGCTCCATCTTTGGGGTACGCCGATATTATCGCCGATATCACCGAAACAGGGACGACGCTGCGCGAGAATCGTATGAAGATCATCGCGGGAACAACAATCCTACGTTCGCAGGCATGCTTGATCGCTGGCCGCCATTCGCTACGACAGAACCAATCAAAGTTGGAACCACTTCAGACGGTCCTGGAACTGATCGAGGCGCGACGTAAGGCGCAGGGTTTCGCACAGGTGATCGCTAATGTCCCTGGGAGATCAGCCGCCGAAGTCGCCGAACGGGTTTCACAAAGTCCTGACCTGCGGGGCCTACATGGTCCAACCGTAGGCCCAGTCTTTCCCGCCAATGAGCGGACAAATGGCATGCAGATGGGTGATATCAGTGATGAGCCGAGTGCTGGTACGCCGTCAATGACCTGGTTCGCGGTATCGTTGATCGTCGTCGCGGATAGCGTGCTTGACGGTGTTGCATATCTGCGGTCGATTGGCTCGACTGGCATTGTGGTGTTGCCGATCCAGTATGCTTTTAGTGAATACTCCGACTCGTACCGTCAGCTTCTCCAAGCTGTCGAATTACCTGTATAAAGGTGCTTGATGACCCTACGCATCTATTCCGATCTCGCCTTAGCACAACAAACGATCCTTCGGCGACGAGACTTCGACGATGTTGAACTGGCGCCAGCGGTTCAGGCTTCACTCGACCGCATGTTTGGGGAAGGCACAACACCCGCTCAGGCCGTTGAGCATATCTTGAAGGATGTGCGGACACGCGGCGATGAAGCGCTTTTCCATTACAACGAGACGATCGATAGGGTTAACCTGACGGACCTTCGTGTGCCGGAAGACGAGATCGCACGGTCGGTCGAGGTCATTGATCCGGCGTTAGTTGATGCGCTACGGCTCGCGGCCCAACGTATCCAGGCATTTCACGCCCGACAAACGCGGCAAAGCTGGGTGGATTGGAGCGATGAGGGTGCATTAGGGCAAATCATTCGTCCGCTCGAACGTGTAGGGATCTATGTCCCTGGTGGAACCGCGCCACTTCCATCGTCGTTGCTCATGGCGGCGATTCCAGCGCAAGTCGCCGGCGTGGAAGAAATCATCATTTGTTCGCCGCCGCAGCGCGAAACAGGAGCCGTCTCACCGCTCGTGCTGGCGGCTGCTCATATCCTTGGTCTGCGTAAGGTGTATATGGTCGGCGGCGCACAGGCGATCGGTGCGATGGCCTATGGTACGTCAACCGTGCCGCGTGTGGACAAGATCGCTGGACCAGGGAACCTGTTTGTTGTACTAGCCAAACGTGCTGTTTATGGTACCGTCGATATTGAAGCGCTGCCGGGACCGACCGAGACGATGGTGATCGCTGACGCTTCTGCCGATCCTGCTCTCGCGGCTGCGGACTTACTGGCACAGGCTGAACATGACACGATCGCATCCGCCATTATGCTGACGACTTCGCAGGATATCGCTAGCGCCGTGCAGATGGAAATTGGGCGACAACTCGAAGAACTTGGGCGTGCCGATATCGCGGCGACAGCATTGGAACACCGCGGAGGCATCGTGGTTGTACCCACGATTGAGGACGCAATCCGAGTCTCAAACGAATATGCGCCTGAGCATCTTTGTCTGTTGGTGCAGGACCCGTGGCAATATATTGGGCTCGTTCGCAACGCGGGCGGCATCTTTCTTGGTGAGCGGTCGTTCGAGGTGCTTGGTGATTACGTCGCCGGACCAAGCCACATCATGCCGACGGGTGGCACCGCACGCTTTGCGAGTCCAGTCAACGTCGATGATTTCCGCAAGGTGATTTCGTTGGTTGGCCTCAATGAGACGGCATTAGAACGGACGAGGGACGCTGCCATGCTGCTGGCTGAGGCGGAGGGACTAACGGCGCATGCCCAGGCGGTCCGTAAACGACGACGCTCTTCGACGTAGTGGCACCAGGGTTGCTAGCCTTTTACCATACAAGTAGAAGGAGGGAACCAATGACAGGCGACAATTCATCGGCTGATGAAAAAGATACACTGATCAAAGGAAACGTCGAACGCGTCCCCGCGTATGCAACATCCCTCGAAAGTAGCTCGCAGAACCGTGGCTTGCGCGATTCGCAGGTCGTCGATCCGAGTGCGGAAACGCCGAGCCGCGCCGCCCATGCTGGCCACGAGGCAGGCGCTGATGTACTTCAGGGCCTTGGTGGCGAGCGTCCCGACGATTCCGACCGCACAGGTCCTGTGGAAGTTCATATCGAACGTCCAACTATGGATGATGATACAGTGCCGCCTCCCAGCGCTCATCGTGCTGATACCATGGTCCGTGCCGTCGGTAGTGAAGCCCGCCAACACATGGAGCGCGGTGAGCAGGAGGTCAACGAGGCCAACTTCACGAAGGGAGTGAATGCTCCTACTGTCGATCGTTCGCGTTACCCCTACAGCGTGGAAGAGATGGATGCGATGTTGAGTGAAGCACCACGCGGCCTTTTCCCTGACACTCCTGGCGGCGATGGTGGCACACCGCTGTCGTCCGAACGCGAGACGTTCCTGGCAAATATGCAAGAACGCGCCCATTTTGAATCCAAGAACGAAGCTGTGCGCTGGTCGCACGCTGTGTTCAATGCGCTGCGCGAACGGGCGCTAGCTCATGACGACGCCCTACTGTCTGAGTTAGCCGGCGTCGTACGAGTCGGAGAGGCACCTGAAGTACAGCTCGAAGAGATGATGTGGGGTGGTGACTTCCTTGGGCGTACTCAACGTATGCTTGGTGTGGCCAGTACGTGGTCAAAAGATGAGTTCTATGCGACAGTCGCTCAGCATGCAGGCGAGCGTCCTACGAATCCCTGGGTCGACGCTGCTGTGTTCAGCTTTCTCGGAACGTTGAAATCCTACGTTGGAAACGATACTGGGATCGAACTTAACGAGTTGCAAGAGCTCTGGGGTCGTGTCTAGGGAGGCTGCGTGATCGACCATGGAACGTACTAAAAGATGGTCGCTTGATGAGGAGAAGACAACGATGGAGAGTCGACGTATTCCAGGCGAGGGCCTTGAACATGAGCAGAACTATATCGAAGAGCGTCTGATTGATGCTAGCAACATGGATGAGCTTGCTGCACAGTCCGAACAATTAAAGGCTGAACTCAGCGACCTGCGATCACAATCTTCCCAGGACTCTACACAAGAAACGTCCGATAGAGCCCTGGAGGCAACCGCAAACATACCTACGGAACAATCTGACGTAGGTTCACAGGCGCGTACTGTTGCTGCCGTAGGTCCGGTCGATCCTGAAGCCATGCCGCCGATTTCATCTGCCCGTTCTACTGTGGTAAATGATACGGGCGGCGGCAATCTAGGATCATAGCGCTGTACCATTGCGCTGAGCCATCCTGTTTGGTAAAATTGCAATGCTTCGTGTCTGTTGACTCGGGTAGGCAATGTTTTGAGCCAACATGTTTTGAAGGGGAGCTTCACGCCGAAGGGAATGCGGACGTTTTTGTTCCGTTGCGCTGGAGGGAGGGCACCCACCTGCACATTGCAGGCTTCAAAGCACGCCTATTCGGGATGACACGAAGCATTTTTTATTATATCGGCTGCTGTGATAACCTTCGATATTCTTACAATCTTCCCCGATATGTTTCAGGGTCCGCTGACGGAAAGTATCTTAATGCGTGCCAGACAAGCAGGGCTTGTTGATATTCACTTGCATAATGTTCGTGACTATGCCACAGATCGTCATAAATCGGTCGATGGATATCCCTATGGTGGTGGCGCGGGGATGGTGTTCCGGGCAGACGTACTGTATGAGGCATTGACCGCTGTGCTTGCACCGGCCTCACCCGATCGGATCAGTATAGAAAATGCTCCAATCACTTCTAGTGAACGTCCGCCGATCATTTATATGTCGCCCGATGGCGAGGTGTTTAACCAACGTATCGCCCATGAACTCGCAACGTATCCACGAATGGTGCTTGTGTGTGGTCACTATGAAGGCGTGGACGAGCGGATTCGCAAGCGTTGCTTCGACCGCGAGATCAGCATCGGCGACTATGTACTGACAGGTGGTGAACTCGCTGCGATGGTCGTTGTCGATGCCGTCGCTCGCTTACATCCGGGGGTGCTTGCGGAACACTCAGCCGTCGAAGAATCGCATAGCGATAACCTGTTGGAATATCCCCATTATACGCGCCCGGCTGTCTGGCAAGATGAAGGCATCCCCGATGTCCTGGTGTCGGGGCACCACGCTAATGTCGCCCAATGGCGTCACGAACAACGCCTGTTACGCACGTTAGAACGACGCCCGGACCTGCTTGCAAAAGCTCCGCTAACGGGACGCGACCGTACGTTTCTTGCGCAGCATGGTTGGAACGGCGAATAAGCGTTTGCAGTCATATGGTGGCTCACGTATAATGCCGTTTAATCGAGTGTCGCCGAACGAGTGGCGATGAGGCGCATATGGATTTGCTACAATACGTACTGGGAAGTCGATTGACCCCTCACACGAATGCGCATCCAACACTCCCTGAAATTGTCATCGGCGTTGACTCCTACATGCGCGGCTCGCTGACCGTCCATGGATGCATCCGCATCAATGGTTCGTTTGAGGGTGAACTCGATGTAAAGGGTGGTCTGATCGTCGGTACAACCGGGCGTGTTGTTGCGCCGATTACGGCAACAACGGTTCATATCTCCGGCGCAGTCAAAGGTAACATTGTCGCTGAACGCAGCGTCGAAATCTCTGAAACAGGCAAGGTTTGGGGCGATATCGTATCCGGTGCGTTGCTGATCGAGCCTGGTGGACTATTTCAGGGCCAAAGTTCGATGACATCTACAGATGAACCTCCGGTTGAGGTGTCTGCTCCAGTTAGTTGAAAGGAACGGTCATGGTACGTCGGACATTGCCACAGCACGGGTTATTTACCAAAAAATCAGCCCAGCGTGCCGCTGCATCGATTGTACTGATTGGCCTGATGATTCTGGGTGGCTTGATCGTGGTTGGTTTTGTCAATCGAGCATGGCAGGAACACCAACTCAATCGTGCTATCGAGCGGCAACGTGCGGAAAACGCAGCGCAAGCGACACGCAACCTCCAACTCACAGGATTTGCGGCCTGGTCCGAATCAGACAGTGCGGTAGAACTGGCTGCGCGGGAGCGACTCGGCATGGCCCGTGAAGGCGAAACGGTGTTACTGCCGACGGTGGTATTACCTCCGTCCCCAATGGCTGTTGCTCCGCTTGTAGCTGAAGCCCCGGCGCAAATTCAGACTGACACGCTTACTCCGCCGGCGTCGAACGTTCAGCGCTGGACACAGGCGTTCTTCTCTCCTAACATCGAGACACCTTAAGCATCTGGACATTACCTCAGTTCATGCACATCGCTGTTGTCATCGTCAACTGGAACGGGCTTCATTTACTCCAGCCTTGTGTAGCTGCGCTCGAAGAACAATCCGTTTCATTCGATCTGATCGTTGTCGATAATGGATCGAACGATGGTTCGGTAGCATGGGTTAAACAACACGCTCCCCACGTTCACTTAATATCGATTACCGATAATCTTGGGTTCGCTCAAGGCAACAACATCGGCATCCGACAAAGTAGGAGCGATGTTGTGGTGCTAATCAACAATGACATGGTCCCTCCACCATCGTTCGTTCAACACCTCGTGCAACCTTTGCGAGACGACCTGTCGGCAGGTGCTAGCGCCGGGGTCATGGTCTTTGCACATCGACCGGATGTGATCGCGTCAGCGGGAATCATTCCGGGCGCTGATGGCGTCCATCGCGACTTGCATGCCCTGCTGCCCGTCACATCGCTGCCCGTACAATCACAGGAAATCTTTGGAGCAAGCGGAGGAGCAGTGTGCTTCCGGCGTGAAGCATTGGAAGATGTCGGGGTGTTCGACGGTGGATATGGCTCGTATCTCGAAGACGCCGACCTGGCCTGGCGTTTGCGTTTACGTGGATGGAACACCGTGCTGGCACCGAACGCACGTATTCCACATGTTTATTCCGCGACGGCAGGACACGCTTCACCCCGAAAGCAACGTCTGCTCGCTCGGAATCGGCTACGCGTGTTGCTACGTTGCTGGCCTACGTCACTTTTGTCGCACAATGCGGCAAGTATCATGCGCTATGATCTGCTAGCGATAGCTTATGGCCTCATGACACGACAGGTCGTGATGGTCAAAGGCCGTCTTGATGCCCTCAAAGACCTTCCTGAGCTTCTACAACAGCGGTCGCTCATTCAACGCAACGCGAACGTAGAGGCCAACGATTTGGCACGCTGGCTGGTGCCAGCAATGCCAGTTCGAATGGTACTGGATGAAAGCAAACGGCTGGATCGTATTCTGCGCGAGCGCTGATCTACATACACGCGCATAAACACTGCACAAGCTATTCGTTGTGAAATGTTCATGTGCTCAGCCATCTGAGGGGAGTCATATGCCTGGATCTTCAATGTCGAATCACTATGAGAGGAAGCGGAGAAACACCTGATTCGCGAGCGCTCGCCCATGTGACGACAGGCGAATTCCTATCTCGTCCTGCTCCAGCAGCCCTACCTCGACCAGTTCTGCGATCTCGATGCGGTATATATCGCGCATGTCTAGTCCGCAACGGTCGTAAAAATGCGCGTAGCTCACTCCGACGTTGAGGCGCAACCCCATCATCATCGTTTCGGAACGTAGATCCGCTTCGTCGAGTTCAGTTACTTCGGCGACCTGTGACGTACCAAGACTTGCGGCCGTAATATACTGTTCGACATTCAGAATATCGTGCCAGCGCCGTGGGTATACGTGCCCGTGTGCTCCAGCCCCAAAAGCGGCATACTCTGCATTCAGCCAGTACGCTACGTTATGCTGCGCAGCCTGTGCAGGAATCATGTTCCCGGAAACATCGTCACGACGTGCCCAGTTCGAAATTTCGTATTGTACGTATCCCGCCTGATCCATACGTTCCATCGCCAGATCGTACATCGCTCCGGCCAGATCATCGTCGGGGATCACGACCGATCCGCCCATCACCTGACGGTGAAGGGGGGTGCCTTCCTCAAGTATCAACGAGTACAGTGAAAGATGATCGATGTCCAGGGCGATGATCTGGTCAAGCGTCCAGCCCCATTGTTCCAGTGTTTGCCCGGGCAACCCGAAGATAAAATCAAGGTTAATGCGCTCGAATCCGGCGCGACGCGCCTGATGATAGGTTTGGAGTGCCTCAGCAGCCGTGTGGATTCGCCCAAGGACCCGCAGCGTCGGATCGTGCAGACTTTGAACACCAAACGAGATACGATTGATGCCAAGTTCACGCAATCCACGCAGATAATTTTCGTCAAGCACAGTGCCGGGATTCGCCTCGGTGGTTACTTCGGCATCGCGCAACGGCACGATCGCATCAACTGCCTGTAGCACCCGCTCCATCTGTCCGAGGTCGAGCATGGTTGGAGTGCCGCCGCCTAGAAAGACGGTTGGGGGCAAATCGTGACGCATCAGGCCGTGTTGTGTCGTCGGCAAGATCAGTGGGGATGCCATGAGCAGGGTGCTGAGGACGTAACCGCCAGTCTTGCGTATCATGTGTGGCACGGTCGCATATCGGCGATCAACGCACGAACATATGGTTCGACACGATCTTCAAGGTTCGCAAAGGTATTGAAATCGCAATAGGAACAGCGACGCTGGCAGAACGGGATATGCAGGTAGAGATGCCTGATCATCGTCCTTTCCACTGCGCCGGGCGCTTTTCGAGAAAGGCTTGTACACCCTCGCGCCCATCCTCGGTCACGAGCGTGCGTCCAAATAGTTCGGCCTCTTCCCTATTAGCATCCTGCTAGCGTGACATCATGAGCATGATTGATCGATTGCTTTGGCGTGGGCTAACGACAGTAGTGGCTGCGCGGCAAAATGCAGTGCCATCGCACGGGCCTCAGCCATTAGCTGATCTTTGGGGTAGATCTTTTCGATGATGCCATAGGCGTGCGCTTCGGCAGCGTCGATTCGTTTACCGGAAAACACCAGGAGCTTGGTCGCCCCAGGGCCAATCAGCCGCACCAGGCGCGTCGTTCCGCCCCATCCCGGCATCAGGCCGAGTGTGACTTCGGGTAACCCGACCATCGCGCTATCGGCAGCCAGGCGAATATCGCAGGCGAGCGCGAGTTCTAGGCCACCGCCTAGCGCGAAGCCGTTGATCGCGGCGATGACAGGCTGTCGTAAGTCTTCCGATCTTTTCAAAGATGGCATGTGTAGTCGCAGCCAGCGCCGTTGCCGCCGTCACGTCTTCCAGCGTGGTAAACTCACGAATGTCGGCCCCTGCGGCGAAGGCGCGCTCTCCTGCGCCGGTGATAATCACCGCACGAACATCGTGATCACCAGCAATGGCGTCAAGGATTTGGTCGAGCGACTTGATCATCGCCTGATTGAGTGCATTGAGTGCCGAAGGACGATCGAGGGTAATCGTCGCGACTGCATCTTCGACGCTATATTGAATCGACATATATTCCATCTTTAATATTCCTATTTTCATGTATTATACCAAGCGAAATATCCTCGCCACTGTCGTGTTGACATAATTTCTATTCCTGGCAATGCCGCCAAATCTTTCTCGTATAATAGGTTTGTTAATTTTGCGATCAACCGGCGAATATGCCGAATAGGAGAATAGTGTGAATATACTTGGAAGAGTTGCGGTCTTTCCGACGATACCACCGCGCATCAACAGGTTGTATGACCTTGCATACAACCTGTGGTGGAGTTGGCATCCTGAGGCACAGGCATTATATGCCGACCTCGATCTTGAACTATGGGAGCGCGTCAATCACAATCCGGTGCGCCAGTTGGCGGAGGTCGCCCCTGAGCGACTGGACGCTGTCGCTGCGGACAACAGCTATCTGAAACGATATGATGCTGTGATTGCGTCTTTCGATGCCTACATCGACCCTAACGCCGCAACCTGGTTCAAGTCAGCGTATGACGATCTCGCCGGTTCCTCGCCCTTTAACATCGCGTATCTTTCCGCTGAGTTTGGTCTGCACGAATCGCTGCCGATCTATTCGGGCGGTCTGGGTGTACTGGCTGGCGACCATGTGAAGGAAGCAAGCGATCTGGGCCTGCCCTTCATCGGCGTTGGTTTCCTGTATCCGCAGGGCTACTTTACGCAGCAGATCACTCGTGACGGTACACAGGAAGCGACCTATGAGAAGGTCCAATTTTCTGATATTCCGGCGACACCTGCCAACGATGCTGACGGCAAAGAAGTACAGATTTCAGTTGAACTTCCGGGACGGCGTGTATACGCGAAGGTATGGAAGATCCAGGTCGGACGAGTACCTCTCTACATGCTCGACACCGATGTTCCAGGCAACGCCCCCAACGACCGCGAGCTTTCGGCTCGCTTGTATGGTGGCAATCACGAAATGCGTATCTCGCAGGAGATCGTCCTTGGGATCGGGGGCTTGCGTGCGGTACGTGCCCTGGGCATTAACCCAACGGTGTTCCACCTGAACGACTCGCATCCAGTGTTTGCGGTTCTGGAACGTGTGCGCGAACTGGTGAGCGAAGGTGTCGACATCGCCACCGCACAGGTAATGACCCGTGCTTCGGTTGTGTTTACGACCCACACGCCAGTACCAGCGGGCAACGAAACGTTCGCATATGATTTGATCGACAAGTATTTCAGCGAATACTGGCCTTTGCTCGGCCTTTCACGCGACGAATTCCATAACCTCGCACGTCAGCAGCAGCCGTGGGGTTCGGTGTTCTCGATGACTGTGTTGGCACTGCACTTCTCGTCGCTGCGAAACGGTGTGAGCAAGCTACATGGCGAAGTCGCTCGGCGCATGTGGCAATTCTTATGGCCTGGGGTGGATGCGGAGGACGTGCCGATCGGGCATATCACCAACGGCGTTCATACCGGGACGTGGCTCGCGCCTGAAATCCGCGCGCTCTATGACCGTTATCTTCCGAAAAACTGGGAAGAAACGATCGATTCACCTGAACAGTGGACCGCGCTCGACAAGGCTCCCGACAAGGAAATCTGGGCAGCGCACAACGCCCGTAAGAATGCACTGGTTCAGTTTGTTCATGGGCGACTCCGCCGCCATCGTCTGCGCCTGGGCGAAGGCCCAACGGCATTGCGAGAAGCCGAGCATATGCTCGACCCCAATGTGTTTACCATCGGTTTCGCTCGTCGCTTCGCCACCTACAAGCGCGCGACGCTGATCATGCGCGATGCGGAGCGGCTGCTACGCTTACTTGGATCACCCGACCGCCCGGTGCAGATCATCTTCGCGGGCAAGGCACATCCGGCGGATGAACCGGGCAAGGCTTTGATCAAGGAAGTCTATCTTGCCTCACGTTCGGAAAAGTACACAGGCAAGATTATCTTCCTCGAAAACTACGATATGAACATGGCGCGATACCTGGTATCGGGCGTCGATCTGTGGCTCAACAATCCAATTCGGCCACACGAGGCCAGTGGGACGAGTGGCGAAAAGGCATCACTGAACGGCATTCCAAACTGCTCGATCCTCGACGGATGGTGGGCTGAAGGCTATGTCCCTGGCAATGGCTGGGCAATCGGCGAGGAGCGCGAGTATCAGGACGCCGAAACGCAGAATGCTGCCGACGCCGATGCGCTCTATGAAACGCTCGAAAAGGAAGTTATTCCGCTGTACTACGACCGCGACAAGGCCGGAATTCCCAAGGGTTGGATTGCGGTCATGCGTTCGGCGATCCAGGTGTGCGCGCCACGCTTCTCGATGCGCCGTCAGGTTAAAGACTACACGAACCAACTGTATGTCCCGGCAGGCAAGCAGAGTATGTCGTTCAGCAATGATTCGTATTCGCTCGCCCAGACGCAATCGGAATGGAGCAAGCAGGTCTATGGTGCGTGGCCAGCAGTAAATGTCAAGGTCGAAGGACCCCGCGACACACAGTTTCCCATCGGCGCACGACTGGACGTTACCGCAACGGTAACGTCAGGTGGTCTGACCTCGGATGACCTGTTAGTAGAATTGGTCGTCGGACGCGATCAGAATGGAACCATCGAAGAACTGGCGTATCGTGCCGCTACAGGCCAGCGATTCGAACGGCGACACCTTGCACTACACCGGGGGTATCGAGGTGCGCCACGGTGGTTCGATTGTCTACGGCGTACGTGTGTTGCCCACACATCGCACGTTGAGCAACAAATACGACCTCGGTCTGGTCAAGTGGGCGTAAGCTCACAGCCAACGTTCCCACAGTCGTACTGGCATGTGACGCTCGATGATGAGCGCACACATGCCTTTCGAAGCGTCGAGGAGCTTCCTCGCAAGCACGACCATTGCGATCGTCGGCGCTGGTCTGTTAGGCTATTTCGACAGCGTATTTTCTGGCTCGCTCCGGCGTTGATGTCTCTGGTCCTTGATCGCGACGGTATCGCGGCTGGAGCGACCGGACGCAACGCCGGATTTGTTGTGTCCGGTGCCGCGGAATCATATCCTGTGGCGACAGAACGCTATGGTGCAGCGGTTACTCGTGCGGTCCATCAATTTACCGTCGAGAACCGTGCCCTTCTCCGGCATGTCCTTATGGATGAAGGCATCGACTGTGATTATCGCGAGCAGGGCTACCTCGCACTTGCGACGACTGCAGGGGAGTGGGAGCATTATCAAACGACCCACCAGATGCTGCTTGCGGATGATATCCCGTCGCACCTGACTGGAGCGTGATGAACTCCAAACACGCATCGGCGCGCCGCTAAAGTCGCACGTCATCGGCGCTCGCTACGCACCGAACGAAGGACAGATACATCCTGCACGATTGCTACACGGTCTCGCACGAGCCACCGTGCGTGGTAGCGTTCGCTTCGCCTTTCCCTATGCGGTGACGCACTTGTTCCAAGTGGCGATCGTTGGGCGCTCGTCGTCGCGGATGGCAATACCAAACGGCAGGTCGAGGCCGACCGTGTGTTGTGCGCGACAAACGCCTGGATACCCAACCTGGTTCCTACACTTCGACAGAAGGATCACGCCCGTACGTGGGCAGGTCATATGTACCACGCCGATGCCCCCACTATTTCCCTGCGGGATGAGCGCCGAGGGTGGTAGTCAATACTGGCAGCAACTGCCCGATGGCAGAATCGTCCTAGGTGGTGGTCGTTGGGCAGTTGAGGATCGCGAAGTCGGCTACGGCGAGCCATATCTCCGCACTGACGTGCAAGCGGCGCTCGATGGCTATCTCAACACACTGTTTGACGACATGGCATTGACTATCGAGCGCCGCTGGGCTGGGATTATGGGCTTCTCACAGGATGCTCTCCCCTACATAGGTCCGGTGCCAGACCAGGCAGGGTTATTCGTAGCGGGTGGTTTTACCGGACACGGGATGCCATTTGGGTTACGCGCTGGCCAAACCTTAGCCGAAACGCTCCTGAGTGGCACCGTATCTCCCGCTCTCGCACCATTTCGCCTTGACCGTCCCACCTCTTAATACTCGCTGCCCTGTAGACCAAACGATATGCCATATACTTGACGATAAGTAATACAGGGAAATTATAGCTACCGACCCCTATACATCACGCATATCGAAACCTATATCCAAACCAAGAAGCACGAGTTCTTTGTGTACATACCTGAGTACTGTAGCTTCTAGTTCGGCGGGATATGTGTAGGAATGCTTTGCAGCGATGACTCGACCATGCTCCTTCATGATACGAGCCAATTTCATGTGAGCCTTGACGAGACTTATCTGCGATAGCTCCTGCACCGAAAAAACATCTTCGATAGACTGTTGTATATGATCAGGTAAGAACTCATTTAATCGCTTTATTCCACTTTCACGGGTAATGCCGTAGCCAGCGATCAGCACATCGGTTAGGATTTGTGTTTCGATAGTGAGGCCACTAAATGCAACGATTAGCTCGTTGCGCCCAATGACTGATGGGGTGAGGGCAATACATCGCCAGAATTCTTTCGTCTGCCGAAGCAAGGTCTGCGCGACAGCAACCGGATCGTGTGGCTTAGCAACCTGATCATAGCTGATAACATTCTCTAGTTGACAGAGGACCAGGGTCTTGGTTGGATCGATGACAATTGATGGTCCCGAATGGAACCACATGTCCAGGCGTAAGCCGTTGTGTGTAAGGGCATTTACCATGGTGTCATTGAAGAGCAGGCTGAATAGCACTAACGGCTGGATCGCAGACAACCACCCTTCGATCCCAGCTTTGAAATCATGCATATCGGATTCATCAAGCAATACATGAATATCAAGATCAGAATAGCGATCTGCGTTTCCTCTCCCAAAGCTCCCTTCGAGCCAGGCCGCTTTAATACGGCTGTCAGCCTCAACATGTGATGTGAGTGTCTGTATATAGCCGTGTTGCATCAAGCGCTCCTACATAGACGCCTGTATAGCAAAAGCTGTCAGGCAGATCTGATACAGGTAATGGAGGAACAGACATTTATTCAATGTCACACGTCCACGACATCATGCCAGGATATCTTCGGTTGCCAGCCAAGCATCTGCTTGAGGTGTTCGGCGCTCACCATTGACTGATGACCTGTCAGGCTTTGTGCCAGGTCTATAAATCGGGCGTCGAGCCGTGGTAGGAGTTCGGCAAGTGGTTCGGTTGCCAACGCATCGTCGGCGACTACATTGAACACCTCATCCTGAATCACGGAGGCGGGAGCTTCAATCACCATACGGAACGCAGTCGCCAGGTCGCGTACGTCCACATAGGCGAATAGTGTGTTGTGCCAATCCTCGAAGTTTCGGAGCGACTCCCTGAAGTTCTGCTCGTAGACTTCTGGCATGATCACCCATGGAGGACGGATCGAACAAACACGCAGATCGTTGCGACGATGATACGTGTGCGCGATCTCCTCACCGACCATCTTGGATAAGCCATAGGCATCTTGTGAAAGGTCGGGATGTTTCTCGTCCAGCGGCAGGTAGTGTGGCATGAATGGCCGGTGCTGGTACGCGAAGCCAAACGCGCTCCCGCTACTCGTCGATACGACCAGCGGCACGCCTGTAAGGACCGCTGCTTCGTGAACGTTGAATGTCCCCATGACATTCGTTCGAAACACTGTGGTGTTAGGCCAGGTGCCAGGAGCAGGTATCGCCGATAGGTGTGCGATAGCGTCAGCACCCGCGCACAACTCAACGATATGTCCAAGATCCTCATGATCGCCAACACGATACCGTACACCGTCAACGCGCTCGCGTGGCAGGTTGCGGTCAAGGACGACGATTTCATGTCCCGCCTGTGCCAACTCCTGTACGACGAATCCACCGATCCGGCCAGCGCCACCTGTGACGATAACTTTCATTGTTTGCACTCCACTGAGATTTGGAGCGTATTGTAGCGGATGGGTCTAATTGCTCCGTTGGATACAACGTGCTTGAACACAGCGCTTGCCGCGCTATCGATCATATCCATTCGAACACTTCGCAGGGTATTGCAACCAGGTAAAGTATAGGCTATTATAACTTATGAGAAGGATAGTTCCCAAAAGCTATCTATTAGGATAACATAATGTATGGCTAATAACGAGATTGTCCCGCAGGACGTGACAACCCTCGCGTCGTTGTCATCGGTGGACCAACATCCGGTCGCAGTGTACCTCGCGAGCCTTGCGCCGGGAAGTCGCCGCACCATGCGGAACGCGCTTATGATCATAGCAGAACTTGCATCAGACGGTACACACACCGAAATCACATTTCCGTGGGCGGCTTTGCGCTACCAGCACACAGCGGCGATTCGCGCTGCGCTGCGTGAACGCTATGCGCCGGCGACCGCCAACAAGATGTTGGTTGCTCTACGCCGCGTATTGAAGGAAGCACAACGCCTCGGGCAGCTGTCAAACGACGAGTACGCTGCTGCCGTCGATTATAAGCCCGTATCCGGCGATGGACCAGCGGCGGCAGCGGGGCGCGCTCTAGCTGGTGGGGAGCTTCGTGCATTGTTGCTGGCATGTACCGAAGATGACGGTCCAGCGGGTGTGCGTGATGCAGCATTGATCGCCATCGCCTATGCGTGTGGACTACGGCGTGCAGAGATAGTCGCACTGGACATCGCCAGTTACGATCGTGTTACCGGGACCCTGACAATCCATGGTAAGCGTCGAAAGGTGCGTATTGTACCGCTCGAACAGGGCGCCACCGAAGCCCTCCATGCCTGGTTAGGCATCCGTGGCGCGGTGGTGGGTCCATTATTCGTACGTATTCGGCGTGGTGGCCATATCGGCACGGAGCGACTTACCGATCAGGCGATTTATCATATCGAGGCAACACGCGCCAAGCAAGCGGGCGTCGCGCACTTCTCGCCACATGATATTCGCCGCACCTTCGCAGGGGACCTCCTCGACGCTGGTGTCGATATCTCGACCGTTCAGTCGCTGATGGGACACGCCAACACCAACACGACCGCACGCTACGATCGACGCGGCGAACGTGCCAAACGAGCAGCTACGAGCTTGCTCAATGTGCCATATCAGAAAAAATAGCATTATGTCAATTATATTACGAAATGTCCGTATCCACTGATATGAACTGCACAGGAAATCAGAGTTCTTTGTGTGGTGCAGCCGTCGCAGGATCACCAGTGTTCGGTGTGCCACGTGGCTCAATCAGCAGCAGATGCACTTCCTCTTCTGCATAGGGCTGGTGTTCAACGCCGCGTGGCACGATGAATAGTTCCCCTGGTTCAAGCACGACTTCACGATCGCGCAGACGAATTACCAAACGCCCGTTAAGCACATAGAAGAAATCGTCAGTTTCGTCGTGCTTGTGCCAGACGAATTCACCCTTGACTTTGACCACCATAACGTCATTATCGTTATAGCGTGCGACGGTGCGCGGCGACCAATGATCGTTAAACAGCGTCAGTTTCTCAGCAATATTGATAGGCTTGCTCATAATCTTTAACCCCAGTCCATGATGCGGGACTCTTCATCGCTCGTCGCCTAGGCTTCCGACGTTCGGCGCTGCTGTTCATCATCAAAGAAACTGACGATTCCCAGTAACAGTCACCTTGAAGGCGCTCATTTGTACAAATGAGCGCCTTCAATGTTCAGCCGATTATACTGCGCGACCGCGTGCAGCACGATACCGGCGAATCAAAGTGTTCGTTGAGCTGTCGTGTTCGAGGTCCGGTGGGGCATTGTCCTCGAGCTCCGGTACGATGCGCTGCGCGAGCGCCTTACCGAGCTCGACGCCCCACTGGTCGAACGAATCAATTCCCCAGATGATACCTTGCGTAAAAACACTATGCTCATAGAGCGCAATCAGCGCACCAAGAGAGTGTGGAGTCAGCGTATCAATCAGAATCGTCGTGGACGGTCGGTTTCCCTCGAACGTGCGGTGCGGTACAAGGGTTTCAGCGGTGCCTTCGGCGCGTAGTTGTTCGGCTGTCTTGCCAAACGCCAATGCTTCGGCTTGCGCGAAAACGTTCGCCATCAACAGATCGTGATGGTTCCCCAATGGATTGAGCGTCTGGTTGAAACCGATGAAATCACAGGGAATAAGCTTCGTCCCTTGGTGAATCAATTGATAGAAAGAGTGCTGCCCATTTGTTCCTGGCTCACCCCAATAGATCGCGCCTGTCTGGTAATCAACACGCATACCATCAAGTGTCACCGATTTACCATTGCTTTCCATAGTCAACTGCTGGAGGTAGGCCGGAAATCGCTTGAGGTACTGGTCATATGGCAGAACCGCGACGGTGTCAGCACCGAAGAAATCGGTATACCATACGCCCAGTAATCCCATGAGAACGGGTAAGTTCTGATCGAATGACGTTGTACGAAAATGCTCGTCCATCTCGTGAAACCCGTCGAGCAGTTCTCGATACCGGTCGGGCCCGATTGCGATCATCGTAGATAAACCGATCGCTGAGGTCATCGAGTAGCGACCGCCGACCCAATCCCAAAACACAAACATATTGTCGGTATCAATACCAAACTCAGATACAGCTTTGCTATTCGTCGACACCGCAACGAAATGTTTGGCGATCGCGGCGTCGTCCTTCAGGGTTTCCAACGCCCACGACCGGGCTGTACGGGCGTTGGTCATTGTTTCGAGCGTTGTAAAGGTCTTGGAGGAGATAATGACTAGCGTTTCTTCTGCGTCCAGGTCATGGGTAGCCTCGGCAAAGTCGGTTCCGTCAATGTTCGACACATAGCGGAACACGAGATTGCGATCGGCGTAGTGCTTCAGTGCCTCGTAGGCCATCACCGGGCCGAGATCAGAGCCACCAATACCGATGTTCACCACGTTTCGAATAGGTTTGCCGGTATGGCCTGTCCATTGCCCAGCACGTACCCGGTTGGCGAACCCTGCCATCTTATCAAGGACAGCCTGAACGTCCGATACAACATTCTTGCCGTCGACGTTGATGACGGCATCACGCGGGGCACGCAACGCCACATGAAGGACAGCCCGGTTTTCGGTTGTGTTAATCTTTTCGCCGCTGAACATCGCCGCGATACGCCCCTTGAGATCACAGGCGTTCGCGAGTCGCAACAAAAGGTCTATTGTCTCGCTGGTAATGCGGTGTTTCGAATAATCCATATACAGGCCCACTGATTCCGCAACGAATCGCTCGGCACGTTGGGGGTCCTGTTCAAATAGTGATCGCAGATGCGTCGTCTGGAGCGCATCGAAATGCGACTGGAGCGCTTGCCATTCGGGAAGTTGTGTTAGCGTACTCTGAGCGGTCATCCCTGCCTCCTCATTATTACGTGGATGGTAATACATCCTACTCCACCTCGCCAACGTGCGTCGAGAGAGGCAGGAATCAAGACGTGACAGAGGTCTTCGATACGAGCGCGTAGACAGGGAGTCGCCACCGTTGGTTGGTCATTGAGCCGAGCAATCTTTCCCGGATTGGAAAGTAAAGCAGAGCCTTCAACGACGAGGCAGAACCCTGTACGGATCCTTCTAGATGCTCAATACGTCCGTAACTTCATCGTATTCTAGCCGCTTGTTCCAGCATGGGCATGGGTCGTGTTGGTGGCTGTGGTCGGCGGCAATTTGCGATTTGGTAGGCGTTGAGCCGCTAACAAGGCGATCGCCAACGTTACAACCATCAGCAAATCCTGACGAATGATGCCAGTACCAACACTGACTCCGTTGGTATGAGCGCGTGCGACGAGCGCACCACCGATACCCGCGCCGAGCGCGCTCCCAAGGACGTTCATTAACTGAACACCCGCTGTCGCGATGCCTTCGGAACCTGCCGGTGCTTCTTCGAGGACAACCAGCGAAAGTGTCGAAAACGCAATGCCCATACCTAGCCCCGCGATACCCCAGGCGATGGGAGCCACTACGACTGGTACAGTCGGCAGCATAACTGCCGCGACGACTGTACACCCGATGGCAGTGAGAACCAGACCTGCGCTTGTCAATACGCGGCGCGACGTGGAAGCGGCGAGCCGTGCTTGCAGCCACGATCCCATCGTCCAGGTTAGAGTCGCAGCAGTCAGAGTTAGCCCGGCCATCGTCGCGGTTTGTCCCCGCACCTCGTTCAATCCAAGCGGGATATACGCATCAGTGCCAAAAAACGCCATGTTGAGAATGCCGCTGGTAATTATCGCGGCGGGCATGCCGTAGGACGCACGCAATGTACCCGGAGGCAGAAGGCGCGGCAAGGCCACCCCACCAATGATCGCTCCAAGGCCAATCAACAGCACGACTGTGAGCAGCGCCTGGGCGGCAAGGCCGGCCAGGAGAATGCCCGCTCCGACAGCGAGCATGATGGCAGCGAAAATCGTTGACCATGCGCGCGGTTGGTCATTTCCGCCGCTGAGCGTTCGCAGTCCAGGCAGCGTCATCAGCGCGGCAAGAAATGGGAACGGAACAAGTCCCAGAAAAATCCAGCGCCACCCCAGGTAATCAGCTACAACTCCGGCAATCGCAGGACCTATCAGGCCGGGGACAACCCATGCTGTCGCCATAACTGCGATCATCTTGGGCTTAAGTGTGTCAGGATAGGCGCGGGCAATAGCAGCATAGGCGACAGCGTTGATGATACCTCCACCAAAGCCTTGCAAAGCTCGTGCAGCAATGAGAATTGGCATACTCATTGCAATGCCACCGACGATCAGACCGACAATAAACAACCCCACGCCAATAACAAACGGGCGGGTCGGTCCCACACGGTCGGCTTCGCTACCGGCGACGGTGATGCCAACAAGGTTTGTGAGCAAAAAAGCGCTAAATGCCCAACCATATAAGTTGATCCCACCGAGTTCATTTGCCGTTGCTGGCAGGATTGTGGCGACGGCAAGGGCCTCAAACGCGACGGCCACCGTCGTTAACGCGAGGCCGGATGTCAACCATCGTAGCCCCGGACTCCACAGGCTTGAATGATTAAATATTGCAGATCTATCTCGATCGCCTTCCGCGAACATGGTGCTTCCTCCGCTGGATGTTGCATCACTGCATATGGTGGGTTACGCCAGGCAGTCGCATAGGAATGGCGTGCATTTACCTGCACGCCATTCCTATGTCTATCATACAACATTGGCGAAAGAAAAGCGGCAGGTGCAGCGATGAAGTTTCATCGCTGCACCTGCCGTTGATAACGCAACGTCGATTTATGATTGGAGTGCAGGTGTCGCCGTGGGTGTTCTGCCACCCGGATTCGTGCGCGACCCACGTCCACCCGGTTTGTTGCCATGTCCACCGCTAAAGATGCCCGAACCAGCCTGCTGCAAACGTGCGTAGGCAGCATCGACTTGCTCGCGCGTCATTGTACCAGCCGTTACCGCTGCCTCGAGCTTGGTCTTTGCCGCTGCCAGGGCTACGTCGACAACGGCCTGCTCGGTTGTAGCATGTTCCTGCGCGATGGTTGCCAGAGTCTTGCCACTTCGTAGGTCCATCTTGAGTGCGTCGGCTGTGATACCAAGCTTTGCTGCCGCAGCATCATACAATGCCTGACGCACACCCGCGACATCACCACGACCACCGCCGCCACGACGACCGCCACCGACTGCTCCAAAGAACTCACCCCGTGCGATGCGCTCCTTGATTGCCGTTCCTTGCTCCTGCGTCAGTGCGCCTTGCTGCACCTGCTGATCGACTGTGGTGTTGCCAGCGGTCTTGATCGCTGAATCGAGGGCTGGGCGTTGAATACCAAGTGTGGTTGCGAGATTGTCCAGAAATGCGCTCATCGTGGAGCTTGGTTGTCCCTGTGTTTGTGCGCTTGCCTGTCCCGTGATCGCCGGACTGAGTACGAGACCGAGAGCAAGACCAAGGGACAGAGCGAGGCCGACGACGACAGATTTTCGATGCATAGGGTATATTCTCCTTGTGGAATGGCCTACCACATGCGATAGCAACGGGACTTGTATCGCATGGAGGTGCCGTATAACGATAGCACTGCAGCGACGATTAAGGGCTTAGAGGTTCCTAAGAATCCTGTTAGCGACTTGTCAAGAGAACATGAAGGCGGATGGATAAACCCCGGGATGGCGGTAGTAGTTCACAGGTTAGTGTTCCTGTGACGCCTACTGGAGTTCCAGCATCGTAAGACATACTTACCAGAACGTCGACGATCAATGGCGAACGGGCATAAAAAGCTGATACTATCCTCTGACAGTTGCGAAGCACTTTTTGGAAGGAATCGAAAAGGAATCGAAGGTGGCAAATCGACGATTAGCGATCATCACTATCGGTGTGATGCTCAGTCTGTTCATAGGTTCGATGGAAGCCACTGTTGTTTCAACCGCGATGCCAACCATCGTGAGCCAACTTGGTGGACTTGAAAACTATAGTTGGGTGTTTACTGCCTACATGCTTGCCTCGACCACGACCGTACCAATCTATGGCAAGCTATCAGACCTCTATGGTCGACGTTCAGTTTATGGCGTGGCGATGACACTGTTCCTCGTTGGCTCGGTGCTGTGTGGTCTGGCGACAAATATGACATCGCTGATCATCTTCCGTGCCATCCAGGGACTTGGCGCCGGTGGACTGCTGCCACTGGCCTTTATCATTGTCGGCGACCTTTATACCTTCGAGCAACGTGCGCGAATCCAGGGATTGTTCTCTGGTGTCTGGGGCGTTTCGTCAGTCATTGGACCCCTCCTCGGTGGCTTCCTGGTCGATACGGTAGGCTGGCAGTGGGTATTTTTCGTGAATATCTTTCCTGGCATCATCGCTGCAACACTCGTGTGGAGTGGTTGGTCGGAGGGTATTCAGAGAATGCCAACCCGCACCATCAGCATCGACTACGCTGGTGCGACGTTTCTGACGATCGGAGTTGTTGCCTTATTGTTGGGTCTATTTGAGCTAGGCTCCACGGTCGGCTGGGTTTTTCTATCTATCGCTCTCGTTGCATTAGTCGCTCTCTGGTTCATAGAGCAACGTGCAATCGATCCAATATTACCGCTTGGGTTGTTCCGCGAACGCTTATTCACGATTGCCAACCTCCATGGTGTACTGGCAGGAGCAGCAGTATTTGGTAGCGCTTCGTATGTTCCACTGTTTGGACAAGCAGTGCTTGGTATGAGTGCAACGGCAGCGGGAGCCCTGCTTACCCCTCAACTTATTGCGTGGGTATGCTCGAGCATCATCGGTAGCCGTTTACTGTTGCGCGTTGGGTATCGCACGCTCGCTCTTATCGGTATGGTCAGCGTCACCATCGGTTCATTCTTGATGACGCAGATTGGGCCGAACACGTCCAGTCTGATGCTGGTCGTGAGCCTGTCGCTCATGGGACTCGGCATGGGTCTTTCCATACCATCATTCTTGCTCGCCGTGCAAAACTCAGTACGACGGAGCGTCCTTGGGACAGCCACATCGACCGTCCAGTTCAGTAGGAGCATCGGCGGTGCGCTTGGCGTGAGTGTCATGGGAGCGTTACTGGCCTCGCAACTCGCGTCAGGACTGATCGCCGCTGAACTTAATCCGGCTGAGGTTCAACTAAGCGTATTGCTCGACCCGGTCGCTCAAGCAGCGATGACACCTGCAATTCAAGAGGTGCTTCAGACGATTATGGCGAGTGCCATCGCACGGATCTTTTTCATCTCTTTTGTTGCATCAGCCATCGGCTTGATCGCAACAGTGATGACGCCGCGAGGACGTATCAATGAGATGACACGTCCAGATGATAAAGAACCACAGAACGATAATCAATCTGGGCTCGTTGCATTAGAGTAAGTTATAGTGTTATGAGACTATGAGATTATCGGTATAGTCAACACGATTCAACCACAAACACTGCGCATCTACGCTTTGAGTTTTAACCACAAGATGTGCCCCATAGATGTATCAAAGGCCCACTCAACCGAGTGGGCCTTTGATACATCTATGGCCCCGTACCGGGGTCTAATCAAGTAATTCGTAAGCTGGGTACGTCAGGAATTCCACGAATTCGTCGTTGAGGATTAATTGATCCAGGATGCTGGCGGCTTCACCGAAGCGACCAGCCTCTCGGCCACCAAGTTTCTCCAGTTCCTCGTCACGAATTTTGGCATACAGATCATTTGTCACAGGTCTGCCGTCGTCCAACGTGGCTTCCTGCCGAATCCATTGCCAAATTTGAGCGCGGGATATTTCGGCAGTCGCAGCATCTTCCATCAAATTATAGATGGCGGCTGCGCCCGTTCCACGCAACCACGAATCGATATACTGCAACGCTACGCTGACGTTATTACGCACGCCAGCTTCGGTAATTGTCCCGCCGGGGATTTGTAGATGGAGTAGATTATCGGCATGTACGTCGACGTCATCTCGCATGCGCTGCTTCTGATTAGGATTTCCCCCAAGCACACGATCAAAGATATCCTTGGCGATCGGCACGAGGTCGGGGTGCGCAACCCACGTTCCGTCGAAACCATCGCCAGCCTCTCGCTCCTTGTCGTCACGTACTTTCGATAATGCCACGTCGTTGACCGCCGCATCACGACGGCTTGGGATAAACGCTGCCATACCACCGATCGCGTGGGCGCCACGTTTGTGACAGGTCTTGACCAGCAGTTCAGTATATGGACGCATAAACGGTGCGGTCATCGTCACCTGCGAGCGATCTGGCAGGTGGACGTTGGGGTCCTCACGGAACTTCTTGATCGCGCTGAAGATATAATCCCAACGTCCTGCATTAAGCCCTGCCGCATGATCACGCAACTCATACAGAATTTCATCCATCTCGAATGCTGCAAGGATCGTTTCGATCAGCACCGTTGCGCGTATCGTGCCTCGCGGAATCGACAGCGCATCCTGTGCATAGTTAAAAACATCGTTCCATAGTCGTGCTTCGAGATGGTTTTCCATCTTCGGCAGATAAAAATATGGACCCGAGCCACGATCGATCAAGGCTTCGACATTATGGAAAAAATACATACCAAAATCGAACAAACTTGCCGATATTGGCTCACCGCCAACCAGTACATGCTTTTCAACGAGGTGCCAGCCGCGGGGACGGACGACCAGCGTGGCGACTGTCTCGTTGAGTTGGTATGACTTTCCTTCTGGGCTGCTAAACGCGATCTCGCGTCGTATCGCATCGCCGAGATTTATCTGACCATCTATCACATTTTCCCAGGTCGGTGAAAGCGAATCCTCAAGGTCAGCCATAAAAATCGTCGCGCCTGAATTGAGCGCATTGATCATCATCTTTCGCTCAACTGGTCCGGTTATTTCTACGCGCCTGTCGTTCAAATCCTCCGGTGCTGGAGCAACACTCCAGTCACCATCCCGGATCAAACTCGTTTCAGCTAAAAATGTCGGCCTTTCACCATTGTCGATCCGTGTTTGGCGTTCTATTCGTGCCGCAAGCAATTCCTCGCGTCGACCATTAAACGTACGATGCAGCTCGGCAACGAATGCGAGAGCACCTGGTGTAAGAATTCGCTCGAACGCCGCGGTTCTTGCACCTCGAACTTCAATATCCTGATCCATTTCCTGGCTTCCTCCATACGTTCTATGAGCGTGTCTCACCAATTGTATCAGTAGATGCAGACAGTTCACCGTGGTTCACTGTCGTTCACCTAGCGGACATTTATACCACCCAGATTATACAGCCCGTTCATAATTGTCGGATACATGCGCCCTGCTACATCTATTTGCTATATCAATCAGTGTGTCCTGCTTCCGAATTGAAAGATTGCAGGACCGCACAAGCGCTTCTAGCGGGTGTATGCTGTGAGTATCGTTCATGTGTCCTACTAGATGGAAAGGGAGGGTCGTATGTACGGTACAGTCGCCCGGTTGCGTATTAAGCCTGGTGCGGAAGCTCAGCTACTGGAATTTGATCGCCAAGAGCAGGCCCGGAATATTCCAGGGCATATCGGTGGGTACGCCTACCGCATGGACTCCGATCCTGACGTCTACTACCTTGCGGTCGTTTTTGACAGTAAAGAAGCCTATGTCGCCAATGCGAATTCGCCTGAGCAGGATGCGCGCTACCACCAACTCCGCGACCTCCTGGAGATTGACCCAGAATGGAACGATGGGGAAGTTGTCTCAGCCTATCAACACAACTAGAAACCTCAACCATCGTATCCGATCACACCCACATCGCGCTCTGGCTTCGGCCAGGGCGCTGGATCTCCTTGGTGTGGACAGCACCCACCATCGTCGCGGTGTCATTCACGCATTCTGACAGTCTTGCCGTTGTCGAGGGTGAAGACGTGCACCCGGTTCAAGTACCTCCGGTTTGACACCCGCAGGACGTTCCTCATTGAACGTCACCACTCGCTTCGTGAAACGGTTATGCACTTGTCGAAAGTTCATCGGCCCCATCCGTGAACACCCCATCCCCAGGTCCACCCCATCCTGATGGCCCGGCGTCATGATGAACTATGCGACATGGAATGTGCATCCATGAATCCTAGTACCCTCACACACGACACCATCCCGGTCGTGATCCTGGGTGGTATAAAGGAGTACAGGACGTGCTATGGCATACTGACAAACTGGCTTAGAAACTGTCTTGCCGTGTCTGTGTCCAGGCGGTAGACGACATTCGTCGCACGGCTACCAGGCGCATCTGCATGGGGAGCAACGATCAATACAAGTGAGGAAGGGAAAGGCATGTTGCGTCGTCACAGGCAGATGGAACAGGCGATCGCCTGGTTGATACGCTACAACGCCGATGGTGACATCTGGGAACGGCGTCGCTCTCAGGCGCCTGTCTTTTCATCGTTTCTTCTCAAAAAACACCCCAATATAGCGCAAGTGACCTTGCATCCTCTATTCTGCAAAGCTCTCCTATGTCTGCGGGGCGAATTGAAGCAAATCACGAGACAAGGAAAACCAGGCACGGTGTTCCGCACCTATGCCAGTGAGTACATACTCAGAGGATGCTTAACTCTGCCGGTTCCTCATGCATGACAAAAGCGCAGCAACATATGTCAGTCGAATACCTGAGGCTGAGTCCTTCCATTAACCATCCGTTTCCCACCGGCGAGTCAGTGCGATCGAGATCATCAGGATTCGAAGCGGCATCATGCGTCATGTGCCTGTCGTGTGAGGCACAAACGCGGTCAGGGAAACACCGGGGAACAGGATTGGCATGCGTGCCTTGAATTGCCGTACCTGCGCAGTCGTCTGCGTATCCGGGCAGATGGTCAATTGCCAATAGAGATACCCGCGCGCGGCGATAAGACGATCGACGTACTCGGAAAAGGAATAGTGGGTCGCGCATAGGTCCTCGCCAACGTAATGAACGTAGACCTCGTCCTGAGGGGCTGCATCTGCCTCCTGCGAAAATGCCATGCACACCTCGGGTTGGAAGAAGTCGAAGGGTTTGATCGCTCGAAAGCGCTCTCCACCCGCGAAATCGTCGAACCAGATGACATCCTTCCAGCTACCAAATATCCGCTCCACCGGCAACAGATGGAGCGCTCCCCTGTCGCGCTCCTGGCCGTGCGGTACCGAACCCTGAAACTCCCATTTCAGGTGGAAGCCGTTCACTTCCCGGTAGAATTCCTCCACGCCGCGCGGCAGACGATAGGCTGCATACGTGCGGGCGGTGGCGATCTCCTGCTCGGTTGCTGGTGCTCCAAGCTCGGCGTGGTCCACTGCGAGGTCCGGCCTGGCTTCAAGTGCGTGAATCAGGTCTTCAATCCGCTGTCGATACGTACCGGCCATGTTGTCGCTTACCTCTCACGTTCCGAATAAACCATTCATCCGCGCGAATGCTATTCCTACAGTTTCGTTTTCTGACGCTTCTTTACTCCACCGTTGACCACCTTAGTGTTGGACACCTTGCCTGGTTTTGCTGTTGTACTTCGTGTCGGTCGTTTCAACCTGGCCGCGATGGACCTGAGTTCATTGTCCATCTCTCGCTTGTACTCGGTTTTAAACTTGTCCGCTACCGTAGGAATGCCCGCGACAAACGTAGCCTTTTCGTCCGGCAAGCCTTTATGCTCAGCCTCAGCCCATGCATTGAAAAGCTGCTTGCGTTCTATCTTCGTCCGCGCCCCAAGGAATGTAGTCATCGCGGATGCATCCATGCCACGGAGCAAATTCACCTGGTGAGCCGGCGGATTGTACTTGAAAATGGTCCAGTCTTTCTTTGAAATGGCCTCGGCGATTGCCCCGAGATGTTGCAGAAGATCCCATTTGTAGATGATGATCATCTTTCTTTGCACATCATCACCCAATCCGGCGAAAAGCCCCTGCAATCTTGTCGTCCCGCCGACAGCGGCCAGGGGTAAGATAATTTCCTCGACCAGCATTTCCGGGCTGCTGATGACCCCAAGTGTATCGAGGAATTTGGTCAGGATAGTATCGGACATCCCAGCGACGATGCGACCTTTCGTGATTGGCTCCATGCTCAGGTAGGTTTGAGGAAACGCCATAAGAATGGCAAACCTGAGGTCATCATGCTGTACCAGGTCGAAGACTTGTGCGCGAACCTGATCAGTTTCGTTTTGGAGCTTCGCCACCAGGCCAGCGGGATCGCTCTTGGGCCAATCTTCGTACACTTTTGCCGCAGCACCTTGGAGTGGAGCGACCGGCAATTCGATATCGCTGCTCCATGTACTACTTGCCGACGCCCCCATGACACCCCATCGCATGTCGATGTGATTGGGCACGACGGAGGTGAAGTCGGTAGCATTGGTGGAGTTGTTCATGTACCGGACTTCGGTCGTCAACCAGATCGAGTTGCCCGCTTCAACAAGAAGCTTCGCACTCGTTTCGGGGCCAGCCGACATGATACTGTTGATTTTGGCCGGTCCTGGCGCGAGATTCCATTTCTTGTCGCCGGGCCCGCCAAGCCGACCGTTCATGAGATGCATGCGCACCGCGTTGTAGTGCGTGCTCGTGCTCGACGTGTTCGCCAGCGTATGTCCAGCGGTGTTAAGCTCCTTCCAACCGAAAGGACTGCCAGCGAGCGTGGGCGAGTTGGCCGCCGCGAACAACGGCCAGCCCCTGATATTTTTCGCCTCGACCTTCTTCGCCCGATGATCTTCGGTGTGGGTGATGTCTGCCTCATCGCAAAGCTCAAACGCACGCTGCACCACGGAGGAGCCGCTATGCTTCGGTGGGGATATGCGCCCGGCGTCTTCCGCACGCGGTGGCTCAGCATCCACACGCGACGACGCCTCGACCTGTCTTTCCTGGAACGCCGGCTCGACGATCCTATGTTGTGCATTGCCCGCCAACATCCGGCTAACAGCCCGGTTCCCCATCGTCCGTTGGAGCTGCAACACATCACGAGGAGCCAATATATGGCGAGGCAAACCGAACCGCGGCGCACGATCACCTTCCGGCATCGATTGGGCTGCGACGTCAGCCCCGATGGCGTCCGGCTGCGGTGTCTGTCGCTGGGACGACACCTCTATGTCTGGGCGAGTGGCATGTTCACGTGTAGGCATAGTCACGTCCTACGAAAACGGAACAGCATCCGTGATAGGAGGCAGACGTGCGTGCAGGAGGAGAACGGCCCCGGTGTTTCTACAATGTATCATATGGTATTGGGTGGCAGATGACAAGCATGTTTAGCAGCGTCGTCAGGGTCCCGTCACCGTCCGGTGTACGGAACGTTGGTATCGAGAGCGAAATACGCGGGTTGCGCTGGCAGGAGATTAACCTCACACCGAGCCGCACATCACGCCCGTATGCAACTCACATGCTACGCCACTGACGCTCAGGGGCTAAAAACACGGAGTTCCCGCCGAACCCTACCGCCGCAGCATACTCGCTAGCTAGAGCCAGACCTGGATGCGGGTTCGCGCTGGCAGGTGAATGATTACGTCTTCACAAAGGATGATGGCCAACCGAGCACTACCTCATGCTCATCGAGCAATTCAGCCGAAGTCTCCGCGTAAGAGGGCTGCCTCCCATCCGCTTCCGCGCCCTGCGACATGTATGCGCTACGTTTGTTCAACGGGATCCAATAACATATCGCCATGGAGATCCTTGGACACAGTACGATGCGAACAACGATGCACGTCTAAACCCAGGTTCTACATTCGAGCAAGGTCGAGGCAGTCCAGACATTTGAACGCCTCCTCAGCCTACGGAAAGAGGCACTCTTGATGGTGGTGCTACATCTCGCATCATAGGGAGTGACCGGCGGTAGCCGCACTAGGCTATTGAGCGTGGCTACCAGCCGTTCCCCGCAGGAAACACCATATCTGCACATCACATACCCTGCCCTACTATTTCAGTAGGTGAGCATCCCGCCGGTAACATTGATCGATTGTCCAGTCATATACCGTGAATCTGGTCCTGCCAAGAATGACACCACCGCTGCGACATCATCTGGCTGCTCGACCCGCCCCATCGGAATCCGGGATGTCCGCTCGGAACGAATCTCACCTGGCTGTCGCCCCGTCACCCGTGCGAACTCCGCATCGACCACATCTTGCATCGGCGTTTCAACGATACCCGGACAGATCGCGTTGACCCGAATACCCTCCGCAGCATAGGTCTGGGCGAAGGTCTTGGTCATGGCGATCACGGCAGCCTTGCTGATGTTATAAACAGGATGATAAATTGTGCTGGCAGTCTTTCCCGCCATCGAAGCGATGTTGATGATGCGCCCCCTTCGAACCTGCGCCATATGGCGCAGCGCTTCCTGGCAGCAAAAGAATACTGCCCGTGCATTGACATTCATCACGACGTCCCAATGTTCCTCGGTCACATCTAACGGATGTGCCACACGCTGGATCGCCGCATTGTTGACCAGCACATCGAATCTTCCCCATGTTTCGAGCGCCGATGCGACCAGACGTTGGCGGTCAGCGTTGTTCGTGACGTCTACTTGTAAGGCAAGCGCATCAGTGTATGAGCGTAGTTCTTCCGCGACTGCAACGGCGCGTTCAAGTTGAATATCGGCGATGATGACACGCATACCATCCTGCGCGAGCCGATGCGCTATCGCTCGCCCAATTCCTTGTCCGCTGCCGGTGACGACCGCGACCTGACCTTTAACAGCTTCTTCCACATTCCACTCCAGATACTACGATGACATTTCACCACAACCATGCAAACCGATCGTGCAACTGGCACCAACGGCGCGTGTAGAACCAATGTCGACCCGTCCGCTTGATTGACGTTGCATGATCTTGCACCATCGCGCTAAGATACTACCCATGAATATTGGACTTGCCGCATATGGCTTACCGTTCACCTGTGGTTTCGCTCGTGCCGGCGAACGACGAGCGCCACAGAAGATCGACGCCTTTGGTTTGGCGCGTCTTGCGAGCAGCTATGGGCTGAGTGGAATCGAAACTCCACTCCAGGGGATGCTACCAGCAGTCGATCTTGCCGTAGTCGATCAACTGCGCGAAGAACTCGAAGCATCGGGGCATTCAATCGTCATCGCCATGGGCGTCGTTGACGCGGCAACAATCCGCCAGGCGATTCCGTTCGCCCAACGTGCTGGCGCAAAGGTCATACGGGCGACCGTTTCAACCTTTCTGGAAGGCTCACGCGCGCTCCTGCCTGGTGGGTGGGACGCCCACTTCGCCGACATCCGCCAGCGTATCATAACAGTCAGACCGATGCTGGAAGAACATGGTATGGTCCTGGCATTGGAAAACCATCAGGACGCTACATCCGACGATCTACTGGCATTATGTGAAGCAGGTGGAACGAACGTTGGAATCACACTGGATGTCGCAAACCCACTCGCGGTGGGCGAAGAACCACTCGCATTCGCCCGTAAAATCGGTCCGTGGATTCGTAACGTTCACCTCAAGGACTACCGCGTAAACTTGACGCCAAGTGGATTCCGCCTCACGCGCTGTACGCTCGGCGATGGCATCGTACCGTTTCCCGAACTACTCGCATTATTCTCTGACGTCGCGCCGGAAGCATACCTTCATATCGAGCTAGCAGCGTTATATGCACGCCATATACGCTTGCTGGAAGATGGATGGTGGGAAGGCTACCCTCCGCGCGATGTTCGCGACGTGATTCCAACCCTCCGCTTTGTCGCAGAACACGCACAAACAGCCGACGCAAGCTGGGACACCCCCTGGGAGCTTCAACAGACCGACGAGCAATGCGAAGCCTACGAGCGCGAACAATTGGAGCGCAGCGTAGCGTACCTCAAAGCTATAGGAGCCGTGTAGCATGGATAACCCGTTCGATCTTTTTCGGTTAGAGGGTCGTGTCGCCTTGATCACAGGTGGCGGCGGCGGTCTTGGCACAGTTTTCGCGCGCGCACTTGCTGGCGCCGGCGCCGATATCGCCCTCCTAGGACGTCGTATCGAGGTTGTACAAGCGGCAGCGGACGAGATCGCAGCTGAAACCGGACGAACCGTTCTTGCATTAAGTGCCGATGTCACCGATCCAGAGGGGGTTAAGGATGCAGTCGATCAGGTTCGGAACGAACTTTCGAGCCTTGATATTCTCATCAACAACGCTGGCAATAACATTCGGCGCCCATCGCTCGACTTTGCACTTGACGACTGGATGAATGTGCTGAATGTCAACCTGACCGGCGCATTCATCTGCAGTCAGGCCGTTGCTCCCGGCATGATTGCCAACGGCTGGGGACGCATCATCAACATCAGTTCCATGCTGGGCTTGGTAGGGCTCGAACAACGACCGGCCTATACCGCTGCGAAAGGGGGCCTGATCCAGCTTACGCGTACCCTTGGCGTTGAATGGGCGCCCTATAACGTCCTCGTCAATGCCCTGGCTCCCGGACCATTTGAAACTGAACTCAATCGCCCACTGATCGACAATCCGGTGGCATATCGGGCGTTCGCCGACAAAATCCCGCTCGATCGCTGGGGACGAACCAGCGAACTAATGGGACCCATCCTGTTTCTTGCATCCGAAGCATCAAGCTTTATGACTGGCTCAGTCGTCACTGTTGACGGCGGCTGGACAGCGCAATAATTATGACAAACACTAGCCAAGGCCAACGGGCGGTGATGCCCGAACCGTACGCATGCACCACAATCACATATGACATTCCAGAACCGACTGGGTCACAGGTACTGATCGCCACAGAAGCGTCTGCGATCAGCGCAGGAACGGAACTCGCCGTCTATACCGGTATCCACCAGTGGCTCAAAGACCCCAACCGTACCTGGCCGAAGTTCCCTTTCGTCCCTGGATATAGCGCGGTCGGGCATATCATTGCCATGGGACCAAATGCAACAGGTTTCAATGTAGGAGACCGTGTCATCTATCCTGGTCGCCATGAAAGCCACGCCATCGTGGACCTTTCGCGCTCCGAAGCACTGCTCTTTCCCATCGGTCCAAGCCTCTCGGCCCCCGTCGCTGCATGTGCAGTATTAACTCGCTTCCCGTTTACCGCGCTCGTCCAAAGCGGCACGATTCTAGGACAATCAGTAGCGGTCTTTGGACTTGGGATGATCGGTCAGTTCGCGTTACGTATGTTCGCGGCCGCCGGTGCCAATCCCTTGATCGGGATTGACCCAGTGGCGCATCGCCGAAAGCTTGCTGAGAATACTCCTGGTGTACGTACTATCGATCCAACCGATGGCGACCTCAAGGAAGCATTACGCGCCGCCAACAATGGCCTCCTTCCCGATATCGTTGTGGAAGCGACCGGCGTCCCGAACACGGTTAAAGCGGCGATGTCGTCAGTAGTCGATGGTGGAAAGGTGATCATGGTTGGTAGTCCACGTGGCATCGCCGGAGACGTAGACTTTTACTACGACCTGCATGGTCGCTCGATCCAACTGATCGGCGCACACGGCACGGCTTTGGGCGTAGAGCCACGTGACAAGTTCCCGTTTACACGCGACCGTGGCATTCGCACGATCGTACACTTTCTCGAAACAGGACGTGTCACGTTCGATGACCTGCTAACCCACCACGTACACGGCTCGGAAGCCGGAGCTATGTACGATGGGCTACTCAATCAGCGTGATGATTTTATCGGCGTCACGCTCCACTGGTAAAGCAACCCTGCGACGCTAGCAAGATAGTGGAGAAGTGTACTTCTCCACTATCTTCTCGTTAATCGTTACAATGGCTTGCGCACACTCTACACAGTAAACATGCCTGAAAAGCCGTGACTGAGCGAGATAGAAGGGCGATGCACGAACGAAGCCATGTTCGGCTGTGCATGCGTTCAGATTTCGCGAAGTATTCATCACAACTCAAGACACAGATGAGCGGTTAACGCCCACATCGCGAAGAATAGGTGGAGACTGAGAGATAAGGATGCAAAATCCGAAGATTATCGGTAATTTTCAGATTGCGTTGAACGTCTGTTATGTTGGATAGAGCGAAGCATCTTTGCTGAACGCATGGGGAGACCCTTGGACCCAGTAGCACCCGCCCACGTGAAAATCTCTCGGAAATAGTTCCCAACACCGGACGTTGACGGCCCCTGGATTATCGGTACAACGAACCTTTATAATGACCCTCACGAACGCTGGTCCATTCCATGCCAATAGCACTGCGAGTGGAAAACGGCCCACTCTGAATGATGAGCAAAGTGGCATACGTTCATCCATATGCCGCCAACTCATTATTCAGTGCAAATGACCTATTCGAGAGGAGAAGCAACATGGCAGAACGCATACGAGACTATGATGCAGAGGAAGAACAGCGCCGGTCCGAAACCATCGATACCACATCAGGGCCTGGTCCGGTTCTCGATCAGAATGAGCCTGCCATCATGCCGCTGTTCAGCGAAAACGAACGTGCCAATCCTGACGTGGAGAGCGCCATCGATCCGCTGGAATTCACGCAAATGGGCAATCCCAGCGACGAAGAACTTGACAGTATTCAACCGATTGGTGACACCAGCGAGCTTGGTGTCGCAGGCCGAGCGGCTCAGGATCACCCCGAAACCGACAACGTTTCTTAACGCATGGGAGGTGCGGCGATTGCACAACCGCCGCACCTCCCATGAACGCTGACCCGAATTTTACGAAACCTTGTTCGCCTGCGTTTCCAGGTACTGAAGGTTATACAACCGATGATAATATCCCTTGAGCGCCAGCAAGTCATCGTGCGTGCCGTCCTCAACGACCTTGCCTTTATGCAGCACAATGATGCGGTCAACGTGCCGGATCGTACTTAAGCGATGAGCGATTACGACACTCGTTCGACCGCGCATCAATTGTTCAAGACCCGTCTGAATCAACGCCTCAGTCTCGGTATCAACGCTGGACGTTGCTTCATCCAGCACAAGCAAGACTTCGGGGTTGAAGGCCATCGCGCGTGCGAAGGCTAGCAATTGTCGTTGTCCCACCGACAGGTTCGAGCCACGTTCGCGGACCTCATAGTCGTACTGCCCTGGCAGGCGCTCGATAAACGGAGCAGCATTCGCCACACGTGCGGCCTGCCGAATCTGCTCATCGGTAATCTGCTCATCATGCAACCGAATATTCGACGCGATCGTGCCGGAAAAGCATACCGGGTCCTGTGGCACGGCAGCGACATGACGACGCAGATCGTGTTGCGCGACATGCGCGATATTGATGCCGTCTAACAGGATCTCACCGTGCTGGATATCATAGAAACGTGCCAGCAGCGAGATCGTCGAACTCTTTCCTGCGCCTGTCGCGCCGACGATAGCAACCGCTTGGCCCGCAGGAATCGTGAACGATACATCTCGCAACACTGGCTCGCTAGGATCGTAGCCGAACACAACATTGCGAAACTCTACCTGCCCTCGCACATGATCCGGAAGTTTTACGGGTTGTTCCAGGTCCTTGACATCAGTCGCGGTGTCCAACACACCAAAGATACGCTCTGACGATGCCATCGCCGACTGCAGGATGCTGTATTTTTCCGCCAGATCACGAATTGGTCTGAAGGCTTGTTCGAGGTATTGTGTGAACGCCACCAGCATACCCAGCGTTGCCCAACCTGCCAGCACACCACGCCCACCCCAGTAGAGCAGCAGCGCCGTACCAAGCGCCGATAAAAAGCCAACCGTCGGGAAGAACAACGAGAACGCCCGCAAAGACTGTAGGTTTGCAGCTCGGTAGTCCTGGTTAAGGTCGATCGAAGCGGGTCGCCGAACGACGTTCGCCGTCAAATAACTGGACGATGAGCACGCCTGTCAGTTGCTCGTTCAAAAAGGCATTGATACGTGCGATGCGCTGCCGTACCAGGCGGTAAGCACTTCGCATCACACGCTGGAAGCCCCAGGTTGTCACGGCAACGACTGGCAACACAAGTATACTCAAGATGGCTAGCCGCCAGTTCAGCACGAACATCAGAATGATCACGCCAACTAACGTGGTGAAGTTGCCAACCAGTGCGACGAGCCCTTGTGTGAAGAACTCATTGAGCGCGTCCACGTCACTGGTCAGCCGTGTAATCAGCCGCCCCACCGGATTACGATCGAAGAAAGCGAGACTCATGCGCTGGATATGCGAAAAGATCAACATGCGCATATCGACCATGATCTGCTGCCCGATCTGTTGCATGAACCAGATTTGACCATAGCGCAGCACAAACGCCGCGAACAACGCAGCCATATAGACGAAAAAGTACGGCCACACACCCGACACGTTGCCAGCCCGAATCGGTCCATCGATCGCGCGTTGGATCAGCAACGGCCCTACGAGTTCTGCGAGCGATGCGCCGAGCAACAGCACTAGCGCGACAGCAACACGTCCCTTATACGGCAGAATGAATGCTGCCAGGCGGCGCATGAGTTGTGAGTCGTAGGCCTTGCCTAGAATTTCGTCATCATCGAACCGTGCCATACGTGCTCCTCCTGACACCACTTATTGAGCGTATCGTTAGCATGTTCAATGTTTATTCGTCCATTTCCTGCCGTAGCAGTTCCCGCCGATACATCGCCGCATAACGGCCATCAAGCCTCACGAGGTCAGGATGCGTACCCCGCTCCACTATCGCGCCATCTTCCAGCACGACAATTTCATCGGCGTCCTTCACCGTCGCGATACGTTGCGCGATAATGATTGTTGTACGGCCTTCCATCACTCTCCGCAGATGCCGCAAGATTTCGGCGGCGGTGTGTGTATCGACGCTTGAAAGGGCGTCGTCCATGATCAGCACGGGTGCATCACGCAGCACCGCACGCGCGATCGCTGTGCGTTGTTTCTGTCCACCAGACAACGTGACGCCGCGTTCGCCCAACACCGTATCCATGCCCTGGGGAAACTGTGGCAGATCGTTGACCATCTGCGAAACGAGTATGGCGTCGTCGAACTCCTCGTCGGAGACGGTGTCGCGCCCGAACTGCACATTTTCGCGTAGCGGTACCGAAAACAGGAACGTGTCTTGTGGCACATAGCCAATATTTCGCCGCAACACGTCAAGCGGCAGATCGCGCACGTCATGACCATCCAGACAGACCTGCCCTTCGGTCGGATCGTTGAGCCGTGCCAGCAGATTCACCAGCGTGGTTTTACCCGCGCCTGTCGCACCGACGATCGCCAGCGACTTGCCTTGCGGCACATGGAACGAGATATTTCGAACGATCCAGGTGTCACCATACCTAATCCCCACATCGTTGAAGCGCACATCTCCGACAAGGCGCTCTGTTGTAACTGGCACCTGCGGATTTCGAATCGAGGGAAAGTAGTGTAATACGCTGTCGATGCGTCCCATGGAGGCCACACCTTGCTGATACAGGGTGACGGTCCAACCAAGCGCAATCACAGGCCATCCCAATAAACCGAGGTAGGCGATGTACTGTACGAGTTCGCCCAGCGTGATTCGACCACTCGCCACACCTTGCCCACCGATAAGCAACACCGTCGCCACGATCGCGCCGAGCAGCAGGGACATCATCGGCCACATAATGCCCGATAACAGTACATAGCGCAGGTTGAGCCGTTGGTATTCTTTGTTGACCTCAACGAACGAGGCAATCTCAGCGTCTTCCTGGGCGTATGCCTTGATCGTGCGGATACCGCTGAAGTTCTCCTGGGCACGGGTAGACAGGCGTCCAAACTGGTCCTGCACAGCGGTGAAGCGCTGCCGCATGCGCTGCCCAATCACCACGTAGCTGAGGCTGATCAAGGGCAGCAACAGCAGCGTGACAAGCGCGAGCCGCACATCGATCGCCAACATCCAGGCGCAGGAAAATATAATCATCAGACCGGAACCGGCGATGTTGGTTAAACCGGGGCCGAGCATCATGCGTACGGCACTCAGGTCATTTGTCGCCCGTGCCATGAGATCGCCCGTATGATTTTGCCCATAAAACTTTTGATCCAGTCGCAATAATTGCGCGAAAAGATCACGTCGTAGTTCGTATTCGATACGATACGAAGCCAGGCCGATCCACCAGCGTTGTCCATACTTGATGATACTGTCAATAACCGCTACCCCGACGATTATTAGCCCAAATTGGAGCAGGTTCGTTAAGTCGACCCCGCGAGTGTTAAGATCATCAACTGCACGGCGTAGCAAGTAGGGTGGAATCGTACCCGTCGCAGCACCGACTGTCGCAAGCATTAAGCCGCCGATCATAATTCGACGGTGTCGCCGCAGGTAAGGAATAAGTGGTCGTAAATTATGCAAGCACAACGTCCCTTCATATATTGAGACAGGTATCTGAACCCAGCATAGTATGGCATGATACGAGCCAGTAAATTATTTCGCAAGTACAAGTATTCGTCGATTTTCAGCACAAAACCACGCGGACTTCAATCCCAGGTTGTCATTCTGACGATCCTGGTTTAGTCTTCATTCTCTAACAACACATTCTTTTGGGTAACAAACATTGCATGGAGGCATCTATGGGCTTAGTTTCAGGCAAAAAGGCGCTTATCTTTGGCCTTGCCAACGATCACTCGATCGCATGGGGCATCTCGCAGGCGCTGCACGCCGAAGGGGCCGAACTCGGCTTCAGTTATTTCGGTGAAGCGCTCGAACGACGCGTTCGTCCACTCGCAGCCACTGTCGGCTCCGACTTCATCCTATCCTGTGATGTCACCAGTGACGAGCAGATCGAACAGACGATGCAGGCTGTGCGCGAACGCTGGGGAACAATTGATATTCTGGTGCATAGCGTCGGCTTCGCCAATCGCGACGAACTCAATGGACCATACCTCAAGACGAGTCGCGAGGGTTTCCGTCTCGCACTCGATTCGTCGGCGTATTCGCTTACCGCTCTCATCAAAGGCGCGGAAGATATGCTTGCCCCCGACGCCTCAATTCTGACACTGACGTACCACGGTTCGCAGCAAGTGTTTCCAAACTACAATGTTATGGGCGTGGCGAAGGCTGCACTCGAAGCTTCAGTGCGGTACCTCGCCGCTGATTTGGGACCACGCGGGATTCGCGTCAACGCAATCAGCGCCGGTCCGATCAGGACGTTGGCAGCGGCTGGCATCGGGAACTTCCGCTCTATGCATTCACAGTTTCGGGAAACAGCGCCGTTGCGCCGCAATACAACGATCGAGGATGTCGGTAAATCCGCTCTCTGGCTTTGTTCCGATCTGGGAAGCGGCGTTACCGGACAGATCGTGTATGTCGATGCCGGCGGTAGCATCATGGGATTGGCTCCCGCAGGCGAATAGTCATCAGGTACACACGGGTCACATGCTACGCCTATGACCTTCCATTTCATCTCCCTTTAGCCCGTGGGTGTGGAGTGTGCGCCTTAAATACAGCGAAGTCGCGCATGCGCGACTTCGCTACAACACCGAACGTCCTCCAAGGCATTAACGATACGACTCGGGAAAGCTATGGCCGCTCGACGACCTCGGCTTGGAGACCGCCATAAATTTGGCGCAGTAGGATTTCGCTGGACCCACCATTCTTGACCGTAAAATCCTGTATGACTGAAGGCGATCCGTCAATCCGCAACTGATAGTTTCCTGGTTTCAACTCGATCGGGCTTTGTCCGACTTTGCCTTCCATCACCGTCTCGCCCGATGGCGTAGCAATCGTATAGCGTAGAACGATGGCCTGTTGCAGCGCCTCAGCCAGTTGCCCGCTGTCGTGGGCATCAAAATACAGGCCGTTGCCGTCAGCAGCGATTTTGCGTAGGTTCTCAGTCGCGGCAGGGTCGTCGATCGCGAAACCGATCACATGGACCATACGATTCGTGCCGCCTGCGACAAGATTGGCAGCTTCAGCGGCCGGATCACCATCACAGGACTCGATACCATCGGTAAGTAGAATGACCGCCGAACTTCCCGTCACACTCGCCAGGTCTTGATTGGTCGCGCGCAGCGACGCCGCGAGCGGTGTCATGCCATATGATACGGGCTTGATTCCCTGCACAGATGCGAGGATCCGTTCATAGCTGAAAGGCTCCAGCGGTTGCACGACTTCCAGGTCGCCGCAATCCCGTCCTTGGTTACGCCCGTAGGTCCGTAATCCGACGTATGATTCCAGTGGAACGACGCCCGAATTAAGCAACTGACCGAGCGCGTCCCGAGCGACTTCCCAACGTGCGGGACCATCCGTTCCCATCGTTGCAAGCATACTGCCCGAAGCGTCCAGGATGATATCGATGTTTGCTGGTGTATCGAAGAATTTTTCTCCGTCAGCCGCCATGATGGTCACCATGCCAGGAGCGATCCTCGTCGGCAGCGGCACCATCGTTGGGCGCACCGTTGGCCGAGGGAGCGGCGTCGCAGTAGGTGCCACGACTGTCGGCGCCACAACAGCCACAACTGGTGGAGGCTGATTCAACCACTGAAACCCGACGTAGCCTCCGGCAACTAACAGAAGGAGCGCCACAGCCATCAACACCGGCATCAGGATTGACGGGCGAGGCGGCGCGAGTGCGACAGGTGCCTCCGTGCCCTCAAACTGCATTTTCAAGCGGGCGTCGGCAATAAGCTCGTCGACATCAGCGAAACGTTCGCGATGTTCCTGAAGTTCGGTGAATGCCTGAATTGCCGCTGTCCACTCGCCTCGGTTGAAATGTGCCAAACCCTGCTGGTATAACTCGGACTGGGAAGAACCTTGAAATGCCATAGTAACTCCGTCGGAAATCAGTGCTTTGAAACGCAACGCTAGCCGCCGCTAAACATACCCATCGAACTCAATAGCTTTGGCACACCTGGGCCAAGGATCACTGCAAACAGCGCTGGGAAAATGAGGAACACCATCGGAAACAACATTTTGATCGGCAACTTATTGGCTGCTTCTTGTGCGCGTTGGCGGCGACGGATACGCATATCCTGCGATTGCACATACAACACCCGCGACATGCTGGTACCTAGCTCCTCGGCATGATTAATTGCTGTCACAAACGATAGAATATCGGGAACTTCGGTACGCTCACTCAGGTTATCGAGCGCCTCACGCCGGGTTTTGCCCAGGCCAATTTCGTATAGCACCCGCCGGAACTCCATCGCCAGGTCGTGTTCCCAGCGCGATGCGATCTCCATCAACCCTTGATCGAAGCTCAAACCTGCTTCCACAGAAATCGTCAGCATATCCAGCGCGTCCGGCATCGCATCCAGCAAAGCGCTTTGACGTTGCGTGATACGGCGCGACAACCATACGTCTGGTAGCGCATACCCGATCGCGATCGCCACCACCGACGCGAGCAGCACCAACAACGAAACGTGAATCCCACTCGCCCATACATACAATCCCGCGATCAACGCAATGAACACCATGGTCCACCCTTTGATGCCGACGAAATCAGCCGCTGTCAGCCCGCCGGGATATCCCGCCAGTTGCAGGCGATGGCGCAGCTTGCCAAGGCGCTTATTCGGTAGGATCGTGGAAAACATACGCATCGAGCGCAACGCCAGCGGTTTCAACACACGCTCCGCGAATGGTTCGCGCAGCTCGAGTGGTTCGAGCGGCAATGGCGCACCCGCGTTGTACAGCGCCATGCGTTGCTTCATTTCAGTGCTTGGGCGCAGCGCGACTGCCATAAAGATCAATAAAATACTGACAGTGCCGAGAACAGAAGCAAGAATAACAATCGGTGTCATGTTGTCACCTTCAATATGCCGAAGAACAAATGTTGAACGTCGCCACTAAATTTTGATGTCCACCATACGACGAATAATGACGAATCCCATCACAGTGAGCGTAAAAGCTCCCACCGGAATACACAGCAGCATGTTCCATTGGAACATTCCCATCATATAGTCGGGGTTGAGCACAAAAAGGATGAGCCCAAGCACGATCGGCAACAGCCCCAGCACATATGCCGAGTAGCGTTGCATCGAGGTGATCACCTCAATCTCGCGGCGCAACCGCACACGCTCACGGATGGTCGTGCCAACAGTTTCCAAAACAGTCGCCAGATTGCCACCGACCCGACTATGAATCTTGAAGACGCTGATGATCATATCCAGGTCTTCACTCTTGATACGCTTCACCAGATTATCCAACGCTTCCAGGAGCGGAACGCCCAACTGCAATTCTTGAGTAACTCGGCTGAACTCTGATGCGGTTGGTTCGGGCGCTTCCTTGCCGATGTTCACCAGGGCCTGCTGCAAGCTAAAACCGGCTCGCAGACCACTGACGATCAGCGCAAGCGTGTCCGGTAGTTGAAGAATGAACGACGCCGAACGCCTGCGTGTTTGCCGCCGCAGCCATAGGTCGGGCAACATCGAGCAGAGCACCGCTATCGCTAACCCAATAATGACCGAGCGGCTGAGGAGCCACACGATCCCAAAGGCAACGACCGCAGCGCCCACTTTGACCAGGAGAAACTCGGACACCTTAAGCTTTGCGCCTGCCCGTGCCAAATCAATTGCGATTCGCCCGGTGAAACTTCGCTCACTTAGATAGGTGTCAACGCGTTCTCCAACGCCCGGTTGGTCCACCATGTTTTGCTGCATGAAGGTGTTGGCATAGTTCGATAGTCGGTCGTCGACCTCGGAACTCGCTGTGATCAGCCGCGTCGTGCCAAGGACGAGCGTGAAGATCGTCAACCCTGCTCCAATTGCCGCAATAATGATCATCATAGTCATGCTATACCTTCGTTGCATCTCATACGTTGCATCGTTATGTCACCTACTCGCTGCATTACCGGAAGCCAAACGTCGTCGGCGACATTTTGAGGTCCTGGCGTTCCAGTTCTTCAAGCAGGCGTGGACGAACACCAGTCGGCATGAGCCGTCCGACGATCCGCCCGTTCTGTATCCCTTCCTGGCGGAACACGAACAGATCCGACATCGTGATGACATCGCCTTCCATACCCAGCACTTCGGCGACCCGACTGATACGACGCGAGCCATCCGTATACCGATCGACATGGACGATCAGGTTGATTGCCGCCGAAATCTGTTCGCGGATCGCGCGAATCGGCAGTTCCATGCCGGACATCAGCACCATGGTTTCGAGGCGACGTATCGCGTCACGTGGATTGTTCGCGTGAATCGTCGTCATCGAACCATCGTGACCGGTATTCATCGCCTGCAGCATGTCGAGCGTTTCACCGCTACGGCACTCGCCAACGACGATACGGTTAGGGCGCATACGCAGCGAGTTCACCACCAGATCACGGATCGAAATTTCACCCTTGCCTTCGATGTTGGCTGGACGCGATTCCAGTGTCACCACATGGCGCTGTTGTAGCTGCAGTTCCGCCGCATTCTCGATCGTGATAATGCGCTCGTTGTCAGGGATGAAGCGTGAAAGCACGTTCAGCAGCGTGGTTTTACCAGCGCCTGTACCACCCGTCACAACCACATTCATACGTCCCAGCACGCAGATGCGCAGGAAATCCATCACGTCCGCTGTCACCGCGCCACGTTGTACCAGATCCTCCGGCGTGAGCGGCTTCGGGAAAACTTGCGAATCGTCAGCGTCGCACCCTTCAGGGCAATCGGTGGGATCACGACGTTAACACGCGAACCATCGGGCAAGCGAGCATCGACCATCGGTGAGGATTCGTTGACGCGACGCCCCAGCGGTGCCACGATGCGGTCGATCACACGGCGCAGGTGCGCCTCGTCATTGAAGCGTATCGGCGATTCATGCAGCGTACCGGCACGTTCGACATAAATCTCAGTCGGGCTGTTGACCATGATTTCGCTGACGGACTCGTCCGTCAAGCAAGTCTTCGAGCGGCCCATAGCCGATGACCTCGGCACGCACTTTCCGCTGAATGCGCTGGCGCTCACTTTCGGGCAGGACGATATTGTCCTCTTCCAGCACAGCATCGACTGCGTGCGCGATATGGCGTTGCAAACGTTCAACATCACGAGTTTCGGCCTCGAAACGCATATCGAACTGGTTGAGCAACCGTGACTGGACTCGCTGCACCAGCTCGATCTGTTCTTCCGACTTGACCGCCGACGACGGCAGGGTATCGTTCTGGACACGCTTGATGATCGGCTGGACCACCGGCGGACGTTCCATCACGGCGGGAATGCTGGTGGCATCACCTGTAACACGAGCACGGAAACGCGGCATTGCTCTATACTCCCTTAATTCCTGTTAGGTACCGCTCTTCAGCAAGCGAAAGAATCGACGACTCTGCCGTCCATTCGTCAACGCAGCGTTTATATCCTTGACCGCCTCCGACGAGATCGTTTCAACCTTGTCACCGGCGACCCAGGCCGCTAGACGCATGAAACTCTGGGCGACCCAACTCGAAGGATGGCTGATTACGACCGGCACACCCTTGTTCGCGGCGTAGGTGACCGCCGGACCATCGCTCGGCAGGTTCGCCTGGATTGGATGCCGCAGGTGCTGCTGAATATCCTGCAACGTCACACCCTTGACACTCGGAAAGCGGTTCAATACGATAGCGAGCTCGTCGTGAACAAGATTATGGCGGGCGAAGTAGTCCAATGCCTGTTTGGTGTTCTTTAAGGCCGGAACTTCAGGTGTCGTCACCAGCAAAACCTGGTCGGCAGCCGATACCAGGCTATCGGTGATCTCTTCAAGGAATGACCAACAATCGATCACCACATAGGCAAAACGCGAGCGCAGCGCGTTGACGATTGCCGACACCTGTTCTCCGGCGAATTCCGCTGAAAGTTCCGGCTCGCCAGGTGCCTGCAACACGTGTACACCACTGGAATGCGGGATCAACACCTGTTGTAATAAGGCATCATCGATCTTCTGATGATGTACCGCCAGATCGTGAACAGTATGTTTCGAAAAAAGGTTCAATAACACTGCGACATCGCCAAACTGCAGGTTGAAGTCACCAAGGACGACATCCTTGCCGCTGACGACTTTCAGCGCAACCGCCAGGTTTGCCGCAATCGTCGTCGTGCCGACGCCACCCTTCGCTCCCATGACCACGATCACCTTGCCGCGTGTGCTCGACAGGCGTCGCTCAAGCATGGCCGGTAGTCCGGCGCGGTGGCGGCGGTTTTCCTCGGCTGTCACAGCCTGCCGCAGGCTCAACAGCAGTTCTTGATGTAGTAGCGGCTTGATTAGCACATCACGAGCGCCCGCCGCGAATAAACGTCGTACGCTCGTCATATCCTGCTGGGGCAATACGGCGAAGCCAAGCGTTTCTGGCGCAACCGCATGAGCGGCTTGCAGCAATTCCTCTGCTTCCTCGACCGCTCGATCGATGATCAATACGTTTGGTGTCAATTGCTCGACCGCTTCAAGTCCACGGCTGAGGATGCCAACCGTGGCGAGCAGTTCGACATCTCGTTCCGCACGTAACGCAGCAATCCAGGGTTGTTCAAGGCTCGCAGAAGGCGCGACCACGACTATCTTGATTGGCGCTGCCGACCCTGATAGCCCTGGGAAACCAGCTTGCGAGGAAGCATTAGAAGTCATTTCCACCATCTCCTAGAATGAGTAAGACCAAGCGGGAAGTGGGTGTCTACATCCACTTCCCAGTGCATCAGCGTGGCTGCGATCCAGACTGTGGAGCCTTCAAGCCGTAGTTATCGACCAGGAAGTCCTGATTAATCGCCTGCGTATCATATGGTGTGTTATCGACAGCCGAGCGTAGCGAGAGATCGAGCGTACCGCCGGAATCCTTCACGAACTTCGCGATGACCGCATCTTGCGGGCTCATCTCAAACAGAATTGCCGATGGCGCCGGATTAGGATTATCCTCAGTAGATGCGGCACGTACGATCTTTCGGACCTGTATATTCTGGACGGTGTAACTCGTTGCCTTACCCTGGCGAGTCGTCGTTGCATCGCTCTCGGTGATATCCAGCGACAACAGCATGTCGACATGATCGCCTTCGTTGACCACCAAGGATTGACTCAACAGGTCGTCGACCGGAAATGCCATGACGACACGCGACGCCGGGATCAATTGACTGAGCGCGCCTTCACCGCTTGTCGCCAGGTCGGATGGACGGAAGAACTCGCCTCCCTCCACTGGCTCGACGACCATTTGACCTACCAGGCTCGATGTTTGTGTGACGACACCGACCGGTACTAAATCGATTGGATAGTCTCGAGTGGTAATGTCCGTATCAGAAATAGTTGTTCCAACAACGAGCGGTTGTGCGGCGACAGGGATCGAGGTCGTAGGAACGGGCGTCGTTTCAGGAGCCTGTGCCACTGCCGCCGCCGCAACTGTCTGTCGCAACATGTAGTACACCAGTCCGCCCGTGACGAGCGCCAGGATCAACCCAAGGGTCATTAAAATTCCACCGCGACGGGGCATAATTGGCTAGCCTCCCTAACATACGATCATGGCTGGTGGATCACATCCAACTACATGACCAACAACAACATTCAATAACAAAACGCTGAGCGAACAAACACCCACCGATGCTGTATGTACATTCAGATACCATCATGAACTGGTGCCATTACCTGGGTGCACGAGGATCATACCTGTTGGACACCCTCAGAAGCATCACGCGAAGGTACTAACTCATGCAGCACACGGGTCCTGCTGAAAGTTATGCTTCGGTGCTATCGACCACTGCCTGACCACCCTGGTAAGGGATCATGGCACGGCGAAACGATGACGTGTCGCTTTGCAGCAGGGTTCCGTCAACGTCGCGAAATGGTCATACGGCCAGCGTACCCCCATGCAGGCCCAGGGCCTTTTGGTTCCCCAAGATGGGGCTGGATTTGCTGTCCATGAATGAGTATCCACGGACTAAAGCTGACACAGCCACCGGATACCGACCCTGATGAATCTGGCACAAACAGATTCATCACTTCGCAGTGACACAATCCATCGAGCATAGGTGTTATGGTGTACAGTAGGCGATGCGAACTGTGGTGTCATAGAAGGATAATGAATAATGCAGTACGAACCTACCGAAGAGTCAGTACGTCAGCATGCGGTTCCGGCCTGGTTTGAGGATGCTAAACTCGGTATCTTCATCCATTGGGGGCTATTTTCTGTGCCGGGATGGGCCTCGGTCGCCCATAACCTCCATGAGATTATGGAGAACGGCGATTGGGAAACCTGGTTCCGCAACAATGCCTATGCTGAATGGTACGCTAACACAATCAAACTCGAAGGCTCTCCTGCTCAGGAGTATCATCAGGAAACGTTTGGCGACATGCCATACACAGGATTCGCCCCTATGTTCAACGAGGCGATCACGGCCTGGAATCCCGACGCGTGGGCGCGAACGTTCGAGCGCGTTGGCGCACAGTATGTTGTCCTCGTCACGAAGCACCACGACGGTTTTCTACTGTGGCCTAGTGAACACCCTAATCCATTTAATCAGAACTATCAGGCCGACCGTGACATCGTGGGCGAACTTACCACAGCGGTACGTGGGCAAGGCATGGAAATGGGGTTGTACTATTCCGGCGGCCTCGATTGGACCTTCAATCCGGTTCCGATTCGCGACATCACGACCCTGACCAGCAACATCCCGCAGGGCGAGGATTATGTAGCATATGCTGACAGTCATTGGCGCGAACTGATCACACGCTACCAACCCATGGTCGTATGGAACGATATCGGCTATCCCGCTGCCGCAAACGTCCCCTCGTTGTTCGCCGATTATTACAATGCACAACCAGATGGCGTAATCAACGACCGTTTCGCACAACACCAGACACCCCAAGCACAAGAAGGAAACGTGGAACCACTTGCGGCAGGGTTGCACTACGATTTTCGCACGCCTGAATATAGCTCCTATAGCACAATCATGCCCTATAAGTGGGAAGCATGTCGCGGCGTAGGGTTCTCATTTGGCTATAACCAGAACGAAACCGACGCCGATCACCTCAACACCGACGAACTGATCCGTTTGTTCGTCGATATTGTGTCCAAGAACGGTAACCTCTTGCTCAACGTTGGGCCGATGCCCGACGGCACGATCCCGGCGCTTCAGATGCAACGACTGGATGCGCTTGGAGCATGGATCGAGGTCAACGGTGCGGCGATCTTCGGCACACGCCCCTGGATACGTGCCGAAGCGACGACCACTGAAGGCATCGGCGTACGGTTCACACAAAAAGACGATACGCTGTATGCCATCCTGCTGGACACACCTTCCAACGCTTCCGTCACGATTGAGAATCTACACCTGGCACCTAATGCAACGATCACAATGCTCGGGAGTGCGGCTGTGGTACCATGGGAACAGATTGACGACCATGTTCACATGACGTTGCCGGAACACCTGCCGCAAGCACCAGCATATGCTCTGGCGATCGCTCCGCTAGCCACTATATCCTAGGGCCGATTATGTAAATCGACGTGTCCTGGGTATCCATGCTACGTGTATCTTGCATCGTTGTTCGGCGTATTCATAGAGCATAGTGGGTACTATTCAGCCCACTATGCTCTATGTCGGTTAGGATAGATGCAAAGCTTCAACACGTCGACGGGCCTGGGGAGTAGCTTTCGTACAGACATCCAAGGCTTACGCGGAATCGCTATTGTCCTCGTCGTAGCGTTTCACCTCAATGCACCATTTATCACCGGTGGGTTCGTCGGTGTCGACGTGTTTTTTTGCACTGTCGGGCTATCTCATCACCGCACTGTTAGTGCAGGAGTATGAACGCGACGGTCGCATCAACCTGAGCCATTTCTACGCTCGTCGCGTTCGCCGCCTTCTGCCAGCATCTATGCTCGTGACTCTTTGCACCATCGTCGCGGGATTGCTACTGTATTCACCGTTCGAGCAAACTTCATTCAGTTCCACCGCTCTTGCTGCTGCCACCTACACCAGCAACTGGCAGTTGTTGCGAGACTCTCTGGATTACTTCGCGGCGGAAGCAAACGAAAATCCCTTTGTCCACATGTGGTCGCTTGCTATTGAAGAACAATTCTATCTTGTGTGGCCGCTGCTGCTTATCGTCATCTTACGAGTGAGTCGCTCGCGCCGCTGGCTCGCCGGTATACTTGCCATCATCACATTGGTATCCTTTGCTGCGGCAGCGTGGTTTAGATACGGGTGCGGCCTATCGCCTTTTACGCGACGCCCCTGCGGGCGTGGGAGCTTACGCTAGGCGGACTGGCGTGCCTCGTGCCTCCTTCCGTACTTATGGCACGCCCATTGGCAACTCGCATCATCGATTTGGTGGGGATCCTGTGTATAGTCGGTGGGGCAGTCATCTACTCGCGTACGACCCCATTCCCAGGGGTCACCGCATTGTTGCCAGTGGTCGGGACCGCTGCCCTCCTCATCACAGGGGCCAGTGCTCCCGTCAGTGATGTACAAAAACTGCTCAGCCTGCCGTTGCTGCAATACTTCGGACGTGTTTCATACTCCTGGTATCTCTGGCACTGGCCTATCCTGATAATGACACAGGCCCATTTTCCTGACATGAGGATTCCCGGGCGCATCCTGTGCGTCCTGATCGCATTGGCGCTCGCGTCCCTAACATATCGGTTTGTTGAGTCGCCCATACGCATCAGTCGCTTCCTCGTTCCGCGTCCAGCATTTTCGTTGGCGCTTGGCGGGCTTGGGACGGCAATCAGCATTGGGGCAGCGCTCGTTTTTGGCCTGGTCTGGCATCTGAGGCCGGATTCAGCCCAACAAGCACGATATATCGCCGCTAGAACCGACAACCCTGGTTTCGTTCGTGATGGATGCAGTCCCGCACTCACAGAAAACCGTGTCATCGTATGTGAATTCGGGCTTAAGACATCTCCAACCACCATTCTACTGTTCGGTGACTCGCATGCCGCTCATTGGTTCCCTGCTCTGCAACGCATCGCGGATCAGCGCAGATGGCGACTGGTCACGGTAATAAAGACCTCGTGCATGCTCGCGGATGTCACGACCGTTCATCATCGTTTGGGTCGCGAATTTACCGAGTGCGCGATGTGGCGCAACTCGGCGCTCCAACAGATTATAGGCATCAAGCCCGACCTGGTTATCGCTAGCAACTCGGTACGGTTGTCAAAGGGCATTCGTGCCGATGGGAAACGGATTTCGCTTGAGGATTGGATCGACGGGTATAGAAAAACGTTCATGCCACTTAACACAGCGAACATACCGACGCTGCTGGTGCGAGATGTTCCTGCTATGAGGCTGAACGTGCCACTCTGTCTTTCGCAGGCATCGTTTCATAGCGAGGATCCGACCCAGGCCTGCGCGACAAAGCGTGAAGATGTACTCAACGAGACACTGTTCCAGACACAGGTCGAAGCCATAAAGGGGCTTGAGGCTATATCCATTCTCGATATCACGGACTCGATGTGCGACTCGGCCGTTTGTTACCCGATACGCGATGGGATGATCATCTTTCGTGACGCTGGCCATCTGACTGCGACGTTCTCTCGCAGCCTCGCGCCCGTGCTCGAATCACACATGATGTCAAAACTCGCCGCTCATGACATACGCTGATCGTCATAGCTTGTTTGTTCTAATCGCAATCAACGGGTATCATGCAGACTCAGAAGTGATATCAATGATTATCGGTATTTATTGATGCTATCTCATGAGGAAAATATATGCAACTACTTTATCTACGTCCCGATCAGATCGAACACGATCCAGAAGGCATCCGTGAAGACATGGGCGATCTCAGCGGCCTCGCCGAAACGATACGCGATCAGGGTTTACTCCAGCCCCTTGGCGTTATCCCGCTTGGACGCGATGCATACCGCGTCGTGTACGGTGGACGACGACTAGGCGCTGCGCGCGAGCTAGGTCTCGAGCGCCTCCCCTGTATTGTGCTGGACGCCGACGACCCCGACCTGCTGTTGCAGCAACTGATCGAGAACGTGCAACGACGTGATCTCAACGATCTAGAAAAGGCACGCGCCTTCCGCCGTCTGCGCGACCACATCATCGCCCAGGAGCCGTCGGTGTCCGAGGGTATGCTCGACGAGCGTACCGGACAGGCTGTTGGTATCGCCCCGCGTACCGTGCGGCGCTATCTCGGTCTGCTCGATCTCCCCGAAGAAATCCAGCAGATGATCCGCAACGAAGAACTCACCGTCACACAGGCGCAACACCTACGGCGCATCACGCAACCACGCACGCAGATCGAACTCGCACGTATGGCAGCCGATGAAGGGCTATCCGCAGCCGACATCTCGAACCTTGCCAACTACTTCGCGGCGAATCCAAACCTCAGCGTCGATACCGCGATCCAGGCGTTGCAAAACGGTGTCCAACTTCGCACGCATGTAACTCCCGACGCACCCACCATCGCAGCGTCGAGCACGCAACACGTGGCACAAGCAGACCCCGACGACGCTGACGATCTGTGGGATGATGAGGGCGAGACAAACACCGAGGACCAACCCTACGGCTCGATGCGCGTCGAGGAATCACCCTCGCGCACCAAGTCGCGGGTGTTTCGCCTACACTCGTTGGATCAGATGGTCGATGAAACCGACCGCCTCGCTCGCGCATATCATGAAGGCGATCTGAAGAAATGGGTCCAGGGCGACGATACTGCCGCCTTTAAGTTGAAATTATTGCTCAAACAATTACGCTCGCTATCGCGTGCCATCGAAACACTAGCCCAGGAACATGGGCTCCCACTCGCCGACGACGAATAGGACCATTAGCACCTGGTACTATGCCAAACAGGACTGGTCCGACCAGGATGAATAGCACGCTCCGTGACGAACTGACGCCTTTCATGGAGCGTGTCACCGCCTTACTTTTCGTCGCTTGCACACCTTTCCAGAGCAATCTATCATCACCTGACCATCCCTCCACACCTGCTTCGTTTGGCCGCCTCCGGTGCCCAAATCAGCGTTGTTGAATCGCCACCCAACCATACACCTATACCGTCGTAGTACCGTAGAACTATTGGTACGAACCCCTCGGACCTCATATACTTCATGGCAGAATATCGTTGCTTAGAAAGTAGCCCCGGCGGCAACCCCCTACTGCCGGTCGATTCCACTTACGTTATAAAAGCAGCGTCCGCAGGATTCGTCCAGCGCAACTGGACATACGTCGAACTTGAGCGAAGCCTCGTTCGTCGTGATCCGCGCACGCATTCGATGATTGGTTCGTCAACGCATGAAAACGATTCGCCGAGTTTGCCACATCCTCCCACAGCGACGCGGCAGGGGACAGTCGATGGTAGAGATGGCGCTGATGATGCCACTTCTGTTCTTGCTGATCCTTGGCATCATCGAGTTTGGCTGGTATGTCTATTCGTTCTCGGAGGTAAGCAATGCGATCCGCCAAGGTTCCGAATACGCCTCAAAGTCGCCGCCAACGACGGCTAACTCGCGCGATGACAATACCACTGATCTCTGTGCTGTAGAAATCAAGAACCAGATACAAAAGCACGCCTTTATGCATGACGTGTCCAAGGACAGTATTCAGATCGTCTATCCAGTTAAGGCATTACGAGAAGTGGGTGTACCGGTCGAGGTCACGCTCAGGTATAACGGTCGATGGCTCACACCACTAGGCAATTATTTGTTCAACGATCAGATGCGGCTCACGTTCTCATCACGCCGAACCATCGTCAATATCGCTCCGCCCGAAGGCTATAAAGATGGGTGTACGAAATGAGCAAGCGTCCAAAAAGCGTATCCCGTTACCAAAAAAACGGTCAGGCAATCATCGAATTTGCCCTGATCATCAGCGTCATACTCCTGCTCCTGGCGGCTGCAGTCGATCTTGGGAATGCATACCGGACGTATCAAACCCTGGCCAACGCTAGCGCTGAAGCGAGCAGTTATCTCGCGCATAATCCACTGGTCAACTGCCTCGTCGCCGACACGCCATGTCCTGGTGGTACGCCCGAATCTGGCGCGGACCGCCAGGCCCGCATTCGTTTTCGTAACGAGCAAGGACCGATTGTGCGGAGTGTCGCCAGCACCCTTGATCTTGATAACAACGGCAAGGACGATGTAGCTGAATACGGTTGGGGATTCGTCGAGGGACGAGTTCGCGTCATGATCGCCGATAGTGGTCAACTACAAAACCTCAATAACCCAAACGCGATCACGAAGGACTTCACGGGAAGCGCCGACCCTGATTGCAACAAGCGCAAACGTTTCGATTCAAAAGGTGGTCAGTGTTTCATCGTCGTTCTCAGCCGAACCACCTATCGACCAATGATCCTGTCAAGCATTCTCGGACGAGAAATATCCATCACGGCTTCATCAGTCAAGCCAATTGTTGAAGGCGAGTAAGACATGAATACCCGCTTCAAGTGGCCATTTCCCCAAATCAGCTTTAACCAGAGCCGTATCCATACGGAGGGAATATCGTGAAACGCTTGTCTGCACGGAAAAGGCACGGACAGAGCCTGCCATTATTCGCACTAATGATGGTTGTTGTCATCGCAATGGTCGGCCTTTCAGTCGATGTTGGAAACTCCTACTCTCAGGAGCGGCGGATGCAAAACAATGCAAACGCTGCTGCTCTCGCGGGTATGAATACTGTCGTCGCAGCTAAGAACGGTGTCAAGGTAAGTAACCAGCAAGTTTGGGAAAGTGTGCAGCGAAGTGCGGCCAGCAATCGCATCAACAACGCTGGCAGCGATTATATCTATTATGCCGACTACATTGTGAATAATGGCGGTAAGACCTACGACCGTGTACGGCTCGCAGATTGGACCGGCTATGGCGCCGCGAATGTAAGCGCGGGCATGGCCCCCGACAATATCGTCCGTATGCAAATTACGATGAAGCATCAGGTTCCTGCCTACTTCACACCCGTTGTGGGGTGGAAGAACTTTCAGGTGAACGTCGAAGCCAGCGCTTGTTTAAGTGGGTATGGGCTAGGCGTCTTATCCATGGGCGTTCCACAGTACCTTGTTGGGCTCAACAAGGGCCTACCATATCATGTGATCTACAACTCGACAAAGAAACTGATCACTCCTCTTGACAGCAGATGGGGCAACTGGAATCAAATGCAGGGTATGTATATCAAGTTCCCCATCCAAAACGGCACGAGTGGCTTGTCTGGCACCCTTATTCCATGGTTGAGTTGGGGCGGATCGAATGGAACCGGTGATCTTAAGGCGGGCATGACCTTCCCTGGTACACTTCGTGACGGCTTCACCGAGGCAACTCCCACCGATTCAAAGCTACCCAATACGGCTCCACTCAAGCAACTCACCCTTGGTGACTGGGTATCAGGGGATACCGGCTTACGAGCAGCACTAAACCCTGAACTTCAAAAACTGCGAGATGAGCGTACTGAATTCGCACTCCCGATCTATGACATTGCCGGTTCGGGTGGTCAAAGTGCCTTTCATATCGTACGGATGGGCAAGTTCAAGCTCGATTCGTTTGACATGACAGGGAGCGGTGCTTTCATACAGCTTCAGTACCTCGGCGACAAAAATTACTCCGTCACCGAATGTGCCACGCCACCACCACCACCACAGCCCGTCTACACACTAACAGGTCAGGCCAGGTTTACCGAAGTCTACAGCAAACCCAAGACCACGCTCGTTCCCACGTCCTATGATATCGTGATCGTTATGGACCTGTCCGGTTCGATGAACTACGACTGGAATGACCAACCAACCAGTGGCGGAGCCGCAGCACGTATGACCGACGCGCGGAAGGCAATTGCGAGCATCGTCCGAGGGTACAACGTCGAGGACGACCCTGACGCACGTATGGCCTTAGTCACCTTCAATAAAAAGAGCGCCACCCTGGTCGAGAAATTAGCCACGAGTGGTTGTCCCAAACCTTCGAGCGGCGACGATGACGACGATAGACGACGACAAAGGAAAGCTGACCGTAAATGTACGGACGACCGAGAAATGGATCAACGATTCAGAAAAAGGCGGCAACACTTAAGCCCGCAGGAGCGACACCCGGTCCGTTGGCCTTCGAGGTTGTGCGCGATATGCTGAAAAACAACTGTACGCACGCCACCCGCTGGTAAGCGCTACGGTCAGATCGTGATCTTTGCAACGGACGGCGTATTCAACGTCTGTGGTGCTTATACAGAACCACTACCAGATATCAATAATTGCCCGTCTGGACAGTACGTTCCACCGACACCGGCACCGCTCGCCGATGGAACGCCCTATACATCGTATACCAACAACGCCGCCTATAACCTCATGCCGGGCCGTCCGATCTGGCAGGCACAGAAGGTCGCCGCACAGATAAAGGTTTCAGGAGCCCGTATCTTTACGATCGCACTCAAGGCTACGTGTCTGCCGACCATACCGACGTGCTTCAATCCCGCTGGACTATCCGATATGAGCAGTGGGTCGGGGTATGCGTACCAGGCCAACGATTCAGCGTCGATGGCGAAAATCTATGACACAATCCTGGAAAAAATCACCGTGAATACAGGTGGCTGCGACCCTGTCGAAGCCGCTCCACGTGGAGCACCATATGCACGTATCAAGCTTACGCAGCCCCAAAACCCCACCTGGTCGAAAGAAGTGACCGCTGATGCCAACGGAATCTACAACTTCACGCAGCTGAAATCAGGGCTATATACCCTGACCGTCGTGCCAGCATACCAATTTACGAGTGTTGATGGAAAATCACGAACGTACTCTCGCGTCATCAACGCGCGGAATCCGAATGAAGAAGAGAAAGCATCCGTCGATATTAATGCTAAACGACCTGATGGTGCGACGTTCGTGAATGGTCTCGATCTCTACATCGGAACCGATCAGAATGGCGCTCCCAAAAACGGCTGCTCGCCGTAGAGTGCATACGGGACACGACGAAGGCGGCTTCATGGGGAGCCGCCTTCGTCGTGTTTCGAGCCATCAGCTATGACTATAGCAATCACACCACTACGCACCCTCCGGCAACGCTTCCGTGCGAATACTCGCCAGTGGATAGCGCAGCGAAAACAGATACCCGATGATGACATTTTCGACATTCAGGAACAATAGCAGCGTCGAAAGCGCAAGCGCACGCGCCTGTGCGTCGCCGGCTGGCATCGACAGGAGCGATTGGAGCGCGAAGATCATCACGACATCGCGCGTTCCCACACCACCAGGGGAAGCGGTCCCTACGATAGCGATCGTCGCCACCAGGGCGATGAACGGTCCGATCGGGATATGCGTGTCGAGCGCCAGAAATAAGAGATAGATACGCACGAACGTAAGAGTCAGTCCTGCGACACTCACCAGCGCCACCCGTAGCACATCCATCGGCGTGAAGTGCATATCGCCAAGGGCATCGAGATTGAGGCGCTTACTGATTCCGACTGGCATCAGTCCGAGCGCCCGTGCGCGCAGCCGTGCACTCGCCGCAATCGTCATCCCAACCATCACCACCACGAGCATACCGACGACTGTAATGACGTTGAGCGCTCTCCCGCCCGGCAGCACGTCCCAGAAAAAATACAGACCCGTCGCCGCCAACGCGCCCATGATGCCAACGTCGAACAGACGATCAAGCACCACACTCGCCAAACCTGCCGTCAGGCTATGCCCACGCTGCCGCAGGTACCATGCTTTGACGGCATCGCCCGCCTGTCCCGGCGTCATGATGCCAAGGAAGATGCCGACACCGTACAACGCTGTCGCATCCACAAGTCCGATCTTAATGCGCCACGCTTCCAGGATCAGCTTCCAGCGCAACCCCTTTAACACGAGAAATGGCGCGACCAGCACGATCGAGAGGGTCATCAGCCATGGATCGGTCGCCAGCAATGTCGACCAGAGCTTTGGGAGGTCGGTGGTCAGCAGAAAGTAAACCAACAAGACGGGACCGAGCAGTTTCACCCCGACGCGCAACAACGTGCGTACTACCTTCATTGGTTGCGCTTACCCAGACCGATCGCCACAATCTGTTCCGCCATCAAACCGAACATCCAGACCACGATAGCGCCGACGAAAAACATGATCGTCGAGCCTGGCAGATGCCATACTCCGCCCCCCGCTACCACGCTCAGGATATAACCCAGAATGCTGAATATAAACAACGTCAGACCGACCGGAAACATCACGCGCAGCGGATTGAACAACATGACGATGCGCAGGACGATCATGCCGAACTTGACACCATTTTGCAATAGCTTCTGCCCGCTACGCCCGCCCTCCCGCAGCCGCGCATCGATTGGCACATACTTGATCGAATACCCGGCTTTCGCAAACGATAACATCGACGTGAGAGGCCAAGAGTAGCGATTTGGCAGCATATGGATGAACTCAAGAACGAGCACCCGCCGCATCGCACGAAAGCCGGAGGTCAGGTCATCAAGCTCCTGCCCTGCCACATACGAAGCGAAACGGTCCAGCAACCAGTTCCCCATCCCACGGGTGCGCGACGCGTGTGTGGCACGCGACCTCACACCAACTACCATGTCGTAGGTACCGATATGCTCAATCAGCCGCGGAATATCAGTGGGGTCGTGCTGTCCATCGGCGTCGATCACCAGAACGTAATCGCTGGTTGAGGTGCGTACGGCGCGCTTGATCGCCGCGCCAACGCCCATGTTATAGGGTTGTCGCACAACACGCGCTCCGGCTTGCTCGGCAAGCTCTGGCGTGCCATCGGACGAGCCATCCGCGATCACCATCACTTCAGCATCAGGACACGTTTCCTGCACCATCTTGATCACACCCGTGATGGTCGCGGCCTCATTGAAGGCCGGAATCACAACCGTGAGTGAGTATGCCAAGGGCCTTGGGATAGATTCGACATCGTGTGGTTGGCTGATAATGCTAGACATGAACACTCTCAACTAAGAAGGGCAACACGGAGCCATGGTCAGGGCACAAAAAAAGAAACAGGCACCAGAAACAAGAACGAGGCCGAAAGGAATTTGTGGCTCCTTGTTGCCCCATGCCTATTTCCTGCTGCCTGTTCCAAAAACTGGTGGGCCGCCCAGGAGTCGAACCCGGAACGCTTCGGGTATGAGCCGAGTGCTCTGCCATTGAGCTAGCGGCCCACTCACGTTCGCGAATGCTACCACAAACCATATCCCACTGCAACCGTTGCAATCTACCGTTGAGAAAGAAACAAGATGGGGCATCGAATGACTTCGTTCGATGCCCCATCTTGTCACCTTATAAAAAACGAGTTCGTCCGCTATCATCCTGCCTTTTGAAGGGTTCGCCGTTTACGCAGCATAATCGGATACGTTCATCTCCACTGGTCGTTCGTCGTTCTACACCGGGCTGTTATGCGGAAACGTACGGTTGAATAAACGACGGGAATACCGCATCAGGTCGTGGTACAGCGACCGAGCCCCACGTGTCTCAACGTAATCCCTGACGACACCGCGCAGATCGATGTTTGCCTCCCAATCCTTCTCATGTCGCAGATATTCCATCGCATCCACGTACAGGTCAGCCTGGGTGTGCCCGGTGAGCAGTTCCGCAGCGTCGAGGCGCTCGAACTCACTTACTACAACGGTATACACCGCGTCATACCAGCTTGCAGCAGCCTCCTTAAGCGGAATCTCACGTTGGAGTTCCAGCCCAAGGTAATATTGATGATCATTGATGTGGCGGCGCACAACCTCGTAGTGACCTGAATTGCTCAAAGGTATACTTGCCCCGATACGGCTTCGGTCCAGGCCAGTGGAACGCAAAAATTCCTGCTCATCTGGTGCCACACGGTGACCCACCACATGCCGTCGTGCGCGTAGTGGTCCAAGCTCCTCGGCATAGCGCGCGACCGCCTCATAAGGACCAGGGTCCTGTCCGGCCTGCTCAGTGAGATAATGGCGGTGATCCATGATCCACAAGTAAAGGTCGGCTTCGGTGCGATCCGGGAAGAACTGCAATATACCGCTCCGGCGAATCGCGGACACCAGCACGAGGTACACGCTTTCATACCAGCTCAGGACGGCTTCATCGGCGGTTACTTCGGTGCTACGCTCAAGGCCAAGAAAATAGCGATGCCCATTGATGTGGCGAAGTAAGGCCAGGTAGCTTCCCAGTTCGCTTACCTCAACGACCGCGCCGGGACAAATCTCTGCGAGGCGTGTCCATTCGAGGAAGTCGCTTTGTTCTTCCACAAGCAGCAGATCGCCGTGCTTCAATCCCCGTGGTAGCACCACGTCCGTTTTGAGTTCCACCACCCGGGCATCGATCTCTATCTGCCCCCGCATCCGCGCCACCGATACGCGGTGATTGCCGTCGCGCACGAAATACAGGTCGCGGTATCTTAATGAGTTCGATCGGGGGAAGCACGATATCCTGATAATACGCGCGTCCAATCTTCTTCCAGCGTTCCTCGGTTTCGTCGGACAAGGGAAGAAAGAAGCGATCGAAATCGGTGTAGCGACCTTCGCTGCCGATGATCGAATCGAGAGGAACTTCTTGAAGGCCCAGGTCACGTTGACCGCGTATGTATAAGCGCGAACGTACTTCACTCAGTGGGAGTAGTTCGATTGAATCCTTGCGCAGCAAACTGCGGATCGCGTTAACGAACGCAGCGCCCCTTGCCCGCGAATAGTCGCGGTTCACCTTCTCGTCAATAATATCCGCCATTATTCTCACCTGCCAAAAGAAAGTAAAGCCAGCGACATCGCAGGTAAGTGCCATCTATGGTTTGTATAGTGCTCATTGTACGACTTCTGCAAAAAATTGCACACATCAACATGACTAGAATAGAGGTCGCGTAATTGTACATGTTGCACAGATTTTCGAGCGTGTACAATACACATATATGGATGCTTTCGACCTTTACCCCGAACACCACGCCGATTACCGCATCGTGCGGCTCAACGGACAACCGCACGACCTGGGACGCTACCAGGCGAACTACATGCGTCCGGTGCCGCCACCGTTCAAACCGTGGCCCTGGGAAACCGATCAATATTTCCTCGGATCGTGTGCAACAATCGTCGGCGATATCGCGCCGTGGCTTGTTCCGGAACTCGATAGCTTTGCCGAACATACCGGAATCGCATCCTACCAGGGACTCTTCATACGCGGTGGTGAACTGGCACATGGTTGTTCAGCGGTCGTTTGGCGTGCGTCCAACGGGCACGTAATGGCAGGGCGTACCTACGATTTCTATGTGCGTATGCGAACGCGCCACCTATTGATTACGAAGCCCTCGCATGGCTTCGCACATCTGGGCATGAATGGCGGCCTCGTCGGCGGACGCTACGACGGCGTGAACGAACATGGTCTTTTCATTGCACTGCACAAAGTCATGGCGAACCGTCAGGATTACACGAAACCTGGCGTGCCGTATCACCTGATACCACGCATCGTGCTACAAAGTTGTACCAATGCCGCCGACGCCGCCGATATGATTGAGCGTATGCCACATCTAGCGTCCTTCAACTACACGCTGGCTGATCCATCCGGCACAATGATCGCGCTAGAGTGTTATCCCGGTGCGCCTGTCCGGCGCCGCGAAGAAGAGCGCGTCTTAGCAGTCACCAACCATTACACTGACCGTGGGCTGCGTCAGTTTCAGGGCAAGCGTTCCACCGAAGGCTCAGAAACGCGCAAAGGATGGCTTGAAACAATTGGCGGTGCGGGCGATCCATGGGACGTGACAGCCCGGGCCATGGCGAGTCACGAGGCGGGTGTATGTGCCCACCGCGAATTTGGCGCCACGTTATGGGCTGGTGTTTTTGACCTGACGGCAGGCCGTGTCGCCTATAGTTTTGGAGCGCCGTGCCGGAACGCACTCCAACCATTCGCCTTTCCCGGCGATGAGGAATAATGACAAACCCTTATATCGACCCGCAACGAATCCAGGCCGCATTGAACACGCTCGGCATCCGTCCGAACCGCGATCTGGGTCAAAATTTCCTGATCGACGATCAGGCATTGAAGGCGGCGATCGACGCCGCCGAGCTCCAATCGACCGATACCGTGATCGAGGTCGGTCCCGGTCTTGGGGTGTTGACGCACGAACTTGTGCAGCATGTCGGACGTCTCATCGCCATCGAGTTCGACCGGCGACTGGCAGCGCGGTTGCCGCGTGAGATCGAATCACCACGCTTGGAGGTGATCCAGAGCGATGTACTGCGCGTCGAACCCGCTACTATCGTCACGGAACCAGGCTACAAAGTAGTGGCGAACCTGCCCTACCAGATCACTTCGGCGATCCTACGGCACTTCCTTGAAGCAGCAAAGCCACCCGACCTGATGGTGGTGATGGTGCAATGGGAAGTGGCACAACGCATCGTCGCAGCGCCGCCCAATATGAGCGTGCTGGCACATTCGGTGCAATTCTATGCCGAAGCTGAGATTATCACCCGCGTTCCCGCACGTTCGTTTCTTCCAGCTCCAAAGGTCGATTCCGCGATTCTCCGTTTACGACGGCGACCGCAGCCACTGGTTGAGGTCGATAATGTGGATGCATACTTCCGCGTTATCAAGGCGGGATTCCTCCATGCCCGGAAAAAGCTCGGCAACTCCTTACCAGGTGGCCTTGCCGCTATGGGTATCCCGTTGTCGAAGGAGCAGGCGCTCGGTATTCTGGAGCGTGCCGGCGTCGATAGCAACCGCCGCGCCGAAACGCTATCGGCGAAGGAGTGGGGACTGGTCTATCAGGGGACACGGCGCACCGGACTGTAGACGTCTGTTATCGGCGTCGTCCGTATCTCAGCGGCGGTCAATGTCGTGCGTTCGTCGACGCCGACATCGACCGCCGCATTGAGCGCCACAAGCGTCGAATTACTGCCGCGGTATTCCGCGGTGCTGATCGTCGTCCTGGCTCGCATTCGAGGACCGCGCCATGTCACCGTTCGTCACCGGCCACCACCAAGCCGATCCCGCCGCCCCGTTCGACGCTTTTCGCCGCCCACACCACCCTGCGTGTCCGGCATCGGGAGCCATGAATTCGTACACTGCCCTCGACGTGGCGCGTACATGTAGTCGCGACCGTAAGGCTTCAGGAGCAGGGTCCAGCGTCATGGTCGCCTTCCTAGCGCCGTTTATAGATCGACACACCTTGTTCGCTCCACGCCAGGTCCATGAAGTCCTCGAACTTGAGCAGTGCATCCGGCGCGGCGCCCTTATCTGTGGCGAAACGCTGCTCAGCCGGTCCCACGTACAGATAGTCGATGGCGTAGCGGTCGAGCAGTTCGCGTGCCTGCTCAGGATCGGACGTGGTATAGATCGTTGTCGCATCTTCCAGGCGCTTACCGACTTCTTCCTTAACCTCCGGCTGTCCTGCACGCCATTGACTTTCGTGTCCTGACCAACCCAGAAGCGTCGGTCGTCCTGTCGCCATTGACACCGCTGCAAACTCGGGATTGTAGGCACCACCAGGAGCCTGTAACACCGTCGCCGTAGGGGGCACATTAGCGGCGACCCAGGCAATCCCTGCCGCGTCGCCGGGGCGCTCCCGCTCGATATAGGCCGTACCATCCAGCGTCAACGCGCCGGGATCACGGTTCGGTGTCAGCACCGGATAGACCAGCGAGCCCACCAGCAGCACCACGAAGGGAACGCCCCATACAGCGGTCGTCCAGCGTACACGTTGCAGCAACAGCCACAGGGCGAATCCGGCGAACGTCCCCCACAGCAGCCAGACCTGATAATAGAACTTGAACAACGTGTTCATACGCGGCGATGATCCTTCAAAGGCATCACGCAGGTACACCACATCAGTGCCAAACAATACCAGGGCTCCCAGCGCTGTTCCCCATAATACGAACGCCAGCGCAGGATGCTCAGTTTGGGTATCGGCCTCAAGGATCGCAAAGATCGCGATCGGCAACAGAACAAGCAGCGGGAAGCCGATCCATTGGCCGATCACCAACATCACCACGACGCTGACGCCGACTACCAGCGGCATCGGCAACCGCAACCCCTGGCTGATCGAGAATGTGCCGCGTACGCTTCGCGCCAGTAGCGCGAACAACGGAACGGCGAACAGCCCAAAAATGATCACAAACTGAGCCAGCGGCGTACGCGCCGGGGCCAACCCCAACGGAAAGCCCCTGCCACCCACCAGCGATGCGAATGTCATATGGAAGGGCAACCAACTCGCCCAACATGCAATCAGCAGCACCATCGTTTGTTGGGCAAAATGAGGCCACACAACGCGGCGTTGCCCGTCCACTACCGGAGCAAGGCGGAAATACAGCAGCAGCATAGCGCCGCCAAACAACAACAGGTACGTTGGCAGGTCCCAGCTATTGATCGCGTATAGACCACCCAGAACGATACCCGTTACCACCAACTCGACCAGGCCAATACCACGTCGAATCCATTCAGGAGCCGAGGGTCGCAGCAGCAGATTGAGCGCCAGCATCATCGCGAGCAACGTCCAGGGCAGCGATAGGACATGCGGGTGCAGATCACCCAGCAAGAATGAGAAGAACGGAAACTCGGTGATGGTATAGGTGCGGTAGACCGTGCCATCGGTGCGCTGCATCTGGTCCCAGACCGCCCGTGAAGGCCACCACGAACTCACCGCCGCCCGACGCGTTGACGCCAGCGGCACAGTGGTAGTGCCACCCCAATCACTGTCACCGACTTCCGGCAAGGCTTGTGGTAAGGTAATACGATCTGCGGTTGTGTCGTATTGAGCCACCGCCGCTGCAAGTTCATTGCCACGTAACGCCACCACACGTTCGGTGCGCGTGAGCCATTGCAGCGCTCCGCCCTGGTTCGCGGCGATCAACACCAGCACCGCAGCCACCAGCGCCGCCGTTCCACGACCGACTAGCACTTCGGCCTGTCACCGTAGGCGGATTGTCCATACGTCGGTGTATGCCAATCAGGTTCCAGACCACGCCCGCGATACCGGTCGCGGCAAGCGCGTAGATCGTGCCGCCCGCGAGATTGAACGTGATCGCGCTGGGCAACCCTGATAAGCGCGTGAGGGCCGCAACCATAACATAGCCGAAGTAATAGTAGTTGATCGGATACCCCGCCAACCAGGGGTCTTGTGGTGGAAACGCTGTACTTGCCAGGATGCCGTTCAGGAAGGCGAAGTCCATCGGTGTTTCAGTATGGTTGATCTGCGATCCCCAGATCCCACGCCACCGTAGCAGCAACCCTACATACAACGCCACGGCGAACAACGCTTCATGGAACAGTATAGCCGGGAGTTGCTCACGCAGGCTCTCTCGTAGCGACACTCTGGTGCGCTGAATCGAGAACCAGCCCAAACCTACGACAACCAGTACGCCGAACACCAACATGCCGACGCTGAGGCTGCCAAAGCCGAGCATCGCAAAGAGCCAGCCAATATAGCTGACCAACAAGATTCCGAGCGGTTTCGCGGCACTATAGCCGTTGTCGGGCAGGCGTCGGAACAGAGCAAAGCTGAGCGGTATGGCGGCAAGGCCAAGCAGTTCGACGACAAGCCACCAGCGTAGTATGTCCAGTACCAACGTCAATCAACCCTTATAGTTCGAAGTTGCGGCGGCGGGCGATTTCTTCTTTGTGCTTGCGATAGAGGATATCACGCTCGTTGGCGCGCAAAGTGCGCGAGTACGTATCCAGCACCCGGTCAACTTCACGGTCGATGTCTGCTTCGGCAGCCACATCCGCCATGATGAGATCGTATACAGCCTTGATACGTTCGCTACGAAACGCTGGCCCCTTCTGCGTATAACTCAAGACGTTTTGTTGTTCGAGTTCGTCGACAATACGCTCGGCGATGCGTCGTGCTTTATTCTCTGAAAGTCGCATATGTTCACACCCTTTGCTATGTGGGAGTTCCAGCCGGATGATACAGGTGAAAGTATTGTAACAGCGAACGAGGGTCACGGTATACCGTGACCCTCGTTCGCTGTTACCCACTACCAAATGCTATTCGAGATAGCCCTTAAGACCGGCGCCACGTTCTGACGTTCGCAAACGTCGCAGCGCTTCGCCTTCAATCTGGCGTGCGCGTTCGCGGGTGATACCTAACGAACGTCCCACTTCTTCCAGCGTCCGGCGCATGCCGTCGCTCAGCCCATAGCGTAACTCAAGGACCATACGTTCACGGTCGGGCAAATCCTCCAGCGCCCGCACCAGATCGCGTTCAAGCATGACACGACTGGCTTGTTCTTCCGGCGGCGCGATCCGCTCGTCCTCGATAAAGTCGCCAAACTGCGATTCACCGGATTCGCCGATCGGCATCGACAGCGAGATCGGCTGACGTACCGCTTCGAGCATCCGCTTAACCTGTTCTTCGGGCAATCCAAGCGCAACGCCAAGTTCAGCGTGTGATGGTTCGCGTTGTAAGGCGATCGCCAATCGTTCCGCCGTTCGCCGCATCTGACCGAGCGACTCGCCCAGGTGAACCGGCAAGCGGATCAAACGACTTTGTTCGGCGAGGGCGCGGGTTACCGCCTGTCGAATCCACCAGGTCGCATACGTCGAAAATCGGTTGCCTTTGCGCCAGTCAAATTTCTCGACGGCTCGCATCAGGCCAATATTGCCTTCCTGGATCAAATCGAGCAGAGGCATGCCACGACCCATATATTTCTTCGCGACACTCACCACAAGTCGCAGGTTCGCTTGAATCAACCGTTGACGGGCTTCGTCACCCTGTTCCCGTACACGCTCATACTCACGTCGCTCGAATGCAGGCAAATCCTCCGCGCCTTCGGTAAGAATTGCGCGCACTTCCTTGCCGCGCTCGATCGTTTGAGCAAGATCGACCTCTTCTTTCGCGGAAAGCAGGGCCGTCCGCCCAATCTCGCGCAAATATCGCGTGATCGGATCGGTCGCAGGTGTTTGATCCTCAAGCGCCTCAAAGTCGATCTCTTCTTCAACCTCTTCGAGATCAGCGGGTGCTGGACCTTCTTCATCGACGGCTTGAGGTACGTTCAAGGCGTCGATCGTTGTTGGTTGGCTCCGCACTTCTTCAGGCAGTCCTTGAGGTTGATCTTCCCGTTCCACCATGCTTATCACCCAGCCGGCCTTACAGTCTGTAACGCCTGGCCGATTATATGCGAAATCTCGCCTTAAACACACATACGGCAACACCGACATGTTCGCTGCTTCACCGAACGTGGCTCGCCATATAATACTACGTGTATCACACCACCATGGATGTATACTAGTAAACGGTGGATGCTGCAAGATCAAGGCCGTGGGTTCGCACTCATGTCAATGTGTATCGTCATCTGACCGTCAGCCGAATGACAAAAGGATAATCGTAGTGATCAACATCGCGCTATTTGGAGCCGGATTCATCGGCAACGTGCATGCCAAAAATGTGGCTCGCAACCCCCGTACCACGCTTCGCTACGTGTATGACGTCAATCAGCAGGCCGCCCAAAATCTTGCTACGCAGCTTGATGCGACCGCAGCATCTGATCCCGCTGAAATCTGGTCGGCGTCTGATGTTGACGCGATCCTGATCGCATCATCCACGAACACGCACGCAGACCTACTGCTGAAAGCCATCACCAGCGGAAAGCCGGTGTACTGCGAAAAGCCGATCGACCTCGATATCGAGCGCGTACAAGCCGTTGTCGTCGCCGCTGAACGAACCACCGCACCTATCATGATCGGCTTTAGCCGTCGCTATGACACCAACCACGCAAGGCTGCGCGACGCCCTTCATGCTGGCACGGTCGGAAGCGTGGAGATGGTCCACATGGTCACACGCGGACCTACGCCACCACCGATCAGTTACGTCAAAGTATCGGGGGGTCAGTTCCGCGACCAAACGATCCATTTCTTCGACATGGTTTGCTGGCTCGCCGGTGAAGCGCCTGTCGAAGTGTATGCTGCTGGAGCCGCGCTCGTCGATCCCGCCATCGGCGAGGCAGGCGACATCGACACATCCATGGTAATCCTCACCATGGCGAATGGAGCGATGTATCATATCGACAGCAGTCGTCGCGCTGCTTATGGCTACGATGAACGCATCGAGGTATTTGGCTCCGATGGCATGATCATTTCTGAACGGAAACCCCAGGGCGAGGTGGTACGCTACACAGCTGATGGCATCATCAGCACCCCACTACATCCCGGTTGGTACGAACGCCTGGAGCCGACGTTTGCGACCGCACTGGATGCTTTCGTGAACACTGTGGAGGGCATTCCCACGCCCTACCCGACCCTGAAAGATGGCTTACGAGCACAGCAGATCGCTGAAGCCGCCGTAGAATCCCTACGAACTAAGAAGTCCGTGACCATCAATTACTAGCGAATGCCTCCAACCATCACTGGATACATTGCCGCGTCAGACTGAAACGGGCTGCCCTGTGGCAACCCTTGCGAGATTAGCGAGTTCCTGTGTATAAACAGGCTGTAGCAGGCGGGTGAACATGCGGTGCTTCAAGCGCCCGAAGAAGCCAGCACCCGCCTCCATGGTCGAAATGAACGACACATACGACGCATCTGCTCCACGCGGTTCGACAACAAATTGTGTCGCAAAGCCGTTGTCGTTCGTTTCCAACAACACACGCCCCGGCTCAGGTTCCGTCACCACAGAACGGAACATCTGCGTCTTGCCCAGCAGTTTCATTGTGACCCGTATGACCGTTCCAGCACCGACGCCACCTTGTTCTACCACCAGCGATTGAAACGCTGGTTTAGGCAAGATGCTTGGATGTCCGTGGTTGTAGTCGGCGATGATGTCGTACACGCGCTGCGCGGGTGCCGCGATCGGCGCGGATGCACGTATCGTATATTCTGCCATTGTTCTTCCCCCAATAAAAAACGATGCCAAAGGCATACTATCTATCAAGGAACGCTCAGGTAAAGTGACAATACATTGAACTGGGATGTGACGACATCATACATGAGGACGAACGACGAATCCATACTCCACGTAAGACACCTAGACTATGTGCCCTTATGTCACGCTCGTAGAAGCGACGATTCACATATTTTTATGGTGAGTGGTCTGCGACAGGTGCAATAGCGTTCGAAATCAGCGCGACGTTTGCTTGACGACTAGCACCGGGCCAAGGTTTTTTCCCAGGATGTTTGCTGCGACATCTTCGAGCAGGAAGCGCTCGACCAGACCCTTCGAGCGGTGCGCCCCGATCACGAGCAGGTCATAGCCGCCCTCATTGAGTTCAGCCGATACCTGTTCCACCACAAGGCCGATCCTAATTTTGATCTCCGCCTTGATACCGTTCGTCGCCAATGTATCCACGGCCGCTTGCATATGCTTCATTTCGGGGGCTCCCGTCGCCGCGAAGGACTCGACGACGCGCTCTCGAGGCGAGCCCGACCCGAAAATAAGCGGCATTTGCGATAGCACATGCAGGATCGTTGCATGCGCCTCTCTTGTATGTAACAACCGGCCAGTAAACTCGGCGTCCTCCAGGATCGACGCATCGCCACCAGCACACATCAGAACCTTGCCACTGGGCCGCGACGAATTACGCACCAACAGTGACGACATCGGCAACATTGCATACAATGGCTCACGCCGCTGGAATTTCGTCCAGCGCGACCACGAACGGGTTGCCTCACCATACACGACCAGGTCGGGCTTTTCTGCCATGGCCGCGTCGTAGAGTGCCTGATAGAGGGTGCCGTCGCGCCGATATTGCACGGGCTCACGTCCTAGAACACCAGCGGCGAGTTCAAGGAGCCGCTGGTGGGTAGAGGCGCGATTCGCTGCTGTCACGATGGCAACATCCAATGCACCGTTGCGTGCCAACGGTGCTATATAGGCCAGTGCATTGCGGCTTGCTGCCGTTTCGTCGTACCCAACTAATACGTGTAATGTCATCGCACAAGCAACAAAGCGAGTGGAACGATCAGCATGATGCCCATAAAGGTGGCAAGCCGCCAATTTGTCCCAATGATGATATCGAGCAAAGCAACGATAAAACGTTCGTACCAACCATACATAAATACTAGCACGAACACAGATATAGCCGCCACACTGAGCATTTCAACGAGCACAATCGTGAAAGCAGGAGCGCCACCCATGACCAATGCAGCAAAGAGCGTATCGATGAACGTCGTGATATTTGCTCCCATGATATAGGGCAACGTGTTTTCGCGTCGAATAAACCCTTTGACTGATAAGGGTACCAGCAGCGATAGCGAAACCGACACGGACAACGTCACCGATGTAATCGCCATGCCCATAATGAACATCGCCATCGGTCGATAAACCAAACGTCCGATGCGCTCGAAGCCGCCACGCTCGGCACTCATCTCAGGCAATGACTTATCTAATAAGCTAAACGAGCCGAGTAGCGTACCCATACCCAGCAGGAATACCACCACCGGCCAGCGTCCGACGTACTCTACTATAGTGCCGACGATTGGATCAAATACAACGTCCAGCACCGAGGTCAGCGAGGCAGGCGCGCCAAACTGGATCGCATCCAGCACTCCGCGCGTGAGCAACCAATATCCGACGGCGAGCGCGGGTACATAGATCGTCGCCGTCACCAGCAGACATAGAACACCGATTGCGATGCTTGCGCTTCGTTGGTGTCCACGCAGGTAATAAATAAACCCGACAAACAACACGATAAATGATGCGCCCAATCGCGATCCGGTGATCATCGTGAAGGTCTGTACTGCGTCGATCACGCCTGACGAAAAGAAACTCAGCGAGATCGCCGCAACAGGTGAGCCGCTCAGGACAACGTAAGCGAACAGCCAGCCGAACCCAAGTGTGTTTGCGGCATTCTGAATACGCAACGTGTTTTTCAGGAATGGGCCCAGACCACCCGCTCCCTCCTTGAGCAGTTGCAGCGCCAACACGAAGATAAAGATCGCCACTACAGCGATCGCGATTTTTCGCGCACGTTGTAGATTCATTAGCGACACACGCCGAGGACGGGCCAACGCAATCGTTCGCCCGTCCTCGGAATAAAGTTGGTGTTCACGAGCTCACGAAGGTGAAGCGATTGAGCCAGTTCCCGACGTCGCAGGCTCTGGCAGATCGAGTTCGTCACCGGTGATACGACTGTGTCCCGGCACTGGAAACGCCGCGCACAACTCGCGCACTTCTTCCTCGATCTGTTGGTGGCGTGCCGTGTCATCGATGTTGCGCAGCACATCAACGATCCAACCAGCCACACGCTCCATTTCAACGGGCCCGAAGCCGCGCGTCGTTGCGGCCGGGGAGCCAAGACGCAGTCCACTGGTCACCATCGGCGAACGCGGATCGAAAGGAATCGTGTTCTTATTGGCGGTGATCCCAGCGGCATCAAGCGCTTTCTCGGCCTTTTTACCGCTGATACCACTCAAGCCTTCGGAACGTGAAAGATCGATCAACATCAGGTGGTTGTCGGTGCCACCGCTTACCATACGCATACCTTCTGCCTGGAGGGCACGCGCCATCGCCGCAGCATTTTCCACGACCCGTCGCTGATAGATAGCAAAATCCGGCTGCAACGCTTCACCGAACGCGACAGCTTTGGCGGCGATGACGTGCATCAGCGGTCCGCCCTGGATGCCGGGGAACACCGCACGGTCGAGCTTGTATTGCTCGGCGATCTCGGCACTTGCCAGAATCAAACCGCCGCGCGGGCCACGCAGGGTTTTATGGGTCGTTGTCGTAGTAAAATGCGCGACCGGAATCGGCGAAGGATGCAGGTCAGCCGCGACGAGCCCAGCGATATGTGCGATATCGGCCCACAGCAACGCGCCTACATCGTCCGCGATTTCGCGCATTCGCGCAAAGTCGATTGTCCGTGGATATGCTGATGCACCCGACGTGATCAACTGCGGCCGGAGCTCGCGTGCGACACGATGAAGTTCATCGTAATCGATACGCTCGGTTTCACGGTCGACACCATAGTACGTTACATCAAAGTACAGACCGGAAAAGTTCAATGGGTGTCCATGCGTGAGGTGTCCGCCCTGGTCCAACTTGAGGCCTAGCACTTTGTCGCCCGGCTTGAGCGCCGCGAGGTAGATCGCCATGTTGGCCTGAGCACCGGAGTGGGGTTGCACGTTGGCCCAATCTGCGCCAAAGATCTTCTTGGCCCGTTCGATCGCGATCGTTTCGACAACGTCGACGTATTGGCACCCGCCATAATAGCGTTTGCCGGGAAGTCCTTCGGCGTATTTATTGGTCAGCACGGATCCCTGGGCTTCCAGGACAGCATCACTCACGTAGTTTTCGGATGCGATAAGTTCGATCCCGTCGCGTTGCCGACGCCCCTCGGAGGCGAGCGCAGCGGCGACTTCAGGGTCTTGTTGACTTAAATATGTCTGTTGGGGCATCGTCTATTTTGCTCCTTCGGTCGCAGCCAGTGTACCATATCGAAGGGGTAGGAGCTTGAATATAGCAGATGCCTTCACATACAATTACAGTCTCCAGTACACACCAGACCTCCACGAACAAGCACCAGTTGTTCCCTATTACGGACAGTAGTTGCATCCGTAAAACTGGGTTTCCTGGTCCTAACCTTACGCATAGGCAGTTGCGGCGGCTGGTGTTCGGGCATAGGTGGCTTAATCAGGACGCAGTCGCGTTCTCGATCAGTTAGATGGTATCGCCCTGTTGTACGACGAACAGTACGAGTGGTAAATGCACACCTACCAAATACGCAACCCACCAATGTATCACGTTCAATACGGTCGGAGGTTGATGTGTCGAATCATCCGGTCATAGGAAGCGGTCGTATCCTTTGAGTCCAAATACACACAAAAAGAGAGCGCGGCAACGTTGCGGTCGCGTTTCAGCATAAACACGCATCTATGCCTCCGACAAAGGAGAACGATAGCTCAGTTCTCGGGCGTTATGATCGCGCCAAGCATCAGGCGTGGAAACCGACAACGGTTATAATAGCCCTGCGTCTTGGGTAGCCTGTACATGGTTCTTGCTTCACTCGTATCATGGCACCGTAGCCAGGGATAGTCCGAAGAACACAATCACAGGTATGCTGAGAACTGACGTGGTTCCAGCGGGCGATTCATTTATGACGAAGGAAAAACATTACATGGCTACGTCGCCAAAACTGAACGAACTTTACGCGGTTGGTGCACGTGACATCGCAGGGCGCATCATGGGCGCGGCACAGATGGCACGTGCTGCACGGTTGAGCCTCGCGTTTGGCCTCGCCGATCCCATGCTTTTTCCGGTCGACGATTTAGCTGAAGCCACCTCAGAAGTTCTCAGCGAACGACCGGACGCCGCACTCAACTACGGACCGCCTAGCGCAGAACTCTACGAACAACTCGTGTCACGCCTCCAGAGCAAAGGCATCCCCGCCGACAGAGAAAACGTTATGTTCAGCTATGGCTCCAGTCAGATGCTGGCGCTCATTCCGCAAGTGCTGGTCGATCCCGGCGATGTCGTCATCATCGAAGGACCAAGCTTTATGAGCGCGGTACGTCGTTTTGAACTCGCGGGCGCACGCATCATCACGATCCCAACCGACAGCGCAGGCATGGACATCGACGTGCTTGAGGAGCGTCTGGCAGAACTTGCCCGCGAAGGCGTTCGTCCTAAGCTGATCTACACCATTCCAACCTTCCATAACCCGTCCGGCGTGACGATGACACTTGCACGACGACAACGTCTGGTCGCGCTGGCTGCGCTCTACGGCGTGCTCATCGTCGAGGACGACGCATACGGGGACCTACGCTTCACAGGCGAAACGCTGCCAACGCTGGCGGCATTGGATACCGAGGGTTGGGTGCTACACATCGGCACGTATTCCAAGATTCTCGCCCCCGGTGTGCGTGTAGGCTGGGCCTACGGTCCGCCGGACTTATTGCAACGCTTGAACATGTTTAAGCTTGAAGGTGACGTTGGACCGTTCTTGTCGCATGTTGTCGCACGCTATAGCAGCAACGGGCGGTTGGATACACACATCGCCGAACTATGTTCGCACTACAGCCGTAAATGCGCTGTGATGCTCGACGCGATCGCCCAGAACTTTCCTGCGGATGTCACCACGTTCGCTCCCGAAGGCGGTTTTTTTATCTGGTGCAAACTTCCCGACGATATGCGTGCTTCGGCACTCGTACCGCTTGCCGCCGAACGCGGTGTCGCGTTCTTGTCGGGCGAACGTTGTTACACTGACGGTGCGGGCGACGATTTCATCCGTCTGGCGTTCAGTTACCATACACCGGATAAACTCGCCGAGGGCGTTGCAGGCATCGGCGATGCGATGCAAGCGCTTCGCGCAGGCACGAAGTAAAATCGAGCCGAGCCGTATATAAGGGGAGATGCGCCATGATTCGTCGCGTTCTGATCCTGTCGTTCGCTTTGATGCTCATGAGTATCCCAATAGATACCCGGGTTAGCCACGCGCAACACTCCCCATTAAGGCAGCAGGAGCAGCAATGCTTTGTTGAAACAGGGCAATGTATCAGCGGGCGCATCCGCGAATACTGGCAAGACCACGGCGGTCTGGCGGTTTTCGGCTTCCCGATCACAGCGGAACGCAGTGAGGCAACGACCGAAGGCACATTCGTAGCGCAATACTTCGAGCGCAACCGCTTTGAGCTACATCCCGAACTTGCAGCGCCCTACGATGTATTACTCGGTCGGCTTGGCGACGTGCGCTTGCAACAACTTGGGCGCAATTGGTTTACATTTCCTGCAGGACAACAAACGACCGAATGTCGCTGGTTCGCCCAAAGTAGCCACAGCGTCTGCGAACCGTTCCGAAGCTATTGGGAAATGGGCGGCGTCGATGATTCTACGGTACGGTCATACGCAGGATCGATGGCGCTGTATGGTCTGCCGCTTAGCGAACCTGTCATGGAAACAAACGCTGCTGGCGACACGGTATTGACCCAATGGTTCGAGCGCGCCCGCTTTGAATACCACCCGAACAATCCCGACCCATATAACGTTTTACTGGGATTACTGGGTAGTGAAACCTACATTGCGGCTGCCATCACGCCGGAAAAGTGTTCTGACATTCCACCAGTGTTAAATGCCGAAATTCGCCCATCTAATTGCGTACTGGTTGGCACAGAAATCAGCTTCGACATCTTCGGATTCCGGCCAAACGAAACAGTCGAGTTCTGGCTGATCAAACCGGACAACACTCGCGACGACGTACAGACCTACACGATTGGAATTTCAGGAGCTATCGACGGGCTGAAGTTCGACACCGCGGTCCTTGGCCCCGGCATCTGGACCTGGTACTTCCGTGGCAGGGGCAGCGATCACGAGTCGATCATTCCCTTCAAAGTGCTGCCGCAACCCTGATGTGTCAACCACGGTTCAGGTGGAGTATCCAACGACCTCGAACCCGCAACATCCTGAGTGACAGTCAGGCGCACATAGGGACGTTCGGCGGTTATCGTAGCTGTTACAGCAAGTACGTATGCTCACACGATCGAAGCGACCCTGCCACGCGGTAACGAGATAATCACCTCTGGTAGCCCGCAGTCGGTCATCAGTGATCTTAGGAGATCGGTATGCCAAACAACGACACGTTTATACAAGTGTTCGAGCAACTCAAGGCCATACTGAAACACCATGAAGCTTCACTTGTCGTCACAGCCGACACCAGTACCAACTATTCTCTCGACACCACCAAGACCGGACCCAATAAAAAACCGCTGTTCTTCGGTGCCGTGACAATCAACAAAAATTACGTCAGCTATCATCTCTTTCCGGTATACATATATCCGAACCTGCTGGACACAATCTCGCCCGGGCTTAAGAAGCGGATGCAGGGCAAGTCCTGTTTCAATTTCAAGACCATCGACGCCGAAATCTTAGGCGAACTCGCCGACCTCACGACACGCGGTTTGAAGCAGATCGAGCAGTATTGACGGGTACTCACCGCGCCCTGCCCATAGTATGAGGCTTGTCATGCACAGCGCTCATCACACCAACACTTCGCGGAACTGCCAACCGAAAGGTCTTGATAGCAACGCTTGCCTGTGCTTGATTCGCTCGACCGCCAGATAATTTGGGTCTGGTGATTTTGTGTCTGGAGATGACCGTGGTCGGTAGCATCTTTTGGGGTGGATTTGTCCTTGGCTTCGCAATGGTCGCCCCGGTCGGACCAATCGGCGTGCTGTGCATCCGTTATACACTCGTGCATAGATGCGCCAGAAGGTCGAGCATCGGGGCCAGGCGCGGCGACCGCCAACTCCACAAGCAACTCGTCCATCGACTACGGCAGAAGGTCGAGCAGCAGCCGAACGAGCCGCAATACATCCTGACCGTTTCCGGCATCGGCTGCATCCTCCAACCGACAGTCCGACAGTCGAACGTGGAGTCGCCGCCGAGAGGTAAGAAGGAAACCGATCAGCGTCGTTCGTCGTTAAAGGATCGCACATGGGCGACCGTGCATGTGTCGCAATCATCGAAAACGAACAGGTGCTGATGGTGCGGCAAACCTACCGGGGTGAGATCATCTGGACCTTCCCCGGTGGCAGCATCGAGCCAGAAGAAACCGCCGAAGCCGCCGCCATACGCGAGGTGCACGAAGAAATCGGCCTCGATGTACGCATCGACCGCTGCCTGTATCATGGACAGCGCCAACGTGCCAGCGGTTCGTACACCTGCTTCAACGGCACCATCGTGGGTGGAACGCTGCGGCTGGGCGAGGACATGACGCCCGATGGTGCGGCTGAACTGCACGAAGTCGCGTGGCTCCCGCTCAACAGCCTGCACGACAATCCCGAAGTGTTGCGTGCGCTCCTGCACGCGCCCGAAGGCGATTACAACCTCGCCCGACCTGTTCGCGTCAACACACTTGCACAAAGCCAGAGCAACACGACCATGTTGCTGGAAAACGCCGACGGGCGTTGGGTATGGAAGCAGTACAATCCACTGCACCCGCCCGAATCCATCGACTACGAGCATCAGTTGCTTGGCTGGCTGGCAAACGCGGGACTATCGTTCGGCGTTCCCGTTCCGCTGCGGACACGAGCGGGCGGGCTGCGTACCTGGCACGATGGCGGCTGGCGCTCGCTCGCTCCCTACCACGCGGGTCAACAATGCGATGGGCAGCGGCTGGACCATATCGCGCTGATGGGACGCGCAACGGGCGAGCTACACCAGGCGTTACGCACGTATCCCATGACACCACGACCGGGGAATGTGCTAAGCGCTACGCTGTTCGACTTCCCACCGCCGCATATCGACCCGTGTGCGCTGACCCCCGCCATGCTCGGCATCCCATCCACGCGGGAGCATGAAAGGATATGCGGCTGGTATCGCGAACAGGCGGCTGAACTGCGCCACTTTTCGCGTGGCACGTACCGCACACTGCCTCAGCAGGTCTGCCACAACGACATCACACCCAACAACATCGTCGTCGCAGATGGGCGGGTGCATGCCGTGCTGGATTGGGAGTTCGCGGGACCGTCGGCGCGTGCGATCGATCTGGCGATGGGGCTACGGATGTCGATGCGCCCGTGGCAAGACCCTACACCCTGGCAAGAAGTCCGCACCTTCATCCGAGGCTACAACACCTTTGCGCGGCTGGATGACGCCGAAATCGCCGCGTTACCCTTGCTACTACGCCTCCGCACGGCAGTGCCAGGGCTGTGGTGGATGGGTCGCGACAGCGAAAAAGTGCTACGTTCCATGGGGTATCTACGGATGATCACAGACTGGCTCGCGCACTATGATGGCCAGTTAATCGATGTCGTTGCACACGCTTAATCTGCTTGACAATCGAATCCCTCGCCGCTATACTTCCGTGGCATAACGTGGTGGCTGTAGTTCAATCGGCGGAGCGCCTGACTGTGACTCAGGATGTTGCGGGTTCGAGCCCCGTCAGCCACCCCACCCACACTTTTGCCTATGGTCGCGACCAACGCGATCGACCGTATAAGTGGTTCAATCTCGCTTCGAGGGACTAACCCTCGGAGCGATTGTTCTTTAACCCACACCCGCTCGAACAGGCTACGCATGACGGCACGACGCTCATGCGATGTGGCACGAGCGATGAGCGATGGAATATCGCTGATAAGCTGTATGGCTTTCTCAAGATTGAATGCTGCCTGTGGCGGTGTGGCTGTAGGGGTCCATGCCATGGCCGCCGTAAGCGCATCGCGCTCGCGGGCATACTCATCATCCTCGATCATGCCATCGGCGTAAAGGCGTGCCAGGCGCTTCAAGCGTACCTTCACCGTATCCTGATCGGTGACTGGCATAACGGGATGTTCGATTATGTCGATCTGGCGGCGGGTTTCGAGCAGGATAGCCTCGACCGTTGTCGTTGAAACCATCAAATGACTTAAGACACTCAGCATGTCTTTTTCCAGGCGCTCTGCGTTGATCATGCGGGTATCGCAGGTGTGATTGAAACAACCACTACAGCGGTAGTAGCGGAGGTGACAACTGCGATGGTTCCATATTTTCCGCCCACAGGTATCGCACCAGAGAATGCCGGTGAGCCAATGCAGCGACTCAGCGGAGGTCATATGGTTCGATCGTGTACGCTCGCTACGAAGTTCCTCGACAAGCCGCCAGACATCTTCGCTGATGAGGGGTGGATGGTGGCCAGGATATTCTTGTCCACCAGCGGAAACGAATCCCAGATACGCCCGATTGGCGAGAATCGTACGTACGCTTTCTCGACCGAATAACCTCCGTTCCTTGGTCTGCCAATTGAGCGCACGCCAGCCCTCGCCATTGAGCACGTCGGCGACATCAAAGAACGAATGAGCGCCGGAGGCGTACAATTCGAAGATACGTTGCACGGCGGGAGCATCGGCATCTCATTCCAATCGCAGCCGTCGCCGTCGAAGCCGCGGGGTCGGCTGGGTTGTCCACCTATGGTCAGTTTCACCTTGCATCATGGGACGTTTGACGATGGGTTGGGTGCTCGCGCTTCGACAACCTGCACGGATGGCTATTCCTTGTTCCGAACCAGTGGCAAATAGGTCCGATATACCGGTGACTCAACCGTCGGCGTCGTCGATGCGGTCGCGCTCGGTGCAACCGTGGGCGTCGCCGTGGTCATGTGGGTTGCCGTCGGTTTTGGCGTGTTGGTCGGTGTATTCGTCGGCGTATTCGTCGGCGTGCTGGTTGGTGTGTTGATCGGCGTGCTGGTTGGTGTATTGGTAGGTGTGTTGGTGGCGTATTCGTCGGCACGCTGGTAGGTGTATTTGTTGGGGTACTCGTCGGCGTGTTGGGGTGTGCTGGTTGGCGTATTCGTTGGCGTGCTCGTCGGCGTGTTGGTCGGACGTGTTGGCGTGTTGGTTGGCGTGTTGGTCGGTGTGCTGGTTGGCTGGCTCGTCGGCGTGTTGGTCGGTGTATTGGTCGGTGTGCTGGTTGCCGTATCGGTCGGCGTGTTTGTTGCCGTACTGGTTGGCGTGTTCGTGGGTGTGTTAGTCGGTGTATTGGTTATCGTACTGGTCGGCGTGTTTGTTGGTGTGGTGGTCGGCGTATTGGTTGGCGTACTCGTTGCTGTGTTCGTGGCCGTACTGGTCGGGGTGTTGGTCGGTGTTGGTGTGCTGGTTGGGGTACTGGTTGGCGTGGTGGTCGGCGTGGTGGTCGGAACTGCCTGGACGACCTCAAACGCGCCACTATCATACGTCCCCCCTTGCGGACGGGGGACACCGCGTTGATCCGTCGATACGGGAACACTCGGACTGGGGATCAGATCGATGGCGGGCGAGCCTGCCTGAAGGGCGTGGGTCTGGGGTGCGTTGGGGTACTCGTTGGGGGCGAGAGGCGCGAGCAAGGGATCGACGCCGATGCGATCTGTCGTGCTGGTGGCACAGGTACTACTGGTCTGTACGATGTTGAAGCCGCCAGATGTAACCGCTCCCCCACAATCAGCACTCCCCGGCGAGCCATTGCTCAGGATGCTGCTCTCCACGGTGAACACGTTGCTGGCGGGCTGAATGACGGTGAGGCCACTGCTCACGTCGCCGCTGCCGGTGTTGAAGGCCACCGTACTGAAGCGGAGCGTCCCGCTGCCGTTATAGATAAACAGCGTGCCCGCACCCTTGCCGTCCTGGAAACCAGAGCCACCCTGGGCGGTATTACCGGAGACGGTGCTGTTTTCCAGGGTCGTGATGCCGCCATAGGCGAACAGGGCACTGCCCAAACCTGCCCCACCGCCGCCGTTGGCACCGTAGCCGAAGCCCCCATCGCCCCCGTTGCCACCGTAGCCCCCGCCATCGCCACCCAAGCCGCCGTCGCCCAAGTAAAAGCAGCCGCTGTCGCAGGAGCCGATGCCGCCGCCGCCGCCGCCGCCGCCGCCGAAGCCGCCATTACCGCCATCGCCGCCATCGCCACTGCGGGAGTAGTCGCCGGAGCCGGCGTTGCTGGCGTAGCCTCCCTCGCCGCCGCCACCGCCGCCGCCGCCAAAGCCACCGCCACCGCCACGGCTGCCTGTGATGCCGGTGCCGAAGCCGCCGTAGCCGTAGCCGCCGCCGCCACCGCCGCCGCCGAAGCCGCCATTGCCGCCGCTCTCGTTGAAGCCGGTACCGCCATCGCCGCCTTCAGGTGGGCCGCCGTCGCCGCCGAAGTAGCCGCCGGAGCCATTATTACCAGCGCTGATGAGGCCGCCGCCGCCGCCGCCGGCGTAGTAGCCCCCGCCACCACCGTTGCCACCCTGGGCGGTGTTGGCGCGGAGCAGACTGCGCTGGACGGTGAGCGTGCCGCCATGATTGAAGATCGCGCCGCCCAACCCCGCCGCACCACCACCACCAGGAGCGCCGCCGTTGCCACCCACACTCCGCCCATTCGCGAGCGTCAGGTCTTGGATCGTCAGATTGCCGGAGTCGCTGATGTGCAGCAACCGGAAGGCTGTCGCCGCCGGGTCGCGCTGGATCGTGGCACCATTGCCCTGGATCGTCAGCGTTTTGGTGATGTAGGGCAGGCCGTTGGCACCTTCGGTCGTGTTCTGCACGGTCGTGAGGGTGTAGGTACAGCCCGCGCTCAAGTTCAGCGTATCACCGGATGCCGCAGTGGTGATCGCGTTCACCAGGTCAGCGGGGTTACATGGCACATTTGTCGTCGCGGCCTGGATGGGGGTGGCGCGAATCACCGGCACCGCGCTTGCCGCGACGAGCGCACACAACGTGAGGCGCGCCCAGCGCCGTTGCCGTCGCGCTCCGACGTGTGGTTTGCCTATCGGAATGCGTGCCGTCAGGCGCAGCAGCGGGCGAACCAACGCCCAGTGATGGGACGCGACGGGCGTGAGCAGGGACGACGGCGTGTGGTCAGCGGCGGGGGGAACGCGCAGGTTCCAGGGGATATGGGTGCTGGATGGCATGTAAACACGTCCTTGCGTGACGAAGAAGATGATCCAATGGAACGCTACGGCCTGGTGGCGAGGGGATCGTAGCCGGGATACAGGTGCTCGTAAAACCACGCGTATTTGTTGACGATTTCCCGGGCGATGCGGGCCGATACATCGTGGGGCGGCGGTGGTTGGATGGTCGTGCGCGTGGCGTGCCGATATTTGAAGCGGTAATAACTATCGCTTTCGTGGGGCTTGACCGGCAGGTGCGCGGGATCAAACGGGATGTCAGGCAAGCCACACCAGGCGTATACCGCCCGCATCGTCGGCTGGGGGTTGGCGAGCAGGTCTTCAAAGCGCACATAAAAGAGCCGCTCGGCGAGGCCCGCATCCGCAATATCTTGCAAATGCTCGATCGCCCGTAAGGGCGCACCGATGACGCCAGCCTTCGCAAACAGGCTGTCGGCACGGTCGAAGGCGGCATTCGCCGACATATGATCGACAAAATCGAGCAAAACGGTACGCTGGTGCTGGGCTTCGATGGAGGCGAACACTGCCACCGGATCGCGCACACACACGAGCATGCGAAAATCGGGGTCGATCACCTTGACGGTTTCGATCATTGCCAGCCATGCCCGGTTTTTATCGACGACCCATGGGCGTTCGGTTTCGGCAAACCAGCCGTTGAGGACGCTCCGATAGGTGTTGAGCAAGCGGCGGTAGGCCAGGTCAAAATCCACATCGAGTTGCGCCAACAAAAACGTGTTATCGCTGAGGCTGTGCCGGATGGTTTCCAACAAGCCCGCCAGCGGGGAAGAATGCCCAATACTATAGATCGCGGGGTGCAGTCCCAGGAGTTGGCACAGCAATGTCGAGCCAGCGCGGGGCAAGCCGGTGACATACAGGGTTTGTTTTTCGACGTGCAGCATATGCATGAGAGGGATTCCTTGCCGGGTTCCGTGAACAATCGTGATTCTACCCAAGGTGGGGCAGCGCGCCGACGTATGATGAGTACACCATATTCATAATACGCCAGTATGCGAATACCCAGGCTACCGCGCGGAGATGGGTGGTCCGACGCTATGCCACGACCAGCACCGGCAGAAGATGTTCGGGGATCTCCTGATGGACCTCGCCTTCGCCGCGCTCGAACAGGCGCGAGTGTCCACATATCTGGTTGCTATGCTGCCGAGGCATGTGGGCTCTCCTATGGTCTAACGCCGAATATCAACATACCAAATATCTGGGCGAAGCCCCATCTTCCCCACCGTGATGGTGTACTGTTGGTCGGGAAAACGGAATGCGCCGCCGGAGAAAGGCTAACGAGACGACGAGCCAGATGGTTCGTTATTGCAACATGGTGTCTTCAGGTTGAATTGATCACGGCGACAGTTGGGATTTGACCGTTCGGTCGTGATTCGCTGGTGTGTGGAGGGACGGGTGTTTCATGGAATACACGTCGTGTATGTGTGACGCGTGCGAATAGAGAATAGTGCAGCAATACTGTGCGCGACATGATACTCCGCATACGA